>NZ_CM169976.1:0-3889378 GCF_057176825.1 Ornithinicoccus sp. | reverse complement strand
GGTCGGCGCGCAGGACGCGGGCGATGGCGCGGGTGACGGTGTCGTCGGCGCGGTGGCGGCGCAGCAGCACCCCGAGGTCCTCGAGGGTGAACCAGGAGACGCGCATGCCGGCGTCGATGACCTTGTGGGCCAGGGCCTCGACGAAGTGCGTCTTGCCCGTCCCGGAGGGTCCGGAGATGGCGAGGTTCTCGGCGCGGTGGACCCACTCCAGGGTCGCGAGGGCCGACTGGGTCGGGACCGGGATGGAGGAGTCGTCCTCGCGCCAGGACTCGAACGTCTTCCCGGCGGGCAGCCCGGCGGTCTTGCGGCGCATGGCCCGGGTGGCCTCGTCGCGGCCGCGTGCTTCCTCGGCGAGCAGGACGCGCAGGACCTCGGTGGGGTCCCACCGCTGGGCTTTGGCGGTCGCGAGGACCTCGGGGGCGGCTGCGCGTAGGTAGGGCATGCGCATGCGCTTGAGGACGGCGGTGAGGTCCTCGGGTAGCGGCGGCGCCGCCGGCATCGTGGTAGCCCTCGCGGTGGTCGTCGTGGTGGTGGTCATCGGGTGGTCTCCTTGCTGGTCGTGAAGCCGGCCCAGGTGGCGGTGCCGGGCTGGGCGGAGTGCGTCTCGTCGGCCATGACGAGATCGCCGGTGGCGGCAGCGGTGGCCTGGTGGGCGACGATCGCCGTGAGGTCTTCCTCGCCGAACCGTCCGGCCTGGGCGGCCGCGGCCAGGGCCGCCTCGACGGCCGGGGTGCCGACGAGGGCGGCGAGCTCGAGGGCGGCGGCCATCTTGGCCCGGATCCGCGTGGTCCCGGCGGCCGAGGCCGCGATCAGCCAGTCGTGGGCGCCGGGACCCAGGTCGAGGAAGTCGCGCTCGGCGGCGCTGCGTGCCCGGGGCCGTGGTGGGCGCGGCGCCCCGTGGGGGTCCTGGGGATGGTCGGGGTAGTGGGCCAGATCGATCCGCGGAGTACCAGGCGTGGAGAGGCGGTGGCGGGCCACCTCGACCAGCCCGCGACGCTCACCGGCCCAGCCCGGGCGGCGGGGCAGTGCGTCGAGGTCAGCGACCAGGACGAGCTCAGTGCCGGCGACGCGGGCCCAGACCTCGGCGCCAACCAAGCCGGGCGGGGTGGAGTAGCGCACCGAGCCGTAACGCACCGTCTGATCAGTGTTCACCGTCCTGGTCTCGCCCAGCGCCAGGGTGTGCGGGGCGGCCGGCAGCACGTGCAGCCGCCGGCGCTCCTCCAACAGAGCCTCGGCCGGGATCCGCGCCGACTCGCGGTGGACCCGCCCGTTGACCTTGGCGCAGAACTCCTCACACGCCTCCTCCAGCTCGGCGAACGAGCCGTAGGCCGGGCGCAGGTTGGCCTCGGTGGGCACCACGTCGGCCTTCGCCAGCCGGACGGTGGACTCCGTGCCTCCCTTGGACTCGGGGTCGAAGGGGACACAGGTGTGGACCTGGGTGCCGTAGTGCCGACCGGCCGCCACGATCTGCGGGTGACGCACTGCCACGCCGGCGACGTGGTCGATGCTCACCGTCCTGGCGTTGTCGGTCAGCACGTAGGTCGGCACCCCACCGATCCGCCGCAACGTCGCGTCCAGGCAGGCGATCAGCGTCGGCAGACTCTGGTCCCACACCGGGATCACCACCCGGAACCGCGACCAGGCCAGCCATGCGCAGAACAGCAGCGTGTGCCGCGGCACCGCGTCCGGCCCGGGCACTCTGGGGCCTTCGCCCCAGTCGAACTGCAACCACAATCCCGGCTCGGTGATCCACGGACGGTAGGTGCGCCGGTTGCCCGCCCGCCACGCCGCCTTCGCCTCCGCGACGGCCCGACGCGTGGTGCGCTCGGTGCCCGTGAACCCCATGCCGACGAGCCGCTCGTGGATGATGTCGGCGCGGACTTTGCCCTGACTGCGCTCGACCCACTCCTCGATCTTCGGCAGGTACCCGTCGATCATCCGCGGGCGCCGCCGGCCGGTCCAGCCGGCCACCGGCAGCACGCCGCTGCACGTACGCCTTGACAGTGTGGTGCGAGCAACCGGCCAGCTCACCGGCGTCACGCAACGACCTGGTCAGGTCGTAGGCATCCAGAATTTCCATGATCTCCTCGGCAGACTTCACTTGTCCCTCCTCAGGGGCGATGGGCGCTTCAGCACCGTCGATCGCACCTGAGGAGGGGCCCCAACCGTGGGAACCGGTGAGGGCAACGAACTCGTGTCGGGCAGATCCCCTGACCGTCAGCGGGCAGTTCTCATGACCGCCAACGGGCACTACCTGACCGTCTCCGGGCAGTCTGCCGTGGCCGCCGACAACCCGGCGCACGAACGTTCCCACCAGGCAAGGCTACCCAGTTGTTAGTGACCACCCTGTACGACAAAACAGCACGTCAGCGAGCTACGACCCGCCAGAATCACGCCAAGGTAGCCAACTCAGGTCCGAGTTGTTCATTGTTGCTGAGCATCGGCCATGGCTACGCTAGATCAACGCGTGCTCAGCGTTCGCTCCGAAAGGCCAGAACCTGCCCGTTCGCCAGGAGTTCAGCGTCATTCGCTTGCCATGTGTGTCCAGATCCGCGCCTCACCTGCACGAACCCGAAGCGATCGCTGGCGTAGATTCGCCCACCACCCAGTAGCAGACGATTTAGCAGGTCGGAATCTTCGCCGCGGCTGACGTCGGCGAACCGCAGATCTCGGACGAGTTCTCTCCGAGTCATCAGGGTCGGTCCCATGACGAAGTGACTGAAGCGGTTCTCGTAGTGGGAGAACCGGACGAGGAGCGCTTGCATCGACTCAAGTAGCATGTGATGAGCGTGCTTGCCGACCACGTCCGCCCCGGAGAAGTCCAACGCGCGGAGTTGGTCGGCGAGGTAGTGCTCGGAGTAGAGGTCATCGTCGTCCATCTTGGCCACCACGTCGCCGTCGGCAACGTCGATGCACTGATTCAGGCAGTGACCCAGGGACACGTCCTCGGGTGCGCTGATCAGGACCACGTCCGTGAGGCCGAGGGCTGCGGCCTCACCGCGCAAGTCAAAGTCTGGTTCGAAACCGTGGGTGAGCAGCACGAGTTGGGGACTGACCTCATGCTGATGAGCGACGGTCTGCACGAGAGATCGAAGGTGCTCAGGCCGTTTCGTTGAGGTGATGACTGAGATGCTCGGGTCCTTGACCCGGTGTTGGCCGAGTCCCACCGACTCGAGCAGGCCGTCGACGCGGTGGCGGTAGGTGTGCGAGGCAAGCACCCGGCGGGCGGCGAGGTGGCCTAGCCGGTCACCCCACTCGACGTTGCCGACCAGCGCGCGGACCGTCCACTCTGCCTGGTCCCGCTCGGTGACCGTGAGGACCTCGTCCGGCGGGAAGATCTCGGCAATGGCTGGCGCGGGGGTGGAGATCACGGGGGTCGCACAGGCGGCCAGTTCCAGCACCCGTCGGGGATACATCGTCCTGCTGGAGGTGACGGAGTTGACGTTGAGGAAGGCCTTGAACTCGCGGTAGGCCGTGAGCATTTGTGAGTAGGACAGCGAGCCGACGACGTAGTCGTCCAACGGGGCAGGGAACTGGTAGCGGTCGTCGCCGCCCCGGAACCGGGAGAAGATCTCCAAGCCCGTCGGGAGGCGCGGGGAAACGGCGGCCGCGGCGCCGAGCAGCAGTTCCATCTGCTGCGCGCCGCTCCGGGTACTTGTGCGCGAAGTAGGTGCCGGCGAAGGCCACGTCGCGCCGAGCGTGCCCGGCGGGCCGCATGGGGTTGTGGATCCACGAGGCGGCACCGAAGGGCATCACCGCGACCCGTTCATGACCGAGGCGTGCCTGGTAGTCCGTCACCACCGCGTCGTCGGTCGTGAGCACGTGGTCGAACAGGGCCGCCGTGTCGATGAAGTCGTCGAAGTGGACCGGGTCCTCCTTGTTCCAGAAGACCGTGGGCACACTCCCTGCGTCGCGGCACCAGCCCACTAGGTCGCGCAACTCCTGGCTGGGGGCGTTGGGACCCGGTGAGGGCGTAGCGCCAGGCGCCGCCGCTGCCGGCCCAGGCGGACTCCACGAAGAGCAGATCGGGGAGTGGAGACAACTCGTCGCGCCACCCGCCGGGGGTGAGCGCGGTCTGGTCCCACTCGTAGCCGAACGCAAGCGCGCTGAAGTCGTCCAGGATCACGCCGACCCGCATGGCGCGCCGGGGCTGGCCGCTGAGGGAGCGGCCACTCGGCCACCTCGCGATCGCGGCTCCAGAGCTGGGTCTCTGGTGGGGCCGCCGGGAAGACGACCCCCCCGGTCGCGCGCACCCTGGCCCTGTTCGTCCGCCACTGGCGCATGCCTCCCCGCCGCAGGTGCCAGAGCTGCGTGCGCAACGAGCTCAGGGTCTGATCCATCGACGCCATCCTGCCCTACTCGCTGTCGAGGAGTTGGGACTGCACGATCTCGGCCCAGCGACCGGCGCCGTAGATGTTGACCGAGAGCGGGTCGCGGGTCGAGACGGTGCCCCAGACGATGCCCTCCTCGGCGAAGACCTCCGCCACGTCGATCGTGTCCGCCCCGACGTCCTCCGCCCAGTCACGCGTCACGTCGTCCAGCTGGGGTTGGCCGTCCTGTCGAGGTGGCTGGATCAGGACCCTGGTGTCGAGCTCGCGGTCCTGCGTCAGACCCTCCCACAAGGAGTCCAACTGTTCGGCGATGTCGTCCTGACTGTTGGAGCGACCAAAGTTGAGCAGCACCACGTCCGGGTCCTCGGGCAACATGGCGCCCAGCCGGTTGGCGGCGTAACCCGGGGTGTTGCCGATGTGGCTGGCGTTGTAGATCGTGATCAGCGGCTCGCCCGTGCCCAGCGACTCGGGCCCGAGGTAGAGCGTCGGGTCGCCGGTGGACGTCACATGGACCTCCACCGAGTGGACGGCTGACAGCTGCCGGGCCCAGGACAGCACCCAGTCGGCGGGGTCAACCCCGGTCTGGTCGCCGAGCACCACCACGGTGAGGTCCTCGCCGTCGGCGTACCGCTCGGCAAGGGTCGGCTCAGGCTCCGGCTCGGCGGTCTCTGTCGGGCTCGGGCTGCTGGTCGACGGCGAGGCCTCCGTCCGCTCAGGGCTCGGTGTAGGGCTCGGTGATCGGTGCCGACGGAGTCTGCCGTTGCGGCGGCCTCGGGCGTGTCCCGTGCCCAGCAGCCCCGACCAGCCCCGCTGGGACGTCGAGATCACCACGAGCGCGATGATGGCCACATTGAGGATGATGAGCCCCAGTCCCAGGGCAGCCCCCAACACCCTGCGCGTCGTCATGGCCGTCATTGTGCCAGCCCGGTCGCGCACGGAACGACGCGCTGCGACGTCCGGCGTGGTTCACTGTTACCCGCACACGGGGGCGTGGGACGCCCTCCCGGCGTGAAGGAGATCCATGACCATCGTCCGTCGACTCAGCGTCCTCCTGCTCATCCTGTGCCTCGGGATGGTGACCGCCTGCGGCGGCCAGGACGACGACGGCGCCCAGACCGACACCGATGACATCGCCCTCGCGACGGCCACCGACCGGGTGCCCGACGCAGCAGCGGTGACCTCCGATGTCGCCCCGACGTCGGCCTCGCCCACGGCGGCGCCGGATACCGACGCGGAGACGGCAACCGCCGCTCCCGAGCCGACCGAGGCAGCCGAGACCACGACCACTGCCTCGCCGACGGAGGACGACGAGGAGTGCGGCGGGCGAGGAACTGCCCGACGGCACCATCACGGCGCTGCTGATCGGCAGTCGACTCGCGCACCAACGACTTCAGCGGCCACTCCGACGTCATCGTGCTGGTCCAGCTCTCCGCGGACCGTGAGCACCTGAACCTCGTCTCCATCGCGCGTGACTCCTACGTGGACATCCCCGGCTACGGGAAGAACAAGATCAACGAGGCCTACGCCCGCGGCGGCATCCCGCTGCTGCGCGAGACGGTGTCCGACCTCATGGGCGGACTGGAGATCGACTTCGTCGCCCAGACCAACTTCGACATGTTCATCGCCCTCACCCGGTGGATGGACGGGTTCTGGGTGGAGAACAAGCACGCGACCAGCCGTCACCGTCGAGTCGACCGGGCGGCAGTTGGTCTTCGAGCAGGGTCGCATCTTCCTGGAGAACACCGACGGCCTGATCTATGTGCGCGAGCGCAAGACGATGCCGCTGGGTGACCTGGACCGCACCGAGCGGCACCGGGCCGCGCTGGTCGGCATGATGGACCGCCTCGTGGAGATCCGGGAGGACGAGCCGGAGAAGCTCGTGGAGCTGCTGCCGATGCTGCTACCAGAACGTCAAGATCGAGGGCGACCTCACGCTCGAGCAGCTGATGACCCTGGTCGACGTGGGCGCCGAGCATCGAGGCGGACAACATCACCTCGCTGATGGTGCCCGTCGCCTACTTCGACATGACCTCCGGCGGTATGTCGATCAACCGCCTCAACGAGGGCCGCACCGCCGAGTTGGGCACGGCCCTGCGCTCGGGTGACCTGTCCGGCTATGTCGACCAGCTACGGCACGTCATACGAGCTCACCGGCAGGTGAGCGGTGCTCAGGCGCCGAGCATGGCGTAGCCCAACGCGCCAGCGGCCAGCGCGAGCACGGCATACAGCAGGGCGACCCTCGCGTGGGTCCAGCCGGGCCGGCGTGACAGGCGCTGGTAGAGGTGCTCACGGTGCGCCTCGAGCCAGGTTCTCCCCGCGGATGGCTCGACGCACCAGCGTGGACCCAGTGTCGAGAAGGTAGGGCAGGAGCGGGGTGGCGACGAGCCACCACAGGCCCGCCGCGGAGACCTGCTCGCTGACCAGTGCTGCGGCGAGGATGCCACCGAAGAGGTAACTGCCGCAGTCCCCGAGGAACATGCGGGCGGTTGGCACGTTCCAGGGCAGGAACGCCAAGGCGGCGCCCCCGGCGAGAGCGGCCAGGACCAGGGTCTCGGGGGAGGGGCCGATGAACAGCATCACGAGGGCCCACGCACAGACCGTGAGCCCCGTGATGCCGTTGATGCCGTCCATGAAGTTCACGGCGTTGATCAGAACCGGGAAGGCGACCGCCCCGAGGAGCACACTCCCTGGGCCTCCGAGCACGCCACCCAGGGCAGCCCCGGTGGCTATCTGCAGCCCCAGGCGGGCGATGGCTGACGGGTCGCGCAGGTCCGTGACGAAACCGAGCAGCGCCATGGCGAGCCCGGCGGCGAGGGCTGGCCACGGAACGTCCACGCCGAGGACCTGTGCGACGGCGGCCGTGGCCAGGATCCCGAGCGCGCAGGCGACGCCGCCGCCCCGGATCGTCGGCTCCTCGTGGGAGGAACGGTGGTTGGGCACGTCCAGGGCACCCAGGCGGTGCAGCAGCCGGAGGACGGCAGGGGCGAGGGCTGTTGTCGCCGCGGCGGCGCCCAGCGCGAGCAGGGACCACTCGATCATGTGCGGGGTATGACGCTCTCCACCGGACTCGAGCGTTGCCGGAGCCACCCCACCAGTTCGTCGACACGCTGGGGGTCGACCATCTGTAGCGCCAGCGGATCGAGCACGGGGACGCTCACCGACTGGACCAACGGATGGCTCGTGGAATGGCGATAGTCCAGTCCGAAGAGCTCTTCGGACATCTTCTCCGCCGGCCGCAGTCCCGTGAACACGATCTCGATGTCGCGCCGCCCCGACATACCGATGAGCGTCGTGGCAACCTCCAGGATCTTCACGGGAGTGCCCATGTCGAGGACCAGGACATCACCGTCGGTCTCCATCGCGGCCGCCTGCATGACCAGTTGGCATGCCTCGGGGATCAGCATGAAGTAGCGCTCGACCTCGGGGTGGGTGACCGTGACCGGCCCCCCGCGTTGGATCTGCTCGGTGAAGATAGGCACCACGGAACCGCGGGACCCCAGGACGTTGCCGAATCGGACCGAGACGTAGCGACCCGGTTGGGTGGTCGCGAAATGCGCGGTCAGCCGTTCGGTCGTCCGTTTGGTATAGCCAAGGACCGAGGACGGATTCGCGGCCTTGTCCGTGGACACGTTGACGAAGGTGCCGACCCCGCTGTGTGCTGCGGCAGAGAGCACGTTGAGCGTCCCCAGGACGTTGACGGTCCAGGCTTCGAGCGGGAACCGTTCGAGGATGGGCAGGTGTTTGAGGGCAGCCGCGTGGAAGACCACGTCAGGACGGAAGCGCTCGAAGACCTGCTCCAAGGCCTGGGCATCCCGGATGTCTGTCAGGAGAATGTCGTCGCTGTCGCGCAGTCCGCGTCCCGTCAGCGATAGGTGCGTGTCGTGCAGGGCCGATTCGTCCCTGTCGAGCAAGAGGAGTCGGGAGGGGTTGAACCGGCGGATCTGACGGCACAGCTCCGACCCGATCGAGCCGCCGGCGCCGGTGACCAGCACGACCTTGCCAGTGATCTGGTCGGCGATCGCTCCCTGGTCGAGTTGGGTGGCCCGGCGCCCGAGGAGGTCCTCGAGATTGATGTCCCGCAGGTCGGAGACGTGCGGGTTCTCGTCCATCAAGGTATTCAGCGTCGGCAGCACCTTGACCGTGAGGTCGGCCTTCGCCGCGAGATTCTTGATCTCTCGCATCAGGCTGGCATCGGCCAGGGGGATGGCCACTGCTAGGTGCGTCGCGTCATAGCGCTTGGCGACACGGACCATCGCGTCCCGTCCGCCACGGACAGGCACACCTTCGACCCGGAGCTTGCGCTTGCGGCGGTCGTCATCCAGGAAGGCAACCGGCCGGAAGGACAGCCTGGTCGTCCTGCACCATATTGGCGAGGAGTCGACGCCCGAGCACGCCCGCCCCATAGATGATGACGTTCGCCCCGACGTCTCGCCGGACCGCGACTCGCGCCCGCCAGGAACGGATAACGAAGCGCACCGCGAGCATGAGGATAAGGGCCACTGCTCCGCCGACGGCCGGAACTGAACGGGGAACGATATAGGGATCGATCCATATCGCCCAGACGCCAAGGAATAGTCCCGGTCAGGAGCGCCGCCCGAGCAACGGAGACAACCTCTTCAAACGACCCGCGTTGGTGCCTGATGAGATACGGCCCCAACACCATGCCCAGGGTGATCTGGATCAGCGCTGCCCAGCCGGCCACCGTCCACGTCTCGGGCACGAAGGTCCTGGAGAAGTCGTACTGAAAACGCAGCCACACGGTGAAGATGACGGCCACAGACCACGCATGCACCATCGCCCAGGGCGTAGAGCACCTGAGCGACGGCATCGGACGTGCGCCGCCGGGGTGTCATTGCGGAAACCTCCGTCGAGGAGCGGCCAAAAGACGCGCGAATCCTCTCATGCCGTCTGTAGGTGAGCAAGCCGACAAGTTTGAGGCGGTAGGTCTCGTTTATGGGCTATTGGGCGTCTTAGCGCGATTCCTTTACCGAGAGACGCGACTATGCGAAGACGACGAATCATCGCCGAGGAAGTCGGTCAGCTGTCCTTCTTCGCCAACTGCTGGGGCAGGTGCCCCGTCGACTTCTTGTAGATCGCGGCCGCCTGTCGGTTGGCGACCATACGGCTCAGCCCGATGATGGCGCCAGAGACGAGCGCGAAGGCGATCGCCTCTTTCCAATCGATGTCCGGGTCCTCCGGGTTGGCCGGGGAGTCGCCTCCGGTGACGAACTTCCAGGTGCCGTCGGTGGCCTTGCTGGCGACGATCCCGGCCGCCATCGCGGCGCCGGTTGCCATCAGCTTCCAGACCAGGTTGCCCATGCTCTACCTTCCCTCGGTCGGTCCCGCCCACGAGTGGTTCGTGGGTGTTCTCTCGCAGACTACCTGCGGACCGTCGCGGCGTCCTTCTCGTGGGGTCCGGCCCTGACGAGAGGACACGAGAGGCGCCCGGGTGATCGGGCGCCCCAGGTGGTTGATCTGTCCATGACCTGGGCGTGAGGAATCCCTGGGAAGGGTCAAAGTTGTGCATCAGGTGGGCTCTCCCTTACTCGATAGTGGTTGTGCTCTTTGTTGGTTGGCGGCTTGGCTGGACAGATGTGGACTGCGATCGCGCTTGCCGTCGGGGCGTTGGCCCTGATCTGGCTCGTGCTCGCACTCAGGCACGCGTCCGGCGTGCTAGATCGGGCGTCGGAGGTGCTCAACGAGACCCCGCCTCACGACGAGGCCCCCGGGCAGTCGCCGACCCAGTCCGAGGAGGAGTGGACCAAGCCGGACAGGGAGCCGCGGATCTCCTAGCACCGCCGGCACGGTAAGGTCGGGCGCACACACGACAGGGGAGCGCTCACGCGCTGAGAGTGCGGCGAGTCCGATCGCCGCAGACCCTCGAACCTGATCCGGTTAACGCCGGCGGAGGAAGTCGGAGGACATCCATGCGTTCCATCACCCGTACCACCCGCGCCCGCTTCTCCCTCGCCCAGGGCACCGTGGCCGCCGCCACCGTGCTGGCGCTCGCAGGGTGCTCGCTGGGTGGGGGAGAGGACGAGCCCGCCGGCGAGGGTGGTGGCACCGACGAGGGCACCAGCACGTCAACGGCCGGAAGCCCCCAGGGTGGCGAGGTCGTGCTCGTCACGCACGACTCGTTCAACCTGCCGGAGGAGCACCTCGAGGCCTTCACCGAGCAGACCGGCTACCAGGTGACGGTCCAGGCGGCCGGTGACGCCGGAGCGGTCACCAACCAGCTGGTGCTCACCAAGGGCAGCCCGGTCGGCGACGTCGTCTTCGGCATCGACAACGCCTTCGCCTCGCGCGCCGTCGACGAGGGCGTGCTGGCCGAGTACACCCCCGCCGACCTGCCGGAGGGTGCGGCCGAACACGCGCTCGCGGGTGAGGGATCGGCATACCTGACCCCCATCGACTACGGCGACGTCTGCCTCAACATCGACGACACCTGGTTTGCCGAGGAGGGGATCGACCCGCCGCAGACCCTGGAGGACCTGACCGACCCGACGTACGAGGGGCTCTTCGTCACCCCCGGGGCCAGCACCTCGAGCCCGGGGCTGTCGTTCCTGCTGGCCACCATCGGGGAGTTCGGCGAGGACGGATGGGCGTCGTACTGGGAGGACCTGATGGCCAACGGGGCCAAGGTCACCTCGGGGTGGACCGACGCCTACACCGTCGACTTCACCGCCGGCGGTGGCGACGGTGACCGGCCGATCGTGCTGTCCTACGCCTCCAGCCCGCCGTTCACCATCCCCGAGGATGGCGACGAGCCGACCACCTCCGCACTGTTGGACACCTGCTTCCGGCAGGTGGAGTACGCCGGGGTCATCGAGGGCGCGGCCAACCCCGAGGGCGCGCAGGCGCTGATCGACTTCCTGCTGACCGACGAGGTGCAGGCGGCGATCCCGGACTCGATGTACGTCTTCCCGGTCTCCACCCAGGTCGAGCTGCCCGAGGTGTGGGCGCAGTGGGCCGAGGTCGCCGACACCCCGATCGAGGTCGCTCCCGAGGACATCGAGGCCAACCGGGAGACCTGGGTGCGGGAGTGGGCCGACATCGCGACCGGCTGATCGGGCGCGCCGAGGGCTTTGGAGGGATGAGGCCAGCCCGAGAGCATTTGTTGGCCGATGTTTACCTCAGGTGGGTTGTCCTGTTGATCGCGCGCGCGGTGCACTCGATGTATGTGGATTGCAATCGCCGTGATGGTGGGCCTGCTGGCCCTCATCCGACTCGCGCTCGGGCTCGCCCAGGCGTCCCGGACGGTGGACGGTGCCTTCCTCGTGGCGAGCCCGCAGCGCAGCACCGCGTCCGCTCCGGCCGTCCCGGCCCGAAGGGTGGTCAGCCAGAGCCGATGAGTTCCGCGGTGGGCACGGGTCTATCCCGGCGACCCACTGCATACGAGAGGCTCTCCTCATGGCACGCACCGTCAGCGCACACCTGTTCCACGCCATCAACGGGGTCGTGGAGTCACCCGACCAGTGGCAGTTCGACGCCTTCGGCCCGGAGGAGATGGAGTTCATGGGCCAGGGCATCGGCGACGTCACCGACGTAGTCATCGGCCGAAAGCTCTGGCAGGAGTGGGCCGACTACTGGCCGAACGCCGCGGGGGACGACCCGTTCGGCGCCTTCATCAACCCGGTGCGCAAGCACGTGATCACCTCGACGGTGTACGACGTGTCCACGTGGGAGAACAGCGTGGTCGCCGAAGGCGACCCGGCCGACTACGTCCGCCGCCTCGCCGAGGACGGGTCGGAGGGTGCTATCACGGTGACCGGCGGGATCGACACGATCCGGTCGCTGTTCCTGGCCGGCGTCATCGACCGGCTCACCCTGACCACCCACCCAGCGACGGGCCAGGGGCGCCGGTTGTTCGACGACACGGTCCCGATCACTCGGCTGGAGCTCGTCGACAGCGCGGCGACGTCCGTGGGTAACGCCGTGCTCACCTACCGGTTGCGTCCCGAGGCCTGAGGGTGGCTCACCATCGGGGAGCGCCCCGGTCCGCCCGCCGGAGATGCAAAAGCCGCTAGTGAGTAGCCGCAAAATCCGCTAGTGAGTAGCCGGAAAGTTACCCGCCATGCCGTGCCGCCAGGTGTCCCAGGAGGGCGGGGTCAGTTGACGGGCCCGGCGTCCTTGTCCTGGTCGGCGACGAACCGCACGAACCGATCCGGCGCGAGTCGTTCCTCCTCCTCGGTCCGGGGCCACCACGAGGCGGCCTGTGGAACACCGGCTTCGTACAGCTCGACCCACAGGCCCTCCGGGATGGTGTCTCCCTCGGCCAACCGGCCGGCCTGTGCCTGGCTCTCCTCGGAGAGGGCCAGCCACCAGCTCTGCAGTGCTTCCTTCTCTTCCGTGTCCATCATTCGACCATAGCCCCGGGCGACCGGACGCGCGCGGCGGCCGGTGGCCGGCAGCGTCAACGGGCCGACCACCCGTGCCCGCGCCACCCCTTCCGGTTGACGGCTCAACGTCACCCGGACAGGATTGAACGCACCGAATCGTCAGCTGTGCCCGGCAGATCCGGGACCCCCTGTCACGGCCGACAGCACGCTCCGATAAGGAACGCCCATGTCGCGTCGTCGTCTCGCCGTTGCCCTCTCTGCTGCCCTGCTGGTGGCCACCCCGGGGGCGCTCGCGGCGCCCGGGGACGGTGCTCCACCGGGTGCCCAACAGGTCCAGCACGAGGGCCTCCCGGAGGGCTCGGACAGGGCGCTGCTGCGGCTGGAGCTGCCGGACCGGCAGGTCCTTGAGACGCTCGTCGCCGACGGTGCCGACATCGCGGCGGTGCCTGCCCCGTCGCCGGACTCCCGGGACGGCGCCGTGCTCGTCGACCTCGTCCTCACCGGTGACGAGCTCGCCGCCCTCCAGGAGCAGGGCGCGACGGTGCGCCAGGTCATCCAGCGCGAGGGCGACGCCCAGGCCCGGTTCGAGGCGAGCCGGGAGGCCTCCGAGCAGCGCCGCGCCACCGGCCTGACGCCGCAGACGGTCAACGGGCAGGTGCAGCCCGCCGACACGCTGACGTTCGACCACGCCTACTGGTGGGAGGACGCCGGGCAGACCTTCCTGCAGGTCCAGGTGTCCACCTCGGCGACCGAGGACCCCGAGCTGCAGATCGAGGTGGAGTGGGAGACCGCCGACGGCACCACCGGCACCTTCTCCCTGTTCCGCTACGTCGACGCCGGGGAGTACATGTTCCACTACTACCTGCCGGTGCCGCTGCCGGACGCCCCCGTCGCCGTGACCGCCACGTCCAACCAGGACGGGAGCGCCTCCGCCGAGCCCGTCCTGTGGCCGCGGGCCGGGACGCCGGAGCTGCCCGAGGGCTACCAGCACGACTTCATCGACCGCTACATGACGCCGGCCGAGATCGACGAGCGGATCGACCGGCTCGCCGAGCAGTACCCCGAGCTGGCCGAGATCGTCGAGCTGCCCGACCTGACCAACGGCTACCGGCGCACTGCCAAGGCCCTCGTGGGCGACCGGGCGACCGGGGCCGTCGTCATCGAGTCGGTCGACTACGGCTCCGACGGGGCGAACGACATCGAGGTGCGGGTGGAGGCGCCCGGCGAGCCGGACCAGGAGCTGGAGGGCAGCTACGCGGACCGCACGCTGTTCCTCGCCCTGGCCACCGACGCCGAGGGGGAGGTGACGAGCACGACCGACGAGGTGGCGTCCTTCATCACCGCCGAGTTCCCCGAGCAGTTCAGCGCCTTCGTGCCGCAGGGGTCCTCCGGCGCGCTGATGCCGGAGGCCGTGGAGGTCCTGGACGACGGGCTGGAGGGCTCGCACCTGGACCCGGAGCCGGCCACGGTCCGGATGCTGCGGATCGGGGAGCACCGTGACGGGTCGCGACCCGGCGTCTTCGCCTACAGCCAGGAGCACGCCCGGGAGTGGGTGACCCCGCTGGCGACCCTGGAGTTCGCCGAGCGGATGCTGGCCAACGCCTACACCGACGAGGAGACCGCGCAACTGCTCGAGGAGGTGGAGATCTTCGTCCTGCCCGTCGTCAACCCGGACGGTGCGAACTACTCCTTCAACGACAACAACTGGCAGCGACGGAACATGACCGAGCACTGCGAGGGCCTGGACCGGGACCCGCAGTATGCCGACAGCTGGGGTGTGGACATCAACCGCAACTACGCGGTGGGCTCGGTCCACGACGGGTTCGTGGGCGGCTCGCTGAACTGCCGCTCCGACGTCTTTGCCGGGCCGGAGGAGCTCTCCGAGCCGGAGTCGCGCAACGTGGACGCTGTGGCCGACCAGCACCCGAACATCACGCACGCGATGAACGTGCACAGCTACGGCGGCTACTTCATGTGGTCCCCGGGCGCCTACGAGATGCCCGGGCGGGTGCCGCTGCCCTACCCCGAGCCGGAGGTCGAGGAGCAGTTCTTCGACGCCTCCCAGCGGATCATCGCGGCGATCAGCCAGCACCGGGGCACGATGACCTGGCCGTCCAACACCGGCCCGGTCGTCGACGTGCTCTACAGCGCCGCCGGCAACTCCGGTGACCACCTGTACTACGACTACGGGATCATCGCCTGGGACTTCGAGGTCGGCAACGACCTGTGGAACGAGGACCTCCAGCAGTGGCAGGGCGTCGGCTTCCAGCCGCCCTACGAGGAGGGCCACGAGGAGTCGCAGGAGTATGCCGCGGGCCTGGTCGAGCTGGTCCGCGTCGCCGCCGACGCGAACCGGTCGGTCGACCGGCTGAGCGGGTCCGACCGGTACGCCACCGCCGTGGAGATCGGCCGCGAGGCCTTCCCGGTCGCGACCTCGGTGACCCTGGTCAGCGGGGAGGACGACCACCTGGTCGACGGGCTCGTCGCCGCGCCGCTGGCCCACGGGCAGGAGCAGCCGCTGCTGGCCACCCGCGCCGACCGGCTGCCGGCGGTCGTGGTCGAGGACCTGCAGGAACGCGGGGTGACCTCGGTGCAGATCGTCGGCGGTGCGTCCGCGATCAACGAGGCCGTCGTCGAGGAGCTGGAGGCGCTGGACATCGAGGTGAGCCGGGTCTTCGGCGACGACCGGTACGGCACCGCCACGGAGGTCGCCGGCCTCATCGGCGGTCCCGACGCGGTCGTGGCCTCCGGCGAGGACGGGCACCTGATCGACGCCCTGGCCGTCTCCGGCGCCGCCTCCGACGCGGCGACGCCGATCGTGCTGGTCCGCAAGGAGACGGTCCCTGTGGTCACGGCCGACCTACCTGGAGGACGTGGACGCCACCGTCGCCGTCGGCGGTGTCGGCGTCATCTCCGACGGCGTGCTGGAGGAGCTGCCGGACCCGGTCCGCGTCTTCGGCGACAACCGGTGGCAGACCGCGACCGCGGTGGCCGACCACTACGTCGCCGCCGGTCTGGACGCCACCTCGGTGACCGTCGCCTCCGGCGAGGACCGTCACCTGGTCGACGCGCTGCCCGGCGGTGTGCTGGGCGAGGTCATCGTGCTGACCCGCGCCGACCGGCTCCCGGAGTCGACCAGCACCTGGATCGAGGCGTCGGAGGACACCACGCACGCCTACGTACTCGGTGGTGAGACGGCCGTCAACGAGGGTGTCCTGGAGGTGCTGCGAGAGGTGCTCGACGCCCGCTGAGGCGCGCAGCCATAGGTCGCGCAACGCCGGTCACGTCGTGGCCGGCGTTGCGTGATTCTGCGGACAGCGACGTAAGTGCGACATACCGGGTGTAGTTATGTTGCGCACCAGGGCAACCGTGACTGCTCTTCCTGTGCGACAACCCTGCCGGTCGGCCCCGGCCGACGCTTCGGCATCCCGTGGTCGCGTGCGCCCACCCCTGTTGGGCCGCGCGCGGCCCGGAGCCGAAGGAGCACCACTCATGCCCCGCACCACATCATCCCGGCTGCGTGCCGGGCTGGCCGCCGGCAGCATTGCCCCGCTGCTGCTGGTGGCACTCGCCCCCGGCGGTGCCACCGCCCAGGAAGAATACCCAGATCGCACCGCCCCATCCGTCGACGCGCTGGAGGTCGGACCCAGCGCCATCACCCCCGGTAGCGCCTCCGAGTTGGCGCAGGCGCTGGCCTCCCCCTCCGCGAACGTGACCGGCGCCAGCTTCGAGACCCAGCCGGACCCGGGGACCGCCGGGGTGGGGGACAGCGCGCTGACCGGCTTTCCCACCAACGGCGGCACCTTCGCCATCCTGTCCAGCGGGCTGGTGACTGACGTCGACCAGCCCGGCGCCCACGCCTCCAACCCCCTGGGCGGCGCTCCCGTGCGCGGCAACACAGACCGGGACGTGACGATCCTCAAGGTCGACCTCAACGTCCCGACCGGGTCCAACTGCCTGTCCTTCGACTTCCGGTTCATGTCCGAGGAGTTCCCGGTCTACGTCGGGACCCAGTTCAACGACGCGTTCATCGCCGAGCTCGACAACTCGACGTGGACGACCGAGGGCTCGGAGATCAGCGCCCCCAACAACTTCGCCTTCGACGCCGAGGGCAACGTGGTGAGCATCAACTCCACCGGCATCGGCGGGATGACCCCCGAGAACGGCGCGGGCACCGCGTTCGACGGCGGCACCGGCCCCGACGGCGGCGACACCTACGGCGCCGCCACCGTGCGGCTGGCCGCCTCCACCGAGATCACGCCGGGCGCCCACTCGGTGTACTTCTCGGTCTTCGACCAGGGCGACACGATCCTGGACACGGCCGTGTTCCTGGACAACCTGGTCGTCGGCTACACCCCCAACCCGGAGGTCGACTGCGCCCCCGGTGCCGTGGTCGTCACCCACGACCTGGACCTGGACCCTGACACGGGCAACGCCGAGGTGGGCACCGAGCACACGGTGACCGCCACCCTCACCGACGACGAGGGCGCCCCGGTCGCCGACACGGTCGTCGAGTTCGCGGTCAGCGGTGCCAACAGCGGCACCGGGACCGGCACGACCGACGCCAGCGGCGAGACCACGTTCAGCTACACCGGCACCAACCCGGGCACGGACAACATCAGCGGCTGTGCCCGTCCCGACCCGGAGGAAGCCTGCTCGGCCACCGACACGGTGAACTTCACCTGGACCCAGGACGGCAAGGTCGTCGAACGGATCTGGGGCTCGGACCGCTACGGGACGGCCGCGGAGATCTCGGCCACCTCGTGGGGCCCCGGGCAGGACGTGGTGTTCCTGGCCACCGGGCTGGACTACCCCGACGCGATGCCGGCCGGTGCCCTCGGTGGCACGCACGACGCCCCCGTGCTGCTGACCCGCACCGCCTCGCTGCCGGCCGACACGGTCGCCGAGCTGACCCGGCTGGAGCCGCAGCGGATCGTGATCCTGGGCGGCAACGCGGCCGTCTCGAACTCGTTGATCCCGCAGTTGGAGGAGCTGGCCCTGGCCGACACCGAGGACGAGGTGAGCCGGATCTTCGGCGCGGACCGCTACGCGACGGCGGCCGAGGCCGCACTGACCTACCCGGTCGGCGGTGACCTGGCCTACGTCGCGGCCGGCTCGGACTTCCCGGACGCGCTGGCCGCCGCCTCCCGGGCCGGCGCGCTCAACGCACCGGTGCTCCTGACCCGGCACAACCAGCTCCCGGCGGCCACGGCCGCCGCGCTGGGGGAGCTCGGGGTCTCCGACATCATCGTGCTGGGCGGCGAGGCTGCCGTCTCGAACGAGGTCCTCACGGAGCTGGAGGCCTACACCGACGGCACCGTCACCCGGGTCTTCGGCGACGACCGCTACGGCACGGCCGCGGCCCTGTCCGGGGACTACGAGCCGGGTGTCAACGCCGTGTTCGTGGCCACCGGTGAGGTCTACGCCGACGCCATGACCGGTGGGCCGATCTCGGTCTCCATCGGCGGGCCGATCCTGATGACGCGTCCCGACGCGCTGCCCGAGGCGACCATCGCTGAGCTCGACCGCCTCGACCCGGAGCGGATCATCGTGCTCGGCGGCACCAACGCGGTCTCCCAGCAGGTGCAGAACGATCTCGTCGTGTTCTTCGACTAGCAACGCCTGAGGTCAACCGCACCACGCCACGGCCCGGTCCCGCACCCGCGGGGCCGGGCCGTGGCACGGCGGGACCTGGCACGGCGGGACCTGGCACGCCGGAGCCCGCATGCCGGAGCCCGCACCCTGGAGGCCTCGTTGGTGGATGTGGTGGACACTGTGCTCTGCCCCGAGATACGGGGCACTGCACAGTCTGTCGCCACCCCTCTCCCCGACGCCCCGGATTGCGATCCGGCGGTCGTTATCCACAGGCCCGCCGCGGGTTGGTCCCATCCTGGGGGATGCTGGACCATGGGCGGGCCGAGGATCGTCAGGGGGCACGGTCCGGTGTGGCCCACCCTCGCCGCCGAGTTGCTCAGCGCCCGGGAGAACCTCACCCTCGCCGAGGCTGTGGGGCTGGCTTTCCGTGCGGCCCGCGGCCAGGTCGTGGCGGCGTTGGAGGGCACTGGATTCTCGTTGGCCCTGGTCCGCGATACGGGTGCCACCGGAGAGATCGTGCAGGGCGAGGACTGGCCCGACGTCGAGCTCATCGCGAAAGACAAGCGGCGGGCGGCGGTTCCCGCCAAGGGACGATCCGCGACGAGTCGGCCCCTTCCTCCCCGTGTGGTGGATGGGCCGCCACGGGTCGGGCAGCCGTAGGCCACCCAACTGGACCCGGGAAGCTCCCTGGGGTTGACCTCCCGGTGGCGCTGCACGCGGGGACGCTGCTCGCGGCGACGCAATTGCGACATCCCGGGTGTACACCATCTCCCACGTGGGCAACCGTGACTGCTCGTGCACCACGGGGCCCCTGACGAAGGAGTCGCCGTGCTTGACACCCGTGAGTCCCAGCGCCGCGCCGGATGGAACCTCGGCGCCCTCGCCGCCCTGACCCTCCTGCTCCTCACCCCGGCCGACGACAGCGAGGCCCCCGACCAGGGGCCCCGCGGCAGCGCCGTCCGCACGGACGCCCCCGCGGTAGGGTGGCTGGACCACGACAGGGGAGCGCCCCAGCGCTGAGAGTGCGGCGAGGACAGGACGCCGCAGACCCTCGAACCTGATCCGGTTAGTACCGGTGGAGGAAGTCGACCAGATGCTGCGTCCCACCCGCCCGAGCCGGCGCCCGCGCCTGCACGTGCTCGGGCCTGCCGCGGGGCTGGTCGTGCTGGCCCTGGTGCCGGTGGCCTTCCTGATCATCTTCTTCGGCTGGCCGGTCACCGGGATGCTGGACCGTGGCCTGCGGCCGGACGGGGTCTGGGACCTCTCGGGGATCCCCGAGGTGCTCGGCCGGGCCCGGACCGGCCGGGTGCTCCTCTTCACCCTCGCGATGGCCACGGCGGGCAGCGTGATCACCCTGCTCCTCGGCATACCTCTCGCGTTTGCCCTCTATCGCCTGCGGTTCCCCGGGCGCGGACTGCTGCGCGCCGTCGTGGTCATGCCGTTCGTGCTGCCCACGGTCGTGGTTGGGGTGATGTTCCGCTCGCTGCTCTCCAGCGGGGGGCCGCTGGGCTTCCTCGGGCTCGACGGGCACTGGGTGCCGATCCTGATGGCGTTCGTGTTCTTCAACCTGGCGGTGGTCGTGCGCACCGTCGGCGGCATGTGGGAGGGGCTGGACCGGCGCGCGGAGGAGAGCGCCGCCGCGCTGGGGGCGACCCCGTGGCAGGTGCTGCGGACCGTGACGCTGCCTGCGCTGGCGCCGGCGATCGTGTCGGCGGGGACCCTGGTGTTCCTGTTCTGCTCCACCGCGTTCGGGGTCGTGCTGACCCTCGGCGGGTTGCGGTACGGCACCATCGAGACCGAGATCTATCTGCTCACCACCCAGTTCCTGGACCTGCGGGCGGCGGCCGTGCTGTCCCTGGTGCAGCTGGCCGCGGTCGTGGCGATGCTGGCCGTCGCGGCCCGCACCAGGTCCCGGCGGGAGCAGTCGCTCAAGCGCGGCGGCACCGGGTCGGCGGCGCGTGCCCCCGGACGCGGCGACATCCCGGTGCTCACCGTGGCCGGCCTCGCGGTGCTGCTGATCCTGCTGCCGGTCGGCTCGCTCGTGGTGCGGTCGCTGCGGGTGCGGGGGGAGTGGGGGCTGGGCAACTACCGCGCGCTGTCCGACCCGCAGGCCTCCCCGGCGATGCGGGCCAGCGTCACCGAGGCCCTGGAGAACTCACTGCGCACCGCGATCGACGCCACCGTGCTGGCGATGGTGCTCGGGGTGTGCGTCGCGGTCGTGGTGTCCCGCCGGCCCCGCCTGCCGTCGGCCCGCCGGCTGGTCGCCGGGCTGGACGCCGCCTTCATGCTGCCGCTGGGGATCTCCGCCGTCACCGTCGGCTTCGGCTTCCTGATCACCCTGGACCGGCCGCCGTTCGACCTGCGCACCTCCCCGGTGCTGGTGCCGATTGCCCAGGCGATGGTCGCGCTGCCGCTCGTGGTGCGCACCCTCACGCCGGTGCTGCGCTCCGTCGACCCGCGGCTGCGCCAGGCGGCCGCCGCCCTGGGCGCCGGGCCGCTGCGTGCCTCCTGGACGGTCGAGGCCCCGGTCATGCTGCGGCCGCTGCTGGCCGCCACCGGCTTCGCCTTCGCGGTGTCGCTGGGGGAGTTCGGCGCCACGAGCTTCCTGGCCCGCGCGGAGCGGCCGACCGTGCCGGTGCTGATCTATGACCTGATCAGCCGCCCCGGCGCCGACAACCTCGGCATGGCGCTCGCGGCCTCCGTCGTGCTCTCGGTGCTGACGGTGACGGTGATGGGTCTGGTCGAACGGCTGCGGGTGGGCCACGTCGGCACGTTCTGACCGCACGTGGGCCGACCCACGGCATACGGGCGTCTGCCCTGGGCTATAGTGAGAACCGTTCTCAACTAGCCGCGTCGGAAGGTGCCCCATGACGACCCCGCTCTACCTGGTGACCGGGCTGCATGCCGAGTCCATGGCGGCCGCGACGCTCGGCCTGCAGTTCGACCTGCCGCAGCCCGTGGTCGTGCGGCACGAGCTCGACGTCGCGGCCGGGACCCTGCGCCGGACGGTGAGCGACCTCAGCGGGGTGCTCGAGCGCGAGGTCGTGCCGCTGGAGCACGCCTGCGCCAGCTGCGCGGTCCGCGAGGACGTCATCCCCACGCTGGAACGGCTCGGCCAGCTCGGGCGGTGGCAGGCGATCGTCGTGCACCTGCCGATGGCTGCCGACGGGTTGTCCGTGTGCCGGGTGCTGGGCCACGACCGGCAGGTGGCCCCGAGCGTGCGGGTCGCCGGCGTCGTGGTCGCCCTGGACGGGGCGCGCCTGGTGACGGACCTGCTCGGGGACGACCTGCTGTCCGAGCGCTATCCGGGCGATGCCGGAGATGACCACCGCGGGGTGGGGGAGGTGCTCGGCGCCATGGTGGAGTACGCCGACGTCGTGACCGTCTCCGGCGACGCCGCGCCGGAAGGGCTGGAGGTGCTGGACCAGCTGGCCCGCCCGGGGGTCCCGGTCTCGGGCGGGTGGCCGGAACTGCCGGTCGCGACCCTCCTGGAGGGGCTGCACGACCACGCCGCCAGCGAGGGATGGGCGGCCGCCGTCCACCGGGGGCCGCTCCGAGACCGGGAGGGGAGGCACTCCTGGCGGATGGAGTTAACGGCGGACGTGCCGCTGAACCCGTACCGGCTGCAGCACGACATCGCGGGCCTCGGCGGGGTGAGCTGCCGCACCCGCGGGTGCTTCTGGGTGGCCAGCCGGCCCGATCAGGTCGGTGTCTGGGACGGCGCCGGCGGTCAGCTGAGCATCGGCGCCCAGGGGTCGTGGGGCCGGGAGCGACCGTTCACCCGGCTGCTGTTCACCGGGCTGTTCGGTGACGGGGACGCCCGGGAACAGCTGCGCAGTGCCTTTGCCGGCATGCTGCTCACCGACGACGAGCTGCGCGGCCGCGGCCCGCGCTGGGAGGTGGCCGCCGACGGGCTGGAGCCCTGGCTCGGTGCCACGACCCGCGCGGCATAGGCCCTGCTGACCTGCGGTGTCCTCATCTCGAGGACACCGCAGTCCAGCGGTCCGGCCGAGACCGTCAGGCGACCAGGCTGGCCGCCAGGACGAGCGGGATGGAGATCACGCTGGCGATGGAGGTCACCACCGTCAACGTCTTCAGGCTGCCGGAGGTGGACAGCCCGAGCAGGGCCTTGAACATCCAGAAGAAGTTGCTGTTGACCTGCAACGCGAACAGCGATCCGGACGCGATGGCCAACCCGATCACCACCGGGGCGACGCCCAGCGACCCCAGGATCGGGGCGATGATCCCAGCCGCCGTGATGGCGGCCACCGAGACCGAGCCGATCGCCAGGTGCAGCAGGGCCGCGATGAACCAGGCGAGCAGCACGCTGACAAGCACCGGTGCGGCGGCATTGACGGAGAACAGCCCGCCGAGGACCTCGGCCAGGCCGGTGGCCTCGATGACTGCCCCGAGGGATCCGCCGACGCCGGTGACCAGCAGGATCTCGCCGGTGGTGTGCAGGCCCTTCTCGAAGGCAGCCGAGGTGCCGCCGACCCGGAGGCTGCGCCGGGCCATGGCATACGCACCGAGCAGGCCGACGAAGAGCGCGAAGGTCGGGTTGCCGAGGAACTCAATGAAGGCGTTGGACCGCTCGGCCAGCCCAGCGAACGCCCCGAAGGCGATCATCAGCAGGGGGACGACGATCGGCAGGACAGCCACCCCGAGGGTCGGTCGCCATCGGGGCTTGAGGGCGCCGTTGGCCTCTTCCTCCTCGGCCTGCTGGAGCGCCTCGTGCTCCTCCTCGTCCCGATCGGCCTTCCACCAGCCGGTCCGCAACAGCAGTCCGAACAACCACACGGTGAGCAGCGCGGTGACCGGGCCGATGACGATGCCGTAGAGCAGGTAGGTGCCGAGCGGCACCTCGAGCAGGCCGGCGATGGAGACGGCCGCGAGCCCGGGCACGACGAAGACATAGCCGCAGAAGATGCCGGTCCCGAGCGCCCCGGCCAGCAGCGGGAGGCCCCGTGGACCGATCAGCCCGGAGGACGACCGCGCCACCGGCGCGGCCAGGACCACCTGGACGTCCACATAGATCGAGGGGAAGATCGTCGCCAGCGCCATGGCGAGCGCGTAGGGGAGACGTTTGGCCGGGACCACCCGCACCAGCGCTTCGACCATCGCGCGGAACGCTCCGACGGCGTGGAGCAGCGACCCGATGAGCACGCCGAACCCGATGAGGAGGCCGATCTTGGCCATGATCTCGCCGAAGCCCGTCGTGATGGCGGTGAGCGTGGCCGCGAAGCCGATCCCGGAGGCGAGGCCCAGGTACAACGACCCTGCGACGAGCGCGATGATCGGATCGATCCGGAACCTGATGATGAGCAGGATGATGGCGACGATGCTGATCGTCGTATGCAGGGCGATCAAGGGAAGCTCCTTTGCTCGGCGAGATTCGGCCGAGCGTCAGACTGTCCCCGGGACGCCTGCCCAGGCATCCTTGTGGTCATAGTGTTCAGCAAGCCACGGAGCATCGCCGCCCACGTGCTCACCATCCAGGTGGTGTTCGCGCTCATCGTCGCTGCCCTGTCGGTCCTGCTCGCCTACCGCTGGGCGGACCGGCTGGTCGAGGAGACGACCCAGACCCGGGTCGTGACGATCGCCGAGACGCTGGCTGCCACCGACGACGTGCGCGACGCGGTCTCGACCTCGACGGACCCCGAGGGCGACCTGGCCGACATCGTGGCGCGGGAGCTGGACCGGACGGGCGCCGACTTCATCGTCGTGATGTCACCGGACGGCATCCGCTACACCCACCCCAATCCGGAGCTGGTGGGGGAGCGCTTCGTCGGGACGATCGCCCCGGCGCAGGAGGGCGGGACCGTCCTGGAGGACTACGAAGGATCGCTCGGGCTGTCCACGCGCACCGTCGTTCCCGTCCTGGTCGACGGACGGGTGGAGGGCCTGGTGTCGGTCGGGCTGCAACGCACCAAGGTGGATGACGCGCTGCAGGCCCTGGTCCCGGACATCGCGATCGCCGGTGGCGCGGTCGCCCTGCTGTCCGGTTTGGGCGCGTGGGTGGCGGCCCGGCGGGTGCGGGAGGCGACCCGCGGTCTGAACGCCCGTGAGCTGCGACGCCTGGACGACCACCACGAGGCGGTCCTGCACACCATCCACGAAGGCCTGATCATCTCCGACCCCAAGGGCCGGCTGCAGGTCGTCAACCCAGAGGCGCAGCGCCTGCTCGGACTGCAGTCGGGCGACATCGGACGCACGCTGGAGGAGCTGGAACTCTCGGACGCGTTGCGGGAGATGATCGCCAGCCCGGACCGGCACGTCGACGTGCCGCACGTCAGCGGCGGGCGAACCCTGCTGGTGTCGTCCGGGCCGGTCCGCAGACACGGCGCAGTCGTGGCCACCCTGACCACGCTCCGGGACCGGACCGAGCTGGCCGACCTGTCCGGCCGTCTTGGTGACGCGAAGGCGTTGGCCGACGCTCTGCACGCCCAGGCACACGAGTCGGCCAACCGACTGCATACGGTCATCACGCTCGTCGAGTTGGGCCGGGCGGAGGAGGCGGTGGAGTTCGCGACCGAGGAGCTGCGGACCTCGCAGCGGGTGCGGGACGCCGTCGTGGCCGCCCTCGAGGAGCCGTCGGTCGCGGCCCTGGTCCTGGGCAAAACCGCCCAGGCGGGCGAGCACGGCATACGGCTCGAGCTGGACCCCGACGCACGGCTGCCGCGAGGTGCCGTGCCCGCGCGCAGTGCCGTGACGATCCTGGGCAACCTGATCGACAACGCCATCGACGCCCTCTCCCAGGACGAGCGGACCGAGCCGAAGGTCATCACCGTCGACGTCCAGGCCGAGGAGAGCACGGTGGTGTTCGTGGTGGCGGACAACGGCCCGGGCCTGGTCGACGATGCGCTGCGGCACGCGTTCGAGAAGGGCTGGTCGACCAAGGCGGCCAGCGGGCCCGCCGGGCGGGGCCTGGGGCTGGCGCTCGTGCAGCAGACCGCGCAGCTACTCGGCGGCAGCGTGTCCGTCGGGCCCCCTCCTGGTGCCTCGTTCATGGTGACCCTGCCGGTCACCGCCCAGGTGGGGAGTGCCCCGTGAACGCCGGGCCCGAGGGGCCAGCGCCGGAGCTGCGGGTGCTGGTCGTCGACGACGAGCCGTTGACCGCGGCCGGGCACGCCGACTACGTGGCCCGGGTGCAGGGGTTCCGGGTCGTCGCCACGGCCGGGACCGCCCGGGATGCGGTCGGCGCGCTCGGGCAGGAGCAGATCGACCTGGTCCTGCTGGACCTCAACCTGCCGGACGGGCATGGCCTGGAGATCGCCCGGTCGGTGCGCGCCTCCGGACGCGCCATCGACCTCCTGCCGATCACCGCGGCACGGGAGACCGAACTGGTGCGGCTCGCGGTGTCCCTGGGGGTGGTCGGGTACCTGCTCAAGCCGTTCAGCTTCGCCGACCTGCGGGAGCGGCTGGAGGCCTACCGGCGCTACCGGGGCGACCTGGTGCACAGCCCCGACACCAACCAGGGGCGGATCAACTCCCTGCTGGCGGACCTGCACCAGCCGGTCGTCACCGGTGCGATCCCCGCGAAGGGGCTCAGCGCGGACCTGCTCGACCGGGTCATCGACGTGCTCCGGGACCGCCCCGACCCGGACGGGCTGTCCGCGTCGGAGGTGGCCGAGCAGGTCGGCACGTCGCGGGTGACGGCGCGGCGCTACCTGCAGCGGCTCGTCGACCAGGGGGCCGCCGTGCGCAGCCACCGGCTCGGGGGAACCGGTCGGCCCGAGGTCGTCTTCCGGTGGCGTCTCGACCCGTGAGACCCCCTCGGCGCGTCGGCTACTTCTCCACGCGGAAGCCGAGCTTGATCCCGACCTGCCAGTCCGCGACCTGCCCGTCGTCGCCCAGGTGACCCCTGATCTCGGTCACCTCAAACCAGTCCATGTTGCGCACCGTCTGCTGGGCCGAAGCCAGCGCGTTCTGCACCGCCGTCTCCACCCCGTCAGGTGAGGTGCCGACCAGCTCGGACACGGCATACACGTGATTGGCCATGACTGCCTCCAGGCGTCGCGCCGGACGCCGGTCGCCCGGCTGCCACCTAACCTAGTGGCGGGCGGCGCCCCTGTCGCCCGCGGGCGAGAGGGAACCTGGTGCTGGAACTGGAGAGCGTCACCGTCCGGTTCGACCGCAAGACCGCGGTCGACGACGTGAGCCTGGCGCTGCCTGAGGGCCGGGTGCTGGCGGTGCTCGGGCCCTCCGGGTGCGGCAAGTCGACGCTGCTGCGGGCCATTGCCGGGCTGGAGCACCTGGCCGCGGGGCGCGTGCTGGCCGACGGGCGGGACCTGGCGGGAGTGCCGACGCACCGGCGGGGCTTCGCGCTGATGTTCCAGGACGGGCAGCTCTTCCCGCAGCTCAGCGTGGGCGACAACATCGGATATGCGTTGAAGTTGCGGGGTGTGGGCGGCACGGTGCGGGCGGACCGCGTCGCCGAGCTGCTGGCCCTGGTGGGGCTGGACGGCTACGCCGATCGGCGGCCGACGACCCTGTCCGGTGGCGAGCAGCAGCGGGTCGCGCTGGCCCGTTCGCTGGCGGCAGAGCCGCGGCTGCTGCTGCTCGACGAGCCGCTCTCGGCGCTGGACCGGGCGCTGCGCGAACGACTCGCCACCGACCTGCGATCCATCCTGGTCGAGACCGGCACCACGGCGCTGCTGGTCACCCACGACCACGACGAGGCGTTCACCGTCGCTGACGAGATGGCCGTCATGTTCGACGGGCGGATCGTGCAGCACGGGCCGACCCGCGAGGTGTGGCAGGCGCCGGTGGACGAACAGGTCGCGCGGTTCCTGGGCTACCGCTCGGTCCTCACCGGCGAAGGTGCCGAGCGGATCGCCCGGACTGTCGGCATACCGGAGGGTGGGCCGTTGACCCTCGCGTTGCGGCGCTCGGGGCTCTGGGTCGACTCCGACGGGCCGCTCGAGGCGACCGTTACCGGGTCGGTGGCCGTCGCGGATGCGCAGCACGCCACCCTCGACGTCGACGGGATCGGGCCGATGGAGGGGCTGGCCAGCCAGTCGAAGGTGCTGGAGCCGGGTGATCGGGTGCGGGTGATGGTCGACCGGTTCAACGTCGCCGTCCTCTGACCGTCCCCCCGCCGCCCCCCGCCACCGGACGCCCCGTGTGGCGGTCTACCGGGGCACCGGACGCCCCGTCTGGCGGTTCTGGCGGGGCACCGGACGTCTCGTCTGGCGATCGGCTCCCGACGCGGCACCCGCGGGAGTGCCAGGCGACCCGTCTGGTGCGGGCTGGGGCCGCTAGACCACCCGTCCGGTGCGGTGAGGACGTCAGGCCACCCGTCCGGTTGGGGGTGGGGCGTGGGTCAGGAGGTGGCTTTGGGGGCCTTGGCGTCCGTCTTCGGGCGGCGCGCGAGCCCGGTGAAGCGGACCCTCGGCATACGGATCGGCGTGGCCAGCTTCACGGTGCCGGGCCAGGGCGGGATGGCGCCCGGGGGCATGCCGGAGCCGGCGCAGGAGGGGCCCGCGACGCGGGTGTTGTGGGGGGCGACGGTGCCGCTCGAGGTGAGGTCGACGCGGGCGCCGCAGCGGGGGCACATGGTGGGAGAGGTCCGGGGGGCGATGCCATAGGGGCCGGTCATGGTGCAGCGATCCGTTTCACGAGTAGGGGATGGGTGGCGACGACGTGCGGACCCCGCCGGTTCATCAGCCACCTCCATGGTACGACATTGTCGACAATCTGCGCAGGCGGTATCGGCCCCGGTCAGGGTGTGTTTCGTCACGACCCGGGCGGACCGCCAGACGACGCGTCTGGATGCCTGTGGGACCGCCAGACGACGCGTCCGGTGCCCCTAGAAAACCGCCAGACGACGCGTCCGGTGCCCCTCGAAATCGCCAGGCCACCCGTCTGGATGCCTGTGGGGCCGCCAGACGAGGCGTCCGGTGGGGGTGGTGGGGTGGGGGTGTGGGTAGCCTCAGCCTCGTGATGGAAATGGCCGCGCCCACCCTGTCCGGACGGCTGGTCGGGCTCGAGCAGTTGCGGGCCGAGGACCACGACGGGCTGGTCGACGCGGCGCGCGACGGAGAACTGTGGAACCTCTGGTACACCCACGTCCCCGACCCCGACGGCATGGCCGCCGAGATCGACCGGCGGCTGGCGCTGCAGGAGGCCGGGTCGATGGTGCCCTTCACGGTGCGCGACAGCAGCGGACGGGTGCTGGGGATGACGACCTTCATGAACGTCGACCGCGAACTGCCGCGGGTCGAGATCGGCTCCACCTGGAACCGCGCGTCGGCGCACGGCACCGGCACCAACCCCGAGTCCAAGCTGCTGCTGCTCACCCACGCCTTCGAGGTGCTGGGCTGCCCCGCTGTGGAGTTCCGCACGCACTGGATGAACCACCAGTCCCGGCAGGCGATCGAGCGGCTGGGCGCCAAGCTCGACGGCGTGCTGCGCTCGCACAGCCGGATGGCCGACGGCAGCCTGCGCGACACGGCCGTGTATTCGATCATCGCCACCGAGTGGCCCCAGGTCCGCGCCGGCCTGGTGCACCGACTCAGCCGCCGCTGACCCCCTCCGAAGCCGTTGTCAGGGGCGGGGAGCAGACTGCTGCGGTGACCGAGACCCGCGCCGCCCAGCAGACCGACCTGGTCGACGGTCGCAGCCCGTGGCCGGCGTTGTGGGCGTTGGTGATCGGCTTCTTCATGATCCTGGTGGACTCCACGATCGTCTCGGTCGCGGTGCCCTCGATCATGGCCGGGCTGGGGGCCGGGGTCGGCGAGGTCATCTGGGTGACCAGTGCCTACCTGCTCGCGTATGCCGTGCCGCTGCTGATCACGGGGCGGCTGGGGGACCGGATCGGCCCGAAGAAGGTCTATCTGGCCGGGCTCGCCGTGTTCACCCTCGCCTCGCTGTGGTGCGGGCTCACCGGGACAGTCCAGGAGCTCATCACGGCCCGGGCCCTCCAGGGACTGGGCGCCTCGATGATGACCCCGCAGACGATGGCGGTGATCACCCGCACCTTCCCCGCGGCGCGGCGCGGCAGCGCGATGGCCCTGTGGGGCGCCACCGCCGGCATCGCCACCCTCGTGGGGCCGGTGCTCGGTGGCGTGCTGGTGGACGGCTGGGGGTGGGAGTGGATCTTCTTCGTCAACGTCCCGGTCGGGGTGGTCGCGTTCGTGCTGGCCGCCCGGTGGGTGCCGCAATTGCCCACGCACAGCCACGAGTTCGACTGGGTGGGCGTGGTGCTGTCCGCCGCCGCGATGTTCCTGCTGGTCTTCGGGATCCAGGAGGGGGAACGCTACGACTGGGGCACCATCACCGGGGTCCTCTCGGTGCCGTTGCTGATCGGCAGCGGCGTCGTGGTGCTGGCGATCGCCCTGGTCTGGTGGGCCCGGATGCGCGGCGAGCCGTTGGTGCCGCTGCGCCTGTTCCACGACCGCAACTTCTCGCTGGCCACCGCCGGGATCTCACTGGTCTCCTTCGCGGTCACCAGCATGGCGTTCCCGTTCATGCTCTGGGCCCAGATCGTGCACGGCTTCTCGCCGACCCAGGCCGGGCTGCTGATGGTGCCGATGGCGGTGGCCTCGTTCGTGCTGGCGCCGGTGGTCGGTCGGCTGGTGGACCGGTGGCACCCGCGGGGGCTGTCCCTGTTCGGCTTCCTGGTGTCGGCCGGCGCCCTGTTCTGGTTGGTCGCGACGATGGGGCCGGAGACGCGCGTGTGGCAGATCCTGGGGCCGGTCGGGCTCTTTGGCATCGGCAGCGCGTTCCTGTGGGCGCCGCTGGGCACGACCGCAACCCGCAACCTGCCGCTGGCGGCAGCCGGTGCCGGGTCCGGGGTCTACAACGCGACCCGGCAGGTCGGTGCCGTGCTGGGCAGCGCCGCGATCGCGGCCGTCATCCAGAGCCGCCTGGCCGCGCGGCTCCCCGGGATGCCGGGCGACACCGGGGTCGGCGAGGCCGGCCCGCTCCCGTCGGGCTCACTCCCGCCCGACCTGCTGGCCGGCTACTCCGCCGCGATGGCCGACGCCCTTCTGGTGCCGGCCCTCGCGCTGGCGCTCGGGGCGCTGCTGGCCCTGTGCTTCGCCCGGCCTGCCCACTTGAGGTGAGCGCCGGCATACGGGCCTGCCGTCCACCCGAGGTGGGTGTCGGCATACGGGAAGCTCCCGTCAGCGGCTCTCGCCGGGCGCCGGGTCCTGCGGGTCCGCGCAGAAGGAGTAGGGCTTGCCGTCGGCCGCGTTGTAGGCGAACAGCGTGTCGTCGACGGCCAGGATCAGCTGGCGTCCGGGGACCAGGGCCATCGTGTAGTGCTGGCCCGGCTCGGGGCAGCCGATGGAGCCGTCGCGCCAGTTCACCTCGCGGTATCCGGCCACGGTGACCTCATCCTCCGAGACGCCCTCGCGCTCGGCGAGGTCGGTCACGGCCTCCTGGGTCTCCTCGGCCTGCACGATCTCCTCGGGCACCTCGTTGGTGGGCAGGGCGGTGGCCGAGGCCCCGTCGTCAGGTGGGATCACGGTGGTCTCCTCGGTCTCGGTCGCCCCGTCGTCGGCGGGCGGTTCGCTCTCCTCGGCGGGGTCGCTGGGCTCGCTGGCGCCGTCGGTCGCGCCGGGGGTCTCCTCGTCGGTGGAGTCGCCGCAGCCGGTCAGGAGCGCGAACGCCAGAGTCGTCGCCGCGAGGGCGCCGGTCCCCCTGAGGAGCGGACGGTGCTGGAACGTGGTTGCAGACATAGGTCACCTTCCTCGTGTTCTCACCCTATGACGCAGCGGGGTCCGATGCGGATCCATCGGATTTCGTGGTGCGTCGCGGGCGAATCGTCCCCGGGCATGAAGGAGGGCGCCAGCTCCCATGTCTGGCGCCCTGCCTTCACCCCTCCGCACCGCTGCTCGCCCCCGAGCAGTCCCTCCCGGTGCTACGTCGGAAGTGCCCGCCTCCGACACCCCATAGACGCACCGGGGGTGGCGAAGGGTTGCATGGTTGCCGAAACTTTTTTTCTGGGGGTTCGTTGGGGGAGGTTTTTGTATGAGGGAGGGGTGCCGGCCCCCTGCGCCGGCACCCCTCCCTCAATCCCCCCTGCGCCTGCCCGCTCGCCCCCGAGCGGTCCCTCCCAGCGCGTGGTGTCGGAGGTTGCCCGTCCCCGACACCTAGAGAGACGTGGCAGGGCGCAGGAACGTTGCACGGTTTCTCAAAGAAGTTTGGTCACGTTTCGGTCAAGGCCCCGACGAGGGGCTGCGTCACGTCGCGGAACCGGGGTCCGGGGCCAGGTAGCCGCGGGCAAACGCGGTGGCCACGGCCGCGGCGCGGTCGTTGACGCCGAGCTTGGCGTAGACGTGCAGCAGGTGCGTCTTGATCGTGGCCTCGCTGACGAACAACCGGCTGGCGGCCTCCCGGTTGGTGCAGCCGCCGGCCACGAGCCGCAGCACCTCGAGCTCGCGTGCCGACAATGGCTCGGCCGCCGGTCGGCGGACCTGGCCCACCAGCGTGGTCGCCACGCGGGGGGAGAGCACCGTCTCACCGCGCGCCGCGGCCTCGACGGCCCGGAACAGTTCCTCGCGGCGGGCGTCCTTGAGCAGGTAGCCGGTGGCCCCCGCTTCGATCGCCGGCACCACGTCGCGGTCGGTGTCGTATGTCGTGAGCACCAGGACCTGGGACCTGGCCCCGAGCTCGGACAGCTGCCGGATGGCCTGGAGACCGTCGGTGCCAGGCATCCGAAGGTCCATCAGCACGACGTCGGGGTCCAGGCGTCGCGCCGCGGCGACTGCCTCCGCGCCGTCGCCCGCCTCGCCGAGCACGGTGAAGCGCGGGTCGGCGCTGAACATGCCCCGCAGGCCGTCCCGCACGACCGGGTGGTCGTCGACGATGAGCAGCGAGATCATCGGCCGACCCCGGCAGGGATGGCCGGGACCGTCGCCGAGACGACCGTCCCCTCACCGGGCGCCGACTCGATGTCCAGCCGTCCGGCGAGACGCTGCACCCGCTGCCGCATGCCGACCAGCCCGAAGCCCCCGACCGGGGGCCCGGTGGGCCGCGCCGACCGCGGGTTGAACCCCATCCCGTCGTCGCGCACGTCCAGGGTCACCAGGTCCTCCATGTAGGACAGGGTCAGGCCGACCCTGCTGGCCCGGGCGTGCCGGGCAACGTTGGTCAGCGACTCCTGGGTGGCCCGCAGCAGGGTCACCTCTACCTCGGTGTCCATCGGCCGGGGGTCGCCGGTCACCGTGAGGCGGGCAGCGACCCGGTGCCGGGCCGACCAGGCACGCACCACCCCGTCGAGCGCCTCCGGCAGGCGGGCGTGCGCCAGCAACTCCGGCTCCACAGCGTGCACCGTGCGGCGGGCCTGCCCCAGGCTCTCCCGGGCGAGCTCGCCGGCGGCGCCCAGGTGCCGCCCGGCGGAGGCGGGGTCGCCGAGGTGTTGCTCCGCGGCCTGCACCTGGGCCAGGATCCCGGCCAGTCCCTGGGCGAGGGTGTCGTGGATCTCGCGGGCCATCCGTTGCCGCTCGTCGAGCACGCCCGCCTCGCGGGCCTGCCGCACCAGGCGGGCCTGGAGCGTGGCGTTCTCCTCCAGTGCCTCCTCGAGCCGGGCGTTGGCCTGGTGCAGCTGGGCCAGCGAACGCCGCTGCAGCGCAGCCTGCTGCTCCCACATCTCGGTGGCGTGCAGGAAGGCCGACGACAGGGCCGTGCTGACCAGGGTGACGCCCAGCCACAGCCACCAGTCGGTGCCGTCGATCCGGCTCAGCCCGCCCAGGTAGGTCACGGCCAGGATCATCGACGTCCCGGTCGCCCCGGCATACCGGGCTGGCCCCCGGAGGCACTCGAAGGCGTGCACGTAACCGATCAGGGCGAAGATGCCGTACCAGGGGGCCAGCACGACCAGGGCGCTGGCCAGCGCGAGGAGCCCGGCGTAGTAGAGCGCCATGGGAGGGCGGTGGTCTTGCCACTGCGGGTGCGCGGTGACGAACCAGGCCACCCACGCCGCCGCCACGCTGGTGAGGGCAAAGGCGGTGGGTAGGTGCACCGGTTGCGGCTGGAACAGCGTGATGACCGTCGGCGCCGCCAGGAGGAGGTAGGGCAGCGCCGCCATCGTCACTGCCTCCCGCCGGGCCCAGACCTCGTCCGTGCCGGGAGACCGGAGTTCCGTGCTCACCGAACCTACTCCCACCGGAAGAAGCGCGCCGCCAGTGCGCCGGCCAGGGCCGCCCACGCCAGCAGGACGGCCACGGACAGCGCCTGTGGCCACTGTCCGCCTGCGGCGTCCTGCAATGATTGCACGCCGGCACCGAGCGGGGTCAGGTCACTGACGGTGCGCAGCACCTCCGGCATGGACTCCCGCGGCAGCCAGAGCCCGCCGAAGAAGAGGACCGGGAACAGCAGCACGGTCCCGATGGCCCCTGCCCCCCTGCCGCTCGGGGCGAGCGCCGCCACCAGCAGCCCCAGCGCCAGCAGGGCGAGGGCACAGAGCAGGAATGCGGCGAGGAAGGCGGGCAGGTGCCGGGGCAGGGCGACGTCGAGGACCAGGCGAGCTAGGCCCACGACGAGGGCCGTGGTGACAAGCGCCAGCGCGGTGCACATCAGGAGTTGCGCCGTGAGCATGGTCCGGGGCCGGACGGGCGTCGTGCGCAGTCGGCGCAGGAACCCCTTCTCCCGGTAGGTGGCGAACTGTTGCGGCAGGCCGGTGAACGCGAAGAGGGTGATCCCCGTCGCGACGAGGATCGGGACGTAGAGGTCGATGACCCGCAGGCCGTCGAGCCCGGCCTCCGGCTGCCGGAACGAGGGGACCGCGCCGAGGACGAGGAGTAGCAGCGGGGGGAATCCGACCGCGAAGAAGACGTTCAACGGCTCGCGCAGGAACAGTGTGGTCTCGGTGAGGGTGAGTCGGGGCAGGGTGGTCATCGCGGCTCCTCAGCGGGTGGCGTGGTCGTCGATGGGGCGCCCGGTGAGGGCGAGGAAGGCGTCGTCCAGGGTGGCCTGCTCCACGCGCAGGTCGACGGCCCGGAGACCGTGCTCGGCCAGGGCTGTGACGACCGCGAACAGCAGGTCGCCGTCGCCGGTGACCACCAGGTGGGTGCCGGCCCGGTCCACGGAGTCCACCTGCGGCAGCTGCGCCAGCACCGCAGGGTCCAGCGGCGCGGAGGGGCAGAACCGGATCCGCTGGCGGTCCGTCACCCGTGAGACCAGCCCGGCCGGGGTGTCGAGCGCGACGAGACGGCCCGAGTCGATCACGGCCAGCCGGTCGCAGAGGCGCTCCGCCTCCTCCATGAAGTGAGTGACCAGCAGGATCGTCACGCCCCGGTCCCGGACCTGCTCGATCAGACCCCAGGCGTCCCGTCGGGACTGCGGGTCCAGGCCGGTGGTGAGCTCGTCGAGCACCGCGACCTCGGGGTTGCCGACCAGGGCGAGGGCGATCGACAGGCGCTGCTGCTGACCGCCGGACAGTTGCCCGAACGGGGTGCGCAGCCGGTCGGCCAGACCCAGCGCCCCGACCAGCTCCCGCCAGTTGGCGGGCGCCCGGTAGAAGGAGGCGAACAGCTCCATCGCCTCGCCGACCCGCAGCTTGTCCGGCAGGTCGCTCTGTTGCAGCTGGGCCCCGAGCACCTCAGCGAGCTCGGACCCCTCGTCCCTCGGGTCGATCCCCCGGACCCGAACGCTGCCACCGTCCGGCACGCGCAGACCCTCGAGACACTCCACGGTCGTCGTCTTGCCCGCGCCGTTGGGGCCCAGGATGCCAAAGATCTCACCGCGTTCGACGGAGAAGCTGACCCCGTCCACGACGGTGCGGTCGCCATACCGTTTGGTGAGGCGGTCCACCTCGATGATTCCCATTCCCCCAGCCTGCCGACGCCGCCGGCCCAGGGGATCGACCGCGCGGTCACACCTGCCGGGCGACCCGGTGGACGCCGACATCCACCGATCGGTGGATGCCGGCCCCTACGCCGGGAGCCGGCGGACCGTGAGGATCTGCTGGGCCCGACCGACCGGCCCCTGCTCGTCGTGCAACACCGTGGAGGTGATCCCGACCCCGTCGGAGCCCCAGGTGACGGAGGTGTCCATCCCGACCCACGGGCCGCCGGGGGTGCGGTGCAGGTGGATGCCCAGGTCGGTGTTCGGATACATCCAGGTGCCCGGCGGCTGCCGCGTCGCGATCCCGTTGGCGGTGTCGACCAGCCCGACAAACCGGGCCAGCCCGCTGCTCTCCCGGCCCTGCACCAGGTCGAGGTCGGTGCGCAGCCAGCCCCGCGCGCGACCCGGCCGGGACTCCGGGTCGGCCCACCACGCGAGGGAGGCGATATAGCCGCCGTCCCAGATCTGCATACGGTCACTGCGGTCCCACCCCGGCGGGTCCGGCAGCCGCTGGTCCTCCAGGGCCGCGACCTCGCCGGTGTCCTGCCGGGACAACCGCCAGGCCGTGGCCCGGACGACGTCCCGGTCCCGCACGCTCATCGTCGCCTCGACCAGCTCGATGGTGCGGCCCGGCCGCAGCGTGCGGGTGCGCACCGTGCTCTCCTCGGCGTGGATCATGCCGAGGATGTCGAAGGAGATCCGGGCCAGCTGGAGGTCCTCGCGCGGCTCGTGCTGCTCCAGGGCCCGGGTGAGCAGGCCGGAGACCGGGGCCATGTGCTGCTCCTGGTCCGACCAGGCCCCCTGGGCGTGCACGGTCGGCTGGAACCTCCCCTCGTCGAGCGGGAGGTAGTAGGCGGTGGCGTCCGAGGGCAGCGTCATGGCCGCCAGCATAGGAACGGTAGAACTGGGGGATGGCACCGGACACGACCCTGACCGACCAGGCCGTGGGTTGGGCCCGCATCGCCCGCGAGGTGATCGGCACCCCTTACCCCTACAGCTCCGGCCACACGGCCCACGGTCCCGACGACACCGACATCACCCCGCAACGGCTGCACCCGGCCTTCCACGGGAGCCTCGACTGGCACTCGTGCGTGCACATGCAGTGGTCGCTGGCGACGCTGCTGGACCGCGCCGCCCCGGCGCTGGCGGACGCCGGCGAGCTGGAGCCGGTCGTGGCGCTGCTGGACGAGCGGCTCACCGCCGAGCACCTCGCGGTGGAGGTGGACTACCTGCGGGCGCGGCCGGGGTTCGAGCGGCCCTACGGGTGGGCGTGGGCCGCGATGCTGGCCGTGCGGCTGCGGGAGCTGGCCGCGGGGGACGGGCCCGCTGCGGAGGCGGCCGCCGGGTGGGCCGAGGCGCTCGCGCCCCTGGCGGACCTCGTCGCCGGGCGGGTCGTCGACTGGCTGCCCCGGCAGGTCTACCCGGTGCGGCACGGCAAGCACCAGAACGACGCCTTCGCGCTGTCGCTGCTGCTGCGCGCCTACGGGCCGGACGGGCTGGACCGGCCCGAGGTCGTGGCGGCCGTGCGCGGGCGGGCGCTGGACTGGTTTGCCGGGGACACGGCATACGACACCCGCACCGAGCCGTCGGGCACCGACTTCCTCTCCCCGGCGCTGTCCGAGGCCGAGCTGATGAGCCAGGTGCTGGGGGAGGAGTTCGGCCCGTGGCTGCGCACCTTCCTGCCAGGGCTGGGGCAGGGGGATCACGCCCACCTGCTGGAGCCGCCAGAGGTGCGGGACGGCTCCGACGGGCAGCTGGTGCACCTGCACGGGCTGGCCCTGTCCCGGGCCTGGCAGCTGCGGGCGCTCGCCGGGCACCTCGACGCCGAGGCCGCCGACGTGCTGCGGGAGGGTGCCGCGGCCCAGGTCGGCGCGGTCCTGCCGGAGATCACCGAGGGGGACTTCATGGCGACGCACTGGCTGGTGAGCTTCGCCCTGCTCGCCTCCCTCCAATTTTGATAGCGGGTTTGACCGCGCGCGTCCGCCTTTTCGTAGCGGTTTTGCCCTGGCCGGGGTGTGCAAACTCGCTACGAAAATGCGTGGGAGGGCGACAAAACCACTACGAAAATGGGGGGAGGGCGACAAAACCACTACGAAAATGGGCGGGCCCGCCCCCACGAAGGGGACGGGCCCGCCCTGTGCGGTGCTCAGCAGGTGCTGATCACCAGGGGAAGACCTCGTTCAGTGCGTCCTCCACATCCTGGGAGACCGCGCTGGGTCCACCGAGGATGGTCAGACTCTCCGGGGTCAGCTCGCCCAGCTTCGTCATGATGCTGGCGGGCACGTAGGCCGGACGGGTCAACAGCACCGGGATGCCGTTGGTGCCGGCGTAGGAGGCCCCGGCGAGGGCGTCCGGCCAGTTCTCACCCGACGCGACCAGGGTGTTGGCCACCCCGGCCTCGTAGGCGTCGGCGACCATGGCTGAGGTCTCGTACCGGTCCGAACCGCCGATCCGGCTCGTGGAGCCGATCTCCTCGGCGACCGCGTCGGACACGGCGGCCTCGCCACCCAGCACGACGATCTCCTCGGCCTGGAGGTGCTCCAGCGCCTCGAGCGTGGAGGCCGGCACCGAGTCGGTCCGGGTCAGCAGGACCGGCACACCCTCGTGGCCGGCCAGCGCCGCCCCCGAGAGAGCGTCGGCGAACAGCCCGGTCCGGTTCTCCTCGCCGACCGCGACGTAGACCTTCGCCACACCCGGGGTGTAGAGCTTGGCCAGCTCGGCCGCGGTCTCGTAGCGGTCGTCACCGAAGACACGGTCGACCGTGTAGTCGGCGGCGAGCTCGGCCTCGACGCCCTCGGACACTGCGCCGACGCCACCGAGGATCACGACGTTCTGCACGCCGAGCTCGGCGAGCGAGTCCGCGGTGACGGCGGGGATGCTGTCCTGACGCACCAGGAGCACCGGGGCGGGGTCGCCGCCCGGGGTCTCCAGCGTCCCGACACCCGCAGCCGCGGGGGCCGAACCGACGAGCGCGTCGGCATACACCTCACCGGTGGTGACGAACGCCGTGTCAGCGCTGCCGAACTCGGCGGCGATGGCGGCGGCGGTGCCGTACCGGTTGGCGTCCGGCGCCTGGCCGAACCACCGGTCCACGACCGGCTCCTCGGGCTCGACCGAGGTGTCGATCGTCACGAAGGTGCGTGCGGCGTCCTCGCCGTCGAGGGCCCAGTTCACCTCGCCCAGGTACAGGCTGTCGGCGTTCAGGTCCTCCCAGGACAGGTTGACCGTGACCTCGTCGCCGACCTCGACGTCGAACTCGGCCGGGTCGACCGTGAGGTTCCCGGCGTCCTCGGCCGGCACGACGTACTGCGTGACGTAGGCGTCGAGCGTGTCGCCCTCCGTCCCGTCCCACCAGTCGATCGCCAGCAGGTAGTCACCGGCCGGCAGGTCCGAGACGTCGATCTGCTCCGTGGAGCCACCGACCGCGGACTGCGCGATGATCGTGCCGGCCGCCAGGTCCACGAAGTACAGGTCCAGGTCGATGCCGTCGTAGTCCTCGTCCCAGATCTGGAAGCGGACGTGCGAGGTGCCCTCCGGAATCGTGACCTCGAGGGCCCCGTCGTCCAGGAACGCGTCGGTCGCCTCGACCTCGACGGTCTCGATGGAGCCCTCGGTCAGGCCCTCGACACCCGCGGTGGCGGTGCCGTCGACCCCGGCCTGGACCATGGTGTCCAGGTCACCGGTGACGCCCTCGCCATACACCTCGTCCTCCGCGGCGAACGCCGACGGCTGGACCGCGATGGGGCTGCGGACGTCGTGACCGGCGCCGTCGCTCCAGGTGATCGAGCCGAAGACGTACTCGTTGGCGGAGGCCGTGGTGACCTCGAGCGACAGCTCGTAGCTGGCCGTCTCGCCCGGGGCGACGGTGAAGCTGGCCGGCTCCACGGACGCCGAGACACCCTCGGGGGCCTCGATGTCGGCGGTGTAGGTCGCCTCGGCGTCGCCCACGTTGGTGACCGTGCGGGTGACCGTCTGTGCCCCGGCGAGCGCCCCGATCGAGATGCTCGGGTAGTTCAGGTCACTGGCGTCGACGTCCTCCTCGCACCCGTCGAGCTGGCCGATGGCGCAGATGTAGTTCAGCCACTCGTCCCAGCCGGCGTCGTAGACCAGACCCGGGTTGTAGGACGGGCCCGGCTGCACCTCACCGGCGCCGTAGTCCAGCGGGGTGGCGTCGTTGCCGGCCCGCTGGATCGGGCCGCCGCTGTCGTCGGTGTCCCGCGCGGTGGTCATCATGGCCGACTTGATGGCGGCCGGGCTCCACTCCGGGAACTCCTGCTTCATCAGCGCGCCCAGACCCGCGATGTGCGGGGCGGACATGGAGGTGCCGGAGATCTGGTCGTAGGTCGCCTCGCCGGTCTCCGGGTCGCCCGCGTAGGCGGCCAGGATGTCGACGCCCGGGGCGGTGATGTCCGGCTTGAGCAGGTCACCACCACCGGCCAGGGCCGGGCCGTATGAGGAGAAGCCGGCCATGATCGGGGCGTTCACCGGGGCCGGGTCCTGCGCCGAGATTTCGGCGGTCGCGCCGTCGGTGCCGACGTAGGCCTTCACCGGCACACCGTTGGTGCCGGTCAGGTGGATGCTGGGCACCGAGTGCAGGTCGGCGTTCAGCGACTCGGCGTCGCTGTTGTTGATCTGCACCATGCCGATGCCACCGGACTCCAGGACCTCCTGGCTCTTCTCCACCCGGGCGTTGGTGCCGCGGGTGCAGAGCACGATGTTGCCGGCGGCGGCCTCGTCGTCGACGGAGCCGAGCAGGCACAGCCGGGACTCGGCGGCGGTGAAGCCCTCGGCCGGGATGGCCTCGGAGTCCACGAAGCTGGCCGGGCCGACCGCGTCGCCCATGCCGATGCCCTCGTAGGTCTCGCCGTTGCCCAGGGTCAGGGTCTTGGCGAAGCCGCGGTCGTGGGTGCTCGCGGCGACCGTGGTGGTCCACGGCGCGTTGTGGGCGACCGAGGACACCCCGACGGTGTCGCCGGAGTTGCCGGCCGAGGTGGCGATGAAGACGCCCGCGTCCGCGGCGAACAGGAAGGCGACCTCGTCCGCGCCGACGATGCTGGTGCGGGAGCCGGAGATCGAGTAGTTGATGACGTCGACGCCGTCGGCGGTCGCGTCGTCGATCGCCGCGACCAGGCCGGCGGTGGTGCCGCTGCCGTTGCCGTCGGCGGTCATCCACAGGCCCTTGTAGGCCGCGATGTGGGCCCGCGGCGCCATGCCGGAGCCCTCACCGAGGACCAGGCCGCCCGGGGCGGTCATCTCGACCCCGAAGTTGCCGCCGGCGGTGCCGCCGGTGTGGCTGCCGTGGCCGTTGAGGTCACGGGCCGACCGGTACTCGTCGGGGATGATGGTGTTGCCGTACTCCTCGCCGTACCAGCGGGCGCCGATCAGCTTGTTGGTGCACTCGAACTCGGGGTCCTCGGCGTTGTCGCACTCCCCGGCCCACTCGGCGGGCGGCTCGGCGAAGCTGCCGTCGTCGGCGAAGCTCGGGTTGTCCGGGTCGATACCGGTGTCCAGGACACCGATGATGATGCCCTCGCCGGCGTTTTCGACGCCGTCGAAGTACTCGTTCCAGACACCGTCCTCACCGGTCATGCCCAGGTAGTCCGGGGTCTGGATGGTCTCGGCGTGGCGGATCTCGTCCTCCCAGACGTTCACCACGTCGGCCTGCTTGGTCAGCCCGCTCAGCTCGGCGGCGGTCAACTGCACCGCGAAGCCGTTGAACGCGACGTCGTAGCTGGTCACCACCCGGTCCTGGCTGACGCCGGCCGCGGCCAGCGCCTGCGCCTGGCGGTCGGCCAGGTAGGAGGCGTAGCTCTGGGACGCGGCGCTGCGCACGTCCACCTTCTCGCCCGCGGCCGGGCTGGTCGCGGGGATACCAGAAACGCCGCCCTGGTAGGCGGCGATGGGGTTGTCGCGCAGCTGCACGATGTACGTCTTCTTCTCGCCCGAGTCGAGCTGAGGCGCCGCAGTCGATGCGGTGCTCACGGCAAGCGGGGCGATCACTGAGGCTGCGGCCACGGCGGCGAGCAGCCGCCGACGTGACCCAGTCGATGTGATTCGCACTGGTGCTCTTCTTTCGTTGGACCCATATGGACAGTGCCCGGGCACGGCTGACCTGGGAAAACAATGGGGACGTGCCGAACCGAGGCGACGGGGGCAGTCTTGCCGTCCCCTCACCCGATGTCTATGAAAGTGACCATTCTGTGACCTTGGATCGCTGGTCGTATGCCGTGCGCCCGGGTGAGGCGCACGACATACAGTCAGGTGGTGCTCACCCGACGCTCACTGCTCCTGGAGACCGCCCTGGTGTTGGGGGTCAGCCTCGGCGCGTCCGCGGTGTGGGCGGTGCTGTCGATCGTCAACAAGCTGACCCGGCCGGAGTCGCTGTCCTCGCAGACCACGGCGATGAACACCTCCACCGTGCCGGACCGGCCGTGGCTGGACCTGGCCTACCAACTGGTCGGGATCGGGCTGGCCCTGGTGCCGGTGCTGCTCGCGCTGCACCTGCTGGCCCGGGAGCGGGCCGATGCGCGGTTGCTGATGGGCTTCGACCTGACCCGGCCGGGGCGCGACCTGCTCGGCGGCACCACCCTCGCGGCGGTCGTCGGCATCCCCGGGCTCGCGTTCTACCTCCTGGCGCGCGAGCTGGGCATGAACACGACGATCTCGGCGTCCGGCCTCTCCGAGGTGTGGTGGGCGGTGCCGGTGCTGATCCTGGCGGCCGCCCAGAACGCGGTGCTGGAGGAGGTGGTGATGGTCGGCTACCTGTTCACCCGGTGGGGTCAGGCGCGCCTCTCGACCTGGACGATCATCGTGGCCTCGGCCCTGATCCGCGGCAGCTACCACCTCTACCAGGGGTTCGGCGGGTTCCTGGGCAACGTCGCCATGGGCCTGCTGTTCGGCTGGGTGTACACCCGGACCCGGCGGGTCATGCCGCTGGTCGTCGCGCACACCATCCTCGACGTGGTCGCGTTCGTCGGCTACGCGCTGGTGGCCCCGCACGTCGACTGGTTGTGAGGACACTTTTGTCGCAGGCAGACAGCGACTTTTGTCGGTATGCCGTGGGGAGCGTGGGTGGGTCAATGGTGGCGTCGTGCCGCACCCGCGGCACCGAGACGAAAGGAACCATCATGGACGCCATCCCCTGGTATGCCTGGATCGTCCTGCTCGCGATCGTGATGGGGGGCGTGGTCCAACTGGTCCGCATCGTCATCACCCGGGACGACGCCGGCGGGAGCGCTCCTGACCTGCGCGCGAGGGTGATCTCGCTGGAGCAGCGGGTGGAGCGGCTCGAGCGACCCTGACGTCCCGGCCGGTCAGAGTTGGGCGAGACCGGAGCGGTAGGCGGCGATGACGATCTGCACCCGGTCCCGGACGTCCAGCTTCTGCATGATCCGCCCGATGTGGGACTTCACCGTCGGCTCGGCCAGGTGCATCTGCTGGGCGATCTCCCGGTTGGAGTGGCCCTCGCACAGCAGCGCGATGACCTCCATCTCCCGGTCGCTCAACCCCAACTCCTCGGGGGTGGACCGCTGCGCGGGCGCTGGCGATTGGTCTTCGCGCACGCTGCGGACTAGGACGTCGGTGACCCGGGAGGAGATCACGAACTCGCCGGCGACCGCGGCCCGGACGCCGGCGACGATGTCGGCAGGTGCGGAGTCCTTGAGCAGGTAGCCGCTGGCGCCGGCCTTCAGCGCCGGGATGACGTACTCCTGGGAGTGGAAGGTGGTCACCGCCACCACGGTGGTGCCAGGGTTCTCGGACAGGATCGCGCTGGTCGCCTCGACGCCGTCCATCCGGGGCATCTGCAGGTCCATCAGCACGATGTCCGGCCGCAACGCGCGGGCCTGCTGCACCGCGACGACACCGTCGGCGGCCTCGCCCACGACGGTGAAGGCGTCATCGTTCTCGATGAAGACCCGCATGGCCTCGAGCATGAGCCTCTGGTCGTCGACCACCAGGACACGCAGCGGTTCGCCCCCGGCGTTCGGATCCATAGCGGATGACAGTAGTCGACCCGAGGAAGGCCGGACGGCTGCCGGCCGTCGGTAGCCTCGCCCCGTGGGTCTGCTGACGAACCGTCCTCACCTGCCCCCCGGATTCTGGTCCGGGGGGCAGTTGCCGTTGGTGCTGCGGGTCGTCATCATCTGCGTCGCACTGGTCGGCAACGCCGTCACCGCCTGGCGGGTGCTGGACTCGGGGCCGGACGGGTTCGGGCCCGTCGCCCTGGAGCTGGCGCTCTGCGCGGTCGATCTGCTGATGTGGGTGGTGGTGGCGCTGCTGCCGGGCCGGGCGTGGATCCCCCTGGTGCTGTTGCAGACGCTGCTCGTCGCGACGCAGACCCCGCCGGGCACGTTCGCCCTGGAGATCCTCGTCGTGATCGGCTTCCTGGCGTTCGCGGCGGTGCGGCACGGTCTGCTCATCGCGCTGGGGACGACGGTGGCCTGGACCATCGTCAACCCGCTCCTGGACCAGGCGCTGAGCTCCTCGGCCTTCGTCTCCGGCTACCTCGCGATGCTCGTCCTGGCGCTGATCATCGGGCTGTCGCTGCGCTACCTGCTGGTGACCCGCGCCCAGGCCCGGCGCCAGATCGAGGAGTTCGACCGACGCGCCCTGGACCTGATCCAGGTGCAGCGCGACGAACTGGCCCGCGAGTTGCACGACATCGTCGCCCACGACCTGACGGTGATCGCCATGCAGTCCAGCGCGGGGGCGATGCAGGCACCAGACGGTCCCGAGAAGGAGACCTTTGAGGTCATCGGGGAGTCCTCCCGGGCGGCGCTGGGGGACCTGCGCCGGCTGCTTCGGCTGATGCGCGAACCGGCGACCACCGAGGAGGTGTCCAGCTCCGGGGCCAGCATCGACCTCGGCTCCGAGCTGGCCGACCTCGCCGCATCCCTGGAGGACCTGGACCACCCGGTCACCACCTCGGTCACCGGCGACCTGGCCCGGGTGCCCTACGGGGTGCGTACCACGCTGTCCCGGTTGCTCCGGGAGGGCACAACGAACATCCTGAAGCACTCGCCGGCGGCGGCCGCGGTGCGGTTCGAGATCGAGGTCGACCAGCAGGTGGTGCGCGCTGCGGTCGTCAACGAGCTGGGCCCCGCGACGGGCCGACCCGCGCCGGCGCGGTTCGCGGTCTCCCAGTTCGGGGTGATCGGGCTGCGCGAACGGGTGCAGTTGCTCGGCGGTGAGCTGAGCGCAGGCCACACCGACGACGGCGGCTGGCGCCTCGCGGCCTCGTTGCCGCTGCAGGCCGACCCCGACTGAACGCGCGCATCGGGTGGCCCGGCCGTCGCGGTGGCTCGCCGCGACTCACCCCGGGGCGTCGTCCGGCTGCCGCTCCGGGTCGCGCCGCTCGGCGAGTGAGCGCAGGATGCAGAACTCGTTGCCCTCCGGGTCCGCCAGCACCACCCAGCCGGTGCCCGGCCCCCACCGTTCCCGGAAGTCCGCCAGTTGGCTGGCCCCGATCTCCAGCAACCGGGCCAGCTCCTCGGCCTGCGTGCCGGAGGACGGGCGCAGGTCGAAGTGGATCCGGTTCTTCACCGACTTGGCCTCGGGGACCTCCAGGAACAGCACCGTGTGGGACCCGTCCCGGGACTGGATCAGGCACTCGTCGTGGCCCGGCTCGTTGGGGTCCTCCGGGTCGTCGACGTAGTCGAGCACCCGTTTCCACCACTCCGAGAGCTGGTAGGCGTCCAGGCAGTCGACCGAGGTGTGCGAGATGTATGCCGTCATGTCAGCAGCCTCGTGGGGCGCCGCCCGGTGCGCGCAATGGGTTTGCCCGGCTCCCAGGCGGGTCCCAGGAACGGCAGGAACGATGGGGTCTCGAGGTCGTCGCGGGGCGCGGCGACCGCCCTCTCCGGGGAAGGACGGACCATGAAGCGACGGATCGCCACGGTCGTGACGGCCGGGACGTTGGGGACGGCGAGCGTGCTCGGGATCGGGCTGGTGGCTCCCGGCGCCCGGGCCCACGCGGACCGGGGCGCCGAGGCGGTCAGCCAGGACCCGGGGGACGGGGACGACGAGGATGCAGCCGGTGGGGACGGGGCGGACGGAGACGAGGTCGCTGCGGCAGCCGGGGAGCGGTCCGGGCCGGCGACGTCCCCGGCCGACCTGCTGCCGGAGAGCGACCAGGGGTACCGCGTGCTCACCGCCACGGCGACGTCCGACTCGGCTGTCGGCATACTCGGTCCGGGCGGGACCAACCTGACGACCGCCGCCCGCGTGCTCGGGATGGACGTGCCCACGGTGCGCGCGGAGCTGGAGTCCGGTGCCACGCTGGGCGAATTGGCGCGGGCACGGGGAGTGGAGCAGGTGGCGCTGGTGCGGGCGCTGGCCCAGGAGCAGGAGGCCCGGTTGGAACGCTGGCTGGGGCACGTGTGAGCGCAGGACTAGCGGGTGACCCGATAATCCGGTGGGGGAAGTGACGGGTGGGGAGGGTAGTTTTGGGGGAGGACGCCGCTGGAGGGGCGGGTCACCAACGAGAGCGCCGGGAGGCTGAGTGTGTTCGACGCTCTGAACCAGTTCATCCAGGACCACGCGGGGGCGGTCTGGGTGCTGCCGGTGGTCTTTGCGCTGTGCGCCCTGGACGGGTTCTTCCCCCCGCTGCCGAGCGAGTCGGTCGTCGTCGCGCTTGCGGCGGTCAGCGCCTCCGTGGGGGAGCCACCGCTGGTGCTGCTGTTCCTGCTCGCGGCCGGGGGCGCCTTCCTCGGTGACAACGTCGCCTACTCCCTCGGCAGGCACGGGGGGCTGCGGCGGCTGCGGCACACCCGGAAGTTCAAACTCTCCTCGATGCTGGACTGGGCCGACCGGGAGCTGCGAAAACGGGGGGCGATGATCATCATCGTCGCGCGCTACATCCCCGTCGGGCGGGTCGCGGTCAACCTGACCGCGGGGATCACCCGGTTCCACCGCGGGTGGTTCATCCTGTTCGACCTGATCGCGGTGACCTCGTGGGCGGCCTACTCCGTGGCCATCGGCGCCGTGGCCGGCCACTGGATGGAGGAAAACCCCCTGCTGGGGGCGGCCCTGGCCGTCGTCCTCGCGGTCATCCTCGGCGCGCTGATCGACCGGTTCCTGCAGCGCCGCGGCGCGGCCCCCCAGGAGGAGCGGCCGGGCGAGGCCGCCGCGCGGTAGGACGGCGCGGTCACCGCCGGACCACCTACCGTGGACCTCAGCGGGAACCCATCGCCGGGCCAGCGCCTCTGTCTTGGTGAGGCGGGCCCGAAGGGCAGGACGGCAAGGGAGTCAACAGGTGCGCCGCAGCGAGGAGTTCACGGCATTCGTCGATGCCCGGTACGCCTCGATGCTGCGCGCCGCCATCCTGTTCACCGGTAACCGCCACACCGCCGAGGACCTGCTGCAGGAGGCGCTGCTGCGGACCTTCGCGGCATGGAACAGGTTGGAGGTGCTCGGTGCGGCGGAGTCCTACACGCGGACCACGATGGTGCGCCTCCTGGTGCGCGACCGGCGCCGCCGGTGGTCCGGAGAGGTGCCGACCGAGCACCTGCCCGAGACGCCGACCGACCTGGAGGCGGACCGGCTGGGCGACCGGGTGGCCTCGGTCGTCGGCGTCCGCGCGGCACTGCGGGACCTGCCGCCCGACCAGCGGGTGGTGCTCGTGCTGCGGTACTACGAGGACCTGTCGGTCGCGGAGATCGCCCGCGTCCTCGGGTGCCGGGAGGGCACCGTGAAAAGCCGGGCCTCCCGGGCCATGAAGACGCTGCGGGAGTCCGGGGTGCTGGCCGAGGACGACGGCCCCCTGCCCACCTGGGAGCCGGACCGGAGCGACACACAGGAGACCACCGGGAGAGGAGGGAGGAACCGATGAAGGTGCCGACACGCAGCGAGCAGCGGCTGGCCGCGCTGCTGGCCGAGGCGGCCGAGCCGATGGACCCGGTCGTCAGCCCGGGCGCGGCGCTGACCCAGAAGGCGCGGCGCCGGGCCACCGCGCGCCGCTCCGGGATCGTGGCCGGGGTGTTGGCCGCCGTGCTGGCGGTGGGTGGCTCCGCGGTCTGGCTCGACGGCGCCGTCCGGGACGCCGGGACAGTCGTGCCGGCAGGGGACGCCCTCCCGGACCAGGAGGCCGGCGTGGTCGGGGAGGCCGAGAAGGCCGTCCCGTCCCGGATCGAGGGGGAGCTGGACGCGGCCCTGATCAGCCTGCTCGGCAGCGCCGACGGCCACACGTCGCTGACCACCGGCGGCTACGTCTACGAGCTGGAGTGGCTCTGGATCCCGCACCTGTACAAGTCCTCCTGGGTGCTGCCCAAGGACATCGAGGACGTGCAGGTGGTCCCGGTCGAGGAGTGGCCGGCGGCGATGGCGCAGTGCATCGCGGCCGAGGGGTACCCCGCCCGGGTGAACAGCGACATGCCGTGGGTCGACCCGGACGCCCGCGACACCGACTTGGCCTGGCACGCCCGGGGCTGCGCCCTGGAGATCCAGCCGGAATGGGCCTACGCCGACTTCACCGTCGAGGACTGGGGTGAGGTCTACGACCACCTGGAGACGAGGTGGTCCGCCTGCGAGAAGCAGAGCGGGTCGCCCGTGTACTGGCTGATCGACCGGGACGAGTTCATCCACCTGGCCTCGCGGGGCCCGATCCCGCGGCGGATCTCCAACCTGGACGAACGCCTCACCGGGCAGGAGTGCTCGCAGATCCCGGACCACCTGCGCGCCGGCACCCCCTCGCGCTGAGGCAACCGCCGACGAGAAGTGCCAGAGTGGGCGGATGAGCGATCTCATCGTCACCCACAACCCGACGGAGTCCCGGTTCGAGGCGACCCACGAGGGGACCCTGGCCGGCACGCTGACCTACGTCACCTCGGGGACCACGGTCGACCTGCAGCACACGGTGGTCGAGCCCGAGCACGAGGGCAAGGGGATCGGCGGGGCCCTGGTCCGCGGCACGCTGGACCACCTGCGCGCCGACAACCTGACGATCATCCCGACCTGTCCGTTCGTGCGGTCCTACATCGACAAGCACCCGGAGTACCAGGACATGGTCGAGGCGGACCCGGCCTGAGCGGACCCGTCAGTCCGCGACGAGCGGCACGAACCGGTACCACCCCGGCGCGTGCTCCAGCTCGGTGACGTCGGCGTGCCGGTCGACGCGCACCAGGCGGCCGTCCAGCGGCAGCACCATCCGGCCGCCGTCGGCCAGTTGCTCGACCAGTGACTGCGGCAGGGCGTCGGCCATCGCCGAGACCAGGATCCGGTCGAACGGGCCCTCGCGCGGCGCGCCCAGCACGTCCGGGTCGGCCCGGACCACCCGGGCCCCGGGCAGACCGGCACGGGCCACCGCCTGGGCCGCCCGCTCCACCAGCTCGCCCACCCGCTCGGTGCCCAGCACCGACCCGGCCGGTCCGGCCAGGTGCGCCAGGATCGCCGTGGTCCACCCCGATCCGCTGCCCACGTCGAGCACCCGGTCCCCGGGTTGCACGTCGAGCAGCTCCAGCATGGTGGCCACCGTGCTGGGCTGGGAGCAGGTGGACCCGTAGCCGATCTGCAGCGCCGTGTCCTGGCCGGCGGCGGGCCGGACCCGGCGCGGCAGGAAGTCCTCCCTCGGGCACTGCTCCATCGCCCGGGCGACCCGGTCCGCGGGGCCAGCTGTCGGCATACTCCAGCCTCCACCACCTGCGGCGTTGCCGCCACCCGTGGCGCCTCCCTGCCGGGCTGGGCATGCGGACGTAGAGTGCGCGGGTGAGCGGGCGACACCCCGAGCGTGACTCCTTCCGCCCCGACATCGAGGGGCTGCGTGCCGTTGCCGTCCTCATGGTGCTGGCCTTCCATGCCGGGCTGCCGCTGGTGCCGGGCGGATTCGCCGGCGTCGACGTCTTCTTCGTGATCTCCGGGTTCCTGATCACCGGCCTGCTGGTGCGCGAGGTCGAGCGCTCCGGCCGGGTATCGCTGGTGTCCTTCTACGCCCGCAGGGCCAAGCGGCTGCTGCCGGCCGCGGCGCTGGTGCTGCTCGCCACGGGGGTGCTGACCTGGCTGTTCGTCCCGCGGGTGCGCTGGGCCGAGATCGGTGGCGACCTGGTCGCCTCGGCCGTCTACCTGGTCAACTGGCGACTGGCCGACCGGGCGGTGGACTACCTGGCCGAGGACTCGGTGGCCTCCCCGGTGCAGCACTACTGGTCGCTGGCGGTGGAGGAGCAGTTCTACATCGTCTGGCCGCTGCTCATGGTGCTCGGGGCGTGGCTGGTGCGGCGGCACCGGCTGCGCACCCGCCCGGTGCTCGGCCTGCTGCTGGGGCTGGTCGTCGTCGGCTCGTTCGCCTGGTCGCTGCGGCAGACGGCGGTGAGCCCGGAGACCGCATACTTCGTCACGACCACGCGGCTGTGGGAGCTCGGGATCGGCGGACTGGTCGCGCTCGCGGCGGGGCACTGGCGGCGGCTGACGCCGACGGCCGCCACCGCGCTGGCCTGGGCAGGGGTGCTGGGGCTGTTGCTGTCCGCCGTGCTGCTGGGCACCGGCAGCGCCTGGCCGGGGTATGCAGCACTGTTGCCGACGCTGGCGACCGCGGCGGTGATCGCGGGCGGCTTCAATGCCCGGGCCGCCGGTCCCGTCCGGTTCCTCGGCACGGCCCCGATGCGGGGGATCGGGGCGATGTCCTACTCGCTCTATCTGTGGCACTGGCCGCTGCTGGTGGTCGCCGCCGCGGCGTGGGGGGAGCTGGCGCTGTGGCAGGGCGTGGCGATCTGCCTCTTCGCGCTGCTGCCGGCGCGGCTGACCTACCTGTGGGTGGAGAACCCGGTCCGGACCTCGGCCGTGCTGTCCCGGCTGCCCGTGGCGGCGCTCGTCGCGGGAGCCGCGTGCACCGTCATCGGGGCCGGTGCCGGCGTCGCGCTGGTGCGGGGCGTGGAGTCCCAGGTGGTGCAGGCCGACGGGTCCGCGCAGGGTGCGGGGTCGCTGCTCGGCGACGGCTCGGACGACCGGCTGGTCGACCCCGGGCCGGGGGAGGCGACGGCGACGCCCGACGCGGGGGAGGAGACCGCGGCCCCCGAGCACGGGGAGGAGACCGCGACCCCCGACCCGGCCGCGGCCGGCCCCGACATCTCGCGGATCGACCTGACCCCGGAGACGATCACCCCGGACCCCCTGGTGGCGGTCGAGGACGTTCCCGCCATCTACGCGCGGGGCTGCGCCACCCCCGCCGGCAGCGCCGAAGTGCGCCGCTGCGACGGGGGCGACCCCGACGGCGACCTGGTGCTCGCGGTGGTGGGGGACTCCAAGGTCGCCCAGTGGGTCGACGCGCTGGAGCAGATCGGGGCGCAGGAGGGGTGGCAGGTGCGGACCTACAACAAGTCCGGCTGCCCCTGGCTCTCGACCGACACCGGGGAGGCGGGCTGCCTGGAGTGGGGCGCGGCGGTCCGGGACCGGTTGCTGGGCGACGAACGCCCGGACGTGGTGCTGGTCTCGGGGGTGAAGGGACAGGCCGGTGAGGGCAGCGAGGAGGAGCGGCGCGACCGGGTGACGGCGGGCTACGTCGACTACTGGTCCGACCTGGGTGAGGCCGGGGTGCCCGTCATGGTGCTGGCCGACACCCCGCACCCGGGGCAGCTCAGCGTCTATGAGTGCGTGGCCGAACACCGCGACCAGGTCTCGGAGTGCGAGTTCGACCGGGGCAGCGGCAGCGGCACCCGGCCGTTGCGCAGTGCCGCCGAGCAGGTGCCGACGGCCACGTTCCTGTCGATGAACGACTGGGTGTGCCCGCTGGAGGACTGCCCTCCCGTGATCGGCGACGTTCTCGTCTATCGCCAGGGCTCCCACATCACGAACACCTACGCGTTGTCCCTGGTGGAGCCGCTGCGGGCCCGGCTGGTGCCGGCCATCGAGGAGGGGCTCGCCGCCGTCGGCGACGGAGGCGACGGCGGGTAGGTCGACCCGACCACCTGCTCAGCCGCCGCTGGTCACCAGAACCGACTCATCGGCATACCGCACGACCGCGCCGGGACGCACCTGGGTGCCGCGGCGCAGCACCACCTCCCCGTCCACGGTCACCTCGCCGTTCTCGATGACCATCCGGGCCATCGCGCCGTCCGGCACCAGGTTGGCCAGCTTGAGCAGCTGGCCCAGCCGGATGGACTCGTCGCGGATGGCGACCTCGGAGTGGTTGAGCATGACTCCACTGTAGGTGGGCGGCCACTTTGCCAGGAATTGAACCCGGGACCTCTTGACGACCCGTCGCGCGCAGTGTCAAGGTGCCTTACTGTCAGACACCATGACAAGAGGAGCTCCCATGTCCCTGTCCCACCACCTGTCCCGGGGTGGCCTCACCCTGGCCGCGGCCCTGCTGCTGACCTCCTGCGGGCTCCACTCTTCGCCGAGCGACGATCCGGCGGACGCCGGCGACGCCCCGGCGGACGGCGCCGCTGCTTCCTCCGGTCCAGCCGTGTCGGTGGACGAGGAGTTGGCCGCCCAGGTCCCGGAGGACATCCGGGAGGCCGGGGTCATCCGGATGGCGATCAACCCGAACTATCCGCCGTTCGAGTCGATGGGCCCCGACGGCAAGACGCTGGTGGGTCTCGACCCGGACCTGGCCAACGCGGTCGGCGACGTCCTGGGCGTCGAGATCGAGATGATCCCAACCTCCTTCGACGGCATCATCCCCGCCCTGGAGGCGCACAAGGTCGACATGGCGATGGGCTCCATCGGGGACACCAAGGAGCGCGAGGAGGTCGTCGACTTCGCCACCTACTACTGGAACGGCACGATGATCATGGTGCCCGCCGGCAACCCCGAGGGGATCACGTCCGAGGAGGCCTGCGGGGTCGACATCGGCGTCATCCGCGGGTCGCTGCAGCAGTCCACCTTCCTGCCGGCCCACGGGCCGCGGTGCGAGGAGGACGGCAAGGAGCCGCCGACCGCGCAGGTCTACCAGGACGGACCCCAGGCCCAGCTCGCCCTGAAGAGCGGGCGCATCGACGGCGTCATGCTGGACGCGCCCCCGCTGCTCGACGCGGCGCAGAAGAACCCGGACGACTTCGAGGTGGTCGGCCCGCTCGTGCGCAACCCCAACCCCGGCGGGGTGGCCTTCCCCAAGGACAGCGAGCTCGTCGAGCCGGTCCACGGCGCGCTCAACCTGCTCATCGAGAGCGGGTCCTACGAGGAGATCCTGGCCCGGTGGAACCTGCAGGACATCGCGATCGAGGCCTCCGAGATCAACGGGGCGATCGAGTGAGGGCCTGGCCCGCGATGGCGGGGAGGGGTATGCCGTGACGGTCGCCTCGACGACGCCCGCGGCGGAGGCCGGGCAGGCGCAGCAGGTGGTGAAGCTGCGTCACCCCTTCCGGTGGCTGAGCTATGTGATCATCGCCGTGTTGGCGGCGATGCTCGTCAACACGTTGCTGACGAACGAGAACTTCGGCTGGGACGTGGTCGGGGAGTACTTCACCTCCTTCCGGATCCTGGACGGACTGCTCAAGACCCTGCAGCTGACCGCCATCGCGATGGTGCTCGGCGTGGTCCTCGGGGTCTGCCTGGCGATCATGCGCCTCTCCAGCAACCCGGCGCTGTCCTGGACCAGCTGGCTCTACCTCTGGTTCTTCCGCGGCACGCCGGTCTTCGTCCAACTCCTCTTCTGGGGCTACATCTCGGCCCTCTACCCGGTGCTCTCCCTCGGCGTCCCGTTCGGTCCCGAGTTCGTCCAGTTCGACACCAACGTGCTGATCACGCCCGTCATGGCGGCGATCCTGGGGCTCGGGCTGAACGAGGGCGCCTACATGGCAGAGATCGTCCGGGCGGGGATCCTGTCCGTCGACAAGGGACAGACCGAGGCCGCCCAGGCGCTGGGGATGAAGCGTGGCCGGATCCTGCGCCAGATCGTGTTGCCCCAGGCGATGCGGGTCATCATCCCGCCGACGGGCAACAACACGATCTCGATGCTCAAGACGACGTCGCTGGTCAGCGTGCTGGCGTTCCCGGAGCTGCTCTATGCGGCCCAGCTCATCTACGCCGACAACTTCGAGACCATCCCGCTGCTGATCACCGCCTCGATCTGGTACATCATCGTCACCTCGGTGCTCACCGTCGGGCAGTACTACATCGAGCGGCACTACAGCCGCAGTGACCGATTGGCCAGCGGACGGATGCGACGACTCATCCAGCTCCAGCGCCGTCGCGCCGTGAGCACCGAGGGGCAGGAGCCGCGATGACCGACACCGACGTGATCGAGCGCCCCATGGTCCGGGCGGAGGACATCCGCAAGTCGTTCGGCACCCTCGAGGTGCTCAAGGGGATCAACCTGGAGGTGCGTCGCGGCGAGGTGATGACGCTGCTCGGGCCGTCCGGGTCCGGCAAGACCACCTTTATCCGGCTGATCAACCACCTGGAGACCATCAGCGCCGGCAAGCTCACGGTCGACGGCCAACTGGTGGGCTACCGGGAGCACCAGGGCAAGCTCTACGAGCTCAAGGAGGCCGAGGTCGCCGGCATGCGGGCCGAGATCGGCATGGTGTTCCAACGGTTCAACCTGTTTCCCCACATGACCGTGCTGCAGAACATCATGGCGGCCCCGATCGGGGTCCGCGGAGAGCGGCGCCAGGTGGTTCGGGAGCGGGCGCTCGGCCTGCTGGAGCGGGTCGGCCTGTCGGACAAGAGCCACGCCTACCCGGGCTCGCTCTCCGGGGGGCAGCAGCAGCGCGTCGCGATCGCCCGCGCGCTCGCCATGGAGCCCAAGCTGATGCTCTTCGACGAGCCGACCTCGGCGCTGGACCCCGAGCTGGTCGGGGAGGTGCTGGACGTGATGAAGGATCTGGCCCGGTCGGGTATGACGATGATCGTGGTCACCCACGAGATGGGCTTCGCCCGGGAGGTCGCCGACTCCGTGGTCTTCATGGACAACGGGGTCGTGGTCGAGGCCGGCGCACCCCAGGAGGTCCTGGTCAACCCCCAGCACCGCCGCACCCAGGACTTCCTGAGCAAGGTCCTGTGAGTCAACCACCACCACGAGGAGCAGGTATGCAGACAGTCGTCATCGGCGCAGGCGTCGTCGGTGTCTCGATCGCCGCGGGACTGGCGCGGCGCGGTGCCGAGGTCACCCTGGTTGACCGGGGACCGGTCGGTGCGGGGACCTCCGCGACGTCCTACGCGTGGGTCAACTCCAACGGCAAGGAGCCGGACAGCTACTTCGCGCTGAACCGGGAGGGGCTGCATGCCCACCACCGGCTGGCGGCCGGGGGCGGTGACTGGCTGGGCGCCGGCGGACACGTCGAGTACGCGGTCGACCAGGCGCACGCACGCCACCTGCGGGGCCGGATGGACCGGATGGTGGAGCGCGGATACCCGGTGGAGGAGATTGATCCGGTCCGAGCCCGGACGTTGCTGCCCGACGTCCTCGTGCCGGACGCGGCGGAGCTGATCGCCTTCTTCCCCGAGGAGGCCTTCGTGCACCCCCAGCTCTACCTGGCCCATGTGCTGGGGGAGGCGCTGCAGGCCGGGGTCCGGGTGCGCACCGGGCACGCCGTGGTCGCGCTCGACCCCACCGGGGTCACCCTGGACGACGGCACCGTGCTGTCGGCCGACCGGGTCGTCTCGGCCGTCGGGCGCTGGAGCGGCGAGCTCGCGGCGCTCGCCGGCACGACCGTCCCGATGGCGACCTACCAGGAGCCGGGCGACCTGACGGTCGGCTACCTGCTGGAGACCGACCCCGTCCCGGTGCGCCTGGAGCGGCTGGTGACCACGCCGTGGTTGAACCTGCGGCCGGCCGGCGGAGGACGACTGCTCCTGCAGGCACTGGACCTGGACGCCACGGCCGACCCGGGCGCGGTCCCGGGTGCCGACTCGCCGTTGGCCGGGCAGTTCCTGGACCGGCTGCGGGCCGTGGTGCCGCAGGCTGCTGGCGCGAGGATCGACCGGGTTGTCGTGGGTCAGCGCGCGATGCCGGCCGACGGGCAGACCGTGGCGGGCCCCGCGGTGGACCAGGAGTGGCTGTATGTCGTCGCCACGCACAGCGGGGTGACGCTCGCACCCTTCCTGGGCGAGGCAGTGGCGGCCGAGGTGTGCGGCGAGGTGGACGAACGGCTCGCCGACTTCCGGCCCGACAGGTTCCGGGACCTCGCCACGATCGCCAGTCCCCGGACACCCCGCAAGCCCGGCGAGCAGTGACCGGGCCGCACCCGCGCCCGCCCGGAACCCGGTAGTTTGCCCATGTCGGTAGGTCAGACCAGGGGGACGCAGCGGTCCCCGGGACGGAGAGGAACACCCGTGGCGAAGGTGCGACGCGAGACCGTCGCCGAGCAGGGCTTGTCGATCCTGCGGGCACAGATCCTGGACGGCGCCCTGCAACCGGGCGACCCGGTGACCGAGGAGGCGATGGCCCAGCAGTTGGGCATCTCGCGGCCGACCATGCGCGAGGTGCTCAAGACGCTCGTGGGTGAGGGTCTGCTGACCCGGCACCCGAGCACCCGGATCCTGCAGGTCACCACGCTGACCGTGGACGAGGTGCGGGAGATGTACATCGCGCGACGCGTCCTGGAGTGCGCCGGGATCGACGCCGCGGCGGCCCTGCCGGACGAGGCCTTCACACCGTTGCAGGAGACCCTCGAGCAGATGGCCGAGGCGGTGACGGCGAACGACCTCTACGGCCTGGTCCAGGCGGACCGCCGGTGCCACTCCGAGACGGTCGCCCTCACCGGGTCGCGGTACCTGATCAGCCTGCACGACCGGCTGATGGCCCGGATGAACCTCACCCTGTCGCAGGTGGAGAGCGACGAGCCGGGCGACTACGCCGAGGTGCTCCGGCTGCACCGGCAGTACTGCGCCCTGATCGTGGACCGGCGCCCCGAGGAGGCCAAGGCCCAGTTGCTGGAGCGGCTGGAGGTCGCCGAGCAGGAGGTCGTGGCGAGCCTGGAGGCACGCAGTGCCACGGGGTCCAGCCCCCGGCGCTCGGTGCGCACGGGGGGCCGGGACGCGCTCGGGGTCACCGGTGGCGCAGGCTAGGGGCATGGACGAACGCGTCGAGATCCAGCTCCTGCCCGAGGCCGCCCGTGCAGTGGGCGCCGTCGTGGACGCCGTCGGCCCGGGCTCCTGGGAGGCCCCGTCGCCCTGCACGGCGTGGACGGTCCGGGACGTCCTGGCCCACCTGACCGCCGAGCACCTGTGGGCGCCCCACCTGCTGCGCGGTGAGTCGCTCGCGCAGGTGGGTGACCGCTACGACGGTGACGTGCTCGGCGCCGACCCCGCCGGTGCGTGGCGGCGGGCCACCGCGGGCTCGATGCTCGCCTTCGGCCAGGTCACCGACCCGGGCGCCCCGGTGCACGTGTCGTCCGGGCAGATCAGCACCCGCGAGTACGCCAGCCAGATGCTGGTCGACCTCACGGTGCACGGGTGGGACCTGGCGCGCGGCGCCAGCCTGCCGTATGCCGAGGTCCCGGAGGCCGTCGAGGCCGCCTTCGCCTATGAGCGGCCGCGGGTGCGGGCCCACGCGGTGGCGGGAATCTTCGCGCCGTCCGTGCCGACCGGCTCCGAGCGCCGGATCGACCAGCTCGTCGCCCTGCTCGGGCGCGACCCGCAGTGGCGCCCGGGCGGGTAGCAGGCGCCCGGCGGTGGTCGGCGGGCTAACTCGGGGTGCCGACCACCTGCTCGCCGGCGCGCAGGCAGTGGGCGACGGTGACCCTCGCCGAGGTCGTGCGCCGGCGGCACGTCCTGGGCGCACTCGGGGATCGACCAGCGGGCAGCGCGTGCGGAAGACGCAGCCCGAGGGAGGGTCGATGGGCGAGGGGATGTCGCCCTCGCAGGATGATCCGGCGCCGCGCCCGCTCCGCGACCGGGTCCTCCAGCGGGATCGCCGAGATCAGCGCCTGGGTGTAGGGGTGGCCGGGCGCCCGGTAGAGGCTCTCCCGCGGCGACTGCTCCATGAGGCGCCCCAGATAGAGGACCAGCACCTGGTCGCTCATGTGCTCCACCGAGGCCAGGTCGTGGCTGATGAACAGGTAGGACAGCCCCATCTCGTGCTGCAACCTGCGCAGCAGGTTCATGATCTGGGACTGGACCGAGACGTCCAGCGAGGCGGTGGCCTCGTCCAGGATCAGCAGCTCCGGCTCGGCCGCGAGCGCCCGGGCGATGCACACCCGCTGACGCTGCCCGCCGGAGAGCTCGTGCGGGTAGCGGTCGAGGAAGCGCCGGGGCAGCCCGGTCAGGTCCATCAGCTCGGCCACCCTGGCTCGGCGCCCGCCGGGCGGCCGCATCCGGTGGATCCGCAGCGGCTCGGCGACCGAGTCGGCCACGGTGGAGCGGGGGTCCAGCGCAGCCAGCGGGTCCTGGAACACCATGGACATCCGGCGGCGGACGTCGGTGATGGTGCGTCCCCGCGCGGCGAGCACGTCCGTCTCGCCCAGCCGGATGGTGCCGTCGTGCACCGGCACCAGGCGCAGCAGCGCGTTGCCGATGGTGGACTTGCCCGACCCGGACTCCCCGACCAGGCCGACCGTCTCGCCCCGGCCGATCGTGAAGGAGACGTCCTCCACGGCATACAGCCACTGGCGCCGGCCGGGCCCGCGCACCGGGAAGCGGACACGCAGACCCCTCGACCTCCAGCAGCGGCTCACCCTGCCTGACGGGGGCAGGCGTCACGACCTGCGGCACGGTGCTCACGAGTCCTCACCGCCGTAGAAGGAGCGCACCCAGTGCCCGTCGCCGAGGTCGACCAGGTCGGGGTGCTCGGACTGGCACCGACCGTCGGCGCGGTCCCGGCAGCGGTCCCAGAACACGCACCCGCGGGGGATGGCGCGGGGGTCGGGCGGGGACCCGGGGATGCTGAGCAGCTCGTCGGTGCGCTGGCCCAGGTGGGGGCGGGACTCGAACAGGCCCCGGGTGTAGGGGTGCCGGGTGTCCTGGAACAGGCGCGACGGTCTCGGCGCGCTCCAGCACCTCGCCGCCATACATCACGACGACCTCGTCGGCGATCCCGCCGACCACCGCCAGGTCGTGGCTGATCCACACGGTCGGCGGTGCCCAGCCGTTCCTGCAGGTCCCGGATCGCCTCGATGATCTGGGCCTGGATCGTCACGTCGAGGGCGGTGGTGGCCTCGTCGGCGATGAGCACCTCCGGGTCGCAGGCGAGGGCGACGGCGATCATCACCCGCTGCCGCATGCCGCCGCTGAGCTCGTGCGGGTAGGCCCGCAGCCGGCGCGCCGGGTCGGGGATGCCGACCAGCTCGAGCAGCTCCAGCGCACGGCTCCGGGCCTGCTTCGGCGGTCATGCCGAGGTGGACCTCCGGGCCCCTCGGTGAGCTGCCGCTCCACGCGTCAGCATCGGGTTGAGCGAGGTCGCCGGGTCCTGGAAGACGAAGCCGATGCGCCGCCCGCGGATCCGCCGCGAGGGCGGCGCCGCCCATCGAGAGCAGGTCGTGCTGGGCGCCGTCGGAGGTGGTGAGCACCACCTCGCCGTCGATCGGCGGCGTTGCCCGGACCCAGGCCCGGCCGCCGAGAGCACCGACATCGACTTGCCCGAGCCGGACTCGCCGACGATCCCGAGGGTCTGCCCGCGATCGACCGACCAGCTGACGTCGCGCACGATCCGGGCCGGGCCGATCGTGACGCGACAGGCGACCGCACGTCCAGCGCGCTGCTCATCGGGTGCCTCCTCGGGCCGTGGCGGCCGAGCGCGACGTCCAGGACGTCGCGCAGGACGTCGCCGAGCAGGTTGCAGGCCAGCACGGTGACGAAGACCGCCAGGCCCGGGAAGACGCTCATCCACCAGGCGTCCTGGAAGAACGCGCGGGAGTCGAACAGCATCCGCCCCCACGACGGCTCCGGCGGCTGCACGCCCAGGCCGAGGAAGGACAGCGCTCGCCTCGGAGAGGATCGCGAAGGCCAGCGACAGCGAGGTCTGCACGATGATCGGGCGCGGAGATGTTGGGCAGCACGTGGCTGCCCATGCTGTCGCCACGGACTGGCGCCCAGCGACTTCGCGCGCCCGCACGTAGGTCTCGGTGCGCACCGACAGGGTGCTGGCCCGGGTGACCCGGGCGAAGATCGGGGATGTAGACGACGCCGATCGCGATGGTCGCCGTCGTCACGCCCGGCCCGAGGATGGCCACGATCGCCATCGCCAGGAGGATCTCCGGGAAGGCGAACAGCACGTCCTGGCCGCGCATGATCACGGTGTCGAGCCACCCGCCGAAGAAGCCCGCGAGCAGGCCCAGGGTCACCCCCGACCAGCAGCGCGATCGAGACCGCGATCACCGAGACGCGCACCGAGACCGCGGCCGAGGCGATGACCCGGGAGAGGATGTCGCGGCCCAGCTCGTCGGTGCCGAACCAGTGCGCCGCCGACGGCCCCTGCAGCCGGTCGGCGATGTTGATCTCGTTGATCCCGTAGGGCGCCAACCAGTCGCCGAGCAGCGCCATCACGAGCACGCCCAGCAGCACCAGCATCGAGACCACGGCGACCGGGCGGCGCAGCAGCGCCAGGACGGTCCGGCGCCAGCCGCGCGGCCCGTCCTCGGGCACCGGGACCTCCTCGTATGCCGTGTGTTCGCCCTGCGATGCGGCGGCGGGATCGTGGGTGCTCACTGGTCGCTCCCCAGCTGGATCCGCGGGTCGACCTTGGCGTAGAGCAGGTCGACGACCAGGTTGACGACCAGGAAGATCACGGCGATCAGCAGCACCGCCCCCTGGAGCAGCGGGTAGTCGCGAGCGCGCACGGCGTCGTAGACGAGCAGCCCCAGGCCGGGCCAGGCGAAGACCACCTCGACCACGATGACCCCGCCGAGGATGGCGGCGATCTGGGTGCCGGTGACGGTGATGACCGGCACCAGCGCGTTGCGGACGACGTGCCGCAGCAGCACCAGCCGGCGGGGCAGGCCCTTGGAGTTGGCGGTGCGCACGTGGTCCATGGACAGGGTCTCCAGCACGGACGAGCGCACATAGCGGGTCAGGATCGAGCCGGCCACGACCCCGACCGTGATCCCCGGGCATGATCACCCGGCGGGCCCACTCCACCGGGTCCTCGGTGATCGGGGTGTAGCCCGACGGGGGCAGCCAGCCGAGGGTGGAGGAGAACAGCAGGATCAGCAGCATCCCGAGCCAGAAGTTCGGGCAGCGAGACGCCCGAGCTGGCTGACCGCCGCGGACGACCGAGTCGCAGCGCGCCGCCGTTGCGGACGGCGGAGAGGATGCCGAGCGGGGAAGGAGACCGCCAGCGCGATGAGGATGCCGACGACCGCCAGGGACACCGTCGCTGGCAGCCGGGCCAGCAGCAGGTGGGTCACCGGCTGTCCGGAGCGGAAGCTGACGCCGAGGTCGCCGGTGGCCGCGTTGGCCACGTAGGTGACGTACTGCTCCAGCGGGGGCCGGTCCAGCCCCGATGCCTGCCGCAGCGCCTCGTAGACCTCCGGGTCGAAGCGGGTGCCCATCCCGATCCGGATGGGGTCGCCCGGCACCAGGTGCACGATGAGGAAGACGAGCACGGTGACGCCGAAGAGGACCACGACCGACTGGACCAGCCGGTGGGCGACGTAGGCCATGCGGGGCTCCCGGAGGGTAGGGGTGGCGGCGCGCCGGGTGCGGCGCGCCGGGTGCAGCGCGCCGCCGGCGGCTGTCAGTCGATCGCGGCGTCGCGGAACCGGATCGCCCGGTTCGGCATGACCTCGTAGCCCGGAGACGTCGGTGGACCAGGCCTGCACGACGTCGGGGTTGTAGAGGTAGATGTAGCTCGCGTCGTCGGCGATGGTCGCGGCCACCTCGTCGTAGATCTGCTTGCGGGCGGCCTCGTCGGTCTCGGTCCGACCCTGCTCGAGCAGCGTCGTCGACCTCCGGGTTGGCGTAGCCCTGGTAGTTGTTGGCGCCCTCGGAGTGGTGCTGGCTGTAGTAGAAGTCGTCCGGGTCGATGTTGCCCAGCCAGCCCATCATCAGCATGTCGAAGTTGCCCTGGCCCTGCTCGTCGAGCCAGGCGCCGAAGTCCAGCGGACGTGATCTCGCTGGTGATGCCGATGTCGGCGAGCTGGCTGGCGATGATCTGGGCCGCCTGCACCGTCTCCGGGTAGTCGGTCGAGACCATGATCTCCATCGGGATGTCCGCCGGGTCGACCCCGGCCTCCTCCAGCAGCGAGGTGGCCTGGTCGGGGTCGAAGGAGTAGGTGTCGTACGGGGTGAACCAGTTGCTCGACTCCGGGATCGCGGTCTGGTTGACGGTCGGCGTTGCCGTAACATGGTCGCCTCGCGTGATGCCCTCGCGGTCGATCGCGTAGGCGATCGCCTGGCGGACCTCGACCTGGTCGAACGGCTCGTTGGCCTGGTTGAGCGCGAGGTACCAGTAGTCGTTGGACCCGACCTGGCCCAGCTCCAGGGTCGTCGGAGCCGTCGAGCGAGGCGACCTGCTGCGGCGGGACGTTGTCGGTCCAGTGCGATCGTCGCCGGACTCGCAGCGAGGCCAGCGCGGTGGTCGGCTCGGAGATGAACCGGAACTCCACCCCGCCGAGCGCCGGGGCGCCGCCGCAGTAGTCCGGGTTGGCCTCCAGGGTGATCGAGGATCCGGAGGTGTAGTCGGTCAGCGCGAACGGGCCGGTGCCGACCGGGGCGGTGGTCGATGTCCCCGGACTCGACGTTGTCCTCCTGCACGATCGCCACGCCCTTGTAGCCGCCGATGTTGGCCAGCAGGTTGGGGGAGGGCTCGCTCGACCGTGATCTCGACGGTGTGCTCGTCGGCGGCCTCCACCGACTCGACGGTCGAGAAGCGCCACGACGGGGACAGCTCCTCGTCCATGATCCGGGTGTAGGAGTAGACGACGTCGTCGGCGGTGAAGTCGCTGCCGTCGTGCCAGGTCACCCCCTCGCGCAGGTGGAAGGTCCAGGTCAGCTGGTCCTCGCGAGGTCTCCCAGGACTCGGCCAGAGCCGGCTGCATCTCCAGGTTGACGTCGGGCTCGACCAGGGTGTCGTAGACGTTCTCCAGCACCTGGAAGGAGAAGTAGGCGGTGGTGACGTGCGGGTCCAGCTGGTCCGGCTCGCCCGCGATGGCGGCGACCAGGCTGCCCTCGGGCGCGGGGTCGCCCGCGCCGTCCGCGGTGGCGTCACCGCCCTGGTCACCGTTCATGTCGACCGCCTCCCCGCCGCCGGAGCAGGCGGCGAGGGCGAGGACGAGGGTGGATCCGATGGCGAGTCGGAAGGTCGTGGGACGGGACATGGTGACTGCTCCTCTCGGGGTCACCCGTACCTGGGGGCGGTAGAGTGAAGATTTCTTCATCATGCTGTAGATTCGAGCGGCTGGCAACCGCTGCGGCCGGATCTGCCGGGACCGTCACCGAAGCGTGATCTCCCGGGCCGGGCCGAGACGAGGAGGTGGGCTCGTGACGTATTCCGTGGTGGCGCGGTCCCGCGACGGGGCGCGGCTCGGCGTGGCCACGGCCTCGCGCTCGCTCGCGGTGGGTGCGGCCGTCCCGGCCCTCGCGCCGCGCGTCGGGGCGCTGGTGACCCAGGCCTACACGAACCAGCGGTTCCGCGCGCTCGGGCTGCAGTTGTTGCGCGAGGGCGCCGCGCCGCAGGAGGTGATCGATCGCCTGGCGCAGGAGGACGAGGACTTCGACCGCCGCCAGGTCGGCATCGTCGACGCCGCTGGCCGGACCGCGGTGTGGACCGGGCCGGGGTGCACCGGGTGGGCCGGGGCGATCGAGGGGGAGGGGTATGTCGTGCTCGGCAACTTCCTGGCGGGGCCGGCGGTGCTGGCGGGCATGGACCGGGCCGTGCGTGCTCCGCAGGAGGAGCCCTTCGCCGACGTCATGCTCGCGGCGCTGGACGGTGCCCAGTCCGCGGGAGGGGACGCGCGGGGGCAGCAGAGTGCGGCGCTGCGGGTGGTGCACAACGACTGCGAGGACGTCGCGCCACCGCTGACCGAGATCGACCTGCGGGTCGACGACGACCCGCAGCCGCTCCGGCGGCTCCGTACCATGTTGGCGACCGTGCCGAGCGCCGCCGCCGACGTGACCGAGGAACTCACCGACTCGGGGCGCACCACTCCTACGATGGACTGACCATGGCCCCACCTGCTCACCCGACCGCGGGTCCGCCCCCGGACGTCGCCGCTGTCGGTGCCCGGGTCCGCCGGATCCGCCAGCGGCTGGGCCTGACCGTGGAGGAGTTCGCCCGCGCGGCCGATCTCAGCGCTGGCATCGTGAGCCAGCTGGAACGGGGCCAGGGCAACCCCTCCCTCACCACCCTGGCGCGCCTCGCCGACGGGCTGGGGGTCCACGTCGCCGAGCTGCTCAAGGACGGCAGCTCGGCGCGGTCGGCCCTGGTCCGGGCGGACCAGCGCCAGCAGCTCCCGCTGGAGGAGGACCCGCCCGGCCTGGTCCGCGAGCTCCTGACCCCCACGCTCGAGGCGCCGATGCAGGTGATCCGCACGGTGATGCCCCCGCATACCTCGCACGAGCAGCGCCCGTTCCGACACCTGGGGACGGAGTCGGTGCACGTCCTCTCCGGCCGCCTGGTGGTGGTGCTCGGCGACGAGCGGCACGAGCTGGCGGCCGGGGACACGATCACCTACGACTGCACGCTGGGCCACTGGTGGGAGAACACTTCCGACGAGCCCGCCGAGCTGATCGGGATGACGGTGCCCCTCGGCCTCTGACCCCGGGTCTCGCCCTCGGCCTCCGGCGCCGGATCCCGCCCCTACGCTTCGACGCCGGATCTCGTGTGGAGGATAAAGGGGCCCATAGGCCCGTTCATCCTCCACACGAGATCGGGCCGGACGTCCGCGGCGCGGCTCGGGCCCGGCAACTACCACGTCATATCGACTGACCTTGAGTCACCCACCGGTCCTCTGCTCGGGCTCCTCACCCGCACCCGTGCGGCGGCCGAACAGCGGCATGCCGGTCAACAGGAGTCCGATCAGGACCCCGAGTCCCATCCAGACCCAACTGTCGAGAGCGATGGACAGGGCCACGCCGACCCCGACTCCGAGGGCCAGTCCTCCACCCTTGGAGAGGGCCGAGCGCTTGTTCTGGTTGGTATCCATGTCCACCACGCTGCCCTTTCCCGGGCCACCGCGCATCGCCGAGAGGGTGGAGATCTGGCCTCCACCCTGTGGGGGAGCCGGGAGCCGAAACACTGGTGGCCCACACCACGCGTGCTGGGGTCCGGGAGCGCGGCGACCCGGAACTCGCGTGGAGGATCAAGGGGCCCCTAGGCCCGTTCATCCTCCACACGAGATCGGGCCGCATGTCGCGGCGCGGCACAAGCCCGGCGTCAGGTGGTGTCGGTCAGTGTCAGGCGGTGTCGGTCAGCGTCAGGCGGTGTCGGGGCAGTGTCAGGCGGTGTCGGGGTCGGTCAGCACCTGCCGGACGAAACGCTCCGACCGCTCCCGGAGGCCGGTGATGCGCCGCTGTACGAAGAGCGCGCGGTCAGCCTCGTCCGTGCTGAACACCTCGGAGGGGGTGGGGGTCCGCCGCACGTTGCGGGAACAGCCGAATGCGGTGCAGATGAGCGTCCCGACCGTGCTGCCGCGGCGTCCTGCGGCACCGGTCCGCCGGGCGGCGTAGAGGCTGACGTCGTCGGTCTCGACCACGTCCTGGCACCAGGCGCACACGGCCGGCCGCCGGGTGCTCGGGGCCGCCGTCCTGAGCAGTACACCGGTCGGTGCCCCCTCCAGCTCCAGGACGACGTAGCCGGACAGCGGGCGCTTGGGGTCGCGCCAGCCCAGGTAGTCGAGGGCGTCCCAGTCGACGGCCTCCAGGTCGGGGAGGATGGCCTGCTTCACCTCCCGGCGGGAGGCGTTCACGAAGGCGCGGCGGATCTGCGGGTCGGTCAAGGGGTTCATGCTCGGGCTCCAGACGGCACCGCCACCGGGGCGCAAGGAACGCCGGGGACGGTGCGGAGGACGACCTCTCGGGAGGTCAGTGAGGGTGGGGGGAGGTCGGGGCGTCCGCTGAGCAGGCCAAAGCGGCCACCCCGCATCCCGCGGCGACACTCATCCGCCCGCTCCGTTCGTCCGTCATAGCCCGTTCCTCCGGGACTGCCCGTTGCTCGGGGACTGCCCGTTGCTCGGGGACTGCCCTGCGCCCGCATCGTCTCTGACGGGCGGCCGAGCGCTCAACGGGTTATCCGGGGTCCGGGAGCGTCGCGAGCCGGATCTCGCCACTCGGAGCGTGGCGAGCCCAATCTCGCGTGGAGGATCCCGGGGCCTATAGGCCCCTCCATCCTCCACACGAGTTCGGGCCGGACGCGCCCGGGAGCGTTCCGGCATCGTCCGAACGGATGAGGCACGGACCACCCGGAACGCCGATGTCGCCGGGCCGGATGGGGGAAACCCTGGAATCAGTCGATTCCAGGGAGAGAGATGTCCACGCAGACCCCACACCGTCGCACGCTCACCGAGCCGGTCTCCGGCGCCGGGGAAGGCACCGAGCCGACCCGGCCCGGTCCGGTCGGCCCGGCGTCGTCCCCGCGCACGACCGGCCTCGCGGGGTGGCTCACCTCGCGGCGCGGCGCCTGGACCGTGCTGGCGCTCGCCCTGGTGGCGATGCTCGCGGTCCTCGGGCCGCTGCGCGGGGAGGAGGCGACCGTCCGGGCCGAGTCGGTCCCAGCTGCTTCGGAGTCGGCGCAGGCGCAGCAGCTCGCGGACCAGTTCCCGGGCTCGGACGTCGCACCCGTCCTCGTGGTGCTGTCCCGCGACGGCCAGGCCCTGACTGACGCCGACCTCGCCGCCGGTGCAGCACTGGCGGAGGAGCTGGCCGCGGTCACTGGGCACGAGGCAGCACCGCCCATCCCGGCGGAGGACGGTCGCGCCGCGATCCTCCAGGTGCCGATGACCCTCGGCGCCGACAACGCCGCGAACGCCGACACCATCGGCGAGTTGAGGGACACGGTCGCGGAGCAGGCGGGGACGGGCGCGCTGCCGGAGGGGCTGCAGGCGCAGGTGACCGGCGGACCGGCCTTCGGGGCCGACGTGGCCGCGGCCTTCGACGGGGCCGACCTGACCCTGCTGCTGGTCACCGTCGGGATCGTGGCCCTGCTGCTGATCCTGACCTACCGCTCGCCGATCCTGTTCCTGGTGCCGCTCGCGGTCGTGGGCACGGCGGACCAGCTGGCCGCGGTGCTCACCTCGGCGCTGGGTCGGGCGCTGGACCTGCAGTTCGACGCTGGCATCGTCAGCGTCCTGGTGTTCGGCGCCGGCACCAACTACGCCCTCCTGCTCATCTCGCGCTACCGCGAGGAGTTGCACCGCAGCGAGGATCACCGGGCGGCGCTGGCCACCGCCTGGCGCGGCGCCGTACCCGCGGTGCTGGCCAGCAATGTCACCGTCGTCCTCGCGCTGCTGACGCTCTCGCTGGCCACCCTGCCCGGGACCCGCGGCCTGGGCCTGGCGTCGGCGGCCGGCCTGCTCGTCGCGCTCGCCGCCGTGCTGCTCGTGCTGCCCCCGGCCCTGGCCCTCGTGGGGCGTCGCGCGTTCTGGCCGTTCGTGCCGCGGCCCGGGACCCCAGACCCCACCGAGCGCGGGGCCTGGTCCCGGATCGCCGGCGCCGTGGTGCGGCGCCCGGTCCGGGTCGTCGCCGCCTCGGTGGCCCTCCTCGCGGTGCTGGCCACCGGCCTGCTCGGCACCTCCGTGGGGCTGACCCAGACCGAGAAGTTCCGGGTCGCCTCGGAGTCCGCCGCCGGCCTGGAGGTGCTCGGCGAGCACTTCCCCGCGGGGGAGGCCGCCCCTCTGGTCGTGGTGGCGGACGCCGGGTATGCCGACGAGGTCGAGGCGGCGTTGTCGGGCACGGCCGGGGTCGTCGCCGTCCGGGCGACCGGGACGCACGACACCGACGCGGGTGAGCTCGCCCGGTTCAGCGTGGTCGGCGAGGCATCCCCGGGCACCGACGCCGCGCTCGACCTGGTCGACGACGTGCGCGCCGCGGTCCACGACGTGCCGGGGGCGGATGCTGTCGTCGGCGGGGCGATGGCCCAGGACCGGGACGCCCGGGACGCCGCCGACCGGGACCTGCTCGTGGTCGCACCCCTGGTGCTCGTCGTGGCCCTGCTGGTGCTCGTCGTGCTGCTCCGGGCGCTCGTCGCCCCGGTGCTGCTGCTCGTGGTCAACGTCGCCAGCTCGGCCGCCGCGATCGGGGCCGGGGCCTGGGTCGGGCGCACCCTGTTCGGCTTCCCCGCGCTCGACGTGATGGTCCCGCTGCTGGCCTTCCTCTTCCTGGTCGCGCTCGGCATCGACTACACGATCTTCTTGGTGCACCGGGCCCGCCAGGAAGCAGCGCGCCATGGCACCAGGCCGGGCATGGTGCGGGCGGTCGCCCACACCGGGGCCGTGATCACGAGCGCCGGGGTCGTCCTGGCCGGGGTGTTCGCCGCCCTCGGGGTGCTGCCGCTCGTCACCCTCGGCCAGCTCGGGCTCATCGTCGGGCTGGGCGTGCTCCTGGACACCCTCCTGGTCCGCACCGTGCTGGTTCCGGCCCTGTTCGCCCTGCTGGGCGACCGGATGTGGTGGCCCTCGCGATCGGCCGACCAGTCCGCGGCAGCCGATAGCGTGGACCGCGCACCCACCCCCGCAGGAGCCAGCGCCCCAGGAGCTCGATGACCACCGGCACCACCGACCCGTCGCCGCACCCCGCCGTGGGTGCGGCACGGCTGTTGGCCACCGGGAGCCACGTCCTCTTCCTCGTGCTCCTGGCCATCGGCACCTGGCGCGCGGTGGTGACGGACACGGCATACCTGCCGTTGTTGGTCCTCGTCCCGGTGACGCTCGCGGTCTACGCGGCCGGGGTGCTGCTGCCGTCGCGGCGGCGCTTCGGCCCGCGGTGGCTGGTGCTGCTCACGGCGTGCTGGCTGGGCCTGCTGGTCGCGTCGGGCGAGTACGTGTGGGTCGCGTTCTCGCTGTGGCTGCTGTGCGTGCACGTGCTGCCGCTGCGATGGGCGCTCGCGTATGCCGGGGCGGTCCTGGCCGCGGTCATCACCGCCCAGGTCGTCGCGGACGCGCACCCGGCGGCCGTGCTCGGGCCTGCCGTCGGCTGCTTCGTGGCGGTCGGGATCGGCTGGGGCGCACAGCTGCTCACCGCCGAGGCCCGGGAGCGGCAACGGCTGGTGGACCGGCTCGTGACCGCCCAGGACGAGATGGTGGAGCTGCACGACGACCTGGCACGGACCCAGCGGGAGGCCGGGGCGCTGACCGAGCGGACCCGGCTCTCGCGCGACATCCACGACACCCTCGCCCAGGGCTTCTCCTCCATCGTGCTGCTGTCCCGGGCCGGGGCGGGCGAGCAGGATCCGGAACGGCTGCGCGCGCTCCTCGGGCAGATCGAATCCACCGCTGCCGAGAACCTGGACGAGTCCCGCCGCGTCGTCCGCGCGCTGACCCCCGCCCAACTCGACGTCGGGCTGGCCGCGTCGCTGCGCCGGCTGCTCGCGCGGCTGGGTGAGGAGACCGGCATCGAGGCCCGGCTGGAGGTCGACGGGGAGGTCGCGGTGCTCACCACCACCGAGGAGGTGGCGCTGCTGCGGGTCGCGCAGTCGGCGCTGGCCAACGTCCGGGCGCACGCGGCCGCGGGCAGGGTCGCGATCACGCTCACCAACGCCGGCGACACGGTGCGGCTCGACGTGGTCGACGACGGAGGCGGCTTCGACGTCCCGGCCTGGTCGGCGGACGGGGTGGCGGCCGGTGGCGGGGGATACGGGCTGCGGGCCATGCGCGACCGGCTGCGGGAGCTGGGCGGCGGGCTCGAGGTCGAGAGCGCTCCGGGGGAGGGGACGGCGCTGGCGGCGCACCTGCCGCTGCGGTCTGCGCGTCCCCTCGGGGGCGACACACCAGGAGGTATGCCGTGACCGTGCGGGTGCTCATCGTGGACGACCACCCGGTGGTGCGTTCCGGACTCCGGGCCTTGCTGGAGACCGATTCGGGGCTCGAGGTGGTCGGGGAGGCGTCCTCCGGCGAGGAGGCGTTGGCGCTGGTGCCGCGGCTGCGACCCGGCGTGGTGCTGATGGACCTGCGCCTGGGCGACGGCATCGACGGGGTCGGTGCGACGGAGCGGCTGCGTGCTGCGGCCGACCCGCCGGCGGTGATGATCCTGACCACCTACGACCACGACGTCGACATCGTCCGGGCCGTCGAGGCCGGTGCCGCGGGCTACCTGGTCAAGGACGCCGCGCCGCAGCTGATCGTGGACGCGGTGCACGCCGCCTCACGCGGGGAGACGGTGCTCGCCCCGGCGCTGGTGCACCGCGTGATGAGCCGGTTGCGCCAGCCCGGCCCGAAACTCACCGACCGGGAGCTCGACGTGCTCCGCCTCGTCGCCGACGGTCGTTCCAACCGGGCCATCGCGCGGGAGCTGTTCATCAGCGAGGCCACCGTGAAGACCCACCTGGCCCACGCCTACGACAAGCTCGGCGCTGACAACCGGACCGGGGCCGTCGCAGCTGCCCGGGAGCAGGGCCTGCTGCCCTGACTTGGGGGGTCAGGCCGTGGCGGCAGCCAGGGTCCGCGCGGCGGTGAGCCGGTCCAGGGCGGCGGGCCCGGTGAGGGCGTGCTCTCCGGGGACGACCAGAGTGACCCCCGGTTGGGTGCCCAGCGCGTGCCAGGCCTGCTGCCAGTCCCGCATCAACTGGAACGCGAGCGTGGACAACGGCATCCGGGCCGGTGACACGGCATACCCGAACCGGTGGACCGCGTCAGTGCGGCTACGGCCCGACCGGAGGGCCGGGGCGAGCAGCCGGCGCAGCACCTCCGGGTCCCCGATGTCCCGGCCCTGCACCCAGTACGCCGCCAGCAACGTGCGGCGGACCTGGTCGGCGACTCCGGCGAGGTAGGCCTCGGCATACGCTGCCACCGGCCCGTCGGGGTGGGGCAGGAACCCGGGGGCGCGGGCGGCGAACTCTTCCCGCGGCTCGCTCAGCGTCCGCGCCGCGGCCACCTCGTCCTGCTGGTTCGCCCTGCCAGCCGGGTCCAGCCGGAGGCCGGTACGGGGCAGCCGCGGGTGCAACGCGACCGGCCGCCAGTCGGGGACCGGCTCACCTGCCGCCGCCAGGCTGTCGACCCGCAGGCTCGCCAGGTATGCGGTGGGGCTGGTGAAGTCGGCGTAGATGACCTCGTCCATGGGAGCGTCTCCTTGCTCGAAGGTGCGGGCCGGGATGCCTCCGGGTCCGCGGTGGTGCCCTCGCTCTTTATTTATCACACATTGATATGAAATAATAGGTCACCCCAGGTTGAGGAGCGTCGATGACCTACGTGATCGCCCAGCCGTGTATCGACGTGATGGACCGGGCCTGTGTCGAGGAGTGTCCCGTCGACTGCATTTACGAGGGCGCTCGTTCGCTCTACATCCACCCCGACGAGTGCGTGGACTGCGGGGCGTGCGAGCCGGTCTGCCCGGTCGAGGCGATCTACTACGAGGACGACCTGCCCGAGCGTTTCGGGCCCTACCTGAAGGACAACGAGGAGTTCTTTACCGAGGTCCTGTCGGGCCGGGCGGAGCCGCTGGACTCCCCCGGTGGAGCGGCCAAGCTCGGCGCGATCGGTGCGGACACACCGCTCGTCGCGGGCCATCCGAAGGACTGAGGTCCGGCGCTGGCAGCAGGCATGATGAACCTGCAGCCCCGATGGGCGCCGGAGGCGTCGCGGACCGCAAGCCGCCTCAGGTGCCCAGTGCCGTGTGGAAGGCCCGGTGCACCCGCTCACCAAACAACACGAACCGGATGAGGTCCGGGGCCCGATCCAGGCTGGCGACCTGGTCCCGGACCGCGCCCACGGCGATCCGGGCGACCTCGTCGGCGTCCCACCCGTAGATCCCGGCCCCGACCGCCGGGATCGCGATGCTGGCCGCTCCGACGTCGTCGGCCACGCTCAGGGAGTTCGTGAAGCACGCGGCCAGCAGCGCCGGGTCGGTCTGACCGCGGTGCCGGTTCGGGCCGACCGTGTGGATCACCCAGCGGCAGGGCAGGTCGCCGGCCCCGGTCGCCACCGCATCGCCGACCGGCAGCCCGTCGTGGTAGCGGCCCGCGCGGAGTCGGCGGCACTCCTCCACCAGTGCCGGGCCAGCCGCGGCATGAATTGCGCCGTCCACGCCGCCGCCCCCGAGGAGCAGGCTGTTCGCGGCGTTGACGATCGCGTCCACCTCCTGGACGGTGATGTCGCCCTCCACCGCCTCGATCCGGGTGCTCATCTGGCCCACCTCCGTGATGTCGCCGATCTTCGCCACCATCCTTCCACCGCGCGGGGGAGCCGGCAGGAGTGAATCTCGACCCCCGGTGGGAGGTGCCGCGGTGCCCCGCATGACACGGTGGAGCCATGGATGAACGTGGAGCCACCGAACGGAATCTGGGCACCGGCCTGCAGGCCGGCTGGGCGATCGGGCTGTGCCTGCCGCTGGGAGCCGGGATCGGGGTCGCGCTGGGCAACGTGGCCATGGGGATCGCGATCGGCCTCATTGTCGGCGTCGTGCTGTCGTCCGTCGTCGGGTCCAGCGGGGATGACGAGGACGGCGCGCAGGGGCAGCCGTCAAACCCCGGCGAGGTCCGGTCGAGGGAGGACGAAGCACCATGACCGACACCACAGACCGCACGAAGGGCCAACCACCCGCACCGCCCGGCTCGAGTGACAACACCACGCTCCTGCTGCCCGTCTGCGTGGCCCTCGGCGCCGTGTTCGGCGCCCTCCTGGGTGAGATCCCCCTCGGCATGGGATTCGGCGGGGTGGTGGGCTTCGCGCTGCTGGCCTTCGCGCCGGAGCGGTGGCGGCACTACCCCCGCGGCCGCGACGGACGGTAGGGCTCCTCACGCACCGCGCCGAGCACGAGCTTGGCGACCAGGATGACGGGCAGCCAGGCAAAGCCCGCCGGGTGCTCCAGCCCTGACGACACGACGGCCGTGAGCGTCACCAGCAGCATCGCTACCGGCCGCGCCAGGTAGAGCGGCACCCGGGTGACGAGGACCACCCCGGCCAGGCACACGGCATACCAGGTCAGGCCCCACCACCAGGCCGCGCCGGGGAAGACCAGGCCGATCAGGACCGGCTGCAGGTGGAGCGCGGTGAACAGGACCGGGTTGCGGGTCAGGCGCGCGGAGGGGCGGGGGACCGCGAGGCGGTCGGCGTGGTGGAAGCGCTTGGCCGAGTTGAGGGCGAAGGCGACGACGCCGCCGGCCAGGTCGAACACCAGGAAGGCGGCGAGCAGGTGCTGCCACCAGGCCCAGCCGAGGTCGGTCGCCAGGGCGTGGCCGATGACGACAACGCTGGCCAGCGCCCCCGTGAGCGGGGGGAGCAGCCGCTCGGCACGCGTGGCACCGTCGCCGTAGACGCTGCTCAGGTCGTGGTCCGGGACGGTCCAGTCGATGACGGGCGCGGTGCTCACCCGGCATCTCCGGGTGGCCGGGCCGTCGTCCCCGTGAGGCCCGCCATCGCGGTCACCAGGCCGGGTAGCGGCAGGTCGGGGTCGAGCAGCCGGTGGAGCACAGCGCCATCGACCGCGGCCAGCAGCAGCGCAGCACGCCCGAGCGCCTCCTCCCGCGGGATGCCGGGCCTCCGGTCGACGATCCAGTCCGCGAGCAGCGACCGGGTCCGCGCCATGGCGCCGGCCACGACCGCGCCGACGCCGGGGTCGGTGAACGCGGCGCTGACCAGCTCCGTGGTCAAACGCGCTGGGCCGGCCTCCTGGGTCCCGATCGTGAGGAGCGCCTCGACTCCCGCCAGCAGGTGCGCCTCGTCCTCGGCGCCCAGGAGCTCCTCGGCGAGCCGCACGATGGACAGCTCCGTCGCTCGCTCCGCCACGGCCAGGCGCAGCCCCGCCGAGCCCTCGAAGTAGTAGTGGACCAGCCCCGGGTTGGTCGCGGCACGGGCCGCGACGGCCCGGTGCGTCACGCCCGGCCAGCCTCCCTCGGCGAGCAGATCCACCGCTGCCTCGACGATGGCGCTCTTCCGCTCGGCGCCCTTCTTAGTCATACGACTAAGTTAGGCGAACGACCAATCTGTGGTCAACGGGATTCGACGTCAGACTGAGAACCGCACGAACGCCCGCACTCCCGGGTCCGAGTCGTGGGCCTCGGCGAAGCCGAGCGACTCGTAGAACGCGCGCTGTCCCGGCTCGGTGTCGGTGAGCAGGACCTGCTGCCGAACCCCCTCGTATGCCGTGAGCAGGGTCTGCACGAGCGCTCGCCCGAGGCCGGTGCGCTGCGCGGACGGGCGGACCAGGATGTCCTGGAGATAGACGATCGTGGCACCGTCGGAGACCGACCGGGCCAAGCCGTCCAACCCCTGGTCTCCGCGGGCCACGACGATCCGGTGGGACCCGGCGAGTCCGGCCTGCAGCACCGCGGGGTTCCGGGTGTAGGCGGTCCAGCCGACAGCGACGTAGAGGTCGAGGACCTCGCCCTGGTCGAGGTGGGCGGATGTCGCGAAGTGGCAGCGGGTCACGGCTCCGAGACTACGGCGGGAGCGCGGTGCAGCACCCACCACCCCGCCGCCACGAGTGCCAGCGCGATGCCGGCGGCGATCGAGTCGTTGAGCAGCTCGGTGGAGGCCGGGACCTCCTCGTACGGTGCGCTGGTGAACGCCGTGACCGGGCCCACGGGCACGACGCCCGCGGCCACCGCGAACCGGTGCCGGGCTCCCCAATCTGGGCGCCGCGAGAGGCGCGTCACGATCGCGGTCGCCAGGGGCAGCACGACCAGGCCCACGGCCACCCCGGCCCAGCTCTCGTGCGGCAGCCACAGCAGGTAGGCGAGGAACGCCCCGACCGCGACGGCCCACGCCGGCGGCACGCAGCCTGTGCTCGTGCGGGGAGCCGACCGTCGCCGGGTCATCGCCAGCACCACGAGGAGGGCCACCAGGGTGACCGCGAGGGCCGTCTGGTGCGGCGCCGCCTGGAAGCCGTTCCCCGCGTCCGCGCGCACGTCCACGTGGTTGAGGACGCTCGCCACGACATACAGCAGGGCCACGACGGTGAGCCCCGCCCGGCCGAGCCACGGGCGCGGACCCAGGCGCACGGCATACGTCTCGATCAGGGCGATGGGGGCGCCGATGCTGACGGCGACGTGCCCCACCACGAAGCTCAGCGCGTAGACCGCCGAGACCCCCAGACCCGGCACGTGCGCCGGCTCGGTGAAGTCGAAGTCCAGGTAGTGCGGGTTGAACATCGACTGGTCCACCACCCCGGCCTGCAGCGCGCCGAAGGCACCCGCGAGCAGGAGCATGGTGGGCCAGCCGCGGCCGGTGCGGCGCGCGGTCTCGCGGACCAGGATCGCCGCGCAGCCGTAGAGGGGGCCGAGGAAGAGCACGGCGATGGCGATGTCGGCCAGTCCCAGTCCGCCCCAGGAGAACTCCGCCATCCAGGGGGCGAGGAGGAAGAGCCCGAGCACGGGCGGCAGGCGTTGTCGGAGCGGGTCCACGGTCGTCCACGGTAGGCGGGTGATCCGGGTCGGGCATCGGCCCAAAGGATGCTCTCGACGCGACCTTGGTCGGGGTCTGCCAGGATCGGGTGGTCCCCACAGGCAGGAGCGGGCGACGCGCCACAGCCGGGTCACGGCTGACGTCGCCCAGCACCGGTGACTGGCTTCACCTTCACCCCGGAACCTGGCGCTATCGACCGGGAAGCTTCTCCTACGGAGCGCAGGATTATCGGGTGACCCGATAATCCTGCAGGGGCAGCCGAGGCGGCTCAGCTGGGCAGGGGCGTCGACTCCGTGGTGTCCCAGTCCCGGGGCGTCAGGTCGGGGCGGGCGTGCCGGTAGTCGGTGGTGAGCAGGTGCGAGGTGATCATCAGGTCGGCGGTGGCGACGTTGCAGGCCATCGGGACGTTCCAGACGGTGCCGATGCGGAGAAGGGCGCGCACGTCCGGGTCGTGCGGCTGCGCCTCCAGCGGGTCCCAGAAGAAGAGCAGCATGTCGATGCCGCCCTCGGCGATCCGGGCGCCGATCTGCTGGTCGCCGCCGACGGGTCCGGAGAGGAACCGGTGGACCGGCAGGCCCAGCTCGAACTCGAGCATGGTGCCGGTCGTGCCGGTGGCGTAGAGCACGTGGTGGGCCAGGGCGTGCCGGTTGTGGTCGGCCCAGCGCAGCAGCTCGGCCTTCATGTTGTCGTGCGCGACGAGCGCAATGTGGCGCGGGGGGACGGCGTATGCAGTCATGGGGGTGGTGCCTTCACGGTGGGGGACGAGGTCGGTGGCCGCCCGCAGATCCAACTGTCGGTGGTGGGCTGCGCGGGCAAACCTCGTCGTCCGCTCCGGTGGCGGCCACTCCAGCGTAGCCGCGGACCCTGGGAGTCCGCTGCAAGCCGGCCGTATGCCGTCAGTCACGTTGCGCGGTCGGCAAGCCACTCCGGGCGGAGCACCGACATCATGATCTGGTCGAACCGCTCGTCGTCGAACCGGAGGGCGTCGCGCTCGCGGCCCTCGACGGTGAACCCGGCCTTCTCGTAGGCCCGTTGGGCCCGGGGGTTGAAGGTGAACACGCCCAGGCTGATCCGGTGCAGCGGCAGGTGGGTGAAAGCGTGGTCCAGCAGGAGCCGGGTCGCCTCCGTGCCCAGCCTCCGACCCTGGCCCTCCGGGGCCAGCAGGATGCGGAAGTTGCACGACTCGTTGTCGGAGTCCACCTGGTTGAGCACCACCTCGCCCACGCACCGCCCGGTGGCGTGGTCCACGACGGCAAGGTCCAGCCGTTCGTCCTGCTCGTGGCGGGAGCCGTACCACTCGGTGGTGCGGGCCCGCGCCTCCTCCGGCTCAGGCCGGGCCGCCTCCTCGGCGGAGTTGACGCTGCCGGTGAGCCGACGCACGTCGGGGTCCTGGATCGCGCCCCACATCACCGCGACATCCTCCTCCCGGAACGGGCGCAACGTGACCTGTTCGCCGACGATCGTGGGCTTGTTGAGCCAGGGGGAGCCGGCAGTAACGGTGGGGTCCGGGTCGGGCGAAACCATGCGGCATACCTTCGCCGAGACGAAGGCCCTCCTCAACGCCATTTTCCGGCCCTAGGCTGGCGTCATCACCCGCGGTTCCCACTCGACGAGGAGAGCGCCATGACCCTGCAGAACCCGTTCTACACCCCCGAGGTCCAGGGAGCCTACGAGCTCCACTCCCTCGGCCGGTTCGAGCTGGAGGAAGGCGGTGTGATCCCCGACCTGCAGCTGGCGGTGGCCACCTACGGCGAGCTCAACGAGGCCAAGGACAACGCGATCCTGATCCCCACCTGGTTCTCCGGCACGCACCAGACGTGGGAGCTGGTCTACATCGGCCCGGGCCGCGCGCTGGACCCCGAGAAGTACTTCATCGTCGTGATCAACCAGATCGGCAACGGGCTGTCGACCTCCCCGCACAACACCGACGGCGAGATCGCCATGTCGAACTTCCCGGACGTGCGCATCGGGGACGACGTGCGCGCCCAGGAGCAGTTGCTGCGCGAGGTGTTCGGCATCGAGCGGCTGGCGCTGATCGTCGGTGGCTCGATGGGTGCGCAGCAGACCTGGGAGTGGGCGGTCCGCTTCCCGGACAAGGTGCTGCGTGCCGCCCCGATCGCCGGCACGGCACAGAACACCCCGCACGACTTCCTGTTCACCCAGACCCTGCTGGACGCGATCACCTCCGACCCCGGGTGGAACGGCGGGGAGTATGCCGATCACGCGGACGTGGCCGCGGGGCTGGCCCGGCACGCCGACATCTGGGCGGTCCTCGGGCTGTCGACGGAGTTCTGGAAGACGGAGTTCTGGCGGGGCATCGAGCTGCCCGATGTCACCTGGGACACGGTCGAGGAGTTCCGGGACCGGTTCCTCCGGGCGACGTTCGGCGTGATGGATCCGAACGCGTTGCTGACGATGGGGTGGAAGTGGCAGCGCGGCGACGTCGCCCGCAACACCGGTGGCGACCTGGCGGCCGCGCTCGGGCGGATCACCGCCAAGACGTTCGTCATGCCGATCGACGAGGACATGTTCTTCCCGGTCCGCGACTGCGCGGCCGAGCAGGCGCTGACGCCGAACAGCGAACTGCGGGTGCTGCACACGATCGCCGGGCACTTCGGGCTTTTCGGGTTCCAGGAGGCCTACCTGGCCGAGGTCGATGCCAACCTCACGGAACTACTGGCGACGCCGTTGTGACGGCGGAAGGGTTTGGATGTTCCATGAAGATCATGAGCTACACCGAGTCGCGGGCGCGGTACGCCGACGTTCTGGACGGCGTCGTCAACGATCGGGAAGAAGTCGTCATCACCCGGGCCGGGCACGAGCCGGTGGTCATCGTGTCCCTCGCCGACTTCGAGTCGCTCCGGGAGACGGCGTACCTCCTCCGCTCCCCGGCGAACGCGCGTCGACTCCTGGATGCCATGGAGCGGCTGGAGAGCGGGCTTGGGGAGTCTCACGAACTGGTCGATGCCGACTGACCATGCGTGCGGGTTGCGTCAGACGGCGCAGGAGTCACCCTCGCACGCGTCACCGTCGGTGGTGTCGCCCACCATCTGCAGCGGGTTGGCGGTCGCCCAGGCCTGGTCCAGCGCGCGGGTGAAGACCTCGACCGGCTGGGCCCCGGAGACGCCCACGGCCCCGGCGAGGACGAAGAACGGCACCCCGCGGGCGCCGTAGGCGCGCGCCTGGTCGATGTCGGACTGGACGGCTTCGGCATACTCCCGGCCGGCGAGCACCTCGCGGACGCGGGCCTCCTCCAGGCCCACCTCAACGGCGAGCCGGACCAGCACCTCGGGGTCGTTCACGGGCTCGTTGTCGGTGAAGTGGGCTTTCATGAACCGCTCGTGCGCGGCGTCGGCGAGCCCCTGCTCCGCCGCCAGGTGGATGACCCGGTGAATGTCGAAGGTGTTGCCGGTGCGGGTGGTCTCCAGGTGGTACTCGAGGCCGACCCCCGCGGCCTGCTGCTCGAGCGCCTGCTGGCTGGCGCGGGCCTGCTCGATCGGCATGCCGTACTTGCGGGCCAGCATCTGGCTGGAGGGCTCGGTCACCTCGGCCGGCGCGGAGGGGTCGAGTTGGAAGCTGTGCCACACGATCTCCACCTGGTCCCGGTGCGGGAACTGCTCGAGGGCCTGCTCGAGGTGGCGCTTGCCGATGTAGCAGAACGGGCACACGATGTCGGACCAGATGTCGATCAGCATGTTCGGTGAACTCACCCCCTGCCCACCGCATTCCCGCGCCGATATGGTGGCGAGGCATGACGACATACACGGTCACGTTGTTCCAGCGGGCGCAGCGCGACGCCCTGATCGAGCTCTACGGGCTGAGTGACGGGGAGCCCGGCCGGGGGCAGCCGATGATCGCTCCCCACGGCGACGGTTGGGCGCTGCGCGACGTGCCGGGCGCCGATGCCACGCCGCCGCCCGCACCGCCGAACTGCGGTGAGGTGGTGGTGCTGCACCGCAACCCGGGCGCGATGGTGTCGTGGGCCTATTGCTACCGCGACTTCGAGGAGACCTGGCAGGTGGAGCACGACTGTCAGCGAGGCGTGGAGCACCTGGACTACGAGGGCGACTTGCCGCGGGGCGCCCAAGAGGTGGTGGACAAGGCGATGGCCGAGCAGGACCAGGGGAGCGACGTGGACTACCTGCTGGACGTGGCCGTCGACGTCGTGGAGCTCGCCACCGGGTTCCGGCTGGACCCCGAGGGTGCCTGGGAGCCGGTGCAGGTGGCATCGGGGGCGGGGCGATGACGGAGGGCGAGGCTGCCGCGCGGCAGGAACTTGAGGAGGACTTCGACCGGGTGCTGTGTGTCGTCGCGCACCCGGACGACATCGAGTACGGCACCGCCGCTGCCGTCGCCAAGTGGACCGCCGCCAGCAAGGACGTCCACTACTTCCTGCTCACCCGGGGCGAGGCCGGCATCGACACCCTGCCCCCGGAGGAGGCCGGCCCGGTCCGGGAGCAGGAGGAGCGTGCGTCGGCCGGCGTCGTGGGAGTCAGTGAGGTGCGGTTCGGCACCCACCAGGACGGGGTCATCGAGGAGGGGGTGGACCTGCGCCGCGACATCGCCCGGGAGATCCGCCGGTCCCGTCCCGACCTGGTCGTCGGCCAACCGTTCGCGCTGACCTTCGGGCCCGGCGCGCTGAATCAGGCCGACCACCGGGCCGTCGGACTCGCCACCCTCGACGCCTGCGCGGCCGCGGGGAACCGCTGGATCTTCCCCGAGCTGGTCGATGAGGGGCTGGAGCCCTGGCACGTGCCGACCGTGGCGGTGCCGGCGGTGCTCGGCGGGGACCACTTCGTGGACGTCACCGGCTACTTCGAGGCCGCCGTCGCGTCGCTGGAGGAGCACCGCGTCTACAACGACGCGCTGCCCGAGGACTTCCCCAAGCCACCCGAGTTGCTGCAGCGGATCCTCGGCGCAGGGGGCGAGGCCGTCGGGGTCGACCACGCGCTGCTGGTGGACGTCTACCGCCGCTGAGCACGGGCGCCGGACTGACGCGTCGGCCTCCTGTCGCCGGGCGCCGATGGGGTGGGGTAGTTCGCTGTAGCTATAGGTGAAGCGAACTACCCCACCCTCGTCCGCTCCTCAGGCCGCGTCGCTGATGGTCGTTGGGTGGGCCGTCTATGACGTTGTGATCGGGGTCGCGGTCCGCGTGGTGACGGTGCCGGCCGTGGCTGCCCGGGCGGTGGCCGCCTGCGCTCCCGCCAGCGGAGCGTTCACCGCGGCGGGCGACTCGGCGGGTGTCTCGACCGGGCCGTTGCGCTCGCGGAGCAGTCGCCAGGTGGGGCCGGGGTCGCGCAGGGTCCAGACGCTGTGCCGGGCGCCGAGCCCCCAGCGCACCGTGCCGGCCAGGTCGCCGGCGAGGGTGCCGCGGCGCTCGGTGCGGGCGCGTCGCAGGTCACCGGCCCACCAGGCGTAGCGCAACCCGGTGCGGCCGTCGGGCAGCGCGGGCACGGGCTCGCCGAGGGCTTGCCGCGCCCAGGCGTCGACCAGCCCGGGGGAGGCGGCGTCGGCCAGGGCGAGCGAGCCGTAGAAGCGGCCGTTGAGGTCGATGAGGTAGGGCACGCCGTCTGTGCCGGTGAGGAACTGCAGCTCCACTAGGCCGCGCCAGCCGATCCGGCGGAGCAGGTCCTCGGCCCGCGCGCACAGGTCCTCCGCGACCGGGACCGTCCGCGCCCGGGCGGACATGCCGTGCGGGGTAGGCCAGAGCCGGGGGGTCGTCTGTTGCACCCGGCCGCGCAGCCGCCCTTCGTGGAACAACCCCACGAGGGCGCCGAGGTCGCCGGCCACCGGTCGCTGCAGGATGGCCTCCCCGCCGGAGGACCGGATCAACTCGATCCGCGCCGCCGCGTCGGCCGGGTCCGCGAAGACCCGGGCGTCGATCCGCTGCACGTGGGTGGCGCCGGGGGTCCAGTGGCTGCGGGACTTCAGCACCAGCGGGCCGCGCCAGCGCGCCAGGTGCTCGTCGGTGGCCGGCTCGGTGTGCGGGGCCGTCAGTCCCACCCGTGCAGCCACCTCGCCGAGGGTGACCTTGTCCAGCCCGGCCTGCACGGCGCCGAAGTCCGGGTGTGCCACCGGGGCCGGGACCTGGTCCCGGTAGGCCGACAGCGCCGCCATCCAGTCGTCCCCGCCCCCGATCACGAGGTCGTAGCCGCCGTCGGTCACGGCGCGCCGCGTCGCCTCCAGGAACGCCAGTCCGTCGCCCCTCGGTCGCGGGACGACGTGGGTGCGGTCTACCGCTCGCGAGGCACCCAGGACCCCGCCCCCGTCGGGGGTGCCGACGCCCACGGTCCACCCGCTCCGGGCGAGGGCCCGAGCACCGGCCAGGGCACCACGGTCCCTGCTGGTGCTGAGGATCAGGACACGTCGGACGGCGACCATGTCGAGAGGCTACTGAGCACGGCCCCCGGGTCGGGGCAACGACACTCCGCAGGCGGTGGCGGATCGCGACATGCGGCGGGATGCCGACAGAGCGAGGGTCGGGAGGCGATCGTCCGGCTGTGGCAGGGGAGGGCAAAGTCGCTACGAAAATGCGGGTAGGGGCGTCAAACCCGCTACGAAAATTGGTGTGAGGATGTGGGGGTGTCGATCCACGTCCACGGTGCCCGGCTGCACAACCTGCGCGATGTCGACGTCGAGATCCCCCGCGACCGGCTGGTCGCGGTCACCGGGATCTCCGGGTCGGGCAAGAGTTCGCTGGCGTTCGGGACCATCCACGGGGAGGCGCAGCGGCGCTACTTCGACTCGGTGGCGCCGTTCGCCCGGCGGCTCATCCACACGGCGATCGACCCGCAGGTCCGGGACGTCAGCGGGCTGCCGCCGGCCGTCGCCCTCGAACAGCGCCGAGCCGCCCCGTCCAGCCGCTCGACCGTCGGCACGATCACCACGACGGGCAACACGCTGCGGATGCTGTGGTCGCGCTGCGGGGACTACCCGGCCGGCGTAGCGCCGATGGACTCCGACCACTTCTCCCCGAACACCGCCGTCGGGGCCTGCCCGGAGTGCTCCGGCCTGGGCATGGTGCACCGCCCCACCGAGGCCTCGATGGTGCCGGACCCGGACCTCTCGATCGCCGAGGGGGCGGTCGCGGCCTGGCCCGGTGCCTGGCTGGGCAAGAACTACCGGGACATCGTGGCCACGCTCGGGCACGACATCGACGCCCCGTGGCGCGACCTGCCGCAGGAGAGCAGGGACTGGATCCTGTTCACCGACGACCAGCCGGTGGTCACCGTCGTGCCCGAGCGCGACGCCGACCGGATCCACCGGCCCTACCAGGGCACCTACTCCAGTGCGGCCCGCTACCTGCTGCGCACCCTCGCCGAGACCAAGAGCGCGACCCAGCGGGCCCGGGCGCTGCGCTACGTCGAGACCTCGCCGTGCCCGGTCTGCGACGGCCGCCGCCTGGGGCCCGCCGCACTGCGGGTCACCTGGCAGGGGATGGCGATCGACGAGGCACAGCACCGCCCCGTCGGTGACCTCCTGCCGGTCCTGCGCGCCCGCCTCGACCTGCTGCCGGGGGAGGGCGGCACCGCGGGCGAGGCCGCCGAACGGATGCTGCTCAGCGACCTCACCGGCCGTCTCGACGTGCTGGTCACCCTGGGGCTGGGCCACCTCGACCTGGGCCGCCCCACCCCGTCGGTCTCCACCGGGGAGCTGCAGCGGCTGCGGCTCGCGACGTCGCTGCGCTCCGGCCTGTATGGCGTGGTGTACGTCCTCGACGAACCCTCCGCCGGGCTGCACCCCCGTGATGTCGAGCCCCTCCTGGCTGTGCTGCGCGGCCTGGTCGAGGCCGGCAACTCCGTCCTCGTCGTGGAGCACGACATGGCGGTCGTGGCCGCCTGCGACTGGGTGGTCGACGTCGGACCCGGAGCGGGGTCGCAGGGCGGGGAGGTGCTCTACTCCGGCCCGGTCGAGGGGCTGACCGCGGCGGCCGACTCGGTCACCGCCCGCTTCCTCGCCGAGCCGGTGCACCCGCGTGAGATCCGGGACGGCGGACCCGGGCACGGCGGCGGGGCCGCGGGTGCCCTCCGGGTGGCTCACCGTCTCGGGGTTGGAGCGGCACAACCTGCACGACGTCGAGGTCCGGGTGCCGCTGCGGGCGTTCACCACGGTCACCGGGGTCTCCGGATCCGGCAAGACCACGCTGCTGCACGGCATACACGACGTCGTCGGTCACGGACTCGCCCGCATCGAGGACCAGCCCGACGCCGATCAGGCCGACGTCACAGGAACGGACGGTCACCCCGCGGCACGTGCCAGCGCCGAGGGGGCGGGCCGCCCGGCCCGGCTGGTGCGGATCACCCAGCGCCCCATCGGGCGGACCCCGCGGTCCAACCTGGCGACCTACACCGGGTTGTTCGACCACGTCCGCAGGCTGTTCGCCGGCAGCCCCGAGGCCCGCGAGCGTGGATTCCGGGCCGGCCGGTTCAGCTTCAACACCGCGGCCGGGCGCTGTGAGACCTGTCAGGGGGAGGGCGCCGTCGCGGTCGAGCTGCTGTTCCTGCCCGGCACGTACTCGACCTGCCCGACGTGCGCCGGGGACCGCTACAACCCGGAGACGCTCGAGGTCACCTGGCAGGGGCGGACCATCGCCGGGGTGCTCCGGTTGACCGTCGAGGAGGCGCTGCCGGTGTTTGCCGACGAGCCGCCGGTGCGGCGGGCGCTCGCGGCGCTGCAGGCCCTGGGCCTGGGCTACCTCACCCTCGGGCAGCCGGCGACCGAGCTGTCCGGCGGGGAGGCGCAGCGGATCAAGCTGGCCAGCGAGCTGCAGAAGGAGCGGCGCGCGCCGACGCTGTACCTGCTCGACGAGCCCACCTCCGGCCTGCACCCGGCGGACGTGCACCGCCTGCTGGCGACGCTGCACGCCCTGGTCGACGCGGGGCACACCGTCGTCGTGGTCGAGCACGACCCGGCGGCGCTGGCTACCTCCGACTGGGTCCTCGAGCTGGGTCCCGGGGCGGGACAGGACGGGGGACGGGTGGTGGCCTCCGGGCCTGCCTGACCGGTGGCGCGACCCGCCGGGGTCGATACTGGTCCCATGGCCACGCGCACGGCAGACGACCCGGCGGACGCCGGGCCCACCGCGGGCGAGGTGGTGCACGACTACCTGGAGGCGCAGGTGGGCCGGTTGCTGGAGCTGGAGCAGCCGGTGCGGGAGGACGCCCCGGATGCCGTGCACCAGGCCCGGGTGGCGACCCGCCGGATCCGCACCACGCTGCGGGTGTTCCGCCGGCTGCTGCACCGCGAACGGACCGATCCGCTGCGGGCCGAGCTGCGCTGGTATGCCTCGGCGCTCGGGGGCGTGCGCGACGCCGAGGTGGTGCGCGAGCGCCTGCTCGGCTCGGTCGAGGACCTGCCGCGCGACCTGGCGGATCTGCTGGCGCCCACCGAGGCCGCCGAGCGGATCCGCGCGGCCCTGGACACGGCATACGGGCAGGCCCGCGGGGAGGCGGGTGCGGCGCTCGACTCGCCCCGCTACGGCCGGCTGATCGGCGACCTGGGGCTGCTGCTGGCCGACCCGCCGTGGCGCGGGCGCGCGGCGCAGGACGCGGCCTCGGTCCTGCCGCCGCTGGTGGACCGCGCCGCCCGCCGGGTCGGCGTGCTGGCGGTCCTGGCGTGGGAGGTGGACGGGGCGCTGCGGGCCGAATTGCTGCATGAGACGCGCAAGAAGGCCAAGGCCGCCCGGTATGCCTGCGACGCCCTCGTCCCGCTGCTCGGCGCCCCCGCGGCGGCGTCCGCGGCCCGGTGGGAGGAGGTCACCGACGCGCTCGGGCTGGTGCAGGACAGCCGCGCCGCCCAGCGGCAGCTGGCCGCGCTGCTCCCGGACTCCGGGGCCGCCGGCCCCACGCTCGGGGTGCTCCTGGGTATGGAGGTGCAACGGGGTCGGTATGCCGAGGAGCCGGCCCGCGCGGCCCTCGCCCGGGTGCGTGGCTGGCGCTGACCCGGCGGGCTGCAGGGCGCGTCCCCGCAGGCCGCGCCGTCGGCGTAGGGCGAGCCGTCAGCGCAGGGCGAGCCCGATCCAGGACGGGAGCACGATGGCCGCCAGTGCCCACGTCAGGGCCGGCTTCCAGGACGCCGGGTAGAGCACCCCGGTGAGGTAGTGGTCGATGAACCCGGTCTCCGTCAGCGTGGACCAGCCGCCGCGCACGCGGGCATGGTTCTCCAGCGCGGTGAGCGGGCACTCCAGGTTGCGCACCTGCCCGGCGACGGCCCACGCCAGGGCCGGCAGGTGCGCCCAGAGCACCCAGGGCTGCCACCACGCCAGGTAGCCGCCGAAGAGCACCAGCGCCACGAAGCCGAAGTGCGCCAGCATCGTCGCCACGGCGAACGTGCGGTGCGCCAGGCGGGTGGTGCGCGGCGTCGCGGTCGGTGGGACGGGGGTGGCGGGCACGGGTCAAGCCTACTGAGCGCGGCGGGCGACCCTTTAACCTGAGGTTATGCCCGATGCCGTGTTCGACGACCCTGCCCTGGCGGCCCTCTACGACATCCTCGACCCGGACCGCAGCGACCTGGACACCTACCTTGCGGTCGCTGAGGAGGTCGGCGCCCGGTCGGTCCTGGACGTCGGCTGCGGCACCGGCGTGCTGGCCCTGCTGCTGGCGCAGCGGGGCGTCACGGTGACCGGTGTCGACCCGGCCGGGGCCAGCCTCGACGTGGCGCGCGGCAAGCCCGGCGCCGACCAGGTCAGCTGGATCCACGGGGACGCGACCGCGCTGCCGCCCCTGCAGGTCGACCTGGCCACGATGACCGCCAACGTGGCCCAGGTCTTCCTCACCGACGACGACTGGGAGGCCACCCTGCGGGGGATCCGGGCCGCGCTGCGTCCGGGCGGGCTGCTGGCCTTCGAGACCCGGGTGCCGCAGGCGCGCACGTGGGAGTCCTGGACCCCGGAGACCTCCCGGTCCACGACCGAGGTGCCGGGGCTCGGGCCCCTGACCGAGTGGTACGAGGTCACCGACGTCTCGGAGGACCCGCTGCTGGTGACCTTCGACGCGCACAACGTCTTCCCGGACGGGCGGGACATCGTGTCGACCTCGACGTTGCGGTTCCGTGGCCGGGAGGAGCTGGAGTCCTCGCTGGCCCGCTGCGGCTTCGAGGAGGTCCGCGTGGGGGACCTGCCCTACGCGCGCGGACGGGGCTGGCTGGTCCGGGCCCGCCGGGAGGGCTGACATGGTCGACGACGTGCCCCTGGGAGACCGCGACCCCGCCCGGCGGCGGCTGCTCGTCGTGCACCACACCCCGTCACCGGGGATGCAGGCGCTGCTCGAGGCGGCGTTGAGTGGGGCGCGCGACGAGGAGATCGAGGGGGTCGACGTCGTGGTCCGTCCGGCCCTGACCGCCTCGCCGGTGGATGTCCTGGAGGCCGACGCCTACCTGTTGGGCACACCGGCCAACATCGGCTACATGTCCGGGGCGTTGAAGCACTTCTTCGACCAGATCTACTACCCCTGTCTGGACGCCACCCGGGGCCGGCCGTATGCCGTGTACGTCCACGGCAACGAGGGGCTGGAGGGCGCCGTCCGGGCGATCGGCGCCATCGCCTCGGCCCTCGGGTGGGAGGCCGTCGCCCCGCCCCTTGAGGTGACGGGCCAGCCGGACCCGGCAGCACTCGCCACGTGCAGGGAGCTCGGTGCGGTGCTGGCCGCCACCGTGATGCCCGACGACTGAGGGCGTCCGGGGCCTGTGCTCCGGAGGGCCGTCGGCTGGCGGCCGCATGACAGCCCGAGGCGCCCGCCCCGATCGCTGCGGGACGGGCGCCTCTTCGCCCCCTGCGCCCACGGGGCGCCCGGCGCGCCCCGCCCCTGGCGGCAGGTCAGTTCAGTTCAGGTCAGGGCTCTTCGGAGGGCGGCGGTTCCACCGGGTCGGGGTCGCCGACCGTGACGGTGCCGTTGACGACGACGTAGGCGACCCACCCGGCTCCGGACCCGAAGCCGGACCGGATCAGGTCGGCGCCGGCCGAGCCGCCACCCGAGGGCGCCGGGGGCTCGATCTCCTCGCACTTCACGAGCTGGTGGTAGGAAGAGGTTCCCCCGGACGGTAGCGTGTGCCAGCGCTCCTCCCAGACCTCCCGGATGCCCTGGTCGGGGTGCAGCGCGGTGATCCGGGCGCCGTCCTTCCAGTGCGACAGCGAGCCGTTGTAGATGTTCTCGACGGTGGCGTGCTCGGTGGGGGCGATGTCGGTGATCGGTCCGATGACCGATTCGCCGACGGCCTGGTCGCTGACGCAGTGCTCGTTGTCCCCGCCCTGGGCCAGTGCCCCGCCCGCGGTGGCGAACATCATCCCGCCCGCCATGGTGACCGCCGCGGCCGCCCGTGTCCATGCCTTCATGTTGCGTCTCCTGTGCCGTGCCTCGCCCGTCGTCCTCGACCGGGCGCCGCGACCCCGGTGGCCGCGCAGTGACCACTCTGGGGGCGCCGCCCCGGTCGGCGGGAGAGTCCCGAACGATCCCGAACGGCAACGTTTTCCGACCGGCCACGAGACGCCCGTCGTGCCAGATGTCAACGCCGTTGACCCGACATCCGGGGGGGGGTTCAGCCCCAGCAGAGACAGAACGGATGGCCCGCGGGATCGGCATACACCTGGAACCCCTGGGTCGCGGCCGGGTCGGGAGCCGGCCGGAGCAGCTGAGCACCCAGGGCGCGGACCTCCTCGTCGGCGGCCGCGAGGTCCTCGATGTAGAGGTCCAGGTGGACCTGCTGCGGCTCGCCGTCGGGCCACTGCGGCGGGACGTGCCCGGGGGCGAGCTGGATGCCGATCCTGGCGGTCCCGTCGACCCCGACGGTGTGCCAGTCGTCGTCCCGGTCCACGGTGCCGCCCAGGACGCCGGCCCAGAACGAACTCTCCGCGTCGAGGTCGGCGGCGTCGAACACGATGATCTGCTGCGTGACCTTCATTCCTTCAGCGTGGCACCGGGCACCGACATCCGCGCGCCAGCGGCCACCCGCGTCGGTGCGCTAGCCTGAGACGATGAGCACGCAGCAGCGATTTCAGTGCCCCCGGCCGGGTTTCGGCCGCGGGCACCTGATCCTGCGCGCAGGCGCGTAGCGGTTCCCGCCGTCGCCGGCCGGGGGTGACACCACCACCCGACCCGACCGCGACACCAGGAGCACGCCATGACTACCCGCGAACGCACCACCCCCTACCTGACCCCCGACGAACTGCATCACGCCCTGACCCTGCGTGACCTCAGCGATCCCGCACAGGGGCGGCACGGCATACAGGTCCTGCTCGACGACGTCGTCGCCGCGCTGGGCACGGCGTGGGGGAGCACCGTCCGGACCGTCCGCACCCCACCCGTGGTGGCGGTCCGGGACAACTACGACCGCCTCGGCTACGACCCCACCGACGTCACCCGCGAGGCGCGCTACACCCGCTATGTCAGCCCCACCACCATGCTGCGCAGCCACACCAGTGCCGAGCTGCCCACGGCCCTGGAGTCCTACGCCGACCGGGGCGCGCCGGTGGACGAGCTCGTGGTCGTGCCGGGGCTGGTCTATCGCCGCGACGTCGTCGACCGCACCCACGTCGGCGAGCCGCACCAGGTCGACCTCTGGCGGGTGCGGTCGGTGCCCGACACGGGGCCCGCGGACCTCGAGGAGATGCTGGCGCTGCTCGTCGGGGCCGTGCTGCCGGGCGCCCGGTGGCGGTCGGTGCCGGCCCGGCACGCCTACACCGTCGGTGGGCGGCAACTCGACGTGCGGCACGACGGGCAGTGGCTGGAGCTCGCCGAGTGCGGCCTGATCCATCCCGAGGTGCTGGCCGGCGCCGGGCTCGACCCCGACCGGTGGTCGGGTCTGGCGCTGGGGATGGGCCTGGAACGGGCGCTGATGCTGCGCAAGGGGATCCCGGACATCCGCTACTTGCGGGCTGCCGAGCCCAGGGTTGTGGCCCAGCTGCAGGACCTCGCGCCGTGGCGCCCCGTCTCGGCCCTCCCGCCGATCACCCGGGACCTGTCCGTGGTGCTCGACGACGGGATGGACGACGAGACGGTCGGCGACACCGTCCGCGCCGCACTCCGCGAGCGGCTGGAGGATGTCGAGTCGGTCGAGGTGCTCGCCCGGACCCCGTATGCCGAGCTGCCCGACCGCGCCCGCGTGCGCCTCGGCATACGGCCGGGTCAGCAGAACGCCCTGGTGCGCCTGACGCTCCGACCGTTGCAGCGCACCCTCACCGACCTCGAGGCCAACGAGCTGCGCAACGCGGTGTATCTCGCGCTGCACCGAGGGCCGCACGCCGAGTTGGCCTGAGCACACCCCGGGACGTGGCCGGCTCCGCGGAGCTCGCCGTCTAGGCTGGGACGATGGGTGTGGGCGAGATCGCCTCGGGCTCCGTGGAGGAGCCGGTGCTGCATGCCGACGAACTGGTGGCCGGTCCGTCGACGGTGCGCCGGCTGGTCGACACGCAGTTCCCGCGCTGGCGGGCCGAGCCGCTGCGGCGGCTGCGGTCGGCCGGCTCAGCGCATGTCCTGTACCGCCTCGGCGACGACCTCGTCGTCAGGCTGCCCCGCCGGGCCAGCTCGGTGACGACGATCGCCGCGGAGGTCGACTGGCTCCCCACCCTGGCGACCCGATTGCCGCTGCCCGTGCCGGAGCCCGTGGCGGTCGGGGTGCCGGCGCAGGGTTTCCCGTGGCCGTGGGCGGTGTACCGCTGGCTGCCGGGACGTGATGCCTCGGAGGCGCCGCCGGAGGATGAGGACCGGTTCGTCCGGGATCTGGCGGAGTTTGTTCTGGCGCTGCAGGAGGTCCCCGTCCCGGACGTCCCGGTCGATCGGCGCCCGGGATGGTTCCGGGCCGGTCCGCTGTCGGCGGTGGACCACCTGGTGCAGGAGGGGCTCGTCGCGTGTCGCCGGCTCGGGGTTGGCGACGACCTGGACCGTGCTGCATCGTTGTGGGAGGACGCCCTCGAGCTCCCGGCCGCGGAGCGTCCTCCCTGCTGGGTGCACACGGACCTGATCCCGTTCAATCTGCTGCTGCGCGACGGGCGCCTCAGTGCCGTCGTGGACTTCGGGGGGCTCTCGCTCGGCGACCCCACGATCGACGCCGCGGCCCCCTGGGCCATGGTGTCGCCGCAGGCCCGGGAGACCTACCGGGTCGCGCTCGGGGTCGATCACGCGACCTGGCTGCGGGCGCGCGCCTGGACGCTGGCGCTCGCAGTCGACGGGATCTCCTACTACTGGGACACCCACCCGGCGTTCGTCGCCTTTGGTCGGCGCCGGCTGACCGAGGTCCTGGCCGACGCAGCGTGCTGACCGGGGCGCGATGGCGAGGATGATGCCGGTCCCCCCGGCCCGCCGACCTGATCGAGGCGGTCACCAGGATGTATGCGGAGGGCTGGCCCCGGCCGCAGGGTCCCCGTCTGTGGCAGGATGACTGCGCGCCTAGCGATGACCTGGCACCAAGGAGGTGACACCACCCCCGAGCCCGCGGTCGGCGGTCCCCGGTGATCGGCTGGCCCGCTGTTCGCCGATCCACGACCCTGCGGAAAAGTTGGCACGCGCATGTCCTCGACGCCCCCACCCGCCACGCACACGGAGTCACCGGCATCCGGCGGCCCACCGGAGCGCACCGGCTCCGTGATGCTGAAGCCGGTGTTCATCCCGGCATCGGTGGCGATCTTCGGATTGATCGCCGCGACGATCATCTTCAGCCGCACGGCCGGCGATGCCCTTGAGGAGGGCATGACCCAACTCAACGGGTGGATCACCGACGGGGTCGGCTGGTGGTATGTGATCGCCGTCAACATCTTCCTCTTCTTCACCTTCTTCTGCGCGACCTCCCGGATCGGGCGGATCCGGCTCGGCCGTGACGACGAGCGGCCCGAGTTCGGTCTGGTCTCCTGGTTCCTGATGCTGTTCAGCGCCGGTATGGGCATCGGGCTGGTGTTCTTCGGCGTGGCCGAGCCGCTGTCCTACTACGTGATCCCGCCGGAGGCCTTCGGCAACGAGGCCGAGTCGCTGTCGGCCGCCCAGGATTCCGTGGGTCTGATGATGCTCCAGTGGGGCCTGCACCCGTGGGCCATCTACGCCGTCGTGGGGCTGGGTCTGGCCTACATGACCTTCCGGCGCGGCCGTCCGCTGGCGGTGCGCTGGTTGCTGGAGCCGCTCCTCGGTCGCAAGCGGGTCGAGGGCTGGATCGGGCACACGATCGACACGATCGCCATCGTCGGGACCCTGTTCGGAGTCGCCACCTCGTTCGGCTTCGGGGTCAGCCAGATCCTCGGTGGCCTGGAGTTCCTCGGCTGGGCCGAGCGTTCGTCCCTGCTGATCATCGGCCTCATCGCGGCGATCACCGCGATCGCCGTGTGGTCGGTCGTCTCCGGTGTCCACAAGGGCCTGAAGTGGCTGTCGAACTTCAACATGACGATCGCCGCCGTCCTGGCGCTCTGCGTCTTCCTCCTGGGTCCCACGATCTTCCTGATGAAGGCGTTCCCGGAGAACGCCGGTAGCTACCTGAGCCAGCTCCCCGACACGATGTGGCACGTCGGGTCCATGACCGGGGACGGCTGGGAGGGGGCCTGGACAATCGCGTACTGGGGCTGGTGGACCAGCTGGGCACCCTTCGTGGGGATGTTCATCGCCCGTATCTCCCGCGGCCGGACGATCCGGGAGTTCGTGGTGGGTGTGCTGCTCGCGCCCACCGTGGTCAGCCTGCTGTGGTTCACCATCTTCGGCAGCTCGGCGATCCGCTTGCAACAGCAAGACGGGAGCTTGACGGGGACCGATCCCGAGACCGGCGCGCCGACCGTCGACAGCAACACGGCCCTGTTCCAGTTCCTGGAGTCGCTGCCCGGCGGGCTGACCACCGTGCTCAGCGTCGTGGCGATGATCGTCATCGTCTTCTTCTTCGTCACCTCCTCGGACTCGGGGTCGCTGGTGATCGACATGCTTGCCTCGGGCGGTGCGGTGGAAACCCCGGTGGCCAGCCGGATCTATTGGTCCGTCCTGGAAGGGGTGGCCGCGGGGGCCCTGCTCGTCGTCGGTGGCAGCGTGGCACTGACCGCGCTACAGACCCTGTCCATTTCCACGGCCGCGCCGTTCTCGGTGATCCTGGTGCTGGCCTGCGTCTCGCTGCTCAAGGCGTTCCGGCATGAAGTCGCCACGATGCCCAACTACCTCCAGGTCCTGCCCAAGCCGGGAGCCGACCAGGAGGACGGAGCCCCGCAGCCGGGCGCCCGGCGGGGCCCGTTGAGCGGGCTACGCAGCCTCTCGACGACCCTCGGAGGCTTTGAGCGGGGCGAGCCGACTGGCGGCAGGGGCGAGGACACGCCGATCATCCACTACCGGACGCTCAGCCCCGGGCACGTTCGGGTCGACCAGGGCACCGGCGACCTGCAGGTGCAGGACACCCACGACCCGTTGGCCGGTGAGGTGTTTGATTCGCCGGAGTTCGAGAGCTCGCAGGAGAAGGTCAACCAGGAGATGTAGGACCCGGCGGGTCGCAGATTCATGTCGGATTCCGACAGCACCCGCCTCCGCCGGACCCTGCCGCCGACTGGACCGCTTCTTCGCGAAGTCGCGACAGATTCCGGCAATACCTGGTCCATTCGGTGCAACTTGGCCACGGGGACCTCGCACGTCGGCCCGCAGGTGTCCTCGATACGAGGACATCGCAGGTCAGCGGGCCTGTTCGGTGGACTGCTGCGGTGGCCTGGTCCGGTGAGTGCGGGTCGGGGGAGGCGTCGGATCTCGCGTGTCACTTGGAGGGGGTCATAGGCCCCTTCATCCTCCACACGAGTCGCGGGTCGTCCGGTGGGGCGTCCGGGCGTGCCCCTCGCGCCCGGACCTGGCTGCCCAGCGAGGTGTCCTCGTAGCGGAGACATCGCACGTCGGCCGGGGTGTCCTCGCAGCGAGGACATCGCAGGTCAGGACGCCCGAGATGTGGTCGGGTCCGTGGTGTTGTGCGCGGCGGGGAGGCGTCGGATCTCGCGTGTCACTTGGAGGGGGTCATAGGCCCCTTCATCCTCCACACGAGACGCCGGCCGTCCGGTGGGGCGTCCGGGCGTGCGCCCTCGCGGCCGGACCTGGCGGCCCGGCCGGGGTGTCCTCGTAGCGAGGACATCGCAGGTCAGGCCGGGTAGCAACCCTGTCTCAACTGTGCCTAGACATGCCCGGTGTCCTCGGTACGGGGACATCGCACGTCGGCCGGGGTGTCCTCGCAGCGAGGACATCGCAGGTCAGGACGCCCGAGATGTGGTCGGGTCCGTGGTGTTGTGCGCGGCGGGGAGGCGTCGGATCTCGCGTGTCACTTGGAGGGGGTCATAGGCCCCTTCATCCTCCACACGAGTCGCGGGTCGTCCGGTGGGGCGTCCGGGCGTGCCCCTCGCGCCCGGACCTGGCTGCCCAGCGAGGTGTCCTCGTAGCGGAGACATCGCAGGTCAGGCCGGGTAATCGCCCGTGTCTCACGTGTGGGTAGACACCCGTGTCTCAGGCGTCCCTAGACACCGCTCGGCCGGTCGGCGGCGAGGCGATAGACGGAGACGTGCGAGGGGGAGTCGGCGGAGAACGCGGTGCCGGCCCAGTCGGCGTGCCGGGACTCCAGCTCGAAACCGGCGAGCCGGGCCATCAGGTCCAGCTCGGCCGGCCAGACGTAGCGGTGCGGCGTCCGGGACAGCCGGGCCTCCCGGGCCGCGCCGAACCGAACGTGGTGGGAAACGACGTGCTGGTGCAGCACGTCGTAGGTGTCGACGAGCAGGTAGCCGTCCCCGACGGCCTCGACCACGGCACCCTTGCCGGGCGGCAGGGCACGCAGCGCGGGCACCCACAGCTCGACGACGAAGCGTCCACCCGGGCGCAGGTGGGCGGCGGCGTTGCGGAAGCAGGCCACCTGCTCGTCCTGGGTCAGCAGGTTCGCGATCGTGTTGAAGACCAGGAAGACGAGCGAGAACTCACCCGCGACCCGGGTGGTCGCCATGTCGCCGACGACGACGGGGAGTGCGGCCTCGTCGACCTTGGCACGCAACTCCCGCACCATGGGCTCGGACAGTTCGATGCCGGTGACCGGGACCCCGCGCTCGACCAGCGGGACCGCGACGCGACCGGTGCCGACGGCGAACTCCAGGGCCGACCCGTCGGCCGCGAGCTCCGCCAGCCGGTCCACGGCCGGGCCGAGCACTTCCGGGGCGAACATGCCGGTGCCGGGGGTGTCGTAGCCCCGGGCCGCCGTCTCGTCCCACAACTGGTCCTGGCTGAACTGGTGCACGTCCGTCATGCGCCGACCCTGCCCCGGGGACGCGTCCCAGGTCCAGCAGTTTTCCGCCGGACCTTCCGTATGCCGTGGCTTGCCGTATGCCGTCAGTCGCCGTGGGGCTTGGGCGTGTGCCGGCTGCCGAAGTTGCCGGCGGAGGAGTAGTACGCGGCGTCCCGGTGGCCCGAGCCGGTGGCCCCGGCCTCGAGGTTCAGCCCGGCTGCCTCCGGGGAGTCCAGGAACCCCTCGTACGCCGTCGAGACCGAGCGCGCCCTGCCCACCGCGGCGATGAGGTCCTCCGTGGCGGCCTCCACGAGCGGGCGGCGGTCGTCGGCCAGCCCGCGGAGGACGGCGGCCACCGTCGCAGCCGGATCGTCGTCAGCCGGATCGTCATCAGCCGGGTCGTCTACCGGACAGGCACCGGGACGCCGGCTCCTGCCAAGCCGTCCAGCCACGCCCGTCGTGCGACCCCGTCCAACTGGGCCACCGCCTCCACATGCACCTGGGTGAGCCGGTCCTCCTCGGCCGTGCGCACGACATACGCATAGCGGGCGCGCTCGACCTCGGCCTTGTCCGGGGCGGGCGATTCTTCCTTGCGTCGAAACAGCGCAGCCATCGGGTCCTCCAGTCCGTTGTCGGCATCGACGTTACCAAGGGGGCCCTGGCCCGGCCGGAGATCGCTGGGCCAGGATGAGTCCATGAACGCCGAGCAGCCCAACCCCCTGGAGCAGCTGACCCTGGCCGAGCTGCGGACCCGCACCAGCATGAAGTGGCGGGCCTACCCCGACGACGTCCTGCCGCTGTGGGTGGCGGAGATGGACGTCCTCCAGGCCGAGCCGGTGCAGCGCGTGGTGCGGGAGGCGATGGAGCGCGGTGACACCGGTTACTGCTCCAGCTCGCGACCGTATGCCGAGGCGATCGCCGAGTTCTCCCGTCGCCGGTGGGGGTGGGAGGGGCCGGCCGCCGGGCGGGTGGCGATCATGCCCGACGTGATGCTCGGCGTGGTCGAGATGCTGCGGCTGGTGACCGGACCGGGCGACGCCGTGGTCGTGAACTGCCCGGTCTACCCGCCGTTCTACGCCTTCGCCGACTACACGGACCGGCGGGTCGTCGAGGCGCCGCTCGGTCCGGATCTGCGGATCGACCTGGCCGCCCTGGAGGAGGCCTTCGGCGTGGCCACCAAGGACGGGCGGCGCGCGGCCTACCTGCTGTGCAACCCGCACAACCCGACCGGCACCGTGCACACCCGCGAGGAGCTCACCGCCGTCGCCGCGCTGGCCCACGAGCACGGCGTGCGGGTCGTGGTCGACGAGATCCACGCGCCGCTGGTGCACGAGGGGGCCCAGTTCGTCCCCTATCTGAGCGTGCCCGGCGGTGAGCTCGGGCTCTCCATGATGTCCGCCTCCAAGGGGTGGAACCTGGCCGGGCTCAAGGCGGCCGTCGCGGTCGCCGGCGAGGACGCCGCGGCGGACCTCCAGCGGGTCCCCGAGGTCGTCGGCCACGGCCCCAGCCACATCGCGGCGATGGCGCACGCGACCGCCTTCGCCGAGGGCGGCGCGTGGCTCGACGCGCTGCTCGCCGGCCTGGACAGCAACCGCCGGCTGTTGGCCGACCTGCTCGCCGAGCACCTGCCCGAGGTCCGGTATGCCGTGCCCCAGGCCACCTTCCTGGCCTGGCTGGACTGTCGCGGGCTGGGGCTGCCCGACGGCGCGGGGGTCGAGCCGGGACTGGTCACGGTCAGCGCCGGCCCGCAGGCGGCGTTCCTCGAGCAGTGCCGGGTCGCGTTGAGCGCGGGGCCGGCGTTCGGCACCGGCGGTGCCGGGCGGGTCCGGCTCAACTTCGCCACGTCGCAGGCGATCCTGACGGAGGCGGTCGAGCGGATGGGCACCGTCACCCGCGGTCCCGCACGGTGAGGCTGGTTGAGGCGGGAGGATGAGCGGCGCTACCGTGCCGGTCTGCCCGATAGTCGGAGGGGAACCATGGACCCACGATTCGTGCCGCTGATCATCGCCGGCGGTTTCGTGCTGATGGGCGCGCTGTTCATCACCATCGGCCTGGTGCGCACCCGGATGACCCGTGGCTGGACCATGACCACCGGCCAGGTGATCACCCGGGACGGTGGCACCGAGGGGTGGCCGGCCCGCTACCCCACCTTCCGGTGGCAGGACCAGCACGGGGTGGAGCACCGCAGGACCTCCTCGGTGTACGCCTCCCTCGGGCCGCGCCCCGGCACCCTGGTGCCGGTCCGCTACGACCCTGCCGACCCGAGCCGGGCGGTGATCGCGACGACGGTCCAGAGCGGCCGGATCTTCGTGGTGATCGGGGCCGTGATCATCGGCCTCGGGCTGGTGGCCGGCGTGTTCGGGTATGCCGTGACGAACGCCTTCGCGCGGCTCTGAGCCCCGACGCGATAGGAGGATGCGATGGCCAGGTTCCTGGTGGCCGCCACGCCTTTCGCTGGCCACGTCGTGCCGCTGACCGGGCTGGTGCGTGCTCTCGTGGAGCGCGGTCACGAGGTGCTGTTCCACACCGGCGCGACGCAGGAGGAGCGGGTCACCGGCGCCGGGGCCACGTTCGTCCCGTGGCGCCACGCCCCGGACTTCGACGACTCCCGGTTGGAGGAGGCCTTCCCCGCACTCCGTGACGGCAACGGTCCACGGGCCATCCTGGCCAGCTTCCGGGACGTCTTCTTCGGCACCGGCGCCGGGCAGGCGCGCGACCTGGTCGAGCTGCACCGGCACACCCCGTTCGACGCGATGATCGGGGAGAACACCTGCTACGGCCCGGTCCTGGCCCAGGACCTGCTCGGCGTCCCGTTCGCCACGGCCTCCCTGTCCCTGCTCATGCTCTCCACCGACGGCGGGCCGCACCCCGGCCTGCCGTTCCCGGCCGGTCGCGGAGCCCTGGGGCGGGCCCGCGACACGGTGCTCCGGACGGGCCTGGAGCAGACCGTGGACCGGGTGATCGGGCGGTGGCACAACCGGATGCGCAGCGAGGTCGGGCTGCCGGCCACCGCAGCCCCCGGATTCCACGGACTGCTCTCGCCGCGACTCGTCCTGGCCCAGGGCGTGCCGGACCTCGAGCCGCCCCGGCCCCGCCAGCCGGGGCATGTGCACTTCGTCGGGGACCTGGCCGCGGGGGTGCGGGGCGCCGCGCCCGGGGAGGAGCCCGCGTGGCTGGACCGGCTGGAGGGGGACCGGCCGGTCGTGCACGTCACCGAGGGGACGCTCGGGCGGGACAGCAACTCCCTGGTCTCCCGCACGGTGCAGGCGCTGGCCGGTGAGGCACAGATCGTGGTCGGCGGTCGGCATACGGCCGGCTCCCTCCCGCCGGGGGTGATCGCCGCGGACTGGGTGCCCCACGACCTGCTGTTCCCCCGGGTCGACCTGTTCGTGAGCAACGGCGGCTACGGGGCCGTGCTCGCGGCGCTGAGCCATGGGGTTCCCGCGCTCCTGGTCCCCGACGCGCAGGACAAGCCCGTCGTCGCCCGCCGGGTCGCCACTGCCGGGGCGGGGCGCGTGCTGTCCCCGCGGCGCGCGACACCCGAACGGCTGCGCACCGGCGCCCGCGAGGTGCTGGGCGATCCGGCCTATCGCGAGCGGGCGGGGCAGCTGGCGGCACGGATCAACGGGGCCGGCGGCGCCGCGCGCGCGGCGGAGCTCGCCGACAGTCTCCTCGCTAAATGAAGTCTTGACTTATATAAGTAATCACTTCAGTATGGGCGGATGCACGCGTTCGATGTCCTCGGCGACCCGGTGCGACGCCGGATCCTGGAGCTCCTCGCCGACGGTGAGGCGCCGGCCGGCCAGGTCGCCGGCGAGATCCGCGCCGAGTTCGGCATCAGCCAGCCGGCGGTCTCCCAGCACCTGAGGGTGCTGCGCGAGGCCGGGTTCACCACGGTCCGCGCCGAGGGAACCCGCCGGATCTACGCCGTCGAAGCGGACGCGCTGCACGAGGTGGACGACTGGCTCATCCCGTTCCGCAGGTTCTGGGAGCCGAAGCTGGCCGCCCTCGAGACCGAGATCGCCCGCGGCAAGCGGGCCCGACGACAGACCCAGGAGAGACCATGACCGCTCCCGACCCGCACCGCATCACCCGTGACCTCAGCACCCGTCCCCACGGTGCCGGCACTGCCAAGGTGCAGACGATCAGTCAGACCTACGACACGACGGCCGAGGACCTCTGGGACGCCGTCACCAACGCCGAGCGGCTGCCGCGCTGGTTCCTGCCCGTCAGCGGAGACCTCGAGGTGGGCGGGCACTACCAGCTCGAGGGCAACGCCGGCGGCACCATCGAGACCTGCGAGCCGCCCTCCCGCTTCTCCGCGACCTGGGAGTTCAACGGGCAGGTGAGCTGGATCGCGGTGCGCGTCGCGCCGGACGGTGGCGGCGCCCGCCTCGAGCTGGAGCACACGGCGCCCCTCGATGGCAGCCCTGAGCAGCAGGAGTTCTGGGACCAGTTCGGTCCGGGCGCCACGGGCGTGGGCTGGGACCTGGCGCTGAACGGGCTCGAGACCCACCTGGCGACCGGCGCGGCCCTGGACCCCCAGGAGGCCCAGGACTGGGCGGTGTCGCCGGAGGGCATCGCCTACGTCAGCGACTGCAGCCGGCTCTGGGGCGAGGCGAGCATCGCCGACGGCACGCCGCGCGAGGCTGCCGAGGCCGCTGCCGCCCGCACCACGGCCTTCTTCACCGGCCAGCCGGACCCGACCGCTCCCCAGCAGGATGTCTGACGGCAGGAGGATCAGGGCCGGTATGCCGTGAGCCGCCCCGCCGCCCGGCTCAGCTGACGGGGGTGAGGGCGAAGACCGGGTGCCGGTCGGCTTCGGCGGCGAACGCCTCCGGTGGGTCGTCCTTGTCGGCGGCGAAGTAGGGCCGGGTCACCGAGGCGACGCGGACGTAGGCCTTGAGCACCGGCCCGGCCTGCTCCGGCCCGACCTCGGTGACCTCGTAGGCGGTGGTCCGCCGCCCGTGGCGCACCTCCACGCGGCCGGCGGCGCGGGCGTTGAGCACCCAGGGCACCACGCCGTACGGCGCGACCAGCCACTCCCGGCCCCCGACGGTGACGATCGTGATCGGGATTCTCCCGGGTGGCTCCGGTGCGGCGTCCGCGGGTGATCAGGACCCTGGAGTGGGGGATGAGGCCGAGGCCGGCGAGCCGGGTCATGAGACTGTTCTCGAGCCGGTGCCAGCGCCCCCGGCGGTAGGTCTTCGGCGCGGACTCCATCACCCCACGGTAGACCCCGCTGCGCCCGGGTCGGGAGGCCCATTCAGGGCAGCAACAGCGCCGAGTCGCCGAACTCGTGCCACAGGTAGCCCTGCTCCACGGCGGCGTCGTAGGCCCGCTGGGTCAGGTCCGGACCGGCGATGGACTCCACGAGCAGCAGGTGGGAGGCCTCCGGGTCGTGCCAGCCGGTGATCAGCCCGTCGACCACCCGCGGCGGGTCGTCGGGGCTGATGATGCGCCCGGTCCACCCCGACGCCGCGACCACCCGCCCGACACCGGTCACGGCCGACTCCAGCGCGCGGGCGACCGTCGTCCCCACCGCGACGACACGGCCTCCCGTGAGCCGGGTGTTGTTCACCTGCCGCGCGGTGGCCTCGGGCACCGCGAATCGCTCGGCCTGCGGTCCCTCGCCGACCTCCTGGGAGGAGACGCCCGTATGCAGCGTGACCGGCGCGACGCCGATGCCGGACCGGATGAGCCGGGTCACCAGGGCGTCGGTGAACGGCCGTCCGGCCGACGGCATCTCGGCGCTGCCGGGCACCTGGCTGAACACGCTCTGGTAGGCCGACAACGGGTAGGCCCGGTCCAGGTAGCCGTAGGCGATCGGCCGACCGTGCCGCTCCAGGACTGCTGGCAGGTCCCCGTGGACCGCGACCCGCCACAGCCGGTTGCCCGCGCCGGTGGGGGAGGAGCCCTCGTGGGGGTAGGGCGCCAGCAGGGTCAGCGTGGTCCCGTGCACGGTCAGCTCCTCGCCGGCGGTGCCGTCCAGCACTGGCTCGGAGGCCGAGGGTGCGGTGCGGATCTCGATCACCCAGCTGTCGTCGTCCAGCGGCGTTGCGGCGTGCACCACGACCGGGCCGCGGCCGGCCCGGTGCCCGTCGACCTGTGCAGCCACTGTCGCCGAGGTGTTGACGACCACCAGGTCGCCGGGCCGCAGGTGCTCCGGGAGGGAGCGGAACCGGGTATGCGTGATCCCCCCGGCGGTCCCGACCATGAGGCGCACCTCGTCGCGCGCCAGGCCGCGGGCCTCGGCGGGCGCCGGGGCGGTCACGTCCCCCGGCGATCGGAAGCGGGTCGTGGGGCGGGTGGTGAGGGCCGTCATGTCAGGCTCCCTTCGCGGTGGGGGTGGTGTCGGTGGCGACCTCGCGGGCCCGGTAGCGGCCCGACGGTGGCCGGCTCTCCAGCAGCGCCCGCAGGCGCGGGACGACCGTCTCGGGTAGCGGCCGGTCGGAGATGTCCTCGCCCGGGAAGGCGTCCTGGTGCATCCGGGTGCGCATGTCCCCGGGGTCGATCGCGTATGCCGTCACGCCGGTTTCCGCGGCGACGGTCAGCACGAGGTGGTCCAGTGCGGACTTGGACGCGCCGTAGGGGCCCCACCCCTCGTAGTGCTCGACGGCCGCGTCGGAGGACAGCGTCAGCAGCACCCCGTCGTCCGCGGTCAACCGGGGGAGGAGGGCGCGGGTGAGCTCCAGCGGTGCGCCGACGTTCGTCGTCCAAACGCTGCGCAGCTGCTCCAGCTCCAGCTCCGCCAGGGGCCGCAGCGGGAGCGGGCCCAGCGTGCTGGCGTTGTGCACGAGCAGGTCGAGCCGACCCAGCCGGGTCACCTCCGCCACGAGCTGGGAGCGGTGGGCCGGGTCGGCCACGTCGCCCGGGACGGCGACGACCCGCTCCCCGAGGGGTGCGGTGGCCGAGGTCAGTCGCTCGGTGTCGCGGCCGTCGGTGACGACGGTCCAGCCGTCGGCGGCGAGGGATCGGGTCAGGGCCAGTCCGAGGCCTGCGGATCCTCCGGTGATCAGGGCGGTGGGCATGGTGTCTCCTTCGATCGTGTGGTCGTGGGAGCCATCCTGAAAGTTCAAGTGAACTTGAAGTCAACCCCGTTGACGCCGATGCGTTTGTCCGGATGTCAGAGTTAAAGTGAAGTTGAATGATCGAGGAGGCGCTTCCATGCACACCCGGGACCTGCTGACCGTCGGCGAGGTGTCGCACCGCAGCGGGTTCGCCACGTCCGCGCTGCGCTACTACGAGGCGCAGGGGCTGATCACGGCGATCGCGGACCGGCGGTGGGCAGCGGCGCTTCGAGCGCAACGTGCTGCGCCGCCTGGCCTTCATCCGGGCGGCCGTCCAACATCGGGCTGAGCCTGGAGGAGATCCGGGAGGAGATGCGCCGGCTCCCGGACAACCGGACCCCGACCAAGGCGGACTGGCAGCGCATCTCCCGGCACTGGCGCGCCCGGCTCGATGAGCAGATCCAGGCGCTGGAGCGGCTGCGCGACGGCCTGGACTCCTGCATCGGCTGCGGCTGCCTCTCGATGCGCACCTGCGCCTTCTCCAACCCGCAGGACCAGGCTGCCCAGAGCGACTCCGTGCCGGGCGCGGCCTACCTGCCGCCGATGCTGCGCCGCCCGGTGCCGACCTCGGCCGGCTCGTAGCGGACCCAGGTAGCCAGCGGTATAGCGTCGCGGCATGGAAGCCGTTCCGGTCACCAGGGTCCACGACGAGGATGACCCCCAGAGTTGGACGTGGTCGGTGCCGGTCAGGATCGCCGCGGCACGAGGCGGGCCCTGGCAGGAGGTGGCCATGTGCGTGGACACCGGCACCCTGCGCAGCCAACTGGTGGACCAGGCGGTGCAGGAGCCCGCGGAGGATGCCGAGCCCGCGGAGGATGGCTACGTCGAGTCGCGCGGCGTGCTCGGCAGCGGGAGGTCCCGCCGCGTCCGGCTGGATGGCCTGGAGATCGGAGGCCTGAGCGTCCACGACCTCGAGGTCGACCTCGTGCCGCCCGACCAACCGGGGGCACGGGCGCTCCTCGGGCTGGACGTGTTGGGCATGAGGTCGTTCGCCTTCTCTCCGCGACAGGGTCGCCTGGCCTGGGAGGGCGAGCCGCCCGATACTCCCCGATCCCTGAGGGTCGACGGCGCGGGACACCTCCGCCTCACGGTGCTGTGGCCCGGTCTCACTGTTGATGCGGTCCTCGACACCGGGGCGGGTATCACGGTCGTCGACACGGAGCTGGCAGAGCGGTGGCCGCAGTTGTTCACCGGCCACGGCAGTGCGCCCGGCACGGACGCGACGGGAACGACGGTGCGGACCCCGACCGCCACGGTCGCACGGGGGCGACTCGAGGACGACCTGCTGCTGGATCCGCACCGGGTCGCGTTCACCGAGCTGCGGGCTGCGACCGCGCACCTGGCCGAACCCATCGAGGTGATCCTCGGGACGCCGGCCATCGACGCCTTCGACTGGTGGCTCGACATCCCCGGGAGGCGGTGGGCCGCGACCAGCAACCGTCGCGGGTGACCGGCCCGGGAGGTCGGGATAGAGCCGCCGGTAGGCGCCGGAGCGCGCGGTGAACACCGGCTCGCAGCACCCGGTCATCAGCCGGTGGTCCGGGGTCCACCCGTGGACGGCGAGGACGGGTATGCCGTCGGCCGGGCCGTGCTCGGTGTGGTGCAGGTCGGGAAGGTCCGGTCGGCTCATGCCGACGTTCTACCAGCCGGCTCCGACGACGGGTTCGCGCCGACGTCAGAGCGCCACGACCGTGATGCCCAGAACGATCAGGACCGCACCGGAGACCAGGTCGATGACGTCCGGTCCCGACCCGCCGGTCAGCAGCCGCCCGGCCCGGTCGGCGACGGCGGACAGCAGCACCCCGTAGACGACGATGCAGCCGGCCACGGTCGCCACGAGCAGGCCGCGGTCGAGCAGGTCGGGGGAGGCCGGGCAGGAACGGCGGGAGCATGGCGAGGAAGAACAGGCCCGTCTTGGGGTTGGTCAGCGAGCTGATCATCCCGGTCCCGAAGACCGACCTCCCGGGCCTGACCGCCGGTGGCCTCGGCATACGGGTCCGGTGTGCCGCCCACCACGGCAGGGGTGAGGGTCCGCGCCGCGGAGGCGCTGGCGCCTGCCGGCGGACGACCGGCGCGATGGCACTGACCCCGAGGTAGATCAGGTAGGACCCGCCCAGCAGGGTGATGCCGAGGCGCAGGGCCGGGTAGGTCTCCAGGAGGACCGCGACCCCGGTGAGGGTCAGCACCGCCCAGGCGACGATGCCGACCGTGACCGCGGCCGTGTAGACGATCCCGGTGCGGAAGCCACGCGCCCCGAACCGCAGGGTCAGGAAGGTGTCCGGCCCCGGCGTGACCGCGAGGATCACGCTCGCGCCGAGGAACGCGACATACTCCGCCCCGGTCACCGGTCCGCCCGTTCGCTGCGCTCTCACCCGACCATGGTGCGGGCCGCCGGTGATGAAAGAAAAGCAGACATTAACGGATCGATCATCAGTCGCTGACGTACGATCATCGGGTGTGGGATCTGAACCGGCTCAGGGTCTGGTGCGCGGTCGTGGAGGTCGGGTCGGTCCAGGGGGCCGCGCGCAACCTGCAGTACGCCCCGGCGAGCGTGAGCCAGCACATCATCGCGCTGCAGAAGGCGGTGGGCTTCCCGCTCTACCGGCAGGGTCGGCCGGGGCCTCGAGATCACCAGCGCCGGCCGCCGGCTGGCCGAGCAGGCGCGGGACCTGTTCGCCCAGGCCGACCAGCTCTCCGCGTTCGTCGAGTCGGTGCGGTCGGGGCCCACCGACCGGCTCCGCATCGGGTGTTTCTCCTCGGCGGCCAAGTCCTGGGTGCCGGCGGTGCTGCGGGGGGCGGTCGAGCGGTTCCCGGACCTGCAGTTCGACCTCACCACCAACGAGCCGTTCCCCACCGCCGACCGGCGTCCGGGCGACATCGAGGTGACCAACGAGCCCGGTCACGACGGCACCCCGCGAGGTGCCCGGATACCAGCGGGAGATCCTCTGCGAGGACGACTACCTGGTCGTCCTGCCGCCGGGGCACCCGCTGGCGGGGCGCAAGACGCTGCCGGTGGCCGCCCTGGCGGACGAGCCCCTAGTCGAGCTCGGGGGGCAGGGCAGCCCGACCGGCCTGGTGATCGAGCACGTGACGCTGGCGGCGGGCTTCACCCCCCGCTACGTCGCGCGCGCCGATGACCACCACGCGATCCTGGCCATGGTCGCCGCCGGCATCGGGGCGGTCATCCTGCCCCGTCTGGCGCTGGCAGAGCTGCCCGAGGGCCTCACCGCGTGCCCCCTCACCGATCCCGACCCGGTCCGTCGCGTGGTGCTCCTCGTCCGCCAGGACCTGGTCCACCTCGAGCACGTAGCCCACGTGGGTGACCTGTTCCGCCAGCAGGCAGGTGCCCTGCGGCGCTGACCCACCCGCCACGTCCCCGGGGCCCGGTAGGGTGCGGGACCATGCCCGAGGAGACCGCCGTGAGCGGGCCGCTGGAGGGTGTGCGCGTCGTCTCCGTGGCCATCAACCTGCCCGGCCCGGCCGCCGCTGCCCGCCTGCAGTCGCAGGGCGCGAGCGTCACGACCGTGCTCCCGCCGAGCGGTGATCCGCTGGAGCAGCACGTCCCGCGCTTCTTCGCGCAGCTGCACGCCGGCCAGCAGATCGAGCGGATCGACCTTAAGGACGACGCGGGGCGGTCCCGGCTGGAGGAGTTGCTCGCCCAGGCAGACGTCCTCCTCACCAGTTCGCGCCCCTCCGCCCTCGCCCGGCTGGCGCTCGACCACGCCTCGGTGAGCGGACGGCATACCCGCCTCTGCCAGATCGACATCGTCGGCGAGCCGGGTGAGCGGGCCGAGGCGCCCGGGCACGACCTGACCTACCAGGCGGCCGCCGGGCTCGTGCGCGACGGCCGCGTGCCGGCCACGTTGCTGGTCGACCTCGCGGGCGCCGAGCGCGCCGCGGGTGAGGCGGCCGCGGCCCTGGTCGAGCGGGCACGGACCGGCCGCGGGTGCCGCCGCGAGGTCGCCCTCTCCGAGGTCGCCGCGTCGATGGCCGGCCCGATCCGGCACGGACTCACCGCGCCGGGCGGCCTGCTGGGCGGCGGTCTCCCGGTCTATGACGTGTATGCCGTGCGGCAGGGCCACGTGGCCGTCGCCGCACTCGAGCCGCACTTCGTCGAGCGGTTGTGCGCCGGGCTCGAGATCGCCCCCGAGGACCTGACGCGCGAGCGCCTCGCGGAGGTGCTCGCCGGTCGGACCGCGCAGGAGTGGCAGCGGTGGGCGGCCGAGCGGGACATCCCCCTGGAGGCTGTCGCCGTCCTCGGCGGGGGCCTCGCGGACCTCGATGGTCTCGGAACTCACGGGGTCAACGACACGACGACTTCATGAGACGTGCGTGCAACTGCGTCGCAGGAGGTCGGGCAGGACGTTGGCCGCCATGGTGAGAGCTGAGGCGATGGCCATGTGCATGTCGAGGTAGCGGTAGGTCCCGAGCCTGCCGCCGAACACGACGCCGGGTTCGGCCGCCGCCAGGCGCCGGTAGCGGCGCAGCACCTCGCGGTCCTCCGCCGTGTTCACCGGGTAGTAGGGCTCGTCCTCGCGCGTCGCACGCCGTGAGTACTCCCGCACGATCACGGTGGAGTCCGGAGGGTGGTCCCGCTCGGGGTGCAGGTGGCGGAACTCGTGGATCCGGGTGTACGGCACGTCGCGGTCGGCGTAGTTCATCACGCTCGTGCCCTGGAAGTCCCCGACCGGGAGGATCTCCTGCTCCAGGTCCAGGGTGCGCCAGGCCAGCTGCCCCTCGACGTCCCCGAAGTACCGGTCGACCGGGCCGGTATAGACCACCGGCACCCGGCCGACGAGCGCGTCCTTGCACAGCGGTTGCCCGGGATCGAGGAAGTCGGTGTCCAGCCGCACCTCGATCCGCGGGTGGTCCAGCATCCGGGCGAACCACACGGCATACCCCTCGACCGGCAACCCCTGGTGCCGGTCACCGAAGTACCTCGTGTCGTAGGTGTAGCGCACCGGCAGCCGGGAGATCACCGACGGCGGCAGGTCCCGCGGGTCGGTCTGCCACTGCTTGGCGGTGTAGCCGCGGACGAAGGCCTCGTAGAGGGGCCGGCCGACCAGCCCGATAGCCCGCTCCTCGAGGTTCCGCGGTGCCTCCCGCTGGCTGCCGGCGTGCTGCTGGACCGTGGCCCGCGCGGCCTCGGGGGTGAGCGCCGACCGGTAGAACTGGTTGATCGTGGCGAGCGTGATCGGCATCGGGTACACCTCACCGCGGTGGGTCGTGAAGACCCGGTGGGTGTAGCGGGTGAAGGCCGTGAAGCGGTTGACGTAGTCCCACACCCGCGCGTTGCTGGTGTGGAAGATGTGCGAACCGTAGGGGTGCACCTCGATCCCGGTCTCCGGCTCGATCCGGCTGATGGCGTTGCCGCCGGGGACCGGCCGCCGATCCAGGACGAGGACCCGCAGCCCATGCTGGGACGCCGCGCGTTCGGCGACGGTCAGGCCGAAGAGGCCGGCGCCCACCACGACGAGATCAGCATCCATGACCGTCTCGCTGGAGGGGTGCCCAGGCGGCTCCGGCGGGGCAGTGCCTCGTGGAGCTCGCGCTCCAGGAGTCGTATGCCGCGCAGCCGCCGTAGGTGCGGGAGGTCCTCGACCATCTCGAGGTACCGGTGTCCCCACAGGGCGTAGTCGGGGAACCGCTCCAGGCGGCGGGCGAAGCCCTTGCGCCGCCAGGCCCAGGGTTTGACGCCGGCGTAGTGCAGGCCGTGCGCGAGGTCGATGCTCGGGTAGCCGTAGAAGAGGGAGTAGCGGGGGTCCACGCTGGTCCACTGCCCGGACCAGTAGAGCGTGGCGGCCTGCTGGTCAGTCCACGACCACCCGTCGCGGGCGAGCCGGCCCACCTCGCCCTCGCCGATCCACTTCATGAAGTCGGCGTAGGCACGTGCGGACGGCTCGAGGACGAGCAGGGAGGCGTTCACCCCGTAGTTGTCCACGTCGGTCCGCACCCGGTCGGTGATCTCGCGGGGGACTGGCTGCCCCGGCGGGCAGACGTCGCCGTAGACGTCGTGCCACACCCACCGACCGGTCTCCATCGCCTCGGGTCGGGGGACGAGCCGTCCCCGCGAGTTGATGTCGGCGAGGTGCTCGCGCCGTTCGTTGATGATGCCAGCCGGGGCGGGGAGGTCCCACAGGTCGTCGAATCGGCGCAGCGGCAGCAGGTCGGCGTCGAGGTTGATGACCTTCTCGTAGCGGGTTCCGAGGTCCCCGTCCGGGCCGAGCCGCAGCGTGGTGAACCGGGTCAGGGCGGCGCTGCCGACCCGCGCCGAGCCGGTGCGCGGGGAGCCCGCGCGGGGGCCGGGTGAGTGCGGGAGTCCGATCTCCTCGACGGCGAGCACCCGGTCGTAGACGCTCAGCAGGGCCTCGCGGGCTCGCTCAGAGACGCCGTCGGTGACCAGGCACACCCGGTCGGCGCGGCAGCCCTGGCGCCGCAGCCCATCGGCGGCCATTAGGCAGCCGGGCAGGTAGCTGTCGTTGAACATCAGGTAGGTGACGAAGGCGCGCCGGTCGGGACGCGGCGCCGACCCGCACCGGGTCGTGCCCGCAGAGCCGGGCCGCGCCCGGTCCGCGCCACTCGTCGTCTCGACCCACCGCATACCGCATCACCGTTGATTGGTGGCGCCCGTCACGGGGCGCCTGGGAGTTCGAGCGTGACCGAGATGGCGCAGCCCGATCAACAGGTTTTGGCTCGCCTGCTGGGCCGGCTCGGTCCCGCGTCCTCAGGCGTTGGCGGCCCACTCGCCGTAGAACAGGGCCAGGCCGACCGCGACGCCGATGCCGGCGATGATCCAGAACCGCGCGACGATCGTGACCTCCGCCCACCCGACCAGCTCGAAATGGTGGTGCAGCGGTGCCATCCGGAACACCCGCCTGCGGGTCAGCTTGAAGAAGGCCACCTGGATGATGACGGACATCGTGATCATCACGAAGAGGGCGCCCAGGATCGGCAGCATCAGCTGGGTGCGGGTCAGGATCGCCATCCCGGCCAGGGCCGCGCCCAGAGAGAGGGAGCCGGTGTCGCCCATGATGATCTGGGCCGGGGACGCGTTCCACCAGAGGAACCCGAAGCACGCGCCGCCGATGGCGCAGGCCACGATCGCCAGGTCAAGGCTGTCCCGCACCTCGTAGCAGTGGGGGCCGGGCACGACCGCGCAGTTCTGGTTGTACTGCCACAGGCTGATCAGGGTGTAGGCGCCGAAGACCATCACGGACGCGCCGGTGGCCAGCCCGTCGAGGCCGTCGGTGATGTTGACGCCGTTCGAGGCGCCGGTGATCAGCAGGTTCGCCCAGAGCAGGAACAGCACCACGCCGACGACGGGCCCGGCGAACGCCAGGTCCAGGCTGGTGTCCCGGATGAAGGAGATGGCCGTCGATGCCGGCGCCCGGCCCTGGTCGTCGGTCACCAGCAGGGCGAGGAGGGCGAAGACGACGGTGACCAGCGTCTGCCCGATGAGCTTCTGGGTCGAGGTGAGCCCCAGGCTCCGCTCCTTGGAGATCTTGGTGAAGTCGTCGAAGAAGCCCACCAGCCCCAGGCCGACGAGCAGGAACAGCACGAGCAGGGCGCTGAGGGTGAACGGGCTGGCCGCGACCTCGAGCAGACCACTGCCCCCGACGACCGCGAGGACCAGGCGGGAGCCGAAATAGCCCACGAGGGTCGCGGCGATGATGACCGCGCCACCCATCGTCGGCTTCCCCCGCTTGTGGTGGTGCAGGGTGAGGTCGTCCCGGATGAACTGCCCGTACTGCCGACGGATCAGGAACCTGATGAACAACGGCGTGCCGAGCAACGCCACGAGCATGGCGATCCCGCCGGCCAGCAGGACGTTGACCATCGGCCCTCTTCTCCACCTCGTGGCTGGGCGTCTGGCCCACAGTCCGACCTATCTTGTGGTCCCGGTGGGCGTGCGCGAAGCCCGACACGCAGCAAGCCGGCGAAGAGGGCCGCAGGTCAGGCCTCTCCGACCGGGCTGAACTGGAGGTCGTAGGGCGGCAGGGCCTCGGCCAGCTCCAGGAGCGTCGCCAGGTCGGGAGTCTCGATCAGGTAGAACCCCCCGAGCTGCTCGACGGCCTCGGCATACGGCCCGGCCGTCACGCTGCGCTCACCGCCGCGCATGCGCACGACCGTGGGCTGCCCGTCCAGGGCCTCCGCCGACAGGATGGTGACGTCCTCACGGGCCTGGCAGGCCGCCCCGAAGTCGTCGTGCTGCTGCATCGCGGCCGCCTGTTGCTCCGGAGACTGCTCGTCCCACGGGGGCCGCTCGCCCTCGGACATCAGGAGCATCAGGTACTTCATGGTCGTCCTCCTCCGTGCCTGCACCGTGCAGGCCTCACCACCATGACGGACGTGCCCTACGGCTTTCGACACCGGTGAGGACGTCCCGCAGTCCTGGCCCGTCACGCATGCGTGCCGAGCTGCGCGATCACGTCGGCAAGGTCGTCATCGTCCATGTCTTGATACTGCCCCGAGGCGAGATCAGCCCACCCCTTGTCAGCGGCTCTTAGCAGGGCTGCCAGCCTGGCGGCGTCCTCCGACTCACTCAGGAAGACATTCCTCGTGGGCACGGTCACCACCTCCGTTGGCAATCTATGCCATGGGTCGGACGAGTCGGGCCGGACGTGGCCCATCGTCAACGCCCCGTGACGGCCGCTGCTTAGTCCACGAAGGCCTGCCGCATGGCGGCGCACGGCGCGGCTCGCCCTGGCCCCGCTAGGGTTCTCGGAGTCGACGAGGGGACGTGCGCGGTGTGGTCACGGTGGCGGGACAAGCGGGGACCGACCCCGGCCGAGCCCGGTGACGGCAGCCCCCTGAGACCACACCACCCGTGGCAGATGCTGACCCGCTCGGTCTTTCACATCGAACTGGTCGACGTCGACGGCGACAGGCGCGACTACGCCGTGGACGTGCACTACTTCAGCTGGGACGGCACGGTCTCCTTCTATGTCGACGGTCGCCAGGAGCTGGTGTCCGAGCAACCCACCGCGTTCCCGGTGCCCGGCGGGGTGGTCGAGGTCTCGGTCGGGTCCTCCGGCCTCCGCCGGATTCACCTGGTCTCCGACGACGGGAGCGCCGAGCGCACGCTGACGCCGGTGCGGCACAGCGCGGAGTACTGGCGGGCGATCGCCGATCATCGGTACCCCACCCTCAGCCGATGGATCGGCCGTGCGGCCATCGCGATCCTGCTGCTCGGCCTGGTGCTCTTCGGGCCGCAACTGCTCGAGGCCCTGACCCAGTGGGAGGTCGTGGGGGACCGCGTCGGCACCTACACCTCGCCGATCTCGCTGCCCGGGTGGCTCAACACCACGCTGCTGGTGGCTGGCGTCGCCGCCTCACTCGAACGGGCCCTGACGCTGCGCAGTCACTGGCTGATCGACCTCAAGCCGTGGTGGTTGTAGGCCACTCAGCGCGCCATCGCGCATGAGTCGGCCATGCCTTGTCCTACGTATCGGAGGCTCGCGTGGCGACGGTCACGATGGCATCCACGAGGTCCGGGACGACGTCGACCGGGACCTGGTGTCCCAGCCCGGGGATGACCCGCAACTCGGAGCCAGGGACGCGCGCCTCGATGTCATAGGCCGCCTCCACCGGCACCAGCGGATCGTCATCACCTTGGACGATGATCGTCGGGGCACCGATCCTCTCGAGGTTGGCAAACCGGTACTCGGCGCTGGCAAGGTGACCGACCAAAGACATCGCTTCCTGACGGGCGAGCGCGTCAGGGTCGAAGCGTCGTTCCACGGCTCGCAGCACGCCCGCCCGCAACTCGTCCTCGTCCGCCGGGTAGTCGGCCCCGGCCAATGCCAGCTCCTCAGCCACGCGACGGTCGATGAACCCCTCCCGGTCGGTCGGCCTCGACCCCGCAGGAACGTTGGCGAACGCCTCGGGGTCGATCGGTGGCAGCTCGGGATTGCCCGAGTCAGCGGCCAGCAGTGTGAGCGAGCGGACGCGTTCCGGTTCATCGATGGCCACCAACTGTGCGATCGCTCCACCCATCGAGAGTCCCACCACGTGAGCATCCGGCACATCGAGTGCATCGAGAACGCCGATTGCGTCGTCGGCCATATCGTCGAAGGTGTAGGGCACGGGAAGGGGTCCCCCGCTCTCCAACGCCTCACCGATCGCAGCCTCGTCGAGCGGTTCCACCTCCGCGGCCACGGTCGTGAGCCCGACATCCCGGTGGTCGAAGGTGACGACCCGGTAGCCTTCGTCGGCCAGCGATTCGACCATCTCCGTCGGCCAGTCGATGAGTTGCATCCCCGTGCCGGCGATCAGCAGCACGGTCTCGTCCTGCGGAGAGCCCAGGCTCTCGTAGGCGATCACCGCCCCGTCGAGCTCCACTTCACCGGACTCCAACCCGGGATCGGGAGCGCCGCCAGCGCAGGCCGCCAGCAGGGTCAGAGCCACGGGCAATATCACGAGGCCGTCTCTTCTCGTCATCAGACGACACTACGGTCACGCCGCTGGCCGCACGACCCAATTTCTTTGCGCCAGGCCCGGAGTGGCCCTCAGCACCTCAACTCAGCAGCGACCTCTACCCTGCCTACGTGGCCGACTGTGCGACCCCCAACCTGCCGGCGCGTGACCTTGGGGCCACCTCCGAGGTCTACGCGGCGCTGGGTTTCCCGAGACTGCCCCGGGGCTGGCCGCGTGTGCACGGGCACCTTCGATCACCACGGCGCCAGCCGCACGCAGGCCGCGCTGCAGGGCGGCATCAATGACTCGGGGCCGATAGGTCTGCCCCATCACCTCAGCCGTCTCCATGAAGAAAGACTGCGCTATCCGGATGAGGGCTCGACTGTCATGCTCGACTGATGGTGTATATACTTAACGTATTTACAAGGAGGCGTCATGACCACGACCCGTCTCTTCCGGAGCAACCGCACTCAAGCCGTGCGCCTCCCCAAAGAGGTGGCCTTTCCTGAGGACGGGGAGGTGACGATCACGGTCGAGGGTGGCGCGCGCGTCATCACACCCGCGGGCCATGCGTGGGACAGGTTCTTTGACAGCCTCGATGACCTCGACGTCGAGATTCCCGACCGCGACCAGCCAGACCCCCAGGAGCGTGACTGGTCGTGACGGTGCCCCGCTTTCTGCTGGACACGAGCACAGCCATCGAGGTCCTGCGGGGCCGTCGGCCCGAGATGCGCCAGCACTTCAACGCGCACTCGACCGAGCTCGTCACCTCGACGGTCGTGGCCACGGAACTCCTCTACGGGGCGGACCGGTCGGCCGACCCGGCACGGCTACGTCGTCAGGTGGAGTGGCTGCTGGACCTGGCTTCCCCACTCGCCTTTGACGAGGCGGCCGCGAGCCATGCGGCCGACGTGCGCGCGGAGCTCGCGGCAACCGGGAGCCCGATCGGCGCCTACGACACACTCATCGCTGGGCATGCCAGGTCCCGCGGGCTGGTGGTCGTCACCCAGAACCTGAAGGACTTCGGGCGCGTGTCTGGCCTGCGGTGCACCGACTGGTCCTGACCTCACGACCCCAGTGCGTGCCCAGCGGCGAACACCTCGTATGCCGTGGCCCTATGCGGGGCGACGGGCCTCGATCAAGAACTGCAGTGGGAGGCGCTCGGGGTGATCCCGCAGGCGATAGCCATGACCGCTGTCGTCTCGCACCATAAGCTCTGGCCATGGGGACCAGGCTGCGTACGGCATCTCCTCAAGTGCGTCGATCGCCAGGCCCGCACGCAGAAGGGCGGTCACGATCTCGCCGAGGGAGTGGTTCCACTGGTGGTTGCGGGTATGAGCAACAGCTGGAGCATCGTCGGCGGCCTCGATGTAGCTCCCCTCGTCCTCCCAGGTCAGCGGCCGGTCCTGCTGGAAGTAGGGCTGCTCGACCTTCAATCCGTCGCTCACGTCCTCACCGATGGTCATGAACATGGGGTGGTCGTCTCGGATGAAGAAGCGGCCGCCGGGGGCGAGGAGTGACGCCACGACGCGCGCCCAGCTGTCGACGTCTGGCAGCCAGCACAGCACGCCGAGCGAGGTGTAGACCAAGTCGAAGTCGCCGTTGACTGCCTCCCGGGCGTCATACACGTTCGCTTCGACGTACTCGATGGCGGCAGCCGCGTCCGCTGCGATCGACCGGGCTCTGTGGATCGACTCGCCGGACAGGTCGACTCCCACCACGCGCCGGGGCCCCAGCCGGGCCAGGCTGACGGTGTCTGTGCCCAGGTGGCACTGCAGGTGGATGACGTCCTTGCCCGCCAGGTCGCCCAGGCGTTCGACGTCCGTGGCCAACGTGTCGCTGATGGCAGTGCGATCGTCGATCAACTTCTGAATGCCGTACCCGGACGCATGGTGCAGCGCTGACCGATCGTCCCAGTTCTTCCGATTGTCTTCGAACCAGCCGGAGATATCGGCGACGGATGTTGATGCCATGAGCGCGCTTAGGGGCCGACGACCTGGTGGTCGACGCCCAGCAGGTCATAGGTCCGACGGGCGCGGAGGTCCCGCGTGAGCAGGCGTCGCTCGTTGGTGCGGGCCGCCTCACCGACGAGGGCGTCGTAGACCGCGCCACCGAGAACGCCCAAAGTCGCGAGTCGGGGCCGCAGCGCGCTGCTGGCACGCGGGGATAGCCACACCACATCGGGAAAGACGCGATCGATCAACGCCGCAGCATCCGTCGCATCGACGGCCAGTTCCCCGGGCAGCCGGGTCAGGACGGCGAACACCTCGTATGCCGCGTGGCCGGCAAGGGCGGGACGGTACTCACGGACGGCCGCCAGGCAGGGGGTGTGAGCCGCGTGCCCCGCATCCAGTGCGGCAACAGCGACGCTGGTGTCAACCGCCCACGAGTCAGCGCTGGCCATCGTCTCGCCAGCGCTGGACATCGGCATCGGTCACTGTCATGCCACGGGCGGCCTCGATGACCGGCCAGCCGTCGAGCTCCACGATGCGCCGCCCTGCTCTGCGGACGGGAGTGAGGAGAAGGCCGTCGCCGGTCAGGGTCACTTCGAACTGGACATCGGGCGCCAATCCCAACTGATCCCGGGCTTCCTTGGGGATGACCACGCGCCCTGCCTTGTCCAGCGATGCCAGCATGCCAACCACTCTACCATTGCGCCCGTTCTGCCACCCCTTGATCTCACGATCTTGTCCGGACCCCAGACATGGGGACCTTGTGGAGAAGATCTGGGGCGGGGCCTGGGGCAGCGGTAGAGTTGCTGTATGTCAGCCGCTGAGGTGATCCGAGCCGCGATGGCGCTCACGCCCGAAGAGCGCTCGCGGATCGCCGACGTGCTCTACGAGTCCGACGAGTCCGACCGGGACGTGATCGACGCGGCGTGGGCCTCGGTCGCCGCCCGACGGGCCGACGCACTCGAGAGCGGAGCTGTGCGGATGCTGACGCGCGAGGAAGCGGACGAATATCTCGACGCGCGCGCCGCTGCGGGAGACGCTTGACCCTCTGCTCCGGGTTCCATCCCTAGGCGCTCCGCGAGCTGGGCGACGCGATCCTGTGGTACGACAAGGGCGGACAGGGCCGGGGTGGGCGGTTTCGCGCTGAATTCGACCAGGTCGTGGATCGTTGCATGGAGTGGCCTGAGTCAGCATCGGTGCTCTCGGTCCCAGGATCCGACAGGGCTTATCGCCACGCTAGCGTGCCGCGGTCGCACTACCGGGTCGTCTTCTACGTTGCAGACGACGTCCTGAAGGTCGTCGCGATCGCCCACGAGCGGCGGAGGCCGCTCTACTGGGCGGACCGGGACTGATGTCCGCGGCCGTTGCGGCACCGGCCCTGGCCCTGGCCCTGGGAGGATGGAACCATGCGCCTGAGCACCGTGGAGCAACTCCTGCATCATCTGGACGGCGTGGTCGCCGATCATGATCGTGGCGATCGCACCTCCAAGGAGTCGGCGGACTTCTGGGTCCAGATGCTGACGACTCGGGGGCACCCACTCAACACAGATCTGCCCGACGAGCCCCTGGTCGACTGGCACGAGCGAGGTCTGTTAGGCGACCTGCGTGGAGTGCGGGTGCTCGATGTCGGGTGCGGCAACGGGCGTAACGCCGCGTGGCTGGCAGACCACGGTGCGCACGTGGTCGGCATCGACATCGCCGCGCCCCTCCTGGAGGCGGTCCGGTCGAGTATGCCGAGCGCAGTCACCTTGATCTCGAGGGACGTGCTGCGCGACGAGTTGCCGGAAGGGCCGTTCGGTCTGGTCTATGACTCGGGGTGCTTCCACCACCTGGCGCCGCACAGGCGCATCACCTACTTGGAGCGGGTGATGCCCCTGGTTGCGGAGGGCGGCAGGTTCGGCATCGTGACGTTCGCCCAGGAGCGGCAGCCCAGTCCCTCCGACACGGAGGTGCTCGTCACGGGTGACACGGCCGGTGGGACCTCGTTCCTGCTTGAAGACCTCGCGGAGACCTTCGGTCGCTATCTCCAACTTGTTGAGGCGAGGCCGGTGGCGGCCGGGAGGGAAGGCGTCTTCGGGGCGGACTTTCTGAACGCGGCCTCTGCTGTCGCGACCACAGCACGCTGGTTCGGTGCCCCGCTAGTGTGCCGGCATGGGTCAGGCCGACATCGATGCCGCGATTCAGGCGTACTACTCGCGGCAGTTCGACGAGGCCAACCGGCTCGTCGCGCGTTCCGCGCAGGGCGAGCTTGAGTTCGTCCGCACGCAGGAACTCATCACTGAGCGCATTGACGAGCAATCCAGGGTTCTCGATATCGGGGGAGCGACGGGGATCCATGCCACGGCACTGGCTGAACGAGGTCACGCGGTGGTGCTGGTGGATCCGGTCGAGAGTCACGTGCAGCAAGCACGCAAGCACGGTGGCTTCGATGCCCAGGTGGGCGATGCCCGGAGCCTCGACTTCTCGGTCGACTCGTTCGACGTGGCCCTGCTCCTTGGGCCCCTCTATCACCTGTCGTCAGCGGCCGAGCGCCGTCGCTGTCTGCAGGAAGCAGCGCGCGTGGTGGTGGCGGGTGGCTGGGTCTTCGCGGCCGCGATCCCCCGCTTCATGCGGCACGCTGCACTCAGTCTTGGGATTGACGTTCCTGTTCCGTATCCGTCGGCGTGGGTCGAGTTGTTGGAGTCCGGCACCCCGCCCCCGGCGGACCGGTTCCCGGCAGGGCACTTTCACACCGCCGAGGAGTTCGGTGCGGAGCTGGCCGATGCCGGACTGCTCGACGTGGAAGTCCACGCGATCGAAGGGGCCGCCGGCCTGCCACTTGAACAGCTCACCGCGCGTGACCCTGAGCTGCTGGCAGCGGCGCTGGCGCTCGTGCGCCGGACCGGCGCTGTCCCGGGGGTCCGGGACATGTCCAACCACATCATGGGGATCGCCCGCGTGCCGTAGTTGAGAGATGACCTGCAGAGTCGCGAGTGTGCACGGTGGGCGGCAGCCGATCAGATCACCGTGGGTGATCCGGTCGAGGTTGTCCTTGATCCGTGCTTCACCCAGCATCCCGTCGACAACCCTCGACGTCGTCGACCAAGAAGTGTCTTGCGGACCTCTGACCATGCAGCGACTCGAGGTGCGCGCCCGCGGCCTCCAGCGCTTCGACGAGGGCCGAACGTTCCTCGAGGCTACGCCTTGGCACGGTTGGGCGACGCGAGGTCAGGTCAACAGGTACTCGAGCCGGCGCATGTAGGTCAGACACTCTTGCGGGGGAACTCGATCAGTGACGAATGCCAACAGTTCCAGGCACGTCACGGCGAGACATACTTTGAACACGTCGGTCCCAGCGACGCTCTCGCCGTGTTCCCGGATGCGGGCAATGGTGCGAGGATCGGCGTGGTGGGTCCAGGTGGGTCCTTTCGAGGTCGGGTAGGTGGGCGTCTATCAGCGCTAGGAACGCCTCGCCTGCTGGGCCCAGGGCGGCCACGTCACTGCGCGGCCCCTCACTTTCGGTCAGGACGCTCAGCGCGTAGTCGCTCCACGTGCTCTGTGTCGATCGGGCTAGGCCGGCCTGCAACTCGATGGCAGCAAGTACCTTCTCCAGGGGCATCTCGGGCCAGGTCACGTGACGTCCAGGGGCCAGTTGCGCGATGACGTACGCCAGGTCCGTCCCGAGGGTTCCCGCCTCCAGCCATGCCGGGGTGGGGTACCCGACGCCCACCAACTGGTTGACGAGCTCGGTGGTCTCCTCGCGTTGGTGCGCCAGCCCGGCGTTCACCGACCAGGTGAGTACCGCCAAGTGGCCGTTGATGTCGCTGACGACCCACGCGCCGCCTTGGCGCCCACCGCTCAAAGGGCGCACCAGCGTGAAGGTGGCCCCGGCCGATTCGTTGACTCCAGCCATGACCTCCCGCCAAGTCACTTCCGTCATCAGGCCATGGTGCCAGGTGTAGGTTCATCGGCTGATCTGTCGGGGAGCGGGCGTGTGACCTGCGGACCGGGGGGTCCGGCACCGCTGACAAAAGGTCACGCGGTGGTGCTGGTCGATCCAGCCGGCTGGTGTCGCTGGTAAAGCAGGATGAAGACGCCCGGTTCCGCGCGGCACATGATGAACTGTGTCCCTGAATCGGAGGTGTCTCGCCAGTACTCGCTCAGCCTACTTCGGTGGCCGCGGCGAAGGAAGCGTCGATCTCCTCGCAACGCACCGCCAGGGCCACCGGCGGGTTCGGCCTGGCGAACTCAGCGACGGTGACTCGCTGACCGGAGGTGGCGTGCTCTTGGGAGGGCAGTTCGCCAGCAGTCTCATAGTCATCGTTGAACCCCAGGGCCGCAGCCCACAGCGTTCGCGCAGCTTGCGCGTCAGGGGTGGCGATGATCCAGCCAGTGGGTGTGCCGATCTGACGGGTCATGACCAGCATGTTAGTCCGCAGGGAGCGACCACTACAGAGTTCGCTTCGATCCGACCGGGCGCAGATTCGGCGGCTTGCTCAACTGCCGATGACCGGACGTTGGCTCCGCCCTCGTCGAGCCAGGGGCGGCTGAGGTTGTCTTGGTTGCGTGCTCCGCTCAGTGGATCGGGAGCATGAGCAGGTTCTGTTGAGGGGCAAAACCCGCTCAAGCGTAGAGCGGGATAGCACGACCTCCGGATTGCACCGTGATGCGGGTGCAACCGGAAGTGCGGCCATGATCCACGAGCCGCTGAATCAAGCGAGCGCCGATGCTGCGGTTCCTGTGCCGAGGGAGAACGAACATCGACTGGATGTCGCCGGTCCGGCGGTGGAAGCTGCGTGGATCAGGCACCCGGGAAGCGAGTGCTATGAAGCCCATCGCAACCAACTCGGGACCATCGGCTGCGACGTATGCAACGAAGTCATCCTGTTGCTGGTACCAATCGGCGAAGTCTCGGGTGTACTCATCGAAGGAAGACTCGAGCGCTGGCTGGCCCTCTTTGCTTCAGGTCCACCGCAGGCGGGCGAGGCCCGGGAGGTCCGCCGCGGTGGCCTGCCTGATGGTGATCGACATATCCAGAACGTTAGCCGTGTACCCCCTACTCGCCCGGGCAGTCGGGCCCCTGCCAAAGCGAGGGCGGCACCGACTCTCCGTCGGCGTCGACGTCGTAGACGTCCGTGTCCAAGGGGTTCGCTGCGCCCACGGGGAGGGCCGCTAGTTTTCCAGCGCGCCGAGGTGGTGGCGCCGAGAATGTAGCACCCGCACGACGAGCAGGTCACCAGCCGCGGTCGGCTGGTAAAAGACTCCGTAGGGGAACCGCCGCACCCGGGCCCTGCGGAGCCAGTCGAACCCTTCAACCGCCGGTGCTCCGCTGGGAAACATCACGATCCGCTCGATGGCCGCGTCGACGTCGTCGACAAAACGCGTGACCAACCCTGCGTCGATGTCGGCGTAGTAGGCGCAGGCCTCCTCGACATCGCTCACCGCGTGCGGGGTGAGGACTACCGTCAACGTCGTCGACCAGGAAGGGTCTCGCGGACTTCTGACCAGTCATGCAGCGACTCGGGGTCCGCGTGGGCGGCGTCCAGCGCCTCAACGAGTGCCGAACGTTCCTCTTCTGTCGGCCGGTAGATGGCTTCACCAAAATGGGTGCGCAAGGCCTCCTGGATGACCTCTGAGCGGCTCCGGTGCTCGATCGAACGTGCCCGCTCCACCATCTCGTACAACTCCTCCGGGAGCGTCACCGCCACCTTGCGCACCGCCATACCAACCTCCTGGGTATGACTAGATCATACCCAGGAGGAGTAGGTGCGTGACCTGTGGACCGACCCGACGCCCAGGCGCGCGCCCCGCCCCCCGCCAGGCTGTGTGGGAAGTGCCTCGACATCGGGAACAATCTGGGCGGGCCCACAGTTGAGTCAGATGTACTCAACTTCACTGAGTCTCGATTTGACATGGTCGAGTCCGCGGTTGCAAGTTGGGCCACGGAACCACAGACCACCCGGTCTCGGCTGCGCGCCGGACCACACCGCATACAGGGAGAACACACATGGGACGAGCAGTAGGGATTGACCTCGGCACCACCAACTCCGCGGTCGCCGTCCTCGAGGGCGGGGAGCCGAAGATCATCGCGAACGCCGAGGGCGGACGCACCACGCCGTCGGTCGTCAGCTTCGCCAAGAACGGGGAGATCCTCGTCGGTGAGGTTGCCAAGCGGCAGGCCGTCACCAACGTCGAGCGCACCATCCGCTCGGTCAAGCGCCACATCGGCACCGACTGGAAGTCGGGGGACATCGACGGCAAGACCTACACGGCGCAGGAGATCAGCGCCCGCACGCTGATGAAGCTGAAGAAGGACTCCGAGTCCTACCTGGGCGAGGACGTCACCGACGCGGTCATCACCGTGCCGGCCTACTTCGACGACGCCGAGCGCCAGGCCACCAAGGAGGCGGGCGAGATCGCCGGCCTCAACGTGCTGCGCATCATCAACGAGCCGACCGCGGCCGCGCTGGCCTACGGCCTCGACAAGGGCAAGGAGGACGAGCTGATCCTCGTCTTCGACCTCGGTGGTGGCACCTTCGACGTGTCGCTGCTCGAGGTGGGCAAGGACCCGGAGGACGGGTTCTCCACCATCCAGGTGCGCGCCACCCACGGTGACAACAAGCTCGGTGGTGACGACTGGGACGAGCGGGTCGTGCAGCACCTGCTGACCACGGTCAAGAACCAGACCGGCGTCGACCTGTCCACCGACAAGATCGCGATGCAGCGGCTGCGGGACGCGGCCGAGCAGGCCAAGAAGGAGCTGTCCAGCTCCACCTCGACCTCGATCAACCTGCAGTACCTGTCGATGGGTGCCAACGGCCCGATCCACCTGGACGAGTCGCTCTCCCGCGCCCAGTTCGAGCAGATGACCTCGGACCTGCTGGACCGCACCAAGGCGCCGTTCGAGCAGGTCATCTCCGACGCCGGGATCTCGGTCTCCGACATCGACCACGTGGTCCTGGTCGGCGGCTCCACCCGGATGCCGGCCGTCGCCGAGCTGGTCAAGAAGCTCACCGGCGGCAAGGAGCCCAACAAGGGCGTCAACCCGGACGAGGTCGTCGCCGTCGGCGCCGCCCTGCAGGCCGGTGTGCTCAAGGGTGAGCGCAAGGACGTGCTGCTCATCGACGTCACCCCGCTGAGCCTGGGCATCGAGACCCAGGGCGGGATCCTGACCAAGCTGATCGAGCGCAACACCGCGATCCCGACCAAGCGCAGCGAGGTCTTCACCACCGCGACCGACAACCAGCCGACGGTGGGCATCCAGGTCTACCAGGGTGAGCGCGACATCGCCCAGCACAACAAGCTGCTCGGCAACTTCGAGCTGACCGGCATCGCGCCGGCCCCCCGTGGCGTGCCGCAGATCGAGGTCACCTTCGACATCGACGCCAACGGCATCGTGCACGTGTCCGCCAAGGACCGCGGCACCGGCAAGGAGCAGTCGATGACGATCTCCGGCGGCAGCGCGCTGCCCAAGGAGGAGATCGAGCGGATGATCAAGGACGCCGAGGCGCACGCCGAGGAGGACAAGAAGCGGCGCGAGGAGACCGAGAACCGCAACACCGCGGAGCAGCTGGTCTACTCCACCGAGAAGTTCCTGGCCGACAACGAGGACAAGGTCTCGGCCGAGTCCCGCGGCCCGGTCGACGAGGCGCTCACCGAGCTCAAGGACGCCCTGAAGCCGGAGTCCGGAGCCAGCGCCGAGGACATCAAGACCAAGATGGAGAAGCTCTCCGCCGAGTCCCAGAAGATGGGTGCCGCGCTGTATGCCGAGCAGTCCGCGGGAGCGGACGGTGCGGCTGGTGCTGGTGCCGGCTTCCCCGGCGGCGAGGGCTTCCCGGGTGGCGAGGGCTTCCCGGGTGCCGGGGCCGAGCCGGGTGCCGGTGAGGGCACGGCGGCCGGTGACGACGTGGTCGACGCCGAGGTCGTCGAGGACGACGAGGAGACCAAGTGACCGAGGCCAGCGGCGGCGCTCCCGAGGGGCGCGACCAGCAGGACCGCGACCCGGAGGAGACCACCGGGCCGGTGGTCCGCGACAAGCGGCGCCTGGATCCCGAGACCGGCGAGGTCCGGCAGCCCCCCGCGGGGGCTGCCGCGGCCCCGCCGGGCGACGAGGCCACCGAGCCCGGTGCTCCCGGCGGGACCACCCCGACCGGTGCGGCGGACGGTGACGGTGAGCAGTCCGCATACGAGGGCGACGTGCCGGACGCCGACGAGGCGCACCCCGACACCCAGCTCGCCGCGGACCGTCTCGAGGACCTGCGCCGACTGCAGGCGGAGTACGTCAACTACAAGCGGCGGGTGGACCGGGATCGTGCCCGGGACGCCGAGGCTGCGGTCGGTGGCGTCGTCGAGGCGCTGCTGCCGGTGCTGGACGACATCCACTCCGCGCGGCAGCACGGTGACCTGGCGGACGGGCCGATGGCCGCGATCGCCGACAAGCTCAGCGGCACCCTGGAGCGTTTCGGCGTCCAGCAGGTCGGTGAGGTCGGCGAGGCCTTCGACCCGAACTTGCACGAGGCGCTGATGCACCTGCCCGAGGCCGACCTGCCCGAGGGCGCGACCGACACGACCATCGTGCAGGTCATGCAGCCGGGATTCCTGGTCGGCGACCGGCTGGTGCGTGCCGCGCGCGTGGCCGTCGCGGACCCGGCGCCCTGACCCGTTCCGGTCGGTCCTGGTGGGGCCGCAGTTCGCCGTCGGGCGGCGCGCGGCCCCACCACCGGCCGGGTGGACCCGACCGGGGGATGATGGAGCAGCAGAACCCCTGCCGCGTTGGTGCAGGGGAGGACAAACCCGCTACGAAAATGCGTGGGGGGACGACAAGATCACTACGAAAATTGGCAGGGAGGTGAGGACAGATGGCGAGTCAGGACTGGTTCGACAAGGACTTCTACGCCGTGCTCGGGGTGAGCAAGTGACGCCGACGAGGCGGCGATCAAGAAGGCCTACCGCAAGCTGGCGCGGACCTACCACCCGGACTCAGAACCCGGGGGACGCCGCGGCCGAGCAGCGCTTCAAGGACATCGGGGAGGCCAACGCGGTGCTGTCCGATCCCGAGCAGCGTCAGCAGTACGACGCCGATCCGCGCAGATGTCCCGGGGCGGGGCCCGGTTCACCGCCGGTGGCGGCGGCGCCGGGGGAGCCGCGGGCTTCGAGGACGTCTTCGCCCAGATGTTCGGCGGCGCCGGTGGCGGGCGCGGCGGTGCCCAGAACGTCCGGTTCAGCACCGGTGACGGTGGGGCCGGCATCAACCTGGAGGACCTCCTCGGCGGAGGTTTCGGGGGCGGTGGCTTCGGCGGCGGTGGATTCGGGGCGACCCGGCGGGCCGCGGCGCGGGCCGGGACGTCGAGGCACGGACCACGATCACCTTCCGCCAGGCGGCCACTGGCGACACGGTGACCCTGCAAACGCCGGAGGGCGGGCGAGTCACCACCGCGGATCCCCGCCGGCGTCCGGGACGGGCAGAAGATCCGGCTGCGCGGCAAGGGCATGGCCGGCGACCCCGGGGCGCCGAAGGGCGACCTGATGCTGCACGTCGCGGTGCAACCGCACCCGGTCTTCGGCCGGGACGGACTCAACCTCACCGTCGACCTGCCGGTGACCTTCGCCGAGGCAGCGCTCGGGGCCACCGTGGAGGTGCCGACCCTGGAGGGCGCCCGGGTCAAGGTCAAGGTCCCCGCGGGCACGCCGTCGGGGCGGGTGCTGCGGGTCAAGGGCCGCGGCATCGCCGCCAAGTCCGGCACCGGCGACCTGCTCGCCAAGGTGACCGTCGTCGTGCCGCAGCGGCTCAGCGACACCGCCCGCGAGGCGGTCGAGGCGCTGCAGGCCGAGGAGGCCGGCGAGGCGGGGCCCCGCGAGGAGATCTACGGCCGGGCCCGGACCTGATCTGGGCATACTGGATCCGGGCCCACCGGACCCGGGCACACTGACGGAGGAGGGCAGCATGGCCAGGCGGCGACAGCACGACGACGACACCCCGGTGTTCGTCATCTCCGTCGCGGCCGAGCTGGCCGGGATGCACGCCCAGACGCTGCGCCAGTACGACCGGCTCGGGCTGGTCACCCCGCAGCGCACCCGCGGCGGCGGCCGCCGCTACTCGGCGCGCGATGTCGCCCGGCTCCGGGACGTGCAGCGGCTCTCCCAGGAGGACGGCATCAGCCTGGCCGGGATCCAACGGATCATGTCCCTGGAGCTGCAGCTGGACGCGCTGCGCTCCAGGGTGGCCGAGCTGAGCGCCCGCAACGAGGAGCTGGAGCGGACCATGCGCAGCGCGAGCCGGGTGTTCGCGGCCGGCGCCGCCGGGGAGGTCACCGTGCTGCCGCCGGGGCGGCGCCCTCGCCAGGTCGGCCAGCTCGACCGCCGTGGTGCTGTGGCGGCCGCAGGACGGGCCGGGGTCGCGCTGACTCCTGGCTCCCGGTGGCCGTCTCCCGCTGACGGGCTAGCGCATCGGCGCGCACCGGCTGGCGCAGCACCGTGCGCAGGCGCTCCGGGGCGACCCGTCGCGGGTCGCTCAGGTAGATCTCGTGGTGCGGCCCGTTGAAGGTCAGACCCCGCGCGGGCATTACCTCGTGGTGCAGCCGGGCCAGGGTCGGCCCCTCGTCGTCGTAGCTGCCCTGGTGCATGATCTGCAGCGACCGGCCCTCGGTGAGCTCCCTCACCCGCACGTCGGTCACCGGCAGGTCCGGCTTCTTCCGGGTTGCGGTGGCTAGCCCGGCGGCCACGTCCTCGGCTCCCACCTGGTCGGGGAGGGCGATCAGCATCGTCCAGTCCCAGTCGCCCTTGCGTCGTTCGGATGAAGGCCGTCGGGTCCGCGCTGACCCACAGGCCCTCGAGCGGGAGGGACCACGAAGTCTGTCGCCGGTCCGGTCGCGGAAGCGCGAACTTGGTCGCGTAGGCGCTGGCGTAGAGCGACGCGACGGCCGCCGCGTAGGCACGGAGACGTGTTGGGGTCGCCGTGCCCGTCCGCCGCCAGGTACCTCATCGGCGGGACGTCGACCTCGGTGAACTCCTCCGAGGCCGAGGCCCGTACAGGTCCGTGCCGGTCCTTCTTCAGGTCGATCTTCACCGCGCCGCCGTCCCGCACCTGGTCGACGAGGTCGCCCAAGGTATCCACCGTTGCCCGCAGGTCACCGGGCGTGACACCCACCGAGCCGAGGGCCTGCCCGGCCCGCTCGGCGAACCCCGCCGGGGCGCCGGCCTGCGCTCCGGCCAGGGCGACCAGCCCCTTCTCGTTCGTCACCCACGTCCCCGCCCGCGCGCAGACCGCGTGGGCGGCCAGCAGCACCGCCCGGGTCAGGCAGGCGGCGACGTAGGTCGCGTCGCCCCGCTCGGCCCCCTTGCCCGCGGCCCCCACCAGGAAGTCCGCCTCCCACAGGGCGTCCACCATCGCCGTCGCCAGGTCCGCCGGGTAGTGGCGCACCGCCGCCTGCAGCTCACCCAGCCGACCAGAGGGGTCGGCGAGGATCCGGGCGGTCGCCAGCTCCCCGGCATACGAGATGTCGAGGAAGCCGAGCGGGTGCCCGGCCTGCGGGTGGAAGCCGAACTCGCCGCGCTGCGCGCGGGTCCACTGCTCGCGCACCCGGTCGAGGTCGCGCAGGATCCAGTCGACGGCCGTCCCGTCCACGGTCAGCCAGGCGCCGCCGTTGACCCACGGGCCCCAGCCGCCCGGCCCGGCGATGTCGACCGGTCCGCCGGTCAGTTGCTCCGCCAGCCCGGCGAGGTCCGCGATGTCCACCTCGCCCTCGTAGTAGACGCCGAGGTCGACGTCGGAGGTGGGGAGGTGATCGCCGCGGGCGCGGCTGCCGCCGAGCACGACGCCGACGACGGTATGCCGTCGCGCGAGTTCGGTGGCGATCTCCCCGATGCGCTGGTCGCTGATCACCCGGCCAGCGTAGGCCGCCGGTCGTCCGGAGTCAGGCGGATTCGAGCGCCCCGGCCGGCGTCGCGGCCCGCGAGAGCCGGCGGGAGGCCCGGGTGAGCATCGCGCGGACGACCACCGGGTGCACCGGACGGACTACGCCGAGGTAGCACCGCCCCGCGCGGGACTTCTGCCGGGCCACCGTGCTCAGGGTCACGCTGTCGTCGGCGACCAGCACCGAGACGCGGAAGTCCAGGTGGCCTGCGTCGGTGCCCAGCACGACCTCGTGCGCGGTGCGCTCGAGGGTGTCGAAGGAGTGCTCGTCGCCGCGCTCGACCCCGATGAGGGGGACCAGCAGGTTGCGCAGCCCGAGCAGGGCCAGCACCCAGGGCGGTGCGTCGCGGAAGGTGGCGTCGGCCCACGCCTGAGGATCGGTGGGGTGCCCCGGCCGCAACGCGACCCGCCAGGCGTCGGCGAGGTCGGTGTGCTCGAAGGCGCCGCGCGCCAGGTGGGCGTCGGCCGGGATGGGGGCGGCACGGGCAGCGTGGGACTCGATCAGGCGGTGCAGCAGCCGCACCCGCGGAGACCATCGGGCGGGGCGGCGCACGGTGCCGGTCGCGGTGCGTTCGGCGTTGTCCAACAGGTCTTCCAGTAGTGCGTCGTGCAGCGACTGCACCGCCAGCGGGAAGAGCACGCGCATGGTGCCGTGGGGCGTGGCGGCGATCTCGTGCCGGAGGCGGCAGCGGTCCCTGCCCAGCGGGGTGAGCGTGAAGGTGTGGGTGCCCTCCAGTCCGGTCGACTCCCGGAAGGTGAACTCGACGAGCCTGCCCGGCTCGTGGGCGGTGACCTCGTATCGGACCTGGCCGTGCCCGCCGTCTGCGCCTGCCTGCAGCGGACGGTCCAGCACCATCGGCGTCCAGGTGGGGGAGGGCCACAGCCGATCGCCCGGGCCGCCGAGCCGGTCCAAGAGGGGAGCCAGTTGTGCCGGCCGGAGCCTCGATGGTGCGTTCATGGACGTTGCGCATGGGGCGCCTCCCTCTCCGTACTGCACCGTATGGTCATTCCATACGGTAGCGTATGGCAGGTGGCGGAGCGACTGACGGCGCAGGACTGGGCGGCTGCGGCCCTCGTGGCCCTCGGCGAGGGCGGGCTCTCGGCGGTCGCGGTGGAGCCGCTGGCTCGCCGGCTGGGCGCCACGAAGGGGAGCTTCTATTGGCACTTCGCGAACCGGGCCGCGCTGGTCGATGCCGCGCTGCACCTGTGGGAGCAGGAGCACACCGAGGCGGTGGTGGCGATGATCGAGTCGCCCGGGGACGGCGACCGGCGGGCGGACCCGGCCGACCGGCTGCGTGCCTTGCTGACCACCGTCGTCGGCTATGCCAGGAGCGGTGGTCTGGAGATGGCGCTGCTCGCCTCGGCCGACGACCCGCAGGTCGGCCCGGTGCTGCGCCGGGTGACCGAGCGCCGCGTCGAATACGTCGCGACGCTCTATGAGGAGTCCGGGCTGGACCCGGTCGCGGCACGCCGCAGTGCCTCGCTGGCCGTCAGCGTCTTCCTGGGCCATCTGCAGTACGCCCGGATCGGGGAGTTGCCCGTCCCCGCTGCCGGTGCGGAGTGGGCCGCCTATCTCGACGTGGTCCTGGAGCGGTTGCTACCGGGTCTGGAGTGACGTCTGGGGCTAGTGGGGCTCCCCGGCAGGCGCCCGGAGGTCAGCGGAGGGCGACACCGTCGGGGCCGAAGAGCAGGATCTCGTGGGCGTGGACGCGCAGGGTGAGCTGGGTGCCCTCCTCGACGGCCTGGCGCTTGTCCAGCCGCAGGACGATGTGGTCGGCGCGCACCTTGCCGTCGCCGCCGAGGCCGAGCGGGTCGACGAAGGCGAAGCTCTCCGAGCCCATCCGCTCCACGCGGGCCACCTGGACGGTCAGGTGCTCACCGGGGGTGTCGGGGGTGACGACGTCCACGCCCTCGGGACGGATGCCGACGGAGACCGACTCCGGCCGGTCGGCCCCGTCCGGCAGCGGCACGGACAGCGAGGGCGCGACCACGGCGCGGCCCTCGCGGACCGGCACGTCGTCGACCAGGTTGATCGACGGGGACCCGATGAAGCCCGCGACGAAGGTGTTGACCGGCGACTCGTAGAGCTCGGTGGGGCTGCCCACCTGCTGCAGGTGGCCGTCCTTGAGGACGCACACGCCGGTCGCCCATCGTCATCGCCTCGGTCTGGTCGTGGGTGACGTAGACGGTGGTGGTGCCCAGCCGCTGCTGCAGGTTGGCGATCTCGGCGCGGGTCGACACGCGCAGCTTGGCGTCCAGGTTGGACAGCGGCTCGTCCATGCAGAACACCTTGGGGTTGCGCACGATGGCCCGGCCCATCGCCACGCGCTGCCGCTGACCGCCGGACAGCTTGGCGGGCTTGCGGTCCAGCAGCTCGTCCAGCTGCAGGATGCGCGCCGGCCTCCTCGACCCGCTCCCGGATCTGAGCCCGCGGGACACCGGCGTTCTTGAGGGCGAAGGCCATGTTCTCGCTGGCCGTCATGTTCGGGTAGAGCGCGTAGCTCTGGAAGACCATCGCCACGTCGCGGTCGCGGGCGCGCTTGCCGGTGACGTCCTTTTCATCGATCAGGACCCGCCCGGAGGTCGACCGGCTCCAGGCCGGCGAGCATCCGCAGCGTGGTGGACTTGCCGCACCCCGAGGGGCCCACGACGACGAGGAACTCCCCGTCCTCGACCGCCAGGTCCAGGGCGTCGACGGCCGGGCTGTCGCTGCCGGGGAAGGTGCGGGTCGCCTCCTCGAACCTCACCGATGCCATGTGTTCCTCCAGGTGCGCTGATCAGGGATGGTGCGTGGCCGGGCCGGGCGGCCCGGCCACGCCTGGTTCGCCGGGGGCCGGCTCAGAGCTGGGGCTCGATGTCCCGCTCGAAGACGGCGGTGGTCTCGTCCGTGAGGGTCTGGAACACCGACTCCACGTCCTCGCCACCGGTGGTGATGCGGTCCAGGGCCGCGCCGATCCGGGCGCCGCCGCCGGGCACGAAGACCCGGGCGTAGTCCTGGGGCGCGGTCACCTCGAGCTGCTCGATGGCGGTCCGGAAGTTCGGGTTCTCCTCCAGGTAGGCCACCGTGTCCTCGTGCTCCAGGGCGTCCTTGCGGACCGGCATGTAGCCGACGTTCTGGCTGAACGTCACCGTGTTGTCGGTGTTGGTGACGAACTTGATGAACTGCATCGCCGCCTCCTTGCGCTCGTCGGAGATGCCGTCGGCGATGGCCAGGCCCGCGCCGCCCGTCGGGCACCCGGGGGGCGGGCCGGGCAGGAAGGCGGTCCCGAAGTCGAACTGGGCGGTCTCGAGCAGGCCGCCCAGCGAGCCGGTCGACTGCAGCAGGCACGCGGCCTGACCCGCGCCGAACTGGTTGTTGGCGTCATTGGAGATGCCGATGTGGCCGGCGTTGTGCTGGTCCTGCAGGAACTTCGCGGCCTCCAGCGACTCGGGCTTCATGAAGGCGGGGTCCCACTCCTCGGAGTAGGCGCCGCCGAAGGTCCAGATCATCCCCTGGAAGTGCCAGTCGAGGTAGTCGCTGCCGTCCGGGACGGTCAGCGGCACGATGCCGTCGTTGGCCGCCGCCAGCTCCTGCGGCGAACTCGGCGAACTCCTCCCAGGTCTCCGGGCCCCGGTCCGGCAGACCGGCCGCGCTCCACATCTCCCGGTTGTAGTAGAAGAGCGGGGTCGACCGGGCGTACGGCAGCGCGAAGTGGGAGCCCTCGAACGCGTAGTCCTCCCGGAGGGAGTCGACGTAGCCGTCGGTGTCGACGTCCGCCGCGCTCCACAGGTCCTCCATGGGCGTGATCGCCCCGGCCAGTGCGAAGTTGAACCAGGTGACGTCGGAGGCGACGATCACGTCGGGCAGGTCGCCGCCGGAGAGGGCCGCGTTGAACCGCTGGGCGAGCTCCTCGTAGTTGGCGCCCGCGGACACCAGGCGCACCTCGATGTCGTGCTCCTCCTGGAAGGCGGAGATGAACTGCTCCTCGACCTCCTTGGAGCCACCGGGGTGGTTGGACCAGAAGGTGATCGTGTCCGCGGACCCCCCGGCACCCCCGGTGGCACCGGAGTTGTCGGACGAGCCGGTGCCGGCGCAGGCGGACAGCCCGGCCAGGCCCAGGCCGGCGGCGGACAGTTTCATGAAGCTGCGGCGGTTCAGGTCGGTCATGGCGTGCTCCTTGTTCGGTGGGTCGGGAGTCGGTATGCGGAGTGGTCGGGTCGGTCGGTGGTCATCCCTTGACCGCCCCGGCGGTCAGGCCCTTGATCATGTGGCGCTGCAGCACCAGGAAGACGATGAGGATCGGCAGCATGGTGAGCACGGTGCCCGCCATGACGGGGCCCCAGTTGGTCAGGCCCTCGCTGTCCTGCAGTTGGGTCAGGCCGACCGGCAGCGGCGCGACGCTCTCGTCGTCGGCCATCAGCAGCGGCCACAGGTACTGGTTCCACTCGTTGACGATGGTGATGAGGGCGAAGGCGATGAGGGTCGGCCAGGACATCGGCAGCACGACCTTCCAGAGCATCTTCAGCGGCCCGGCGGCGTCCATCTCGGCCGCCTCGATGATCTCGGTCGGCAGCGACACGAAGTGGTTGCGCATCAGGAAGGTGCCGAACGCCACGCCCGCGAGCGGCACGATGATCCCGGTGAAGCTGTTGCGCCACCCCAGCTCGGACACCAGGGCGTAGTTGCTGATCACGGTGATCTGGTTGGGCACCATGAGCGCCGCGATGATGAACAGCAGCACCAGGGTCCGCCCGGGGAAGCGCAGGAAGGACAGCGCGAACGCCGACAGCACACCCAGCGCCACCTGCACCACGGTGAGCACGCTGGTGATGATGACCGAGTTGCGCAGGTAGTCCATGAAGCTGACCCCGGTCCCCACCGCGGAGTAGTTGTCGAGGGTGAGGGGGTTGGGGACCCAGGTCACCGGCACGGTGTAGATGTCCGGTCGTTCCTTCAGCGAGGACGCCAGGATCCAGTACAGCGGCAGTGCGACGACGACCACCACCAGCAGCATCGCCAGGTAGCCGCTGACCTTGCCCAGGGGGTTGCGCCGCTCGTGGGGCGCCAGCGCCGTCACTTTTCCCGCCCCCGCTCCATGACGAAGACCTGTGCCAGGGTCACCAGCAGGAGCGCGATGAACATGATCACGGCGACCGTGGCGCCGTAGCCGGCCCGCTGGTTCACGAACGTCTCCTCGTAGACCTGGTAGACCATCGTCATCGTGCCGTCTCCGAGCGGGCCGCCGCGGGTCATCGTGTGGATCACGTCGAAGACCTGGAAGCTGTTGAGGAGCACGGTGATCAGCAGGAAGAACGTGGCCGGGCGCAACTGCGGCCAGGTGACCGCCCGGAAGCGGGTCCAGGTGGAGGCAGCGTCGATCTCGGCGGCCTCGTCGAGCTCGGGGCGCCGCGCCTGCAGCGCCGCCAGGTAGATGACGAAGGTGTAGCCGAGGTTCTTCCAGACGTAGGTGACGGTCACCATGAACAGCGCCCAGGACGGGTCCTGGTAGAACCGGGGGCTGTCCAGCCCCACCCAGCCCAGCATGTCCTGGAGCAGCCCGAAGGTCGGGTCGAAGACGAACTGGAAGGCCACCCCGACGGCTGCCCCGGAGAGCACGAAGGGGGCGAAGACCATGGACCGCACCCCGTTGCGGCCGAACAGCTTCTGGTCCAGCAGCAGGGCCAGGGCGAGCCCGATCACCATCGACCCGATGACCGCGACCCCCGTGAAGATCACCGTGTTGGTCACCACGGTCCAGCTCTTGGGCGAGGAGAACCACTCGACGTAGTTGTCGAACCCGGCGGGTGTCGCCGTGGGGGAGGAGATGTTCCAGTGCGTGAAGGACAACCGGATGTTGTCGACCAGCGGCCGGTAGGTGAAGACGATGAGCAGCGCCAGGTTGGGCAGCAGGAACGCCGCCGCGATCAGCATGTCCCGGGTCCGCCGCCCAGTCGGGTGGGCCTCCCGCGACGACCGCTTGGCGCGTGGCGGCGCGGTCGGGGTGACACTCACGAGCCCAGACCCTGTCCGCGTGAGGTGGCCCCCGGCAGCACCCCGGGTGAACGGGACGCGGTCGGGGGGTGAACAGGTGCGACGTCAGCAGGTGTGACAGCAGAGGGATTGCGCGGCAGCGTCATCGCTGCGCTCCACCAGTGAGTAGCCCGAACCACGATCGGGAACCCTACACACACTCCGGGGCGGATCGGGGATCTCAGAGAGACCTTTGCCACGGCTTTACCCGGGCAGGGGGAGGGGGCAGAACCGGTCGGGACAGACGAAGCCGCCGGGTGGGGGAGTTGCTCCCCGCACCCGGCGGCCTCGTGGGTGAGTCAGCCGAAGCTGCTCAGGTGTTCAGCACCTCAGTCGTCGGCACCGTCAGCGATGTCGTCCTCGATGCCCTGAGACACCGCGGAGGTACCACCGAGGATGACGACCCGGGTGGCCCCGAGGCGCTCGATCTCGGCCTCGATGCCCTCACCGAACTTGCCGCCCAGGTTCGGGTCGGTGCCCCGGACCAGCAGGACCGGGACGTCCTCGGAGCCAGCCAGCGCGGAGCCGGCCAGCGCGTCGGCGTAGTTGCGACCGGTCGCGACGTAGACGGTCTCGGCGGCCTCGTAGTTGCTGGAGACCGCGATGGCCGTCTGGTAACGGTTGTCACCGAAGATGCGCTCGTCACCACCGACCTGCTCGTAGATCTCCTCGGAGACCGCAGCCTCACCACCGAACACGACGATGTTGGCGTCCGGCACCGTGGCCAGGTAGGCCTCGGTGGCGGCCGGGACCTCGTTGGTCTCGACCAGGACGACCGGGCCGCCCTCACGACCCGCCAGCGCACCGCCGGCGAGAGCGTCGGCGAAGGCGTCGCGGGAGTCGGTGCCGACCGCCACGTAGACGGTCTCCGGGCTGTCGAACTCCGCAGCCAGGTTGGCAGCCGTCTCGTAACGGTTGTCGCCCTGGATCCGGCGCACGTTGTCGGCGTAGTCGGCCAGGTTGGCCTCGATGCCCTCGGACACCGCGGACTGACCACCGAGGATCACGATGTTGCTGGGGGCCAGGGCCTCCAGCTGTGCCCGCACCTGGGTGTGGAACTTCTCGCTGGACAGGTCGTCGTCGTGACCGCGGACCAGGAGGATCGGAGCGGGCTCACCGTCCGGGGTCTCCATGGTGCCGACCAGGCCACCCACGCCGTTGGCCGCTGCCGGAGCACCAGCCAGGGAGTCGGGGTAGTTCTGACCGGTGGTCACGTAGACGGTGTCGACGTCGCCGTAGTGCGTGGAGATCTCCGCGGCGGTGTCGTACCGGTGGTCACCCTCGTAGCGCTCGACCTCCAGGGCCGGGGGCTCCGGGTCGTCCGCGCCGGCCTCGACCAGCGCCAGGGCGTCCAGGCGGCCCTCACCGTAGACGGGGTTGTCCTCGGCGGTGCCACCACACTGGTCGTCGGCGGTGTCGATCGCCGTGCCGTCCAGCAGCTCCTTGGTGCCGTCAACGTCGCCCACCAGGTCCGGGTTGGAGGACCACAGCAGTGCGACGGCGCCCGAGACGTGCGGGGACGCCATCGAGGTGCCGCTGGCAACGCCGTACCCGCTACCGGGGATGGAGGACAGGATGTCCACGCCCGGGGCGGAGATGTTCGGCTTGATCTCGCCGTCCTGGCCGGGGCCACGCGAGGAGAAGTCGGCGATGGTGTTCTCGCTGTCGTACGCACCGACCGAGTAGTTGATGATCCGGCTACCCGGCGAACCGCTGGTCTGGCACTCGGGGCCGATGTTGCCGTTGGCCCACACGCCGAAGATGCCGGCGGCGGCCCAGGCCTCCTGGGTCTCCTCACCGAACGGGTCGTCGTCGGGCACGACGGTGCCCCACGAGTTGTTCACGATGTGGGGGCGCTGGTCGGTGTCGCCCTCGTCGCTACCGACGGGGGTCGGAGCCAGCATCCACTCCATCGAGTCCAGCAGCGCCTCGTCGCTGGGGCAGCAGCCCGCAGCAGCGATCCACTGCGCGTCCGGCGCGACACCGATCTGGTAGTCGCCGCCGTCGTCGCCGACCATCGTGCCGGTGACGTGGGTGCCGTGACCGTCGGTGTCCTCCGGGGTGTCGGACGAACCCGTCGGGTCGAACCAGTTGTAGTCGTGGCTGCCGGTCTCGGTGCCGCGGTAGGCGGCCTCCAGGGCCGGGTGGTCGAACTGGACACCGGTGTCGAGGGTGCCGATGACGACGCCCTGACCGGTGAAGCCCAGGTCCCACACGTCGGGGGCGTTGATGTTCTCCACGCCCCACTCGATGGCGCTCGGCGCCATCTTGCTGGTGGACAGTTCGACCGGCTCGTGCTGGAACACCTCGAACTCGGGGACGATCTTGTCGACGCCGGAGTTCGCGGCCATGGACTGGACCAGGTCCAGGTCGGCCGACTTCACCTTGATGGCGTTGGTGATGAAGAACGAGGAGTACTCCACACCGGCCGCGTCCAGCTCGGCGCGCAGGCCGGCCTGGCTCTCGTCGGCGGTGGCGCGCAGTGCGTCGTAGACGCCCTGCCCGCGCTCCGACCAGGAGAGACCCTGGAACTGTGCCAGGTCGGGCCGGTTGGAGAAGTGGACCCAAACGTCCGCCTCGCCGTTCTTCTCGATGTCCGCGCGGACGTCGCTGCTGACCTTCTCGGCCTCGGCGTCAGCCGAGGGCGACGCGGTTGCGGCGACGGCAGGCAGCGCGCTGGCCACCATGCCGAGGCCGGCGACGGTCGCCAGTACGCGACCCCGCGTCCTCTTGTGTGTGTGTGACACGTTTCCCCATTCCGTTGTACGCCGGGGCCGATCGGCACCCTGTTTGGCACCACCGACGTCCAGCTCGGTCTGGACGCCCCCCATGGACGTCCGAAAGGCAACTTACAGACACAATGTGAGGCCTGACAACCTCTGGTGCGTGGCGGACCCCTGATTCACACCCGTCACTGTGGTAAAGATTCGCCCCGCGAATGGTCAACCGACACAGGGCCTCCTGGGGCTCGAGGGGCGCGATCTCACCCCTCGGGGTAGAACTCACGGACCAGCGGGACGACCTCCTCGATGGAGTCGTAGACGGCGGTCGGGCGGTAGGGGAACCGGTCCACCTCGGCCGCTGTCGTGGACCCCGTCAGCACCAGGATGGTGCGCAGCCCGGCCTCGAGCCCGCTGATGATGTCGGTGTCCATCCGGTCCCCGATCATCACCGTGTGCTCGGAGTGCGCGTCGATGCGGTTGAGGGCGCTGCGCATCATCAGCGGGTTCGGTTTGCCGACGTTGTACGGCGTGACGCCAGTCGCCCGGGTGATCAGCGCGGCGACGGATCCGGTCGCCGGCAGCGGCCCGTCCGCCGACGGTCCCGTCGGGTCGGGGTTGGTCGCGATGAACCTGGCACCGCCGAGCACCAGCCGGATGGCCCGCGTGATCGCCTCGAAGGAGTAGGTGCGGGTCTCCCCGAGGACCACGTAGTCGGGCGAGCGGTCGGTCAGCACATAGCCGACGTCGTGCAGCGCGGTCGTCAACCCCGCCTCACCGATCACGTATGCCGTGCCCCCCTCGCGCTGGGAGTGCAGGAAGCTCGCGGTCGCCAGGGCGGAGGTCCAGATGTTGTCCTCCGGCACGTCGATGCCGCCTGCCAGCAGCCGCGCCCGGAGGTCGCGCGGGGTATAGATGGAGTTGTTCGTCAGGACCTGGAACCGGGTGCCGGTCTCGAGCAGCTGGGCGATGAAGTCGGCCGCCCCGGGCAGGGCCCGCTCCTCGTGCACGAGGACGCCGTCCATGTCGGTGAGCCAGCACTCCACCGGGATGTGTTCGGTCATGGCCCCATCGTGCCAGCAACGGGGGATGGCACCTATCCTTTGGCCCGTGGATGACGACGTGCGACCGGGCAGCGACCACCTGCTGATCTTTCCCGACCGGGAGACCGCCGAGACGATCGCCGAGGACCTGCAGGACGAGGGCTTCGCCCGCGTGCGGGTCGTCCGGGAGGCCGCCCGCACCGAGGAGGACGACGAGGATCACGAGTGGGCGGTCCACGTCCACGACGACCGGTTGCCCGACGCGCCCGGTGGTGCCGCGTTCGAGGGGTTGCGGGAGCGGTTCACCGCACTGGTGGAGGAGCACGGCGGGTGGTACGACGAGGTGGCAGACCCGACTGAGCGCACCTCCGGCGGATGATCTGGGCCATCGCGGCCGCCACCCTGGCGGGCGCGGCGACGATCCTCGGGGGCCTGCTGGCGCTGCACCCGGGGATGCGCCGCCGCGGTCCGCTCGCGGCCGGCCTGGCGTTCGCCGCCGGCATCATGATCGTCCTGTCGGTGGTCGAGATCCTGCCGCTGACCCTGACCACGCTGCGGGACCAGGACGTGGCGGGGGCGGGGTGGTGGATGGCCGGGGCCCTGGCCATCGGGGTCGGCCTGGTCTTCCTCATCGACGCGCTGGTGCCGCACAGCATCAACCCGGCCGACATCGCCGGCAGCGAGGACCGGCAGGGCCCCGCCGACCTGCTGGCCAACCAACGGTTGCTACGCAGCGGGCTCCTGGTGGCCCTGATCGTGGGGGCGCACAACCTGCCGGAGGGGCTGATGACCTTCCTGGCGACCTTGGAGTCGCCGCAACTGGGCGCCACGCTCGTGCTGGCGATCGCGATCCACAACATCCCCGAGGGGCTCGCCGTGGCGGCCCCGATCTTCGCCGCGACCGGCAGCCGCGGGCGGGCCCTGCTCTGGGCGGCCCTGTCCGGTCTCGCCGAGCCGTTCGGTGCCCTGGTGGGGTACTTCCTCCTGCGGGCCCTGCTCCCGGACGAGCTCCTCGTGCTGGCCCTGGCCCTGGTCGCCGGGATGATGATCGCGCTCAGCCTGCGTGAGCTGCTCCCCGCCGCCCGCCGCTACCAGACGCACTGGGGCCAGGGCCTGGGCGGCTTCGCCGCCGGCGGGCTGGTCATCTGGGCCAGCCTCCAGCTCGGCTAGCCTCCCACCCCCCACCAACCCCGCGACCGGACGGGTGGTGTGGCGGTCCAACTCGTCACCGGACGGGTGGTGTGGCGGCCTACCGGCACGGACCGTGGTGTGGCGGCCTAACCCGGCACCGGACGGGTGGTGTGGCGCTTCACGCCAGCGGCAGGTCCTCGGCCGACCGGCTCACCCAGTCGTGCGTCTCGATCACGAGTCGCTCCTGCTCGGTGGGGGCAGGGCCGACCGAGGACAGGTGGCGGGTCGAGGCGTATCCCGTGGACAGTGCGTTGTAGCGCTCCAGCCACCGCTCGGCCTGCCCGACCAAGCCCTCGGCATACGGCCAGGTGATGGTCTTGGCGTGGTGCCCGCAGCGCCACGGCTTGGGGGTGAGCCGGGCGCGGTACGTCTCGTGGGTGGTGCACAACTGGATGTAGATCGGATCGGAGTCCAGGTCGCGCAGCACCTGCTCGGCGGCCGCGGTGCCGGGCGGCAGGTCGCCGCCGGTGACGAGGACGCGCAGGCCCGCGGCGGTGCGGTAGGTGTGCACGCCGAGGTCGGGGTGGGCGTCGGCGAAGGCCTGGATCCGCTGCCGTGCCGACTCCTCCGGGCCGGGGGCCGCGGGCGGGGTCCCCTGCCGGTCCTTCTGCCCCCGCCCGAACAACCGCCCGAGCAGGCCGCCACCGCCGCCACCGCCACCTCGCACCCGAAGAGGCCGAGTCCTCGGGCAGATCGACGTCCGCGATCAGCAGGGCGTCGGTGTTGAGCACTTCCGCGCCGTAGCGGTTGCGGGTGACCACGGCCAGCAGCGCCCCGTCCGGGCCGGTGACCTCGGCCAGGGTCTCCTCCCGCAGCGGCAGCCGCGGGTAGTACTTCTGGCTGTGCAGATCCTCGCCCGCTGCCGCCTTCCGCCGGATCTGGGCGAGACGGTCGGCCGCGACGGCGGCGGCGTCGGCCACCGACGTGGTCGACCACCCCCACACGCGCAGCGCGAGGTCGAGGCCGTGCGGGCCGGGGACGCGGGCGTCCGCGGTGGTCCAGAACCGGGGGATCGGTCGCATAGCCGCCACTGTGACACGCGGACGGGCGGGTGCGGCGGTGCGACGTGCCAGTTCCATTGTGCAGACTGTCCCGGTGACCTCCCGCGCCCTGCACCGTGACGCGCTCGCCGTCCTCACCGCCTGGGTGCCGCCGTCCCCGGAGCAGGCAGGCCTGCGGGACCGCTTCGGCGGCCACCTGTATGACCACTCGGACGGCCTCACCCGCGGGTGCTACCCGGACCACATCACGGCTAGCACGCTGGTGCTGTCCGCCGACGGCCGACAGGTGCTGCTCACGCTGCACCGCAAGGCCGGGCGCTGGTTCCAGTTCGGCGGCCACTGCGAGGAGGAGGACCGCACCCTCGCTGGCGCCGCCCTGCGCGAGGCCGTCGAGGAGTCCGGGCTGCCGGAGGAGCAGCTGGACCTGGACCCCGTCCCGGTGCACCTGGACGAGCACGCCGTGCCGTTCTGCGACCCGAGGGGTGAGGTGCGCCACCTGGACGTGCGCTTCCTGGCCGTTGCCGCACCGGGGTCGACTCCCAGCGTGAGCGAGGAGTCGACGGACGTGCGTTGGTGGCCGGCCCACGACATACCGACCGTGAACGGCGAGCTCCGCGAGCTGGTCGACCTGGCCCGGGCGCGGCTGCGATGAACCGCAGCGGAGGCACCCGGGGGGCCGCGCCGGCCCGGGATCGCTCCGCGCGCCAGGCCCGGAGGCGGGTCGTCGCGCTCGACTGGGCCCGCGGGATGATGATCCTGCTGAACCTGTCGGTGGTGGCGGCCCTCCCACCCCGCTCGGACCAGCTGCGGCACGCCGACTGGCTAGGGGTCACCCTCTTCGACATCGTCTTCCCGCTGTTTGTGGCCCTCTCCGGTTGCGGACTGGCCTTCGCCTACGCCCGCGGGGTGTCCTGGCGCGTCCTGATCCGCCGCTCCGTGGTGCTGATGGCGTGCGGGTTGCTCTACGGCGCGGTGATGGACCGCAGTTTTGCCCTGGACGAGCTGCGGATCTTCGGGCCGTTGCAGCTGTACGCCTTCCTCACCGCGATCGTCGGGATCATGCACCTGGTGGTGCGCAGCCTGCGGGCCTGGGTCGTGGTGACCCTGGTCATGGCGGTGGTCTGGACGGTGCTCTTCTGGGCGGCGCAGGCCGGGTGCCCCACCGGCGGTCCGACCCGCGAGTGCAACCTGTCCGCGGACGTCGACCTGACCCTGATCCCGGTGCAGCACCTCTACCACGGCGGCGCGTCGGGCCACGACCCCGAGGGGATCATCGCCATGGTGGGGGCGCTGCTCACCATGCTGGTCGGTGTCGTCGCCGGCCGGATGGTGCTGACCCTCCGGGAGCCGCGGCGACTGCTGCGGGCCCTGGTCACCTGGGCGGCGCTGATCCTCGTGCTGGGGCTCCTGGCGATGATCGTCGTCGACCCGTTCAAGCGGCTCTGGTCCCCGAGCTTCGCCCTCGTCACCGGTGCCGTGGCGATCGGGATGCTCGCCCTGGGCTACCTGATCTTCGACGCCCCCATCCCGGGGTGGTGGGCCAGGCGCCGCGACACGGTGGCGCAGCCCTTCATCGCGCTGGGCCGCAACGCGCTCATCCTCTACTTCGGCAGCCACGTCGCGTTCAGCTTCATCGTGGGGTCCGACAGCCTGGTCGAGTTCCTGCTCGGGATCGGCTACCCGTGGGGCCACCAGGGGTTCACCTTCCTGGTGCAGTTCGTGCTCGCTTGGTGGGTCGTGGCCATGATGCTGCACCGCCGCGGCATCTACGTGCGGGCCTGACGGTGGCCCGTACCCCGACGGCGACGACCGTGGCGGGAGCCGTCCTCGCGGCCGGCGTCCTGCTGGCAGGCTGCAGCAACGACGGCCCAGCTGGCTCCGCGGACGCCCCGCGCGAGATCAGCTACGTGCTGCTCCCGCACCCGGACGACGAGTTCCAGGTGTGGAGCCAACTGGAGGACCGGGAGGACAGCTACACCGTGTTCGTGCTGCTGACCCGGGGCGAGCAGAGCACCTACTGCGACTCCGAGACCGGTGGGGGCCGCTGGAGCGACACCTGTGCCGAGGCCCGGCTCGCGTCCTGGACCGGCTTCTTCGCGCAGATGGGGGAGCACGACCCCACGCTGCCCGCCTCCTTCCCCGAGGACCCCGAGACCGTCAGCGACCTGGACACCGACGGTGTCGACCTGGGGCGCGACGACGACGGGACGGTGGTGGTGAACCCCGATGCCCTGGTCTGGCACGACGCACAGGACCGGGGGGCGCTGATCGCGTTCGACCTGGGCGACGGCGACCTCAGCGCCGAGGAGGCGGGCTGGGCGGTCGGCCAGGTGCTCGCAGACCCGGGGGCGTTCGGCCTGGTGCCGCAGGCCCCGGACCGCGTCCTCGGCGCCTACTACTACCCCGGGGAGGAGCCCGACTGTTTCCCCTACCCCCACCCCGACCACGCCGCGGTTGCCGAGGTCATCGCCAACGAGGAGCTGGCGCCGGAGCAGTCGTTCGCCACCTGCGGCGCCGACCCGTCCATGGGCGAGGTGCGGGAGTCGCCGGTGAGCGAGGCTGCCGCGGAGGCCGCCTTCGGGTCGGACGGGGCCTTCCCCGAGCACTACGGGTGGCTGGGCGGCTGGGCGCTGGACCGGGAGGGCCAGGGGGAGCTCTTCCACGTGCCGCAGGCCTTCACCGCGGGCGGCGGGCGGTAGGGACCGCGGTCAGTCCCCGGTGCACCGGACCAGGCGAGTCGAGCAACGTGCGGAGCATCCGGTGCCCCTCCGCCTCGAACGGCTCGTCGCCGACCTGGAACGCCCACACGGCCGTCCCGATCGCCTCGCGCAACAGGGTGCGCCGCCAGCCGGGGGTGTCGCGGGGATCGCCGCCGTACCCCTCCAGGAAGGCCGCCTCCAGGTCCGGTCGGTCGACAAACTGCCGCGCGGTGAGGCGGGCGAGGTCGGTGTGGGCGGGTCGCCAGGCCGCGCGCCCGAAGTCGATGACGCGCACCGTCTCGTCCGTGAGCAGCCAGTTGCGCGGTGACCAGTCGCCGTGCGTGGGCACCACCTCGGCCGGGTCGTGCCGGTGCGTGGCGATGATCTCCCGCAGCCGGTCCACCACGGGGGCGGTGATCCGGTGGGTGGCGTCCAGCCACGCCAGAGCGCGGGCGTCCATGGCCGCCTCGTAGCCCTCGTCGACCCGGCTCGATTGCGTATGCAGTGTCCTCAGCAGGGCGCCGGCCTGCCGGTAGACCGCGGGGTCGGCCTCGGCGGGCGTGCCCTCCACCAGGTGCCCCGGCAGGTAGCCGGTCACCAGCAGGTTCAGCGCCCGGTCGGCGTGCAGCAACCGGGGCGCCAGATCCCGCCGGGTCCACGGGGAGAGCATCGTCGCGTGGGCGGTCAGCTCCCGCCCGATGTGGTGGTTGCCGGGGCCGGCGGCCTTGACGATGACGTCGACACCGCCGTGCCGCAACTGCAGCACGGCGGTGTCGACAAGTCCCCAGCTGTGGTCCCGGACCAGCGTGGCCCCGGGCAGCCAGGAGGTCACCGCGGCGCACTGCTCCGGGCTCAGCCCGGGCAGTGCGCCCACGGTGTCGGTCACACGGGGTTCTCGGAGAGCACCGCCGGGCCGATCCAGCGGTCCTCACCGATCTGCAGCCAGCCGGAGGAGTGCAGGTCGCCGGACACCTTGGTGCCGCGCGCCTCGGTGTCGACGATGCCGTACTGCTCGCCGGGGCCGGTGCGCACGTTGGCGGCGTAGTTGGCGCTCACGTAGCGGGTGACGTCGTCCGACGGCGGTGCCGGGTCCTCCGGCGGCGGCGCCGGGGTGCCACCGTCACCGGGCGTGGCGTTCGGGTCCGCGCCGCCGTTGGCCTTGGTCAGGCCGGCCTGCACGGAGCAGACGGGCCAGGCGCCCGGGCCCTGGGTGTGCAGCACCCGGCGGGCGATCGCGATCTGCTCAGACTTGCTCGCCTGGTGGGCGTAGCCGGCGTACTCCTGGCCGCCGAAGCCGACCCAGGTGGGCTGGTAGAACTGCAGGCCGCCGTAGAAGCCGTTGCCGGTGTTGATGTGCCAGTCGCCACTGGACTCACACTGCGCGACGTCGTCCCAGACGCCGGGGTCGTAGGACGAGGCGTTGGCGCTCGCGGCACCGAGACCGACGGCGACGACGGCCGCGGCTCCGGCGCCCACCAGACGGGTGGCCAGACGGCCGCGGGTCCGGGAGTGGGCAGGGGTGTGCGTGGAGCGGTTCATGCAGGATCTCCTCGATGCCGGCGGCGGCCACGCGGGCCGCGGATGACGCCGGCTCTCACGCCTTGCGGGTGAGGTCGGGGGCAGGCCGCACACCGGGTGCAGGGGGCACATCCGGGGCGGCGGTGCGGGCAACGATGCGCGCGACACTGCGCACAACGGCCATCCACGGTAACGGGACTGGCTGGACTTGGCTACCTCCCGGTGTGTCGTGCCAGGTCAGCCGGTCCCCTCGGTGGGGACCCACCAGACCGGTTGGTATGCCGTGAGCCAGGTGGAGCGTTCGCCGTCCCCCGGGTGCCAGGTCGGCCGGGTGCCCGAGATGCGGTCGACGCAGCGATCCGGATCCAGACCCGCCTCGTGCAGCACGCTCTCGGGGACGGGGCGGTCCTCCGCCGTGACGTTGTAGGCGGCGACCATCGGGCCCAGCGGGTGGTCCCGACGCAGCAACAGGACCCCCGGGTCGCGGGTCAGCATCGGCACCGACGGGGTCGCCGCGTGCAGGTGAGGCAGGTCCGTGCGGACCCGGACCAGGTGGGCCAACCCGGCGCGCACCTCGGCGTGGCCTGTGGGGACGGGGGCGCCCCCGCCCGCTTCGCCCCACGGCATACGGGGCCGGTGCAGCCACCGGTTGTCGTCGGCGTGGTCGGGGTCGGCCGTCCCAGTCCCAGTCGTTGGTCAGGCCCGAGCTCGTCGCCCATCCACAGCACGGGCACCCCACCGAACCCCAGGATCACGGCGTGGACCAGCAGCACCCGCCACACGGCATACGGATCCTGCGGCCCCGCCTCCAGCCCGGCGAGCGAGGCCAGCATCCCGGAGGTGCGGCGGTCCCCGGTCGCCTCGTTCTCCTGGAACAGCAGGCCCCGGGCGAAGGACCCCGGGACGTCGCCGGCGTAGAAGTCGGCCAGGTAGCGCCGGTGGGACCACCCGTGCACCCCGAGCGCCGCGGCGTCCCGGTCGTCGATCGCCCAGCCGATGTCGTCGTGACACCGGGCGTAGGTGATCCAGGCCGTGCTGGCCGGGGCCGGCGGGAGCTGCGCGAGCGCGTGCGCGGTGAGGCGCACGTCGCCGGTGGCCAGCATGTTCCAGATCTGCACCATGAGCCCGTTGTGGTAGGCGAGATCGGAGACCTTGCCGTGGTGCCGGCCCTGGCCCAGGTAGGGCAGCAGCTCGCGGGGGCCGACGATCGCCTCGGCCTTGAACAGGACGGCGGGCGCCACGATCCGCGCGACGGTCCGCAGCGCCCGGGTCAGGGCGTGCACCTCCGGCTGGTTCTGGCAGTACGGTGCCCATCCGCTTCCAGGTGAAGGCGATCGCGTCCAGCCGCAGCACCTCGACCCCCTGGTTGGCCAGGAAGCACACGATGTCGGCGTACTCCACCAGGACGTCGGGGTTGGCCCAGTTCACGTCCCACTGCCAGGCGTTGAAGGTGGTCCACACCCAGCGGCCGAGTCGCCTCGTCGAAGGTGAAGTTGCCCGGCGCGAAGTCGGGGAAGACCTCCGGCAGCGTCCGCTCGTAGGCGTCCGGCAGATCGCGGTCGGCGAAGGTGAGGAAGTAGTCGAGGTAGCGCTGCTCGCCGGCCCGCGCCCGCTGCGCCCACTCGTGCTCCGCCGCCACGTGGTTGAGCACCAGGTCCAGGCACAGGCTGATGCCCTCGGCGCGCAGCACCCGGGTGAGGTCGGCCAGATCCACCATGGTGCCCAGGTCCGGGCGCACGCTCCGGTAGTCCTGCACCGCGTAGCCGCCGTCGTTGGGCTTGGGGCGGGGCGTCAGCAGCGGCATCAGGTGCAGGTAGGTGACGCCGAGGTCCTTCAGGTATGCCGTGTGCCGGGCGACGCCGCGCAGGTCACCGGCGAACCGGTCGGTGTAGCAGGCGTAGCCCAGCATCGAGGGCTGTTGGAACCAGTCCGGCCGCAGGCTCCGGGCCAGGTCCAGGGCGTGCAGGTCCGCGGGGCGCTCCCGGTAGGCGCGTTCGGCCAGTGCGAGCAGCCGGTCGGCGACGACGTCCGGGTCCGGGTAGAGCTCGGTGAGGGTCTCCACCAGCTCCGGGCGCCACCGCTCGATCCGGGCGGCGAGGATCTGCTCGGTGTCCATGGCGGCAGCATCCCACCGGAGTGACCTGTCAGACGAGGGCTGCGGCACCCGCTTCTACAGGTCACCCCTGCTCCAGGTCCTGCAGGTACGGGTTGCTGGCGCGCTCCCGGCCGACGGTGGTGTGCGGGCCGTGGCCGGGGAAGACGACGACGTCGTCGGGCAGCGGGAGGACCGCCTGCGCGAGGCTGTGCTGCATCGTCGGGTGGTCGCCGCCGGTGAGGTCGGTGCGCCCGATGGAGCCGGCGAACAGGAAGTCGCCGGTGAACCACACCTGGGAGAAGTCCTCCGGTCCGTCGTAGTCGGCCCGGTAGGCGACGGTGCCCGGGGTGTGTCCCGGCACGTGGTCGACGGTCAGGGTCAGCCCGTCGATCTCGACGCGTGCCCCGGCGACGGCGTCGCGGACCTGCTGCGGCTCCCGGAACCCGCTGACGTCGGTGAGCCCGAGCTGGGCGCGCAGCATCGCGGCCGACTCGGTGGAGATGGCCGCCATCGGGTCGGTGAGCAGGTGCCGGTCGGCGGGGTGGATCCAGACCGGGACCGTATGCCGGTCGGCCACCTCCTGCGCCTGCCACACGTGGTCGAAGTGCCCGTGGGTCAGCAGGACCGCGCGCAGGGTCAGCTCGTGCTCGGCGAGCATCCGCTCGATGCCCTCGGCGCTGTCCTGGCCGGCGTCGATGACGACGCACTCCCGGCCGCGGTCCGCGGCGACGGCGTAGCAGTTGGCGGCCAGCGGCCCGGCGGGGAAGACGGTGATCAGCACGCGGCCCAACCTATCCGGGGTGCCGGGCCGGTCTTCCTCAGCCGTCGGTCAGCCGGCGCAGCATCGAGTCGGCGTCGTCGTTCTCGGGGTCCAGCGCGAGCGCGTGACGCAACCGGTCGAGGGCGGGCTCGCGACGGCCCTCGAGCTCCTCGGCCCACCCGGCCATGAACCAGGCCTGCGAGCAGTCCGGCTGCACCTCCAGCCACAGGTCGAGCACTGGCCGGGCCAGGTCGGTCCGGTGCATCTCGATGACCCCCCAGACACACTCCTCGAAGCCTTCCTCGTCGAGGTCCACGGTGAGCGGCTCGGCAGCTGCCAGCTGGTGGTAACGCTCGGCCGCGGCGGCCACTCCCTCCGTCTCCAGCACCGGACCCAGCGCCACGGTCACCGGCGGGGGCGGCGGGGGCGGCGGGTCTGCGGGTTGGCCCCCCAGCAGCACGTCGAGGGCGGCACGCGTGAGGCCGAACACGGGGGCGGTGTTGGCGTTCACCAGGACGGTGACCCCGATGCCGAGCCCGGGCAGCAGGGCGGTGTTGGTCTGGAAGCCGGGGTCGCCGCCGGCGTGACCGACCACCCGGTGCCCCCGGTAGGAGCCCCAGAACCACCCCAGGGCCATCTCCTCGTGGAAGTCCTCCCACCCCGTGGCCACCTGCTCCCGCCACAGGGTGTCGTGCGTGGCGCGCGACATCAGCCCCTCCCCGCCGGACAGGTGAGCGAGCATCCAGCGCCCCATCTCGGCGGCACTGCTGTGCAGCGTCGAACTGGGGGCGTGCCGCCGGGTGTAGGGGTAGGTCCCCGGCAGCACCCGTAGCGGCAGCCCCAGGTGCGGCGCGGCCCCGAGCCGGCCCGGCACCTGTGCGCGGAGGAAGGTGCTGGTGGTCATCCCGGCCTTGGTCAGCACCCGCTCCCGGAGGGTGTCCTCGAAGGACTGGCCGCTGACCGTCGCGAGCAGGTGGCCGAGCAGTTCGTAGGCGGCGTTGGAGTAGCCGAACCCGGTGCCGGGGTCCTGCTCGAGGGTCCAGCCGGCGACGCGGGCCGCGAACCTGCCGAGTGCGCCTTCGTCGGTCTCCGGCTCGTGCCACCCGTAATCGGTGACGTCCCCGAGCCCGGACTGGTGCGACAGCAGGTGGCGCAGCGTGATCCCGCCGGCCCGGGGGTCCGCCCAGGGCAGGTTCGGCAGGGACTGGGCGACTGGGGCGTCGAGGTCGAGCACCCCCTCCTCGACCAGCTGCAGGGCCGCGGTCGCGACGAAACTCTTGGAGATGGAGGCCAGGTGGAACAGCGTGTCCGCGGTCACCGGCTCCGGGTGGGCTGCGGAACGGTCCCGGACGCCGAGGCCGCGGGCGGTGACCTCGTCGCCGTGCACCAGGCAGACCGCCAGCCCCGGGACGTCCCAGGTCTCGAGGACACGCTCGGCGAAGTCCCAAAAGGATTCCCCGTCCGGCGGGTGGTGCTCCACCTGATCCACGATAGGCCTATTCCGGGCCGGTGCCCAGAGTCCGAAGTTGAGCGGAATAGACTCAACCTTGCAGAGGTTGACGCAACCAGAGATTCGGACGAGCCTGCACACCAGACGGAAGGGGACGGCATACCCATGGATCTGCAGCTGACCACGAGGGCACAGGAGGCCCTCTCCACCGCGGTGCGCGAGGCCGCCGCGGCCGGCCACGCCCAGGTCGAGCCGGCCCACCTGCTGCGCGCGCTGGCCCAGCAGGACGGGACGACCACCGGCCCGCTGTTGGACTCGGTCGGATCCTCCTCCGCCAGCGCGGTCCAGGCGGCGGAGGGCGCGCTGGCCGCGCTGCCGAGCGCCTCCGGGTCCACGGTCGGCACCCCTCAGCCCTCCCGGCAGACCCTTGCCGTCCTCAACGCGGCACAGCAGGAGATGCAGTCGATGGGCGACAGTTTCGTCTCCACCGACCACCTGCTGCTGGCGCTGGCGCGCACCGGGGCGTTCGGGTTGGACGCCGAGGCGCTGGCCGAGCGGATCCCCGCGCTGCGCGGGGGCGCCACGGTCGACTCCGCCGACCCGGAGGGGACCTACGACGCGCTGGGCAAGTACGGCACCGACCTCACCGACGCCGCCCGCGACGGGCGTCTCGACCCCGTGATCGGGCGTGACTCCGAGATCCGCCGCGTGGTGCAGGTGCTGTCGCGCCGGACCAAGAACAACCCCGTCCTGATCGGTGACCCCGGCGTCGGCAAGACCGCCGTCGTGGAGGGCCTGGCCCAGCGAATCGTGGCCGGCGACGTGCCGGAGTCGCTGCGCGACAAGCGGCTCATCGCGCTCGACCTGGGGGCGATGGTGGCGGGGGCCAAGTATCGCGGCGAGTTCGAGGAGCGGCTCAAGGCGGTGCTCGGGGAGATCAAGGCCAGCAACGGCCAGGTCGTCACCTTCATCGACGAGCTGCACACCGTCGTCGGCGCCGGTGCCGCCGAGGGGGCGATGGACGCCGGCAACATGCTCAAGCCGCTCCTGGCCCGCGGCGAGCTCCGGATGGTCGGTGCCACCACGCTGGATGAGTACCGCGAGCACATCGAGAAGGACCCGGCGCTGGAGCGCCGCTTCCAGCAGGTCTTCGTGGGCGAGCCGAGCGTCGAGGACTCCGTGGCGATCCTGCGCGGGCTCAAGGAGCGCTACGAGGCGCACCACAAGGTGGCCATCGCCGACTCCGCGCTGGTCGCCGCCGCCTCGCTGTCCGACCGCTACATCACCGGACGCAAGTTGCCGGACAAGGCGATCGACCTGGTCGACGAGGCCGCGTCCCGGCTGCGGATGGAGATCGACTCCTCCCCGGTGGAGATCGACGAGCTGCAGCGTGCCGTGGACCGGCTCCGGATGGAGGAGCTGCACCTGGACCGCGAGACCGACGAGGCGTCGCGGCAGCGGCTGGACCGGTTGCGTGCCGACCTGGCCGACAAGCAGGAGCAGCTGGCCGGGCTGAACGCCCGGTGGGAGGCCGAGAAGTCCGGTCTCAACCGGGTGGGCGAGCTCAAGGCGCGGCTGGACGAGCTGCGCACCCGCGCCGAGAAGCTGCAACGCGAGGGCGACTACGAGTCGGCCTCCCGGCTGCTCTACGGCGAGATCCCGACCGCCGAGCAGGAGCTCGCCGCCGCCCAGGAGGCCGAACGTGCCGGGGGCGAGGACGACGCGGGCGACCTCATGGTCAAGGACGAGGTCGGCGCCGACGACATCGCCGAGGTGATCTCGGCCTGGACCGGCATCCCCGCCGGCCGGCTGCTGGAGGGCGAGACCGAGAAGCTGCTCCACATGGAGGAGTTCCTCGGCAGGCGGCTGATCGGCCAGACCGGTGCCGTCCGCGCGGTCAGCGACGCCGTCCGGCGCTCCCGCGCCGGCATCGCCGACCCCGACCGACCGACCGGGTCCTTCCTGTTCCTCGGGCCCACCGGCGTCGGCAAGACCGAGCTGGCCAAGTCGCTGGCCGACTTCCTCTTCGACGACGAGCGGGCCATGGTCCGGATCGACATGAGCGAGTACTCCGAGCGGCACGCCGTCGCGCGGCTGATCGGCGCCCCTCCCGGCTACGTCGGCTACGAGGAGGGCGGTCAGCTGACCGAGGCGGTTCGCCGGCGCCCCTACTCGGTGGTGCTGCTGGACGAGGTCGAGAAGGCCCACCCCGAGACGTTCGACATCCTGCTGCAGGTGCTCGACGACGGCCGCCTCACCGACGGTCAGGGCCGCACCGTCGACTTCCGCAACGTGATCCTGGTGATGACCTCCAACCTGGGCAGCCAGTTCCTGGTGGACCCGCTCACCGACCCGGATACCAAGCGGGACCAGGTGATGGCCACCGTGCGGACCGCGTTCAAGCCCGAGTTCCTGAACCGGCTCGACGAGGTCGTGGTCTTCGACGCGCTGACCCGCGAGGAGCTCGCCACCATCGTCGGCCTGCAGGTGGACCTGCTGGCCCGCCGGCTGTCCGACCGGCGGATCGGGCTTGAGGTCAGCGACGCCGCGACCGCCTGGCTGGCGGAGCGGGGCTACGACCCCGCCTACGGCGCCCGCCCGCTGCGCCGCCTAGTGCAGACCCAGATCGGGGACCGCCTGGCCCGGGCGCTGCTGGCCGGTGAGATCCGCGACGGTCAGCAGGTCACCGTCGACGTCGACCCCGACGGCGACGAGCTGCGCCTGGGCTGAGTCGGACGGGCGGCTCTGGCTCGCGTGTCATTTCTCGGGGCCTATGACCCCCTTGATCCTCCACACGAGTTCCGACGCCCACCCCGCGAGTGTCCGGGCCCCCGCTTACGGTGGCCGCGTGGACCCCACGACCCAGGAACTGCGCGAGGCGCACGACGTGCTCGCCGAGCTGTATGCCGAACGGCTGGCCGGCCTGCTGGACCGGATGCCGGTGGAGCAGGCCGTGCTCGGGCTGTTCAGCCAGTTGGTCCGTGAGTCCGGAGCCGGGCGCCAGGTGGGCGACGTCGGCTCCGGGTCCGGTCGACTCGCGCCCTACCTGGCCGGCCAGGGCCTGGCACCGCACGGTGTCGACCTGTCGCCGGAGATGGTGCGGGTCGCGCGGAGAGACCACCCCGCATACCCCTTCGAGGTGGCCGACCTGCGGGCGCTGCCGTTCGCGGACGACGCGCTCGCGGGCGTCGTCTGCTGGTACTCCCTGATGTACCTGCCGCCGCAGGACCGGCCGCAGGCGTTCGGGGAGCTGGCCCGGGTCGTCCGGCCCGGTGGCTACCTGGCCACCGCGTTTAAGGTCGGCGACGACCGCGTGCGCCGGGGCGGGCGGACCCTGGACCTGGGCATCGAGTTCGACATCTACTGGCACTCGCCGGTGGAGATGGAGCGACGGGTCACCGACGCCGGGTTCGAGGTCGTCTTCTGGGGCGGCCGCCCGGCCCGCGACGGCGAGCCGCAGCCGCAGGGTTACCTCGTCGCCCGCCGGGCCGGATAAGTTGAGTCCCGACAGGTCCGCCTCCAGGGAGGGAACGATGATGAGCAGCCTTCACAGTGGCCGGGGACGTGGGCGGGCACTGGCCGCGACAGCCTCGCTCGCCGCGTTGCTGGCCACGGCGGCCTGCAGCGGGGACGGGGAGGAGGACCCCACCGAGGAGACCGCGGAGGTCACGGCCGAGCCGACGCCGGAGGACCGGCTGGGGCAGGCCCGCGAGGTGCTCACCGACGCCGGGTCGGTGTCGTTGGAGATGACCGGCAGCGGCCTGCCGGAGGACCTCGACAACTACATCATCAAGGCGGTCGGCTCTGGGAGCATGGACCCGCCCGCGTTCGAGGGGACGATCACCGCCAACGTCTCCGGCATCCAGGCCGACGTGCCGACCATCGCCTTCTCCGGCGAGCTGCACGTCCAGCTGCCGTTCACCCCCGACTACATCCGGACCAGCCCGGAGGACCTCAACGTCCCCGACCCGGCCAGGCTGTTCGACCCCGAGGAGGGGATCGTCAGCCTGCTCACCACCACCGAGGACGCCGCGTTCGGCGAACAGTCCAGGGAGGGCCGGGAGATCGTGCAGCAGATCACCGGCACCCTGCCCGGCCAGGCCGTGGTCGACCTCCTGGGGGTCGGCGACGCCGAGGGGACCTTCGAGGTCACCTACGGGCTGATCGAGGAGAGCTGGGAGGTGCGCACCGTCACCATCACCGGGCCGTTCTACCCGCCCGCCGAGTCGACCTACGCGCTGACCCTGGACGACTTCGGGGTCCCGGTGACCATCGAGGCGCCCTGATCCGGTGACCGACACCCCCGTGGTGACCGACGGCCGCCCGGTGCACGCCAGCCAGCCCCGCGGCGCGCGGGTGCTGCTCGGAGTCGCCGCCACCGCGGTCGCGCTGGCCGCGGCCGACACGTATGTCGTGGTGCTGGCACTCCCGGACATGATGGCCGGTGCCGGGCTGGGGATCGAGTCCCTGCAACGGGGCGCCCCGATAATCTCCGGCTTCCTGCTCGGCTACATCGCGGTGCTGCCGCTCATCGGCCGGCTCTCGGACCTGGTCGAGCGGCGCCGCATCCTGCTGGCCTGCCTGCTCGTCTTCGTGATCGGCTCCGCGGTCACCGCCGCGGCCGTCGACCTGCCGGTCATGATCGGCGGCCGGGTGCTCCAGGGGCTCGGTGGTGGCGGGCTGGTGCCGGCGACGCTGGCCCTGGTGGCCGACCTGTGGCCGCCGGGCCGACGCGGCACCCCGCTCGGGATCGTCGGCGGGGTCCAGGAGCTCGGATCGGTCCTCGGGCCGCTCCTGGGGGCGGCGATCCTGCTGGTCACCAGTTGGCGCGGCATCTTCTGGCTGAACGTCGCCCTCGGGGTGCTGTTTTTTCTCGGCGTGTGGCTGGTCGGCCGGTTGCTGCCACCGGGGCCGCTGCAGCCCGGAGACGCTGCGCCGTCCGGGGGCGGGGGCTCCCGGTCGGGCGTGGTCACGGCGCTCGGGGCGCTGCTGGCGGTCGTGGCCACTGCGTTGTGGACGTTGACGCTGTGGGCGCCGCGGGCCCTGGTGACCTCCATCGAGTACGGCGAACCGTTCATCCCGTTCGGCGAGGATTCCACCTCCCGGGTGCTGACCCCGATCGGCGCGGCCGCCACGGTCGCGGTGCTGCTGCTGGCGCTGGTGACGGTGCGCCGCTGGCTGCCGGTGCTGCTACGCGCCGACGTCCTGGGCGCGACCTTCGTCGCCGTCGCCCTCGGCTCGCTGGTGCTCACATTCTCCACCGCCGACCCCGAGAGCGAGGTGCTCGGCCCCTGGGGGCTGTGGCTGCTGCCGGTCGGTGCGGTCGCGCTCGTGGCGTTCCTGGTGCGGCAGCGCACCGCGGCCAACCCGCTGATCCAGCCCGGCGTGGTCCGTGGCCGGGTGACCCCGGCACTCGTGGTGAGTCTGCTCGTCGGCGCCGCCATCGTGGCGATCGTGGTGGACGTGCCCCTGCTGGCCCGCCTCTCCCCGGGCACCTCGCAGACCGACGCCGCGTTCGAGCTGGTGCGCTTCCTGGTCGCCGTCCCGATCGGGGCCGTCGCCGGCGGGGTGGCGCTGCGCCGCCTCGGCCCCGGCCTGGTCGCCGCGCCCGGCCTGCTCGTCACCGGGATCTGCCTGTTCATGATGGCCGGCTGGGACCGCACCTCCCTGGCCGACTCGCTGCCGACCACGATCGTGCTCGTGCTGGCCGGCCTCGGGGTCGGCCTAGCCATCGCCCCGGTCAACGACGCGGCCCTGGCCGACGCGGTCGAGCACGCCCACGGCACGGTCAGCTCCCTGGTGGTGGTGGCCCGGATGGTCGGCATGGTCGTCGGCCTGGCCCTGCTGACCGCCGTCGGGCTGCGTCGGTTCCACCAGGCCGTGGCCGCCCTGCCGGACCCCAGCGACAGCGACGCGGTGCTGGATGCCGCCGTCGTGCAGGTGCACACCGTCTTCCTGGGTGCCGCGCTGTGCTGCGTCGCGGCCGCGGCTGTCGCCGTGCTGCTCGGCTTCCACCGGGTCGCCAAGGCCGACCGGGAGAGCCAGCTGGACTCGATCAGGTCCGACCATGACCTGGCCCCCGATGAGCCGTCTCCCGGTCTGGCCCCGCCTCACCGCCGCGACGTCCCATCTGGACACCCCGCTCGCGGCGCTGGACCTGGCCGCGCTGGACCACAACGCCGCCGACCTGGTGGCCCGCGCCGGGGGTCTGCCGGTCCGGGTCGCCAGCAAGTCGGTGCGGGTGCGCCGGGTGCTCGAGCGGGTGCTGGCCCGTCCCGGGTATGCCGGGGTGCTGGCCTATTCGCTGGGCGAGGCGCTGTGGCTGGTCGGGGAGGGGGTCTGCGACGACGTGGTCGTGGGCTATCCGACCGCGGACCGGGCCGCCCTGCGGCAGTTGGTGCGCGACCCCCGCGCCGCCGCGGCGATCACCCTCGTGGTGGACGACCCCGCCCAGCTCGACCTGGTCGACGCCGTGGCGCGCGCCGGGGGAGCGGGAGGACGTGCGCCTGTGCCTGGAGCTCGACGCCTCGCTGGCCCTGCCCGGGCTCTGGTTCGGCGTCCGGCGGTCCCCGGTCCGCACCGCCGACCAGGCCGGCGCCGTCGCGCAGGCCCTCGCCTCCCGACCCGGGTTCACCCTGGTCGGGGTGATGTCCTACGAGGCCCAGCTGGCCGGGCTCGGCGACCGCCCGCCGGGCACCGCCCCGAGATCGGCCAGGGCCCGGGCGCTCGCGGTGCGCCGGCTGCAGGCGATGTCCTGGCGGGAGCTGCCCGCCCGGCGCGCCGAGGCGGTGGCTGCCGTCCGGCAGGTCGCCGACCTGGAGTTCGTCAATGCCGGCGGCACCGGCTCCCTGGAACGCACCGTGCACCGACCCGAGCATCACCGAGGTCGCGGCCGGCAGCGGACTGTTCGGCCCCGGCCTCTTCGACGGATACGCGGCGTTCACCCCGCGTCCCGCGGCCGCTTTCGCCCTGGACGTCGTGCGGGTCCCGCGACCCGGCACTGTCACGGTCGGCGGGGCCGGGCTGGGTGGCCTCCGGACCGCCCGGGCGCGACCGGTTGCCGGTCATCGCCTGGCCCGAGGGCCTGCGCTACCTGGCGAACGAGGCGGCGGGTGAGGTGCAGACCCCGCTGACGGGCCCCGGCGCGGCAGGCCTGCGGGTCGGCGACCGGGTGTGGTTCCGGCACGCCAAGGCCGGGGAGTTGTGCGAGCGCGTCGACGCTGCTGCACGTCGTGGAGGGCGAGCGGGTGACGCAGGCCTGGCCCACCTACCGGGGCGAGGGGAAGGCCTTCGGATGAGCACGACCACCTCCCGCCGGGCCGGGATCGGCGACGCCTGGCGCACCTGGGGTCGGACGGCGACCGCGGATCCCGTCCGGGTGCTGGCCCCGACCAGCGAGGACGAGGTGGTCGCCGGCGTCCGTGCCGCGGCGGACGAGGGGCTGACGGTCAAACCGGTCGGGGCCGGGCACAGCTTCAGCGCGATCGCCGTCGCACCGGGGGTCCAGCTCGACCTTGCCGCCCTGACCGGGCTCCGGCACGTCGACCCGACCACCGGCCGCGTGACGCTGGCCGCGGGGACCCGGCTGCACGACATACCGGCCCTGCTGGCCCCCCACCGCCTGGCGATGCCCAACCTCGGCGACATCGACGCCCAGTCGATCAGCGGCGCCGTGTCGACCGGCACCCACGGGACCGGGCTGGCGTTCGGCGGGCTGGCGACCCAGGTGGTCGGGCTGCGCCTGGTCGACGGCCGCGGGCAGGTGGCGGTGATCGACGCCGAGCACCGACCGGATCTCCTGCCGGCGGCCGCACTCGGCCTCGGGGCGCTCGGCGTGATCACCGAGATCACCCTGCAGTGCGTCCCTGAGTTCCTGCTGGACGCGGTCGAGCGCCCGGAGCCGGTCGCGGTCGTCCTCGACGAGTGGCCAGAGCGGATCGCCCACCACGACCACGTCGAGTTCTACTGGTTCCCGCACACCCGCACGGCCCTGACCAAGACGAACACCCGGCTGCCCGCCGACGCGCCGCGGCGCCCGCTGCCCGGGTGGCGCCGGCGGGTGGACGACGACGTGCTGGCCAACGGGGTGTTCGCCGCCACCTGCGGCCTCGCCGCCCGGGTCCCTGCCGTGGCCCCCGTCGTGAACCGGCTGGCCGAGCGGGTCACCGGGCACCGCTCGTTCTGCGACCGCTCGCCGGCCGTCTTCACCACCCGCCGGTCCGTGCGCTTCCGCGAGATGGAGTATGCCGTGCCGGTCGCCGCGCTCCCCGACCTCGCCCGGGACGTGATGGCCCTCATCGAGCGCCGGCGGTGGCGGATCTCCTTCCCGCTGGAGTTCCGCGCGGCCGCGGCCGACGACCGGTGGCTCTCCACGGCATACGGGCGGGACAGCGGCTACGTCGCCGTCCACCGCTACTGGCGGGACCGCGACGACGACTACTTCCCCGAGGTCGAGGCGCTGCTGCGCGCCCACGACGGGCGCCCGCACTGGGGCAAGCTGCACACCCGCACCGCCGCGGACCTGGCCGCCGGCGTATCCAAGGTTCGCGGACTTCCTCGCGCTGCGGGACGAGCTGGACCCGGACCGGATCTTCGCCAACGCCTACCTGGACCGGGTGCTGGGTCCCTGACGCGACGAGCGGGCCCGGGAGTAGGTTCGGGGGATGCTGCGCGATGCCACCGGCCGGCCGGTCGACGAGGGCGACTGGTTCATCGACCTGGACCCGAACCTGGAGATGAACTGGTCGGCCGACGAGGGGCTTGCGCTGCACACGCCGACGGAGCGCTTCTTCGTGCGCAACCACACCAGCGCGCCGGACATCGACGCCGACGCCTGGCGGCTCCGGGTCACCGGCGACGGCGTGCGGGCGGCGCGCGAGTACTCCCTGGCGGAGCTGCAGGCGCTGGGGGAGACCTCCTACGACCGGGTGCTGGAGTGCACCGGCAACGGGCGGCGCTACTTCGGGGAGCAGCAGGGCACGCCGCGCCCGGGCGCCCAGTGGGGGCTCGGCGGGGTCGGCCTGGCCCGGTGGACCGGGGTGCCGCTGCGCGAGGTGCTCCGCGGTGCCGGGCTGCGCGACGACGCGGTCCAGGTGATGGCGATCGGGCTGGACGCTCCCTATGTCACCGACGGCACCGACTACGGGCCGGTGCGCCGTCCCCTGCCGCTGGACAAGGCGCTGGACGACGTGCTCGTGGCGTGGGCGATGAACGGTCAGCCGCTGCCGCCCGACCACGGCTACCCGGCCCGGCTGGTGGTGCCCGGCTGGATCGGCATCGCCAGCATCAAGTGGCTCGGCGAGCTGCGGGTCGACACCCGCGAGGTCGAGTCCCCGTGGAACACCACGTGGTACCGCATGCACGGCCCTGGGTGGGAGGGCGACGCGGCGGTGCTGGACCGGATGCCGGTCAAGAGCCTGCTCGTGCTCACCCCCGCGGACGAGGCCGGGCTCCGGGCCGGCGAGGAGACCGTGCTGCGGGGCCGGGCGTGGGCGGGGGAGGCGAGCGTCGCCGGCGTCGAGGTGAGCACCGACGGCGGGCTGACCTGGCAGCAGGCGCGGCTCACCGGTCCCAACGAGGAATCGGCCTGGGTGGCGTGGGAGCTGCCCTGGACGCCGCCGGCCGCCGGGGAGCACGAGGTCCGCACCCGGGCCACCGACAGCCGGGGTCGGACCCAACCGGACGTGGCCTCGGACAACGAGGACGGCTACCTGTTCTGGGCGGTCGTGCCGCGCCGCGTGACGGTGCCCTGACAGTGGTGCGATAAGCAGTTGTCCCAGGTCCCCGCGGGCAGGACCATCGGGGGTATGCCGTATGCCGTCGTGACCGTGCCCGCGCCCACCGCGGGTGAGCCGCCCTCGCCCCTGATCGGGGGCTTCGCGGAGGCCTACCGGCGGCACTGCGTGGCCACGTTCGGCGACGACGACCTGGCCGACTCCCCGCGCGCGACCGAGGTCGCGTTCGCGGCGCAGGGCTACCGCCGCAAGCTGCTCGTCGTGGCGCTGGACGGCGAGCGCGTGGTCGGCGGGGCCTACTTCGGGATGCCGCTGAAGGACAACACGACGCTGGCCGAGGGCGACTTCGGCGTCGACCCGGACGTCGACCTCCCGGAGGTGCTGACGCTGTTGTGGGACGAGGCCCGCAGGCAGCTCGCCGCGGCGGGTCGTCGCACCGCCCAGGTCTGGATGTCGCACCCGCTCACCGGGGAGGGTGAGCCGCTGGTGCCCCGGACCGGCGCCGGTCGACTGACGCCGGACCTGCTCGCGACGACCCTGGTCGAGCTCGGGTTCGAGCTGGAACAGGTGGAACGGCACAGCGTGCTGGACCTCGCACAGGCCCTCCCCGGGGCCACCGACCAGGCGGAGCGGGCGCGCGCGGCCGCCGGATCGGCATACGAGGTGCTGAGCTGGGTCGGTCCCACCCCGGAGGAGTTGCGGACCGGCATGGCCGACCTGATGGCCCGGATGAGCACCGACGTGCCCTCCGGCGACCTCGAGCTGGAGCCGGAGGACTGGGACGCCCAGCGCGTCGCCGAGGGTGACCGGGTGGCGGCCGAGATGGGGCGGCTCCGGCTCACCACCGTGGCGCGCCACGTGCCCTCCGGGACGCTGGCGGCGTTCACCGTGCTCGAGGTCCCGGGTGACAAGCCGCGGGTCGCCTACCAGGAGGACACCCTGGTCCACGGGGAGCACCGCGGGCACCGGCTGGGGATGCTGGTCAAGGCGGTGAACCTGGCCGCGCTGGCGCGGGAGGCTCCGGCGGTCGAGCGGGTGCACACCTGGAACGCCACCGAGAACGCGCACATGCTCGCGATCAACGAGGCGCTCGGGTTCACCGACCGCAGCGCCGAGGGCGGGTGGCAGCTGACCGGCCTGTGAGGCAGGATCGAGGTCATGACTGCGCAACTGCACCTGGCCGGGGACGCCGACGCGGACCGGCTGCTCGCCGAGAACCCGTTCGCCGTGCTGGTCGGCATGCTGCTGGACCAGCAGATCCCGATGGAGGTGGCCTTCTCCGGGCCGCGCAAGCTCGACGAGCGGCTGGGTGGCGTCGACCCGGGGCAGATCGCGGCGATGGACCCCGACGACTTCATCGCCGTGTGCGCGACGCCGCCGGCCGTGCACCGCTTCCCCAAGTCGATGGGGCAGCGGATCCACGACCTGGCCGCCGAGGTGGCCGGCGACCTACGGCGGGGACGCCGCGGCCATCTGGACCGACGGTGACCCCGACGGACGCGAGGTGCTCAGGCGACTCAAAGCGCTGCCCGGCTTCGGCGACCAGAAGGCCCGGATCTTCCTGGCCCTCCTGGGCAAGCAGTTCGCACTGCCCGCGACCGGGTGGCGGGAGGCCGCCGGCGACTACGGCAAGGACGGCGTGACCATGTCGATCGCCGACGTCGTCGACGAGGCGTCGCTGAAGGCCGTGCGCGCCTACAAGCAGGAGAAGAAGGCCGCCGCGAAGGCCGCCAAGGGCTGACACCTCGCTCGCCGGACCCCGCGGGGTCCGGGGGGCGCGGGAGGGGTAGCGTCCACCGGATGAGTTCGGTGTGGCGCGCCCCAGGGGTGCCGGCGCTGCTCGGGATGACGGTCCTGGGCTTCGCCGGGTATGCCGCACTGCTGCCGGTCGCGCCGCTGTGGGCGGTGCACGGGGGCGCCGGGGAGGGCGGGGCCGGCCTGGTCAACGGGGTGCTCATGCTCTTCACCGTGCTGACCCAGCCGTTCGTGCCGGGTGCCCTGCGGCGCTTCGGCTGGGGCCCGGTCCTGGCCGCGGGGATGGTGCTGTTGGGGCTGCCGTCCCTGCTGCTGATGCTGGACGACGGGCTCACCACCATCCTGGCGCTGTCGGCGGTCCGCGGACTCGGGTTCGGGGTGCTCACCGTCACCGGGAGCGCCGCCGTGGCGGAGCTGGTGCCGGCCGGCCAGCGCGGTCGTGCCGTCGGGGCCTACGGACTGGCGATCGCCGGGGCGCAGGTGGTGCTGCTGCCCGCGGCCCCGTGGGTCGCCGAGACGGCGGGCTTCTGGGTGGTCTTCGCCGTCGGGGCGCTGCCCCTGCTCGGGGTCGTCCCGGCCTGGGCGCTGGCCCACGTCCTGCGGCAGGCCCCCGAGGCGGAGGACACCGGCGAGTCCGTGCCGTGGGTCGCGCTGCTGCGGCCGATGGCGCTGCTGCTCGGGGTCACCCTGGCCGGTGGGGCACTGCTGACCTTCACCGCCCAGATGAGTTCCAGCGCGTCCCTGACCTTCGTGGGGCTGATGGTGCTCAACGTCAGTGCCGCTCTCACCCGGTGGAAAGTTGGGGCGCTGGCGGACCGGCACGGTGCCCAGCCGTTCATCTGGCCGTTGGTCCTCACGACCGTGGCGGGGATGGCCGTGCTGGCCTGGGCGGTCCGGGATCCCGCTCGCCACCGTCGCCGCCGGCCTGCTCGTCGGCATGCTGCTGGTCGGCGTCGCCTACGGGGCGCTGCAGAACCTCACGCTGGTGGTGGCCTTCCAGGCGGTCACCCGGCGCCACTACGGGCAGGCCAGCGCGGTGTGGAACATCGGCTTCGACGCCGGCACCGGGCTGGGGTCGGTCGTCGTCGGCATGGTCGCGGCCGGCACCTCCTTCTCGACCGCCCTGCTGGTGGCCGCCGGCTTCTCCCTCGCCACGCTGCCGCTGGCACTGGTCCGCCGCGGGCGGCGGGAAGGGCCGTCCCGGAATAGTCGGCGCCCGTCCCCGGCTTGGCCCTAGGTATGGACACCGACGTGCTGCGCTACTCGGCCTTCCCCGACGGACCGGACGGGGGTAACCCGGCAGGCGTCGTCCTCGACGCCTCGGGCCTCGACGATCGGCAGATGCTCGCCATCGCCGCCGGGGTGGGCTACTCCGAGACCGCTTTCGTCCGGCCCGGAGGGTCGGACCGGGAGTTCTCCGTTCGCTACTTCAGTCCGCTGGCCGAGGTGGCCTTCTGCGGACACGCGACGGTGGCCACGGCCGTGGCGCTGGCCGAACGGTCCGGACCGGGTGACCTGGTGTTCCACACTCCGGTGGGGCCCGTCCCCGTGACCGTCTCCGACGACGACGGCACCCTGCGCGCCACGTTGACCAGCGTCGAGACGGCCACCCGGGAGGTGTCGGACGAGGTGGTCGACGAGGTGCTCACCACCCTGCGCTGGGAGCGGGACGACCTCGACTCCGCCCTGCCACCGGCCATCGCCTACGGCGGCAACGACCACCTCGTGCTCGCCGCGGCCACCAGAGCCCGGCTGGCCGACCTGGACTACGACTTCGAGGCGCTGAAGGACCTGACGACCCGCCTGGGACTGATCTCGGTGAACCTGGCCTGGCGGGAAGCCGCGACCGTCTTCCACGTGCGCAACCCGTTCCCGATCGGCGGGGTCGTGGAGGACCCCGCGACGGGGGCCGCGGCCGCCGCCTTCGCCGGCTATCTGCGCGCGCAGGGCGCCGTCCCCGGCGACCGCGATGTCCGGCTCACGCTGCACCAGGGCGTCGACATGGGGCGGCCGAGCCTGCTGCTGGTCGACCTGGTCGGCGGTGATCAATGGGTGCGGGTCTCCGGGTCGGCCACCCCGATCGAGGTCTGAGTCGGGTCAGTCCGACAGGTCGACGAGCACCGGGGCATGGTCGGACGCGCCCTTGCCCTTGCGCTCCTCCCGGTCGATCTCGGCGTGCACGACCCGCTCCGCCAGCGCCGGTGTGGCCAGCGCGAAGTCGATGCGCATGCCCTGCCGTTTGGGGAACCGCAGTTGGGTGTAGTCCCAGTAGGTGTAGGTGCCCGGCCCGGGGGCGTGCGGGCGGACCACGTCGGTGTAGCCGGCGTCCAGGACGGCCTGGAACGCGGCCCGCTCGGGCGGGCTGACGTGACTCTTGTCGAGGTAGTACTCCATCGACCAGACGTCCTCGTCCTGCGGCGCGATATTCCAGTCGCCCATCAGGGCCACCTGGGCCTGCGGGTCGGCCCCCAGCCAGCCGTGGGCGGCATCCCGCAACCGGGCCAACCAGTCCAGCTTGTAGACCATGTGCGGGTCGTCCAGGCTGCGCCCGTTGGGGACGTAGAGCGAGACCAACCGGACCCCACGGCATACGGCTGACAGCGCGCGGGCCTCTGCGGCGACCGGCTCACCCCACCCCGGCATCCCGTCGAACCCCACCCGGACGTCCTCCAGCCCCACCCGGGAGGCGAGGGCCACGCCGTTCCACTGGTTGTGGCCCACGTGCGCGACCTGGTAGCCGAGCGCCTCGAAGGGCAGGTGCGGGAACTGGTCGTCGCGGCACTTGGTCTCCTGGATGGCGAGCACGTCGACGTCGTGCCGCTCCAGGAAGGCGGTCACCCGGTCGACCCGGGCGCGGATGCTGTTGACGTTCCAGGTTGCGATGCGCACCTGCCCCACCCTAGGAGGGGCTACCGACACGTAGGATTCCGGGCATGGCCACCGCACTGATCACCGGGGCGTCCGCAGGTCTCGGCGCCGAGTTCGCCCGACAGTTGGCGGCACGGGGCCACGGCCTGGTGCTCGTGGCCCGCGACCGGGAGCGACTCGACGCCTTCGCCGGGGAACTGCGGGCCGCCCATGGCGCGACGGTGGAGGTGCTGCCTGCCGACCTGGCGGACCGGGACCAGGTGCAGCGGGTGGCCGACCGCATCGCCGACGCCGCGCGACCGGTCGACCTGCTCGTCAACAACGCCGGATTCGGGCTCCGGCGCGGGTTCGTCTCGGGCGAGGTCGCCGACGAGGAGCGGGCACTCGAGGTGATGGCGCGTGCCGTCCTGGTGCTCAGCCACGCCGCCGCCGGGAGTATGCGGGGGCGCGGCCGGGGCGCGATCGTCAACGTGTCCTCGGTGGCCTCGTTCGCCGTGATGGGCACCTACTCGGCCGTGAAGTCGTGGGTGACGGTGTTCTCCGAGGCGCTGGCGACCGAACTGTCCGGCACCGGGGTGACGGTCACCGCGCTGTGCCCCGGATTCGTGCACACCGAGTTCCACGACCGGGCCCGGATGAACATGTCCGCGCTGCCGGACCTGCTCTGGCTGGACGCCCCCGCCGTCGTGGCGCGGGCCCTGGACGACGTCGCTGCCGGCAAGGTCGTCTCCGTCCCGTCCTGGCAGTACCGCACGCTGACTGCCGCGCTGCGGGTGCTGCCGCGCTCCGCCGTGCGCGCTGCCTCCGGTGCCCTGGCCCAACGGCGCCGGTCCGAGGACCGGCAGGTGGCGGGCTCTGCGGGTTGACCGGGTGACCCCACGATCCACCGGCACCCGGCGCCGGGTGCGGGTGCACGTCGTCATGCTCGTCGTGGCCGCGCTCCTGCTGGGCGGCGTGCTCGCCGCACAGTTCTGGCGCAGCGAGCACGCCGCCTACCCGCTCTACCAGGCCACCGTGGTGCGCGGCGCCGACGGCTCGGTCGTCACGCTGCCCCGGGAACGGTGGGAGGCCGTGCAGGACGACCTGGTCGGATCGGCGCGGGTGCTCGCCGCGCCCGCCGGGCCGGGCACCGAGGACCTCTCCCTCGGCGTGGGCGCCGCCACGGCGCGGGCCACCGCAGACCACCTCTGGTTGACGCGAGGCAGCCTGCCCGGGGAGGACACGGCATACGAGGACATGGCCCGGAGGGCCCTGCTCGACCTGCGCGCGCTGACCGAGCCGCCCGGGTCCGACCCGGGTGCCGTGCTGGCCGCCGGGTGGCGCGAGTGGGACTACGTGTGGCCGCGGGACGCGGCGTTTGTGGCCGTGGCCTACGCCCGCACCGGCCACCGGCAGGAGGCGCTGGCGCTGCTGCAGTTCCTGCAGGCGCAGCAGGCGGACGACGGCAGCATGCACGCCCGGTATCTGCCCGACGGCTCCGGGCCGGTCCCCGACGGGCGGGGACTGCAGGAGGACGGGCCGGGGTGGAGCCTGTGGGCGGCGCGGGAGGTGCTCGACGTCGAGGGGGCGGACACCCGGGAGTCGGTCGCGACCACGCTGACGCCGCTCGTGACGCGCTCGACGGCCCGTCTGCTGGAGCAGCTCGACCCGGCGACCGGGCTGCCGCGGCCGTCGCCGGACTACTGGGAGGTGAGCGAACGCCGGCTGACGCTGGGGATCGCGGCGACCTCGCTCGTCGGGCTGGAGTCGGCGGCGGAGCTGGCGGCCGACGGGCTCATCGACCCGGTGGCCTGGGCGGAGGCGGGCGTGGACTCCACGTCGTTGGAGGGGCGTGCCTCGGAGTTGCGGGCGGCCATCGTGGCCGAGTTCGGGCCCGACTTCCCGCGGCACGCGGGTGGCCGGCCCGACGCCGCGGTGACCTTCCTGCTGGAGCCCTTCACCCGCTGCCCGGTGGCCGGCGCCGATGCCGCGCGGCTCGCCGCGGTGCCCGAGATGGAGCGCCCCGCCGGGGGTGTGGCCCCCGGTGCGGGGTGGCGGCGCGACGGGATCTCGTGGACCCCGCAGACCGCGCTGCAGGCGCTCGCCGCCGCCTCGTCCGGGGACTCCTCGGGTGCCACAGCGTGGCTGGACTGGCTCGACGCCCACCGCACCGACGCCGGCTCGCTGCCGGAGAAGGTGCTCTTCGACGGCGAGCCCGCCGCCGTGGCACCCCTGGCCTGGACGTCGGCGTTGGTACTCATCTCGCTCGACGAGCTGGCCGCCGCCCCCGCCTCCTCTCCCTCTTCTCGACCGGACGCGCCATGTGGCGGTTCTTGAGGGGGTCCGGACGCGTCATGTGGCGGTCATTGAGGGGGTCCGGACGCGTCATGTGGCGGTTTCTGAGTGGGGTGGGCCGCCAGGTCATGCGTCCGGTGGGCTCGTAGGGCCGCCAGGTCATGCGTCCGGTGGGCTCGTAGGGCCGCCAGGTCATGCGTCCGGTGGGCTCGTAGGGCCGCCAGGTCGTGCGTCCGGTCGAGTTAGGGGGTGGCGCGGGCGAAGGTGAGGGACTCGCCGCGGGCACCGCCCATCCAGATGTCCTGGCAGGCGGCGGCGAGCTCGTCCAGGCCCTCGGTGATGGTGGCGAAGACGTTGCCGGGGACCCAGCCCTGGTCGCCGTTGATGAGCAGGTTGTTGCGCCCGTAGAACACGGCGAGGTCGATGATGGCGCCCTGCTGCCGGTGCTCGTCCTCGGTCTCGTAGCCGTAGGCCGGGTTGCCGAGATCGTCGCCGGAGAAGGTGAACCAGCAGACGTCACCGGGGATCGGGGTGATCGTGGTGTTCTCCTTCCCGGGGTCGCGCTGGCTGAAGGTCTCGAGCAACGTGTAGATCTCGTTGCGGGCGTACTTGCCGTGGTAGACCTGCCCGCCCAGCGGCAGCGCCTCCCACACCGCGGCGCAGGTGCGCGGCGCGGCGTCGTCCAGGAGGCGGGCGCGGGCGGTTACGCCCCGGGACTGCAGACCGATCGTGATGAAGCGGCTCATGGCTCCTCCGTGGTCGCGAGCGGCGGCACGCGGCGGTGCCAGTCGGTGCGCTCCTGGTAGGTGTGGCCGGCACGCAGTACCAGCGCGTCGGCGTGACGCGGCCCGATGACCTGCAGACCGACCGGGCGGCCGTCGCCGGTGAACCCGCACGGCACGCTGAGCGCCGGCTGCTGGGTCATGTTGAACGGGTAGGTGTAGGGCGTCCACGAGGTCCACAGGTCCGAGGGCCAGCCCTGTGGTGCCGGCCGACCCACCTCGAAGGCGGGGATCGGCATCGTCGGGGTGAGCAACAGGTCCCACTCCTCGTGGAAGGCGCCCATCCGCACCCCGAGGTCCATCCGGACCGCGGTGGCGTCCAGGTAGTCCGAGGCGCTCGCGCCGAGCCCGTACTGGCGGATCGCCGCCGCCAGCCCCGGGTCGATCTGCTCCAGCGCGTCCGGCCCGTACTGCTCGACGACCTTGGCGGCGCCGGCGAACCACAGCACGTGGAACGCCTCGACGGGGTCCTCGAAGCCGGGGTCGAGCTGCTCCACGTGTGCCCCGGCGTCCGCCAGCACCTGCACGGCGGCGGTGACGGCGGCCTCGACCTCCGGGTCGTTGGTGCCGTAGCCGAGGGTGGGGGACCAGGCGATCCGCAGCCCGGCCACGCCGTCGTCCAGCCCGTCGGCATACGAGCCCGCGGGCGGGGCCAGCGCGTGCCAGTCCCGGCTGTCCGGCAGCGTCAGCAGGTCCATCATCACGGCGGCGTCGCGCACGGTGCGGGTCATCGGCCCGGCGTGCGACAGCGTGCCGTAGGGGCTCGGCGGGAAGATCGGGACCTGCCCGAAGGTCGGCTTGAGCGCGACCGTGCCGGTGAACGCGGCGGGGATGCGCACCGAGCCGCCACCGTCCGTGCCGACCGACCACGGCCCCATCCCCAGCGCCACGGCCGTGGCCGAGCCGCCGCTGGAGCCGCCGGAGGTCAGGCCCGCGTCCCACGGGTTGCCGGTGGCGCCGTGGCGGATCGAGTCGGTGACGCCCTTCCAACCGAACTCCGGCGTCGTGGTCTTGCCGAATAGCACCGCACCGCCCTCGCGCAGCCGCGCCGTCGCGGGCGAGTCGACGTCCCACGGCCCGGTGTCGGGGATCAGGGTGCTCGCGCGCAGGGTGGGCCAGCCCCGGGTCAGCACGAGGTCCTTGATGGCGGTCGGTATGCCGTCAGCCGGCCCGAGCGCCGTGCCCTCGGCCCAGCGGGTGGTCGACTCGCGCGCGGCGGCCAGGGCGGACTCCTCGTCGACGAAGAGCATGGCGTTGACCGGCCCGTTGCGCTCCGCGACCGCGGCCAGCGCCGCCTCGGTGGCCTCGACCGGGGTGAACGCGCCCTCGGCAAACCCGCGGGCCAACTCGGTCGCGGTGAGCAGCGACAGGTCGCTCATCGGGCGCCTCCGTCCCGGTGCACGTAGCCCCGTTCCTTGTCGACGACGTTGACCAGCGGCACGTCGTCGAGCCAGCGGCGGGCGTTGTCCACGAACTGGCGGGCCAGGGTCTCGCGCCAGCCGAGCACGTCCCCGGACATGTGCGCGGTCACCACCACGCCGGGCGCGTCCCACAGTGGCGAGTCCGGTGGCAGCGGCTCGGTGGCGAAGACGTCCAGCGTGGCGCCGTCCAACCGGCCCGCGCGCAGCGCGGCGACCAGGTCGTCCTCGACCACCGTGGGGCCGCGGCCGATGTTGATCAAGTGGGCGTGGTCGGGGAGCGCCGCCAGCACGGTGGCGTCGATCAGCCCCGTCGTGGCCGCCGTCAGCGGGGCGGCGTTGACCAGGTAGTCGACGTCGCCGACGTGGGCGGCCAGCTCGGCGCTGTCCACCACCTGCCCGAAGTCCGGGTCCCCGTCGCGGGCGCGGCTGCCCGCCCCGCGCACCTGCACCCCCACGGCCGCGAGGAGCCGGGCGATCTCGCGGCCGATGCCGCCGGTGCCGACGACCATCGCCCGGGAGCCCCGGACGCTGCGGGACTCGCGGTGCTGCCAGGTGCGCTGCCGCTGCAGGTCGTGGCTCTCGTGCACCAGCTTGGCGTGGGCCAGCACGGCGCCGAGCACGTACTCGGCGATCGGTCGGTCGAAGGTGCCGTGGGCGTTGGTGACCACGACGTCGGAGCTGCGCAGCTCCTCGAAGAGCAGGGTGTCCACCCCGGCGGCCGCGACGTGGATCCAGCGCAGCCGGTCGGCCGCGTCCCAGGCGTCCCGCAGCGCACCGGAGAAGAAGTCCCACAGGAACAGCGCGTCCGCCCCCGGGAGCGCCCCGGCGAGACCCGCGGCATCGGTGAGCCGCACCTGGACGCGGTCCTCCACCTCGTCCAGGAAGGGTGGGGCGTCGGAGGTCTCGGCGCACAGGACAGCCAGTACCGGCCGGTCGTCGGTCACGGTGCCAACGTAGGAACCGTGTGTCTTATTGTCAACAATCTCTCCGGTGAGGCACCATGCCTCATGACCACTCATCGTCTGAGCGCCACCTCCGCCGCGGGTCCCGCGGCGGGTGTCGTGGTGCCCTACGACTTCGCGCTGGACCGGGAACTCTGGCGCTGGGTGCCCAGGGGGGCCACCCTGATGATCACCCGCACGCCGTATGCCGCACTGCCGGTCACCGTGGACCAGGCGCTCGTGGTGTCGGACACCGAGATGGTGGCCGCCTGTACCCGGGAGCTGTTGGTCCCCGGCCCGCAGGTCGTGGCCTACGGCTGCACCTCGGGCAGCTTCGTGGCCGGCCTGGAGGGGGAGCGGTCCCTGGTGGAGGCGATGCTGCACGCGGGGGCCCCGGCCGCCGTGACCACGAGCGGGTCCCTCGTCGAGGCGCTGCGCCACCTCGGGGTGCGGCGGCTGGCGGTCGCCACGCCGTATGACGAGGGGATCACCCTGCGCCTGGAGGCGTTCCTTGCCGAGGCCGGCGTCGAGGTGACCGGCGTCGCCTCCTTTGGTCTGTCCGGCGAGATCTGGCGGGTGCCCGCCGAGGAGACGGTCGCGCTGGTGCGGGCAGCGGCCGTCAACGCCTGCGACGCCGTCTTCGTCTCCTGCACCAACCTGATGTGCTACGACCTGATCGCGCCGCTGGAGGCCGAGCTCGGGGTCCCCGTGCTCACCGCGAACCAGGTCACCATGTGGGCGGCCATGGCCCGCATGGGGCTGCGGGCCAAGGGCCCCGGCCAGGCGCTGCTGGGCGGACGGCGCCGCCGGCGCTCGGTCTCCGGGCACGGCCTGACGGGAGGACCGGATGTCCGTGGTTGACCGCACGGGCGTCCTCGTCGAGTGGGAGAAGCTTGAGTCCCGCCCCTTCCCGGTGCGGGAGTACCGCGAGCGGCTGGCCCGGGTGCAGGAGTCGATGGCACGCCGGGAACTGTCGGCCCTCGTGGTGGCCGACCCCGCCAACCTCTACTACCTGACCGGTTACAACGCCTGGTCCTTCTACACCCCGCAGTGCCTCATCGTCCCCGCGGACGGCGAACCGCAACTGTTCATGCGGTCGATGGACGCCCAGGGTGCCCACTACACGGCATACCTGTCGACCGACCTGATCCACGGCTACCCCGAGGAGCTGGTGCACCGCCCCGACGTGCACCCGTTCGACTGGATCGCCGAGAAGGCGCTGGAGGTCGGGGTCCTGGAGGACACCCGCGGCTCCCGGGTCGCCGCCGAGACGGACGCGCACTTCTTCTCCGCCCGCAGCTACCTGGCGTTGCGGGACCGGCTGCAGCGCGCCGAGCTGGTGGACAGCCTGGAGCTGGTCAACTGGGTGCGGATCGTGAAGTCCCCGCTGGAGCAGGACAAGATGCGGGTGGCCGGGGAGATCGCGCAGACGGTGATGCAGATCGCCCTGGACCACGTCGAGCCCGGCCGCAGGCAGTGCGACGTCGTCGCCCACATCCAGTACGCCCAGGCCCTCGGGGCGCGCAAGCTCGGTGGCGACTACCCGGCCATCGTGCCGATGCTGCCGACCGGGGAGACCGCGGGCACCCCGCACCTGACCTGGAGTGACCTGCCGCTGCGTCAGGGCGAGGCGACCACCATCGAGCTGGCCGGGGTCTACCACCGCTACCACGTGCCGCTGGCCCGCACGGTCAGCCTTGGCCCGCCACCGCAGGAGTTGCGCCGGTGCGCCGCTGCGGTCACCGAGGGGTTGCAGGCCGCCCTGGCGCTGCTGCGCCCCGGGTCGACCGGACGGCAGGTGCAGGCCGCGTTCGCCGAGACGATCGGTCGCCACGGCTACGTCAAGGAGTCCCGGGTCGGCTATTCCATCGGCATCGGCTACCCGCCCGACTGGGGGGAGCGCACCATCAGCCTGCGGGCCGAGGACCTGACCCTGATCCAGCCCGGGATGGCCTTCCACGTCATCCTCGGGATGTGGATGGACGGCTGGGGCTACGAGCTGTCCGAGCCGGTCCTGGTCGGCGAGGACGGACCCGAGCGACTGGCACCCCTCCCACAGGAACTGGTCATCAAGACCTGACCTTCGACATACGAGCGACCGAGACACCCGACGAGAGGCCATCCCCATGACCACCCAGCCCACCCTCCCCCTGGCGAGCCGCACGGCGGACCTGGTCGGGTCGGTGATCGACTCCAGCACGTCCCTGCTCGCGAGCCAGACGCACGACATCGTGCGGTTCGCGATGGGCAGTCCCGCCCGCGAGGCCATCCCGACCGAGGCGCTGGCGCGGGTGGGGCAGGAGGCGCTGGGCGTGACGGCCGCGGACGCCTACGACTACGCCGCCACCGAGGGCGACCCGCCGCTGCGCGCCGCGCTGCTGGAGACGCTCGAGGGCACCAGCGACGCCACGACCCCCGAGCGCCTGACCATCACGGCCGGCGGCATGCAGGGCCTGGACCTGGGGTTCAAGCTCTTCGTCGACCCCGGCGACCTGGTGGCGGTGGAGTCCCCGACCTACACCAACGGCAGCGCCACCGCGCTGTCCTACCAGGCGCAGCTGCTGGAGGTCCCCGTCGACCACGAGGGCATGGTCGTGGAGTACCTCCGGGAGGAGGCGGCCCGCTCCGGGCGCCGCCCGAAGGTGATCTACACGATCCCCACCTTCCAGAACCCCTCGGGCGCGACGCTGTCGCTGGCCCGGCGCCGCGAGCTGCTGGAGCTCGCCGAGGAGTGGGGCAGCGTGGTCATCGACGACGACCCCTACGGGATGCTGCGCTTCGCGGGGGAGGAGTTGCCGACGCTGCACGAGCTGGCCGCGGGGAGCCCGCTGGTGTTCTCGGTGCGCACCTTCTCCAAGATCATCGCCCCGGGCCTGCGGGTCGGCTGGGTCGACGCCGACCCGGGTCTGCAGCAGCTGCTCATCAACGCCAAGCAGGCGATGGACACCTGCACCAACCTGCCGCTGCAGCGGCTCGTCGCCGGCTTCCTGCGGGGCGGCTACCTGCAGGAGCACCTGGCCACCCAGCGGGTGCAGTACCGCAAGCGCAAGGAGGCCATGCAGGAGGCGCTCGCCGAGCACTTCGGCGACATCGCCCGGTGGACCGACCCCGAGGGCGGCTTCTTCCTGTGGGTCACCTTCGACCCGGCGATCGACACCGAGGCGCTGTTCAAGATCGCGCTCGCCGAGGGCGTGGCCTACATCCCCGGCAACGCCTTCTCCGCCGAGGGCCGCTTCCCCGACGCGCTGCGGCTGTGCTTCGCCTCCACCCCGCCGGACCGGATCCGCGAGGGCGTGCGACGACTGCGCGCCGCGGTCGACCGGCAACAGCAGGAGGGCTGAGTTGGACGGCCCGAGCCCGCGCGAGCAGGCGGTCCTGGACCTCATCGACACCGCGGACCTCACCGCGCTGACGCAGGCGCTGGTGCGGGTGCCGGGGACGAACCCGCCGGGGGAGGAGCAGGCCCGCGCCCAGCTCCTGGCGTCCGTATGCCGTGAGCGCGGCCTGGGCGTGGAGCTCACCGAGGTGGCGCCGGGCCGGCCGAACGTGAGCGCGGTCCTCCCCGGCGGTGACGCCCCCGGCCTGCTGCTGCTCGGGCACACCGACGTGGTGCCGCTGGGCGAGGGGTGGACGGTCGACCCGTTCGGTGGCGAGCTGCGGGACGGGCGCATCTATGGCCGCGGCTCGACGGACATGCTCGGGGGTCTGGCGGCCTGCGTCGTGGCGATGGACGCGGTGCGCCGCGCCGGGGTGACGCTCTCCGGGCCCGTGGAGCTGGCCGCGGTCGTCGACGAGGAGATGCTGTGCCTGGGTGCGCGGGACTATGTGCGCGACCCCGACCGGCTCCGGTTCGCCGGGTGCGTCGTGGCCGAGCCGACCGACCTGCAGGTGATCATCGCGGCGCGCGGCGCCTCCTATGTGGAGATCGACGTCGAGGGGCTGGCCGCCCACGCCGGCAACCCCGACGACGGGCGCAACGCCATCTACGGCGCCGCCGCCGTCATCCGGGAGCTGGAGCAGTGGCACCACGAGCTGGCCCCCGACGCGCACCCGCTGGTCGGGCCGGCGACCTGGAGCGTCGGGGTCGTGACCGGGGGCAGCGGCGGCTCGACCGTCCCCGCCCGCTGCCACGTCTCGGCGGACCGCCGGTTGCTGCCGGACGAGGACCCGGTCGAGGTGCTCGCGGCGGTGCGCCGCCGGCTCGGCGCCCTCGACCTCGCGGCGCGCGGGTTGGAGCTGGAGGTCACCATGCCGATGGACATGCCCGGCTTCGAGACCCCCGCCGACCACGAGCTGGTGCGCGCCGTCGACGGCTCGCTCGCTGCCGCGGGCGGACCGGGCCTCCCGCTCGCCGGCTGGACTGCCGCGTGCGACGGCGGCTTCGTGGCCCGGGACGCGGGCGTGCCGGTCGTCGTGCTCGGGCCCGGTTCGGTCGCGGACCAGGCGCACCGCCCCGACGAGTCGGTGGGCGTCGACGAGCTCCTCGTCGCCGCCCGCACCTACGCCCTCACCGCGCTGCGACTGCTCGGCCAGTGACGGCGCAATGGCGGGAGCGCGTGCGTCATGCCCTCCAGTCGCCCGGGGGCCTACTATTGTCGACAATCTTCGACCGGAAGGGGTCCTGATGGCCACGGTGGGACTGCTGTACCCCGGGCACAGCGCCGAGGACGACTTCGCCGCCCTGGAGGCCCGCCTCGGGGACCGGATCCGGCTGCCGTTGGTGCACACCTCGGTGGGGGAGGACGCCCACCGGGTGGACGCGCTGCTCGATCTCGGCGGTCCGGACCGGCTGCTCGCCGGGGCGCGCACCCTCGTGGACGAGCACGCCCCCGACGCGCTCATGTGGGCCTGCACGTCGGGGTCCTTCGTCTTCGGGTGGGACGGGGCGCGGGAGCAGGTCGACCAGCTGGCCGGCGCGACGGGCCTGCCGGTCTCCTCCACCTCGATCGCGTTCGTCAACGCCGCCCACGCGCTGGGCGTGCGGCGGGTCGCGGTCGCTGCCTCCTACCCCCAGGACGTCGCCGAGCACTTCGTGGCGTTCCTGCAGCGCGGGGGGCTCAAGGTCACGTCGATGGGCAGCCACGGCATCGTCACCGCCGCCGAGGTCGGCACCCTGGGTCGTGATCAGGTCGCGGCGATCGTCGCCGGCGCCGACCGGGAGGGGGCCGAGGCGGTGCTGGTCCCGGACACCGCGATGCACACGCTGGCGTGGATCGAGCACCTCGAGGAACTGGTCGGTATGCCGGTGCTCACCGCCAACCAGGTGACGGTCTGGGAGGGGTGCGGGCTGACCGACGCCGGTGTGCCCGAGGACCTTCCTGGGCTGGGCGCGCTGTTCCGTCCCCGGGTGGCCTGGTGAGCGGCCGGCCGGTGGCGACGCCCACCACGCCGCTGGAGCCGTTGGTCCAGCAGTCCACCCCGATGCGCATCGCGGACCGGGTGCGCGAGGCCATCGCCCGCGGGGACTTCCCGCCCGGGAGCCAGCTGCACGAGGCCGAGCTCGCCCGCCAGCTCGGGGTGAGCCGCGGCCCGCTGCGCGAGGGGTTGCAGCGACTCACCCAGGAGGGGCTGCTGACCTCGATCCGCAACCGCGGCCTGTTCGTGGTGGACCTGACGCCGCAGAACGTCCGCGACATGTATCTGGCCCGGGAGGCCATCGAGCGGTGCGCCGCGGCGCTGCTGCTGCGCGGTGACCGCGTCGCGGTGGCGGACGCGCTGGACCACGCGGTCGAGGAGATGGAGGAGGCGGCCGAGGCGGGCGACTCCCACGGCGTGGCCGAGGCCGACATCGCCTTCCACGTCCGACTCGTGGAGCTCACCGGGAGCGAACGATTGCGCCGGATCCACCGGACGCAGGCCACCGAGGCGCGGATCTGCATACATGCCCTCGGGGGCACCTACGAGAACGACAAGGAGCGCGTCCGCGAGCACCGCGCCATCGCCCAGGCCCTGCGTGACGGCGACGGCCAGCGGCTGGACGAGCTCCTCGTGCGGCACATGGCCGACGCGGTGGCCGAGCTCGTCGAGCTGAGCGAGCGCACCCTCGCCGACCAGGCGGGGTCCGGCGCCTGAATGCAGACCCGGGTCCACCACCTGGACCGCGGTGACGCGAGCACGCCTTCAGCTGACGTACGCGGCCCCCTCGAGTGCACTCGAGGTGAGTCGCGAGCGATCTTGACCCGCCGGGGGGGATGGAACCATCGACCATGACTACCTCGTCCAAGGTGCTGACAGTGGTTCTTGTGGTCCTCGTCCTGGTCGGACCGACTACTGCCGCGCAAGGCGATCACGGAGTCGACAATATGTACCGCAACACAGGACAGCCAGATTGTCGAGCAGGCACACCCCGGTGGGATGTCTGCCGCGCCGATAACGTCACGCACTCCTGGTTCATGGCGGGTGGATCCAGTGCGACCTTCCGTAGCGGCGCGATCTCAGCAATGAAGGTGTGGGGCGACTATACGGACATCAATACGGTTCAGGAGAGTGAACTGTCATACTTGGAGACGGACATTCACACGTGGCCCGATGCCGCTCTCGCGGGGACAACGACACTGGGAAACACGGATTGCCTGAAGGCTGCGACGAACGTACTCCGATGCAATGCCTACCAACTTCGAATTCGTCCTGACGTCTATGACGGGACCTACAACCTGGCCAAGGCGGTCGTCTGCCATGAGGCTGGCCACTCGATGGGCTTGCTCCATGGCGCTGATGCAGTCCCGGTGCAGAACAATCAAAGCGCCGCCCTGGGATGTATGCGAACGGCGCCGCTGACAGGAGACATGCGTTTCCCAGGGCCACACAACACCCACCAGATCAATTCTGCATACTGAGGTGTGAGCATGCCAAGGTTCTCGAACTCAGTGGTTGCATGCTCACTGGCGTTGTTACTGCCAGGGTGCGGCAGCGCCAACAATCACGCGGGAAGCGAACGCGCTACCGCGACCAGCGATGAAGTCATGGTGCTGGAGCAGGGGAGTCGCATTGCCATCGTGGAGTCGCCGGATGACGTGCTTGCGTGGGGCTCGTATCTGCTCAAGGTCGACGTTCTCGACGAGAGTGAGAAGAATACATCCTCGTGGGGACCGAATGAGGTTCAGATAGGGAGGGACGTTACCGTTCGAGTAGACGGTGTCCTGTGGGTGCATCCAGACGCGATAACGAAGGTGGAGCAGGGGCAGGATCTCGACGTCTACACGTTCCCAGGCTACGTTCGCTCAGGGGACGTGACCGCAGGGGCCGTCGAGGAAGGGGACCTGCGCATGGAGTTGGGCCAGGAGTACGTCATCGCCATGGCGGACGACGTCGATCTCGAGGGAGAGCAAAGTCTCACCCTGCTCGGTGTCTTGCCTGCGGGTGCCGAGAGTTTTCTGGCTCTTCGCAGATGAGGGTGTAGTTGTGGTGGGTCCTGGGGCGGGCGCGTCGGTGCCGGGTTGAGGGTCGAGGCCTTCCGATGATGGGAGTTCTCACACCGCCCATCCGGAAGACCTCGACGTGCCCGACGCTACCTTCACGCGCTCCGACCTGACCACCTTCGCCCGCCTGGACGGCCTCGGGCTGGAGGTCACTGGCCAGTTGCTCGAGCCTGATCGTGCTGTGCTGGCGTGTCGGGTCGTGGAGCCGGATGACTGGTGCAAGCGGTGCGGCTGCCAAGGCATAGCCCGCGACACCGTGACCAGGCGGTTGGCGCACGAACCGTTCGGGTGGCGCCCCACGACCCTGCTGATCACCGTCCGTCGGTATCGGTGCGCGGAGTGCGGCCATGTGTGGCGTCAGGACACCACCGCGGCGGCGCCGCCGCGGGCGAAGATCTCCCGGGGCGGGCTGCGGTGGGCACTGGTCGGGATCGTGGTCGCTCACCTGCCCATGGCCCGCGTCGCCGACGGGCTGGGCGTGTCCTGGCACGCAGCCAACGACGCGGTCCTGGCCGAGGGCAGGAGGGTCCTGATCAACGACCCCGCACCGTCTCGACGGCGTCCAGGTCCTCGGGGTCGACGAACACTGTTGGCGGCACACCCGCAAGGGCGACAAGTTCGTCACCGTCATCATCGACCTCACCCCGGTCCGTGACGGCACCGGGCCGGCGCGGCTGCTGGACATGGTCGAAGGCCGCAGCAAGAAGGCGTTCAAGACCTGGCTGGACGAGCGTGACCAGGCCTGGCGCGACAACATCCAAGTCGTCGCGATGGATGGCTTCAGCGGATTCAAGACCGCCACGACCGAGGAGCTCCCCGAGGCCGTCGCGGTGATGGACCCCTTCCACGTGATCCAGCTAGCCGGGGAGGCGATGGATGAGACCCGCCGCCGGGTCCAGCAACAGACCCGCGGGCACCGCGGCCGCAAGAGCGACCCGCTCTACTCCGCCAGGCGGACCCTGCACACCGGCGCCGACCTGCTCACCGAGAAACAGACCGCGCGCCTGGAGAAGCTGTTCGCCGTTGAGGAGCACGTCGCGGTCGAGGCGACCTGGGGGATCTACCAGCGGATGGTCGCGGCCTACCGGCACCCCGATCCCCGCCAAGGTCGTCAGGAAATGCGGTCGGTGATCGACGCTGTCCGCCAAGGCGTCCCGCCCGGTCTGGCCGAGCTGCGTCGGCTCGGGCGGACCCTGTCTCGCCGCGCCGAGGACGTCCTGACCTACTTCGACCGGCCGCGCACCAGCAACGGGCCCACCGAAGCGATCAACGGTCGACTTGAGCACCTGCGTGGCTCGGCCCTCGGGTTCCGCAACCTGACCAACTACATCGCCCGCGCACTGCTCGAGGCCGGCGGGTTCAGACCCCAACTACACCCCTAAATGCGAAGAGCCAGTTTTCTCTTTCCGAATGGTGAGCGACTGACGTACTCGTCGGCGCAGGCGAGTCTCGACGCCGGACTGACTGAGGCTCCGGCGGTGTCGGGACCCCGCCCCGGGGAGTCGTTGGTGGATCGTCTCGAACGATGGATTGTAGAGCCCTGACCAGTCACTGCGGCATCGCGATGCCGATGTACTTGGTCTCCAGGAACTCGTCGATCCCGACCGAGCCACCCTCCCTGCCCAGGCCGGACTCCTTCATCCCGCCGAACGGGGCGTAGGGGTTGGACACGACGCCCTGGTTGAGACCGACCATGCCGCTCTCGATGGACTCGGCCATCCGCAGCGCGCGCCGCAGGTCGTTGGTGTAGACGTAGGAGACGAGACCGTATGGCGTGTCGTTGGCCAGGGCGAGGGCCTCCTCCTCCGTGCGGAACGGCGTGAGGGGCGCGACCGGGCCGAAGATCTCCTCGCCCGACATGCGGGCGTCGGTGGGCACCCCGGTCAGCACCGTGGGCCGGTAGAAGAAGCCGGGCCCGTCGACCGCCTCGCCTCCGGTGAGGACGGTGGCGCCGCGGTCCACGGCGTCGGCCACCAGGGTGGTCACCTTCTCCAGGCCAGCCTCGTCGATGAGGGGGCCGACGTCGGTGCCGTCCTGGGCACCGTCGCCGACCGTGAGCGCGCCCATCTTCTGGGCCAACCGGGAGCCGAACTCCTCGATGACCGACTCGTGCACGTAGATCCGGTTGGCGGCGGTGCACGCCTCACCCATGTTGCGCATCTTGGCCGCCAGCGCGCCGGCGACCGCCTCGTCCAGGTCGGCGTCCTCGAACACCAGGAAGGGCGCGTTGCCACCCAGCTCCATCGAGGTGCGCAGCACCTTGTCAGCGCACTGCTCGAGCAGGATCTTGCCGACCCTGGTCGAGCCGGTGAACGAGAGCTTGCGGGCCAGGCCGGAGCGGATCAGCGGCTCCATGGTGCCGCCGGAGTCGGTGGCGGTCACGCAGTTGACGACGCCGTCGGGCAGCCCGGCCTCGCGCAGGATGTCCACGAACGCCAGCATCGACAGTGGCGTCTGGTGCGCCGGCTTGATCACGCTCGTGCACCCGGCCGCGATCGCGGGGCCGATCTTGCGGGTGCCCATCGCCATCGGGAAGTTCCACGGCGTGATCAGCAGGCAGGGCCCGACCGGCTGCCTGGCCACCAGGAAGCGGGCATTGCCCTGGGGGGCCGACTGGTAGCCGCCGTCGATCCGCAGCGCCTCCCCCGCGAAGTGGCGCAGGAACTCGGCCGCGTAGGTGATCTCCCCCCGCGCCTCGGCCAGCGGCTTGCCCATCTCGGTCGTCATCAGCAGGGCCAGGTCGTCGATCCGCTCGTGGAGCAGCCGGAAGGCCGTCATGAGGATCTCGTGGCGCTGCATCGGGGTCGTCCTGGCGAACGCGGGCTGCGCCGCGACGGCGGCGTCCAGGGCCCGGCGCGCGTCCTCGGGCGAGGCATCGGCGACCTGGCAGATCTCCTGCCCGGTCGCCGGGTTGACCACCGCGAAGGTGGCACCACCCGCAGCGTCGGACCACCGCCCGTCGATGAACAGCTGCTTCGGTGCGTCCTGCACCACGGACTGGCTGGAATCGCTCACGGCGCACTACTCCTCAACGGGCATCGGGTGGGCTAGGCTGATTGTCGACAATCTACCAAAAGGGAGGCCCGAAGTGGCGACGTTGTCACCGGTTCTGAAGCAGGCCACAGGAGTCATTGCAGCACGTGGCGAGGGAGCGCTCATCTTCGACGAGGACGACCGCCGCTACCTGGACTTCACCGCCGGGATCGGGGTGACCAGCACGGGGCACGCCCACCCGGCCGTGGTGGCCGCGGCCCAGGAGCAGGTCGCCAAGATCATCCACGCGCAGTACACCACCGTGATGCACCGTCCGCTGCTCACGCTGACCGAGCGGCTGGGGGAGGTGCTGCCGGCCGGGCTGGACCGGGTGTTCTTCGCCAACTCCGGCTCCGAGGCGATCGAGGCCTCGCTGCGCCTGGTGCGACAGGCCACCGGGCGACCTAACATCGTGGTCTTCCACGGCGGCTTCCACGGACGCACGGTGGCCGCGGCCTCGCTGACGACATCCGGCACCAAGTTCCGCTCCGGCTTCTCCCCGCTCATGGCCGGGGTCGCGATCTCCCCGTTCCCCGACCCCACCCACTTCGGCTGGAGCCAGGAGGAGGCCACGGCGTTCGCGCTGGCCCAGCTCGACTACACGCTGCAGACCGTCAGCGCCCCGGCCGACACCGCGGCCTTCCTGGTCGAGCCGGTCCTGGGCGAGGGCGGCTATGTGCCGGCCAACGCCGAGTTCCTGGCAGGCCTGCGGGAGCGGGCGGACAAGCACGGGATCCTGCTGATCATCGACGAGGTGCAGACCGGGTTCGGCCGCACCGGGAAGTTCTGGGGGCACGACCACTTCGACGGCAAGCCGGACGTCGTGGTCACCGCGAAGGGCCTGGCCTCGGGGTTCCCGCTGTCCGGGATCGCCGCCTCGGACGAACTGATGAGCAAGGCCTGGCCGGGCTCGCAGGGCGGCACCTACGGCGCGAACGCCGTCGCCTGCGCCGCCGCCATCGCCACCCTGGACGTCATCCAGGAGGAGGGCCTGGTGGAGAACGCCGCCGCGCGCGGCGACCAGTTGCGCGCCGGCCTGGAGAAGGTCGCCGCCGGCGACGAGCGGATCACCGACGTGCGGGGCCTCGGCCTGATGCTCGGCAATGAGTTCCGGGACGCCGACGGCAACCCCGACGGCGCCGCCGCCGCGGCGGCCCAGCAGGAGGCGGCCCGCCGCGGCCTGCTGCTGCTCACCTGCGGCGCCTGGGGTCAGGTCGTCCGGTTCATCCCCGCGCTCGTCGTCGACGAGGCCCAGGTCGACGAGGCCGTCGGTGTCTGGCAGGAGGTCGTCGGGGCCGTCTGAGGGCGTCCGCTGGCCCGTGCCTAAGGTGGCGGGATGACTTCCCACGTCTCGGACACCGTTGCCGCCCTGCTCGGCATCCGCACCTGGGTCGGCTTCGACGTCGACGAGGAGGGCCGGGTCCTGGCCGGGCACGACGAGCTGGGCAGCACCCAGCTCCTCGAGGTCGCGCCGGACGGCACGCGGACCCCACTCACCGACCTCCCCGGCAAGTGCGCCGGCCGCTACCTGCCGGGCCGCCGGCAGGTGGTGGTGCAGCACGACCAGGGTGGGGACGAGAACATGCAGCTGTCGCTGCTGGACCTGGCGGCCGAGCGACAGGGGCCGGCCGGGTTGGAGGACCTGACGCCGCTGGTGCGGGACACGGCATACATGCATGTCCTCCAGGACGTGGACGGGGCCACCCTCACCTACTCGACCAACCGGCGCAACGGCGTCGACATGGACGTCATCGTCCGCGACCTGGCGACCGACGCCGAGTCCGTGGTCTACGACCGCGGCGGGTATGTCGGGGCGGTCGCCGTCTCGCACGACCGGCGCAGCGCCGCCGTCACCCGGCTGAGCCTGCGCCCCGCGTCGACCGTGGTCGAGCTGGTCGGGCCCGCAGCGGTCGGGGACGGCCTGGTCACCGACCCCGACGAACTGGCCGCCCACCACCACGTGGCGTGGGCCGGAGCCGACGAGGCGTTGCTGCTGGCCAGCAACCACGGCCAGGAGTTCACCGCGATCTGGCGGGTGAGCGCCGACGGTCACGAGTGGACCGAGCTGGTCGCCGACGAGGACCACGACCTGGCCTGCTGGGTCTCCCCGGACGCGACCGCCATGGCGGTGGGGACGCTGGTGGACGGCGCGATGGACCTTGCCGTCCACGAGGTCGACGGCACCCTGCGGCACCGGGTGGACCTCGGCGTCCGGGGCATCCCGGACGTGGTGTGGTCGGCCGACTCGAGTCGATTCGTCGCGACGGTGACCGCCCCCACCGAGCCCGGTGTCGTCCACCTCGTCGACGCCCGGACCGGTGCCGCGCATCCGGTGGTGTCCTCGGCCGCCGAGTTGGAGCCGGCGCTGGCCGGCACCCTGGCCAGCCCCACCGTGCACCGGGTGCCGACCCCGGACGGCGAGCAGATCCCGTGCTTCGTCTATGCCCCGGCGGCGGGGGCGGACCCGACGCTCGCCGGGGCCTCGGTGCTGCACGTGCACGGCGGGCCGGAGTCAGCGGCCCACCAGGTGTTCCACCCGGTGATCCAGGCGCTCGCGGCGGCCGGTCTCACCGTGCTGGTGCCCAATGTGCGCGGCTCCAACGGCTACGGCAAGCGGTGGGTGAGCCTGGACGACGTCGACCTGCGGCTGGACTCGGTCGAGGACCTGCGCGCGCTGCACAACTGGCTGCCGAGCCAGGGCCTGGACCCGGACCGGGCGGCGCTGTGGGGTGGGTCGTACGGCGGCTACATGGTCCTCGCCGGCGTCTCGATGCAGCCCGACCTGTGGGCGGCGGGGGTGGACATCGTCGGGATGAGCTCCCTGGTGACCTTCCTGGAGAACACCTCGGACTACCGGCGTGCCTACCGGGAGCGGGAGTACGGGTCGCTGGAGCGGGACCGGGAGTTCCTCGAGAAGGCCTCGCCCATCACCTACCTGGACCAGATCGTGGCGCCGCTGTTCGTGATCCACGGCGCCAACGACCCGCGCGTCCCCCTCTCGGAGGCGGAGCAGATCAAGGCGGCGCTGGACGGCCGGGGCGTCCCGTGTGACCTGCGCGTCTACCGCGACGAGGGGCACGGGCTGGCCAAGCGGGCCAACAAGCTCGATGCCTACCCGGCGGCGCTGCGGTTCCTGCGCACCCACCTCGGTCGCTGACCTGGCGCCGCGTCCGGGGACTGCTCAGCGCAGCTGCGGCATGACCTCGGCGGCGACGAGCTCGGCGTGTGCCAGGTCCGTCAGGTCGAGCAGCTGCAGGTAGACCCGGGTGATCCCGGTGGCCTGCTGCCAGGTGCCGATCCGGTCCACGACCTCGGCGGGACTGCCGGCGAGACCGTTGCTGCGCAGCTCCGCGACCTCCCGCCCGACCGCGGCCGCCCGCCGGGACACCTCGGCGTCGTCCTGGCCGACGCAGGCGGTCAGGGCCACCGATCGCACCATGGTTGCCGGGTCGCGGCCGACCGCCGCACAGGCCTGGTCGACGCGGGCGAACTGGGCCGCGCAGTCCTCGATCCCGGCGAAGGCCACGTTGAACTCGTCGGCGAACCGGGCCGCCAGCGCCGGGGTCCGCCGGCGACCCTGCCCGCCGATCACGACCGGCGGGCCAGGTCGCTGCGCCGGCTTGGGGAGCGCGGGGGAGTCGGTGACGGTCAGGGTGGGGCCGGTGTGGCTGAACGTCTCGCCCTCCGGCGTGCGCCACATCCCGGTGATCACCGTGAGTGCGTCCTCCAGCGCGTCGAACCGCTCGCCGACCGTGCCGAAGGGGATCCCGTATGCCGTGTGCTCGGCCTCGAACCACCCGGCACCGAGTCCGAACTCCACCCGGCCACCGCTCATTCGGTCGACCTGGGCGACACTGATCGCGGTCGGCCCGGGATGGCGGAAGGTCACCGAGCTGACGAGCGTCCCCAGTCGGATCCGGGTGGTCTCCCTCGCGAGTCCGGCCAGGGTGATCCAGGCGTCGGTCGGGCCCGGCATCCCGTCCCCCGACCCCATGGCCAGGTAGTGGTCGGAGCGGAAGAAGGCCCCGTAGCCGCAGTCCTCGGCGGTTCGCGCCAGCCGCAGCTGGTCCTCGTAGTCGGCGCCCTGTTGGGGCTCGGTGAAGATCCGCAGGTCCATGGACCCAGTCTGCGGACTCACGGGTGCGGCGGTGGCGGCGGGGCCTGGTACGGGGGCTGCGGCCACTGCTGACCCTGGTGCGGGGGTGCGGGCCACTGTTGGCCCTGGTTCGGGGGTGGCGGACCCCAGGGGTATGCCGTGGGCTGGCCCTGCGCCCAGGGTGCCTGTGCGGCGGGCTGCTGTGCCTCCTGCTGGGTGGTCACGGTCCGGACCATGAGCACGGCCAGGATCACGGCGGCAATGAGCAGGACGGTGCCTCCGGCCTCGATCAGGTCACTGGTGACGATCCACTCCCGGTAGGCGTTGACTCCCTCGGACTCCTCCGGCTCGCCCATCGTGGCGATCTGGACCACGGTGTTCCCCACGACGAAGCAGGCCAGCCACGGGACGATCAGGGGGGAGGGTTTCCCGGGGCGGGCGGCCGCCGGGTAGGACCACCGGTCGGCACCCCGGAGCTGGAGTGCGGGCAGCACGGCATTGGCGACCGGGATGAACCACCCGCCGATGGCCCACCCAGGGCCGAGACCGTCGCTCTGCCCGAGGATGCGGGCGTTCTTCGCGTGGCGGAACTGCCACACGATGAAGGTGGGGATGGTGACCAGCATGAGCAGGACGTAGAGGAGCGCGGGCGCACCGACCAACAGGTCGAGGCTGTCGAGCTCGGAGATGGAGATGCTGGCGAGGTCGGTGGTGTCCGACATCACGATGGATCGGCGGAGCAGCCCGATCGTGTTCACGACCAGGGCCAGCGCCATGAGGGAGAACAGCACCGTCAGGGCAGTGGACAGGCCCGTGTTGGGGCGCCACGGGTCGCTGGCAGCCTGCTGCTGTGGGTACGGCGACGGGCCCCCCGGCGGCGGCGCGGCGAACGGGTCGTACGGCGGTTGTGTCATGACGGGTCGTCTCTACGATGGTCGGCGGCGCGCCCCCTGCGAGCGCGTCCCTGGAAAAAGGGGTCGGGAGCATCGTAGTGCCGCCCTGCTCGGTAGGCTGCACAGTCGTGACGAACGCACGAGACCGCCTGCTCGACCTGATCCGCTCCCAGGCCGTGGTGCACGGCCGGGTAACGCTGTCGTCGGGGAGGGAAGCCGACTACTACGTCGACCTGCGACGGATCACCCTGGACGGCGAGGCCGCCCCGCTGGTCGGCCAGGTGATGCGCGACCTGGTGGCCGACCTCGAGGTCGACGCTGTCGGTGGTCTCACCATGGGCGCCGACCCCGTCGCGACCGCGATGCTGCACGCGGCGGCTGCGACCGGGGACCGGCTCGACGCCTTCGTCGTGCGCAAGGCGGAGAAGGCGCACGGTCTGCAGCAGCGGATCGAGGGCCCCTCGGTCGCGGGACGTCGTGTCCTGGTCGTGGAGGACACCTCCACCACGGGGGGCTCGCCCCTGACCGCGGTGGAGGCCGTGCGCGAAGCCGGCGGTGAGGTGGTCGCGGTGGCTGTCATCGTGGACCGCGCCAGCGGCGCCGAGGAGAAGGTCCGCGATCGCGGCATCGAGTACCGGGCCGCCTACGGACTGGCTGAACTGGACCTGGCCTGACACGGCGTACGGCCCCGGTCGGATCACTCCGACCGGGGCCGTACGGGCCAGCTGTGCGACGTCAGCGCTGCTTGCGGTCCCAGTGGGCGAAGCCCGCGGCCTTGGCGGCCTCCTCGGACTCGAACCAGACCTCAGCGCGGCACGACTCGTACGACGGCGACTCCGGGGTGTGGAACAGCATCGAGCCCGCGTTGCCCTTGATGGCCCAACCGGTCGGGCCGGAGCCGTCCTCGGCCGGATCGGCGGAGCCCGGACCGAACGATCCCTGGGCGAAACCGGCCCCGCCCGCGTCGGCACCCGCGTGCGCCTCGTCATACCCATAGTCGCCGGCGGGGGCGACCTGGTCGGCCTGGGTCTCGACGGGGTCAGCCTGACCGGCGTCCACCTGCTCGCTGCCCTCCTGCTCCGCGGAGCCGACATCGACGTATCCCGTGCCGGTGTCCTCGGTCGAGGTGAAGTCACCGGCGCCGCTGTCGACCTGACCGGTGTCCTCGGTGCCGAAGTCGGCCTGGGTCTGCACCGGGTCGTCGTAGCTCGCCGGAGCGGGCTCCTCGGCCGTCGTCTCGGCGGTGGTGGCCTCGTCGTCCCGAGCGGCGTAGGCGGCTCCGGCGGCACCTGCTCCGGCGGCACCTGCTCCGACGGCACCCGCACCGGCGGCGGCAGCGCCGTACCCGCCGCTGGGCTCGCTGGCGTCGCTGTCCTGCGGTGCGGACCACCCGTCGCCGGCGGACTCGCCACCGGCGTCGGTCACGACCTCGTCGGTGCCGGCGTCCCAGGCGTCGCCGCCCGCTGGAGCGCCGCCGTCGACGGTCTCGGTGGCCTCGGTCCCGGCGGGTGCGGCCCACGCCTCGCCGGCGGACTCGCCACCGGCGTCACCGTAGGGGGCTGCGCCCGTGTCGGTGCCCGCATCCGTGCCAGCGTCCCAGGCGTCACCGTCAGCAGCGTCGCCGCCAGCGGCAGCACCGCCAACCGGAGCGCCACCGGCGACAGCGCCACCAGCGACAGCGCCGCTGGCGCCGGTGTCGGTGTTCTCGGCCTCAGAGGGTGCGGCCCACGCGTCGCCGGCAGGAGCCTCGGTGCCCTCGCCGCCTTCGGAAGACTGGTCGGCCCACGTGTCCTGCGGCTGGGCCTCCGTGGCCGGTGCCTCCGCCGCCGGTGCCTCACCGTAGGCGGGCTCGGTGCCCGCTCCGGTGTCGGTCGTCTCGGTGGGCGCCGCCCAGGCGTCGCCGGCAGGTGCACCCGCGTCGCCCTGGGAGGTCTCGGTCGGCTGGGCCCACTGGTCGCCGCCCTGCGCGGCGTCGCCGCCGGCGGTGTCGGCCCCGGTCCCGTCGCTCACGGGCGGGTAGACCTCAGCGTCATCGGCCTGCGGCGCCTGCTCAGCACCCTCCGAGGTCTGCTCGGCCCACGTCTCCTGCGGCTGGGCCTCCGTGGCCGGAGCCTCGCCGTAGCCGGGCTCGGCATACGTGGCCTCCGCGCCCGTGGTCTCCCCGTACGTGCCCTCGGCGCCCGCTCCGTCCTCGGCGGTGTCGGTCGGCTGGGCCCACTGGTCGCCGCCCTCGGCCTGGGGAGCCTGCTCAGCACCCTCGTCGTAGGAGGCTTCCGGGCCGGTCGCCACCTGGTCGCCGGTGGCGGTGTCGGTGTAGGTGGGCTCGGCGGCCTGCTGCTCGGTGTAGTTCTGCTCGGTGTAGTCCTGCTCGGTGTACTCCTGCTGCGTGTGGTCCTGCTCCGTGTACCCCTGCCCGGTCGCCCCGGCGTCGGCGTCCGCGGCGTACGCCGTGTCGTCCGCAGCCTGGTCGTAGGGCGCGGCGGCACCGGTTCCCGCGGCCGCGGCCCCGCCGCCGGCAGGTCCTGCCGCCCCGGGAGCACCGGTGGGTGCTGCCTCAGGCGCGGCGCCCGTCCCCTGGGCATAGCCGGCGGAGTCGCCGGAGGTCTGGCCCTGCTGGGACTGCGTCGAGCCGGCACCGGCAGAGTCCCCACCCGCTGGGCGCCGCAGCAACAGCCACACGGCGACACCGATCAGCACCAGCAACAAGACCAGCACCAGCCACCACGTCACATCACCCATCACAAACCGTCCTCTTCTCTCGGGCGGTGCCGCCACTGGCGGCGCCGCGAGGAGCCCCCCGACTGCTGTCGAGGCACGTCAGCGACTCACGTTAGTGCGAATCGGGCGATCCGACTACGGTTGGGGGCCCCGAGGGTTGGCCGGCCGCAGGGTCCCTTCACCCGATGCCGACCCGTGACGGACCCGATCCGGACCTGCTATTGACCCGCACCAGAACCTGGAGAATCGATGAGCAACGGCGAGGAGCTCACCGGCGTGGCCGGCTGGGCCGTCGACCTGATGGAGACCCTCGGAGGGCCGGGGGCCGGTCTGGCGATCGCCCTGGAGAACCTCTTCCCGCCGCTGCCCAGCGAGGTGATCCTGCCGCTGGCCGGCTTCACCGCCAGCAGGGGCGACCAGTTCTCCCTCGCGGAGGCCCTGTTCTGGACGACAGCGGGCTCCGTGGTCGGCGCGCTGGCGCTCTACACGCTGGGGGTGGCGCTGGGCCGGGACCGGTTGCGGGCCATCTGGGGCCGACTGCCGCTGACCAACATGGGTGACCTCGACCGCACGGAGGCGTGGTTCGACCGGCACGGCCGCAAGGCGGTGTTCTTCGGCCGGATGATCCCGATCTTCCGCAGTCTCATCTCCATCCCGGCAGGGGTGGAGCGGATGCCGATCGGCATCTTCACCCTGTTGACGCTGGCCGGGAGCCTCATCTGGAACAGCATCTTCGTGATGGCCGGCTACTACCTGGGTGAGCGGTGGCACGTGGTCGAGGACTACGCCGGGGTTTTCCAGAAGGTCGTCATCGTCGTCGTGGTCGTGCTGTTCGCCTGGTGGCTGGTCAACCGGGTGCGCTCGCGCACCGAGCGGGCGTGAACCTGACGGAGGGTCGACCGCACGACGACGGTATGCCGAAGGTCGGGGTTGGTCCGTGGGAGGGCGACTGGCCGGTGGGACCGGACGGGCAGCTCCCGGCGCACCTGGACCCGGATCTGATGCGTGAGGGGGACCGGCGCAACGTGGTCGACGGCTACCGGTATTGGCGCCACGAGGCGATCGTCGCCGACCTGGACACGCGTCGGCACGGCTTCCACGTCGCCGTCGAGAACTGGGGCCACGACTTCAACATCGGCTCGGTCATCCGCACCGCCAACGCCTGCAATGCCGCGGCCTTCCACATCGTGGGCCGGCGTCGCTGGAACCGGCGCGGAGCGATGGTCACCGACCGCTACCAGCACGAGCACCACCACCCCGACGTGGCGCACCTGCGCTCGTGGGCGGACGAGCAAGGAGACGGACACGGCATACCGGTCATCGGTGTGGACAACGTCCCGGGCTCCCGCCCCCTGGAGACGACCGTCCTGCCCCGGGAGTGTGTGCTGCTCTTCGGCCAGGAGGGGCCGGGGCTCACGCCGGAGGCGGTGGCCGCGTGCGACGTCGTGCTGGAGATCGCCCAATTCGGCTCCACCCGCTCGATGAATGCCGGGGCGGCTGCGGCCATCGCGATGCACGCCTGGGTGCGCCAGCACGTGTTCGACCAGGGTGTGGAAGCATGAGGGCCACGTAGCTTCATCGCCGGTGAGTCGCCACCCGGCGACGTGATCGAGGAGGATCCATGCCCATCGCCACCCCCGAGGTTTACGCCGACATGCTGGACCGGGCCAAGTCCGGTTCGTTCGCCTACCCGGCGATCAACGTCACCTCGAGCCAGACGCTGAACGCGGCCATCCGCGGCTTCGCCGACGCCGGCAGTGACGGCATCGTGCAGGTATCGACGGGAGGCGCCGAGTACCTGTCCGGGCCGAGCGTGAAGAACATGGTCACCGGCTCGCTGGCCTTCGCCGCGTATGCCGAGGAGGTCGCCAAGAACTACGACGTCAACATCGCGCTGCACACCGACCACTGCCCGAAGGACAAGCTGGACGGCTTCGTCCGGCCGCTCATCGCGGCGTCCGCGGAGCGGGTCAAGAACGGTGGGCTGCCCTACTTCCAGTCGCACATGTGGGACGGGTCGGCTGTGGAGCTCGCCGAGAACCTCCAGATCGGGGAGGAGCTGCTCGCGCAGGCCGCGGCGGCGCAGATCATCCTCGAGGTCGAGATCGGGGTTGTGGGCGGCGAGGAGGACGGCGTCGCGAACGAGATCAACGACAAGCTCTACACCACGCCCGAGGACGCGCTGGCCACCGTCGAGGCTCTCGGGCTGGGGGAGAAGGGGCGCTACCTGACGGCGCTGACGTTCGGCAACGTGCACGGGGTCTACAAGCCCGGTGGGGTCACGCTGCGCCCGGAGATCCTCAAGGCGGCCCAGGACGCGGTCGTGCAGGCCAAGGGCCTGGAGGCGGGCTCGCTGCCGTTCGACCTGGTCTTCCACGGAGGGTCGGGGTCCAGTGCCCAGGAGATCAGCGACGCCGTCGACTACGGCGTGGTGAAGATGAACGTCGACACCGACACGCAATACGCCTTCACCCGTCCGGTGGCCGGCTTCATGCTGAGCAACTACGACGGTGTCCTCAAGATCGACGGCGAGGTCGGCAACAAGAAGCTCTACGACCCGCGCAGCTGGGGCAAGGAGGCCGAGGCCTCGATGGCGGCCCGTGTGGTCGAAGCCTGTGAGAACCTGCGCTCGGCCGGGAAGCACCAGTGAGCGGGATCGCCGGGGGCAACGCCAAGATGACCGACGGCAACCTGCTGGGAATCCCCGAGACGCTCCTGCCGGAGGACCCCGCGAGCTCACCGCTGGCGAACGGCGTGGACCCGCGGGAGGTGGCCCCGCGGGTGCCGACCTCGAGCCTGGCCTGGGCGGTCCTGGCGGAGGACGCCCTGGCAGACGGTGACGTGGTGGAGGCCTATGCCTTCGCCCGCACCGGGTACCACCGGGGCCTGGACTCGCTGCGCCGCGCGGGGTGGAAGGGGCAGGGGCCCGTGCCCTGGTCCCACGAGCCCAACCGGGGTTTCCTCCGGGCGTTGGCTGCGCTGAGCCGCGCCGCGGGAGAGATCGGTGAAGTCGACGAGCAGCAGCGGTGTGCCACGTTCCTGGCCGACTCCTCGGCGGAGGCCGCAGCCGAGTTGGGTGTGGAACGAGCCTGACATGAGGGCGGCCGACGCCGGTGCTGGAGAGCCACCGGCCTCGGCCGCGCCCCCCGTTCATCGGGCGTTCGCGTCCCCTGTCGACATGCCCGAGTCGGTCCCCACTATCTCCCATGACTAGGGCGAAACGTGACATTAGTCTGCCAGTGGCACTAACCTGCCACGGGTGAATGCTCAACAACCGGGGTCGGTGCTGAGTCCCGGTGCAGAACTGCTGTTCCGACGGGTGCTGCGGGAGTTGCCGGCCACCCTGGAGCAGCATGCGGACGAGCTGGGCTGGAGCTCCGCGCGGGCGGGACACGTGCTGGCCGAGCTGATCAGGTTGCGCCTGGTCCGCCGGGGTCATGATGGGTTGTTGCGGGCCGACGATCCCCGCGGCAGCCTGGGGAGGCTGCTGGCCATCGAGGAGTCCGCCCTCGACGAGCGACGTTCCCAGCTGCTCGGTCTGCGGCAGGCCATGTCGGTCTTCGAGGCCGACTACCGGCGGGGCTTGCAGCTCACCGGCCCGCGGATGCCCCCGTGGGAGGACGTGCCCCGCGCGGAAGCCGCCGGCGTCGTGGACCTGCTGCTCCGCAGCTCCTCCGGTCCGGTCGTGCAGGTGACGGCCCAGTTGCAGTACGGGTCGGGGCGAGACAGCGACGTGCAGGAGTCGCTCCGGGACTCCCTGGCGGAGGGTCGCGAGCACCGGTCGATCTTCCCGATGTGGGTGCTGACCGATCCCCACTGGCACGCGTTCGCCGAGGCCCGGGCCGCGGAGGGCGAGAGCCAGCGGTACCTGGCCGACGTGCCCGTCGAGTTCGCGGTGTTCGGGACTGCCGCGGTGCTGATCGATGCCGCCGGGGGTGAGAACTCGAACTCCGACTATCTGCTCATCAGGTTGCCCGCCCTCGTCTCACTCATCGCGGTGCTGTTCGAGTCGATGTGGCGCCGGGCGGACGCGGTCCACGACGGCGACACCGCCGAGCAGGACCTGAAGGTCCTGGAATTGTTGGCGCTGGGCTTCAAGGACGAGGCGATCGCCCGGCACCTCGGCCTGGGGTTGCGCACGCTGCGCCGCAGAATCGCGGCGATGATGGTGGAGCACGGCGTGGAGACGCGGTTCCAGCTGGGTCTGGCCGTGGCACGCCGCGGCATCATCGGGAACTGATCCTGCGCTGCCCCCGGCGCAGAGAGGCCGGATCGCGGGTGGCTGGGTAGGCTGTCCCGGTCCGAGCACACCCTGACGACAAGGATTCCCCGCATGCCTGCAATCGTCCTGATCGGCGCCCAGTGGGGCGACGAGGGGAAGGGCAAGGCCACCGACCTGCTCGGAAGCCGGGTCGACTACGTGGTGAAGTTCAACGGTGGCAACAACGCCGGCCACACCGTGGTCATCGGCGACCAGAAGTACGCCCTCCACCTGCTGCCCAGCGGCATCCTCACCTCGGGCTGCACGCCCGTGATCGCCAACGGCGTCGTCGTGGACCTCGGGGTCCTCATCGAGGAGCTGGACGGCCTCGAGGAGCGTGGCGTGGACACCTCGAAGCTGGTGATCAGCGCCAACGCGCACGTGATCCCGCCCTACAACCGTGTGCTGGACAGGGTGACCGAGCGGTTCCTGGGCAGTCGCAAGCTGGGGACGACGGGCCGCGGGATCGGACCCACCTACGCGGACAAGATGAACCGGGTAGGGATCCGCGTGCAGGACCTGTATGACGAGTCGATCCTGCGCCAGAAGGTCACCGCCGCGTTGGACGTCAAGAACCAGGTGCTGGCCAAGATCTACAACCGCCGGGCGGTGGAGGTCGAGGAGGTCATGGCCGAGTTGCTCCGGCACGCCGAGCGGATCCGGCCGATGGTCACCGATACGGCACTGGTCCTGAACGAGGCGCTGGACGAGGGGCAGACCGTCTTGTTCGAGGCGGGCCAGGCCACCCTGCTGGACGTCGACCACGGGACGTACCCGTTCGTCACCTCCTCGAACGCCACGGCCGGGGGCGCCTGCACCGGGTCGGGCGTGGCCCCCACTCGGATCGACCGGGTGATCGGGATCCTGAAGGCCTACTCCACCCGCGTCGGCGAGGGCCCGTTCCCGACCGAGCTGCACGACGACCACGGCGAGTTCCTGCGCAAGACCGGGGACGAGTACGGCACCACCACCGGGCGGCCCCGACGCTGCGGGTGGATCGACGCGGTCGTGGGCCGGTACGCCCAGCAGATGAACGGGGTCACCGACTTCGTCATCACCAAGCTCGACGTGCTCACCGGTCTGGAGACCGTGCCGATCTGCGTCGCCTACGACGTGCAGGGGACCCGGCACGACACGATGCCGGTCAACCAGTCCGACTTCCACCACGCCACCCCGATCTACGAGGAGGTGCCAGGCTGGTGGGAGGACATCAGCGGGTGTCGCACCTTCGAGGAGCTCCCCGAGAACGCGCAGCGCTATGTGCTCCGGCTAGAGGAGCTCATCGGGGCCAGGGTGTCCGCGATCGGCGTCGGTCCGGGGCGCGAGGAGACGATCCAGCGCCACGATCTCCTCGGCGGCTGAGGCAGTCCGCCGGAACGTCCAAGCGGACGTGGCCGGCCCCGCGGCATGCTGGGGTCATGACACAGCATGTCGCACTCAGCCCGAAGCTGGTCGTCCGCGGCGCCGACCAGGCGATCGCCTTCTATCAGGAGGCGTTCGGCGCCACCACGGTGCAACGGTTCGTGATGGGCGACCTGGTCGTCTTCGCACTCCTGGACCTCTGGGGGCACGCCGTGGAGCTCAAGGACGAGGACGAGCACGACCCCTCCCCGGCCACGCTCGGCCACCCCGGCGTGGTGCTCTCGGTGACGACCGACGACCCCGACGGCGTGGCCGACGCAGCAGTCCGGGCCGGTGCCACCGTCGTCTTCCCGGTCGCCGACCAGCCCTACGGCTCTCGCGCCGGCCGGGTCCGTGACCCGTTCGGCCACGAGTGGCTGGTGCAGACCCCGGTCACCCTGTCGCCCGCGGAGGTCCAGGAGTCGCTGGACGGGGCATGAACGACCTCAGCCGGCGGCCGGTCTCCCGGTGCACAGGCCCAGCCACCGGCCGTCGGGGTCGGCGATCTCGGCCCACCAGCCCATGTCGCCGCCCACCTCGGTGCGGGTGGTGAGGACCGACCCACCGGCAGCCTGCGCGGCCTCGAGGGTCGCCTCGAGGTCCGCGACGTTGATGTAGATCCGCACGGGGGAGGTGGTCGGGGTGTCCGGCTCGACGCGGTGGAGCCCGCCGATCAGGTCCTCGCCGCGCAGGATCCCCGCGTAGTTGTCGTCGTCGCCGAAGGAGGCGTAGCTCCAGCCCAGCACGGAGCTGTAGAACTCCTTCCCGGCGGCCAGGTCGCTGGTCGGGATCTCCCACCAGGTGACGGTGTTCAGGGGGGCGGGCGTGCTCTCGGTCATCCTGCTGCTCCTCCGGTTCGCGCCGGGCCCTGCGCCCGGTCACGGTGATGACGGCCGGGCCCTGCCGGAATCGACATGGTGCCGCGAGACTAGGACCGTGCCGACCCTCACCACCCCCAGACTCACGCTGCGCCGGTGGCAATCGACCGACCTTGCCGCGCACTTCGACATCTACTCGCGGTGGGAGGTCGCCCGCTTCCTGGGGAGTCGGCCCAGGGCGTTGACGTCGCCCGACGAGTCCCGACAGGCCCTGGACCGGCTGGCGTCGGATGATTCGCTCTACGGCGTCTGGGCGATCGTGCCGCACGGAGCGCAGAGCCCGGTCGGCTCGGTGCTGCTGAAGGTGTTGCCCGCCTCCGGCCCGGAGCCGTTGTCGCCGTCGGGCGACGTCGAGATCGGCTGGCACCTGCACCCCGACGCCCAGGGCCGGGGTTATGCCACGGAGGCGGCGGTCCGGGTCCTGGCGCACGGGTGGTCCGGTGGGTTGACGGAGATCCTGGCCGTCACCTACGCCGACAACGCCGCCTCGCAGGCCGTATGCCGACGGCTGGGGATGGAGCATCGTGGCACGACGGATCGGTACTACAACGTGGAGTGCGAGCTCTTCGGCATCAGGCGGGACGCACCACCATCGCCTCGATGACGTCCCCCAGGAGGTCCTGGGCCTGGTGGACCGACATCGGCTCGGGCCCCGGCGTGAGCAGGGCCAGGCAGAGCCCGTCCAGGTAGGTGGTGAGCACCGTGGTGTGAACGTCCAGGTCCTGGTGCCGCAGCCGGTCCTCCTCGGCGAGCACCGCGAGCCATCCCCGGACTCGGCGTCGCCCCAGCGCGGTGAGGCTGGTCAGCGCCCGGGCCCCCTGCTCCGTACGGTCCGGGCCCAGGGCCGCGGTGTACATGCCGAGCCACCCCAGGAGCGTGGCCACGTCCGTGTCCGCGGGGGGCAGGAACTGGACCAGGCACTCCAGGAGTCGTTCCGCGGCGGGGAGATCGGAGTCGGCGATCCGCAGATCGTCCACCTCCTCGTCGAATGCTGCCCCCACGACGGCGTCGAACAGCGCGTGCTGGGTGGGGAAGTAGTGCCGCAGCGTGCTGGCTCCGATCCCGGCGCGGGCCGCGGTGCTGCGCACGCTGAGTGCGTCCACCCCGCCCTCGGCCATGATGCTGCGCGCCGCCTGCACGATCTGCTCCCTACGGTCACCCACGGAAGGCACCTCCTCGTCGTCCTGGGCACACTGTACTAGCACGCCGTACTAGTACAGTGTGCTAACATCGAGGCATGATCGAGTCGCTCCAGGACTTCACCGCGTCCCTGCCCACCTGGCTGCAGTGGCTGGGGGTGATCGCCGCTGGGGCGATCCCGTTCGTCGAGTCCTACTTCGGGGCCGTGATCGGCGTGCTCGCCGGCCTCCCGCTGCCGGTCGCCATCGGGGCCGCGGTCGTCGGCAACGTCGTCTCCATGCTGGTGGTGGTCCTTGGGGCCCACGCGGTGCGCCGCAAGGTGAAGGGGGATGAGGAGCTGGCCCAGGAGTCCCCCCGGCGGCAGAAGCTGCGTCGGGCGTTCGACAGGTACGGCGTCGCGGGCGTCAGCCTGGTCGGGCAGACGATCCTGCCCAGCCAGATCACCTCGGGGGCGATGGTCTCCTTCGGCGCCTCCCGCAACGCGGTCATCGCCTGGCAGGTGGTCTCCATCATCCTGTGGGGCGTCGCCTTCGGTGTGCTGGCCTCCTACGGGGTGAACCTGCTGGGCTGAGTGCCCCGGGAGACCCAGTGTCCCGGGAGGCTCAGCCCAGCAGGGCCGCCTCGATGACCCCGGTGTTGGCGGCCCGCAGCTCCTGCGTCGGGACCCGGAACACGCCGTCCACGTGGAGGTCCGTGCCGCCGGTGTCCCCGAGCCGGACGACCGCCTGTCCCTGCTCGGCGCAGAGCAGGGCGAACGCCTCGGCGGCGTCGCCCGCCACGCTCACCAGGGCGCGTGCCGTGGACTCGCTGAAGAGCGCGGTGAAGTCGTCGACACCGTCCCGCTCGCGCAGGGCGGCCAGGGACACGGTGGCCCCGACGCCCTCCCGCAGCACGCCCTCGGCGAGGGCGACGGCCAGGCCGCCCTCGGAGAGGTCGTGGGCGGACTGGACCAGGCCGGCAGCCGAAGCCGCCAGCACGGTGTCGGCCAGCAGCTGCTCCGCGCCCAGGTCGACCGACGGCGGCAGCCCACCGAGGTGCCCGTGGGCCACCTCGGACCAGACCGAGCCGTCCAGCTCCTCACGGGTCGTGCCGAGCAGGAACAGCGCCTCTCCTGCCGCGTCCCAGCCGGAGCGGTTCCGGTCGGCCACGTCCTCCAGCACGCCCAGCACGGCCACGACCGGGGTCGGGTGGATGGCGACGTCGCCGGTCTGGTTGTAGAACGACACGTTGCCCCCGGTGACCGGGATGCCCAGCTCCACGCACCCGTCGGCCAGGCCCGTGACGGCCTGGCTGAACTGCCACATCACGCCCGGGTCCTCGGGGGAGCCGAAGTTCAGGCAGTCCGACACGGCCAGCGGTCGGCCCCCGGCGACCGCGACGTTGCGGTAGGCCTCCGCGAGCGCGAGCTGCGCCCCCGCATACGGGTCGAGTTTGGCGAAGCGCCCGTTGCAGTCGGTGGAGATGGCGACCCCGCGCCCGCTCTCCTCGTCGACCCGGACCACCCCGGCGTCGTCCGGCATCGCCTGGGCGGTGTTGCCGCGCACATACCGGTCGTACTGCTGGGTGACCCACGTGGTGTCGGCGACGTTGGGGTGGGCCAGGACGGCGAGCAGGGCGTCCCGCAGTCCGTCGCCGTCGCCGTCGCCGTCGCCGTCGCCCGGACGGGCCAACCCCGCCGCGCCGTCGGCCTGGAGCTCGTCCAGGTAGGCGGGCCGCGCCAGCGGGCGCTCATAGACGGGCCCGTCGTGGGCCACCGACCGGGGCGGCACGTCCACGATGAGGTCCTCGCCCCAGTAGACCTCCAGGTTCGTGCCGTCGGTCACCTCGCCCACCACGGTGGCCTCGACGTCCCACCGGTCGGCGATCGCCATGAACTCCTCGAGCCGGGCGGGCTCGACGACGGCCATCATCCGCTCCTGGGACTCCGACATCAGGATCTCCTCGGGGCGCAGCGAGGAGTCGCGCAGCGGCACCGTGTCCAGCTGCACCCGCATCCCGCCGTCACCGTTGGAGGCCAGCTCACTGGTGGCACAGCTCAGCCCGGCACCGCCCAGGTCCTGGATCCCGACCACGACACCCGCGGCATACAGGTCCAGGCAGCACTCGATGAGCACCTTCTCGGCGAACGGGTCGCCCACCTGCACGGCCGGGCGCTTGCTGGGGCCCCCGTCGTCGAAGGTCTCCGAGGCCAGCACGGAGACACCGCCGATGCCGTCGCCGCCGGTCTTGGCGCCAAACAGGATGACGAGGTTGCCGACCCCCGAGGCCTTCGCCAGGTGGATGTCCTCGACCCGCATGGAGCCGACGGACAGCGCGTTGACCAGCGGGTTGCCCTGGTAGCAGGCGTCGAAGGCGACCTCGCCGCCGATGTTGGGCAGGCCGAGGCAGTTGCCGTAGCCGCCGATGCCGGCGACCACGCCGGGCAGCACCCGGGCCGTGTCGGGGTGGTCCAGCGCGCCGAAGCGCAGCGGGTCCATGACCGCGATCGGGCGGGCGCCCATGCTCATGATGTCGCGCACGATGCCGCCGACGCCGGTCGCCGCACCCTGGTAGGGCTCGACGTAACTGGGGTGGTTGTGGCTCTCGATCTTGAAGGTGACCGCCCAGCCGTCGCCGATGTCGACGACGCCGGCGTTCTCCCCGATGCCGACCAACAGGTGCTCGCGCATCGCCTCGGTGGTCTTCTCGCCGAACTGGCGCAGGTGCACCTTGGAGGACTTGTACGAGCAGTGCTCGGACCACATCACCGAGTACATCGCCAGCTCGGCGCTGGTCGGGCGGCGCCCGAGGATGTCGCGGATCCGGGCGTACTCGTCCTCCTTCAGCCCGAGCTCGACCCAGGGCTGCACCGCGTGCGGGTCCGCCACCGCGTCGGCGACGGTGTCCGGGTGGTATGCCGTGGGCTGGGTGGTGCTCACGCGTTCACCACCTGGCGCAGCACGGAGGTGAAGAACCCCAGCCCGTCCAGGGAGGGCCCGAATCCCGGCTCGACCGCGTGCTCGGGGTGCGGCATCAGACCGACCACGTTGCCGCGGGCGTTGCTCACGCCGGCGATGTCCCGGAACGACCCGTTCGGGTTGCCCTCCAGGTAGCGGGCCACGACCCGGCCCTCACCCTCGAGCTCGTCCAACGTGGCCTCGTCGGCGACGTAGCCACCCTCGCCGTTCTTCAACGCCACGACGATCTCCTGGTCCTGCTCGTAGTCGGCGGTCCAGGCCGTGTCGGTGCGCTCGATCCGCAGCCGCTGGTCGCGACAGACGAACTGCTGGTGGTCGTTGCGGACCAGGGCGCCCGGCAGCAGGTGGGACTCGCACAGCACCTGGAACCCGTTGCAGATCCCCAGCACGGGCAGGCCGCCACGCGCAGCCGGAATCACCTCGTCCATGACGGGCGCGAACCGGGCGATAGCCCCGCAGCGCAGGTAGTCGCCGTAGGAGAAGCCGCCCGGCAGCACCACCGCCTCGACCCCCCGGAGGTCGGCGTCGCCGTGCCACAGCTGCACCGGCTCGCCGCCGGCCAACCGCACCGCACGTTGGGCATCGTGATCGTCCAGCGACCCGGGGAAGGTGACGACCCCGACCCTCACCGGTCACTCTCCTGCGCCCGGACCGATTCGACGTCCTGCTGCGCCCGGACCGATTCGACGTCCTGTTGCGCCCGGACCGATTCGACGTCCTGCTGCGCCCGGACCGACACCACGTCCTCGATCACCGGGTTGCTCAGCAACGTCTCCGCCGCCTCACGGGCCGCGGCGAGCACCTCCTCGGTCACGGGGCCGTCCACGGTGAGCGTGAACCGCTTGCCCTGGCGCACGTCACGGAACCGGCCGAGGCCGAGACGGTCGAGGGCACCTGCGACGGCCTGGCCCTGGGGGTCGAGGATCTCCTGCTTCGGCATGACGTCGACGATCACGGTGCCCACGGGGCGCTCCTGAAGGGGTGTTGGGATCGGTCAGCCGATTGTATGCGGGGTGAACGGCCGCCCAGTCAGGGCCTCGTAGGCCTCGACGTAGCGGGCCCGGGTGAGTCGCACGACCTCCTCCGGGAGCGGGGGAGGAGCCTGCCCGGAGGAACGGTCCCAGCCGCTCTCGGCCGAGGTCAGCCAGTCCCGCAGGACCTGCTTGTCGTAGGACGTCTGGGTCTGCCCGGGGGCCCACTCCGCGGCCCGCCAGAACCGGGACGAGTCGGGCGTGAGAACCTCGTCGGCCAGCACCACCTGCACCGCCTCCGGGTCGAGGGAGGCCCAGTCGACCTCCCCGTCCGGATCGGTCCCGACCGCGGCAGGATCCACCCCGAACTCGACCTTCGTGTCGGCGATCAGGATCCCGCGCTGCGCCGCGATCTCGTTGCCGCGGGACAGGATCGCCACCGTCAGGTCGCGGACCCGCTCGGCCAGTGCAGGCCCCAGCTGGGTGACGACCTCCTGGTAGGTCATCGGCAGGTCGTGCTCGCCCACCGCCGCCTTGGTGGTGGGGGTGAACACCGGCTCCGGCAACCGTGAGCCGTCCTCCAGCCCTGGCGGCAGGGTCACGCCGCTCACGGCGCCACCGGACCGGTACTCGGCCAGCCCACCGCCGGTCAGGTACGCCCGCGCGATGCACTCGACCGGAAGCATCCGCAACCGGCGCACGTACAGCGCGCGTCCGGCGACGGCAGCGGGCACGTCGGCCGAGAGGACGTGGTTGTCGACGAGATCCGCGAGCTGGTCGAACCACCACAGCGACAGCTGGGTCAGGACCGCTCCCTTGTCCGGGATCGGGCTGTCGATGACGTAGTCGTAGGCCGAGATCCGGTCCGAGGCGACCAGCAGCAACCGTGTCTCGTCGGCGAGCCCGGTCTGCGGGTCCAGCGGCGCGAACAACTCGCGCACCTTGCCGGAGTAGACGGGGACGTGCCCGGCCAGCTCGCCGGGGAGCCCGTCCCCACCGGCGGTCACGACCACACCTCGCCGCGGACGGCCCGGTCGGCGATGTCCCGGCGATGCTGACCGCCGGGGAACCCGATCAGCTGCACCCCGGCATACGCCCTGTCCCGCGCGGCCGCCAGGTCGGCGCCCACACCGACCACGGACAGCACCCGGCCGCCGGAGGCGACCAGTCCCTCTGCCGTGCCCTTGGTGCCGGCGTGCAGCAGGTGCACGTCCTCAAGCTCGGCGGCTTCCTCCAACCCGCTGAGCGGGGCACCGGTGACCGGGGTCTGTGGGTAGCCCTCGGCCGCCAGGACGACGGTGACGGCGGCCTGGTCGTGCCACTGCGGTGCGGGCATCTCCTCGAGCCGTCCCTCGGCCGCGGCGAGCAGCAGCTGGCCCAGGGGGGTGCGCAGCCGGGCCAGCACCACCTGGGTCTCGGGGTCGCCGAACCGGGCGTTGAACTCCACCACCCGCGGCCCCCGGCCGGTGAGCGCCAGCCCGACGTAGAGCACGCCCGCGAACGGGGTGCCGCGACGTCGCATCTCGGCGACTGTGGGGCGTGCGATCCGCTCGAGGACGTCGTCCTCCAGGTCGTCGGGCGCCCAGGGCAGGGGGCTGTAGGCGCCCATGCCCCCGGTGTTCGGGCCGGTGTCCCCGTCGCCGATGCGTTTGAAGTCCTGTGCGGGCGCCAGAGCCACGACGGAGGTGCCGTCGGTGATGCAGAACAGCGAGACCTCGGGGCCGTCCAGGAACTCCTCCACCACGAGCCTGCCGTCCGGCTTGGCCAGGCACGCGGCGGCGTGCGCGGCGGCCTCCGCCCGGTCCTCGGTGACCACCACGCCCTTGCCGGCGGCCAGACCGTCGTCCTTGACGACGTAGGGGGCGCCGGTGGCGTCCAGCGCCTGCGCGACCTCGTCCTCGGTCGTGCACACATAGGCCAGCGCCGTGGGCACCCCCGCCGCGGCCATGACCTGCTTGGCGAACGCCTTGCTCCCCTCCAGCTGCGCGGCCGCGGCGGAGGGCCCGAAGCAGGGGATGCCGGCCTCGCGGACTGCGTCGGCCACCCCGGCCACCAGCGGCGCCTCGGGCCCCACGACCACCAGGTCCGCCTCGACCTCGACCGCGAGCGCCGCCATGGCCGCCGGGTCGGAGATCGACCCGCAGTCCGGCAGGCACCGGGCGATCAGGTCGATGCCCGGGTTCCCGGGGGCGGCGAGCACCGCGTCGACCTCGTGGTCGGCCGCCAGCGCTCGGACGATGGCGTGCTCGCGGGCACCGGAGCCGATCACCAAGACCTTCACGGGGGGCCACGATAGTCGGCTCGCCCGCCGAGCAGCCCGATCGGGTCGGGCGCAGGAAGTCGGGAGCACAACCAGGGGAAAGCACAGACCCGGGAAAAGGTTCGTGGCCCTCCTGGGAGGCAGGGGGGGTGATCTCCCAGGAGGGCCACGATGCGTGGGGCAGGGTCAGTTGGTGGGGGGGATACCAACGACTCTCACGTCCCCGCGCCGGCCGAAGCCGTAGACACACCATGACATGTCGGGGGCGTGGCTGTCATCTTGAGGGGGTGGCGGCTTATAGTCATTGTCGGCAACCCGTCAACTTGTGTGCTCGGGTTTGACACCAGGAGGCAGCCGATGACCCGGTTCGCGGACATGCATGGCACGGAGATGGAGGACTTCCTCTCCCGGATGTACCTCGCGATGATCCGGTTGGGCTCACCGACCCAGGAGGGGCTGGAGGCGGAGGGCTATCACCCCGAGGACGTGGCCCGCGCGGGGAAGGCCCTGGCCGGGCGCGGCCTGGTCACCGAGGCGGGGCCCGACCGGTGGGAGGTGCAGCCGCCGGAGCTGGCACTGCCCCGCCTGGCCGCGCAGATGGAGGCCAGGGCGCGTTTCTCGCGCTCCTTCGCCTCCGAGCTCGGCACCATCTGGCGGCAGAACCGGGAGGGTGCCTTCGACCCCGAGTCCGGGTTGGGTGGCATCGACGGGCTGACCACCCCGCACGACGCCGCGGCCGGCATCCGTTCCCTGGAGGGGATGGCCACCCGGGAGCTGAAGATGCTGGTCGCCGACAGCCCGGCCGCACGGACCTGGCTGGCCGGGGTCGCCGCCGACCAGGAGAACAGCGACCGGTCGGTGAACAGCGTGGCGATCGTGGTGGACCGCAACCTGCTCGGCGAGCCGCAGTTCCTGGCCGAGCTGGAGCGCCAGTCGGCGGAGGGTGCCCAGGTGAAGGTGATGGGGGCGGTTCCGTTCGGTGTGGTGATCGCCGATGGCGTCACCGCGATGGTCGACCTCAGCCTGCACGACGAGCACGGCGGTGGCTCGTTCCTGATCCGCCGGTCCTCGGTGGTGAAGGGTTTGGCCGCCCTCGTCGAGGTCGGCGTGACCAGGGGGGTGCCGCTCAAGCCGCGTGCGGGCGAGCAGGGCCGACGCAAGGAACTGCCGCTGGGCGACCGGGACGTGCGCATCCTGGGTCTCCTGGCCTCGGGCGCGACCGACCAGATGATCGCGCGCAGCATCGGCGTCTCCACCCGGACGGTGGAGCGGCGCATCCGCTACCTGATGGAGCACCTCGGGGGAAGCACCCGGTTCCAGGCGGGCGTGCAGGCCGCGCGGCGCGGCTGGTTCTGAGCCCTCCCCGGACCGGGTAAAGTTCTCTGACCCCGTTGTGCCACCCCGTGACCGAGGCCTGCAGGGCTGAAGGGAAGGTGCTGGTGACCGCCGCAACCCACGACACCGTCGCCGCCGAGATCGCGCGCGAGCAGGCGCACGTCGACCGTGTCTACGCCGAGCTCGCCAAGGCCGCTGCCCGGGTGGAGCTGGTGCACGCCGAGGGCATGGCCCGCGGTCAGACCGATCGCCGCGGCACCGGGGACCCCCGCGAGGAGGAACTGGCGGGGCTGTTCGAGCGGGACGCACTGGTCTACAGCGCCTCTAAGCGGCGGGCCTCGCTGGAGCATCAGCACGAGGGTCTCGTCTTCGGCCGGCTCGACCTGGATCACGGGTCTGGCAACGGTCACGAGCCGGAGCGGGAGGTGCGCTACGTCGGCCGCCTCGGGGTGCGCGACGACGACTACGAGCCGCTGGTGATCGACTGGCGCGCCCCGGCGGCCGCCCCGTTCTACCGGGCCACGCCGGCCGACCCGCAGGGCGTGATCCGGCGCCGGGTGCTGCGCTGCCGCGGCGAGGAGGTCATCGGGGTCGAGGACGACCTGATGGTCCCCGATGCCCCGGACGACGTCGTGGTGGTCGGGGACGGCGCCCTCATCGCGGCGCTGACCCGCAGCCGCGGCGAGCGGATGCGCGACATCGTGGCGACCATCCAGCAGCACCAGGACGAGGCGATCCGGGCCAGGGCCGCGGGGGTCACCACGATCACCGGCGGACCCGGGACGGGCAAGACCGTCGTCGCGCTGCACCGCGCCGCCTATCTGCTGTATGCCGACCGTCGCCGCTACGAGTCCGGCGGGGTCCTCGTGTTGGGCCCGTCCGCCGCCTACACCGCCTACATCGAACGGGTGCTGCCCAGCCTGGGCGAGGACACGGTCACGCTGCGTTCGGTCGGTGACCTGCTGGGTGGGGTCACCGCGACCCGCTTCGACACCCCGGAGGCTGCGGCGCTCAAGGGGTCCCTGCGGATCCGCAGCGTGCTGGGGCGGGCTGCCCGGGAGACGATCCCGGGCGCACCGGAGGTGTTGCGGGTCTTCGTCGCCGGTCACGCCGTCCGCCTCGATGCCCGACAGCTCGCCGGGGTGCGCCGGCAGGTGCTGCGCCACCACCAGCGCAACAACTCCTGGGACGCGGCGCTGTCCGCACTGGCGGAGACGGCCTGGGCCCAGGTGCGGCAGGGGGAGCGGGAGGAGTTCCTGGACCGCTTCACCGACTCCGGCGACGTGGAGGCCTTCGCCCGGCAATGGTGGCGGCCCGTCGACCCCCGGGAGGTGCTGCTCTGGCTGTCCGACCCTGCCACGGTCCGCCGGCTGTCCCGCGGCGTGCTGTCCGAGGAGGAGGCCCAGGCCCTCGCGGACTCGCTGGAGCTCGCCACCACGACCGGAGAGTGGAGCGTGGCGGACGTCGCCCTGCTCGACGACCTGGCGGCCCGCCTGGGCCCCGTCGTGGACCTGCCCACCGAGGAACGCGGCTTCTACGAGATCGACGAGCTGGACGACGTCTCCCAGTACGGCGTCTCCGCCATCCGCCTCGGGCGCGACGAGACGGGGAGGTCCCTGGCCGCGCCCGGGGAGGAGACGGCATACGAACGGGTCATCCACGACCCCCGGGAACGGCTCATGGCCGGCCGGATCAGCGCCGGGGACGAGTACGCCCACGTGCTGGTCGACGAGGCGCAGGATCTGTCGCCGATGCAGTGGCGGATGGTGGGGCGGCGCGGCCGCTGGGCCTCCTGGACGGTGGTCGGCGACGACGCGCAGAGCTCCTGGCCCGATCTGGCCGAGGCGGCGCAGGCGCGGGACGAGGCCTTTGGTCGGGCGCCGCGGCGGGCGTTCCACATGAGCACCAACTACCGCAATGCACGCGAGATCTTCGACTACGCGGCCCGGCTGATCCGGCGGTACGTCCCGGACGCCGACATCCCCGACGCCGTGCGGGACACGGGTGTCGACCCGGTGGAACGGGTGGCGCCACGGGCGGACCTGCCCGCTGAGGTCGCGGCCGCGGTGGCCGAGCTCGCCGCCCAGGTGGACGGCTCCGTCGCGGTGATCACGCCGGAGCAGTGGCGTGGGGAGCTGGCGGATCTCCAGGGCAGCCAGGACGGGCGGGTGCTGGTCATCGACCCGCTGTCCACCAAGGGGCTGGAGTACGACGCGACCGTGGTGGTCGACCCGGACGAGATCGTGCGGACCGCGCCGGGCGGGGCCCGCATCCTGTATGTCGTGCTGACGCGGGCCGCGCACCGGATGCACGTGGTCTCCCCGGGCTGAGGGCTTGCCGGTGGACAGCGGCTGGGACCCGTCGGTGCAGGCGGTTAAGGTCGGTTCGTGACCACAGCGCTGTACCGCCGCTACCGCCCGGAGACCTTCGCCGACGTCATCGGTCAGGAGCACGTCACCGAGCCCCTGATGCAGGCGCTGCGCAGCAGCCGGGTCAACCACGCCTACCTGTTCAGCGGCCCCCGCGGGTGCGGCAAGACGACCAGCGCCCGCATCCTGGCGCGTTGTCTGAACTGTGACCAGGGCCCGACGCCCGACCCGTGCGGGACCTGCGAGTCCTGCCTCGCCCTGGCGCGGGGCGGCCCGGGGTCGGTCGACGTCATCGAGATCGACGCGGCGAGCCACGGCGGCGTCGACGATGCCCGTGACCTGCGCGAACGTGCCGCGTTCGGCCCGGCCCAATCGCGCTACAAGGTCTACATCATCGACGAGGCCCACATGGTCACGCCGCACGGCTTCAACGCCCTGCTGAAGGTGGTCGAGGAGCCCCCGGAGCACGTCAAGTTCATCTTCGCCACGACCGAGCCGGAGAAGGTCCTCTCCACGATCCGGTCGCGCACCCACCACTACCCGTTCCACCTCGTGCCGCCGCAGCGTCTGACGGCCTACCTGGAGGAGCTGTGTCAGGCCGAGGGGGTCACCCTGGAGCCGGGGGTGCTCTCCTTCGTGACCAGGGCCGGTGGCGGATCGGTCCGGGACTCGCTGTCGGTGCTGGACCAATTGATGGCGGGCGCCGGGGAGGAGGGGCTTACCTATGAGCGGACCGCCGCACTGCTCGGCTTCACCGACGTGGAGCTGCTGGATGCGGTGGTGGATGCCGTCGCGGCGTCCGACGGAGCCAGCGTGTTCACCCAGGTCAACAAGGTGATGGAGTCCGGCCACGACCCCCGCCGGTTCGTCGAGGACCTGTTGGAGCGCTACCGCGACCTGATCGTGGTGGCCGCCGTCGGGGAGCGCACCGGGGGGTTGCTCCGCGGGCTGCCGGAGGACCAGGTGGCCCGGCTGCGGCAGCAGGCGGGGGCCTACGGACCCTCCGCGCTGACCCGCAGCGCCGAGGTGGTCAGCCGCGGGCTCTCGGAGATGACGGGTGCGGTCTCCTCCCGGATGCACCTGGAGCTGATCTGCGCCCGGCTGCTGCTGCCCGCGGCCGACGGCGAGGACGGCCACGCCGCCCGGTTGGACCGCATCGAGCGGCGCCTCGCAGCGGGCTCTGCGGCCCCGGCGACCGCGCCGCCGACGCCGCCCGCGACGCCTCAGCAGAAGCCGTCCCCGACAGTCCCTCAGCCGACGGCACCTCCGCAGCGAGCGCAGGAGGCACAACCCCAGCCCGAACCGGAGACGCCCGAGCCGACACGAGCCCCGCCGCCGGCCGCGGAGCCGTCACCCCAGCAGGCAGCCCCTGAGCAGGCAGCCCCTGAGCAGGCAGCCCCCGAGCAAGCGGCGCCGGCGGCCAGCGCGGCCCGGGCGCCGGGGTCACTCGACACGGACGCCGTGCGCCGCGCCTGGCCCGAAGTGCTCGACCGGATCAAGGAGATCCGCAAGGTCACGTGGACCTTCGTCTCGGTGAACAGCCGCGTCCTCGACTTCGACGGCCAGCGACTCCTGCTCGGCATCGGCACGGCGGGCCTGGCCAACACCTTCAGCCAGGGGCACCATGCCGAGGTGGTCCGGCAGGCCCTGATCGAGGCGATTGGGCTGGACACCCGAGTCGAGGGCGTCCCGATGGACGACGGCGGACCCGGCGGCTCCCGGGGTGGGCCTGGTGCTGGCCCCGAGAGCGGCAGCCCTGCTGGCGATACCCCTGATGGTGGTGGCGCCGCGGGTGGCAGCAACGGGTCGGGAGCGGCGGGACCGGAGCCCACTGTCGCCGAACAGCTCGGCGCTCCCGGCGGGCGGCGGGCTCCCCGGGCAGCGCAGGGCGGCGAGCAACCCGACTGGGCATCCCGGGCGGATACCGCGTCGGCACCGGCCTGGGCGACGCAGGCCCCGGAGGGCGGCTCCCAGGAGGCGCCGACAGACGGTGCGGCCACCGACTCGGCTGCGGCGGCGGACGGCCCGGGGAACTTTGCTGCACCTGGGGCAACACCAAACTTCCCCAGGGGCGAGGGCAACGCGGCCTCGGGTGCCCCGTCGGGTCCTGACGCACCATCAGGTCACGCCCCATCAGGTCCCGACGCCCCGGCAGGCTCCGACGCACCGGCGAAGACGCCCGGCGGTGACGTGCCGGACGACGATGATGAAGACTTGGAGACCTCCGGCGCCGTAGGGCAGCCGGTGGTCGAGTCCGTGCTCGGTGGCACCGTGATCGCGGTCGACGAGGACTACTCCCGATAGGAGGTCAGGATGCTCTATCGCCTGCTGCATGTCGTCGCCCGTCCGACCGCGCTGGCCCTGTGGCGTCCCGAGGTGGTGGGCGCCGACCGGGTGCCGCTGGAGGGCCCGGTCATCCTGGCCAGCAACCACCTTTCCTTCGCCGACAGCGTCGTCATCCCACTCACGGCGCCGCGTCAGGTGTCCTTCCTGGCCAAGGCCGACTACTTCACCGGCACCGGTCCCAAGGGGTGGGTGAGCCGGACCTGGTTCAACGCCATCGGCAGCATCCCGGTCGACCGGGACAACACCCGGGCCGCGCAGGAGTCGCTGGACCTGGCGCTGGAGCACCTGAAGGGGGGCGGCGCCTTCGGGATCTATCCGGAGGGCACCCGGTCCCGGGACCGGCGGCTCTACAAGGGCCGCACCGGCGTGGCCTGGCTGGCACTCACGGCCGGCTGCCCCGTCGTCCCGGTCGCGCTCACCGGCACCGACCAGATCCAACCGGTCGGCTCCCGGCTGCCGCGGATCACGAAGTTCCGGGTCGAGTTCGGCACCCCGATCGACTTCACCGGCAGGTTCGACGGGGTCCCGGCGGGACGCGCCCGCCGGGAGGCGACCGACGAGATCATGGCCGCGATCCACGCCATGTCCGGCCAGGAGCTCGCGGGCGAATACAACCAGCGCTCCGGCCACACGGCCGTCTGAGCGGCACCGTGACGAGCCCGGAACCCACCTGGCCGGTGGTGCTGTTCGACTTCGACGGCACCCTGGGCGACACCATCCCGCTCATCGTCAACTCCTTCCACCACGCGCTGCAGGAGGTCGTCGGCGTCTCGGTCCCCGAGCCGGTCATCCGCTCCTGGATCGGGCGCTCGCTGGCTGCGGTGTTCGACGAGGAGTTCCCGCGCCACGCCGAGGACCTCATCACCGTCTACCGGTCCTGGAACCTGGCCAACCACGACGACCAGATCCGGCAGGTCGAGGGCATCCGGCCCCTCGTGGACAGCCTCGCCGGCGCCGGGGTGCGCCAGGGCGTGGTCTCCTCCAAAAGAGCCGAGACGGTGCAGCTCGGGCTACGGGCCCTGGGCCTGGACTCCCTGCCGGTCCTCGCCGGTGCGGAGCACACGACCGTGCACAAGCCCGCGCCGGACCCCCTGCTGTATGCCGTGGGCCGGCTGGGCGTCGACCCTGCGGACTGCGTCTACGTCGGTGATGCGGTGGTCGATCTGCAGGCCGCCGCTGCGGCCGGGATGGCCGCGGTCGGGGTGACCTGGGGCGCCGGTGAGTCCGCGGCCCTGCAGGCGGAGCGGCCGTCGGCGGTGGTGCACGACGTCGCGGGCCTGCGAGAGGTGCTCCTGGCGGGCTGATCGGCCGATCGCCAGCCCCGTCCCGGGTGCGTCGTTCGTGCGAACGCGACCTGACGGCATACAGTCGGTTCATTGTGTATGAAGGTGTGGTCCAGGACCTGATCGACGAGCTCGGCCGGCTGCCCGGCGTCGGGCCCAAGAGCGCGCAACGCATCGCCTTCCACCTGCTCAGCGCCGACCCCGATGAGGTCGACCGGTTGGCCCGTGCGCTGGCGGAGGTCAAGGACAAGGTGCGCTTCTGCACCGTCTGCGGCAACGTCGCGGAGGCCGAGCAGTGCCGGATCTGCCTGGACCCGCGGCGCGACCAGGGCCTGATCTGCGTGGTCGAGGAGGCCAAGGACGTCGTCGCGATCGAGCGGACCCGGGAGTTCCGGGGGCGCTACCACGTGCTGGGCGGCGCGATCAGCCCGATCGAGGGCATCGGGCCGGACGACCTGCGCGTCAAGGAGCTGATGACCCGGCTGGCGGACGGCACGGTCACCGAGATCATCATCGCGACCGACCCGAACCTGGAGGGGGAGGCGACCGCGACCTACCTGGTCCGGCTGCTCCGGCCGATGGGGTTGCAGATCAGCAGGCTAGCCAGCGGGCTGCCGGTGGGTGGAGACTTGGAGTATGCCGACGAGGTCACCCTGGGGCGTGCCTTCGAGGGGAGACGGCTGATCGAGGCCTGAGGCGCAGCCGGCGCCGCGGGCACTGCGGAGGAGATGGACGAGATGACCGACTCTGGCGGGGGCGCTGGCGCCCAGACCGACACCGCGGTGACCGAGTTGGGCGCCGACACGGGGCTGGAGGTGCAGCGGTACCTCGCCACGATCCGGGAGGTCGCCGCCGGGCACAACGCCGACACTGCACTCCCGGTGCTGCTGCTGGCCGTGTCCCAGGTCCAGCTGGCCGGGGCCCGTCTCGGCGCGATGGTCGACGTGGTCCCGCAGGAACGTTTCGAGCCGGACCCGGGGCCCGACACGGACGTGGAGGCGGTGCGCACCGGGCTGCGCCAGATGCTGGGCGGGCTGGACGAGTATGTCGACCTGGAGGACCCGGTGCTGTCCGGTGAGGTGGTGCGCGGGTCGTTGGCCGACGACCTGACCACGATCGCCGCCGACCTGGACTACGGCTGGGGGCACTTCAGCGACGGCCGCATCGTCGAGGCGCTGTGGTGGTGGCAGTTCAGCTACCTCTCGGCCTGGGGTGAGCGGTGTGCCGCGGCCCTCCGGGTGCTGCACGGGCTGCTGTCCCACGTGCGGCTGGACGCCGACGAGGAGCTGGTGATGGAGGCCGAGCTGGCGGCGCTGCACGCCGACCCCGAGGCCCAGCAGGTCGGCGTCACGTCCGGGGAGCGCGACTGAGGTCAGGGGGAGGCGGACTCCACCGGGTCGTCGTGCTTGCGTGACTCCAGGGCAGCGCGCACCAGCAGGCCGGCAGTGAGCACCAGGCCGGCGATCAGTGCCCACGTCGAGTCGGCGATGAAGATGCAGACCATGGCGACCAGGGTGGGGACCAGGTAGGTGAAGGCCTGCACGACGTAGCCGCCGAAGGAGGGCATCTTGACGCCCATGCTGTCGGCGACCGCCTTGACCATGAAGTTGGGGCCGTTGCCGATGTAGGTGATCGCCCCGCAGAAGACCGCGCCGAGGCTGATCGCGACCAGGTAGGGCTCGTAGACGCCTGACACCGCGGGCTCCCCACCGAGCTCGCGGGCCATCTCGAAGAACGTCACGTAGGTGGGTGCGTTGTCCAGCACGGAGGACAGGCCCCCGGTGAAGATGAAGAAGGTCACCTCGTTCAGCGGCAGGTTGGGCGCGATCTGGGCGAGGTACTTCAGGGCCGGGATCATGGTCAGGAAGATCCCGATGAAGATGGCGGCCACTTCCAGGATGGGGCCCCACTTGAACCGGTTGTCGACGAACCGTGCCACCTTGTCGCCGGTCGTGAACGACACCGTCGCCACCGTGAGCATGATGATCTCGCGCAGCGGCACGAAGTCCATGAAGGCGGCGTGCCCCTCCTCGATGGAGTGGATGTCGACAGAGGGGGCGAACGCCACGGCGCAGACGATCATCGCCAGGTAGATGAAGTTGATCCGCCCCTTGACGCCCAGCGGCGTGACCTTGCTGGTGTCCAGCGCCACGTCCTCCGGCTTCTCCTGGGCGTAGTACTTCTTGTCCAGCGCGTAGTAGGTCACCAGCAGGATGAGGTTGACGAAGAGCCACATCGGCAGCAGCCCGAAGGTCCAGGTGAACGGGACGCCGCGCAGGAACCCCAGGAACAGCGGAGGGTCGCCGAGGGGGGTGAGCAGACCTCCGCAGTTGGCCACGATGAAGATGCAGAACAGCACCGTGTGGGTGCGGAACTTGCGCTCGGCGTTGGTGTTGAGCAGCGGGCGGATCAGCAGCATGGCCGCCCCGGTCGTGCCGATGAAGGAGGCGATGGCGCCGCCGAAGGCGAGGAACAGGGTGTTGTTGCGCGGGTTGGCCTGGATGTCGCCCTTGAGGAAGATCCCGCCGGAGACGACGAAGAGGGCGAGCAGGAGGGTGATGAACTGGGCGTACTCGATGAGCGCGTGCACCACCGCCGAGGAATCGCCCCCGATGATGAACCAGAGCGCCACGGGCACCCCGAGGGTGAGGGCGATCAGCAGTTGGACCCGCTGCTTCTCCCAATACTCCGCGGTCGCATCGATCAGCGGTAGGACCGCGATGCACAGGAGCATGGTGACGAACGGCAGGATGCTCCACCACTGAACTTCCATTGTTCACCCTCCATCGTGTTGATCAGCAGCCACACGATAGTCCTGGGCGCGACCGGGGACAGTGGCCCCGCCCACACAAGACGAATGGCCTGAACCCACAAGTCGTGGGTTCAGGCCATTCCGATGTCGTGTGACATCACCTGGTCGGGGTGACAGGATTTGAACCTGCGACCTCTTCGTCCCGAACGAAGCGCGCTACCAAGCTGCGCCACACCCCGGTGACCGCGTGCCGTGCGGCACGCAGCGACGGCAAGAATAGCCCACGGTCGGTCCGCTCAACGAATCCGGGTCGGCCGGGCCGGGGGTGGGGTCAGCGCAACGTCAGCAACGTCGCCTCGGGGCGGCAGGCGAGCCGGAACGGCGAGGTCGGGGCGGCGCCCAGTCCGGCGGACACGTGCAGGTAGGCGGCGCCCTCGGGGCCCGTGGCCCGGGGCCCGGCCGACCCGGCGCCGGGCCACCACCGGGACAACCCCTTGGCCCGGCCTGTGTCCAGGTCACAGTTCGTCACCAGGGCCCCGTGGCCCGGCACGCAGACCTGGCCGCCGTGGGTGTGCCCGGCGAGCAGCAGCCGCGCCCCGTCGGCGGCCATCGGGTCCAGGATCCGCTGGTAGGGCGCGTGGGTGACGCCGATCGTCAGATCCGCCGCCGGGTCAGCCGGCGCGGCGACCGCGGGGTAGTCGTCATAGCCCAGGTGCGGGTCGTCCACCCCCACGAACTCCAGCTCGAGACCGCCCACGGACAGCCTGGTGCGGGCGTTGCCGACGTCCGCCCACCCGGCGGCGGTGAACCCGTCGACCAGGTCCTGGGTGGGCAGGCGCAGCGGCGTCAGCTTCTCCCCGCGCGCGTGGCTGTCGTTGAAGTAGCGCAGCGGGTTCTTGTACGTCGGCGGGAAGTAGTCGTTGGAGCCCAGGACGAAGACGCCGGGTATGTCGAGCAGGTCCCGGTAGGCGTCCAGCACGGCCGGGACCGCGTCCATGGCGGCCAGGTTGTCGCCGGTGGTCACCACCAGGTCGGGCCGGAGCGCGGCCAGGCCCCGCACCCACTCGCTCCGATACCGCTGACGGGGCACCAGGTGCAGGTCGGACAGGTGCAGCACGCGCAACGGCCGGGACCCGGGGGGCAGCACGGGCACCTCGAAGCGGCGCAGCGCGAAGGCCCGCGGCTCGACCAGGGTGCTCCAGGCGAGCACGCCCAGCCCCGCGCCCACGCCGGCGCCGAGCACGGTGGCGCCCACACGACATACCGGATGCATGCCCCGACGATGCCACAGCCGTGCCCACCGGCCGTGCACCAGGGCAGCCCGGTGAGAGGATGACGCCATGACCGAACCCAGCACCGGCCTCAAGGCCACCCTCCAGCAGGACCTGCAGGACGCGATCAGGGCCCAGGACAAGGTCCGCTCGGCCACGCTGCGGATGGCGCTCACGGCCGTCGCCACCGCCGAGGTCTCCGGCACGCAGTCCCGGGTGCTGTCCGACGAGGACGTGCTCGCCGTGCTCACCAAGGAGGGCAAGAAGCGGCGTGAGGCCGCGGCTGCCTACACCGAGGCGGGGCGTGCCGAGCTGGCGGCCCAGGAGGAGGCGGAGCTGGCCGTGCTGGAGACCTACCTGCCGGCGCAGCTGGACGACGCCGCGCTGGACCAGCTGGCGGCCGAGGCGGTCGCGGAGGTGGGAGCGAGCGGCATGGCGCAGATGGGCCAGGTGATGAAGGTGCTGCAGCCCCGGGTCGCCGGACAGGCCGAGGGTGGCCGGGTCGCCGGCGCGGTCAAGCGGGCGCTGTTGGGCTGACCGGGACGAGCCCTCGGGGCGGGTCAGTCGTTGGTGCCGAACCTCGAGTCGTCATCATCGTCGTCCCCGTCATCATCGTCTCCGCCGCCGTCGTCTCCGCCGTCGTCGTCATCGTCACCACCGCCGCCACCGGGCGGGTTGTTGCTCGGGGGCGGGGCGCTCCAGCCGCCGGAGACCATGACCCGCACGGTCGAGCCCGACTTGGCGGTGCTGCCGGCGTTCGGTGAGGTGCTCACGACGGTGCCGACCGGCTGGCTGGAGGAGACCCGCACCTCCTCGGTGCCGAACCCGGCCTCGCCGAGCTCGTAGATGGCCTCCTCGAGGGTCATGCCGGTCACCGACGGCACCTGCTTGTCCTCGCCGTTGAGCATGGTGTCGGACGGCCTGTCGAACTCCTTGACCTCCGCGTCCTCCAGGCCGCGCTCCATCAGCTGCTTCCACATCGGCGCGGCCAGCTTGGAGCCATAGAGCCACCCGTCGACCTTGTGGTCGCCCAGCTGCAGGTCCTTCAGGTCACCGGAGTACTTCTCGTAGGGCGAGCCGATCCACACCGCGGCGGACAGCTGCGGGGTGAACCCGGCGAACCAGGTGTGCTTGCTCTCGTCGGAGGTGCCGGTCTTGCCGGCGGCCGGACGGTCTCCGTCGAGCGCACCGCGCCATCCGGAGCCGTTCAGGTCGAGCACCTCGGTCATCAGCTCTGCGGTGCCCGCCGCGACGTCGGGGTCGATGACCTGCTCGCACTCGGTCTCGGCGAGCGGGATCTCGTCGCCGTTGGCATCCTCGATCTTCAGCACCGGCACCGGCGGGCAGTAGAGACCCCCGGCGGCGATCGTGGCGTAGGAGTTCGCCACCGTCAGCGGGCTGGCGTTGTCCGCGCCCAGCACGAAGGTGGGCGGCACGCCCGCGCCGCCGGCGCCGTACTCGTCGCCGTCGGAGGAGTAGAGCCCCATGGCGGCCATGGTGTCGCGGATGTCGCAGGTGCCGACCTGGGAGGCCAGGGTGGCGAACGCGGTGTTGACCGAGAGCCCGGTGGCCTTGCGCAGGCTGATCACCCGGTCGTGGTTGGCGTCCTCGGCGTTGCGCACCGCCCACTCCGACTGACCCAGGGTGCAGCCCTCCTGGAAGTCCTCCGGGGTGAAGATCCCCGCCGGGTGGGTGTTCCCGACCGGCCTGGACCCCGGCTCGTCCGGGTTGCGCCAGTTGCCGTCGTTGTCGACCTGGACGGCCTGGCGGACCGAGATGTTGCTCTCGATCGGCACGTCCTTCTCGAGCGCCTCCACGATCGTGTAGGCCTTGGCGACCGAGCCGATCTGGAAGCCCTCGCTGCCGCCGTAGGCGTAGTCCACGCTCCAATTCACCGAGGTCCTGGAGATCCGGTCGCTGGACTCGTCGATGTCGTAGACCGAGCTCTGCCCGAAGGCCAGCACGTGACCGGTGCCCGGCTCGACCATGGCGGCCGCGGAGGCGAGGCGGTAGTCGTTGCCGCGCGGCGTGTAGTCCTTCGTGACGTTGCGGACGTAGGTGGACAGGTCCGGGTCCAGCGTCGTGGTGACGGTGAGCCCGCCCGTGGTGAGCAGCGTCTCCCGCTCCTCCCGGGTGGCGCCCAGCGCGTCGTTCTGGAGCAGCCACTCGGTCACGTAGTCGCAGAAGTAGGGGTGCGACGAGCTCATGCAGGACCGCTGGCTCTGGTGGACGTCGAGCTCCAACTCGCTGTCACGGGACTTGCGCCAGGCCTCCTCGGAGATCATCTCCTGCTCGTACATCTTGTCCAGCACGACGTTGCGGCGGGCGACGGCGGCCTCGGGGTTGTTCACCGGGTCGGTGACGCCCGGCGCGCGGACGACGCCGGCCAGGGTGGCGGACTGGAGCAGGGTCAGCTCCTTGGCCTTCACCCCGAAATAGTGCTGTGCGGCGGCCTCCACCCCGTAGGCGTTGTCACCGTAGTAGGCGAGGTTCAGGTAGCCCTCGAGGATCTCGTCCTTGGTCAGCCGCTGCTCGAGGGTGACGGCGTACTTGAGCTCGCGCAGTTTGCGGACATACCCCTCCATGCCGCTACGGGCGGCGAGCGCCTGCATCGCCTCGGAGTCCTCGTTGCGGCGGGCCTCCTCCATCTGCATCAGCTTGACGTACTGCTGGGTGAGGGTGGAGCCACCCTGGGTGGTGTCGGACGTGGCGTTGGAGGCCAGGGCCCGCGCCAGCCCCTGGGGGTCCAGCCCGCCGTGGGAGTAGAACCGCTCGTCCTCGATGGCGACCTGCGCGTTGCGCATGTGCTGGGAGATGTCCTCCAGGCCGACGATGATGCGGTTCTCCTGCGCCGGGTTGGAGATTAGCGACCCGTCGGAGGCCTGGATCCGGGACTGCTGCGCCAGCGGCTGGCGCTGGAGGTCACCGGGGAGCTCCTCGAACATGCCCACGCCCTCGCGCGCGGCGGTGCCCGTGGCACCGACGACCGGCAGCATCAGACCGGCGCCGATCAGACCCATGAGGACGGCGATGGCCACGAACGCCCCCAGGAGTGAGGTGATCTTGGCCAGGGATGTAGCGAGGCGCATGGTTACCACAGTAACCGGTGACCCTGGGAATCAGGCCTCCGTGACGGGCGGGACAGCACCGGCGAGGGCCGCACCGACGACCCGGAGGCCGTCGAGGTCGGCGATGTCGGCCGCTGCCGCCGGCACCTGGACCGCGGGCAGCCGCGGGTGGGCGGCGGTGAACCCCTGGATCAGCTGGCGCTGGCGGGCGGCCACCTGCGCCCGGTCCGCGTGGGTGCGCAACAGGGCGGCCGTATGCCGTGTCCGCCACCCGTCCCCGTGGTCGCCGGAGACCTCCCCGGGGTCCCCGGACTCCTCCAGGGCCTCGGCCGCGGCCTCCGCGCGTGCCGACGACAGGGGAGCGGGGGCCACGGTGACCCGGTTCAGCACCAGCCCGGCCAACGGCATACGGTCCCGGTCCAGCCGCTGCACGAAGTAGCCGGCCTCGCGCAGCGCGTCCCGCTCCGGGGTCGCGACCACCACGAACCGGGTCGCGTCGTCCTGGAGCAGGGCGTAGGTGCTGTCCGCGCGGGCCCGGAAGCCGCCGAAGACGGTGTCCATCGCGGCCACGAAGGTCTGCACGTCCCGCAGCAGCTCCCGGCCCAGCAGCCGGCCCAGGGTCGCGTTGACCACCGACATGCCGGTGCCGAACAGTTTGAGCGAGGCGCGACCCCCGACCCGGGCGGGGGCGGTGAGCAGGCGGATGAACCGCCCGTCGAGGAAGGACCCGAGCCGGGCCGGGGCGTCCAGGAAGTCCAGCGCCGACCGCGAGGGCGGGGTGTCGACCACGATGAGGTCCCAGCGGTCCTCCTCCTGCGCCTGGGTGCGCAGCTGGCCGAGGCGCTCCATCGCCATGTACTCCTGGGTGCCGGCGAAGGAGGAGGAGACGGCCTGGTAGACGGGGTTCTCCAGGATCTCCGCGGCGGCCTCGGGGGTGGCGTGCGTGAGCACCACCTCGTCGAAGGTGCGCTTCATGTCGAGCATCATCGCGTCGAGCGTGCCGCCGGCGGAGGTGTCGACCCCGGCGACGGGGCGGGGGGTGTTGTCCAGCTCGGTGAGGCCCATCGACTGGGCGAGCCGGCGGGCCGGGTCGATGGTGAGCACCACGACCCGGCGACCGTGCTCCGCGGCGCGCAGGGCCAGGGCGGCGGCGGTCGTGGTCTTGCCGACCCCGCCGGAGCCGCAACAGACCAGCACCTGCACCCCGGGGTCGGCGAGCACGTCCGCCAGGTCCAGTGCCGGGGGCGTTGCCGGGCCACTCACGGGGCCACCCCCTGGTCCTGCAGCACCCAGGCCAGCTGCTGGACGGCATCGGCCCCGATGCCCTCGGGCAGGTGGGGCAGCGAGAGGACGGGACGTCCCAGCGCGTCCACCTCGGTGCGCAGGGTCTGCTCCAGCTCCCAGCGGTCCAGCGCCTCGCGGCCGGTCTGCAGCAGGCCTCCCGTCGTGGCCGGGCCGGGCCGCACCCCGACCGAGGTCAGGTGCCGGGCGAGCACGTCGGGGTCCGGCTGGCCGTCCTCGCGCAGCATCGCCAGCGGGGCGGCGGCCTCCGTCGCACGCACCTGGTTGACGACGACGGCGCCCGGGTGCAGCCCGGTCGCGGTGAGCTCGGCCAGTGCGTCCGCCGTCTCCTGCACCGGCATCTGCTCCAGCAGGGTGACCAGGTGGACCACCGTCGCGGGAGAGTGCAGCAGGTCGCTGATGCTGTCGGCCTGCGACCGGATGGGGCCGACCCGGGCCAGGTCCGCCAGGTGGTCGGTCACGTTGAGGAACCGTCCGACCCGACCCGTGGGCGGCGCGTCCAGCACCACCGTGTCGTAGGCGTGCGGGTCCTGGGACCCCGCTGGCCCCGGCCGGGCGTGCCGCCCGCTCCGGGTCCGCCGGGTGGCCTCGTAGACCTTGCCGCCGAGGAGCACGTCCCGCACCCCCGGCGCGATGGTGGTGGCGAAGTCGATGGCGCCCATCCGGCGCAGCAGGTCACCGGCCCGCCCGAGCTTGTAGAACAGGCGCAGGTACTCCACCAGGGCGGTGCCGGCCTCCACCGAGAGCCCGCACACCTCGCCGCCGTCCAGCCCGGCCGTCACGACCTGCTCCTGCACTCCGAGCGGGGGCACATCGAGGACCTGGCTGATCCCCTGCCGTTCTTCGACCTCGCACAGCAGCACGCGCTGCCCCTCCCCGGCGAGGGCCACCGCCAGGGCGGCCGCCACGGTGGTCTTGCCGGTGCCGCCCTTGCCGGTCACCACGTGCAGTCTCGGGCGCGCGGGCCCGCCGTGCCACGCCCGCGCTGGCCCTGCTGCGGCGCTCATCACAGTCCCTGCAGTTGCTCGGCCAGCACCGCGTGCGCGTCGTGCAGGGGGTCGATCAGGCCGAAGTGCTCGCAGCCAGGCACCTCCACGAGGCGGTCCGTGCCGGGTCGCCCGGCCCGCTCCCACCAGGACCGGGACACCTCCACCGGGACCCGGTCGTCGTCCAGCCCGTGCACCAACCGGACCGGCGCCGCGGGTGCACCGAGCACGAGCGGGTCCGCCTCGGCATACGCCTGGGGAACCTGGTCGGGCGTGCCCCCGAGCAACGCCTGGGCGGCCCCCTCACCGAGGTCCAGCCGGGCCGTCATCCCCAGGTCCAGGCAGCCGGCCAGGGACACCACGCCCACCACGGCGGTGGGGTCGTGGTGCGCGAGCAGCAGCGCCAGGTGCCCCCCGGCCGAGTGGCCGACCAGCACCACTTCCCGCACCTCCTCGTGGGTATGCAGTGCCGCCAGCCCGGCGCGGACGTCCTCGAAGGTCGTGGGCCAGCCACCGCCGTCGGCCCCGGTGCCGCGGTACTCCACCAGCGCCACCCGGTGGCCCTGCCCGGCCAGCGCCGCGGCCAGGGGACGCAGGTGGGTGCGGTCGTAGCCGGACCGCCAGAACCCGCCGTGCACCAGGACCAACCACCGGCCGGTGCTGCCCGCGGCGCCCTGCCTGTCGTGCGCCGGCTGGTAGGTCTCGTAGACCTCGTGCGCCGCCGGCCCGAACGGCACGGAGCGGTCGGGGTCGCGGGCGGGGCGGGTCAGCACCTCGCGGGGGTCGTCGGCCACAGCCCAGTGTCTACGCCCTGGTGGCCCTCGGGGCAAACCGGGCTGCCCCGCGGGCCCCCGCCGTCGCACGCGGGGGCGTACAGTGCCCGCATGCCAAAGTGGGAGTACGCAACCGTGCCGCTGATCGTCCACGCGACCAAGCAGATCCTCGACCAATGGGGCGAGGACGGCTGGGAGCTCGTCCAGGTGGTCCCGGGACCCGACGGGACGAGCCTGGTCGCCTACCTGAAGCGGGAGCTCACATGAGCAACGGCTCTGCGGTCGAGCAGCGCCTCGCCGAGCTGGGCTTCACCGTGCCGGAGGTGGCGGCACCGGTCGCCGCCTACGTGCCGGCGCTCCAGGAGGGTGACCTGGTCTTCTCGTCCGGGCAGCTTCCGTTCGTCGAGGGGGAGCTGCCCGCCACCGGCAAGGTGGGGGACGGCCCGGGCCTGGTGGCGCCCGACGAGGCCAAGGAGCTCGCCGGACTGTGCGCGCTGAACGCGATCGCCGCCCTCAAGTCCGTGGTGGGGGACCTGGACCGGGTGACCCGGGTGGTCAAGGTCGTCGGGTTCGTGGCCAGCGATCCGTCGTTTACCGGCCAACCGGGCGTCATCAACGGCGCCAGCGAGCTGCTGGGCCAGGCGTTCGGCGAGGCGGGCGTGCACGCGCGCTCGGCCGTCGGGGTAGCCGTCCTGCCGATGGACACCCCGGTCGAGGTCGAGGTCACCGTCTCGGTCCGCGCCTGACCACGGTCCCGTGAACGATCCCGGGTCGCAGGGTCCCCACCGCGACTTCCCGATGCCGGAGAACCTCGTGGCGCACGCCCAGGCGTGGCTGAACGACCCGGGACGGGAGTCGGTGTCGGCCAAGCCGTCGGCGACGGTGATGCTGCTGCGCGACGCCGGCGGCCAGGGCGCTCCCGGTGGGGGTGGTCCCGCTGACGGTGCTCCCGGCGAGGGTGTCGAGGTGTTCGTGCTGCGTCGGGCCAGCACCATGCGATTCGCCCCCGACGCCGTGGTCTTCCCCGGGGGAGGGGTCGACCCGCGGGACAGTGACCCGGGCGTGCCCTGGGCCGGCCCCGCGGCGGGTGACTGGGCGGACACCCTGCGCACCGGCGAGGCGGAGGCCCGCGAGCTGGTGATCGCGGCGGCCCGTGAGGTGTTCGAGGAGTGCGGGGTGCTGCTCGCCGGGCCGGACGAGGACTCCGTCGTCGCCGACCTCACCGACCCGGTGTGGGACCGGGAGCGGGCCTCCCTGCTCGCCCGAGAGCACTCCTTCGGCGAGTTGCTGATCCGGCGCAGCCTGGTGCTGCGCAGCGACCTGCTGCAGTTGAGGGCGCACTGGATCACGCCGCTCGCGGAGCCGCGCCGCTACACCACGCGGTTCTTCGCCGCCCGGATGCCGCAGGGCCAGGTCGCCGACGACCGGACCAGCGAGGCCGTCCACGGGGGCTGGGTGACGCCGCGGCGCTCCCTCGAGGACTTCGCGGCCGGACGGGAGCGACTGTTGCCGCCGACCCAGCAGATGCTGGAGCACCTGGCGGCGGCGGAGAGCGTGGCGCAGCTCCTGGCGACCCCCGCACCCGTGTGGCCGGTGCAACCGTGGCCGGTGTTCCACCACGACCGGATGTGGATGCGCGCCCCGCTCGACGCGGCGGGACACGGCATACCCCCGACTGAGGAGACGACGTGATCGACGTGACCGGTGGGGACAGCCCCTGGACCGGGGGTGCCCTGGGGCAGGAGGTCTGGTGCCAGGTGTGCCCGAACCCCGGCCCGATGACGCTCGACGGGACGAACACCTGGGTGCTGGCCGCACCGGGCTCGACCGAGGCGGTGGTGATCGACGCCGGGCCGCTCGACGAGGAGCACCTGCGGGCGGTGCTGGACCTGGTGGCGGCGCGCGGGCAGCGGGTCGCGCTCGCCCTGCTCACCCACTGGCACGACGACCACACCGGCTCGGCCGAGCGGCTCGCGGAGCTCACCGGGGCACCGGTGCGCGGTGCCGGCCGGGGAGAACCCCTGCGCGACGGCGAGTCAATCCGGGTCGATGGTCTGGAGCTGGAGGTGCTGCTGACGCCCGGTCACACGGCGGACTCGGTGTCCTTCCTGCTGCCCGCCGAGCGTGTCCTGTTCACCGGCGACATGGTGCTCGGCCGCGGGACCACCGTGGTCACGCACCCCGATGGGGCGATCGCCCCCTACCTGGCCAGCACCGAGCGGATGCACCGGCTTGCGGTCGAGGGGGCGGTGACCACCCTGGCGCCGGGGCACGGCCCCGTGGTCACCCGGGCGCAGGAGTGGTTGGCGTACTACCTGGAGCACCGTCACGAGCGGCTGCAGCAGGTGCGGGACGCGGTAGCCGCGCTCGCGGCGGACCGGGAGGATGCCGGCGGGCAGGACGGTGCCGAGGGTGCGGGGCAGGCGCTGGCCGACCGGGTCGTGGCGAGCGTGTATGCCGATGTGCCGCGTCAGGTGTGGCCGGCCGCCCGGCAGAGCGTGCTCGCGCAGCTCGACTATCTCGGCCTGGGGTAACCCTGGGTTACCTGGTCGACTCAGCGGGAGCGGCGGCGCAGCCGGTCCAGGTCCAGCAGGGTCACCGACTTGGCGCCCAGCACCAGCCAGCCCCGGCCCGCGAAGTCGGCCAGCGCCTTGTTGACCGTCTCCCGGGAGGCGCCCACGAGCTGGGCCAGCTCCTCCTGGGTGAGCCCGTGGTCGACCTGGACCCCGTGGTCGGTGCGCTGGCCGAACCGGCGCGACAGGTCCAGCAGGGCCTTGGCCACCCGTCCGGGGACGTCGGTGAACACCAGGTCCGAGATGCCCTCGTTGGTGCGACGCAGCCGGTGCGCCATCCCGGCGAGCATCTGCATGGAGACCTCAGGGTGCTCCTGCAGGAAGGTCGTGAGGTCCTGGTGTCCCAGGGAGACCAGCTTGGTGTCGGCGACCGCGATCGCGCTGCTCAGTCGTGGACCGGGGTCGAAGAGGCTCAGCTCGCCGAACATCTCACCCGGACCGAGCACCGACATCAGGCTCTCCCGCCCGTCGCCGCTGGTCCGTGCCAGCTTCACCTTCCCGATGAGGATGATGTAGAGCGAGTCACCGGGGTCGCCCTCGTTGAACACCGTCTCCCCGCGGTGCAGCTGGGTGTGCTGCATCGACTGGATGAGGCGCTCGGCCGAGGTCTCGTCGAGGGCGGCGAACAACGGTGTCTTCATCACTTGGTGGTGGTCCACGGTGGTCAGTCTGCCACTTTCGCGCTGGTCAGGGCAGGGGTGGGAGCAATGTCAGCAGGCGTGTCTAGGGTTTGGGGGTGACCCTCGAGACCGTGACCCCGACCGGGGAGACCCCCCTGGCGCTCACCCGACGGGCCCGGCGGATGAGCCGTGCGCTCGGCGAGCGCTACCCCGACGCGCACTGTGAGCTGGACTTCGCCGATCCCTACCAGTTGCTGGTGGCGACGGTGCTGTCCGCGCAGACCACAGACGTGCGGGTCAACTCGGTGACCCCTGCGCTCTTCGCCCGGTTCCCCGACGCCACCGCGCTCGCGGGGGCGGACCGCACCGAGGTGGAGACGATCATCCAGCCGACGGGGTTCTTCCGCGCCAAGACCGACTCGTTGCTCAAACTGGGGGCCGCGCTCGTCGAGCGGTATGACGGTCGGGTCCCCGGGCGGCTGAGGGACCTGGTGACGCTGCCCGGGGTCGGCCGCAAGACCGCCAACGTTGTCCTCGGCAACGCCTTCGGGGTGCCGGGCATCACCGTGGACACCCACTTCGGCCGGCTGGTGCGGCGCTTCGGCTGGACGGCCGAGGAGGACCCGGTGAAGGTCGAGCATGCCGTCGGGGCGCTGTTCCCCCGCAAGGAATGGACCCAGCTGTCCCACACCCTGATCTTCCACGGCAGGCGGACCTGCCACGCCCGCAGGCCAGCCTGCGGCGCGTGCCCGGTGGCCCGGTGGTGCCCCTCGTACGGCGTGGGGGAGACCGACCCCGACAAGGCGGCCGCCCTGATCAAGGAGGGGCCCCCGCGATGACCGGGCCACTCGGTGCGGGGATGCCGGGATGGCTGGCCGACCTTCCGGCGCGGGTGGCGCAGATGCCGGACCGCTGGTTCAGCAGGTTCCTGCCCCCGGAGGACAGCCGGGCCAGCGAGTCGGCCGTGCTCATCCTGTTCGGCCCCGGGGTCGGGGGAGAGACCGACCTGATCGTCACCGAGCGGTCCCACTCGATGCGCTCCCACGCCGGCCAGGCTGCGTTCCCGGGCGGACGCCGTGAGCGGGAGGACCGGGACCTCGTGGACACCGCGTTGCGGGAGGCACAGGAGGAGATCGGGGTCGACCCCAACTCGGTGGACGTGGTCGCGACGCTGCCCCAGTTGCACCTGCCGGTGACCGAGCACGACGTGCTGCCCGTGGTCGGTTGGTGGCGTCAGCCCGGCCCCGTGGGGGTGCGTGATCCGCGGGAGGTCGAGCGGGTGGTCCAGGTGGAGGTGGCGCACCTGGTGGACCCGGTCAACAGGTTCCGGGTGCGGGGCCCCAGCGGCTACGTGGGTCCCGCCTTCGACGCCCACGGGTTGCTGGTCTGGGGGTTCACCGCCGGCCTGCTGGACCGGACGCTGCACCTGGCCGGGGTCGACCGGCCGTGGGACGCGACGGACGTCCGGGACCTTCCCCTCAACCAGTGGCGGGACTAGCCGGCCGGGGTCAGGCGGCCTGGGACTTGCCGGCGCTCTGGGACTTGCCGGTGCTCTGGGGCTTGCCGGTGCTCTGGGGCTTGATCGCCTCGACGGTCTCCTGGGCGTTGCGGATGGCCCGCTTGGGCTTGCCCTCGACCTTCTTGACGTTGCGCAGCCCGATGAGGCCGAGGATGGCGGCGATGAGGAACAGGACGCCGGCGACGATGAGGTGACCCGCCCACTCGGGCAGGCCAGCGGCGACCAGTCCCCAGGCGCCGGCGAGCAGTGCGACCCCGAAGCCGTAGGCCGCCAGGACCCCGGCGCCCACGAAGAATCCGATGCCCTTGCCCGCGTTGGTGACGTCGGCCTTGATCTCGGAGGTCGCCAACTCGATCTCGTTGCGCACCACGGCCGATACGTCGGCCGTGGCATCGGAGACGAGCTGACCCAGGGTGCGTTCGGGAGTCTGGTTCCCAGTCGTAGACATGGGGCCGACTGTACCCAACCGACCCCCAAAGCGCCGATCCGGCGGGGACCGCGCGACGGCCCCGGGCCTCAGGCCGCAGACATGACAGTGCCCACCCGGCACCCCCTGTTTGTGCCGGGTGGGCACTGCTTCGACTTCACCGGTCCCGTGACAGCCGGTGCGGGCCTGCGTCCGAGGGAGAGGTACACGGCCGCACTGTCGATGCGTCTTAGTCTGCCGCTCCGCGTGCCCGGTGCACTCCCCCTTTGATTAAGGGTTTGGCAAAAATTTCACCAGTGCTCCGGGGCCCTTCGACAGGTCGGCGGATCACTCCTGCGAGGCGCCCTTGCCCGAGTCCATCCCGTCCTTGATGAGGTCCATGACGGTGCTGTCGGCCAGGGTGGTGACGTCGCCGACCTCGCGCTTCTCGGCGACGTCGCGCAGCAGTCGCCGCATGATCTTGCCGGACCGCGTCTTCGGCAGCTCGGCCACGACCATGATCTGCCGGGGGCGGGCGATCGGGCCGATCTCCTTGGCCACGTGCTGACGCAGCTCCGCGACCAGGTCCTCGCCCTCGCCCTCCTCGTCGGCCTCTGCGATGGCGTCGCCGCGCAGGATCACGAAGGCGACCACCGCCTGCCCCGTCATGGTGTCGGTCGCACCGACGACAGCGGCCTCGGCGACCTTCGGGTGGGAGACCAGGGCCGACTCGATCTCGGTGGTGGAGAGCCGGTGACCGGAGACGTTCATCACGTCGTCCACCCGCCCGAGCACCCAGATGTTGCCGTCGTCGTCCTTCTTGGCGCCGTCCCCGGCGAAGTAGAGGCCGTCGTACCTGCTCCAGTAGGTGTCGGCATACCGTTGCGGGTCACCCCAGATGCCGCGGAGCATCGAGGGCCACGGCTCGCGGATCACCAGGTAGCCCCCGCTGCCGTCCGGCACCGAGTTGCCTGCCTCGTCGACGACGTCGACCGCGATCCCGGGGATCGCCAGCTGGGCCGAGCCCGGCCGGGTGGCGGTGACGCCGGGCAGCGGGCTGACCATGATGGCGCCGGTCTCGGTCTGCCACCAGGTGTCCACGATCGGGCAGCGGTCGGCGCCGATGACCCGCCGGTACCAGATCCACGCCTCGGGGTTGATCGGCTCGCCCACCGAGCCGAGCAGCCGCAGCGAGCTCAGGTCGAACTTCGCCGGGATGTCCTGGCCCCACTTCATGCAGGCCCGGATCGCGGTGGGTGCGGTGTAGAAGATGGTGACGCCGTAGTCCTGCACGATCTCCCACCAACGGCCCTGGTGCGGGGTGTCGGGGGTGCCCTCGTACATCACCTGGGTCGCGCCCAGCGACATCGGCCCGTAGACCGAGTAACTGTGCCCGGTGACCCAGCCGATGTCGGCGGTGCACCAGTAGACGTCGGTCTCCGGGTGTATGTCGAGCACCACCTTGCAGGTGAAGGCGGACTGCGTCAGGTAGCCGCCGGTGGTGTGGAAGATGCCCTTGGGCTTCCCGGTGGTGCCGGAGGTGTAGAGGATGAACAGCGGGTGCTCGGAGTCGAAGTACTCGGGGGTGTGCGTCGGCTCTGCCGCCTCCAGTGCCTCGTGCCACCAGAGGTCGCGGTCGTCGTCCCACTCGACCTCGGTCTCGGTGCGCCGCACCACCAGCACCTTCTCGACGGTGCTGTCGCCATCGACGGCGGCGTCGACGGCCGGCTTGAGGGCGGCAGCCTTGCCCTTGCGGTAGCCGCCGTCCGCGGTGATCACCACCTTGGCCTCCGCGTCGGCGATGCGGGTGCGCAGTGCGTCGGCGGAGAAGCCGCCGAACACGACGGAGTGCGGCGCGCCGAGGCGGGCACAGGCCAGCATCGCGATGGCGGCCTCGGGGATCATCGGCAGGTAGATCGCGACCCGGTCGCCGGTGCCCACCCCGAGCGCGGCCAGGGCGTTGGCCGCCCGCTGCACCTGCTCGTGCAGGTCGGCGTAGGTCAGGGTGCGGGTGTCGCCGGGTTCGCCGACGAAGTTGATGGCGACCCGGTCACCCAGCCCGGCCTCGATGTGCCGGTCCAGACAGTTGACGGAGGCGTTGAGCCGGCCGCCGACGAACCACTTGGCCACGGGGGCCTCGGTCCAGTCCAGGGTCTGCGTGAAGTCGTTCTCCCAGGTGAGCAGGCTCCGTGCCTGGTCGGCCCAGAACCCTTCCCGGTCTGCGGCGGCTGCGTCATACAGTTCCTGCGTGCCGTTCGCCTGGGCGGCGAACTCCTCGCTGGGTGGGAACGTGCGGTCCTCCGCGAGCAGGTTGGACAGGGTCTCCTCGGCCACGATGCCTCCTTGGGATGGGTTGGACTCCTTCCCAGCCAACACTGCCACCCCGGGATCGGCAACAGGCGATGACCCCTGGTGCGTTGACCGGCCCGACCCGCACGGTCAGCGGTCGGCACCGCGGGGCGGGCGGGCTCACCACCGGTGTGCCACATCCACCACGAGGCGGGCTCCGGAGCCGGGTCCGTCGAGCACGAATACCCGGAACGGGAGCCGTGCGCGGACGCCCAACCCGAACGTCGTCTCGCCCTCGAAGCTGCCGGCCCGGGCGACCTGCCGGAAGGTGCGGTAGTCCGCGACCCGCACCAGGCGTGCGGGGTCCCCCGGGAGGTAGGTCGCCCGCCCGGCGTCGTCGTAGGCGGGGCTGCGCAACACGATCTGGAGGTCGGCGGCGCCCGCCAGGGTGAGGGCGGTGCCGGTGCCGGGTGCCCGCACGGCATCCACGTAGCGGACGTCGTAGCCGAGCCGTCCCGGCTCACCGGCAACGTCGATGACCAGCCGGTCGTAGCAGGCGTGCCGGCCGGACCGGACGTCGTGCACCGTGCCAGCCTGGCCGGATGCGGCGCCGACCCGGGGGAGCGAGCCCCAGACGAGGCCGCAGAAGCTGGCGGGGGCGCCGGCCGCGCCCCGCTCCACCGTCGTCGCACCCACGCCTGGGGCGGCGGTGCTCACCACCGCGGAAGAGGTGCCCATCCCGAGGGTGAGCGTCGCAGTGATCATCGCGAGGGCGCCGGCCAGGAGACGCGGACGGCGGGGTCGGATAGTGCTCATGGTGTCCTCCTCTACCGGGGCGGAGCCCCTGACGTGCGGCGCGGACGCGTCACACCCTGCAGACGCCGCGGGGGCCCCGCTGGTTGGGGCGGGCCGACGTAGGGTTGACCGGTGAATACAGGTCGCACCGGCGTTGCCGCCGACGTCGCTGCCCACGTCGCCTCCCTCGGCAAGGCGCCGGGTGTGGCCGCGGCCGTGGACCGGGCCCGCGGCGCCTGCACGGAGTTGCGGTGGCACCAGGCGCTGCGGCGCAGGATCCCGGAGGCCGCCGCGGAGTCCAGGGTGCGGGGTGCGGCGGCGACGGCCCTGTTGGAGGGGGCCGAGGTCGCCGGGTCCCGGGGGAGCCTGACCGTGCTGCGCGACATCATGCGCGGCGCGGGGCGCTGGCCCGCGGAGCCCGGCCCGGTGGAGCGGACGGCGAAGGCGGCGGTGCAGGTGACCGCCGCCACCGAGTTCGTCGACACGGCGGCGCTGCGCTCGCCGGCCCAGGTGCTGGCGCGGCTGCACGTGGCCGCGGGCGCGGAGCTGCTGCCGCCGGACCAGGTCGGGCGGCCCCGGACGGCGGGGGAGGACTGCCGTGAGGCCGCGGAGCTCGGGCCGGCCCCAGGCGGGGCGGAGGTTCAGGTGCGCATGGGTCTCGTGGGGGACCTGCTGCGGTCCCTGGAGGCCGGCGCGTCGGCGCTGATCGTCGGCGCGCTGGTGCACGCCGAGATCGCGACGGCGCGGCCGTTCGTGGCCGGCAACCTGTTGGTCGCCCGGGCCATGGAGCGAGTCGTCGTCCGGGCCGGTGGCCTGGACCCGACGGGCGTCGCGGTCGTCGAGGCCGGCCACAGCGCGAAGGTGGGGGCCGACTACCGGGGTGCCCTCACGGCATACGGACAGGGCGGGCCCGAGGGCGTGCGGCTCTGGCTGCTGCACTGCGCCGAGGGCATCGTCACGGCGGCGGGCGAGGGGGTGGGGATTGCCGACGCGGTGCTCGCGGGGCGGCTCGGCCCCGGCCCCGACGGGCCGACGGATCGGCCCGGGCAGACCGGTCGGGGTCTTCCCAAGAGTCTCCTCGAGGAGTAGAAAGGACGCGGAGGAGAGCGCGGTTTGCGATCGCCTCACAGGTGACCACCCGGGCACCCACGCGCGGGCAGTCCACTGGTTGGACCGGTCGAGACCGGGGCTTGCCCCCGATCTGACATACACGAATGCACGCTCTGTTCGCCCGGGTGGTCACCGACACCGCACAGACGGCGCGGCGACAGCGCCGAGTAAGTAGCGAGCAAAGAAGCGTCCAAGAGTTGTCCAAGGCCCTGTCATCTGCGGAAATGCCCGGATGGCACCCTCGTGGCGCGCCCGCGTGGCGGGCAGAGTTTGCATCAGCCCCCGCGAAGGGCCATACTTGTCACATGCGCTCCCCGCAAGGGTTGAGCGCGGGCGTCACGGGTCATCCCCCCCTGGCCTGTGACGTCGACGGCCCCCGCTCCCCCCGCGGGGGCCGTCCCCTTTCCCGGGACTTTTCTGCGCCGTCCACAGCGCGGTCGCGCGCCACGGTTCGTCCACAGGCCCGGGCCCGCCCCTGGCAGCGCCCGGCCGCGACCGGTTGGTTGGGGACATGCCGACCGCGACAGCGCCACAGACGTCCCGCGCGCCGGAGCCACGGGGGCGGCCCCGGGGCCGGGTGCTCGGGGTCCAGGGGGTCTCCGGGGGAGTGGGCGCCAGCATCCTGACTGCGGCGCTCGCCGTCCGCGCCGTGGCGGCCGGCCGCCGAGCGTGCGCCGTCGACGGGTGCCCCTGGGGTGGCGGCCTCGACGTCCTCGTCGGCCTCGACGCCGTGCCCGGGGCCCGGTGGCCCGACCTTGCCACGATGCGTGCGCCGCGCGGTGACGCGTTGCTCGCCGAGCTCCCGGGGTCCGGCGGGTTGTCCGTGCTGTCGTGGGAGGCCGCGCCACCGGTCGACGTGCCCGAGCCCTGGTCGGTGCTCCCCGCGCTCCGGACCTGCGTCGACCTGGTCGTGGTCGACCTCCCTGCCGCGGGCAGTGCCGGGTGGTGGCAATGGCTAGACGCCTGCGACGAGATCATCCTGATCGTCGGAGGCGCTATCGACGGGTTGCGCCCGGCCCGCGCCGTGCTGGAGGGTGCCGTCGCCCAGTGCACATCCGGTGAGCCACAGCGGAGCGACCGTGTCGGCGGGAACGGCCGGGTCCGCGGGACCGTCCTGCGCCTGGCCCCCGGCGGGGTCGAGCCCGAGTGGGTGGCGGCCGCGCTCGGTCTCCCGATTCTAGCCGAGCTGGGACAGGACGACTCGGTGGCCGTCGACCTGGTGCGCGGCAGGCCGGTCGGGACCGGTGGGGAGCTCTCCCGGGTCGCGGACCAGGTGCTGGCCGAACTGGCGCCCGGGTCGACGGATGTCGACGGTCGAGGGGATCCGCGCACCCCACGGACGGATGGACCGGGCTGATGGTCTCGACCGACGAGGCGGTGTGGCGGCAGGTCCGCCAGGGGCGCGGACCCACGGAGGAGGGGGTCACCGAGGTCGCCCGCGCGCAGGTCGGAAGGCTCGGGGAGGACGGTGCGGCCGGTCTGCGCGACGAGTTGCACCGGGCCGTGCTGGGGCTCGGGCCCCTGCAGGACCTGCTCGCCGACGAGACGGTCACCGACATCCTGGTCAACGGTGCCGAGGGCGTCTGGGTCGATGCCGGGGAGGGCCTGCGCCGGGTCGGTGAACAGGCCTTGGGGGAGCAGCCGGTGCGACGGCTCGCGGTGCGGCTCGCCGCCCTCGCCGGGCAGCGACTCGACGACGCCAACCCGGCCGTCGACGGGCTCCTGCCGGGCGGGATCCGCCTGCACGCCGTGCTCCCGCCCCTGGTGGAGGGCGGCGCCCACCTGAGCCTGCGCGTGCCCCGTCGGTTGACTCCCGATCTCGCGGGCCTGCAGGAGTTGGGGATGTACCCCGCCGAGGTCGGCTCGCTGCTGCACGCGATGGTCCGGAGCAGGCTCGCCTTCGTCGTCACCGGCGGCACCGGGACCGGCAAAACCACGCTGCTCGGAGCGATGCTCGGGCAGGTCGGGGACGACGAACGCATTGTCGTGGTCGAGGACGTGCGCGAGCTCGCCGTCCGACACCCGCACGTCGTGCGTCTCCAGGGCCGACCGGCCAACATCGAGGGCAAGGGGGAGATCACGCTGACCACCCTGGTGCGACAGTCGCTGCGGATGCGTCCGGACCGGTTGGTCGTGGGCGAGGTCCGTGGCCCGGAGGTGCGGGAACTGCTGGGCGCGCTCAACACCGGCCACGAGGGTGGATGCGGCACGCTCCACGCCAACGCCAGTGCCGACGTGGTCAGCCGGTTCGAGGCGCTCGGGGCACTGGCCGGGCTCGGTCCGGCGGCGGTGCACGCCCAGGTCGGGAGTGCGCTCGACGCCGTCGTGCACCTGACCCGGGAGGGCGGTTCCCGGCAGGTGCAGGAGATCGCCCTGCTGACCCGCGGCGCCGACGGCCGGGTCCAGGTGGACCCGGCCCTGACCGTGGGCACCACTCCGGACGGCGGGTGGCGGGTAGTCCGCGAATCCGCCTGGCCACGGCTCACCCAGCGGGTGGGGATGTCGTGACCGCGGCCGTGCTGCTCGCGCTCGCGGTGCTCTGTTGGCCGTCCCGCCGCGCGTTGCGGGCCGCTGCCGCAGGCGTGGAGCTGCCGTCGTCGCGGTCCGACTCCACAGGGACGCGTCGGCGCCAGGGGGTGGCAGGCTTGCCGACGTCGGGCGTCTCGCCAACAACGCGAGTTTCGTCGACCACGGGACTCCAACTCGGCTCGCGGTTGCAGCGCTGGGCTCTTCGGCTGCGCCCGGGTCAGCGCGGGACGCTCCTGCCGTTGCTCGATGCGGCCGCGGCGGCGTTGCGCACCGGACTGCCGACGGTCGAGGCGCTGCAGGTGGCAGGTGGCGCGGTGCCGGACCCCGTGCGCGCCAGGGTGGTCGACCCCGTCGTGCGTGCGGCGCGGGAGGGCCGTCCGCTCGCACCGGTCTGGCTCAAGGTCGCCCGCGCCGAGGCCGACCCGGATCTCACCGTCGTCGCGCGGGCCTGGGCGCTGAGCGAGCGCACCGGAGCGCCGCTGGCCGACGCGCTCGCCACTGCGGCGACCGTGGCCCGTGCCAGGGTGGCTCACCAGGGGCGGGTCTCCGGCGCCACGGCCGGGGCGCAGGCCACCGCGATGCTGCTCTCGCTCCTCCCGCTCGGTGGGATGGGGGTTGGGCTGTTGCTGGGCTTCTCGCCGGCACAGTTGTACGGGACCCCGTTGGCGCAGGCGAGTCTTGGGGCAGGGCTGCTCGTGCTGCTCCTGGGGCGTGCCGTCGTGCGCCGCATGATCGTGCGGGTGGCGGCCGGGGAGGAGTGATGTGGGCCGTGCTGACCGGTGCCCTGGTCGGGCTCGCCGTCTGGGTTGCCTGCGGCGGACGCGTCCAGCCCGGACCGGGCTGGAGGCCGCGGCGCGGGGGCCGCCCCGGAGGTCAAAGGCGCCCGTGGGGCGCTCCTGGGGGAGGGGCCCGCGGTCGGGAGCCCGAGGTGCCGGTCACGGAGGCGATGGAACTGATCGCGGTGGCCATCGCCACCGGGGCGGCGGTGGTCCCGGCTCTTGAGGAGGTTGCCGGTGTCCTCCGGGGCCGACGGGGCGCCGAACTCGCCCGGGTGGCCGCCGCCGTTGCGTGGGGCTATGAGGACCGGGCGTGGTCCGTCGCGGGACCGGACTGGGAGCCGGTGCATCGCGCCCTTTCCCTGGCGCAGCAGGCGGGTGTGCCCCCGGCAGCCCTGCTCAGGGCCGCGGCCGCCGACCTGCGCCGGGACCGAGATGCCGAGTTGGAGGCGGCAGCGGCTCGGCTTGGGGTGCGTCTCGTGCTGCCGCTGGGGCTGTTGTTCCTGCCAGCCTTCCTGCTGACCACCGTCGTGCCGGTCGTGTTGGCCCTGGCCACCGGTGTCCTGCTGGGGTCCTGAGGTTGTGCACAGCGAGGTCCGGACCGCACGGCTGTCCACAGATCCTGGGCAGCGCCTTCCACCGTCCGTGCCGCTGAGTGAGCCTTCCCCAAAGGGAACATCCGGTTCCCCGCAGGGATGGAGGCAAGCATGAGGAAGTCACTGGAGCGGCGTCACGGCTGGCGCCGGCTCACCGAGGCGGTGTCCGGCGCGCGAGAGGCGGGGATGTCGACGGCGGAGTACTCCGTCGGCACGCTCGCCGCGTGTGCGCTGGCGGCCGTGCTGTTCGGGATCGTGAAGTCGGGAGGCATCTCAGACCTGATCACGACCATCATCACCACCGCGCTGTCGGTCGTGCTGTGAGGTGGCGCGGGCGCCATGGCGAGCGCGGGATGGTTGCGGCCGAGCTGGCTGTGGTCATCCCCGCCGTGCTCGTGGTGCTCGCGCTCTGTCTGGCGGGGCTGGGGCTGGCCGTGGACCAGGTCCGTTGCGCGGATGCGGCCCGCGTCGCAGCGCGGGCCGCATCCCGCGGTGACCCGGTGGCCACGGCGCGGGAGGCTGCCGCCCGGGTAGCGCCGGAGGGATCGGTGATCAGCGTCGAGGTCGGCGGCGGGGAGGTGCTGGTGCAGGTGACCGCGCCGCCGCGGCGCTTGCTGTTCGGAGGTCCGGCGGCCAGCTCCAACGCCGTCGCTGCGCTGGAGCCCGGCGTGGTGGACCCATGAAGACCGGATCCCGCCGCGCCACGCCGCAGACCGAGCGGGGCTCCGCCACGGTGCTGGGCCTCGGCGTCACGGGGGTCTGCCTGATGTTGCTGGGCCTGTTGCTCACGGTCGGTGCGGCGCTGGCGGCGTCAGGCAGGGCCAGCTCCGCGGCCGACCTCGCGGCGCTCGCGGGGGCGGGTCGGCTGCTGTCCGGCGAGACGGGGGAGGCCGCCTGTGCCCAGGCCGAGGACGTCGCCCGCCGCAACGGCGCCCGCCTCACCGAGTGTCGGACGGCCGAGGGTGAGGGCCTCCTCGGCCCGAGCATCACCCTGCTGGTCGAGGTGCAACACCCCGTTGCAGGGCTCGGCCCAGCGCAGGCCAGGGCCCGCGCCGGGGGTGTGCCGGCAGGGGAGCGGTAATCCCGTGGGCCTCTTCCGGGCGTCTGTGCGCGGTCAGCGGCCCTCGCCGTCGGCACGCGGCTGGCGGTGGTCCATCGGGATGTCGATGCGCCCGTCACGGCCCTCTGCCGTCCCCTTCGCGGGGTCGCCGCCACGCACCACCCGGTCGTCCGAAGGGTCCGAGGTCCCGGTGCCGGGGGTTTCCCGTCCGACGTCCCTAGAGCCATGCCCGGACCGGGACGTGCGCCCGGCGGCACCGCTCTCGTCGCGCGGGGAGGTGCGGTCGGCCTGCTGGGCCCGGTGGCGCAACTCCTGGAGCTCCTTGCTCTTGCGTCGCTGCCGGCGCAACCCGGCAAAGATCAGGACAAGCCCGACGGCGAGCACCACGATGCTCAGCGCGCCCAGTCCGAAGATCTCGAGCGGGTTGAGGTTGGCGGTCAACACCCAGAGGTCGATCTCGATCTTCTCCAGGTTGGCCGTGCCGAACGCCATGAACCCGACCACCACGAGGGCGATCAGGCTCAGGATCACACCGATGACCAGCATGGGGAACACCTCCGGGGCAGTCGGTCCAGAACGCTTTGACCATACTGCGGCCCGGGCATCAGGTCCCGCCAAGCGGTGCCCGGCGCAGGACGTGTCGCAGCACCACCCGCGCAGCCGCCTTGTCCAGCGGGTTGTTGCCGTTGCCGCACTTGGGGGACTGCACGCAGGACGGGCAGCCGGTGCGGCAGCCGCAGGACTCGATGGCCTCCAGGGTCGCCGACAGCCAGGTGGCGGCGCGACGATAGCCCTGCTCGGCGAAGCCCGCGCCACCCGGGTGCCCGTCGTAGACCATCACCGTCGGGAGCCCCGTGTCGGGGTGGAGCGCGGTCGACACCCCGCCGATGTCCCACCGGTCGCAGGTTGCGATCAGGGGCAGCAGCCCGATCGAGGCGTGCTCCGCTGCGTGCAACGCCCCGGGGACGTCTGCCGCCGACACCCCGGCAGTCGCCAGTTCTCCCTCGGGAAGGGTCCACCACACGGCGACGGTGTCCAGGGTCGAGGCGGGCAGGTCCAGCGGGTGCTCGCCGATGACCTCGCCCGTGGGGAGCCGGCGCAGGAACGAGGTGACCTGGCTGGTGACCCGGACCTGCCCGAGGTGCAGCCGCACCGGACCCCAGGCCGTCTCCTCCTGCACCCCGCCGATGGCGAACTCACTCACCGACCGGGCCTGCGTGCTCCAGCCGGGGTCCCCCGGGACCACGAACGCACTGCCGTCGGTCAGGTCGAGCCCGCTGACGACATACGGCTGACCCTGGTGCACATAGACCGCTCCGGTGTGCACGACGGATGGCGCCCGCGGTTCGTCGACGGTGCCCAACACCCGGCCGGTGTCGGACTCCACGATCCGCACCTGCTGACCGATTCCACGCAACCGGACGTGGTCGGCGGCACGGTCGGGCCGTGCCCAGTACCACCCCCTGGGGCGGCGCCGCAGCACACCGGCCGCGACCAGGGACTCGGCGAGCGCGGGGACGCCCGGGCCGAACCACGCGGTGTCCTGCTCGGTCAGTGGGAGCTCGGCCGCGGCGGCGGCCAGGTGGGGTGCCAGGACGTGCGGGTTCGTCGGGTCGATGATGCTGGACTCGACCGGTGCCTCGAAGATGGCCTCGGGGTGGTGCACCAGGAAGGTGTCGAGCGGGTCGTCCCCGGCCACCAACACCGCGAGCGACTCCGCACCGGAGCGCCCCGCCCGTCCCGCCTGCTGCCAGAAGGACGCCCGCGTCCCGGGCCAGCCGGCCAACAGGGCAGCGTCCAGCCCGTCGATATCGATGCCCAGCTCCAGCGCGGTGGTGGCCGCCAGGCCCAGCAGTGCCCTGGACCGGAGCTGCTCCTCCAGTTCCCGCCGCTCCTCGGGCAGGTAGCCACCGCGGTAGGCGGCCACTCGGCCCGCCAGGCGGGGGTCCACCGGCTCCAATCCCCGCCGGGCCGCCTGGGCGACCACCTCCACCCCCACCCGCGACCGGGCGAACGCCACGGTCTGCACGTCGCGCACCACGAGGTCGGCGAGCAGGTCCGCGGTCTCGGCGACCGCGCTCCGCCGGGCGCCCTCGGTGGTCAGGGGAGGCTCCCACAGCCCGAAGGTCGCGGCCTGCCGTGGCGACCCGTCCTCGGTGACCGCCACCACCTCCTGCCCGACCAGCCGCGAGGCGTGGCCCGCAGGATCGGCGACGGTCGCCGAGGCCAGGAGCACGATCGGGTGGGAGCCGTAGCGGGCCGCCACCCGCAGAAGCCGCCGCAGCACGGCCGAGACGTGCGCCCCGAACACGCCCCGATAGACATGGCACTCATCGATCACGACGAACCGCAGCGCGCGCAGGAAGGGCACCCACTGCGGGTGCCCCGGAAGCAGCGAGTGATGCACCAGGTCCGGGTTGGTCAGCACGTAGTGCGCGTGGTCGCGGATCCACCGCCGTTCCTCCGGCGCGGTGTCCCCGTCATAAGTCGCGCACCGCACCCCCGGCAGGGCGAGCGACTCCAACCGGGCCAGTTGGTCGCCCGCGAGGGCCTTGGTCGGCGCCAGGTAGAGCGCGGTGGCGCCCCGACCCGTGGGTGCCTGGGTGCCCTCGGCCAGCGCCGACAGCACCGGCACCAGGTATCCCAGTGACTTGCCGGACGCGGTGCCCGTGGCGCACACCGTGTGCCGTCCCTCGCGGGCGAGCCGGGCGACCTGCGCCTGGTGCCGCCACAGGCGGGTGATGCCCTGACCCGACCATGCGGCATACACGGTCGGGTCGACCCACTCCGGCCAGGGCTCGGTGACCGCCTCCCGCGCGGGGACACGGTGCACATGGACCAGCCGCTCGTCGCCGCGGGACAGTTGCGCGAGCACCCGTGAGGGGTCGAACCGGGAGGGTCCGGTGGGTGGGTCGGTCATCGTCGGACACGGTATGCCGTGGGTCGGACACGGATTGTCGGGGTGCACCCCCTAGAGTTGCCGCAACATCACAACGGTCCGTGCGTCGATGCCGACGTGCCCAGGAGGAACGATGACGCCTGTTCTGACGCGTGACATCGATCTCGGCGGTGGGGAGTACTCCATCGTCGTGGTCGTGTTGCTGATCTCGGTTGCTGCCCTGGTGATGGGCTTCCGCTTCCGGCAGGAGGTGTTGACGACCTCGGCAGGCACGGACTCGATGAAACAGATCGGTGCCGCGGTGCAGGAGGGTGCGCAGGCGTTCTTGCAACGGCAGTTCAAGACCCTCGGTGTCTTCGCGGTCCTGGCCTTCTTCCTCCTCATGGCGCTGCCCGCCGACGACTGGTGGGTGCGGGGCGGACGCTCGGTGTTCTTCCTCCTGGGAGCCGGGTCCTCCGCGGCGATCGGCTACCTGGGTATGAGCCTGGCCACCGAGGCCAACATGCGCGTCGCCGAGGCCGCGCGCACCACGGGCAAGGACCTGGGGATGCGGATCGCGTTCCGCACCGGTGGCACGGTTGGCATGTTCACCGTCGGCCTCGGGCTGCTCGGTGCCTCCCTGGTGGTGCTGCTCTATCAGGGTGATGCCCCCAAGGTCCTCGAGGGCTTCGGGTTCGGCGCTGCGCTGCTGGCCATGTTCATGAGGGTCGGCGGCGGCATCTTCACCAAGGCGGCCGATGTCGGCGCGGACCTGGTGGGCAAGGTCGAGGCGGGGATCCCCGAGGACGACCCGCGCAACGCCGCCACCATCGCGGACAACGTCGGCGACAACGTCGGTGACTGCGCCGGGATGGCCGCGGACCTCTTCGAGTCGTATGCCGTGACGCTGGTTGCAGCGTTGATCCTCGGCACCGCGGCGCTCGGCGTGAGCGGCCTGTCCTTCCCCCTGATCATCTGCGCGATCGGCACGCTGACCGCGATCATGGGCGTCTACATCACCAAGACCCGACCGGGTGAGAGCGGGCTGTCCGCGATCAACCGGGGCTTCTACGTCTCCGCGCTGGTCGCCGCCGGCGCCTCCGCGCTGGCCGCCTTCGTCTTCCTGCCGTGGGACTTCGACGGCATCGAGGTCAACGACCCGATGTCACTCTTCCTGGGTGCGACGTCCCAGCCCGACTTCAACCCGGCCGTCCGCGGCGCGGCCGCCGTGATCATCGGCATCGTGCTGGCGGCGTTCATCCTGTGGCTGACCGGCTACTTCACCGGCACCGAGGACCGGCCGACCAAGGACGTGGCCCGGACCTCGCTGACCGGCCCGGCCACGGTGGTGCTCTCCGGTATCGGCGTGGGCCTGGAGTCGGCCGTCTACACCTCCGCGACGATCGCGGCGGCCGTCTACCTGTTGTTCACCCTTGGCGGCGGGTCGTTGATCCTCTCCCTGTTCTTCGTCGCCCTGGCCGGGTGCGGTCTGCTCACCACGGTCGGCGTCATCGTCGCGATGGACACCTTCGGCCCGGTCTCGGACAACGCGCAGGGCATCGCCGAGATGTCCGGTGACGTGGACGGTGAGGCCGCGCAGATCCTCACCGACCTGGACGCGGTCGGCAACACCACCAAGGCGATCACCAAGGGCATCGCCATCGCCACGGCGGTGCTCGCCGCGACCGCGCTCTTCGGCTCCTACCTGGACGCCATCGTCACCTCGGTGCGGGACATGGTGGAGAGCGGCTCCGAGGTGAGCGCGGAGGACGGCAGCTCGCTGTTCCAGTCGTTCCTGGTCTTCGACCCGCGTGCCCTGGTCGGGGTGCTGCTCGGTGGCGCAGTGGTCTTCCTGTTCTCCGGTCTGGCCATCAACGCGGTCACCCGGGCTGCGGGCGCCATCGTCTTCGAGGTGCGCCGCCAGTTCCGCGAGATGCCCGGCATCATGAACTACACGCAGAAGCCGGAGTACGCCCGCGTCGTCGACATCTGCACCAAGGACTCCCTGCGTGAGCTGGCTACCCCGGGTCTGTTGGCGATCTTCGCCCCGATCGCGGTCGGCTTCTCCCTGGGTGTCGGTGCCCTGGCGGGCTACCTGGCGGGCGCGATCGGCGCCGGCGTGCTGATGGCGGTGTTCCTGGCCAACTCCGGCGGTGCCTGGGACAACGCCAAGAAGATCGTCGAGGACGGTCACCACGGTGGCAAGGGCACGGCAGCCCACGAGGCGACGGTCATCGGCGACACGGTCGGCGACCCGTTCAAGGACACCGCCGGCCCGGCGATCAACCCGCTGCTGAAGGTGATGAACCTGGTGGCGCTGCTGATCGCCCCGGCCATCGTGTCGCTGTCCATCGGGGACAACGCCAACGACATGCTCCGCTGGCTGATCGCCCTCGTGGCCCTGGCCGTGATCGTGGTCGCGGTGTGGATCAGCAAGCGTCGGGACCTGGCCATCGGCGGCGACGTCGACGAGTCCGTCTCGGCGGGATCCGCCGGCAGCTGACCCCCCCGCCCACCGCAGGGCCCCGCGGCCCCTGCGTGACGGCATACCGACCCCCTGGCCCACGTGGCCGGGGGGTCGGCGTCGTCCGGCCCCGGAGAGTGTCTCCGGCAGCGTTCTCGAACAGTGTGCGCGCGCACAGAGATTGGTAACGTGATCGCCAGCCCGACGCAAGGAACTCCCATGAGTACGCACCCCGGGCGCCGAAGTGCTCCCGGCGCCGGACTCCTGCTCAGGTCACTGCTGGCCGAGTACGAGCCGTACCGGCGGCAGTGGCGTCGGCACGTGTTGCGTGCGGGGGCGGTGGAGGTGCACCAGGGGGCCGTGGCCATGGTGATCGCGGAGTACTTGTGGGACAGGGGAGAGGTTGACGAGTCGGACGATCGCTTGCCGCGTCGGCTGAAGGACCCGGTCGGCCGGGCCCTGTCGGGGCACGTACTGTCCCGGCGGACGCTGGAGTGGTTCATCCAGGCCTTCGAGTTCACGGACGTGCACCGGGCCCAACTGTGGGAGCAGCTGCGTGCCGATCGGGAGCCGCCGTCGCCGGTGCTGGACGTGGTGCGGTCACCGGTCAACGGGGCGCAGTACCGGACCCGCGCGCTCAACGAGCACCACATCCTCGGGCGCCAAGGCCTGCCGCTACGGCACGTCACGATGCAGGTCATCGAGGCGGTGGAGCCGATCTCGCACTACACCTACCGGTTCGATACGTCGGCGGCGTCGATCGAGGTGACCCGCGGCGGAAGGGCCGGGCGGGTTCACCCGCTCGGCGCCGGGATCTTCGCGGTGGACATCCAGTTCCCCAGTGAGCTGGCCCCCGGGGAGACCGCCACGATGGAGTACCAGACCGTCTTCCACTACGACACCGCGCCGCCCCCGGAGTTCCGCCGGGGCGTGCGCCGGCCCGTGGGGGCGATGGCCCTGGAGGTTCAGTTCCACCCCGATCGTCTGCCGCGACGGGTCGACTGGGCCCGGTGGGGAGAGCTGGGCGCCGGGCCGCTGGAGCGGGAGCAGATCGCGCTGCGCGCCGACCACTCGGTGCACGCATTTCGCAGCGACGTCGAGGAGACGATCTGCGGCTTCATGTGGGAGTGGTAGATCGACGTTGTCGCAGGTCAGCGGCTCTGTCGGTGGCGCGCGCTAGCGTGTGGGTATCAGCTTGATCCGGGGGGCCGGAGGGGCCCCGCGGGACATGAATCCTCTGGGAGGGGGTGGAGTCGGTGACCGGTATGACGAGGGGTGCGGATGTGGGGGAGCTGCGCTGCCGGATCGGCTCCGACCGGGACCCCGTGGCGGCCGACGCCTTCCGGGCCTGGCACGCGGGCGCGGCACGTCGGCGGCAGGGCATGGCCGGCGGGGCGCCTGGGGCACGCGCACCTGGTGCCATGGGTTGGTGCCGTCCGGACGCGTCAGCCGTGGCGGAGGCCCATCGCGCAGCCCGGCTTGCCGAGCAGTGGCTGGCGTCCGAGGCGCACCCCGGGAAGCAGGGTGCGGACCCCGCAGCTCCTGAGCCGACGGAGGTGGAGGCACCTGAGTCGGCGAGGGTGGAGGCACCTGAGTCGGCGGGGGTGGAGGCACCTGAGTCGGCGGTGCCTGCCCCCGGTGCGGGACGCGCTGCGCTACCGGCGGTGCTGGAGGCGTCGGGCTTCCCTTCCCACATCGTCGAGCACCTGTGTGCCGTGTCCGCGGCGCTCCTCGCGGGCGACACCTCGGTGCAGGAGCCCGCACGGCCGAGCTCCGTCCGCAGGCACCGAGCCACGGACGACGAACTCGTGGCCGCGGCCGAGGGGCTTCTCGTGCTCGGGCGCTGGTCCGACGCCGCACTCAGCGGCGTCCTGGGAGACATCGCCGAGGCGACGGGCGAGGAGCTCCTGGCCCGCGACGACGTGGCAGGCGCGGAGGAGCTGTCCAAGACCGCCCGGGAACGCTGGCGCGCCAAGACGAAGTCCGTGGTGGCCCACGAGCTGCAGCTGCTCACCGGCTGGGGGATCCAGGACTGCCACGACCGGGTCGGATTCGCGCTCGGTCCGCGGCAGGCGGTGGCCATTCCGCTGACGGCGATGGCCACGGGCGAGGCACAGTGGTCGCAGGTGCGGACCTGGTGGCAGGCCTGCCGTCGGATGCCCGTCGAGATCGCCGCGCAGGTCGCGGCTCGCATGTTCGGCCCAGGCTCGGACCGGGCGAAGTCGGCCCGTGACTCCGGCATTGACCCGGGGGACCGGGCACGGTCCTCCCTCGGTGAGACCAAGGACGACCTGGCCCGCTTGTTGGCGGCGCTGCTCGGTGAGGATCCCGAGGCAGCCCGGGCCTCCCGGCGTGCCGCGGTGGCACGACGGGATGCGTATGCCGAGCTGGAGGACGACGGCACGGGGACGCTCACCATCACCGGTGGGACCAGTTCGGTGGTCGCCGCGATTGATCGGATCGACCGCATTGCCCGGGCCGTCAAGGCGGCCGGCGACCCTCGGACCCTGGCGCAGTTGCGTTCGGACATCGCGATGTCGCTGCTCGTCCACGGGACGACGGTCCCGCCCCCTCAGCGCGCGAACGGCTCGGGAGGTAGGACCAGGCCGGAGGGTGCGACCCGGTCGGAAGGCGCGACCCGGTCGGAAACTGAGACCAGGCCGGAACGGGAGACCAGTCCCGAAGGGGAGAACGACGCAGACAGCGACGACCTCGTGAGCGAGGTAGGGGAGGACGTCGCCCGCATCATCGCCGGGCAGCCCACGATCAACCTTGAGGTCATCGTCCCGCTGGACGTGCTGCTGGGGGCCGGGAGCGACGGGGTCGGTGCCATACCGGGGCACGGGTATCTCTCGGCCGAGCACGTGCGTGAGCTCGCGGCCGCAACCGGGGGCGTGCTGCACCGTCTGGTCACCGATCCAATGGACGGCAGGGCGGTGGAGAGGTCTGTCACCTCCTACCGACCCGATGCGCCGATGCGCACCCAGATCCGCGCTGCGGACAGGCACTGCCGGGCGCCTGGATGCCTCGTTCCCGTGGACGATTGCGAGCTCGATCACGAGATCCCCTACGTCGACGGGGTGACTGGCGGACTGACCTCGGAGACGGGTCTGAGCGCCAAGCACAAGCCGCATCACCAGCTCAAGACCTGGAAGGTGTGGCAGACCTCGATGGACCGGACGAGGCGGGTCACGTGGACCACCCTGTTCGGTCGGTGCTACACGACGCGGGCACACGACTACCGGGCCTACACATCGCAGGGGTCCTCTGCCGGGTCGTCCCCGGGGTCCTCTGCCGGGTCGTCCTCGGGGGCCTCTGTGGGGTCATCGGCGATGGAGGACCTGAGCGCAGCCGAGGGCGACAGGGACCTGCAGGATCGCCTGGTGTTCGCTGCCCTGGCGCATCGTGACCCGGACGACCGGCTGGCAGGGCACGACGATCACGCAGACAATGACCTGGTCGACGAGTCCCGGCGGAGCCTGCACCGGACGGCACCCATCCAGCTCCGTCACCGCGTGTCGGGCCCGGGCAGTAGGCGCCGCCCCGGTCCGCCTCCGGACCAGCCCACACCCGAGGAGATCCTGGCCGAGATCGGTGCCGACCTGACGGGGGAGGCCGAGACCCCGATGGATCCCACGGTCCAGGAGCCGCCGCCACCGTTCTGAGAACGCGCGGCAGATCCGCTGATGAGCCGGCGGCCACCATTACGGTAGGCGCCGTGGACCCGATCCAACCCACCCAGAGTCCGCCGGGCGCAGCCGTCGAGCAGCCGGGAGCAGGCTTCGAGTCCCCGGGAGCAGGCTTCGCGCCCCCGGTGGGGACCCCGGAGCAGGCTGCCGCGCTCAGGGCCGACCTGCTCGAGTGCGGGTACACCGTCGACCGGGTGCAGGAGTTCCTCGGCCCGGTCGCCGCGGGGGCACTGCACCGGGGGCACACCGGGCCGGCGGTTCGTGCGACTCAGGACGCCCGCGAGGGCGGCGAGGCCGGCACGCTCGGCACGCTGATCCGCTTCTGGGTCCTGGGGCTCCCCGTCGCCGACGGCGCGCTGGACGAGGCGCTGCCGCGGACCGGCTCGATGGGGCTGCGCACCATGGGGCTGTTGTCGGATGATCGGGCGCCGTGCGAATTGCGGCCCTATGGGGACGAGCAGCACGAGTGGTGGCTCGCGTCCGACCACGGGGAGACCACCGTCGCAGGCCCGTTGCCGACCGACCACGTCCTGGGCCTGGGCGGGGCCTCGGCCACCCTTGCCCACTGGACCCCCAGACCGGAGGTGGACAAGGCCCTCGACCTGGGCACCGGGTGCGGGGTCCAGGCGATGCACCTGTCGGGGCACGCGCAGTCGGTCACGGCCACCGACATCTCGGTCAGGGCGATCGCCTACGCCCGCTTCAACGCCGTCCTGAACGACCTGCCCCTCGACCTACGGACGGGCTCGCTCCTCGACCCAATCGCCGGGGAGCAGTTCGACCTCATCGTGTCCAACCCACCGTTCGTCATCACCCCGCGGGCCGAGGGTGTGCCGGTCTATGAGTACCGCGACGGCGGGGGCACCGGCGACACTCTGGTGGCCGAGCTTGTCCGGTCTGTCGCGGACCATCTCCGGCCCGGGGGGATCGCCCAGCTCCTGGGCAACTGGGAGACCGGCCTGGGGGAGGACTGGCGCGACCGGGTCGGTGGCTGGTTGGAGGGGACCGGGCTGGACGCCTGGGTGGTCCAACGTGACACCCAGGACCCCGCGGAGTATGCCGAGACCTGGGTCCGCGACGGAGGTCACCGCCCGGGGACACCAGAGTTCGAGGAGCTGTATGACGCCTGGCTCGCCGACTTCAGCAGCCGCGGGGTGGAGGAGGTCGGCTTCGGCGTGATCACCCTGCAACGGCCCGCGACGGACCGGGGGCCGTGGCGCGACTTGGTCGAGGAGACAGGGGCTGTGGCGCACCCGATGGGTCCCACCGTGCTGGCTGGGCTCAGGACGCGGACCTGGCTGGCGGAGCACACCCGGGACGACTTGCTCGACCGGGCCTGGACCGTGGCCGCCGACGTCACCGAGGAGCGAGTCGGCCGTCCCGGAGCGGCCGACCCGACCGTCATCCAGCTCCGCCAGGGCGGGGGGCTGCGTCGAACGGTGCGGCTGGACACCGTCGGCGCCGCCCTCGTCGGGGTGTGCGACGGAGAGTTGACCGCCCGCCAGGCCCTCCAGGCGATCGCGGGACTCCTCGGGGTCGACGCAGCGGCGACCCTCGACACCGGTGGGGACCTGATCCACGAACTGGTCGCCGCGGGGATGCTCACCCACCCTGAGATGACGCACTGAGGAGTACTGATGACCCGTTATCGAACCGGCCGCGCAGCCGGCGCACTCGCACTCTGCCTCACGCTCGCGGCCTGCGGCGGCTCGGGCAGTGGCGGGCTGGTCGCGGGGGAGGACTACACCGTGCTCGGGGCGCTGGCCGAGTTGCCGCACTCGTCGGCGGAGGGGGTGTTAGTCAGCACTGGCGACCTGACCGCGGCCGGTGAGCTCGCCGGACTGGAGCGACCCGAGGACGGCGAGGACTTCGCACGGTGGGCGAGCCGGCTCAGCGGACTACCCCAGGACCGGGAGTTTCTCCCCGTCTACGTGCCCCTGCCGCAGCTGTTCGTGTCGGCGCTGGAGCGGGACGCGCAGTTCGCCGAGGAACTCGGCTGGTCACCGAGCGACGTCGACGCGTTCACCGAGATGCACGCGGCGCCCGAGTCGTTCACGGTCGTGACCGGCGACCTGCCGGAGGACGCCCTGGCCGGGCTCCCCGAGGTCGCCGACGGGGTCTCCACCGCCGGTGAGGGGGAGGACGGCCAGATCAACCCCTCCGACTCCACCCCAGCGCGCCAGCTCGGCGTGCCCCTGCGGATGGCACAGGCGGACTCGAGGCTCGCCGCCTCACCCAGCACCACCGCCGTGTCTGCGTGGGTCGCCGGGGAGGCGGACACCTTCGCCGACCACGCGTCCTACGCGGCGGTGGCCGAAGCGCTGGACGAGGCCGATGTCGTCGGGGCGGTCCTCGGCCCGAGCCGGCCCCTGGACGTGTGGAGCATCGCCGGCCGGCCGGGCGCTGAGGACGATGCGGCGGCGGCCATGGAGCGACTCGAGGAGATTCACGGGGACCTGGGGTCGGTCTCCTTCGACGTGCTGGGCATCGGCTTCGGCGTGGAGGGCGAGGAGGCGGTCGTGACCCTCGCCTACCACTTCGCCTCCGAGGACGCCGCGAGCGAGGCGGCACCCGGCCTCGAGCGCCGCTTCGCCGACTCCGAGAGCATCCAGTCGGGCCTCCCGTTGAGCGACCTGGTCACCGTCCGGGACGCCGCTGTCGATGGTCCGGTCGCGGTCCTCACCCTCGGCATGGTGGACGGCCGCTCGCCCCAGACCGTGGTCTCGATGTACAGCACCGGGGAGCTCCCGTTCGTCAGCCCGTAACTGCGCCAGGAGATAACCCGTAGCAGCGACAGGGGATAAACAGGGGTGAGGCAGGCGCCGGACCTGCTTATGCTGCTCTGGTGCCAAACGCCTCCGGATCGACACTGGTCAGGCTCCTGCGGACACACCTGGCGCCGTATGCCGGCCTGGTCGGGCTCGTGCTGGTCCTGCAACTGGCCAGCACCATCGCCTCGCTGTTCCTGCCCAGCCTGAACGGCCGCATCATCGACGAGGGGGTGGCGCTCGGGCTGACCGAGCCGATCCTGCGGCTCGGGGCGGTCATGCTCGGCGTCTCCCTCCTGCAGATCACGGTGACGATCGCCGCGACCTACCTCAGCTCACGCACCGCCGCCTCCGTGGGGCGCGACGTGCGCGCCTCCGTCTTCGACCGGGTCGCCAGCTTCAGCGCCCAGGAGGTCGGCCGCTTCGGCGCGCCGACGCTGATCTCCCGGTCGACCAACGACGTCACCCAGGTGCAGATGGTGCTGTTCATGGGGCTCACGCTGATGGTGACGGTGCCGATCATGATGGTCGGCGGGGTGGTGATGGCGCTGCGTGAGGACGTCGGGCTGTCCTGGCTGATGGCGGTCGCGGTGCCGTTGCTGGCGATCTTCGTCGCGCTCGTCATCCGCAAGATGGTGCCCCAGTTCACGCTGATGCAGGAGTCGGTCGACTGGGTCAACCGGATCCTGCGCGAGCAGATCACCGGGATCCGGGTGGTCCGCGCCTTCGTCCGCGAGGACCACGAGCGCGCCCGGTTCGCCGAGGCGAACACGCAGTACACGGGGACCGCCCTGGCCGTGGGCAAGCTCATGGCGATGGTCTTCCCCGTCGTGATGTTGATCTTCAACGCCTCGACGGTGGCCGTGCTGTGGTTCGGCGCGCACCGCATCGAGGGCGGTCAGATGCAGATCGGCGCGCTGACCGCCTTCATGTCCTACCTGATCTTCGTGCTCATGTCGGTGATGATGGCGACCTTCATGGCGACCATGATCCCGCGTGGTGCGGTGTCCGCGGGCCGCATCGTCGAGGTGCTCGACACCGAGACGAGCGTGCGTCCTCCGGCCAGACCGGAGCCGATCCCGGCAGGGCCGGTCCCGGTCGAGTTCCGGGAGGTCACCTTCGCCTACCCCGGCGCGGAGGAGCCGGTGCTGCGGGATGTCTCGTTCACCGCGCGGCCGGGCCGCACCACGGCGATCATCGGGTCCACCGGGGCGGGCAAGTCCACCCTGCTGTCCCTGATCCCCCGGCTGTATGACGTGACCGCCGGGTCGGTGCGGATCGGCGGCGTCGACGTGCGGTCGGCCGGGTTGGAGGAGGTGTGGGGCCGGATCGGGTTGGTGCCGCAGAAGCCCTACCTGTTCACGGGAACGGTCGCGGACAACTTGCGCTACGGCGACGTTGACGCCGACATCGAGCAGCTCTGGGAGGCGCTGCGGATCGCCCAGGGCGCCGACTTCGTGCAGGAGATGTCGGAGGGGATCGACTCCCCGATCGCCCAGGGCGGCGGCAACGTCTCCGGGGGTCAGCGGCAACGGCTCGCGATCGCCCGGGCCCTGGTGCGCCGCCCCGCGGTCTACCTCTTCGACGATTCCTTCTCGGCCCTCGACCTGACCACCGACGCCCGGCTGCGTGCCGCGCTGGAGCCGGTGACCGCCGACGCCACGGTGATCGTGGTCGCCCAGCGGGTGTCGACCATCATCGACGCCGACCAGATCGTCGTCCTGGAGGACGGGGAGGTGGTCGGCACGGGCACGCACGAGGAGCTCCTTGCCAGCTGCACGACATACCAGGAGATCGTCCAGTCCCAGCTCGTGGCGGAGGTGGCGCCGTGAGCGAGGGGATCAAGTCGGCCGAGGAGAAGGCCGCCGAGGAACGTCGCGGGCCGCGGCCGACCCACGGGCAACCCGGCGGGGGGCTCGGGGTCCCGGCGGAGAAGCCGACCCACTTCGTGGCCAGCGCCAAACGGCTGCTCGGCCTGCTGCGTCCGGACCGGGCACTGCTCCTCGTGGTCGTGGTCCTGGCCGCGGTCAGCGTCGTGCTCAACGCGGTCGGGCCCTACATCCTGGCCCGGGCCACCGACCTGATCTTCGCGGGGTGGATCAGCACGCAGATGCCCCCAGGGGTCAGCCAGGACGAGGTCGTGCAGGAGTTGCGGGACACCGGCGAGGACAGCATGGCCGACATGATCGGCGCGATGGACTTCCTGGTCCCCGGGCAGGGCATCGATTTCCCGGCGGTGGCCGAGGTGCTGCTGTGGGTCCTGGGCATCTACCTGGTCGCCTCGCTGCTGTCCTGGGTGCAGGCCAGGGTGCTGGTCGTGGTCGTCAACCGGACGATCTACGGGCTGCGCCGCGATGTCGAGGACAAGCTCAACCGGTTGCCGCTGCCCTACTTCGACCGGCAACCCCGGGGGGAGCTGCTCAGCCGCGTCACCAACGACATCGACAACGTCTCGCAGAGCCTGCAGCAGACGTTGAGCCAGCTGCTGACCTCGCTGCTCACCGTGGTCGCGATGGTGACCATGATGTTCGTGATCTCGCCGACGTTGGCGCTCGTGGCGCTGATCACGATCCCGGTTTCCATGGTGCTGACCGCCGTGATCGGCAAACGGGCGCAGGCCTACTTCATCCGGCAGTGGCGGCACACCGGCGAGGTCAACAGCATCGTCGAGGAGTCCTTCACCGGGCACGAGCTGATCAAGGTGTTCGGGCGGCAGGAGGAGAGCCGGCGCGCCTTCGACAAGGCCAACGGCGACCTGTACTCCGCCGGGTTCGGGGCCCAGTTCGTCAGCGGCATCATCATGCCGACGATGATGTTCGTCGGGAACCTGAACTACGTGGTCATCGCGGTGCTCGGGGGGCTCCGGGTCGCCTCCGGCACGATGAGCCTGGGCGAGGTGCAGGCCTTCATCCAGTACTCCCGCCAGTTCACCCAGCCGCTGACGCAGGTCGCCTCGATGGCCAACCTCATGCAGTCTGGGGTGGCCTCGGCCGAGCGGGTCTTCGAGTTGCTGGACGCGCAGGAGCAGCAGCCCGAGAGCGGTCAGCCGGTCACCCTGCAGGATCCCCGCGGTGAGGTCGCGTTCGAGGACGTCGCGTTCTCCTACGACCCGGAGCGTCCGTTGATCCACGACCTGGACCTGCAGGTGCGCCCTGGGCAGACGGTCGCGATCGTCGGGCCGACCGGTGCCGGCAAGACCACGTTGGTCAACCTGCTGATGCGGTTCTACGAGCTGGACTCGGGGCGGATCACGCTGGACGGGGTGGACATCACCGCCCTGACCCGGCAGGGTCTGCGCTCGCGGATCGGGATGGTGCTGCAGGACACCTGGCTGTTCCAGGGGACGATCCGGGAGAACATCGCCTACGGTCGGCCGGAGGCCTCGGCGGAGGAGATCCAGCAGGCGGCCGAGGCCACCTACGTGGACCGGTTCGTGCACTCCCTGCCCGAGGGGTACGACACGATGCTGGACGCCGAGGGCGGCAACATCAGCGCCGGCGAGAAGCAGCTGGTCACCATCGCCCGGGCCTTTCTGTCCGACCCGGCCCTGCTCATCCTGGACGAGGCCACCTCCTCGGTGGACACCCGCACCGAGTTGCTGTTGCAGCACGCGATGAACGCGTTGCGCAGCGACCGGACCAGCTTCGTCATCGCCCACCGGCTCTCCACGATCCGGGACGCCGATCTGATCCTGGTGATGCAGGACGGCGCGATCGTCGAGCAGGGCACCCACGAGGAGCTGCTCACGGCCGGGGGTGCGTACGCCGCGCTCTACCAGTCGCAGTTCGCGGGGTCGGCCGTGGACGTCGACGAGGAGGGGCCGTGACCCAACTCCTTGCGCTGTGGCAGAAGTCCTCCCGGGTGCCGATGGGACGGCGCGCCTTCTCCCTCGCGTTCGCGCGCAAGGCCCCCTACTTCGCCACCGTGCGGCCCGCGTTCACCGTGATCGAGCCCAACCGTGCGGAGCTGGTCGTGCGCAAGCGGCGCAGGGTGCAGAACCACATCGGCACCCTGCACGTCATCGCGGTCTGCAACGGGCTGGAGGCCGCGATGGGCGCGCTCGCCGAGGCGTCCGTCCCGGCGGACAAGCGGTGGATCCCCAAGGGGATGGAGGTGACCTATCCCGCGAAGGCGGACACGGACGTGACCTGCATCGCCGAGACGGACCCGGCGGCCTGGACCGGGGAGGACCCGGACGTCCCGGTGCGCGTCAGGGCAGTCCGCACCGACGGCGCCGTCGTGGTGGAGGGGGTCATCCGGCTCTGGGTCACGCAGAGGAGACCGTGACCCACGACGCTGGAAGGTCTGGACTCTGCAAAATCTTGCGAGAAGCCGTGGCTTTCGCGACAAAGCGGACCTAGGGTGCTGTCGACGAAGGCTGGCGGGTGCGCCGGCCCGGCACCACCACCCGACCCGCTGAGATCACTGGAGATCCCATGGCCCGCTTCCTGCCCCCGACCCTGTGCGCGGCAGCGCTCGTCGTCACCGCGGCCGCCGGCCCCGTCGGGGCGTCCCCGACGGAGGTCACGGCGGCACCTGCCGAGGAACGTGTGGTCACCCTGGTGGGCTCGCTGCAGGACGAATTGGGGTGCGCCGAGGACTGGATGCCCGCCTGTGAGACCACCCGGCTGACGCCGACGGACGAAGACGGGACGGACGAGGAGGGGGAGGGCACGGCCTACCGCGGCACCTTCGAGGTGCCCGCGGGCGAGTGGGAGTTCAAGATCGCCCTGGACGGCGGGTGGGAGGAAAGCCACCCGGCCGACAACCTGCCGCTGGTGCTGGAGGGCCCGGCCACCCTGGAGTTCGGCTACCACGACGGGACCCACGCGGTGACCGTGGCGCCGACGGAGCTCGCCGGCGACGACGTGAGCGCGCAGGACCGGGCCCTGGCCGGGGAGAGCCTGCGCGAGCCGGTCACGGGGGAGCAGTTCTACTTCGTGCTGGCCGACCGGTTCGCCAACGGCGACCCCTCCAACGACCGGGGCGGGCTGGACGGCGACCGGCTGGAGCACGGGTTCGACCCGACCGACAAGGGCTTCTACCACGGCGGCGACCTGGCGGGGATCCGGGAGCAGCTGGACTACATCGAGGGGTTGGGGACCACCGCGATCTGGCTCACGCCCTCGTTCAAGAACCGTCCCGTGCAAGGCAGCGGGGCGGACGCCAGCGCCGGCTACCACGGCTACTGGATCACCGACTTCACCCAGATCGACCCGCACCTGGGCAGCAACGAGGAGATGACCGAGCTCATCGACGAGGCGCACGAGCGGGGGATGAAGGTCTACTTCGACATCATCACCAACCACACCGCCGACGTGATCGCCTACGAGGGCGGGGACACGGCATACATCAGCAAGGAGACCAGCCCCTACCGCGACGCCGACGGGGAGATCTTCGACGACGTCGATTACGCCGGGACCGACAGCTTCCCCGAGATCGACCCGCAGATCTCCTTCCCCTACGTGCCCGAGTTCCGCACCGAGGAGGATGCGACCGTCAAGGTGCCCGAGTGGCTCAACGACCCGCGGCTCTATCACAACCGGGGGGACTCGACCTTCTCCGGCGAGTCCAACACCTACGGCGACTTCGTGGGGCTCGACGACCTGTGGACCGAGCGGCACGAGGTGGTCGACGGGATGGTCGACATCTACTCCACCTGGGCCGACTTCGGCATCGACGGCTTCCGGGTCGACACCGTCAAGCACGTCAACATGGAGTTCTGGCAGGAGTTCAGCCCGCGCGTGCTGGAGTCCGCGCGGGAGGGCAACCCCGACTTCTTCATGTTCGGTGAGGTCTACGACGGGGACCCGCGGGTGATGAGCGAGTACACGACGACGGGCGGGATGCCGGCCACCATCGACTTCGGCTTCCAGGGGCGGGCCGTCGACTTCGCCAAGGGTGCGGCGACGACCGGGCTGCGGGACCTCTACGCGATGGACGACTACTACACCGACGCCGACTCCAACGCCTACCAACTGCCCACCTTCACCGGGAACCACGACATGGGCCGGGCCGCGATGATGCTCGCCGGGTCCGGGCACGAGGGGCAGGACCTGCAGGACCGGGTCGAACTGTCCAACGCCCTGATGTTCCTGACCCGTGGCCAGCCGGTGGTCTACTACGGCGACGAGCAGGGCTTCATCGGCTCGGGCGGGGACAAGGACGCGCGGCAGGACATGTTCGCCACGCAGGTGGAGCAGTATGCCGAGGAGCCGGTGATCGGGGCCCCCTCCGGGAGCATGGACCGGTACGACACCGACCACCCGCTCTACCGGCAGATCGCCGGGCTGGCGAAGCTGCGCGCGGAGCACCCCGCGCTGGTCGACGGCGCCCAGCAGCACCGCTACGCCTCCTCGGGCGCGGGGATCTTTGCGGTGAGCCGGTGGGACACCGACCGCAATGTCGAGTACCTCGTGGTCGCCAACAACTCCACCGAGACCGCCTCGGCGACGTTCCCGACGGGCAGCCGGTCGATCGCCTTCCGGGCGCGGTACGGCGACACCGGCACGCTGCGCAGCGACACCGAGGGCAGGGTCACCGCGGAGGTCGCACCGTTGTCCGTGGAGGTCTGGGAAGGGCGGGCGCTGCCCCGGTCCCGCAAGGCCCCGCAGGTGCACCTGGTCACCCCGTCCCCGGACGGTCCGGGCGGCACCACGGTCGGGGGCCGCGCCGAGATCCGGGCGGCGGTGCCGGCCACGGCCACCGCCCCGGCGGCAGGCTCGGCCTTCGCACAGACCACGCTGGCCTACCGCCCCGTCGGCACTGAGGCGTGGACGGTGCTGGGCACCGACGACAACGCGCCCTACCGGGTATTCCATGACGTGACCGACCTGCCGCACGGCACGCTCCTGGAGTACCGCGCGATCCTGCAGGACGCGCACGGCAACCTCTCGGTCGACTCCTCCTTCGGCATCGTGGGGGAGCCCGGCGGGGGCGGCACCGACCCCGGCCCGGGGCCGGTCGACCCGGTCGAGCAGCCCGACTTCGTGTCGGTGCCCGGTTCGCACAACACCGAGATGGGTTGTGCCGGCGACTGGGAGCCGGCCTGCGACCAGGCGCAGCTGAGCCTGGACGAGGACGACCAGATCTGGAAGGGGACCTACGACCTGCCCGCCGGCGACTACGCCTACAAGGCGGCCATCGACCGCTCCTGGGATGAGAACTACGGCGCGGGCGGCGAGCCGGGCGGCGCCGACATCCCCTACACCGCCCCCGGTGGGGACGTCACCTTCTACTACGACCACGCCACCCACTGGGTGACCAGCGACGTGCAGGACCCGGTGCTCACCGCGCCGGGGAGCTTCCAGTCCGAGCTGGGCTGCCCGGACGACTGGGCGCCGGACTGCATGCGGCCCTGGCTGCAGGACCCCGACGGCGACGGCACCTACACCTGGTCCAGCACCGAGGTGCCCGCCGGCAACTACGAGTTCAAGGTCGCCCACGACCTGTCCTGGGACGAGAGCTACCCGGCGGACAACGTCGCGGTCAGCGTCCCCGACGATGGGGTGGTCCTGACCATCAGCTACGACCTGGAGACCCACGAGGTGACCGCAACCACGTCCGAGGCCGGCGTCGCGCCGGACCTGACCGCAGCCAAGGCCTACTGGCTCGAGCCGGGCCTGCTCGCCTGGCCCGCCGACGGCATACCGGAGGGCGCCGACCCCGCCCTCCTCGCCTGGCGCCTCTACGCGGCCCCGGACGGGGGTCTGGCGATCGACGCCGAGACGCTGACCGGCGGCACCTCCGTCCCGCTGACCCTGGACCCGCAGGGGCTTCCCGAGGAGGTGCTCGAGCGGCACCCCGCCCTGGCGGACTACCTCGCGCTGCGGTGGGACGGGGCGGACGCGCAGGACGCGGCCGACCTGCTGCGCGGGCAGGTCGCGGTCGCCCTGCACGACGACCTGGGCAGGGTCCGCGATGCCACCGCGGTGCAGGTGCCGGGCGTCCTCGACCAGCTGTATGCCGAGGGAGCCAGCAGTGCCGACCTGGGCGTGACCTGGGATGACGGGGTGCCGACGCTCGCGCTCTGGGCGCCGACCGCGCAGCAGGTGGACCTGCTGGTGTGGCCGGCGGGTGCGGGTGACGACGCGCCCGTGGAGGAGGCCAGCCGGATCGATCTGGACCGCGGCGCGGACGGGGTCTGGAGCGCCGAGGGCGGGCCCGACTGGGCGGGGCGCAACTATCTCTACGAGGTCACCGTCTTCGTGCCCGCCACCGGTGCCGTCGAGACCAACCTGGTGACCGACCCGTACTCGGTGGCGCTCACCCTCAACTCGACCCGCTCGGTGCTCGTCGACCTCGCCGACCCGGCGCTGGCGCCGGAGTTGTGGCGGCAGGCCACGCCGCCGGCGCTCGGGGACGAGGTGGACCAGATGATCTACGAGCTGCACGTCCGCGACTTCTCGGTGAGCGACCCCGACGTCCCGGAGGCGCATCGGGGCTCCTACCTGGCGTTCGCCGATGACGGCTACGGCACCCGGCACCTGCGGGCGCTCGCCGACGCGGGGATGAACACGGTGCACCTGCTGCCGACCTTCGACATCGCCTCCATCGAAGAGGATCCTGCCGAGCAGACCGAGCCGGACTGCGACCTGGAGTCGATGGCCCCGGACAGCGAGGAGCAGCAGGCCTGCGTGAAGGCCCAGGCGGGCACCGACGCGTTTAACTGGGGCTACGACCCGTGGCACTTCTCGGTGCCGGAGGGCTCCTACGCCTCGTCCGCGGAAGCTGCCCACGGCGGGGAGCGGGTCGTGGAGTTCCGCACCATGGTCGGCGGCCTGCACGATGCCGGGCTGCGGGTGGTGCTGGACCAGGTGTTCAACCACACCGCCGAGTCCGGTCAGGGCCAACGCTCGGTCCTGGACCGCGTCGTGCCGGGCTACTACCACCGCCTCAACGCCATGGGCCGGGTGGAGACCTCGACCTGCTGCCAGAACGTGGCCACCGAGCACGCGATGGCCGAGAAGCTGATGGTCGACTCGGTCGTGCTGTGGGCCCGGGACTACAAGGTCGACGGGTTCCGCTTCGACCTGATGGGACACCACTCGGTGGAGAACATGGCGGCGGTGCGGGCCGGCCTGGACGCCCTGACCGTGGAGCAGGACGGGGTCGACGGCTCCGCCGTCACCCTGTATGGCGAGGGCTGGGACTTCGGGGAGGTGTCCGGCAACCGGTTGTTCCGCCAGGCGATCCAGGGACAGCTCACCGGGACCAGCATCGGCACCTTCAACGACCGCATCCGGGACGCCGTGCGCGGCGGTGGGCCCTTCGACGAGGACCCCCGCATGCAGGGCTTCGGCTCCGGCCAGTTCACCGACCCCAACGGGGCACCGGTGAACGGCGACGAGCAGGAGCAGCAGACGAGCCTGGCGCACGACACGGACCTGGTCCAGCTGGGGCTGGCCGGCAACCTGCGTGACTACACCTTCCGCAGCGCCGAGACGGGCGACCCCGTGGCCGGGTCCGAGATCGACTACAACGGGGCCCCGGCGGGCTACGCCGAGGACCCGGACGAGGTCGTCAACTACGTCGACGCGCACGACAACGAGACGCTCTTCGACTCCCTGGCGCTGAAGCTGCCGGTCGCCACCACGATGCAGGACCGGGTGCGGATGAACACCCTGTCCCTGGCGACGGTCACCCTCGGGCAGGGCCCGGCGTTCTGGCACGCCGGCGCGGACCTGTTGCGCAGCAAGAGCCTGGACCGCAACAGCTACGACAGCGGCGACTGGTTCAACCTGCTCGACCTGACCCTGACCGACAACGGCTTCGGCCGTGGCCTGCCCCCGGCGGAGGACAACGAGGACAAGTGGGACTACCTGGCCCCGCTGTTGGCCGACGCGGACCTCGCCCCGGCGCCTGACGACATACAGGCCGCGTCCGCGCAGGCCCTGGACCTGCTGCGGCTGCGGGAGTCCACCCCGCTGTTCCGCCTGGGGTCGGCCGAGGCGATCGGGCAGAAGGTGACCTTCCCGGTGTCCGGCACCCAGGACGCCCACGACGGCGTGATCGTGCTGCGGATCGACGACACCGCCGGGGAGGACGCCGACCCGGAGCTGGACGGCCTGGTCGTGGTGTTCAACGCCACGCCGGAGACGGTGGCCCAGGCGGTGCCCGGGCTGGAGGGCGCCGCGCTGGAGCTGTCGCCCGTCCAGGTGGCGGGCGCCGACGAGGTGGTCAGGGAGTCGTCGTGGGACCCCGCGTCCGCGACCCTGACCGTGCCCGCCCGGACGGTGGCGGTGTTCGTGCAGCCCTGATGGGTTACGGTGTGGCCGGTCACCCCCTGACGTCGACGTCGCGACGAATCCGCGACACGTCGGAAGGTGCAGAAAGAGGTCGTCCCGTGAGCAACCGCAAACTCGTCATCGTCGAGTCACCCGCCAAGGCCCGCAAGATCGGCGAGTACCTGGGCTCGGACTATCAGGTCGACGCCAGCGTCGGGCACATCCGGGACCTGCCGAACCCCAGCGAGCTGCCGGCAGACATGAAGAAGGGCCCGTACGGCAAGTTCGCCATCGACATCGAGAACGACTTCGACCCCTACTACGTGGTCGACGCCGACAAGAAGAAGAAGGTCACCGAGCTCAAGCGCGCCCTGAAGGACTCCGACGAGTTGCTGCTCGCCACCGATGAGGACCGCGAGGGCGAGGCCATCGCCTGGCACCTGCTGGAGGTGCTCAAGCCCAAGGTCCCGGTGCGGCGGATGGTGTTCCACGAGATCACCAAGGAGGCCATCCAGCGCGCGGCGAGCAACACCCGCGACCTGGACACCCGCCTCGTGGACGCCCAGGAGACACGCCGGGTGCTCGACCGGCTCTACGGCTACGAGGTCTCCCCGGTGTTGTGGCGCAAGGTCAAGCAGGGCCTGAGCGCCGGACGGGTGCAGTCGGTCGCGACCCGGATGGTGGTCGAGCGGGAGCGGGAGCGGATGGCGTTCCGCTCCGCCAGCTACTGGGACGTCGAGGGCGACTTCGCCCCGCAGGGCAGTGGCGGTCAGACCTTCACCGCCCGGCTGACCGGCACGGACGGCAAGCGGGTGGCCACGGGGCGCGACTTCACCGACTCCGGGGTGCTGAAGTCCGACGCGGTCCGCCACCTGGACGCCGCGGCCGCCACCTCGATCGCCGAGGGCACCCGCGCCGGCGACGTCGTGGTCCGCGAGGTCTCCGAGAAGCCCTACACCCGCCGCCCGTCGGCGCCGTTCACCACCTCCACGCTGCAGCAGGAGGCCTCCCGCAAGCTGCGGCTGAACAGCAAGACCACGATGCGGGTGGCGCAGTCGCTCTACGAGAACGGCTACATCACCTACATGCGGACCGACTCCACGACGCTGTCGGAGTCGGCGATCCACGCCGCCCGCGGTCAGGCCCGCGACCTCTACGGCGCCGACTACGTGCCGGACGCCCCGCGCCGCTACGGCAAGGCCAGCAAGAACGCGCAGGAGGCGCACGAGGCGGTCCGTCCGGCCGGTGACTCGTTCCGGACCCCGGCCCAGGTGGCCGGTGAGCTGCACGGCCAGGAGTTCAAGCTCTACGAGCTCATCTGGAAGCGGACCGTGGCCTCCCAGATGGCCGACGCCAAGGGGTCGACCGCCACGGTGAAGCTGACCGCCACCCTGCCTGCGGACCACGCCGCGCGCGAGGCCGAGTTCACCGCCTCCGGCACGGTCATCACCTTCCGCGGCTTCCTGGCCGCCTATGAGGAGGGCCGCGACGAGGAGCGCTACGGCCGCGCCGCGGAGGAGACCGAGCGCCGGCTGCCGAAGCTGTCCGAGGGGGTCCCGCTGGACGTGCTGCGCGCCGAGGCGGAGGGGCACCAGACCTCCCCGCCGGCCCGCTACACCGAGGCCACCCTGGTGAAGGCGCTGGAGGAGAAGGGCATCGGTCGCCCCTCGACCTACGCGGCCACCGTGGGCACCATCCAGGACCGTGGCTACGTGCGCACCAAGGGCAACGCCTTGGTCCCGACCTGGTTGGCCTTCGCCGTGACGCAGCTGCTGGAGCAGCACTTCTCCCGGCTGGTCGACTACGACTTCACCGCCTCCATGGAGGAGGACCTGGACCGCATTGCCCGCGGCGACGAGCACCGGGTGGACTGGCTGCGCCGGTTCTACTTCGGCGACGAGGCCCGCAGCGCCGAGGGCCTGCGGGACCTGGTGCAGGACCTGGGGGAGATCGATGCCCGCGGGGTCTCCACCATCCCGATCGGTGACGGCATCGTGGTGCGCGTCGGTCGGTACGGGCCCTACGTGGAGGACACCCGGGCCGAGGGCGAGGCGCGCCGGGCCACGGTCTCCGACGACATCGCCCCCGACGAGATGTCGCCCGAGAAGGGGCGCGAACTGCTCGAGGCCTCGGCCGACGACGGCCGGGTGCTGGGGCAGGACCCGGAGACCGGTCGCGACATCGTGGCCAAGGCCGGGCGCTACGGCCCCTACGTCACCGAGGTGCTGCCCGAGGACCCGGCTGCGGCTGCCGACGGCGGGGACGCCGCCAAGACGCCGGCGAAGAAGCCGGCTCGCAAGACGGCCAAGGTCAAGCCGCGCACCGCCAGCCTGTTCAAGGACATGGACCTGGCCACCATCGAGCTGGACACCGCCCTGAAGCTGCTGAGCCTGCCCCGCGTCGTCGGGCAGGACCCCGAGAGCGGCGACGACATCACCGCCCAGAACGGCCGCTACGGCCCGTACCTGAAGAAGGGGACCGACTCGCGGTCGCTGACCACCGAGGCGCAGCTGTTCGAGATCACCCTGGAGGAGGCGCTGGCGATCTACGCCCAGCCCAAGACCCGGGGGCGGGCCGCGGCGGCGCCGCCGCTGAAGGAGCTGGGTGAGGACCCGTCCAGCGGCAAGCCGGTCGTGGTCAAGGACGGCCGGTTCGGCCCCTACGTCACCGACGGCGAGACCAACGCCACGCTGCGCAAGGGCGACGACCCGGAGTCGATCACCCCGGAGCGCGGCTTCGAGCTGCTCGCCGAGAAGCGGGCCAAGGGCCCGACCACCCGCAAGCGGACGACCCGCAAGTCCACGGCGAAGAAGACGACCACGCGCAAGAGCACCGCGCGGAAGACCACCAAGAAGGCCTGAACCCCGGTCAGACCGGCTGGGTCAGACGGGCCGTGGCGTGCCGAGCGGCCCGTTGTGCGGCCGGGTGCGCCGCCGCGAGCGCGAGCTCCAGGTCGTTGATCAGGTCGCGTGGGTCCTCGAGCCCGACCGACAGCCGCAGCAGTGAGGCGACGGGCCGCGCCTCGGGTGCGACCGGGCGGTGGGTGAGCGAGGCGGGGTGCTGGATCAGGGTGTCCACCCCGCCCAGGGAGACCGCGTGCTGGATCAGCTGGCAGGCGTCCGCGGTGGCGGCGGCCACGGCATACGAGTCCACCTCGAAGGCGAGCACCGCTCCGGTGCCGGCCTGCTGGGTCCCGATCAGCCCGCGCGGGTCGCTGCCGGGCAGGCCCGGGTAGTGCACCGCCCGGACCCGCGGGTGGTGGCCCAGCCAGCGGGCGACCACCTGGGCGCTGTCCTGCTGGGCGCGGACCCGGATCGGCAGGGTCTGCAGGCCGCGGTGTGCCTGGTAGGCGGCGAGCGGGTGCAGCAGACCGCCGGTCAGTGCCCGGACGGAGCGAATGCGGGCGGCCCACCGGGCGTCCGTGGCGACGATCCCGGCCATGATGTCGCCGTGGCCGCCGAGGAACTTGGTGGCGGAGTGCAGCACGATGGTGGCCCCGAGCGTCAGGGGCTGCTGCAGGACCGGGGTGGCGAAGGTGTTGTCGACCAGGACCGGGACGTCGCCGGCCTGGTGCACCACGTCGGCGATGTCGACCAGGTCGAGCGTGGGGTTGGCGGGGGTCTCGACGACCACGAGCCCGGTGTCGGCCTCGAGCGCCGCGGCCACGTCCCCGGGCCTGGCCCAGGTGACGCGGGTGCCGAGCAGTCCGGTGGCCAGCACGTGGTCGGTGCCGCCGTACAGCGGCCGCACGGCCACGACGTGGGGCCTTCCCTCGGCGACCGTGGCGAGCAGGGTGGCCGAGAGGGCGGCCATCCCGGACCCGAACGCCACGGCCTCCTCGGCCTCCTCCAGAGCGGCCAGGGCCTCCTCGAAGCGGGCCACGGTGGGGTTCCACAGCCGCTGATAGACCGGGCTCGCACCCGCCCCCAGGGGCTGGCCGGTGGCCAGCTGCTCGTAGGAGTCGCCGCCGGCCTCCACCCCGGGGAGCGGGTAGGTCGTCGACAGGTCGATCGGGGGCACGTGCACCCCCGCGGCGGCCAGGTCCTCGCGCGCGGCGTGGACGGCCGTGGTGTCGACGGAACGGGACGGGGCTGATGAGATGCTCACGGGAGGGCTCCTGGTCGGGGTGGACGACGGTGTCCGTCCCTCCATGGTGAAGAAATCGCCGAGCAAGGTCAATCTGCCCGTGGAAACTTCGTATCTGCGGCTTGGAGTCCACTGGATCTGCGAGAGTGACGGGGTAGACTGCGGGGCATGGCGAAGATGGTGCAGGCCCCTGCCCCGACGGTGCTGGACCGGGTCGACCGGCAGCTCGTGCGGCTGCTGGAAGAGGACGGACGGACCCCCAACGCGACGCTGGCCCGGGCGGTGGGCGTGGCGGAGTCGACCTGCCTGGTCCGGGTCCGGTCGCTGCGGGAACGCGGCGTCATCGAGGGGATCCACGCCCGGATCGACCCGGCCGCGGTCGGCCGCCCGGTCCAGGCGATGATCGCGGTCCGGTTCGGCGGTCACCGCCGCAGCCACTTCGAGGCCTTCCGCGAGGAGGTGCCCCTGTTGCCGGGGGTGCTCGGCGCCTACCACGTCAGCGGTGCGGTCGACTACCTGGTGCACGTCGCCGCGGAGTCGGCGGACGCGTTGCGCGACTTTGTGCTGGACCACCTCACCAACCGACCCGGGGTGCTGCACGCCGAGACCTCCCTCATCTTCGACGCGCTGCGTGGCGAGGGGACGCTGACCCCTGCCGACGACGAGTGAGGGGTCCCGACGGTGCCGAGGGCTGAGTCGCTGACGGTGCAGGTGCACCCACCGGAGGTCACCCGGGGGCGGGTGCGCTTCAGCTGGGACCAGGACGGCGACAACCCCTACCAGCGGCGCAACACCTGGCGCGTGGACTACGGCCGCGTCCGGGTCGACCGGATGGATCGGCGCGTCCTCTACGAGGTGCTGCTCAGCCTGCAGCTGCCGATCTGGGCGGCGACCGCACGCGAGGTCACGGTGCGCCTGCCCGAGCCGGTCGGGCAGATCACCCTCGACTTCTGGCGGGCCTACCTGGACGTCGGCAACGTCCGGTTCGAGGGCCCGGTCGACGATACCCGCCGCTACCGCGTGGCCCGCCCGCCGGCGCCGTGGCGTCGCCTCTCCCCGCTGCGGCGCCGCCCCACCCCGCTGGCGGTCACCTACGGCGGCGGCAAGGACAGCACCCTGGCCCACCAGGCGCTGCTGGAGGGTCGCCGCCCCGACCAGGTGCTCCTCCTGCACCTGGTCCAGCTGTTCGCCCTGGGCAACGAGACGCGGGAACGCACCACCCGGCGCAGCCTGGACACCATCCTCGGCCCGGCCCGGCGGCGCACCGGCGCCCCCCAGCACGTGGCCACGACCGACTACCTGGCGGTGCTCCGGCACGACCGGTCCGGCCCGCGCCCGCACATCAACATTTACGTCGCGGCGATGCTGCCGCTGCTGGTTGACCGGGGAGTGCACCAGGTGGTGTTCTCCCGCACGGCTCTGGGCTACCGCACCACCCCGACCAAGGACGGCGGCCTGCGCTTCTCCAACCCGGCCGGGCGCCCCGAGAAGCTGCGCCACCTGCGCCGCTACTGTGCCGACGTCCTCGGGTGGGACCTGCACAGCGAGAGCACCCACTTCGCGATCGGGGAGTACGTCTCCTTCGGGACCGTGCTGCAGGCCTACCCCGACGCCTTCGCCGAGATGGTGATGTGCACCCGCACGCTGGAGGCCGAACGCTTCTGCCACGAGTGCGCCAAGTGCCTGGAGTTCGCGCTCCTGGGGCTGTCCTTCGGGCACGTGGCCCCGGACATGGACTACGACCGGTTGCTCACCGACCCGCGGGTGGTCGAGCTCGCCGCCGCCGCCGACGCACTGGAGGGGGAGACCGCCTGGCACGGCGCCGGGCCCTACCAGCGGGCGCTTGGCACCGGCAGCCACTTCGCGACCTGGTGCCACACGCTGCACCGGATCGACCCCGAGGATCCGGCGATCCCGGCCGGGCCGGAGGCCCGGGCACACCTGCGCTCGCTGAAGCGGGCCTGGGGGCAGGTGCCCTTCCCCGCCGTGGCCCGGCTCGACGCTCGTGCCGTGCGCGCGTCCGGCCCGCTGGGCCAGGAGGTGGCGGCGGTGGCCGCACGGCACTTCCCGGTGCAGGAGCCGGAGTCACTGCCCGAGCGCGACAACCTGCTCCTGGTGCGGGACGAGCCGGCGACGCTGCGCTACGAGGCAGTCCTGGAGGTGCCGGAGCTGGACGCGTGGGCCGAGCGCTGGCAGGTGCCCACGGTGGACGGCGACGGCTGACGGTCGGTCGCGTCGCTTAGGCTCGGTCCCGTGCCCGTCGACCAACCCGTATGCCGCATGGCCGACTCCGGCTTGTTCGTCGCCTTCGAGGGTGGGGACGGGGCCGGCAAGTCGACGCAGATCAGGCTGCTCTCGGAGGCGCTGACCGCGCAGGGGTACGACGTCGAGACGACGCGCGAGCCCGGGGGCACCACCGTCGGGGCGGCGATCCGGGAGGTGCTGCTGCACGGGGACCACGTTGCGCCCCGCGCCGAGGCGCTGCTCTTCGCCGCGGACCGGGCGCACCACGTCGAGACCGTCGTGCGGCCCGCGCTGGACCGGGGCGCAACAGTGCTCACCGATCGCTACATGGACTCCTCGATCGCCTACCAGGCCGCCGCCCGGGGGTTGGACGCCCACCAGGTCAGGGGCCTGTCGCTGTGGGCCACCGGGGGTCTGGTGCCGCACCTGACCGTGCTGCTCGACGTGGACGCCGCCACCGGGCACGAGCGCCGCGGCTCCGTCCACGACCGGCTCGAGTCCGAGGGCCGCGAGTTCCACCAGCGGGTCCGGCAGGGGTTCCTCGACCTGGCCTCCGCCGAGCCGGAGCGCTACCTCGTGCTCGACGCCGCGCTGCCGCCGGAGACCCTGCAGGCCCGGGTGCGGGACGCGGTGGAGGGGCTGGGGGTGCGATGAGCGTCTTTGAGCAACTGGTGGGTCAGGAGCCGGTCGTCGCCGAGCTGACCCGGGCGGCCACCAACCCGGGGTCGATGACGCACGCGTGGCTGTTCACCGGACCACCGGGCTCCGGCAGGTCCGTCGCCGCGCGGGCCTTCGCCGCCGCCCTGCAGTGTGAGCGTCCCGACGGACCGGCCGGTCCCGGCTGCGGGGAGTGCACCGCCTGCCACACCGTGCAGGTCGGCAGCCACCCCGACCTCACCGTGGTGGCGACCAGCCACACCTTTATCCGGGTCGACGAGGCACGCACCCTGGCGCAGACCGCCGCGACCCGGCCCACGACCGGGCGCTGGCGGGTGATCGTGGTCGAGGACGCCGACCGGCTCAACGATCAGGCCGCCGACGCCCTGCTCAAGGCGATCGAGGAGCCCCCGCCGCGCACCGTCTGGTTGCTGTGCGCCCCGAGCCTGGAGGACCTGCTGGTGACGGTCCGGTCGCGGTGCCGGCACGTGCGGCTGCGGACCCCGCCGGCGGATGCGGTGGCGGAGCTGCTGCAACGCCGCGACGGCATCGACGTGGCGATGGCCCACTACGCCGCCCGCGCCGCCCAGAGCCACATCGGGCTGGCCCGCAGGCTGGCCACCGACGAGGCCGCGCGGTCCCGCCGTCGGGCGGTGATCGGCATACCGACCCGTCTCACCGGGCTGGGGGCCGCCCTCACGGCGGCCGCGGAGCTGCACGAGGAGGCCGTGGCCGGGGCGACCCGTGCCGCGGGCGAGGACGGCGACGAGGAGCGGCGCGAGCTGCTGCGCCAGCTCGGGGCCGACCCCGACGCCCGGACCCAGCCACCCTCCGTCCGGGCCCACCTGAAGCGGTGGGAGGAGGACCGCAAGCGGCAGTCGACCCGGCAGCGGCACGACACCATCGACGCCGCGCTGACCGACCTCTCCTCGGTCTATCGCGACGCGCTCGTGCTGGGCAGTGGGGCCGGGGTCGACCCGGTCAACGCCACCGAGATCGACCAGGTGCGCCAGGTCGCGCGCGCCTTCACCCCCGAGGAACTGCTCAGGGCCATCGAGACCATCGGCCTGGCCCGCGCCAGGCTGGTCGCCAACGGGGCGCCATTGTTGGTCCTGGAGGCGATGATGATTGGCTTGGTGCTGCCGCGCTCGACGACGGGGGCGCACGGATGACCACACGAGAGGACGGCACAGTGCGGACACTGATCCAGCGAGGGACCGGACGCCACGCGTCCGGCCGCCCCGCCCCCTGGCGCGTGGCCGCGGCCGGCAGCGCCGCTGCCCTGGTGCTGCTCGCCGGCTGCACGGGGGCGCCGGATTCCTCCGCGCCCGAGGGCGGTGGCCAGGACGACGGGGCGAGTCAGGACGACGGGGCGAGTCAGGACAACGGCGGGGACACCACCGACGGCGCCGGAGGCACCACGGGGGAGGAGCCGGGAGAGGCCGGCGGCGGTGGCGCCCCTGCCCCGGAGGGGCTGGAGCGCTACTACGAGCAGGAGCTGTCCTGGGAGGGCTGCGACGGTGGTGAGTGCGCCCAGCTGGAGGTCCCGATCGACTACGAGGACCCGGAGGGAGCCACCATCGAGATCGCGGTGCTCAAGGTCGACGCCTCCGGTGACCGCCAGGGCTCCCTCGTGGTGAACCCGGGCGGACCCGGCGGGTCGGGCGTGGAGTACGCCCAGATGGCCGGGTCCATCGTCGGCGGCCCCGTGCGCGACGCCTACGACATCGTCGGCTTCGACCCGCGGGGCGTGGCGCGGTCGGCCCCGATCGTCTGCCTGGACGACGCCCAGCTCGACGAGTACCTCGGCAGCGACCCCACGCCGGACGACGCGGAGGAGGAGGCGGCCAGCGCCGCGCTCGTGCAGGGCTTCGCCGAGGCCTGCCGCGACAACGCCGGGGACCTGCTGGGGCACGTCTCCACGGTCGAGGCCGCGCGTGACATGGACGTGCTGCGTGCGGCGCTCGGCGAGGACCAGTTGGACTACCTGGGCGCCTCCTACGGCACCTTCCTCGGCGCCACCTACGCCGAGCTCTTCCCGGAGAACGTCGGCCGGTTCGTGCTGGACGGCGCGATCGACCCGGCCCTGACCGGGACGGAGATGGGGCTGGGCCAGGCCGAGGGGTTCGAACGGGCCACCCGCGCCTACGTCGAGGACTGCGTTGCCAAGGGCGACTGCCCGCTGGGCGACGACGTGGAGACCGCGATGGCGGGCATCCCGGCCTTCCTCGACGAGCTCGACGCCAACCCGGTCCCGGTCCAGGGTGACACCGTCACGGAGCTGACCGAGGGCTGGGGGATGTACGGCATCATCGTGGCGATGTACGACCAGGCCGGCTGGCCGCTGCTGTCGACGGCGCTGCGCAACGCCCAGGACGGCGACGGGTCGATGCTGATGTTCCTGGCCAACCTCTATGCCAGCAGGTCCTCCGACGGCAGCTACGACGGCAACAGCATGCAGGCGATCTATGCCGTGAACTGCCTGGACCGTCCCAGCACGGAGGGGGATGACAGCGAGGACATGCTGGAGCAGTTCGAGGAGGTCTCCCCGACCTGGGGTCGTTACCTCTCGGGGGAGGGGGCCTGTGCCCACTGGCCCGTGGAGGCCCAGACCACGCTGACCGACTACGACGCCGCCGGTGCCGCGCCGATCGTGGTCATCGGGACCACGCGCGATCCCGCGACCCCGTACGAGTGGGCGCAGACGCTCGCGGACACCCTGGAGTCCGGGGTGCTGATCAGCTACGACGGTGACGGCCACACGGCATACGGCAGGTCAAACTCCTGTGTCGACGATGCCGTGGACGCCTACCTGGTGGACGGCAATGTGCCCGAGGACGGGCTGAGCTGCTGAGCCGCCGACCGATTCGCTCCGGGCGTTGACGATCAGTTATTCTCCTACGGCGCCCCTGGCGCGTGCCGCCTTAGCTCAGTCGGCTAGAGCGATTCACTCGTAATGAATAGGTCATCGGTTCGATTCCGATAGGCGGCTCCACGAAACGTCCCAGGTCAACGGCCTGGGGCGTTTTCGTTGCCCGCAGCGTCCTCCTCTCCGTGTGTGCCCCCGCCGGCCCAATCCGGCACGATCCGCGACCGGCACCGGGGCAGGCGCGAAATCACACACCCTCACGGCGCGAAATTCCGACCAACGAAGGCCCGTCCACGCGGCTATGAGTACCAGGTCAGCAGAACGGCCGTCATGCACGCGGACCGCAGCGACTTCCTCCACCTCGACCTCACTCCGAGGCATCACCCGGTCCGGCTCAGTGTCCTGACGAGGGACCCGGCTCAGCGTCACCGGGTTCGTCATGATCGACCGTTCCGCAACACACCAACCGAAGAACGCCGCGAGGCTGGCCCGCCACCGGCGGACGCTGCCCTCCGCATACCTCGTGGCCCACCCATTGAGGACCCGTCGCACATCCCGATCCGTCACCGACCCCACCGCACGGGCTGTCAACGCAGGCGGGAGCCGGTGAGTCATCGCTGCGTCAGCGTGCGCCGTCGTCGTCGCGACGCCCTGTCGACGGCACGTGGAAACTGACCCCTGGACGGCAGGTGAAAACTGACCCCCGGCCGAGATCCTGTCCTCGTCGACGAGGACAGGAGAAAGCGGGTGTTGGACGTGGAGGACTGGGCTGCGATCCGCCGGTTGCGCCGGTCGGAGGGCGTGCCGATCAACGCGATCGCTCGGGTGATGGGCTGTTCGAAGATCCAGGTGAAGCGGGGCGTCGGCTGCCTCCGGGCCGCCCGGATACCAGCGACCGGCCAAGGGGTCGGTCGTCGACGCGGTCGAACCGCGGATTCGTGAGCTGCTCTCGGCCCGGCCGACGATGCCGGCAACGGTGATCGCCGAACGGATCGGCTGGGTCACCAGCCAACCAAAGACACTGCGGCCTGCGAGCCGAAAGCCTGGCGCTATGAGGGTCGTCGAACCGTTGCCCCCCCCAGGGTTCTCGCGCGTAGGGTGATCAACAGCATCCAACGTCGGACGGGGTGTGATGCATGAAGCATCGAGGGCTTGTGTTCCTGCTCGCCTTATCAGGGGGAGCGTGTGCCGACGGTCAGGACACTATCGCGATAGTTGAGCATGGCGGAGAAGTAGGTGCAGACGCGGGCATTGAGGGATCGCTCGCTTTGCGTGATGGTTGCCTGATGATGCACCTGGCGGCCGGTTCCGGAGGCGTCCAGATGGAGTACCTGCTCGCCTTCCCTGAGGGTGGCGCGAGCGTGGATAGCACCGGCATTGAGTTTCGAGGCGAGCGGTTCACCATCGGGCAGACCATGTCGTTTGGGGGGACCGCGGTCCCGGCGTCTCAGACCTCGGTGCCAATCACCTCGGGCGGTGAATGCATCCAGGACGACGACACGCTGTGGTTGGTGGGAGCCGAGTGATCTTGGTCTGTCCGTCACCGCCTCACTGGCTAGCGCGCGAGTACTTCTCTGCTGGTTCAAGGCGCGCCTTCGGCGCGCCGGCGACGGCGGGGACCCCCACGATCAGGGCGTCGGGCGAGGGCATCAAGGGGACCTGGTGTTAGTTCGGGAAGCTGCTCCGCACCTGCGCACCGAGTCACTCGGATCTGTCCCCGCTTGACGCCCGCGACCGCCGCCCAGCCTGCTCCGCTATCGGAAAGCCGCCTGACTCTGGCATCGTGACACGCTGGCACAGGACAGGGCCCGCCCCGGCGTGCTGCCGGACGGGCCCTGCCCTGTTGCCGAGTGCGGGTCAGTCAGCGACGACCCGGATGGTGAACTCGCCGTCGTCACCGGCCCAGGTCGAGCTGATGCCGATGGCGGCGATCTGCTCCACGCTGGCCCGGGTGTTCTCGTCCGTGATCTCCGGGAGGTAGAACTGCTCGAAAGCGTTCAGGTTCACGTACAAGACCGTGTCGGCGCCGTCAGCGTTCGGCACCGCCGACTGGAACGTGGCGTCGTCGCCCAGCCCGCCGTCCTGCACCGCAGCGTCGACGTACGGCTGGCTCAGGCCCAGGCTGAGGACACCGTCGTCCGCGCGACGGACCAGGATCTGGTCCAACTCGGCCGGCGTTGCGCCGGTGGCCGTGGCCACGCGGTCGATCACGGCGTTGGCGGCGTCGGTGTCGGTCTGCACGCGGACGACCAGGGGCAGCTGGCTCGGGTCCTCCATCTGGTCCACCGTGGCGATGTCGGCGCCGACCCCGATGGCCAGGCTCTGCCCGAGCAGGGTCTGCAGGTCGCCGGGGAGCTCGAAGCCCTCCGCAGCAGCCTCGGACTGGATCTGCGCGAGCTCCTCCGGCATCACCTTGTTCATCTCGTCCCACACGAGCGTGACCAGCTGGTCGCCGTGCTCCTGCCCGATGGCCACCGCGGTGTCCGCCGGCAGGTCCTGCACGAGCTGCGCGGTGTCGTTGTCCTCCAGCTCGAACGGAACGCCGCGGCTGATCCCGTGCAACTCGATGTGGTCCTCGCCGAAGCGGACGGCCGCGGCGACGCGGCCGGTCTCGGCCTGCTCCAGCGAGGAGCCGGACAGGAAGCCCGCCATGCCACCGGGGCTCACCCCGGTGACGTCGCCGACCTCGTCCAGCGCGACGCCGGCCTCGTCGAAGAACGGGGCCAGCTTCTCCCCGTCGGCCCAGAAGGACAGGATCCCCTCGTCGCCCAGGGAGTCGATATCCCCGGCGAAGGTCTCGTTGTCGGCCAGGGTGCCCGCCTCGACACCGGCCTGGATGTCGTCAATCCACTCGGCGGAGGACAGCACGGCGTAGTCACCGTGGAAGAACCAGCCGGCCTCTTCCGCGCCCCCGGCCTCCTCGAACAGGGTGGTCAGCCCCTCCTCTGCCGCCTCCTGGTCCTTGACCTGGAGCGCGACGGCCACCTGCGGGTCGCCATCCCCCTGCGGGATCATCCCGACGCCCAGCCGGTCTCCGAGCCAGGGCTCGATGTCGCTCTCGTAGTCGATTCCGGCGAAGGCCGGCTCGTCCTCGGCCACCATCTCGAAGAACTCGCGGCGCATGTCGTCGCTGCGCAGGGTCTCGATGATCTCGGGGTCGAGGTCCTGCAGGAAGCGGACGGCCGCGATCTTCTGGCCGGCGCTGGGGTCGATGTCCATGCGGACGTAGACCGCGCTGTCGCCCGGCAGTGCGCTGGCGGGCTGGTCCCCGCCTCCGCCCAGGACGCGGGTGACGGCGAACGCACCGCCGCCGATGACCAGGGCGGCCACCAGTGCCAGGGCGACGATGACGCCGCCCTTCTTCTTGGACGTGTTCTTCTCGGGGGCGTACGGATCCCCCTGCGGCTGGTCGAAGACGCCGCTCATCGGTGTAGTCATGGGTTCCCTCCACTCTGGTGCGGGCACTCGACCCCGCTCGGTCAACGTTCGTAGGACGTCGACCTCGCCCCAAGAGTACCTCCCCGCCCTGTTTCGTTATCAAATCGTGATGCGACTTGGGGACACGTTCGAAATCACAACGATGCGACTTGGACGACCTGCCGAAGCACATGCGTGTGATTTCGAACGCCAGGTATTGCCTGTGGCGCATGTGACGTGAGGTAACGCTGTGACCAGCGCAAATACGTGTGATCGCTGTTTCCAGTGTGCACATTCACGTCTACTGTCGAGCCCGGTTCGCCCACGCCGCCACTGATGCCCTGTTGCCCAACCGGAAGGTTCGTTCTGTGCCTAGCTCCACCAGAGTGCGACGCGCTGCCTTCACCCTGAGTTGCCTCCTCGTCATCGGCGGGGGCGCTCCGGCGCTCGCTGCCGATGTGGACCGTCCGCCCTCGGAGCAGGACGTCCGGGATGCCCAGCAGGCCGTCCGGGGCGTCGAGACGCAGGTGTCCGGGCTGGACGCGCAGGTGCTGGAGTTCAACGCCCAGTTGCGCCAGGTCGAGTACGACGCGCAGGTGGCCGGCGAGGCCGCGATGGCCGCCCGGTTGGACCACGAGGAGAAGCAGGCGAAGGCCGACCAGCTGGCGGTGGAGGCCGCGGTCGCGCGCGACGTCGCGGACGAGGCGAACACCGTGCTCGGACGGCATGCTGCGACGGCGTACAAGGGTGGGGGACTGGGCGCGCTGAACGTGCTGTTCGACCAGCGGGGCGGGAACGACGTGCTCGAGCGGGCCGGATCCCTGGAAGTGATCAGCAAGATCCGCAACCGGGAGGTGCAGGACGCGACCACCGCCTCGGGCACGGCCGACGTGCTGGACCGCGAGGCCGCCATGGCCGCGGCACAGGCCGAGGCCGCTGCCCTGGAGGCACAGTCCACCGCCGAGGCAGCCGACACGGCGGTCGCCCGGGCCGAGGAGGAGAGCGCTCGCCTGGAGTCCCAGCGACAGGACACGATCGCCGAGCTGGCCAGGGTCCGCCAGGTCTCCGTGGAGACCGAGAACGAGCGGCAGGCCTATCTGCAGGCCGAGGCCGACCGGATCGCGGCCGAGAAGGCCGAGGCGGAGCGCATCGCCGCTGAGGAAGCAGAGGCGGAGCGGATCGCTGCGGAGGAGGCCGAGGCGGCACGTCTGGCCGAGGAGCGCCGCAACCAGGAGCCCACCCCGGCGCCCCAGCCGACGCCGGAGCCAACCCCGGAACCGACCCCCGAGCCGGAGCCGGAGCCGAGCCCGACGCCGACTCCCACCCCGACGCCGACTCCGACGCCGACGCCGACGCCTACCCCGACGCCGACGCCGACCCCGACTCCGACTCCGACGCCTACCCCGACTCCGACGCCTACGCCCGACTCCTACGCCGACGCCGACGCCTACCCCGACTCCTACGCCGACTCCTACGCCGACATCCTACGCCGACGCCGACTCCAACGCCGACCCCGACTCCCACGCCGACACCGACGCCCACCCCGCCCCCGGCTCCGACCCCGCCGCCGGCTCCGCCGGCGCCGGCTCCCGGAGCGGAGGCGGCCATCGCCTACGCCTACGAGCAGCTGGGAAAGCCGTACAAGTGGGGCGCCGAGGGACCGGACGCGTTCGACTGCTCCGGGCTGACCAAGATGGCCTGGCGTCAGGCAGGCGTGCACCTGTCGCACCACAGCGGCGCGCAGTACAACGCACTGCCTAAGGTGGCCCTGGCCGACGCCCAGCGCGGCGACCTGCTGTTCTTCAGCAACAACGGGCAGCCCTCAGGGATCTACCACGTGGCCATCTACCTCGGCGGCGGAGAGATGATCCACGCCCTGCGTGACTGGTCCAGCTGGGACGGAGTGAAGGTCACCCCGATCAGCTACTCCACCGGCATCCTGCCGCTGGCCGGACGCCCGTCGTAGCGGCCGCTGGCCGGACGCCCGTCGCAACGGGCGCCCGAGAGGCGCGACGTCAGCTGTTGGCGTGCGGGCCGGGCCAGCGTGCCGTGGTCAGGCCCGCCTCGCGCGCCCGGGTCACGGCCTCGTGGTAGGTGCGCTCGGCGTCCTCGCGGCCTGCCCAGTGGGCACCCTCGACGGACTTGCCGGGCTCCAGGTCCTTGTAGACCTCGAAGAAGTGCTGGATCTCCAGGCGGGTGTGGTCGCTGATGTGCTCCAGCTCGCGGATGTTGCCCTTGCGGGGGTCGTCCGCCGGGACGCAGATGATCTTGTCGTCGCCGCCGGCCTCGTCACGCATGTGGAACATGCCGATCGGGCGGGCGGCCACGAGGCAGCCCGGCCAGGTGGGCTCGTCCAGCAGGACCAGCGCGTCCAGGGGGTCACCGTCCTCGCCCAGGGTGTCCTCGATGTAGCCGTAGTCCGCCGGGTAGCGGGTCGAGGTGAAGAGCATCCGGTCCAGCCGGATCCGACCGGTGTCGTGGTCGACCTCGTACTTGTTGCGGCTCCCCTGGGGGATCTCGATGGTGACGTCGAAATGCATGGCGCACTGCCCTTCGCGGTCGGAGTTGTCTAGGCTCTCGGAAGAGTTTCGTACATCTTGGGGTCAAACACGAAAGCGTGGGTTCATGGGAGCACGTCGCGCAGCCGCGTTCGCGGCCGGGTGCTGCCTCGCCCTGGCCGTGGCGGGGGGCCCTGGTGCGGCCTCCGCCACGGACGAGGCGACCGCGACCGCAGGCGACGAGGCCACCGCAACCGCGACCGAGGACGGGCCGGCTCCGGCAGGGACCCGGCCGGTCGTGCGGGCGGTGCCGGACCCACCCGTGGTGCCCGTGACGGAGGGCGCCGCCGTGGACCCCGAAGTGGTCGAGCAGGCGGTGGCCGACGACCTGGAGAACGACTGGCTCGGCGAGCGGGTCTCGATCACGGTGCGGGACGCCGTGACCGGGGAGCACATCCTGGACCGCGCCCCGGACCGCGAGGTCACCCCCGCGTCCCTGACCAAACTGCTGACCGCAGCCGCCATCGTGACGGCGCTCCCCCTCGACGACACCTTCGACACCACGGTCGTGGCCGGCGTCGGCGACGAGGGCGCCGACGACATCTACCTGGTGTCCGGCGGCGACATGCTGCTGGACACCGGGGAGGGCGACCCCGAGGCGGTGGCAGGCCGCGCCGGCCTGGCCGACCTCGCCGACGCAGGTCGCGCAGGCCCGGGGCGGCGACGCACCGCCGGTGACGCTGCACGTCGACCCCAGCTACGGAGCCGGTGAGCTGGCCGCGCCGGGCTGGTCCGACTACTGGCTCGACCAGGGATTCACCGGGCCGATCACCATGCTCGGGCTGGCGCGGGACCGGGCCTTCCCGTACCACCCCGCGCCCCGGAACCCGACGCAGGTGACGGCCGCCGCCTTCCGGGATGCGCTGGAGGACGCCGGGGTCGAGGTGGCCGGTGACGAGGAGCAGGTGCCGCGGGGCAGCGCCCCGGCAGACGGTGAGCTCCTGGCCACGGTGAGCTCCGCACCGGTCCGGGACGTCCTGACGCTGGCCATGGCGGACAGCGACAACGCCATGGTGGAGCAGCTGGCCCGGCAGGCCGCGCTGCGTGACGGGGTCGGTGCGGAGCGCGACGCCATCAACGCCTGGGTCGTGGACCAGGTCAGCGAGCACTACGGCATCGACGTGACCGGGGTGCAGCTCAGCGACACCTCCGGGCTGTCCGACGGCACGACGATCCCGGTCCGGGTGGTGGGCGACGTGCTGGTCGCGGGCGCCGGCGGCGACCATCCCGACCTGCAACAGGTCCTGGAGGATCTGCCGATCGCCGGCTACACCGGCACCCTCTACGACCGGTTCCTGGCCGATCGGCATGCTCCGTCCGTCGGCATCGCCCGCGCCAAGACCGGGTCGCTGCCCGGGGTCACCGCCCTCGGGGGCACCCTGGTCACCCAGGACGACCGCCTCCTCATCTACGCCATCGTGGCCGACCGGTTCGACGACCGGGTGGTGCTGGAGGCCCGGGCCGTGACCGAGGACATCGTCACCGAACTCGCCCGCTGCGGCTGCTGAGCCGTCGCCGCGTAGGTTGGGGACATGAGCACCCAACCCGTGGACCTGCCCCGCGGCTCCGACCTCGTCGACTGGGACCTCGCCGCGGCGGCCGGGCGACGACTCGTCCCTGCCGGACCCCGGGTCGGCGCTGCTGAGGTCGCGGACCTGGTCGAGGAGCTCCGCGACGCCGCCGCGCGCGCCGTGGCCCCGGTCGCCGACACCAGCCTGCTGCGCGCACCCGAGGGCGCCCCGGCCCCCCTCGTGGTGGACCGGGCCGGGTGGATCCGCGCCAACGCCGCCTCGATGCGTTCCATGCTCGGGCCGGTGCTGGACACCGTGGTCGAGCGGCAGCGCAGCCAGGGCAGGGCCGGCGGCGCCGGCTCCCACCGGGCCTCCCCGGTGGGCAGCTCCTGGGGCGGCGCGGTCGCCGGGACCGAGCTCGCGGGCATGCTGGCCTGGGTGAGCACCAAGGTGCTCGGGCAGTACGACCTGGCGCCCCAGGGGACACCGCGCCTGCTGCTGGTCGCCCCCAACGTGCTGCAGGCCGAGCGGGAGCTGGAGGTGGACTCCTCGGACTTCCGGCTCTGGGTGTGCCTGCACGAGGAGACCCACCGGGTGCAGTTCACCGCCGTGCCGTGGCTGCGCGAGCACCTCATCGACGCCGCCAGGGGACTGGGCACCGACCTGGTCCCGGGGCCGGACCAGCTCGGGGACCGGGTGCAGCAGATCGTCACCAACCTGCCGGGTGTCGTGCGCGGGGACGTCGACGTGACGACCCTCCTGGCCACTCCGGAGCAGCGCGAGCAGCTCGCCGGGATCACCGCCGTGATGTCCCTGCTGGAGGGGCACGCCGACGTCGTCATGGACGATGTCGGCCCCTCGGTGATCCCGACCGTGGCGACCATCCGGCGCAAGTTCGAGCGCCGCCGCAAGGGTGCCGGGTCTCTGGACAAGGTGCTGCGCCGGCTGCTCGGGATGGAGGCGAAGATGCGCCAGTACCGCGACGGCGCCGTGTTCGTGCGCCACGTCGTCGACCGCGTGGGGCGGGAGGAGTTCAACCGGGTGTGGGACTCGCCCGACACGCTGCCGCGGGCCGAGGAGATCGTGGAGCCGGACCGCTGGGTGCAGCGCGTCCTGGGCTGAGCCGGGAACTGCGGAGTCCGGGAGACAGACGACATGGCCGGTCCCCACCCCGCCGTGGCCGCGGCACGTCTCGCCGTCCGGCGAACTCTGGCCGCGCACGACCTCGAGCGCTCCACCGTGCTGGTCGCCTGTAGCGGCGGCGCGGACTCGCTGGCCCTCGCCGCCTCAGCGTCCTTCGTGGCGCCCCGACTGGGAGCACGTGCTGGGGCCGTCGTCGTCGACCACGGCCTGCAGGACGGGTCCGCCGCCGTGGCGGCCCGCGCCGCCGACACCTGCCGGGACCTGGGGCTGGACCCCGTGACGGTGATCCCGGTGCGGGTGCAGCCGGGACCGAGCGGACCGGAGGACGCTGCCCGCACCGCGCGGTACGCCGCGCTCGCCACCGCCGCCCGGGACGCTTCCGCCGGCGCGGTCCTGCTCGGGCACACCCTCGACGACCAGGCCGAGCAGGTCCTCCTCGGCCTCGCCCGGGGCTCGGGCACCCGCTCGCTGTCCGGTATGCCGTCAGCCCGGCAGGTGCCCGGCGACCCCCCGCTCCTGTTGCTCCGTCCGCTGCTGGGGCTGGCCCGGGCGCAGACCGCGGCGGTGTGCGCGGCGCTCGGCCTGGCGCCGTGGGAGGACCCGCACAACGAGGACCCCCGGTTCGCCAGGGTGCGGGCCCGGGCTGCGGTGCACCACCTGGACGCCGCCCTCGGCCCCGGGGTGCCCGCCGCGCTGGCGCGCAGCGCCGAACTGCTGCGCGACGACGCCGACGCGCTCCACCAGGTGGCGGACACGGCATACGACCGGCTCGGCGACCCCCCGTGGCCGGTGCCCGAGCTGACCACCCTGCACCCGGCGGTCCGGCGCCGCCTGTGGCAACGGCTCGCCGCAGCGTCCGGCTGCCCCTCCGGGTCGGTCACCGCCGAGCACCTCAGGGCGGTCGACCGGCTGGTCACGGCGTGGCACGGCCAGGGTCCGATCGACCTGCCGGGCGGCATCCGGGCGCACCGCAGCGACGACCAGATGTGGCTGCAGGCCGCCGGGACGGGTTGAATGGGCCCGTACCGGGCTCGCAACCAGCCACCAACCCCGAACGCAGGAGACGACGTGGACGCCGCGCACATGGGTGCCGACCTGGAGAAGGTGCTGCTCACCGAGGAGCAGATCCAGACCAGGCTGCAGGAACTGGCCGACCAGATCTGGGAGGACTACCAGGACAAGAACGTCCTGCTCGTGGGGGTCCTCAAGGGGGCCGTGCTGGTCATGTCCGACCTGATGCGGGCGCTGCCCGGGTCCGTCGAGATGGACTGGATGGCGGTGTCCTCCTACGGCTCGGGGACCAAGTCCTCCGGCGTGGTGCGGATCCTCAAGGACCTGGACGCCGACATCTCCGACCGGCACGTGCTCATCGTCGAGGACATCATCGACTCCGGGCTGACGCTGAGCTGGATCCGCACCAACCTGCGCTCACGCAACCCCGCCTCCGTCGAGATCTGCACCCTGCTGCGCAAGCCGGAGGCCGCGAAGGTGGAGATCGACGTGCGCTACGTCGGGTTCGACATCCCGAGCGAGTTCGTGGTCGGCTACGGGCTGGACTACGCCGAGGCCTACCGCAACCTGCGGGTCGTGGGCACCCTCGCGCCGCACGTCTACTCCTGAGCGCCCGGGGTCGCCGACCCGGCGATCTGGAACACTGGGAGACGACCACACGTTGTCGGCAGGCAGGACCGGCGACCACCTGAGCAGGAGGAACGGGGCACTCCGCCCCGACAGTAGATGACGAAGAAGCGCACCACCCGCGGCCCCTGGATGTGGATCCTGATGATCCTCGGTCTGGGCGTGCTCTGGTATGCCCTCACCATGCCGAGCGGCTACGACCGCATCGACACCTCCGAGGCGATGGAGCTGATCACCGCGGACAAGGTGGCCTCCGCCACCGTGACCCCGGACCGGGTGGACCTCGTCCTCAAGGACGGTGAGACCTTCAGCAACGACGAGGTCTCCGAGAGCGAGCAGGTGCAGGCCTACTACGTCCCCTCCCGCGGCAACCTCGTCGTGCAGACGCTGGAGGAGCACCCGCCCAGCGAGGGCTACACCGACGACCCGGCGCAGCAGAACTGGTTCGTCTCCCTGATGTTCACGATGCTGCCGATCCTGCTCATCCTCGGGCTCTTCCTCTGGCTGATGACCCGGATGCAAGGCGGCGGCCGGGGGGTCATGCAGTTCGGCAAGTCCAAGGCCAAGCTGGCCACCAAGGACATGCCCAAGGTCACCTTCGCCGACGTCGCGGGCGCCGACGAGGCCGTCGAGGAGCTGCACGAGATCAAGGAGTTCCTGGCCGACCCGCGCAAATTCCTCGACGTGGGCGCCAAGATCCCCAAGGGCGTGCTGCTCTACGGCCCCCCCGGCACCGGCAAGACGTTGCTGGCCCGGGCGGTCGCCGGCGAGGCGGGCGTGCCGTTCTACACGATCTCCGGGTCCGACTTCGTCGAGATGTTCGTCGGTGTCGGTGCCTCCCGGGTGCGCGACCTGTTCGAGCAGGCCAAGGAGAACGCCCCCGCGATCATCTTCGTCGACGAGATCGACGCGGTCGGCCGGCACCGCGGCGCCGGGCTGGGCGGCGGCCACGACGAGCGCGAGCAGACGCTGAACCAGTTGCTCGTCGAGATGGACGGCTTCGACGCCAACGCCAACGTCATCCTCATCGCCGCGACGAACCGGCCCGACATCCTGGACCCGGCCCTGCTGCGCCCCGGCCGGTTCGACCGGCAGATCGCGGTCGAGGCCCCCGACATGATGGGGCGGCTGCACATCCTGCAGGTGCACGGCAAGGGCAAGCCGCTGGCCGAGGGCGTCGACCTGATGACCGTCGCCAAGCGGACCCCCGGCTTCTCCGGCGCTGACCTGGCCAACGTGCTCAACGAGGCCGCGCTGCTCACCGCCCGCTCCGACGCCAAGGTGATCACCGACCAGTACCTCGACGAGGCGATCGACCGGGTGATGGCCGGCCCGCAGAAGCGGACCCGGGTGATGAGCAACAAGGAGAAGAAGATCACCGCCTACCACGAGGGCGGCCACGCCCTCGTCGCGGCGGCCATGCGGCATACCGACCCGGTGTCCAAGATCACGATCCTGCCGCGGGGGCGGGCGCTGGGCTACACGATGGTGCTGCCGGCCGACGACAAGTACTCCACCACCCGCAACGAGTTGCTCGACCAGCTCGCCTACGCCCTCGGCGGGCGGGTGGCCGAGGAGATGGTCTTCCACGACCCGACGACCGGCGCCTCCAACGACATCGAGAAGGCGACCGGCCTGGCCCGCAAGATGGTCACCCAGTTCGGGATGAGCGAGCGGATCGGCGCCGTCAAGCTCGGCTCCGGGTCCGGCGAGGTGTTCCTCGGCAAGGACATGGGCCACGAACGGGACTACTCCGAGGACCTGGCCGGTGTCGTCGACCAGGAGGTCCGCCGCCTCATCGAGGCCGCGCACGACGAGGCCTGGCACGCGCTGAACGACAACCGCGAGATCCTGGACCTCCTCGTCCTGGAACTGCTGGAGAAGGAGACGCTGGGCGCCGAGCCGCTCGCCGAGATCTTCGCCGATGTCGTCAAGCGCCCCGAGCGGCCGGTGTGGCTGAGCAGCGAGCAGCGCGGCATCCACCAGCGCGGCCCCGTCCAGACCGAGGCCGAGCGCCGCGCCATGTCCAACGGGCACCGCGAGCCGGAGGGGGAGCGACCCCCCTCGGCCGTCGTCGAGGTGCCCGACGGCGGCTACGTCGACCCCGGCCAGGGGCTGCACTGAGGTGGACCGGCCCGACGTGGACCGCCGCACAGCGGACAACGGGGACAGCGACGCGGGCGAGATGCCGGCCGTCGCCCCCGTGGACCATGCCCGGATCGCCGCCGCGGTCCGCGAGATCCTCCTCGCCGTCGGGGAGGACCCCGACCGGGACGGTCTGCGGGACACCCCGGACCGGGTCGCCCGGTCCTACGCCGAGCTGTTCTCCGGGTTGGTCCAGAAGCCGGAGCAGGTGCTCACCACCAGCTTCGACGTGGGCCACAGCGAGCTGATCCTGGTCCGCGACATCGAGCTGTTCAGCCTGTGCGAGCACCACCTGGTGCCGTTCCACGGGGTCGCCCACGTCGGCTACATCCCCGGCACCGACGGGCGGGTCACCGGGCTGTCGAAGCTGGCCCGGCTGGTGGACGTCTTCGCCCGCCGCCCGCAGGTGCAGGAGCGGCTCACCTCCCAGATCGCCGACGCCATGGCCGACCACCTGAATCCGCAGGGTGTCCTCGTGGTGATCGAGGCCGAGCACCTCTGTATGTCGATGCGCGGCGTCCGGCGTCCCGGCGCCCGCACCATCACCTCGGCGGTGCGCGGGCAGCTGCGGCACCCGGCGACCCGGGCCGAGGCGATGAGCCTGGTCCTGGCGGACCGGACGCGATGAGCGGCGCCGACCTCCCGCTGGTGATGGGGGTCGTGAACGTCACGCCCGACTCCTTCAGCGACGGCGGTATGTGGCTGGAGCCGGACCGTGCCGTCGAGCACGGGCTGGAGCTGGTCCGCCAGGGCGCCGACCTGGTCGACGTGGGCGGTGAGTCCACCCGCCCCGGTGCCGACCGGCCCGCCGTGCGGGAGGAGCTGGACCGGGTGATCCCGGTGGTGCGGGCGCTGGCCGACCGGGACGTCACGGTCTCGGTCGACACGATGCGCGCGGAGGTGGCTGAGCAGGCGCTGGCGGCCGGGGCGCAGATCGTCAACGACGTCTCCGGGGGGCTGGCCGATCCCGCGATGGCGGGCGTGGTGGCCCGCGCCGGCGTCCCCTTCGTGGTGATGCACTGGCGGGGACACTCCGCGCAGATGGACCAGCTGGCCCGGTATGACGACGTGGTCGCCGACGTGGTCGCCGAGCTCGGCCAGCGGATTACCGACCTCACCGCGGCAGGGGTCGGCGCGGACCAACTGATCGTCGACCCGGGGTTCGGCTTCAGCAAGGACGCCGGGCACAACTGGCAGCTGCTCGCCGGGCTGGCGGACGTGGTCGCGATGGGTCACCGGGTGCTGGTCGGGACCTCCCGCAAGCGCTTCCTCGGCCGGCTGGACGACGACACGGCTGAGCCGGCGCCGCCCACCGAACGCGACGCCGCGACCGCCGCGACCAGCCTGCTGGCCGCCCAACTGGGTGCCTGGGCCGTGCGGGTGCACGACGTCCCCGGCACCCGCGACGCCCTGGCCGTGCTGCGGAGGGTGCGCGATGCCCGCTGACCGCTCCCGGGACCGGATCACTCTCACCGGCGTGACGGCATACGGGCACCACGGGGTGCTGGACTTCGAGAAGCGCGACGGGCAGGACTTCGTCGTCGACGTCGTCATGGACCTGGACCTGCGGGCCGCCGCCGAGCGCGACGACCTGGCGGCCACGGTGAGCTACGCGGAGGTCGCCGCCGACGTCGTGGAGATCGTCACCGGGCCCTCGTTGGACCTCATCGAGGCCCTGGCCGGGCGGATCGCCGAGCGGGTGCTGTCGCGGCCGTTGGTCGAGTCCGTCGCCGTGACCGTGCACAAGCCCCAGGCCCCCGTGGGCGTGCCGTTCGGCGACGTCGCGGTCACCGTGCGCCGCGACCGGGACGTCCCGGTCGTCATCGCCCTCGGCGCCAACCTGGAGGACCCCGCGCACCAGGTGCGGTCCGCGGCCCGGCGGTTGCACCGGGTGAGGGGGCTGCGGGCGGTGCGCACCTCGCCGCTGTTCGGGACCACCCCGGTCGGCGGGCCGGAGCAGCCGGACTACGTCAACGCCGTCGCGGTGGCGCGGACCCGGCTCACCCCGGCGTCCCTGCTGGCCGCGCTGCACCGCATCGAGGAGGACTTCGGGCGCACCCGCGAGGTGCGGTGGGGTGCCCGCACCCTCGACCTGGACCTCATCCAGTACGGCACGCCCGGCAGCGCCGGCGAGGCCCTCTCCGACGACCCCGCGCTCACCCTGCCCCACCCGCGGGCGCACGAGCGCGGGTTCGTCCTGGCGCCCTGGGCCGAGGTCGACCCCGGGGCCACGCTGCGGGTCGGCGAGGAGGTGCGGCCGGTGGTCGAGCAACTCGACCGGGTCGGCCGGGAGGGGGTCCGGCCGCTGCCGGGGGGTGCATCGTCGTGAACGTCCGGGACGGCGGGGTGCGGTGGAGCGCAGTCGGGCTGACCGCCGTCGCGTCCGGCATCGTCTGCCTCGTGCTGCTCCTGGTGTGGCGGCACAACGGCGGGCAATTGCCCACCCTGCCCTGGCTCGCGCTGGGGCCGCTGCTCCTGCTGTCGGCCATCGTCCTGCTGGCGGGGTGGCAGGTGCACCGGTCGGTCCAGCAACCGCCCACGGGCCGGGGCGCGGGGGCGCGGGCGGTAGGGCCGGGCCTGCCGATGTCGCCGCAGCGAGCCCGAGGCGCGCTCGTCGCCGCCCAGGCCAGCGCACTGGGCGGGGCCGCGCTGGTCGGCTGGTACCTCGCGCACGCCGTGCTGGCCGCCCCCGACGCCGATGTCGCCTCGGTCCGTTCCTTGTTGCTGCGGGCCCTGGCCAGCGCCGCCGCAGCCGCCACCGTGGCGGTCTGCGGCATGGTGGCCCAACGGTGGTGCCGCGTGCCGCCGGCGGACGATGACGACGAGGACGGCACCTGGGAGGGGCTGCGATGAGTGAGCTGTCGTCTTTCGATCTGGTGGTCTACTCCAACTACGAGGAGGAGGGCGCAGCCTTCAGCCGGGCGATCGACCACATCGCCGACTGCTGGCCCGAGCTCCGGATGCGGGACGACGATGAGGACACGACGCTTGCCGACTACTTCACCGGCGACGATGTCCACGAGTGGGAGGTTCTCACCGGTGAGGTGGAGGGCCGCTACTCCTGGGTGGCGCACCAGATCCTGCTCCCCTTCGTCTTTGACCTGAACCCCTGGGTCTGGTCGCGCGAGGAGCCCGCGTGGTGGGTGCGGATCCAGTATGCCGAGGTGATCGACCAACTGCGGGTCGAGGTCTACGACCATGGTCGGCTGCGCAGGCTGATCCGGTGCAGCTCGGAGATGCCGTGGGTGCTCTTCGGTGACCCGTTCCCGTGGGAGGCGGAGTTCTGGGACGGGCGGCAACCGCAGGGTGGGGAGTTCGCGGACGCCCCGGATCCGCTCACCCCGAGGCCCCTCGCCGAGCAGGTGTTGCTGCCCGAGCTCCTGGTGCTCCAGGGCGCGACGCTCGCCGGTGGCGGATTGCCCCGGGAGTACGAGGGAGACCTCGGGACGGTCGAGTTCCGCGACGGCAGGCCCTTCTGGCGGGCGCTGGAGCCGAGTGTCAGGGCGAACGAGCTGGCTGCATCATCGCCGGGGTCCTTCGTCGACGACGACGGTCTGGCCCACATCGACGTGGAGCAGGTCAGCCTCCGGCCGGACCCGGGGCTGGCCACCGACTCCGAGGAGTGGCCGGATGTCGGGGGCCTGTGCGCAGCCGCCCTGCACCACCTGCTCGGGATCGGCTCCGTGGACGACCTGCACGGGGAGGACTGGGCCGGGATCTTGGTCCGGGTGACGGAACACCTGGACTGACCTGGGTCTTGTCGTCCCCTTGACCGGGGGCCGGGGTGCGCCCATGCTGCACCCATGGAAGGTGCTCGCTCGGTGCCGACCGAGGACCGGGGCCCGCGACCCCGGTTCGACCTTCCCGTGACCGGCCTGCTGACCGGCATCGTGATCCTCGTGGTGGTGCTGGGGGAGATCAACCGGCTCGCTGGCGCCGTGCTCGACGACCGGGCCAGGACCTGGCCCTTCACCGACCTCATGGGGCCCTCGCGGCTGCTGGACCGCAGCCCCGACGGGTGGCACGCCGTGGCGCAGTCGATGGCCGGGGACGCACGGGTGCAGACCTGGCTCCTGGCGTACCTGCTCCTCGACCTGGTGCTGATCACCCTCTATGCCACCCTGCTCGGGCGACTGTTGCGCACCCCGCTCCCCTCGGCATACCGGCTGCTCGCCGTGACCGTCGCGGTCGACCTGCTGGAGAACGCGTTGGCCCTGCTCGCCGCCGTCGCCCCGGGGCGGTCCGGCGGCGTGGCCGCGGTGCTGCCCTGGGTCAGTGCCGGCAAGTGGGTGGGGGTCGTGCTGCTGAGCGTGGTCGTGCTGCGCAGGCTGTTCCGACGGGGCGACCCGAGCTGGCGGGCGGCCCTGGCCCGGGGGGTGCGGGCGCTCTACACCCACCGGTTCTCGGTGGTGGCGCTGCTGCCGCTGCTGGCGCTGAGCATCCTGCCGGGGGCGGACATGCTCGACCAGCTGCCCGACATCCAGCGGCGGTGGACCGACGACGGCACCGGCTTCGTCCACGCGCTGGCGGCGTCCGTGGCCCTCGCGGTGCTGGGCGTCGTGGTCCTCGTGCTGGGCCGGATGCGCAGCGACTTCACCTGGTGGCGCGTGCACGGGTGGGAGGAGCGGGGTCGGCGCCGACCCGGCCCGCTGGTGTGGTTCTGGATCATCTGCGCGGGGGTCATCCTGGCGCTGGCGCTGCTGCTGCCGGCCCTGACCGGCACCGACGGCCGCAACTGGACGCGGGTGCTGGTGTTCGCCGGGGTCCCGGCCGTCATCGGCGTCGGGTCGCTGGTGCTGCGTGCCCTCCTGGCAGGGTCGGCAGACGGCCCGGTGGCGCAGTGGGTGCGCCGCCACGTGCGGCGCCCCGACGTCCGGGTGCTGCGACCCGAGCACCTGCGCCCGGTCCGCCTGGCCGGTGACGTCCTGGCCGTGCTGGTGCCGGTGGTCGCCGGGCTCGGCCTGGTGCGCTCGTTCACCGCCCCGATCGTGCTGGACGGGGGCGACGGGTGGAGTTGGTTCCTGATCGTGCTGGGCTGCGGCACCGCGCTCGCCGCGTGGCCGGTGGGGGACTTCGTCCTGGAGCGGCTCGAGCCCACCCAGGACGTCCCGCGGACCCGTAGCCAGCGGGTCTGGGGCCGCCTGCGCACCATCCTGTCGCCCGGCCACCCCACCACCCGGCGCCAGACCACGGTCGCTGCGAGCCTGCTCGCCGCCAGCACCCTCGGGCTGCTCCTCGTCGGGTCCTTCCCGTTCCCGCTCGGCAGGGGCCTGGGCGTGATCGCCTGCGTGGTGCTGGCCATCACCCTGCTCACCACCCTCATCGCCAGCGCCGTGGTGCTCCTGCAGTACGGCGGGTCACCGCACCTCTTCTGGATCCCGGGGATCCGGTTGTCGGTCGCCCCGGTCGTCACCCTGCTCGTGGTCACGCTCCTGATCGCCGGCACCGCCGGTGGGTCCTCGGACGTGCACGGGGTCCGCAGCGCGGACCCCCGGGTCGACCCGCTGCCCGAGCGTGCCGACGTGGCCACGGCCTTCCGGGGCTGGCTGGAGGATCCCGGTGCGTGTCGGCATACGGTCACGGTCGACGGGCGCGAGGTGACGTTGCGGCCCATGGTGCTGGTCGCGGCCGAGGGGGGTGGGGTGCGCGCCGCCTACTGGACGGCGGCCGGGCTGGACCTGCTCAGCGGGCGCCAGATGACGGCGGACGGCCAGGAGTGGCTGGCGCCGGCGTCCGGTGAGGAGGCGTGCGGGGCCCGTTCCACCCTGTTCTCCGGCGGCGCCAGCGGTGGGGCGGTCGGGCTGGCCGCGACCCGGTTCGCCCCCGTCGGCGGGGCGCGCGAGGAGGTCACCGGGATCACCGGCGGTGACGCGCTGGGCGCGGGTGTCGTGGGCCTGTTGGTGCGGGACCTGATCTTCAGCGCGACCGGCGTCCCGCTGCCGGCAGGAGGTGCGGAACGGGACTGGGTCGATCGTGCCGGGCTGATGGAGCGGTCCTGGGAGCGCAACAGCAGCGCCCTCGGGCAGCCGTTCCTGCCCGAGGACGCCCCCGGTGTCGTGGGCACCCCGTCGGGGCACCTGGTGCTCACCTCGACCTCGGCCACGACCGGGTGCCGGATGCTGGTCAGCCAGCTGGAGCTCGCCGCGCCGGACCGACCCGAAGTGTCGGAGAACGTCGCGGGCCCGGGCAGTCCGGGGTTCCTGGTCGGAGATGGGGACGGGGCGCTCTCGGGTGAGACCACCTCCTCGGTGTCGGCAGACGGCACCTGCGACGCCCTGGACCGGGCGGCGCCGCGGTCGGTGGACCTGTTGGCCGACTACGGGGGCGCGGCGCCCCGACTGCCTCGGCGCGCTGACCACCGCGACGGCGGGGATGCTCACCGCCCGGTTCCCCTACGTGACCCCCTCCGGCGTGGTCGGCCCGTGCGGGCAGTGGCCGGTGCAGCAGCTCGTCGACGGCGGCTACACCGAGAACACCGGGCTGGGGACCCTGGTGGACCTGGCGCCGCAGTGGCTGGTCCTGGTCCAGGAGCACAACCGGAGCCAGCTCGCCGGTGCCGGGGGAGCGGGGGTCGAGCTGGTCGTGCCACTCGTCATTTATCTCGACAACGGGGCCGGGAGCGACCTGGCCAGCCCGCGGAACAACCTGACCAACGAGATCCTCGTGCCGCCCGTCGCCAACAGCCGGGCCGCCCTGTCCCAGTCCGACACCGCGGCCCTGCTGCAGCGGGTGAGCACGCTCACCCGCACGGGACGGCTCGGGCTCGGGCCGGTCACCGGCCCGGACGTCGAGCACGCCGGCATCATCGCGGCCATCGAGCAGTGGCGACCCCTGTCGGTGGTCGTGGTCAACCAGACGACCTTCCCCACCGTCACCGCCCCGCTCGGCTGGGCCCTGTCCCAGGACAGCATGGACTCCCTGGACGAGGCGATGCAGCGACAGGTGCTCAGTCGGTGCGACCCCGCCGACACCCGGGAGGTCCTGTGCGCCAGGGGATTCGGCACGCTGGGTGATGCGCTGGCCGTGCTGCGCCCCACAGCCGGGTAGCGTGCGGGGCGCGGCATGCCGACCGCGCCGGAGTCGACCCGCGAGGTGGCCATGGAGACGCTCGACCTGGACGGCGCCCGCATCGCCTATCGCGTGCGGGGGGCCGGGCCACCGTTGCTGGCCCCCGAGTGCAACTTCACCTGGAGTCCAGTCGTTGAACAGCGCCTGGCGGAGCGGTTCACGCTGATCGTGGCCTCGCCCCGGGACTACGGCCCGAGCACGAGGACGGGCGGACCCGCCTACCAGGCCGGTCGCTGGGCCACCGACCTGCAGGCCGTCGTCCGGCGGGCGGGATTCGACCGGACCCTGTTCTTCGGCTACTCCTTCACCGGCGCCCTCGGCCCGTGGCTGGCCCGGCGACTGCGCGAGGCGAACACGGTGGCGGCCGTCGCCTCCGGAGGCTTCCCCCTCCTTGGTGACTACGGGGTCACGCTGGCCGACATCGAGGGGCAGGCCCGGGCGCTGCAGCAGGACCCCGCGGTCTGGGAGCAGGTGCACCAGCGGTTCGATCCCCTCGCGGCGCGGGCGTTCTACCGCGACCTCGCAACCCTGCCGCCGGACACACTGGTCGACGACCTCCCCTGCCCGCTCTATTGCTTCTGGGGGGACCAGGACGCCGAGGCCGTCGAGATGGTGCTATCGCACGAGGAGTACCGCGCCGGGCTGGAGCGGCGCGGCGTCCCCCGCGACGTCTACGAGGGGTATGACCACGAGGGCCTGAACGGCGCCCTCGAGGTGGCCCTGCCCCGGGCGATGCAGTGGCTCCTGGACCGGGCGGACTCGGCGGGCCTGTAGGGCGGGCCTGTAGGGGTCCGGGGGAGATCGCCCGGACAGATGCGAACTCAGCGGTCGATGTCGCCGACGACGAAGAACATCGAGCCCAGGATGGCGACCATGTCGCCGACGAGGTGGCCGGGGAGCATCCGGGAGAGGACCTGGACGTTGTTGAACGAGGCGGAGCGCAGCTTGAGCCGGTGGGGGACCTTGTCGCCGCGGCTGACCAGGTAGTAGCCGTTGAAGCCGAGCGGGTTCTCGGTGGCCAGGTAGATCTCGCCCTCGGGGACCTTGAGCACCTTGGGCAGCTTGACGTTGATGGGCCCGTCGGGCAGGTCCCGCAGCACCGCGGTGCAGCGCTCGGCCAGGTCCAGGCTCACCCTCACCTGCTCCAGCAGCAGCTCCAGCCGGGCGTGGCAGTCGCCGGCGGTGCGGGTCACCACCCGCCCCGGGCCGTCCGGGCCGAAGAGCTCGCCATAGGCCAGGTAGGGCTCGTCGCGCCGCAGGTCGATGTTGAGTCCCGAGGCCCGGGCGATCGGGCCGGAGACCCCGAACTCGCGGACCGTCTCGGGCGACAGGACGCCCACGCCGACGGTCCGGCCGCGCAGGATGGGGTTGTCGACCAGCAGCGCCTCCAGCTCGGGCAGGCGGCCGCGCACCGCCGCGACGGCGGCGTCCACCCGGTCCAGCCACCCGTCGGGGATGTCCTCGCGCAGCCCCCCGACCCGGGCGATCATGTAGTGCATCCGACCGCCGCTGATCTCCTCCATCACCGCCTGCAACTCCTCGCGCTCGCGGAAGGCGTAGAAGATCGGCGTGATCGCGCCCAGCTCCAGCGGGTAGGAGCCCAGGAACATCAGGTGGTTGAGCACCCGGTTCAGCTCGGCCAGGAGGGTGCGTGCCCAGGTGGCGCGTTCGGGGACCTCCATCCCCAGCATCGACTCGACGGCGAGCGCGACCCCGATCTCGTTGCTGAACGCCGACAGCCAGTCGTGCCGGTTCGCCAGCACCATGATCTGGCGGTAGTCGCGCACCTCGAACAGTTTCTCGGCGCCCCGGTGCATGTAACCGATCACCGGCTCGGCGGCCACGATGCGCTCGCCGTCGACGGTGATCCGCAACCGCAGCACGCCGTGCGTCGCCGGGTGCTGCGGCCCGATGTTGAGCACCATCTCGGTGGTGGTCAGCCCACCGGCGCCCAGGGCCAGGTCGAGGTCCTGTGGTGTCACCCGCCCCACGCTAGCCCAGGCACGCCCCGCCGCGGCTGCTCATCGCCCACCAGAACGCGCCGAGTCCGTCGGGGGAGGTGAGCGCGGCCCTGGCGGAGCGCCGCGCCAGGGCGCCCAGGTAGGCCGCGGGATCCCGGCTCGCCAGGTCGTGCGGCGGAGGAGGCGCCGGCCCCAACAGCTCGGGCAGCAGGTCCCGCTGGCGGACCAGGCGCTCGGCCCCCAGTGTGTCGACCGCGACGTGGGCGGTCAGGTCGCAGGACCCGTCGGGTACCGGGGGAACCTGGACCCCCGACCGGTATGCCGTGAGCGTGCCCCCGGGCGGTCGGTCACCCCGGACGTGGCCGTAGTCGACGGCCACCACCAGGCCCCGGTCGACGCGGGAGAGGAGATCGGCGAAGGCGTGGTCCCGCGGCCGGCCCACCTCGGCCCGCCACGCATCGGCGGGCACGTGGTCGACCAGCCAGCGCAGGTCCTGCCCGGCCACGGGGGCGCCGTGGCGCTCGGCCCCGGTCGGGTCGACCTCCACCAGGCGCCACCGGTCGGAGTCGTCCCGCTCGACGACGGGGCAGGGCACGACATCGAGCCACTCGTGGGCGAGGACCAGGACGTCCACCAGGTCGGTGAGGTCCGGCGGGAGCCCCGCGCCGCCGGGGGAGACCGTCCAGGCCACCCGGTCCGGCAGGCCCTCGGGGCGTGCGACGACGTCGAGCCCGTGCAGGTCTGGCGGGGGTGGCACGTCGGGCGCCTCCGGCGCCTGCTCGGTCAGGGCCGCGAGGGCGGTGAGGAGTTCGCCCCGGCCGGCGCCGACCTCGAGGATCGTCCGGGCGCTGGCGCGCCGCGCGAGCGCGAGGACCGCCGCCGCGAGGTGGTCGCCGGCCGCGCCCAGCCCCTGGGCCGAGGTGGCGAAGTGCCCGCCCGGCCCCTCGGGGAGGCGGTAGAACCCGGCGGGGCCGTAGAGGGCCTCCTGCCAGGCGGACTCCCAGGGCTCCCACGTCACCGGGCCAGTGTGGACCCGGAAGCTCCCGGCCTGCATGTCGGAAACCTGCTAGGTTCCTGCGCCGCGACAGCGCATGCTGGGGGTGTGTACGAAGACCGGGAGAGTTGTCTGCGGGCGGTGCGCAGCCGAGACACGAGGTTCGACGGCTGGTTCATCACCGCCGTCACCTCGACCGGGATCTACTGCCGTCCCAGTTGCCCGGCGAGCGCACCCCGGCCCGAGCACATCGTCTTCTACCCCAGCGCCGCCGCCGCCCAGGCGGCCGGCTTCCGGGCCTGCAAGCGGTGCCGCCCCGACGCCAGCCCGGGCTCCCCGGAGTGGAACGTGCGGGAGGACCTCGTGGCCCGGGCGATGCGGCTGGTCGCGGACGGCGTCGTCGACAGCGACGGGGTGGAGGGGCTGGCCCGGCGCCTGGGCTACAGCGCTCGCCAGGTGGAGCGCCTGGTCACGGCCGAGCTCGGCGTGGGCCCCCTGGCGCTGGCCCGGGCCCAGCGCGCCCAGACGGCCCGGATCCTGCTGGAGACCACCGACCTGCCGATGGGCGACGTGGCGTTCGCCGCCGGGTTCGCCAGCGTCCGTTCCTTCAACGACACGGTCCGGGCCGTCTTCGCCCAGACCCCCACCGAGCTGCGCCGGCGAGTCCGCCGGGCGCGTGGCACCCGGGCAGGCCGTGGGCAGCCCCAGTCGGACAAGGCGCCGCACGCCGGGTCGCAGCACCTCCGGCTGAGGCTGCCGTTCCGGGCCCCGCTGCACGCCGCGAGCCTGTTTGGTCACCTCGCCGCCACGGCCGTGCCCGGCGTCGAGCGATGGTCGGACGGCGCACTGGAGCGGACGCTGTGGCTGCCGCACGGTGCGGGTCTGGTGCGGCTGCGCCCCGCAGCCGACGGGGAGCGACACGTGGCCTCCGACCTGTGGCTGCAGGATGTGCGCGACCTGACCACCGCCATCAACCGGTGCCGCCGGTTGCTCGACCTGGACGCAGACCCCGTCGCGGTGGACGAGGCACTCTCCGCCGACGACAGTCTGGCCGGTGCGGTCGCCGCACGCCCCGGGGTGCGGCTCCCCGGCGCCGTCGACCCCGCCGAGTTCGCGCTGCGGGCCGTGCTCGGGCAGCAGGTGTCGACGGCATCGGCTGCGACCACCACCGGCCGGCTCGTGCGGGCCCTGGGGGAACCCCTGCCCACGTCGCTGGTGCTGCGCCCCGGGCAGCCGGACCGGCTGTTCCCGCGGGCTGCGGACCTCGCCGGACTCGACCCGGAGGACCCCAGGATCCCGGGTATGCCGGGCAGCAGGCGGCGCACGTTGCTGGCCGTCGCCGGCGCGGTGGCGGACGGCACTCTCGACCTCGGCCCGGAGGCCTCCCGCTCACAGGCGCGCGCCCGGTTGGACACGCTGCCGGGGGTCGGGCCGTGGACCCGGGAGATGATCGCGTTGCGCGGACTCGGCGACCCGGACGCCTTCCCGGTCACCGACCTGGGGGTCCGATCGGGGGCCGCCGCCCTGGGTCTGCCGGTGGACCAGCGGGCGCTCGGCGACCGTGCGGAGGCCTGGCGCCCCTGGCGCAGCTACGCAGTCCAGGCCCTGTGGGCCGCCACGACCCACCCCGCCGCAGCCCTCCCCGGGCGCGGCCAGCACCAGGAGGAGAGCGCATGACACGCACGACGACGACCGGAGCCACCCCCCGGACCGGAGGGTCCGTCCGGGTGGAGACCGACAGCCCGATCGGGGTGCTGACGCTGGTCTCCGACGGGCAGGCGCTGACCGGCGTCTACATGGAGTCGCACCGGCACGCGCCGGGGCCCGAGGCGCGGGGAGACCTCGTCGACCCCGCGGAGGCACCGCCCGTGCTGCGCGAGGCGATCAGCCAGCTCACGGCATACTTTGCCGGCGACCGCACCGACTTCGACCTCCCCCTCGCCGCGGAGGGCACTGACTTCCAACGGAGGGTGTGGGCCGCGCTGGAGACCATCCCCTACGGGACCACCTGGAGCTACGCCGAGCTGGCCCGTCGGGTGGGGTCGCCCGGTGCGGCGCGGGCCGTCGGGTTGGCCAACGGCCGCAACCCGATCAGCGTCGTGGTGCCGTGTCACCGGGTTGTCGGCGCCGACGGCTCGCTGACCGGCTACGGCGGCGGTGTCGAGCGCAAGCGTGCCCTCCTGGCGCTGGAGGAGCGGGTCAGTGGCGCTTCGTTGTGGTGACCTCCCGCTAGGTACCCTGACGGGGTGACCGACGCGCGCACCGACACCCAGGCACCCCCCGCCACGCCCGGCACCGGTCTGCCCGAGCAGGACCTGCCCGAGCAGATGAGGGTGCGTCGGGCCAAGCGCGACCAGATCCTGCAGGACGGCGCCGCGGCCTACCCGGTCCAGGTGCCGGTCACCCACACCATCCCCGAGATCCGGGAGCACTGGGCCCACCTGGAGACCGGGGAGGAGACGCAGGACGTCGTGGGGGTCGCGGGCCGGGTGGTTTTCGTCCGCAACACCGGCAAACTCTGCTTCGCCTCCCTGCAGTCCGGCGACGGCACGCGGCTGCAGGCGATGCTCAGCCTCGCAGAGGTCGGGGAGGAGTCGCTGGCTCGGTGGAAGGCGCTCGTCGACCTGGGGGACCACGTCTTCGTCCACGGCCGCGTGATCAGCAGCCGCCGCGGCGAGCTGTCGGTCATGGCCGACGACTGGCAGATGGCCAGCAAGGCGCTGCGCCCGCTGCCGGTCCTGCACAAGGACCTCTCCGAGGAGGAACGGGTCAGGCGGCGGTATGTCGACCTGATCGTGCGCGAGGAAGCCCGCCAGATGGTGCGCGACCGGGCCGCGGTGATGCACGCGCTGCGGGGCGTGCTGGTGTCGGACGGCTACGTCGAGATCGAGACGCCGGTGCTGCAGACGATCCACGGCGGCGCCACCGCGCGCCCGTTCCACACCCACCTCAATGCCTTTGACCTGCCGATGAGCCTGCGCATCGCCCTCGAGCTCAACCTCAAAAAGGCCGTTGTCGGCGGCATCGAAAGGGTCTATGAGATCGGGCCGGTCTTCCGCAACGAAGGAATTGACTCCACGCACAGCCCGGAGTTCACGATGCTGGAGGCCTATCGGGCCTATGGCGACCAGACGACCATGGCCGACCTCACCCAGCGTCTCATTGTAGCCGCGGCGGATGCCGTAGGGTCCCGGACGATCGAGACCGACGCAGGTGTGGTTGACCTCGACGGTGAATGGGCCTGGCTTCCCTTCTATGACGGTCTGTCGGAGAAAGTCGGCGAGCCCGTCACGGTAGACACCCCGGTCGAGGACCTCGTGCGTATTGCGCAGACCCATGGTGTCGAGGTCTCACCGGAATGGAGCGGGCAGAAGATCGCGCTCGAACTGTTCGGCGATCTCGTCGAACCCCACATCCTGGCGCCGACTTTTGTCTGTGACTACCCCCCGCTGGCGCAGCCCCTCGCCCGGGAGCACCGGGACCGGCCGGAGTTGATCGAGGCCTGGGACCTGATCATCGCCGGGACGGAACGGGCCACCGCGTTCTCCGAGCTGGTCGACCCCGTGATCCAGCGCGCACGGTTGACCGAGCAGTCGCTGCTGGCCGCGGCCGGCGACCCCGAGGCGATGCAGCTCGACGAGGACTTCCTCCGGGCCCTGGAGCACGGTGCCCCGCCGATGGGGGGCCTGGGCCTGGGTATCGACCGGCTGCTCATGCTGCTCGGTGGGACCGGAATCCGGGAGACCATTCTCTTCCCCTTCCTCAAGCCCGAGGCGTGAGATGGACTGGCTGAAGGATTTGTGGCCCTATGTGGCCGCACTCTTGCCGACCGCTGGTTTGCTGTTCTTGTTCTACGTCATCATGAAACACATCGTCGAGGGTGATCGGCGCGAACGCGCCGCCCTCCGCCAGTGGGAACGGGAACTGGACGAGCAGCAGGGCAAATCGGGCGACTAGTGGCTCCCGCGCCTAAACTTTGCCAATCCTGAGAATCCCCTGAATAGACTTTGCATTCTTTCTCGCGTGCCGTAGATTGATCCATGAATGCGAATCCGCACTCGAGAGATGACCGACGAATTGGAGAAGGACTAGATGGCACAGCGCGTACAGGTGATTCTCGTCGACGACTTGAGCGGCGGCGAGGCCGAGGAGACGGTGGAGTTCGGTCTGGACGGGGTGACCTACGAGGTCGACCTGTCGAACCAGAACGCCGCCAAGCTGCGCGAGGAACTGGCTCCGTGGATCGGTGTGGCACGCCGCTCCGGGGGACGTCGGCAGACCCGCCGCCGGGGCTCCGGCGGTCCGACCAGCTCCACCCGTGAGGAGCTGGCACGGATGCGCGAGTGGGGCCGGGAGAACGGCTACAAGGTCAGCGACCGGGGCCGGGTCTCCCAGGAGGTCCAGGACGCCTACCGAGCCGCCCACTGAGGTCACTCACTGACCCAGTCGACGACTCCGACCGGACCCCGGCACCCTCGAAGGTGGCGGGGTCCGGTCGCGTCCGGGGGTTGCCACCCAGGGCCGCTGGTCAGGTCGGACGGTCCAGGACCTCGCCGTAGGGGACCTGCTGCAGCGGTGTGGACCCGTCCGCGGCCGCCTCCACCTCGGGCCAGTCCCGAGGGGTGGCGGCGTGCGGCTGGTCCCGCCCCCGCAGGGAGTACGGGCAGATCGTTGTCTTGGCCGAGGAGTTCTGGGACCAGTCGAGGAATACCTTGCCCGGCCGCAGGGCCTTGGTCATCTTCCAGACCACCAGGTCCGGGTGGCGCTCGGCGAGCAGTTGGGCCAGCGTCCGCGCCACCGCGCTGACCTCCTCCGAGGTCCGCTCGCCGTCCAGCTCGGCATACAGCTGCATCCCCTTGCTCCCGCTGGTCACCGGGCGGGACTCCAGCCCCACGGCCGAGAGCTGGTCGCGGACCAGCACGGCGACCCTGGAGCACTCCGCCAGCCCGGCCCCCGGCCCAGGGTCGAGATCCACCACCATCCGGTCCGGCGGCAGCGGCTGGCCGTCCTCGTCCACCTGCCACTGCGGCACGTGGAACTCCAGCGAGCCGAGGTTCACCAGGTAGACCAGGGTCGGCAGGTCCTCCACCAGGGGGTAGGTCACCGACTCGCGCCCGGACCGTGAGCCGTGGCCGCGGATGGTCACCGAGCGCAGCCAGTCCGGGGCCCCGCTCGGCAGGTTCTTCTCGAAGAAGCTCTGGTCCCCGACGCCGTGCGGCCAGCGGATCCGGGTGACCGGGCGACCCGCCAGCCGGGGCAGCAGCCGGTCGGCGACCTGCACGTAGTACTGCAGCACCTCACCCTTGGTGGTGCCGGTCGCCGGGTAGAGCACCTTGTCCAGGCTGCTGACCCGCAGGGTGCGCCCCGCCACGCTCACGGTCTGCACCGGTCCGCTCGCCATCTCAGAGCTCCTCGGGGGTCAGGTCGGGCCGCGGGCGCTGGTAGCTGGGTTGGCGCAGCCGCCCTGCGCCGGTCGTGCCCAACGAGGCGACGTCGACGACCAGCGTCGGCCGCACCCAGTGTGCACCGGCAGCGTCGATCCGGGGGACCTCGTCGACGAAGGGGCTGTCCGAGGTCGCCAGGTCGGCCAGGTGCTGCTGCAGCGCCGCCCCGGCCCGGCCCGCGAGGCCGCTACCGACGCGACCCCGGTAGCTGAGGCCGCCCTCCGTCGGGGACCCCACCAGGAGGGCACCCAGTCGGGACCGACCGGTCTCCGGCCGCCATCCGCCGACGACCCAGCTCGCTGTGGTGCGGTGCGGGAACTTGAGCCAGTCGCCGCTGCGCACCCCTGCCCGGTAGACCGAGCTGCGCCGTTTGCTCACGATGCCCTCCAGCCCCTGCTCGGCGGTGGCGGTCAGGAGTTGGCGCCCGTCGGCATACACCGGAGACACCTGCCACGCCGCGTGCGGCTCGAGGAGCTCGGTCAGCGCGTCGCGTCGCTGCTGCCAGGTCAGGACGGTCAGGTCCAGACCGTCCACGCGCAGCACGTCGAAGACCACGTAGGTCGCCGGTCGGGCCGACGCCAGCTGGGAGGCGCGCCGTGCCGACGTGGTGTGCACCCGCTCGGCGAGGCGCTGGAACGAGGGCCGGCCGTCGGCCAGGGAGACCAGTTCGCCGTCGAGGACCAGGTCCCGCCCGCGCTCGCCCAGGGGCTGCAGCTCGGGGAAGGCCACCGTCACGTCCCGCTCGGTCCGGGTGGTCAGCCGCAGCTGCCCGTCGCGGGCGTGGGCGAGCAGCCGGATCCCGTCCCACTTCAGCTCGTGCACCCAGTCGGGGTCGTCCGGGACGGCCGTGAGCGGGTCGATCCCGGTCCCGGCCGACCAGCCCGGGGTGGCGAGCATGGGGCGCATGGGTCCATCCTGTAACAGTGCGAGCAATCTGGAAGGGTGCCGTGTCGTTCGGGCTGGTCAACGTCCCGGTGCGACTGTACTCAGCGACCGAGAACCACGACCTGAGCTTCCACCAGGTCCGCCGCAGCGACGGTAGCCGGATCCGCTACAAGCGGGTCGCGCAGGCCGACGGTGAGGAGGTGCCCTACAAGGAGATCGCCAAGGCCTACGAGACGGCGGACGGCAAGACAGTGGTGCTCACCGACGAGGACTTCCGGTCCCTGCCCAACCGCTCCTCCAAGGAGATCAGCGTCGAACGCTTCGTGCCGACCGACCAGATCGACCCGATCCTGTATGACAAGGCCTACTACATCGAACCGGACGCGATGGGCGCCAAGGCCTACGGGCTGTTGCGGGAGGCGCTGCGGGAGAGCGAACGGGTGGCCGTGGTCACCGTCTCCGTGCGCTCCCGGATGACCATGGCGGTGTTGCGGGTGCTGGACGAGGCGATCGTGCTGCAGACCCTGCTGTGGCCCGACGAGGTGCGCGACGCCGGGGAACTGGACCACCTGGACGAGGTGGGGGAGCCCAAGGACAACGAGGTCGCGATGGCCCGGATGCTGGTCGACTCGATGGCCGGTGACTTCGAGCCCGAGGCCTACGAGGACGACTACACGGTGGCCGTCGAGAAGTTGGTGCAGGCCAAGGTCGAGGGCGGGGACGTGACCGAGCCCGCCGAGCCCGACGAGGAGGACTCCGGCGAGGTCGTCGACCTGCTCGCGGCGCTGCAGCGCAGCGTCGACCGGGCCAAGGCCTCCCGCGGTGAGGATGCGGCCGAGGACGACGGGGGCGAGGCGAAGAAGCCCGCGTCGAAGGGGACCGCGAAGAAGGCAGCCCCCAAGAAGACGGCGGCCTCCAAGAAGCCCGCCGGGTCGAAGAGTGGGTCCAAGAGCGAGCCGAAGAAGTCCTCGACCAAGAAGAAGGCGGGCTGAGCCGGGACCGCTGCCGACTCAGGGGGCCGACGTCGCCTCGTCGTCGTCGCCCTGGCCCCCGGTGCCGTCCTGGGCGGCCTTCGGGCTGCACTTCACCGACTGGTCGAGCTCGACGAGGCTGCGGCGCAGGGGCTCGGTCAGCTCCTCGGTCAGCTCCTGGCCGGCCTCGGTGTTGGTGGTCATCGACAGGACGTAGGGGACGAGCTGGCCGGCGTTGGCGCTGCCCAGCGGGGCCCCGCACGGGACGATCGTGTAGGCCGCGCCCGGCACCACGAAGGACTCCCCGAGGAAGTCCGGACCGGGCGTGACGTCCTCACGACCCTCCATCTCCGCCCGGAGCTGCTCCGCCGCGTCCTCGGCGTCGGCCTGGACCTGGAAGGCCATCACCGTCTCGGTCTCCGAGGACCCCTCCTCGACCGGCAGCACGACCTCGCACAGGTGGCCCTCCTCGTCGTTCTGGCGGACCACCTCCCGGGCCTGCGCCTGGGCGCCCTCGGTGGCCGCGTCCACCAGCTCCTCCTCGATCATCCGGCACCACCACCCCGAGGTCGGGATCGCGCCCTCGAGGTCCTCCTCGGTGACCGGGCTGCTCGTGGTTGTGTCGTCGTCCGGGTCGGCCGAGCACGAGGCCAGCCCCACCACCAGGGTGCCCAGGGCGAGAGCTGCCAGGGTGTGTCGCGCGGTGCGCATCTGTTCTCCTCAGGGTGTGCGACGGGGCGGGGTCCGGCCGCCGATTATGACTCACGCCCCTGGATGCTTCTGCCGTGGGCGAACACGGCCCCCTGAGGGGCCCCGGTGTGGAACAGTGCTCCGAATCACGGCGTTGAGGCCAGCAGACGCACGTAGCATCGAGGGAAGAGTTCGCTGCTCTCATGCCAATCTGTCAGGAGTGACGATGTTCGAACGGTTCACCGACCGCGCCAGGCGAGTCGTGGTGCTCGCCCAGGAAGAGGCGCGCATGCTCAACCACAACTACATCGGCACCGAGCACATCCTGCTCGGTCTGATCCACGAGGGTGAGGGCGTGGCGGCCAAGGCGCTGGAGTCCCTCGGCATCTCGCTGGACGCCGTGCGCGAGCAGGTGCAGGAAATCATCGGTCAGGGCCAGCAGTCCCCGACCGGGCACATCCCCTTCACCCCCCGTGCCAAGAAGGTGCTCGAGCTCTCCCTGCGTGAGGGGCTGCAGCTGGGCCACAACTACATCGGGACCGAGCACATCCTGCTCGGCCTCATCCGCGAGGGTGAGGGCGTAGCCGCCCAGGTGCTGGTCAAGCTGGGTGCCGACCTCAACAAGGTCCGTCAGCAGGTCATCCAGCTGCTGTCCGGATACCAGGGCAAGGAGTCCGCGACCGCGGGCGTCGGCCCGGGTGCTCAGGAGGGCACCCCGTCCGGCTCCCTGGTGCTCGACCAGTTCGGTCGCAACCTGACCCAGGCCGCCCGGGAGGGCAAGCTGGACCCGGTCATCGGCCGGCAGCAGGAGATCGAGCGGGTCATGCAGGTGCTGTCCCGGCGCACCAAGAACAACCCGGTGCTGATCGGCGAGCCCGGCGTCGGCAAGACCGCCGTCGTCGAGGGGCTGGCCACCGACATCGTGCGGGGTGAGGTGCCAGAGACGCTGAAGGACAAGCAGCTCTACACCCTGGACCTCGGTGCCCTCGTCGCTGGCTCCCGCTACCGCGGCGACTTCGAGGAGCGGCTCAAGAAGGTCCTCAAGGAGATCCGCACCCGCGGCGACATCATCCTGTTCATCGACGAGATCCACACCCTTGTCGGGGCGGGTGCGGCCGAGGGCGCGATCGACGCCGCCAGCATCCTGAAGCCGATGCTGGCCCGCGGTGAGCTGCAGACCATCGGCGCCACCACGCTGGATGAGTACCGCAAGCACATCGAGAAGGACGCCGCGCTGGAGCGCCGGTTCCAGCCGATCCAGGTCGCCGAGCCGACGCTGAGTCACGCCATCGAGATCCTCAAGGGTCTGCGGGACCGCTACGAGGCGCACCACCGGGTCTCCATCACCGACGCCGCCCTGGTGGCCGCCGCGAACATGGCCGACCGCTACATCAACGACCGGTACCTGCCGGACAAGGCGATCGACCTGATCGACGAGGCGGGCGCCCGGTTGCGGATCCGCCGGATGACTGCGCCGCCGGACCTGCGCGACTTCGACGACAAGATCGCGCACGCCAAGCGTGAGAAGGAGTCCGCGATCGACGCGCAGGACTTCGAGAAGGCGGCCCGCCTGCGGGACGAGGAGCACAAGCTCTCCCAGGCCCGGATCGAGCGGGAGAAGGAGTGGAAGGCCGGCGACATGGACGTCGTCGCCGAGGTCGACGAGGAGCTCATCGCCGAGGTTCTGGCCGCGGCCACGGGCATCCCGGTCTTCAAGCTGACCGAGGAGGAGTCCAGCCGGCTGCTCCACATGGAGGACGAGCTGCACAAGCGGATCGTGGGCATGGACGACGCCATCAAGGCGCTGTCCCAGGCCATCCGTCGCACCCGGGCCGGTCTGAAGGACCCGCGCCGACCGGGAGGGTCGTTCATCTTCGCCGGCCCCACCGGCGTCGGCAAGACCGAGCTGGCCAAGACCCTCGCCGAGTTCCTGTTCGGTGACGAGGACGCCCTGATCACCCTGGACATGTCGGAGTACTCCGAGAAGCACACGGTGTCCCGCATGTTCGGCTCGCCCCCCGGCTACGTCGGCTACGAGGAGGGCGGCCAACTCACCGAGAAGGTGCGCCGCAAGCCGTTCTCGGTCGTGCTGTTCGACGAGGTGGAGAAGGCCCACCCGGACATCTTCAACAGTCTGTTGCAGATCCTGGAGGACGGTCGGTTGACCGACTCCCAGGGCAGGGTCGTGGACTTCAAGAACACGGTGATCATCATGACCACCAACCTGGGCACCCGCGACATCGCCAAGGGCGTCTCGCTCGGCTTCAGCTCGGGCAACGACGGCCAGGGCGACTACGAGCGGATGAAGAACCGGGTCACCGACGAGCTCAAGCAGCACTTCCGTCCCGAGTTCCTCAACCGGGTCGACGACACCATCGTCTTCCCGCAGCTCTCCCAGCAGGAGATCATCCAGATCGTCGACCTGATGATCGCCAAGCTGGACGAGCGGCTCAAGGACAAGGACATGGGCATCGAGCTCACCCAGGCGGCCAAGGACCTGCTGGCCAAGAAGGGCTACGACCCCGTCCTGGGTGCGCGGCCGCTGCGCCGGGCCATCCAGCGGGAGATCGAGGACGCGCTGTCGGAGAAGATCCTCTTCGGCGACCTGACGGCCGGCCAGATCGTCCTGGTGGACACCACCGGCGAAGGCAAGGACGCCTCGTTCAGCTTCACCGGCGAGGAGAAGTCCCGGACCCCCGACACCATCCCGGTGGAGGCCACCTCCAGCGAATGACCCGGCCCCGCGGACGGCCTGCCGTCCGCGTCTGCCGACACGCGGCCCGGACCCCTTGAGGGGGTCCGGGCCGCGCTATCCTCAGGCGTGCCCGTTGCTCTGGAACCCATCGATGACCCCACCGAGTTCAACCGGGTGGTCGCCGCACAGCCGTACAGCAGCCCGCTCCAGGCCTGGGGGTATGGCGAGGCCCGCAAGGTCCTCGGGCAGGAGCCGATGCGGTTCCTGATCACCCAGGACGGACGGACCGTCGGGGCGTTGCAGTTGCTGCGCAAGCGCCTCGTCCCCTGGCTCAGCACGCTCTATGCCCCCCGGGGTCCGGCGATCGAGGACCCGGCCCTCCTACCGGAGCTGGCCGTGCCCCTGCGCCGCCTGGCCAAGGAGACCGACGCCTACTGCAAGATCGAGCCTCCGGTCCCCGTGCGGGCGGCCACGGACGGAGTCGGCCAGGCCGACGACATCGCGGCCGACCAACGCGACGTCGTGTCGGCATACGGACGGTTCCGTCGTGCCCAGACCGAGCAGCCCGAGCACACCATCCTGGCCGACCTGACCCGCCCGGAGGACGAACTCTTCTCCGGGCTGCACAAGATGGCCCGGCGCAACGTGCGCACCGCCGAACGGATGGGGGTGCAGGCCGGGCGGGACGAGGACTTCGAGGCGTTCTGGCACATCTTCAACCAGACCAACATCCGGGCCAAGCTGGGGGCCTTCCCCCGGGCCTACTACGAGACCCTCTTCCGGGAGGGGAACAAGCACGGCTCGGAGACCTACCTGGTGTTGTCGCGGCACGAGGGGCAGGCCCTGGCCGGCGGCTTCTTCCTCGGGTTGGGGGACTCCGCGCTCTACCTCTACGGCGGGAGCGTGCGCGACGAGCGCCCGCCGGCGGAGGGGCAGGACAAGCGCAAGGACGCCAAGGCGCCGGACGCCTTCTACTGGAACGCCATGCTGGACGCCCAGCAGCACGGTTACCGGGTGTTCGACTTCTGGGGGATCCCGCGTGTGCTCGATGAGTCCAAGCACTCCTTCGGGGTGTTCAAGATGAAGTTGAAGTTCAGCACCGACCGGTACTGGTTCCCCGCCTACGACCTGCGGCTGAGCCCGATCGCGACCCCCGTGGTGAAGGCGCTGCACACCCGGCGCAAGCTGCTCAACTACCGGTCCCGCGGCACGACCGACGACATCCTCTAGGCCCTTCCCGGACCCCAAACGTCAACGCGGTCTAAAAAGACGGCAAGGTCTTGGCTGTATTCCTTGCCATACCTCCCAGTATCCGAGAGGTTGCTGGGAACGGAGGGATGGGGATCCACACGGGATTCGAGCCTCCGTGCGCGGGAGGCGATTGCGGATGACCCAGGTTCCGTTCCTGATGGGAGCGGAGCCCTCGGGCGCCTCCGCAGCGGGGGGCCTGGAGCCGCTGATCCTGGTGGCCGAGACCCCCGAGCAGCGGTCCCGACTGTTGGCGCGGCTGGGGGACGTCGGGCCGGTCCTGGTGGTCTCCTCCGCCGAGGAGGCCCAGCGCATCCTGGGGACCGCACATCACGGGGGCAGCACGCAGCGGGGGAGCACGAGCCAGGAGCGAGCCAACGGCGGACCGGAGCGTGGCGGCGGCGCCCTCGTGGCCCGGCTGCGCTCACCGGACACGCCTGTCGCGATCCTCGCGGCGCCCGGGCTGCGGATCGTCAGCGACCGCCAGGTGCTCGCCGTTGCGGGACGGGAGACCCAACTCACCCCACTGGAGTTCGCCCTCTTCACCTGCCTGGTGACGGAGCTGGGGCGGGTGTGGGCCTTCGCCGAGCTCTCCCAGCAGGTCTGGGGCACGGCGCACGTCGGGGACCACTCCCAGGTGCACGCGGTCGTGAAGCGACTGCGGCGCAAGCTCAACGCCCTGCCGGCACCCGTGGGGGTGGAGGCGGTGCGCGGCGTGGGGTTCCGCGCCGTGGCCCGGCGACTCGGATCGGCACTGGAGAAGACCCCCGGTCGCTGAATCGGGAGCGTCAGCCCCGCGGGTCGTCTGACCTGCGGGGCTGTGACTGTGCCCGTGGTGTTCCCGGTGTCCAGGAACTGCCCACGTTGCCCACGTATTGCCCACGTGAGGTCGTTGTCCGGACCGCGTCCACTTCCTAGCGTCAAAGAGTCGGGGTCATCCCGCAATTCCGTAACGCCTCAGGAGGAACACCGTGGCACTACATCAACACCGGAGGGGGTGGCTCGTCGGTCTGGCAGGTGCTTCGCTCATCGCATCAGGCATGGGCGCGACCGTAGCCACCGCCAGCCCGCCGGCCGACCTGGCGTCGCAGACGCTCCGGGCCGAGAACCAACCGGCCCAGATCGACGCCCAGGTCCAGGAGGAGTTGGACGCCAAGGGAAGCACCGCGTTCTGGGTGCACTTCGCCGATCGGCCCGACCTGTCCCAGTTCGAGTCGATCGCCGACTGGAACGAGCGTGGCGAGGCCGTCTACCAGGCACTCTCCGACACGGCCGAGAAGAGCCAGGCCCAGGTGCGCGCCCAGCTGGACGAGCAGGGCGTGAAGTACCAGCACTTCTTCATCTCGAACGTCATCAAGGTGGAGGCAGGCGACGCCGACCTGGTGTCCTCGCTGGCCGCCAGCAGCGGGGTCGACCGGATCATCGCCAGCTTCGAGGTCGAGCAGCCCGACGGCGTGGTCAAGGAGGACGGGTTCTCCACGAGCGCGGTCGAGTGGGGCGTTGCGGACATCAACGCGGACGACGTGTGGGCCGAGTACGGGGTGACCGGCGAGGGCGTCACCGTGGCCTCGATCGACACCGGTGTGCAGTACGACCACCCGGCGCTCGTCGCGCACTACCGTGGCAACAACGGCGACGGCACCTTCGACCACAACTACAACTGGCTGGGGGTGCAGGGCGGCGACGCCGATGCGCCCGTTGACTCCAACGGCCACGGCTCGCACGTGACCGGCACCATGGTCGGTGACGACGGCGGTGACAACCAGATCGGTGTCGCGCCCGGTGCCTCCTGGATCGCCACCAGCGGCTGCTGCCCGAACGATGCGGCGCTGCTGGAGTCAATGGAGTGGGTGCTCGCGCCGACCGACCTGGACGGGGAGAACCCGGACACCTCCAAGCGCCCGCACGTGGTGAACAACTCCTGGGGCACCACGTTGCCCTCCAATGACCCCTTCGGTGAGGAGTGGCAGGAGGCCTGGAACTCCTCGGGCATCTTCGGTGTGTTCGCCAACGGCAACAGCGGCTCCGGCTGCAACACCTCCGGCTCGCCGGGCAGCCGCACCATCAACTACTCCGTGGGCAACTACACCAGCGACCACACGATCGCTGGCAGCTCGTCGCGCGGTGCCGGGCAGGACGGGGAGATCAAGCCCAACATCTCCGCCCCCGGCACGAACGTGCGCAGCTCGGTCCCCGGCAACGGGTACGCCAACTACACGGGCACCTCGATGGCCTCCCCGCACGTCGCGGGCGCCGTGGCGCTGCTGTGGTCGGGCGCTCCCGGCCTCGTCGGTGACGTCGACGCCACGCGGGCGCTGCTGAACGGCACCGCCATCGACACCGAGGACCTGCAGTGCGGTGGCACCGCGGAGAACAACAACGTCTTCGGTGAGGGTCGCCTCGACGTGCTGGCCGCGATGCAGGAGGCCCCCGTGGGGGACACCGGCACGCTGACCGGCACGGTCACCGACACCGCGACCGGCGAGCCGATCTCCGGTGCGGCCGTGGCCATCTCCGGTGAGATCGACCGCAACCTGGTCACCAACGACGAGGGCCAGTACAACGCGCTGCTGGTCGCCGGCGACTACGACGTCGAGGTCAGCGCCTTCGGCTACCTCGGCGACGAGGCGACCGTCACGGTCGCTGCCGGCGAGGAGACGGTGCAGGACTTCGCGCTGGAGCCGGCCGAGTCCGGCACCGTCAGCGGCACCGTCACCGACGCTTCGGGACACGGCTGGCCGCTCTACGCCGCCATCGCGGTGGACGGCACCCCGGTCGAGACCTTCAGCGACCCCGACACGGGGGAGTACTCCTTCGAGGCCCCGGTCGGCTCCACCTACACGGTGACTGCGACCGCGCAGTACCCCGGGTACCTGGTGGGGAGCGAAGAGGTCGAGGTCACGGCCGGCGCCGGCGCAGCCGCCGTCGTCGACTTCGGGCTGGTCGTCGACGCGGAATCCTGCATCGCGCCGGGGTACCAGCACGTGACCGACGGGGTCTCCGAGTCCTTCGACGGCACGGACGTGCCGGAGGGCTGGACGGTCACCGACGACGCGGACACCGAGCAGGTGTGGGTCTTCGACGACCCCGCCAACCGTGGCAACCTCACCGGCGGCGAGGGCGGCTTCGCCATCGTCGACAGTGACTTCTACGGCAGCGGCGGCGTCCAGGACACCTCCCTGGTGTCCCCGTCGATCGACATGAGCGACCTCAGCGAGCCCGTCGTCGGCTTCAAGCACGACTACAACGCCTTCCTCGGCGCCGGCGAGTCCGGTGACGTCGACGTCAGCATCGACGGCGGCGAGACCTGGACGAACCTGGTGTCGTACAACTCCGACACCCAGGGCGAGGTCGTCGTTCCCGCCACGGAGGCGGCCGGCGAGGCCGACGTCCAGTTCCGGTTCCGCTACGTCGCGTCCTGGGACTACTGGTGGCAGGTCGACGACGTGTTCCTCGGGAACCGGGCCTGCGAGCCCATCGAGGGCGGTCTGGTCGTGGGCAACGTCTACGACCTGAACACCGGTGAAGGCATCGTGGGTGCCTCGGTGACCAACCTGGACAACGAGGACGAGCGCGGTGTCACCGCGGCGACCGAGGCCGACGACGACCTCGACGAGGGGTTCTACTGGCTGTTCAGCGCTTCGCCGGGCAGCCACCCCTTCGAGGCCGTGGCCAGCAAGTACGAGTCCAAGACCGAGGACATCACGGTGGTCGCCGACGAGGTGGTCCGTGGAGACTTCGAGCTGGGCTCGGGCCACGTGGTGGTCACCCCCGAGTCGATCGACACGGAGGTGGAGCTGGGTGACTCGGCGACCGAGGACCTGACGATCGCCAACGAGGGCACCGGTGCCGTCGACGTCGTCCTGCAGGAGGTGCCGGGAGCCTTCGAGCTGTTGCGCGCCGACGGCACCCGGATGACGCTCGAGGAGATCGCGGCGTCCGAGGGCGCACCGGAGATCTCGCGCGAGGTCGAGACCTCGTTCGCCGCGGCACCCGCCCCGGGCGCCTCCGGTGAGTTCGAGGCCGAGGCCACCCCGGCCGAGGAGCCGTGGGTCGACCTGGCCAGCCTGTCGGCGACCGTGATGGACAACCGGGTCGTCGCGCTGGACGGTGAGTGGTACTCCATCGGCGGCACCGACGGGTCGGCCTCCCGGACGACCGTGGAGAAGTACGACAACGAGGCCCTGGCGTGGACCACCGTCGAGCCCCTGCCCACCCCGGGCCAGGCGGTTGCGGTGGGTGCGCTCAACGGTCAGTTGGTCGTCGCCGGCGGCTGGTCCGACGGTGCACCGGTGACTGCCACCTACACCTACGACCCGGGCGCCGATGCCTGGACGCAGGTGGCCGACGCCCCCCTCGCCCTGTCGGCGACGGGTCAGGCGGTGGCCGGCGGCAAGCTGTACACCGTCGGTGGCTGCACGACGGCCGACTGCACGCCCATGAGTGCCGCGGTGGCGTCCTACGACCCCGCCACGGACACCTGGGAGGAGCTGGCCGACTACCCGGCAGCGGTGGCATTCGCCTCCTGTGGCGGGATCGGTGACGCGGTGTACTGCACCGGTGGCAACGGCGGTGCTGCCGGCACCGCGGACAGCTACGTCTACGACCCGGCTGCGGACAGCTGGACCGCTATCGCCGACGCCCCGGTCGACACCTGGGCGAGCAACTACGGCGCCGCAAACGGCCAGTTGATCGTTAACGGCGGTGTCCAGGGCACGGCGGTGAGCAACACCACGTTCGCCTACGACCCGGAGACCGACACGTGGGAGGACCTGCCCAACTCGAACACCGCGGTCTACCGCGGCGCGGCCGCCTGCGGCTTCGTCAAGGTCGCGGGGTCGTCCGGTGGTTTCACCCCGACCGACGACGCCGAGCACCTGCCCGGCTTCGACGAGTGCGGGAGCGCCAGCGGTGACGTCGAGTGGCTGGAGCTCTCGGAGACCGAGTTCACGGTGGCGCCGGGCGAGGAGGTGACCGTCGAGGTCACCACCGACGGCGACGTCGCCCAGCCGGGCACCTACACGGCTGCGATCCGGGTGACCTCCAACGCCCCGGGCACGGCGCCCGAGGTGCCGGTCACCATGACGGTGAACCCGCCGGCCTACTGGGGCAAGATCCAGGGCCTGGTCGAGGGTGAGTCCTGTGAGGGCGAGACGTCTCCGCTGGCCGCTGCCGGCGTGGACATCTCCCCGACCGACGGGGATCACCCGGGCTGGTTCCTGACCACCTCGACGGAGGGCACCTACGCGACCTGGCTTGACACCAGGGTCGGGGAGTCCGACGTCACGGCGGCCAAGGACGGCTACCGTCCGGAGTCGGCCCTGGTCACGGTGCCCCGCGGCGAGACGGTCACGCAGGACTTCGCCCTGCTGGACGTCGCGTGCGAGGTCGACCCGGGTCCGATCCACCCGGATGTGGTGCGGCTCTACGGTGACGACCGGTACGGCACGGCCGCGGCGATCTCGGGGTTGTACGACTCCGGCATCGACACGGTGTTCGTGGCGACCGGGGCGGACTACCCGGACGCCCTGGCCGCGGCGGCTCGCGCCGGCTCGGTCGAGGCTCCGGTGCTGCTGACCCGCAAGGAGCGGGTGCCGGCCGCCACGCTGAACGAGTTGGGTCGCCTGAACCCGGCCAACGTGGTCGTGCTCGGTGGTCAGAACGCCATCTCCGAGGACGTGCTGGAGGCGATCGACCGGCACGTGAAGAACGCGGAGGTCTCCCGGCTCTCCGGCACCAACCGGTACGCCACGGCTGCCCTGATCGCCGAGCAGTTCGACTCGGCCGACGTGGTCTACGTCGCGACCGGGGAGAACTACCCGGACGCGCTGGCCGGTGCGGCCCGTGCGGGTGCGCTGGACGGGCCGGTGCTGCTCACGCGGCCGGCCACGCTGCCGGACGTTGCGGCGGAGCAGCTGGAGCGGTTGGCTCCGGCGGAGATCAAGGTGCTCGGTGGACCGGGCGCGATCGAGGACGACGTGGTCACCGCTCTCGGTGAGTACGGCGACGTCGAGCGGATCTTCGGCGACAACCGGTACGACACCGCGGTCCAGATCTCCCAGGACTACGAGACGAACGCCAACGTCTTCGTGGCCTCCGGCGAGAACTGGCCGGACGCGCTGGCCGGTGCGGCCCGCGCCGGGCTCGAGGAGGCTCCCGTGCTGCTGACGCGGCCGGAAGAGATCCCCGACGGCACCTGGGACGAGCTCGAGCGGTTGAAGCCGGGCACGGTCTACGTGCTGGGCGGACAGAGCGCCGTCTCCGAGGACGTGGCCGACAGGCTGGCCACGCTGGAGTGATCCGGCGGTGACATAACCCCACCCCCATAGAGACCGCGTCCCGGGAAGCCATCCCGGGGCGCGGTCTCGCGTGGTTAGGGTGGGGCCCCGAACCGCACCCTCCGGAAGGACCGATCCCGTATGCAGCACGGCAGCCGCAGTGTGGCCGTGGGGCTGCTGGTGGCGGCGCTCGTGCTGCCGGCGTGCACCGACAGCCCGAGCGAGGACGGTGCCGGCGCCTCCTCCGCCAGCGCGCCGTCCCTCCCCGACGACGGGGCGGCGTCCTCGTCCGCTCCCCGCAGCAGCGGGCAGGACGAGGCGGTGCGGACCACGGCCCCTGCGCCGCCCGAGCCGGCCGTCGAGGTCGAGGGCGTCTCCGAGCCGGTCGCGGACCTCGCTCTGGCCCTCTACGCGGGCGACGACGTGCCCGCGTCGGCCGGAGCGCAGGAGGCCCTGACCGGTGCGGAGGCAGCGACGCAGGACACCACGGTCCGGGGGGCCGAGGGCACGTGGCACGGGGAGCCGTATGCCGTGCTCAGCGCCGGCGCGGACCTGACGGTCGCCGTGGAGGGTGACGACGGCTGGCGGGTGGTCGGCGGGGTCTGGCCGTCCCTCGGCGTGGACGAGCCCGCGCTCGGCGCGCAGCGGCACGTGCTCATGATCGGCTCGGACGCCCGCGAGAAGCGGGGCGAGCCCGTGGACCGGCTGCGGGCCGACAGCCTCCAGGTCATCGGGGTGGACGGCGCCGGCGGGGGCGGCGTCATGGGCATCGCCCGGGACGCCTGGGTGGACATGCCGGACGGGGGACAGGCCAAGATCAACACCGCCATGGTGCGGGGCGGGCCGGAGGCACAGGTGGAAGCGGTCGCCGGGGCGACGGGGCTGCCGATCGAGGGCTACGTCCTCGTCGGGTTCCAGGGTTTCGCCGGCTTCGTGGATGACTGGGGCGGGGTGAGCATCGACTCCCCGCGTGCCTTCGACGGCTTCCCGGAGGGGGTCCAGGAGCTGAACGGCTACTGGCTGCTGCGCTGGACCCGGCACCGGCAGAGCCTGCCCGGTGGCGACTTCGACCGGTCTCGGCACCAGGGTATTGCGCTGGCCGGCATCGGCCTCCAGGCGCGGGCGGCGGGGCCGCTCGCGCTGCCGGAGGTGTTGGCCCTGGTCGAGGAGCACATGGAGTCCGACTTAGACGCCGAGCAGGTGCTCACCCTCGCCTGCTGGGCCTACCTGGCCAAGCCGGAGGACTTCGGGCACGAGGTGGCCGCCGGTGACGTCGGCTGGAGCAGTGACGGGCAGTCCATCGTGCGGTGGGACGAGCAGGCCCGCGAGGTGTTCGCCGACTTCGCCGACGGCAACCTCGGCTAGCTCGCCGACTCTAGGCGGGCAGGACGTAGCCCTCCGGGACGCACTCCAGGAGCCCGTCCTCCACGAGGCCGGCGAGGCACCGCTCCCGCTGGGGTTCGTCCTGCCACACCCCCGTGAGGTCCGCCGTCGGCACCGGGCGGTCGGCGCGCCGCACCTGATCCAGCAGCAGGCCGCGACACTGCCGGTCGGTGCCGTGCCACCGTTGCGGGGCCCGCACCGGGCCCTGGTATGCCGGGTGACCGGCACGGCGCCAGGCGCACCTCGGGGCGAGGGGGCAGTCCGCGCAGCGCGGGGCCCGGGAGGTGCACACCAGGGCCCCCAGCTCCATCACGGCGACGCTCCAGCGGGCGGCGGTCGGTCCATCGACGGGCAGCAGCTGGGCCGCGAGGCGGCGTTCGGCCGCGGTCACCGACGGTGCCGCCTGCCCCTGGCCCCCGACCGCCCGGGCCAGCACCCGCCGGACGTTGGTGTCCAGGACCACGGACCGCGTCCCGAAGGCGAAGGCCGCGACGGCCGCCGCCGTGTACTCACCCACCCCGGGCAGGGCGCGCAGCTCCTCCGGCAGGGAGGGGACCTGCCCGTTGTGCCGCTGCGTGATCGCCGTGGCGGCGGCGTGCAGGCGCAACGCCCGCCGGGGGTACCCCAGCCGCCCCCAGTGGCGGACCGCCTCGCCGGCGGGCTCGGCCGCCAGGGCGGCCGGCGCGGGCCACCGCTGCAGCCAGTCCCGCCAGACCGGCTCGACCCGGGCGACGGGGGTCTGCTGCAGCATGACCTCCGAGACCAGGACGCCCCACGGTGAGCAGTCGGCGCGGCGCCAGGGCAGGTCCCGCGCGTGCACGGCATACCAGTCCAGCACGCGTTCGTGCAGGTCTGGCACCCCGCCGGGCTCAGACGTAGCGTTCAAGGATGCTGGACTCGGCCAGGCGGGACAGGCCCTCGCGGACGGCGCGGGCCCGACTGTCGCCGACGCCCTCCACCACCTGGAGCTCTTCCACCCCCGCCGACAGGAGGTTCTGCAGGCTGTCGAACTCCTCGATGAGCCGGTCCACGATGACCCCGGGGAGCCGGGGGATGCGGGAGAGCAGTCGGAAGCCGCGCGGCGCCACCGAGGCGTCCAACGCGTCACCGACCACCACGAAGCCCAGGCACCGGGCGACCGAGGTGAGGTCCAGCAGGTCGGTCGCCGACAGGGAGGAGAGGCAGTCGAGCACCGACTCGACCGACTGCGGGGTCTTGGAGCAGTCGATGTAGTCGCGCACCACGAGCTCACGGTCGTTGCCGAGCCCCCCGGTGAGCTCCTCCAGCTGCAGGCTCATCAGCCGGCCGTCGGTGCCCAGCTCAAGGGCGTACTGCTCGATCTCGTCGCTGATCCGGCGGACCATCTCCAGCCGTTGGAGCACGGCGGTGACGTCCCGGATGGTGACCAGGTCCTCGATCTCCAGGGCCGACAGCGTGCCACTCACCTCGTCGAGGCGGGACTTGTAGCGCTCCAGGGTCTGCAGGGCCTGGTTGGCGCGCGACAGGATCTGGCTGGAGTCCTCGAGCACGTGCCGCAGGTTGCCGACATAGACGGCGACGATGGCCATCGACTGGCTCACCGACACGACCGGATGGCCGGTCTGCTTGGCCACCCGCTCGGCCGTCCGGTGCCGGGTGCCGCTCTCGCGGGTCTCGATCGCGGGATCCGGGACCAGCTGGGTCGCGGCCCGCATGATCCTGGTGCCCTCGCGGTCCAGCACGATCGCGCCGTCCATCTTGGCGAGCTCGCGCAGGCCGGTGCTGGAGAACTCGACGGCGAGCTCGAAGCCGCCGGTGCACAGCGACTCCATGGTCTTGTCGTAGCCGAGCACGATGAGGGCGCCGGTGCGGCCCCGCAGGATGCGCTCCAGGCCGTCCCGCAGTTCGGTGCCGGGGGCCACCGCGGCCAGTGTGGCGCGGAGCAGGTCTTCGTCGCGGCGCTCCACCGTGGCTCCGTCCTGGGGTCAAAACATGGGTCGTGGTCAGGCTGTCGCGAGTCTAACTTCGGGCGGGTGCTCCACACCTCGACCCGGGGCCGGTTGTGACCTGAATGAGACCAAGGCCTCAGGCGTCAGTCGGCGTGGCTGCCCAGCACCGCCTCGGCCAGCGTCCGGGCCTCGAAGACCTCCATCCCGGCGGGGGGTCGCCCCTCGGTCAGCGACCCGGCCGGGACCACCGCACGCCGGAAGCCGATGCGGGCGGCCTCGGCCAGCCGGCGGGGCAGCCCGGTGACGGGGCGCAGGTCGCCGGCCAGCCCGACCTCGCCCACGGCGATGGTCCCCTGGGGCAGTGCCCGCTCGTGCCGTGCGCCGGCCACCGCCAGGGCCAGGGCCAGGTCGGCGGCCGGCTCACCCAGCCGCACCCCGCCCACCGTGGCGGCGTAGCAGTCGTGGTTGCCCAGGGACACCTCGGCCCGCCGGGTGAGGACGGCCAGGACCATGGCCAGCCGCGAGCTGTCGAGACCGCTCGTGGTGCGTCGGGGGTTGCCGTGTGCCTCGGTGACCAGCGCCTGCACCTCGGCGACCAGGGGGCGGCGGCCCTCCAGGGTGACGGTGACGCAGGTGCCGGGCACGGCGCGGTCCCGACTGGTCAGGAACAGCCCGGACGGGTCGGGGAGCCCGTGGATGCCGGCGTCGCCCATGTCGAAGCACCCGACCTCGTCGGTCGGGCCGAAGCGGTTCTTCACGGCCCGGACCAGTCGCAGCCGGGAGTGGCGCTCGCCCTCGAACTGCACCACCACGTCGACCAGGTGCTCCAGCACCCTAGGCCCGGCGATCGCGCCGTCCTTGGTGACGTGCCCGATGAGGACGGCCGCGGTTTCGCTGCGTTTGGCGGCCTGGATCAGGGCCGAGGCCACCTCCCGCACCTGGCCGACGTTGCCGGCCGCGCCCTCGACGTCGCTGCTGGCCACGGTCTGCACCGAGTCGACCACCACCAGGGCGGGGCGGACGCGCTCCAGGTGGCCCAGCACCGCGCCCAGGTCGGTCTCGGCCGCCAGGTAGAGGGTGTCGGCCACCGCGCCGATCCGCTCGGCGCGCAGCCGCACCTGGGCCGCGGACTCCTCGCCGGAGACGTAGAGCACGGTGCGGCCCTCCCGGGCGGCCCGCGCCGCGACGTCCAGCGCCAGGGTCGACTTGCCGATGCCGGGCTCACCGGCCATCAGCACCACCGCGCCGGGGACCAGCCCGCCGCCGAGGACCCGGTCGAACTCGCCGACCCCCGTGGAGGCCGCCCGCGCCAGGGTCAGGTCCACCGAGGCGATCGGCACGGCAGGGCGCTCCGGTGTGCTGGCAGCAGTGCGGACCGGGGTCTGGCCGGTCTCCGCGACGGTGCCCCAGGCCTGGCACTCGCCGCACCGGCCGACCCACTTGACGGTCGTCCAGCCGCACTCGGTGCACCGCAGGGCCGGGGTTCGTGAGGTCTTGGTAGCCACGCTCCACAACCTAGGCGCCGGCACCGACACACCGTCGCAGGCATCGCCGCCGGGGCGGCGTATGACGATTCGTCGTACGATGGGTTGTATGAGCACGCTGACAATTCGTACTGACTCGGAGGTCGAGCGAGCCCTGAGTGTGTTGACCAGCGAGGGAGCTTCACGGTCGGAGGTGGCGCGGATGGCGATCCTTGAGGCCGAGCGTGCCCACCGGCGCGCGCGTCTGCGTGCGGAGGCCGAGGCACTGCGCGATGACCCCGAGGATGTGGCCGCGTCTCGGGAGCTGGCAGCAGAGATGGAGTCAGCTCGTGCGTGGTGACGTCTACCGTCTCCGGGCTCCCAAGGGCGTGCGAGGACATGAGCAGGCCGGTGCGCGGCTCGCGGTCGTCGTCCAGTCCGATGACCTGCCACTCTCCACCTGGCTCGTGGCCCCGACCTCCACCGGGCGGCGGGAGGCGTCCTTCCGGCCCGAGATCGAAGTCGACGGACGCACGGCCCGTGTCATGGCGGAGCAGTTGACCGTGGTCGATCCCGAGGCTCGGCTGGGAGAGTTCGTCGGCCGGCTGAGCGCCGCGGAGATGCAGGCAGTCGACAGAGCGCTGGACGCCGTGCTGGGTCTGGACTGAGGCGACCGAGGGACTCGATCCGTCGTGCCTGATGGGGCGACTCCGGGCGGAGGGTACTAACCTGCTGGGCATGCGCCTGGGTGTGATCGATGTCGGCTCCAACACCGTCCACCTGCTGGTCGTCGACGCCTACTACGGGGCGCACCCCCTGCCGGACTACTCCCACAAGGTCGTGCTCCGCTTGGCCGAGCAGCTGACCCCGGACGGCGACATCTCCGAGGCGGGGGCGCAGCGCCTGACCGACTTCGTCGTCGAGTGCACCGAGGTCGCCGAGAGCAGAGGCGTCTCCGAGCTGATGGGGTTCGCGACCAGCGCCATCCGCGACGCCGGGAACACCGACGCGGTGTTGGCCCAGGTCGAGGCGGCCTCCGGTGTCGCCCTGCAGGTGCTGGACGGGGAGGACGAGTCGCGGCTCACCTTCCTGGCCGCGCGCCGCTGGTTCGGGTGGTCCTCCGGACGGTTGCTGCTCGTCGACATCGGGGGCGGCTCATTGGAGCTCGCGGCCGGCATCGACGAGGAGCCGGACGTGGCGGTCAGCCTGCCCCTGGGCGGCGGCCGCCTGTCGCGCGAGCTGGAGGGGGACCCCCCGGATGCGGCCCAGCTCAAGACGTTGCGCAAGCGGGTGCGGGCCGAGATCGCGGATGTGCAGCGCTCGATCCGGAAGGTCGGGGTCCCGGACCGGGTCGTCGGATCCAGCAAGACGATCCGGGCCCTGGGCAGGGTCTGCGGTGCCGCCCCCAGCGGGGAGGGGCCCTATGTGCAACGGACGCTATCGCGCGCCGACCTCACCGCCGTGGTGCCCAAGCTGGCCGGTCTGACCGCGGCCCAGCGTGCCGAGCTGCCGGGGGTGTCCGAGGCCCGCGCCCCCCAGGTGCTCGCGGGCGCGATCGTGGTGGAGTCGGTGATGGAGCTGCTCGATATCGAGGAGCTGGTGATCTGCCCCTGGGCCCTGCGCGAGGGTGTCATCCTGCGCCGGTTGGACTGGCTGGCCCAGTGACCCTGCCGGTCCTGCTTTCCAGTGCCTCGGTCTATCCCGAGAACTGCGCCTACGCCTTCGACCTGGCCGAGCGGCTCGGCTACGACGGCGTCGAGGTGATGGTCTGGACCGACCCCGTCACCCAGGAGGCCGGTGCCCTGCGGGCGCTCTCGGACCTGCACGGGTTGCCGGTCGGGGCGATCCACGCCCCGACGCTGCTACTCAGCCAGCGCATCTGGGGCTGGCAGCCCTGGGGCAAGATCGACCGCTCCCTCCAGTTGGCCGCCGACGTGGGCGCAGACACCGTCGTGGTGCACCCGCCCTTCCGGTGGCAGCGGGAGTATGCCGCGGGGTTCGTCGAGGGGGTGGCGCGCCGCGAGGGCGGTGTCACCATCGCCGTGGAGAACATGTTCCCGTGGCGGGCCGCCAACTCCGAGATGCAGGCCTACCTGCCGCACTGGGACCCGCTGGACCAGGACTACGCCCACGTCACGCTCGACGTCTCACACGCCGCGACCGGTCAGGTGGACGCGGTCGAGCTGGCCGAGGCGCTGGGGGACCGGGTGGCCCACGTGCACCTGGCCGACAGCCTCGGCTCCTTCAAGGACGAGCACCTGGTCCCCGGGCGGGGCGACCAACCCTGCGCCGAGTTGTTGCAGTGGCTGCTGGACCGGGGCTACCGGGGCGCGGTGACCATCGAGGTCGGCACCCGCAAGATGGACGTCGAGCAGCGCGAAGTCGCGCTCGCGGAGGCACTGGCGTTCGCCCGGCAGCACCTCGGGCAGGAGCGGGTCGGCGGCTGACCGCCGGGGCGGTGCGGGAGTACCGTCCTCGTATGGCGAATGACCGTCCGGCCGAGGGGCCCGCCGTCCAGGTGCGGGGGCTGCGGGTCGAGCGTGGGGGACGCCCGGTCCTGGACATCAGTGACCTGACCGTGCCGCGCGGACAGGTGGTGGGGCTGCTCGGGCCCAGCGGGAGCGGGAAGAGCACCCTGATGCGCAGCGTCGTGGGGGTGCAGCAGCTCGCCGGTGGGTCGGTGACGGTGCTGGGGGAGGAGGCGGGTGGTGCAGGGCTGCGCGGCCGAGTCGGCTACGTCACGCAGGCGCCCAGCGTGTACCGCGACCTCAGCGTGCGCGACAACGTCAGCTACCTGGCCCGGATCCTGGGGGCGACCGACGACGCGGTCGAGCGGGTCATCCGACAGGTGGACCTGGCCGGCCATGCCGACCGGGCGGCCGGCGCCCTGTCTGGCGGGCAGCTGTCCCGGGTCTCCCTGGCGATGGCCCTGGTCGGGGACCCGGACCTGCTGGTCCTGGACGAGCCGACGGTCGGGCTCGACCCGCTGCTGCGCCGTGACCTGTGGCAGCTGTTCCACGACCTGGCCCGGGCCGGGACGACGCTGTTCGTCTCGAGCCACGTGATGGACGAGGCGACCCGGTGCGACCGACTGGTGCTGCTCCGGGAGGGTCGCGTGCTGGCCGACGGGACGCTCCCGGAGCTGCTCGGCCGGACCGGGGCGGCCGACGCTGAGACGGCGTTCCTCGAGCTCATCGAGCGCGCAGGGGAGCGCGGGGCATGACGGCGACACGGACCCTCGCGACCGCTGCCCGGGTGCTGCGGCAACTGCGGGCCGACCACCGCACCCTGGCCCTCCTGCTCGTCGTCCCGTGCGTGCTGATCGGACTCCTGGCGTGGATCACCCACGACACCGGTCTGTTCGACCTCATCGGCGCCTCGGTGCTGGGCATCTTCCCGTTCGTCGTCATGTTCATCGTGACCAGCGTGGCCACGCTGCGCGAGCGCACCGGGGGCACCCTGGAACGCCTGCTGTCCACCCCACTGGGCAAGGGAGACTTCCTGCTCGGCTACGCCGCCGCCTTCGGGTCGCTCGCCGTCGTGCAGGCGCTGATCGCGACCGGCTTCGCGGTCTGGGTCTGCGGGCTGGAGGTTCGCGGCCCCATCGGGCTGCTGGTGCTGGTCTGCGTCGCCACGGCGCTGGTCGGCACCGCCCTCGGCCTGTTCGCCAGCGCCTTCGCCCGCACCGAGTTCCAGGCGGTCCAGTTCATGCCCGCCTTCGTGCTGCCACAGTTCCTGTTGTGCGGCCTGATCGTCCCCCGCGACCGGCTGCCGCAGGTGCTGTCCTGGTGCTCCGACGTCCTGCCGTTGTCCTACGTGGTCGATGCGATGAACAGCGTGGCGCACCAGGTCGACCCCTGGGGCGATGTCGCCGCCGACCTGGGCGTGCTCCTCGCGTTCGGGGTGCTCTCCCTGGGTCTGGGGGCACTGACCCTGCGACGCCGGACTCCCTGACGCCGCGCCGGGTCGACCACCCCTCCCGGAAGGCGTCTTGACGGGATAGAGTTCGGTCTAGATGCCGCTCGACAGGAAGATTGCCGGTAGACAAGGCATCTGACCGGCGATTATGTAGTTCGCGGCGACAGGGCAGGCGTGCCAGAACGTGCTGGTCGGTCCCGCGTCGACGAGAGGAAGCCCACGGTGGCCGAGAAGTTCCGCGTGACCTACGCAACCCTGACCGCAGACAACGAGGACATGCACACGGCATACGAGGCCGGCATCGAGACGGCCCGCGGCTGGCTGGGCGTCGAGATCACGGCGCCGGGCGACCAGGCCCCGGGGGACCCCGTCGAGGTGACCAGCCCGGCCGACCCCGACGTCGTCATCGCCCGGGTCCGGGCGGCCTCGCCGGAGGCGATCGAGCAGGCGATGGCCGACGCCCGCGCCGCCGCGCCCGGCTGGGCCGGGACCCCCTGGCAGGAGCGGCTGACCATCATGCGCCGCGCCGGCGACCTCATCTCGGAGCGGTCCAACGAGCTCGCTGCCCTGGTCACCATGGAGGTCGGCAAGAACCGGCTGGAGGCGCTGGGTGACGTGGAGGAGGCGGCCGTCTTCTTCCGCTACTACGCCGACCAGATGGAGTCGAACCAGGGGTATGACCACCCGATGGACAGCCTGTCCGAGGCCGAGAAGACGCGCAGCGTGCTCAAACCGCATGGCGTGTGGGCCGTGATCGCCCCCTTCAACTTCCCGATGGCGCTGGCCGCCGGACCCGCGGCCGGCGCCCTGACGACCGGCAACACCGTCATCATCAAGCCCAGCGTGCAGGGCACGCACACCGCGTGGCGCCTGTTCGAGATCCTGCGCGAGGCGGGTGTGCCCGAGGGCGCCGTGCAGTTCCTCCCCGGCGGTGACGAGGTGGGCAAGGCAGTCGTCGGCCACGCCGAGGTCGACGGGATCACCTTCACCGGGTCCTACGACGTCGGTATGTCGATCCTGCGCGGGGCGCAGGAGGGTGGCTACCCCAAGCCGGTCGTCGCCGAGATGGGTGGCAAGAACCCCACGATCGTGGCGGCCTCCGCGGACCTGGACAAGGCGGCCCAGGGTGTGGCCCGCTCCGCCTTCGGGTTCTCGGGGCAGAAGTGCTCGGCCTGCTCCCGGGTCTACGTCGACGCCTCGGTCCACGACGAGTTCCTGGAGAAGCTGGCCGCCAAGGCACAGGAGGTCGCGCCCGCCGACCCGCTTGAGCGGGACACCTTCATGGGGCCGGTCATCGACGCCGACGCGGTGCAGCGGTTCGAGAAGGCCGTCAACCACGCCCGGGAGACCGGGCGGGTCGTCGCCGGCGGTGAGGTGCTCCAGGGCAGCGACGGGCTGCCGGGCAACTACGTCCAGGCCACCGTCGTGGCGGACCTGCGCTCCGACGACTGGCTGTTCAGCGAGGAGCTCTTCGTGCCGTTCGTGGCGGTCACGCCCGTCGACTCCCTGGAGGAGGCGATGGAGCGGGCGAACGACACCCCCCTGGGACTGACCGCCGGGTTCTTCTCCGGCGATGACGCCGAGGTCCAGTGGTTCCTGGACCACGTCCACGCCGGCGTCGTCTACGTCAACCGCCCGGCCGGCGCCACCACCGGCGCCTGGCCCGGGGTCCAGCCGTTCGGCGGCTGGAAGGGGTCGGGCAGCTCCGGCAAGGCCGGCGGCGGGCTGTACTACCTGGGCCTGTTCCTGCGCGAGCAGTCCCAGACGGTGGTCTCCTGACCCCGACTGACGACATACCCCAGCCGTGCGGCGACCACCCGGCCCCACGGCATACGACACTCCCCAGCACAGCGTGCGTGACCCGCACAGAGAGGTGGTCCCGATGACCACGACCGACGTCCGCCAGGACACCACCGCGACCGGGGCGCCCTCGCCCGACTGGTTCGACGACTCCCGCCCCGTGCCGGACCTGCGCACCGCACTGCCCGGCCCCGCAACCCAGGAGGTGTTGTCCGCCGACGGTGCGGTGACCAGCCCGTCGCTGCCGCGGGCCTACCCGCTGGCGCCGCGGCGGGGCTGGCGCGCGGCGCTGGAGGACGTGGACGGCAATCTGTTCCTGGACTTCAACGCCGGGATCGCGGTGAACTCCACCGGGCACGCCCACCCCACCGTCGTCGGGGCGGTGCAGGAGCAGGCCACGAACCTGCTGCACTACTCGGCCAGCGACTTCTTCCTGCCGATCTACTCCCAGATGTGCCAGGCACTGGCCGACGTCGCGCCGATGAGCGGGCCGGTGCGGGTCTACCTGGGCAACTCCGGGGCCGAGGTCGTGGAGGGCGCCCTGAAGCTCGCGCGCTACGCGACCGGGCGGCCCTACGTGATCAGCTTCAACGGTGCGTTCCACGGCCGGACCTACGGCGCCCTCAGCCTCACGGCATCGAAGGCGAAGTACCACAAGGGATTCGGGCCGCTGGTGCCCGGCGTGCACCACGTGCCGTATGCCGACCCGCGGGTCACTGCCGAGGGCGGCCGCGACACCGGGACGATCGACTACCTGGAGAACACGCTGTTCCGCTACGACGTCGACCCCTCGGAGGTGGCGGCGGTCTTCGTCGAGCCGATCCAGGGCGAGGGTGGCTACATCGTGCCCGCGGAGGGGTGGCTGGCGGACCTGCGCGAGCTGTGCGACCGCCACGGGATCCTGCTGGTGGCCGACGAGGTGCAGTGCGGTGCCGGACGGACCGGGAAGATGTGGGCGATCGAGCACACCGGTGTCGAGCCGGACATCCTGCTCAGCGCCAAGGGGTTGGCCTCGGGGCTGCCGCTCGGGGCGATGATCGCCAGGGCGCACCTCCTGGAGAGCTGGGGCGTCGGAGCGCACGGGTCGACCTATGGCGGGAGCCCGGTGCCCTGCGCCGCCGGGCTGGCGACGCTGCAGGTCATCCGGGAGGAGGGCCTGCTGGAGAACGCCACCGTCCTGGGCAACCACCTGATGGAGGGCCTCCGGGCGATCCAGGCGGAGCACCCCGACGCGCTCGTCGACGTGCGCGGCGTCGGTCTGATGATCGGCGTGGAGTTCCCCAGCGGCGAGGTGGCCGAGGCGGTGCAGATGGCGGCGTTCGAGCGCGGGCTGCTCGTGCTGGAGGCCGGGGAGAACGTCATCCGGATGTCGCCGCCCATGGTGATCGACCGCAGCGACGCCGACACCGCGCTGCGGATCTTCGGGGAGGCTGTCGCCGCGGTCGCGGCCGGGTGACCCCGTCGTGAGCGGAAGGGCCCGGTGAGCGGGCACGTCTTCTCCCGGGCCGCCGGTCGCCCGCCCCGGATCAGCCACGCCCACGGCGTGGAGATGTTCGACGAGGACGGCCGCCGGTACCTGGATGCCGCGGGTGGCGCGATCGTGGTCGGCATCGGCCACGGCCGGGGCGAGGTGGTCGCGGCGCTGGCCGAGCAGGCGGGCGCCGTGGCGTATGCCCACGGCACGGTCTTCACCTCCGAGGCGCTGGAGTCGTATGCCGAGGAGCTGGCCGGGGTGCTGCCGGTCGACGACCCCCGCATCTACCCGGTGTCTGGGGGCAGCGAGGCGGTCGAGACGGCGCTGAAGATGGCCCGGGCCTACCACTTGGCCCGGGGGGAGGACCGCGCGGTGGTGGTGGGTCGGACCGGGGCCTACCACGGCAACTCCCGTGGGGCGCTGGACGTCTCGGGTCGGCCGTCGCTGCGTGCGCCGTACGCCCCGTGGCTGGGGCACGCGCGGCACACCACGACGCCATACGAGTACCGCTGCCCCTTCCCCGATACCCACCCGGACGGCTGCGGGAGCCGCCACGCGCAGGCCTTGGAGGAGCTGCTCCAGCAGATCGGTCCCGAGCGGGTGGCCGCGTTCATCGCCGAGCCCCTCGCCGGAGCGGCGCTGGGGGGCTGCGTGCCCCCGGACGACTACTGGCCCTCGGTGGCGCAGGTGTGCCGCCGCCACGGGGTGCTGGTGATCGCCGACGAGGTGATGACCGGGTTCGGCCGCACCGGCCGGTGGTTCGGCTCCGACCACTGGGGGCTGCGTCCCGACCTGCTCACGGCGGGCAAGGGGACCTCCTCCGGCTACTGGCCGCTCGGGCTCGCCGTGGCCAGTGGCGCCGTCCACGAGACCATCGTCGAGGGCGGGTTCGTCCACGGGTTCACCTACTCCCACCACCCGGTGGGCGCCGCCACCGGCCTGGCCGTGCTGCGCCGCCTGCGGGAGGAGGGACTCGTCGAGGCGTCGGCCGTGCGGGGGGAGCAGTTGCACCAGGAGCTGCTCGCCCGACTCGGGGACCACCCCCACGTGGGCGACATCCGGGGCCGCGGCCTGCTCGTCGGCCTCGAGTTCGTCGCCGACCGGGCCACCCGCGCACCGTTCGACCGCGCCGACCGGGTGACCGAGCTCGTCGTCCTCGCAGCCCGCGACCTCGGGCTGCTCGTCTACTCCTCCACCGGCTGTGCCGACGGCACCCGCGGCGACCTGGTGCTCCTGGGCCCGCCCCTGACCATCAGCCCGGCCGAGGTCGAGGAGGTCGCCGACCTGCTCGCCCGCGCCGTCGACCAGGCCCTCGCGCCCCCCGCCCCCACCGCGACCGGACGGGTGATGTGGCGCTCCCAGGGGTGACCGGACGGGTGATGTGGCGCTCCCAGGGGGACCGGACGGGTGATGTGGCGCGGTCGCTGCTCTCGGCCCCAGGCGGGATCGCCAGACGACCCGTCTGGTGCAGCGTTGGACCGCCAGGCGACCCGTCCGGTCGGGGGTGGGGGCAGGCAGGCATTAGCCTGGGTCGACGCCGGTCAAACCCGCCGGCGTGACTGCCCAGAGCGGACCCGGCGTGACTGCCCGGAGTGGACGAGGAGGCCCGATGGACCCGGCAAACCTGGATCCGGCCACGTGGATGCGACAGAGCCTGCTGGCGATGTCGCGGAGCTCAGCAATGCGGGACACCCTTGAGCGGGCCCCCGTCAGCCGCTCCGTGGTGCAGCGATTCGTGGCCGGGGAGAGCACGGAGGCGGCCGTGGCCGTGGCGGGGGAGCTGTCGGCGACGAACCGGCTGGCCACGATCGACTACCTGGGCGAAGACACCCTTGACCCGCAGATGGCCGCACACACCGGGGACGCCTACGTGGAGCTGCTGAACGCACTGGCCGAGGGTGGGTACACCGCGGACGGGCGGGTCGAGGTCAGCCTCAAGCTGAGTGCGCTCGGCCAGGCGCTGGGTCGCGACGGTGACCGGATCGCACTGGAGAACGCGCGGCGCATCTGTCAGACCGCGGCGAACGTGGGCACCACGGTGACGTTGGACATGGAGGACCACACCACGACCGACGCGACCCTGGAGACGCTGCGCGAACTGCGTCAGGACTGGCCCTGGGTGGGGGCGGTGCTGCAGTCCTACCTGTACCGGACCGAACAGGACTGCCGGGACCTGGCGGTGGAGGGCAGCCGGGTGCGCCTGTGCAAGGGGACCTACAGGGAGCCGGAGTCGGTGGCCTACCAGGACAAGGCCGAGGTCGACAAGGCCTACGTGCGGTGCCTGAAGATCCTGATGGCGGGAGAGGGCTATCCCAAGGTGGCCACCCACGACCCACGTCTCATCGAGATCGCCGGCGTGCTCGCGGACCGGAACGGCCGCCGGCCGGGGAGCTATGAGTACCAGATGCTGCTCGGGATCCGCCCCGACGAACAAGTGCGGTTGGCAGAGCAGGGCGAGCGGGTGCGCGTCTACATCCCCTACGGCGAGGAGTGGTACGGCTACCTGATGCGGCGCATGGCCGAGCGCCCGTCGAACCTGCGCTTCTTCCTGCGGGCGGTGGCGACGCGGGGATGACCAGGGACGTTCGGGCGGCAGGCCCAGGACAGGAGCGGGCATGGACAGCGTGACGATCATGGGTGCGGGGGTGATGGGCCGCACCCTGCTCTCGGCGCTGGTCCGGGCGGGGCATGACCGGGGAGCGCTCGTGGTGTGCGACCGGGACGAGCGGCGGGCACAGGAGCTCGCGGACGAGCACTTCGTCCGTGCGGCCGGCGCGACGGAGGCGGCGCAGCAGGCCGATGTCGTCGTGCTCGCGGTCAAGCCGCAGGACATGGCCGAACTGCTCGGTCAGCTGAACGGTCACCTTGCCCCGCACGCTCTGGTCATCTCGATCGCCGCCGGCATCACGACGGACTACCTGGAGCAGCGGCTCCCGGAGGGGACCGGCGTGGTCCGGGTGATGCCGAACACCCCGGCGCTGGTGGACCAGGCCATGTCGGCGGTGAGTCCCGGCAGACACTGCACCTCCGAGCACCTCGCCCAGGCCGAGGCGCTGCTCGGCACCTTCGGCAAGGTCGCCGTCCTGGACGAACGGCACCAGGACGCGGTCACCGCGATCAGCGGCAGTGGCCCCGCCTACATCTTCTACGTCGTGGAGGCCATGATCGAGGCTGGTGTCCTCCTGGGGCTGCCCCGCTCGACGGCCACCGAGCTCGTCGTGCAGACGCTGTATGGCGCGGCCACCATGATCCGGGAGACCGGCGAGCACCCGACGGTGTTGCGGGAGCAGGTGTCCAGCCCGGGCGGGACCAGCGTCGCAGCACTGCGCGCGCTCGAGGACCACAAGGTGCGCGCCGCGTTCCTGACGGCCATTGAGGCGGCGGCCCGACGCTCCGAGCAGCTGTCCGAGAGCGACTGACCTGGACCGACGCGACGGGACACCAGGTGTTCACGGAGGGGGCATCGCACTGGGTGGTCAGCCTGTGGCAGGGTTAGCGCATGACTGAGATCAGCGTGCGGTTGTTGGACGAAGAGCATTGGTCCGAGTACAAGGACGTCCGGCTGCGTGCGCTGACCGAGTCCCCGGAGGCTTTCGTGGCCTCGGCCGAAGAAGAGACCGAGTACCCCGAGGACCGCTGGCGGGAGCGGATGAACCGCTCGCGTCGCTTGCTGGCAGAGCGTGAGGACTCCGTCGTCGGAGTCGTCAGCGTCGGCAGCGAGCACAGCCCGGAGGAGGGCGTCGGGGAGCTCTTCGGACTGTGGGTGGCCCCGGAGCAGCGCGGCGCCGGCGTGGCCCGCCGGTTGCTGGAGGCCGCCGCGCAGCAGGCCCGCAAGGACGAGCTGAAGCACCTGGTCTATTGGGTCGGCACCGACAACGGTCGTGCCGTGGCCTTCGCCAGCAGCTTCGGGTTCCGCCCCACCGACAGCCGCCGGCCCATGCGGATCCGCGGCGTCGACACCGAGGAGGACGCCGAGGAGACCGCGATGGTGCTCCCGCTCGGGTCCTCCGGCGGCACCCCCACGAACCTCTAGGAGCGCCGGCTAGGGCCTGGCGGCGAGCTGCTCGATGAGTTGGCTCGGGCCCGAGACGATCAACAGGTGGTGCTGGCCGACCTTGGTCTCGGGCACGGCGTGGGTGAAGTCCTCGCCGGGCGCCTTGATGCCGACGACCGTCACGCCATACCGCTTGCGGATATCGGTCTCGGCGAGCGTAAACCCGATCATCTCCTGGGGCGGTGCCATCTTCACGATGGCGTAGCCGTCCTCGAACTCGATGTACCCCCGGAGGCGGTCGTTCACCAGGTGGGCGACCCTGTTCCCGGACTCCGCCTCCGGGAAGACGACGTGGTGCACCCCGATGCGCTCCAGCAGCCGGGCGTGCTCGCCGGAGACCGCCTTGGCCCAGATCGAAGGCACACCCGCGTCGACAAGGTTCCCCGCGGTCAGCAACGACCCCTCGATCGACGTGCCGATCCCGACGACCGCAATCCGGAACGACCCGGGTTTGGCCTGCCGCATGGCCTCCGGATCGGTCGCGTCGACCGACAGCACCCGCATCAACTTGCGGGAGAACCGTTCGGCCAGGTCGGGGTTCGCCTCGATGGCGTGCACCCGGTAGCCCAGGCGGTCCATCTCCATGGCCGCGGCCGCCCCGAACCGGCCCAGGCCGATCACCAGGGCGTCCTCGTCGAACAGTCGGTGCTTGGTCATCCGCGACTCTCCTCGTCCTGCCGGACCCCTGTCGTGGTCTAGCGTGAACCCCATGATCAACGCCATGGTCGTCTGGGACCAGCGTTTCACGGCCTACGACTTCGGGCCGGGGCACCCCATGCACCCGTCCCGGCTCGACCTGACCCACCGACTGAGCCAGGACCTGGGGGTGCTCGACGGCGCAGGGGTCCGGGTGGAGTCCACCGAGCCCGCGACGCTGGAGGACCTGCTGACCGTGCACACGCCCGACCTGGTGGCCCAGGTGCGCGCCGCCTCGGCCGACCCGGGGGCCGCCGACGGGAGCCACGGGGTCGGCACCGAGGACACTCCGGCCTTCCGGGGGATGCACGAGGCCACCTCGTTGGCCGTGGGTGGGACGTTGTCCGCCTGCCGCGCCGTACTGGAGGGTCGCGCCCGGCACGGGGTCAACATCGCGGGAGGGTTGCACCACGCCATGGCCGACCGGGTCTCCGGCTTCTGCGTCTACAACGACATCGCCGTCGGCATCTCGTGGCTGTTGGAGCAGGGGGTGGAACGGGTCGCCTACGTCGACCTCGACGTGCACCACGGGGACGGGGTGGAGCGCATCTTCTGGGACGAACCGAGGGTGCTGACCTGCTCGCTGCACGAGAGCGGGCGGGCCCTCTTCCCCGGCACCGGATTCCCCGGTGACACCGGCGGCGGGTCCGCCCCGGACTCGGCCGTGAACATCGCGCTCCCCCCGGGCGCCGGTGATTCCGCCTGGCTGCGGGCCTTCCACGCGGTGGTGCCCCAGGTGCTCCGGGCCTTCCGGCCCCAGGTCCTGGTCACCCAGCACGGGTGCGACTGCCACTTCTCCGACCCCCTGGCGCACCTGGCGGTCTCCATCGACGGCATGACCGCGGCCACCGCCGCGGTGCACGACCTGGCCCATGAGCTGTGTGGGGGACGGTGGGTGGCCCTCGGCGGCGGGGGCTATGAGCTCGTGGATGTCGTCCCGCGCGCGTGGACCCACCTGACCGCGGTCGCGGCGCACCGCCCCGTGCCGTTGACCGCGCAGGTGCCGCAGTCCTGGCTGGACTACACCTCCCAGGTCTATGGCCGGGTCGGGCCGGCGCGGATGGGTGACCTGGGCGGGCGCGAGATCGAGTACGGCACCTGGTCCGAGGGCTACCACCCCGAGGACCCCGTGGACGAGGCGATCATGGCCACCCGCCGCGCGACCTTCCCACCCTGGGGCCTGGACCCCTGGTTCGACTGATCTGGGACGCTCAACCACCCCCGGCGACGTCGGTCACATCTGCGCCGATCCGGCGTGTCTCCTGGACAAAGTCCCGTCACTACTTTCGCAAATGCCCCATCTGCCCCTAGTGTTTACGCGAAAGTCAAGGTCCGTTGCCGGAGGGGAAGCCGAGCGGCGGCCCTTGATCAGTGATGTGTGAGAGACGGGACAGCGTTGATGGCTGAGGAGACCCCGATGGCCGGGATGACATTCATGACGGTGGCGGAGGTGGCCGCCGTGATGCGAGTGTCGAAGATGACGGTCTATCGCCTGGTCCACTCCGGCGAGCTGCCGGCGGTGCGGGTCGGACGGTCCTTCCGGGTGCCGGAGAAGGCCGTGGACGAGTACCTGCGGGGGTCCTACCACGGCACCGCCTGAGGTTCCCTCCCGTTTGGGCCTGCCGGACACCGCCGGTTAGGCTGTCCCGACTCGTCCGGACGGTCCCGCTGCCTCGAGCACGCGAACTCGAGCACGCGGATCCGGCCGGGCCCGATCGACACCCACGAGACGAAGGACATGGTGAGCCAATGGGCTCTGTCATCAAGAAGCGCCGCAAGCGCATGGCGAAGAAGAAGCACCGCAAGCTGCTGCGGAAGACGCGTCACCAGCGTCGCAACAAGAAGTGAGGCCGCTGCGGCGCCGTCCCCGACGGGGACCGGCGCCGTTGGTTTCTCCGGGGACCTGCCAGCGGGGGGTCCCCGCGCCCCACAGGCAGCACGATAGATAGGTTGCACGTCATGAGTTCGCCGGCCGCATCGCACAGGGGTGGGGGATGGCTCGCGTAGTCATGGTGACCGGCGTCGCCCGGGAACTCGCAGGCCGGGTCACCCGGCGCCTGTCGGAAGACCCTGACGTCGAACGCGTCATCGGCGTCGACCTGGTCGCGCCCGCCCACCCGATCGGCCGGGGCGAGTTCGTGCGCACCGACATCCGCAGCCCCCTCGTCGGGCGGCTGATGGCCCAGGCGCAGGTCGACACGGTCGTGCACATGGGGGTGATTGCCACCCCGCGGGATGCCGGCAGCCGGGTGGTCCAGAAGGACATCAACGTCCTGGGCACGATGCAACTCCTGGCCGCCTGCCAGAAGACCGAGTCGGTGCAGCGGGTGGTGGTGAAATCCACCGCTGGCGTCTACGGGTCCTCCCCGCGGGACCCGGCGGTCTTCACCGAGGAGATGCCCGCCCGGGTGATCCCGCGCTCCGGCTTCGCCCGGGACTCCATGGAGGTCGAGGGCTACGTCCGCGGCCTGTCCCGCCGGCGCCCCGAGCTGGAGGTCACCATGCTGCGGATGGCCAACGTCATCGGGCCGAGCATCCGCACCGTCCTCACCGACTACTTCACGATGCCCGTCCTGCCGTTGCCGCTGGGACGGGACGGCCGGCTGCAGTTCCTGCACGAGGACGACGCCGTCGCGGCCATGGTGCGGGCCACGACCGGACCCTCGGTCGGCACGTGCAACGTTGCCGGCGACGGCGTGCTGGCCACCACCCAGGCGGCCGCGATGACCGGCCGCCCCTGCGTGCCGGTGCTGCCCGGCGCGGGTGGGATGCTCAACTGGGCGATCCGCACCGCGGGGTGGGTGGCCATGCCGAGCGACCAGATGGACGGACTCGCATACGGCCGGGTGATCGACACCTCACGGATGCGCAGCCACCTCGGGTTCGCCCCCGCCTACAGCACCCGGGCCGCCTTCGAGTCATTCCTGGCTGCCGGCCGGGACCGCGACCGTCCCGAGCAGCACGCAGAGCAGGAGCTGATGTGACGCAGGTGCCGCCGCCCACCCCGACCGAGTCCGACCTGGAACGGCTGGTCATGCTCGTCATCCAGGCGCTGCGCGGGGCGGGTGCGGTCGCCGGCCTCACGGGTGCAGACCTGGACCGCGCCGTGGCGCAGACCCTGGCGTTCCTGCGCCGGCGTCTGGACGGTGACTACACCGTCGACGAGTTCGGGTTCGACGAGGACTTCACCGAGCACCTGGTGCTGCCGCTGCTGCGTCCCCTCTACCGCTCCTGGTTCCGGGTCGAGGTGCGCGGCGTGGAGAACATCCCGGCGCAGGGTGGCGCCCTCGTCGTGGCCAACCACAGCGGCACCGTGGCGCTGGACTCACTGATGACCCAGGTGGCCGTGCACGACGCCCACCCCCAGGAGCGCAACCTGCGGATGCTGGGCGCCGACCTGGTCTTCGGCACCCCGGTGATGGGCCCGGTCGCCCGCAAGATGGGCAGCACGCTGGCCACCAACGCGGACGCCGAGCGGTTGTTGCGCTCGGGCGAACTTGTCGGGGTGTGGCCAGAGGGGTTCAAGGGCGTGGGGAAGCCGTTCAAGGACCGCTACCGGCTGCAGCGGTTCGGTCGCGGGGGTTTCGTGGCCGCCGCGCTGCGCTGCGAGGTCCCGATCATCCCCTGCTCCATCGTCGGGGCGGAGGAGACCTACCCGATGCTCGGCAACGCCGCGGCGATCGCCCGGGTGCTCGGCCTGCCCTACCTGCCGCTGACCCCGACCTTCCCGTGGCTGGGGCCACTGGGCATGGTGCCGCTGCCCAGCAAGTGGCTCATCCAGTTCGGCGCCCCCATCGACACCACCAACCGGGGCGAGGGTGCGGCCGAGGACCCAGCGGTGGTCTACGAGCTCACCGACCGGGTCCGGGAAACGATCCAGCACACCCTCTATGAGTTGCTGCGGGACCGCACCTCGGTCTTCTTCTGAGGGGGCCGTATGCGGATCGGTCGCCCCAAGCGCGTCCCGCACCTGCCCGGCGGCGTGGTGTTGCTGGTGCGGGACGGCTGCCACCTGTGCGCCGACGCCCGCGAGGTGGTCGCGGCCACCTGTGCCGAGTCCGGCGAGTCGTGGACCTGCCTCCGGCTGGAGGACCGCCCCGAGCTGACCGATCGGTACTCCGACCTGGTGCCCGTGCTGTTCGTCGACGGGCGCGAGGTGGGTTACTGGCGGGTTGCCCCCGACGAGCTGCGCCGGGCGTTGCGGCGGCGTCGGCGGCGGCGCTGATCCGACTTTGTGCAAACGTTCACAAGGACTTAGGGTAGGGGGGTACCTGAACGACCGTCCGGGGCTCTGATATAAGGCGTCCGGATCCGAGAGGAGTCGGTGCCACCGTGATGTCCGAGCCCGCCCCCCGCGGTGTGCCCGAGGCGACGGTGGGGCGGCTGCCCGGCTATCTGCGGGCGCTCGGTCAGTTCGGGGAGCGCGGGGTGACCTCGATCTCCTCCGAGGAGTTGGCCGACGCGGCCGGGGTGCGCTCGGCGCAGTTGCGCAAGGACCTGTCCCGGTTGGGGTCCTACGGGGTGCGCGGCGTCGGGTATGACGTGGGGCAGCTCTCCGCCCAGATCTCGCGCGAGCTCGGCCTCACCCAGGACTGGCCGGTCGTCATCGTCGGCCTGGGCCACCTGGGCAGGGCGCTCGCCGGCTACCGCGGGTTCACCTCTCGGGGCTTTCGCATCGTGGCGCTCGCCGACCAGGACGACGCGGTCGTCGGGGAGGAGGTCGAGGGGCTCGTCGTGCAGACGCTCGCCGACCTCGCCGCCTCCGGGGAGCCGATCGCGATCGGCGTGATCACGACCCCCGCGGCAGCGGCGCAGGCGGTGGCCGACGATCTGGTCGCCATGGGCGTGCGCTCCGTCCTGAACTTCGCCCCGTGCCTGGTCACCGCGCCCGACGGCGTTGACGTGCGCCACGTCGACCTGGCCACCGAGCTGCAGATCCTGGCCTTCCACGAGCAGCGCCGAGCGCTGGCCGACCGGGGCACCGGGGAGCCCCAGGACGGCGTCCCGTCCGAGGAGGGAGTCGGATGAGCCTGCTGGTCGTCGGTCTGTCACACCACACCGCGCCGATGGAGCTCGTGGAGCAGGCCTCCACTGGCGACCGCCGGGGCGGCCGCCCTCGCCGCCGCCGTGCGCGCCGAGGGGGATGTCGCCGAGGCTGTGGTGCTGGCCACCTGCAACCGCACGGAGGTGTATGTCGACGCCTCCTCCTTCCACGGTGCGCTGCAGGACGTGGGGCGGGCCCTGGCCGGGCTGTCCGGGGTCGAGCTGGCCGCGCTGACCCCGCACCTGTACGTCCACTACGAGGACCGGGCGGTGCACCACCTGTTCGGCGTGGCCGCCGGACTCGACTCGATGGCGGTGGGGGAGAGCCAGATCCTGGGGCAGGTCCGCGCGGCGCTGCGATCGGCCCAGCACGAGGGAGCCGCCGGCGCCGCGCTCAACCCGCTGTTCCAGCACGCGCTGCGGGTGGGCAAGCGCGCCCACACCGACACCGGCATCGACCGGGTGAGCAGGTCGCTGGTGGAGCTGGGGCTGGACCGCGCCGCCGGCCACCTGCCGGACCTGACCACGGCGCGCACCGTCCTGATCGGCGCGGGCGCGATGTCCGGTCTGGCCGCCGCCACCCTGGCCCGAGCGGGCATCACCGACGTCACCGTCGTCAACCGCACCAGGAAGCGGGCCGAGCGGCTGGCGGCCCTGCACGGGTTCGCCTCGGCCGACTGGTCCCGTCTGGCCGAGCTCGGCTCCCAGGCCGACCTGGTCGTCACCTGCACCGGCGCGAGCGGGCATGTCATCGACGCCCCGGCGGTCCAGCGGGTGCGCGGGGAGGACCGTGCGCCCCTGGCGATCCTGGACCTGGCCATGCCCCGCGACGTGGCGCCCGAGGTCGGCACGCTGCCCGGGGTGGGTCTGTGGAGCCTGGCCGACCTGCAGGAGCGCGCGGCGCAGGAGGGCGCCGAGGTCGACCCCGCCGTGGCGGAGGTGCGGGACCTGGTGACCGGGGAGGTCGCGGCGTTCCTCGCCTCCCGCCGCGCCCAGGCCGTGGCGCCCACCGTGACCGCGCTGCGCTCCCGGGCCGCGAGCCTGGTGGCCGCCGAGCTGGCCCGGCTGGACCAGCGCCTGCCCGACCTGCCCGAGCGGGACCGTGAGGAGGTCCGGCGCACGGTGGAGCGCGTGGTGGACAAGCTGTTGCACACCCCGACGGTCCGGGTGAAGGCGCTGTCCGCGGGCGAGGACACCCACGGTGGCGACTACGCCAGCGTGTTGCGCGAGCTCTTCGACCTGGACCCCTACGACGTCGCGGCCGTCTCCCGGCCCCCCGAGACGGGAGGTGTGGTGTGAACCCGACCATGCGGCATACCCCTGTCCTCTCCGGGGGCGCACCCGGCGAGGAGTCCGCGGACTCCCGCATCCTGCGCCTGGGCACCCGGGCCAGTGACCTCGCCAGGACCCAGGCCGGCTGGGTCGCCGACCGGCTCCGGGCCGCGGGGCACGAGGTCGAGCTGGTGCCGGTGCGCACCGAAGGCGACGCCTCCAGCCGTCCCCTCAGCGAGATCGGCGGCACCGGGGTCTTCGCCAGCGCCCTGCGCCACGCGCTGCTCGAGGACCGGATCGACCTGGCCGTCCACTCCCTGAAGGACCTGCCGGTCGCGCCCGAGCCGGGGCTGGTCGTGGCCGCCGTGCCGGAGCGGGAGGACCCCCGCGACGTCGTGGTCTCCCGGGACGGGCTGGCGCTCGCCGACCTGCCCGCCGGATCGGTCGTCGGCACCGGGTCGCTGCGCCGCGCCGCCCAGTTGGCGCTGCTCGCGGGGCACTTGGAGGTGCGCGACATCCGCGGCAACATCGACAGCCGGATCGGGCAGGTGCGCTCCGGCGCGCTGGATGCCGTGGTGCTCGCCGCGGCCGGCCTAAGCCGGGTGGGCCGGCTGGAGGAGGTCAGCGAGACGCTGACCCTGGACCGGATGCTGCCAGCGCCCGGGCAGGGGGCCCTGGCGGTGGAGTGCCGCGAGGACGACGACGCGGTGCGCGACTGGTGCGCCGCCCTGGATCACGCCCCCACTCGGACGTGCGTCACGGCCGAGCGGGCCCTGCTGGCCCGGCTCGAGGCGGGGTGCACGGCGCCGGTGGGAGCCGTGGCCGACCTGGGGGACACCGGGGGGACCCTGACGTTGACCGGGTTCGCGGCCCTGGAGGGCCGCGCCGTCCGGCACCGACTGAGCGGCACCGACGCGGTGTCGCTGGGCCACGAGCTGGCCGACCGTTTCCTCGCCGACCTGGCGACCCCGGGAGCGTCCGACCCCACGGGCGTTCCCCCTGCCGGCACCGACCCGCCCGGCATCCACACCACGGAGCGTGACACGTGAGCACTCAGACCGCATTCCCCCCTGCCTCCCCGGCCACCGCACGGGTCGCCTTCGTGGGCGCCGGTCCGGGCGATCCCGGGTTGCTGACCGTGCGAGCCAGGGACTATCTCAAGGCTGCCGACGTGGTCCTGCTGGACACCCTGCACGACGCCGACCAGGTGGCCCGGTTCACCCACCCTGAGGCGACTGTGCTGGCTGCGGGCAGCGGCAGCAGCGGCTCGCTGACCCGTGCCTCGCGCGCCAAGCTCCTGCTCAAGGAGGTCCGCAAGTTGCACGGGCCCGGAGCCCTGGTGGTGCGCCTCATGGACGGCGACCCCAACGCGTTCAGCGGCCTGGTCACCGAGGCGCTGGCCTGCCGCAAGGAGGGCATCCCGTTCGAGATCGTCCCGGGTGTCAGCTCCGCCTGGTCCGTCCCGGCCTACGCGGGAGTGCCGCTGACCGGCAAGGACGGAGGGGCGCTGCACATCCTCGACGGAGCCGACCGGCACACCGACTGGAGCCTGTCGGTGGCCGACGCGGTGACCGTGGTCGTGCTGGGCAGCGCCACCGAGCTGCGGCGCGCGCTGAGTGCCCTGCTCGCGGCGGGGCGCGAGGGGCAGACCCCGGTGGCGCTCACCGAGCGCGGCACCACCAACACCCAGCGCACGGCCGTGACGGTGCTCGAGGACGCGATCGGCGAGCTGGCCGACAGCGCCTTCGAGCAGGGCGGGGTGGCCGTCGTCGGACAGTCAGTCGCGCTGCGTGAGGAACTGTCCTGGTATGAGACCAAGCCGCTGTTCGGCTGGAACGTCCTGGTGCCCCGCACCAAGGACCAGGCCGGTCCCATGGTCGAGCGGATCGCCTCCTACGGGGCGAGCGCGCAGGTCGTGCCGACGATCAGCGTGGAGCCGCCGCGCACCCCGCAGCAGATGGACCGGGCGATCCACGGTCTGGTGACCGGACGCTATGAGTGGATCGGCTTCACCTCGGTCAACGCGGTCCGGGCGGTCCGCGAGAAGTTCGTCGAGCTCGGACTGGACGCCCGGGCGTTCGCCGGGTTGAAGATCGCCGCCGTGGGCGGGGCGACCGCGGACTCGCTGCGGGCCTGGGGTCTGCAGCCGGACCTGGTGCCCTCCGGGGAGGAGTCGGCCCGGGGCCTGCTGGCCGACTGGCCGCCGTATGACGACGTGCTCGACCCGATCGACCGGGTGTTCCTGCCCCGCGCCGACATCGCCACCGAGACGCTGGTCGCCGGGCTGCGCGAGATGGGCTGGGAGGTCGACGACGTCACCGCCTACCGGACCGTGCGCTCGGCCCCGCCGCCCGCGCCGATGCGGGAGGCCATCAAGAGCGGCAAGTTCGACGCCGTGTGCTTCACCTCCTCCGCCACGGTCCGCAACCTCGTGGGCATCGCCGGCAAGCCGCACGCCAACTCGGTCATCGCCTGCATCGGCCCCGCGACCGCGAAGACGGCCGAGGAGCACGGTCTGCGGGTCGACGTGGTCGCGCCGGAGGCGCGGGCCGAGCGGCTCGTGGACGCCCTGGCCGAGTTCGTCCGGGAGGGCGTGGAGGCCGCGCGCGCCGCGGGCGAGCCGGTCGTCCGGCCCAGCCAGCGCCGCACCGGCTCACGGCGCGGCGCCAAGGCCCGGGCGTGACCCTGCGGCCCACGCTGCCCGAACGCCCCCGCCGGCTGCGCACCACCCCGGCCCTGCGCCGGCTCGTGGCGCAGACCCGGGTGCACCCGGCCGACCTGGTGCTGCCCATGTTCGTGCGCGAGGGGATCACCGAGCCGGTGCCGATCGGCGCGATGCCCGGGGTGGTGCAGCACACGGTGGATTCGCTGCGGGCCGCGGCGCAGGAGGCCGTGGCTGCCGGGGTCGGCGGGCTGATGCTCTTCGGGGTGCCCGAGCAGCGGGACGCCACCGGCACGGGCGGAACGGACCCCGACGGGATCCTGAACCGCGCGCTGACCGTGCTGCGCGAGGACCTGGGCGACACCACGGTGCTCATGGCGGACACCTGCCTGGATGAATTCACCGACCACGGCCACTGCGGCGTGCTGGACTCCAGGGGTCGGGTCGACAACGACGCCACGCTGGAGCGGTATGCCGAGATGGCGGTCGTGCAGGCCCGTTCCGGTGCCCACGTGGTCAGTCCGTCGGGGATGATGGACGGCCAGGTCGGGGTGATCCGGGCCGCGTTGGACGACGCGGCGCTGCAGGAGACGGCGATCCTGGCCTACACGGCCAAGTACGCCTCCGGTGCCTACGGGCCGTTCCGGGAGGCTGTCGGTTCGACCCTGCAGGGCGACCGGGCCACCTACCAGCAGGACCCGCCGAACCGCACCGAGTCGCTGCGTGAGCTGCGGCTCGACCTGGCCGAGGGGGCGGACCTGGTGATGGTGAAGCCGGCGCTGCCCTATCTGGATGTGCTCCGCGAGGTGGCCGACGTCGCCGACGTGCCGGTGGCGGCCTACCAGGTGTCGGGTGAGTACTCCCAGATCGAGGCGGCTGCGGCGCACGGCTGGATCGACCGCGACCGGATGGTCCTGGAGACGCTGACCTCGATCCGGCGGGCCGGCGCCCAGGTCGTGCTGACCTACTACGCGGTCCACGCCGCACAGCTGCTCGCCGCCACACGCTGACGGCCCGAGTGAGCGCCCGGGGAATGGCTCCCAGGGAGCGTCCCCCTGTGAACGGCCCCGCAGTGACGGGAACGGGGGACGCGTCACTGCGGGGCCGGGGAGGCGCGTGGCCGTGGGGGGTCAGCCGTGCGCAGGTCGTGGGTCAGCCGTCGGCGCGGATCAGCTCGATGTCGAGGTGGATCAGGATCTTCTCGGAGACCAGGACACCGCCGGACTCCACGGCGACGTTCCAGGTCAGGCCCCAGTCCTTGCGGTTGATCTGGGTCGAGGCCTCGACCCCGGCCCGGAAGCCGCCCCACGGGTCGTCGGAGGTCCCGATGAACTCCAGGTCGAAGGTGATCGGCCGGGTGATGTCCTTGATCGTCAGGTCGCCGGTCAGCGCGGTCTCGGTGATCTCGGTGGACCGGAACGTCATCGCGGGGTAGGTCTCGGTGTCGAAGAAGTCCCCCGATCGCAGGTGGGTGTCACGGTCGGTGTTGCGGGTGTCCACGGACGCGAGGTTGACCTCGGCCTCGACCGAGGAGGCCTCGAACGGGTCGCCCACCAGTACGCGGGCGGAGAACTCGCTGAAGGTGCCGCGGACCCGGGCCACCATCATGTGCCGTGCGGTGAAGCCGACCTCGCTGTGCGCAGGGTCAACCGTCCAGACGCCCGGGGTGAGATCCTTCAGGCTCACTGGCTCCTCCTGGGGATCGCGGGACCTGCGGGGGCGTCAACCTACCATGATAAACTTGACCATTCAATAACCAGATCCTGAGTTCTGGTTGGTCGGTACGATGACCCATCGTCGTGAGTCGGCGCAACCCCTGGCGAAAGAGGTAGATGGAGATGGGCCGAGCGGCCGAGCACGAGTCACCGTGGCTCAGTGCTGAGGAGCAGCGCAGCTGGCGCGCGTTCCTGCGGGGCCAGCGACTCCTGAACGAGGCGCTGGACGAGGCCCTGTCCGTCGCGGGGATCCGGTTGACCGAGTACGAGATCATCTCGATGCTGTCCGAGGCCCCCGGCGGGCGGCTGCGGATGTCGGTGCTGGCGGGCCAGGTGGTCCAGTCCCGCAGCCGGCTGACGCACACCGCGACCCGACTGGAGCAGCGCGGCTGGGTCGAGCGCCGCACGTGCCACGAGGACCGGCGGGGCGTCGAGCTCACCCTCAGCGCCGCCGGACAGGCCGCGTTGGAGGACCTGTCGCGGGTCCATGTGGCCAGTGTGCGGGCCAACCTGGTCGACCTGCTGGAGCCGGCCCAGTTCGCCGCGCTCGGGGAGGCGATGCAGGTCGTCGTGGACGCGCTCGACGTCGCGGGACTCACCGACTCCGCCCAGGACCCGGTCCGCGCGGCATCCGGCCAGGAGCTGACCGACTCGGCTTGAGACACTGGTCGGGTGAGTCCCTCCCACGACACCCCTGACACCCAGAGCCAGCACACGGCATACCCCGATGACGCACCCGCCTCCACGTCCGCGATGGCACGCGCCCGCGCGGTCATCCCGGGGGGTGTGAACTCCCCGGTCCGTGCCTTCGGGTCCGTCGGAGGGACGCCACGGTTCCTGCGGTCGGCGTCCGGGGCCTGGCTCGAGGACGTGGACGGCCGCCGCTACGTGGACCTGATCTGCTCCTGGGGCCCGATGGTCCTGGGGCACGCCCACCCCGACGTCCTGGCGGCCGTGACGGACGCCGCGGCCCGCGGGTTCAGCTTCGGCACGCCCAGCGAGAACGAGGTGGCGCTCTCCGAGGAGATCGTCTCCCGCGTCGACCCGGTCGCGCAGGTGCGCCTGGTCAGTTCCGGCACCGAGGCGACGATGAGCGCGCTCCGCCTGGCCCGCGGATTCACCGGACGACCGGTGGTGGTGAAGTTCGCCGGCTGCTACCACGGGCACGTCGACGCACTCCTGGCCTCGGCCGGCTCCGGGGTGGCGACGTTCGCGCTGCCGGACTCCCCGGGTGTGCCGCCGAGCAGCGCCGCGGAGACCATCGTGCTGCCCTACAACGACGTCGCCGCCCTGGAGGCTGCCTTCGCCGAGCGCGGCGACCAGATCGCCGCCGTGATCACCGAGGCGGCCGCCGGCAACATGGGCGTCGTCCCGCCCGCACCGGGGTTCACCGCGGCCCTGCTGCGACTCACCCGCGCCCACGGTGCCCTCCTCATCTCCGACGAGGTGATGACCGGGTTCCGCTGCTCGGCCGCCGGGTGGTTCGGCGTCGAGGGTCCGTATGCCGAGGGGGCGCCGGACCTGTTCACCTTCGGCAAGGTGATGGGCGGGGGGTTCCCCGCCGCCGCCTTCGGCGGGCGGGCGGACGTGATGGCGCACCTGGCGCCGGCGGGCCCCGTCTACCAGGCCGGCACGCTGTCCGGGAACCCGGTGGCGACGGCGGCCGGACTGGCGACGCTGCGCGGGTGCACCCCCGAGGTCTACGACCGGCTGGCCGTGGCGGCCCGGGCCATCGCGGACGGCGTCACCGAGACGTTCACCGCCGCCGGCGTGCCGCACCGGATCCAGTGGGCCGGCTCGATGTTCAGCGTCTTCTTCCGTGACGGGGAGGTCCGCGACTACGACGACGCCCGCGACCAGGACTCCGCGGCCTTCGGGCGCTTCTTCCACGGCATGCTGCGCCGCGGGGTGCACCTGCCGCCCAGCTGTTTCGAGGCGTGGTTCGTCAGCGCGGCGCACGACGACCGGGCCGTCGACCACGTCCTGTCGGCCCTGCCGGGGGCGGTCGCCGACATGCTCGGCGGGGACCCAGGGTGATGGGAGACAATCGCGCCATGACCGGATCGAGCCGCACCGTCGTGCACCTGTTGCGCCACGGCGAGGTGCACAACCCCGAGGGCGTCCTCTACGGCCGGTTGCCCGGCTTCCGGCTCTCTGTGCTGGGGCAGGAGATGGCCGAGCGGGTCGCCGAGCACCTCTCCGGTCGCGACATCGTCCACCTGGTGTCCTCACCGCTGCAGCGGGCGCAGGAGACGGCCGCCCCCAGCGCCCGGGCGCTGGGTCTGGAGCCGGAGCTGGACGAGCGGGTGATCGAGGCCGCCAACCACTTCGAGGGCCTGACCTTCGGCTCCGGCGAGGGCCGGCTCACCAACCCCAGGCACTGGCGCTACCTGCGCAACCCGCTGGTGCCGTCGTGGGGGGAGCCCTACCGGCAGATCTCGGTCCGGATGCTCGCCGCGGTGGACGCCGCCCGTCGGGCCGCCCGCGGCCACGAGGCCCTCATCGTCTCCCACCAGCTCCCGATCTGGACGCTGCGGCGCACCGTCGAGGGCGCGCGGCTGTGGCACGACCCGCGGTCCCGGGAGTGTGCCCTTGCCTCCCTGACCACCCTGACCTACCAGGGGGACGAGCCGGTCAGCCTGGACTACTCCGAGCCGGCCGGCGACCTGGTCGCCCGGGCCCGCCCCGGCGCCGGCGCATGAGGCGACGCGCACCCGCCCTGCTCGCGACGGTGGCCCTGGCCCTGGCCGGGTGCTCCGGCGGTGACGGCACGATCGCCGAGCAGGCCAGGGCCGGCGACCAGAAGGGCTACATCTCCGGGGACGGCACCGTGCAGCAGGTGGCCGCGGCCGACCGGGAGATCCTCGTGGAGTTGTCCGGCAGCACCCTGGACGGGCAGGACTGGGACTCCACCGACCACCGCGGCGAGATCGTGGTCATCAACGTGTGGGGCTCCTGGTGCGGGCCGTGCAAGGCCGAGGCCCCCGACCTGCAGGCCGCCTTCGAGCACTTCGAGGACGCCGGCGAGCCGGTCCAGTTCATCGGCGTGAACGACCGGGACGGCGTCGCCACGGCGAAGGCCTTCGAGGAGGCGATGGGCATCGGCTACCCGTCGCTGGCCGACGACGGTGGGCAGACGTTGGTTGCGCTCCAGGGCTGGGCCAACGCCCGGCCCAGCACCCTGGTGCTGGACCCGGAGGGCAGGATCGCCGCACGGGTCCTGGGACAGGTCGACCAGAGCACTCTGGTCGCGATGGTCGAGGACGTGCTCGCGGAGTGAGTGAGGTCGTCGTCGCGGGCCCGCTGCTCCTGGCCCTGGGCCTGGCCGTGCTCGCCGGGCTGGTCTCCTTCGCCTCCCCGTGCGTGCTGCCCCTGGTGCCCGGGTTCCTGGGCTACATCACCGGGATGTCGCCGGAGCCGGTGGCCGGTGGTGCCGCGCGGGGGCGGGGCCGGTTGCTCGTCGGGGCGGGGCTGTTCGTGCTGGGGTTCAGCGCCGTCTTCATCCTCATGGGGGTGGCGGTCTCCGGGCTGGGCCTGGCCATGCAGCAGCGCCAGGACCTGTTGCTGCGTCTCGGCGGGGTCCTCGTGCTGGCGCTGGGCGCGGTCATGGTGTGGTCCCCGACCGCCAGCTGGCGGCCCCGCTGGCGCCCCGCTGCGGGACTGGCCGGCGCGCCGCTGCTCGGTGTCGTCTTCGGACTGGGCTTCAGCGCCTGCACCGGCCCGGTCCTCGCGGCCATCCAGACCCTGGCGGCCTCGCTGCCGCCCTACGACGACGGGGTGGTGCGCCGCGGCCTGGTGCTCTCGGCCGCCTACTGCGTCGGCCTGGGACTGCCGTTCCTGCTGATTGCCGCCGGGCTCGGGTGGGTCAGCCGCGTCTCCCGGTGGCTGCGGGACCGGCACCGCCTGGTGCAGACCGCCGGGGGAGTCGCGCTCCTGCTGCTGGGCCTGCTCATGGTCACCGGTGTCTGGGAGCAGGCCACGGCCTGGGTGCAGAACCGGTTGACCTCGACCTTCACCACGGTGCTCTGATGTCCGACTCGACCATCACCCAACCGCGCCTGGGGTTCCTCGGGTGGCTGCGCTTCGCCTGGCGCCAGCTGACGAGCATGCGGACCGCCCTGGTGCTGCTCCTGCTGCTGGCGGTCGCCGCCATCCCCGGGTCGATCTACCCGCAGCGCGGCATCGACCCCGTCCGGGTCCGGGAGTACCTGGAGGAGAACCCCACGGTCGGCCCCTGGCTGGACCGGATCGGGATGTTCGACGTCTTCTCCTCGCCGTGGTTCGCCGCGATCTACCTGCTGCTCATGGTGTCGCTGGTCGGGTGCATCCTGCCCCGGTCCCGCCAGCACGTGCGTGCGCTCCGGGCCCAACCCCCGAGGGCACCGCGCAACCTCAGGCGACTGCCGGCATACCGCACCGCCGTGATCCCGGCCACCGAGGAGGAGGTGCTGGCCGCCTCCCGGTCGGCCCTGCGCTCCCGCCGCTACCGGGTGCGGCGGGACGACCGGCCCGGGGAGCTCTCCGCCGAGGGCGGCTACATGCGGGAGACCGGCAACCTGTTCTTCCACGTCTCGCTGCTGGCCGTCATCGTCTCCGTCGGGGCGGGGCACCTGCTGGGCTGGCGCGGGGAGATCATCCTGCCCGAGGGGCAGACCTTCACCAGCACCGTGGGGCGCTACGACACCCTGCAGACCGGGCCCTGGGTGGACCTGGACGACATCGAGCCGTTCGTGCTGACCCTGGACGACCTGCGGGTCGAGTTCGAGGCCGAGAACGAGGAGCAGCTGGGCCAGCCGCGGGTCTTCAGCGCGTCGGTCACCACTGCGCCCGCACCCGGGGAGCCGAGCAGCCAGGAGACGCTTGAGGTGAACTACCCGTTGAACCTCGGCGGGCCCTCGGTGTTCCTGCTGGGCAACGGGTATGCCCCGGTGGTGACGGTGCGCGACGCCGACGGGGAGGTCGTCTACCAGCAGGCCACCCCGTTCCTGCCGCAGGACGACCTCTACGCCTCGACCGGCGCGATCAAGGTGCCCGGCGTCGAGCCCAACCTGGGGTTCTACGGCTACTTCCTGCCCACCCTGGAGTTCGACCCGGAGCTGGGCCCCGTCTCGGTGTACCCCGACCTCCTGGCGCCGGCCCTGGTGCTCGGCGTCTATGAGGGAGACCTCTTCCCGGAGGGGCGGGCGCAGTCGGTCTACACCCTGGACGTGAACTCGATGGACGAGGTGTTCGACGACGACGGGGAACGCACCCGGGTGTTGCTCAGGCCCGGGGACACCGTCGAGCTCTCCGGCGGCCGCGGCTCGATCGAGATGTCGGAGGTGGTCCGGTGGGGCGGGCTGGCCGTGCGGCACGACCCCGGGCGGATCCCGGCGCTGGTGAGCTCTGTCGTGCTGCTCGCCTCGCTGATGGCGATGTTGCTGGTCCGGCGGCGCCGGCTGTTCGTCCGGGTGGCCCCTGACCCGGACGGGCGCGCGGGTCATACTGTGGTGGAGGTCGCGGGCCTGGCCAAGGGCTCGGACGCGACCCTGCAGGACGGCGTCGACGCGCTGTACGAACGGATCACCGACGCGCTGGGAGCACCCGACCCCGGCGCCGGCACGAAGGACGAGGCATGACCAGTCAGCAGATGGCGGACACCGCCAACCTCGCGCTCTACGTCACCCTGCCGGTCCTGACCCTGGCGATGCTGGCCTTCGCCATGCACCTGGCCGTCCAGACGCGCGGCAGCGGGGTCTCCCGGGACCGCGAGCTGGCGCTGGCCGGCGGTACGGGTGCCGCCGGCGACGCCCGGGTCGGCGAGCCTGCTGAGGCTGAGCCTCCGGTCGCGGAGCCAGGGGCCGGTGAGCCCGCCGACGCGGCAGGGCCCCCCAGCCGCCGCTGGGGCATCATCGGGCTGCAGCTGACCTGGCTGGGCACCTTCGGCCTGATCGTCTCGATCGCGCTGCGGGGGCTGGCGACCGAGCGGCCGCCGGTGGGCAACATGTTCGAGTTCGCGCTGATGGCCGCGGCGTTCATGCTGGTCTTCTACTCGCTGTGGTCGCTGCGCTCCGAGCGCCTCTGGCTGGGGCTCTTCGTGACCGGGCTCTCGCTGCTCATCCTGGGCGTCGCCGTCGCGAACTGGTACACCCCCGCCGGTGCCCTGCTCCCGTCGCTGAACAGCAAGCTGTGGCTCGTCGTGCACGTCGTGGTGGCCACGCTGACCATCGGGTTGCTGGCGCTCGGCTTCCTCACCGCACTGCTCTACCTGCTCAAGGAGCAGGCCGGACGGACCGGGCGCCCCCAGTGGCGCTGGCTGGGCGCCCTGCCGACCCCGCGCAAGCTGGAGCAGTTCACCTACGGCATCCACGTCGTCGGCTTCCCGCTGTGGACCTTCACCGTGATCGCCGGTGCCATCTGGGCCGAACACGCCTGGGGCCGCTACTGGGGCTGGGACCCCAAGGAGGTGTGGTCCTTCGTCATCTGGGTGGTCTACGCCGCCTACCTGCACGCCCACGCCACCACCGGGTGGACGGCGCGCAGGACCACGTGGGTGGCCGTGGCGGGCTTCACCTGCATCATCCTGAACTACACCGTGGTCAACACGTTCTTCGTCGGCCTGCACTCCTACTCGGGGCTCTGAGGCCGCGCGATGGTGAACTACACGATCTGGCGCCTGCTGATCTTCGCGCTGTTCCTGCTGGCGCTGCTCTGGCTGGGGGTGCCGCAACTGTGGGCCCTGGTGTTCGCCGCGCTGTTCTCGATGGTGACCTCGTTCTTCCTGCTGGCCCGCCCGCGCGAGGAGATGGCACGGCAGCTGGAGGCCAGGGTCGCGCAGAAGCGCGCCGAGCGGGAGCAGAAGCTCGCCGGGCAGCGCACCGACGAGGACGACGAGGACGACGAGGCCGAGGGTCGCGGGCCGGGCCGCATCTGACCCGACCCGGGCCGCGTGGGACCCGGGTGATCCCCCGGGGCTACTCGTTCTCGCCCTGGACCACCGGGTTGCGGGCGCCCAGCTCGGCGTCCATGCGCAGCAGGCCGGACCCGTCGTCGCCGATCAGCTTGAGCCGGTTCACGATCTCACCGACCGTGGACTCCTCCTCGACCTGCTCGTCGAGGAACCAGTGCAGCAGCGGCCGGCAGTCCAGGTCGCCCTCGGCCTCGGCGAGGCGGTAGAGGTCGCGGATCGCGGCGGAGACGTGCTCCTCGTGCGCCAGGGAGGCCTCGAACGCGTCCAGGGCCGTCGCGACGTTCAGCTTCGGCCCCTCGATGGTGCCGATCTGGGGCGAGGAGCCCCGGTCGAGCATGTGCGCGATGAACTTGTCGGCGTGGACCCGCTCCTCCTCGGACTGGGCCCGCATCCAGGACGCCATGCCCGTCAGGTCGAGGTTCTCCAGCTCGATCGCCAGCTGGAGGTAGGTGGTGGCGGCGGACAGCTCCATCGTCACCTGGTCGGACAGTGCGGCCTCAAGCTTCTCGGGAATCTGCATGGTCCCGAAACTACACCGCGGGCCACCGGCCGTCAGCCTTGGCCAGGCTCACCTGAGCACGCCCGGACTCGTGCATCCGGCCCTCGGCCTCAAGCCGGGTCACCCGCGCCACGTTGCTGGGCGACCAGGTGCTGCGCCTGCGCCGCGGCGTGGTCCGTTGCACGTAGCTGTCGTCGTCGCGGCGGCGGGTGAGCCCGTCGATCCAGCCGAAGCACAGCGCCTCCAGCAGGGCGTCCTCGTAGGTCAGGCTGGTGACCTGGCCCCCCTTCTTGTGCAGCACCAGCCATACGCCGGGGGAGTCGGCGTGGTGCTCGGCCAGCCAGGCGCGCCAGGCGGAGGCGTCGGGGACGAGCAGTTCGGGGAGTTCCTCGGCCATAAACCCGACGATAGCGGCGCGCCTGGATCTCGCGTGGAGGATAAAGGGGCCTATAGGCCCCAAGAGTTACCACGCGAGATTGATCCGGCGTGCGTATGCCGTGAGGCAGGTCAGGCGGACAGTGCCAGGCCGAGCGTGAGGAGGGCCGCGTAGGCCAGCTGGACCTGGCCGGTGCCACCGAGGACCGGGATCAGGTCGCGTCCGTCCGCACCGGTCAGTACGCGGCGGGCGGGGGACCACGCCAGCGGGAGCGCGACCAGCGCCAGCAGGCTCCACGGGTGCACCAGGGCGGCCCCGGCGGCGGCGAGGAAGGCACCGGCGAGGAGCACGACATACAGCCAACGGGTGCGGGGGGCACCCAGGCGCACGGCCAGGGTCCGCTTGCCCGCGGTCGTGTCGCCGGGGATGTCGCGCAGGTTGTTGGTGACCAGGATCGCGCAGGCCAGGAATCCGACGCCGCACGCGCCGGCCCAGGTGGCGGCGTCGAGGGCGTGCGCCTGGGTGTAGGTCGTTCCCAGCACCGCGACCAGCCCGAAGAACACGAAGACCGCGACCTCACCCAGGCCCCGGTAGCCGTAGGGGCGCCGCCCGCCGGTGTACTGCCACGCGGCGACGATGGCGACGGCCCCGACCAGCAGGAACCACCAGGACTCCGACAGCGCCACCAGCGCCAGCCCGGCGAGCGCAGCCAGCCCGAAGCAGGCGAACGCGGCCGCCTTGACGCTGGCGGGCGCGGCCCGGCGGGAGCCGACCAGCCGCAGCGGGCCGACCCGGTCCTCGTCGGTGCCCCGGATGCCGTCGGAGTAGTCGTTGGCGTAGTTCACCCCGACCTGCAGGGAGAGCGAGACCACGAGCGCGAGCAGCGCCAGCGCGGAGTCGGCGGACCCGAGGGTGTGGGCCGAGCCGGTCCCGACAGCGACGGGGGCGACGGCGGCAGGAAGGGTCCGTGGGCGCGCACCGGCAACCCACTCAGACAGCGTCGCCACCGGGTCAGATACCCCGCAGGAAGTCGGGGTCGTCGTCCGGGCCGCGGGGGCCGGGAGGCGGCTGGCGGCGCAGTAGGGACTCCCGGGGACGCCCGGCGATGAACCAGGTCACCCCTCCGGCGATCGGGAAGAGGAGGCACACCAGGACCCAGACGACCTTGGGCAGGTTGCGGATCTTGTGGTCCTCGGTCTGGATGGCGTCGACGGCGCAGTAGATCGAGAAGGCCAGCACCAGCACGGCCAGGATGACACGGGGCACGGGACTCCTCCTCCACTCGGTCAGGACCTCGTCTGACCTCCCATTCTGCCATCTCCGGCGGCCAGGAGCGCAGTCAGGGTCACCCGGTCCGGCTTGCCCGACGGCAGGAGCGGCAGGGTGCCCACCGCCAGGGCCTGTCGGGGCAGCGCGTGCGCGGGCAGCCGGTCCCGCAGCGCCGCCCGGACCGAGGCCGTCAACCGCTCCGGACCGGCGGCTCCGGACGGCCGCGGTGCCTGCTCCTCATCGACCACGACGGCGGCGGCGACCCGCTGCCCCCACTCGGGGTCCGGCACGCCCAGGACGACGGCGGCCCGCACCCACGGCAGCCCGAGCAGCGCCGACTCCACCTCGGCGGGGGCAACCTTGAGCCCCCCGGTGTTGATGACGTCGTCGATCCGGCCCAGCACCCGCAGCCGCCCGGTGGCCGGGTCCAGCTCGCCCAGGTCGTCGGTCGTGAACCACCGCACGCCGTCCTCGTCGGTGCCGAACCGCTGCGCGGTGAGCTCGGGCATCCCGAGGTACCCGGCGGCGACCACCGGCCCGCCCAGCCGGACCCGCCCGTCGTCCGCCAGGACCACGCGCACGCCTTCCAGCGGGGAGCCGTCGTGGACGCACCCACCGCACGTCTCGGTCATCCCGTATGTCGTGACGACAGCGACGCCGTGCGCGTCCAGGGCGTCGCGGGTCGGGTCGGGCAGCGCCGCGCCCCCGATGAGGACGGCGTCGTAGGACGCCAGTGCCTGAGCCGCCGCAGGATCGGCGAGCACGCGGGACAGCTGGGTCGGCACGAGCGAGGTGTAGTGGCGGACCGACGGGTCCATGCGGGCCGTGGCCTCCGCGAACGATGCGGCGGTGAACGGCCCCGGCGGCACCACGACGGGGACGGTGCCGGCGAGCACCGAGCGGGCCAGCACCTGCAAGCCCGCCACGTGGTCGACCGGCAGCGCCAGCAGCCACTGTCCGGGGCCGCCGAGGCGTTGCTGGGTGGCCGTCCCGGATGCCCGCAACGCGGCCGCGGTCAGCGCCACGCGCCGGGGGGAGCCGGTGGACCCGGAGGTGGCCAGCACGACCGCCGGCGCCTCGGAGCCGCCCTCCAGCCGCTCCCGGATCGCGTCGAGCAGCTGGTCCGGCACAGCGTCGGGTGGCACGTCGAGCGGTGCGGGCGGCGTCACCCGGCCAGCGTAGGGGGCGGAAACGGCGGCGGCGCCGGACCCCCTGGGGATCCGGCGCCGCCGCGCTCAACGGGTGGGACTCACTCGTTGAGGCTGTTCATGTCGACGTACCACTCGCCGTCGATCAGCTGCAGCCTGATCTCGGTGTCGCCGAAGCCCTCGGCGAAGACGTCGGAGAAGTTGTCGCGGCCCACCGTGGCGGTGTCGCCGGAGACCGTGGCGCCGTTGATCTCCATCGACTCGATGATGCTCACCATCTCGGGGGTGAACATGTCGCCCACCATGCCCGGGATCAGGTCCACACACATGTCGTAGTTGGACTGGTTGTCCTTCAGGGGCGTGGTGTTGTCGCCCAGGAAGTCCAGCATCATGTCGCAGACCTGCTCGTCACCGCTGACGAAGGCCACGAACCACTCCTTGGTGCGGTCGGCAGCAGCCTGCTCGTCGCCGGTGGCCTCGCCGCCGGCGGAGTCGTCCGCGCCGTCGGAGGTCTCGGCCGCGTCGTCCCCGGGGGCGTCCTCGGTCTCGGTCGAGTCGTCCTGGCCGCCGCCGATGACGGAGTCCTCGGTGGTCTCGGCCGCGTCGTCCTCCGTGGCGTCGTCGGTCTCGGCCGCCGCGTCGTCGGTCTCCTCGGCGGTGTCCTCGGTCGCCTGCTCGGCCGGCTCGACGACCTCGGCGCCGTCGTCGTCGCTGCCGCAGGCGGACAGCAGCAGCACGGGAACAGCCAGAGCGCTAACAAGTGCGCGTCGCATAATGGATTTCCTTCCCCCACATTCGGGTTTCATCGGTCGGGCCATTGTTTCATGGGTGTGTGCTCGGCGAATAATCGCGAACAACCCTGCGACGTGCACCGATGGCGAACGGCTCCCAACTCGTGGTGTGATGTCGATCTCATTCCCCAGGGGGCTCTCAGAAGAACCAGGGGAAGCCTCGCACCATCCTTCCGGCCGCGGTTGACCCAGCTCCCGGCCGCCTCGGCCTCAAGCGTGTCCCATCGGTCACCGACGACGACCGTCGGCTTGGTGAAGAGTCCCGCCCGGTCGGCAGCACGATGGTACTCGGGCTCCTCGTCGCCGAGCCCGTTGAGACCCAGCCCGAACTTCACCGTGCACCACGACCGGCCTCGATAGTCGAGCTGCACCTCCCGCCCATCCAGCGGCGGGGGAGTCCTCGAAGTCGCTCCGGAATCTGGCGAGTGACTGGACACGGGCGGCATCGAGATCCCGAGTGAAGCGGGTGCGGCGGGTCTGAGTAGCTCAGGGCCGGAGCCCTTTCCTCACCCGCTCCAACTCGGTCGTGGTCAACGGCCCCGGCACGGCGATGGACCGCCACCTTGATCTGTGAGGATTCACGTCTGCGAGCCCGAGGAGGGCCAAGACTGAGTCACTGTGCAGGTACGCCCCCTCACCTGCCCGCAGGAGCGCTTCAGCGAACTGGTCGTAGGCCGTGGGCTGTATCCGGCACTCGGTACAAGCCGTAGGCGACGTTCACCAGGCCACCCCGAGCGGCGAACCGCGCAAACGTGGTTGCCGTTGCTGATGGCCGTTGGTCGTCCTGCCACATTTTTGCCACATCGCGTCGGGCGGTCAGGTGTCGAAGCGCTTCTTCGCGATCTTGCGCAGGAAGTCCTTCTGCAGCCTCTGCTTGGTTCGGAAGAAGTACAGGTCGGAGCGGGACAGGGCGTTGTCTTCGGCCTTGGCTCGGAGTAGTTCCAGCGTGCAGCACAGGTCCGCCGCTTGGAAGAGTCGATAGTCGTGCGGCTTGACCCTCCGGAACTCGACGTCGAAGAAGAAGGCGTTGAGCACGGCGTTCAGCGTTCGCGAGACCTCGGTCTGGCCGTTGTCGTAGTAGGCGATGACCTTGTCGAAGGACAGCATGTACTCGGCGTTCTCCCGCAGGAACTGTCCGAGTTGACGGGCGAGCGCACCTTCGAGCCTGAGTGCGTCGCCGAACTCCTTCTTCCTGAAGACGAAGTGCCGGTAGGCGATGGTGGCCTTCCATGTGAACGCCATGAACCTGGTGAAGATCGCCTTCCGCGCGGCGATGTCCAGGCCGCGGTAGCCCTCTTCGCCGCGGATGGCGGCTCCGGAGTGGACGACGTGGCCGGGGAAGCCCAAATCGGTCAGTGATGTCTCAAGTACGCCGACTTCCTCGGCGATGCTGTGCCGCTGTTCGTGGAGCACGATAGAGAGGACGTAGTAGCCCGTACGGGCTGAATCGAAGTGGCCGGACTCATCAATGAAGATGCTGAGTTCGGCCACGAGCCCCCTTGAGAAAGGAATGGCGGGGGATTACCCCCGCCTCCATGTGGGTCTAGACGTCACCGCCAACCCAGTGAGGCCTACCTTAGCACGATGTTAGCCATGCGGGGAGCGCCGAGATGTCACGTCGCCCTGCTCCGGGCCAAAGCCCGCTCTCCGCAGCGGAAAATCAACTCGAGGTGTGTGACCAGCCACGTCAGCATCCGACGAGCCCGAAGAACTCAATGGACAAGCTTCGTAGATGTTGTCGCCGGCGCGATGGACGATCTGCGGTGAGTCGATGATCGGGCGTCGCGACCAGTACATCCAGTCGGCCCAGTACTCCTCGAACGAGATGCACAAACGCGCCGTATCAGAAGTACCAGGGAAACGCCGACCAGTCGGGGTCGCGCTTCTCCAGGAAGGAGTCGCGTCCCTCCACGGCCTCGTCGGTCATGTAGCCCAGCCGGGTCGCCTCACCCGCGAACACCTGTTGGCCCATCAGCCCGTCGTCGACCAGGTTGAACGCGAACTTGAGCATCCGCTGGGCGGTGGGGGACTTGCCCAGGATCTCCCGGGCCGCGGCCAGGGACTCCCGCTCCAGGTCGGCGTGGTCGAACACCAGGTTCACCGCCCCCATCCGGTGCATCTGCTCGGCGTCGTAGGTGCGGCCCAGGAAGAAGATCTCCCGGGCGAACTTCTGCCCCACCATCCGGGCCAGGTAGGCCGAGCCGTAGCCGGCGTCGAAGCTGCCCACGTCCGCGTCCGTCTGCTTGAACCGGGCGTGCTCCCGGGAGGCGAAGGTCAGGTCGCACACCACGTGCAGCGAGTGCCCGCCGCCGGCCGCCCACCCGTTGACGACGGCGATCACCACCTTCGGCATGGTCCGGATGAGCCGCTGCACCTCCAGGATGTGCAACCGGCCCCCGGCCGCCTTGACCCGCGCCTGGTCGACGGTGTCGGCGGTCTCTCCCTCGGCATACTGGTAGCCCGAGCGTCCCCGGATCCGCTGGTCGCCCCCGGAGCAGAACGCCCACCCGCCGTCCTTGCTGCTCGGTCCGTTGCCGGTGAGCAGGATGACGCCGACGTCCGGGGTCATCCGGGCGTGGTCCAGCGCGCGGTAGAGCTCGTCCACGGTGTGCGGGCGGAAGGCGTTGCGCACCTCGGGCCGGTCGAAGGCGATCCGCACCACCCCGGAGTCGGCGCCCTCCCCGGTCGCCCGGTGGTAGGTGATGTCGGTGAAGTCGAAGCCGGGCACCTCCTGCCAGTCGGCGGGGTCGAAGGTAGCGGACACGTCCTGTCCGGTGGGGTCGTTGGCGGGGGTTTCCTCGGTGCTCACGGTTCCCGAGGATAGGTGCATGGCTCTGAAGTGGTACACCGTCGTCGTCGACTGTCACGACCCGCACGCCCAGGCCCAGTGGTGGGCGCGGGTGCTGGACTACCAGGTGGTGCACGAGTCCGAGGACGAGGTCGTGCTGGTCCCCGGGTGGTTGGAGGAGGACACCTGGCAGGAGATCCCGTGGGAGCGGCGCAGCCAGGGGCTGGTCTTCGTCCCCGTCCCCGAGGGCAAGCAGGTGAAGAACCGGCTGCACCTCGACCTGGCCCCGCACACCAGTCAGGACCGGGACGCCGAGATCGCCCGGCTGGAGGACCTCGGGGCCACCCGGGTCGAGGTGGGGCAGGACGCCTCCGTCTCCTGGACCGTGCTGGCCGACCCCGAGGGCAACGAGTTCTGCGTGCTGTCCTCCCGCGACATGTGAGGCCGGTCCGGCAGGGCACACTGCCGGTATGCCGTCCGTCACCGTCCCCCCACCCTCGCCGGAGGAGTTGGTCGCCGTCGCGACCGTGGTCGCGCTGCCGATGCGGGTGCGCTTCCGCGGGGTGGCGCAGCGCGAGGCGGTGCTGCTGGGGGGTCCGTTGGGGTGGGCCGAGTTCGCGCCGTTCCCGGAGTACGGCGACGCCGAGGCTGCCCGGTGGCTGGCCGCCGCCGTCGAGGCGGGATGGACCGGGTGGCCCGATCCGGTCCGGGACCGGGTGCCGGTCAACGCGACCGTCCCGGCTGTCGGGCCGGAGTCGGTGGGGGAGGTGCTGGCCCGCTACGACGGGTGCACCACCGCCAAGGTGAAAGTGGCCGAGCGGGGGCAGTCGCTGGCCGACGACGTGGCCCGGGTCGCGGAGGTGCGGGCGGTGCTGGGGCCGGCCGCACGGGTCCGGGTCGACGCCAACGGCAACTGGACCCCGGACCAGGCGAGGGAGGCGCTGACCCGACTGTCGGCATACGGGCTGGAGTATGCCGAGCAGCCGTGCGCGGAGGTGGCCGGGCTGGCGCAGCTGCGGCGGGAGCTGGCCCGGGACGGCGTGGACGTGCCGGTCGCGGCCGACGAGTCGATCCGGCGCGCCGAGGACCCGCTGCGCGTGGCCCGGGAGGGTGCCGCCGACCTCGTGGTCGTCAAGGTCCCGCCGCTGGGTGGCGTCGCCGCGGCCCTGCGGGTCGTGGAGGACTGTGGCCTGCCCGCCGTTGTCTCCAGCGCGCTGGACACGTCCGTGGGGATGGCGGCCGGGGTGGCGCTCGCGGCGGCCCTGCCGGAGCTGGAGCACGCCTGCGGGCTGGGGACCGTCGAGTTGCTCGCCCGCGACGTCGCGCACCCCTCGCTGGTCCCCGTCGGCGGGTCGATCGCCGTCGCCGCCGCACGGCATACGGTCCGCGGCGACCTGGCCCTCGACGAGGCGGTGCTGGCCCCGCCCGACCGCCGCGCCTGGTGGCTCGATCGGCTCGCCCGCTGCGCATCCCTCCTCCAATTTTCGTAGCGGGTTTGACGTCCCTACCCGCATTTTCGTAGCGATTCTGTCGCCCATCACCCCAGGTTTTACCTGCCCGAAACATCCGTCACGTCCCCGAAACACCACCGCGCGGCCGGCGAAACATCGCGGGAGTTGACTCCGGCCACCGGTGCGGGCCCGTCCGCACCGGCCGACGGGTGCGACCCCTGCGCACCCCCTGATTCGCTGGAGGCACAAGATGGAGCTGACTGCAGGCGACGTCTGGGTGATGGTGTCGGCGGCTCTCGTGCTGCTGATGACTCCCGGGCTCGCGTTCTTCTACGGCGGCATGGCCCGGGCCAAGGCCGCCCTCAACATGATGATGATGAGCTTCGTGTCCATCGGGCTCGTGGGCGTCGTGTGGGTGCTGTGGGCCTACTCGATGAGCGGCGGGGAGGGGATCCTCGGCGGCCTGTCCGGTGACCCGACCGCGTTCTTCGGCCTGAGCAACCTGGTCGGCACGACCGACCTGATCGGCGTCGGCTTCGGCGCGACGTTCGCCATCATCACGGTGGCCCTCATCTCCGGGGCGGTCGCCGACCGCACCAAGTTCAGCGCCTGGATGGTCTTCGTGCCGATCTGGGTGACTCTCGTCTACGCCCCGCTGGCCTACATGGTCTGGGGTGGCGGCCTGCTCGGTGAGGACGGCCTGGTCGGCCGCACCTTCGGGGTGGCCATCGACTTCGCCGGCGGCACCGTGGTGCACATCAACGCCGGCCTCGCCGCGCTGGTCCTGGTCTATGTGATCGGCCGCCGCAACGGCTGGGCCCCCGGCTTCCACCGGCCGCACAACGTGCCGTTCGTGATGCTCGGCGCCGCGCTCCTGTGGTTCGGCTGGTTCGGCTTCAACGGCGGGGCCGCGGGCTCGGCCGAGGAGCTCGGCCTGATCTGGGTGAACACCCTGGTGGCCCCGGCCGCCGCGATGATCGCCTGGAACGTCACCGAGGCGATCCGCGACGGTAAGCCGACCGCGATCGGCGCCGCGTCCGGTGTGGTGGCCGGCCTGGTCGCCATCACCCCCGCCTGCGCCAACCTGAGCCCCGTGGGCTCGATCGTCCTCGGCATCCTCGCCGGTGTCGGCTCCTGCCTGGCGATCGGCCTGAAGTACCGCTTCGGCTATGACGACGCGCTCGACGTGGTCGGCGTGCACCTGGTGGCGGGCCTCATCGGCACCCTGGCCCTGGGCTTCCTGGCCCTGCCGATCGACGGCGTCGGCGGCGGCCTGTTCTACGGCGGCGGCGCCGACCAACTGGTCGCCCAGGTCGCCGCCACCGTGGTGACCTTCGTCTACACCGGGGTCCTGACGCTGCTGATCGCGCTGGCCATCGCCAAGACCATCGGGTTCCGCGTCTCGCCCGAGGACGAGGCCCGCGGCGTGGACCTGTCCGAGCACCGGGAGATCGCCTACGTCTTCACCGACGACGCCCCGGTGGAGCAGGACTACCTCGCCGACGCCCCCGCGGACGCGGACGTGGAGGAGGGCAAGCCCGTCTCCGTCTGACCGGAGCTTGCAGCACCCCACGACGAAGGACCCCCGGCACGTGGCGCCGGGGGTCCTTCTCTGTCGGTCAGGGCACGGCACCGTATGCCGTGTCCGTCGCCTCGCGCGTCAGCCCTGGGGCTGCGCGTCGAGGGACTCGAGCAGCTGGACGAGCAGTCGGCGCAGCTGCGCGCGGTCCTGCTCGCTCATCGTGGCGGCCGCGTCGGCGGCTGCCTTGCGGCGTGCGGCGCGGATCTCTCGGGTCACCTCGGTGCCCCGCTCGGTCAGCGTCAGCAGCACGGCCCGCCGGTCCTGGGGGTCGGGGGTGCGCTGCACCAGCCCGGCCTCCTGGAGGGAGTCGACGACCTCGGTCGCCGACCGGGCCGCGATCTGCAGCCGCTCGGCCAGGGCACTGACCCGCAGGCCCTGTGCGCCCTCGGGGGCGCGCTCCGTCCGCTCGGCGCCCTCGGGGGCGCGCTCGGCTCGGTGGCCGCGTCGGCCGCCACGGCCGTGGCGACCCCGCTCGCGCCAGGCGATGGCCTGGAGGGCGCGGGCCTGGTGGGGCGACAGGCCCCACGGCGCGGTCTCGACGGCTGCTCCCCGGCGCAGCCGGCGGGCCAGGTGCATCACCAGGTCCAGCTCGGTGAGCTCGGGGTCGTTGAGGTCCAGCTCGTGACGGTGGCGGCGCCCGTGGCGCTCGCGGCCGTCGTGCAGGTCGTGGTTCTCGTTCTTGTGGTTCATGGGTTTCTCCCCTCACGTGGCGCCTGATGGTGCTCTGTTGATGCGTGGCTGCCACTGGGGCATAGCGTAGCAGACTTGCGGGGTAACCACAAAATGAGGTAACCTCTGTATCGACAACGAGAGTTCGGCCGGCACCGATGACCGGCCACGAGACAGAGAGGGAGTGGTTGCATGGACACCGCGTTCCAGACTCGCTCCGGGGGTGGGCGTGGAGCAGACTCCGCCCGCCCCGACCCCAAGGACAAGGCCCAACTGAAGAGCCACCCGGTGAGCGCCTCCCGGGTGTTCGCCCTCTTCCGCCCGCACCGGTGGACCCTCACCGTGGTGCTGGCCATCATCATCGCCAGCTCGACCATCGGGCTGGCCACCCCGTTCCTCACCAAGGCGATCGTCGACGACGCCATCCCGCACCAGGACGTGACGCTGCTGCTGATCCTGGTCGGCGCGATGGTCGGTGTCGCCGTCGTCACCTCCGTGCTGGGCGTGATCCAGACCTGGATGTCGACCACGGTCGGGCAGAAGATCATGCACGGGCTACGCACCGACATGTTCAGCCACCTGCAGCGGCAGTCGCTCGACTTCTTCACCCGCACCCGCGGGGGAGAGGTGCAGTCGCGGCTGACCCACGACATCTCCGGCCTGCAGGGCGTGGTCACCTCGACCGCGACCTCACTGGCCTCCAACGTGGCCACCGTGATCGGCACGCTCATCGCGATGGTCGCCCTCAGCTGGCAGCTCGCGCTGCTGTCCCTGATCGTTATCCCGCCGGCCGTGCTGGTCACCCGCTCGGTGGCCCGGCTGCGGCGTGATGCCACCGAGCGCCGGCAGAAGGCGCTCGCCGGCATGCACGCGCAGGTCGAGGAGTCGCTGTCGGTGAGCGGCGCCCGCCTCAGCAAGACCCTCGGGGCCGGCCCGACCCTGGCCGACCGGTTCCACTCCGCCTCCTCCGACCTGCTCGGCCTGGAGGTCGCCGCCCAGATCGCGGGACGCTGGCGCACCGCCACGATGAGCATCGTGTTCGCCGTCATCCCGGCGCTCCTCTACCTGATCGCCGGGCTGCCGGTGACCTCCGAGGGCATCACGATCGGGACGCTGGTCGCCTTCACGGCGCTGCAGGCCGGGATCTTCCGCCCGGTCATGGGGCTGCTCAACGTGGGGGTCCAGGTGACCGCGTCGATGGCGCTGTTCAGCCGGATCTTCGAGTACCTCGACCTGCCGATCGGCGTGGTCGAGCCGGCGCAGCCGGTGGCGCTCGACCCGGCGCGGGCGCTGGGCAGGGTGCGGCTGGAGAGCGTCAGCTTCCGGCACACCGACGGCGACCGGGACGCGCTGAGCAACATCGACCTGGACATCGCGCCCGGGTCGCACGTGGCCATCGTCGGTCCCACGGGGTCCGGCAAGAGCACCCTGGCGGCCCTGGTCTGCCGGCTCTACGACCCGACCGCGGGGCGGATCACGCTGGACGGCACCGATCTGCGCGACCTGACCTCCGAGCAGCGCGCCGCGGTGGTCGGGGTGGTGTCCCAGGAGACCTACCTGCTGCACGCCACGGTGCGGCAGAACCTGCGCTTCGCCCGCCCCGATGCCACCGACGAGGAGATCGAGCGGGCTGCCAGGGCCGCCCAGGTGCACGACACCATCACCTCGCTGCCGGATGGCTACGACACGATGGTGGGCTCTCGCGGCCACCGCTTCTCCGGTGGCGAGCAGCAGCGCCTGGCGCTGGCTCGCACCCTCCTCCGCAACCCGCGCGTGCTGATCCTCGACGAGGCCACCAGTGCGCTGGACACCCGCACCGAGCTCGCCGTCCAGGCTGCCCTGGACGAGCTGGGCCGCGGACGGACCGTCATCACCATCGCGCACCGGCTCTCCACGGTCCGCGACGCCGACCAGATCGTGGTCCTCGAGCAGGGGCGGGTCCGCGAGACCGGGACTCACGACGACCTCGTCGCAGCCCACGGCGCGTATGCCGCGCTCGTTGCCGCCAACGGTGGCCAGGGCCAGCGCCCGGACGACCTGGACGCCGAGCTGGAGGCCGAGCTCCGGGCAGCCCTGGCCGCCTGAGCGCCGGTCGCCCTCTCCGGGGGCGTGGGTCGGCGGCGTGACTACTGGGTCTGCTCGGCCAGCACCTCGCGGACGCGGGTGGCCGCGGCGACGGTCGCCTCGGGCTGCCCAGCGAGGTCGAGGTCGGCCCGGCCCCACAGCCAGCGGTTCAGGTCCCACGCGGGGGCGGCGACGCGCACGGCGTCCGGCCGGTGCCGCCGGTCCCGGACCAGGACGGCCACCGGGAACTCCCACAGCTGGCCCGTCTCGGGGTCGGCCCCGGAGAAGCCGCCGAGGTCCACGGTCCAGGCCCCCGGCATACGGGATGTCCCGTCCGCGCCCTCGCCGTCCGGGGAGTGCTCCGCGACCAGCTGCACCGAGGTGCCGTCCAGGGTGATCGTGCCCCACGACGGGACGTCGAGCATCACCGACAGCGCCTCGTCCACCCCGTCGGCCGCGACATCGGGGGCGGCCTCCGTCACGAGCTCTCCGGCCGCCAGCTCCGCATCGACGCGGTGGACCAGCGCCTCGTGTGCCATCCGGCGCAGGATCCACGCGACCGTCCCGCCGCGAGGGTGCCAGGACCACGCCGCCGCGGCCGGGTCGACCCCGTCCAGGGCGCCCAGCAGCCGGGCGCTCGCGGCGTCGAACAGGGCCGGCAGGTCCGCGTCGTCCGCGGGCCTGGCCAGCTCCTCGGCGCTGTCGCCGTCGGCGCCCGCCACGACCTGGGCCCAGAAGTCCTGCACCTGCGCCAGGTGGTGGATCAGGTCGGCGCCCGACCAGTCCGGGCAACTCGGCACCGACCCGGATGGGAGCACGCGGGGGAGGAGGTTGCCGAAGCGCGCCGACTCTGTCCTGATGACGCCCAGGTGGTCCATCACCGCACCGTAGTGCCTGTCGGCCTGCTCGCGCACCGCCCACCGAAGCGGCCAACCGGGGCCCGAGACGTTAACCTGGTGTCCCGACGGTCGCCCGGACCCAGCGAGGCCGTCCCCACCACCATCACGCGACAACTCACAAGAGGTGCACAGTGCCCACGGGCAAGGTCAGGTTCTACAACGACGAGAAGGGCTTCGGCTTCCTCTCCAGCGACGAGGGCGCCGACGTCTACGTCCACTCCAGCGCGCTCCCCGAGGGTGAGACCACCCTCAAGCGGGGGGCGCGGGTCGAGTTCGACGTCGCCCAGGGCCGCCGTGGGGACCAGGCGCTGCACGTGCGGCTGCTCGAGCCCGCACCCTCGGTCTCCCGGACGATGGCCCGCCGTGACCGCAAGCCCGCCGACGAGATGGCCGTCGTCGTCGAGGACCTCATCAAGGTGCTGGACGACGCCTCGAACAGCCTGCGCCGGGGGCACTACCCCGACGGTCGGTTGGCCGACGCCCTCGCCAAGAGCCTGCGCGCGGTCGCCGACCAGTTCGAGGCCGGCGCCTGATGGCCGCGGCCGTGGCCACCAAGCCGGACGCCGTCCTCGTCGGGGCGGTGACCCTGGCCCGCGACGCCGCCGACTCCATCGCCGAGCCCGGCACGGTCGGTGAGCACCTCGGGGCGCAGATGGACGGGGAACGCCTGGCGACCCACTACTTCGCGTGCACAGCCACGGCATACCCGGGGTGGCGGTGGGCGATCACCGTGGCCCGCCCGCCGCGCGCCCGCAAGGCGACCGTCTGCGAGACCAACCTGGTGCCCGGCGAGGGTGCTCTCCTGTCGCCGGACTGGGTCCCGTATGCTGAGAGGCTGGCCCCCGGGGATGTCGGCGCCGGGGACGTCACCCCCTACGTCGACGAGGACCCCCACCTGGAGGCAGGGTTCGAGGCCACCGGCGAGGAGGACGTCGACCAGATGGCGTTCTTCGAGCTCGGGCTGGGCCGGACCCGGGTGCTGTCGGCGGAGGGGCGCGACGCCGCGGCGCAGCGCTGGTACGACGGGGACCGCGGACCCGGTGCCGACGTGGCCCGCCAGGCCACCGAGGTGTGCCGCAGCTGTGGCTACTTCCTGCCGATGGCCGGTGCGCTGCGGCAGGTGTTCGGGGTGTGTGCCAACGAGTGGTCCCCCGACGACGGCGCCGTGGTCAGCCTGGACCACGGCTGCGGGGCGCACAGCGAGGTCGACATCCAGCGGCCGGAGCCGGAGAAGGTCGAGGCGCCCGTGCTGGACGACGACGACCTGGTGATCAGCACCGACTGAGGCTCAGGCCTCGGAGGCGTTGCCCCGCCCCCGCGCGAGGTAGATGTGGCCGATCAGGCCGAGCGCCAGGCCGCTGACCGGCACCCACACCCACCAGTCGCGCCCGCCCTCGCGCAGCGCAGGAACGGCGAGCACGACGAGCAGGGCCACCGCCCACAGGACGAGGCCGATCCGCACGATGGTGAGGGTCCGCACCGTGACCGGTTTGGGCTCCACCTCGGAGTTGCTCATGCGCTGATCACCCGCATGGCCCTAACCTATGCGCCATGACGAGCAAATCCACAGCCGCGGCCCCGACCCCCACGTCGCCCCTGGACCGGTACTTCCGGATCTCGGAGCGAGGTTCGACCGTTGGCCGCGAGCTGCGCGGTGGGCTGGTCACCTTCTTCACGATGGCCTACATCGTGGTCCTCAACCCGCTGATCCTCGGCGGCGTCCCGGACGGGACCGGCAACCAGCTCGCCGGGGGCAACTTCGGCGCCATCGCGGCCGCCACCGCCCTGGTGGCCGGCGTGATGTGCATCCTGATGGGCACCATCGCCAACTTCCCGCTGGCCATGGCCGCCGGCCTGGGGCTCAACGCGGTCGTCGCGTTCTCCATCGCCACGCTGCCCGACATGACCTGGGCCGACGCGATGGGGCTGGTGGTGCTGGAGGGCATCGTCATCCTCGTGCTGGTCCTCACCGGGTTCCGCGAGGCGGTCTTCAACGCCATCCCCAAGGACCTGAAGATCGCGATCAGCGTCGGGATCGGGCTGTTCATCGCCCTGATCGGGCTCTTCGACTCCGGCATCGTCCGGGCCCCCGCCAGCGGGGCCACCCCCGTGGAGTTGGGCATCGACGGCTTCCTGACCGGGTGGCCGACCCTGATCTTCCTGGCCGGTTTGCTCTCGATCGCCGTGATGTACCTGCTCAAGGTCCAGGGCTCGATCCTCTACGGCATCGTCGGCGCCACCGTGCTGGCGATCATCGTCGAGGCCACCGTCGGGATCGGTGGGCGCACCGAGGAGAACCCCACCGGGTGGGGACTGACCACCCCGGCGCTGCCGGAGCAGGTGGTGAGCACCCCCGACTTCCAGTTGCTGGGGCAGTTCAACCTGCTCGGCTCGATCGAGGCGATCGGCATCGTCTCGGTCGTCCTGCTCGTCTTCACCCTGATGCTGGCCGACTTCTTCGACACGATGGGCACCATGGTCGCGGTCGGCAGCGAGGCCGGGCTGCTCGACGAGAAGGGCAACCCGCCCAACACCCGCCGGATCCTGGTCATCGACTCCATGGCCGCCGTGGCCGGTGGCTCGAGCAGCGTCAGCAGCAACACGGCATACATCGAGTCCACGGCGGGTGTCGCGGAGGGGGCGCGGACCGGGTTGGCCGCGGTCACCACGGGCGTGCTGTTCCTGCTCGCGACGTTCCTGACCCCGCTGGTGCAGGTGGTGCCCTACGAGGCCGCCACGCCGGCGCTGGTGATCGTCGGGTTCCTGATGATGCAGCAGGTCGCCGGGATCGAGTGGCGCGACATGGAGATCGCCTTCCCGGCATTCCTGACCATCGTGCTGATGCCGTTCACCTACTCGATCACCGCGGGGATCGGCGCCGGCTTCATCACCTACGTCCTGCTGAAGGTCTGCCGGGGCAAGGGTGGCGCGCTGCACCCGCTGATGTGGATCATCGCCGCGCTGTTCGTCATCTACTTCGCGCTCGACCCGGTGCGAGACGTCCTGGGGGTCTGAGCTCCTCCGCCCGCGACAAAGTCGCTACGAAAAAGCGGGATCGCCCGACAATCCCGCTATGAAAATGGGGGAGGGAATGGTTAGCACAGGTAATGAGTTAGAGTAAGTAGTTGCCACACCCTGCCCGACCTGCCTGGAGCTGCCTGCGTGCCTGCCGACGTCCCCGCCCCCGACCTCGAGGTGACCCACCTCGCCCATGACCTGCGCATCGCCTGCATGCGCGTCTCGCGTCGGGTGCGGTTCGAGACCTCCAGCAGCATCGCGCCGCACCAGTTCAGCGTGCTCGTCCGGCTGTCGCAGGACACCAGCACCGTGGGGGACCTGGCCGCCGCGGAGCGGGTCAGCGCCCCCAGCATGAGCCGCACCGTGACGGCCCTGGTGGACCAGGGACTGGTCGCCCGCAGCGAGTCGCCCGACGACGGCAGGGTCATCGCACCTCTCGCTCACCGAGGAGGGCCAGGCGACCGTGGTGGCCGAGCGGGCCAAGCGTGACGCGTGGATGGCCGAGCGGCTGGAGCAACTGGGGGAGCAGGAGCGGGACGTCCTCGCCCGGGCGACCGAGATCCTGTCCCGGGTGGTGGCCCAGTGAGCGCCATGTTCTCCTCGCTGCGGGTCCGCAACTACCGGGTCTACGCGATGGGCGGGATCGTCTCCAACACCGGCACCTGGATGGGCCGGGTCGCCCAGGACTGGGTCGTCCTGACCGAGCTCACCGACGGGTCCGCCCAGGCGTTGGGGATCGTGACCGGGCTGCAGTTCCTGCCGATGCTGCTGCTGGCCCCGGTGGCAGGTGCGGTCAGCGACCGGTTCGCCAAGCGCAGGGTGATGATGGTGACCCAGTCGGTCATGGCGCTCACCGCGGTCCTGATGGGCGTGCTCGTGCTCAGCGGGGTCATGGAGCTGTGGCACATGTACCTGCTGGCCCTGCTCCAGGGCAGCGCCGCCGCACTGGACGCCCCCGCCCGCCAGGCCTTCGTCTCGGAGATGGTGCCGCCGGAGCAGCTCACCAACGCGGTGGGACTCAACAGCGCCTCGTTCCACGGCGGCCGCCTGCTCGGCCCGGCGGTCGCCGGCCTGCTCATCGCCTGGTTCGGCACCGGGCCCACCTTCCTGATCAACGCCGCCACCTTCCTGGCCGTCATCGGTGCCCTGGTGGCGATGGACCCGGCCCGGCTCACCCCGGCACCCCGCAGCAAGGGCAAGGGCCGGATCCGCGAGGGCGTGGCCTACGTGCGGCACCGCCCCGACATCATGCTGATCATGGGGCTGATCTTCGTGCACGGGACGTTCGGGATGAACTTCCAGCTCACCAACGCGTTGATGTCGACCGAGGTCTTCGACAAGGGGGTGCAGGAGTACGGCGTCGTGGGCTCGGTCATGGCGATCGGGTCTCTCGGCGGCGCGCTCCTGGCCGCGCGGCGGGAGCGCCCGCGGCTGCGGTACCTGCTGGGCGCCATGGGCGGCTTCTCGCTGTGTGCCCTGCTGCTCGGTGCGGCGCCCAACTTCACCTTCTTCACCCTGATGCTCATCCCCACGGGGCTGTGCGCCCTCACCGTGATGGTCACCGCCAACTCGATGGTCCAGCTCTCGGTCGACCCGGCCGTTCGCGGTCGGGTGATGGCGCTCTACCTGGCGGTCTTCATGGGTGGCACCCCGCTCGGCTCGCCGATCATCGGCTGGGTCGGGGACCAGTTCGGGGCCCGGTGGACGATGCTGATGGCGGGGTTCATCTGCGGCTCGGCCGTGCTTGCTGCGACCATCTACGTCATGCGCACCGAGAACATCCACATCCGGATCCAGCGGGACGCCCGCCGCTGGCTCAGCCTGGAACGCGGGCCGGTCGAGCCGATGCCGGAGAAGGTGTCCTGATGAACGCCCGGACCCGCCGGCAGATCGTGGTGTTTGCGCTCGTGCTGATGCTCGTCGTGGCGCTCGCCGCCAGCGTGATCTGAGCCGTATGTCGTTCACCACCCGCCCGACGTTGACCGGCACCTTCGGCATGGTGTCCAGCACGCACTGGCTGGCCTCGCAGAGCGCCATGCGGATGCTGGAGCTGGGCGGCAACGCCTTCGACGCCGCCGTCGCCGGCGGATTCGTGCTCCAGGTGGTCGAGCCGCACCTCAACGGGCCGGGCGGTGACCTGCCCGCCATCATCGCCACCGCGAGCGACCCGTCGCCCCGGGTGCTCTGCGGGCAGGGACCGGCCCCGGCCGGTGCCACCCCCGAGCACTTCGCCGCACAGGGGCTGGACACGGTGCCCGGGGCCGGGCCCCTGGCGACCGCCGTGCCCGGCGCCGTCGACGCCTGGCTGCTCCTGCTGCGCGACCACGGCACGCTGCCGCTGGCCGAGGTGCTCGCCCCGGCGGTGCACTACGCCCGGCACGGCCACCCGTTCCTGGCCCGGGCCGCCGCCACCGTCGCCACGGTGCAGTCGTTGTTCGAGGAGGACTGGACGACGTCGGCGCAGCTGTGGCTGCCCGGAGGGAGTCCGCCCGCCGGGGGTGAGCTGTTCCGCAACACCGCGTGGGCCGACACGCTGGACCGGCTGGTCGCCGAGGGAGAGTCGGCCGGCGGATCCCGGGAGGCCCGGGTCGACGGGGCGCGGGCCGCGTGGTCCCGCGGCTTCGTCGCGGAGGCGATCGACCGGTTCGCGCGGCGACCGTTCCGGCACTCCGGGGGCCACGTCCTGCCGGGCGTGCTCACCGGAGGCGACCTCACGGCATACGAGGCCACGTGGGAGGAGCCGGTCACCGCGCAGTGGCAGGGGCACACGGTGGCCAAGACCGGCGGGTGGGGTCAGGGCCCCGCCCTGCTGCAGGTGCTCGGCCTGCTGGACCGGCTCGCCGAGGCCGACGCCGACGCGCTGAGCCCCGACACGGCCGCGGGGGCGCACGCGGTGGTGGAGTCTTGGAAGCTGGCGATGGCCGACCGGGAGGCCTGGCTCGGCGACACCGACGCGGCGGCCCCGGTGGCCGACCTGCTCGAGCCGGGCTACCTGGCTGGTCGCGCCGCCCTCGTCGGGCCGGACGCTGACCTGGAGCTACGACCCGGCAGCCCCGGCGGACGGGAGCCGCGGGTGGCTGAGCAGGCCTTGCGGCGACCCGACGGCGACACCCCACCCGACGCCGACCCGACGACGGGGGAGCCGACGGTGCAACCCGACGGTGACACCCGGGGCGACACCTGCCACATCGACGTCGTGGACCGCTGGGGCAACATGATCTCGGCGACCCCCAGCGGCGGCTGGTTGCAGTCCTCCCCGACCATCCCCGAGCTCGGGTTCGCGCTGGGCAGCCGCCTCCAGATGACCTGGCTGGAGCAAGGCCTGGCGTCCTCGCTGGTCCCCGGGCGACGCCCGCGCACCACGCTCACGCCCACCCTGGTGCTGCGCGACGGGCTGCCGGTGCTGGCGTGCGGCTCACCCGGCGGGGACCAGCAGGACCAGTGGCAGGCGCTGTTCCTGCTGCGGCACCTGGCCGGCGGTGCCAGCCTGCAGGAGGCGATCGACGCCCCGATGTTCCACACCACGAGCTTCCCCGGCTCGTTCGTGCCGCGGCGCAGCGAGCCCGGGGTGGTCGTGGCCGAGGAGCGGCTCGGCCCGGACGTGCTGTCCGACCTGGCCGACCGGGGCCACGACGTCCGGGTCTCGGGCCCGTGGAGCCTGGGTCGGATGTGCGCGGTCACCCGCGACCCCGCCACGGGGCTGCTCGCCGCGGGAGCCAACCCCCGCGGGATGCAGGGCTACGCGGTCGGTCGCTGACCGTCCCGGTGGGTCGGCAGCTCGGTCACGGCGCGGACCGGGCGGTCGTCGCCGGAGTCGCCGTCGGCGGGGGTCGGTCCGGGTGCCTGCGGGGGTGGCGTCGGACGACCACCGGAGCGCGGCCGGACGAACGAGGCGCCCCGGTGCGCCTGGCCGGGGCGGATCTTCTTGGACAGGTCGGCCCGGTCCAGCAGCTCCTCGTAGGACGCCGCGGCGGGCGGGTGCACCCCGACCGGGTCGTCACCGGAGAAGACCACCCAGTGCGCCGTGCTGTCGTGGAACACCTGCAGCACCGATCCGTCCACCAGGGTGCCCGCGTGGGCCAGCGCCTTCTTGCGCTGGTTGCCCTTGGCCACCTTGGCCTGCACGTACTTCTCGGCCGGTTCGCGCTGGTTCTTCACCTGCTCCCACACCGCCGGTCCGTACTTCTGGGCCGCGGCGTACACGATGGGCGCGTACTTCAGCGCGGTCCCGACCGCCTTGGCCTTGCCTGCCATGCGCATCCTCCTGCGTCGATCCCTCTGAGCCCTCCACGATAGGCGAGGTCGATACTGGGGGCATGACGGGCGATCGCATCGACTACCAGGGGGACGGCCTGTCCGAGGCCGACCTCGCCGCAAATCCCTACGACCAGGTGCGGGCCTGGGTGGATGCTGCGGTGCAGCGCCAGCAGGACCTCGGGGACGTCCCCGAGCCGGCCGCGCTGTCGGTCGCCACGGTGGACGCCGACGGGGCGCCGGACGTGCGCACGGTGCTGATGCGCTTCCTCGACGCCCGCGGGCCGGGATTCGTCACCAACCTGGGCTCGACCAAGGGTCGCCACCTCGCCGACAACCCGGCCGTGGCGGCCTCGCTGACCTGGCCCTCGATGTTCCGCGCGATCCGGTTCCGCGGGGTGGCCGAGCGGGTCCCGCAGGAGGAGGTCACGGCATACTTCCAGCAGCGTCCCTGGGGTGCCCGGGTGAGCGCGTGGGCGTCGGCCCAGTCCCGCCCGGTGGGCTCGCGCGAGGAGCTGGAGACGGCCTTCCAGGAGTATGCCGAGAGGTACCCCGACCGCGGTGAGACGACCGACGTGCCGGTCCCGCCGGAGTGGGGCGGCCTGCGCATCGTGCCGGACCGCGTGGAGTTCTGGGGCGGACGGGTCAACCGGTTGCACGACCGGCTGGTATTCGCGCGGGTGGGGGAGGGCGACCTCGCCGACTCGGCGAGCTGGCGGCTGTCGCGGCTGCAGCCCTGAGGGGCCTTGGCCCCGGGCATGGGTGAGCCCGTGAGGCCGGGGCCGACCCACCACGGGGCGGGGGGCGTGTCCGATAGCGCGATGGACGGTGTCGCGCTCCTCACGGGCTCCGGTGACCGAGGTGTATTCGCCTCGGCGAACGCCTCAGCGCTCGATCACCTCACGCGTCCTTGAAGAATTCACTCTCGGACCACCTCCCTTCTCGTGTGCAGCCCACAGTAGGCCGAGGTGCGGGGGTGGTCCAGAGGTTTTCCACGATCCGTCGGGCCGTGGGCGGGTGGGGGCCGGTGGTGGGGCGTCAGTGGTCGTGCTCGGAGTCCTCATCCGAGTCCTCGCTACCGGAGTCGTCGCTCCCGGGGTCCTCGCTCCCGGGGTCGGCGGTGCTCGTGGCCCCGTCGCCGTCGCCGCCTTCGTCGGTCGCGGCCCCGCCCAGCAGGTCGGCCAGGTCCTCCCGAGGCGCGGCGTCCCGCTCGTGGAGCAGGTCGACCATGAGCCGGATCTCGCTCTCCTGCGCGTTGACCATCGCCCGGGCGATCCGGAGCACCTCCGGCTCGTCGGCGAGGTCGACGGCGGCCTGGGCCATCTCCACCCCGGCGACGTGGTGGGTGATCATCAACTGCAGGAACAGGACCTCCGCGTCCTCCCCGTCGGCCTCGCGCAACTGCTGCATCTCCGCCGTCGTCGCCATCCCGGGCATGACCGGGTCACTGGAGGATGCCCCGCCACTACCGGAGGAGGTCCCGCCCGAGGAGTGCGAGCCGTGCGCGTCGTGCTCCTCCATCCATGCCATCCGTCCTTGGGATCGGGCGGTCGGCAGACCCCACGTGCGCAGCCAGCCCTCCATCTGCCCGATCTGGTTGGCCTGCGTCGAGGCGATGTCGTAGGCCAGGGTGTCGACATTGCCGCTCTCGGACCTGCCGAGGACGAGCAGCGACATCTCCACCGCCTGCAGGTGGTGCTCGCTCATGTCACGGGCGAAGCCGGCCTCGACGCTGTCGCTGCCCGGATCGTGCGGGGAGAACGCGATCCACCCCACCAGGGCGCCCAGCACCAGGCCGATCACCGAGGCGGCGGCCAGGACGGGCGCGCCGAAACGCTGCCACCGGCCGCGCTGGCCGGGGCCGGGGACCCCGGTGCCGTCCGTCACGTCAGCCCCGCGGGATCAGATCGATGTCGGTGCCCATGGTGCAGGCCGCGCCCGGCTCGGGCGTCTGCGGGCCCTGCTTCCACTCACTGATGAACGCCTCGATCCGTCGGTCGTCGGCACTGTCGACGGCCAGCTGCAGGCCCCACGCGGAGACGTAGATCGGGCTGTCGATGCCCTCGTAGGGGGACAGGAGGAGGTAGTCCTGGTCGGCGATCTCCCGCAACTGGTCGACCTGTTCCTGGGGGAGGTCCGGCTGGTAGGTGATCCAGACGGCACCGTGCTCCAGGGAGTGCACGGCGTGCTCGTTGGGCACCGGCTCCTCGTAGATGCCGCAGTTGAGCCAGGTGCCGTGGTGGTTCCCGCCCACCGGCGGGGTCTGCTCGTACTCCACCTCGGTGCCCACGTGGGTGGCATCCAGGTTGTCGTTGGGGTCCTCCGGGTCGTCATAGACCACTGTCGCGCTGAGGTCGGGACGGTTCTTGATCTCGGAGTAGACGGCCCAGCCGACCAGACCCACGATGAGGGCCAGGACGACGCCCATGGCGACCCAGATGCCCGAGGTCCGGCGCCGCTGACTGGCCTGGGCCTCCTTCTGCAGCTGGGCCACCCGTGCGGCGCGGTCGTTGGCGGCAGCCTTCTTGGACTGGCGAGGCATAGGGCGCTGGCTCCTGTACATGGGGTGGGCGGATCGTGCTCATGGTATGTCGTCAGTCCGGGAATGCCGTATCCGCACCCTGCGGCTGCGCCGAGGAGCAGATGCTCCCTAGAATCGTGGTTGACCAGCAGCGGCCGGAGGACGGACACCATGACGGATCTGATCGACACCACCGAGATGTACCTGAAGGCGGTGTTCGAACTCGAGGAGGACGGCGTCGTCCCCATGCGGGCACGGATCGCCGAGCGACTGGGCCACTCTGGTCCCACCGTCTCCCAGACCGTGGCCCGGATGGAGCGCGACGGCCTGCTCACGCTCGACGACGACCGCCACCTGCAGTTCACCGAGAAGGGGCGGTTGACCGCGACCCGGGTGATGCGCAAGCACCGCCTCGCCGAGCGGCTGCTCGTGGATGTCATCGGGCTCGACTACTCCTACGTGCACGACGAGGCGTGCCGCTGGGAGCACGTGATGAGCGAGCGGGTCGAACGCCGCATCCTGGGCCTCATCGCCACCCGGGAGGAGTCGCCATACGGCAATCCCATCCCCGGCCTGGAGGAACTGGGCGGCACATCCGCCCCGCCCCGCAGCGCCGCCGACGGCGCGCCGGACACCCACCTCCAGGGGCTCGCCACCGCCGATCAGCAGCAGGTGCGTGTCACCCGGATCGGGGAGCCCGCGCAGGTCGACCCCGAGGTGCTCGACTTGCTGTCCGACGCCGGGGTGCTGCCGGGTCGGACGGTGCAGTTCCAGCGCGACGGTGACCGGGTGATCGTCCGCGCCACGGACCTTGCCGAGGGCGACGCCGTGTCCCTGCCCGACGACGTGGCCGCGCACATCTTCGGCACTGCGGACTGACCGTCCCGAACCACCTACGACGCTCCGGAGAGTTCCCTCGGTTGCTGTGAAGTCCCTCACAAAATTGCTGGACCCTCGCTGTGGATGGTCGCGTTTCCGCAGGTCAGAGAGGGTGCGTTTCTCTACGGTTGGCAAAGTGTCCCCAGGTCGTTTACCGAAACGTGACTTGGGCTCAGGGGCTGTGTACTCTCGATGGTGCCCCTCCCCCCTGGTGGGGCTCCCGCTACGCAGCCGAGTCCTGTCAGCGTGTCCGGGATATTCACGACAAACCGCTTGACAGGAGCGGGGGAACCACCACTCGGAGTTTCGACTCCTTGGGGCGAAGGCCGCTCAGGTGCTTCACCGGGCGGTCCGGGCACACTCCAGCCCGAGCCCGACAGCTCACCCCGCAGGCTCTGGAGAGGTAAACGTGTCGCAACGTACTTCCGGGCGCCACCGCGCGCCCAGCCGGCTGACTGTAGCCAGCACCAACCTGACCCGTTCCGCGAAGGCGACTGCCATTGCCGCGACGTCCGGTGGCCTGCTGGCCGCGGCTGTCGTCCCGGCCACCGCGTCGCCCGGAACCCACTTCGAGGACGTTGCGGCCATCGCCGGCAACGTCGCGGCCGGCAACGTGTCCGCCACCCCTGTCGAGGAGGGTGCTGTCGACGTCCTGGCCGTGAGCCTGCCGTCCGTCACCGCCCCCGCCGACAAGCCGGTCGTCGCCAAGAAGGCCGACAAGGACGCCGAGACCGCCGCCTTCGGCACCCTCGGCTTCGTGGGCGTCACGCCGCCGGAGCCCGAGCCGGTCGTCGAGGAGGAGGTCGTCGAGGAGACGGCTCCCGCCGAGGCCCCCGTCGAGGAGGCCCCCGCCGAGACCACCCAGGCCAGCACGCAGGAGCGCGAGAGCACCAGCGGCAGCCGCGACGAGGTCCGCGAGGAGGCCCCGGCCGCTCCGGAGCCCGAGCCCGAGGCCCCGGTCGAGTCCACCCCGCCGCCGGCCACCGGTGGCGTCCTGGGCGTCGCCGCCCAGTACGTCGGCTACCGCTACGTCATCGGCGGCAGCAGCCCGGCCACCGGCTTCGACTGCTCCGGCTACACCTCCTACGTGTTCGCGCAGGTCGGCATCAACCTTCCGCGCACCGCCGCCGCCCAGCAGGCTGCTGCCACCCCGGTCAGCAACCCGCAGCCCGGCGACCTGGTGTTCTGGGGCTACCCGGCGTACCACGTCGGCATCTACGCCGGCAACGGCATGGTCTACGACGCTGGCAACCCGCGGGTGGGCGTGACCTACCGCTCGGTGTTCTCCGGCGTCAGCGGCTACGGCCGCGTGGGCTGAGCACCACACAGCATTCGCTTCACCACGAAGGGCTCCTCCGTCACGGAGGGGCCCTTCGTGCGTCTGCCCCCGCCCCGGCGCTCCGGTGGTGTCCTCATTTCGAGGACACCACCGGTGGGCGGCTCTTGCATGGTCGGGGTGGGCGCCCGGGGCCACTAGTGGGTGCTGCCGCGGGCGGGCCGATCTCGTGTGTCAATCGGAGGGGCCTATAGGCCCCTTTCGTTTCCACGCGAGCTGCAAGGGGTGGTGGGGCGTGCCGTGGGCGGAGTGGTCGACCGGTCGCTGGGGATCCTGGGCGAGGCGTGTCCTCGTTTCGGGGACATCGCTCGTGGGCGACCCTGGCGGCGGGCGTCCTCGTTTCAAGGACATCGCTGGTAGGGGGGACCTCGTGGTGAGGACATCGCTGGCGAGGTCCGCTGTCGCCGTGGTCGGGGTGCGCGTCCAGGGGGCAGGGGCTGCTGGCGCGGGCGGGCCGATCTCGTGTGTCAATCGGAGGGGCCTATGGGCCCCTTTCGTTTCCACGCGAGTTCTCAAGGGTGGTGGGGCGTGCCGTGGGAGCGGCGTTCCCGAGCCCAAGGGCAGCAGCGGTCGACGCGATGCCGGGGACCGTGGCGGCGGGGGTGTCCTCCTTTCGAGGACATCGCTGGTGGGTGGCTCCCAGGGGGGCGCCGACGGGACGGCTCACGGGAGGGCCCACGTGATCACCTGCACGCCCGGCGAGGAGGGCTCGGGTGTCTGGGCGGTACGGGTGCTGACCTGCGATGTCCTCGTTTTGAGGACATCGCAGGTCAGGGGGCAGTTTCGGACAGGGTCGAGGGCCGCGGCCGGGTCAGGCCGGCGCCCGGGACGGATCTGCCTCGGCCACCGCGACGGTCTCGGCAGCGGCGTCGGTCTCGTCGTAGAACTCCCCGAGGATCTCCTCCAGGATGTCCTCGAAGGACGCCAGGCCCACCAGGTCCCCGGCACCATCCCGCACCAGGGCCAACTGGGCCCTGGCCTCGCGCATCCGGGCGACAGCGTCGATCAGCGGCAGGGTGCTGGGGAGGGTTACCGGCTCCTGGAGGAACGACCGGAGCGGAGTGTCACCGCCACCGGCCGTGGCCAGCACCGCGTCGCGGACATGGACCAGACCGATGATGTCCTCGCCGCGCAGGACGAACAGGCGGGACCGTCCGCTCTCGCGGCAGATCGCCTCCACCTCAGAGGCGAGTGCCTCCTCGGGCACGCACACGGCGTCCTCCCGGGAGAACATGACGGCCTCCACCGTCTCCTCCTCCAGCCGCAACGCACCGCTGAGGATCTGGTGTTCCTCGTCGGGGAGCACCCCGTGCTCGTGCGACTGGGCGAGGAGCAACTGCAGCTCGGCAGGGCTGTGGGAGTTGGAGAGGGTGTCGACCGGGTCGACGCCCACCATCCGCAACAGCACGTTGGCGCCCTCGTTGAAGAGGTACAGCACCGGGCGCACGACCCAGGTGAACGCGCGGAACGGGATCGCCAGGAGCATCGAGGAGGTCTCCGGGTGCGAGATCGCCCACGACTTGGGGGCCATCTCACCCACCACCATGTGCAGGAACACCACGATCCCCACGGCAATGAGCAGCGCCAGGAGGTGGCTGACGTAGTAGTTCAGCCCGGTGAGCTCGAACAGCGGGGTCAGCATCGAGGCGACCGCCGGCTCGGCCAGGGCTCCCAGCCCGAGGGTGCACAGGGTGATCCCCAGTTGGGCGCCGGCGAGCATCAACGACAGCTCGCGGTTGGCGTTGACGGCCGCCCGGGCGGGGCGGCTCCCCTCGGCGGCGCGCTCCTCCAGGCGGTGCCGCTTCGCCGCAATCACGGCGAACTCCGCTGCCACGAAGAAGGCGTTCAGGACCAGCAGGATGACGCTGACCAACAGCGCGACCGTCACGCTCACGACATACCCCCGATCGGGTGGTGCTCTCGCACGGCGACCACACCCTGCTCGTCCGGGTGCTCCATCGTCTCGGGCGTGGTGGAGGAGTCCTCCAGTAGGCCCTCGGTGACCTGGGCCGGATGGATGGCGACCGTCTCGGGGACGTGCCGGGCCACGCTCAGCACATCGATCCGGACCCGGTGCACCTCGGGGTCACCGTGGTCGTCGCGGTCCTGCCAGACCACCTCGGTGGTGTCGCCGGGCACGGCGGTGCGGCCCAGACTGTCCATCACGAGACCAGACAGGGTGTCGTAGTCCTCGTCCTCGGGCAGCGCGACCCCGGTGATCTCGGTGGCCTCGTCCAAGCGCAGTCGGGCGGCCACCTGCCAGGAGCCGTCCTGGTGGGGGACCGACGGCTGCTCGGCCTCGTCGCCCTCGTCCCAGATCTCGCCGACGACCTCCTCGGCGACGTCCTCGAAGGTGATGACACCAGCGAAACCACCGTGCTCGTCGACCACGACCGCGATCTGCCGGTGCTGCTCGCGCAGCCGCTCCAGCACCAGGGGGAGGGGCAGGCTCTCGGGGATGATGAGGGCGTCGCTGACCAGGTCACGCACCGGGATGTGGGCGCGTTCGGCCGGAGGGACCTCGAGGATCTCGTGCAGCCCCACGACCCCGACGATGTCGTCGATGTCCCGGCCGATCACCGGGAACCGGGAGTGCCCGTCGGCGAGCAGCTCGATGACCCGGCTGGCGGGCTCGTCGGCCTGGACCGTGTCCACGTCGATCCGCGGCGTCATGACCTCCTCAGCGACATGGCCGCGGAAGGCCAGGCCCCGCTCCAGGATCCGCGAGAGATCGGCGTCGATCTGGCCGCCGGTGTGCGACTCGGCGATGATCCGGGTCAGGTCCTCGGGGGTCGCTCCCTGGGGCAGCTCCTCCACGGGCTCGATGCCCACGGAGCGCAACAGCTTGTTGGAGGCGGCGTCGAACAGGGCGATGACGGGACCGGCGACGGCGAGGTAGATCGCCGTGGGGCGGGACAGTGCGCGGGCCAGCTTGACCGGCTCGGCGATCGCCCAGTTCTTGGGGCCGAGCTCACCGAGGACCATCTGCAGGAACGTGCTGAACAGCAGGGTCACGGTGACCGACAACGAGAGTCGCCCGGCCTCCGACAGTCCTGTGAAGCCGAGCACCTGGGCTAGGCCCTGACCGAGCAGGGGCTCCCCGACGAAGCCCACGAGCAGCACCGTGACGGTGATCCCGAACTGGGCGCCGGAGAGCGAGAAGCTGAGGCGGGAGGTGATGGTCAGGGCCCGGGCGGCGGCCTTGTCGCCGTCGTCGGCGAGCTGGCGCAACTTGCCACGGTCGACCGCGACGTAGGCGAACTCCTGGGCCACGAAATAGCCGGTCAGGAGGGTGAGCAGGAGAATGACGGCGAGTCCACCGGCGATCAACACGGTGGCGCCACCTGCCGTCGGAGGTGGGGGCGGGGGTGCCGGGCGTGGCCCGGCTTGGTACTACCGGAGGGCGGTTCGTCAGCGGTCATGGGAGCCATTCTACCGAAACCCCGGGCCTCCCCGGCCTGCCTGAGCCGCTCTGTCGGTGCCGGCTCCTACGGTGGGGGCAGCAGCGATGGAGAGGAGGGATGCGGCGATGGTCCGGTTCATGCACACGGCGGATTGGCAGATCGGGATGACCCGGCGCTGGCTGCCGGCCGAGGCGCAGGCCAGGTACGGCGCCGCCCGCATCGAGGCGGTGCGCAGTCTGGGGCGGGTGGCTGCGGAGCAGGACTGCGAGTTCATGGTCGTCTGCGGCGACGTGTTCGAGACCAACCAGCTCACCCGGCAGACCGTGCGTCGTGCCCTGGAGGCGCTGGCGGACGTGCCGGTGCCGGTCTACCTGCTCCCGGGCAACCACGATCCGCTCGACGTCGCCAGCATCTTCCGCTCGGAAACGTTCCTGCAGCACCGCCCGGAGCACGTGCACGTGCTTGAGCACGCCGGGCCGGTGACCGTGCGTGAGGGGCTGGAGCTGGTGGCTGCTCCCTGGTCCAGCAAGCACCCCGGTGCCGACCTGGTGGGGCAGGCCCTCGCGCTGGCCGGACCGGCCGACGGCACCGTCCGGGTCGTCGTGGGCCACGGCGCCGTCGATGCGCTCGACCCGGACCGGGACAACCCTGCCTCCATCGCGCTCGCGCCGCTGGAGGCCGCCGTGCGGCAGGGCCGGATCCGCTACGTCGCGCTGGGCGACCGGCACTCCCGCACCGAGGTGGGGGACACCGGAGCGGTCTGGTACTCCGGCACCCCCGAGGTCACCAGCCCGCGGGAGCAGTCCCCGGGTGATGCCCTGGTGGTGACCGTGTCCGCGGACGCGCCCGCCGAGGTGGTGCCCCACCGGGTCGGCACCTGGGCCTTCCGCGTGGTCGAACGCGTGATGCACGGCGCGGCGGACGTCGCCGCACTCGAGCGCGACCTGGCGGCACTGCCTGCCAAGGACCGCACGGTCGTCCGGCTCGCGCTGCGCGGCGCTCTCGGGCTGGCCGACCACGCCCGGCTCGAGGAGGTCCTTCTGGAGCACGGGGAGGTGCTCGCCGCCCTGCATACCTGGGACCGGCACCACCACGTGTCGGTGCTCGCCGATGACGGCGACCTCTCCGACCTCGGGTGGGCCGGGTTCGTGGGTGCCGCCGCGGAGGAGATCCGGGAGCTGGGGGCGCCGGGTCCAGACGACGCGGGCGAGCACGTCGAGGCCGTCGAGGAGGATCCGGAGTCCTGGGACCACGACATGTCCCGGGATCTGGACGGCCAGAGCGCGCAGGACGCGCTGGCCCTGCTGTACCGATTGAGCACGGAGGGGGCGCGATGAGGCTGCACCAGTTGACGTTGCGCGACGTCAAGGGGGTCCGGGAGCGCACCGTCACCTTCCCCGACCACGGCGTCGTGGTGATCGAGGGGCCCAACGAGGTGGGCAAGTCGACCTTGCTGGAGGCGTTCGACCGCCTCCTGGACCCGCGGGCCAAGGCGACCTCGCGTTCGGGCCCCGTCCGGGCGCTGCAGCCCGTGGGTCGGGACGTCGGACCGTATGTCGAGGCCGAGTTCACGGTGGGCGTGCACCGGGTCCGCTACGCCAAGCAGTGGCTGCGGGAGCCGAGCACCACCCTGGAGATCCTCGAGCCGACCCGTGCCCAGCTCACCGGGCCGGAGGCCCAGGAGCGCCTGGACACCATCATCGCCGAGTCGCTCGACCCGCAGTTGTGGCGGGCACTGCGGTTCGCCCAGGCCGGCGAGCTGGGTCAGGTGGCGCTCACCGACAGCGGGGTGCTCACCGAGGCGCTCGACGGCGCCAGCGGGGCCGACCTACACACCGAGGCAGGCGCGGACCTGCTGGAACGGGTCGAGACGGAGTACCTGCGCTACTTCACCCCCACCGGCCGGCCGGCCCGCGATCTCAAGGACGCGCTCGCGGCTGCCCACGAGGCCCGGGACGCCGCGGTCGCCGCCTTCCACCGGGTGCAGGAGACCGAGGACTTGGTCCGGGAGGACGAGCAGTTGCGGGCCAGGGCCGACGGCCTGCGTGCTGGACTGCCCGACCTGGAACAGGCCGTCGCCACGGCGCGGGAGCGCGTCGCCCGGGTGACGGAGCTGGAGGCGGTGTATGCCGAGGCGCGCCACCGACTACAGCACGCGGCGGAGCGCTCCCAGCGGTCCCGCCAGGACCTGGAGGTGCGGACCCGCACCGTCGCCGCCGTCGCGCAGGCCGAGGCCAGGCTGGACACCGTCGAGCAGGAGCGGGTCGACCTGGCCCGCGAGGTGGAGGTCCTGCAGGAGTCGCTCGCCCCGTTGGAGCAGCGGGTCGCGCAGACGCGCCAGGAGCGGGAGTCGGCCGAGGAGGTGGCCCGGAGAGCGGCCTCTGACGAGACGCACCTGGCCGACCTGGAGCGGTCCGAAGCGCTGACCCGGCAGGTCGAGGGGTTGGAGGCGGTCGCGACGCAGCTGGAGGCTGCCCAGGCAGAGTTGGCCGGGCTCACCGTCACCCCCCAGGTGCTGCGCGAGCTGGACGAGGCAGAGACGACGCTCGGGGTGCTGCGCGCCCGTCACGAGGTGGCCAGCGCGAGCCTGGACCTGCGCTCGCTGGCACCGGAGGGCACGCAGGTCCTGGTGGACGGCGAGCCGGTCACCGTGGCGGAGGGGGAGTGCCTCCACCGCCCGCTCACTGGCGACGTGACCGTCGAGGTGCCGGGTCTGCTCCGCCTGCGCCTCACGCCAGAGCAGAGCAGTCGCGAGCGGGCTGCCGAGCTCGCCGCGGCGCAGACCCGGCTGGACGACCTGCTGTCGGCGGCTGGCGTCGTCGAGGTGGAGCAGGCACGGGGCCTGCAGGAGGACAGGGCTGCGGCGGCCGCCCGCGTGCAGCGGCTCCGCGACCGGGTGGCCGACCTGTCCACCGGGGTCGAGCCGGAGGAGCTGGACCGCCGGTTGTCCGAGCTGGCCCATGACATCCAGTCCTACGCCGGGTCACGACCGGACGACTATCCCCTGCCCGCGGACGTGGAGCAGGCGCGAGCCGTCCGCCGTGCCGCGGAGACTGAGCGACGTCATGCCGGCGAGGCCGCTGTCGCCGCGGCCGAGGAGCTCAGGGCCGCGGCCGCAGGCGCGCAGCAGGCCGAGGTGCGTCTGGCGCGGGTGGACTCCTCGTCCACCGCGCTGCGCGAACGGCTCGACCGCGACCGGCAGGACCTCGCCGACGCACGGCGCAAGACCGGCGATGAGGGGCTCCAGGAGGCTGCCACCCGGCTGGCCACCGAGCACGCCCAGCTGGAGGCCGGGGCATCCCAGGCCCGGCGCGAGCTCGCCGACGCCGACCCGGAAGGGGTCCGGGAGGTGCTGGCACGGGCCGAGCAGGAGCTCGCCGACCACCGCCACGACCTGGCCCGGGTGCGGGAGCAGTCCATCCAGGTGTCGGCACAGGTGCAGATGGCTGCCGGGGAGGGTCGGGCCGAGGCCTACGACCGGGCGTTGACACGCTTCGACGACGCCCGGGCCGAGCTGCGCGCCGTGGACCGGCGGGCTCGGGCCGCCCGACAACTGCGCGACACCCTGCACCGCCACCGGGAGGAGGCACACCGTGCCTACGTGCGCCCCTACGCCGAGGAGATCGACCGGCTCGGCCGACTCGTCTACGGCGAGACCTTCTCGGTCGACGTCGCCGAGGACCTGACCATCACGGCCCGCCGGCTCGAGGGCACCCTGGTCCCCTTCGACCAGCTCTCCGGCGGCGCCAAGGAGCAGTTAGGGATCCTGGCCAGGCTGGCCGTCGCCGGGCTGGTCGACCGGGAGCAGGGGGTCCCGGTGATCATCGACGATGCGCTGGGGTACACCGATCCCGAGCGGCTCCACCGGGTCGGTGCGGTGTTCGACGGGCCTGCCGAGCGGACGCAGGTGATCCTGCTGACCTGCACCCCGGAGCGGTACCGCCAGATCCCACACGCCACGACCATCCAGCTGGGTGCCTAGTGGGGGTGCAGCCCGCCCGGCGGGATCGGACGGAACGATGCCGGTGAACCCAGCGCCCGAGGCAGGGGGCGCCACACGCTGTGCCGCGACCGTGCAGCCCGGGACTTCGGTGCGGTGGAAACAGCTCGGGCTCGCGGCCTGGCAAGGGCATCCTCGTGTCCTCAGGGCGATGGAGCCGGGCAAGCACCGAGGCCCGGTTTTCTGGCTGGGCGCTGTCGCGTTCCTGCTCGCCGTCAGCGCCCCGACATTGGGGTTTGCCCTCCTCATGGGCAGCCGATTCAACCTCATTCCCGTCGACCGGCCGGACCGGCTGCCGTGGACGAGCCTGATCTTCCTGATCGCCAATCTGGTGCTGGTCCCCATGACGGTCGCGGCGCTGTTCTCCCCTGCCACGCGCCGTGGCACCCGGGGGCTGGGCCTGTCTGCACTGGTGCTGGGTGGTGTGACGTGCCTGGTGGGGTATGGCGCGGCGCAGGACCCGCAGATCGACCGTCCCTGGCTGTTGCTGGCTCCGATCCTCGTGGCGACCCTGGCCGGCCTCGTCCTGACGATCATCGGTGGCAAGGCTCCTCGCCCGAGCCGGGCCGAGGAGCTGGCGACACAGGACCGTGCCGGTGCCACCAGGCGAGCCACTATCCTGTCTGCGGTCGACCAGGTCCCCGAGGCCGACCGCCGGGCGGTCGAGCAGGACCTGCGCCTCGGCATACGCGATCTGCAGACGCGCGGTGTGATCCCGGCAGAGGAGGCGCAGCGGGCCCTCGACGCGCCTCCCGGCGGGCTGTCCCACCACATGGCGCAGCGGGGCGGCTAGGCGCGACGACCCCGGCGATGGTCGAGCGGTGCCGGGCTGCCGACTCGCTACAGGTTGTCGATCGACAGCGGCGGCAGGGCGTCGGCCGGGGTGTAGCCGAACACCCGGCCGTAGAACGCCGCTTCGGCCTCGCGGGCCCGCACCAGGCTGTCCAGGGTCCGGAACCCGTGCCCCTCGCCCTCGAAGATCAGCAGCGCGACCGGCAGGCCCTTGTCCCGGACTGCCTGGGCCATCATCTCGGCCTGGTTCGGCGGGACGACGCGGTCCTGGTCTCCCTGCAGCAGGATGATCGGGCAGCTGAGCCGGTCGACGTGGTGGATGGGGGACCGGTCGCGGTAGATCGCCTCGGCCTCCGGCCACGGCCCGACCAGACCGGTGAGGTAGCGCGACTCGAACTTGTGCGTCTCGGCGGCCAGGGCCGACAGGTCGCTGATCCCGTAGTGGCTGGCGCCAGCGGCGAAGGTGTCGCGGAAGGTCAGTGCGGCCAGCGTCGTGTAGCCGCCGGCGCTGCCCCCGGTGATCGCCATCCGCGCACCGTCGACCCGGCCGGCCCTGGCCAGCGCCAACGCCCCGCTCGTCGCGTCCGCGACGTCGACGACTCCCCACTGCCCGTCGAGCCGCTGCCGGTAGGCACGGCCGTATCCGGTCGACCCGCCGTAGTTGACGTCGAGCACCCCGATCCCCCGGGAGGTCCAGTAGAGGATTCCCGGGGCGAACCCGGGGAAGGCCGCCGCGGTCGGACCGCCGTGCGTCTTGACGATGAGCGGGGGCAGTTCGTCCTCGGGTGCGACTGCCGTGGGGTGCGTGGGCGGGTAGTAGAACCCGTGGGCCGTCGCGCCGTCCTCGGAGGTCCAGCTGACGGGTTCGGGCCTGCTGACGTAGGCGGGGTCGATCGCGGTGTCGGAGGAGGAGCGCAGCACCTCCAGCGAGCCGTCGCTGACGTCGATGCGCACCAGTGCCGACGGGCGGTCGACGAACCGGCAGAGGGCGATGACCGCGTCCGGGGAGGAATCACCGCCGCCCACCAGGAGCATGACATCGGACGCAGCGACGTCGAGCTCGTGGGACTGCCCCGTGCCGGGGTCCCAGGCCACCAACCGCCCGAAGCCGTCGACGGTGGACCGGGCGACGACGGTGCCCGACGCCGTCTGCGCGATCACCCGCATGTCCAGCATCCAGCGCGGACACCCGAACTCGACCCCGGCCGGTGCGACGGACTCCGGCTCGGTCGCTCCGTCGTCGGTGAGGCCCACGGTGTAGAGGTTGCCGAAGCCGGTGCGGTCGCTGATGAACAGCAGGCGGCCGTCCTCCAGCCAGGTGGGCTCCTCCACCGACTCGCCGGGCCCTCCCGCCACCGGCCGCTCGTGCCGACTGCCGGTCACCAGACCCCGTTCGTCGAGGTCTGCCACGACCAGCCGGCTGCTGTCCCAGGGCATGTCGGGGTGGTCCCACTCGACCCAGGCCAGGCGGTGCCCGTCCGGGCTGAGCGCGGGAGCGGAGACGAAGTCGGTGACCGGTGCCTCCGGGCCCAGCAGCGGGGTCCCGTAGTCGGCGTTCTCGCCGTCCAGGTCCAGGCGCACCAGCACGTTGACCGGCTCCCCGTCCCCGCGGTGGTCCTCGCACACGGCATACACCGCACGGTGGGCAGCGTCGAGGACCAGGCCCCCGAATCGCACGGCAGCATCCCCGGCATCCGGCGTGATCGGCCGGGGGCCGTCGGTGTCCAGCCGCATCACCTGGCCCGTGGCGAACTCGGTGAACACGACCTGGCCGGCGGACACGGCATACGCGCCGCCGCCGTACTCGTGGACCCGGGACCGCACGTTCCAGGGCGGGGGGAGCAGATCTGACCGTGACCCGTCGTCCGACAGGCGCACCAGGGCCGAGCGGCCACCCTCGTCGGCGCGCCCCTCCAGCCAATAGAGGTCCGTGCCGTCGACCCGGGGCTCGTCGAGCTGGACGGAGGCCGCATACAGGTCCGTCGCGCTGATGGGGGAGGGCCAGGATCCGTGGGGCGTGGTCATGGGGCCACTGTCGCAGAGCCGTTTGACCGAGCCTTCGGGGTGGGGCATCATCTATGTATGAACAAATCGTCAGATATTGACGTAACCTGTCGGGACCACGGGGACCGCGTCACAGTCGTGCGGGACCGGATGCCCGCGGCTGACGACATCGCCGACACCGCCGACGTCTTCTCGCTGCTGGGGGACCCCGGTCGGCTCCGGCTGCTCATCGCGCTGACCGAGGGCGAGCTGTGCGTGTCGGACCTCGCGGCGATCACGGGGCAGGGCGAGTCGGCCGTCTCGCACGCGCTCCGGCTGCTGAGGGCGCACCGGGTGGTCTCGGTGCGGCGCGAGGGGCGCAAGGGGTACTACCGGCTGGACGACGCACACGTCCGGATGCTGCTCGACCTCGCGGTGGCGCACACCGAGCACACCCAGGCCGTCCACCCCGAGCGGACCCTCGGGAACTCCGGCTCGGATGGCTCCGACGGCTCGGACGGGGCGGCATGAGCGCGGGCCACTCCCACGGTGGCGTGGCGGGCCACGCGGGAGGCCGACACCGCTGGCGCCTCGCGGTCTCGTTCGGGCTGATCGCGGTCTTCTTCGTCGTCGAACTGGTCGCGGCCCTGACCTCGGGGTCGCTGGCGCTGCTCTCCGACGCCGGGCACATGGCCGCCGACGTGGTCACGCTCGGGGCGGCGCTCGCGGCCACCCGGATCGCCACCCGGCCGGACCGGACCGGCCGGCGCAGCTACGGGTCGTACCGCGCCGAGGTGTTCGCCTCGCTGCTGGCGGTCCTCATGATGCTGGGGGTGGCGGCGTATGTCGTGCTGTCGGCCGTGCAGCGCATCGGTGCGCAGGTGCACGTGGACACCGGGACGATGCTCCTGGTGGGGCTGCTCGGCCTGGCGGTCAACGTGGTCGCCCTGATGCTGTTGCGCGGGGGTTCGAAGGAGAGCCTCAACGTCAAGGGTGCCTACCTGGAAGTGATGGCAGACACCGCCGGGTCGGTGGGCGTGCTGGTGGCGGCGTGGCTGGTCGCCAGCACAGGCTCGGCGGCCTGGGACACCGTCGTGGCGCTGGGGATCGGGGCGTTCGTCGCCGTCCGCGCGGTGCTGTTGGGCCGCGAGGTGTTCGCCGTCCTGGGGCAGCACGTGCCGGCCGGGCTGGACCTGGACGCGGTGGCCACAGACCTGGCGGCCGTGGATGGGGTGCGGGACGTGCACGACGTGCACCTGTGGACCCTCACCTCGGGGATGAACGTGGCCACCGCACACCTCGTCTCTGCCGACGGGGCCGATTCCCACTCCGTGCTCGACGGTGCGCGCGACGTGCTGCGCGACCGGCACGGGATCGCGCACGCCACCTTGCAGGTGGAGCCCCTCGACCACGAGGGGTGTGCCGACGTCGGGTGGTGAGAACGACGTCGATGAGGCGGGACCGCGGCGTATCTCCAGGCACTATTTATTCCAAACACTCTTAGATAAACTGTGCACTGTGCTGAGTACCGGGAAAGCCGTGGGGCGACGAGAGCGTGTGCTTGGCGCGGTTCGGGCGGCTGCGGACCCGGTGGGGGTCGCGGATCTGGCCGTGGTGTTGTCGGTGCATCCGAACACGGTGCGGTTCCACCTGGATGCGTTGGAGCGCTCCGGGCAGGTGGAGCGGGCTGAGCCGGTCTCTTCTGGCCGGGGCCGCCCGGGGCTGCGGTTCCGGGCCGTCCCCGGGGCGGAGGGCAGTGAAGGCCGGTACGAGGTGCTGGCGGGCATTCTGGCGGCCGGCCTTGACGGCACCGAGCAAGGGCGGGAGCGGGCGGTCGAGGCCGGGTTTGCATGGGGGCTTGCCCGTGCCAGGAGCGCGCCGCCGCGCACCGGGGATGCGGTCGGTGAGCTGACGGGACTGCTGCACGAGGTCGGCTTCGCGCCCCGGCGTGCGGATGAGTTCACCGTCGAGCTCTTGAACTGCCCGTTCCGGGAGACGGTCACCGACCACGGGGAATTGATCTGCGGCATCCACGCCGGGTTGATGCGCGGTGCGCTGGCCGGCTGGGATTTCCAGGTAGAGGTCTCGGACCTGGAGCCGTTCGCCGCTCCGGGCTTGTGCCGTGCCCGGCTGCACCTGGCGGGTACAGCGTGACCGGCCATGAGCTCGCCGCGGCTGCGGCGTTGGTGTGGTTCGGGATGGTGATCGCGATTTCCTTCCTGGAGGCGCCGTTGAAGTTCCGTGCTCCGGGGATCACGACCCAGCTGGGTCTCGGGATCGGGCGGATCGTGTTCGCAGCGCTGAACATCGCTGAAACGGTCCTCGCCGTCGCCGTGGTGATCGGGCTGTTGCTCGGGGAGGGATGGCCTATCGGCGCGGGCTGGTTGTCGGCCGCGATCGCGGTTCTGGCTGTGCAATTGATTGTGGTGCGGCCGGTGCTGCGCAGGCGTTCGGTGCGCGTGCTCGCCGGCGACCCACAGCCGGCTCGCTCTCGCGTGCACTGGGCGTATGTCGGCCTCGAAGCACTGAAGGCGGCATCGCTCTTCGTCGGCGCACTGCTGCTGTTGAGCATCGCGTGACCGGCCAGGAACCAACGAAAGGGCATCAGGATGACCGAACAACAACCCTCGGTGGAGCCGGTGGATCTGGCTGCTCTCAGCGACACGCTGCTGGCCACGGCGCGCACCGCCCACGCCCACCGCGCCGCGCACACGGTGCATGCCGGAGAGGGCCTGCTGCGACAGACGGCGCTGGCCCTGCTGGCCGGTGTCGACCTGGCCGAGCACGACAGCCCTCCGGAGGCCACGCTGCAGGTGCTCACCGGCAGGCTCCGTCTGATCGGTCAGGGGCGGGAGTGGGAGCTGGGTGCGGGTGAACTGGTGCCGATCCCGCCGGAGCGGCATGCGGTGACGGCGATCGAGGACAGCGTGTTCCTGCTCACGGTGCGCCGCGACGCCGACCCGGCACGCGGAGAGCAGCAGGGGCCGAGACTGTGAACAGCGCAGCCCCCGTCCGCTGCCCTCGTTACATGTAACATTGAGGCGTGACGGTGAAGCACCGGGTCAGCGAGTACCGGCGCAGGATGCGCGCACGCGGTCTGCGACCGGTGCAGATCTGGGTGCCGGACGTGCGTAGCGAGCGCTTTGCACAGGAGGCCGAACGTCAGGCGGCCCTGGTCGCGAGGGCGGACGAGCAGTCCGATGACCAGGAGTTCGTCGAAGCCGTCACCGCCCCCTGGGACGAGGAGTGAGGCGCGGCGAGCTGTGGACCGTAGCCGGGGGTGTCTACGACTCCAAGCCGAGGCCCGCACTGATCGTGCAGGACGACCTCTTCGAGGGCACTGCCTCGGTGACCGTGGCGCCCCTGACGACGACGCTGGTCGATGCCCCTCTGCTTCGCGTACGCGTCGCCGCCGATGATCTCACTGGTCTGCAGCACGACAGCCAGGTCATGATCGACAAGGTCACCACCGTCCGCCGCGAGAACGTCGGTACGCGGGTTGGCCGTCTGGCGCCCGAGAGTCTCGTCGAGGTCGAACGCGCCCTCATGGCTTTCCTCGGCCTGGCTCGGTAGCGGGTGAGAGACCACTGCGGACATCCGCATTGCCGCAATGCCGCTGAACTGCACAGACACACAGTGCCCCCGGCAGGATTCGAACCTGCGACACCCGCTTTAGGAGAGCGGTGCTCTATCCCCTGAGCTACGAGGGCGGGGCGGGAGAGAGCCTAGCCCACCGATCCGGGCGCGCCGGGTCAGCGGTCGGCGTCCGAGGTGATGATCTGCTGGCCGCGCATCACCACGAGGTGCAGGCCGGCGCCCAGGATGGCACCGATGATCCAGGAGAAGCCGCTGAGGTCCTCCAGTGCCGGGACCCACACGGTGGACACCGAGAAGACGCCGGCGATGGCGAACGCCCACAGCGCCCGGGTGTTCCAGCCCTTGGAGAACGCGTAGGTGCCACCGGGGTCGCGGGAGTACAGGTCCTGGATGTTCAGCCGCTGCTTCCGCAGGATGTAGTAGTCGGCGATCATGATCCCGTAGAGCGGAGCCAGCACCGCGCCGAGGGTGTCGACGAACTTGGGCAGCCCGGCGTTGCCGATCACGACGACCCACAGCGCCCCGATGACGAATCCGAGGGCTGCCGTGATCAGCCCGGCGACCCGGAAGTTGATCTTGGACGGCGCCAGGTTGGCGATGTCATACACGGGCGGGATGAAGTTGGCGACCAGGTTGATCCCGACCGTGGCGATGAAGAAGGTCACCGCCGCGATCACGGTCAGCAGCACGTTGTCGACGGCGCCCACGATCTCGGCGGGGTTGGTCATCGGCTCGCCCTGGCCGTCTTGGAAGACGATGTAGGCGCCCGCGGTGATGAACAGGGACAGGAAGGTGAAGAAGGTCAGGCTCACCGGCAGGCCCAGGAAGTTGCCGCGCCGCATCTCCCGCTCGCTGCGGGAGAACCGGGCGAAGTCACCGAAGTTGATGATGACGGCCGCGAAGTAGGCCACCATGGTGCCGACCACCGCGAAGAAGGCGTTCACCGCCGCCCCGCCGGTCTTCTCCCCGCCGAACAGCGTGCCGACCCCGTCCAGCAGCTCGCCGCCGGCCTGCCACCAGATCGCCACGAGGAGCAGCACCATGACGACATACACCGCGGGTCCGGCGAAGTTGAGGAACCGCACGATGCCATCCAGGCCCCGCATGAACAGGAAGATCTGGAAGGCGGCGACGATGACGTAGGAGACCCAGTCCACCGCGTTCATCCCCAGGACGCTGGGGCTGGAGGGACTGTCCAGCAGCGCGTTGAGGGCCAGGGCCACGGCGGTGGAGGCGAAGTAGGTCTGGGCGCCGTACCAGAACACTGCCACGATGCCGCGGACCGTGGCCGGGAACATGGCACCCCGCACGCCCATCGACGCGCGGGCCACGACCGGGTAGGGCACGCCGTACTTCACCGACGGCTTGCCGGAGAGGTTGACGAAGAACATCACCAGCACGCCGGCCAGGATGATGGCGGCGAAGACGAACCAGCCGTTGATCCCGGCCGTGACGAACAGGCTGGCGGCCAACGTGTAGCCGGCCAGGCTCTGCACGTCGTTGGTCCAGACGTTGAAGATCTCGAAGGTGCCCCACTTGCGCTCGCGCGGTGGCGTGGGAGCCAGCTCGGCATTGTGCAGCGAGCCGTGCGGGAGCTCGATGACGAAGTCGGAGTCGGCGAGGTGCTCGTGGCGAGCCGGTCCGGCGTGGGGGTGATCGGACACGGGGCCCTCCTGCGTGAGAGGTGGCCGTGCGGGGGAGTGCCACCTGCCTTCTTCCGTATCGTGGACCCTAACTACTGGATGTCGGAATCGCAATGGGTCGAGGGGAATTCGCGGGGAGTCCGACGGGGGCGGGCCTCGCCGACACCAGTAATACGCTTGTGCGAGGGGCGCCCCGCGGCGCAGGATCGGACAGGATCGACGGAGCGAGGCGAGGGAGACGCCGGTGGCAGAGATGATCGAGGCGTCCGGCCTGGTCAAGAGGTACGGCTCGGTGACCGCCCTCGCCGGTCTGGATCTGCACGTCCCCGAGGGCACGGTGCTGGGCCTACTCGGCCCGAACGGCGCGGGCAAGACCACTGCCGTCCGCATCCTCACCACCCTGCTGCGCCCGGACGGCGGCACCGCCCGGGTCGCCGGCGTTGACGTGCTCGCCGACCCGCAAGGGGTCCGGGCCAGGATCGGGCTCTCCGGCCAGTACGCCGCCGTCGACGAGCACCTGACCGGGTTCGAGAACCTGGAGATGGTGGGGCGGCTCTACGGGCTGGGGCGGGCCAGGTCACGGGCCCGGGCGCGCGAGCTGCTTGAGCGGTTCAGCCTCGCCGAGGCCGGTGACCGGGTGTCCAAGACCTACTCCGGCGGGATGCGCCGCCGGCTCGACCTGGCCGGGGCCCTGGTCGCCGAGCCACCGGTGCTGGTCCTGGACGAGCCCACGACCGGCCTGGACGTCCGGGCCCGCCAGGAGATGTGGGACGTCATCCGCGAACTGGTGCGTGGCGGCAGCACGCTGCTGCTGACCACCCAGTACCTCGAGGAGGCGGACCTGCTGGCCGACGACATCGTGGTGATCGACCACGGCCGGGCCATCGCCCACGGCACCGCCGACGAGCTCAAGCAGCAGACCGGCGGGGAGCGGGTCGAGCTCGTGCTGCTGGACCCGGCCGACCTGTCGGCCGCGGTCGACGCCCTGGCCGCCGTGGCCAGCGGGGAGGTGCAGCCCGGCTCGACCGGGCGGGACCTGACCGCCCGGGTCGACACGGGGGCGCAGGCCCTGCGCCATCTGCTCGACCGGTTGGACCGCGAGCAGATCGAGGTCCTGGACGTGGGACTGCGCCGCCCCACCCTGGACGACGTGTTCCTCGAGCTCACCGGGCACGCCGCCGCGGTGGACCCCACGGGCGACGCGGGCTCGGACGCCGAGAGGGAGGTCACCCGATGAGCAGCCTGATCCGCACCTTCGCCGACGGCTCGGTCGTGGCCAAGCGCAACCTGATCAAGATCAAGCGGGTCCCCGAGGTCCTGGTCTTCGTGCTGATCTCGCCGATCATGTTCGTGCTGCTGTTCGCCTACGTCTTCGGCGGAGCCATCGACCCCGGCGGCGACGTGCCCTACCGCGAGTTCCTGATCGGCGGCATCTTCGCCCAGACGGTCGTCTTCGGCGCCACCTTCACCGGTGCCGGGCTGGCCGAGGACATGCAGAAGGGCATCATCGACCGGTTCCGGTCGCTGCCGATGTCCCGGTCCGCGGTCCTGGTCGGCCGGACCGCCTCCGACGTGGTCTACAACGTCCTGTCGCTGATCATCATGGCTCTGACCGGGCTGCTGGTCGGGTGGAGGGTGCGGGGGTCGCTGCTGGACGCGCTCGGGGCATTCCTGCTGCTCCTCGCCTTTGCCTACGCCTTCAGCTGGGTCATGGGATTCGTCGGGCTGCTGGTGCCCAGCGTCGAGGTGATCAACAACGCCTCGTTCATCGTCATCATGCCGCTGACCTTCATCTCCAACGCCTTCGTCCCCCTGGAGTCCTTCCCGACCGGCTTGCGGACCTTCGTGGAGTGGAACCCCGTCTCGGCGCTCACCCAGGCGGTCCGCGAACTGTTCGGCAACACCAACCCGGGTGTGGCGGTGCCGGACGTCTGGTCGATGCAGCACCCGGTGCTGTACACCTTGATCTGGGTCGGCATCATCCTGCTGGTGTTCATCCCCCTGTCCATCCGCCAGTACCGCCGCGCCTCCGCCTGAGCCCCGCGGTCGCCGAGGAGCCGCCATGACCGTGGACGCCGCAGCGGTGCCCGGCATCCAGGCCCGGACGCGCCGCACCCTGATGGGGTCGCAGGTCCTCGGCGGTGTCGGTGTCGCCGCCGGACTGGCGGTCGGCGCGCTGCTGGCGGTGGAGATCACCGGGCGGGACTCGCTCTCCGGGCTGGCCACCACGACCCAGGTGCTGGGTGCCGCCCTGCTCACCGCGCCCGTCGCGGCCCTGATGGCGGTGCGGGGGCGGCGGGCCGGACTGGTGGCCGCCTACCTGGTCGGCACGGTCGGCGCGGTCGCCGCGGTGGTCGCCACCGTGCTGGGGTCCTTCCCGCTGCTGCTGGCCGGGACGGCCCTGTTCGGCGCGGCGACGACCGCCAATGCACAGGCGAGGTATGCCGCAGCGGACCTCGCCGAGCCGGCCCACCGGGGCAGGGACCTGAGTCTGGTGCTGTGGGCGACCACCATCGGCTCGGTCCTGGGCCCGAACCTGGTCGGCCCCGGCAGGTGGGTCGCGGGGCACCTCGGGGTGCCCGAGCTCACCGGCGCCCTGGTCTTCAGCGCCCTCGGGTTCCTGATCGCGGCCGCCGTCCTCACGGCATACCTGCGCCCCGACCCGCTGCTCACCGCGCGTGCCCTGGCGGAGGCCGACCTGGCCCCGGCGGCCACCCGCGTGCCGGTGCGGCGCTCCGTCCTGCAGGGGGTGCGGGTCATCCTGGCCACCCCGGCCGCGCTCGTGGGCACCCTGGCGATCACGGGGGGACACGTGGTGATGGTCGCGGTCATGGTGATGACGCCGGTGCACATGCACCACGGGCATGCCGGGGTCGAGATCATCGGCCTCGTGATCTCGGTGCACATCTTCGGGATGTACGGCTTCTCCCCGGTCGTCGGCTGGCTCACCGACCGGTGGGGCGCCCACCGGGTCGTGCTCCTCGGCGCGGCGGTGCTGCTCCTGGCCTGTCTGCTGGCCGGGGTGTCGGCGGCGGGCTGGTCCGTGGTGCTGATGACGGGACTGTTCCTGCTCGGGCTGGGGTGGTCCTGCACGATGGTCGCCGGGTCGGGGCTGCTCGCCGGCGCGGTCGAGCCCGCCCAACGGTCCGTCACCCAGGGTGCGGCGGACATCGTGATGGGCCTCTCCGCCGCCGCCGGGGGAGCCCTGGCCGGTGTGGTCCTCGGAGCCTGGGGCTACGGCTGGCTGTGCCTGCTGTCCGCGATCGTCGCGGTGGCCCTGGGGGTCGGGACGATTTCGGTGCGCAGAATGGTTAGCCTGACTCCGTGAATCCCGCCGACGCCCCGCCCGACACCCGTGGCGACGCCGTCCGTGAGGTCCGGTCCGACTGGCGCCACCAGGCCAGCGAGCTCGGGGGTCGCAACACCCTCCTGTGGCACCGTGACCTGCCGACCGGCACCTTCGACCTGACCGTCGCCCACCCCGGGGGCGTGGCCAAACTGCTCGCGGGCGTCACCACCCTGCTGTCCGAGCTGGTCCGGGAGACCGTGGCGCTGACCGAGGCCCGGCGCCGGGTCTCCGCCATCCGCGCCAAGACCGTCGAGCTGTCCCGCGAGCACGGCCTCAGCAGCGGGTTCATCGCCGTCGGCATGGCGAGCTGGACGCTGCGGCGGGCCTCCGTGCCCCCGCGGGCGCCAGTGCTGCTCCGGGGCTGCACGATCCGGCCGACCGACGCCAGCCACCGTGACTTCGCGATCACCCTGGAGCCCGACGTCGTGTTCAACCCGGTGCTGGCCCACTACCTGCGCAGCGAGCTGGGGTTGGCGCTGGACCCCGCGGAGCTGGCCGGGCTGAGCACCCGGCGGGCCGGGTTCGACCCCCGGCCGGCCTACGACCTGCTGGAGGAGCTGTGCGCGGGGGTCCCCGGCTTCGGGGTCGGGCCACAGTTGGTGATCAGCACCTTCCCGTGGGCCAAGCTGCCGTTCGTCGCCGAACTGGCCGAGCTGAGCGGCGAGGACGCCGCCGACCGGCCGGGTGCGGGGATCGTCGACGCCCTGGCCGGGTCCGCGACCCGGGACGAGGGCGCCGATCAGGAGCGCGACACCGAGGAGGCGGCAGCGGAAAAGGCGGCAGCGGATCAGCCGGGGGCCGGGGAGACCCCGGAGCAGGCGCTGGGCGACCCCGTCGTGCTGGAGGCCGACCGTGCCCAGCGGGCCGTCATCCGGGCGGTCCGCGACGGCCGGTCGCTCGTGGTCGACGCCCCTGCCGGCACGGGACGCACCCAGATCGTGGCCAACGTGGTCGCCGACCGGGTCGGCGCTGGGCAGCGGGTCCTCGTGCTGTGCGAGCACCGGCCGACGCTGGAGGCGCTGCGGTCGCGGCTGGGGCAGGTGGGGCTGGGCCACCTCGTCCAGCAGCTGCACGAGACTCCGCAGGGTGCCCGCGACATGGTCGCCGACCTGCTGGAGGGGTGCGAGGCCGCGGCGGTGGGTGCGCAGGCAGGGGAGGGCGAGGAGCAGGAGCCCGCGACCTCGCCGGGCGAGGCGGCCGCCCCGTTGGCCGAGCACTACCGGACGATGCACACCCGGCACCGCCCCTGGGACGCCTCCCTGTCGCAGGCGCAGGTGGCGCTGACCGAGCTCGCGGCGCGCCAGCGCCCCCCGGTGTCGCACGTGCGGCTCACCGGCGGTTCGCTGGAGGACCTGACGCCCGACCGGCGTGCCGAGGTGACGCAGGCGCTGACGGAGGCGGCCACGATCGGGGTGTGGGAGCGCGGTCGCAGCGAAGACCCCTGGTATGCCGCAGCCGTGCGCTCGGAGGACGAGGCCACCCGGGCGGGTGATCTGGTGCGCCGCCTGGTCGGTGGTGAGCTGGAGGAGGCGCGGGCCGCTGCCCGTGAGGTCTGCGGCGAGGCCGGGCTGCCGGAGCCCGTCACGTTGCGCCAGTGGGCGGCCCACCTGGAGCTGATGGGGCGGGCCCGCGACACCCTGGACGTCTTTCGCCCCCAGATCTACGAGGCCCCGCTGGACCAGTTCGTGGCGGCGATGACCGCCCGGGGGGAGGAGACCCGACCCTCGGCCGTGGCACGCGGCCGGCTCCGCCGGCAGGTGCGGGGGCTGTTGCGTCCCGGGCCGCCGCCGGCCGACCTGCACGCGCGGGTGCAGGCGGCGACGGAGGAGAAGCGCGAGTGGGAGGAGCTGGCCGGCCGGGCCGCCCGGCCCACGACGCCTGCCGGGTGGGAGGCCGCGGCCGAGGCCTTCGAAAAGGTCGAGTCCGACCTGGACTGGTTGGCGGGCGTGCTCGAGCCGACCGACCCCGGCAAGGACCTGCACACCCTGCACCTGGACCAGGTGCTCGAACGGCTGCTCCGGCTCGAGGCGCGCACCGACCGGCTGCCGGTGACGGCACAGGCCCACGGGCTGCTGCAACCGCTCCGGGACGCCGGGTTCGGAGCGCTGGTCGATGACCTGGCGCGTCGGGGCGTGGCCGCGGACGACGTCGCCGGCGAGGTCGACCTGGTGTTCTGGGCGTCCCTGGCGGATCACCTCGTGGCGGGGCAGGACAGCTTCCGGCACCGGGGGGCGGAACTGCGGACGGCGCTGGAGGACTTCGCCGATGCCGACCGCGCCATGCTCGCCGCCACTGCGGACCGGGTGCGGGCCGCGACCGCCTCCCGGGCGACCCGGGCGCTCAACGCACACCCGGAGCAGCTGCAGGTGCTCCGTGACGCCGCGGCCGGGCCGCCGATCCTGGACGTCGCCGACCTGCTCTCCCAGGTCCGTCACGTGGCCCAGGCGGTGCGTCCCTGCTGGACCGCCGGCCCGCTCGTGGTCCCGTCCACCGTCCCGTCGGACCTGGACTTTGACCTGGTCGTCATCGCGGACGCCTCCCGTGTCCCGCTGGTCCACGTGCTGCCCGGCCTGCGGCGCGGTGCCCAGGTGTTGGCGCTGGGCAACAGTCACGATCTCCCGCCCGCGCCGTTCGTCGCGTGCGTGGACGAGCGGGCCGAGGACCGCGCCGCCGCCACGCCGGTGGAGGGCCCCTCGGCGCTGACCGCACTCGCCCGCGTCCTGCCGGTGCACCGTCTCGACGTGCACTACCGGCCGATCGACCAACGGCTCGTGCGGCCGGTCGCCGAGCAGTTCCACACCGACAGCGACGCCTACCCCGGGGTGCTCCGCAGCCCACGGATCACCCTGCTCGCGGCGGCCGGGACCGAGCGCGTGGTGACCCGCACCGTCGACCTGGTGATCGAGCACGCCCGCACCACGGCCTGGCAGTCGCTGGCCGTGCTCGCCCAGGACCCGGCGTTGGCCGAGGACCTGGACCGGGCGCTGCGGGGGCGGATCGCCCTCGAGGACCTGGGGCGGTCGTTCCGGGAGGACGCCACCGAGTCGCTCCTGGCCACGACCGTGGCCCGAGCCGGCGCCGAGGCGCGGGACCGGGTGCTCCTCGCGCTGTCCCCGGTGGAGTCACTGGACCCCGCATGGGTGGCCACGGCGCTCGCGGTGGCCCGCAGGTCGGTGATCGTCGTCGCGGACCGACCGGTCGACGAGTGGCCGGCCGACCCGGGGCTCGACCTGCTGAAGGACGCTGGTGCGCAGGCCCGCCAGACCCCGGTCACCGAGGAGTTCGAGTCCCCTCTGGTGGCCGACCTCGCGGAGCGGCTGCGGGCCCAGGGCCTCTCGGTGCACGGGCGCTACGGCACCGGCCGGTTCGCCATCGAACTGGTCGTTGACGACCCGCAGGACCCGGGCCGACCGCTGCTGGCGGTGCACACCGACAGCGCCGAGCCGGCCGGGATCGACCGGGACGAGCTGCGCCTACGCGCTGAGCAGCTGGTCTTGCGTGGGTGGGTGCCGGTGCAGGTATGGAGCACCGACCTCTTCCGGGACCCCGCCCGCCAGGTGTCCCGGATCGCCGACCTGGCCAGGGACGCCTCCGCCGCCCGGGCACGCCGTTGAGGACCGCCCATCGGCACGGGAGCCACCGTGGCCGGTAGGACCCGCAGGCACCGTCGCGTGGACCGGCCCGCCACTCACGTCGCCGGTGGCCCGGCACGGGAGCAGGCGCCAACCCCTCCGGACGAGGCACGCCCAACCCTTCCGGGCCAGGCGTCGCCCACCGCTCCGGAGCAGACGGTGGACGACACCGACGCCGGCTGGGGCGAGCAGCCCCGCGAGTCAGGGCACGAGACCTGGCTCCGGGAGCAGCGCCCGCCGCACTGGGACTGACCCCGGCATGCAGCAGGCCCGGCCCACGCGATGCGTGGACCGCGCCCCGTGCGCCTGGGCCGGACGGGCCGGGCTCAGGCAGGTGCTGCCGGTGTCAGTTGCGGTTGGCGAGCAGGTCGCGGATCTCGCGGAGGGCGGTGACCTCCTCGGAGACCTCCTCCTCTTCCTCGACGTCGGTCTTGCGCAGGCTCTGGATCTTGTTCATCGGGACGACGATGACGAAGTAGACCACCGCCGCGGTGAGCAGGAACACGATCAGCGCGTTGATGATCGCGGCGAAGTCCATGTAGGTGGCGGCGTTGCCGGAACGGATCTCAAAGCCCAGACCGCTGGCCTCCGCCCCTCCGACGGCATTGAGCAGCGGCGTGATCAGCGAGCTGACGACGGTGTCCACGACCGCGGCGAACGCGGTGCCGATGACCACCGCGACGGCGAGGTCAACAATGTTGCCCCGCATGATGAATTCCTTGAACCCCTGGATCATTTCTTCCTCCGAGACGTGCCATTGGGGCACATGGTTGGTTGTCGTTCGTCGGTCCTGGGTACTGGTCAGTATCCAGGCCGCAGGCGAGGATATCGAAAATTCTCCACGCTCCGGTCACGATGGCGTGTCGGGGCGTCGCAACACCACGGTGACACCGACGCCCGGGGCGGCCCCGGAGGAGGCCGTCGCGGGAGCGAGCCGGGCCGCCTCACCCTCGGTCACGGCCGCGTAGAAGCCGGACGGTGCGCCCGTATCGTCGCCAGTGCCCCACCGCAGCTCGTCCGAGGTCGCCGGGCCGGTGGACAGGGCCGTGACCAGCACGTCCGCGGCCAGGACCGAGCCGTCGGCCGTGCTCAGCACGTCGACCCGTCCCCCCGGACGCAAGGCCGTGGCCAGCGCCGGGTCGGCGAGCGGGATGTGGGTCAGCACGAGCCCGTCCGGGAGCCCGGTCAGCGTGTCCGGGAACCCGACCCGCAGGTCGGTGAGGGGCTCGCCGGCCCGCAGCGGGGCCGTGGTCACCTCCCCGGTGAGTGCGCCCGGGTCGGTGAAGGCGCCCGAGGGCACCGTGTCCTCGGTCATCCGGACGGTCCGCAGGTCTTCCTCGGTCAGTCCGGCACCGACCGGTATGTCGTGGGCCGCCACCACCACCGACCGCCCGATGAGCGGTGGGTCCGGTGTGAGGGCCGAGGTGGTGGCCCAGGCCGCGCCTCCCAGCAGCAGGGCGGCCGTGCCGCGGCGCAGCACGTGCCGCCGCCACCGCCCGGTGCGCCCGGGCGCCAGCACCGCCCGGGCGGGGTCGCTCGTTGCGGCCCAGCGCGCACTGCCGCTCCGTGCGCCCCCGCCCGTCCTGCGGGCCCTCAGAAGCCTGGCTCTCGGCATACCCTCACCCCCCGGTGATTCACGTCAGCCCCCCGGCGTCCTCACTCCGGCAACCGGATCGGCAGCCGGATGCCGTCTAGCGACCGGCGGCAGGGACAGGTGGCGGACTCGTCGTCCTGGTGGTCGGGCAGGGCGGCGATGGTCTCCCTGATCAGCGACTTCAGACGGTCGGTGTGGGCAGCGAACGCGGCGAGCACCTCGGCGTGCGTGACCGCCTGCCCCGCCTCGACGCCGGCGTCGTGGTCGGTGACCAGGGCCACCGAGGTGAGGCAGAGTGCGAGTTCCCGGGCCACCGCGGCCTCGGGCATGCCCGTCATGCCGACCACCGTCCCGCCGGCATCCGCGTGCCACCGGGACTCGGCGCGGGAGGCGAACCGGGGCCCGTTGATGACCACGAGCGTGCCGCCGTCGACCACGGTCTCCTCCTGCGCCGACGCCGCGGCGGCGACCGCTGCCCGGCCGGCGGGGCAGTAGGGGTCGGCGAGGCTGACGTGCACGACCGGGCCGTCGGTGTCGTAGATGGTGTGCGGGCGGCCGTGGGTGCGGTCGAGGACCTGGTCCGGGAGGACCAGGGTGCCCGGTCCGTGCTCAGGCACCAGGGAGCCGACGGCGCAGGGCGCGAGGACCTGGCGCACGCCGACCGAGCGCAGCGCCCAGAGGTTGGCCCGGTAGTTCACCCGGTGCGGCGCGAACCGGTGGTCCACCCCGTGCCGGGCCAGGAAGGCCACGGGGCGTCCGGCGACGTCCCCCACCACCAGGTCACTGCTCGGCGGACCGAACGGGGTCTCGACCGCGACCGTGCGGGCACCGTCCAGGAACTCATAGAAGCCCGAGCCTCCGATGACGCCGATCTCGGCGCGCAGGTCCGGGTGCGGTGCGGCGGCGTCCTCCGGGACGGGCGGTGGTGAACTCACCCGTCGATCCTAGGCAGAGATCAGGCGGTCTTGGCCGACGAGGACGAACCTGTGGATGAACCGCCCGAGGAGGCGGTGGACGACGAGGGCGACGAGGAGGACGAGGAGGAGGAGGAGGAGGTGGAGGACCCGGAGCCACCGGAGGTGCCCGAGTCGCCCGAGGAGGAACCGGAGCCGGAGGAGCTGCCCGACGAGGCCGGCACCGACGCGGTCGAGCCCGAGCGGGAGTCCGTGCGGTAGAAGCCGGAGCCCTTGAACACCACGCCGACGTTGCCGAAGACCTTGCGCAGCTTCCCGTGGCACTGCGGGCACTCGGTCAGCGGGTCGTCGTGGAAGGACTGCTGGATGTCGAAGTGGTGGCCGCAGTCCTTGCAGGAGTATGAGTACGTGGGCACGGACAGATAGTGTACGGCGGCTACGCCGGACCTCCGTCCCCGTGGCATACCCTCGGAGTGTGCCTGCCTCCCGCCTGCGTCGTGTCGTGATCCCGCTGGTCGCCCTGCTGGTGATCGTGCTGGTGGCGGCGGCGGTGTTGGGGGTCGGTCTGGTGCGTCGCTCGTTCCCGCAGATGGAAGGTGAGCTGGAGGTCGCCGGCCTGACCGGCGAGGTGACCGTCGTGCGCGACGACCTCGGCGTGGCGCACATCTACGCCGACACCCCGGAGGATCTGTTCCGGGCACAGGGCTACATCGCGGCCCAGGACCGCTTCTTCCAGATGGACCTGCGCCGTCACGTCACTGCCGGGCGCCTGTCCGAGCTGGTCGGTGAGGGCGGCGTCGAGACGGACACGGTGATCAGGACGATGGGGTGGCGCAGGGTCGCCGAGGCCGAGCTGCCCACGCTGTCGCCGGAGGCCCGGCGCTATCTGCAGGCGTACGCGGCGGGGGTCAACGCCTACCTGGCCGAGCGGCCCAGCCCCTCCCAGGTCGCGCTGGAGTACGTCCTACTCGCGCAGACCGCCCCGGGCTACACCATCGAGCAGTGGGACGAGGTGGACTCCCTGGCCTGGCTCAAGGCGATGGCCTGGGACCTGCGCGGCAACTACACCGACGAACTGACCCGAGCACGACTGGCCGGGAGCGTGTCCCTGAACCAGCTCTCCTCGCTCTACCCGGACTACCCCCACGAGCAGCACGCGCCGATCCTCAGCGACGACGAGTGGAAGGCCGACCTGAGCCAGGTCGGTGCTGCCGTCACCGATCCGGCGGACGAGCCGGGGGACGAGGATGCCGAGGAGGACCGGGGCGGGGCGCTGCCCCCCGGCAACGACCCCGTGGGCCCGCCCCTGCCGGCGGACCCCGCGGACGCGGTGGACCCCGTCGAGCCGGAGGTCCCGGCCCCCGCGAGACCGGCGGTGCCGCAGCAGCTGGCCGCGGTGGACAGCACCGAGGCGGCCCTCGCGGCGGTCCCGTCGCTGGTGGCGGGCGGCGACGGAGTCGGCTCGAACTCCTGGGTGGTGTCGGGGGACCACACCGAGTCGGGGCTGCCGCTGCTGGCCAACGACCCGCACCTGGGCGTGTCCCAGCCCGGGATCTGGCTGCAGGCCGGGCTGCACTGCCGTGAGGTGAGCGAGGCCTGCCCGTTCGACGTCTCGGGCTTCACCTTCGCCGGCTTTCCCGGCGTGGTGATCGGCCACAACCAGGACATCGCCTGGGGGTTCACCAACCTCGACCCCGACGTCACCGACTTCTACTGGGAGGAGATCGAGGACGGTCAGTACCGGCGCGAGAACACCTGGGTCCCGCTGGAGGTCCGCCAGGAGACGATCAAGGTGGCCGGCGGGGACGACGTCACGATCCAGATCCGGGAGACCGGGCACGGCCCGATCATGTCCGACGTCGTCGACGGGATCCGGGACGCCGGCAGGGGCGCCCCCATCAACGGGGTGGAGTCCTCCCAGCGCTACGACGTGTCCATGGCCTGGACCGGTCTGGAGCGGAGCAGGACGGCCGAGGCTGTCTTTGCCCTGAACAGCGCCTCGAACTGGGAGGAGTTCCGGGACGCGGCCAAACTCTTCGCGGTGCCCTCCCAGAACCTGGTGTATGCCGACACCGAGGGCAACATCGGCTACCAGGCACCCGGTCTGATCCCCGTGCGGCAGAGCTCGACCACCGGTCAGCCGCCCGGGTACTGGCCCTCGCCCGGGTGGGACCCGGCCTACGACTGGAAGGGCTGGGTGCCGTTCAGCCAGCTGCCGTCGGTGCTCAACCCCGACGACGGGGTGATCGTGACCGCCAACCAGGCCGTGTCCCGGTTCAACACGCCGTTCCTGACCACCGAGTGGGACACCGGCTACCGGTCGCAGCGGATCTCCGACCTGCTCGCCGAGGAGATGGGGCAGGGTCCGCTGACCATCGACACGATGACCACCATCCAGCTGGACACCTACAGCAGCTTCGCCGACGTGCTGGTGCCCGCCCTGCTGGAGGTCGACCTCGACGGCACCTTCTACTCCGAGGCGCAGGACCTGCTCCGGGACTGGGACCGCACGGCCCCCGCGACGGGGGAGCAGGCCGCCGGCGCCACCTACTTCTACGCCGTGTGGGCCCAGCTGCTGGAGCTCACCTTCGACGACGAGCTGCCCAGCGACCTGCAGGCCACCGGCAACGCCCGGTGGATGACGCTGACCGAGAACCTGCTCACCAAGCCGGAGGACCCGTGGTGGGACGACAAGCGGACGGTCGGCGTCGTGGAGACCCGCGATGAGATCCTCCGCACTGCGATGGTCGAGGCGCGGCTGGACCTGACCCGTCGCCTCAGCAAGAGCCCGCAGGACTGGGAGTGGGGCCGGCTGCACCGGGTGTCGCTGAGCCACGAGGTGTTCGGCGAGGAGGGTGTCCCTGAGCTCGTCCAGGGCATCTTCAGCCACGGTCCGTACGGGATCTCCGGCGGGTCCGCGCTGGTCAACGCCAACAGCTGGGACGCGGGGTCGGGGACCTACCAGGTCACGGCCGCCCCCTCCATGCGGATGGTGGTGGACCTGGCCGACCTGGACGCCTCCCGATGGGTCAACCAGACCGGCAACTCCGGTCACCCCTACCACCGCAACTACGAGGACCAGACGCAGGCCTGGATCGAGGGGGACACCTACCCCTGGGCCCATTCCCGGGAGGCGGTCGAGGAGGCCGGGGTGCAGACCCTCACGCTGCGCCCCGAGGGGAGCGAGGACTAGCCGGCCACGGGACCGCAACCGGCCGCGGTGAGGGTGCCCCAGACGGGAGTGTCGTGCGGCAGGGCGGGGACGTGGTCGAGCAGCTCGTGCTCGTGCAGCACGGTCACCGTCGGGATGCCCGGGCGCAGGCTCGCCAGGGCCCGGTCGTAGTAGCCGCCCCCCTTGCCCAGGCGCACGCCCCGGGGGTCCACCGCCAGGCCGGGGGTGAACGCCACGTCCACCTCGGCCAGGACCCCGGCCCCGAGCGGGGAGGCGTCCGGGTCGGTCACGTCGCACCAGTCGAGCCGGCCGGCCGGGAGCGTGATCGGCATCAGCACCCGCACGCCGGCGTCGACCAGGGCACGGGTGAACCGGTCCACGGGGGGCTCGGTGCGCCGGGGCTGGTAGGAGGTGACCGTCCACCCCCGAGGCGCGTCGGGGCGGCCGGAGGAATCGGCATACCGGGTCAGCCAGGCCGTCCCCGTGGCGGCGATCCGGTCCGCCAGGTCGGCCCACCCCTGTGGGCCGAGCTCGTCGGCCAGTGCGCGGCGCCGGGCCAGGAGCTGCGTGCGCAACTCTGCCTTGTCAGTCGTGGCGGTGGGAGCGGGGGTGGGGTCGAGCGGCTCGGACATGCCCCGATTGTCCCCGACCGGCCGCCGCGCCGCTGGCCCACTACTGTGGGGCCCCATGAGCGAGGGTGCGACGACAGGTATCCGCAAGGCAGTGATCCCGGTGGCCGGGTTGGGCACCCGGTTCCTGCCCGCCACCAAGGCGATCCCGAAGGAGATGCTGCCGGTCGTGGACCGTCCGGCCATCGAGTACATCGTGGAGGAGGCCCACCGGGCCGGGCTGACCGACGTGCTGATGGTCACCGGCCGGGCCAAGGGGGCCATCGAGGACCACTTCGACCGGCACCACGAGTTGGAGGCGGCGCTGCAGGCCAAGGGCGACGACGCCCGGGCGGGGCGGATCCAGCGCAGCAGCGACATGGACGTCCACTTCGTCCGGCAGGGTGTCCCGCGCGGGCTGGGACACGCCGTGCTGTGCGGTCGCCACCACGTGGGCGACGAGCCGTTCGCCGTGCTGCTCGGGGACGACATGATCGACGAACGCGACCATCTGCTGGAGCAGATGCTCGCCGTCCAGGCCGAGCGCGGTGGGTCGGTCGTGGCGCTGATGGAGGTGCCGCGGGACCAGGTCGACAAGTACGGCTGCGCCGAGATCGAGGTGGGCTCCGAGGGCGAGGACGTGGTGCGGGTCACCGGGCTGGTCGAGAAGCCCCCGGTGGAGGAGGCGCCGTCCAACCTCGCGGTGATCGGCCGCTACGTGCTCCACCCGCGCATCTTCGAGGTGCTGGAACGCACCGAGCCGGGGCGGGGCGGGGAGATCCAGCTCACCGACGCGATGCTGGAGCTGGCCACCGCCGACGGGGAGGGGTCGGGGATGACCGGCGTGGTGTTCCGCGGGCGGCGCTACGACACCGGGGACCGGCTGGACTACCTCAAGGCCGTGGTGCAGTTGGGGGCGGACCACCCGGAGTTGGGCGAGGGCTTCGCGGCCTGGTTGCAGGAGTATGTCGCCGGACGACAGGAGGGGATCCAGTGATCACCGTCGAGGAGCACCTGGAGCGGATCCTGGACCAGGTGCGGCCCGGGCCCGAGGTCGCGCTCCCGTTGGCCGAGGCCAACGGGCTGGTGCTGGCCCAGGACGTCCGCTGCCCCGTCGACCTGCCGCGCTTCGACAACTCGGCCATGGACGGGTATGCCGTGGTGGCGGCGGAGCTCGCCAAGGCCGACCCCGAGCACCCCCAGTTGGTGCCGGTGCAGGGGGACATCGCCGCGGGGGCGACCGGTCCGCATACGCATGTCCCGGGCTCTGCCTGGCGGATCATGACCGGAGCCCCGGTCCCCGAGGGCGCCGACGCGATCGTGCCGCTGGAGGACACCGACGAGAGGCCCCGCGAGGTCCTGGTGAAGGTCGCCCCGGCAGCGGGCGCCCACATCAGGCGGGCGGGGGAGGACGCCCGGGTGGGTGACCTGCTGGTGCCGGCCGGGTCCACCATCGGACCGGCCGAGGTGGCGGCGATCGCCTCCGCGGGGATCAACACCGTGCGCGTGCTCGCTCCCGTCCGGGTCGTGGTGCTCTCGACCGGTGACGAGCTCGCCCCGCTCGGGACGGTGCCGGGCCCGGGGCAGATCCAGGACAGCAATGGGCCGATGCTGGTGTCCGCCGTCCGGCGGGCCGGCTACTACGCCTCGCACGTGGGACACCTGCCCGATGACGAGAAGACGATCAAGGACTCGGTCACCCACCACCTGGAGCACGCCGACGTGATCATCACCACCGGCGGGGTCAGCAAGGGGGCCTTCGACGCGGTCAAGGCCGTGCTGACCGGCCAGGGGTCGATGGAGTTCGTCGAGGTCGCGATGCAGCCGGGCAAGCCGCAGGGGTTCGGGCTGCTGGGCAAGCGCAAGGTCCCGGTGTTCACCCTGCCGGGGAACCCGGTCAGCGCGCTCCTCAGTTTCGAGGTGTTCATCCGGCCGGCCCTGGCCCGGATCTCCGGCCGGCTGGACCAGCCGGTCACGATGCCCGCGCTCGTCGTCGAGGGGTGGCGCTCGCCGGCCGGAAGGCGCCAGTACGCCCGAGTGCGGTTGAGCAGGGACGTCACCGGCGAGTACGCCTGCGAGCCGACGGGCGGCCCAGGGTCGCACCTGGTTGCCGGCCTGGCGGCCGCCGACGGGGTGGCCATCATCGATGCCGAGACCGAGGAGGTCACGGCGGGGGAGCAGGTGTCGGTGCACCTGCTGCGCCCGCTGGCCGAGATCGAGGCCCGCCTGACCGCGGAGGCCGAGGAGGACGCGCCAGAGGGGGACAGCGCCGAGGAGGACGGGTCCGGCCCGGGGGACCCGGAGTGACCGGACCCGCCGCCGGGGACCGCGCGGGCGGTGCTGAGGAGCCCGACCGGCTGACACACCTGCGCGACGACGGGACGGCGCACATGGTGGACGTGTCGGCCAAGGCCGTCACGGTGCGTTCCGCCTCCGCCGAGGGACTGGTGCTGATGGCGCCCGCGGCCGTCGCGGCGCTGCGGGAGGGGACCGTGCCCAAGGGCGACGCGCTGGGCGTCGCCCGGATCGCCGGGATCCAGGCGGCCAAGCGCACCCCGGACCTGGTGCCGCTGGCCCACCCCGTGGCCGTGCACGCGGTCGAGGTCGACCTCGACGTGCGGGACGAGGGGGTCCGGATCACCGCCACGGTGCGCACCGCCGACCGGACCGGGGTCGAGATGGAGGCGCTGACCTGCGTCAGTGTGGCCGCCCTGGCGCTCGTCGACATGATCAAGGCGGTCGACAAGTTGGCCACGATCACGGGGATCCAGGTGGTGGCCAAGTCCGGCGGACGCTCGGGGGACTGGTCCCGGTGAGACGGTGGCCCACCACGTTGCGGGCCCACCAGCCCGACGGGACGACCGTGACGTTGCGCCCGCTCGTGCGGGGGGACCGGGCGCGGTGGGGCGAGCTGCGGGAACGCAACCGTGACTGGCTGCGCCCCTGGGAGGCCACCCTGCCCTACGGCACGGAGCCGCGCCTGACCTTCGGCCAGCTGCGCCGCGGCCTGGACCGCTCGGCCCGCGAGGGACGTGCGCTGCCCTTCGTGATCGACGACGGATCCGGTGTCGTCGGTCAGATGCACCTGTTCGACATCGTGTGGGGTCCGCGCTGCACCGGGACGGCCGGCTACTGGCTGGACCGCGACGCGACCGGTCGAGGGCTGGTCACCTGGGCGCTGGCGATGCTCATCGACCACGCGCTCACCGACTACGGGCTGCACCGGGTCGAGGTGAACGTGCGGCCGGAGAACACCGACAGCCTCGCGGTGGTGCGGCGGTTGGGGCTGCGGGACGAGGGTGCCCGGCTCGGGCTGGTGCACGTCGACGGGCACTGGCGGGACCACCGCAGCTTTGCCGTCACCGTCGAGGACCTGGAAGGTGCCTCCCTCGTCGACGCCCTCACCCGGCTGGGCCGGGAGCGCCCCACGGCCTGATTCACAACAGTCACACCTGTCGCTTGGGCGACACACCGCGAAACTCCCGGAGCACGCTCCGCACCGTTTGTATGGTCGCCGTGTGAGCCCGAGCAGCCTGATCTTCTTCGTGATCATCACGGTCTGGGCTGTCTATGTGATCCAGCACTGGATCCGCCGCCGCGACCACGTCGCCACCGCCCGCTCGGTGGACCGCTTCTCCGCCGCGATGCGCGTGCTGGAGCGTCGCCGGGTGGTGCCCCAGATGAGCGTGTCGGCGCCGCAGCGTCCGTCGTATGCCGTGGGGCTGGCCCGTCCCGCCCACCCGGACGTGGTTGTCAAGCGGGCCCAGCCCCGGCTGACGCTGGTCGGCTCGGAGCCGGCCGCGGACCGGACCAGCGGTCCCGAGCCCACCCGCCCGGTGCCCGCCGGGCCCGCGCAGACCCGCCCCACGGCCGCGGCCTCCACCCCGGAGCAGCGTCCCGCCGGCCGACGGACGAAGTCCTCGGCCAGCCGGCCGCGGCGTACCGTCACGGCCAAGGCCCCCCTGTTCTCCCCGGCGCGCGTCAGGGCGCTCGTACTGCTGGTGGGCACCGCCCTGCTCGTGGCGGGGGCCGTGCTGGCCACGACCACCTGGTGGGCCGCACCGGCGGGGATCGCGGCGTTCGCGGTCTCCCTCGGCTACGCACGCGCCTCCGTCGCCCGGGCGCGGCGCCGTGCGGCGTCTCCCGTCCGGCACCCCTCCGCACGTCCGCAGGTGGGCGCCCGGCCGGAGAAGGCCCGCACCGCGAAGTCCCGCACGACGCAGCGCCGTCCGGCACGGCGCACTTCCGGCCAGGCGCCGCTCACTGCCGCGCCGGTGGCTGCAGCACGGGTCCGCGGGTCTGCCCCGATCTACGTGGCACCGGATGCGTCCCCGGACCATGTCCGGCCGACCGTGGCCGCTGGCCTCTACGACGTCGAGGCCGTCGAGGCAGCGCGCACGCCCGCCCCGGCCGCGGCCGAGACCCCGGTCGAGACCCGGGCCGAGGCGGCCCCGGGCACCTGGCAACCCGTCCCCGTCCCGCCCCCGACCTACACGCTGAAGGCCCGCGCCCCGCGCCCCTCCGAGCGGGTGGCTGCCGACACCCCGGTCGAGGACCTGCCCTTCGACGGCAATGCACTGGCGCTGGACGAGGAGTTCGAGGACCTGCCCCCCGTGCACCAGGTGGTCTGAGGCCCCGAAGGAGGCTGCCGCGCGGGGTGCACAGACCCCCGCCGGGATGACCCACCGTGGCTGCGGGGCAGGATAGGCCCATGACTTCGATGACCCACCGCCCACTCGGTGACTCCGGCCTGATGGTGAGCACCGTCGGGATCGGGTGCAACGCCTTCGGGACCCGGGTCGACGGCGCCGCCGTCCAGTCCATCGTCGACACCGCGCTCGAGGAGGGCATCACGCTCTTCGACACCGCGGACATCTACGGGCAGGGGAAGAGCGAGTCCCTGCTGGGTGCCGCGCTCGGTGACCGCCGCGACAAGGTGGTCGTGGCGACCAAGTTCGGGATGGACATGCAGGGCTCCAACGGGCCCGACTGGGGCGCCCGCGGCTCCCGGCGCTACATCCGCAAGGCCGTGGAGGCGAGCCTCACCCGTCTCGGCACCGACTGGATCGACCTCTACCAGCTGCACCGGCCGTGCCCGGTCACCCCGATCGAGGAGACCCTGTCGGCGCTGGACGAGCTGGTGCAGGAGGGCAAGGTCCGGTATGTCGGGTCCTCCAACCTCGCGGGGTGGCAGGTCGTGGACGCGGACTGGACGGCCCGCACCGCCGGGCTCACCCCGTTCATCTCGGCGCAGAACAAGTACTCCCTGCTGGACCGCTCCGCCGAGCAGGAGCTCGTCCCCGCCGCCGAGACGGTGGGCGTGGGGATCCTGCCGTTCTTCCCCCTGGAGTTCGGTCTGCTCACCGGAAAGTACCGGCGGGACCAGGCCCCGCCCCCCGGCAGCCGCCTCGCCGCGGACTCGCAGGCGGAGCGTCTGGCGGGCGCCGACTGGGACGAAATCGAGCGGATCGAGCAGTTCGCACAGGAGCGCGGCCGGACGGTGCTGGAGATCGCGATCGGTGGCCTGGCTGCCCAGCCGGCGGTCTCGTCGGTGATCGCCGGGGTGACCAGCGCCGACCAGGTGCGGGCCAACGCTGCAGCGGGTTCGTGGGTGCCGACCATCGAGGACCTGGCCGTGCTGTGAGGCGCGCCTGACCTGCGGCGGGACCCGAATCGGAATCTGGCCCTACCTGGTGCTAAAGTTCGTAGCCGCAAGCACGGCTTGGGGCTGTGGCGCAGTTGGTAGCGCGTCTCGTTCGCAATGAGAAGGTCAGGGGTTCGAATCCCCTCAGCTCCACCCCGCGCACGAGGCTCGAACCCTTGCCAACAGAATCGTTGGCGGGGGTTCGGGCCTTGTCGCTGTTCTGGGTCCAGTTGAGTGCGTTGGCGTTGACCTCGGGGTCGAGCAGCATCTCGAAGGGCCGGTTGATCTCACTCGCAGCTATAGCGATGAAGCCGGCTCGCTCGGAGCTGATACGACTGCTCGCTGACTGCGGTACATGGTGCACCGACGTTACCGTCCGGGACCCCGCGCAACTGCCCCGCGGCCTCTAGAGGACCGACCGGACCATCGCGCCGAGTACCACGCACAGCAGCACGATGTAGCCCACGGCGTGGACGCGGTCGGAGATCGCGGGCGGGCGACGGCGCAGCAGCACGATCACCGGGAGACCGCCGGCCAGGAGCAGCGCCCCGGCGCGCAGGTCCACCGCCCCGACGAGCGCGGCTCCGGGCAGGTCGCCCACCGGGTTGCCCAGCAGGAAGACGACACACGCGGGCAGGCTGATCGCCAGGGTGAGGGCGTTGGCCAGCGAGGCCACGGTGCGCATGTCCAGACCGGAGCGGCGCAGCAGCGGCACGGTCATCACGCTGCCCCCGACCCCCAGGAAGGAGGCGATCGTGCCGATGGGCACGCCCAGCAGCCCGCTGATGGCGAAGCGGTCCTCCCGGTCCCGCACCGTGGGGCGCACGAACCCGCGCCGCAGGCTCACGTCCAGGATCGTCGCCACCAGGTAGCAGATGAAGCCCCAGCTGATGAACGCCGACGGCGCCAGACGGGCGAGCCAGGCCCCGGTGGCGCCACCCACAGCCAGCAGCCCCAGGAGCGGCGCCGCCAGGCGGAGCCGGGAGAGCACACCCCGCCTGGTGGCGAGGGTGGCGACGGCGGCGTTCACCACCATGACGACCGCCGAGGTCGCGACGGCGACGGTGGGGGCGTCCGGGCCGATCGCGGCGTCCACCCACAGCACCACCGGGACGGTGACGAAGCCGCCCCCGAAGCCGAACAGGACGGTCGTCACCCCGGACAGGGCGCCGATGAACAGCAGCAGGAGGACGTCGGACACCGACCCATCCCAGCCGACGGGCGGCCGGTCCGACAAGGGGATGTGAGAAGTGTCCCCACGAGCCAGGCGTCCCATGCCACCCGGTGCCCCACCAGGCTCCGGCCCGGACGGCACCAGGTAGGGTGCTGGCCAGCACAAGACACGGGGTGCCCCTGCCGGGGCTGAGATCACACCCGCCGAACCTGATCTAGCTCGTACTAGCGAAGGGATGTCACGCATGTTGCGTACCCCCACGGACCTGACCGACTTCAGTTGCGCCGCCCTGGACCACGTCCGGAGCAGCGAGCCACTCGTCCACTGCATCACCAACAGCGTCGTGGTGAACTTCACCGCCAACGTGCTGCTCGCCGTCGGCGCGGCACCCGCCATGGTCGACATCCCCGACGAAGCTGGCCCGTTCGCGGAGATCGCCTCTGGGCTGCTGATCAACCTCGGCACGCCGACGGGGGAGCAGCGGGCCGCGATGCGGGAGGCTGCAAGCGCCGCGACCGGCGCCGGGACGCCCTGGGTCCTCGACCCGGTCGCGATCGGGTCCCTGCCGGTCAGGACCCCGCTCGCCCACGAACTGCGCGACCTCCGTCCGACCGTCGTGCGCGGCAACGCCTCGGAGGTGCTGGCCCTGGACGGGACCGGCGCCGGCGGCCGGGGCGTGGACGCCTCCGACGGCGTGGACGCAGCCCTCCCCGCAGCGCGCTCCCTGGCGGAGAGGACGGGCGCGGTCGTCGCCGTCTCGGGCCCGGTCGATGCCGTCACCGACGGGCAGCGCCTCGTCCGCATCGACAACGGCGACCCGGCCCTGACCCGGATCACCGGGGGTGGCTGCGCCCTCGGCGCGCTGCTGGCGGCCTTCGCCGCTGTTGACGAGGACCGGCTGGCGACCACGGTGGCGGCGATCACCGTCTACACCGTGGCGGCCGAGCTGGCCACGATCCGCTCGACCGGGCCGGGAAGCTTCGGGCCGGCGCTGCTGGACGTACTGGCCCAGGTGGACGCGGACACCATCGCTGCCCGGGCGGCACTTTCATGAGGGCCGACCTGTCGCTCTACCTGGTCACCGACTCCGCCCAGGTGGCCGCGGCCGGGCACACGCTGCCCGACCTGGTGCGGCGGGCGGTCGCCGGTGGCGTCACCGCGATCCAGGTCCGTGAGAAGCGGGCCACCGCCCGCGAGTTCCTGCACCTGGTGCACGGGATCGCCGAGGTGCTCCCCCCGGAGGTGGCGTTGCTGGTCAACGACCGGGTCGACGTGTTCCTGGCAGCCCGGGCCGCGGACACCCGGGTCACCGGTGTGCACGTGGGCCAGTCCGACATGCCGCCCGGGGCGGTCCGCGCCCTGGTGGGTCCGGACGCGGTCATCGGGTTGAGCGCCGGGACCGTGGAGCAGGTCCGTCGCGCCGCGCTCGACCCCGCGGGGGTGGACTACGTGGGGATCGGCGCGCTGCACGCCACCGCCACCAAGGACGACGCCCCCGAACCACTGGGGCTCACCGGCTTCGCCGCGGTGCTCGCCGAGAGCCGACTGCCCGCCGTCGCCATCGGCGGCGTGACGCCGGCGGACCTCCCCGCCCTGCGCGAGGCGGGTGCCGCCGGCGCCGCGGTGGTCTCGGCGGTGTGCGCCGCACCCGACCCGGAGTCCGCCGCGCGCGAACTGCGCCGGGCCTGGGACGACGCAAGGTCGGAGGACGCGCGATGACGGGCGAGCCGATGACGCCGCAGCCGGCACACGGCATACCCCGGGTGTTGAGCATCGCGGGCACCGACCCGACCGGCGGCGCGGGTCTCCAGGCGGACCTCAAGAGCATCGCGGCCAACGGCGGCTACGGCATGGGCGTGGTGACCGCGCTCGTCGCCCAGAACACCCATGGCGTCCGGTCCGTGCACGTGCCGCCGGTGCCCTTCCTGCTCGAGCAGCTCGAGGCCGTCAGCGACGACGTGGAGATCGACGCTGTGAAGATCGGCATGCTCGGCTCGGCGCAGATCGTGGAGGCGGTCGGCGGGTGGTTGGACCGGGTGCGCCCGCCCGTGGTGGTGCTCGACCCCGTCATGGTCGCCACCAGCGGGGACCGGCTGCTCGACGCCGATGCCGAGCAGGCGCTGCGGGAGCTGCTCGCCCGGGCCGACCTGGTGACGCCCAACATCCCGGAGTTGGCGATCCTGGCCGAGGAGCCGGTCGCCGAGGACTGGCCGGCCGTGCTGGCCCAGGCGGCGCGCGTCTCGGAGCGCCACGATGTGGTCGTGCTCGCCAAGGGTGGTCACCTCGGCGGGGACCGGGCGCCCGATGCGCTGGTGGACGCCACGGGCGGAAAGGTCGGGATCGAGGAGTTCGACGCGGAGCGCGTCTCGACGCGGAACACCCACGGCACCGGGTGCTCCCTGTCCGCCGCCCTGGCGACGCGCGGTGCGGGTGCCGATGGATGGGGTCCGGCGGTCGCCGAGACGAAGCGGTGGCTCACCGAGAGCCTCCGGCACGCCGACGACCTGGCGGTGGGCACCGGCCACGGGCCGATCCACCACTTCGCCGGGCTGTGGGCCCGGGGCGGCACCGCCACCGCGCCGCAGCCCGCCGAGGTCGCCCGACGGTGGTGGGCCGACGTGGCCCCGATCCTGGCCGAGATCGACGAGCTGCCGTTCGTCCGGGGCCTGGGGGAGGGGAATCTGGAGCGGGAGCCGTTCGTCTGGTACCTGGCGCAGGACGCGATCTATCTGCGCGAGTTCGCACGGATGCTCGCCGAGGCGAGCAGGCTGGCACCGACCCCGCAGGAGCAGGCGTTCTGGGCCTCCAGTGCCGAGGGCGCGATCGTCACCGAGCTCGCACTGCACGAGAGCTGGATCCCGGAGGGCACCATGTTCACCGCGGAGCAGGGCAGGGCGACCACGGCCTACCTGGACCACCTGGTGGCCGCGGGCGCCGGTGGCAACTACGCCGTGCTGGTGGCGGCGCTGCTGCCGTGCTTCTGGATCTATCAGGACGTCGGTGACCGGTTACGGCCGCTCTCGCACCCCGGGCACCCCTACCGTTCCTGGCTGGACACCTACGCCGACGAGGCCTTCGCCGAGTCCACCCGTCGCGCGATCGAGGTCGTCACGGAGGCCGCCGCCGCGGCGGACCCGGCGACCCGGGATCGGATGCACACGGCGTTCGTGCGCTCGAGCGAGCACGAACGGGAGTTCTTCGCCGCGCCGTTGGACGCGGTCCGCGGCGACAAACCCGCTACGAAAAGGCGGGGTGGGACGACAAACTCGCTATGAAAATAGGTGCTTGACGACGCGGGCGGGGGTGCCGACGGCGACGACGTCGGCGGGGATGTCCTCGGTGACGACCGAGCCGGCGCCGATCACGCTGTTCTCCCCGATGGTGACACCGCCGAGCACGATGACGCCGCCGCCCAGCCACACGTTGTCCCCGATGGCGATCGGGGCGGCGCTCTCGATCTTGGCCCGGCGACGGGCCGGGTCGAGCGGGTGCGTCGGGGTGAGCAACTGCACGTTGGGGCCGATCTGACAGTCCCGTCCGATGGTGATGGGGGCGACGTCCAGGGCGGTCAGGTTGTAGTTGACGAAGGTGCCGTCCCCGATCGTGATGTGGGTGCCGTAGTCGACGAACAGCGGCGCCCGGATCTCCACGTCCTCGCCGACCTCCCCGAGCAGTTCGCGCAGGATGGTGCGGGCGGCGATCGGATTCTGCGGGTATGCCGTGGCGTAGGAGCTCTGCAACCGCACCGCGCGCTGGGCCTCCCGGACCAGGTCGGGGTCGTCGGCAATGTACTCATCCCCGGCGAGCATCCGCTCCCGGTGGCTCCGGGGGTCCCCGGCGAAGTAGTCGGTCACGCCCCAAGGCTGTCACGGGTGCACGGCTAGGCTGGCCCCGGGCTCCCGCCCCACCGGCAGTGCCGCCGGGCATCCTGGAGTTCGAGGAGACCCGATGGACGACACTCTCCTGCAGTCCCTCCACGAGACGTTGGCGGACGACGACCTCGAGGGAACGGCGGACCTGTTGACCCGATTCGCCCCCCAGGAGGTCGCGGCGACCCTCGAGCGGCTCGGCGGCCCCCGTCAGGCGGTCGCCTTCCGGCTGCTGGAGAAGGATGCCGCACTGGCGGTGTTCGAGGCGTTGGATCCGGCGGCCCAGCGCGAGCTGGTCGACCAACTGGGCGAGCAGGAGGTGGCGGAGGTCTTCGCCCGGCTCGACCCGGACGACCGGGTCGTCCTGCTCGATGAGCTCCCAGCGACGGTGGCGACCAGTCTGATGCGCTCTGTCCCCGAGGATGCCCGCGCACGGACGGACGCCGTGCTGGGCTACCCGAAGGGGTCTGTGGGGCGCCGGATGACTCCCGACTTCGTGCACGTGCGCCCCACGGACACACTGGGCACCGCACTGGACCGGGTCCGTCCGGCCGGTGCGGCCTCGGAGACGATCTACACGATCCCCGTGGTGCAGGACGGCCGGCGCCTGGTCGGGGTGGTCAGCCTGCGCAGCCTGCTCCTGCCCCCGGGCGGAGACCTCGTGGTCGACCACATGGCGCCGCCGATGTTCGCGTATGCCGACGAGGACGCTGAGGAAGCAGCCCGCCGGTGCGTGGAGCGCCGCGTGCTGGCGTTCCCGGTGCTGGACCGGGAGGAGCGGCTGCTGGGGATGCTCACCATCGACGACGCCACCCGCATCGTGGAGGCGGCCCGCGACGAGGACGAGGCACGGGCGGGGGGCGCCGAACCGCTGCGGCTGCCCTACCTGCGCACCCCGGTGCGGCAGATCACCCGGTCGCGGATCGTGTGGTTGCTCGTCCTGGGGGTATCGGCCGTGCTGACGGTGAACGTGCTCGAGCTCTTCGAGGCGACGCTGGAGCAACGGGTCGCGCTGGCCCTGTTTATCCCGCTGCTCACCGGAATCGGAGGGAACACCGGGTCCCAGGCCGCGACCACCGTCACCCGGGCGATGGCCGTGGGCGAGGCCCGTCCCCGTGACGTGGGACAGGTGGCGCTGAAGGAACTGCGCACCGGCGCGCTTCTCGGGTCCTTGTTGGGGGTCCTGGGGTGGGCTGTGGCTTCCCTCGTCTACGACCCTGGCCTGGGTGCCGTGATTGGCCTGACCCTGCTCAGCGTCTGCACCCTCTCGGCCACCGTGGGCGGGGCGATGCCGCTGGCGGCCAAGGCGATGGGGGTGGACCCGGCCGTGTTCTCCACACCGTTCATCTCCACCTTCTGCGACGCGGCCGGCCTGCTCATCTACTTCACCATCGCCCAGCGGGTCCTCGGCCTCTGACCGGTGAATTCGGGGCGCCGTCCCGGTCAGGACCTGTGTCACGCCCACCCGACCCCCGGAGGAGCCGATGAGCGCCACGCCCGACCCGACCGACGAGCAGGTGCGGGAGGCCACCCGGCAGGAGCGCCGCGCCCTCGCCGACCTGCTGACCGACCTGCCGCCGGAGGGGTGGGATGCGCCCACCCTCTGCGACGGCTGGCGGGTGCGGGAGGTCGTCGCCCACATCACCATGGCCTACCGTTACTCGCTGCCCCAGGTCATCGCGGGCATGGTCCGGGCCCGTGGCAACTTCCAGCGGATGGCGGACCGCGCTGCGCGCAGGGACGCGGCAGTGCTGACCCCGGAGCAACTGACCGCGTGCGTGGTCGAGAACATCGGGCATCCCTGGAAGCCCCCAGGAGGTGGCCTGGTGGGCGCCCTGTCGCACGACACCATCCACGGGCTCGACATCACCGAGGGCCTGGGCACCGGGCGGCGGGTGCCGCTCGAGCGGCTCGCGATGGTGCTCGCGGGGACCCGGCCCAAGGACGTGCGCTACTTCGGGGTCGACCTGACCGGCGTGCGCCTGGTGGCCCGTGACCTCGACTGGTCCCTCGGCACGGGGTCCGAGGTCAGCGGGGCGGCACAGGACCTGCTCCTGGTGATCTGTGGCAGGGGTGCGCCGCCCGGACGCCTCGCCGGACCGGAGGCCGGGCGATTCACCCGGTGAGCAGCCCCGCGACCTGCTCCGGGCGCGTCATGACCCCCAGGTGGTCCGAGGGTAGCTGGTGCACGACCCAGCCGCGGTCGGCCGCGGCCGCCGCCTCCTCGGCATACGCGTCGCTGAGCTGCACGTAGTCCACGCCGGCGGGTTCCCACCCGGGTGAGACCCCCACCGGCTCGTCGTAGAAGTCACCGGGGAGCTCGGGGCTGGTGGTGTCGAGCTCCTCGCGCAGCGACTCATCCGGCAGCAGCGCCGCGAGGTCGTCGGCCGGCCACCACCGGGTCCACCGCGGCAGCCGCGGCCCGCCGTGCTCGGTGCGCAGCCGGGCGGCGAAGGCACGGACCGCCTCGGAGGGGGCGGACTCCCCGGATTCGGCGGGGAGCACGGCGTCCAGGAAGACCGCGCGGGCCGGCGGGCGGGCCGCGGCCACCGGGGAGAGCAGCACCCCGGAGCCGGAGTAGCCGACCAGCAGGTCCGGCCCGGGACCGGTGGCGGCGTAGTCGCGTGCGCCCTCCCGCACGGGCGGGGCGTCGACCAGCTCGTCGACGGCGCGCACGCACTCCCGGGTGGCGCGCCGCCACCAGGAGGCCGCGACCGTCAACTCAGCGGTGTAGTCCGGGACCGCGACGTCGTGACCGGCGGACGCCAGCACGTCCTGCAGCGGACGCCAGACCACCGGCGAGAGCGCCGGAGGGTGGACCAGGAGGATGCGCATCGCGGTCGGCCCGGGGTGGGGGCGTGGTCAGCCGTGCCGCCACTGCGGCGGGCGCTTCTCCACGAAGGCTGTCATCCCCTCGGTGCGGTCCTCGGTGGCGAACGTCGCGTGGAAGGTGCGCCGCTCGAACCGGACACCCTCGGACAGCGTGGTCTCGAACGCGCGGTTCACCGCCTCCTTCGCCGCGTAGGTCGCGGGCAGCGACATCCCGGCGATGGTCGCCGCGACCGCCTTCGCCTCCTCCAGGAAGCCCTCGGCCGGCAGGACCCGGGACACCAGCCCGGCACGGTCGGCTTCCTCGGCGCCGATGGTGCGGCCGGTCAGCACCAGGTCCATCGCCTTGGCCTTGCCGACGGCGCGGGTCAGGCGCTGCGAGCCGCCGATGCCCGGGATCACCCCCAGGCTGATCTCCGGCTGGCCGAACTTCGCGGTCTCCGAGGCGAGGAGCACGTCGCACAGCATCGCGAGCTCGCAGCCGCCGCCCAGTGCGTAGCCCGACACTGCGGCCACCAGGGGCGTGCGCACCTGGGCGAGCGAGTCCCAGGGGCCGAACCAGTCGGACAGGTAGACGTCCTGGTAGCTCCGGGACTGCATCTCCTTGATGTCTGCCCCGGCGGCGAAGGCCCTCTCCGACCCGGTCACCAGGATTGCCCCGACGCCCCGGTCGGCATCCATCTCCTGAGCCGCCGTGACGACCTCGAGCATGAGCGCGTTGTTGAGCGCGTTGAGGGCCTTGGGCCGGTTCAGCGTGATGATGCCGACCCGGTCCTCGCGGGTCACCAGGATGTGCTCGTATGTCGTCACGCGGCACCCCCGTCCGCCGCACCGGAGTGCTCGCGGATCTCGTTGATGATCGAGGAGAAGTCCAGGCGGGCGGCGTCACCGTCGGCCCAGGCCCGGTAGATCTGCGCCGCCATCGACCCGAGCCGGGATTCGGTGCCGGTCTGCTCGACCGCGTGCATCGCCAGCCCCAGGTCCTTGGCCATCAGCGCGCTGGCGAATCCGCCGGTGAAGTCCCGGTTGGCCGGGCTGGTGGGCACCGGGCCCGGGACGGGGCAGTTGGTGTTCAGCGCCCAGCAGGTGGCCGTGGCGTTGGAGGTGACGTCGAACAGCGCCTCGTGGGTCAGCCCGAGCTGCTCGCCGAGCACGAAGGCCTCGCTCACCCCGATCATCGAGATCGCCAGGATGAGGTTGTTGCACACCTTGGCGGCCTGGCCGGCGCCGGCCTCGCCGCAGTGCACGATCCGCTTGGCCATCGGCTCGAGCACCGGCTGGGCGGCCGCGAAGTTCTCCTCCGAGGCGCCGACCATGAAGGCCAGGGTGCCGGCCTCGGCGCCGACGACCCCGCCGGACACCGGCGCGTCGATGGTCCGGTGCCCCGCCTCGTCCGCCAGCCGGGCGGCCTCGCGAGCGTCGGCCACGGCGATGGTGGAGGAGTCGATGAACAGGGTGCCGGGGTCGGCCAGCGCGAGCAGGCCGGGCGACTCGTCGGTGCCGCGGTAGGCGTCGAGCACGTGCTGGCCGCTGGGCAGCATGGTGATGATGACCTCGGCGCCCGCGACGGCCTCGGCCGCGGTGGGGCGCACGTCGACGCCGTGCTCCCGGGCGTGGGTCTGGGCCGCCTCGACCGGGTCGAATCCGTGCACGGTGTGCCCGTCCCGGAGGAGGTTGACGGCCATCGGGCCGCCCATGTTGCCGAGTCCGAGGAACGCGATGACCTTGCTCATGGTGCTGCTCACTCCTGTGTCGTGGGGGCAGGGCTGGTGGGGGAGCCGCCGAGACCGAGCTCGGGGCGGTCGGTGAATGGGGCGAAGGCACGGGCGACCGTCCCGGGGTCGACCTCCTCCAGGGTGGCGGGGGACCAGGCGGGGTTGCGGTCCTTATCGATGACCTGGGCCCGCACGCCCTCGCGGAAGTCCGGGCCGGCGAAGATCCGCAGCGCCAGGCGGAACTCGGTGTCGAGCGCCTCGCGCAGCCCCGGCAGGGTGGCCGCCCGGCGCAGCGCCTCCAGCGTCAGCGTGACCGACGTCGGGGACTTGCGCGAGATCCGCTCGGCGGCCTTCCCGGCTGCGTCCTCGGGGCACTCGCGCAGGGCCGCGACGATCTCGGGGGCGGTGTCGTGGGCGTAGGCGGCGTCGATCCACCCGCGGTCGGCCTCCAGGGGCGCCTCCGGCGCCGGCTCGCTGAGGCGGGCGACCGCCTCAGCCGGGTCCTCGGTCGCCAGGGCGGACACCAGGTCGGGCAGCCGGTCGGAGGGGACGTAGTGGTCGGCGAGGCCCACGAGCAGGGCGTCACCCGGCCCGACCGAGCCCGCCGTGAGGCCGAGGTGCGTGCCGAGCTGACCCGGCGCCCGCGAGAGCAGCCAGGTCCCACCGACGTCCGGGATGAAGCCGATGCCGGTCTCCGGCATACCGATCGAGGACCGTTCGGTGACCACCCGGATCCGGGAGTGCGCCGAGAGCCCGATGCCGCCGCCGAGCACGATGCCGTCCATGAGGGCCACGAACGGCTTGGGGTACTCGGCGATGCGGGCGTTCAGGTGGTACTCGTCGTGCCAGAACTGTGCCGAGGACTGCCCGTCGCCGGAGACGGCGTCCTGGTAGAGCGAGACGATGTCACCGCCGGCGCACAGGCCCCGGTCGCCGCGACCGGTGAGCAGCACCGTCTGCACCGCGTCGTCGGTGGCCCAGGCGTCCAACTGCTCCCGGATCAGGCCGACCATCTCGTGGGTCAGGGCGTTGATGGCCCGCGGGCGGTTCAGCTCGATGTGCCCCAGGTGCCCGGTGGTGGAGAAGAGGACCGGCTGCTCCGCCGGTGCCAGCTGCTCGGCGCTCACCGGCCCGCCTCCACGATGGACCGGCCGATGATGACCCGCATGACCTCGTTGGTCCCTTCCAGGATCTGGTGCACCCGCAGATCGCGGACCACCTTCTCCACGCCGTACTCGGACAGGTAGCCGTATCCACCATGCATCTGCAGCGCCCGGTTGGCGACCTCGAAGCAGGCGTCGGTGACGAACTTCTTGGCCATCGCGCAGAGCCGGACCGCGTCCTTGTCGCCGGCGTCCAGCGCGTCGGCGGCCCGGTGCAGCAGCAGCCGGGAGGCCTCCAGGTCGGTGCCCATGTCGGCGAGCTGGAAGACCAGGGCCTGCTGGGTGATCAGCGGGGCCCCGAAGGCCTTGCGGGTCTTCAGATAGTCGATCGCCTGCTCGTAGGCCCACTGGGCCCCGCCCAGGGAGCAGGCGGCGATGTTGAGGCGACCGCCGTTCAGCCCCTTCATCGCGATCGAGAAGCCCTGCCCCTCGGTCCCGATGAGCTGCGAGGCGGGGACCCGGACCTGGTCCATGATCACCTGCCGGGTGGGCTGGGCGTTCCACCCCATCTTGCGCTCGTTGGCGCCGAAGCTCAGCCCGGCCGCGTCGCCCGGGACGATGAAGGCGCTGATCCCCTTGGGGCCTGGCTCCCCGGTGCGTGCCATGACGACGTACACGCCGGAGGTGCCGGCGCCGGAGATGAACTGCTTGACCCCGTTGAGCACGTAGTCGTCACCGTCGCGGCGGGCCGTGGTGCGCAGCGCGGCAGCGTCCGAGCCTGCATCGGGCTCGGTGAGGCAGTAGCTGGCCAGCGTCTCCATCGAGGCCAGCGTCGGGACCCACTGCTGCCGCTGCGCGTCGTCGGCGAAGGCATCGATCATCCAGGTCGCCATGTTGTGGATGGAGATGTAGGCCGCGATCGTCGGGTCGGCCCGGGCCAGCTCCTCAAAGATCCGGACTGCGGCCGCACGGTCCAACCCGGAGCCCCCGACGTCCTCCTGGGTGTAGATGCCGCCCAGCCCCAGTGAGCCGGCGCGGTGCAACGCCTCCACGGGGAAGTGTTTGTCCTGGTCCCACTGGACGGCGTGCGGCGCGAACTCGCCCTGGGCGAAGTCACGCACCGCCTCGACCATCGCCTCGAGCTCCTCGGGGTCCACGGGGTCACCTCGCTGTGTCGTGTCGGCTCCGGCGGGAGTGGCCGGTGGGTCCGAGGGTAGCGACCGGCGCACCGGATCGGGGCCCGGGGCCCTACCCTGGGTGGCGCACCCACCCGCACTCCGTCCGCGCGACCGTAGGCACGGACGACCGCTCACCGAGGAGGCCCCATGGCCGTCAACCTGCGAGGGCGCAGCCTGCTGTCGCTCCAGCACCACTCGCCGGCGGAGATCCGGCACCTGCTGGACCTGGCGGGGGAGCTGAAGCAGGCCAAGCGGGCCGGCACCGAGCGTCCCCTCCTCACGGGCCGCTCGATCGCCCTCGTCTTCGAGAAGACCTCGACCCGCACCCGCTGCGCCTTCGAGGTGGCCGCGGCCGACCAGGGGGCGCACACCACGTTCCTGGACCCGAAGTCCACCCAGATCGGGCACAAGGAGTCCATCAAGGACACCGCACGGGTGCTGGGCCGGATGTTCGACGCGATCGAGTACCGCGGCTCCGCCCAGGAGGTGGTGGAGCAGCTGGCCGAGTTCTCCGGCGTGCCGGTGTACAACGGGCTCACCGACGACTGGCACCCCACCCAGATGCTCGCCGACGTGCTCACCATGACCGAGCACACCACCAAACCGCTGCACGAGATCTCCTACGCCTACCTCGGCGACGCCCGCAACAACATGGGCAACTCGCTGCTGCTCATCGGGGCCAAGCTGGGGATGGACGTGCGGATCGGGGCGCCGGCGGCACTGCAGCCGGAGGAGGACTTGGTCGCCGCCTGCCGCGAGGTAGCCGCCCAGACCGGCGCCCGGCTCACCCTGACCGAGGACCCGGTGGAGGCCGTGACCGGCGTGGACTTCGTGCACACCGACGTCTGGGTCTCGATGGGCGAGCCGGTGGAGGCGTGGGGGGAGCGCATCGGGGTGCTGCTGCCCTACCAGGTGAACGCGGACCTGATGGCCGCCACGCAGAACCCGCAGGCCAAGTTCATGCACTGCCTGCCGGCCTTCCACGACACCGACACCGACGTGGGGCGAGAACTGGTCGAGCAGTACCCGCACCTGGGCGACGGGGTCGAGGTCACCGACGAGGTCTTCGAGTCGCGGGCCAGCATCGTCTTCGACCAGGCGGAGAACCGGTTGCACACGATCAAGGCGCTGCTCGTCGCCAGCCTCCGGTGACCCCGGCCGTCCACCGGGGCCGACGAGCGCCCCGCGCCCGCGTGAGAGGCTTGGGTCATGGCTGAGGGGGATCTGGAGGAGCGCCCGACCGAGGCACCGGTGTCGCGCGTCGAGGTGTCCCAGTTGCGGGACCCCGAGCACAAGGTCTCACCGCGGGCCATCGCCTACTGGACGACCGAGGCGCTGATCACCCAGACCGTGCTGCTGGGGATCCTGCTGGCCGTGTACTTCTTCGCGCTGCCCGAGAGGTGGTGGTGGGCCACCGCCGTGCTCGTCCTGTTCGGCGCCATCGCCGTCGTCGACATCCTGGTCAAGCCGCGCTACCGCTTCGCCGTGCACCGTTGGGAGGTCAGCCCGACGGCGATCTACACCCGGACGGGGTGGGTCAGCCGGGAGCAGCGGATCGCGCCCCTGTCGCGGGTCCAAACGGTCGACTCCACGCAGGGGCCGCTGATGCGGGCGTTCCGACTCGCCTCGATCACGGTGACCACCGCCTCCGCGGCGGGACCGATCAGCATCGTGGGGCTGGACCGGGACCTGGCCGAGAAGGTGGTGGCGGAGCTGACCGAGATCACCGGTCAGATCGAGGGTGACGCGACGTGACCCAGGGCCCTGACCCGGGACCCGAGCACCTGCCTCCCCCCACGGGGCCCCGGCACGATCTCCCCACGGGGCCGCGACACGATCCCCCCGCCGCGGAACCGACGGTGCCCGGCTCAGCACCGGACCTGCCGCCGCCCGACGGTCCCCCGGAGGGTCCGGCATACCCGTTGCCGCCCCCGCCGGAGCTGGCGCGCACGGACGACTGGCACCAGCTGAACCCCAAGATGCTCCTGGTCACGCCGGTCCGGACGCTGCTGGGGTTGGCCGTGCCGATCGTGATCACCCTGGTCGGAGTCGGACGGGGCGTCGGCAGCGACTGGGCCTTCCGGGCCGCGCTCTTCATGGCGGTGGCCGCCCTGCTCTTCGGCATGGTGCCGTGGATCGCCACGCGGTACCGCTTCACCGACACCCAGCTGCAGGTGCGCCGGGGGCTGATCAGCCGCAACGTGCTGACCGCCCCACTGGACCGCGTGCGCAGCGTCGACCTGGAGGCCAGCCCGCTGCACCGGATCCTCGGGCTGACCAGGGTCAAGGTGGGCACCGGGGTGGACGACACCCAGATCGAGCTGGACGCGCTCGGCAAGGACGAGGCCGCCGAGCTGCGCCGCTACCTGCTGCGCCGCAGTGAGGTGGTCCCCACCCCCGGACGCCCGGTGGGCGTCGGCAGCACCGGGACCGTCGACGACAGCGGCGCGGGTGCGGGGCCGGGCGCCCGGGAAGGCACCGGGGAGGGCGCCCTCGACGGGATGGACCCGGACGAGGTGGAGCTCGCCCGGATCGACTGGTCCTGGTTGCGGTTCGCACCATTCAGTCTCTCCAGCCTGGCCATCGTGGCCGCCGTCTTCGGTGTCACCTCCCAGTACATCGGCGACATCGACATCGACCTGTCCGTCGTCGAGGGGGCCTGGGAGCGGGTGGCCGCGCAGGCCCTCGTGGTGGTGGTCGGGACGGTGACCCTGATCCTCCTCATCGCCTGGGTGCTGTTGTCCACCGTGAACTACGTGATCCAGTGGTGGAACCTGCGGGTGGTCCGGGAGCCCGGCGGCACCCTGCGGGTGACCCGCGGGCTGTTGACCACGAAGGCCACCACCGTGGAGGAGGCCAAGGTCCGCGGGGTGCGGATGAGCGAGGTGCTGCTGCTGCGGATGGTCCGGGGAGCGGAGCTGTTCACCATGGCGACCGGTGTGGGATCCGGCGGCACGAGCAAGATCCTGCCGCCGTCGCCGCGGTCCGTCGCGCAGCAGGTGGGGCACACCGTGCTGGAGGAGGACACGCCCCTCACCCTGAGGCTGCGCCAGCACGGTCCGCAGTCCCGCACGCGACAGTACGTCCGCGCCCAGTGGGACACCCCGGTCTTCGTCGGTGTGGCGATGGTGGCCACCCACCTGCTGGACTGGTCCGCCTGGGTGCCGGTCCTGGTCGGCGTGGTCTTCGCCCTGCTCGGGCTGTGGGCGGGCTATGAGAACTACCGCAACCTCGGGCACGAGCTGACCCCCCGCTACCTGGTCAGCGGCAACGGTGCCCTGGTGCGGCAGCGGCACGCCCTGGAGCGCGAGGGCATCATCGGCTGGGTGGTCCAGCAGAGCTTCTTCCAGCGCCGCAGGGGACTGGCCACCCTGCTCGCGACCACCGCGGCGGGCCCCGAGGTCGTCGAGGTGAAGGACCTGCCGCTGGAGATGGCCGTGCGTCTCGCGGACTCCGCGACACCCGGGCTGCTCACCCAGTTCGCGGCCGGGTCCGACACACCGGGGGACACCGGGGGGTCTGGCGCGAACTAGGCCAATGGGTGTACCAATGGTCTATGTCCGTCGCGTCCACCAAGCACGCGCTCGTCCGGGACCGGTTGCTCGCGCGCATCGAGACGATGCTGCCGGGGGAGGCGCTCCCGGCGGAGCGGGAGCTCGCGAAGGAGTTCGAGGTCGCCCGGATGACGCTGCGGCGGGCGACGGATCTGTTGGTCTCCGAGCGGCGGCTGGTCCGCAAACCCGGGGCAGGGACCTTCGTGGCCCCGTCCTCGGTGGCGACACCGTTGACCGCCACCTCCTTCTCCGACGACATGCGGGCCCGGGGGTTGCGACCCGACAGCCGCACGGTGCTCTCCCGCCGCCTGCCCGCGGACCTGTCGCTGGCCGCGCTGCTCGAGATCGAGCCCAACGCCGCCGTGCTGCACGTGCGTCGGCTCCGGCTGGCCGACGATGTGCCGATGGCCCTGGAGGACCTCTACGTGCCGGGCGACCTGGTGCCGGGCCTGACCGGCGCCGACCTGGAGCACGCCTCCTTCTACGCCCTGCTCGGGGAGCGGTACCGCCTGCACATCAAGACCGGACAGCAGGTGATCGAGCCCGCGGTGGTGGCCGGTGTCGAGGCCGAGTTGCTCGAGGTCGCTGAGGGGACACCCGCGTTCCGCTTCGAACGGACCTCCCGGGTGAGCGGCGGCCGGGTGGGGGAGTTCGTCCGGTCGCTCTACCGGGGGGACCGCTACCGGATCGTTGCCCAGATCTATCCAGAACCGCTCGGCGCCCCACCACGGGGTGCCGGAACGTAGCCCACTGGTCGACGCCAGTGCGACGAGAGGATCACACGATGCGCATCACCCCGACCCACGACCCCGGGGACCTTCGCGCCCGGGCACACCGTCGGACCCGGGCGTTCCGCGGCGCCGCGGGATTGTCCGTCCTGGCCCTGGCACTCGCCGCGTGCAGCGGCGGAGACGGCGGCAGCACGGACGCGGCCGAGCTGTCCGGAGACACCTGCGAGCCGATCACCGACGGCAGCGCCGAGGGCGAGCAGCTCACGGTCTGGATCATGGAGGGGACCAACCCCGACTCCGGGCCCTTCTTCGAGGAGGTGGCCGAGGCGTTCGAGGAGCAGACCGGCGCGACGTTGGACGTGCAGTTCCAGGCCTGGGGCGACGCGCAGACCCGGATGAACAACGCGATCGCCGGCGGGACGACGCCCGACGTCTCCGAGGTCGGCACCACCTGGACCCCCTCGTTCGCCGACGCCGGGGCGCTGGTCGCGCTGGACGAATGTGTCGCCGCGGCCGGCCTGGGGGAGGACCTGGTCGAGGGGCTGGTGGACGCCGGCACCTACGAGGAGGGTCTGTACGGCATGCCCTGGTATGCCGGGGTGCGCTCGATCGTGTACCGGACCGACGTCTTCGAGGCGGCCGGGGTGGAACCCCCGACCACCTGGGACGAACTGGTCGCCGTCGGGGAGGCCGTGCAGGAGGAGGAGCCGGACATGTTGCCCTTCCCCATCCCCGGTGACAGCGAGTTCGGGCTGCTGCCGTTCATCTGGGGCGCCGGCGGTGAGCTGGCCACCGAGGAGGGGGGGACCTGGACCTCCGGTGTCGACTCGCCCGAGGCCCAGGAGGGCATCGAGTTCTACACCGGCCTGGCGACCGAGCACGACTTCTCCTCCGCCGCGGCACAGAGTTGGAACGAGGCCGACGTGCGGGACGCCTTCGCACGGGGCGAGGTGACGATGATGATCGCCGGCAACTGGACCATCGGCTCGCTGCTGGAGGCCGACCCCGAGCTGGAGGGCAAGATCGGCGCCTTCCCCATCCCGGGCCCCGACGGCGGGTTGAGCCCCTCCTTCCTGGGCGGCTCGCACCTGGGCATCTTCAACAACACCGACAACCCGGAGCTGGCCTGGACCTTCGTCGAGCTGATGACCACCGGGGAGTTCGCCTCCGCCTGGGGCCAGGACAGCGGCTACTTCCCGGGCACGGCCTCGTTGCTGGAGGAGGTGCAGGCGCAGGACGACCCGCTGGTCGCGCCGTTCGCCCAGCAGATGGCGGAGGCAGGCGCCAGCGTGCCGGTGACACCGCTGTATGAGCAGGTGCAGGGCAAGAAGACCCTCGCGGCGCTCCTCCAGCAGGTCCTGTCCGGCGACTCCACGGTGGAGGAGGCCAGCAGCGCGGCCAAGGCCGAGATGGACGAGATCTTCGGATCCGGGGGCCGATGACGGCACCGGACCAGGCAGCCCCGCCCCGCCCCGCGGTGCAGCAGCGACCCCGGCGCCACCGGACGCTGCCGCACCGCAGGGTGTGGCGTCCCTGGCTGCTGCTCGCGCCGGCCCTGCTCACCCTGGGCCTGCTCCTGCTGTTCCCGCTGTACCGGGTGCTGGACCTGTCCTTCCAGGACTACGGGCTGCGCGAGCTCAACCAGGGGCTCAGCAACTACGTCGGGTGGGACAACTACTCCCGGATTTTGGGGGACCCGCTGCTGCGCACCGCCCTGGGGAACACGGTGGTGTTCGCCGTGGTCACCGTGCTGCTCACGGTGGTCTTCGGGACCCTGGTGGCCCTGTTGCTGGCCCGGCTGGGCCCCTGGATGCGGGGCCTGGTGACCACCACCATCCTGGTGGCGTGGGCGATGCCCGCGGTCAGCGGCACCTACGTCTGGGTGTACTTGTTCGACGCCCCGAACGGCCCCGTGCTGCGGGGCCTGGCGGCACTCGGGCTGGCCGACGCCTCGAGCGTCAACTGGTTCGCCGACCGGCTCTCGTTCTACGCCATCGTGGTCCTCAACGTCGTGCACCACGGCTTCCCGTTCGTGGCGGTCACCGTCCTGGCCGCCCTGATGACGCTGCCGCGGGACATGATGGAGGCGGCGATGATCGACGGTGCCAACGCCTGGCAGCGGTTCTGGCACGTCACCTTCCCCACGCTCAGGCCGGTGTTCGCGGTCGTCACCATCCTGTCGACGATCTGGGACTTCAAGGTGTTCGCCCAGGTCTATCTGATGCCGGGCGGCAGCGGCGCCAACCGTGAGGTGCTCAACCTGGGCACCTGGTCCTACGTCACCGGCATCAGCCAGCGCCAGTTCGGTCTGGGATCCACGATCGCGGTGCTGCTCACCCTGCTGCTGCTCGCCATCACGGCGGTCTATCTGCGGGTGCTTTTCTCGGAGGAGGAGGACCTGTGACCGTCGGCAGCCAGAGCGCACTGGGCCGGGTGCTCACCGGTGTCGCGGTGGTGGCGCTCCTTGTCTTCACCCTGGCCCCGGCGTTCCTGATGATCTCCACGGCCCTGGACGCCAATGCCAACGACGGCAACCGCAACCTGTTGCCGACCGACCTGACCCTGGACAACTTCCGCTACGTCCTGGGTCGGGGGCAGTTCTCCACCTACCTGCTCAACTCCCTCATCGTGGCGGCGGGCACCGTCCTGGCCTGTGGGCTGCTGGCGCTGCTGGCCGCGGTGGCCGTGGCCCGCTTCCGGTTCCGGCTGCGCACCACGGTGCTGTTGATGATCCTCACGGTGCAGATGGTCCCGCTCGAGGCCCTGGTCATCCCGCTGTTCCTGCAGGCCCGCAGCCTGCACCTGCTCAACAGCCTGCTGGGGCTGGTCATCGTCTATGTGGCCTTCTCGCTGTCCTTCGCGGTGTGGATGCTCCGCGGCTTCGTCGCCGCCGTGCCGCAGGAGATCGAGGAGGCGGCCTACGTCGACGGCGCCAGCTGGGGGCGGATGTTCCGGTCCGTCCTGCTGCCGCTGGTGATGCCGGGTCTGGTGGCCACCAGCATCTTCTCCTTCATCATGGCGTGGAACGAGTTCATCTTCGCGATCACCTTCATGGACGACCAGGCCCAGTTCACCGCCGCCGCCGGGCTGCGCAGCTTCTTCGGGCGCGACAGCGACAACTGGGGGGCCATCATGGCCGGGTCGACCCTCATCACCGTGCCGGTCATGCTCTTCTTCGTGGTGGTGCAGCGCCGGCTCTCCGAGGGTCTCGTCTCCGGGGCGGTGAAGGGGTGAGCGGCCGCACGGCCGACCCCGGGCTGCGTCGCCTGGTCTCCGGGCTGCTGGTCACCGGGTATGCCGGACCCGACGTCCCCGCCTGGCTCGCGGCCGAGCTGTCGGCCGGGTTGGGTGGGGTCGCCTGGTTCGCCCACAACGTCGCCGGGACCGTGCCGCCGGAGCAGTTGGCCGCGCAACTGCGGGACCACGGGGATGCCCTCGTCTGGTGCGACGAGGAGGGCGGCACGGTGACCCGGCTGGACCACGGTGCCGGGTCGCCGTTCCCGGGGCACGCCGCGCTCGGGGTGCTCGACGAGCCCGACACCACGAGACGCGTGGCCCTGGCGATGGGTGCGCGGGCGGTCCGCTCCGGGGTCGACGTGGTGCTGGCCCCCGTGGTCGACGTCAACTCCGACCCGGAGAACCCGGTCATCGGCGTCCGGTCCTTCGGCGCCGACCCCGCGCTCGTGGCCCGTCACGGGGTCGCCTTCGTCACCGGGGTGCAGCAGTCGGGGGCCGCTGCCTGCGCCAAGCACTTCCCGGGGCACGGCGCGACCCGGACGGACTCCCACCTCGAGCTCCCCGTGGTCGATGACCCCGAGGAACTGCTCCGGGACCGGGACCTGGCGCCGTTCGCGGCGGCGGTCACCGCAGGGGTACGGGTGCTGATGACCGCCCACGTCGTCTATCCGGCGGTCGCCGCCGAGCCGGCCACGGTCAGCGGCGCCTGGCTGCGGGTGGCCCGATCCGAGTTGGGGTTCGACGGCGTGGTCGCCACGGACGCCCTCGACATGCAGGCCATCTCCCGCGGCATGGGACGGGGTGCGGGAGCCGTCGCGGCACTCCGGGCCGGCGTCGACGCGGTGTGCATCGGCAACCCCGTCTTCCCCGAGCCGTATGCCGCGGAGCAGGTCCTCGAGGACGTGCGCCGGGCGGTGCTCGCCGCGGTCGATACCGGGGAACTGCCGGTCGTCCGCCTGGAGGAGGCAGCCCGTCGGATGTCGGAGTTGGCTACCTGGCGGCGCACACAGCGGGCGCCGGACCCGCACGGGGAGGCTGACCCGGTGGGCCTCGCCGAGGCCCTTGACGCGGCGGTCCGCTCGCTCCGGGTGTCCGGCGCACCCGCTGGCGTCGCCGCCGACCGGGGGCCCCTCGTGCTGGTCGCCTCCCGGCGGAACATGGCCGCCGGGGACAGTCTGCTGCCCGCTGCCTGCACCCGTCACTGGCCGGACGCACGGGTGGAGGAGCTCCATCGCGGTGACGGTGCCCGTCTCCGGGCCCTGGTGGCCCGTGAACCCGACCGGGTGCCGGTCCTGGTCGTCGACGGGGCGGACCGGGACCACCTGGTCGAGACGGCGCTCGCCATCCGCCCGGATGTCGTGGTCATCGACGCCGCCCCTCCGGGCTGCGCCGACCACTCGGACGACGCCCCGGGGGGCGGGGCACAGTGCCACACCCGGATCCGCACCTGGGGTGGTGGCGCCAGCCTGGTGGCGGCCTTCGACCTGCTGGCCGGTGCCTGAGGTGCCGTCTGTGGAGGGGCCCGTGCTGGGGTGCGACCTGGGGCGCACGTCGTGCCGGGTTCGGGTCGTGGCACGGGGCATCGTGCGCGACGGGCGGGGGACCGGATTCACCGGGCTGACGGCCCCCGACGGGCCGGAGGACGGCCTGGCCGCGCTGCGCCGCGCCGTGGAGGACCTCGGGACGGTCGTCCCGCCGCCGGAGGTCCGTGCCGTGGTGGTGGGCGCCGCCGGTGCGATCGCCTCCCGGGCAGCGGTGCAGCGGCTCGCCGCACTGGTCGCCGGGGACTGGCCCGCGGCCGAGGTCGTCGTGGGCTCGGACGCGGTGGTCGGGCACGCCGGGCACCTCGGCGGCCGCGCCGGGGTGCTCCTGCTGGCGGGGACCGGCGTGGTGGCCGTGGGCCTGGGCGAGACCGGCCGGTGGCAGCGCACCGACGGGTGGGGGCACTGGCTGGGCGACCGCGGCAGCGGGGCCTGGATCGGCCGTCAGGCGCTCCGCGCGGTGCTGCGCGCCCACGACGGGCGGGACCGCCCCACGCACCTCACCGACCTGGTGACCCGCCGGCTGGGGCCTCCCGACGGGCTCCCCGACCTGGTCCCCGCCGACGGGACCCTGCCCCGCTGGTCAGCCTCCCTGGTGCCCGATGTCGTGGCCGCGGCCGGTGCGGGGGACCCCGCGGCGCGGCGGATCCTGGACGGCGCCGTCGGGGCCTGGCTGGAGACGGCCGCCGCCTGCGCGCGCACGACAGGGGCAAGGACCGTGTGTCTCGCCGGCGGCCTGGCCGAGGTGCCCACCCTGCGCGAGCGGTGGGCCGAGCGCCTCCCCGACGAACTCAAGGGGGTGCCGAGCGTCGGCGACGCCCTGGACGGTGCGCTGCTGCTCGCCGACCGCCGCGACCTACCCCACGAGGCGCACCTGGTGCGCCGACCCCGCACGGAAGGCACGGAGCCTGGATGAGTCATGACCGGAGGAGAGCGCAGTGAGCGACCAGCACCTGGCCGAGGAGAACGTCGACGACCTCGACACCGAGCAGGCCCGACGGGACCTGCTGGACCTGGACCGGCGCGGTCGCCACGAGGTCGTGGACGTCCTGCTGGCGGCCGAGCACCGGGTGACCGCGGCCGTGGAGGCAGCCCGGGACGCGATCGCCGAGGCCGTGCTCCTGGTGGAGCGATCGCTGGACCGCGGGGGCAGGCTGGTCTATGTCGGCGCCGGGACACCGGGCCGGCTGGCGGCGCTGGATGCCGCGGAGTGCCCCCCGACGTTCGGGGTCCCGCCGGAGCGGGTGGTGGCCGTGCTGGCGGGAGGCGGCGCCTCGACCGCTGCCGTCGAGGGGGCCGAGGACCGGGCCGAGCAGGCGCCGGAGGACCTCAGGGCCATCGGACTGGGCCCCGCCGACACCGTCGTGGGGATTACCGCGTCTGGGCGCACACCGTATGTCCTGGCGGCCCTGCGCACCGCCCGCGACCTGGGCGCCGCCACGGTCGCGGTGGTCAACAACCCACGGTCCCCGGCCACGGCGGACGTGGTCATCGAGCTGCTCACCGGGCCGGAGGTCATCGCCGGATCCACCCGGCTCACCGCCGGGACGGCCCAGAAGATCACCCTGAACACGCTGTCCACCACCGCCATGGTCCGGCTGGGACGCACCTACGGGCCGTGGATGGTGGACGTGGTGGCCTCCAACGGCAAGCTGCGCCGGCGGGCCGAGCGGATCATCCGCGAGGCCTGCGGGGTGGATGCCGGGACCGCGGCGGACACCCTTGCCGCAGCCGACGGCCACACCAAGACCGCAGTGGTCGCGCTGCTGGCCGGGGTCGACGTCGCGGAGGCGCGGGATCGACTGGCCCGGCACGACGGGCGGACCCGGGACGCGGTGGCCGGGCCGTGATCGTCGCGTCGGTGTCCTCGGGCACCTCCGCGGACGCGATCGACGTCGCGGTAGTCGAGGCGCACTGGGACGGTCCGGACGTCGCGCTGGAGGTCCTCCTGACGGCCGAGGCGCCCTGGCCGGGCGACCTGCGGGAGCGAGTCCTGGCCCTGTTGCCGCCGGCGACGACCGACCCCGCCGCCCTCTGTCGCCTGGACAACGACCTGGGCCGGGCGCTCGCGGAGGTGACCGCGCAGGCCCTCCGGACCCGCCGGGTTCAGGCGGATCTGGTGGTCTCACCCGGGCAGACGCTCTTCCACGACGTGGTCGACGGGCAGTGCCGGGGGACGCTCCAGATCGGCCAGCCCGCCTGGATCGCCGAGCGGGTCCGGGCCCCCGTCGTCTCGGACCTGCGGGCGAGCGACGTCGCGGCAGGTGGCCACGGGGCGCCCCTGGCCAGCACCTTCGACGCGCTGTGGCTGAGCGGCGCGGTGCCGGGGAGGAGGGCCGGGGCACTCAACCTCGGCGGCATCGCCAACGTGTCGGTCGTCGAGACCACGGGGGCACTCCTGGCCTCGTTCGACACCGGCCCGGGCAACTGCCTGCTGGACCTGGCAGCGGCGCGGGTCTCCGGCGGCAGGCTGGCACACGACGTCGACGGGGAGCTCGCCGCGGCGGGCACCGTGCACGAGGCCCTGCTGGCGCGCTTGCTCGAGGACCCTTACCTCCGTCGGCCCGCGCCGAAATCGACCGGCCGGGAGCACTTCTCGGCCGCGCTGCTCGACCGGGCGCTCGCCGACCTGGATGCCGGGGGAGCCGGGACGGAACCGACCGGGCCCGACTTGCTCGCGACCCTGACCGAGTTCACCGCACGCACGGTGGCCGATGCCGTCGCGAGCTACTGGGTGGAGGAGATCGTCGTGTCCGGGGGAGGCGTGCGCAACCCGCGCCTGATGGGCGCCCTGGGACGGCGGCTCGCACCCACCCGCGTGGCGCCCTCGACGGCATACGGCGTGGACCCCTCCGCCAAGGAGGCGTTGCTGTGGTGCCTGCTTGGCTTCCTCACCTGGCACGGGTGCCCGGGGACCGTGCCCGTGGCCGGCCGCGGCGCCAGCACCGGGGCCATCTCGCCCCGGGTGCTCGGTCGGATCAGCCCCGGGCCGGGACCCCTGGTGCTGCCGGAGCCGCGGACCCGGCCGACCGGCAGCCTGCGAGTCCTCAGCGGCGCGGGTCCTCCGGGCGCTCGATCACGTCACGCTCGATGACGTCGGGACCACCGCGACGCTCCTCGACCACGGTGTGCGAGGTCCGGGTGCGCTGGGCGTTCTGAATCAGGCCGAGGATGATGGCCAGGAGGCCGCCACCCATCAGGATCCAGCCGACCGTGTCCAGGTTGGTGCCGAGGTAGTCGCTGTCCAGGTTGGTGAAATTCAGGATCGCTCCGACGACCAGCAGGGTGATGCCGAGTCCGATGCCCACGGTGTGTCCTTCCTGGCGCGGCCCGTCCGCGCACCACCCCATCGTGGCAGAAGGTATGCCGCTCAGCAGCGCACGAGGACGTCGGGCAGACTCGGGAGCATGACCGATGCATCGGCCCGGTACGACCGAGCCACGTTCCTGTTCGAGACCAAGGACTACGCCGGAGCGGCCACGATCCTGCGCGGCCTGGTCGACGAGGAGCCGGACCAGCAGGAGTTGCGGCTGCTGCTGGCGCGCTCCTACTACCACTCCGCCCAGCTCGGCCGGGCCGAGCAGGAGCTGAAGATCATCGTGGAGCGGTGGCCCAGCGACGCCTACGCCCACCTGGTGCTGGCGCGGACGCTGCAGCGGGCCGGACGTGCCGAGGAGGGAAGCAAGCACCTGGCGCTGGCCGAGGCGATGGGCCTGACGGAGTAGGGCGCTGGCGGGCCGGCTCAGTCGGCAGCGGTACCGACCGGGACGTGCTCGCGCAACGCCTCGAGCACCGCCTCGGCCGCAGCGGGATCCTGGTCCAGCAGCCGGATGCCGTGGGCATACCCCGGCAGGATGAGGACCTCGGCGTCCTGGGCGGCGTCAGCCATCGCCTCGGCCTCGCCCGCGAAGCCCGCGTCATCCTGCGCCGCCACGAGCAGCATCGGCAGGGCCAGGTCGCCGATCACGTCGCGCGCGCTCGCTCCCCGGTAGTAGTCCGGGGCCGAGACCGCCACCACGGCGGCCGGGGGCTCGGCTAGGTCGGGCGCCGCGGCGACGGCATACGTCCCGCCCATCGACGCTCCCACCAGGGCCAACCGGTCGCTGCCCCCGCTGCGCAACTGCTCGGCACCCCGGCTGATCACCGGCTGCGGCCAGGTCCCGCTGTCCATCACGGGGACCAGCACGGCGTACCCCTCCTCGACCAGCCGTTCCGCGAAGGGGACCCAGGCGCAGGCGCGACCGTCGTTCTGGTGGAGCAGGATCACCCCCGCGGGACCCTCGCCGAGCGCGAAGGCGTCCGGCTCCCCGGTGTCCAGTAGGTCGAGCCACTGCGCGTCCTCGCCGGCGTCACACGGCGGCCTCGTGGCGGCGTCCTGCGTGGTGGGCTCGGCGGTGTCCGGCGGGGTTGCCCCGTCGTCCCCGTCGTCTCCGTCAGATCCGCACCCCGCCAGCACCCCGATGAGCAGGAGGGAGGAGAACCGTCTCGTGCGTCCCATCACGTCGCAGCCTAGTGAGTGCGCGTGTCCGAACGGACGAATGGGCGCCCGGGGTGGCACACGTCAGGTCCAGAAGTCGAACCAGAGACGCCACTGCCACTGGGTCCGGGGGATCACCTCGGCGGTGTGGACCGGGTAGTACCAGGCGAACATCGCGACCGCGAGCAGCACGTAGGTGCACACGATCGCCAGGCCCCACCGACGCCGGGTGGGGGAGTCGGTGTCCCTGCCGAGCACCAGCCCCAGGCAACAGACGACGACCAGGACGAGCCAGGGCACGAACGCCACGGCGTAGAAGGAGTAGATGGTCCGGGTCTGGTAGAGGAACCAGGGCAACCACCCGGCGACGATCCCGGACAGGGCGGCCCCGGCCCGCCAGTCGCGGCCGAAGAGCCACAGGAACGCCACCACCAGCAGACCCGCGGCACCGCCCCACCAGACGAACAGGTTGCCCAGCGAGGCGATGTAGGCCACGCACTCCGAGGCCGTGCAGCCCATCTCACCCTCGGACGGCCACTCGGAGTAGAACAGGGTCGGCCTGCCCTGGACGATCCAGGACCACGGGTTGGAGGACCAGGCGTGCTCGTTCTGGAGGCCGACGTGGAACGTCATCACCTCCTGGTGGTAGGACCACAGGGAGCGCAGGGAGTCCGGCACCAGCCGGCCCAGCCCCTCCGTGGGGTTGTCGGCGGCCCAGTGCCGTTTGTAGCCGTCGTCGGAGGCGAACCACCCGGCCCAGGTGGCCAGGTAGGTCACGATCGCGACGGGCACGATGGTCAGGAACGCCGGTATGCCGTCGCGCAGCACTCCCGCACGGAACCACCGGGGCACCCCGATGGTGCGCCGGGCCCCGATGTCCCACCAGACGGTCATCAGGCCGAATACCGCGAGGAAGTAGCCGCCCGACCACTTGGTGCCCAGGCACAGTCCCAGGCAGACCGCGGCCACCACGCGCCACCACCGGATGCCGGTGCCCGGTCCGTACCCGGGGCCGTCCAGGGCCCGGGGACCACCGAGCGCGGTCACCCGGTCGGCGAGGCGGCGGCGGGAATGGTCCCGGTCGGCCAGCAACGCGCAGAACGCCGCCAGCGCCCAGAACATCACGAAGACGTCGAGCAGGCCGGTGCGGGAGTGCACGAAGTGGTGACCGTCGACGGCCAGCAGCGTCGCCGCCACCGTGGCCAGGGTGGCGTTGTGGAACATCCGCCAGGCCGCCCGGCCCAGCATCAGGATCGACAGGCGTGCCCACCACGGCGCAGGCGAACCGCCAGCCGAAGGAGCTGTCGATGCCGAAGAGCCACTCGCCGGCGCCGATCATCCACTTGCCGACGGGCGGGTGCACCACCATGTCCGGCGCGGTCGCCGAAGACGTCGGCGTTGCCGGTGGTGAACAGCTCGTCCGGCTCCTCCAGGCCCTCCTTGATGGCGCGCTCGTGACCGTGCTGGATCATCGACCAGCCCTGCTTGACGTAGTACGTCTCGTCGAAGATCAGCCGGTGCGGGTGGCCCAGGTTGACGAAGCGCAGGGCGCCACCGACCAGCATCGCCAGGATCGGGCCCCACCACCCCCACCGGATCTCGCGCCGCTCCGGGCGACCGTCCCAGGAGTCGCTCCCGCAGCGCGGCGGCGGCCTCCCCATCAGTCACGGCGCCATCGTAGGCGGCTTTCCGGGGATGATCCGTCAGGCGGGGGATGGGGGAGTAGTAGAGTCCCCCCGTGGCCACCCAAACTGTCTCCGCAGGTCCACGCACCGGACCCAACAGCATCGTGCTGAAGACCGTGATGGCTGTGACCGGCCTGGTCTTCATCGGTTTCATCGTCGCCCACATGTACGGCAACCTGATGATCTTCGGCGGGAAGGACGCGTTCGACGAGTACGCGCACCACCTGCGGGAGTTCGGGGAGCCGATGCTGCCCTACGGCGGTTTCCTGTGGATCATGCGGATCACCCTGGTGGTGAGCCTGGTGCTGCACGCCTGGTCGGCGTTCGTGCTGTGGTCCCGCGCCGGGCAGGCCCGCAAGACCCGCTACCAGGTGAACAAGGCGGTGAAGTCGCTCTTCATCTCCAAGGCCATGCGGTGGGGCGGGGTGGCCCTGCTGATCTTCGTGGTGTTCCACCTGCTGCACTTCACCACCAACACCATCCAGATCAACGGCGACTTCGCCCGCCCCTCGGACCGGTTGGTCTCCAGCTTCGAGGTGTGGTGGGCGGTCCTGATCTACGTCGTCGCGGTGCTCGCGCTCGGGATGCACCTGCTGCACGGGGTGTGGAGCGCGGCGATGACGTTGGGTCTGAACACCAGCCTGAAGCGTGCCGAGGTGATCCGCGTCGTGTCGGTGGCGGTCGCCGTCGTCGTCGTCGTGGGCTTCCTGGCGCCGCCCCTGTGCATCCTGTTCGGGATCATCCCGTGACCGACGTGACCGACCGGACCCCGACGAGGACGGAGCCCCAGACACCATGACGCAGAGCCTGATCGACGGCCTCTACCGCGAGGGGGAGCCGGTCGCCGACGCCAAGGCCCCGGCCGGGGACATCACCGGCAAGTGGCAGCAGCGCAAGTTCGACGCCAAGCTGGTGAACCCGGCGAACCGCCGCAAGCTGAGCGTCATCATCGTCGGGACCGGCCTGGCGGGGGCCTCCGCGGGGGCGACCCTGGGTGAAGCCGGCTACAACGTGAAGTCGTTCTGCTACCAGGACAGCCCGCGCCGGGCCCACTCCATCGCCGCCCAGGGGGGCATCAACGCGGCGAAGAACTACAAGGGGGACGGCGACTCGGCATACCGGCTGTTCTACGACACGGTCAAGGGTGGGGACTACCGCTCCCGGGAGACCAACGTCTACCGCCTTGCCGAGGTCAGCGTCGACATCATCGACCAGTGCGTGGCCCAGGGCGTGCCGTTCGCCCGGGAGTACGGCGGACTGCTCGACAACCGGTCCTTCGGTGGTGTCCAGGTCTCCCGCACCTTCTACGCCCGCGGGCAGACCGGGCAGCAGCTGCTGATCGGTGCCTACCAGGCCCTGGAGCGGCAGATCGGCGCCGGGACGGTGGAGATGTTCCCCCGGCACGAGATGCTCGAGCTCATCGTCGTCGACGGGCGGGCCCGGGGCATCGTGGCCCGCGACATGGTCACCGGCGAGGTCCAGACCCACTTGGCGGACGCCGTGGTGCTGGCCAGCGGCGGGTACGGCAACGTGTTCTTCCTGTCCACCAACGCGATGGGCTGCAACGTCACCGCGAACTGGCGGGCGCACCGCAAGGGTGCCTACTTCGCCAACCCGTGCTACACCCAGATCCACCCGACCTGCATCCCGGTCTCCGGTGACCACCAGTCCAAGCTCACCCTGATGAGCGAGTCGTTGCGCAACGACGGTCGGATCTGGGTGCCCAAGGCACGCGAGGACTGCGACAAGGACCCGCGGGAGATCCCGGAGGAGGACCGCGACTACTACCTGGAGCGGATCTACCCCTCGTTCGGCAACCTGGTGCCGCGCGACATCGCCTCCCGGCAGGCCAAGAACATGTGCGACGAGGGCCGTGGGGTCGGCCCGAAGGTCGGGGACTTCCGACGCGGGGTGTACCTCGACTTCGCCGACGCGATCAAGCGTCTCGGCGAGCCCGCGGTGCGGGCCAAGTACGGCAACCTCTTCGACATGTACGAGCGGATCACCGGGGAGAACCCCTACCAGGTCCCGATGCGGATCTATCCGGCCGTGCACTACACGATGGGCGGGCTGTGGGTCGACTACGACCTGGAGTCCACCATCCCGGGCCTGTTCGTCACCGGGGAGGCCAACTTCTCCGACCACGGTGCCAACCGGCTCGGCGCCTCGGCCCTCATGCAGGGCCTGGCGGACGGCTACTTCGTGTTGCCCAACACCATCCGCGACTACCTCGCGTCCGGCCCGTATGAGCCGCTGACCGAGGAGCATCCCGATGTCGTGGCGGCCCGGACCGACGTGGAGGAGCGGATCCAGACGCTGCTCGCGATCAACGGGGAGCGCTCGGTCGACTCCTTCCACAAGGAGCTCGGTCACATCATGTGGGAGTACTGCGGGATGGAGCGCAGCGAGGAGGGGCTGCGCAAGGCCATCGACCTGATCCGGTCGTTGCGGGAGGAGTTCTGGCGCAACGTGCGGGTGCTCGGCGCGGCCGACACGCTGAACCAGTCGCTGGAGAAGGCCGGCCGGGTCGCCGACTTCCTCGAGCTCGGCGAGTTGATGTGCATCGACGCCCTGCACCGTCGGGAGTCCTGCGGCGGTCACTTCCGGGCCGAGTCGCAGACCGAGGACGGCGAGGCGTTGCGGCACGACGACGAGTTCGCCTACGTCGCGGCCTGGGAGTGGGGCGGTGACTCGGGCGACCCGGTGCTGCACAAGGAGAACCTGGAGTACGAGTTCATCGAGCTGAAGCAACGGAGTTACAAGTGAACCTGACCCTGAAGATCTGGCGGCAGGACGGCCCCTCCGACGCGGGGCAGATGGTCACCTATCCCATCGAGGACGTGACCGAGGACATGTCCTTCCTGGAGATGCTCGACGTGCTCAACGAGCGACTGATCGAGAAGGGCGAGGAGCCGGTCGCCTTCGACAGCGACTGCCGCGAGGGGATCTGCGGCATGTGCGGCCTGATGATCAACGGTCAGGCGCACGGCCCGGAGCGCACCACGACCTGCCAGCTGCACATGCGGTCCTTCCAGGACGGCGACGAGGTCGTCATCGAGCCGTGGCGCGCCGAGGCGTTCCCGGTGCTCCGCGACCTGGTGGTGGACCGGGGGTCCTTCGACCGGATCATCGCCTCCGGCGGGTTCGTCTCCGCCGACACCGGCTCCGCCCCTGACGCACACGCCACCCCCGTGCCCAAGGACAATGCGGACCGGGCCTTCATGGCGGCCGAATGCATCGGGTGCGGCGCCTGCGTGGCTGCCTGCCCGAACGCCGCCGGCATGCTCTTCATGGGCGCCAAGGTGACCCACCTCGGCGAGCTGCCGCAGGGGCAGCCGGAGCGGGACGCCCGCGTCCTGTCCATGGTCAGCCAGTACGAGGAAGAGGGCTTCGGCGGGTGCACGAACCTCGGGGAGTGCTCCCGCGCCTGCCCCAAGGGGATCCCGCTCAACGTCATCTCCCAGCTCAACGGCGACCTGCAGCGCGCGTACCGCCACGGCTCGTGACCCCGCAGGGCCCCGGGGCCCTGGTCCTGGCCGCGACGCCGATCGGCGACTCCCGGGACGCCTCGCCCCGGCTGCTGGAGGAACTGGCGGGCGCCGACCTGGTCGCGGCCGAGGACACCCGGCGGCTGCGGCGGTTGTGTGACCGGCTGGGGGTGCACCCCAACGGGCGGGTGCTCAGCTACCACGAGCACAACGAGGCGTCCCGCACCCCGGACCTGGTGGAGCGGATCGCCGCGGGGGACCGGGTGCTCCTGGTCACCGACGCCGGGATGCCGTCGGTCTCAGACCCCGGCTATCGCCTGGTGGTCGCCGCCGTCGCCGAGGGTCTCCAGGTGACCTGTGTGCCCGGCCCCAGCGCCGCGCTGATGGCGCTGGCCGTCTCCGGGCTGCCGGTCGACCGGTTCTGCTTCGAGGGGTTCCTGCCGCGCAAGGCAGGCGAACGGGACCGGTGGTTGGCCGGGCTGGTCGACGAACCCCGCACGATGGTCTTCTTCGAGGCCCCGCACCGACTGGCGGCGATGCTCGCGGCCCTGGCGGGCGCGCTGGGTGAGGACCGTCCCGCCGCGGTGTGCCGCGAGCTGACCAAGACCTACGAGGAGGTGTGGCGCGGCCCGCTCGGGGAGTTGCGGGACCGGGCCGCCGACGGGGTACGGGGCGAGATCACGGTCGTGGTCGCCGGTGCCGACCCGACCCGGGGCCACGGCGCGCACGACCTCGCCGAGGTAGTTGACGGCATACAGCAGCGGGTGGCCGCCGGGGAACGGCTGAAGGACGTGTGCGCCGACGAGGCAGCCCGCACCGGCCTGGGCCGCAAGGCGCTCTACGACGCCGTGCTCGCCGCCCGCCGCTCCGACTGACTCGATACTCCTGCACCGGGTGACCCCAAGTTTATCTTTCTGAAGAACTAAGGGTACGTTATGCATCGCTCATATCCCGTGCCCGCCCCAGGAGAAGCCATGTCCCAGGAGTCCAGCTCCAACGAGATCCAGTCCCACTTCGAGGCTGCGTCCAGCAAGCGCAAGAAGCTGGGCATCGCCGGCGTCGTCGCGGTCCTGGTGGTGGCGGCAGGCGTGGTGCTGGTGCCCCGCCTCCTGGGCGGCGACGAGGACGCGGATGACCTGGTGCCGCTGCACATCGCCGACACGGCGCAGAGCGACTTCCAGGACACCATCATCGAGGTCGGCAGGGAGAAGGGGCTGGACATCACCTTCACCAACTTCACCGACCCGTACCTGCCCAACACGGCCCTGGTCGAGGGGGAGGTGGACGCGAACGCCTTCCAGCACATCGCCTGGCTCAGCCAGTTCAACAAGGAGAACGACAGCGACATCACGCCGCTGTTCTCGACCGTGATCTCCACGTGGGGCCTGTTCTCCGAGGACCACGACTCGGCCGAGTCCATCCCGGAGGGGGCGCGGATCGCCGTGCCGGACGACCCGGCCAACTTCTCCCGTGCCCTGTTCATCCTGCAGTCGGCTGGGTTGCTGGAGGTGGACGACGCCGCCGGTGTCTTCCCCGTCGAGGAGGACATCACGAGCAACCCGCTGGACCTGGAGCTGGTGCGGCTGGCCCACGAGTCGGTGCAGACGGCATACGAGGACCCCTCGATCGAGGCGGTCGTGATCGCCACCGACGACTTCGACCCGGCGCTCGACATCACCAGCGAGGACGCCCTGACGTTGGAGGACGCCTCGGCCGAGTCCTCGGCTCCCTACATCATCGTGGTGGCCACCAGGGCGGACAACCTGGACAACGAGGCCTGGCCGCTGCTCGAGGAGACCTACCGGGACGAGCGCGTGGTGGAGGCGCTGGAAGAGGAGAAGCGCGGCGAGGCGACCATCGTGGACTTCCCCGTCGACCAGTTGCGCACGGCGCTGGCCGAGTTGACCGAGCAGTGACCGGGACGTCCCTGTCACCCTGGCACCATGGCTGAACGCATCCGGCTGACCGGCGTCACCAAACAGTTCGAGGCGACCAAGGGCAGCGCCCCCCACCTGGCCCTCCGGGACGTCTCCCTCTCCATCGAGGCGGGCGAGATCTACGGGCTGATCGGCCAGTCCGGGGCGGGCAAGTCGACGCTCCTGCGGTTGATCAACGGTCTGGAACGGCCCAGCTCGGGCACGGTGGCGGTCAACGGCACCGACCTGAGCCGGCTCAAGGGCGAGGAGATGCGGGCGCTGCGGCGCTCGATCGGCATGGTCTTCCAACAGTTCAGCCTGTGGAACGCCCGGACGGTCTACGACAACATCGCCGTGCCGCTGAAGCTCGCCGGGTGGAAGAGGGAGGCGATCAACGATCGGGTGGCCGAGCTGATCGACTTCGTCGGGTTGCACGGCAAGGCCTTCGCCCGCCCGCGGCAGTTGTCTGGAGGTCAGAAGCAGCGGGTCGGGGTGGCCCGGGCGATCGCCACCCGCCCCTCGATCCTGCTGGCGGACGAGGCGACCAGCGCCCTCGACCCGCAGACCACCACCGAGATCATCGATCTGCTCAAGGCGGCCAACGCCGAGTTCGGCATCACCATCGTCGTCGTCACCCACGAGATGGACGTCATCGCCAGGCTCGCCGACCGGCTCGCGATCCTGTCCCACGGCCAGGTGGTCGAGACGGGTGAGGTGCACCAGGTGCTCTCCCGTCCGGAGCACCCGGTCAGCGCCGGGCTGGTCGGCTCCTACACCCGGATGACCCTCACGGAGGCGGACAAGCACGAGCTGCGCCAGGACTTCAGCGGCAGACGGATCTCCGTCGTGGTCCAGGAGTCGCTGCTGCAGACCCCCCTCCTGAGCCGGCTGGCCCGGGAGTCCCACGTCGACTTCACCGTGATCACCGGCGGCATCTCCCGGGCCAAGGGTATGCCGTACGGCCAACTGAGTCTGGCGCTGTACGGCGAGGACTCCGACGTCGACGCCTTCGTCGCCGGTCTGGAGCAGCACGCGGAGGTGAGGTCCTGGTGAGCGACCTGTTCGGGTTCAGCACCGTGGAGCGGGTCGGTCACGCCCTGGGCGAGACCCTCTTCATGGTGTCGGTGTCCTTCTTCTTCGCCAGCATCCTCGGCCTGATCCTGGGGATCTTCCTGTTCGCCACCCGGCCGGGTCAGATCCTGGGCAGCAGGGTCGCGCACACCGCGCTGAACATCGTGGTGAACACGCTGCGGCCGATCCCGTTCATCATCCTGTTGATCGCGCTGACGCCGGTGACGCGGTCCCTGCTGGGGACCAGCATCGGACCGGCCGCGGCGATCCTGCCGCTGACCATCGCCGCGTCCGTGGGGATCGCCCGGGTGGCCGAGTCGAACCTGGTGGCCGTCGACCCCGGGGTCATCGAGGCGGCCAGGGCGGTCGGGGCCAAGCCGATGCACATCCTGTTCGGCTTCGTGGGGCGGGAGGCGCTGGGTCCGCTGATCCTGTCCCTGACCTTCATCTTCGTCGCGCTGATCGACGCCACCGCAGTGGCCGGCGCCGTCGGCGGCGGCGGCCTGGGCAACCTGGCCCTGACGTATGGGTACCAGCGCTTCGACTACCCGGTGATGATCCTGATCATCGTCGTGCTGATCGCGCTGGTGCAGTCCGTCCAGTTCCTGGGCAACTGGATCGCCCGCCGATTCATCCAATGACCGGTCCGACCGGGCCGGGTCCCCGACCACGAGGAGAGTCATGACCACCCCCGCTGGATCCGACGTCGCGTCGATCGCCAGCCGGCTGATGGCCGGCCTGCCGGGACGTGCCGGCTTCGGTGACGCCAGCCTGATCACGATCCGACCGGGCACGGTGGACCTCGGGGGTGGCAACCCGGACCCCGCGCTGCTGCCGACCGGGCTGTACCGGGAGTCAGCCCTGGCGATGACCTCAGACGCCGGATTCGCGGCGTCGCTGAAGTATGTCCCGGCGCCGGGCACCGAGGAGTTCCGCTCGTTCCTGGCCGACCGCTCGGGGGTCGGTCTCGACCAGATCATCGTGACCGCCGGAGGCATCCAGGGACTGGCCCTGGCCACGCTCGGCACCGTCGACCCGGGAGCGGTCGTGCTGGTCGACAACCCGGTCTTCCCGCTGTTCCTGCGCGTGCTCGACCTCGTCGGGGCGCAGGTCGTCCCGGTGCCGGTCGAGGAGGACGGGATCGACGTGGAGCACATCGAGGGTCTCCTGGCGCAGGGCCTGCGCCCCGCGGCCCTCTTCACGGTGCCGACCTTCCACAACCCGACGGGGGCGGTGCTGTCCGGTGAGAAGGCGCGTCGCCTGGTGGACCTGGCCGCCCGCTACGGGTTCACCGTCTTCGCGGACGACCCCTACCGGGAGCTGGCCTTCCCCGGCGTGACGACCGAGGGCTCCCGGGTGCTGGAGGGTCACCCGCACGTCGTGGGGGTGCAGACCTTCGCCAAGACCCTCGGCCCCGCCATCCGGCTGGGCTGGATCACCGTCCCGACGACGCTGTCCCCGGGGTTCGTCAAGCTCCGCAACCGCCTGGACGGCCAGGCCAGCGGGGTGCTGCAGGACCTCGCGCTGCGCATCATCGCCCACCCGGGCTATCAGGAGGCCACCAGCGCGGCCGGCGCCGCCTATGCCACCAAGGAGGCGGCACTGCGGACCACCCTGCAGGACGGACTGGGGGACGCGGTGCAGATCTCACCCGCCAGCGGCGGCTACTTCCTGTGGGCCCGGGTGACCCGTGGTCCCGGAGGCGGACCGCTGGACAGCCAGGCACTCTTCGACACGGCACAGGCCGGGGGAGTGACCTACCAGCGCGGCGAGTGGTTCGGGGTCCCGATGGGTGACGCCTCCTCCGCCGGCCGGTTGCGGCTGTCCTTCAGCGAGCCGAGCGTGGAGGACCTGAGGCTGGGCGCGGAGCGGCTGGTCCGGGCCTGGGAGGACCAGGCCTGATCCGTCAGTAGTAGCCGGCGTCGTCGAGCGCCTGCTGCTTGGCACGTCTGCGTCGCGCGGCGCCACGCCAGGCGACGTACCCGCCCCAGACGAGCAGCACCAGCAGGACGATCACGATGACGGGGAAGAAGATGGCCACCAGGCTCAGCGACACCGACGCGGTGTCCTCGGCCGCGGAAACGACCGGGGCGCCGAAGCCCATCGTGGTGCCGTTCACGACCGGCCGCGTGACTGCCTTGCCGGTGTGCACCAGGCCGGAGATCACGATGCCGGCGACCACCGAGATCCACGGGTTCTCCTGCAGGAACCCGCTGCTCTGCTCCAGGTCCTCGGCCGCCTGGGTGGCCGCGAAGATCAGACCGCCGGTGGCGGGTCGCACGAAGGTGCCGAGGGCATCGTTGAGGTGGTCGACGACGGGGACCTTGTCCAGCACGAGCTCGGCGACCAGCAGCACGGCGGCCGCACCGAGGGCCCAGTCGGACTCGATCCAGGCGAACTGCGCCGGGAGGTTGATCACGTCGGTGAACCGCGCGATCAACCCGACGAGCAGGAACGGAATGTAGGCGTTCAGGCCGGCGGCGGCGGATAGGCCCATCCCGGTCAGTGCAGCGAGCATGCGGTGCCTCGCCCCCTTCGTGTCGGCGCAGACCCCCAACGGGTCGCGTCGTGCTTAGTGAACCACGTCCTCGGCGGGCCACATCGACTCTGTGACGGGACGGGACGGGCTCCGGTTCCCTCCCGGATCCCCTCCGGATCCCTGCCGGACGACACGACGCGACCCGGACTGGGGCCTTCCGGCCGGTGGCGTCGGGACCTTGGTCCCTGTGCCCGGCACCGCCCGCGGCGGGATCGTGGAGGGGTCACCGACGGTGACGACCGACCCACCCCTGACCCAAGGAGCACCGCCCTCATGCGTCGCAAGACCCTCGACACCCTCCTCTCCGCAGCCGGCCTCTTGATGGCTGTCGTCCTGCTGGTGGCCGGCGGGTTGCTCACCTGGGCCAGCACCTTCGTCGGCAACCAGGTCCACGAGCAACTGTCGGCCCAGAACATCACCATGCCGTCCGGTGCCGCCATCGAGGGGGAGGAGTACGCCCCGCTGCAGGAGTTCGCCGGCCAGCCGATGACCAACGGCGACCAGGCCCGGGCCTACGCCGACTACTTCATCCGGGTGCACATGGACCACTCCACCGACGGGCGGACCTACTCCGACCTGGGCGCCGACATCGCCGCGGCGGAGGAGGCGGGTGACGAGGAGCTCGCGGCCGAGCTCACCGCCCAGCGCGAGTCGCGGTTCAAGGGCGAGACGCTGCGCGGCCTGCTCCTCTACGGCTACGCCTTCGCCACCATGGGCAAGATCGCCGGCTACGCCGCCATCGCCTCCTACATCGGCGCCGCGCTGATGCTGGTCCTCGGCGTCCTGGGCCTGCGGCACGCGCGTCGGGTGCCCGAGGACGCCGTCGTCTGATCCGGCACCGACACGCAGGACCCGCGGGACTTCGGAAAGTCCCGCGGGTCCTGTGCATGGGCCGGGGTGCCCGCCCGTATGCCGTGTGCCGGCCGGGTGCCCCGGGTCGCCTCAGTCGGTGTAGACCAGGGCCTCGATCTCCTTCACCACATCGTCGGACACCGCGCTCTCACCACCGAGCACGACGACGTGCTCGGCACGCAACCGCAGCAGCTCATCGAGCGTGGTGCCGGGGATGGAGTCCGGCCGGACCAGCAGCACCGGGGTCTCCAGGTGCCCGGCCCGGGCGGCGCCGGCCAGGGCGTCCGGGTAGTCCTCGCCGGTGGCCACGAAGACCACCTCGAGACCCGGGTCGTAGTCGGCGGAGATCTCCGCGGCGGTGCCGTAGCGGTTCGCCCCGAAGACCCGGTCGACGGTGTCGGCATACTCCTCCAACGACTGCTCCACGCCCTCGGTGATCGCGCTCTGCCCACCGAGCACCACGATCCGGTCCGGGTCCAGCCGGTCCAGCTCGTCGGCCGTCTCGGACGGGATCCGGTCGGTGCGCACCAGGAGGACGGGGCCGTCCAGGGCGCCCGCGCGGGCGGCGCCGGCCAGGGCGTCGGGGAAGTTCAGCCCCGTCGCCACGTAGACGGTCTCGGTCCCGACCGGGTACTCCGCGGAGATCGCCGCGGCGGTGGCATACCGGTTGGCGCCGAACATCCGGGTGACCGAACCCTCGGTGTAGTCCTCCAACGCGGTGAGCACGTCGCCGTGGATGGCCGACTCGCCACCGAGCACCACGATGTTGGCCGGCTCCAGCCGGTCCAGCTCGAAGAGGGTGGCGGCCGGGAGCTCGTGCGGCCGCGTCAGCAGCACCGGGACGCCGTCGGTGGCGGCCTTCGCGGCGCCGGTGAGGGCGTCGGGGAAGGTGGCACCGGTGGCGATGTAGACCGTGTCCACGCCGGGGTCGTACTCGGCCGCGATCCGGGCCGCCGTGGCGTACCGGTCATAGCCGGTGTAGCGCGACACCGTCGGGGACGTCGGGTCCGCGTCCGCCGCCTCGATCGTGAACGGCTCACTGGTCCACGTCTCCAGGTGGTCCGCGTTCTCCGGGTCGCCCAGCGCCTTCAGGACGGTGACCTCCAGGAGGTACTTGCCGTCGGGGACGGTCTCGCCCTCGAACGTGCCGTCCCAGGCGAAGCTGGAGAAGTTGCCCTCGGTGGCGCTGCGCGGGAGGTAGTCCCGCACGGCGACCTCGCCGAGCTCCTCGCCCTGGCTCCCGTCGTCGTTCGCCTCGTATGCCGTGAGGGTCAGCGAGCGGGACTGGTGCGCCAGGTGGGCCAGCACCACGGGCACGTTGCCCTCGACCAGGTCGTAGACGGGCTCGTCACCCTCCCCGGTGTCGGGGAACGCGTCGTAGCTGCCGCCACCGATGCACTCCGATCCCTCCAGCACGGTGCAAGAGACCAACTGGCCCAGCACCGGCAGGTCGATGCCCACGGCGCCGGGGGTGAGGACCTCGATCGCCTGGTAGTCACCGCTGTAGCCGGCGTAGGGCACCCGCAGCGGCGCGCCGTCCTCGGGGGTGAACTCGACCCAGCCGCTGTACTGGCGGTCCGTCTCCGGGTGGGTGAACGTCAACTCCACCGACACGGTCTCCCCGGCGGGCACGGTCACCGTGTCGGGGCCCTGCATCACGGCCGGGTCGAAGAAGTAGCCCGGGTTGTTGCTGGGCGCGCCCGTGGCGACCGTGGTGTTGTTGTTGGCGATGCTGTAGGTGACGTCGGAGTCACCGCTGTTGGACAGCTCCAGCTCCGTGGCGAACGGCCCGGTGCCCTCGCCGAGGGCCAACTTGCCCGGGCTGATGGTGGTGGTGGCCAGGATCGTGTCGTCGACGTCGATCAGGCCGGCGCCCTGTCGGTGGGCGCCCTCGAGCAGGCCCGTGGCCGGGTTGAGCGACCACAGGGCCGGGTCGGCGCTGTTCTGCAGCACGGTCCCGCACCTCGCGCGGGCTCCAGGTCACGGTCGGCCTGCAGGATGCAGGGCCGCGGCACCCGCGACGTGCGGGGCGGCCATCGAGGTGCCCGAGTTGTTGCCGTAGCCCGCCCTGCTCGAGCGGGCAGGGCGGAGAAGATGCTGCCACCGGGGGCGCCCAGGTCGGGCTTCAGACCCAGCTCCGCGGTCATCCCGTAGGAGCTGAACTCGGAGATCAGCCCGCCCGTCGGGTTGGGCGCGGAGGTCGTCTCGGTCGGTCCAGGTGAGGTCGGTGTCCCCGGCCGCCACGACGGCGTCCATCGCGTGGCCGTCCTCCTGGAAGACCATCACTACCGGGATGGTGATCGCCGGGTCGCCCTCGACCGTCGGGTTGACCATGCCGGGTGCGTTGTTGTAGATGACGACACCGGCAGCGCCGGCTGCCTGGGCGTTGGCGGCCTTCTCGTGGAAGGCGCAGACGCCGCGCTCGATCAGCACGATCTGGTCGGTCAGGTCCTCGGTGATCCCACCGTCCTCGGTGCAGGCCCGGGCCGCGGACCGAGCCCGGGTCGCCGAGCCGGGCCAGCGGCGGTGGCTGCCCTCGGTCGGCGGCGTCGGCGCGCCGCGTCGGCCGGAGAAGTAGGGGACGGCCGTGTCGTCGGGGCCGTAGGTGAAGGCGCGGGGCCGTCACCGACACGTTGTCGAACGAGGCGACGCCGATGGCCTTCTCGCTCGACGCCGGGGGCGCCGGCGGACCAGGTGCCGTTCGCGCCGGAGTTGCCGATCGAGGCGACGACGACGACGCCGGTGTCGACCAGGGTGTCGGCCGCGACCGCGGTCGGGTACTGCGGCCAGGTCATGAACGGCCGAGCCGATGCGACATGTTCACCACGTCCATGCCGTCCTGGTAGGACAGCTCCATGGCCGCCAGCATGATGTCGGCGGTGGTGGAGCCGGTCGCAGCCGAAGACGCGGTAGGCGCCGAGCGTCGGCGTCGGGGGCGACGCCGACGACGCCGTCGGCCTCGGGGTCCCCGTTGCCGGCGGCGATGCCGGCGACGTGGGTGCCGTGGCCCGTCGCAGTCGTCGGGGTTCTCGTCCGGCACCGGCACGGGGTTGTAGGCGGCGTCGTCGGGGTTGGCGTTGTAGTCGTCGCCGACGAGGTCGTAGCCGAACTGCACCTGCGTGGGTCTGCCAGTCCTCGTGGATCCCGTCCGTGGGGGTGCCGTCGCCGCCGAAGTCGGGGTGGTCGACGTCGACACCGGTGTCGATGATGCCGATGCGCAGCCCCTCGCCGGTGTAGCCCATGGCGTGGGCCTCGTCGACCCCCGTCATCTCGATGGCGTCGTGCATCTGCGGGCCGAACCGCGGGTCGTCCTGCGGGAGGACCTCGGGGAGGTCGGTGCGGTAGACGGGGAAGACCGCCTCGACCGCGCCGGACTGCGCGGCCAGCCGTACGTCCTGCTCGGAGGCGTCGACGGACACCCCGGTCCACAGAGTGTCGAAGGTCTGCCGGACCTCCAGGTCGGCGCCCAGCTCCTCGGCCTGGGCCAGGAAGGAGGTGCGCTGCAGAGCTGCCAGGTATGCCGATCCACCCGTCGCGCTCGGGGCCCCCGCGGAGCTGGATGAACCAGGAGGAAGGCACCTGATCGGCCCCCGAGAGCTGTCCGTCCTGGAACTTGGCGTCGGTCTCAGGCGCGCTGACCCCGTAGTCCTCGGCGTGGCCCAGGTCGGACCATTCCTCCTCGTCGGCGCTCGCCCCCGTCGGCAGCAGGGCCGAGGTGATGAGTGCGGCTCCCGCCGTCGCGGTCACCAGGCGGCGCACCCTACGCCGGTCCCGGGGGTGTCGTTGCGTCATTGCGTCTCCCGAAAAGTGATTCCGGCGGCCACAGTCCACCGGCTACGGTGAAACCTTAGGCAACGGGGGCCGTTCGCGCTAGCCCTCCCGGCGGACGATCCTGCAGTTCAGGGCACCTAGACTGGGGCGCCATGAGCCACGTTCTGTCTGCTGTCGCCTGGCCGTACGCCAACGGCCCGCGCCACATCGGCCATGTCGCCGGGTTTGGCGTGCCCTCCGACGTGTTCAGCCGCTACATGCGGATGGCAGGCCACGAGGTCCTCATGGTGTCGGGCACCGACGAGCACGGCACCCCGATCCTGGTGACGGCGGACCAGCAGGGCGTGACCCCGCAGGAGCTGGCGGACCAGAACAACGCGGTCATCGTCGCAGGACCTGGTCGACCTGGGCCTGTCCTACGACCTGTTCACCCGGACCACGACGGGCAACCACACGACGGTGGTGCAGGAGATGTTCCTGTCCTGCCATCGCAACGGCTACATGGTCGAGCAGGAGACCAGTGGAGCGATCAGTCCCTCGACCGGCCGCACCCTGCCGGACCGCTACATCGAGGGCACCTGCCCGATCTGCGGCTACGCCGACGCGCGGGGCGACCAGTGCGACAACTGCGGCAACCAACTGGACGCGACCGACCTGATCGACCCGCGCAGCAAGATCAACGGGGAGACCCCCGAGTTCGTCGAAGACCCAGCACTTCTTCCTCGACCTGCCGGCGCTGGCCGGGGCACTTGGGGCCTGGCTCGACGAGCGGGAGGCCTCCGGCACCTGGCGGCCCAACGTCATCAAGTTCTCCCAGAACATCCTGGAGGAGATCCGGCCGCGCGCGATGAGCCGCGACATCGACTGGGGCATCCCGATCCCGCTGGACGGCTGGCGGGACAACCCGAACAAGCGCCTCTACGTCTGGTTCGACGCCGTGATCGGCTACCTGTCGGCCTCCATCGAGTGGGCCCGGCGGGTGGGCGCTCCGGAGCGCTGGCGGGAGTGGTGGAACGACCCGGAGGCGGTCAGCTACTACTTCCAGGGCAAGGACAACATCACCTTCCACTCCCAGATCTGGCCGGCCGAGCTGCTCGCGTATGCCGGTCGGGGCGCCAAGGGCGGGGAGCCGGGGGAGTACGGCGTGCTCAACCTGCCCACGCAGGTGGTGGCGAGTGAGTTCATGACGATGGAGGGCAAGCAGTTGTCCACCTCCCGCGGCCACGTCATCTACGTCGGCGACGTCCTGGCCCGCTACGGCCCCGACCCGCTGCGCTACTTCATCTGCGCCGCCGGCCCGGAGAGCCAGGACACCGACTTCACCTGGGCGGAGTTCATCCAGCGCAACAACTCCGAACTCGTCGGTGGCTGGGGCAACCTGGTCAACCGGACGGCCACGATGATCCACCGCAACTTCGGGCAGATCCCCGAGGCGGGCGAGCTGGAGGACGTCGACCGTGCCGTGCTGCAGACGGTCGCCGACGGGTTCGACACCGTGGGCGACCTCATCGGCCGGCACCGCCAGCGGGCCGCGATCGCCGAGGCGATGCGGGTCGTGGGGGAGGTCAACCGCTATGTCTCGGTGACCGAGCCGTTCAAGCTCAAGGGCGAGGACCAGCGCGACCGGCTGGCCACGGTGCTGCACGTCCTCATCCAGGCGGTGAGCGACCTCAACACCATGCTCGCCCCGTTCCTGCCGCACAGCGCCAACATCGTGCACCGGGTGCTGGGGGGCGAGGGCCAGTTCATGCCGATGCCGCGCCGCGAGGAGGTCCGCGACCTGGACGACGAGACCCGCGGCTACCCGGTGATCACCGGGGAGTACACCCAGACGCCGGCCTGGGAGTCACGTCCGGTGGCCCCGGGGACCCCGATCGCGGCGCCCACCCCGGTGTTCCGCAAGATCGACCCCGGCGCCGCCGACGAGGAGCTGGCGCGGATGGCCAATCCCGCATGAGCCTGCCCCCGCCGCCGGACCCGCTGCCGATCCCGGTGGCGGACAACCACTGCCACCTGGACATCGGCCGTGACGGCGCGCCGGCGCCGGACGTCGCCGAGGTGGTGGCGCAGGCCCGCGCGGTCGGGGTGGACCGGCTGGTGCAGGTCGGCTGCGACCGGGCCAGCGCCCACTGGACCGCGCAGGTGGTGGACGAGCACGACGCCCTGCTCGGCGGGGTGGCGATCCACCCCAACGAGGCACCCGGGCACGCCGCCGCCGGCGAGCTGGCGGAGGTGCTCACCGAGATCGAGAGGCTCGCCGCCCACCCGCGGATCCGGGTCGTCGGGGAGACCGGGCTCGACTACTACCGGACCGGCGAGGACGGCGTGGCGGCGCAGCAGGAGTCCTTCCGGTGGCACATCGAGCTGGCCAAGCGGACCGGCCTGGCCCTGCAGATCCACGACCGCGACGCGCACGCGGACGTGCTGCGCATCCTGGCGGAGGAGGGGGCTCCGGACCGCACCGTGCTGCACTGCTTCTCCGGCGACATGGAGATGGCCCGCGAGTGCGCCCGCCGGGGCTACTACCTGTCCTTCTCCGGGACGGTGACGTTCAAGAACGCCCGGGACCTGCGCAACGCCCTGGCGGTGACCCCGCCGGAGCGGTTGCTGGTCGAGACCGACGCCCCCTACCTGACGCCCGCAACCGCACCGGGGACGGCCCAACGCGCCCTACCTGGTGCCGCTGACGGTCCGGGCCATGGCGGCCACCCTCAACCTGGCGGTCCCCACCCTGTGCGAGGCGCTCTCGGCGAACAGCGAGGCGGTCTACGGGCCGTGGTGACGCCCGAGGAGGCCGGGCTGCTGGGCCCCGCCCAGGTGCGCGAGCTCGCCGGGCGCCTGGGGTTGCGGCCGACCAAGCAGTGGGGGCAGAACTTCGTCATCGACGCCAACACGGTCCGCAAGATCGTCCGGACCGCCGGGGTCGGTCCGCAGGACGTGGTGCTCGAGGTGGGGCCAGGCCTGGGCTCACTCACCCTGGCCCTGCTGCCGGAGGTGGCCGCGGTGACCGCCGTCGAGATCGATCCCGTGCTCGCCGAGCAGCTCCCGCACACCGTCTCCACGCACGCCCCGCAACTCGCGGACCGGCTGACGGTGCTGCATACGGATGCCCTGGCGGTGCGCGAGGTGCCCGATCCCCAGCCGACCGCCCTGGTGGCCAACCTGCCCTACAACGTGGCGGTGCCCGTCGTCCTGCACCTGCTGGAGGTGTTCCCGGGCCTGCGGCGGGTGCTGGTCATGGTGCAGCTGGAGGTGGCCGAGCGCCTGGCCGCGCGCCCCGGGAGCAAGGTCTACGGCGTGCCCAGCGTCAAGGCCGCCTGGCACGCCGAGGTCACACTGGCCGGGCGCGTCGGGCGCACCGTCTTCTGGCCGGCGCCCAACGTCGACTCCGGCCTGGTCGCGATGGTGCGACGCGACCCGCCGGCCACGGCGGCCAGCCGTGAGGAAGTGTTCGCCGTGATCGACGCGGCGTTCGCCCAGCGCCGCAAGACGCTGCGGGCCGCGCTCGCCGGGTGGGCCGGCTCCCCGGCCGAGGCGGAGCGGGTGCTGCGGGCGGCCGGGGTCGACCCGCAGCAGCGGGGGGAACGGCTGGACGTCACCCAGTTCGCCGCGGTCGCTGCCCATAGGGTGACGGCATGACACTTGCCGCCGAGCCCACTGGGGTGACCGCCCGTGTCCCCGGCAAGATCAACCTGCAGCTGGTGGTCGGGCCGTTGCGGGAGGACGGCTTCCACGAGCTGGCCACCGTCTTCCACGCCGTCGGGCTCTACGACCACGTCATCGTCACGCCCGCGGACGAGTGGTCGGTGCGGGTCGGCGGGCGTCACGCGGACCGGGTGCCGCAGGACGGGTCGAACCTGGCGTTGCAGGCCGCGCGGGCGCTCGCGGAGGCGTCCGGCGGGCAGCCCCCGGTGGCGATCACCATCGACAAGCAGATCCCGGTGGCCGCGGGCATGGCCGGTGGGTCCGCCGACGCCGCGGGTGCGTTGGTGGCCTGCGAGGCCCTGTGGGAGTTGGGCTGGAGCCGGGACGAGCTGGGCGCGGTCGCCGCCCGGCTCGGCTCCGACGTGCCCTTCCTGCTGCACGGCGGGACCGCGATCGGCTCGGGCCGGGGGGAGCAGCTGGCGCCGGTCCTCGCCCGCGGCCGGTTGCACTGGGTGCTCTGGATCAGCCGGGAGGGTGGGCTGTCGACGCCGGAGGTGTATGCCGAGTGCGACCGGCTGCGCGAGGCCGCCGGGGAGGTCCCGGCCGACCCGGAGCCGACAGGTGAACTGCTCGCGGCGCTGCGCACGATGGAGCCCACCGCGGTCGGCGCCGCGCTGCACAACGACCTGCAGGAGGCTGCGGTGAGCCTGGCCCCGACCCTGGCGACCGTGCTGCAGGCCGGTCTCGACCTGGACGTCGAGGGCGCCGTCGTGTCCGGCTCCGGGCCGACGGTGGCGTTCCTGGTGGACTCCAGCGAGGCCGCGATCGACCTGACCGTCGGCCTGGCCGCCCGCGGGCCCGAGGGTGACATCGTCCGGGTCGACGGGCCCGTCCCCGGAGCCTCCGTGGTGGGCTCGTTCACCCCCTCCGGCCCGTCGGCCCCCATGTCGGACGGTGTCTGAACGCCGATTGTCGGTCTCGGCGCCCGACTCCCTACCCTAGGTCCGATGGCACATCTGCTCGGGGCCGAGTCCCTGCACCTGGAATACCCGACCCGGGTGGTCTTCGACTCCGTGACCCTCGGGATCAACGAGGGCGACCGCATCGGCATCGTGGGGCGCAACGGCGACGGCAAGTCCAGCCTGCTGGGGATGCTCTCGGGTCGCATCGAGCCGGACTCCGGACGGGTGAACCGGCGCGGCGGCGTACGGATCGGCGTGCTCGACCAGGCCGACACCCTCGAGGACGCGACCACGGTCGGGCACACCATCGTCGGGGACCGTCCGAGTCACGAGTGGGCCGGCGACGCCAAGGTGCGCGACGTCATCTCCGGGCTCGTGTCCGACCTGCCGTGGGACGCCCCCGTCGGGACCCTGAGCGGTGGTCAGCGCCGCCGCGTGGCCCTGGCCGCCCTGCTGGTCGGGGAGTGGGATGTCGTGGCGCTGGACGAGCCGACCAACCACCTCGACATCGAGGGGATCACCTGGCTCGCCGGGCACCTGCGCACGCGGTGGGCCAGGAACGCCGGCGGGCTGCTGGTCATCACCCACGACCGGTGGTTCCTCGACGAGGTCGCCACCTCCATGTGGGAGGTGCACGACCGGATCGTGGAGCCGTTCGAGGGCGGCTACGCGGCCTACGTGCTGCAGCGCGTCGAACGGGACCGGCAGGCCGCGGCGGTGGAGGCGAAGCGGCAGAACCTGATGCGCAAGGAGCTGGCCTGGCTGCGTCGGGGGGCACCGGCCCGCACCTCCAAGCCGAAGTTCCGCATCGACGCCGCGAACCAGCTGATCGAGGACGTGCCGCCGCTGCGGGACCGGATCGAGCTGCGCCGCCTGGCCGTGGCGCGCCTGGGCAAGGACGTGATCGACCTGCTCGGAGCGGGGATCTCCTTCGACGGACGTGAGGTGCTGCGCGACGTGGAGTGGCGGATCGCGCCCGGCGAGCGCACCGGCCGTCCTCGGCGCGAACGGCGCCGGCAAGTCCACCCTGCTGGGTCTCATCGCCGGCACGCTGGAGCCGACGAGCGGGCGGGTCAAGCACGGCAAGACCGTCCAGCTCGGCGTGCTCGACCAGCAGTTCCGCGAGCTGGAGGGCATCGCCGGGGACCGGGTGCGCGAGGTGCTGGCCCGGGCGAAGACCAGCTACGTCGTCGACGGGCGTGAGCTCAGCCCGGCCCAGCTGCTGGAGCGCCTCGGCTTCGCCCGCGCCCACCTCTCCGCCCGGGTCGGGCGAGCTCTCGGGCGGGCAGAAGCGGCGGTTGCAGCTGCTGCTCCTGCTGCTGTCCGAGCCGAACGTCATCGTGCTCGACGAGCCCACCAACGATGTCGACACCGACATGCTGGCGGCGATGGAGGACCTGCTCGACTCCTGGCCGGGGACGCTCATCGTGGTCTCGCACGACCGCTACCTCGCTGGAGCGGGTCACCGACCAGCAGTACGCGATCCTCGACGGACGGCTGCGCCACCTCCCCGGAGGGGTGGACCAGTACCTGCAGGTGCGGCGCGAGCAGGAGACCGCGGGGCCGGTGCCGCTACGCCCGGACGCCGGGGAGGCCGGGGAGGCCGGGGGTGGTGGGACTGCGGCGGCTGGCGCCTCTGCCGCGCAGGTGCGTGAGGCGCGCAAGGTCCTGGCTCGCGTCGAGAAGGCACTGGACCGGCTGCACGACCGGGAGGCCCGGATCCACGAGCAGATGGCCGAGGCGGCCACTGACCCGCAGGCGCTCGCCGGACTGGCCGCGGACCTCGCCGAGGTCCAGGAGCAGGAGGCGGCGCTGGAGGCCGAGTGGCTCGCCGCCGCCGACCGTGTCGATGCCTGACCCCGCGGCGTCACACGTGCGGGGAGTCTTGACGTCGAGAATCTCGACGGGTCTACCCTGACCCCATGAGCGAGCCAGGTGTCGACGAGGTCGACCGCATCGTCGCCGCCTGGCGGCGGGAGCGGCCGGACCTGGACGTCAGCCCCCTGGAGGTGCTGTCCCGGGTGTCGCGGCTGGCCCGCCACCTGGACCTGGCCCGACGCCAGGCCTTCGCCGAGCGCAGCCTGGAGGGGTGGGAGTTCGACGTGTTGTCGGCGCTGCGCCGCTCGGGGGAGCCCTACCAGCTGACGCCGGGGCAGCTGGTCCGGGAGACGCTCGTGACGAGCGGGACGATGACCAACCGGGTCGACCGCCTGGCCTCCCGCGGGCTCGTGGACCGGCACCCGTCCACGACGGACCGCCGGGGGGTCCTGGTCGGCCTGACCGCGCAGGGACTGGAGATCGTGGACGCAGCCATGTCCGACCTCATCGACAGCGAACGCGAGCTGCTCACCGGCCTGGGAGCCAGCGATCAACGGCAGGTCGCCGATCAGTTGCGGCGACTGCTGGAGCCGTTCGAGCCCTGACCGCGGCCCTCAGCGGCGGTCCGGCTTCTCCCGCAATTGGGGCTTGGCCTCCATCCCGGCCAGGCCGTTCCACGCCAGGTTGACCAGGTGTGCCGCCACGTCCTCCTTCTTGAAGCGGCGCGAGTCCAGCCACCACCCACCGGGCGTGGCGACCATCCCGACCAGCATCTGGGCATACAACGGGGCCATCTTCGGGTCGAGCTTGCGACGTTTGAACTCGGCCCCGAGGATGTGCTCGACCTGGGTGGCCACGTCGCTGATCAGGCTGGCGAACGACCCGGTGGACTGACCGGGGGAGCTGTCCCGCACCAGGATCCGGAACCCGTCGGTGGAGCTCTCGATGTATTCCAGGAGGGCCATCGCCGCCCGCTCCAGCAGCAGTCGGGCATGCCCGGGGGCCGTCAGTGCCTCGGTGATCGAGCTCAGCAGGGCCGAGATCTCGCGGTCCACCACCACGGCATACAGCCCCTCCTTCCCCCCAAAGTGCTCGTAGATCACCGGTTTGGACACCTCGGCGGTGGCCGCGATCTCCTCCACGGTCGTGCCCTCGAAGCCCTTCTCCGCGAACAGCCGGCGCCCGATGGTGATGAGTTGCTCCCGGCGTTGCGGGCCCGTCATCCGGTGACGGGCAGCAGGGGAGACCTTCGGTTCGCGGGGAGTCACTCCCCCATCATGCCAACCCGAGTCGGATCCGCTCCGAATCTGTCCTAACCTTGGTGGGTCCCGGCCCCGCGCCGGGCGTTCCCCGGTTGCTCTGCTGGTAGGGGCCGCCTGACTTTGAATCAGGATTAGCGACGTAGGTTCGATTCCTACCCGGGGAGCCGCCGGCCTCTCCGCCGGCGAGTAGCATGCCAGCGACAGCCACCCCCCGACAGTTCGGAGTGCATCGGCGTGAGCACCCACCACCCGGCAGCCGTCATCGTCCTCGCGGCAGGTGAGGGCACTCGGATGAAGTCAGCAGTCCCCAAGGTGTTGCACCCGATCGGTGGCCGCACCCTGCTCGGGCACGCGTTGTCTGCCGCACGGGGCACCTCCCCGGGCCACCTCGCGGTGGTCGTCCGGCACGACCGCGACCGCGTGGCCGGTCACGTGGCCGAGGTCGACGCGGAGGCCCTGATCGCCGACCAGGACGAGATCAAGGGCACCGGACGGGCCGTCGAGTGCGGTCTCACCGCCCTGCCCGGTGACCTGTCCGGCACCGTGCTGGTCACCTACGGTGATGTCCCTTTGCTCACCGCCACGACGCTGCAGGACCTCACCGCCGCCCACGAGGAGTCCGGCAACGCGGTGACCGTGGTGACTGCCGAGCTGGCCGACCCCACCGGCTACGGCCGCGTGCTGCGGGACGAGTCCGGCCAGGTGCTGCGCATCATCGAGCACAAGGACGCCGTGTACGAGCGCGAGAACGGCGGGGAGTTCGCGCACGCGCTGGAGGTGCGGGAGATCAACTCGGGGATCTACGCCTTCGACGCCGTCGTGCTGCGGGAGCAGTTGGCCCGGGTCACCACCGACAACGCCCAGGGGGAGAAGTACCTGACCGACGTCCTGGGCCTGGCCCGGGAGGCCGGGGGCGCCGTCCGCGCCCACATGATCCGCGATCTGTGGCAGACCGAGGGGGTCAACGACCGGGTCCAGCTGGCCAAGATGGGCGCGGAGTTGAACCGCCGCGTCGTCGAGGGCTGGATGCGCGCGGGGGTCACCGTCGTCGACCCGGCCACCACGTGGATCGACAGCGAGGTCACCATCGGGGCGGACAGCGTGATCCGCCCCAACACCCAGCTGCTCGGCACGACCGTGGTCGGGTCCGGGGCGGTCATCGGCCCGGAGTGCACCCTCACCGACACCGAGGTCGGCGACGGGGCGACCGTGGTCCGCGCGCAGACCGAACTGGCGGTCATCGGCGAGCGGGCAACCGTCGGCCCCTTCTCCTACCTGCGCCCGGGCACGGTGCTGGGCGCCGGGGGCAAGATCGGCGGCTTCGTGGAGACCAAGAACGCCACGATCGGCGACGGCGCCAAGGTGCCGCACCTGACGTATGCCGGGGACACCACCATCGGCCCCGGCGCCAATATCGGGGCCGGGACGATCTTCGCCAACTACGACGGGGTCGCCAAGCACCACACGACGGTCGGTGCGCACACCTTCGTGGGCAGCAACTCGGTCCTCGTCGCACCGGTCGAGCTGGCCGACGGCAGCTACGTCGCCGCCGGCTCGGCGGTTACCAACGGGACTGAGCCCGGGGAGCTGGCCGTCGCCCGCGGCAAGCAGCGCAACATTCCCCGCTGGGTCGACCGGCGTCGTGCCGGCACCCCGACCGCCGAGGCCGCTGCCGCTGCCCGGGACGGGGGCACCGCCCCGGAGACCCCGCATACGGGGCCTGAGGGGTCCGAGCAGGAGGGGGAACGCCCGTGACCGGCATCCTGAAGACCACCGAAAAGAACCTCATGGTGTTCAGCGGTCGCGCCCACCGGGCGCTGGCCGAGGAGGTCGTCGCCGAGCTGGACACCGAACTCGTGCCGACGCAGGCTTATGAGTTCGCCAACAGCGAGATTTACGTCCGGTTCGACGAGTCGGTCCGCGGCTGCGACGCGTTCGTGCTGCAGAGCCACACCGCGCCGGTCAACGAGTGGATCATGGAGCACCTGATCATGGTGGACGCGCTCAAGCGCGCCTCCGCCAAGCGGATCACCGTGGTGCTGCCCTTCTACGGCTACGCGCGGCAGGACAAGAAGCACCGGGGTCGCGAGCCGATCTCGGCGCGGCTGATCGCCGACCTGTTCAAGACCGCGGGGGCGGACCGGCTGATGGCGGTCGACCTGCACACCGCGCAGATCCAGGGCTTCTTCGACGGCCCGGTCGACCACCTGATGGCGCTGCCGATCCTGGCCGACCACGTGCGTGAGCGGTACGGCACGGAGGACCTGGCCGTGGTCTCCCCGGACGCCGGACGGATCAAGGTCGCCGAGCAGTGGTCCCGGCGGCTGGGCGGAGCCCCGCTGGCCTTCATCCACAAGACCCGCGACACCACCCGGCCCAACCAGAGCGTCGCCAACCGGGTGGTCGGTGAGGTCACCGGCCGCACCTGCATCCTGGTCGACGACATGATCGACTCCGGCGGCACCATCTGCCAGGCGGCCGACGCCCTGATGGCCGACGGGGCCAGCAGCGTCGTGGTCGCCGCCACGCACGCGATCTTCTCCGACCCCGCCGTGCAGCGGCTGTCCGACTCGATCGCCCGCGAGGTGGTCGTCACCAACACGCTGCCGCTCAGTGATGAGGCCCGGGCCCTGGAGAAGGTGACCGAGCTGTCGATCGCGCCGCTGATCAGCCAGGCGATCCGGCAGGTCTTCGAGGACGGGTCGGTCACCAGCATGTTCGACGGGAACGCCTGAGCCGGACCGGTCGCCGCGTCGCCCCCGTCGCGGGAGGGGGCCGTTTTGGGGCTCCGGCGAGCCTCCGCATACACTGTGGGGTGTTGCCTCGGCGAGGGACGCTGCACGACCACTGACAGTCCGACGGTGTGGTCCGCACGTCCGTGAATCGACGCGGTGAGCCTCCGCGAGACGGTGGGCCGCCCGCTCGTCGCGCCGCGTCCCGCGTCGAGGCCCACCGACCGCACGACACCCCTACCTGTTTCCGCCGGAGGCTACGACATGTCTGACACCACCACCATCTCCGCCGAGCGGCGCACCGAGTTCGGCAAGGGCGCCGCCCGCCGCATCCGCCGCGCCGACAAGGTCCCCGCCGTGCTCTACGGCCACGGCACCGACCCGATCCACCTGACCCTGCCGGGCCACGACACGATGATGGCCCTGAAGCTGCAGAACGCCGTGCTGACCCTGGACGTCGAGGGCGAGGAGCACCTGGCCCTGGCCAAGGACGTGCAGCGCGACCCGATCAAGCGGTTCATCGAGCACGTCGACCTGGTCATCGTCCGCAAGGGCGAGAAGGTCGTCGTCGAGGTCGCCGTTCACGTCGAGGGCGAGGCCGCGCCGGAGACCGTCGTGACCGTCGACTACACGACCCTGCAGGTCGAGGCCGAGGCCACCCACATCCCGGAGAGCTTCACTGTCTCCGTGGACGGGCTGGAGGCCGGCAGCCAGATCCTGGCCGGCGCCGTCGAGCTGCCCTCGGGTGTCACCCTGATCACCGACCCGGAGGCCCTGGTCGTCAACGTCACCCAGGCCATCTCCGAGGAGGCCCTGGAGGCCGAGCTCGCCGAGGCCGAGGCCGAGGCCGGCATCGAGCAGGACGAGCCGGAGTCCGAGGAGGGCGAGGAGGCCGCTGCCGACGCCGAGGGCGAGGGCGAGTCCGAGGGTGGCGAGTCCGAGGAGAAGTCCGAGGACGCCTGAGACCACGACACCGCCTGCAGGATTGTCGGGTCACCCCGGAACCTGGCGCTTCCGACCGGGAAGGTTCCCTACGAAGCGCAGGATCCTCGGGTGACCCGATAGCCCTGCGGGGCAGCAGGCAGGAGGCTGGGGATGGACCCGTGGCTGATCGTCGGCCTGGGCAACCCGGGGCCGAAGTATGCCGGGCACCGGCACAACATCGGGGCGATGGTCATCGCCGAGCTCGCCCAGCAGGCCGGGGCGAACGCGCGCGAGCACAAGGCGCGGGCCTGGCTCAGTGAGATCCGGCTGGGGACGCTGCCCGGCGGGGCGCCCGGCCCGCGGGTGCTGCTGGCGCAGCCGATGACGTACATGAACGTCTCGGGCGGCCCGGTGAAGAACCTGCTGTCCTTCTTCAAGGTGCCGGTGGAGCAGCTCGTCGTCGTGCACGACGAGCTCGACATCGATTTCGGTGCCGTCCGACTCAAGCGCGGTGGCGGCGAGGGCGGACACAACGGGCTGCGCTCCATCAGCCAGTCCCTGGGCACCCGCGACTACCTGCGGGTCCGGCTCGGGATCGGCCGCCCCCCGGGACGCCAGGACCCGGCCGCCTACGTGTTGTCCGACTTCCCGTCCCGGGACGGCGTCGACGTGGAACTGCTCATCGGCGACGGGGCGGACGCGGTGCACGACCTGGTGCACACCGGGCTCGAGGCCGCCCAGCAGCGGTTCCACTCCCGCTGACGGATCCTCAGAAACGCCCCCCGCCGGAGCGACGGCTGGAGGACCGGCTCGAGGAGCGGCTCGAGGACCTGCGGGAAGATCTGCTGGAGGACCTGCTCGAGCTGCGGCTCGAGCTCCGGCGCGAGGACCTGCTGGAGCCCGAGGAGCTCCAGGAACTGCCCCCGGAGAAGCCCCAACCCCAGCCGGATCCGGAGCCCCCGGAGTCCCGAGACTCCCGGTCGGTGCGGTTCCGGCTCATCGCCGAGACGAGCCGGTTGGCCAGGTCCGAGGCCCCCTTCAGGTCCTCGGTGGCCTGCACCGGGTCGGTCTCCCCGAGACCCTTGGCCCGCTCCACCTGGTCCCTGACCTGCTGCACCTGCTCGCGCTGGTGGCTGGTGAGCGACCACCGTTCGCTCGCCAACCACCGCTCCAGGTAGGACATCCGCGACTCGGTGCGCCGCAGCTGCCCGGCGAAGGCGCGGGCCTGCCGGTCCCGGGTCTGCTCGGCCTCCCGGTGCCCCGCGAGCGCGGCGTCGAGCTGGGCCTCGATGGCCGCCAGTTCCTCGGCCAGGTCGACCGGGTCCTCGGTGTGGTCGCTGACCCGGGCCAGCGCCGCGGTCGCGCGGCTGCTCATCTCCTGCACGGCCGCGTCCTCCGGGGCCAGCCGCGCGGCGTCGGACACGTCGGAGGACAGCGACGCCCGCGCCTCCTCCAACAACCCTTTCCACTCGGCCACCAGCGCGTCGAGGTCGGCGAGCTGCTCGGACCGGGTGCCGACCCGGCTCAGCACCTGCTCGGTGGCCTGGAGGGGGGTGACCGCGTCCTCGGGCTCCCCACGGTCCACCCGCTCCCTGGCCTGCTCGAGCGTCCGGCTGGCCTGCTCCAACAGGTTGCGGGAGTCCGCCACCAGGTCCTCGACCTGCTCGCGCTGCCCCGGGGTGAGGTCGGTGCGCGCGGCGTGCAACCCGGTCAGGTCGGTCAGCCGCCGGTCGGCCGAGGCGATGGCCTCGGCCAGCTCGGTGACCCGCTGCGGCGCCCGGTCGGCCAGTTTGCGCAGCTCGGCGAACGCGGCGGCGTGCTCCTGCAGGCGGGTTCCGGCCTGCTGCACCAGCTCGGAGAGCTCGTCCAGGGACCGGATCGCGGCCGGGTGTGAGGTGACCTCGGACACCTCCCCGAGCTCGGCCCGCTTCCGGTAGGCCTCGACCGACTCCGCCCGCGAGGTCTCCAGGGCCTCCCGGAACGGCGTGGTGAGCTGGGGGTCGAACTCGGCCTCGGCATACGCCAGCTCGGACTCGGAGGACTGGAGTGCGTTGTCGAGCGCGACGAGCGCGGAGCCCAGTTCCTGGGCGCGGGCCTCCCGCACCTGCTGCTGCTCGGCCGCGTCGCGGCGGGACCGCCTGACCCGCAGCAGCCCCCGCAGGACCTGCCAGCCGCCGAGGACCAGGGCCAGCACACCCGCCCCCAGCGCCAGGATCTTCCCGGTGTTGGACTCCTCGGTGGCCTTGTCGAGGTAGCCCTGCGCGGCGGCCACTGCGGCGCCCTCCCAGTCGCCGACCCGCAACTCGGGCTCGATGTAGTCGCCGGCCACCGACTCGAGCTGGCCGTCCGACAGCCCGGCGTCGTCCGACACCGAGTAGCCCCAGCGGCGGTCCTCGACCGCCACCGCGACCAGCAGGTCCTGGTCTCCGAGACCGGACAGCTGCGCCGTCTGGTCCGCCCAGGTGGGCCCGTCCAGGCCGGAGAAGTCGTCGACGAACACTACGAACAACTGCAGCCCGGTCTCGGCGTGCAGCCGGTCCTGGGCGGCCCGGACGGCCGACTCGTCGCCGATCACGCCGGCCTCGTCGACCAGCTCGTCGGGCAGGTCGAAGGGGTCCTGCCCGTATGCCGTGGAGCCGGCGAGCAGGACCGTCGCCAACAGCGCGGCGAGGGTGGCCAGGGTCGCGTGGAGCAGGCGGGGTGCACGGGTCATGGGCGGGACCTTCCTGGAACACAGCGGCGCCGCGGACCCGTCGGCATGGTGGTGGGCCGGCGGGCCCGCGGCGCTGTGGTGGTGGGTGCTGCTCAGCCCTGGTTCGGGTTCTTCAGGGCCGCCAGGCGAGCCTCGATCTCGGCGTCGTCGTCGCTGCTCTCCAGCTCGTCGAAGGCGTCCTCCATCCGGGTGGACTGCGCCTCGGCGCGGCCCTGGACCAGGGCCTCCTCGCGCTTGATCTTGTCCTCGAAGCGGGACAGCTCGCTGGTCGGGTCCATCACGTCGATGGAGCTCATGGCCTCCTGGACCTTGCTCTGTGCCTCCGCGCTGCGGGCGCGGGCGACCAGGGTGCCCCGACGGGACTTCAGGTCCTCCAGCTTGGTCTTCATCGTGGTCAGGCCGGACTTGAGCTGCTCGACCGTGGCGTTCTGCTGCTCGATGGCCGGGCGGGCGTTCTTGACGTCGTTCTCGAAGCCGATCTGGCGGCCCAGCGCGACCTTGGCCAGGTTGTCCCACTTGTCGGCCCCGGCGGTGTCGCCGGAGGAGCGCATCTGCTCGGCCTTGGCCGACGCGGCGGCGGCCTTGCGGCCCCACTCCTGGGCGGCCTCCTCGTCGGTGCGCAGGTCGGCCTCGGCCATCCGCACGTTGGCGATGGTCTGGGCGACGGCCTCCTCGGCCTCGGCGATCGAGTTGGTGTAGTCGCGGACCAGCTGGTCCAGCATCTTCTCCGGGTCCTCGGCCCGGTCCAGCATGGCGTTGATGTTGGCCTTGGCCAACTGGCTGATACGGCCCAGGATCGTCTGCTTCTGCGTCATGGTGTGTCCTCTCGGGCAGACCCCTCGGGTGGCTGCCGGGTCGTGGGCCTGGCTCGTCGGTGAGTGTCCAGGCTCCGGGTCGTGGTGGTCAGGATTCGTTAGGTGGACGTTATCGGGTGGCCGATGGTTCCCCCTCGGGTGTCAGCACGGTCAGAAGCGGCCACCACCCCCGCCGAAGCCGCCGCCCCCGCCGCCCACCGCCACCCCCGAAACCGCCACCGCCCCCGAAGCCGCCGCCTCCGCCTCCGCCCCAGCTGCCGCCTCCGCCCCAACTGCCGGAGTGTCCGCCACCCCAGCCGCCGTGGTGACGGCCGCCACCGGAGAGGATGCCGCCCAGGATGAGGGAGAGCGGGTCGATCCCGCCGGAGCGCCGGGTGCCGGTGGTGCCACCGGTGCCGCCGAACCGGTCGACGTCCTGCTGTGCCTCCGAGAGGGCCTGCTCGCCCAACTGCTCGGCCCTGTTGAGCAGGCCGGACGCCTGCGACGGGTCGGTGCCGGCGGCCGCCTGGGCCTGGTCGAACAGGCGCAGCGCCTCGGAGATCCGGGTGCGGGCGGAGGAGTTGACCGCCCCCCGGCTGGTGCCGATCGTCTCGTCGATGCTGCGCAGCCGCGCGCCCACCCGCTGCACCCGCTGGTCGAAGTCGATGCGCACCTTGGCCCGCTGCGACTCGGCGTCGCGCAGCGGGTCCAGCAGGGTGTCCAACTGGTACTCGGCGGCGTCGAGGGCGGCCAGCGCGGCCAGCGGGTCCCCGTCATTGCCGGCGTCCTGCCCCTGCTGGACGGCCTCGCGGGCACGGGCCACGGCGCTCTGCACCGTGGAGTCCTTGGGTGCCAGGCGACCGGCGTCGCGGATGTCGGAGCTGATCGAGGCGATCGCCTGGGCCAGGGCCTCCTGGGAGTTGGCCAGCTCCTCACCGGCGCGGTCGATGGCGTCGAGCAGCCGGACGGCCTGGCCGATCGCCTCCTCGGCGGCCCGGGCGGCCGCGACGGCCGAGGCTCGGTCGCCACCGGCGACGGACTCCCGGCCGGTGGCGATAAACCCCTCGCTGCTCTCCAGCAGCTGGGCGGACTGCTGCAACTGCCGGTTCACGGTGCCCAGGGCCTGGGCCGGGTAGCGCGCGGAGAGTCCCCTGATCTGCTGGTCGGCCACCGGCAACCGGCCCCGCACCTCCTCCGCGTGCCCGGCGAGCTCTTCCAGGAACTCGGGCGCCCGGTCCTCCAGCGAGCGCAGCCGGGCGAACTCCTCGGCGCGCTCCTCCAGGGCGGCCCGCGCGCCGCTGCACAGGGTGATGATCTGCCCGAGCATGGTCCGCGCGACGGGCTCGGGCTCCTCCTGGTCGTCGTCCAGTTGCTGGCGCAGCGCGAACGCCTGCCGGGCCTGCTCCTTGGCGTGCTCGAGCACGGACCGGAAGTGCTCGGTGCGTTGCTGGCCGAACTGCGCCTCGGCGAAGGCCAGCTCCTCGTCGGCCGACCGCACGGCGTTGTCCAGCCCGACCAGTGCCTCGGCGGCCTGGCGCTCCAGCTCCTGGGTCGGGACGCCCTGCGTGTCGGCCCCCTCGGTCGGCATGCCGCCGGGCGGGGCGGGGCGTCGCTGGGCGGCCCGCTTGCCCCGCGCGCTGATCAGCATGGAGGCCCCGATCGCCCCCGCCGGGACGAGGAAGAACCAGGGGACGTCCAGCCCGCCGCCGGAGGAGGATCCTCCCGAGGACCCGGAGGAGCCGCCCGTGCCCCCAGAGCCCCCCGAGCCGCCGGCCTCGGGCGGGTCGTTGAGCACCTCCGCCAGTCCCTCGGCGCCGGCGACCACGGCACCGGCCCAGTCGTCGCCACCAAGGGCGGGCTCGATGAAGTCCTGCTCGACCACGGTCATCCCCTCCGGGGTCAGACCGCTCTGCTCGGTGGTCCAGGTGGAGTAGGCCCGGTCCTGCACGGCGACCGCCAGCAGCACGTCGTTGCCGCCCATCTGGGAGGCGGCGAAGGTCTGCTCGGCCCACTCGGCCCCCGTCAGACCGTCGAAGGAGTCGACGTAGGCGACCCACAGCTGCAGCCCCGCGTCGTCCTGCAGCTCGTCCAGGGCGTCCTGCACCTCGCCCTCGGACCCGGACAGCACCCCGGCGGTGTCGTGGATCTGGTCCTCCAGGTTCGCGGGCTCCTCCGCCCCGGCGCTCGGGGCGCCCAGCGTGACCGCCCACAGCGCGAGCACGGACAGCAGTGCCGGCCACACGGCATACCAGCGTGCCCGAGCCGCCCTGCTCCCCATCACCGTCAGCACCCTGCACTCCTCCTCGTCCGGATCCACCCCGGCAACGCCTCGCGGTGGCCGGTGGGTTCCCTCTGCCCGGTCAGCCTAGTCGGGGCCGGCCCGTCCGTCCCGGCGCGTACGCTGGGACGCCGAGAACTCACACCGGGAGACCCATGAACCTGTTGCCCCTCCTGGGGACGATCACCCGTGACCCGGGCGTCGCGTCGGCGCTCGAGGCGGCCGCCGCCGGGGAGTCGCTGGTCGACGTCTCGGTGACCCCCGGCCTGCGCCCGTCGCTGGTCGCGGCGCTGTCCGAGCGGGCCCCGGTGCTCGCCGTGACCGCGACGGGGCGGGAGGCCGACGACCTGGCCGCCGCGCTGGCGGACTACCTGCCTGCCGACACAGTGGCCACCTTCCCGAGCTGGGAGACGCTGCCGCACGAGCGGCTGAGCCCCCGCAGCGACACGGTGGGCCGGCGGTTGGCGGTGCTGCGCCGGCTGGCCCACCCCGACCCGCAGGACCCGTCCTACGGGCCGCTGCGCGTGGTCATCGCCTCGGTCCGGGCCGTGCTGCAGCCCATCGTCCGGGGGCTGGGTGAACTGGTGCCGGTGCAGCTGCAGGCCGGTGCCGAGCGCCCCCTGGAGGAGGTCGTGGAGGCCCTGGCGGCCGCGGCCTACGTCCGCACCGACCTGGTCGAGCGCCGGGGCGAGTTCGCGGTCCGCGGCGGGATCCTCGACGTGTTCCCCCCGACCGAGGAGCACCCGCTTCGGGTGGAATTCTGGGGGGACACCGTCGAGGAGGTCCGCTGGTTCAAGGTCGCCGACCAGCGGTCCCTGGAGATCGCGCCGCACGGGCTCTGGGCCCCGCCCTGCCGGGAGGTGCTGCTCACCCCCGAGGTGCGGGAACGGGCCGCCGCCCTGGCCGGGCAGCTCCCCGGGGTCGCGGACCTGCTCGCCCAGGTGGCCGAGGGGATCGCCGTCGAGGGGATGGAGTCGCTGGCCCCGGCGCTGGTCGACGGCATGGAGTCGGTGCTGGACTGCCTGACCGAGGGCACCCGGGTGCTGGTGCTGGACCCCGAGCGGGTGCGCACCAGGGCCCACGACCTGGTCGAGACCAGCCGGGAGTTCCTCGGCGCCAGCTGGGCCGCGGCCGCGGGCGGAGGATCCTCGGCCACCCCGGTGGACCTCGAGCAGGTGCTGGGCACCGCCTCCTACTGGAGCCTGGGGCAGACCCGGGAGCACGCGTTGGACACCGGGCGGCCCTGGTGGACGCTGACCTCCTTCGCCGCGGACAGCGAGCTGGCGGCCGAGGCCGGGGGGACCACCGACGCGGACGACACCGCGCTCCCGCTGGACGTGCCCTCGACGGGGGTTACGGCATACCGCAGCGACACCGACGTCGTCGTCGCCGACCTGCGCGCCTGGCTCGAGCAGGACCAGCGGGTCGTGCTGGCGCTCGAGGGGGCCGGCCTGGCCCGACGGGTGGCCGAGGTGCTCGCCGGTCGGGAGGTGCCGCACCGGCTGGACACGCCGCTGGGGGACCTGGGGCCGGGGATGGTGCACGTGACGACGGGCTCGGTCGGCCGGGGCTTCGTGCTGCCCGGCGCGGGGCTGGTGGTCGTCGGGGAGACCGACCTCACCGGCCAGGTGGGCTCGGGCGGTTCCACCAGGGACATGCGCCGTATGCCGTCGCGCCGCCGGGCGCAGGTGGATCCCCTGCAGCTGCGGCCCGGTGACCACGTGGTGCACGAGCAGCACGGTGTCGGCCGGTTCCTGGAGATGGCCCAGCGCACCGTGCAGGGCGCGACCCGGGAGTACCTGGTGCTGGAGTACGCCGCGTCCAAGCGGGGCCAGGCCCCGGACCGGTTGTACGTGCCCACCGACCAGCTGGACCAGGTGACCAAGTACGTCGGCGGGGAGGCCCCGACGCTGCACCGGCTCGGCGGCGCGGACTGGCAGAAGACCAAGTCCCGGGCCAAGAAGCACGTCCGGCAGATCGCCGGGGAGCTGATCCGGCTCTACAGCGCCCGGATGGCGACCTCCGGGCACGCCTTCGGACCGGACACCCCGTGGCAGCGGGAGCTGGAGGACGCCTTCGCCTTCGTGGAGACCCCGGACCAGCTGTCCTCCATCGACGAGGTCAAGGCCGACATGGAGAAGCCGGTGCCGATGGACCGGCTGATCTGCGGGGACGTCGGCTACGGCAAGACCGAGATCGCGGTCCGGGCGGCGTTCAAGGCGATCCAGGACGGCAAGCAGGTGGCGGTGCTGGTGCCGACCACGCTGCTGGTGCAGCAGCACTTCCAGACCTTCTCCGAGCGGTACTCCCAGTTCCCGGTCGTGGTGCGGGCCCTGTCCCGGTTCCAGTCCGACGCCGAGGCGAAGGAGACGATCGCCGGGGTCGCCGACGGGTCGGTCGACCTGGTCATCGGCACCCACCGGCTGCTGTCCTCGGCGGTCCGCTTCAAGGACCTGGGGATGGTGGTGATCGATGAGGAGCAGCGCTTCGGGGTGGAGCACAAGGAGCAGCTGAAGGCGCTGCGCACCAACGTCGACGTGCTGGCCATGTCGGCGACCCCGATCCCGCGCACCCTGGAGATGGCGGTCACCGGCATCCGCGAGATGTCCACCCTGGCCACGCCGCCGGAGGAGCGGCACCCGGTGCTCACCTTCGTCGGCGGCTACGACGAGAAGCAGATCGCGGCGGCCGTGCGGCGCGAGCTGCTCCGCGAGGGCCAGGTGTTCTACGTGCACAACAAGGTCTCCTCCATCGAGCGGGCCGCCGCACGGATCCGGGACCTGGTGCCGGAGGCCCGGGTCGGGGTCGCGCACGGTCAGATGGGGGAGCACCAGCTGGAGCAGGTCGTGCTGGACTTCTGGGAGCGGCGCCTGGACGTGCTGGTGTGCACGACGATCGTGGAGACCGGTCTGGACATCTCCAACGCCAACACCCTCATCGTGGAGCGCGGGGACCAGCTCGGGTTGTCCCAGCTGCACCAGCTGCGCGGACGCGTGGGCCGCGGGCGGGACCGCGCCTACGCCTACTTCCTCTACCCGCCGGAGAAGCCGCTCACCGAGACCGCCGTCGACCGGTTGCAGACCATCGCCTCGCACACCGACCTGGGCTCGGGCATGGCGGTGGCCATGAAGGACCTGGAGATCCGGGGCGCCGGCAACCTGTTGGGCGGGGAGCAGTCCGGGCACATCGCCGGCGTCGGGTTCGACCTCTACGTGCGCCTCGTCGGGGAGGCCGTCGCCGACTTCAAGGGCGAGGGTGACACGGCACCGGTCGAGGTCAAGATCGAGCTGCCGGTCGACGCCCACCTGCCGCACGACTACGTGCCCGGGGAGCGTCTGCGGCTGGAGGCCTACACCAAGCTGGCCCAGGTCCGGCACGACGGCGAGGTCGCCGAGATCGAGGCCGAGCTGGTCGACCGCTACGGTCCGCCGCCGGCGCCGGTGCAGACCCTCCTGGACGTGGCCCGGTTGCGCACCGTGGCGCGCGAGGCCGGGGTGGCCGACATCGGGGTGCAGGGCTCCTCGATCCGGTTCGGCCCCGTCGGCCCGCTGCGGGAGAGCCAGCAGCTGCGGCTGAACCGGCTCTACCCGGGCACCATCATCAAGCCCGCGGTCCGCACCATCCTGGTGCCGGCGCCGAAGACGGCCCGGGTCGGGGGCAAGCCGCTGCGCGACGGGGCGGTCCTGGACTGGGCCACCCAGCTGGTGCGGGCCGTGCTGCTGGACGACATCACCGCGGGCGCCACGGCGGCGTCCGCCGGTGCCGCAGCCTCCGGCAGGGGATGACATGATGGGCGCCGTGAAGCGTGCAGAACTGCCCCGTGCCCGGTCCCGTCGGCCCCGCGTCCTGGTGGCCGCGGCGGCCACCGCGACCCTCCTGCTGTCCGGCTGCGGCTCCGCCACGACCGACTACGCCGCGAGGATCGACGGCGAGGTCGTCTCCCAGGCGGACCTGCACGAGGCGGCCGAGCAGTGGAACAGCTTCGCCCAGCAGCAGGAGACCCCGCAGACCATGCTCGCCTCGCTGGCCAAGGCACCCGCGCTGGAGCCCTTCTTCGAGGGTCACTCGTTGACCGACGCGGCGCTGATCAGCCAGTTCCAGGAGGTGGACGTGTCCGACCCGAGTCCGCTCCTGCTGGACTTCGCCCGGGGCCGGATCTTCGAGGGCTCCGCCCAGTCGCTGGACCCGGCCGAGGTGCAGGCAGCCGTGGAGGCCGTCGAGGTCGAGATCAACCCGCGCTACGGCACCTGGGACGCCGCCGCGGGGGCGGTCGTCCCGCAGCTGCCCGACTGGATCGGTGAGGTGGGCACGGAGGAGGCCGGCTCCGAGGACACGGGGGCTGGCAACTGAACCGGCCGACCTCCCGGCTCAGCCTGCTGCTGACCACACCCCGGATCGCGCCGGGGCTATTGTCCCGCGAGGCCTGGCAGGCGCTTGAGGGTGCCGACACGGTGCTGGCCCGCGACACCGCCGCGGCCCAGCCGAAGGCGCTCGCTCGACGCCGGTGTCCGCGTCGAGACCGCACCCCACAGCGACGCCACGGCGCTGGCCCGGCACCTGCTGGAGGGGGCTGCGGGCGGGCGTCACGTCGTGTGGGTGGGGTCCCCCGACGCCGACCCCGGCCTGACCGACGCGTTGGCCGCCGAGGTCGCCGGCGGCGGTGACGCCCCCGAGATCGAGGTGCTCATCGGGGCCTGGGACCAGCCGGGCTCCCGGCTGCTGGACGCGGTGGCGGTGATGGACCGGTTGCGCTCACCCGGCGGCTGCCCCTGGGACGCCGAGCAGACCCGCGCGTCGCTGGTGCCCTACCTGGTCGAGGAGGCGCACGAGGCGGTCGAGGCGCTGGAGGGCGGCGACCGTGAGCACATGGTCGAGGAGCTCGGCGACGTGCTGTTGCAGGTCCTCTTCCAGGCCCGGGTCGCCGATGAGGACGAGGCCGAGGGCTTCGACATCGACGACGTCGCCGCAGCGCTCGTCGCCAAGCTGGTCCGCCGTCACCCGCACGTGTTCGGGCAGGTCGACGCGGCCGACGCCGCCGCGGTCGAGGCGAACTGGGAGCAGATCAAGGCCGAGGAGAAGCCGCACCGCGAGCACCTGCTGGACGGCATCCCGGCCGCCATGCCCGAGCTGGCCCGCGCCGGGAAGGTCGCCACCCGCCTGGAGCGGGCCGGACACGGCGCCTGGCTGCGTGACCTCGTGGCCGAGCGTGCCCGGGGACCCCATGGCGACACCGCCGACACCGGCGCGGCGCTCATGGGCGTGGTCCTGGGGGCCAGGGAGCAGGGCATCGACCCTGCGGCCGAGCTCCGCGCACTGCTCCGTGAGCTGCGCGAGCAGGACTTCGGGGAGCAGTGATGGGACGCCGCGGGCAGACGGGAGGGCCTCGTCCGCTGCGGGTCGGCGCACGCAATGCCACGTTCCAGCAGTGGGCCGCGCTGCTGACCAACCGCAGCGCCCGCAACCGGTCGGGGACCTTCCTGGTCCAGGGGGTGCGCCCGATCCGCATGGCGCTGGAGGCCGGCTGGCCGGTGCAGGCGGTGCTGGGCGCCGACCTGCCGCCGGGCCGGTCCCGCTCGGGGTGGGCGCAACAGGTCTGGGAGACGGCCGGTGGCACCCGCGCCCTCCTGGCGCCGGAGCTGCTCGCCGAGCTGGGGGAGCGGGAGGAGTCCGAGCCGCCCGAGCTGGTGCTCGTCCTGGAACTGCCCCCTGACGACCTGGACCGGCTGGACACGCCGGCGCAGCGGGAGTCCATGGAGGGGGCCCCGGGGCCTCCCGGTCCGTGGCCGCCGCTGGTCGCGGTGTTCGACCGGCCCGGGAACCCGGGCAACATCGGCACGCTCACCCGGTCCCTGGACGCCTTCGGCGGCACCGGCCTGGTGGTGTCCGGACACGCGGCCGACCCCTACGACCCGCGCAGCGTCCGCGCCAGCACCGGCTCCGTCTTCGGCCTGCCGACGGTGCGGGTCGACTCCCACCGGGACCTGCTGGACTGGGTGACGGCGCGGCGGACGGCCGGCACGGCATACACGGTCGTCGGCACCGACGAGACCGGCACCGTGCCGCTGCGCGAGGCCGACCTCACCGGACCCACCCTCGTCGTGGTCGGCAACGAGACCCGCGGGATGACGCGCGCCTGGCGCGAGGCCTGCGACGTGGTGCTGCGGATCCCCATGGTCGGCACCGCCAGCTCGCTGAACGCCGCCACCGCCGGCTCCCTGGTGCTGCACGAGGCCCTGCACCAGCGCCTCGCGTCACAGGATTCTCGGGTCACCCGATCATCCTGCGCTCCGTAGGGGAAGCTTCCCGGTCGCGCCGGGTTCCGGGGTGAAGCGGGGCTGAGGCCCGGGCCACGGCCGACAATCTGGCCCGCGGCGAGGGTCGGTGCCGCGGCGCGGGGTCTCGGGCGGCTACGCTCGGAACCACCTCGTGTCCTGACGTCCAAGGAGACCAACCGTGGCCAGCATCGACGCCATCATCGCCCGTGAGATCCTCGACTCGCGCGGCAACCCCACCGTCGAGGTCGAGGTCGGCCTCGACGACGGCACCGTCGGGCGTGCCGCGGTCCCCTCCGGCGCCTCGACCGGCGCCTTCGAGGCGGTGGAGCGCCGTGACGGGGACTCCGGGCGCTACCTCGGGAAGGGGGTCGAGGAGGCGGTCGATGCCGTCATGGAGGAGATCGAGCCCCAGCTCGTCGGGCTGGACTCCAGCGAGCAGCGGCTGGTCGACGCCGCGATGCTGGACCTGGACGGGACGGACAACAAGGGCAAGCTGGGCGCCAACGCGATCCTCGGGGTCTCCCTGGCGGTCGCCCGGGCCGGGCGCGGACTCGGCCGGGCTCCCACTGTTCCGCTACGTCGGCGGGCCGAACGCCCACCTGCTGCCGGTGCCGATGATGAACATCCTCAACGGCGGGTCGCACGCCGACTCCAACGTCGACATCCAGGAGTTCATGATCGCCCCGATCGGGGCCGCGTCCTTCCGCGAGGCCCTGCGCTGGGGCACCGAGGTCTACCACGCGCTCAAGGCGGTGCTGAAGGACCGCGGTCTGGCGACCGGTCTCGGCGACGAGGGCGGGTTCGCCCCCAACCTGGACTCCAACCGGGCTGCCCTGGACCTGATCGTGGAGGCCATCGGCAAGGCCGGATACACCGTAGGCAGCGACATCGCCCTCGCGCTCGACGTCGCCGCCAGCGAGTTCTTCGAGGACGGCAGCTACACCTTCGAGGGCGGCGCCAAGTCCGCCACGGAGATGATCGACTACTACGCCGAGCTGGTCGACGCCTACCCCCTGGTCTCGATCGAGGACCCGCTCAACGAGGAGGACTGGGAGGGCTGGAAGGCCATCACGGACCGTCTCGGCGACAAGGTCCAGTTGGTGGGCGACGACCTGTTCGTCACCAACCCGACCCGGCTGCAGCGCGGCATCACCGACGGTGTCGGCAACGCCCTGCTGGTCAAGGTCAACCAGATCGGCACCCTCACCGAGACGTTGGACGCGGTGGCGCTGGCCCAGCACAACGGCTACCGCTGCATGATGAGCCACCGCTCCGGGGAGACCGAGGACACCACCATCGCCGACCTGGCGGTGGCCACCAACTGTGGTCAGATCAAGACCGGTGCCCCCGCCCGCAGCGAGCGGGTGGCCAAGTACAACCAGTTGCTGCGGATCGAGGAGGAGCTCGACGAGGCCGCGGTGTATGCCGGGGCCAGCGCCTTCCCGCGGTTCGGCAGCAAGGAGGGCTGAGCGCACCCGTGATGGCATCCAGCAGGGGACCGGGGCGCGGCGGCAGGACCCGCCCCGCGCCGCGCTCCCGGGGCACCCGCAACCAGGCCGGCACCCGGCCTGCGACGGGTGCTCCGGTGCGCCCGCAGGCGGGCACGGGCACCGGGGCCCGCCGGTCCGCCCCGCCGCACGTGTGGCGCCTGGGCATCCTGGTGGTCCTCGTCGGGTTCCTCGCGCTGTTCCTGACCCCGACGCTGCGCGGCTACATCGAGCAACGGGCCGACATCACCCGGATGGAGCAGGCGGTCGCCGCCGAGGAGGAGCGGATCGCCACCCTGGAGGAGCAGATCGAAGCCTGGCAGGACCCGGAGACCGTCGAGCGGGAGGCCCGCCAGCGGCTACGGTTCGTCCAGCCCGGCGAGACGGTGTTCACGGTGCTCGACGACACCGGCGAGCAGCTCACCGAGCCGCTGCCGGGGATGGCGGCGGTGACCACGGAGGTGCACGAGAACCGACCCTGGTACGGCGAGGTCTGGGAGTCGGTGGTGACCGCCAACGAGGGCGTGCCCGAGGACGACGGTGCCGGCCAACCCTGACCACCCCGGCACCATCGGCCCGCAGCACCCCACGGACGAGGACCTGGCGGTCGTCGCCGCCCAGCTCGGCCGCGTGCCCCGCGGCGTGGTGGCCGTGGCGCACCGGTGCCCGTGCGGGTGCCCCGACGTGGTGCGCACCGAGCCGCGACTGCCGGACGGCACGCCGTTCCCCACCTCGTTCTACGCCACCTGCCCCCGGCTGACCGGGGCCATCTCCACCCTGGAGAGCGCCGGGATGATGCGGGAGATGACCGAGCGGCTGGCGACGGACGCCGACCTCGCCGCACGGTATGCCGAGGCGCACCGTGACTACCTGGCGCGCCGGGCAGAGTTGGGCGAGGTGCCCGAGATCGAGGGGGTCTCCGCCGGGGGGATGCCCACCCGGGTCAAGTGCCTGCACGTGCTGGTCGCGCACTCCCTGGCGGTGGGGCCGGGCATCAACCCGCTGGGCGACGAGGCGCTCGCGGCACTGCCGCCCTGGTGGGAGGGTGGGTGCTGCAGTGACCTGACCGACCCCGAGGGGACGACGGAAGGACCGGTATGACGCGCGTCGGCGCCGTGGACTGCGGCACCAACTCGATCCGGCTGCTCATCGCGGACGTGACCCCGGACGGGGCGCTGACCGAGGTGAGCCGGCAGATGGAGATCGTCCGGCTGGGGCAGGGGGTGGACGCCACCGGCCGGATCGCGCCGGAATCGATGGAGCGCACCCTGGCCGCGGCCCGCCGCTACGCGGCCGACTGCACGGCTGCGGGCTGCGCCTCAGTCCGCTTCGTGGCCACGTCCGCCTCCCGCGACGCGGAGAACTCCGCCGACTTCGTCGCCGGAGTGCAGCAGGCGTTCGGCGACTTCGGCACGACGCCCGAGGTCGTCTCGGGCGAGGAGGAGGCGGCCCTGTCCTTCACCGGGGCGACGGGGGACCTGCGTTCCGAGGGGGTCGCGGCCCCCTTCCTGGTGGTCGACATCGGTGGGGGCTCCACCGAGTTCGTCCGCGGCGGCGAGTCCGTCGAGGCGGCCCTGTCGGTCGACATCGGCTGCGTCCGGATGACCGAGCGGCACCTGCACAGCGATCCGCCCACGGAGGAGGAGGTGTGGCCGGCCCTGGGTGACATCGCCATGGCGGCCGGCCGGGCCGGGGAAGCGGTCGACTTCTCCGGGGTGCGCACCCTGGTCGGGCTCGCCGGCTCGGTGACCACGGTCACCGCCCACGCACTGGGCCTGGACCGCTACCGCCCCGAGCGGATCCACGGCGCCGTGCTCGACGTCGAGGAGGCGATCGCCGCGTGCTCCGACCTGGTCCGGATGACCAGGGCGCAACGGGCCGCCCTGCCCTACATGCACGAGGGCCGGGTGGACGTCATCGGTGCCGGCGCGCTGGTCTGGCGCACCGTGATCCAGCAGGTCCAGCGGGACGCCGGCATCACCACCGTGCGGGCGTCCGAGCACGACATCCTCGACGGCATCGCCCTCTCCCAGGTGGCCCCGCTGCGATGAGCCCCCACCCGTTGGCGCTCCCGCCGTTCGAGCCGGCGACCCTGGCCGGCACGCGGGAGGCCACCGTGGGGGAGCCGCCAGCCCAGGCCGGCCGCCGCATCCCCGTGGTGCCCTACGACCCGCTGTGGCCGGAGGCCTTCGGGCAGGAGGAGCGCAGGATCCGGGCGGCGCTGACGGAGCAGGTGCTCCGGGTGGAACACATCGGCTCCACCAGTGTCCCCGGTCTCGCGGCGAAGCCGGTCATCGACGTCGACCTGGTCGTGGCGGACTCCTCCGACGAGGACGCCTGGCTGCCCGCCCTGGAGTCGGCCGGCTACCGCCTCGTGATCCGCGAGCCCGACTGGTTCCAGCACCGGGTGCTGAAGGGGCCCGGGGTGCACTGCAACCTGCACGTCTTCTCCCTCGAGCCCGCCGCGGAGTGGCGCCGCCACCGGCTGTTCCGGGACTGGCTCCGGACCAACGACTGGGACCGGGAGGCCTACGGCACGCTGAAGACCGAGCTGGCCTGCCGCGACTTCGACTACGTCTTCGAATACAACAACGCCAAGGCCGCGCTGATCCACGAGATCTACGGGCGGGCCCTGGCCGCGGACGCCGCCGCCGGCTACCCGTCACTGGGCTGATGGCCGACCCGCACCCGGTCACCGGGCAACCCTTCGACTCACCGGTCCCGGCCGGGACGGGATGGCCGGGAGACCCTGCGGACGCGGACACCCCGGTCGCCCGGACGGCCGCGCGGGTGGGACGGCTGGCGCGGTCCGCCGGCACCGTGACCGAGCTGGACGCCATGGTGTCCGTATGCCGTGCCTGCCCGCGGCTGGTCCGGTGGCGCGAGTCCGTGGCCACCTCGGGACGCCGCGCCTCCTTCGCCGACCAGCCCTACTGGGGCCGCCCCGGCCCCGGGCTTCGGGGACCCGGCCGCGCCCGTCCTCGTCGTCGGGCTGGCGCCGGCCGCACACGGGACCAACCGGACCGGACGGATCTTCACCGGCGACCGCAGCGGGGACTGGATCTACGCCGCGCTGCACCGGGCCGGCTACGCCAGCCAGCCCACCAGCGTCGCGAGCGGGGACGGGATGGTGCTGCACGGCATACGGATCGTGGCGGCCGCCCGGTGCGCCCCGCCGGCCAACAGGCCGACCCCGCAGGAGCGGACCACCTGCGGGCAGTGGCTGTCGCGGGACCTGGAGCTGTCCGGCCCGCACCTGCGCTCCATCCTCGCGCTGGGCTCCATCGGCTGGGACGCCACGCTCGCTGCAGCGCGGGGGCTGGGGTGGAGCGTGCCCCGACCCAAACCGCGCTTCGGGCACGGCGCCGAGGCCGCCCTGGTCACTCCGGACGGGCATCCGGTGCGGCTGCTCGGCAGCTACCACGTGAGCCAACAGAACACCTTCACCGGCAGGCTCACCGAGGAGATGCTGGACGCGGTGATCGCCAGGCTGTGAGCCGCGGGCGGCCGGGTAGCCTGACCGTGCCCCCGTAGCCCAACCGGCAGAGGCAGCCCACTTAAAATGGGCCCAGTGCGGGTTCGAATCCCGTCGGGGGCACTTCGCCGCCGCCCGTGCTAGCGGCGGCTCGCGTTCAGCGCAGACTCCTCCAGCGAGGGCACGAACTCCTCGAGCCACCACGTCAGGCTCGCGGGGCTCACCGGGTTGATCGCGCCCGCCAGCGTCGGGTCGAAGAAGAACAGCGCATCGTTCTGGGAGGAGGGCAACGCGGCGACCCGGGGGTCGTCCTCCAGCTCGGACTGGCCGGTGGGGTCACCCAGGACCGCGATGATCACGACATCGGCGGTGACCTGGTCGATGTTCTCGCGCGAGAAGCTCAGGGAGTCATCGGCGAGGTCGGTCGGCTGGTCCTCGGCCGGCTCCAGGCCCAGGGCCATCAGCTCGGCAGCCCCCTGCGGCCCGTACACGAACTCGCCCTGGGAGTACCGGATCACCGAGAAGGTCTTGCCCTCCAGCCCGGGGAGCCGCTCGGCGGCAGAGGCGAGCGCAGCGTCCAGGTCGGCCTCGACCTCGCCCACGACATCATCAGGGTTGCCGGTCAGTGCGGCGAGCGCGGTCAGGTTGTCCTGCCAGCCGGTCCACCAGTCCGACTCGATGCCCGTATAGGTGGGAGCGATCGAGGAGAGCTGGCTGTAGGTCTGCTCGTCGACCTGCCAGATGTCCGCCAGGATGAGATCGGGATCGAGCGCGGCGATCGCCTCCGTCGCGGGCTTGTACTCCGCGGTGAAGAGTGACGGGTCGGGGTCCCCGATGTCGGCGCCCTCCAGCCACGGGGACTCGGCGACCAGCGCCTCCTTGTCCGACAGGTACTGCGCGTAGGCCATCGGCTCCTCGTCGAGCAGGGTGAGCAGCTCGACGTAGCCCGCCCCCAGGGCGACGATCCGCTGGGGCTTCTCCGGCACGGTGATCTCGCCGTATGCCGTGTCGATGGTGACGGGGAAGGTGTCCGGCTCCGAGGTGGTGGGCTCCGCGTCGTCGCCGGTGTCGCCCGCGGCGTCGTCCGATCCGGTGGGCTCGGCGTTGTCCTGCTGCGCGGCGGCGGTCGGCGCGTCGTCCGGGTCTGCCTCGCTGTCGGCGCATCCGGTGAGGATGAGCGCGGCACCGAGCAGCACGGCCAGGGGCCTGGAGAGACGTCGACGGGTGATGGGCATAGTCATGCAGCGGGGGCCTCTCGTGCTCACGGGTGGGATGCGGGCTCAGATTAGCCTTGCCTAACCCCGTGGGGTTATCCTCCCGTGTCAACGTCTTCACATTGCTTCGGGGCAGGGGGTGCTGAGCTGATCGGGCACACGGACCTGGCGCCGGATCGTGCGATCCCGGCGGTGCTCGCGGGCCCGATCACCGAGGAGCGTGCCGCGGTGCTGCTGTGGGTGCACACGGGCAGCGCGACCGTCGAGACCGAGGGGTGCGCTCAGCGACTCGTGGCCGGCGAGGCCATCTGGGTGCCTCCCGGGGTCCGGCATCGCACGCGCACCGACCCCGGCGCGGTGGTCCTCCCGTTCCTCCTCCACACGGCTCGCGCCTCTCACGCGCTGGCCGACGTGCAGGTGCTGCCGATTCCGCCCGGGTGGGACGACTGGCTCGTGTCCTCCCTCATGCAGAGCTGGCACCATCGCGAGCCCCACCCGGGTGGCGCCGCACTGCTCGGCCTGCTCTCGGGGGGCGGTGCCGGCCAGGGCCCCGTCGCCCCCACGATCGCGCCCGCCCTGCCGCACTCCCGCGAGGCGAGACGGGTCGCGCGCTCCCTGCTGCGCGCGCCCGAGGTCCCGACCTCGCTGCGCTCCCTCGCCGTGCAGGAGAGCATCGCCGTGTCGACCCTGCAGCGCCAGTTCCTCCGCGAGACGGGCCTGTCCTTCTCGGCCTGGCGTGCCCGCGCCCGCGTCGCCGCGGCCGCCGTCCTGCTCGCCGACGGTCACGAGGTCGCCTCGACGGGGCGGGCGGTGGGGTACGCCACCCCGGCAGGGTTCACCAAGGCCTTCCGCAAGGTCGTCGGCTGCACCCCGCGCGACTACCGGCGCGAGCACCGCGGCCGACAGCACTCGGGGACCGCCGCGGCCCCGGCCTCGGATCTGGCCCGGCACGCCGCCGCCTGGTCCACGGACGGACTGCGGCCCGCGCCGCCACCCATCCCACCGTGGCGCATCTGGAACCGGATCAACGACCTCCACGTGCTGCTGTGGATGCACCGCGGAGAGGCTGAGGTGCGCATCGGGTCCCGTGAGGTGCGCCTGCGTCAGGGCCAGGCCGTGTGGTGCCCGGGAGGGCTGTCGATCAGCGTGGAGGCGGCAGCCGGCTCCATCCTGCTGCCGCTGGGAGACCGCAGGGCGCGCACGAGCCCTCGGGTCGAGGACCTGACCATCTACTCCTTCGGCCCCGAGGACGAGGGCTTCCTGCTGCACACGACCCTCGCCGAGTACACGCTGCTGCGCCCCGAGAGCGGCGCCGGAGGGTTCACCGACGAGTTGTTCCGCCAACAGTTCGCGACCGACGACAGCCTCGCCGACGGGCTGACTGGAGCGGTGGCGACCATCGCCGCGGCGTTGCGCCACGACCCTGCAGACGGGCGCTCACTCGCTGACTGGGCGGCACACCTCGACACCACGCCCCGTGCGCTGGGTCAGGAGTTCAGGGACCAGGCCGGAGCGACGTTCCCGGCCTGGCGCGCCATGCTGCGGATGGACATCGCCCGCCTGCTGCTCAGGGTGGGCGACCCACCCGGACTCATTGCCCGCCGCCTCGGCTACGCCAGCCCGTCGGCCTTCTCCAACGCCTTCACCGCCACGCACGGCATCAGCCCGCGCGAGCACCAGCGGCGCGAGGGCGCCTAGGAAGGTCCCGAAGCACGCTGCTCACCCGGCGGGGTCGCGCCGCACCCGGCCGCGACCGGCCTTGACCTCGCCACGCTGCCGCTTCGCCTCCAGCCGGCGCCGCTGGGACCCCTTGGTCGGTTTTGTGGCGCGGCGGGGAGGCGGCGGGGGTGCGGCGGCGCCCCGCAGCAGGTCGATGAGCCGCTGCCGCGCGGCGACCCGGTTCTGCCGCTGGGCGCGGTGCTCGGAGGCCACCACCACCAGCTGTCCCGCGGTCAACCGGGGCGCGAGGTTGCGCAGCAGCCGGTCCCGGACGTTCTCACGCAGCTCGGCGACCGCGATGGAGGAGTCGGGGCGGTAGACCAGCTCGACCCGGCTGTCGGTGGTGTTGACGCCCTGGCCGCCGGGCCCGGAGGAGCGGGAGAACCGTTCCAGCAGCTCGCCGGCCGGGATGACCATCCCCTCGGCCAGCCCGGGACCGGGCGGCACCCTCAGGTCGGACCCGGGCTGTGCTCCACGGGCCACGGCACGGTCCTCAGCCCTGGGTGGTGGACCAGATCAGGGCGCGGGCCACCAGGGGGTACTGGCCCTTGGGGTGGGCCCGGAACAGCGGCTGGCTGCCGAACAGCACCACCCCGGCACCCGAGGCGGAGACGCCACTGACCACGACGGCCTGGCCCTGGGCGTCCTCCGGCCCGCCGGTGCCGTCCGCGGCCGGCCGCCAGTGCCCACTGACCAGGGGGCCCTCCTCGGCATACGTCTGCTCGGCGGTGACACCCTCGCCGAGACCGGTGAACCACGCGGGGGAGTAGACGAAGGTGTCGGCGGTGGCGCCCGCGGCGATGGCGCTCTCGGCGCTGTCCACGGCGACCACGCCGTTGGCGTCGCCGCGCCCCCGGACCAGGTCGGCCTCGATGAGGTCGATGGCGGAGTTGAGGTCGGCGCCGGCGCGGTCCCGGCCCACCAGGCCGCCGCCGTCGGCCAGGAAGCGGGTGAGGTCGTCGCGGGCGTCGTCCTCCAGGGCCTCCCAGGTCAACCCGGAGGCGACGTAGAGGGAGTCCACCTCGGACCAGTCGAACCCGTCGTTGAGCACCGCGGGGCTGACCGGCACGATGTCGAAGCCCATCTCCTCCAGGGCCCACCGCTCGTCGGCCCCGGCGGCGACGGCGACCGTCATCCGCTCCAGCGACTCGCCCGCGCCGTCCTCGGGTGCCGCGGTCAGGTCCACCCCGAAGTCCCGGGCGACACGGTCGGCCTGGGCGCGGTCCTCCGCGGCGATCGAGCACCGACCCGTCGTCCAGGAACTCGACCGCGACGGAGGCGTCGAACAGGGAGTTGAGCGCGGCCACGTCGGCCGGGTCGTCCAGCGCGAGCACCAGGTCGCCGTCCCCGGTGACCCCGCCGGTGGGCTGTGCCTCGGTGATCGGGCGTCCCTGCACCCGCAGCGTCGCGTCCTCCGGCACCCGCACCACGTCGGCGCCCCAGAGCAGACCGGGGCTCCAGCCGGAGATGTCGTACATCGCGTCGACCCGGTCGGAGATGTCGGTGCCGGCCCCCAGGATCGTGTGGGCCAGGCCGCGGCGGGACTGGTGCATGTCGACCACGTAGCTGCCCGCCGGGTAGGTCGTCCCGTCGATCGTCTGCGACCCCCGCGTGAGGTGGACCTCGACGCCGTTGGCGATCAGGTGCTCCACGAGGCGGGCGGCTGCTGGTGCCGACCGCTGGTCGTCCCCGGCGGGGATCACGAAGCCGCGCGGGTAGTCGGTGAGGTAGACGTCCTCCTCCCCGATCTCGGGGAACAGCTCCTCGCTGACCGGGGTCTGCGGCTCCCCGGCCTGGCCCCGGCGGAAGATCTCGATCTGGTCGGCGAGCAACTCCTCACGGTGCTCCACGGCATACGAGATCGAGGAGGTCATCGCCGCGTGCGCGATGTCGGTGTTGATCGCCGACCGCCGCTGCAACTCCTCCTCGGGGAGGTTGTAGTCGGCGTTGTTGACCCGCAGCGGGATCTCGATGGTGTGCGAGACCGCCCCGTGGAACGCGGCGTACTGCGGGGTGAAGATCGGCGGCCAGTCGTCCCAGCCCTCGTCCCAGTCCCGGAACGGGATCTGCGGGGCGTTCACCCCGTCGTCGCGGGGGGTGTAGCCCAGGGCGTTGACGGCCCCCTCCATCCCGAGGCCGTTGGGGTAGGCGTGCTTGATGAACAGGTCGTACTCGTAGTTCTCCCCGTGCGGCGGCGTCGTCGGCTCGATCAGCGTGCCGTTGACGTAGCCGTGCAGGTCGAGCATCACCAGCGGCTGGGTGCGCACCAGCGCGTCCCGGATCGCGACCGTCTCCGGCTGGGTCGCGGTGATGAAGTCGCGGTTCAGGTCGAAGCCGGAGGCGTTGGCCCGGGTGTTGCCGTGGCGACCGTCCGGGTTCGCGCTGACCACCAGGTAGATCCGGTTGGTCTCCAGGATCTCGGCGACCTCGGGGTCGTTGCTCGTCGCGTACTCCTCGATGAGGCGCAGCGCCGCGTCGGTGCCCTCCCACTCGTTGCCGTGGATGTTGTTGTTGAGGAAGACGGGGGTCTTGTACTCGATCCGCAGGCGGCGGTCGTTCGCCGCGTGGGCCGGCTTGGCGACGATCTTGTCCCTCATCCGGTCCTGGGCGGCCGACTCATCCGGGGTCTCCGGGGCGGTCAGCGTCACCAGGTAGAGCTCCCGGCCGGTGACCGTGCTGCCGATCACCTCAGCGCTGACCCGGTTGGAGGTCACCTGCAGCTCGTTCAGCCGGGGGGCGATCTCGTGGTAGGGCGTCAGGCCGAGCTTGATGGAGGCGTCGGTCGGGTCCTCCGGGGGCACCGGGAGCTGCTGCTGGCGGGGGTAGCCCACCGGGTCGTCCTGGACCGCGCGGTCCGTGGGCAGTACGAGCGGGGCCTGGGCGGAGGCCCCGGGAGCGCTGGCCACCGTCGGTGCGCCCGTGGCCACGAGCCCCAGGACCAGGGCAGCACCGAGGGCACGCGGTCCACGCGACCGGACGGACGGCATACCTGCTCCTTCGCTGCGCAAAACGGCGGGTCCCCCAACCCCTGGCCCCAGCAGGCTATCCCGAGCCACCGACAGGGGCCAAGGGAAAGTTGTGTCGGATGGGAACACCGGGACGTCCCCGCACGCTCTAGACTGTGACAGACGTGACTCTTGCCGACCCTCAGGAGGGCCGCATGGCAACCAACCCGGTATTCAACCGGATCGACAAGGAAACTCAGGGGTACGCCGGCTTCGGCACCCCGCAGCAGGCCCCGCAGGGCCCCCGCCACGAGGGGTACCCCGCGCCGGCCACCGCGACGGGCCAGCCCGGCCCGTCCGAGACGATGAGCCCGCAGCAGCTGGAGCAGATGTACCAGCAGCCGCCGGCCGGTCCCGCACAGACGGGTCGTCTGACCATCGACGACGTGGTCATGAAGTCGCTGATGATCTTCGGCGTCGTGGTCGCGACCGCGGCCCTGTCGTGGAACGTCGTGGGCGCCCAGCCCGAGCTTGGTATGCCGATCTGGCTGCTCGGGATGTTCGGCTCCCTCGGCCTGAGCTTCGCGATCGCGTTCAAGAAGACCGTGAGCGTGCCGCTGATCCTGGTGCACGCCGTGCTGCAGGGTGCCTTCCTCGGCGCGGTGAGCGTGACCTTCAATGACATGTACAGCGGCGTGGTCACCACGGCCGTGGTCGCCACCATGGCCACGGCGGCCGGTATGTTCCTGGCCTGGAAGATCGGCTTCATCAAGGTCACCAGCAAGTCGCGCCGCATCTTCGGCATGATGGCCATGGGCTACCTGGTGTTCCTGCTGGTCAACCTAGGTGCGAGCTTCATGGGCTTCGGCGACGGCTGGGGCATCTACGGCGGCCCGCTGGGGATCCTGGTGTCCCTGCTGGGTGTCGGCCTGGCGTCCTACTCGCTGGCCGTGGACTTCGACTCCATCGACCGCGGCCTCAAGGCCGGGGCCCCGGAGCAGTACTCCTGGCTGATGGGCCACGGGCTGATCGCCAGCCTGGTCTGGCTCTACATCGAGTTCCTGCGTCTCTTCGCGATCCTGCAGAGCGACTGACGTGACCCCGGCCTCTGGTGCGGCAGCGCGCGAGACGGTCGGGACCGAGCTGGAGCGCGTGGTCCGGCGGTGGCAGCAGCTGCCGCTGGACCACGCGCTTTCTCGTGCCCCGGTGGTGCGTGAGCTGGTGCAGTCGCTCGCCGACGGCGTCGCTGCCGCCGAGGGGCGGGAGCTGCTCGAGGTCCCCGACCTGGGCCCGGCCGTGCTACTGGAACAGCTCAAGGTAATGGTCTACGACCACGAGCACGCGGGCCTGCCGGTGGAGGACCTCGCCGCGCGCCTCACCGCCCTGCGGCGCGGGCTCTGAGGGACTGGGTGACACCTGTCACTGGTGGGCGGGCCGCGACGCCGCCACGATGATGCGCATGAACGAGCGGGGGGTGCTGCGGGGCTCCGCGCCCGCACCAGTGCCCGGCGGCAGACGAGCGGCAACCCGCGCCGCCATCCTGATCGGCGGCTCCGGCGAGATCCTCGACTTCTTGGTGCCGCTGTGGGCGGGCGCGGTCTTCGGAGCGTCCGGGACGGCGATCGGCATCCTGCTGGCCGTGGAACTGGTCGCCTCGGTGGTCGCGCGGCCGATCGCGGGCCGGCTCGCCGACACCCACAACCGGCCCCGGGTCGCCGCCTTCGGAGCGGGCCTGTTCGGGCTCAGCCTCGCCGGGTACGCCCTGACCCCGACCTTCGACCTGGCCTACGCGGCGGCCGCTGTTGGAGGCGCCGGGGGAGCGGTCTTCTGGGTGACGGTCCGGACCATCGTCGGCGAGTACCTCGCCCAGGACGACGGGGTGTATGCCTCGCTCTACTCCGCGGTCGCCTTCGGGTCGTGGTTCTTCTGGGTTCCGGCGATGGTGCTGCTCCCTGCGCTGGACTTCCGCGGGGTGTACCTGGTGCTCGCACTGCTGTGCCTGGTCGGCTCGGGCATCCTGCTCTCGGCCGGACGGGCCGGGCAACCACGCCGACAGCCGAGGAGCCTGCCTGGTGGGATCGCCCGGTTCCGGGTGGTGCTGGCCACCGAGGCGCTCTCCGGCCTCGCCGCGGCCGGCGTCGGGTTGTTGCTGCTCCTGCACCTGCAACGGTCCTTCGACCTGGAGGTCCACCAGATCGCGCTGGTCTTCCTCCCCGGGGGCGTCGCGATGACTGTCCTGCCCCGACCCCTTCATGGCCTGGTCCGCCGGTTCGGTCGCCGGGTGACCTTCGTCGTCGCGAGCCTGGCCTCCGCCGTGTGCGCCGGATCCCTGGCTGTGGCCCCGAATCCGGTGGTGATCGCCGTGCTGTGGGTCCTGACCGGCGCGGCCTGGGCGGCGGTGGGTCCGATCACCGACGCCGCGGTCACCGAGTCCGCCGGCGAACGCGTGGGGTTGGCGATGAGCCTGATCGGCAACGCCGCCTTCCTCGGCTCGGCAGCCGGGGGGTTGCTGGCCGGCGTGATCTATGACCACCTCCCCTGGGCCGCCTGTTGCCTGGTCTTCGCCGGTCTCGTCGCGGCCGAGGCCTACCTGGGGCCGCGTGCGCTGAACTCGCTGGGGGCGCGGGACGTTCCGGGCCCGGAGGCCGGCCAGGACCCTGGGCACGAGGCGGTCGCCCCCCAGGGCTGACCGCATCCGCGGCGGCGCCCGCTGGGCTGCGGGCTGCCGGCAAAACCCGGCAAACCCGCTACGACGTCCCGGACATGGGCGAGCCACCCGCTGCGAGACCTGTTAGGACAGTCGCTCCAGGACGATCGCCATGCCCTGGCCGCCGCCGACGCACATGGTCTCCAGCCCGAACTGGCCGTCGTGGGTGCGCAGCCCGTTGATCAGCGTTGTGCTGATCCGGGCGCCGGTGGAGCCGAACGGGTGCCCCAGGGCGATCGCGCCGCCGTGCACGTTGAGCTTGTCGAAGTCCATACCCAGGTCGTCGGCCGAGGGCAGCACCTGCGCGGCGAACGCCTCGTTGATCTCATACAGGTCCATGTCCGCGATCGTCATGCCTGCCCGGGCCAGCGCCTGGCGGGAGGCCTCGACCGGGCCCAGGCCCATGATTTCCGGCGACAGCGCGGACACGCCGGTGGAGACGACGCGGGCCAGTGGCGTGATCCCCAGTTCCTTGGCCTTGGTGTCACTCATCACGACCAGCGCGGCGGCGCCGTCGTTGAGCGGGCAGCAGTTGCCGGCGGTGATGGTGCCGGTCTCCCGGAACACCGGCTGCAGGGTCGACACCTTCTCCAGGGTGACCCCGGCGCGGGGACCGTCGTCGGTGCTCACCACGGTGCCGTCGGGCAGCGTCACCGGCGCGATCTCCCGCTCGAAGACGCCCGCGGCGATGGCGGCCTCGGCGCGGTTCTGGCTGGACACGCCCCACTCGTCCTGTCGGTCCCGGCTGATGCCGCGGGAGGTGGCGACGTTCTCGGCGGTCTGCCCCATCGCCAGGTAGACGTCCGGCAGCAGCCCCTGCTCGCGCGGGTCGGTCCACGTCTCGTTGGACGCGGCGATGGCGCCGCTGCGGGCCTGGGCATCGGCGAATGCCGGGTTCTGCCATTCGGCCTTGCTGCCGCCGGCCCCCGAGAAGTCGGCGTAGCGGGAGACGCACTCGACGCCGGCACTGACGAAGATGTCGCCCTCGCCGGCCTTGATCGCGTGGAACGCCATCCGGGTGGTCTGCACCGAGGAGGCGCAGAACCGGTTGATGGTGGACCCGGGCAGCCCGTCCTGGCCGAGCAGCGTCGCCACCACGCGGGCCATGTTGGATCCGTGCTCGGCCCACGGCTCGGCGCAGCCCAGATAGAGGTCCTCGACCTGGGCCGGGTCGAGCTCGGGCACCTGCTCCAGGGCCGCGCGGATCACGCCCGCGGCCAGGTCGTCGGGACGGACCGAGGCCAGGGACCCCTTGAAGGCCCGTCCGATGGGGGTGCGGGCGGCGGCGACGATGACGGCCTCAGGCATGGGTCCTCCGGGGTTGCTGGGGTGGTCTTACCGAGGAGTCTAGGCGTGGCCACCCGGGGCGACGACGGGGTATGCCGTTAGCCGCGGTCGGCGCTGTCCTCGCCGGCGCCGGTGGTCGGGTCCGCGGTGCTCAACGCGTCGGGGGTGCTGCCGTCGCCGGCCCGGGGCAGGTCGGTGCCCTGCCGGCGCAGCAACTGGGCCCATCGGCTGCGCTCGTGCCGGCCGTGGCCCTGGGTCTGGACGGCGCTGACCTCGCTGCCCGGTTCACGGGCCGCCCGGGCGGCCGCCGCGGCCAGCGGCTCCAGGCGTTCCCCACGCTGGTGGTCCGGCGCCCGGCCGGTGTCGGCCGTGAGCATGCCCAGGGCGTCGCAGACGCTGGGCAGCAGCGCGGCGGCGCAACGGGCGTACCCGGCCGCGGAGGGGTGGAACCGGTCCTCGCTGAACAGCTCGACCGGCTGCTCCCAGAACTCCTGGCCCAGCAGGTCCCCCAGGGAGACGCTGCGCCCCCCGGCCTCGACGACCGCGATGGTCTGGGCGGCGGCCAGTCCGCGGCTCCACCGCTGCACCAGCGAGCGCAGCGGCTGCGGGATGGGTCGGACGGTGCCCATGTCGGGGCAGGTGCCCACGACGACCTCGGCGCCGGCAGCGCGGAACCGGCTGACGGTCTCGGCCAGGCACCGCACGGCGTAGTCCTGGTCGACCCGTTCCTTGACGTCGTTGGCGCCGATCATGATGACGACCACCTCAGGGTCGGCCATCGCGGCCAGGCCCCGGTCGGCCTGGGCGATCAGCTGGGGCGAGGTCGCGCCGCTGCGGGAGACGTTGCGCAGCTCGACGGGCCGCCCGCTGAGCGCGGCGACACCCGTGGCGATGGTGGCCCCGATCGTGTGCTGGGCGCTGCCCGCGCCGACCCCGGCCGCGGTGCTGTCCCCCAGCACCAGGATCCGGTGGGGCTCCCCGAACCCGGCCCCGTAGCTGCCCTCGTCGTCGTAGGCGAACCCCGAGGTGTCCCCGATGATGTGCTTGGCGATGGAGACCTGGGCCCGGAGCAGGCCGACGCCGAGCAGGCCGGCAGCCGCCAGGGTGCCGCCCCCGTAGGCGGCCCTGACGGCGATCCCTCGTGCCAGTGGTGTGCTGCTCATGACCCTCACGTCGGTCCCCGGTACTGGGTACCCACGGTATCCGAAAAGGGCTCAGGCGGACGCAGCGAGCCTGCGCAGCCCCTCGGCGAGGTCGACCCGGGGCCGCCACCGCAGCACCTCCCGGGTGGTCCGCTGGTCGAACCAGTGGGCGGTGCTCAGCTGCTCGGCCAGGAACCGGGTCAGCGGCGGCTCCGTGATCGTCGGGAGCGCCGGCACCGCGGAGCCGAGGGCCATGGCGCCCTCGACGACGGCGCCGGCGCCCCACGCCACCGCCGGGGGGATGCGCAGTCGGGGGACGGGCGCGCCCCCGGCACGGCAGATGTCGGCGATCAGCTCCCCGATGGGCCGTGGCTCCCCGTTGGTGACCACGAACGCCCGGCCACGGGCGGCCTCGGCGCGGTCCAGCGCGGCGACCAGGGCGTCCGCGGCGTTGCTCACGTAGGTGGTGTCGACCAGCGGGGTCCCCCTCCCCAGCAGCGGGAGCCGCCCCGACCGGGCGCGGTCCAGCATCCGACCCACCAGCTGGGTGTCGCCCGGGCCCCACACCAGGTGCGGCCGCACCGCCGTCACGACCATGTCCGGCCCGTCGGCGGCCAGGGCCAGCAGCTCCGCGGCGGCCTTGCTGCGGGCGTAGTTGCCGCGCGCCGCGGCGGGGTCGGCGGGTCCGGCCCCGACGCCGGTCAGCGAGTGACCGGCATGGGCGACCGAGGGGGAGGAGACCTGCACGAAGCGGGTCACCCCGGCCCGCCGCGCCGCCTCGAGTAGCAGCCGGGTGCCGCCGATGTTGGTGCGCTCGTACTCCGCCCAGGGCCCGACGACGTCGACCTTGGCGGCCAGGTGCAGCACGGCGTCCTGCCCCGCGACGGCTCGCGCCACGGCGGCGGGGTCGGCCACGTCGCCCAGCGCCTGCCGGTGTGGGCCGTCGGCCGGGCGGCGCTGCATCACGGTGACCTCGTCGCCGCGGCCGGCCAGCAGGTCGGCGGTGGCCCGGCCGAGCATGCCACTGGCGCCGGTGACCAGGACCCGCATCACCGGCTCTTCGTCGTCGGCGCGCGGCCGGTGCGGCGGGTGAGTGCGCGGGCCGAGGCGCGGTCGTGCAGCAGGCGGGTGGCCCAGACCGCCAGGGCACCGCGGTCCACCTTGGAGGCGTGCCGGACGTCGACCGGCAGCCAGTCCCGGACCAGGACGGCGGCGACGGGGACCCCCGCGGCGGCCCGCACCCGGGCGGCCAGCTCGGCGTCGGCCAGCGGGGTCCGGCCCAGGGTCGCGGGGCCGCTGGCCACCCGCTCCTCGGGCACCACGACGACCACCACCTGCTGCGTGCCGGCCGGGCCCACGCCCACGACCGCGGAGGCCGAGACGCCGTCGAGCTGGTCGACGCGGTGCTCCACGGCATACGGCGTGACGGGGCCGTCGGGGGTGGACACGACGTGCACCAGACGCCCCTGCACCCACAACCGGCCGGAGTCGTCGAAGGCGCCGACGTCGCCGGTGCGGTGCCACCCGGCGGGCCGCTCGCTGGCCTGCTGGGTGCCCCAGAGGCGGTCGTAGCGGGCCTTGGTGTGGGGTCCGTGGACCACGATCTCGCCGGTCACCCCGGCGTCGGCGGTCAGGTCGTCACCGGAGCGGGCCCGGGCGTCCAGCGGGCGCGATCCGCACGTCGACGGCATCCAGGGGTATGCCGACGCACACGCCGTCCGGCCCCGCGCCGCGTGTCGGGGGTGGGCTCCGTGGTCGGGTCGACCGTGGCGACGGGGAGCGCCTCGGTCATGCCGTACGGGGTGTGGGTGGCGGCGCCCGGGAGCAGAGTCCCGGACCCGGTGCAGCAGCTCGACGGGCACCGGCGCGCCGGCCGACAGGACCAGCCGCGGCCCCTGCAGGACGTGTGTCTGTCGGGGGGTCAGGTCGTCGGCGGTGGCGACCACGTTGCGCAGCGCGGCGGGGGAGGCGAAGACGACGGTGGCGCGGACGGCGGCGACCGCCTCGGCCAGCGCCGCGGCCGTGAGCGTGTGCGGCGCGGTGACGTCCATGTCGGGGACGGCCGAGCTCAGGCCCAGCGCGGGACCGTAGAGCGCGAACGGGGCGAACGCGGCGACGAACCGTTCGCCCGGGGTCAGGCCGAAGGTGTCGCGCAGCAGCGCGACCTGGGCGCCCAACCTGCCGCGGGTGTAGACCACGCCCTTGGGCGGGCCGGTCGCGCCGGAGGTGAACAGGATCGCCCCGTCGGCGTCCGGGTCGTCCCCGGTGGCCGGACGGGGCGCCGGGGGCAGCCCGGCGCCCTCGGCGGCCAGCGCCTCGGCGTCCGCGGCCTCGAACCGGATGCGTTGCCCGGGCACGCGCGTGGCCCCGGCCAGCAACAGCGCCTTGCGGATGCCCACGACGTGCGCGGGCCCGGCGCCGCGCAGGGCGCCCCCGAGCCGGCGCAGTCCCAGCCCGGCGTCGGCGACCACGACGACCGCCCCGAGCCGCCACACGGCATACACCAGGGTGGTGAGGTCGATCCCCGGGGGGACGAGCACCGCGACCCGGTCACCCTCGCGCACCCCGCGGGCGTGCAGCGCGGCCGCGACCGCCCCGACCCGATCCGCCAGGTCCCCGAAGGTGATGGTGCGCCCGTGCCCGGTGAGCTCGGCGATCGCGGTCTCCCCGGGGTGCGTCGTGTCGACCTCGATCGGCACCGTGGGGTGATCCGCGCCCCTGTCACCCGATAGTCCTGCAGGGCCCGAGAGGCCCGTGATCCAGGCCCATGCCAGGGCGACGCCCTCGGGGCGGTCCTCCAGGACCAGGTGGGAGGCGTCCTCGTAGCGGTGCACGTCGGCGTGCGGGAGCCGGCGCAGCAGGTCCTCGAGGTAGCGCTGGGAGAACACCGGGTCGCGGGGGCCCCAGACGAGCAGGGTGGGCACGTCGGCGAGCGTCTCCAGGCCGGTCGCGATGCCGTCGAGCACCGGGCCGCTGGGGTGCCCGGGCTCGAACGGGATGTCGGCGACGAAGTCGGCCACGGCCTGGCGCCGGTCCGCTCCGGCGTAGGGGGCCGCGAAGGCCTCCCGGACCTCGCGCGGCAACGGGGGGCGGGACAGCGCGGTCGTGGCCCGCACGAACGCCGGGGTGCGGCGGCAGGTGAGGTCCAGCAGGGGGGAACTGCGGGCCACCCGGATGGCGGCGGGGAACGGGGCGTCGGCGGGTTGGTGCACGGCGGTGTTGGTCAGCACGACCCCGGCGAGCCGTGCCCGGTGGCGCAGCGCCCAGCCCAGCCCGATCGGACCGCCCCAGTCGTGGGCCAGGAGCACGACCTGGCCGGTCAGCTCCAGGGCATCGGTGAGCCGGGCGAGGTCCTCGACCCGCTGCGCCAACTGCCGCGGACGGCCTGGACGTTCGGACCAGCCCATCCCCAGGTGGTCCGGTGCCACGACGCGCCACCCGGGCGGTGCCTGCTCCAGCACCCGGCGCCACAGGTAGGACCAGGTGGGGTTGCCGTGCACGCACAGCACGGTGCCGACGACCTGCTCACCCCGGGCCTGCAGCTGGGGCAGGTTGTCCAGGACGTGCCAGCGGCGCGGTATGCCGTCGGCGTCGGGGGCCTGGACCGCGCGCGACCACGCCGGGTCCAGGCCCGGTGCGGCCGGGGATGTCACCAGGCCAGCTCCAGGCACGTCATGTTCAGGCCGGAGCCGATCCCCATCATCAGCACCCGGTCGCCGGGGGTCAGTTCCTCGGCCTCCTTGGCCAGCGTGATCGCCACGGCGGCCGGGCCGACGTTGCCCAGCGTCGGGAAGGTCAGCGGCACCCGGTCCAGGTCGATCCCCAGCGCCTTGACCGTCTCCTTGGTGTGCACCTGCGACACCTGGTGGACGATGTAGCGGTCCATGTCGGCCCACTCGAACTCGTCCTTCGCGCCGGCCCACAGGTCCCCGGCCAGCTTCATGCCGGCCAGCAGCAGGCCGCGGGTGTCGGTGCTCATCTTCTCGTAGTCACCGACGCATAGCTCGTGGTGCTCGGTGGCCGCACGGGAGACCCCGCCGACCACGCGGTGCCCCTCCGGGTGCTCGCTGGCCCGACCCAGCACCATGGCGGCGGCGCCGGAGCCCAGGGTCAGGCTGGCGAACTCGCCCAGCAGGTCCTCGGCGGTGGCGTCCTCGGACGCCAGCCGCTCCAGGGTGCTCTCCTGGGTGCCGCGGGCATCCTCTCCGTCGACGATGAGGGCGTAGTCGATCTGCCCGGCATCGATCATGGTGGCCGCCAACTGCATCCCGTTGACGAAGCCGAGGCACGCGTTGGTGAGGTCGAAGTTCATGCAGTGCGTCGGCATCCCCAACTCGTGGTGGATGCGGACCGCCACCGACGGCTCCAGGTGGTCCCGGCACACCGAGGTGTTGACCATCAGCCCGATCCGCTGCGGGTCGACCCCGGCCGCGGCGATCGCCTTGGCGCCCGCCTCGATGGCACCGTCGACGAATCCGGTCCCCTCCGGCCACCAGCGACGCTCCACGATCCCGGCTAGACTCTCCAGCATCCCCGGACGCAGACCGTTGCGTCGGAAGGAGTCCCCGATCCGGGCGTCGAACTCGGCCGAGGTCTTCACCACCGGCGCGTCGACCGCCGTGATCGACAGGACGGCGGTGTCGCGGTAGCGGAAGGTGGAGTTGCCGTTCATGGAACCTCGGATGGGTATGGGACGTCAGGTTTATAGCAATGAGAACACACGACCCTGCTCGATGGCGCATCGAACGTGGGACGCACGCCAGACACGGATCGTCCGCAAACCGGCCGATCGGCACACGAAAGTGGGACAACATGACGATTCAGAAGACGAGCCGCACCGCGACCTCCGCCCTGGCTGTCGCCGGGTTGGCCCTCGTCCTCGCCGGGTGCGGGAGTGACGACGACGCCCCCGAGGTCGTGGAGCCGCAGGCCCAGGACGAGTCCGAGCCGGACACCGACGAGGCCACCGAGGCCGCGCCGCTCACCGACGACGCGGAGGAGACCGAGGACACCGACGCGGGGGTCGAGACCGGGGACACCGACGAGACGGAGGAGACCGACGGGGGCACGGTCCAGGCCGGCTCTGAGGTCGACAAGACCGAGTTCCTGAACCGGCTCAAGGCTCCGGGCAACGACGTGCTCGGCTCGTTCCAGTTCGAGATGACCATGGACGCCGAGGGGCAGGCCATGGGCATGACCGGCCAGGCCGACCTGCGCGGGGACTCCCCGGCGATGGAGGCCACCATGGAAATCCCCGACCTCGGGACGATGCAGATGATCCTGGTCGACGAGGCCATGTACATCGCGATGCCCGGTATGACGGGCGAGGGCGAGTACATGCAGATGGGCATCGACGAGCTGGGCATGGGCGGGGAGAACCCGCTGTCCAGCATCGACATGGAGAGCACCTGGGACGCCTGGGACGAGGGCGCCACATCGGTCCAATTGGTGGGCACCGAGCAGATCGACGGTGAGTCGATGGAGCGCTACACCGTCAACGTCGACACCGAGGTCGCCCTGGAGGCCACCGGTGAGTCCCCGGTCGCCGGGATGCCCGACACCATCGCCTACGACGTGTGGGTCGACGAGAACGACCTGATGCGCAAGATGGCCTTCGACATGGCGGGTGTCGCCATGGACATGACCGTCAACAACTGGGGCGAGGACGTCGACATCCAGGCCCCGGACCCCAGCAACATCGTGGAGATGCCCGGCGGCTGACGCGGTGCACCCCTGAGCCAGGAAGGGCCCGGTCGTCCGGACCGGGCCCTTCCTGCTGCCCGGACCGGCTCAGCGCGTGTCGGCCGAGCGCGTGTGGCCTCAGCGCGTGCCGCGCGCCAGCGGGAGCACGATCGTCCAGACGAAGCTCAGGCCCACCACCGCGGCGCCGACGGCGAGCCAGGCCTGCCAGAACCCGTCGTGGTCCCACACCTGGGGGCCGAAGGCGACGCCGACGCCGTAGATCACGGCCAGCACGGCCGTCAACTGTGCGCCCGCGGACCTCCAGACACTGCCCTGCGTGTGCTCGTTCGTGCTCATTATTCCTCCATCAGATAGGGGATGCCGACGAGCACCACCAGCAGGATCAGCAGCAGCACCGCCCCACCCGTCACGAGCCGGCGCCAGTTCGGCCCCTCCCGCAGTGATCTGGGGGCGAAGCTGACGCCCAACCCGTAGAGGACCCCTGCGATGCCCACGATGATCAGACCGGTTTCGGTCGCCACGATTGCCTTCCCCCGCCGTGTGCTGTCGACGCCGTGTGCTGTCGATACGGCTCAGTCTCACCAGGGGACCGGCCCGGCTGTCAAGGACCCTGGCGGTCCCGCGCGGGAAGTTCACCGTCCCGACGCCGTGGCGACATCCGTTCGTGGGCAACGCAGGACCCCACGGGCACCTGCCCGTGGGGTCCTGGTCAGCCTGCTCGCCGTCCGGGCCGGTCAGGCCTGGGAACGGTCGGCGGGAGTGTCACGTCACTGGGGGACGATGAGCCCTGCGGTCTTGGTGCGGGCGTCCTCGAACCGGGTCTGCACGTCGGACCAGTTGATGATGTTCCACCAGGCGGTGACGTAGTCGGCCTTGACGTTCTTGTAGTCCAGGTAGAACGCGTGCTCCCACATGTCCAGCAGCAGCAGCGGCACCAGACCGATCGGCAGGTTGCCCTGCTGGTCGTAGAGCTGGACGATGATCAGCTTCTGACCCACGCTGTCCCAGGCCAGGATCGACCAGCCGGACCCCTGGATGCCGGTGGCGTTGGCGGTGAAGTGGGCGCGGAAGGCGTCGAAGGACCCGAACTGGTCGTCGATCGCCGCCGCCAGGTCACCCTCGGGCTTGTCGCCACCGTCCGGGGACAGGTTCTTCCAGAACACCGAGTGGTTGACGTGCCCACCCAGGTTGAAGGCGAGGTTCTTCTCCAGCATGTTGACCGCGCCGAAGTCGTCCTTGTCACGGGCCTCGGCCATCTTCTCCAGGGCGGTGTTCGCCCCGGTGACGTAGGCCTGGTGGTGCTTGGAGTGGTGCAACTCCATGATCTCGCCGGAGATGTGCGGGGCCAGTGCCCCGTAGTCGTAGGTCAGGTCGGGCAGGGCGTAGTCAGCCATCTGGAACCTCCACGTGAAAGCGGGTGCGCGCCATGCGGCGCGATCGGCACTCTTCACACTACACACGGCCACCGTGCCCGCCACCCGGAGGTGTCCGGGCGGGGACGCGCGCCGGGCTGCGCTGGTGGAGTGCCCGCTCAACCCAGCCGGAGTAGGACCTTGCTTGAGCCGGTGGACCGATCGGCCGCCACCTCGAACGCCTCCTGCGCCTGCGCCAGGTCGAAGGTGTGGGTGATCACGGGGGTGAAGTCGACCGGGCCGGCCAGCATGGTCAGCGCCTCGGAGATCTCGTCGACGAACCGGTAGGAGCCCCGGTAGTCGATCTCCCGCGTGACGATGTTGCCCAGCGCCGCACTCACCTCGTCCGGCGGGCAGGTTGCCCACCTGGACCAGCACGCCCACCGCGGCGGACCGCGGCGATGACCCCGCCCAGGGCCCTGGGGCGCTCCCGGACGCCTCGACCGCGATCTCGACGTCCGCCGGCAGCGCGCTCGCCGGCGGAGATATCCACCACCGCGTCGGCGCCCAGGGCGCGTCGCCAGGTCGAGCGCCGCGGGGGACAGGTCCGCGGCCGTGATGTGGCGGGCGCCCATCGGCACGGGCCGCGGCCACGGCCAGCAGCCCGATCGGGCCACAGCCGTTGACGAGCAGCGACGCGGCCGGTGATGTCTCCCGGCGCGGTGCAGGGCGTGGATCGCGACGCCCGAGCGGCTCGGCCAGGGCCGCCTCGCTGGGTCGACCACCCCGTCCGGGCAGCCGGCGGAGCTGGTCGGGCCGCACCGCCCGCAGCGCGGCTGAAGCCACCCGCCTCGTGCGGCTGCGAAGGCGGCCGAACCGAAGTAGCGCACCTGCGGCCACAGGTTGGTCCGGTCGGCCAGGTCCTCGGGCAGGCCCTCGTCGCCGACCAGGGTCGCCGGGTGCACCGTCACCGGCCGTGCCGACGCTCGATGCCCCGCGGCAGGGCCGGCCGTGGTGCCGACGGCCGACGCCGATCTCGGCGACCCGGCCCGCCACCTCGTGCCCCAGGACCAGGGGCTCCCGCAGGACGGCCGTGCCCGAGGCCCCGTGCTTCCAGTAGGCCAGGTCAGACCCGCACACCCCGCCCCACTCCATCCGCGACCAGCACCCCGTCGGGCGGGACAGGTCGGGTCCGGCGACGTCCTCGACCCGCAGGTCACCGGCCCCGTGGACCACCACAGCGTGCACGTGCTTGCCTCCTGTGGGTGGGTTGCCGGCTCAGAACGCGTCGATGAGGGAGATGATGCCGACCGAGAAGATCGCGATCGCCGAGACGATCAGCAGGGAGGTGAACACCTTGCCGTCCTTGACCCGGGGGTCGGTCTCGGTCCGGGACAGGTAGAGGGTGGACACCGCCACGCCCATCAGGAACAGGGAGTTGAGGATGCCGGCGACGATCACCAGGAGCCAGCGGGCGAGTTGACGATGACCGCGAGCGTGCCCCAGGTGATCGGCAGGACGATCATGATGACCCGCATCCAGGTGTCGCGCTTCTGCATGTCGGTCCAGTCGAAGGCGCCGAAGACCGACAGCGTGTCCCCGACCTGCCGGCCCAGGCTGGGCACGTTGGCGATGATCGTCTTGTAGCAGCGCCACGCCGGCGCCGACGAGGAAGACCACGCCGCCCCACTCCCCGACCGTGCCGGAGAAGATCCAGGAGATCACCTCCAGCACCTCGGTGCCCTCGCGGGCGCAGCCCCTGCGGGTGCAGCACCGCGGCGCCGAGCATGTAGAACGCGACGGTGGAGATCGGTGTAGATGACCCAGGAGACCCAGGCGTCCAGCTTCATCACGCTGGATCCAGCCGCGGGCCCGGCTGCGCCCAGGCCTCGGAGCCGTCGTTGGGTCCGGTCCAGGCGGCGAAGCCCTTCTCCACGGTCCAGTAGGTGTAGGCGGTGATCTCTCCGGCGCCGACACCGGTCATGCCGAACATGGCCAGGGCGACCCCCATGCCGCCGACGGCGATCTGGAAGCGCATCCCCTCGGCCAGGTCGGTGATGCTCCAGCTGTAGTCGGTGAACTGCACGAGGAAGACCATGACCACCGCGAACAGGGTGACCAGCACCACCAGGACCGTGGAGACCTTCTCGACGATGGCATACCGGTTGGCAGATGTGGATCGCGATGGCGACCAGCACCAGGATCAGCACCCAGGCGCCGATCGACATGGTCGTCGACATGGGATCGCCGCCGATCGGCACGCAGCATCGAGAACGCGAGGGCGGCTGCCGCCGATCACGCCGGCCTGCCCGATGAGGAACTGCAGGAACATGCAGAGGACGAGCCAGGCCATCCAGCCGCGTCCGGCGATCTTGGGCGGAACGTCGTTGTATCCCGTTGATGGCCGGCTTGCCGGTGGAGATCGACCACCGGGCCAGTTCGATCTGCACCCAGACCTTGACGAAGGTGGAGACGAAGACGAGCCAGAACAGCGACGAAGCCGACCTGGGCGCCCAGCGTGGTGGCCGTGAGCAGCTCGCCGGATCCCGACGACGGCGGCACTGGTGATCATGCCCGGTCCGAGGAAGCGCAGGCTCGTCCTGCCAGCGTCTTCGGGGGGCTCCTGGATGTTCTCCGGGTCGAGACGGTAGGGATCCTTCTCCCGAGAGAGTTGGGTCTCAAGCCCCGCGTGTTCGGTCAATGCATGCTCCTTGTCGGGCGACACGCGAATGTGTCGGTTGCTGCCCCGGCCGGGTTCGCCGAGGGGTATATGCCGGAATCTAGCGACGCCGGGCGCGCCAGGACAGTGGTTGCCACGAGTTGCCGGGTGGCGTGCCGGGCACCACCACGGCTGGGCCGCGTGATGGAGGTCATACGTGACCCTCGGCGGAGAGCCCAGGACTCGAAGGTAAGGTAAGGCACGCCTAATGTCTTGTCGCCCGGCGTCCCGTCTCGTTCCCCGAAAGGTGCTCTCCGTGAGTCTGACCCATCGTCCCCGTGCCTTCCGCCCCCTGGTGGCCGCCCTGTGCAGCGCGGCCCTCGTGCTGACCGCATGTTCCTCAGCTGATGACGCGGGCTCGGAGGAGACCTCGCCCGAGGAGGTCGCCACCGAAGAGGACGACGGTGCCGACGACACCCAGGAATCCGCCGACGACGCCACGACCGAGGACGACTCTGCCGACGAGGCCGCGGGGGAGTGGCCCCGCACGATCGAGCACGAGTCCGGCACCACGGAGATCCCGGAGGAGCCCACGGTCGTCGTCTCCACCTCGATCACGCTGACCGGGACGCTGTTGGCGATCGACGCGCCGGTGAGCGCCAGCGCGGCCACCGGCACCGGGCCGCTGACCGACGACCAGGGCTTCTTCGCGCAGTGGGCCGATGTCGCCGACGAGCGCGGCGTCGAGGTGCTCTACCCCAACCTGGAGCTGGACATCGAGGCGATCGAGGCGATGGAGCCCGACCTGATCATCGGCTCCACCGTCGGCGCCGACGCGACGGTCGACTCCTACGACCAGCTCAGCGAGATCGCGCCGACGATCATGCTGGACTAAGGCGCCCACACCTGGGAGGACCTCGCCGTCACCCTCGGGGAGGCGACCGGTGCCGAGGACGGCGTCCAGGTGGCCCTGGACGACTTCGAGGCCTACCTCGACGAGGCGGCGGCCTCGTTGACGCTCCCGGGTCAGACCGCGACCGCCCTGGCCTACAACGGGGCCGACGGCGGTGGTGTGTTCAGCGCGGAGAGCTCGCAGGCGGCCATCCTGACCGGCCTCGGGTTCGACTACGTGGTCGGCCCGGAGGACCTCGCCGACCAGGTCCGCAGCGACGTCAGCTTCTTCACCGCCGAGAACCTACCCGCAGCCCTCGCCGACCCCGAGGTGGTCTTCGTCATCGCCGGCGGCGACGAGCAGGCCGACTCCCTTTGCCTGACCCGGGCCGGGCCGCCGCGCTCGTCGAGGCGGGCCTGGGCCGTCGGGCCGAGCACCTAGGGCCGATCGACCCGGCGCACGTCGTCGTCGCGGGGCAGAGCTTCGGCGGTCTCGCGGCGGCCGCCGTCACCGCCACCCGTCCCGACCTGGTCGGGCAGGCCATCGTCCAGTCGGGGTCGTTCTGGTATGTCGGGGGAGACGAGCCGCGCCGCGACAACCCGGTCCCCGGTGACCTGGTCCTCCGGATCGCCTCCGGCGAGTTCGGGCAGCTGAGCGGTCGGTTCGTGGTCCAGGCGGGCACCGACGAGGGGACCATGGTCGACCAGGCGCGGCACTTCCGCGATGCCGTCGTGGCGGCCGGCGCGGAGGCCGACCTGACCATCGTGGTGGGCGGACACGACTTCGCCTGGTGGACCCACCACCTACTGCGCGCCCTCGACCGACTGTCCTAGCGGGTCCGCTGGTGCCGGGGCCACGGAGCACGCCGACTCTGTCGCCCGCCTCGAACCCTCGCCGTGGATCTGCCGCTAGCGTGTCGGAAATGCACCCGCTCGCAGTCCCCCGGGGGAAGGCCTACGCGCTCGACTGCCTGGGCTACCTCGGGATCGCCGCGGCGACCCTGCCGGTCGGGATCGTGCTCCAGCAGACGGGGGTGGGGCAGCACCAGTGGGCGGTCTGGGCGCTGAGCGGCGTCCCGCCGCTGCATCGCCGCCGCTGCTGGCCGCCCGCTGCGGAGTCCGGCCCGTCCCGCGCGACCTGGGGCAAACGGCGCTTCGCGGCTGGTGGTCGACGGATCCGGCGCGGCGGCCGACGCGGGACGGTGCCACGACGGGGGAGCAGCCCCCAGCCTCGGGTCGGGCGCTGCTGCGCAACGTCGCCAAGATCACGATCCCCTGGCAGATCGGGCACACCGTGGCGATCGGCGCCGCCTACGGCGGATTCGAGGACGGCGACCCGGTGACGATCGGGGCCGGAGCGCCTCAGCTACCTGGTGATCGGGGTCCTGGTCGTCGGGGTGGCTCCTCGGTCGAGGGCAGGGCCCTGCACGACCGCCTCGCCGGCACCAGCGTGCGCACCGCCTGACGGACCGCAGCCGCCGCGACCCGGGGCCGGTCGTACCGCAGCGGCCGACCCGGTGAGGAAGACGTCGAACAGGTGCGGGTTGTGCGCGTGCACCAGCACCCCGAAGACGACCAGGTCGAAGAGCAGGTGCACGCACACGACATACGTCAGCGACTTGGTCAGCGCGAAGGTGAGCCCCTGCACCAGGGCGAACGGGATCGTCAGGAAGGGCCCCCAACTGCGGTAGCCCAGCTCCCACAGGAACGAGACGAAGATCGCCGCCTGCAACAGGTTCGCCTGCCACAGCGGGAAGTGCCGCCGGTAGAGCGCGAACACGGTGCACACGAAGAACAGCTCGTCCCAGATCCCCACCGCGTTGACCCCGACGAAGAGTCGCGCGATCTGGTCCGCGTCCGCGACGGGCGGCCAGTTGACGTAGGCGCCGGAGGTCAGGAAGTACCACGGCAGGATCAGGTAGCCCAGCGCGACGACGCCGACCAGGTAGGCCCACGCGACCCGGGACCACGGCTCGCCGGTGCGCAGCGGGAACCGGATGACCCGGTCGCCGAACACCCACCGCGAGATCGCGAACGGCACCAGGACGGCCAGCGAGAGCGCGATGGTGAACCGGGCCATCCCGGCGTTGCTCAGGTCGGCCTCCAGCGAGATCGTGCTGATGATCCCCTGCCCGATCGCGATGAGGAGCAGGCTGCGCCCGAGCGGCCGGTCGAGCAGGAACCCGAGGGCGACGCCGGCGACGAGGAGCAGGTAGCCCGGCGGGCGCAGATGTATGCCGAAGAGCAGGACCGCGGCCCCGGCCACCATGGCCGCGGGGACCAGACCCCGGGCCGGGGCCGGATCGGTCGGTCGGGTCGCCAGCAGCGCACGGATCGTGCCGACGGGGGCCGTCACCGGACCGGCCGGGGGGTGCGGGGTCATGGGCACAGCCTGCCAGGGGCAGGACACTTCGGGGCGTTGACTAGCCAGTAACCGCCCCGACGTGGCAACGTCAGTCTGCACCCCCGCGCCACCGGCTGCCGCCGCCCCGAAGAGTTGGAGATCGATGTTCACTCGTATCGCCGTCGTCAACCGCGGTGAGGCCGCCACCCGACTGATCCACGCCGTGCGCGACCACAACGCTGCCGGGGGGCCGCCGCTGCAGACGATCGCGCTCTACACCGACGCCGAGCGGACCGCCATGTTCGTCCGCGAGGCCGACCTGGCCCACCCCATCGGCCCGGCCTCGGCCCGCCCCTACCTGGACCTGGCGGTGCTGGAGCGGGCGCTGGTGGAGACCGGCGCCGACGCGGTCTGGGTCGGCTGGGGGTTCGTCGCGGAGGACCCGGCCTTCGTGGACCTGTGCGACCGGCTGGGCGTCACGTTCATCGGGCCGTCGGCCGAGGCGATGCGCAAGCTGGGCGACAAGATCGGCTCCAAGCTGATCGCCGAGGAGGTCGGGGTCCCGGTGGCGCCGTGGAGCCGCGGCGGGTTGGACACCCTGGAGGAGGCCCTGGCCAGTGCCGAGGAGGTCGGCTACCCGCTGATGCTCAAGGCGAGCGCGGGCGGCGGCGGCCGCGGGATCCGCAAGGTGGCCGATGCCGACGAGCTGCGGGAGGTCTACCAGCGGACCCGGGACGAGGCGCAGCGGGCCTTCGGCAGCGGCGTGGTGTTCCTGGAGAGCCTGGTCACGGGGGCCCGCCACGTCGAGGTGCAGGTGATCGCCGACGGGCAGGGCACCGCCTGGGCGATCGGGGTGCGCGACTGCTCGGTGCAGCGCCGCAACCAGAAGATCATCGAGGAGTCGGCCTCTCCGCTCCTGACCGCCGGAGCAGGCCGAGGAGCTCAAGGCGTCGGCGGAGCGTCTCGCGCTCGCGGTCGACTACCGCGGGGCCGGGCACGGTGGAGTTCCTCTACCACCCGCAGACCCGGCAGTTCGCCTTCCTGGAGGTCAACACGCGGCTCCAGGTGGAGCACCCGATCACGGAGGTCACCACCGACGTCGACCTGGTCCGGGCCCAGTTGCACGTCGCGGCCGGCGGCCGGTTGGAGGGGGAGCGGCCCACCGAGAAGGGGCACGCCGTGGAGGCCCGGCTCAACGCCGAGGACCCGGACCGCGACTTCGCCCCCGCGCCGGGGCGCATCACCCTGCTCGAGCTGCCGCACCGGTCCCGGGCGTGCGGGTCGACACCGGGGTCGGGGAGGGGGACTGCGATCCCCGCGGACTTCGACTCGATGATCGCCAAGATCATCGCCTACGGGCGGGACCGCGCACGAGGCCCTGGCCCGGCTGCGCCGCGCCGTCACCGAGACCACCGTCGTCATCGAGGGCGGGGCGACCAACAAGAGCTTCATCCTCGAGCTGCTCGAGCAACCCGCCGTGACCGGTGACTTCGAAGGGGCGGAGCCTGGAGCGCCGAGTGCGGGGGCGGAGCCCCGGGGCAGAGTCCCCCGGGTGGGCTGACACGGGGTGGATCGACCGGGTGCGTGCCGAGGGCGGGCTGGTCAACCACCGGCACTCCGGGCGTCGCCCTGGTCGCCGCCGGCATCGATGCGTATGCCGAGGAGCAGCAGCTCGAGGTCGCGCGCCTGATGGAGACGGCCCGCGGGCGGCCGGCCCCAGGTGCAGCACGACATCGGCCGGCCGGTCGACCTGAAGCTGCGGGGGGTGACCGTGGCAGGTGACCGCGCTGCAGACGGGGCCGCACCGCTTCCGGGTGACGGTGACCGGCGCCGGCCAGGAGGCAACGGTCGACGCCGAGGTGGAGCGGATCGACGACTTCCGCGGCCGGCTCACCGTCAACGGCCGCCGACACCGGATCGTCACGCGCCGATCCACGGCCCGACCCACCTGGTCGAGGTCGACGGGGTCACCCACCGGGTCAGCCGGGACGAGGGCGGCGTGCTGCGCTCGCCGTCGCCGGCCCTGGTCGTCGCGACGCCGGTCGCCGTCGGTGACGAGGTCGCGGCCGGCGCCCAGATCCTGGTGCTCGAGGCGATGAAGATGGAGACGGTGCTGCACGCGCCGTTCGCCGCCAGGGTGCGCGAGCTGATGGTCCGCACCGGGGGCCAGGTGGAGACCGGGGCGCCGCTGATCCGGCTGGAGCCGACGGGGGAGGATGACCCGGCGATCCGAGGAGGACGCGGGCCGGGAGGGGCCGGACCTGGACCTGCCCGGTGACCCCGACGGCGCCACCGCCCAGCAGCGCGCCGACGCCGCGCAGTCGGCGCTGGTCGCCCGGGTGTTGGGCTACGACGTGCCGTTGGAGGAGCACCAGGACGCGCTGACCGACTACCTGGCGGCGCGCACCGCGTTGCGGGAGGAGGGCGCCGAGCTGCTCGACGGCGAGCTGGAGATCCTGAGCACCTTCGCCGACCTTGCCGAGCTCACCCGCAACCGCCCGAATGAGGACGAGGAGCACACCGAGCTGCGGGTGCACAGCTCCCGGGAGCACTTCCACACCTACCTGCAGAGTCTGGACGTCGAGCGGGGCGGGCTGCCGGACTCCTTCCGGCACCGGCTCTCACGCGTGCTGGAGCACTACGGGCTGGCCGAGCTGGACCACACCGGCCCGCTGGAGGACGCCGTCTTCCGGGTCTTCCTCGCCCAGCAGCGCTCCACCCGGGACCTGCACGTGGTGACCGGGCTCCTGCAGTCCTGGATCGGGGAGCCCGCCCCGGCACCGGATCGGGCGGTCGAGGTGCGCAGCGAGCTGGAGCGACTGGTCCGGGCCACCCAGTTGCGCTACCCCGTGGTCGGTGACCTGGCGCGCAGCGTCCGCTTCCGGTGGTTCGACCAGGCGATGGTCGACGCGGACCGGGCGAGCGCCCTGGCCGGTGTCGGTGCCGAGGTCGACGCCCTGGCGGCCGCGGACGAGGTGCCGGACCGGGCCGCCCGGATCGAGGCGCTCGCGGCCATCCCGGAGCGGATCGCCGGGGTGCTCGCCGCACGCCTGGAGGGCGGGGTGCCGCCGCGGGAGCCGATGCTGGACGTGCTGGTCCGCCGGCACTACCGCGAGTTCGACCTGCACGACGTGCGCCGGCTGTCCGTCGCCGGTCGGGAGCTGGTCACGGCCGACTACGTGCTGGACGAGCGGCCCAGCCGGCTGATCACCACCAACGGCACCGTGGCCGAGCTGTCCGAGCCCGGCTCGGCACTCGCCGCGGCCCTGACCGAGCAGGTCGCGGAGCCGGGGGAGGGCGTTGGCGTCGTCGCCGACCTGTACCTGCACTGGCCGCAGATGCCGGAGGAGCCGCAGGCGGCCAGCGACGCCCTGGTCGAGGTGCTGCGCGGACTGGACCTGCCGGCGCACTGCCGCCGCATCACCGTCGCCTCCTGCCCCGGCCCGGACCGCCCGATCGAGTACCTCACGTTCCGCCCCGACGGGGAGGACGGGCTGCACGAGGACACCCTCGTCCGGGGCGTCCACCCCATGGTCGGGCGACGCCTGGACCTGTGGCGGCTGCGGGAGTTCGACATCACCCGGATCGAGGCGCCCGACGACGTGCTGCTCTATGAGTGCGTCGCCCGGAGCAACCCGGCCGACCGGCGGCTGGTGGCGCTGGCCCAGGTGCGTCAGCTCGCGGTGATCCGGGACGAGGAAGGCCGCGTCGTCGGGATGCCGCACGGGGAGCGGGCGGTCGAGAACTGTCTGGAGGCGATCCGCCGGGCCCGCACGGCACGGGGTTCGCGCGGGGCGAAGCTGGACACCAACCACGTGTGGGTGCAGGTGTGGCCCGTGCTGGACGTCGAGCTGGAGGACCTCACCGCGTTGCAGCACAAGATCACCCCGCTCAGCGAGCGGGCGGGGCTGGAGGAGGTCGTGGCCCAGGGCCGGTTGGCGGGCAAGGACGGCCCGCCGACCCGGTTCGCCGTGCGTTTCCACGCCAAGCCCGGCGCCGGGGTGGTGGCCTCCATCGACGCGCCGCCGACCGAGCCACTGAAGCCGGTCGACGACTACGCCGGCAAGGTGCTGCGCGCGCGGCGCCGCGGGCTGGTCTACCCCTACGAGCTAGCGGACGCGATCACCGGGGGCCGGGGCACCCTGGTCGAGCACGACCTGGACGAGCACGGGCGGTTGGTCCCGGTCGACCGGGCGCCGGGGCTGAACACGGCCGCGATCATCGCCGCCGTCGTGACGACCCCGACCGAGCTGCACCCGGAGGGGATCACACGGGTCGTGCTGTGCGGCGACCCGACGAAGTCGCTCGGTGCCCTGTCCGAGCCGGAGTGCCTGCGGGTGATCGCGGCGCTGGACCTGGCGGAGGAGCTGGGGGTGCCGCTGGAGTGGTTCGCCCTGTCGGCCGGCGCCCGGGTGTCGATGGACTCTGGCACGGAGAACATGGACTGGGTGGCCGAGGCGCTCAAGCGGATCGTGGAATTCACCCAGGCCGGCGGCGAGATCAACGTCGTCGTGGCCGGGATCAACGTCGGCGCCCAGCCGTACTGGAACGCCGAGGCCACCATGCTGATGCACACCAAGGGCATCCTGGTGATGACCCCGGACAGCGCGATGGTGCTCACCGGCAAGCAGTCGCTCGACTTCTCCGGTGGCGTGTCGGCCGAGGACAACTACGGCATCGGCGGCTACGACCGGGTGATGGGGCCCAACGGCCAGGCGCAGTATTGGGCGCGGGACCTCGCCGGGGCCGTCGACACGCTCATGGCCCACTACGAGCACACCTACATCGCCCCCGGGGAGTCCATGCCGCGTCGCAAGGAGACGAGCGACCCCGCCGGACGCGACCTCACGACATACCCCCACGACCACCCCGCCGCCCCGGACTTCAGCACCGTCGGCGACATCTTCTCCGCGGAGAAGAACCCGGACCGCAAGAAGGCGTTCGACATCCGCACCGTGATGGCGGCGCTCGCCGACCAGGACCACCCGACACTGGAGCGGTGGGCCGGGATGGCCGACGCGGACACCGCCGTCGTGCAGGACGCGCACATCGGCGGGTATGCCGTGTGCCTGCTCGGCATCGAGTCCCGCCCCGTGCCACGGCGGGGTTTCCCGCCCACCGACGGGCCGGACACCTACACCGCGGGCACCCTGTTCCCCCGGTCCTCCAAGAAGGCGGCGCGGGCCATCAACGCCGCCAGCGGCAACCGCCCGGTCGTGGTGCTGGCCAACCTGTCCGGATTCGACGGGTCACCGGACTCGATGCGGCACCTCCAGTTGGAGTACGGCGCCGAGATCGGGCGGGCCATCGTCAACTTCGACGGGCCGATCGTGTTCTGCGTGATCTCGCGCTACCACGGCGGGGCGTTCGTGGTCTTCTCCAAGCGGCTCAACCCGCAGATGACCGTGCTGGCTATCGAGGGGTCCTACGCCTCGGTGCTCGGCGGTGCCCCGGCGGCCGCCGTGGTGTTCGCCGGGGAGGTCGACAAGCGGGCCGCCGCCAGCCCGCAGGTCCGCGAACTGGAGGAGCGCATCGACGCCGCGCCCGTCGGTGAGCGTGCCGCCCTGCAGGTGGAACTGGCCGACCTGCGGGCACAGCTGCGGGCCGAGAAGATCAGCGAGGTGGCGGCGGAGTTCGACGGCATCCACAACATCCACCGGGCCGTCGACGTCGGCTCCGTCGACGCCGTCATCGCGGCCTCCGACCTGCGCCCGGCGGTGATCCGGGCGATCGAGGAGCACCTGGCGGGCGACTGAGCAACCCCGGGTGTCACACGCCGCGGCGGTCGGTGCCCGCCGCGGCCAGCCAGGCCCGGGTCCGGTGCACCACCGGCGCGCTCGACCCGGGGAGCAGGGCCGCGGGATCTGCCGGCCACCGGGTCTGCACGTCCACCGACGTGGCCAACCGGTAGGGCCGGGCGAGCACCAGGCCCCCGAGGGTCTTGCGGAGCCGGGACATCTCGGCGCGCACGGTCACCAGCCGGTGCGGGTCGGCGAAGACGGCGTCCGACAACTCGGCGGCACTCAGGCCGGAGTAGCCGGCCCGGACCAGGGAGACCAGCAGCTCCGCGTGCCGGGGCGTCAGCCTGCGCACCCAACGGCCCGACTCGGCATGCACCGCGATCGAGGGCTCGCCGGTGAGGTCCAGAACGGCCCGGGTCGCGGCGGCCTCGTCCCCGCACGGCCGCAGCAGCCAGCCCCCGGGCAGCGGTTCGACGACGACCTCGCCCAGCGACGGCAGGTGCAGCCGGCCCGGCTCGAGGTCGTCCGGCAGCGCGATGGTGCGGTCGTGCGCGAGCCCCGAGGACGCCGCGACGTGGCCGGTCGGGTCGACGACCGCGGCGGGCCCGGCCACCGTGCTCAGCAGGTGGGCCGAGCCGGCCCGCAGCTCCTCCAGCGCCCGGCGGTGGCGCTCCAGGAGCTCCAGCTCGGCCACCCGGGCAGCCAGCGCGACGGTGGAGAGCAGGACCGGGTGCATGCTGGTGCGCGGCCCGCTGATGTCCACCACGCCGACGAGCTGCCCCGTCCACGGGTTGCGCAGCGGTGCCGCGGCGCAACCCCACCGGGCGTGGGACTCCACGAAGTGCTCGCTGCCGTGGATCTGGAACGGCTCGCCGAGCACGAGCGCCGTGCCGATCGCGTTGGTGCCGACGTTGCCCTCGGTCCAGGCCGAGCCGGCGACGAACCCCAGGTCGTCGGCCATGCGGCGGACCGGTGGGCGTCCCCGGCGCCACAGCACCCGCCCCTCGGCGTCGCTGACCACGAGCAGCTGCCCGGCGTCGACCACCGCCTGCAGCGAGGACTCCAGCAGGGGCAGCAGTGACTCGAGCCCGCCCGCGGCACGGCGGCGGTGCACCTCGGCCTCGCCCAGCGGGGCGATCCCCGGGTCGCCGTGCGGGTCAACCCCGGCCGCGCTCACCCGGCGCCACGAGGCCACGATTTCCGAGCGTGCCCGCTGGGCGACGTCCGCGCCGTTCAGGTGGGCCTCGCGGTCGCGGCGGTGGGCCAGCTCGGTGGACTCCATCACGCTCCCAGGCTCCGCGGTGGGCGCTGGGGCGGGGATGCAACGTTCTGCAACCCTGTCGACGGTGCGCCCGGAGGTGTTACCTGGATCACGTTACCGCAACGCAAAGGAGCGACCGTGACCCAGACGATGGACCCGCAGACGACCAGCCCGCAGCAGGTGGCCGACGACTGGTTCGCCGCGTTCGAGGCGGCGCTGACCGCCGGTGACGTCGACGCCGCGGCCGAGCTGTTCGCCACGGAGAGCTACTGGCGCGACCTCATCGCGTTCAGCTGGAACATCACGACCGTGGAGCACCCCGACGGCGTGCGCGACCTGCTGTCGCACACCCTCGAGCACACCGGGCCCAGCGGCTTCGCGACGTCCGAGCCGCCGGAGACGGCCGACGGGGTCACCACGGCCTGGTTCACCTTCCAGACCGCTGTCGGGCGCGGCCAGGGACTGGTGCGGCTGATCGAGGAGGACGGACAGACCAGGGCGTGGACCTTCCTGACCACGCTCTACGAGCTCACGGGCCACGAGGAGCCGCGGAGCGAGCGACGTCCGATGGGGGCCGAGCACGGGGCGCACAAGGAGCGCGTGACCTGGCTGGAGCGCCGGCAGGCCGAGGATGAGGGCTTCGGCACGACAACCCAGCCCTACGTGCTGGTCGTCGGCGGGGGACAGGGCGGCATCGCCCTGGGCGCCCGGCTGCGCCAGCTCGGGGTCCCCGCGCTCGTCGTGGACAAGCACGCCCGGCCGGGCGACCAGTGGCGCGGCCGCTACAAGTCGCTGTGCCTGCACGACCCCGTCTGGTACGACCACCTGCCCTATCTGAAGTTCCCCGACAACTGGCCGGTGTTCGCCCCCAAGGACAAGATCGGCGACTGGCTGGAGAGCTACACGAAGGTGATGGAGGTGCCGTACTGGTCCTCCACCACGGCCACCAGCGCGCAGTACTCGCCGGAGACGGGGGAGTGGACCGTCGAGGTGGAGCGGGACGGTCAGCCGCTGACGCTCCGGCCGGCCCACCTCGTCCTGGCCACCGGGATGTCGGGCAAGCCCAACGTGCCGGTGCTCCCCGGCCAGGACGTCTTCCGCGGTGAACAGCACCACTCCTCGGCGCACCCCGGGCCGGACGCCTACGCGGGCAAGAAGTGCGTGGTCATCGGCTCCAACAACTCCGCCTTCGACATCTGCGGGGCGCTCTGGGAGCACGGTGCCGACGTCACGATGGTGCAGCGGTCCTCCACGCACATCGTCAAGAGCGAGACCCTGATGGACGTCGGGCTCGGTGACCTCTACTCCGAGCGGGCGGTCGCCGCGGGCGTCACCACCGAGAAGGCCGATCTGATCTTCGCCTCGCTGCCCTACCGGATCATGCACACCTTCCAGATCCCGCTCTACGACAAGATGCGTGAGATCGACGCCGACTTCTACCGGCGCCTGGAGGAGGCCGGCTTCCAGCTCGACTTCGGCGACGACGACTCCGGGCTGTTCATGAAGTACCTGCGCCGCGGCTCGGGCTACTACATCGATGTCGGCGCGGCCGACCTGGTCGCCGACGGCCAGGTGGCGCTGGTCCAGGGCCAGGTCGACCACCTCACCGAGGACTCGGTCGTGCTGGCCGACGGCACCGAGCTCGAGGCGGACCTGGTGGTCTATGCCACCGGCTACGGCTCGATGAACGGCTGGGCCGCCGACCTGATCAGCCAGGAGGTGGCCGACACGGTCGGCAAGGTGTGGGGGTTGGGGTCGGACACCACCAAGGACCCCGGCCCGTGGGAGGGCGAGCAGCGCAATATGTGGAAGCCCACCCAGCAGGAGGCCCTCTGGTTCCACGGGGGCAACCTGCACCAGTCCCGGCACTACTCCCTCTACCTGGCGCTCCAGCTCAAGGCGCGCCACGAGGGGATCGACACCCCCGTGTACAACCTGGCGCCCGTCCATCACCTCCGGTGATCCGGGGCCGGGTGGGCCGTATGCGGACAGTCTCCCGCTGCATACGGCTCACCCGGCGGTGGGGTCGGGTCGGTCCAGGACACCGCGCAATAGCTCGAGGTCGATCCGGTCCTTGTCCCGGCGGGGCAGGTGCGGTTGCCACTGCGGGGTCAGCTCCTTGATCTCGGCCTGGGCCTGCGCGGTGATCACCGGGGCGCGGGTGCCGCGCAACTCCCGGTCCGGGCCGTCCAGCATGCCGGCGACCCACGGTGCGCCGGCCCACGGGCCGCCGGCCACCACGGCCTCGCCGTCCTCGAGCCGGATCCAGGCGATGCCGTGCTCGACGTCGCCGAGCGCCAGGTCGGTCTGCTGGTCCTGCGGCGCGGTGCCGGTGTGCCGGAACCCACGGTCCAGCAGCGCCGCGGTCAACGGCCCCCGGTCCTCGGCGACGGCGAACCAGTCGATGTCCTCGTGCTCCCGGGTCACCCGCCCGACGGTGAAGTCCACCGCCCACCCGCCACGCAACCACACCCGGATGCCGAGGTCGGCGGCGATGTCCACGAACTCCTGGATCGCGGTGAGCTGGCGCCGCTCCCGGGCGGCGTGCTGCTCGGCGGGCGGCATGACTACGAGCGGCCCCTCCTCGGGTGTCGGCACCTCGAAGTGGTCGAAGTAGCGTGCCGCGACCTCCTCGGGGAGCCGGAAGTCGTCACCGTGCCCCGCGCCACGGGACCGCACCCGCTGCAGTGCCGTCTCCCGGTCCGTGGCGAGGTACACCGTCTCCGGCTCGATGCCGAGCGGCCGCAGCAGTGCCCGGTAGTCCTCCCGCATCCGTCGCGACCAGAACGAGAAGTCCAGCACCACGTCGGTCCCCTGCCGGACCAGGCTGACCAGACGCTCGCGCAGCACGGCCTCGACCTGGCGGTGCACCTCATCCGGCAGCGGCATGGTGTGGAACCCTCGGGCCCAGGCCTCCTGGTCGAAGGAGAGCCGGACCATGCCCTGCTGCTCGAAGGTGCGGGCGACCGTCGACTTCCCCGATCCCGCCGGGCCGCACATGAAGATGACCCGGCTCATCCGGACCAGCCTACGCGCGTGCCGGCTCGTCCCGGTCGGGGGACCCTGTGCCGGCCGGCAGGACGGGGTCCCCGTGCCGGTCGTCCCACTCGCGGTGCAGGGCCGACCGGGTGGCCTCGATGTGGTCCCTGGTCAGCTCCATGGCACTGGGGGTGTCCCGGCGCTCGAGGGCGGCCAGGATCGCCTCGTGCTCGATCAGTGACTCGGCGGCGCGGGCGAGGGCGACGGAGCTGAAGAGCCACCGCACCCTCGCATCCAGGTTGGCCAGGACCTCGACCAGGAGGCGGTTGTGCGACAGCTCGGCCGTGGCACCGTGAAAGACCTTGTTCGCCTGCACCACAGCGCGCTGGTCCTCCCGGGCGGCGGCTGCCTTCCCGTCGGCGATCACCTGCTGCAGCGCCTCGATCTGTGCGAGGGAGATGTGTCGGGCTGCTCGCTCGATGGCAGCGACCTCGAGGATCTGGCGCATCTCGAAGACATCGTCGATGTCCCTGGCCGTGGGCACGCGCACGGTCGCCCCCGCCCGGGGCCTGCGGGTGACCCACCCGTCGTCGGCCAGTCGCTGGATGGCCTCCCGCACGGGGACGCGGGAGGTGCCGAGCTGTGCCGCCAGGGCAACCTCCCGCAACCGGCTCCCGGGCGCCAGGTCGCCGTGGATGATCATGTCGACGAGCTCCCCGTGAACCCGGTCGCTCATGGAGAGTCGCGACGTCCCCCCCGACGCACCGGGGGCTGCCGGTGCCTGTCCGCTTCCCATGTCTTCTCCTCGTTCCTCGCGTCCCGCGTGGTCGGATCCTGCCAGCAATCCCGTCACCACAGTAGAGCGCTGGGGCAACCATTGCATACCAAATGGCAATCCTGTATACATGCAGCACGCAACGACGCGACGGAGCGAGGAAACAGATGACGTCAACCGCAGTACCGCCGCAGTGGTCCGGGCACGCTGGTTCGGACCGGCCTGCGGTCAGGTTCGACGAGGTGTACAAGGCGTTCGTGGCCCGCGGCCGGGGCGGGAAGCCCTCGCTGGCGCTCTCGGACGTGACCTTCGATGTGCGGCCGGGGGAGTTCGTCAGCCTGGTCGGCCCGTCCGGCTGCGGGAAGTCGACCTGCCTCAACCTGCTGGCCGGCCTGGACTCCGCCTCCGCGGGCGCCGTCGAGCACGGGGGGACGCAGGTGTCGGGCATCAACACGCGGGTCGGCTACATCACCCAGGACGACAACCTGCTGCCCTGGCGGTCGATGCTGGCCAACGTCGAGTTGAGCCTGGAATTCCAGGGCGTCCCCAAGCGCGAGCGTCAGGAGCGCGCGCGGGAGCTGATCAACGTGGTCGGGCTCTCCGGCTTCGAGAACCACTACCCGCACGAGCTGTCCGGGGGGATGCGCAAGCGGGCCAGCATCATCCGGACGCTGGTCTACGACAGCGACGTGGTGCTGATGGACGAGCCGTTCGGCCCGCTCGATGCCCAGACGCGGGTGATCCTGCAGGCCGAGCTGCTCCGCCTGTGGGAGAGGTCCCGGCCCTCTGTCCTGTTCGTCACGCACGACCTCGTCGAGGCCATCGCGTTGAGCGACCGGATCCTGGTCTTCACCAGTTCCCCCGGCACCATCAAGCGCGACTACTCGGTGGACCTGCCCCGGCCCCGGGACCCGTTCCGCATCCACGAGGTGCCCGGGTTCGACGAGCTGCACGACGCGCTGTGGGAGGACATCCGAGCCGAGATCAAGAAGTCCCGCGGGGAGACGGAATGACCGTCGTGGCCTCTCCAACCCGGGACACCACGGCGCGCGGCCAGCAGGTCGTCGAGGAGGTCGGCGCGTCCTACGACCGCCGGCGTCGCCGGCACGAGCGGACCGTCCTGCTCGGGATCCTCGCGCTCGGTGCCACGGCCCTCCTGGTCTGGCAGTTCCTGCTGGGGCACCTCGTCGAGCCCCGCTACATCAGCAACCCCTGGGACGTGCTCAGCCGGCTCGTCGAGATGGTCGCCGAGGGCGACATCTTCAGCCACATCGGCGCCACCCTCTTCGAGGCAGGCCTCGGGTTCCTCCTCGGGTCGGCCCTGGGTCTGGGGTGCGCCTTCGGCATCTCGATGACGCGGCGGGGCTACGACGTCGTGGAGCCCTTCCTGATCGCGTTCTACTCCATCCCGAAGATCGCGTTGGCGCCCCTGTTCATCCTGTGGTTCGGCCTCGGCTACACCCCGAAGGTGCTGATGGCCGCCCTCATGGTGTTCTTCATCGTCTTCATGAACACCATGGCCGGCATCAAGGACGTCAACCCCGGCCTGCTCAAGGTCAGCCGGGTCTTCGGCGCCAGCCGCCTGGACCTGATGCGCAAGATCATCGCCCCCGCCGCATCGCCGGCCATCGTGGCCAGCATCCGGATCACGTTCACCCGCGCCATCGAGGGCGCGGTCCTGGCCGAGTTCATCGGCGCCACCCAGGGCCTCGGCTTCGTGATCGTCCGCGCGTCACGCCAGTTCGACGTCCCCACGATGTTCGCGGGGATCATCATCATCGCGGCCGTCGTCATGACGATGAACGCCTTGCTGCGGCTCGTGGAGAACCGACTCCTGCCGTGGCACACCAAGGAGGTCCACGGATGACCGTGCAGGAGCACGAACCCCTGCGGGTGCGTCAGGCAGAGGTGCTCGAGTCGGCAGGGCAGGCCCACGCCCGCGAGGTATGGGCGGACCGCAGGTTCGTCTGGTTGTGGCGGATCAGCCTCCTCGTCGGTGCGATCGCGCTCTGGGAGGTCGTCTCCGGGACCCTCGTCCGCGAGTTCTTCATCAGCTCGCCGTCGGCGATCGTCACCCGCCTCGTGGAGTGGGCGTCCTCGGGCGAGCTCTGGTACCACATGCAGTTCACCGTGACCGCCGCCTTCTTCGGCTACGTCCTCGGTGCGATCGTCGGGGTGCTGGCCGCCTGGCCGATGGGCCTGCTGAGCCTGGCCTACAAGATCACCGAGCCCTACTTCCTGGTGGCCTACTCCATCCCAGCGGTGGCCATGGCACCGGTCTTCATCCTCTGGTTCGGGATCGGCATGACGCCCAAGATCCTGATCGCGATGTACTTCGTGTTCTTCCTCGTCTACATCAACGCCACGGCCGGGTTCCGACGGGTCCCGCAGGGACTCCTCGACGTCACCCGGGTGATGGGGGCCTCCCGGGTGGAGGTCCTGCGGACGGTGATCCTGCCCAGTGCGCTGCCCTACGTCCTGGCCGCGCTGCGGATCACCCTTCCCGCCGCGATGATCGGTGCGGTCACCGGTGAGTTCATCGCCTCCAACCGGGGGCTGGGCTACCTGACGAGGGCGTCCGCCTCCGCATACTCCACCGACGGGGTGATGGCCGGGGTCCTGGTGCTCGGCGCGATCGTCCTCGTCATGAATCTGATGCTCCGTCCCCTGGGCCGTGCCCTGCGGTGGCAGTCCGACGCTGCCGGTTCGGCCGGACGCTGAACCCCTTATCCGAAGTTCACCCGTCTCGAGGAGGAGACAGCATGACCAAGCACGGTGTCCGACGATGGTCCTTCCTGGGTACGGCGACCAGCGCCGCCCTGCTACTCAGCGCCTGCGGAGGTGGTGGCTCCGGAGGGTCCTCGGAGATCACCGTCGCCTCCCTGCCGAATGCCTTCCTGGCGCCGCTCTACGTGGCCGTGGAGGAGGGGTTCTTCGAGGAGCAGGGCCTGACGGTGGACATCGTCGAGCTGGAGAGCGGTCAGGCAGGAGTGTCGGCCGTGGTCTCGGGGAACGCGCAGTTCGCCGATATCGGCCTGGACGACCTGTCCATCCTCACCTCCGAGGGCGAGGACAGCCTCGTCATGAACCACAACCTGGTCAACCGCGTCACCCTCACCCTGGTGATGAACGCGGACGTCGCCTCGGAGCGCGGCGTGACCCGGGACTCCTCGATCGAGGAGCGGTATGCTGCACTCGAGGGTCTGACGCTGGGCGTCACCTCCCCGGGGGCTGCCACCGACAAGTACATGCGCTACTACCTCCGCCAGGCGGGCCTCGACCCGGACCGGGATGCCGACATCGTCGCCATCGGCGGGGGCGGCTCCCTGCTGGCCGCACTGGAGTCCGGACAGATCGACGCCTACCAGCTCTCGCCCCCCACGCCATACATCGCCGAGGCCGAAGGATTCGGCACCGTGCTGATCGACGGGCCGGCCGGCGATGTCCCGCTCTTCAGCGACTTCGCCTACACCGGGTTCGCGACCAACAAGACGTGGGCGGAGGAGAACCCCGAGTCGGTCGAGGGGTTCATGACGGCGCTGACCCAGGGGATGGAGTACGTGCGGGACAACCCTGATGAGGCGGCCGAGACGATCCTGCCCTACCTCGGGACCGACGACCTGGAGACGACGCAGCAGACCCTGGAAGCGCTCATGCCGGCGCTCTCCGAGGACGGTTGCTTCGGGGAGGGGTCGGTGCAGGACTCGGTGGACATCATGCGGGAGGCCGAGATCCTCACGGTCGATGTCGACACCGCCGAGGGCGGCATCTGGACCAACGAGTACAACCCCAACGACTGCTGACGCGAGCCCATCGGCCCGCACCGACGACGAAAGGACGACATCCATGCGCATTGTCAGGTACCTGACAGGAGACGACGGTCCCCAGTGGGGCATTCTCGAGGGGGAGGAGGTGTTCAGCACGTCCGGGACACCCTTCGTCGACCTCGAGAAGGACGCCCGGGTCGGGTCGCTGGAGGAGGTGACCACGGTGGCGCCCGTCGACCCCAAGACGATCATGTGCGTCGGGCGGAACTACCGCGCCCACGCCGAGGAGTTCGGCAACGAGGTGCCGTCGGCGCCGATCCTCTTCATGAAGCCCCCCTCCTCCGTCGTCGGGCCGGGCGAGGAGGTGCTCTATCCCGCAGCCAGCCAGCGGGTGGACCCCGAGGCCGAGCTCGTGATCGTGATCGGTCAGCCCGCGTTCCAGGTGCCGGCAGCCGAGGCCTTCTCGGTGATCGGCGGCTACACCTGCGGCAACGACGTGACCGCCCGCGACCTCCAGAAGTCCGATCCGGGTGGTCAGTGGACCCGGGGCAAGGGATTCCACACCTTCTGCCCGATCGGGCCCTGGGTCGAGACCGACTTCGACCCGGCCGACGCCCTCGTCGAGTGCACGGTCGACGGGGCCGAGCGCCAGTCCGGACGGACCAGCGCCTTCATCTTCGACATCCCGTACCTGATCGAGTACATCACCAGCTTCATGCAGCTCCTGCCCGGTGACCTCATCATGACCGGCACGCCGGAGGGAGTCGCCCCGGTGGAGCCGGGCCAGGAGATGACCGTCCGGGTTGAGGGCCTCGGTGAGCTGTCGAACCGTCTTGTCGCACCCGCGCAGTGAGGGGCGGGGCAGCCCCTGCCCCGCCCGCTCGTCCTGCCCCGTGAAGGAGCGGTGACGTGGCGCCGCTGGAGTTCGGTGCCATCGTCGTCGCCGGGTTCTGGGCGGGAATGATCAACACCATCGTCGGGTCGGGCACCCTGGTCACCTTCCCGACGTTGCTCTTCTTCGGCCATGCCCCGGTCACCGCCAACATCTCCAACTCGCTGGGCCTGGTGGCCGGGGGCATGTCCGGGGCGTGGGGATACCGGCACGAGGTCCGCGGCCTCGGCACGATGATCAAGCGGCTCGCACCGGTGTCCCTGCTGGGCTCGGTGATCGGTGCGCTGCTGCTGCTGGTGCTGCCCCCGGAAGCGTTCGAGACGATCGTCCCGGTGCTGATCCTGATCGGCATCCTGTTGGTGATCTTCGGTCCCCGGATCAACCGGTGGGCGCGGCAACGGGGTGCCGAGTCCCTCACGCCCGGCCGGTGGGTCGCCCTGCTCGTGGGCATCCTGATCGCCGGCATGTACGGCGGCTACTTCGGGGCCGCCCAGGGCGTGATCCTGATCGGCGTGATGAGCGTGATGCTCCCGCTGCAGGTCCAGGCGATCAACGGGCTGAAGAACATCCTCAGCCTCATCGTGAACCTGGTGGCGGCCATGGTCTTCCTGGTCGTGAGCCCGGGGGTGATCAACTGGTGGATCGTGCTGGCGATCGGCATCGGGGCACTGTTGGGCGGGCTCGCGGGCGCCAGGGTCGGACGGGCGATGCCTCCCTGGCTGTTGCGCACCGTCATCGTCGTGATCGGCCTGGTCGCCATCGGATACCTCCTCCTGACGTGAGGGCCGGCGCTGTCCGCCCCGGCTGCGACACTGTCCCCGATGCCAGGGTTGAGTGAGGTCGATCTGCCGTTCGCCGCGGCGGTCCCCGAGCTGCGGACGGCGGTCCGGGACCGGGGCGTCGCGGTCGTCCAGGCGCCGCCGGGCACCGGCAAGACCACCCTCGTCCCGCCCGCACTGGCGGAGCAGGTAACTGGTCGGGTGGTCGTCGTGCAGCCCCGCCGGATCGCGGCGCGGGCGGCCGCCCGTCGGCTGGCGCAGCTGACCGGGACACCGCTCGGGAAGTTCGCCGGGTTCACCGTGCGGGGAGAGCGCCAGGTCTCCTCCGGGACCCGGGTGGAGTTCGCCACCCCGGGCATCCTGCTGCGCCGACTGCTCGCCGACCCCGACCTGCCAGGTGTGGCGGCCGTGGTCCTGGACGAGGTGCACGAACGGGGCATCGAGTCGGACCTGCTGGTCGGGATGCTGGCCGAGGTCCGGACGCTGCGCGACGACCTCGTGCTCGTCGCCATGTCGGCGACGCTCGACGCCGCACGCTTCGCAATGCTGCTCGGCGACGACGTGGCCGGACCCGCGCCGGTGGTGGACTGCCCTGCCGCGCTGCACCCGCTGCAGATCCGCTGGATGCCGGCGCCGGTCCCGCGCACCGACGCCAGGGGAGTGGCGGACGCGTTCCTCGACCACGTCATCCGGACCACCGTCGAGGTCCACCGGCAGGCAGCGGAGGCACTGGGCCTGGACGCCGCGCCGGACGCGTTGGTCTTCCTGCCCGGCGTCCGTGAGGTGGAACGCGTCGCGTCGGCGCTGCGGCGCCAGGTGCCCGGCGCCGAGGTGCTGGAGCTGCACGGCAGGATCGGTGCGCGGGCCCAGGACCGGGTGACAGCCGGGTCGTCACCGGGTGGCGTGCCACGCCTCGTGGTGTCGACCGCGCTGGCCGAGTCCTCCCTGACCGTGCCGGGTGTGCGACTGGTCGTCGACGCGGGCCTGGCCCGGGAGCAGCGCAGGGACGCGGCCCGCGACATGTCCGGGCTGGTCACCGTGGCGGCCTCCCGGGACGCCGCCGTCCAGCGCGCCGGGCGTGCCGCTCGCCAGGGCGCGGGCCTGGCGGTCCGGTGCTACGACGAGACGACCTTCGCGGCCATGCCGGAGCACGTCACGCCACAGATCTCGGTCGCCGACCTGGTCGGTCCGACCCTGGTGCTGGCCTGCTGGGGGACGCCCCGCGGCGAGGGGATGCCGCTGCCCGATGCGCCGCCCGCCGGGGCCGTCCGGGACGCCGAGACGGTGCTGCAGCGACTCGGGGCCGTCGACGAGGAGGGGCACGCCACCGACCTGGGGCGCCGACTTGCGGAGGTGCCCGCCGACCCCCGGCTGGCCCGGGCACTGCTCGACGGCGCCGCGTTCGTCGGGCCGCGGGCCGCTGCGGAGGTCGTCGCCGCGCTGTCCGACGACCACCGACCCGAGGGCGGCGACCTGGCCGCCCTGGTGCGGGCCCTGCGTCGGGGCGCGGCACCCGGCGCGGATCGGTGGACCCGGGAGGTGAGGCGTCTGCAGGAGTTGGCGGAACGGCATACGGGATCCGCCGCCGGCGATCGGAGCGACGGACCCGGGCTGGTCGTGGCGCTGGCCCATCCGGACCGGGTGGCGCGGCTCACGGGGGAGGTCTACCTGCTCGCCTCGGGCACCCGGGCCGCGCTGCCTCGCGGAGCGTTGCAGGGACAGGAGTGGATCGCGGTGGCCGAGGTGTCCCGCGCAGGGGGTCGGACCGCGGCCGGCACCGGCGCGGTCATCCGCTCGGCGGCCCCACTGTCGCAGGACACGGCGGAGGTGGCGGCCGGCGGGTTGCTGACCGACCGGACCACGGCGACTTTCCGCGACCACCGGGTGGTCGCGCGCCGGGTCCGCGCGCTGGGGGCGATCGAGCTCTCCTCCGTCGCGGTGCGCCCGGGTGCCGAGGAGGCCCGGGATGCCGTCGCCGCGGCCCTGGCCGAGCGCGGGCTCGGGATCTTCACCTGGTCCGAGTCTGCTGACGGCCTGCGGCGTCGCCTGGCGCTGCTCCACCGGGAGGTCGGCGACCCGTGGCCCGACGTGGGTGACGCCGCGTTGGTCGACCGCTGGCCGGAGTGGCTCGGGCCCGAGGTGGACCACCTGGCCGACGGTGGGCGGGCCGACCGGATCGACCTGCTGGCGCCGTTGCGCCGCCTGCTGCCCTGGCCGGAGGCGGCTCGGCTGGACGAACTCGCCCCGGAGCGCCTGGCCGTGCCCAGCGGCCGGTCGGTGCGGATCGACTACCCGGCGGTGGATGATGCCGACGGCCGCCCGGTCGTCGCGGTGAAGCTGCAGGAGTGCTTCGGCTGGGCGCAGAGTCCCGAGGTCGCCGGGGTGCCGGTGCAGTTCCACCTGCTGTCCCCGGCCGGACGTCCGCTCGCCGTCACCGACGACCTGGCCTCGTTCTGGTCCGGTGCCTACGCGCAGGTGCGGGCCGAGATGCGCGGCCGCTATCCCAAGCACCCGTGGCCCGAGGACCCGTGGACGGCCCCGGCGACGGCGCGGACGCGACGGCGCCCGTGATCCCCTCAGACGGCGAGCGATGGACTCTGCCGCGTTGTCCGCGTCAGGTGCTGATCGGCATACTGAGTCTCGTGACGCCGGTGCGACGAGAGACTGCCCGCGTCATCCCGGTGAGTCCGTCGGGCCGGGCGCTGTTGCTGCGCGGGCACGACCCTGCTGCCCCCGAGTTCTCCTACTGGTTCACGATCGGGGGACAGATCCAACCGGGCGAGTCAACCCGCGGCGCAGCGGTGCGTGAGCTGAACGAAGAGACGGGCATCGTCGCAGCGGAGGAGTCGTTGATCGCGCCCATCCATCGCGGAGAGCACCGGTATGCGTTCGAGGGGGTCGATTACTGCTCGCGCTCGGTGTTCTTCGCCCTGCGGATGGACGAGTGCCCCATCGAGCCCATCGGGCTCCCCGGGGAGATTCTCTCCGAAGCGCGCTGGTGGGACGAGCGCAGTCTCAGGAGCGCACCGTTGTCCAACCCCCGTATTCCGGACGTCGTCGGCTGTGCTGTCAGAGCGGCAGGAGCGGCGGGCGGGACCGGCTGAACGTGGCCTACTCCTGCCCGAGCGCCGACTCCATAGCTGGGGTTCCGCGTCCTGGTCATATCGTGAGATAGCAGAGGTGGTGCAGATGACCGATGTCTTGATTCGCAATCTGGATGTGGAGACGCTGCGGCGTGTTGACGCCGATGCAGCCCGCCTCGGCTTGTCCCGTAACGAGTATCTGCGTAGGGCGGTGGAACGCCTGGCCCACGGCGCGACGAGGACCACGACAGCGCAGGACCTCGAATTCTTCGCGGAGCGCTTTGCCGACCTGGAGGACGACGCGGTGATGAGGGACGGGTGGTCGTGAGCCGGCACTGGCTCATCGATCAGGCAGCCTGAGATGGAGGTCCGAGCGGTGGAGGTCCGGGGCATCCTGGCTCGAGTCAGGCCTGACCGTGCTGCACTGCGACAAGGACTTCGACCTGATCGCCGAGGTCACCGGCCAGCCGGGGGAGGGAGTCAAGGTCGGACCCTGTGGGTGAGAGCGGACGGCCAACTCTGTCCAGCACCTGGTCGAGTGCCGACTCCTGGCTGGGCCTTGGCCTAGCGTGGCCCCGCTACGTTCCACGACATGCGGACCCTGGTCACCGGCGGCACGGGAACCCTGGGGCGTGCGTGTCTGCGGCTGGCCAGGGCGAAACCCTACTATCTCGTGTAGTGATAGCGCGCTTGGAGAAGGATGAGGTCGTCGTCGCGGACCACGTAGACCAGGCGGTGCTCCTCGGTGATCCGCCTGGACCAGGCGTTGGCTAGCCCGTACTTCAGCGGCTCGGGCTTGCCTATTCCATCGAATGGGTCGCGTGTCGCATCATCGATCAGGCGGTTGATCCGCTGGACCAGGGTTCGATCCACACGCTGCCAATGGAGGTAGTCCTCCCACGCCTGGGGCGCGAAGACGATCCTCATGTGCGGTCGAGTTCGCGTTCAGTCCCTTCGCCTCGGTCCACCGCCTCCATGGCATCCAACAGTCGTCGCGCGTTGGCTGGGGAGCGGAAGAGGTACGCGGTCTCCTGCCACGCCGCGTAGTCATCGGCGGACATCAGGACTGCGTTTCCTCGCTTCGAGGTGATCTCCACAGGGGCGCGGTCATCGTTGACCTCTTCGATCAAGGGGAAGAGTCGCTTGCGGGCCTCGCTAGCAGTCACGGACATTGAGCGCCTCCTGTGTAGTGGTACGGGAAATGGTACCAGAATCAGTCGGGCGGTTCCTCGAAGAACTCCCACTGGATGTTGTCGGGATCACGGAAGGTGATCATCGCGAGCTCGCCGGCATTGTCTAGGTGAAGGCCGTCGGTCGGCGCGTTGAGGGAGCGCAGAACCTGCAACATCGACTCCAGCTCGGCTCGCCCTTCGACGCCGATGGCCAGGTGGTCCAGGCCGATCCGGTACTCACTGAAAGGCTCGTCTTGCGCAGTGCCGGAGAGTGCGGGTTTCAGCACCAGCCGCGCTGCAGCGGTACCGATTCGGAATCGAGCCTTGCGCCCAGGGAAGTCCTGGTCGAGCATGAATCCGGGGAGCGAGGCGTAGAAGTGCCGGGACCGCACTAGGTCCGTGACGTTCAGAGTGATGTGGTGAAACCCGGTGACCATGCCGTGAGAGTACGAGAGTGTGCTCCCAGCGGCCGCTCGAAGATCGGCCCTTCCGCGCTCTGGCGTGCCGGACGACGTGGGCCGAACGTCGTGAAGGTCACTCCTGGCCCAGCACCGACTCCTGGCTGGGCAGCTCGTCCTGGCGCACCAGCCCGACGGGGCAGGTCAGACCGTTGGGGCCGTGGTTGCAGTAGCCGTTCGGGTTCTTGTGCAGGTATTGCTGGTGATAACCCTCGGCGAAGTAGAAGGTGCCCGCGTCCGCCGCGGACCGCAGCTCGGTGGTGATCTCCCCGTGGCCGTGCTCGGTCAGCACCTGCTGGAAGGCGTCGTGGGTGGCCCGCGCGGCCTCCTCCTGACCGGGGGTGGTCCAGTAGATCGCGGAGCGGTATTGGGTCCCGCGGTCGTTGCCCTGCCGGTCCAGCGTCGTCGGGTCGTGGTTCTCCCAGAACGCCTTGAGCAGCTCCTCGGGGGTGACCTCGGTGCTGTCGTAGACGACCTGGACCGCCTCGGCGTGACCGGTGCGACCGCTGCAGACCTCCTCGTACGTGGGGTTGGGCGTGACCCCGCCCATGTAGCCGGCCGCGGTGCTGACCACGCCCGGGATGCGCCAGAAGATCCGCTCGGCCCCCCAGAAGCAGCCCATCGCGATGTAGAGCACCTCGGTGTGCTCGCCCCACGGGCCGTGCAGCGGGGAGTCCAGGACCTCGTTGGTCGTGGGGATCCCGGTCAGCGGCTGGTCCCGACCGGGCAGTGGGGTTCCGTGGATCTCGGGGGGCTGGGTGCGCATACCCCAGTGTCACACGCCTCGGGCGGGACAGGTATGCCGTGTGCTGGCCCCGCCATACGATCCGGCGTGGCCGGGTGGGCCGGCCTGGTCTGGCGGTGCGGCGTCGCGTATGGCACGGTGCACTCCATGGATGCAGCGCTCAGGGCAGTGCAGCTGCCGATGGCGGACCCGGACTGGACGACACCGGAACTGCTCACGCGGTTCGGGCTGCCGCTGGTGCTGGTCGCGCTCGGGGTGGGCCTGTTCCTGTGGGGCCGTCGCGAGCAGCGGGAGGCCCGGTCCCGGATCGGGAGCAAGGGCGGCTTCGGCGGGCCACCGGGCACCCTCGACATCGGCAGCGAACTCGGGTTCGGGGTGGAGGGCCGTGGCCCGGACCCCCATGCCGGACGGGCGAAGATCCTGGCCGGGGCGGTCGCCGCTGTCGTCGGGGCGGTGCTCCTGGTCTCGATGGGAATCTGGAACCTGGTCACCTGAGCCGGCGGGGGTCCCCATCGCGGGCCCACCACGAGGCAGCACAGACAGGAGGGCCGGACCGCGGAGTGGTCCCCGATCCGGCCCGTCCGGACGGTGCGGTGCTCAGCCGGAGTACGGCTTGGCGCTCAGGATCTTGACCTCGATGTCCTTGCCGTTGGGGGCCTGGTAGGTCGTGGTCTCGCCCGCGGACTTGCCCAGGATCGCCATACCGAGCGGCGACCGGTCGCTGTAGACGGAGAGGTCGTCCTCGTCGCCCAGGATCTCGCGGCTGCCGAGCAGGAAGGTCTCGGTCTCCCCGAACATCTCGACCTCGACGAGCATGCCGGGCTCGACGACGCCGTCGTCCGCCGGGGCCTCGCCCACCTTGGAGGTCTCCAGGATGTGCTCGAGCTGGCGGATGCGGGCCTCCATCTTGCCCTGCTCCTCCTTGGCCGCGTGGTAGCCGCCGTTCTCCTTGAGGTCGCCCTCCTCGCGGGCCGCCTCGATCCGGCGGGCGATGTCCTGACGTCCCTCACCGGACAGGTGACGCAACTCGGCTGACAGTCGCTCGAAGGCGTCCTTGGTCAGAAAATTCGTCGACGTCGCTGCTGTCTCGGTCACGTCGCTCAACTCCCTCTTTCACTGCGTGTGTGTGCCTCGTCAGGCAGGGGCGCGACCGCGGCGTGCCGCGCCGGCATGACCTAAACAAGGAGGCCCGGGCGCTAGGGGTTTGACCTTCGTGCGGTCACCCTGCCCGGACCATCGTGTGAACCCGCAGTTTAACAAGTTCGGGTCGAAATTCCACACTGCGAGATTACGATCAGGTCACGTCCTGTGCGGGGCTGGTGTCCCTCAGGGGGATCCGTAGCGGCAGGTTTCGACGTACCCGGTGGTCGCCGCGGACGACGTGCGCACCTCGGCCACGTGGCGGCTCGGTGAGCTCTCGGACGGTCCCACCGTGACCTCCGTGGTGCCGACTCGGGCGTGCGACTCGTCCAGGGCCCGCAGCTCGCAGACGACCTCGCGGGACGGGTCACGGGTCAGGTCGAACCGCACCTGCACGCTGGTGTCGCCCTGCAGCCGGAAGCCGGTGTTGGTCCAGTGCACCTTGCCCACCGAGGCGGCCAGGCCGAACCAGATCGCCAGGCCGGTCATGGCGACGACGGCCACGCTGCCCACGACCCACCAGAACCGTGCGCTGCGCCCGGTGCTGGCCGGTGCCGGAATGGTCACGCTGTCGTCTCCGTTCTGGGACGGTGAGAGGATAAGGAGGGCCGCGCCGCAGCGGGTGGCCACGCGGACCATTGTCCGCCATCACGAGAACGACGAGGAGCGCAGGTGTCTGACGGCCGACGGTTGATGGCAGTGCACGCCCATCCCGACGACGAGTCCAGCAAGGGCGCGGCGACCACCGCCAAGTACGTCGCCGAGGGTGTCGAGGTGATGGTGGTGTCCTGCACGGGAGGGGAGCGCGGTGACGTGCTCAACCCCAAACTCGCCCACGACGCCGAGATCGCCCGGGACCTGACCGAGGTGCGGCGCCGGGAGATGGCCCGCGCCGCCGAGATCCTCGGTGTCCGGCACACCTGGTTGGGCTTCGTGGACTCGGGTCTGCCCGAGGGGGACCCGTTGCCGCCGCTGCCCGAGGGGTGCTTCGCGCTGGAGCCGATCGAGGTGACGACCGAGGCGCTGGTGCGCGTCATCCGGGAGTTCCGCCCGCACGTGATCACCACGTATGACGAGAACGGCGGCTACCCCCACCCGGACCACATCATGACCCACGTGGTGACGATGTCCGCGTTCCGCGCGGCCGGCGACCCCTCCGCATACCCCCACGCCGGCCCGCCCTGGCAGCCCCAGAAGGTGTACTACAGCGCCTGGTCCGCCGCCCGGATCCGCTCGCTACACGAGGCGATGCTGGCGCTGGGGCAGGAGTCCCCGTATGCCGAGTGGATCCAGCGTCTGGATGAGCGGCCGCACCGGGAGATCACCGCGCACGTCGAGTGCGCCGAGTACTACCCCGTGCGGGACGAGGCGCTGCGCGCGCACGCCACGCAGGTGGACCCGGACGGCAGCTGGTTCCAGGTGCCGCTGCACGTGCAGCAGGAGGTGTACCCGGTCGAGGACTACGAGCTGGCACGGTCCCTGGTGCCGGTGGACCTGCCCGAGACCGACCTCTTCGCCGGTCTGCCGGCGGACATCTCCGAGGCCGACGCGCTGTGTCTGCAGGTGCCCGAGCGGGAGGCCGACGGCGAGCCGGTCGCGGTCTATCGGGTCGCGCCCCTGGCCGGGTCGGAGCACGAGTCGCCGGCCGCCGACACCGAGAACGGTGCCGAGGGCGACGTCGAGGTGGGCGATGAGATGACCGAGGTCGAGGGCCACCACGATCGGGATCGCCGCTCGAGCGACGGCGACGACCCCGCGGTCGCCTCGTGAACACGACCTCCATCGAGGTCACGGCCGGTCTGGGCGGTTTTCTCGTCCTGTTCGGCCTGGGCCTGGCGCTGTGGTTCCTCGGGCGCGACCTGTCCCGCCGGCTGCGCCGCTCGCGGCAGCGTGAGCAGTTGCGCCAGCCCGAGCAGATGCGTCACGCCGCGGCGCCGCCGGCCGCCGAGGCCACCGCCACTGACGGGGCCGAAGCAGCCACCGAGGCCGCCGACGGGGACGCGGATGACCCCGGCCCGGGGGTCGAGCAGGGCGAGGGGGACCCAGCAGGCGTGGACCCAGAGGTGGACCCGAAGGGGGACGCCGCGCGCTGAGGGCGCGGATCCATCGGCCGGGGCGCCCGGCCGGTGCTCAGACGCCGGCGGGGGTGGCGCCGTAGATCGCGAGCGAGGCGGCCGTGTAGTGGGCGATGAAGGCCAGCACGGTGAAGGCGTGGAAGATCTCGTGGAAGCCGAACCACCGGGGGGAGGGGTTGGGGCGCTTGGTGCCGTAGACGACCGCGCCGAGGGTGTAGAGGAGCCCCCCGACGGCGATCAGGGTCAGCACGGCGGGGCCACCGAACTCCAGGAACTCGCGCAGGTAGAACACCGCGACCCAGCCGAGGGCCACGTAGACGGGGGTGTAGAGCCAGCGCGGCGCACCCACCCACAGGACCCGGAACGCCACCCCCATCAGCGCGCCGACCCAGACCACCCAGAGCAGCGTCGCGTCCTTGCCCGGGGGCAGCAGGAGCACCGCGAACGGGGTGTAGGTGCCGGCGATGATCAGGAAGATGTTGGCGTGGTCGAAGCGCTTGAGCAGCCGCGCGGTCCGGGGGCTCCAGGAGCCCCGGTGGTAGAGCGCGGAGGTGCCGAAGAGGAGGACCGCCGTGGTGCCGAAGACGGCCGCGGCGATCCGCCCGGGGGTCGTGGGGGCCAGGGCCACCAGCACGATGGCGGCGGCCAGCGCGAGGGGAGCCATCCCCAGGTGCAGCCAGCCGCGCAGCTTGGGCTTGATGGCCTGGGCCAGGTCCCGTGCCGAGTCGGCCATGTCGCGCGCCGAGTCGGCGACGTCGCGGGCGGAGTCGGCGAGGGCGTGGGCTCCGCGGCTCACGGGATCGGTCGGTCGCATGGTCCCAGCGTAACCTACGTTGCCGTAGGTTACCAGCGCGTAGGTTATGACTCACCTCACCTTCGGACAGCCGGGCAGGTGGAGCGAGTACCTTGACCGCATGGGCTCCCTGCGCGAACTGCTCTACCGGGCGTACAACCGCTCCCTGAGCAGGCAGCTGCCCCCCGATCGGCTGCCCCGCCACGTCGGGGTGATGCTCGACGGCAACCGGCGGTGGGCCAAGGCGCGCGGTGCCGACTCCGCCCATGGCCACCAAGCCGGCGCCGACAACATCCAGCCGCTCCTGGAGTGGTGCGACGAGGCGGGGGTCGAGGTGGTCACCCTGTGGCTGCTCTCGACCGACAACCTGAACCGGCCGCGGGCCGAGCTGGAGCCGTTGCTGCGGATCATCGAGCAGGTGGTGACCGAGCTGGCCGCGGCGGGACGCTGGCGGCTGCACCTGGTCGGGGCGCAGGACCTGCTGCCGACCGACACGGCCCGGGCACTGCGCGCCGCCGCGGACTCGACCGCGGGGGTGGAGGGGATGTTGGTCAACGTGGCTATCGGCTACGGGGGCCGCCAGGAGATCGCCGACGCGGTGCGCTCGCTGCTGGCCGAGCACGCGGCGAAGGGGACCCCGCTGGAGGAGCTGGCCCGCACGCTGGAGGTCGAGCACATCTCCGAGCACCTTTACACCAAGGGCCAGCCCGACCCCGACCTGGTGATTCGCACCAGCGGTGAGCAGCGCCTCGGTGGCTTCCTGCTCTGGCAGAGCGCGCACAGCGAGTTCTACTTCTGCGAGGCGTTCTGGCCGGACTTCCGCCGGGTGGACTTCCTGCGCGCACTGCGCTCCTACGCCGAGCGCGAGCGTCGCTTCGGTGCCTGACAATTTTGGTAGCGGGTTTGCTGCCCGTTCCCGCCTTTTCGTAGCGGATCTGCGCTCCCCGGCGCACCGGCGCGCGGCCCCCAGGCACACGGCATACGGACAGGATCGGGGTATCGGCTTGCACCTGACACCGTGTCAGGCCCGATAACGGAGGCACCATGAAAATCGGAGACTTTGCCCGCCTGGGCCAGGTGTCGGTCCGGATGCTGCGCCACTACGACGAGCTGGGGCTGTTGGAGCCCGACCACGTCGACCCGTGGACCGGCCACCGGGGATACCACGCCGCCCAGCTCGGCACGTTGCACCGGGTGGTCGCGCTCAAGGAGCTCGGCCTCACCCTCGAGCAGATCCGCCGAGTGCTGGCCGACGAGCTGTCGGTCCCGGAGTGGCGCGACCTGCTGGAGCGGCGTCGCGCCGAGCTCGCCGCCGAGCTCGACCGGGCCCGGTGGCGGCTGGCCGAGGTGACGCACCGTCTCTGCCTGATCGAGAGCGAGGACACCATGCCGGAGCACGAGTGCGTCCTGAAGGACGTCGCGGCGATGCCCATCGTCGCGCGCACCTTCAGCGTCCCGACCCAACCCCGGATGGCCGAGGTCATCGGCCCGCTGTTCGAGGAGGCCAGCGAACGGCTGACCGCGGCCGCGGGCTGTGCGGAGACGGGCATCGGGGTGTACGACGCGACCGAGGACGGACTGTCGGTGGTTGCCGGATATCTGCACCACGGGGATGCGGTCGAAGGGCTGGAGTCCCACGTGCTGCCCGCCGGGCCCGTGGCCAGTGCCGTCCACCTGGGGGAGATGAGCCGGATCGGGCGGACCCTCCAGAACCTCCTCGCGTGGTGCGAGCAGCAGGGTCACCAGCCGGACGGGCCCTACCGCTACATCCACCTGGAGGCCGACGGCACCGACCAGTCCGACTGGGTGACCGAGGTGCAGCAGCCTGTCAGGCCGCGCCCTCCGGAGTGACCTGCGGTGGCGGGCCCACGTACCGGGCCGCCGGGCGGATGATCTTGCTGTCCTGTGCCTGCTCCAGGACATTGGCAGCCCACCCGACGGCGCGGGCGACGCAGAAGGTCGGGGTGAACATCTCCCGGGGGATCCCGGCCTGCTCCATCACGACGCCGGCGTAGAACTCGACGTTGGCATAGAGCGGCCGACCCGGCTTGAGCTCGGCCAGCGCGGCCTCGACCTCGCGCTCGACCAGAACGGCGAAGTCGACCAGGTCGCCGCCGCGGGCCTGCGCGACCTCGCGCAGCATCTCCGACCGCGGGTCGTGGGTGCGGTAGACGGCGTGGCCGAAGCCCATCACCCGTCGCCCGGCGGCGACCTGCTCGCGCACCCAGGGGCGCACCCGCTCGGGCGTGCCGATCTCCTCCAGCGCCGCCAGGGCCCGGCTGGGCGCGCCGCCGTGCAGCGGCCCGGAGAAGGAGCCGATCGCCGCCACGAGCGTCGCGGCCACGTCGGCCCCGGTGCTGGCCACCGTGCGCGCCGTGAACGTGGAGGCGTTGAAGCCGTGGTCGACGGTGAGCACCAGGTACTGCTCCACCGGGCGCACGTCCTCCGCGCCGGGGGTGCGGCCGGTGAGCATCCGCAGGTAGTCCTCGGCGTGGCCCAGGTCGGGGTCCGCGGGCAGCGGGTCGAGTCCCTGGGCGATCCGGTGCGCGGCGGCGAGCACCGTGGGTGCCAGCGCAGCGAGCCGGAGGGCGGTGTCCGCCCGCTCCTCGGGGGTGCAGTCGTACATGGGGGACAGGTCCAGGTGCGCGCCGAGCCAGGACCAGGCGGTGCGCAGGGTGGTCAGCGGCGGGCTGCCGGCCGGGCAGAGCGCGGGCAGGGCCGCGAGCAGGCTCTCTGGGGCGACCCTGGCCTGCCCCACCTGCTGTCGGTATGCCGTGTGCTCGGCGGGGTCGGGCAGCCGCCCCTGGAACATCAGGAACCAGGTCTCCTCCAGGGTGTGCGCGCGGGCGAGCTCGACCGCCGGGTACTGCCGGTAGTGGTAGAAGCCCTCGTCGCCCCGGACGTCGCCCAGCTCGGTGTCGGTGACGACGACCCCGGCCAGGCCCCGCGGGACGGTGAGTGTGGACGCGGTCATGGCGGTCTCCTCACGTGTGCTGGAGCTTCCACAGTGGACGGGGGGCCGCGTGTCGGTCAATATTGATTCAGTCCACACCAGGGTGGGCAGCGACGGCAGAATCGCTACGAAAAGTGATCCCGGTGCGACAAACCCACTACGAAAATGGGGTAGAGGATGACGCAGTGGATCGGCACCGACGAGGCCGCCCAGCGGCTCGGGGTGAAGCCGGCCACCGTCTATGCCTACGTCAGCCGCGGGCTGCTGGTGAGCCGGCGCAACCCGGTAGGGCGGGGGAGCCTGCTGGAGCGCTCGGAGGTGGACCGTCTGGCCGCGGGCGGTCGACGCGGGCGGGCGTCCGGACAGCGGGTGCACCGCTTCCGGTCGGTGACCTCGCAGGTGTCGCACTCCGGGCCGGACAGCCTCTACTACCGGGGCCACGAGGTCGCCGAGTGGTCCCGCGGTAAGACGTTCGAGGACGGCATCGAGTTCGTCCTCGGGGTGCGACCCGATCCGGCGGCGGACCGGCCGGCGGCGGCGTTGCCGCGTCCCCTCCCGACCTCTGTCCCGCTCGATCGGAGGGTGACCGGCGCGCTCGTGCGGCTGGCCGAGTCGGGGTGGGGGAGCGCCGCCGAGCCGGAGGCGGCCGCGCTCGCCGTCGCCTCGGCATACCCGGTGTTGGTGGACGCGCTCGCGGTCGCCGAGCCACCGGACAGGTCACCCCGGCTGGCGCAGCGGGTGGTGGCCAACCTCACCGGCCGTCCGGCGACCCCGGAGGAGGCGGTGGCCACCGACGAGCTGCTGGTCCAGGTACTCGACCACGGGCTGACCGCCTCCACGACCGCCACCCGGGCTGCCGCGTCGGCGCGGGCCGGCATCGCCGACTGCGTCCTCGCCGGGCATGCCGCGCTGGCCGGGTGGGCCCACGGCCGGGCCAGCGAGGAGGTGCACCGTCTCCTGCGTGCCCCGGCCGGCACGTCGCTGCCGGACGGGCGGCACCCCGGCTTCGGGCACTTCATGTATGCCGAGGGGGACCCGCGCGCCGACGTGGCCCTCGCCGCGTGGTCCCGGGTGCCGGCGGCGCGACCCGCCCTGGAGCGGCTGGCCGAGCTGCGGGCCGGGCTCCCCGATGGTGGGCGCCACGAGCCCACCATCGACGCCGGGCTCGCGGTGGCCACGGTGGCCCTCGACGTCCCGCCGGAGGCGGGGACGGCCCTGTTCCTGCTGGCCCGGACCGCTGGCCTGGCCGCGCACGCCGCAGAGGAGTACGCCGAAGACCTGCTGCGCTGGCGGGGCCGCGCCGCCACCCGGGCCACCGGTCCGGGCTGACCCGCGGCGACGGACCGGCGGGCGGGCGTCACCCGCTGTTCACCGACCCGTCGATCGCGCCACGCCGCGCAAATCCCCGGAGTGCCGTCTCCTCGGCATACCGTCGGGGTTGACGCAGGACACCGGTCCTCGTTCGGGAAGGCCCACCAGATGGAGCGACGACTCTGGGCGGAGGGCCGGCACCGGCTCCCCGCGAGCGTCGCGGGCCCCGGTCCCGGTCACCTCACCGCCACCACCGCGTAGCTGCCGCGCGCACAGGGAGTCGACATGGTCACCAGCACCCGCCGTTCCACCGCCGTCCAGAGCACCACCTCGGCCGACGCACAGGAAGGGGCCGGGGAGCCGGTGCGGGTGCGCACCCACATCCTGGACACCTCGGTGCTGCTGTCCGACCCGCGCGCGATGATGCGGTTCGCCGAGCACGAGGTGGTGCTGCCCGTCGTGGTCATCAGCGAACTGGAGGCCAAGCGGCACCACCCGGAGCTGGGCTACTTCGCCCGGGAGGCGCTGCGGCTGCTGGATGACAAGCGGGTCGAGCACGGCGGGCTGAGCACGCCGATCCCGGTGGGGGACAAGGGAGGCACGCTCCGCGTCGAGCTCAACCACACGGACCCGCAGTCGCTGCCGGCAGGCTTCCGGCTCGGCGACAACGACACCCGGATCCTGGCGGTGGCCCGCAACCTGGCCAACGAGGGCAACGACGTGGTCGTGGTCAGCAAGGACCTGCCGATGCGGGTCAAGGCCTCCGCCGTGGGGCTGGAGGCGCAGGAGTACCGTGCCGAGCTCGCCGTCGAGAGCGGGTGGACCGGCATGGCCGAGCTCGAGGTCTCCGACGCCGAGATGGCCACCCTCTACGACAGTGGCCGGCTGGAGCACGAGGCGGCCGGGGAGCTGCTGGTGCACACCGGACTGACCGTGCTCGGCCCCTCGGGCAGCGCGCTCGCCCGGGTGGCGCCGGACCGGTCCGTGCGGCTGGTCCGGGGTGACCGGGACGCTTTCGGGCTGCACGGGCGGTCCGCTGAGCAGCGGATTGCGCTGGATCTGCTGCTGGACCCCGACGTGGGCATCATCAGCCTCGGCGGGCGGGCCGGCACCGGCAAGAGCGCGTTGGCGCTGTGCGCCGGCCTCGAGGCGGTCATGGAGCGCCGCCAGCACCGCAAGGTCATCGTCTTCCGCCCGTTGTATGCCGTGGGCGGGCAGGAGCTCGGCTACCTGCCGGGCACCGAGAACGACAAGATGGGCCCGTGGGCGCAGGCGGTCTTCGACACCCTCGGGGCGGTGGTCTCCAAGGAGGTCGTCGAGGAGATCGTCGACCGCGACATGCTTGAGGTGCTCCCGCTGACCCACATCCGGGGTCGGTCCCTGCACGACGCGTTCGTGATCGTCGACGAGGCGCAGTCCCTGGAGCGCAATGTGCTGCTCACCGTGCTCTCCCGGATCGGGCAGAGCTCGCGGGTGGTGCTCACCCATGACGTCGCCCAGCGGGACAACCTGCGCGTCGGCCGGCACGACGGGGTGGCTGCGGTGATCGAGTCGCTCAAGGGTCACCCGCTGTTCGCCCACGTCACGCTGCACCGCAGTGAGCGCAGCCCGATCGCGGCGCTGGTCACCGACCTGCTGGAGGGCAGCGCCCCCCTGCCGTGAGCGCCGGCGGAGGCCCCCGGTAGGGTGGTTCTCCCGTGGGCGTGTGCCCGCGCCCGGACGTGTGAGGTTGCCCACGTCCGGCCCTCCTGGTTTGCCAACGCGGATCGGTCACTGGCACGGTAGGGACGTTCGATCACGATTTGATAACGCTCCTCCGACACGCCAGGGCCCCTGCTGGCGCGGAGGGTCCCGGAGGTAGTAGTGCCCAAGTCCCCCATGCCCGAGCGCTCCACCGAGCCCGCCCCGCCGGTCGTGCTGCTCGAGTCCGAGTCCACCGAGCCCAAGCACCGGGCTCGCCGTGCCCTGCACCGTCCCGCCACCCTGGTCACCGCGGTCATCGCCGCCGGCACCCTGGGCCTGGCCGGCTGGGCCTCGCTGTCCCCGGCCCAGACGCTGAGCGCCGAGAACGTGCGCGCCAGCCTGAGCGAGGTCGGCCCGTCCGTCGGCACCGGCACGCTGTCCGCGGTCCGCACCGCGGTCCAGCACCAGCAGACCGAGGCCGGCAGCATCCGCATCGACCGGCTGGAGCAGGCGCACGCCGCCATGACCGGCTCCCTGGAGGCCGGCACCCAGGCGCGTGAGGCCGCTACCGAGCGCGCCGAGGAGCTCGCCGAGGAGAGGGCCGCCGCCGAGCGGGCCGCCGAGGAGGCTGCTGCCGAGCAGGCCGCTGCCGAGCAGGCTGCCGCCGAGCGTGCCGCGGAGGAGGAGGCTGCCTCCCGCTCCGAGGAGCGCGAGGAGGCCCCGGTCGAGGACGAGCCCGTGGAGGACGCCCCGGCCGAGCCGGCCCCGGCGCCCGCTCCGCCCTCGGGCAGCCCCAAGTCCATCGCGCAGTCCATGCTCGGCAACTACGGCTGGGGCTCGGACCAGTGGGGCTGCCTCGAGGCCCTGTGGGAGCGCGAGAGCAACTGGAACCCGAGTGCCCAGAACCCCTCCTCGGGCGCCTACGGCATCCCGCAGGCCCTGCCCGCCAGCAAGATGGCGTCCGCCGGCTCCGACTGGCAGACCAACCCGGCGACCCAGATCAGCTGGGGCCTGGGCTACATCTCCGGCCGCTACGGCACCCCCTGCGGTGCCTGGGCGCACTCGGAGTCCGTCGGCTGGTACTGAGCTGAGCCGCTAAGTCGCTGAGTCGCCAAGCCGACCAGCACCCGTAGCACCACGAGCGGGCCGTCACCGGGACCTCCCGGGACGGCCCGTTCGTCGTCGGGTCGGCGATCGGTGGCCGGCCCGTCGGTCGCCCGGTGGGCGGTCGCTTCCCCTCCCTGCCCCGGGACCACCTTCCTGCCGCCGGCAGATCTCGCGTGGAGGATAAAGGGGCCTATAGGCCCCTTCATGTTCCACGCGAGCTTTTCCGGTGCGCGGCGACCCGGCCGCCCCGGGGCGCGGCGGACTCCGGCCGTTCCGGTGCACGGTGGCCCGGCCATCCCGGGGCGCGGTGGCCGGCGGTTCCGGCGGTCGGTCGATGGCCCGGCGGTTGGTTGCTTCCCCTGCTGCCAGGGGCCACCCTCCCGCCGCCGGCAGATCTCGTGTGGAGGATAAAGGGGGCTATGGGCCCCTTCATATTCCACGCGAGCTTTCCGGGGCGCGGTGGCCCGGCCGGTCCCGATGCGTGGTGGCCCGGCCGGTCCCGATGCACGGTGGCCCGGCCGGTCCCGATGCGTGGTGGCCCGGCCGGTCCCGATGCGTGGTGCCCCGGTGGTCCCGCTCCGTGGCGCCGCGTCGCGGGTGGTCACGGGGCCGGGCGCAGCCCGAGCCAGGTGAGGACCGCCAGGACGCGGCGGTGCTCGGCCGACTCGCGCAGACCCAGTTTGGCCAGGATGCCCGCGACGTGGGTCTCGACGGTCCGTTCGGTGAGCCAGAGGCGGGCAGCGATCCCGGCGTTGGTGCGCCCCTCGGCCATCAGGGCGAGGACCTCGCGCTCCCGCGGTGTCAGTCGAGAAAGCGGGTCGCCGTGCCCGCCGCGGCCCAGCAGGGTGGCGACCACCTCGGGGTCCAGCGCCGACCCGCCGGCGGCGACCCGGCGCAGCGCATCCAGGAAGTCCTCCACGTCGAAGACGCGGTCCTTGAGCAGGTAGCCGAACCGGCCGCCGGCGACCAGGTCCACGGAGTGCCGGGCCTCCACGTGCTGGGAGAGCAACACGATCGCCAGGTCCGGGTGCGCTTCCCGCAGACGGCGGGCGGCACGGGCCCCGTCGTCGGTGAGGTCCGGGGGCATCCGGACGTCGACCAGCACCAGGTCCGGGTCGGTCCGCTCGACGGCCTCGACCAGCGCCTCGGCGTCTCCGGCGCGGCCGACGACCTCGTGGCCGGCATCCTCCAGCAGCCGGGCCAGACCCTCCCGGAACAGCGCCGAGTCCTCACCGATCACGAGGCGCACGGCAGCACCGCCTCGACCACGGTGCCCCGCCCGGGTGGGCTGGCCACCCGCAACGAGCCGCCCAGCGCCGCCACCCGGTCGGCGAGCGCCGACTCGGGGGCCAACCTGGCCCCGCCGCACCCGTCGTCGCGTACCCGGACGACGACACGGGCATCGACGCGCTCCACCTGCAGCCCGATCCGGGTGGCCTCCGCGTGCTTGACCGCGTTCGTCAGCGCCTCGCTGATGACGAAATAGGCGGTCGTGGCGATGTCGTCCGGCAGGTGCGCGTCCTCGACCTGCAGGTCCACGGCGATCGGGACGTTGCGGGCCAGCCGGGCGACGGCCGCGGGCAGCCCATCGTCCAGGCTGCTGGGCCGTATGCCGTGTCCCAGCTGACGCAGCTCGGCCACCGCCGTGGCCAGCTCCGCCACGGACGCATCGAGCAGGCCGTCGACGTCGACGGTGCCGTCGCCGAGGTGTCGTTGGGCGAGCCGGATCGCCATGCCCAGGGAAACCAGGCGCTGTTGCGCACCGTCGTGCAGGTCCCGCTCCAGCCTCCGGCGCTCCTCGTACCCGGCCTGCACCAGGCGGGACCGGCTGGACTCGACCTCCCGCAACGCACCCGCGAGCTCGGCCCGCAGCCGGGCCATTTCCAGGGTTGCCGTGCACCGCTGCCCGACCTGGCGGAGCAACTCCGGCGTCACCTCCGGCGAGGTGGCCACGAGCACGCCCACCGCCGTGCCTGCCAGCTCCACGGTGACCCCACCGCTCGGGTCGACGGCCGTCCCCTCGACCGACTGGTAGCCGGTCCCCTCACCGACCCGGTAGCCGACCTGCAGGTCCGGGTCGCGCAGTGCGGTGCGGAGCACGGCCGCCAGCTCCTCCGGGGTGCGCCGACCCGCGGTGATCTCGGTATGCAGTTCCTCGATCGCCTCGTAGGCGGCGCGCCGCAGCGGGTAGAGCCGGTGGTCGACCCGTCGTTGCAGCCGGGTGCGGAGCGGGGCCAGGGCGAGGGCGCCGACGGCGGTGACCGCCGCCGCGACCAGGGGTGACTCCCGCCCGAGCAGCAGTCCGGCGGAGACCGACGCCACGGCATACAGGGCGAGCAGCCCACCCGTGAGCACCCCCCAGGTGACCGTCCCGGACAACGCCCGGTCCACGTCATACAGGTCGGGGCGCAGCAGCGCGATGCCCGCGGTCAGCGGCACCGCCACCAGACCGAGCAACCCGACGGCGGCACTGAGCCACATCGGCTCGCCCCACAGCGCGATCTCGATGATGCACAGCAGGGGGAAGGCGACGACACACAGCCCGCCGATGGCCAGCCACCGGATCTGCCGGCGCTGCTGCCGGAGGCTGCGGCGATAGCGCACCACCAGGGAGATCCCACACGCCAGCGCGAGGCCGAGCATGGTGACGAAGGCGCCGACCGCCACCACGGAGACCCATCCGGGAGGGGGAGCGAAGGGTCGCGCCAGGTCCTGCAACGGGGCCCGGAAGGGGATCGGGTCCACCGCGCCGTAGGCGTGCGTCGCGGCGACCGTGCCCAGCAACGTCACGGGGACCGGGCGCCACCGGCGCGACGGCAAGGACCCGTCCGGGAAGTGCAGCAGCAACAGGGCGACCGCGGCGAAGACCCACCAGGCGCTCTCCGAGTTGACTGCGGCGAACCAGGCGAGGGACTCGGCGAGGGCGGGGCGGGTGCCGAGCACCTCGATCGCGGCATCGCCCGCGACGGTGCCGCTGACGGCCAGCCCCACGAGGGCCAGGTACGCGCCGACCGGGTTGCCGTCGCGGCGGGTCACCCACATGCCGAGGACAGCGGCGACCGGCCCCACCGTGAGGCCCGCGGCGAGCAGCAGCAGGGCCGTCCGGGTGGGGGCCATGGCGGCGCATCCGCTGGCCGCGACCAGCGCCAGGCCGGTCAGCAGTGCAGCGGCCGTCGCTACGGGGCGCGGCCACGCCATGGAGCAACTGTAGGGCCGCGGCCGACCCGCCGGCCTCCGTGCTGGCACGGACACCGGATCCGGCGCTGGCCACGATGTGCCGGGTGTCCCCGGCTCCCTAGCGTCGGGAGCACCACCCACGACCCAGGAGGCCGCCATGACCACCACCGTTTCCCCCGCGCCAGGGACCCTGACGGGCTCACGGCAACCACACCGCATACTCCTCGCCGCGGGCCTGAGCGTCAGCGCCCTGACCATCGCCGTCCTCGTGCTCCTGCAGCCCTGGGGCGAGCGCAATGCGTTCGACTACGAGACCCTCTCGGCCGATCGGGCGCTGATGTGGTCGACGCTCCTGCTGGACGGCGTCGCGATGGCGGCGCTCGGCATCTGCCTGGCCCTGATCGTGACCCGGCTCGTGCCGGACCGGGGCGCCGTGCTGGCCCGCGTGGGAGGCACGCTGACCGCAGCCGGCGGCGTGCTCTTCGCGATGGGGATCTATGCGTTCGGGTCGCTGGCCTGGTATGCCACCGACCCGGCGATCCTGTCGCCTGCTGACGGCGCGGCCCTGCTTGAGCACGCCTCCGCCGAAGCAGGGAACGGCAGGATCGTGCACATGGCGGGCTTCTTCGCCTTCACCCTCGGGCTGTTCGTGCTCTGCGCGGCCCTGTTGCGGGCCGGGACGCTGGGGCGTGCCGTGCCGGTCACCGTGCTCGTGCTCAGCCTGGCGGCGTTCCTGGCGCCGTCGTCGGTCCTGAGCTATGTGCAGGCCGCCCAGATGGTCGGGCTTGCCGTGCTCGCGGTCACCGCGGTGCGTGCCGAGTCCCGGTGACGGGCCGGCCCCCGTATGCCGGATGGTCGCCCGGTCCCCACGCTGCGGTCAGGCGTGGGGCCGGGTCATGGACAGCACGTCCAGGGCCTGGTCCAGTTGCTCCTCGGTGAGCTCGCCCTTGGCGACGTGGCCCCGGTCGATGACGACGTCGCGGATGGTCCGCTTCTCGGCCAGCGACTGCTTGGCGACCGCGGCGGCGGCCTCGTAGCCGATGTACTTGTTGAGTGGCGTGACGATCGCGCTGGAGCTCTCGGCCAGCTCGCGGCACCGGTCCGCGTCCGCCTCGAGCCCGTCGACGACCCGCTCGGCCAGCAGCACCGAGGAGTTCGCGAGCAGCTCCAGCGACTCGGTCAGGGCCTTGCCCATCACCGGCAGCATCACGTTGAGCTCGAAGGACCCGGAGGCCCCGCCGTAGGTCAGCGTGGCGTCGTTGCCGATCACCCTGGCGCAGACCATGAGCACGGCCTCGGGGATGACCGGGTTGACCTTGCCGGGCATGATCGAGGAGCCGGGCTGCAGGTCGGGCAGGTGCAGCTCGCCCAGGCCGGCGCGCGGGCCGGAACCCATCCAGCGCAGATCGTTGCAGATCTTGGTGAGGGAGACGGCCACGACCTTCAGGGCGCCACCCAGCGCGACCAGGGCGTCCTGGGTGGACTGGGCCTCGAAGTGGTCGACGGCCTCGGTGAACTCGATCCCGGTGCGCCCGGACAGTTCGCCGATGACCCGGGGGGCGAACTCCGGGTGGGCGTTCAGCCCGGTGCCGGCGGCGGTGCCGCCCAGCGGGAGCTCGGCGGTCAGCGCCGCCGCCTCGGCGAGCCTGCGGCGGCCCAGGGAGATCTGGCGGGCGTAGCCGGCGAACTCCTGACCCAGGGTGACCGGCACCGCGTCCATCAGGTGGGTGCGACCGGCCTTGACGACGTCGGCGAACTCCTCGGACTTGGCGAGGAGAGACTCCTCCAGCTGTGCCAGCGCCGGGTCCAGGGTCTCCTTCCACTCCCGGGTCACCGCGATCCGGATGGCGGTCGGGAAGGTGTCGTTGCTGGACTGGCCGTAGTTCACGTGGTCGTTCGGGTGCACCCGGGTGGCGCCCTCGGTGCGTCCGCGGTTGGCCAGGGTGGCCACCACCTCGTTGACGTTCATGTTGGTGGAGGTGCCCGACCCGGTCTGGTAGACGTCGATCGGGAAGTGGTCGTCGTGGGTGCCCGCCACGACCTCGTCGGCGGCGGCCGAGATGGCCGTGGCGAGGTCCGGGTCGAGCACGCCGAGCTCGGCGTTCACGCCGGCGGCGATCGACTTGACCAGGGCGAGCGCGTGCACGATCGGTGCGGGCACCCCCTGGCCGGAGATGGGGAAGTTGGCGACGGCGCGGGCGGTCTGCGCGGCATACAGCGCGTCCGCCGGCACCTCGACCTCGCCCATGGAGTCACGTTCGATGCGGGTGGCCTGTCCGGTGGTCATGGGCCCATCGTGGCGCACCCGGGGGCCGGGCCGCCAACGGGGTCGGTCAGAGGCGGCGCAACCGCACGCGGGTGACCTTGTGGTCCGGGCCCTTGCGCAGCACCAGCGTGGCCCGCCCGCGGGTGGGGCGGATGTTCTGCACCAGGTTCGGGGCGTTGATGGCGTCCCAGATGTTCTCGGCGATGTCCTGGGCGGCGTCGTCGCTCAACGAGGCGTACCGGCGGAAGTAGGACTCCGGCTGGGCGAAGGCGGTCTCCCGCAGACGCAGGAACCTGTCGACATACCAGGCCTTGACGTCGGACTCCTTGGCGTCGACGTAGACGGAGAAGTCGAAGAAGTCGCTCACCGCCAGCCCGGTCCTCCCGTCGTGCTGCTCCCGCGGGGCCTGCAGCACGTTGAGCCCCTCCACGATGAGGACGTCCGGCCGGCGGACCACGGTCTTCTCCCCGGGCAGGATGTCGTAGGTCAGGTGGGAGTAGACGGGGGCGGTGACCTCGGGGTGACCGGCCTTGACCGCCGTCACGAAGCGCAGCAGGGCACGGCGGTCGTAGGACTCCGGGTAGCCCTTGCGGCTCATCAGGTTGCGCCGCTCCAGCTCGGCGTTGGGGAACAGGAAGCCGTCGGTGGTGACCAGCTCCACGGTCGGTCCCGACTCCCACCGGGCGATCAGCTCGCGCAGGATGCGGGAGGTGGTGGACTTGCCGACCGCGACCGAGCCGGCCACCCCGATCACGAACGGGGTGCGCTCCCGGCGCTCGCCGAGGAAGTCGCCGGTCACCCGGTGCAGGCCCTCGGTGGCCCGTTCGTAGAAGGACAGCAGCCGGGACAGGGGCAGGTAGACGTCCTCGACCTCGGCGATGTCCAGCCGATCACCCAGTCCCTGGAGCCGGCGGACCTCGGCGGCGTCGAGCTGCATCGGGTGCTGATCGCGCAGCCTGGCCCAGGCAGCTCGGTCGAGCTCGACGTAGGGCGTGGGCTGACTGGCGCCGTGGGAAGCCATGGCGGACATTCTGCACGGCCGTCGCCCGGTTAGGCTGTGCGGCATGTGCGGAATCGTGGGATACGTGGGCCCGGAGAGCAGCGGCAAGGCTCTCGACGTGGTCATGGAGGGGCTGGGCCGGTTGGAGTACCGGGGGTATGACTCCGCGGGTGTCGCGCTGGTGGCAGACGGCCGGGTGGAGGGGCGGAAGCGGGCGGGCAAGCTGGCCAACCTGCGCCAGGCCCTGGACGACAAGCCGGTGCCGGAGTCGGCCACCGCGATCGGGCACACCCGGTGGGCCACGCACGGTGGGCCGACCGACGACAACGCCCACCCGCACCGCGGCGGCACCGGGGGCAAGCTCGCCCTGGTCCACAACGGCATCATCGAGAACTTCCACGCGCTCAAGCAGCAGCTGGTGGCCGACGGGGTGGAGTTCCGCTCCGAGACCGACACCGAGGTCGTCGCCCACCTGGTGGACGCCGCCCACGGCCGGCTGGGCGACCTGACCCAGGCGATGCAGGAGGTCGTCAACACCCTGGAGGGGGCGTTCACCCTGCTGGCGGTGCACGCCGACCAGCCGGACACCATCGTCGGTGCCCGGCGCAACTCCCCGCTGGTGGTCGGTCTCGGCGAGGGCGAGAACTTCCTGGGCTCCGACGTGGCCGCGTTCATCGGCTACACCCGCCACGCGCTGGAGCTGGGCCAGGACCAGATCGTCACCATCACGCCGGACTCCCACACCGTCATCAACTTCGACGGCACGCCCTCGGACGGCAAGGCCTACGAGGTCACCTGGGACGCGGCCGCCGCGGAGAAGGGCGGCTACGACACCTTCATGGAGAAGGAGATCAACGAGCAGCCGCACGCGGTCGCCGACACCCTGCTCGGCCGCACCGACGCGGAGGGGCTGCTCACGCTGGACGAGATGTCGCTGTCCGAGGAGGACCTGCGCGCGCTCACCAAGATCGTCATCGTGGCCTGCGGCACGGCCTCCTACGCCGGCATGGTCGCCAAGTACGCCCTCGAGCGGTGGACGCGGATCCCCGTCGAGGTCGAGCTGGCCCATGAGTTCCGGTACCGCGACCCCGTGGTGGACGAGCACACCCTGGTGGTCTCCATCTCCCAGTCCGGCGAGACGATGGACACCCTGATGGCGGTGCGGCACGCCCGCGAGCTGGGTGCCCGCACCCTGTCCATCTGCAACACGCACGGGTCGACGATCCCGCGGGAGTCCGACGCGGTGCTCTACACCCACGCCGGCCCCGAGATCGCCGTGGCCTCGACCAAGGCCTTCCTGGCGCAGATCACCGCGAGCTACGTGCTGGGTCTCTACCTGGCCCAGGTGCGCGGTGCGGACCAGAGCATCATCGCCGAGGTGATGCACCAGCTGCAGCAGATCCCCGACAAGATCCAGACCGTGCTGGACGGCATGGACCGGGTCACCGAGATCGCCTACTTCATGGCCGACACCCGGTCGGTGCTGTTCCTGGGTCGACACGTCGGCTTCCCGGTGGCGATGGAGGGCGCGCTGAAACTCAAAGAGCTCGCCTACATCCACGCCGAGGGTTTCGCCGCGGGCGAGCTCAAACACGGGCCGATCGCGCTGATCGAGCCCGGACAGCCCGTCTTCATCGTGGTGCCGCCGCCGGACTCCGAGCACGGGCTGCACGGCAAGCTGGTCTCCAACATCCAGGAGATCCGGGCCCGTGGCGCCCGCACCCTGGTCATCGCCGAGGAGGGCGACGAGGCGGTCGTCCCGTTCGCCGACGTCGTCATCCGGGTCCCCGCGACCCCGCCCCTGCTGGCGCCGCTGCTGACCGTGGTGCCGCTGCAGGTCTTCGCCCTCCAACTGTCCACCGCCAAGGGGTTGGACGTCGACCAGCCCCGCAACCTGGCCAAGTCGGTCACCGTCGAGTGACCCGATGATCATCGGCGTGGGCATCGACGTCGTCGACGTCGCACGCTTCGCCGCCCAGGTGGAGCGGACCCCGGCGCTGCGGGAGCGTCTCTTCACCGAGTCCGAGCGCGAGCTGGGCACCAACTCCCTGGCCGCTCGGTTCGCGGCGAAGGAGGCCCTGGCCAAGGCGCTGGGTGCCCCGGTCGGGCTGCGGTGGACCGACTGCACGGTGGTCAGGGCCGGTGACGGCCGACCACACCTGAGCATCGTCGGCACGGTGCGGACCCGCGCGGACGCCCTCGGGGTGACCTCGTTGCACCTCTCGCTGTCCCACGATGCGGGGATCGCCTCGGCCGTCGTGGTGGCCGAGGGCGGCGGCTGAGGTGATCGCGTCCTACGCGGTCCCCGACGTCCGCCGGGCCGAGCAGGAGGCGATGGCCGGTCTGCCCGACGGGGAGCTGATGGCCCGCGCCGCACAGGGGCTGGCAGCGGTGGTCGCGGCCCGCGCGGAGCACAGCCGCGCCCGGACCGTGGTCGTGCTCGCCGGACCGGGGGACAACGGCGGGGACGCCCTGTATGCCGCAGCGCACCTGGCCGCCCACCTCGCCGTCGCCGTGGTCGGGGTGGGCGAACGATTGCATCCCGGGGGGACGGACGCGGTGACCGGTGCCGGCGTGCCGGTCCACCGGCTCGACCCCGGCCAGCACGAGCTCCCCGAGGAGGTGCGACGGGTGGTGGCCGAGGCCGACATCGTCGTGGACGGCCTGCTCGGCATCGGGGGCCGGGCCGGGCTGCGGGGAGCGATGGCCGCGCTGGCCGCGGCGGTGGGGGACGACAGCTACCTGATCGCGGTGGACCTGCCCAGCGGTGCCGACCCGGCCGGGGAGCAGCCGCTGGGTCTGGCGGTCTTCGCCGACGAGACCGTCACCTTCGGCGTGCCCAAGCCGGTCCACCTGCTGCCCGCGACCGAGCCGGCTATCGGCCGTCTCACGGTGGTCGACATCGGGCTGACCGAGCCCGAGGGTGCCGCCGTCGAGCGCCTCACCTTCGACGACGTGCCCGGGATGTGGCCGTTGCCCGTCCCCTCCGACGACAAGTACCGCCGCGGGGTGCTCGGTGTGGTCGCAGGCAGCGACCGGTATCCCGGCGCCGCCGTCCTGACCAGCACCGCCGCGGTCTGTGCTGGTGCCGGAATGGTCCGCTACGTGGGCCCCGCCAGGCCGGAGGAACTCGTGCTGGGGGCCTGCCCGGAGGTGGTGCCCGGCGCCGGCCGGGTCCAGGCCTGGGTGCTCGGGCCCGGCCTGGCCGGTGACGACGCCACACCCTCCGGTGCCGCGCAGCTGGAGGCCTGCCGGTCCGCGCTCGCCGGTGACCGGCCCTGCCTGGTCGACGCGGGGGCGCTGGACCTGCTCGACGGCCCACGGGAGGCCCCCACCCTGCTCACCCCGCACGCCGGGGAGCTGGCCCGCCTGCTCAGCCGGCTCGGCGGCCACGAGGTGACCCGTGACCAGGTGGAGGAAGCGCCGCTGGAGCACGCCCGTGCGGCCGCGCGCCACACCGCCGCAGTAGTGCTGCTCAAGGGGTCGACCACCCTCGTCGTGCCGCCGGACGACCGCCCGGTCCGTTCCCAGAACGACGCTCCCGCATGGCTGGCGACGGCCGGGGCGGGCGACGTGCTCGCCGGGCTCGCCGGCACCCTGCTGGCCGCGGGCCTCGACCCGCTCGACGCCGGCGCACTCGGCGCCCTCGTCCACGGGGTGGCGGCCGACCGGGCCAACCCCGGTGGCCCGGTGCGCGCGCTCGCGGTGGCACACGGCATACCCGCCGCCGTCGCCCACCTGCTGCACCGCCACCCCTGACCCGACCCCCCACCCCGACCGGACGCGTGAGCTGGCGGTCTCCACCCCCGACCGGACGCGTGAGGTGGCGGACCCGCCGAGAATCGAGTTGGGGGGCACCACGATCTCGCCTACCGTGGCCGCGTGGACCCCACCGAGCTCGCCGCAGCCTTCACCCTGTTCGCCATCGAGGAGGACTCGCTGACCCGGTGGGCGGAGGTGTACCGGGCGACGACCGCCGACGGCACGCCCGTCGTCGTCAAGCGCACCGCGACCGAGGAGCCGCGCGCCCGGGCGATGGCCGGATGGACGACCCGGCTGCGGGACGCCGGGCTGCCGGTCGTCGCCCCGCTGGGCCTCGGCGCGGCCAACCCCCAGCAGGTGGGGGAGGACTGGTGGGTCGTCTACCCCTTCGTGACCGGCGAGACGTATGCCGGCACGTCCGCCCACCTGGCAGCCGCCGGGGAGTTGCTGGGCCGGCTGCACGCTGCCCCCGTCCCGGTGGCCGACCTCGGACTGCGGGAGTACGCCTTCCCGGACTCGACCGAGGAGGACATGGAGGGGGACCTGGTCACCCTCGAGGGTGTGCTCGGGGAGCAGGGGGCTCCCGAGCTGGCGGCATCCGTGGCGGCTCTCAGTCGCCGTTGGTGGCGTGAGTCGCTGCCGGCACTCCGGGACCGGTCGGATGAACTGGTCGGGACCGGCGTGTGCAGCGACTACAAGGCCAACAACCTCGTCTTCACCGGCGGCGTGGGCCTCGACCCAGCCCCGGTCCTGGTGGACCCGGACAACGGTGGCCTGGAGCCGCGGCTGTTCGACCTTGCCCTGGCGGTCGTGCTCTTCCACAACGAGTGCGACGGCGCACCCGGCCGGTTGTTCACCGCCGCCGAGTGGGAGACCTTCGTCACGGCATACGTGGGGCAGGTCGAACTGACCCCAGCCGAACGTGAGCTGTGGCCCGCGGCCCTGGACCACATGTTCTGGGAGGAGGGCAGTTGGGCGCTGGAGGACAACGACGAGCAGGCGTGGGCCGACCCGCGGCAGCGCGCGTTCCTGCTGGACCTGGCTGCCGCCGGACCCGAGCGCTACCCGCTGCCCTGACGCCCGCGGCGCGGCGTCAAGGGGTAGTCGGGCGGTTCAGGGCGCTGCAGACGGCGCGGAGCGAGGCGGTGACGATGTTGGGGTCGATGCCGACGCCCCAGCGCACCTCGCCGTCGACGGCGCACTCGACGTAGGCCGCGGCCACGGCGTCGTCGCCGGAGCTGAGTGCGTGCTCGGAATAGTCCAGCACCCGGACGTCGTGACCCTCGCCTGCCAGCGCCTGGACGAACGCGGCGATGGGCCCGTTGCCGGTGCCCTCGATGACCTTGTCCTTGCCGTCGATGGTGATGACGGCGGTGATGGAGTCGCGGCCGTCCGGCTGGGTGCGGCTGTCGACGGTGCGCAGCCGGAGGGGCTCGGTGCGGGCCAGGTACTCGTGCTCGAAGGCCGCCCAGATCGCGGCCGGGGACATCTCCCCACCCTCACCGTCGGTGTGCTGCTGGATCACCCGGCTGAACTCGATCTGCAGCCGGCGCGGCAGGTCCAGCTTGTGCTCGGTCTTCATCACGTAGGCGACGCCGCCCTTGCCGGACTGGGAGTTCACCCGGATCACGGCCTCGTAGCTGCGGCCCACGTCCTTGGGGTCGATGGGCAGGTAGGGCACCTCCCAGCGGAAGTCATCCACCGGGGTCCCGGCCTCGGCGGCGTCCCGGTCCATCGCCTCCAGCCCCTTCTTGATGGCGTCCTGGTGCGATCCGGAGAACGCGGTGAAGACCAGGTCGCCGCCGTAGGGGTGGCGCTCGGGCACCGGCAGCTGGTTGCAGTGCTCGACGGTGCGCCGGATGGCGTCGATGTCGGAGAAGTCGATCTGCGGGTCGATGCCCTGGGAGAACAGGTTCATCCCCAGCGTCACCAGGCACACGTTGCCGGTGCGCTCGCCGTTGCCGAACAGGCAGCCCTCGATCCGGTCGGCGCCGGCCAGGTACCCCAACTCGGCGGCGGCCACCCCGGTGCCCCGGTCGTTGTGCGGGTGCAGCGACAGCACGACGTGCTCCCGGTGCTCCAGGTGCCGGTTCATCCACTCGATCGAGTCGGCATACACGTTGGGGGTGGCCATCTCCACGGTGGCCGGCAGGTTGATGATCACCGGGCGCTCGGCGCTCGGCTCGAACACCTCCATCACCTTGTTGCAGATCCGGGCGGCGAACTCCAGCTCGGTGCCGGTGTAGGACTCGGGGGAGTACTCGTAGAAGACGGTCGTCTCGGGGATCTGCTCCTCGAACTTCTTGCACAGCCGGGCGCCGGTCACCGCGATGTCGATGATGCCGTCCATGTCGGTGTTGAACACGACCCGGCGCTGCAGCGTGGACGTCGAGTTGTACAGGTGCACGATGGCCTGCTTGGCGCCGGCGATCGACTCGAAGGTGCGCTCGATCAGGGCCTCCCGCGCCTGCGTCAGCACCTGGATGACGACGTCGTCGGGGATCAGGTCCTCCTCGATCAGCATCCGGACGAAGTCGAAGTCGGTCTGGCTGGCGGCCGGGAACCCGACCTCGATCTCCTTGTAGCCCATCTCGACCAGCAGCTCGAACATGCGCCGCTTGCGATCCGGGCTCATCGGGTCGATCAGCGCCTGGTTGCCGTCGCGCAGGTCGACCGCGCACCACCGGGGGGCTTCGGTGATGGTCTTGGCCGGCCAGGTGCGGTCGGGCAACTCGACGGGGGTGAACGGTGCGTAGCGCTGGAACGGCATGCCGGAGGGCTGCTGCGGGTTGCGCACGGACTCGGGGGTGGTGGTGATGCTCATAGGTGGCTCTTCCTCGCTGGGGCTGTCGGGGTGTCCGGGACAGCAAGAACTCCGCAGCGAGGGGCCGGACTTAACTGGCCTCGCTGCGGCAGCAAAGGAGCAGCACGCGATGCATCGCGGACAACCCTAGCCCATGGGGCGGCGGCCTGTCACCGTCGCGCCGGTGGGCTCAGGAGGTGGTCCCCGCCGTGACGACCGGTTTGTGGGACGGACGCTTCTCCTCGTATGCCGTGATGTCGGCCTCGTGGCTCAGCGTCAGTGAGATGTCGTCCAGTCCGTTGAGCAACCGCCAGGCCACGTAGTCGTTGACCTCGAACGTGGTGGTGATGTCACCGGCGACGACGGTCCGCTCGGTGAGGTCCACGGTCACGCTGGCGCCCGGCTCGTTCTCCAGGTACTTCCAGATCAGCTCCACGTCGTCCTGGGCGACCTGGGCGGTGAGCAGCCCGCCCTTGCCCGAGTTGCCGCGGAAGATGTCGCCGAAGCGCGAGGAGATCACGACGCGGAAGCCGTACTGCATCAGCGCCCAGACCGCGTGCTCGCGGGAGGAGCCGGTGCCGAAGTCGGGGCCGGCCACCAGCACCGAGCCCTCGCGGAAGGCGTCCAGGTTCAGGACGAACTCCGGATCCTCCCGCCAGCGGGCGAACAGTCCGTCCTCGAAGCCGGTCCGGGCGACCCGCTTGAGGTAGGACGCGGGGATGATCTGGTCGGTGTCGATGTTGCTGCGGCGCAGCGGGACTCCGACGCCGGTGTGGGTGGTGAAGGGTTCCACGGCTGCTCCTTACAGGTCGTCGGGGGAGGACAGGGTGCCGCGCAGCGCCGTCGCGGCGGCCACGGCCGGGGAGACCAGGTGGGTGCGCGACCGGGCGCCCTGGCGTCCCTCGAAGTTGCGGTTGGAGGTCGAGGCGCAGCGCTCCTGCGGGGAGAGCTGGTCGGGGTTCATCCCCAGGCACATCGAGCACCCGGCCAGCCGCCACTCTCCGCCGGCGGCGGTGAACACCTCGTCCAGCCCCTCGGCCTCGGCCTGGAGCTTGACCGCGTGCGAGCCGGGCACGACCAGCATCCGGACCCCGTCGGCGATGCGCTTGCCGCGCAGCAGCTCGGCCGCGGTGCGCAGGTCCTCGATCCGCCCGTTGGTGCAGGACCCGAGGAAGACGGCGTCGACCGCGATCTCCTTCATCGGGGTGCCGGCCGCCAGGTCCATGTAGTCCAGCGCGCGCCGGGCGGCGTCGGCCGCGGCCTCGTCACCGAAGGTTTCGGGGTCCGGGACGGCGGAGCCTAGCGGCACGGACTGGCCGGGGTTGGTGCCCCAGGTGACGTAGGGCGAGAGCTCGGCGGCGTCGATGACGACCTCGGCATCGAACGTGGCGTCCGGGTCGGTGCGCAGCTCACGCCACTCCTCCAGGGCCCGGTCCCAGTCGGCGCCCTGCGGGGCATGCGGCCGGTCCTTCAGGTAGGCGAAGGTCGTCTCGTCGGGGGCCACCATCCCGGCCCGGGCGCCGGCCTCGATCGACATGTTGCAGATCGTCATCCGGCCCTCCATCGACAGCGACTCGATGGCGCTGCCGCGGTACTCCAGGACGTACCCCTGCCCGCCGCCCGTGCCGATCCGGTTGATCACGCCCAGGATGATGTCCTTCGGCGAGACCCCCTGGGGCAGGTCGCCTTCGACGGTGATCGCCATGGTCTTGAACGGGGCGAGCGGCAGCGTCTGGGTGGCCAGGACGTGCTCCACCTCGCTGGTCCCGATCCCCATCGCCAGGGCCCCGAAGGCGCCGTGCGTGGAGGTGTGGGAGTCGCCGCACACGATCGTCATACCCGGCTGGGTCAGGCCCAACTCGGGCCCGATCACGTGCACGATGCCCTGCCCGAGCCGGCCGCGCTCGTGGTGCACGATGCCGAACTCCTCGCAGTTGCGCTTCAGCGCCTCCAGCTGGGTGCGGCTGACGATGTCGAGCACCGGCCCGGCGGTGGTCGGCACGTTGTGGTCCTCGGTGGCCACCGTGAGGTCGGGGCGACGGACCCCGCGGCCGGCCAGCCGCAACCCGTCGAAGGCCTGCGGGCTGGTGACCTCGTGCACCAGGTGCAGGTCGATGTAAAGAAGGTCCGGTTCTCCCTCGGCTCGGCGCACGACGTGCGACTGCCAGACTTTCTCTGCCAGGGTCCTACCCATCGGGCCACTCCTTCCGAGGTGGTGGTTGTAGGACACACTGTAGTCGCCCGTGTTCGCATGATTCGAAGGAGTGGTTATGGGTCACCACCGGTTGGCGGTCATCCCCGGGGACGGGATCGGACCCGAGGTCACCGAGGCGGCGCTGGCCGTGCTCGATGCCGCCGAGCAGCAGTTCGGCTTCACGACAGAGCGCACCACGGTGCCGCTCGGGGCCGATCGTTACCTGGAGACCGGTGAGCTGCTCCCCGACGGGGACGTGGCGCAGTTGCGGGCCCACGACGCGATCCTGTTCGGAGCCATCGGCAGCCCGAAGGTGACCCCGGGGGTCTTGGAGCACGGTGTCATCCTGGCGCTGCGGGCCACCATGGCGCAGGCCATCAACCTGCGCCCGGTCCGGCTCTACCCGGGTGTCCCGACCCCGATCGCCGGTCTCACCCCGGACCGCTGCGACCTCGTGGTCGTCCGTGAGAACAGCGAGGGCGCCTACGTCGGCCGGGGCAGCACGGTGCACCGCGGCACGCCGGCCGCCGTCGCCGTCCAGGAGTCGGTGAACACCTGGTATGCCGTGCACCGCGCGGTGGACTTCGCCTTCCGGCTGGCCCAGCAGCGCCGCCACAAGCTCACCCTGTGCCACAAGACCAACGTGCTGGTCGAGGCCGGCCAGCTGTGGCTGTCGGTGATGGAGGAACTCTCGGCCCGGTACCCCGACGTGGAGACGGACTACGTCCACGTGGACGCGATGTGCATGCACCTGCCGACCACCCCGGAACGGTTCGACGTGGTGGTCACGGACAACCTGTTCGGCGACATCGTCACCGACCTGGGGGCCGTCCTGGCCGGTGGCCTGGGGGTCGCCGCCAGCGGCAACCTCAACCTGGACGGGTCCGGCACCAGCATGTTCGAGCCGATCCACGGCTCCGCGCCGGACATCGCGGGTCGTGGCTGGGCCAACCCGGCGGGGGCCGTCCTGTCGCTGGCGCTGGCCCTGGGCTCGGTCGGCGAGGGCGACGCCGCGGCCGCCGTGGAGGCCGCCGCAGCCGCCGTGCTCGCCGAGCTGCCCGCCCTGGCCGGTGAGGAGATGGGCGCCAGCACGGCCGAGGTGGGTGACCGGATCGTGGCCCGGCTGGGCGACGCCGACGCGCAGGAGGCCATGGGCGACAGCCTGATGGAGCAGCTGGCCGCCGTGCGGCAGGGCGACTAGGCGCAGCCTCCGGTCAGGACCAGTCGGGGTCCCGGCCGCTGAGCGCGAGGGCCCGGTCCAGCGTGTCGGGCGGCGGGTCCAGGTCCGGCCGCAGCGGCACAGGCGGCTCGTAGGAGCCCTCGCGCCGGTCACCGAGCGACTCCAGGTGGGACAGCACCGCCCGGGCGGTGGCCTCGTCCGGCTCGTAGTGCACCCCCACCGCCCGCGAGAGGTCCCAGCCGTGCAGCACCACCTCGGTCAGCGCGGCCAGGCCCACCTGCTCGGCCGGCTGGTCGATCCCGCCGATCCGGGTCTCGCCCTCCCACGCCCCCGGTCGGTGCCAGGCCAGCACCAGCTCCTGCACGTGCCGCGGCAGCCGCGTCGCCCAGCCGTCGCTGAGCACGAACTCCCGCTCGGCGGGCGAATTGTCGGTCCACGGGCCGAATTCGCGGGTGGCACTGTCGGCAAACGCCTTGGTCAGCTCGTCGAGGTGGGCCACCAGCACCGATACCGGCCAGTCCCGGCACGGGGTGGGCAGGTCCAGGTGCTCGGCGTGCACGGCGCCCAACGCGTTGAGCAGCGCGACGCCGGCCGGGTCGAGGTCGGGATGGCGGGTGCTCATGCCCCGAGTCTGCCCAGGTGCGCGATCTGCGGCAACAGGACTGACAGACTGACCCTCACCATGAACACCTCGTCCGCCTTTCCCGCCGAGGTCCGGGTCGACCTGGACGCCATTGCCGGCAACGTCGCAGAGCTGGGCCGCAGAGCCGGGTCCGCCGGGGTGATGGCCGTGGTGAAGGCCGACGCCTACGGCCACGGGTTAGTGCCCAGTGCCCGGGCGGCGCTCGCCGGCGGCGCCTCCTGGCTGGGCGTCGCGCAACTGCAGGAGGCCCTGGACCTGCGCGCCGCGGGGATCAGCGCGCCCGTGCTGTCCTGGCTGCACGCGCCGGGGATCGACTTCGTGGCGGCGCTCGCCGCGGACGTGGACCTGGCCGCCTCCGCACCCTGGGCGCTGGAGGCGGCCAGCGCGGCGGCCCATGCCACCGGGCGCACCGCCCGGGTGCACCTGAAGGTCGACACCGGCCTCGCGCGCAACGGGGCCTACCACGCGCAGGCGGGCGGACGGCATACGGATTGGCAGATCCTCGTCGAGCAGGCCCGGCGGCTGGAGGCCGAGGGTGCGCTGGAGGTGGTGGGCCTGTTCACCCACTTCGCGTATGCCGACGCCCCCGGGCACCCCACGGTGCGGCAGCAGCAAGAGGCCTTCGCGGCGGCCGTCGCGACCGCCGAACGCGCCGGCCTCACCCCCCAGGTGCGGCACATGTCCAACTCCGCGGCCACGCTCACCAGCCCCGGGTCCGCCTGGGACCTGGTGCGTCCGGGACTGGCGGTCTACGGGTTGTCGCCCGCGCCAGATCTCGGCACGCCCGCCGAGCTCGGCCTGGTCCCCGCCATGACGGTGACCGCCCGCGCTTCGGTGGTCAAGCGGGTGCCGGGGGGCCAGGGGGTCTCCTACGGGCACACCTACACCACGAGCGGCCCGACCACCCTGGTCGACGTCCCGCTCGGGTATGCCGACGGCGTCCCCCGGCACGTCTCGAACCGGGCGTCGGTGCTGGTCGCGGGGCAGCAGCGGCCGATCGCCGGGCGGGTCTGCATGGACCAGTTCGTGGTGGACGCGGGGGACCTGCCGGTGTCGGCGGGCGAGGAGATCGTGCTGTTCGGGTCCGGTGCTCAGGGGGAGCCGACTGCCCAGGATTGGGCAGAATCGGCCGGCACGATCAATTATGAGATCGTCACCCGGTTCGGACCCCGGGTGCCACGGGTCTATGTCGGAGGCGCGGCCGCAGCGGCCGCCGGAGACGGTGCGGAAGGGTGAGCACGACGGGACGCAACACGATTCTGGGTATTGGTGCCGGGGTGGCGGCCGCGGGGCTGGCCACCGTGGCGGGGGTGGCCATCGACCGTCTGTGGCGGGACCGCGAGCACGCGGTCGCGTTGGGCACCGACGAGGACTTCACGGTCGAGCCGAGCCGCACGGAGGTGGTGGTCGCCGACGACGGGGTCCCGCTGCACGTCGAGGTCGACGAGCCCGACGACCCGGTCGACGGGCGGCCCACCGTGGTGCTCGGGCACGGCTACACCCTGGACCTGCGGTGCTGGGTCTACCAGCGGCGCATGCTGCGGGAGGCCGGCTACCGGGTCGTGGTGTGGGACAAGCGGGGCCACGGCTCCTCGGGGGTCGGCGAGGCCGACCACAACAACGTCGAGCAGCTCGGGTCCGACCTGCACCGGGTGCTGGACCAGGTGGTGCCGACCGGTGACCTGGTGCTGGTGGGGCACTCGATGGGCGGGATGACGATCATGGCGCTGGCCGAGGCGGACCCCGAGCTGGTGCGGGAGCGGGTCGTCGGGGTGGCCTTCGTCGCCACCAGCGCCGGGGGCCTGGAGCGGGTCACGTGGGGGCTGGGCAAGGTGCTCGGCGGTGCGGTGAACCGGCTCGGCCCCGTGGTGATGTCCACCATGGCCGGGCGCCAGGAGGTCGTCGACTCGGTGATGCGGGGCGGCCGTCAGCTGCAGGAGTTCCTGGTCGACGGCGGGTCGTTCGCCTCGCCCGTGCCGCTGTCGGTGGTCCGGCTGACCGCGGACATGATCTTCGGCACGACGATGGAGGTGATGGCCTCCTACGCGCCCGCGCTGAACCGGCACGACAAGCGGCAGGCGCTGGCCAACTTGGAGGGCGTCGAGGTGCTGGTGCTCAACGGCGACAAGGACATCCTGACCTCCACCGAGCACAGCGAGGAGATCGTGGAGATGCTCCCCGGTGCCGACCACGTCGTGGTCGCCGAGGCCGGGCACATCATCATGCTCGAGCACCCGGCGGTCGTCGGGGAGCAACTCCTCGCCCTGGTGCGCCGGGCCGAACGGTCCGCCACCGTGACGACGCCCGCGTCGGCCATGCCCCGCTCCGCCCGCGGCACCCGGCGCCGGGTCACCGACCTGGACAAGCAGCGCCGCGACCGTGCCACCCGTCCGACCCGGCGACGTGCCCAAGCCCGTCGGGCGGACGCGTGACCGGTCTGCCGGGTGGGGTGCAGGCCGGTGACGACCTGACCCGTCGCCTGGTCGACGCCGACGACACCCGGGCCGTGGGGGCCGCGCTCGGGCGCCTGCTGCGGGCCGGGGACCTGGTGCTCCTGGTCGGCGGTCTGGGTGCGGGCAAGACGACCCTGACCCAGGGGATCGCCGAGGGCTTGAGGGTACGGGGGCCGATTATCTCCCCGACGTTCGTGCTCTCCCGGGTGCACCCCTCGGAGGTCGGTGGCCCCGCGCTGGTGCATGTCGACGCCTACCGGCTCGGTGGCTCGGCCGAGCTCGACGACCTCGACCTGGACGACAGCGTCGAGTCCTCGGTCACCGTGGTCGAGTGGGGCCAGGGCCTGGTCGAGCAACTCGCCGAGGCCCGGCTGGAGATCGTGCTGCAACACCCCGAGGACCTGGCGGAGGTGGAGGTGGACCCGGACCTGGCGGAGGCAGCGGACTTCCGCATGCTGTCCCTGCGCACCGTGGGGGAGCGGTGGTCCGACCCCACTGTGGCCTGGGCGCTCGCGGATGCTCTGTCGGGTGGCACGTAAAGTCCCCGTCATGCAGGAACAGACCACACAGGGACAGATCCTGACCGTGTGCACCGGCAACATCTGCCGGTCCCCGCTGCTCGAACGCGTCCTGCAGGACGCGATGGACCGCCGCTGGGGCGCCGGGGCTGTGCCGGTCCGCAGCGCCGGCACCCGGGCAATGGTGGGGAGTCCGATGGATCCGCAGTCGGCACAGGAGCTCGCCGGGTTCGGGGCGGTCCCGGACGGGTTCGTCTCGCGGCAGCTGACCCCCGATCTCGTGGCGGCGGCCGACCTGGTCTTGACCGCGACCCGGGAGCACCGCGCCGAGGTCGCGCGCACCTATCCCAAGTCGCTGCGCTACACCTTCACGATCGGCGACTTCGCCGACCTGGCCTCGGCTATGCCTGCCGAGGAGCTCCCGTCCACCAGGGACGCGGGCGAGTGGGTCCGGGAAGTGACGGCGACCCTAGCGGCGCGGCGGGGACTGGTGCGTCCGCGGGAGGCCGTCGAGGTGGACATCGTCGACCCGTACCTGCGGGCGGCCTCGGTCTACCGCGAGATGACCCGGCAGGTGAGCGCCGTGCTGCCACATGTGAGGCGCGCGCTCACCGGCCGCTGAGCACGCTCGTCACCTGGAGCCGGCTCCAGGTGAATCAAGCCGGCCTCGTCCCGTGCCTTCCCGCCGACTGCACCAGATATTCGCGGAATCTCGAAAGAATCCGGCAATATCCGGTCCACTCGGCGTGAGATGCCGCAGCCCCTGGGTGCAAGGTGTCCTCGGTATGAGGACAGGGCTGGCCGGGGGTGTCCTCGTGGCGAGGACATCGCAGGTCGGCAGGCCCGTGTGGTGGGTTGATCCGGTGGTGTTGTGCGCGTCGGGGGCGTGTCAGATCTCGCGTGTCATTTCTATGGGGTCATAGGCCCCTTCATCCTCCACACGAGTCGAGGGCCGTCCGGCGAGGCGTCTGGCGAGGCGTCCGGGCGCGACTTCGCGGCGGCTCCTGGCGGCCTGGCGGGGTGTCCTCGTAGCGAGGACATCGCAGGTCAGGTGGGGTGTCCTTGATACGAGGACAAGGCCGGCCGGGTGGGGTGTCCTCGATACGAGGACAGGGCCGGCCAGCAGGCCTGTGGTGGCCCGGTCTGGCGGTGGTGTGCGCGTCGGGGGCGTGTCAGATCTCGCGTGTCATTTCTATGGGGTCATAGGCCCCTTCATCCTCCACACGAGTCGAGGGCCGTCCGGCGAGGCGTCTGGCGAGGCGTCCGGGCGCGACTTCGCGGCGGCTCCTGGCGGCCTGGCGAGGTGTCCTCGTAACGAGGACATCGCAGGTCAGGTGGGGTGTCCTCGATACGGGGACAGGGCCGGTCAGGGCGGAGGTGTCCTCGAGATGAGGACATCGCAAGTCAGCCCCGCAACATCAGGCTGCGAAGGGCGTCCCAACTGTCAGTGCGTCCTCACTGTCAGTCGACGGGCTCGCCCGGCTGGCGCACGTGGTCGGGGATCTCCTCGACCACGTCCGGTTGTTCCTCGCGGACGCGCTGCAGGAAATTGCGGGTGCGCTGGTGCTGCGGGTTGACCAGGATCTCCTTCGGGGGGCCCTCCTCGACGACGACCCCGCCATCCATGAACACCACGTGGTCGCTGACGTCGCGGGCGAAGGCCATCTCGTGGGTGACCACGACCATCGTCATCCCGCTGACGGCCAGGTCCCGCATCACCGCGAGCACGTCACCGACGAGCTCGGGGTCCAGGGCCGACGTGGGCTCGTCGAAGAGCATCAGCTTGGGGTGCATGGCCAGGGCCCGGGCGATCGCCACCCGCTGCTGCTGACCGCCGGAGAGCTGGTTGGGGTAGGCGCGTGGCTTGTCCTGCAGACCAACCCGCTCCAGCAGGCCCAGCGCCTCCGACTCGACCTCACGGCGTTTGCGCCCCTGCACGACGACGGGCGCCTCGCAGATGTTCTCCAGCACGGTCTTGTGCGGGAAGAGGTTGAACCGCTGGAACACCATGCCGATGTTGCGTCGCTGGGCGGCGATCTCGCTGTCCTTGAGCCGGTGCAACTTGCCGTTGACGTCGCGGTAGCCGATGAGGTCGCCGTCGACCCAGATCCGGCCGCCGTCGATGGTCTCCAACTGGTTGATGCACCGTAGGAAGGTCGTCTTGCCCGAGCCGGAGGGCCCGAGCAGGGTCACCACCTGCCCGGCCTGGACCGACAGGTCGATCCCCTTGAGCACCTCGTTGTGGCCGAACGCCTTGGTGACGTTCACGGCCCGGACGAGCGACTGCATACTCATCACCCCTCACCGTCCGCGGCGGCGGCCGCCGGGGCGTGGTCCTGCCGGGCGCCGTAGCCGCGGTTGAAGTACCGCTCAAGGTAGAACTGGCCCACCATCAGGATGCTGCCGATGATGAGGTACCACAGGCAGGCGGCGACCAGCACTGGGAAGACCTCAAAGGTCCGGGACCCGATGGAGCGCAGCTGGAAGAACAACTCGTTGCTCACCGGCACGGCGATGAGCAGGGAGGTGTCCTTGACCATGGAGATCAGTTCGTTGCCCGTGGGCGGCACGATCACCCGCATCGCCTGGGGGAGCACGATGCGACGCATCGTGGTGCCGCCGTCCATCCCGAGGGCCTGGGCGGCCTCGGTCTGACCGTTGTCGACCGAGAGGATCCCGGCCCGGGAGATCTCGGCCATGTAAGCGGCCTCGGACAGACCCAGGCCGATCGCGCCCCCGGTGACTCCGACGAAGACCTGGTTGGCGTCCAGACTGAGGAACCGCCAGTCGCCGTCGATGCCGAGCAGGCCCGTGATCTGGTGATCGAACGGGAAACCGAAGTCCATGCCGCCCACGAAGAGAATCCCCAGGCTGCCCATGATGGTGAGCAGCACCAGGCGCGGCACTCCGCGGAAGAACCAGATGAAGGCGAACGCCACACCGGAGAGCACCGGGTTGGGCGAGAGCCGCATCACCGCCAGCATGACGCCGAGGGTGACGCCGATGAGCATCGCCAGCACGGTGACCAGCAGGGTGCCCATGATCAGGCCGTTGATGACCGGCGGGCGGAACATCGACTCGAACACGAAGGGCCAGTTGAACGCCTCGTTCGTGACGAGCATGTTGACGAACATCGCGACGAGCAGCGCGATGAGCGCGACGGCCGCCCAGCGGCCCGGGTGCCTGACCGGGACCGCGTCGATCTTGCCCGGTCGCTCAGTGTCCGGAGGAGCTCCGGGGGCTGAGCCGGACATCTCAGGGGTTGACGGCGAAGTCGTCGATGGCGCCGTCCTCCACACCCCACTCGGTCAGGATCTCCAGGTAGGTGCCGTCCTCCTCGAGGGAGGCCAGCGCGGCCACGATGGCCTCCGCGAACTCGGTGTCCTCCAGCGGGGCGACGTAGCCGTAGGGAGCCGCGTCGTACACGTCCCCGACCGCCTCGATGCTGCCGTCGGTCTGGGCCACCGCGTAGCCGATGATGGGGGAGTCGGCGAGCATCGCCTGCGCCTTCCCGGTCACCAGTGCCGAGGTGGCCTCGTCCTGGCCCTCGTAGGGCTGGACGGTGAACGGGTCGTCACCGCAGGCCTCCTGCCGCTCGGGCAGGTCGACCTCCTCCTGCACGGTCCCCGCCTGCACCGCGACGGTGAGGCCGCAGGCGTTGTCGGGGTCGACCCCGTCGGGGTTGCCGGAGGCGACGGCCCACTGGGTGCCGGCGTTGAAGTAGCTGATCATGTTGACCTGGGTCTTGCGCTCCTCGTTGATCGTGAAGCTGGAGACCGCGACGTCATAGCGGTCGCTGGTCACGCCGACGATGAGCGTGTCGAAGCCGGCGTTCTCGTACTGCGCCTCGAGACCCAGCTTGGCGGCCACCGCGTCGAACAGGTCCATGTTGAACCCGACGATCGTCGAGCCGTCCTCGTCGAAGAACTCGTTGGGGGCGTAGGAGGCGTCGGTGCCGACGCGGAGCACGCCGGCCTCGGCGATGTCCTCCGGAACCATGGCGGCCAGCTCCTCATCGACCTCGACCGACGCGCCGGCGTCGCCCTCCCCTCCAGCGCCCTCGCCGGGGTCTCCTTCGTCGGAGCCGCACGCGGTCAGCGTGAGGCTGAGCGCCGCGGCGCCAATGAGCCAACGGGTCACGGTGGTGGTAGTGCGCCGGGTCATGGGGTGTCCTTCCCTCGAGCAGTTGCTTGGGGGTCATCCTGCCGCAGGTTTCGCCACCACGTCAGCACTTCGCCCCTGTGTCCGCGTGGCGGGAGGTATCACGGACGGAGGTTCGGACTCCTCACGCAAGCCGGACAAGCGAACTCGCGAGAGGAACTTTTCGGAGGGACTAGCCAAATGCTCCACAAACATCTAGTCTGCTGATGGTCAAGAAAGAGTAAAGCCCCCAGAGGGAGTCCGGGGGCAGAGCCGAACTCAGAACGACACACGCCAGGAATGAGATGTCTGCACACTTGCGAGCCGAGGCAGGGGAACCGTTACTCGGAGCGGTAGGCGGGGGAAGCGTTGTCCACGGACGCCAGGCCCCGCCGCTGTTCGTGCTGCCGCCCGTCGCCGAGGGCGCCCCCGCGGTGCCGGCGCGCCGCCACCCGGGGATGCGCCGCTACATGACCCGATACCTGCGCACCCTGCGCGCGGTCGACCTCGCCATGGTGCTCATGGCTGTGATCCTCGTCCAGGTCTTCGAGCTGGGCCGGGTCACCCTGTTCCCGACCGTGGAGTCCTCACCGTCCCAGCTGCGTACCATCGTGCTGGGCCTGGGGTTGGTCGTGGGTTGGATGGTGATGCTGCAACTGCACTCCACCTACGACCCCCGCCGAATCGGCCACGGGATCCAGGAGTACCGCCTGATCGTCACCGCGAGCATCTGGTTGCTGGCGGCGTTCTCGGTGGCGGCGTTCGCCTTCGAGCTCAACAGCGCCCACCGCTACGTCCTCTACGCCTTCCCGCTCGCGACCTTGCTGTTGCTCACGGGCCGCTGGATTGCCCGCAAGTGGCTGGTGGCCCAGCGGGCAGCGGGGCGGATGTCGGACCGGGTGCTGCTGGTCGGTGACCGGGACCACGTGCAGACACTGTCCTCCGCGCTGAAGCGGACCCCCGGAGCCGGCTACCAGGTGCTGGGGGCGTGCACCGACGACGCCGTGGGCACGCTCGGGGACGGCACCGAGGTGCTGGGCCGGGAGGCCGACGTGCTGGACCAGGCGCTCGCCCACCAGGTCGACGTCATCGCCGTCTCCAGCTCGGCAGGCATCGGGACCAAGGGGCTGCGCAGGCTCGGCTGGGCCCTCGAGGGGACCTCCATCGAGCTGGTGGTGGCCCCCGGCATCATGGACGTGGCAGGCCCCCGGGTGCTGACCCGGCCGATCGACGGTTTGCCCCTGATCCACGTCGAGGCGCCGCGTTTCACCGGCCCCCGCGCCGTGGTCAAGGCCGTGCTGGACCGGGTCGGCGCCACAGTCGGGCTGCTGCTACTCGCGCCGGTCTTCCTGGCGGTGGCGGTGCTCGTCAAGCGCGACGACCCCGGCCCCGTGTTCTTCCACCAGGAGCGGGTGGGGCGCAAGGGCGAGCGCTTCCCCATGATCAAGTTCCGGAGCATGGCGGTGGACGCCGAGGACCGGCTGGCCGAGCTCGCCGCACAGAACGAGGGTGCCGGCCCGCTGTTCAAGATCCGGGAGGACCCCCGGATCACCAAGGTCGGCAAGTACCTGCGCCGCTACAGCATCGACGAGCTGCCGCAGCTGGTCAACGTCCTGAAGGGCCAGATGAGCCTGGTCGGGCCCCGGCCGCCGCTCCCCACCGAGGTCGAGCAGTACGAGCACGACACCCGGCGTCGGCTGCTGGTCAACCCCGGCATGACGGGGCTCTGGCAGATCAGCGGCCGGACCGAGCTGGACTGGGAGGAGGCAGTGCGGCTGGATCTCTACTACGTGGAGAACTGGACCCCCCTGCTGGACCTGATGATCATCTGGCGCACCTTCCGCGTGGTCCTGGACGCCAGGCGCAACGGCGCGTACTGAGCCCGAGGGAGCACGGCGGGCCGCCGGGACGTCCAGTGGTCGTCCCGGCGGCCTTCCCCTCGTGGCACCGGCCAGCCCCTCGTGGCACCGGCCAGCCCCGTCGTGGCGCCAGCCCGCCCCTGTCGGGGGTGCTGGCCCGCCGAGCCACTAGGGTGCGCATGTGAGTGAGCAGCAGGCGCCCCGGACGGTCGGCTACCTGGGCCCGGCCGGGACCTTCACCGAGCAGGCGCTGCGTCGCCTGCACCCCGACCATGCCGAGCCCTGGGCCGCGCCGACCGTCGAGGCAGCCCTGGACGGCGTGCGCACCGGCGACCTGGATCGGGCTGTCGTGCCGTTCGAGAACTCGATCGAGGGCGCCGTCTCGGCGACCCTCGACCAGCTGATCCATGGCGCGCCCCTGGTGATCACCCAGGAGACCCATGTCGCTGTGGAGTTCGCGCTGCTGGCCCGCGCCGGCACGACCCGGGAGGCGGTCCGCCGGGTCGCCACCCATCCCGTCGCCGCCGCCCAGACCCGTGAGTGGGTGGCCCGGAACCTGCCCGGGGTCGAGGTGATCCCCGAGTCCTCGACCGCCCGTGCGGCAGCCCTGGTCGGCGCCGAGATCTACGACGCCGCGATCTCGGCACCCCTGGCTGCCGAGGTGCATGGGTTGACCACGCTCGCCGAGGGGATCGCCGACACCCCCGGCGCTGTCACCCGCTTCGTGGAGCTCGCCCGGGAGGGCGTGGCCCCGCCGGCCCCCACGGGGGCGGACACCACGACGCTGGTGGCGTTCATCCGGGACAACCGGCCCGGCGCCCTGCTGGAATTGCTGGAGCAGTTCGCGGTCCGGGACGTGGACCTCTCCCGCCTGGAGTCCCGCCCGACGGGGCAGGGCATCGGCCGGTACTGCTTCACGATCGAGGCGGTCGGCCACATCGCCGAGCCCCGGATGGCCGAGGCCCTGGTCGGACTGAAGCGGACCTGCGCGCAGGTCCGCTTCCTGGGGTCCTACCCGCGGGCCGACGGCGTCGCGGTGCCGGTGGCCGACGAAGCCGGCCCCACGGCATACGCCCAGGCGAAGGAGTGGGTCGCCCGGCTGCAGGGGAACCCTTCGCCGGAGGGCGCCCCGTAGGGGCAGCGGGTCAGTCGGCCAGCTGCATCCAGCGCAGCCAGCCCGCGTGCAGCACCAGCCAGGCGATCAGCCCGTAGCCGGCCTGACCCGGGTGGACCGTGTCGCCGGAGGCGAGGTCGGACTGCCACTGGTCGTGGTCGCGCAGGGGGGCGAAGCAGTCGACGAACGGCACGCCGCGCCGGGCGCACACGTCGGCCTGGGCGTCGGAGAGCTGGGCCAGCTTGCTATTGAGCTGGGCGTCCAGCTGGGGAGTCGGGCCGACCACGAAGGTCGAGATGCCGGTGGTGGTGGCCTCGTCCAGGATGTTGGCCAGGTTGAGACGGGACCGGGCCGTGGTGATCTCCTGGTGCACGTCCTCGGCGCCGACCCCGACCACCAGGCGTCGCTCGCCGCGGTCCTGCCACCGGGGCGGGCACTCGGTGCGCCACCGGTTCATCACGTCCGCGCTGGAGTCCCCCCGCACCCCGAGGTTGTAGGCGCTCAGGTCGGCCTCCTGGAGCGGGGTCCGGCCCACGACCCGGCTCACCCAGCCCAGGGCCTTCGGGTCGCCGTAGCCGGCCACGAAGCCGTCGCCCACGAAGCACAACCCGATGTCCCGGGGGCCGTCGCCGACCTGGAAGTTGGCGCTGGGTGTGAACTCGACGGGTGTCCCGTCAGTGCCAGACGTCACGAATGCTCTCTCCTGTTCATCGGGTGCCGTTCACTCCTCGAGGTCGTCGTCGAGCCGGGCCAGCCAGGTGGCGAGCCGCTCGACCGGGATCTCGAACTCGGGATGCAGGTCCACAAAGGTACGCAACTGGTCGGCCAGCCAGTCCAGGCTGACCGTCTCCCCGCCCCGTCGTTCGGTGAGCTCCTCGATGCCCCGGTCGGTGAAGTACACAGGGGCAGACTATCCGGCCGGGAGATCCAGATCCCGGTGCCATGACTGGGTGGTGTAGACCGTCTCCCACCCGAGGGCGCGGTAGAGCCCGTCGGCACCGGTGGGGGAGTCGGCGTCGACCTCCAGCCCCACCCGGTTGCGGCCGCGCGTCGCGGCGTCGGCGATCACGGCATACAGCAGGGACTTGGCGACCCCGCGGCCGCGTGCCCGGGCGTGCACCCCGATGTACTCCACGTAGGAGCCGTCGGGCTGCTCCCGTCCCTCGCGGTCCACCCGGCCGGTCACCGCCGTCGCCACCAGGGCGCCGGCGGGCTGGCCGTCCACCTCGGCCAGCCACCAGTGGTCCCAGCGGTGGCCCGGGTCGGCCCGCAGCCGGTCCAGGAACTCCTCGAAGGTCTCCCGGTAGGAGTTGAAGTGGTCGGCGAAGGAGGCCTCGAGCACCATGTGCACGTCGCGCAGGTCCTGCTCGTCCGGCATTCCGTCCGAGCCGTCGCGGGCGACCAGGCGCACCGTGACACCCTCCCGCGGTGCGGGCAGGGAGGTGGCCTCCTCGGGCTGCACCGGACGCGTCATCTGCCACCAGTCGCGCACGTGGGTGAAGCCCGCGGCGGTCAGCCACCGGGGCTGGCGCGTGTCGTCGGCGAACGCGCCGGAGTCCATCTGGGTGCGTGCCAGCCCCCGGTCGACGCCGATCGCCGAGGCGAGCTCCTCGGCACGGTCGAGGCACCAGGCCGCCACCGGGTCCGCAATGTCCTCGGACAGGTCTGGGTCCACGGTGACCCCGACCAGCACCCGACCGCTGGCCCGGTCGTGACAGCTCACCCAGGCCCGTGCGGTCCCGTCGGGGTCGCGCACCATCACGTGGTTGCGAGCGTCGGCGCCCTGCCCCGCGACCTCGGCCGCCACCTGCTCGCTGTCCGCCCCGGGCCAGCCCCGGGCCTCCTTCTCGTGCCGTCGTAGCAGCGCAACCAGATCGTCGACGTCCTGCTCGGTCGGCTCGTAGGCGGCCCAGCCGGGCAGGGGAGGGGCAAGGTGGTCGGCGCTGTCGGCGAGACTCATGGGCGACATCTTTCCATCCGGCCGCGGGTCCGGCCGCCAACTGTGGCTGGGGCGTCGGTCACGCGAACGGCGGTGGCTCCGGCAGCGGTATGTCGTGGGCCAGCCGTTCCGCCCGTCCCCGGGCGAGCCACAACAGCAGGTCGGGCGCGGTGCCGGTGACGACCTGGCCGGTGCCCGGGCCGACCGTGATCTCCCCGCCGTCGGGGGTGCGGAGCCGCAGGTCGAGTCCGGCGTCCCCGGCCCGCCGTGCGCCCTGCCGCAGGGCCCGCTGCACGAACCCGGTATCGGCGTCGGCGAAGGTGTAGCCGGCCAGCAGGTCGACGTGGTGGAAGACCACCTCCAGCAACCGCATCGTCGGCACCTGGGCGCCGCGGACGGGCGTGCCGGTGCGGGTCAGCACCTCGGCGTCCCCGGCGGGACCGTGCAGGTCGGCGGCGTGGGCGGCGAAGCGGCCGGCGCTCTCCTGCAGGTCCGCCACCAGCTCGGGGAGGTCGCGCTCGGCGCCCACGGTGATGGCCTCGGCGCGCTCCTGCTCCGAGCCATAGGCGTCGCGCCGCTGCCCGGTGCGGGCCCAGTGCAGCAGGTTGTCCAGCGCGTCGGCGTTGCGCGCGACGTGGGTGATGACGTGCGCCCGGGTCCACCCGGGGCACAGCGTGGGCGCGGCCAGGTCCTCCGCGGCCAGGTCGGAGACCGTGGCCACCAGCCGGTCGGTCTCCCGGGCGAGCAGCTCCAGGTTGGCGCCCAGGTGCGTCCGGGCCATGGTCAGCCCCCCGTGCCGTCGACGGTGGGGGCGTCCTCGGGCTCGCGGTTCAGGGCCACATCGGACACCAGGGCGATGTGGTCCTCCATGGCGGCGCCGGCGGCTGAGGCGTCCCCGGCCCGGATCGCCTCGGCGATCCGGCGGTGGCCGGCGAGCGACTCGCGGGGGCGCCCCGGTTGGGCGAGCGACTCCAGCCGGGTCTCCCGGATCAGCTCGGAGATCTCGGCCATCAGCCGGGCCAGCAGCGGTGAGTGGCCGGCCTGGGTGATCGCCGCATGGAAGGCCTTGTCGCCGTCCAGCCCCCGCTTGCCGGCGTCGATGTCGGCGGCCATCTGCTCCAGAGCGGCGTCGATCGCGGCCAGGTCCTCGGCGGTCCGGCGCTCGGCTGCGAGGCGGGCCAGCTTGCCCTCCAGCGCTGACCGGGCGTCGATCACCTCCGGGAGCCTGGCCCGGTGGCTCCGGAAGGCGGCCAGGACCTGGTGTTCGCTGCGCCGGTCCAGCAGCACCGCTCCGTCCCCGTGCCGCACCGTGACGACGCCGAGGACCTCCAGGGCCACCAGCGCCTGGGAGACCGAGGCTCGGCTGACCCCGAGGAACACCGCCAGGTCGCGCTCCGCGGGGAGCCGGTCACCGGGGTTGAGCCCCTGCGTCTCGATGTGACGCAGCAGTTCCTGGACGATCTGCTCATAGAGCCGCTGCCTCGGGACCCGGGACAGGGCACCCTCCGGCGGCTCAGGCGGTGGGGCCATCATGGCGACAGGATATTGACTCAGGCCCGGATTGTCCTATTGGCTAGGCCAATCCCGTTACCCAAGGAGATGTGCACATGGACCAGTCCCCTGCAGGGCCCCTCGCCGGGACCCTCGTGGTCGATCTCACCCGGGCACTGGCAGGCCCGCACGCCGCCATGATGCTCGCCGACCTCGGAGCCCGCGTGATCAAGGTCGAGTCACCCGGGAAGGGGGACGACACCCGCGGGTGGGGGCCACCGTTCATGCCGACGGACGAGGGCGACGTGGCCACCTACTACCTGTCCTGCAACCGGAACAAGGAGTCGATCGCCCTCAACCTCAAGGACGAGGCCGACCGGGAGGTGCTCACCCGCCTGGTCGAACGGGCAGACGTGCTCATGGAGAACTTCCGGCCGGGCGTGCTGGACCGGCTGGGCTTCTCCACGGCCCGGCTCGCCGAACTCAACCCCGGTCTGGTCGTGCTCTCGGTCTCCGGGTTCGGTCACGACGGTCCGGAGGGCGGCCGGGCGGGCTATGACCAGATCGCGCAGGGGGAGGCCGGCCTGATGTCGCTCACCGGCAGCGGACCCGAGGACCCGCAACGGGTGGGCGTCCCGATCGGGGACCTGCTGGCGGGGATGTACGGCGCCTACGGCGTGGTGTCCGCCCTGCTGGAGCGGGATCGCACCGGCAAGGGTCAGGTCGTGCGCACCTCCCTGCTGGCCAGCGTGGTCGGGGTGCACGCCTTCCAGGGCACCCGGTGGACGGTCGCGGGCGAGGTGCCGCAGGCCCAGGGCAACCACCACCCCTCGATTGCCCCCTACGGGCTGTTCCACTGCCGCGACGGCGCGGTCCAGGTCGCCGTGGCCAACCAGTCACTGTGGGAGAAGTTCTGCGCGGCGTTCGGGCTGGACCCGGCGGCCGACGGCCTGGCGACCAACCCCGAGCGGGTCGCCAACCGGGACCGGGTCATCGAGGTGATCGAGGCCGCGTTCGCCGACCTGGACGGCGCCGACCTGCTGGCCCGGCTGGCGGAGGCGGGCGTACCTGCCGGACGCGTCCGCACGCTGCAGGAGGTCTACGAGTGGGAGCAGACCCGCTCCCAGGGGCTGTTGGTCGACGTCGAGCACCCCCAGCTGGGCACCATCAGCCTCCCCGGGCCGCCACTGCGCATGTTTCAGGTCGAGGAGGGCTCGGAGGTCGAGGTCACCCGGCGGGAGCACACTGCGCCGCCGGGACTGGACGCCGACGGCGCAGCCATCCGGGAGTGGTTGCAGCAGCCGTGAACGCCACCCTCGACCTCATCGACCGCACGCTCGACCGGGGCACCTTCACCCGCTGGGACGGACCACCGGTCCAGCCGGAGCCGGACGAGGCCTACCGGGCCTCGCTGGGCCGGGCGCAGGAGCGGTCCGGCCTGGACGAGTCGGTCGTGTCGGGCGAGGGTCTGCTCAACGGTCGCCGGGTAGCCATCATGGCCTGCGACTTCTCGTTCCTGGCGGGCTCGATCGGGGTGGCCGCGGCCGAGCGGCTCGTCCTGGCCGTCGAGCGCGCCACGGACGAGGGGCTGCCGCTGCTGGCGGCGACCGCCTCCGGGGGCACCCGGATGCAGGAGGGCACGACCGCTTTCCTCCAGATGGTGAAGATCTCCGCGGCACTGACCCGGCACAAGGCCGCCGGGCTGCCCTACCTGGTCTACCTGCGCAACCCCACGACCGGCGGGGTGCTCGCGTCGTGGGGCGGCCTGGGTCACGTCACCGTCGCCGAGCCCGGAGCCCTGGTCGGCTTCCTCGGACCCAAGGTCTACCAGGCGCTGCACGGGGAGCCGTTCCCGGACGGGGTGCAGCTCTCGGAGAACCTCTTCGCCCACGGGCTCATCGACGGGGTGGTGCCTCCGGAGGGCCTGCGCGAGCTCGCCGACCGTGCCCTCACCGTGTTGCTGGCCCCCCGGGCAGGGCTGCCGGCCGCGCCGGCCCCGGACCTGCCGGTGCAGGAGCTGCCCGACATCCCGGCGTGGGACTCCATCCAGATCTCCCGGCGCCCCGAGCGGCCCAGCGTCCGCCGCCTGCTGCGGCTGGCGGCCGGCAACGTCGTGCCGCTCAACGGCACCGGCGACGGGGAGGCCGACCCCGGCCTGATTCTGTGCCTGGCGACCTTCGGGGACGCGCCCTGCGTGGTGCTGGCCCAGGACCGGCGCGGCCAGACCGAGGAGGAGCCGATGGGCCCCGGGGCGCTGCGGGAGGCCCGCCGCGGGATGCGCCTGGCGGCGGAGCTCGACCTGCCCCTGGTGACCGTGATCGACACCCCCGGGGCGGCGCTGAGCAAGGAGGCCGAGGAGCGCGGCATGGCCCTGGAGATCGCCCGCTGCCTGGCCGACCTCAGCGCGTTGCCCGCCCCGACCGTGTCGGTGCTGCTGGGTCAGGGGACCGGCGGCGGGGCGCTCGCGCTGATCCCCGCCGACCGGGTTATCGCGGCCCAGCACGGCTGGCTCTCGCCGCTGCCGCCGGAGGGCGCCAGCGTCATCCTGCACGGTGACACCAGCCGGGCCGCGGAGCTGGCCGCCGCCCAGCAGGTGCGGTCCGTGGACCTGCTGCGGCAGGGCGTCGTGGATCATGTGGTGCCCGAGCAACCGGACGCCGCGGAGGAGCCGGAAGAGTTCTGCCTGCGGATGGGTCAGATGCTGCGTGCCGCGCTGGTCGAGGTGCTGGCCGAGGACCCGCAGGCGCGCATCGAGGCCCGACACCAGCGGTACCGCCGGCTCGGGCTGCCCGACGCGCAGGGATAACCACACGGCATACGAACAACCACCCCGTATGCCGTCCGCCGGCCGGGCATGACCGGTGGACGGCAGCGCGGGGTCAGGCCCCGAAGGCCTCGTCCTGCAGGGTCTGCTGCTCGACGGCGTGAGCCTTCGCCGAGCCGGTGGCCGGGGAGGCCGCGGCCGGGCGGGACACCACCCGCAGCGGACGGGTCTCGCCGAACTCGGCCAGGGCCTCTGGCAGGTTGACTGCCATGAACGGCCAGGCACCCTGGTTCTTCGGCTCGTTCTGCACCCAGACCAGCTCGGCCTCCGGGAAGGCCTTCACGGCCTCGGCGATCTCGCGGCCGGGCACCGGGTAGAGCTGCTCGACCGGCAGGATCGCCGTGGTCTCGTCCTCGCGCTTGGCGCGTTCGTCCGCCAGGTCGTGCACGAGCTTGCTGGAGGCCAGCAGCACCCGGCGCACCTGCGTGGCGTCGCCGGAGAAGCTCGGCGGCAGCACCGGGCGCCAGGTGCCCTCGGTGAAGTCCTCCGGGCTGCTGGCGGCGTTCTTCAGCCGCAGCATCGCCTTGGGGGTGAACACCACGAGCGGGCGCCGGGGCCGACCGTAGGCCTGGCGGCGCAGCAGGTGGAAGTAGGAGGCCGGGGTCGAGGGGTAGGCGACCCGCATGTTCTCCTCGGCGCACATCTGGAGGAACCGCTCGATCCGGGCCGAGGAGTGGTCCGGGCCCTGACCCTCGTAGCCGTGCGGCAGCAGCAGCACTACCGAGGAGCGCTGGTTCCACTTCTGCTCCGAGGAGGAGATGAACTCGTCGATGATGGTCTGCGCACCGTTGACGAAGTCGCCGAACTGTGCCTCCCACATCACCAGGGCGTCGGGCCGCTCCACGGAGTAGCCGTACTCGAAGCCCATGGCGGCGTACTCGCTGAGCAGCGAGTCGTAGATCCACAGCTTGGCCTGGTCCTCGGACAGGTGCAGCAGCGGGTTCCACTCGTCGGCGGTCTTCTTGTCCGTGAGCACGGCGTGGCGCTGCACGAACGTGCCGCGCCGCGAGTCCTGCCCGGCCAGCCGGACCGGGGTGCCCTCCATCAGCAGGGACCCGATCGCGATGAGCTCGCCCATCGCCCAGTCGATGCCGCCCTTGCGCGTCATCTCGGTGCGCCGGGACATCAGCTGGGCCAGCTTCGGGTGGACCGTGAAGCCCTCCGGGGTCGCGGTGAAGGCGTCGCCGATCTGGTTGAGCACCTCCGAGGAGATGGCGCTCTTGTGCTTGGCGACGGGGGCCGCCTCGTCCTCCTCCTGTGCCCGGGGGCGGTCCAGCCCGCGGGAGTCGCCGTCCTCACCGCGCAGCGCGGCCTTGGTCTCGGTGAACACCTGCTCCAGCTGGTGCTGGTAGTCGCGCAATGCCGCCTCGGCGTCGTCGACGGTGATGTCGCCGCGGCCGATGAGGGCCTCGGTGTAGAGCTTGCGGACCGACCGCTTGGACTCGATCAGGTCGTACATCAGCGGCTGGGTCATCGACGGATCGTCACCCTCGTTGTGACCGCGGCGGCGGTAGCAGACCATGTCGATCACGACGTCCTTGTGGAACGCCTGGCGGAACTCGTAGGCCAGCTCGGCCACCCGCACGCAGGCCTCCGGGTCGTCCCCGTTGACGTGGAAGATCGGCGCCTGCACCATCCGCGCCACGTCGGTGCAGTAGACGCTGGACCGGGAGGAGCTGGGGCTGGTGGTGAAGCCGACCTGGTTGTTGATGACGACGTGGATCGTGCCGCCGGTGCGGTAGCCGCGCAGCTGGGACAGGTTGAGGGTCTCGGCCACCACACCCTGGCCCGCGAACGCGGCGTCGCCGTGCAGCAGCACGGGCAGCACCGTGAACGCCTCGCCGGCCAGGTCGAGCCGGTCCTGCTTGGCGCGGGCGATGCCCTCCAGGACCGGGTTGACCGCCTCCAGGTGCGAGGGGTTCGCGGCCAGGTAGACCTTGGTGGTCTGCCCGGACTCGGCGGTGAACTCACCCTCGGTGCCCAGGTGGTACTTCACGTCACCGGAGCCCTGCACCGAGCCGGGGGCCTGCTTGCCCTCGAACTCCCGGAAGATCTGGCCGTAGGACTTGCCGGCCAGGTTGGCGAGCACGTTGAGGCGGCCGCGGTGCGGCATCCCGATGCACACCTCGTCCAGCTCCTCCTGGGCGGCCAGGGTCAGGATCTGGTCCATCAGCGCGATGACGGACTCCCCGCCCTCCAGGCTGAACCGCTTCTGGCCGACGAACTTGGTCTGCAGGAACGTCTCGAACGCCTCCGCGGCGTTCAGCCGGCGCAGGATCCGCAACTGCTCGTCGGCGGACGTCTTCTCGTAGGGGACCTCCACCCGCTCCTGGATCCAGGCCCGCTGCTCGGGGTCCTGGATGTGCATGTACTCGATGCCGACGGTGCGGCAGTAGGAGTCGCGCAGGATCCCCAGCACCTTGCGCAGCGTCAGCCGCGGCTGGCCGCCGAACCCTCCGGTCGGGAAGGAGCGCTCGAGGTCCCACAGGGTCAACCCGTGGTTGGTGATGTCGAGGTCGTGGTGCTTGCGCTGGCGGTACTCCAGCGGGTCCGTGTCGGCCATCAGGTGGCCGCGCACCCGGTAGGAGTGGATCAGCTCCTGGACCCGGGTCGCCTTCGACACGTCGTCGTCGTGGGAGGCGGTGATGTCGGGGGCCCAGCGGACCGGCTCGTAGGGGATCCGCAGCGAGGTGAAGATCTCGTCGTAGAAGCCGTCGGCGCCCAGCAGCAACTGGTGCAGCACCCGCAGGAACTCCCCGGACTGCGCGCCCTGGATGATCCGGTGGTCGTATGTCGAGGTGAGGGTGAGCACCTTGCTCACCGCGTTGCGCGCGATCTGCTCGGGGCTGGCGCCCTGCCACTCGGCCGGGTAGTCCAGCGCGCCGACCCCGATGATCGTGCCCTGGCCCTGCATCAGCCGCGGCACGGAGGAGACGGTCCCGATGCCACCCGGGTTGGTCAACGAGATCGTGGTGCCCTGGAAGTCCTCCAGGGTCAGCTTGTTGTCGCGGGCCTTGCGGACCAGGTCCTCGTAGGCGCCCCAGAAGTTGGCGAAGTCCATCCGCTCCGCGCTCTTGATGCTGGGCACCAACAGCTGACGGGAGCCGTCTGGCTTCGGCACGTCGATCGCCAGACCCAGGTTGACGTGCGCGGGCACGAGCAGCGCGGGCTTGCCGTCCTCCTCGGCGTAGCTGTGGTTCATCTCCGGCATCGCCGCCACGGCCTTGACCATGGCGTAGCCGATGAGGTGGGTGAAGGACACCTTGCCGCCACGGCTGCGGGACAGGTGGTTGTTGATGACGACCCGGTTGTCGATCAGCAGCTTGGCGGGGACCGCACGCAGGCTGGTGGCCGTCGGCACCTGGAGGCTGGACTCCATGTTGGTGACGACCCGGGCGGTCGCCCCGCGCAGCCGGGTGACCTGGGCGGCCTCCTGCGGGCCGGTGTCCTTGCGGGCCGGCGCGTCGCGGGGCGTGGGGGAGGAGTCGCTCTCCGCCTTCTGGGCGCTGTCGCCCTCCGCGGTCTCAGTCTTCTTGGCGGGCTCGGCCTTCTTGGCGGGCTCGGCCTTCTTGGCGGGCTCGGCCTTCTTGGCGGGCTCGGCCTTCTTGGCGGGCTCGGCCTTCTTGGCGGGCTCGGCCTTCGTGGTCGTCGTCGTGGGTGTGCTGCTCGCGCCGTTGGGGCCGGTGCCGTCGGGGTCGTAGGTGGCGAAGAAGGCTCGCCACTCGGGGGCGACGGACGACTCGTCGGCCTGGAACTGCTCGTACATGGACTCCACGAGCCATTCGTTGGCTCCGAAGTCAGCCAGGGGGTTGTCGCTACTGGGGGGCTGTGCTGCCACGGCGTCCGCGCCTCTTCCTCACGTGTTGACAGACGAAACTTCTGCAGGGCAAGCCTAGCCCTCTCGGGGGCCCCGTGGGGGCCGCGGGTCCGGCGGGTCCGGATACGGTCCGGCCAGGTCCGCGTCGGGAGTCGCGGACGGCGCTCACCGCGGGCTCAGGCGATGTCCTTGCGGCGGGTCAGCCAGGTGCCGATCGCGGTCATCAACGCGGCGTAGGCCAGGAGCACCAGGGCCCCGACCCACCACGTCAACTGGTCCCCGGAGCTGCCCATCTGGGCGGCCACCTCGGAGTCCATCCCGCCGAAGGTGTCGAGGGTCGCGGTGGTCGCCTGACTCGGCAGGAACCGGGCGAGGGCGTCGCCGCCGTCGAGCAGCGACAGGCCGAAGCCGACGAGCGGCTCGATGATCCAGGCGACGGCCACCGCGACGAGGATGGCGGCGATCTGGTTGGGGACCAGCACCCCGACGCCCAGCCCCATGAGGGCCCACAGCCCGAGGACCAGCAGGGCCAGCGCCAGGGTCCGGATCAGCCCGGCGGGGCCGGGGAACAGCGGGACGTCGTTGATCACCAGGAGCACCCCGGCACCGACGATCGAGCCGGCCAGGTGCACCAGCCCGTTGATGGCACCGATCACGATCAGCGCGATGGCCTTCGCCGCGACCACGCGGGTGCGTCGTGGCGTGGCCAGGAAGGTGCCGGAGGCGGTCTTGTGTCGGAACTCCTGCCCGATGGACAGGACTCCGATGACCAGGGTCAGCAGGTAGCCCAGCTGGATGCCGCCGGTGTAGCTCTGGCGGACGAGGGTCTCGTCAGGCACCACGTCCCGCATGTCGACGGTCGTCCCGTCGACGGGCATGGACCCGTAGAGGGTGAAGGCCGCGCCGATCGCGGCGAACACCGCGCCGGTGAGGAACATCCCCACCAGCATCCCCCAGAACATCCGGGTGCTGCGGTACTTGAGCAATTCGGAACGCACCAGCGCGGTCATCGCTGCTCCTCCCCGTCGACGAGGTTGGCCCGGCCGACCGGATCACCCGCGTCGCCGTCACCGGGATCACCGCCGGTGCCGGCTCCGGCGCGGTTGCGGTTCTGGTTCTCCGGCGACTCCGTCAGCTCGAAGTAGAGCCGCTCAAGGTCGCTGCGCAGCGCGCGCATCTCGTGGACCGGGACGCCACCGGCCAGCGCCAGATCGCCGATGCGGACCATGTCGTCCCCGCCGACCCGCAGCGCACCGGCCCCGTGCTCGGGGCTGGCCTCCGCGGTGAGTCCCTCGGCCTGCAGCACCTGCGCCAGCCGGTCGGTGTCGGACGTGCGCACCAGGGTGTTCGGGTCGCCGTGCAGCTGCTCCATCGTGCCCTGCCGGACCAGGTGGCCGTTGGCGATGATCACGACGTCGTCGACCGTCTGCTCCACCTCGCTGAGCAGGTGGGAGGAGACGAGGATCGTCTTGCCGCCGGACGCTAGGTGGCGCAGCAGGCCGCGCAGCCACCGGATGCCCTCGGGGTCCAGGCCGTTGGCCGGCTCGTCCAGGATCAGCACGTCCGGGTCGCCCAGGAGTGCCGCGGCCAGGCCCAGCCGCTGCCGCATCCCCATGGAGTACCCGCCGGCGCGCTTGCGGGCCGCGGCGGGGATCCCCACCAACTCCAGGAGCTCGTCGACCCGGGAGTCCGGGATCCGGTGCGTGGCAGCCAGCACCCGCAGGTGGTCCCGCCCCGTCCGACCCGGGTGGAAGTTGGTGGCCTCCAGTGCCGCCCCGACGGTCGCAAGCGGGGCCGGCAGATCGGCATACCTCTGCCCCCCGATCAACCCCTCCCCGCCGGTGGGCGTGATCAGCCCGAGCAGCATCCGCAGGGTGGTCGTCTTGCCGGCGCCGTTCGGGCCCAGGAAGCCGGTGATCCGGCCCGGGTGCACCTCGAAGGACAGTGCGTCGACGGCGACGAAGTCGCCGAACTTCTTGGTCAGCGCCTGGACCTCGATGGGGGTCCCGGCTGTCACGGGTGGCGGTGGTGGCCCGGGCGGTGCTGTGGCAGCGGACATGTCGCCCAGTCAATCATCCGCACCCGGTCGCCGCGCAGGGTTTCCTCCCGCGCGCCGGACCGGGTCGTCCTCAGAGCTTGATCACGACGGTCTTGGTCTGGGTGAACGACTCCAGCGCCTCGATGCCCTTCTCCCGGCCGTAGCCGGACCGGCCGAACCCGCCGAAGGGCAGGTCCACCCCGCCGCCGGCCCCGTAGTTGTTGACGAAGACCTGCCCGGCCCGGACCCGTCCCGCCAGGCGGTGCGCGCGGCTCAGGTCGGTGGTCCAGAGGGCGGCGAGCAGGCCGTATGCCGTGGAGTTGGCGAGCGCGACCGCCTCCTCCTCGTCGGTGAAGGTCATCGCCGCCAGGACGGGGCCGAACACCTCCTCCTGGGCGATCCGGCTCTGCGGGTCAACCCCGTCGACCAGGGTCGGGGCGAAGTAGGCGCCGTCGGCGAGGGCGGCGTCCGCCGGGCGCCCGCCGCCGGTGAGCACCTCGCCGGTCCCCAGGTCGTCGAAGAACCCGGAGACGCGGTCCCACTGCTTGGCCGAGACCAACGGCCCGAGGTCGGGGTCGTCCAGCCCCGGGCCGATCCGGGTGGCCTCCAGCCGCTGCACCACCTTGGTCACGAGCTCGTCGTGGACCTCGGCGTGCACCAGCAGCCGGGACCCGGCCGAGCAGGTCTGCCCGGCGTTCTGCAGGACGCCGCGGGCGACCGCCTCCGCCGCCGCCTCCAGGTCCGCGTCGGGGAAGACGACCTGGGCGGACTTGCCGCCCAGTTCGAGCACGGTCGGCACCACCCGGTCCGCGGCGGCGTGCGCGATCTGCGAGCCGATGGCGGTCGAGCCGACGAAGCTCAACTGCGCGACCCCCTCGTGTGCGGTCAGCGCCGCCCCGGCCTCTGCCCCGATCCCGGTCACCACGTTGACGAGACCGGCGGGGAGACCCGCCTCCACGGCATACCGGGCGAGGGCGACGGTCGTGCGCGGGGTCTCGTCGGCCGGCTTGAGCACGATGCCGTTGCCGGTCACCGCGGCGGCGGCGAGGGTGCGGGAGGCGAGTTGCAGCGGGTAGTTCCACGCTACGACCGAGCCGACCACCCCGAACGGCTCCCGGCGGGTGTAGGCGTGCATGTCGGCGCCCTTGGGGATGGTCACGCCGTAGAACGCCTCGACGACGTGGGCGTAATAGCGCAGGTAGCGGGCCGCCGTGCGGGCGTCAGCGCGGGCCTGGGTGAGCGGCTTGCCGGTGTCCTCGCACTCCCAGCGGGCCAGCTGCTCGGCCTCCCGCTCCACGATCGAGGCCCACCGCTCGAGCAGGGCCGAGCGGTCCTCGGGGGAGCTGTCCGCCCACGCCGGCTGCGCGGCGGCCGCCGCCGAGACGGCGCGGTCGACCTCGTCGGCGCCGGCCCGGGCGACCAGGCCGAGGGTCCTGCCGGTGGCGGGGTCCACGTTGTCGTAGGTGTCGGCACTGGGCACGGACTCGCCGTTGATCCAGGACTGGGTGATCTCCATGGGGCTCCGCTCGGAGGTGATCGGGGGCCAAGGGCTGGCGCTGGCCGGGTACGGCACCATGCAACCACCCGCCCCCGGGTGGGTGCCCACCGGTCTGGTGGGTGACCCGAGAACCCTGCAGGGGACGACGAAGGCCGCCGACCTGCAACGGGTCGGCGGCCTTCCGCGTGCGCCCCCGGCAGGATTCGAACCTGCGCTCCCGCCTCCGGAGGGCGGTGCTCTATCCCCTGAGCTACGGGGGCAACAGCGCAAAAGAATACCAGCCGGAACGGGGTGCTCCGTCCCACCCCGGGCGGTGACCGGGGGCCGACTGGCGCCCCGTGCGGCACTAGAATCGGCCCGGTGACCCCCGAGCAACTTGCTGCAGCCATCACCGCCGTCCTCGACCAGGCCATCGCCGACGGGGACCTCGCCGTCGAGCCGCCGCGCGAGGTGCGCGTGGAGCGTCCGCGCAGCCAGGAGCACGGCGACTGGACCAGCAACGTCGCCCTCCAACTGGCCAAGGGGGCAGGTATGCCGCCGCGCGAGTTGGCCACGCAGCTCGCCGGGCGCCTGGGCCGGGTGGACGGGGTGGCCGCCGTGGACGTGGCGGGGCCCGGATTCCTCAACATCACCCTCGACGCGGGCAGCGCCGGGGAGCTGGCGCGGACCATCGTCGAGCAGGGTGCGGCCTACGGTGCCAACGACGCGCTCGCCGGTCACGTGATCAACCTGGAGTTCGTCTCGGCCAACCCGACCGGGCCGTTGCACATCGGACACACCCGGTGGGCGGCCCTGGGGGATGCGTTGCGCCGGCTGCTCCAGGCCAGCGGGGCGCAGGTGACCGCCGAGCACTACATCAACGACGCCGGCTCGCAGATGGACAAGTTCGGCGCCTCGATCGTGGCCGCGGCCCGGGGGACGCAGCCGCCCGAGGGGGGATACGCCGGGGAGTGGATCAGCGAGCTGGCCGAGCAGCTTGCGGCCGAGCGCCCTGACCTGCTCGACCTGCCCGAGCCGGAGGCCACCGCCCTGGCGCGGCAGCGTGGCTACGAGCTGCAACTGCAACAGATCAAGGACACCCTGGAGCGGTTCCACGTCGAGTTCGACGTCTGGTTCTCGGAGAAGTCGCTGCACGACTCCGGCGCCGTGGAGCAGGCCGTGGCCCGGTTGCGGGAGCAAGGCCACGTGTTCGACGCCGAGGGCGCGGTCTGGCTGCGGACCACCGACTTCGGCGATGACCGCGACCGGGTGCTGATCCGCGCCAACGGCGAGCCCACCTACTTCGCCTCCGACGCCGCCTACTACCTGAGCAAGAAGGACCGCGGCTTCCCCGAGAAGGTCTACATGCTGGGGGCCGACCACCACGGCTACGTCGGGCGGCTCAAGGCCATCGCCGCGTGCGCCGGGGACGACCCGGCGGCGCACATCGAGGTGCTCATCGGCCAGCTCATCAACATCTCGGGCGAGCGGATGGGCAAGCGGCGCGGCAACGCGATCTTCCTCACCGACCTGCTGGAGTGGATCGGCTCGGACCCGGTGCGCTACTCCCTGGCCCGCTACCCGGCGGACTCCCCGCTGGACCTGGACGGCGAGCAGTTGCGCAAGCGCTCCAACGACAACCCGGTCTTCTACGTGCAGTACGCGCACACCCGCACCCACAACGTGGCCCGGCTGGCGGCGCAGGACGGGGTGGACCGGGAGGCCGGATTCGACCCGGCGCTGCTGGACCACCCGACCGAGGGGGTCCTGCTGGCGACGCTCGGGGACTTCCCGCGGGTGGTCGCCCAGGCGGCACGGCTGCGTGAGCCGCACCGCGTGGCCCGCTACCTGGAGGAGCTGGCCGGGCACTTCCACACCTGGTATGTCGAGTGCCGGGTCCGCCCGCTCGGCGACGAGGAGATCACCGACCTGCACCGGACCCGGCTGTGGCTCAACGACGCCACCCGCCAGGTGCTCGCCAACGGCCTGGGCCTGCTGGGCGTGACCGCGCCGGAGCGGATGTGAGCGGGCCCGCGGACCGGCTCCACGGCATACCCTCCTCCCGAGACGACACCGACCCAGGAGTGACCCGATGACACCGTCCCCGACCCCGATCCGAGTGGCACTGCTCGGCGCCGGCACCGTGGGCGCCGCGGTCGCGCGCCTCCTGTCCTCCCGGGGCCCGCTGCTGGCCTCCCGGGTGGGTGCCCCCCTGGAGCTCACCGGGATCGCGGTGCGTGACCTGGGACGACCTCGGGACCTCACCGGCGTGCCGGAGGGGCTGCTCACCGACCGACCCGAGGACCTGGTCGACGACGCGGATGTCGTCGTCGAGCTGATGGGCGGCCTCGAGCCGGCCCGTGGCCTCATCGAGCGGGCGGTGCGCGGCGGGGCGCAGGTAGTCACCGCCAACAAGCAGCTCATCGCCCAGCAGGGCGTGGAGCTGGAGGCGCTCGCCGCCGAGCACCGAGTGGGACTGGACTACGAGGCCGCGGTCGCTGCCGCCGTCCCGGTCCTGCGGGTGGTGCGCGAGTCCCTCGCCGGCGACGACATCACGTGGATCGCGGGCATCCTCAACGGGTCCACCAACTTCATCCTGGACATGGTGGCGCGCAAGGGCATGTCGTTCGAGGACGCCAAGGCCCGGGCCGGGGAGCTGGGCTTCCTGGAGGCCGACCCCACCGAGGACCTCGAGGGGCTGGACGCCGCGGCCAAGGTCGTCATCCTGGCCCGTGCCGCCTGGGGCGTCCCGGTCCGCATGGAGGATGTGCAGCGGGAGGGCATCAGCAACCTGACCGACCGTGACTTCGACACGGCCCGGGGGACCGGTCAGGTGATCAAGCTGATCGCGACCGCGTGGCGCTCCGGCACCCGCGAGCACCCCAAGGTCGAGGTGGCCGTGCGTCCCGTCAGCCTGGGCAGCGACGACCCGCTGGCGCTGACCCGGGAGGGCGGCAACACGATCGTGATCGAGACCGAGTCCGCCGGTGCGCTGCGGCTCGGCGGCGCCGGTGCCGGCGGCGAGGAGACGGCCTCGGCCGTGCTCGGTGACGTCGTGTCCGCGGCCCGCCGCGTGGTGGCGGCACGCACCCCCGGCTGACCCCTCCGGGAGCGTGGGTATCGTGACTCCCACTGGCCCCCCTGCTGAGGAGAACGCGCACTATGAAGGACGTCGCCGGAATCGCTCTCGAGGACCTTGAGGTCTCTGAGGAGCTCATGTACATCGGGGGCGAGTGGGTCCCCGCCGAGGCCGGCGAGACGATCGAGGTGATCACCCCGATCGACCGGGACAAGGTCATCGCTACCACTCCCCGGGCGCGGGAGGCCGACGCCGACCGGGCCGTCGCCGCCGCACGTGCGGCCTTCCCCGGATGGGCCGCGCTCACCTTCGCCGAGCGCTCCCGCATCCTCCTGCAGTGCACCGCTGCGCTCGAGGACAGCATCGAGGAGTTGGCTCACCTGACGGCGCTGGACACCGGCAACGCCATCCGCACCCAGGCCCGGCCCGAGGCCGGCTCCCTCGTGCAGCTGTTCCGCTACATGGCCGGGATCGCGGGGGAGGTCAAGGGCACCGTGCTGCCCGCGGCGGGGGACCAGTTGCAGTACACCCGGCGCCAGCCGCTGGGCGTGGTCGCCGGCATCCTGCCGTGGAACTCCCCGCTGCTGATCGCGGCGTTCAAGGTGCCCGCCGCGCTTGCCGCCGGCAACACCATCGTGCTCAAGGCGGCCGAGGACGCACCGCTGACGATCCTCAAGCTCGCCGAGATCATCGGCCCGTTGCTGCCCGCCGGGGTGCTCAACGTGGTGACCGGCTACGGCGCCGAGATCGGGGAGGCCCTGGTCGTGCACCAGGACGTCGACAAGGTGTCCTTCACCGGCTCCAGCCTGGTCGGCCACGGTGTCGCCGCGAAGGCCGGCGCCCGCCTGGCCCACGCCTCCCTGGAGCTGGGCGGCAAGTCGCCCTCCATCGTCTACCCGGACTCGTGCACCGACGAGGTCGTCGACCAGGTGCTCCTGGCCACCCGGTTCGCCCGCCAGGGGCAGAGCTGCACCAGCGGCTCCCGACTGTTCCTGCACGACGAGATCTACGAGGAGTTCCTGGAGAAGCTGGTCGCCAAGACCTCCCAGCTCACGGTCGGCAACCCCCGCGAGGAGGAGTCCGACATCGGCTGCATCATCAACGCCAAGCAGTGGGACCGGGTCCAGGGCTATATCGAGGACGGGCTGGCCCAGGACGGCGTCGAGGTCGCCTACGACGGCCGTGAGTCGCTGGCCGTGGGGGAGCCGGGGTTCTACCACGCGCCGATGATCCTGACGCAGGTCTCCAACGACTGGCGCATCGCCCAGGAGGAGATCTTCGGCCCGGTCCTGTCGGTGCTCCGGTGGAAGGACGAGGACGAGGTCATCGCGATGGCCAACGACACCCACTACGGCCTCGCCGCGTTCGTGTTCTGCAAGGACCTCAGCTCCGCGCTGCGCGCCGCCCACCAGATCGACTCCGGGTGGGTGCAGGTCAACCAGGGCGGCGGCCAGCTCGCGGGCCAGTCCTACGGCGGCATGAAGACCAGCGGCCTGGGACGTGAGGTGTCGCTCGAGGGCATGCTCGAGGGTTTCACCCAGATCAAGCAGATCAACGTCAAGCTCTGACTCCCGGCCGGGTCAGCGAGCTGGCGCCGAGCCCCAGCGGTCGGCGAGCGTGGCGATCACGTTGTAGTTGCGGTTGGTCGCCACGCCCAGCATCCGCGTCGTGGCCAGCGAGTCCACCGACGTGCCGGAGTAGGCCTCGGTCAGCAGGGCGTGCACGGCCCGGCCCACGGGCACCAGGCGGTCCGGCCCCGGTCCAGCAGCGGCCAGCGCGGCCCGGGCCTCGGGGCTGGGTTCGTCCTTGAGCAGGTAGACGTACTGCCGGGCCAGGTCCGGGAAGCCGGCCCGCAGGTCGGTGGCGTCGGTGGCGATCGCGGTCAACTCGCGGGGTGTGAACACGATCGTCGGCACGTCGAACCCGCGGTCCTCCAGGAACGCCTCCTCCAGGGCCCGCTCGATCTTCGCCCGGGAGCGCAGCGTGGTGCTGAACCGGATGTTGCCGGTGTTGATGTAGGTCTCCACGTCGCCGAACCCGGCGGCGGTCACCGCCCCGCGGATGGCCTCCTTGGGGAACTTCCGGTGGGCCCCGAGGTTGATGGCCCGCAGGAAGCCGAGGTAGGTCGGCATCGTAGGTGCCCCTTCTCCAGCCGTATGCCGTCCGCCGGGTCAGCGGGCGGTCCACCCTCCGTCGACGACGAGGTTGCTGCCGGTCACCGAGCCGCTGTGCCTGCCGGTGCAGTAGGCGACCGCCTCGGCGATTGCCTCGGGGGTCGCGAACTCCTTCAGCGGCTGCGAGGCGAGCATCACCTTCTCGGCGACCTCGTCCTCGGTCATGTTGTGCGCCACCGCCTGGTCCTTGACCTGGGCCGCGACCAGCGGCGTCCAGACGTAGCCCGGGTTGATGCACATGCTGGTGACGCCCCGGTTCGCACCCTCCAGGGCCGTCACCTTGGACAGGCCCTCCAACCCGTGCTTGGCGGCGACATAGGCCGACTTGTAGGCGCTGGCCCGTAGCCCGTGCGCGGAGGAGATGTTGACGATCCGCCCGTACCCCTCGGCATACATGTGCGGCAGGCACGCACGGATCAGCAGGAAGGGGGCGGTGAGCATCAGCCGCTGGATCAGCTCCCACCGGTCCACGGGGAACTGCTCGATCGGGGCGACGTGTTGGATCCCGGCGTTGTTGACCAGGATGTCGAACTCGAGCTCCAGCTCGGACAGGGCGGCCACGTCGGACAGGTCGAGCTGCCAGGTGTCGCAGGTGGCGCCGACCGCGCGCACCTGCTCGGCCACGTCGGCCATCTTGGAGTCGTCGATGTCCGCCAGGGTGACGGCGGCCCCGTCCTCGGCCAGGCGCAGTGCGATGGCGGCCCCCAGGCCGCCGCCACCACCGGTGACCAGGGCCCGGCGACCGGCGAGGTGTCCGGGGTCTGCGCTGCTTCCGGGGGGTGTCTGAGTCTCGGCTGTGGTCATGGCGGACACCCTAGCCAGCGGCGTGCCGGGGCGGTGGACGTGGGCATGGGAGGCAAGGTGGTACGGTAGGAACCGCACTCACGCGATCGTTCGTGTGAACCCGATTCATCGTGGTTCCTGGGCGCGTGCAGTGATCAACCACCGCGAGCAACCCGTGGTGTGGACCCACGCTTTCTGTGTGGGTGACCACTATGCCCGTGCTGGTGATTTCACCATCGGGACGGACTCCGTCCGTTCCTTACCTGTTACCCCGGGCCCGACCCAGATCAGGCGGGCCCCAACGAGGGGGAAGGAATCCTTCGTGACAGACACCACCAAGACCGCTGCACCCACCCGCTCGAGCTCGCTGAGCGCGATGCGGTTGGCCGAACTGCAGGGCCTCGCCGGCTCGATGGGGATCTCTGTGAGCCCCAAGATGCGCAAGGCAGACCTGGTGCAGGCCATCAAGGAGCAGCAGGGCGGGGGCTCCAACGGTGCCGCCAAGTCCGGCCGTTCCGCCAAGGCGGACACCACGTCGGCCGCCTCGCCGGCAGAGGGGGAGGGCGCAGCGCCCCGCGCCGAGCGTCAGGCCGCTCCCGCCCAGGAGTCCGACGGCGGGGACCGTCGACAGGACTCCAAGGGAGGCAACGACCGGCAGGGCGGCAACGACCGCACCCAGGACCGGCAGGGTGGCGGCAATGACCGCAACCAGGGCGGCAACGACCGCAACGACCGGCAGGGTGACCGCAACCAGGGTCAGCAGGACCGGCAGGGTGGCGGCAATGACCGCAACCAGGACCGGCAGGACCGCCAGGGTGGCGGCAACGACCGCAACCAGGGTCAGCAGGACCGGCAGGGTGGCGGCAACGACCGGCAGAACGACCGCAACCAGGGCGGTCAGGACGACGACGGGGGCGGCCGTGGCGGTCGCCGTCGCAGCCGTCAGCGTGGCCGAGACCGCAAGCGCGGCCGCAACCAGCGCGGCGGCGGTGGCGGGGAGCAGTACAGCGACGAGCAGGAGACCTACAACGACGAGGACGTCCTCGTCGGGGTGGCCGGCGTGCTCGACGTGCTGGACAACTACGCCTTCATCCGCACCACCGGCTACCTGCCCGGCCCCAGCGACGTCTACGTCCCGATGGGCATGGTCCGCAAGAACGGCCTGCGCAAGGGCGACGCCGTCACCGGCGCCATCAAGGCGAACCAGCAGGGCGAGCAGCAGCACGGCGGGGGCGGCGGCCACCGCCAGAAGTTCAACGCCCTGGTGCGGCTGGACAGCGGTCAACGGGCAGACCCCCGAGCAGGCCAAGGCCCGCGCGGAGTTCAACAAGCTCACCCCGCTGTACCCGCAGGACCGGCTCCGCCTGGAGACCGAGCAGAAGAACCTGACGACGCGGATCATCGACCTGGTGGCCCCGATCGGCAAGGGTCAGCGCGGTCTGATCGTGTCCCCGCCCAAGGCGGGCAAGACGCTGGTGCTGCAGTCGATCGCCAACGCGATCACCACCAACAACCCCGAGGTGCACCTGATGATCGTCCTGGTGGACGAGCGTCCGGAAGAGGTCACCGACATGCAGCGCACGGTCAAGGGCGAGGTCATCGCCTCGACCTTCGACCGCCCCGCCGACGACCACACCACGGTCGCCGAGTTGGCGATCGAGCGGGCCAAGCGCCTGGTCGAGATGGGCGGCGACGTCGTCGTGCTGCTGGACTCCATCACCCGTCTGGGCCGTGCCTACAACCTGGCGGCGCCGGCCAGCGGCCGGATCCTCTCCGGTGGTGTGGACTCCAGCGCGCTCTACCCGCCGAAGCGGTTCTTCGGTGCCGCCCGCAACATCGAGAACGGTGGCTCGCTCACCATCCTGGCGACCGCCCTGGTGGAGACCGGGTCGAAGATGGACGAGGTCATCTTCGAGGAGTTCAAGGGCACCGGCAACATGGAGCTGCGACTCTCCCGCCAGCTCGCGGACCGGCGGATCTTCCCGGCCGTGGACGTCAACCCCTCCGGCACCCGCCGCGAGGAGATCCTGATGCCCCCGGACGAGCTGAAGATCATGTGGAAGCTGCGCCGGGTGCTGTCCGCGCTGGACGCCCAGCAGGGCATCGAGCTGCTGCTGGACCGGCTGCGCAAGACCAAGACGAACTACGAGTTCCTGGTCCAGGTGCAGCAGACCTCCTCGATCAAGCTGGACGACGAGGACTGACCTGCCGTATGTCGTGTGGCCCGGTTCCCCAGATGGGGGCCGGGCCACACGGCATACGAGGGGTGTCGTATGCCGAGGCGTCAGTCGCGGCGGAAGACGCCGGAGGTGAGCGTGGTGATGATCGAGTCCATGACGACCGCCCGCGGGGCGCTCCCGTCCTGCAGCGACTCCCAGCCGACATAGACCAGGGACCAGAAGCACTTGACCATCCAGTCCCGGGACAGGTCGTCGCGCAGTCGGTCCGAGGCCCGCCCCAGGATCCGGGCGACCGGGTCGGCCTCCAGGTCCACGTCCGCCCACAGGTCCTCGTCCGAGGCGAGGGTCGGCTCGTTGTAGAGGTAGGTCATGACCGGGCCGCGGTCGATGATGGCCTCGGCCACCCGGCGCAGCGCGTCCACCGGGTCGCCGACGTCCGGCTCGGCCCGCTCGAAGTCGGCGTCCACCTGCTCGAGCATGTGGCGGGCGAGGGCACGCAGTAACTCGGCCCGGTCGGGGAAGTAGCGGTGCAGCGTCGAGCGGCCGACCTCGGCCGCCGCCGCGATGTCGCCCAGCGACGCCTGGGGGTTGGTGGGGAGCAGCCCCGCAGCCGCGTCCAGGATCGCCAGCCGGGTGCGGGCCCGCGTCCCGGTCTCCTTCACCTGTGGTGCAGACGTCATGCCCACACGTTACAACGTCGTGCCGCTATGAAACTCGATTGACACTAATGGGACAGTGGTGTTCCACTTAGGGAATGACCGAACCCACCGCTGACAAGCCCCCTCCCGTCCCGTTGCGGTGGGAGAACATCCGGGTGCTGCTGCACTACGTGCGACCGCACAAGACGGTCGTGGCCCTCGGTGTGGTGCTGGGGCTGGGCACGACGGCCACGGCGCTCGCGACGCCGCTGGCGACCAAGTGGGTGCTGGACACGGTCGGGACCGACGCCTCCCTCACCGGCCCCGTGGTCCTGCTGCTGGTGCTGCTGCTGCTCGGGTCGATCGCCGGGATGATCCAGTGGATCATGCTCGGTCGGCTGGCCGAGCACATCGTGCTGGACGCCCGGACCGGCCTGGTGACCCGGTTCGTGCGGGGCGTGGTGGGGGACGTGCAGCGACGGTCGCCCGGCGAGATGGTCACCCGGGTCACCTCCGACACGGTGCTGCTGCGGGAGGCCGCCTCCTCGAGCATCGTGCAACTGATCAACGGGATGGTCTCGCTGGTCGGCACCATCGTGCTGATGGCGGTGCTGGACCTGCCGCTGTTGCTCAGCACGTTGGTCGCGATCGTGGTGATCGCCGTCCTGATGGGGATCCTGATGCCGATGATCGGTGAGGCGCAGCGCAAGGCTCAGGAGTCGGTCGGGGAGCTGGGCACCGTTCTGGAGGGGAGCCTGCGCGCGCTGCGCACCGTCAAGGCCAGCAGGGCCGAGGACCGCCAGGTCGAGCGGGTCACCGAGCGGGCAGAGGACTCGGCCCGGCACAGCATCCGGGCGGTCTGGGTCACGGCCATCGCCTGGACCATCTCCGGCGGTGGGATCCAGTTGGCGATCATCGCGATCCTGGGGATCGGGGCGTGGCGGGTCAACGAGGGTGGGCTGGCTGTTTCCACGCTCGTGGCGTTCCTGCTCTACGCCTTCAACATCATCGACCCGATCACCACCCTGACCCAGACCTTCACCGAACTGCAGTCCGGCGTCGCGGCCGCCGCCCGGATCCGGGAGACCGAGGACATCGAGGTCGAGGACGTCGAGTCCGGCCGGTCCCTGTCCGAGGTGGGCACCGAGCCGCACGTCCTGGAGCTGCGAGGGGTGGCACTGCGCTATCCGGGTGCGGACCGGCACGCCGTCCAGGGGCTGGACATGCTCGTGCCCCGGCGCGGGCACACCGCGATCGTGGGCCCCTCGGGCGCGGGGAAGACCTCGACGTTCTCAATGCTGCTGCGGTTCGTCGCGCCGCAGCAGGGCGCGATCCTGCTCGATGGCGTGCCCTTCGAGGAGCTCAGCATCGACACGGTCCGCAGCCGGATCGGCTACGTCGAGCAGGAGACGCCGTTGATCAGCGGCACGGTCCGCGACAACCTCACCTTCCGCTACCCGGACGCCAGCGAGGAGGAGGTGTGGGCCGCGCTCGAGGCGGTCCGCCTGGCCGACACGGTGCGGCACCTGCCGGAGGGTCTGGACAGTTCCGTCACCGACACCACCCTCTCCGGGGGTGAGCGCCAACGGGTGGCGCTGGCCCGGGCCGTCGTGCGCGACCCCGAGGTGCTGCTGCTGGACGAGGCCACCGCCCAGCTGGACGGGCTGACCGAGGCGGCGATCCAGGACGTCATCCACCGGGTCGCGCGTCACGGTGCGGTCGTGACCATTGCGCACCGGCTCTCCACCGTGGTCGACGCCGACCAGATCCTGCTCATGGAGGCAGGCCACGTGCGCGCCCTGGGAACGCACCGGGAGCTGTTGGCCACCGACGAGCTGTACCGGGAACTGGTGGCGGCGCTCCGGATCTCCGGCGAGTCCGGCGCTCCCGAGCCTGCCGCGGACCCCGTCGGTTAGGGGTAGCGTTCCCCCGGGAGGACGTCGACGACGGGGAGGTGGGCTGCGTGGCGGTCTGGCTGGAGATCTTCCTGGCGCTGGCGGTCGCGCTCGTGATCGGTGGGGTGCTCAGCCTGGTCTGGCTCCTGGTGGACCGCCTCCGGTCGCGCAGGTCCGGTCGGTCCGACCGTGTCGGTGCGGACCAGGGTGCGGGCTCCTCGGGCGTCGTGCGCGGGAGCATGGACGTGCGCGACCACTGGGGCCCGGTCGTGGAGCGCCAGGGCCCCGGCGTCACCGAGCGCCGGGTCCGGGACGTGATCGACCGGACCAGCGGGGAGAACCCCCGGACCTGAGCGCTCCTCGCGCGCTGGCCTCGTCAGGTGCGCGCGGAGTCGCGCGGGTCCATGGTCGGGGACGCGGCCCCGGTCAGGTCCTCGGGCTCCTGCCGCGGCACCAGGATGGACAGGGTCGCGGCGACGGCGCACAGCACGGCGCCGCCCCAGAAGGCGTAGGCATAGGTCCCGAAGACGTCCCGGACGATGCCGGCTCCCAGGGCAGCAACCGCCGCACCGACCTGGTGCGCCGCGAACACCCAGCCGAAGACGATGGTGCCCCGCTCGCCGAAGATGCGCCGGCACAGCACGGCCGTGGGTGGCACCGTGGCGACCCAGTCGAGTCCGTAGATGACGACGAAGAGGATCGTGCTCGGGTGCACGGTCGCGGCCAGCAGTGAGGGGAGCAGGAGCAGGCTGACGCCGCGGAAGGCGTAGTACACGACCAGGAGCTTGCGCGGGTCGAAGATGTCGGTGAGCCACCCCGAGGCCACCGTGCCCACGATGTCGAAGACGCCGACCATGGCCAGCAGCCCCGCCGCGGTGGTGGTGGACATGCCGTGGTCGTGGGCGGAGGGGATGAAGTGGATGCCGATGAGCCCGTTCGTGGTGGCCCCGCAGATGGCGAAGGCGGTGGCCAGCGCCCAGAAGGCCCGCTGGCGCACGGCATACCGCAGACCCTCGAGCGCACGGCGGACGGCGCCACCGACGACCCGGGTGGGTGCCGCGTAGGTGGCGGGGTTCGCACCGTAGGGCAGCACGCCGCGCTCCTCCGGGTAGTCCCGGATCACCAGCAGGACGAGGGGCACGGCGAGCAGGGCCGCGCCCGCGATCACCAGGGAGGCGGGGCGCCAGCCCACGTTCTCCGCCAGGGCCGCCACCGGGGGCAGGATCACCAACTGCCCGGTGGCCGACCCGGCCGTGAGGACGCCCATGACCAGGCCGCGCCGGGCCAGGAACCACCGGTTGGCGATCGTCGCGGCGAGCACCAGGGCCATCGAGCCGGTGCCGGTGCCGATGAGTAGTCCCCAGAAGATCAGGAGGTGCCAGGAGGCGGTCATCAGGATGCTGCCCCCGGCCCCGAGCGCCACCAGGACCAGGGCCCCGGAGATGACCTGGCGCATCCCGAACCGGTCCATCAGCGCCGCCGCGAACGGCGAGACGAGGCCGTAGAGCAGCAGGTTGATCCCGACCGCCAGCGACATGCTCGAGGTCGACCAGCCGAACTCGTGGTGCAGCGGCACCATCAGCGCGCCGGGTGCGGCCCGGAAGCCGGCGGCCGCGAACAGGGCGAGGAAGGCGACGGCGGCGACCCACCAGGCCGGGTGGATCCCGGGGCGTGCCCGGGCGGAGGCGTGACGCGTCATGGATCTCACTGTCTTCAAGAAAGTTGATAGGGTGGTGTCACTGTACCCGAGACCCGACAGGAGCGAGCCCGATGCCCCTGCGATCAGACTGGTCCGAGGCGCTGTGCCCGATCCGTCGTTCCCTGGACGTGCTCGGCGACCCGTGGGTGCTGCTGATCGTGCGCGACGTGCTGCACGGCCGGGGGCGCTTCGACCAACTGCGCGACAGCCTCGGCATCTCCGAACCCGTCCTCAGCCGCCGGCTGCGCGCCATGCTGGACGCCGGCCTGGTGACCAAGGTCGACTACGCCGACGGCGCCCGGACCCGGCAGGGCTACGCCGGCACCCAGGCGGCGGCCGAGCTCCTGCCGATCCTCCAGCAGCTGGCGGTCTGGGGGGAGCGCCACACCGCGTGGCCCGAGGGCGGTGGGCACATGGCCATGGTCCACGACACGTGCGGCGCCGAGACCTCCCAGGGGCAGGTGTGCTCGGCGTGCGGGGGCGTCCTCGCCCCCGAGGAGATGACCTGGGTCAAGCCGTGGAAGGACGCGCGCGACCGGCTGGTCCCGGCCGGGACTCTCGGCCCCCAGCCCTCCGCGTAGGGGTGCGCCCGGCGCCCTGCCGTGTGTAGTGTCGCCGGCAGCGATCCACGACGGGAGTAGGCGGATGCGAGTCGGTGTGCCGCAAGAGGTCAAGAACCACGAGTATCGCGTCGCGATCACCCCGATCGGGGTGCACGAACTCGTGGCCGACGGGCACGAGGTGGTGATCCAGGCCGGCGCGGGGGAGGGCTCCTCGATCAGCGACGAGGACTACACCGCCGCCGGGGCCCGGATCCTGGCGGACGCCGACGAGGTCTGGGGCAGTGCGGACCTCGTGCTGAAGGTCAAGGAGCCGGTGGCGGAGGAGTATCACCGGATGCACGAGGGGCTGGTGCTCTTCACCTACCTCCACCTGGCCGCGGACGAGACGCTAACCCGCGAACTGCTCGAGCGCCGCGTCACCGGGATCGCCTACGAGACCGTCCAGCTGCCGTCCGGTGGCGCTGCCGCTGCTCTACCCGATGTCCGAGGTCGCCGGGTGCCTTGCTCCACAGGTTGGTGCGCACGAACTGCTCAAGGCGAGGGGTGGCCGTGGTGTGCTGCTCGGCGGAGTCGGTGGGGTCGCCAGCGCCAAGGTGGTGGTGCTGGGAGCGGGGGTCGCGGGGCAGAACGCCGCCAACATCGCGCTCGGCATGGGCGCCGACGTCACGCTGCTCGACACCGACCTGGACAAGCTGCGGATGTCGTTCTGGCGCTACGACAACCAGGTGCACGGCCTCGCCTCGTCCAAACTGGCCGTCGAGGAGCAGGTCCGGCAGGCCGACCTGGTGATCGGCGCCGTTCTCCTCCCGGGTGCCCGCGCGCCCCGCCTGGTCAGCAACGAACTGGTCTCGGAGATGAAGCCCGGCTCGGTCCTGGTCGACATCTCGGTGGATCAGGGCGGCTGCTTCGAGGACACCCGGCCCACCACCCACGCCGACCCGACGTTCCCGGTGCACGACTCGATCTTCTACTGCGTCGCGAACATGCCGGGGGCCGTGCCGCACACCTCGACCTACGCCCTCACCAACGCGACCATGCCGTATGCCGTGGCGCTGGCCAACAAGGGGTGGCGCCGCGCCCTGTCGGAGGACCGCTCACTGGCCCACGGACTCAACACCCACGACGGCCACCTGACCAACGGGCCCGTCGGTGAGGCCACCGGGATCGCGGCTGTCGGGGTGGACGAGGTCCTCGGCGCCTGACCTCCCGGCCGCCAGGCGACCCGTCCGGTGGCGGGCAGGGCCGCCAGACGACCCGTCCGGTGGCGGGCAGGGCCGCCAGACGACCCGTCCGGTCGGAATAGGGCGGGGCGCGGCGGCGTTTAGGAGCGTGCTGCCGGATCTGGCAGAATAACCCCTTGGCCCACCGGTTCACGGCCTGCACCAGCTGCGCCGACCCGGGGGAACCACCACCCCGAGGAGATCCACGCATGAAGAAGAACATCCACCCGGAGTACGTCGAGACCCAGGTGACCTGCAGCTGCGGCAACACCTTCACCACCCGCAGCACCTCGAGCACCGGCGCCATCCACGCCGACGTCTGCTCCAACTGCCACCCCTTCTACACCGGCAAGCAGAAGATCCTCGACACCGGTGGTCGCGTGGCCCGCTTCCAGGAGCGCTACGGCAAGAAGGCCGCCAAGTAACGACCCGCACGCCGGTCCTGCGACACCCGTCGCAGGGCCGGCGTTGTCGTTGCCGCACCGCCACGACGGCACACCCGTCCACGACGCCCCACCCGCCGGGAGGCCCCGCATGTTCGAGTCCGCAGCCGTGCTGCTGGCCGAGTACCAGGAGATCGAGCAGCGTCTCGCCGACCCTGCGGTGCACGCTGACCCGACCGCGCTGCCGCACGCTGAACAAGCGGTATGCCGCACTGGCGCCGACGGTGGCCGCGCACCGGGAGTGGGTGGCCGCCCGGGACGACGCCGAGGCGGCCGCGGAGCTGGCCGCGGAGGACGCGGAGCTGGCCGCGGAGCTGCCCGCCCTGCGCGCGACGGAGGACGCGGCGGCCGAGCGGTTGCGCCGGTTGCTGCTGCCGCGTGACCCCGACGACGACCGGGACGTCATCCTGGAGGTCAAGGCCGGGGAGGGCGGGGCGGAGTCGGCACTGTTCGCCGCCGACCTGGTCCGGATGTACCTGCGCTACGCCGAGCGGCGCGGCTGGCGCACCGAGCTGCTCGACGCCACCGAGTCCGACCTGGGTGGCTACAAGGACGCCCGGGTCAGCGTGTCGGCGCACTCCGCGGTCGGGCCCGGCGAGGCGCCGTGGGCCCGGCTGAAGTACGAGGGCGGGGTGCACCGGGTGCAGCGGGTCCCCGTCACCGAGAGCCAGGGGCGGATCCACACCTCCGCCGCCGGCGTGCTGGTGATGCCCGACCTGGACGACCCGGCCGAGGTCGAGCTGGACATGAACGACCTCAAGATCGACGTCTTCCGTTCCTCCGGCCCGGGAGGGCAGTCGGTGAACACCACGGACTCGGCGGTCCGGATCACCCACCTGCCCACGGGGGTCGTGGTCTCCTGCCAGAACGAGAAGTCCCAGCTGCAGAACAAGGAGTCCGCGCTGCGCGTGCTGCGCGCCCGGCTGCACCAGATCGCGGTCGAGGAGGCGGAGGAGCAGGCCTCGGCCCAGCGCCGCAGCCAGGTGCGCACCGTCGACCGCAGCGAACGGATCCGCACCTACAACTTCCCGGAGAACCGCATCGCCGACCACCGGACCGGCTACAAGTCCTACAACCTGGACCAGGTGCTGGACGGGGACCTGGAGGCCGTGGTGCAGTCCGCCGTCGACGCCGACGAGGCGGCGCGCCTGGCCGCCCCGGCCGAGTGATGGAGCAGCCGCCCGTGGCTGCCGAGCCGTCCGGGGGAGCGGGCGCACCCTCCGCGGCGGATCTGGTGCGGTCGGCGGCCTCGCGGCTCGGCGAGGCGGGGGTGCCCAGCCCGCGGGCGGACGCCGAGACCCTGCTCGCCCACGTGCTCGGTATGCCGACCGCCGCCCTGCGGAAGGAGGTGCTGCTCGGGCGCGGGGTCGGGGAGGGCGAGCGGACGGCATACGAGCTGGTCGTCTCCCGGCGGGCGGCGCGCGAACCACTGCAGCACCTCACCGGCCGCGCCCACTTCCGCACCCTGACCCTCCGGGTCGGCCCCGGGGTGTTCGTGCCGCGGCCCGAGACCGAGGTGTTGGTCGAGCACGCCCTCGCCGAGTTGCGCAGGCGGGCGGGCCGAGCACCCGGTCGTCGTGGACCTGTGCACCGGCAGCGGGGCGATCGCCCTGGCCGTGGCCGCCGAGTTCCCGGGAGCGCGGGTGCACGCGGTGGAGTTGGAGGAGGCGGCCCACGCCTGGGCCGCTGCCAACGTCCGGGAGACCGGCCTGCCGGTGGACCTCCGGCTCGGGCGGGCCCAGGAGGCGTTCCCGGACCTCGACGGGGCGGTCGACCTGGTGCTCAGCAACCCGCCCTACATCCCGCCGGGGGCGGTGCCGATCGACCCGGAGGTGCGGGACTACGACCCGGAGGCGGCGCTCTACGGGCTCGGGGAGGACGGGCTGGAGGTGCCGCTGGCAGTCGCGGCGCGTGCCGCGGAACTCCTCACCGAGGGGGGTCTGCTCCTGATGGAGCACGCCGACGTGCAGGGGGAGGACCTGGTGCACCGGCTCGAGGGTTCCGGCGGGTGGGACGACGTCCGCGACCACCCGGACCTGTCCGGGCGCCCCCGCGTCCTGGGAGCGGTGAGAGCCGGTCCGCCGGGCCGGGGTGACCTGTAGAACCGGGTGTCGTAGCCCGCCTCTGACAGGTCACCCTCGGCCGGGACCCTGATCGTGGGGTCCGTACGGAGGGCTACAAGATGTACATCAGCAGGGCGATGATCAGCAGGATCCCGACGATGGTCCAGATGAGTCCGCTTCCGCGCATACGTGTCCTCCTCAGTGGCGGGCCGGCAGTGCGCCGGGCCTCGGGAGCCCCCACGTTAGGGAGGTTCGCCGGGTCCCGCACCCGGAGCGGCGCCCGACGGTCAGCCCGCCCCGCCCGCCGCCCGCTCAGCCCGCGACGACGACCCCGGTGAGGTCCTGCAGCACCCTGATCGCCTGGTCCGGGTCGAGCACCGCCCCGCGCAGGGCATCGAGCCGCTCCCGTCCGCACGGGCCGAGGTCGGCGCCGCGCAGGTCGGTGCCCTCGAGGTTCGCGCCGGTCAGGTCCGCGTTGACCAGCACGCAGCCCTCCAGCACCGCCTCCCGCAGGTCCGCGCCGGCGAGGTTGGCCTCGGCCAGCCGGGTGTTGCTGTGGGTGCGTCGGCTGAGCACGAGACCGGGCAGCTCGGCGCCGTAGGCGTTGCACCCCAGCAGCAGGCACCCCATGCCCCGGGTGACCTCGGCCCGCAGCCCGGTCATCCGGCACCCGTGGAACTCGGCGTCCGTGAGCAGCGCGCCGTCGAGCACGGCCTCGGACAGGTCGACCCGTTCAAAGCGGGCATCGACCAGGTCGCAGCCGTGCAGCAGGGTGCCGCGGGCCGAGCCCCCGCGCAGCACGGCGCCACCGAGGCGCGATCCCGCCAGGTCGGCGCCGTCCAGCACGCACTCGGTCAGCACCGCGCCATCCAGGTCCAGGTCCCTGGCCCGGACGCCGGACAGGTCGCAGCGCAGCAGCTCCAGGACGTCGTCGGGGTCCCGGTCGTGCAGGGCGTCCAACTCGGCGGCGGTCAGGGTCTGGTCGGTCAGCTGGGGCACGGCTCCGATCCTGCCAGGGTCAGGTGACAGACTGGCCCACGTCCGCAGGGAGTCACGAGGAGGAGTGGATGGGCGAGCCGGCCGAGGTGATCCTCGACTGCACCGACCCCGCCGGGAGGGACACCGCCGTGGCGCGCGCCGCGGAGGTGGTGCGCGACGGGCGGATCGTGGTGCTGCCGACGGACACCGTCTACGGCGTCGGGGCCGACGCCTTCGACGTGGTGGCCGTCGCGATGGTGCTGGCCGCCAAGCACCGCGGTCGGGAGCTGCCCCCGCCGGTGCTGGTCCCGACGGCACGCACGGTCGACGGCCTGGCCTCCGCGGTCCCGATGTATGCCCAGATCCTGATGCGCCAGTTCTGGCCCGGGGCCCTCACCGTGGTGCTGCGCGCCCAGCCGTCCCTGGTCTGGGACCTGGGGGAGACCAACGGCACGGTCGCGGTGCGGATGCCCGACGACGAGGTCGCTCTCGCGCTGCTCACCGAGGTTGGCCCCATGGCGGTGACCAGCGCCAACGTGCACGGCCACCCGGCCGCGACCACCGCCCGGGAGGCGTTCGACCAGCTCGGCGGTGCGGTCACGGCATACCTGGACGGTGGGCCGCGCCACGGGGGGCAGGCCTCGACGATCGTGGACTGCACCGGGGACGAGCCGGTCGTGCTGCGGCACGGTGCGATCTCCTCCGAGCGGCTGCGCGAGGTGCTCGGACAGACGGTGCTGCACGACTCTCCGGACGGCACCTCGGAGGCCGAGGAGGTCTCCGAGGCCGCCGATGCAGCAGGTGCCGCAGATGTGGCCGGTGCGGGAGCGCGCCTGGTCGGCAGCGTCCGCCCGAGCGGGGTGGCCGTGCCGGCCTCCGCGCTGCGCACCCTGCCCGCCCCGGACCGTCCGGACCAATAGAGTGGTTGACGGCCACCCGTCCACCACCTCCCCGACACCCGCCCGAGCTATGCAGGAGCAGCCATGAGCACCCCGGTCACCGCGGACACCTACTACGGCCCCAGCTTTGCCAGGCTGCTGGAGCAGGACCCGGCGATCGCCGAGATCCTGGTCTCCGAGCTGGACCGGCAGCGGACCGGCATCCAGCTGATCGCCAGCGAGAACCAGACCAGCCCCGCCGTGCTGGCGGCGCTCGGCTCGACCCTGTCCAACAAGTACGCCGAGGGCTACTCCGGTGCCCGCTACTACGGCGGCTGCGCGGAGGTCGACAAGGCCGAGGACCTGGCGATCGAGCGTGCCAAGGAGCTGTTCGGCGCCGACCACGCCAACGTCCAGCCGCACTCCGGTGCCAGCGCGAACCAGGCCGTCTACGGGGCGTTCACCAAGCCGGGCGACACCATCCTGGCAATGAGCCTGGACCACGGTGGCCACCTCACGCACGGGTTCAAGGTGTCCTTCTCCGGCAAGTGGTTCAACGCCGTGCACTACGGCGTCGACCGGGAGACCGAGGACATCGACTACGACCAGGTCGAGGCCCTGGCCAAGGAGCACCGGCCCAAGATCCTCCTCGCCGGGGGCTCGGCGATCCCGCGGCTCATCGACTTCGAGCGGTTCCGGGCCATCGCCGACGAGGTCGGCGCCATCTTCTGGGTGGACGCCGCCCACTTCATCGGGCTGGTCGCCGGGCAGGCGATCCCCTCCCCGGTGCCGCACGCCGACGTGGTCAGCTTCACCACGCACAAGGTGCTCCGGGGCCCGCGCGGCGGGGCCATCGTGTGCAAGGCCGAGCACGCCAGCAAGATCGACCGGGCGGTGTTCCCGATGATGCAGGGCGGTCCGCTGATGCACGGCGTCGCCGCCAAGGCCGTCAACTTCGCCGAGTGCGCCACGCAGGAGTACCGCGACTACGCCCACCAGGTGGTCGCCAACGCCGCGGCCCTGGCCGAGCGGCTCGGCAGCCACGGCATCCGCCCGATCACCGGCGGCACCGACACGCACCTGTCGCTGCACGACCTGCAGGGTGTGGGCGTCACCGGCATCGATGCCGAGCAGCGCTGCGACGCCGCCGGCATCGTGCTCAACAAGAACGCCATCCCGTTCGACCCGCAGAAGCCCAACGTCGCCTCCGGGATCCGGGTCGGCAGCCCCTCGGTCACCACCCAGGGGATGGGCACCGACCAGATGGTGCAGATCGCCGACCTCATCGCCCGCGCCGTCACCGAGACCGACGGCGACCCCGGGCACGCGGTCGCCGGGGAGATCCGGGAGTCCATCGGGGAGCTGCTCACGGCATACCCGGCATACCCGGCGGTCTGAGCCGCTCGCGGCCGGCGGGTGACCGGGGAAGCAGGGAGCCGTGCGTGAATACCTGATGGTGCTGCTGGTGGCAGCCATCACCACGTATGTCGCCACGAACCTGGTCCGCCGGCTCGCCTTCGCGCTGGGTGCCGTGACCCCCGTCCGGGCCCGGGACGTGCACTCGGTGCCGATCCCGCGGCTCGGGGGAGTGGGGATGTTCGTCGGCTTCGCCGCGGCGGTCCTGGTCGGCAGCCAGTTGCCCTTCCTGCGTGACCTGTTCGCCACCAGCCAGGAGATCTACGGCGTGCTCATCGGGGCGGCCGTGATCACCCTGCTCGGGGCGATCGATGACGTCCGGGAGCTGGACTGGCTGACCAAACTGGCCGGGCAGGTGATCGCCGCGGGGACGATGGCCTACTTCGGGGTCCAGCTGCTGTCGCTGCCGGTCGCGGGGGTGACCGTGCTGCCGGGCCCGGTCCTGGTGACGATCACCATCGTCATCGTGGTGGTCTCGACCAATGCGGTGAACTTCGTCGACGGGCTGGACGGGCTGGCCGCCGGCGTGGTGTTCATCTCGGCCGGCGCCTTCTTCGCCTGGGCCTACCTGGTGAGCCGGGACTTCAATCCCCCCAACGTGTTCACCACCGCGACCTTCATCACCGCGGCCCTGATGGGGTGCTGCCTCGGCTTCCTGCCGCACAACTTCCACCCCGCCCGACTGTTCATGGGGGACGCCGGGGCACTGCTGCTGGGGCTGCTGCTCGCCGCCGCGACGATCTCGATGACCGGCAGCGTCGACCCCAGCTCCAGCGTCGCCACCACCTCCGCCCTGGCGGCCGTCGCGCTGCCCCTCGCGCTGCCCGTGGCGATCATGGCGCTGCCCATCCTCGACATGCTCATGGCGGTGGTCCGGAGGACCAGACGCGGGCAGGTGCCGTGGAAGCCGGACGCCCACCACCTGCACCACCAGATGCTCAAGATCGGGCACAGCCACCGGCGGGCCGTCGTGCTGCTCTACCTGTGGGCAGCGCTGATCGCCGTGGGAGCCGTCTCCTTCGCCTTCTTCCCGCCCCTGGTCACCTGGGCGGCGATCGGTGTGGTGCTCGTCCTCGCGGCCGTCCTGACCTGGCACCCCTGGACCCGGCAGAGGGCCTTCTGACCAGCGCATTCGTCGCCTCGGGAGTGCTTGTGATAGTTTTCACAAGCACTCCCGAGCCGCCCCAGAGCCCCTCCCGAGCACGCAAGGAAGCACCATGTCGTCGCAGAGCAGCCCACGACCGCGCCGCCGGCGCGCTCCGGGCTCCGTCACGCGCCGCATGGTCCTCTTCGGGCTGCTGCCCGGACTGGTGGTGACGCTGCTGGCCGGAGTCGTGGCGTGGGCCCTGCGCGGGGAGTGGGCGGCACTGTCGGCCCTCGTCGGCGGTGGCCTGGGGGTCGGTCTCTTTCTGGTCGGCCTGCTCGGAATCGCCGGCGTGGTGGCCGGGCCCGCTGCGGCCTCCATGGCGGGAGCGTTCGCCCTGCTGGCCTGCCAGATCGTGGTCGGCTTCCTCGTGCTCTACCTGTTGTCCCGCCTCGCGTGGACGGACATGCTCGTCCTGGGCGTGGGCTTCCTGGCCGCCGGACTGACCTTCCAGGTCGGCTCCATCGTGGGCTACACCGGGGCGCGTCGGCTGGCCTTCGGCACCGAGGATGACGCGGGGCGGGGGCGACTGCGATGATGTCCGCACCCGAGACAGGGAGAATCCCGATGTCCGAACCCGAGCACACGCCGGGGAGCGCGGCCCAGACCCACCTGGCCACGGACGTGATCGCCTACCTGATCGCCGGACCCGCGGGGTTCGGCGCGCTGGGATACCTGCTCGACCAGTGGCTGGGAACGGCCTTCCTGATCGTGGTCGGCATCCTGGCCGGGATGGCGCTGTCGATGTACGTCATCTGGCTCCGGTACGGTACGTCATGACGTTCTGCGCCACCCCACGCCAGCCTGCCGGTGGCACCGCCCCCACGACGAGCCCGAGCACGAACGAGGAGAACCTGTGAGCCCGACCGCGGCGATGCTGTTGCCCATGGCTGAGGGGGAGAGCCACTTCCCGCCGGAGACCTCGATGTTCTGGCAGCCGCTGGTCAAGTTCGGCACGGTGGAGCTGTTCGGCTCCCAGATCACCCTGGCGATCACCCGGCCCATGGTGGTCATGACGCTGACCGTCGTGCTGCTGTCCTGGTGGCTGCTGGCGACGACGCGGAAGGCGACGATCGTCCCGAGCAAGGGGCAGGCCGGCACCGAGGCCGTCTACAACTTCGTGCGCAACGGCATCGCGCGGGACATGATCGGCAGCAAGGACTTCATGCGGTTCGTGCCGTTCCTGTTCGCGCTGTTCATCCTGATCCTGGCGAACAACTGGATGGGCATCATCCCGCCCGTGCAGATGCCGACGATGGCCCGCATCGGCTTCCCGATCGGCCTGGTCCTGCTGGTCTACATCGTCTACCACTGGATCGGCGTCAAGAAGCACGGCGTCGTGGGCTACTTCAAGTTCATGCTCCCCGCCGGACTCCCGGGCTGGATCAAGCCCGCCATCCTCGGCCTGGAGATGCTGACCTTCTTCGTGACCCGCCCGCTCACCCTGGCGCTGCGACTCTTCGGCAACATGTTCGCCGGCCACCTGCTGCTTGTCGTCTTCATCATCGGCGGGTGGGAGCTGTTCAACCAGGGCGGGCTCCTGGCAGCGGTGTCGCTGCCCGCGTGGATCATGGCCTTCGCGATGACCCTGTTCGAGGCCCTGGTGCAGTTCCTGCAGGCCTACGTCTTCGTCCTGCTGGCCGCCTCCTACATCGGTGGCGCGCTCGCCGACGAGCACTGAGCACACACAGACCAACAACTAAATAGTTCCTTGCCACCGGGTGGCCCAACGCCCCCGGGACAACACACAGAAAGAGAATCATCGTGACTGGTGACATCACCCTGATCGGCTACGGCCTCGCCGCCATCGGCCCGGCCATCGGCGTGGGCCTGATCTTCGCTGCCTACATCAACGGCGTGGCCCGCCAGCCGGAGGCCCAGAAGATCCTGCAGCCGATCGCCATCCTGGGCTTCGCCCTGGCCGAGGCGCTGGCCATTTTCGCCCTGGTGCTCTTCTTCATCCGTTTGGCCCCCGCGGGCTGACGCAGGCACTCCTATCCCGACCGCATGGCGCCGGCCGACCTGGCCCGGCGCTGACCTGAGGAGACACCGTGCAGCTGATCGCTAGCACCCAGGCCGCCATTCCGTTGGTTGCGGCCGACCCCGAGGCCGAGGCTCTGCCGATCCTGCCCTACCTGCCCGAGCTCATCTTCGGCATCATCGCCTTCGCCGTCATCTACTGGGTGGTGGCCAAGAAGGTGGTGCCGGCGCTGGAGGCGATGTATGCCGAGCGGACCGCCGCGATCGAGGGCGGGATGCAGCAGGCCGAGAAGGCGCAGGAAGAGGCCGAGGCCGCGCTGCGGGAGTACAAGGCCCAGCTGGCCGAGGCCCGCGACGAGGCCGCCCGGATCCGTGAGGACGCCAAGGAGCAGGGCGCCCAGATCGTCGCCGAGATGCGTCAGCAGGCGCAGGCCGAGGCGACCCGGATCACCGAGACGGCCCAGAAGCAGATCGAGGCCGAGCGGCAGCAGGCCATCGTCTCGCTGCGCAGCGAGGTGGGCACCCTGTCCACCGACCTGGCCTCCCGCATCGTCGGCGAGAGCCTGCACGACGAGACGCGCCAGCGCGGCATCGTCGACCGGTTCCTGGCCGAGCTTGAGGCGGGCGACGTGCAGCCGCAGAAGGTCGGCAGCACGGGTGAGGCCACCGAGGGGCAGGACTCCTGATGCAGGGCCCGTCCCGAGGCGCACTCCAGGCCTCCCGCGACGTCCTGGCGCAGGCCCTGGCCCACGCCGGCGACCGGTCCCAGGTCGGCGAGCAGCTGCTCGCCGTCTCCGGGGTGATCAGCGGCAACGTCGTGCTGCGACGCGCCCTGGCCGACCCCAGCAGGGAGGGGCAGGAGAAGGCGCAGGTCGTCACCGGCCTGTTCAGCGACAAGGTGGGCGAGGCGGCGCTCAAGGTCACCGAGGCGGCCGTGTCGCAGCGCTGGTCCAGCGAGGAGGACCTCGGCAGCGCGCTGGAGTCGCTCGCGGTCGAGTGCTTCCTGGCGCACGCCGAGGGCTTCGGTCGACTGGGTCGGGTCGAGGACGAGCTGTTCCGGTTCAACCGGATCGTCGGCGGCAACGACGAGCTGCGTGCGGCGCTCACCGACAAGCGGTCCAACCCGGCGTCCCGGGCCCAGGTCGTGGAGAGCCTGCTGGCCGGCAAGTCCGCACCGGAGACGGTACGGTTGGCGGCACACGCGGTCTCGGCGCCCCGGTCCCGACGGTTCGACCACGCGATCGACGGGTACCTGCAGATCGCCGCCAAGCGGCAGGAGCAGCTCACCGCGACCGTCACCGCCGCCACCCCGCTCAGCGAGGCCCAGCGCGAACGCCTGACCCGCTCGCTGGCCGAGCAGTACGGCCGGGCGGTCCACGTCAACGTCATCGTCGACCCCCAGGTCGTCGGCGGCATCCGCGTCGAGGTCGGTGACGAGGTCATCGACGGGACCATCGCCAACCGGCTGGACGAGGCCCGGCGCCGTCTCATCGGCTGAGGCAACCACACGGCATACCGACTGCGCCACGCAGACGACCACCCGCACAGACAACTTCAGGAACACGGACTTGGCCCACCACCACCGAGGTGACCGGCCGCAGAGGAGAAGACAATGACGGAGCTCACGATCCGTCCGGAGGAGATCCGGGACGCGCTGGACAAGTTCGTCCAGTCCTACGAGCCGGGCGCGGCCTCCCGCGAGGAGGTCGGGCGCGTGGTCGACGCCAGCGACGGCATCGCCCACGTCGAGGGGCTGCCCTCGGCGATGACCAACGAGCTGCTGCAGTTCGAGGACGGCACGCTCGGCCTGGCGCTGAACCTCGACGTGCACGAGGTCGGCGTCGTCGTGCTGGGCGGGTTCGCCGGCCTGGAGGAGGGCCAGGAGGTCAAGCGGACCGGGGAGGTGCTCTCCGTCCCCGTCGGCGACGGCTACCTGGGCCGGGTCGTGGACCCGCTGGGCAACCCGATCGACGGCCTCGGTGAGATCACCGACATCGACGAGCGCCGCGCCCTGGAGCTGCAGGCTCCCACCGTCGTGCAGCGCAAGTCGGTGCACGAGCCGCTGCAGACCGGCATCAAGGCGATCGACTCGATGATCCCGATCGGCCGCGGCCAGCGCCAGCTGATCATCGGTGACCGGCAGACCGGCAAGACCACCGTCGCGATCGACACCATCCTGAACCAGAAGGCCAACTGGGAGTCGGGCGACCCGGACAAGCAGGTCCGCTGCATCTACGTCGCGATCGGCCAGAAGGGCTCGACCATCGCCTCGGTGCGCGGCACCCTGGAGGAGGCCGGCGCGCTGGACTACACCACCATCGTCGCCGCCCCCGCCTCGGACCCGGCGGGCTTCAAGTACCTCGCGCCCTACACCGGCTCGGCCATCGGCCAGCACTGGATGTACCAGGGCAAGCACGTCCTGATCGTCTTCGACGACCTGTCCAAGCAGGCCGAGGCCTACCGCGCCGTGTCGCTGCTGCTGCGCCGCCCGCCGGGCCGCGAGGCCTACCCGGGCGACGTGTTCTACCTGCACTCCCGGCTGCTGGAGCGCTGTGCCAAGCTGTCCGACGACCTGGGCGCGGGCTCGATGACCGGCCTGCCGATCATCGAGACCAAGGCCGGTGACGTCTCGGCCTACATCCCGACCAACGTCATCTCCATCACCGACGGCCAGATCTACCTGCAGGCCGACCTGTTCAACGCCAACGTGCGCCCCGCCATCGACGTGGGTATCTCGGTGTCCCGCGTGGGTGGTGCCGCGCAGAAGAAGGCGATGAAGGAGGTCTCCGGGCGACTCAAGGTCGACCTCGCGCAGTTCCGCGAGATGGAGGCGTTCGCGATGTTCGCCTCCGACCTGGACGCCGCCTCCCGCGCCCAGCTGGAGCGGGGCGCCCGGATGGTCGAGCTGCTCAAGCAGCCGCAGTCCAGCCCGATCCCGATGGAGGAGCAGGTCGCCATCATCTGGGCCGGCACCACCGGCGAACTGGACTCGGTCGCCACCGAGGACGTGCGCCGCTTCGAGACCGAGTTCATCGAGTACCTGCGCCGCGAGCAGGGCGGGATGCTGGACGGCATCCGCGAGTCCGGCAAGCTGGGTGACGACACCCGCGCGGCCCTGGAGGAGTCGATGAAGGCGTTCAAGGAGCAGTTCCGCGCCGGTGACGGCGGGGTCCACGTCGGCACCGCGGAGGACGACGAGAACATCGAGTCCCTCGAGGACGACGACGTTAACCAGGAGCAGATCAAGCGCCAGAAGCGCTGAGGCCGGGTGCCGGGTGGTCCCTCACCGGTGACCACCCGGCACACCGACAGCCCTGCACCACCACCCACCGAAGGCTAGAAAGAGGCGAGATATGGGAGCGCAGCAGCGGGTCTACCGCCAGCGCAGCCGGTCCGTCCAGTCGACCCAGAAGATCACCCGGGCCATGGAGCTGATCGCGGCATCCCGCGTGGTCAAGGCCCGGCAGCGCGTCGCGGAGACGAGCCCCTACGCCCGGGCGATCACCCGTGCGGTCTCGGCCGTGGCGACCTTCTCCGACGTCGACCACCCGCTCACCCTCGAGCGGGAGACCCCCAGCAACGCGGGCGTGCTCATCATCACCAGCGACCGCGGCCTGGCCGGCGCCTACTCGGCCAGCGTGCTGAAGACCAGCGAGCGGCTGCGCGAGCTGCTGCAGGAGGAGGGCAAGACGTTCCAGCCCTACCTCGCGGGCCGCAAGGCGGAGGGCTACTACAAGTTCCGCCAGCGTGAGTTCGCGCAGGTCTGGTCCGGCTTCTCCGACGCGCCGACCTTCGAGGTGGCCAAGGAGATCGGGGAGCGGCTCACCGCGGACTTCATCGCCGGCGCCGAGAACGGCGGGGTCGATGAGATCCACGTGGTCTACACCCGGTTCGTCAACATGGTCACCCAGGAGGTGCAGGTGATCCGCCTGCTGCCGCTGGAGGTCGTGGACGACGATGCGCCCACCTCCGAGGAGGACCTCTACCCGCTCTACGAGTTCGAGCCGGACGGTCCGCAGGTGCTGGACGCGCTGCTGCCGCAGTACGTCACCTCCCGCATCTACAACTGCCTGCTGCAGTCGGCCGCGTCCGAGCTGGCCGCCCGGCAGCGGGCGATGAAGTCGGCGACCGACAACGCCGAGGAACTCATCAAGACCTACACCCGGTTGGCCAACCAGGCCCGCCAGGCCGAGATCACCCAAGAGATCAGCGAAATCGTGGGCGGCGCCAGCGCCCTCGCCGACGCCAAGTGAGAAGGAAGCACTGATGACTGCCACTGTCACGGACACCACGGCGCCGACCCCGACGGAGGGGGGCGTCGGCCGCCTCGCCCGCATCATCGGCCCCGTGGTCGATGTCGAGTTCCCCCCGGGCAAGATCCCCATCCCTCTACAACCTGCTGACCACCGAGGTCGACCTCGGCAACGGCGCGCAGAACATCAACCTCGAGGTCGCCCAGGACATCGGCGACAACATGGTCCGCGCCATCTCGCTGCAGCCGACCGACGGACTGGTCCGTGGCGCCGCGGTGCAGGACACCGGCGGCCCCATCACGGTCCCGGTCGGCGACGTCACCCTCGGCAAGGTCTTCAACGCCACCGGTGACTGCCTGAACCTGGAGGAGGGCGAGACCCTCGAGGTCACCGAGCGGTGGGGTATCCACCGCGAGGCCCCGGCCTTCGACCAGCTGGAGTCCAAGACCCAGATGTTCGAGACCGGCATCAAGGTCATCGACCTGCTGACGCCGTACGTGCTGGGCGGCAAGATCGGCCTGTTCGGCGGCGCCGGCGTGGGCAAGACGGTGCTCATCCAGGAGATGATCGCCCGTGTGGCCCGCGACCACGGTGGTGTGTCGGTGTTCGCCGGGGTGGGCGAGCGCACCCGTGAGGGCAACGACCTGATGGTCGAGATGGAGGAGGCCGGCGTGCTCGGCCAGACCGCCCTCGTCTTCGGCCAGATGGACGAGCCGCCGGGCACCCGGCTGCGGGTCGCGCTGTCCGCGCTGACGATGGCGGAGTACTTCCGCGACGTGCAGAAGCAGGACGTGCTGCTGTTCATCGACAACATCTTCCGGTTCACCCAGGCCGGCTCGGAGGTCTCCACCCTGCTGGGCCGGATGCCCTCGGCCGTGGGCTACCAGCCGAACCTGGCCGACGAGATGGGCGTGCTCCAGGAGCGGATCACCTCGACCCGTGGTCACTCGATCACCTCGATGCAGGCGATCTACGTGCCGGCCGACGACTACACCGACCCGGCCCCGGCGACCACCTTCGCCCACCTGGACGCCACCACCGAGCTGTCCCGGCCGATCGCGTCCATGGGTATCTACCCGGCCGTGGACCCGCTGACCTCCACCAGCCGGATCCTGGACCCGCGGTACATCGCCCAGGACCACTACGACACCGCCGTGCGCGTCAAGTCGATCCTGCAGCGCTACAAGGAGCTGCAGGACATCATCGCGATCCTCGGCATCGACGAGCTCTCCGAGGAGGACAAGATCCTCGTCGGCCGCGCCCGCCGGATCCAGCGGTTCCTGTCGCAGAACACCTACGTCGCCAAGCAGTTCACCGGCATCGAGGGTTCGACCGTGCCGCTGGCCGACACCATCGAGGCCTTCACCAAGGTGGCCGACGGCGAGTACGACCACGTGCCCGAGCAGGCCTTCTTCATGTGTGGTGGCCTGGACGACGTGGAGCGTCAGGCCGCCGAGCTGGAGAAGAACTCCTGAGCTGAGATGCTCACGGTGCCGATCCCCGCGCCCGCCACACCCGCGCGGCGATCGGCACCGTCGCATCCGGCTAGACTTGATCAACCCGCACAACGACCGAAGGGACACGACGCGTGAGTGCGTTGCAGGTGGAACTCGTGGCCGCCGACCGCAAGGTGTGGTCCGGAGAGGCCCAGTCCGTCCGGGCCCGGAGCACCGAGGGGGACCTGGGGATCCTGCCGGGCCACGCCCCGCTCCTCGGGGTGCTGGTGGCCGGTGAGGTCAGCATTGACACGTCCGCGGGGCGGGAGAGCGTGCACATCGACTCCGGCTTCCTGTCCGTGGACCACGACCGGGTGACGATCGTGGCCGAGCAGGTCGAAGGGTCCCTGAGCGCGAGCACGACGGACTGACGTGGACGGCGGCGCGATCCTCCTCGTGGCGATGGGCGTCGTCGCCGCCTGCCTGCTGCTCGGGATCGGACTGTTCGCCTTCTCGCACTTCGTGGGGGACGGGGGGCCCCGCTCCGTGCCGTGTTGCTACCGCGCCACTGCCGAGGACCCCTGGACCCCGGGGACGCTGCGCTATGACCACGACCGCCTGGACCACCATGGTCCGGGCGGTCGCTCGATGCGGGTGCAGCACACCTGGGAGCGCGCCCACCTCGACCTGGGGATCGCCCGTCCCGCCCCCGAGGGGGAGTGCCCGGTCCTGGTGCCGGGGACACCCGGTATCCAGGTCTCCTGCCGCTACGGCAACCAGACGTTCGACCTGGCGCTCGGGGAGGAGCACTACACCGCGCTGCGCGCGTGGCTGGAGTCGGTGCCCCCGGGCTGGAACGCCAACGTCGCGTAGGCCTCCGGCAGGGGGCGTGCCCGACGGCCACGTCTTCGGTAGGGTCGAGCATGGCAACGACGCCTCCGACCAGGACCCTGGTCCGTGACCGTGGCGCCGGTCGCAGGGTCGTGCGGCACACCCACGAGGGCCGCTCGGTCTACGTCAAGACCTACGCCACCCCCGCGGAGGCGGAGCGCTGCGTCGTGGTGCTGACGGCCCTCCGGGACGAAGGCTTCGACGACGACGCCGAGCACCGCGTCCCCGCCGTGCTCGAGCACCGCCCCGAAGACAACCTGGTCGTCCTGCAAGCCGCGCCGGGGGACCCGCTGACCTCGCTCGTCCACGACCGGTCGCCGCCCTCGGAGCCCGCCCGACGCTGGCTGGACGGGGTGCGCGGGGCCGCCCGCTGGCTGGCCGACCTGCACGAGACCCCGACCGCGGTGGTCCGCACCACCGACCGGGCACGCGCGCCGCTGGACCGGCTGGTGGCCCGGCGGGACGTGCTGGCCGCGGCGCACCCGGAACTGGCGGAGGAGACCGCGGGCCTGCTCCAGACCCTGCTCGCCCGGAACCCGCCGACCGCCCACGCGGTCCACCGCACCACCCACGGGCGCTACCATCCCGAGCACGTCTTCCTCGATCCCCCCGCCGGCGTCGTCACCGTGATCGACCTGGACCGGGCCGTCCCGGGTGACCCGGGACGGGACCTGGGTGAGTTCGTGCACCGGGCCCGGGCAAGGCTGTCCCGCGCCGACCGCACCGACCTCGACATCCTCGACCGCACCACCGCCGTCTTCCTCGAGGAGTACCGAGAGCACCGCACCACGGAGGCCGAGCTGACCTCGCTGGCCTACCACTGGTCGTTCGCGGCCCTCTGGCACCTGCTCGGGAGCATGGCCAAAGGACGCAGCCGCAGCAGCCTGGAGCGGCACCGCGCCGAGTTCGCCTCGGTGCCCCGACTGGTCGAGCAGCTCACCTAGGCCCGGCCGCCACCCGGCTGCCACAACACGTCGCCGCCCCGCTCCAGGTTGGCGACCCGTCCCAGGATGAAGAGCAGGTCGGAGAGCCGGTTCAGGTACGTCGCCGTGAGTGGGTTCACCCCACCCTCGCCCTTGGGGGCATCCGCACCCGCCGGCTCCACGCCATACGCCTCGATGGCGGCCCAGGCCGCGCGCTCCGCCCGCCGGACCACCGTCCGGGCCACGTGCAGGTGCGCGGCGCCCGATGACCCGCCGGGCAGGATGAAGGAGCGCAGCTTGGTGAGCTCCTCGTTGTGCCGGTCGCAGTCGGCCTCCAGCTCCTGCACCCACTCCTCCTGGACCCGCAGCGGCGGGTGCTCATAGCTGCCGCGCAGCGGGTTGCACAGATCGGCCCCCACGTCGAACAGGTCGTTCTGCACCCGGGTCAGGGTCGCGGCCACGTCCTCCCGCAACGCGCCGCAGGCGATGGCCACCCCCAGGCAGGAGTTGGCCTCGTCGGTGTCGGCGTAGGCGACCAGGCGCGGGTCGTTCTTGCCGGTGCGGCTGAAGTCGCCCAGCGCCGTGGTGCCGTCGTCGCCGGTGCGGGTGTAGATGCGGTTCAGGATGACCATGCCGCGATCGTCTCAGATGCGGGCCGTTCCCGTGCCGTTCCCCGTGTTGTGGACACCGCTGGGCTATCGTTATCAAAACGTGATCCGAGGCGCAGCAACGGTTCGGGCCACCGTGACGTTCTTAGCAGTAGAAATGCCGGGACGACGCAGATAGGGGAACGTCGATGACGAGTGCAGCAGGTGTGTGGCGGGGACCGGTCGAGATCCTGGTCAACTCACCCGGCCGCGAGGCGACGATCCGTGGCGTGCTCGGGGTGCGCACCGTCCCGGAGGTCCGGGCCCAGCTGCAACGGCTGCTCGCCGCGGGCGAGGGCGACCTGGTGCTGCACCTGGCCGAGGCGGAGGTCTCTGACGCCAGCGGCCTGGGCGTGCTGGTCGGGCTGCACCAGCGGGCCCGCCGTGGCGGACGCCGGCTCGTCATCGCCGAGGCCTCCGACCGGCTGGAGCGGCTGTTCCGCCTGACCAAACTGCACCTGGTGATGACGAGGCTGGACACCGCCAGCTCGCTGTCCGGCTACCAGGGCGCTCCCGCGGTCATCCCGCCGCCGTTCCCGCCCGCCGCCCTGCGCTGACGCCCCGCAGCACACCGAGCCTTCAGCCCTCCCCGGCCCTAGCCCACGGCCGTCGCCGAGGCACGCCGCGGGTCCGCCCCGGCACTCAGCGTCCCGTCGTGGGACAGCAGCGCGGCCCCGACCCCGCCGAAGTACATGTCCTGCGGCTCGTACTCGTGCAGCGGCAGGTCGTGATCGGCCAACTGCGCCGTCAGGTGCTCGTCCCGCTCCAGGTCGATCCGGGCGGTGCCGTCCTCCAGGTGCCGCACGTGCAGCCGCGGCGCATTGATCGCGTGCTGCAGCTCCTCGCCGTGCACGCAGAAGTGCAGCAGCACCTGCAGCAGGGCCGTGGTGATCCGGTCCGCCCCGGGGGAGCCGATCGCCAGCCGGGAGCCGTCGGCGTGCCGGGCCGTCGTGGGCGACATGTTGGAGGCCATCCGGGTGCCCGGGGCCAGGACGTGCAGACCCCGCCGGTTCAACTCCGGCTCGCCCAACGCGTTGTTGGCCATCAGTCCGGTGCCGGCCACGGTCATCCCCGAGCCGTAGCCCGCGGACGCGGTGAGCGCGCAGGCGGTGCCGTCGCTGTCGACGACGGAGACGTGCGCGGTGTCCGGTGAGGTGGGCAGGCCGACGTCGCCGAAGGCCGCGATGGTCGCCAGCAGTTCCTCCCCGGCGGCGTGCAGGTCCTCGGCGGTGTCGATCCGGTGCATCCGCAGGTCCAGCACCTGCTCCATCGCCCGCGCGGCGCGGTCGGCCGACACGGGGCCGGCGATGTCGCCCAGCGCCCGCAGCATCGCGGTGAGCACCGGCCCGCCGATCGACGGAGGCGGGTTGCACGCCAGGTCCCAGGGCCCGAACGCGGTGCGCAGCGCCGGGCGCACCACGGCACGGTAGGCGCTCAGGTCCTCGGCGGTGAGCAGCCCGCCCCGCTCCTGCACGTCGGCCGCGATGGCCCGGCCCAGGTCGCCGGTGTACAGGCTGGAGGCCCCCTCCGCGGCCACCTGGGCCAGGGTCTGGGCCAGGTCCTCGTCGACGATCAGGTGACCGGCCGGCCAGGAGCCGCCGTCGTCGGTGTAGCGCCCCCGGGTCACCGGGTCCCAGCCGAAGATGGTGTGCGCGACCAGGGGGAAGTAGATCGCGCCGGTCTGACTCAGCGGGAACCCCGCCCTGGCGCTGTGCTCGGCCACCGGGAACAGCTCGGCCCACGGGGCCCGGCCGTACCGCTCGCTGGCCAGCCCCATCGCCGCGAACATCCCGGGCGTGGCCACCGACCCGGGCCCGGCATAGGTGGTCAGGCCGCCCCCGTATGTCGTGACGCACTCGATCAGTCCCGCGCCGAACCGCGCGGGGTCGGCGCCGCGGCCGGGCATCTCCACGTTGCCGTCGATCACCACCGGGTCGCCGTCCACCGGCCAGATGTTGATGTAGCAGCCGCCCAGGGGGGAGACCACCCCCGGCTCGGTCACCGTCGCGGTGATCATCGCCGCCATGGCGGCGTCCACGGCGTTGCCGCCGGAGGCCAGCGCCGCCTGGCCGGCCTGGGCGGCGACGGGGTTGGGTGCGGAGATGGCAGCCTGACGGGTCATGGGGGGATTGTGCCAGCACCGGGGCGGGTCAGCGGGCCCTAGAACAGGCGCGACTCCGCGTCGTCCATCCCGCGCAACGCCTCGTAGTCCAGGGTCACGCAGCGGATGCCGCGGTCGGTCGCCAGGGTGCGGGCCTGCGGCCGGATCACCTGGGCGGCGAAGACGCCCTGGACCTGGCCCTTGACGGTCAGCGCGGGGTCCCGGTTGAGCAGCTCCAGATAGCGGGTGAGCTGCTCGACGCCGTCGATGTCCCCGCGGCGCTTGATCTCCACCGCCACCGTGGCACCGTCGGCGTCGCGGCACAGGATGTCGACCGGGCCGATCGCGGTGGGGAACTCCCGGCGCAGCAACGAGTAGCCCTCGCCCAACGTGGTGATGTGCTCGGCCAGCAGCGCCTGCAGCTGGGACTCCACCCCGTCCTTCACCAGCCCCGGGTCCACGCCGAGCGCGTGCGCGGTGTCGCTGTGCACGGCATACAGGCGGATCCGCAGGGTGTCCTCCCGCTTGGCGTGCCGGACCAGCCAGACCGCGGCCACCCCCTCCTGCGCCTCGGCCTCGTCCGGCTCCAGCTCGGTCATCGAGCACGGCGGCGCCATCCAGTTCAGCGGCTTGTAGGAGCCGCCGTCGGAGTGCACCAGGACCGAGCCGTCGGCCTTGACCATGAGCAGTCGGGTCGCCAGCGGCAGGTGCGCCTGCAGGGCACCCTCGTAGTCGACGCTGCAGTCGGCAATCACCACTCGCACGCCGGCCACCCTAACCCGCGGCGGGATCCCGGCCGGTGAGAGGATGTGACCCATGGGTAAGCAGATCCGGACCGTCGGAGTGATCGGCCTGGGCACCATGGGTGCCGGCATCGTGGAGGTCTTCGCCCGAGGGGGCCTGACCGTGATCGGCGTGGAGAGCTCGCAGGAGTTCGCCGAGCGGGGCCGGGACATCCTGACCCGCTCCATGGACCGTGCCGTGTCCCGCGGCAAGCTGGACGAGGCGGGACGCCAGGAGATCCTGGACCGGATCACCGTCACCACCGAGATGGATGACCTCGCCCCGGCCGACCTGGTCGTTGAGGCGGTGCCCGAGGTGCTGGAGCTCAAGCACGAGGTGTTCGGCGCGCTCGACGGCATCGTGGCCGAGGACGCCGTGCTGGCGAGCAACACCTCGAGCCTGTCGATCACCGCGATCGCCGCGCCGACCGCCCACCCCGAGCGGGTGGTCGGGGTGCACTTCTTCAACCCGGCCCCGGTGATGCAGCTGGTCGAGGTCATCCACACGCTGCGCACCGACGAGGCCGTCACCGGGGCGGTCCGTGACCTGGTCGCGGGGCTGGGCAAGCGGCCGGTCGTGGTGGGGGACCGGGCCGGGTTCGTGGCCAACTACCTGCTATTCGGCTACCTCAACACGGCGCTGACGATGGTCGAGCACGGGCACGTCAGCCGGGAGGACCTGGACACCGCGATGCGGGTCGGCGCCGGGCTGCCGATGGGGCCGTTGACCCTGATGGACCTGGTCGGCCTGGACGTCTGCCACCACATCGGCGAGGTGATCTACGGCCACAGCCGCAGCCCGCTGCACGCGCCCAGCTCGATGCTGGAGCGGATGGTCGTCTCCGGGCGGCTGGGCCGCAAGAGCGGGCGCGGCTTCTACAGCTACGAGGGGCCGGGCGGCCGCGACCTGGCGGCCGACGAGCTGACCCCGGGGCCGGACGCCGAGAGCGCGGCCATCAGGAGCGTGGCCGTGGTCGGGGACGGGGCCGTCGCCGCCGAGCTGGTGGCCCGCTTCGAGAGCGAGGGGTATGCCGTCACGCACCTGAGCGACCCGGCGGGGGACCTGTCGGGGGTGGCCGATGTCGACCTGGTGGTCGAGGCCCAGGACGAGGGTGAGGCGACCACCGAGGAGGAGCTCACCGGGCGGGACGTGGACGACCTGTTCGCCGAGCTGGGCGAGGTGGCCCGCGACGGCGCCGTCCTGGCCACGGTGAACACCTACTCGTCCGTGGCCCTCGCGGCGCTCAGCGGGCGCCCGGCCGAGACGGTGGTGCTGCGGGTGCACGCGCCCACCGGCAACGGCCAGGTGGTCGAGGTCGGCACCAGCCACGCCACGTCGCCTGAGACGGTGGCCGCGCTGCGCGGGTTCGTCCGGGGGATCGGTGCGGAGCCGGTCGTCAGCAGGGACCGCACCGGCCTGGTGGTCGACGCACTGCTGATGACCCACCTCAACGACGCCGTCCGGATGCTCGACGAGGGCTACGCCTCGGTCGAGGACATCGACACGGCGATCCAGTACGGCCTGGGCTACCCCATGGGGCCGTTCGCGATGATCGACCACATCGGTGCCGACGAGGTGCTCGCCGGCACCGAGGAGCTCTACTCCGGCACCGGCGGCTTCGCGCCCCACCTGGCGCCCTCGCCGTTGCTGGTCGAGCACGTGCTGCTGGACCGCCCCTTCACCGGGGCCGGCACCGAGGACTGATGCCCCGCTCCAACCGGCCCCGCGGCCGGCGCGGGGCGCGCCGGCCCGCCCGCCCCGCCGGGCCCCGGCCGCTCCAGCTGTCTGCCACCCAGGAGGTGGAGTTCGCCGGCCAGCTGTGGACGGTGCGACAGGTGCGGGGCAACAACTCCGGGCGCCGCTTCCGCTGCCCGGGCTGCCAGCAGGAGTTGTCGGCTGCGCTGGCCCACACCGTGGTCTGGCCCAGCGAGGCGATGCAGGGGTTGGAGAACCGGCGGCACTGGCACACCACGTGCTGGAACGCCCGCGGCTCCCGCCCGCCGGGAGGGTCCTGGGCCTGAGGCACGGGCCCGGGGGGCGCCACGCTCAGGGGCGGGAGACCTCGATGACGGCGCGGCCGACGACCTCGCCGGCGGCCAGCTTCTGATAGGCCAGGGGAGCCTCGTCCAGGGAGAACCGGTCGGTGATCATGCCGGCCAGGTCGAGTCGGCCGGAGGCGGCCAGGTCCAGCACCAATGGCATGTCGCTGCGGGCGCGGGCGCCGAACGAGCCGAGGATCTGGATCTTGCGCCGCACCACATGGGTGATGTCGAACTCGGCCTTCACCCCGACCGGGGCGATCCCGACCAGCACCACCCGGCCGCCGTCGTCGGCCACCCGGATGGCGGTGTCCACCGTGCCGGGGCGGCCCAGCGCCTCGAACGCGGCGTCGACGCCCCGCCCGCCGGTGACGGCCCGCACCTGCTCCACGTGGTCCTCCGCGCGCCCGTCGATGGTGTGGGTCGCGCCGAGCCGGCGGGCCAGCTCCAGCTTCTCCGGCACCACGTCGACCACGATGATCAGGCTGGCGCCGAACGCCTTGGCCACCTGCACGATGTTGAGCCCCACGCCGCCGGCGGCGACCACGGCGACGCTCTCGCCGACCTGGACGCGGCCCACGTTGCGCACCGCCCCGACGCTGGTGAAGACGCTGCACCCGAGCACGGCGGCGTCGACCAGGTCCAGCCCCTCCGGGGCCGGGTAGACCGCCGTGGCCGGCACCACCGCGTGCTCGGCCAGCCCGGCCATGGAGTACATCGCCAGCGGTGAGCCGTCCGGCCGGGACAGTCGGCTCGTCCCGTCGTAGAGGGTGCCGCGCAGCCGGTTCTGGGAGAAGAAGACCTCGCAGATGTCCTCCCGTCCGCGCACGCAGTGCCGGCAGGTGCCGCACGGCATGATGAACGATCCGACGACCCGGTCTCCCGGAGCCAGGCCGACGACGCCGTCGCCGACCTCCTCCACGAACCCGGAGATCTCGTGGCCCAGCACGCACGGCGTGGGGAAGGCCACCTCGTCCTTCATCACGTGCAGGTCGGTGTGGCAGACCCCGCACGCCACGACCCGCACGAGGACCTCGCCCGCCTGGGGCGGGGCGATCGCCACCTCCTCCACGGTGAGCGGGGACCCGGGCTGCTGGAGAACAGTGGCGCGCATGCACCCAACCTAGGACACGGCATACGGGGCGGTCTCGGGCACCCACGACCGGGTGCAGGGACTGGTCCGTGCCGGGCGGCCCGGTTCAGCCCAGCCGGGGTGCGGTGGTGTCCTTCGGTGGGGCCGGGCGTTCGGCCTTGGCGCGGGCGGTCAGCCGCTTGGTCCGCTGCAGGCCCCAGTAGGCGAAGACGAAGTAGACGATCGTGGTCCACAGGGCGACGGTGTAGAACGTCTCCCGGTTCACGTAGTAGGTGTAGAGGTCCGGGCTGTCGAACAGGGTGCGCCAGGCGGCGGCGAGGCAGACCAGCAGCGCGACGATGTAGACCACCTTGATCCCTCGGCCCAGCGGCGTCGTGTCCTTGATCGTCTCCACGCCCTCCTCGCGTCCCCGCTCCTCGTGGAACTGCGCGACCTGCTCCTGGAACTCCTGCTCCTCGGCCTCGCCCTCCGGGTAGGCCTGGTCGGCCCCGAACCGTTTGGCCAGCCAGGTGTAGGCCAGGATCGAGATCAGCCAGGTCGGCAGGAAGATGTAGAAGTAGGGCATGAAGTCGAGCAGGATCATCCCCACGGCGGCCAGCAGGGAGATGGCCCAACTCAGCAGGGCGGGCACGTTGTGCTGGTCGCCCTTGTACTTGTACCAGAAGCGGGTCAGGCCGATCCGGGGGAACAGGTGGTGCTCGGCGAAGACGATGCCGCCGACCGGCACCAGGATGACGCCGGCGTAGGTGAGCAGCGGGAGCAGGTTGATGTAGATGAACGGGAAGCAGCTGGCGACGACCACCCCGAGCCCGGTCACCAGCGTCACCTTGACCCGGGAGAACTGCGGGAAGACCGCCTGGGCCGCTAATCCTGCGCGGTAGAGGTTGGAGTTGGCGGTCGTCCAGCCCGCGACGATCACCGTGGCGAAGCCGGCGATGCCGAGGGCATACCAGGCGACGTCCCCGGGGTCCAGCATCACGATGCTGGTCTGGGTGATGGCCGCGGTGGCGGCGCCCATGAGACCGGCGGAGATCCACGCCACGTAGTGTCCGAACATCATGCCGGTGCTGGTGGCCAGACCGGCGTTGGAGCTCTTGGCATAGCGCAGCAAGGCCATGTCGATCAGCCCGAAGTGGGCGAAGGTGTTGGCGGCCCAGGCGAAGCCGGCGACCTCGAGCATGCCGATCCCCGGCTGGCCCTCGGCGTTGATCCCGGTGAAGACCGTGGCGCTGGCCACGTCGACGAAGTCGGAGAAGCCGTTGAGCGTGGTGTAGCCGGTGATCGACTCGGTGACCGCCGGGAGGAGGACCATGCCGCCGACGGTGAACATCACCATCAGCCACGGCCCGCAGATGCCGGCGAACTCCGCCAGGGCGTTGAAGCCGAACACGGCCACCAGGACCGCGACCGCGCTGAACAGGACCGCGATGATGACGAAGCCGATGTGGTTGGGGTAAGGGTCCACCTGGGCTGGGATGCCGAAGATGCGCCGCACCGCGGTGGCCGACACGGTGATCATCGCCGCGGCGATGACGGCGAAGATGATCGCGTTGGCCCCGTTGTAGATGCGCGACATCGAGTCGCCGGCGATCTTCTGCAGGTAGGTGTAGAGGCTCAACCGCGCCTGGCGGGCGATCGGTGTCGTGATCAGCCAGAAACTCAGGATCGCGAGCGTGTTGCCGATGAGGAGCCCGACCAGGATGTCCCAGATCCCTGCCCCCAGCGCGACGAAGGTGGCGCCGAACACGAACTCTGTCGCGGCGACGTGCTCGGCAGCGTAGAGCCCCGCGAAGTGTCCGCTGGACTTCAGCCGGTGATCAGGGACCGGGAGTTGCTCCGGGTCCATGGCAGCCAGCTCAGCCTGCCTCTCCTCGGTGGTGGGGCTCCCCATCGTTCCTCCTGGGTCCTCGCCTGTCGGCTATTCCTCGATGAAGCGGGTGCGCTCGATGACCTGCTCGGTGACCCACTGGGAGTCCTCGAGGGCCTCGGCCACGGTGATGTCGCCGGCCAGCGCCGCCGAGAAGCGGTATCCGACCGCCGTCCCGATGCCCTGGAACTCCGGAATCGCCACGTACTGGATCCCGGTGTAGGGGACCTCCTCGGCCGTGGGCTGCTGCGGGTCCGCGGCCCCGATCGACTCCAGGGTCAGGTCGGCGAACGGCGCGGCCTGGAGATAGTCCGGGTTCTCATACAGCGAGGTCCGGGTGCCCGGCGGGGCGTGCAGCCAGCCGTACTCCTCGGCCACCAGCTCGGTGTACTCCGTGGACGTGGCCCAGGTGACGAAGGCCACCGCCTCGTCCCGGCGCTCCGAGCTCTCCGGGACGGCCAGCGACCAGGCCCACAGCCAGTGGGCGCGCTGCTCCAACCCCGCGTCGGGGGCCAGCGCGAAGCCGACGTCCTCGGAGACCTGGGAGGACTCCGGGTCGCTGACGTAGGAGGCCGCCGCCGTGGCATCGACCCAGATGGCGCACTCGCCGTTGCTGAACAGCTCCAGGTTCTCCAGGTAGCCGTGGTCGGCCGAGCCCGGTGGTGCGTGCTCGCCCAGGGCGACGTAGTCGGTGAGCGCGGCCTGCCAGGGCTCGGTGTCGAACTGCGGGGCCCACTCGGGGTCGAACCACCGGGCACCGTAGGAGTTGGCCATGGCGGTGATGAAGGCGATGTTCTCGCCCCAGCCGGGCTTGCCCCGCAGGCAGATGCCATATGTCTGGCCCTCCTGCTCGGCCAGGGTCGCCGCGGCCTCCTTGATGAAGTCCCAGGTGGGGGGGTCCGGCATGTCCAGGCCAGCGTCCTCGAACAGGTCGGTGCGGTACATCGTCAGCGCCGACTCGCCGTAGAAGGGGAGTGCGTGCGGGGTGCCGCCGTGGGAGAGCGCCTCCCGGACCGGTGGCAGCAGATCGTCGACATCGTAGTCCTCGCCCAGGTCCTCCAGCGGCACCAGCCAGTCCCGATCCGCCCAGATCGACACCTCGTAGGCGCCCAGCATCACGACGTCGAACTGGCCCGCGTCGGTCGCGATGTCGGTCGTCACCCGCTGCCGCAGCTCGTTCTCCTCGAACGTCACCCACTCCAGGTCCACGCCCGGGTTGGCCTCGGTGAAGTGGTGGGCGAGCTCCTGCATCCGGGTGGCATCGGCGTTGCTCACGGTGGCGATGGTGAGCCGGTCACTGCCCCCCTGCGCACCGTCCCCGTCCGAGCCGCACGCTGCCGAGCCCAGGAGCACAGCCACCACCACGGCTCCCGTGCGACCGGTGCCTCGCCAACCCATCTCCGAGCCCTCCTCGCCTCGTCGGGTGCTCATATGTGCACATCCATGTGACATGTGAGCGGCAGGCCCGAGTCTGGCCCGTGGCGCGGGGACCTGTCAATGGTCGTCCGGTCAACCCCACCCCAATTTTTGTGATGACTTTGCCCGGCACGGGGCGGACTTCGTAGCGGATCTGTTCGCGCAGAATCGCTACGAAAAGACGTGCTGGGACGACAATCTCGCTACGAAAATGGTCAGAGTTTGGACTGGCGGGGGACGACGACCTCTTCGTAGATGAGGAGCAGTCCCGCGGCAACGGGGATCGCCAGGAGGGCGCCGAGCACGCCCAGCAGGGTGCCGCCGGCGAGCACGGCGACGACGGTGACCGCCCCCGGCACCGAGACCGTGCGGTGCATGATGCGCGGGACGATCACGTAGTTCTCGACCTGCTGGTAGATGACGTAGTACGCGATGACGATGAGCGCCAGCGTGGGGTCCTGGAACAGCGCGACCGCCGCCACGATCGCGGCGCCGAGGGTGGCGCCGACCAGCGGGATCAGGCCCAGGATGCCGACCATCGCGGCCAGCACCACGGCATACGGGATGTTGAGGATCTCCATCATGATCCAGGAGCAGGTGCCGTTCACCGTGGCGACGAGGATCTGCCCCAGGGCATAGCCACCGACCCGGCGCATGATCTCCTCCGCCAGGTAGATCACCCGGGGGCGGCGGCTGGCCGGGACCATCCGGTAGGCCGCGTCCTTCACCGCCGGCAGCGCGGCCATGAAGTACAGCGTCAGGATCAGGGTGGACAGGATGCCGACCACCCCGATGGCCACCCACCCGGCGGCGCCCAGCACACCGCCGAACACCGTGGTGACGAACTCGCTGTCGGTCAGCCGCCGCTCCAGTTCCTCGCTGAACCGGGAGGTGATGTCGAAGCGCTGGTCCAGGTCGTTGAACCACTGGGTGTGCTCGAGGTCGTCGATGTAGGTGGGGGCCCGCTCGAAGAACGTCCCGGTCTCGCTCACGATCGGCGGGATCACCAGGAAGCCCAGCAGTGCGACGCCGCCGAGCAACCCCACGAACACCACGAACACTCCGCCGGACCGCGGGAGGCCGCGCCGCGAGAGCGCCTCCACCAGGGGGTTGAGGGCGACGGTGAGGAAGAAGGCGACGACCACGAAGGTGATCACCGAGCTCAGCCTCGCGAGGTTGGTCGCCAGGAGGTATGCCGTGAAGACGCCGAGCGCGGCCACGAACCCGAAGTAGAAGGGGGACCGGATGCTGATGCCGGTCGGGGACCGCTCCTCGGTCCCTCCGGTGGTCGGCTGCTCGGCCGGGGCGGCCGCAGCTGGCTGGGCGGCGCGGGGGGTCTGGGCGGCCTCCACCTGCTCGCGGCGCAACTGGTTGCTCTCGGCGAGCAGGTCCAACTGGCGCTCGCGGTAGTTCTGCCAGCGGCGCAGCACGTTCGGCCCGCGGCTCCGCCCGGACGCGCCGTCGGCCGTGCCGGTCCTGCCCCCCCGTCCGGGGGGCGAGCCGTTCGGGGAGTCCCCGGTCGGGCCGGGGTCCGCGGTCACCGCCGTCCGGATCCGGTCCGAGAGCCGGAGCAGCCCGAGCGGGCCGCGGCGCTCACTGCCCACCGGGTTGCACCAACTCGACGAGGACGCCCCCGGTGTCCTTCGGGTGGACGAAGTTGATGCGGCTGCCCGCGGTGCCCCGGCGCGGCTCGTCATACAGCAGCCGCAGCCCGGCCGCGCGCAGTGCGTCGGCGACCTCCTCGACGTCGGCCACCCGGTAGGCCAGCTGTTGCAGCCCCGGGCCCGAGCGGTCCAGGAAGCGGGCGATCGCCGAGTCCGGTGAGGTCGGTGCGATGAGCTGGATCTGGGCCCCGCCGCCCTCGCCCCCCACGGCGAGCATCGCCTCGCGGACACCCTGGTCGTCGTTGGTCTCCTCGTGCACCACCTGCAGCCCCAGCACGTCCCGGTGGAAGGCGATCGCGGCGTCCAGGTCCGGCACGGCGATGCCGACGTGGTCCACGGACAGCAACAGGGGGGACACGGTGGGGGGCAGCGCGGACATGGCCCGAGCCTACCCACCGGCCCCGCCGGCAGGGGGAGGGCGGGCGGGAGGCGGGTCGGCTGCGGGACTAGAGTTGAGCGGCGGGGCCACCCCGCCCTGCACACCCCACCGTCGCTGTTGGAGGACACCATGACCGACACCGCCACCGCCGCGAGCCAGCCCGGCGGGTCCGCCGAGGGCCGGGCCACCTCCGTGATCGTCGCGGGCGCCCGGACGCCGATGGGTCGGATGTCCGGCTCGCTCAAGGGCTTCAGCGGCACCGACCTGGGGGGCCTGGCCATCAAGGGCGCCCTGGAGAAGGCCGGCGTCTCCGGCGACCAGGTGGAGTACGTCATCATGGGGCAGGTCCTCACCGCGGGTGCCGGCCAGATCCCGGCCCGGCAGGCGGCCGTCAAGGGCGGCATCCCGATGGACGTGCCGGCGCTGACCATCAACAAGGTGTGCCTGTCGGGGCTCAACGCGATCGCGCTCGCCGACCAGCTGATCCGCGCCGGGGAGTTCGACATCGTGGTGGCCGGGGGCCAGGAGTCGATGACCAACGCGCCGCACCTGCTGCCGCAGAGCCGCGGCGGGTTCAAGTACGGCGACGTGACGCTGCGCGACCACATGGCCTACGACGGCCTGTGGGACGTCTTCACCGACCAGGGGATGGGCGACCTCACCGAGGCCGCGAACGAGGGGGATCGCGAGTTCAGCCGCGAGGAGCAGGACGCCTTCTCCGCCCGCAGCCACCAGCTGGCAGCCCAGGCGTGGGAGGAAGGCCGGTTTGACGACGAGGTCGTCACCGTGTCCATCCCGCAGCGCAAGGGTGACCCGGTCGAGTTCCGGACCGATGAGGGCATCCGGGCCGACACCACGGTCGAGACCCTGGCCACGCTGCGTCCGGCCTTCCGCAAGGACGGCACCGTCACCGCGGGGTCGGCCTCCCAGATCTCCGACGGCGCCGCCGCGGTCGTGGTGATGAGCAGGGCCAAGGCCCAGGAGCTCGGGCTGGAGTGGATCGCCGAGATCGGCGCCCAGGGGGTCGTCGCCGGCCCGGACTCCACGCTGCAGAGCCAGCCGGCCCGCGCCATCGCCCTCGCCTGCAAGAAGGAAGGCATCGAGCCCACCGACCTGGACCTGGTCGAGATCAACGAGGCGTTCGCCGCGGTGGGTCTGGCCTCCACCAGGGAGCTGGGGATCGACCCGGAGCGGGTCAACGTCAACGGTGGTGCCATCGCCCTGGGCCACCCGATCGGTATGTCGGGTGCTCGGCTCGCTCTGCACCTCGCCCTGGAGCTGAAGCGGCGGGGCGGCGGCGTGGGCGCCGCGGCGCTGTGTGGCGGCGGTGGCCAGGGGGACGCGCTGATCGTCCGGGTCCCGACTCAGGCAAGCGAGGGCTGAGCGGTGCTGTTCGCCTTCTCTATCGCCCCGTCGGGCGCCGCCGACGAGGACGGCTCGGTGAGCGCGGCGGTCGCCGACGCGGTCCGCGTCGTGCGGGAGTCCGGCCTGCCCCACGAGACCACCTCGATGTTTACGACCATCGAGGGCGAGTGGGACGAGTGCATGGCCGTGGTCAAGGCCGCGTGCGACGCCGTCGCGGCGCACTCCTCCCGGGTGGGCCTGGTCCTCAAGGCGGACCTGCGCCCCGGCTACACCGGACAGTTGCAGGCCAAGGTGGACCGCGTCGAGGCACACCTGCGCGACGGGACCGATGCCTGAGGCCTATCGACTCCGGCTCCCGCGGCGCGAGGACGTCGCGGCACTGGGGGAGATCCACCACCGGATCTGGCGGGAGACCTACGCCGGGTTGATGGCACCGGAGGTGCTGGAGGCCCTGGCGCCCGAGGGGTTCGCGCGGCAGTGGGACCGGTGGGTCGACGGGGCGGAGCAGCCCGGCGCCGATGCCCGTAGTGGTCGGCTCGCCACCGGGCAGCAGGTGCTGATCGCGTCCCACCGGGAGGACCCCGTGGGCTTCATCTGCCTCGGGCCGCCCCGCGACGACACGCCCCCGGTTGACTGGCAGTTGTGGGCGCTCAACGTGCTGCCCGAGCACCAGGGCACCGGTCTCGCCGACCAACTGATGGCCGCCACCCTCGGCGACCGTTCGGCATACCTCTGGGTGGCCAAGGGCAACGAGCGCGCGATCGCCTTCTACCACCGGCACGGGTTCGCCGGCGACGGCACCGAGTCGACCGACCAGCACGACGGGATCACCGAGCTGCGGATGGTGCGGACGGCGACATAGTCGCGGCCGTGGGCGGGAGACCCACCCACGGCCGCGACGGACGACCGGACCGACCGAGCACCCGGACCGGTCGTCGCCCTCCGCTCGGGAGGGCAGCTCGGGCGCTGCTCAGCTGGGCAGCGCTGCCCCCTGGACGGCGGCCGCCACGGCGGGGGCCACGCGCGCGTCCAGCGGGCTGGGCAGGATCGTCGTGGGGCTGAGGTGCTCGGCGGCCAGGCCGCTGATCGCATCGACCGCCGCCATCTTCATCTCCTCGGTGATCCGTGGGGCACCGGCGTCCAGCGCGCCCTTGAAGATCCCGGGGAAGGCCAGCACGTTGTTGACCTGGTTGGGGTAGTCGCTGCGCCCGGTCGCGTAGACGCTGGCGTAGCGCGCCGCGAGCTGCGGGGAGACCTCCGGCGTCGGGTTGGACAGGCCGAACAGGATCGGGTCCGGGGCCATGGCGGCGATGTGTTCCTCGGCCACGGTGGTGCAGGAGAGGCCGAGCAACACGTCCGCCCCGCGCAGGGCCGTGTCGACGCCGCCGGTCAGCCGGCGCGGGTTGGTGAGCGCGGCGAGCTCGGTCTTGGCCTCGTTGAGGTCGCTGCGGCCGGACTCGATGATGCCGCGGGAGTCCACCACCGTGATGTCCTCCACCCCGGCGGCCAGGAGCAGCTTGGCGCAGGCGGTGCCGGAGGCGCCGGCCCCGATCACCGCGACCCGCAGGTCCTGCAGGTCCCGGCCGACCACGGCGGCGGCGCCGCGTAGCCCGGCGAGCGTGACCACCGCGGTCCCGTGCTGGTCGTCGTGCATCACGGGGCAGTCCAGCGCCTCGTCCAGCGCCTTCTCCAACTCGAAGCAGAGCGGGGCGCTGACGTCCTCCAAGTTGATCGCGCCGAAGCTGTGCCGGAGCCGGACCAGTGTCTCCACCGTCTCGGCCACGCTCATCCGGGGCAGCACCAACGGGATCGAGTCCAGACCGGCGAAGGTCTTGAACAGGGCGGCCTTGCCCTCCATCACCGGCATCGCCGCGGCGGGGCCGATGTTGCCCAGACCTAGCACCGCGGTGCCGTCGCTGACCACGGCCACGAGGCGACCGGCCCAGGTGTAGGTGCTCGCGAGCTCGTGGCGCTCGGCAATCGTGCTGCTCACCTCGGCCACGCCGGGGGAGTAGGCGATGGACAGGGCGCGCCGCGTGGTCAGCTCCACGCTGGAGTGCACCCGCAGCTTGCCCCCGAGGTGGAAGTCGAGGATCTCCTCGCGGTCCGGTGACGGCACGTCCGGGGCCGCCGCGGTCCGGGTGTGCTGCTGGACCGGGGGCGGAGTGGTCAAGGTCATGCTGGCCTCCTGATGGCTGGCAAGAACGGCTGTGCTGCACGAGTCTGCTGCCCGCGGGTGCGGTGGGAGGACGGATTGTGGAGAAAGATTCGATGTTCTTGACGTCTGGGGAACAGTTCCGGGGGTGGAGCGGGTGGAGAGCCCGCCGCGCGCGCAGTTATCCCGCGCTGTCAGATTTCGCAATACACAGCCCCCTGTGTTTACCATTTCGTTATGAAGCTTTCCCATTCCTTGCTCGCGGCTGCCCTGACGTCGACCCTGGTGCTCTCGGCCTGCACCGGTGACGACGACGCCGACAGCACCGCGACCGGCTCCACCGGCGACAGCGCCAGCGCCACCGGCGGGGCCGCGGACGACGGCGCCGAGGCCACCGGTGACGCCGCGGGTGCGACCGGTGATGCCGCGGGTGCGACCGGTGACGCCGCGGGTGCCACCGACGATGCCGCGGGGGCGACCTCGGGCGCCGACGAGTCCGCCGAGGACGAGGGTCCCGCGGGCACGCTCAGCATCGAGGAGGCCGACACCTGGGCCGAGCAGTTGCTGACCGAGGGCATGGAGTCCACCCAGCTCGACGGCCAGGAGGCGGTCGACTCCCGGGAGCTGGCCTTCGCCGGCGCGGAGCTGGAGGCACAGATGGCGGCCGGACGGCTCGAGCCCGTCGAGGGCAAGCCGGCGGAGTGGGATGCCGAGGAGTCGCCCGTCGACTTCAGCGTCCTGGCGATCAGCCGGTCCGGGGCCCGCGGGCCCGGTCTGGTGCTGGTCCAGTCCGTTCCCGAGGAGGGCACCCCGGTGCTGTCCCTGATCGCCCGGCAGAGCGATCCCTCGGAGTTCCGGATCGTCTGGCAGGCCTCCATGTTGCCCGGCACCTCGCTCGGCGAGTTCGACCGGCGCAGCGCCGGCTCGCCGACCTCCCTGCGGGACGACGACGAGGGGCTGACCGCCTCGCCAGCCGAGGTGCTCGAGGAGTTGGCTGCCTACCTGTCCTTCCCGTCCGAGGGCGAGGAGACGGAGATCAGGACCAACGGATACGCGCCCGCCGTGCGGCAGGAGGCCCAGGCGCAGGCCAACGACGTGTCGGTGCAGGCCGAGTTCACCCAGTCCCACGAGCTGAGCGACCAGCAGCTCTTCACGCTGCGGTTGGCCGACGGGTCCGGACTGTCCCTCGGGGTGCTGGACCGGGAGTCGGTGTTCGACGTCTACAGCGGCATGGAGCTCACCCCGCCCGACACCTGGTGGTACTTCACCCGGGACCGGGCTGTCACCGACGAGGCCCGGCTCAACACCTCGGTCTTCGTCGCGGTGCACATCCCCGAGGACGGCGATCCCGAGGTCATCGCGGCCCGCGAGCAGATCGTCGGTGGCGAGGGCGACTGACGCCCTTGCGCCCCGTTTCGGAGTCGACCCCGTCGTCGGCGACAATGGAGCCATGACGCAGCAACCCTTCAGCAGCGCAGCCCTGCGTGGCGCGGTCGACCTGTCCGCGCTCCGCCGTCCCGCCCCGGGAGGTGCGCCGCCCTCCGGCGGCCCGGCCGGCCCCACCGGGACCAGCGCGGCCGGGGGTGGCACGCCGCCGGACGGCGCCACCGACGGGGTCGTGGTCCGCGCCACCGACCAGACCTTCAACGAGGTCGTCACCGACACTCTCAAGGTGCCGGCCGTCCTGGTGCTCTGGGCCGAGCAGCTGCCGGAGTCCGGGCAGTATGTCGACACCCTCGCCGCGCTCGCCCGGAGCTTCGAGGGACGCTTCCGGGTCGTCTCCGTGGAGATGAACGCCAACCCCGGCGTGGTGCAGGCGCTCGCCCCGGTGCTGCAGCAGGCCTTCGGGCAGCTGAGCCAGTTGCCGGCCGTCATCGGCCTGCTCTCGGGTCAGCCGGCCCCGTTCTTCCTCGGCCCGCAGCCCGAGGACCAGGTGCGCCCGCTGCTGGAGCAGTTCCTGCAGGCGGCTGTGACCAACGGAGTCACCGGTCGGGTGGACCTGGCGACCGAGACCGGCGAAGCGGGCCAGGACGGCGCCGAGACTCCGGCCGAGGACGAGCTGCCGCCCCTGCACCAGGAGGCCTACGACGCGATCGACCGCGGCGACCTTGATGCGGCGGTCACGGCATACGAGCAGGCCCTGACGGAGAACCCGCAGGACGAGGAGGCCCGTCTCGGCCTGGGGCAGGTCCAGTTGTTGCGCCGCACCCAGGACCTCGACGTCGAAGCCACCCGCAAGGCCGCCGCCGACAACCCCAAGGACGTGGCCGCCCAGATCGCCGCGGCCGACCTCGACTTGGTCGGTGGCCACGTCGAGGACGCCTTCCTGCGGCTGGTCGACGCTGTGCGGGCCACCGCCGGGGACGACCGCAACGCCGCGCGTGAGCACCTGCTCTCGCTCTTCGAGGTAGTCGGCGCCCAGGACCCGCGGGTGGCCAAGGCCCGCCAGTCCCTGATGAGCGCCCTCTACTGACCCACCCCCACCTCCACCCTCACCGCCTCCCCCTCCCGACCGGACGCCTCGTCTGGCGGTCTGACAGGTCACCGAACGCGTCATCTGGCGGTCTGAGAGGTCACCGAACGGGTGGACTGGCGTTTGCCATGTGCGGGGACCGCCACACCACCCGTCCGGTGCGGTGTGGGACCGCCACACCACCCGTCCGGTCGCGATAAGGAGGGGGGCTAGCTGGTGAGGGCGGCGTCCACGAGCTGCTGGGCCTCGGCCTGCACCTGCGCCAGGTGCTCGGGGCCGCGGAAGGACTCGGCGTAGATCTTGTAGACGTCCTCGGTGCCGGAGGGGCGGGCGGCGAACCAGGCGTTCTCGGTGGTCACCTTGAGCCCGCCGATCGCCGCGCCGTTGCCGGGCGCCTCGGTGAGCGTGGCGGTGATCGGCTCGCCGGCGAGCTCGGTGGCGCGTGACGTCCTCGGGGCTGAGCGGCCTTGAGCTTCGCCTTCTGCTGCCCGGTCGGCGGGGGCGTCGATGCGGGCGTACGCGGCGGTCGCCGTGCTCGGCCGACCAGCTCGGCGTACCGCTGCGACGGGGATCTTGCCGGTGACCGCCAGGATCTCGCTGGCCAGCAGCGCCAGGATGATCCCGTCCTTGTCGGTGGTCCACACCCGAGCCGTCGCGGCGCAGGAACGAGGCGCCCGGCGCGACTCCTCGCCGCCGAAGCCGACCGACGCCGTCGAGCAGCCCCGGCACGAACCACTTGAACCCGACCGGGCACCTCCACCAGCGTGCGCGCCCAGCGCGGCGACGACCCGGTCGATCAGCGACGAGCGACACCAGCGTCTTGCCGACGCCGGCGCCGCGCGGGCCAGTCCGGGCCGGTGCGCGAACAGGTACTCGATCGCCACGGCGAGGTAGTGGTTGGGGTTCATCAGGCCGCCGTCGGGGGTGACGATGCCGTGCCGGTCGGAGTCCGCGTCGTTGCCGGTGGCGATGTCGTAGGCGTCGCCGCCCTGCATCGTCCCGATCAGCGAGGCCATCGCGTTCGGGCGAGGAGCAGTCCATCCGGATCTTGCCGTCCCAGTCCAGCGTCATGAACCGACCAGCGTCGGGTCGACCTCGCGGGTTGACCACGGTCAGGTCCAGCCCGTGGCGTCTCGGCGATCGCGCCCCAGTAGTCGACCGCGGCGCCGCCGAGCGGGTCCGCGCCGATCCGCACGCCCGGCCTCGCGGATCGCGTCCAGGTCGACCACGCTCGGGCAGGTCCGTCGACGTAGGTCGCGCAGGTAGTCGTATGCCGTGCGCGTGCTGCCGCGCGCGCGGGTCGAACGGGATGCGGCGCACGCCGTCGCAGACCGGCCCGCAGCAGCTCGTTGGCCCGGTCGGCGATCCAGCCGGTCGCGTCGGTGTCGGCCGGTCCGCCGTGCGGCGGGTTGTACTTGAACCCGCCGTCCCGGGGCGGGTTGTGGCGACGGGGTGACCACGATGCCGTCGGCGGAGCCGGGCCCGGATGCGTACGCGGCCCGGTCGCCGTTGTGCCTGCAGGATCGCGTGGGAGACCGCCGGGGTGGGGGTGTAGCCGTCGCGCGCTGTCGACCAGCACGGTCGACGTCGTTGGCGGCGAGCACCTCCAGAGCGCTGGCCGCAGGCCGGGCGCGGACAGCGCGTGGGTGTCGCGGCCGATGAACAGCGGGCCGTCGGTGCCCTGTGCCGCGCGGTACTCGCACGATCGCCTGCGGTGGTCGCCAGCGATGTGCTGCCTCGTTGAACGCCGCGTCCAGCGAGCTGACCCGCGGTGGCCCGGAGGTGCCGAACGCGACCTGCTGGTCCGACGTTGCTCCGGATCGGGCTGCGGTGCGTAGTACGCGCGTCGACGACGTGCGGCGACGTCGATGAGGTCCTCGTCCCGGGCGGTCGTCCCGGCGCGGTCGTGACGGGCCATGGTCAGTCCTCCTGCTGCTCGGTGGTGCCGGTTTGCTCGGTGGTGCTGTTCTCCTCGGCGTCGTCCCCCGCCCGGGCCTCGTCGGCGGATCCCGCGTCGGGATCGGGCACCAGCCACAGCACGCCCAGCGGCGGCACGCTCAGCTCGGCCGACCACGGTTGACCCTGGTGCGGCACGTCCTGCGCCTCCACCTGGCCCATGTTGCCGACGCCGCTGCCGCCGTAGTCGTGGGCGTCGGTGTTGACCAGCTCCCGCCAGGTCCCACCGGCGGGCAGGCCCACCCGGACGTGGGACCGCGGGTGCCCGCCGAAGTTGGCCACGGCGACCAGCAACGGGCGCTGCCCGTCCTCATCCGGCCTGCCGTAGCGGACGAAGGCGAAGGTGTTGCCCCGGGCGTCGTCGGCCTCCAACCACTGGAACCCCGAGGGGTGGTCGTCGACCTCCCACAGCGCCGGGGTGTCCCGGTAGGACCGGTTCAGGTCGCGGACCAGGTGCTGCACGCCGACGTGCGCCGGCTGGTCCAGCAGCCACCAGTCCAGGCTGCGGCCGTCGGCCCACTCCGACTCCTGGGCGAACTCCTGACCCATGAAGAGCAGCTGCTTGCCGGGGTGGGCCCACATGAACGCCAGGTAGGCCCGCAGGTTGGCCAGCTGCTGCCACCGGTCGCCGGCCATCTTGCGCAGCAGCGACCCCTTGCCGTGCACCACCTCGTCGTGGCTGATCGGCAGCACGAACCGCTCGCTGAAGGCGTACATCAGCGAGAAGGTCAGCTGGTGGTGGTGGTACTGCCGGTGGATCGGGTTGCGCGCCGACGTAGTCCAGCGAGTCGTGCATCCACCCCATGTTCCACTTGAACCCGAAGCCCAGCCCGCCCTGGTCGGTCGGCCGGGTCACCCCGGGCCAGGAGGTCGACTCCTCGGCGACCGTGACGATCCCGGGAGTGCGCTTGTATGCCGTGGCGTTGGTCTCCTGGAGCAGGCCCACCGCCTCGAGGTTCTCCCGTCCACCGAAGCGGTTGGGCACCCACTGGCCCTCGTCGCGGGAGTAGTCCAGGTAGAGCATGGAGGCGACCCCGTCGACCCGCAGCCCGTCGGCGTGGAACTCCTCGAGCCAGAACAGCGCGTTGGCGACCAGGAAGTTGCGCACCTGGGGCCGACCGAAGTCGAAGATGTAGGAGCCCCACTCGGGGTGCCAGCCCTTGCGCGGGTCCGGGTGCTCGTAGATCGGGGTGCCGTCGAACCGGGCCAGGGCCCACGGGTCGGTCGCGAAGTGGCCCGGGACCCAGTCCAGGATGACGCCGATGCCGGCCTGGTGCAGCCGGTCGATCAGCAGCTTCAGCTCATCGGGGGAGCCCAGGCGGGAGTCGGCCGCGTAGTAGCCGGTGACGTGGTAGCCCCAGGACGGGCCGTAGGGGTGCTGCATCACAGGCATGAACTCCACGTGCGTGAAGCCCATCTCGGAGACGTAGGACGACCAATTGGTCGGCCAGCTCCCGGTAGGACAGCCCGCGGCGCCAGGACGCCAGGTGCACCTCGTAGACGCTCATCGGCCCGGCGTGCTGGTCGCGCTCGGCCCGCCGCTGCAGCCACTCGTGGTCGCCCCACTCGTGGTGACTGCGGGTGACGATCGAGGCCGAGGACGGTGGCACCTCCGCGGCCTGCGCCATCGGATCGGCCTTCAGGCGCCGGTGGCCGTCCGGTCCGGTGATGTCGAACTTGTAGCGGGTGCCCTCGCCGACCCCGGGAACGAAGAGTTCCCAGACGCCGGTGCTGCCCAGGATGCGCATCGGGTGCGCGGAGTTGTCCCACTGGTTGAAGTCGCCGACGACGTGCACCCCACGGGCGTGCGGCGCCCACACCGCGAACGAAGTGCCCCACACCTGGCCCAGCGGCCCCTCGTAGACCTGGACGTGCGCCCCGAGGACCTCCCAGAGCTGCTCGTGCCGCCCCTCGGAGAACAGGTGCCGGTCCATCTCCCCGAGGGTGGGCAGGAATCGGTAGGGGTCGTCCTGACGGTGCGTCACCCCGTCGCCCCACTCCACCTCGAACCGGTAGTCGCTGACCTCCTGCTGGTCGAGCACTGCCACCCAGATGCCGTGCGTCTCGTGCTGCATCGCCACCCGCTGCTCGCCCGGGAGCACCACGCTCACCGATGAGGCGAGCGGGCGCAGGGCACGCACGGTGACGCCGCCGTCGTGCGGGTGCGCGCCGAGCACCGAGTGCGGGTCGTTGTGCAGGCTGCGGACCAGCCGCTCGACGTCCTCGCCGCTCAGCGGGCGGGCGCCGGGTCGCTGCGGCGCCTCGGCAGCAGCGTCCGCGTCCTCGCTCGTCGTGGTCGTCTCGGCCGTGTCGCCAGCGGTGTCGTCCGCGCTGGCTTCCCCCTCGGTGGGCTCCTCGACCACCCCCGCCTCCGGGACCTCGGAGGTGACGTATGCCGTGGTGCCGGTGGGCGCGGCAGCCGAGGAGGAGGGGGCCTCCTCGGCTGCCGCTGCTTCGGGGGCCTCGCCGGAGCGGCGGCGCAGCAGGGCCTCGACGCCGGACACCGGGATGGCCAGCCAGGTGGGCCGGTTGCGGGCCTCGTAGACCACCTCGTAGAGGGCCTTGTCCATCTCCAGGGCATCCAGCAGGGGACCGGCGGGTCCGGCACCCGCCGGCTCCTCGGCATACCCCTGGCGGTAGCCCTCCAGGAACGCCTCGCGGCAGGCGGAGGCCCAGCCGGCGCGGTCCAGTCCCCGCTCCTGGGCCAGGGTGCCCGCCACGTAGTCGAAGGAGCGCAGCATCCCGGCGACGTCCCGCAGCGTCAGGTCCGGGGCCGAGCGCTCGGCCAGGGCCCGCAGCGGCTCGCCCTCGAAGTCGACCAGCACCCAGCCGCGGTCCGGCACGTCCAGCACCTGGCCCAGGTGGTAGTCGCCGTGCACCCGCTGCAGGCCCGGCCAGTCCGCCTCGGCCGCCGCGGCATAGACCTCCTCGATCGCGGCGGCGTGCTCGGCCAGCTCGGGGACCTCGGCCAGGGCCGCGTCCTTGCGTGCCGCCAGGCGCTCCAGCACCTGCGCCCGCGCGGCGTCGTCGACCGGGGTCGTCCCGAGGGCCTCGTGCAGCGTCGCGTGGACCTGCGCCGTCGCCTGCCCCAGCGCGGTCGCGCGTGCGGTGAAATCCTCGTCGGCCTCCGCCGCCACCAGCGCCCGGCGCCAGGCGTCCTCCACACCGGGCAGGAACTCCTGGACGAAGGCCAGGTGGCCGCTGACCTCCTCGCCGGCCGGGTCGGTCCACGTGCCGTCGATGTAGCCGGCGGGCCGGGGCACCAGGGTGCTGCCGGCCGCGGCGAGCGCGGTCTGGACCGCCACGTCCGGGTTCTCCCCGGCGTGCAGCACCCGGAACAGCTTGATGATGAGGGGGTCGCCGTCGCCCTCGGTCCGCACGATCACCGAGGTGTTGGACTGTTCACCGGTCAGCACGGCCGAGCGCGCGACCACCGGCCGCTCGGCGGCTCCCTCGACGGCGTGCCCGGTCGCCGTCGACGTCCCGCCTTCGCGGTCGTCGGCGACCTGCGCCGAGTCGTGCACCAGGTCCAGCACGGCCTGGACGAAGACCGGGTCCGCGGGAGCGTCGTAGATGTAGCGGGTGCCCAGCTCGGAGTGCTCCACCGTCGCGACCAGGGCGGTGTGCAGGTCCTCCACCGGCTCGCTGCGGTAGGTCAGCGGCACCTGGTAGACGACCGGCTCGGGGCCGGACTCGTCCACCAGCAGGTGGGTCTGGATTCCCACCTCGCCGGCCGGGTCCTCCCAGCGGAGCATCCCGGCCAGGCGCAGCCGCGGGGAGCGCCCCTTCCCGGCATACCACCGGCGGTTCGACACCCAGCCGGGCAGGAACTCGGCGAAGTCGGGGGTCACGGCGCCCATCGGGTCACGCTCCTTGGTCAGGGGTCAGGCCGAGCCAGAAGAAGTCGCGCGACCCCATGGTGAGTTGGATCGTCCCATCCGCGGAGACATCGGGGAAGCCGGTGCCGCCGAAGAGGTCGATCGCGTCCGCGCCGCGAAGCTGCTCCGGCAGGGTGATCCGGGCCGCCTGCGGCCGGGAGGACAGGTTGTTGACGCACAGCACCGCCGGGTGGCCCTCGACCTCGTCGGGGTTGACCGACGGCGGCAGCACCCGGACGAACGGCAGGATCGCCTCGTTGTCGGACGCGCACAGGTGGAACTCGCCGAGGCCGAACACGGCGTGCCGCGAGCGGACCTGCAACATGCCGCGCACCCAGTGCAGCAGCGAGGAGCCGGTCGCCATCTGCGCCTCCACGTTCACCCCGCCGAAGTGGTAGACGAGGCTGGAGACGACGGGCAGGTAGAGCTTGCCCGGGTCGGCCGTGGAGAAGCCCGCGTTGCGGTCGGGGGTCCACTGCATCGGGGTGCGCACCGCGTCGCGGTCCTGCAGCCAGATGTTGTCGCCCATTCCGATCTCGTCACCGTAGTAGAGGCAGGGGGACCCGGGCAGGCTGAGCAGCAGCGCGTTGATCAGCTCGATCTCGCTGCGGGAGTTGTCCAGCAGCGGGGCGAGGCGGCGCCGGATGCCGACGTTGGCGCGCATCCGCGGGTCGGGGGCGTACCAGCCGTACATCGCGGTGCGCTCCTCCGGCGTCACCATCTCCAGGGTCAGCTCGTCGTGGTTGCGCAGGAAGGTGCCCCACTGGGTGCCGTCGGGGATCGGCGGGGTCTGCTCCATCACGGTGCGGATCGGCTCGGCCTTCTCCTCCCGCAGCGCGTAGTACAGCCGCGGCATCACCGGGAAGTGGAAGCACATGTGGCACTCCGGGGCCTCCGGCGTGCCGAAGTAGTCGACCACCTCGGCGGGCATCTGGTTGGCCTCGGCCAGCAGCACGCGCCCGGGGTACTCGGTGTCCACCATCGCCCGCAGGCTCGCCAGGAACTCGTGGGTGCGGGGGAGGTTCTCGCAGTTGGTGCCCTCCTCCTCATACAGATAGGGCACCGCGTCGAGCCGGAACCCGTCGATGCCCATGTCCATCCAGAACCGGACGACGTCGAACATCGCCTCCTGCACGGCCTCGTTCTCGAAGTTCAGGTCCGGCTGGTGGGAGAAGAACCGGTGCCAGAAGAACTGTCGCCGGACCGGGTCGAAGGTCCAGTTGGACACCTCGGTGTCGACGAAGATGATCCGCGCGTCGGCATACCGGTCGTCGGTGTCGGACCACACGTAGAAGTCGCCGTACGGGCCGTCCGGGTCCGAGCGTGAGGCCTGGAACCACGGGTGCTGGTCGGAGGTGTGGTTCATCACCAGGTCGGTGATGATCCGTATGCCGCGCGCGTGCGCCTGGGAGATCAGCTCCTTGAAGTCCGGCAGCGTGCCGAACTCCGGCAGGACGGCCGTGTAGTCCGCCACGTCGTAGCCGCCGTCGCGCAGCGGGGAGGCGTAGAACGGGGGCAGCCACAGGCAGTCCACCCCCAACCACTGCAGGTAGTCCAGCCGGTTGATCAGCCCGCCGAAGTCACCGGACCCCGAGCCGGTCGAGTCGTCGAAGGCGCGCACCAGCACCTCGTAGAAGACGGCCTTCTTGAACCAGTCCGGGTCGTGCCGGAGCCCCGGCTGGTGCAGGTTGAGTCCCCGCAGCTGCATTCAGAACCTCCGCGCGTGGATGATGTGGACGGGCAGCCCCTCGGCGCCGAGGCGCACATAGTTGTGCTGGCCCCACTGCCACTGGTCCCCGGTGAGCAGGTCCTGCGCCACGAAGCCGTCGTGCCAGCCCAGGCCGAGCGCCGGCATGTGCAGGTGCACCCAGGTGTCCCGGGTGGAGTGCGGGTCCAGGTTGGCCACCACGATGATCACGTCCTGGTCGGAGCCGTCGTGCGCCCCGCCGCCCCGCTTGGAGAAGACCAGGAAGTTCTCGTCGTCGACGCTGTGGAAGTGGATGTTGCGCAGCCAGTGCAGGGCGGGGTGCTCGCGCCGGATCTGGTTGAACCGGGTCAGGAACGGCGCCAGGTTCGGCCGGCCCTGCGCCTCACCCTGGCCCTCCCACTCGCCGTCCAGGTCCCAGCGCCGGTTCTTGAACTCGTACTTCTCGTTGTCGATGTGCTCCTCGGCGCCGGGCCGGGCCACGTGCTCGCAGTGCTCGTAGCCGGTGTAGATCCCGTAGGTCGGCACCAGCGTCGCCGCCAGGGCCGCCCGCAGGATGAACGCGGTCGGGCCGCCGTACTGCATGTAGGGCGTGAGGATGTCGTGGGTCGTCGGCCAGAACGAGGGCCGCATGTAGGTGGCCGCGTCGCCGGCCAGCTCGGTGACGTACTCCCGCAACTCGTATGCCGAGTTGCGCCACGCGTAGTACGTGTAGGACTGCTGGAAGCCGACCTTGGCGAGCGTGTGCATCATCGCCGGCTTGGTGAACGCCTCGGCCAGCCAGATCACGTCCGGGTGGTCCACGGCCACGTCGGCGATCAGCCACTGCCAGAACTCGACCGGCTTGGTGTGCGGGTTGTCGACCCGGAACAGCTTGACCCCGTGGTCGATCCACACCTGCACCACCCGGCGGACCTCGGCGTAGATGCCGTCGGGGTCGTTGTCGAAGTTGAGCGGGTAGATGTCCTGGTACTTCTTCGGCGGGTTCTCGGCATACGCGATCGTGCCGTCCGCCCGGGTGGTGAAGAACTCCTGGTGCTCCTCCACCCACGGGTGGTCCGGGGCCGCCTGCAGGGCCAGGTCCAGTGCCACCTCCAGGCCGTGCTCCCCGGCGCGGGCGACGAAGGCGTCGAAGTCGTCCCAGTCCCCGAGGTCGGGGTGCAGGCTGTCGTGGCCCCCCTCCTCCGCGCCGATCGCGTAGGGGGACCCGGGGTCGTGCTCCTGGGCGTCGAGGGTGTTGTTGCGGCCCTTGCGGTTGATCCGGCCGATCGGGTGGACCGGCGTCAGGTAGACCACGTCGAAGCCCATCCCGGCGATCGCCGGCAGCCGCTCGGCCGCCGTCGCGAAGGTGCCGCTGGTCCACAGCCCGGTGGTCGGGTCCTGGGTGGCGCCCTCGGAGCGGGGGAAGATCTCGTACCACGCGCCGGTCAGCGCCAGGTTGCGCTCCACCCACCAGGCGTGGTCGGCCGAGGGGCTGACCAGGTCGCGCAGCGGGACCGCCTGCAGCAACTCCACGACGTCCGGCCCAGTGCCCGCCGCGAGCCGGGCACCCACCGGTCGTTCGGTGTCGCGCAGCGCCGTCACCGCGTCCGCCAGGAGGGTGTCCTGCTCGGGGGTGCGGTCCACTTCGGTGCGGGCCCGCTCCAGCACCCGGGCCCCCTCCTCGAGCATCAGCTCGACGTCGACCCCGGCCTCCACCTTGATCGTCGCGTCGTGCCGCCAGGTGCCGTAGGGGTCGCTCCACCCCTCCACCCGGTAGGACCACACACCCGGCCGATCGGCATACACCTCCGTGCGCCAGTGGTTCAGGCCCGGGTTGATCAGGTGCATCCGGATGTGGTGCTCCACCCCGTCCGGGTCGGTCAGGATCGCGGTGGCGTTGACCGCGTCGTGCCCCTCGCGGAACACCGTCGCGGTCAGCGGGAACAACTCGTTCACCACCGACTTGGTCGGTCGGGCACCGCCGTCGACGGAGGGTCTCACGTCGAGGACGGGGATCCGGCCGATCGGGGTCTGTCCGACCTGGTCCAGGACGTGCCGTGCGTGGGCCGGTCCGGTGGCGTTCTCGGGTGCAACGGGCTCAGTCACCTGCCAGACGCTACCGGTCCGGTCACGGCGGTGCACACAGTTGGTCGATCCTCACCTATCCTCTGCCTCGTGAAGGCGATCCGAAGGCTCCATGTCGGCACCGTGCTCCCGGCAGAGTTGACCCCCCTGACCGAGTTGGCCCTCAACCTGCGCTGGTGCTGGCACCTGCCCACGCAAGACCTGTTCCGGGGCATCGACCCGGACCTGTGGGATTCCGTGCGGCACGACCCCGTGGCGATGCTCAGCGCGCTGACCCCGGACGACCTGGACCGCCTCGCCGGCGACGCCGAGTTCGTGGCCCGGGTCCAGGAGGCCGGTGCCGGGCTGGGCCGGTACCTGACCGAGCCCCGGTGGTATCAGGAGGCCGCCGCCGCGGCCGGACCCGCCGGGCAGGAGGGCCAGCAGGAGGGCTTCCCGGAGGCGATCGCCTACTTCTCGCCCGAGTTCGGGATCACCGCGGCATTGCCGCAGTACTCCGGCGGCCTGGGCATCCTCGCCGGCGACCACCTGAAGTCCGCCTCCGACCTGGGGGTGCCGATCGTCGGGCTCGGGCTGTTCTACAAGAGCGGCTACTTCCGCCAGCGGCTCAACGCCGACGGGTGGCAGCAGGAGTCCTACCCGGTCCTGGACCCCGACGACCTGCCGTTGTCGCTGCTCCGGGAGGAGGACGGCACCCCGGCCGTGATCTCCCTGGCGATGCCCGCCGGCGGGCACCTGGACGCCTACGTCTGGCGCGCCCAGGTGGGCCGGGTGCCGTTGCTGCTGCTGGACTCCGACGTGGAGACCAACGAGCCGAGCAAGCGGGACCTGACCGACCGGCTCTACGGCGGCGGCGGCGACCAGCGGCTGCAGCAGGAGATGCTGCTGGGTATCGGCGGCGTCCGTGCGCTGCGCCTGTGGTCGCGGTTGTCCGGGGCGCCGGAGCCGTCGGTCTACCACACCAACGAGGGCCACGCCGGTTTCCAGGGCATCGAGCGGATCAGCGAGCTGGTGGGCCGCGGGCTGGCCTTCGACGAGGCGCTGCGGGCGGTGCGGGCCAGCACCGTGTTCACCACCCACACGCCGGTGCCCGCGGGGATCGACCGCTTCGGGGTCAACCAGATCCAGTTGCACTTCGGCGGCCCGGCCGAGCTGGCGGGCGTGCCGGTGGACCGGCTCCTGGAGCTGGGCGCCGAGACGTATGCCGGGGGAGACCCGGGCGTGTTCAACATGGCCGTGATGGGGTTGCGGCTGGGGCAGCGGGCCAACGGGGTGTCCGAGCTGCACGGGGAGGTCAGCCGCGGCATGTTCAACGGCCTGTGGCCGGGCTTCGACGATGCCGAGGTGCCGATCGGTTCGATCACCAACGGCGTCCACGCCGGCACCTGGGTGGACCGCAAGGTGCAGTCGCTGGCGCGGGAGTTCCTCGGTGACGCCGCGTTCGGGCCGGACCCCTGGCCGCAGGCCGGTCAGGTGCCCGCCGACCGGATCTGGGCCACCAAGCGCGAGCTGCGCGAGCAGTTGGTGTCGAACGCCCGGGACCGGCTGCGCAAGTCGCTGCGGCACCGCGGCTCGACCGCCGCCGAGCTCGGCTGGGTGGACGACGTGCTGGACCCCGACGCCCTGACGATCGGCTTCGCGAGGCGAGTGCCGACATACAAGCGGTTGACCCTGATGCTGCGCGACCCGGAGCGTCTGGCCAAGATCCTGCTCGACCCGGACCGCCCGGTGCAGTTGGTCATCGCCGGCAAGGCGCACCCGGCCGACGACACCGGCAAGAAGCTCATCCAGGAGATGGTGCGGTTCACCGACGACCCGGAGTTCCGCCGGCGGATCGTGTTCCTGCCCAACTACGACATCGCCATGGCACAGACCCTCTACCCGGGCTGCGACGTGTGGCTGAACAACCCGCTGCGCCCGTTCGAGGCGTGTGGCACGTCCGGGATGAAGGCCGCGCTCAACGGCGCGCTGAACCTGTCCATCCTGGACGGCTGGTGGGACGAGTGGTTCGACGGCGAGAACGGGTGGGCCATCCCGACCGCCGACGGGGTCGAGGACCCCGAGCGGCGCGACGACCTGGAGGCTGCCGCGCTCTACGACCTGCTGGAGAACTCCGTGGTGCCGACCTTCTTCGACCGGGACGAGCAGGGCCTGCCGACCCGCTGGCTGGAGATGATCACGCACACCCTGTCCACGCTCGGGCCCAAGGTGATGGCCGACCGGATGGTGCGCGACTACACCCAGGACCTCTACCTGCCCGCGGCCCGCGCCGGGTGGGCCGCTGCGCGCGAGGACTTCGCGGGCGCCCGCGACCTGGCGGGCTATGTCGGGCGGGTGGACAGCGCGTGGCCCACGGTGCGCGTCGACCACGTTGAGGCCGACGGCGTCGGGGACACCCCGCGCCTCGGCGAGACCGTACGGGTGCGGGCCTTTGTCGCCCTCGGCGACCTGGCGCCCTCCGAGGTCCAGGTCCAGGTCGCCTTCGGCCGCGCCTCGGAGGCCGATGAGTTGACCGATGTCGAGACCAGCACGCTGGAGGTGACCGAGTCCTACGAGGGCGGGCGGCACCGGTTCGAGGGCGAGCTGACGCTGTCCCGCACCGGCTCCCTGGGCTGGACCGTCCGCATCCTCCCCGCCCACCCGCTGCTGTCCTCGGTCGCTGAGTTGGGCCTGGTCGCCAACCCCTAGCCAATTTTCCTAGCGGGTTTGACGCCCGGTCCCGCCTTTTCGTAGCGGGTTTGCATCCCACACTGGTGCCCCGTCGGTCCTCGCCGGCGGGGCACCGGCATCTCTGGCGTCGGCAGCAGGTGGGACACGTGGCGTCACCCGTCCTCGTTGTCCCAACGTGTTGTCCCCGACGGGTTGTCCCCAACGGGGCGTATAGGCCTGCCCTATCCACAGGTGCGACACCGACGCTTTCCCTCTGTGCGTCACGGGGTGAGGGTGTTCCCGGAGGTGTGGATGGTGACGTTCCAGATCAAACGCCCTGCCGAACTTCGGGCGGAGGGCATGAAGCGAGGGCAGATCGACGCGCTACCCCGGGTGGACGGGATGACCGGGGTGCGTCTGGTGGGCGACCCGCCAGCTGATCCACGGCTGATCCGGATCCGGGCCGCCGTGCAGAAGGCACCCTCCGGCGCGGTGCTCTGCGGTTGGGCAGCGGCAGCGCTCTACGGGGTGACGCCGGACTTCCTGGACGGAACCCTCGACGGGACCAAGCTGGCACCGGTGGACCTATCCGTCCCCGACAGCGCCGGCTCCTACGACGTCCGTGGGCTGCGTCCCCGGCGCTCGCGGGTGCCCGAGGCGCACCGCGTCGAGCGTGGCGGCATCGTGGTCACGTCCCCGGAGCGGACGGCGCTCGACCTTGCGCGCTGGGCGCCTCGCGACGCCAGGCGTCTGGCGATGCTGGACCTCTCCTTCCGGTTCGGACTGATCGACCCCGAGTCGTTCGGCGAGTTCCTTGACCCCCTCGGAGGCCTGCACCGCGTGGCCCGGGTGCGTGAGCTGGCACCGCTGATGAGCGATCGGGCGGAGTCGGTGCCCGAGAGCGAGATGCGCTACCACTGGATTCGTGTCGGGCTCCCCACGCCCCTGGTCAACCAGCCCATCCACGATCGCTTCGGACAGTTTGTGGGGCGCCCGGACCTGTTCGAGGAGGAGTCGGGCCTGACCGGGGAGTACCAGGGGTACGTCCACCTGCTGGACCAGGCTCCGGAACACGACAGGGCGCGGTTTGAGCGGTTCGGCGCGATGAACATGACCGTGGTGGAGATCTGGAGATCCGACCGGGTTGGCATGGGCGACAAGTTGCTCGCGGGCTACGCGACCGCCAGGGCTCGGGATCGGCGGCTCGACTCATGGGTGTGCCCGCCCATCGGCGACGACTGACTCCTGTTGAGCCAGGCGCCAGGCTTGGTGCCCGCCAGGTCGGGATTCCTGGTGCGACAGAATCTGCGGACCTGACGGGGAGATCTCGGGGACGGCAAATCCGCTACGAAATTACGGGTGGGGCGACAAACTCGCTACGAAAATTGGGTGGGAGCTAGCAGGAGGGTTGAGCGTGGCCCGACCAGGAACGTTTCCCCTGCTGACTGGGAGCCGCCCCCGCGCGGGCGCTCCCAGGTGCTGTCCCAGAGCACCCGGGCGCCGGTCAGGCCGTCCACCTTCGGCAGGCGCACGGTCGCGGCGGCGGCGCCGGCGTGCAGCACCCACAGCACCGCGTCGTCCTCGCCGTTGAAGTCCTCCAGGAGCGCGACGACAGTGCGCCGGGACGGGTCGCGCCACTGCTCCTCGTCGAGGACGTCACCGTCCGGGGTGAACCACCGCACCCGCGCCCGCCCCGGCTCGGGGTCGAACCGGGGGAAGTCCACGGGCCGCAGCGCCCGGTGCGCCCGGCGCAGCCCGATCAGCGCGGCGACCGTTGCCCGCAGGTCCTCCGCCTCCGGGGTCAGATCCCAGTCCAACCAGCTCGTCGCGTTGTCCTGGCAGTAGGCGTTGTTGTTGCCGCCCTGGGTCTTGCCGATCTCGTCGCCGGCGGCCAGCATCGGCACGCCCGCGCTGAACAGCGTCGTCGCCTGCAGGTTGCGCACCGACCGCCGCCGAGCCGCCAGCACGTCCGGGTCGTCGGTCGGCCCCTCGACGCCGTGGTTCCAACTGCGGTTGTCGCCGTGGCCGTCCCGGTTGTCCTCGCCGTTGGCCTCGTTGTGCTTGTGCTCGTATGCCGTGGTGTCGGCGAGCGTGTACCCGTCGTGGGCGGTCACGTAGTTCACCGAGGCGATCGGCCCGCGGTCCTCCACCGCGAACAGGTCCTCCGACCCACCGAGGCGGGTGGCCAACTCGCCGATCCCGTGGCCGGTCTGTCCGACGAGCTCGCGGGCGCTGTCGGCCAGCCAGAAGGTGCGGACGGTGTCGCGGAACCGGTCGTTCCACTCGGTGAACGGCGGCGGGAACTGCCCCGTCCGCCACCCGTGGACCCCGATGTCCCACGGCTCGGCGATGAGCTTGACCCGGGACAGCACCGGGTCGGTGCGCAGCGCCACGTGGAAGGCGTGGTCCGGGTCGTAGGCGTCGTCCCGCCCGCGGGCCAGCGCCGGCGCCAGGTCGAACCGGAACCCGTCCACGTGATACTCGGTGACCCAGTGCCGCAACGAGTCCAGCACCATCTTGGCCACCATCGGCTCGCGCAGGTCCACGGTGTTGCCGCACCCGGTGACGTCGACGTCACGGCCGCGGCCGTCCAACCGGTAGTAGGTCGCGTTGTCCAGCCCGCGCCAGCTCAGCGTCGCCCCGGTCGGTGAGCCCTGCTCGGCCGTGTGGTTGTAGACCACGTCGAGCACCACCTCGATGCCCGCCGCGTGCAGCGCCCGCACGGCGCCCTTCACCTCATCGACGACGCCCTGCGGGTCCCGCGCCACGGCATACGGGGCGTGCGGGGCGAAGAACCCGAGGGTGTTGTAGCCCCAGTAGTTGCTCAGCCCCAGCTGCACCAGCCGCGGCTCGTGGCTGAAGGCGTGCACCGGCAGCAGCTCCAGCGTGGTCACGCCCAGCCCGACGAGGTGCTCCAGGACCGCGGGGTGCCCGAGCGCGGCATACGTCCCGCGCAGTTCCTCCGGCACGTCCGGGTGCCGCATGGTCAGCCCCCGCACGTGCGCCTCGTAGACGACCGTCTGGGACCAGGGCACCTCCGGGCGGGTGTCGTCGCCCCAGTCGAAGGCGTGGTCCACCACCACCGACCGGGGCACGTATGCCGAGCTGTCCCGTCCGTCGGGCGCCTCGCCGTCCCCGGACCACCGGTGATCCACGACGTGCCCGAAGACCTCGGGTCCCCACCCGACCTCGCCGTCCACCGCCCCGGCATACGGGTCGAGCAGCAGCTTGGCGGGGTTGTGCCGGTGCCCCTGCGCGGGCGACCAGGGGCCGTGGACCCGGTAGCCGTAGCGCTGACCGGGCGTGATGCCCGGCACGTGGTCCCACCAGATCCCGTATGCCGTGTGGCTCAGTGGGACGCGCCGCTCACCGCCCGCCTCGTCGAACAGGCACAGGTCAACGGCCGTGGCGTGCCGGGCCAGGACGGCCACCCATGCGCCGTCCCCGTCGAGGGTGACCCCCAACCGCGGAGGGACGTCCGTGGAGCGGCGGGGGGCTGGCATGGAGATCAGCCTAGGGAGTGGGTACGTTGGAATGTATGACCGACCCGACCTCACTGCCCAACTTTCCCCCGCCCCCCGAGGAGCACCCGCTGCGCGGCCGCGTCCTGGACGCCCTCCAGGACCTGCAGATGTCGCCCGACCTGGACCAGGCCGGTGACGTGAAGTTCACCTCCCGCGACCAGCAGCTGTTCGTCCGCTGCCTCAAGGGCGGCCAGGTCGACATCATGCGCACCTTCGGCCAGTGGAAGGTCGCCGACACGGTGCCGGGCGACATGCTGACCCGGCTCAACGCCTGCAACGACGTCACCCTGGGGGTGAATCTCGTCAAGGCCGGGATCGCCGCCGGCAACCTGGTGCTCAGCGTCGAGCAGGTCATCGCCCGCAACGAGGACCCGAAGGGCAAGCTGCAGATCGCGACCGGGCTGATCCTGCAGGCGGTCGCCCTGTGGCACAAGAACGCGGTGTCCAAGTCCCAGCGCGAGGCTGCGCTCGAGGCGGGGGAGGAGCCGCCCGTGGCCCAGGACGAGGCCGGCAAGACCTCGACCGTCGGCCCGTGGCTGTCCGAGGGTGTCCAGCGGCGCGACGAGGGCCCGTCGGCGTGAGCGAGTACGTCCGGGTCGAGGTCGCCGACGGGGTCGCGACGGTCCGCATCGACCGGCCCAAGATGAACCCCCTCGACATCGAGGTGCAGGACGCCCTGGGGGAGGCGGCGCGTCAGGTGTCGGCCGATCCCGAGGTAGCCGCGGTCATCTTCTGGGGCGGGGACACGGTCTTCGCCGCCGGCGCGGACATCAAGGAGATGCAGGACATGTCCTACCCGGACATGGTCAAGCGCGCCACCGAGATCCAGGAGCGGTTCAGCGCCGTCGCCCGCATCCCCAAGCCGACGGTGGCCGCGATCACCGGCTACGCGCTGGGCGCCGGGTGTGAGCTGGCGATGTGCTGCGACTTCCGGATCGCCGCGGACGACGCCAAGCTGGGCCAGCCCGAGGTGCTCCTGGGGGTCACCCCCGGCGCCGGGGGCACCCAGCGGCTGCCCCGCCTGGTCGGCCCCGCCAAGGCCAAGGACCTGCTGTACTCCGGCCGCATGGTGGACGCCGCCGAGGCGCTGGAGATCGGCCTGGTCGACGAGGTGGTGCCCGCCGCGGACGTCTACGCGACGGCCCTGGAGCGGATGTCGCGCTACGTCGGGGGCCCCGCCCTCGCGCTGCGCGCCATCAAGGAGGCCGTCGACCGCGGCCTCGAGACCGACCTGGACACCGGCCTGGCGATCGAGGCGATGCAGTTCGCCGGCGTCTTCGCCACCGAGGACCGCTCGATCGGGATGACCTCGTTCGTGCAGAACGGCCCCGGGAAGGCGGAGTTCACCGGCCGCTGAGCCACTCACCTCACCGCACCTCGCGCAGGATTATCGGGTCGCCCGATAATCCTGCGCTTCGTTGCGGAAGCTGTCCCGGTCGAGAGCGCCAGGTTCCGGGGGAAGCCGGCGCAGATCCCCGAAGCAGGACCGCGTCACTACACCGACCGCCTGACTAGTTTGACTCTCTGACTAGTAAGGCATACTGTCTAGCTATGCGCACAGACAGCGACTGGCCCAGCGAGTGGCTCCGGGGCGTGCTCGGGGTGTGCGTGCTCCGCATCCTGGAGGACGGCGCGACCTACGGCTACGCCATCGCGACGCGCCTCTCGGAGGCCGGGCTCGGCGCCGTCAAGGGGGGCACCCTCTACCCGCTGCTCAACCGGCTGGAGTCCCAGGGTCTCGTCGAGGTCGAGTGGCGGCCCGGCGAGGGCGGCCCCGGGCGCAAGTTCTACGCACTGACCACCGCCGGGCGCGCCGAAGCCGCCCGGCAGGCCGGGGAGTGGGCGCGGTTCACCGAACTCACCCGGGCCCTCACCGACCGGACGGGAAGCCCCGACCCGGCTCACGACATACGGCAGCCCGACACGGCGCCGGAGAGGACATCGTCATGAACGACACCCACGCCCACCGCCGCGCCGGCGCGGACGGCGCCCTCGCGACGCCGCACATCGACCCGGCCTGGAGGGAGACGTTCATCATCGAGCTGCGCCTGGCGGACGTGCCCGGCGACCAGATCGGCGACGCGCTGGCCACCGTCGACGCGCACTGCGCCGAGTCGGGGGAGAGCGCCACCGAGGCCTTCGGCGACCCGGCCGACTACGCCCGGACCCTGCACGGGGAGCAGCCGCCGGAGGGGCTCGGCCTCAGCGTCCGCACCGCCCTGGGACTCGTATGCGGAGTGGTCGCCCTGGTCCTGGTGCCCCGTGCCGTCGACGCCTGGCTCGACGGCACCGCGGTCGGCGTCAGCGCCGGTGACCTGGTCGCCCTCGCGCTGTGCCTGGGCCTGGCCGGCTTCGTCATGGCCCGGCCCGGCCCGGTGATGGGGTGGATCATGCGGCACCGGTGGTCGATCTTCGCGTTGCCCTTCGCGGTGCTCATCGCGATGATCCTGCCCCAGGCCCTGTGGCGGCAGGAGGTCGCCGAGCCGGGCTGGGGCCCGGTCCTCGGGGCGGGGCTGCTGCTGCTTGTGCTCAACGTGGCCCTGACCTGGCCGGACATGTCCACGCCCGACCCGATCCGCGACCCGCGCCAGCCCCGGCCGCAGCGGGCCCCCCGGCCCTGGCTGCTGGCGCTGATGTTCCCGTTCCTGACCCTGGTCGTCCTCGGCATGGACGCCGTGGTGCGCCTGTTCGCGTGAGCGGGAGAGGTCGGTTCGGAACCGACCGGTAGGAAGTGCGAAGATGACCCCGAGACCTGACCACCCACCAGGAAGATGTGTGACGTGAACATCGCTGTCCTTGTCAAGCACGTGCCGGATGCCCAGTCCGAGCGCTCGTTCGAGGCCGACCACACCACGGACCGGGACGCGGTCGACGGGCTGCTGTCGGAGCTGGACGAGTACGCGGTCGAGGAGGCCCTGAAGCTGGTCGAGGCGGGCGAGGGCGAGGTCACCGTCCTCACCATGGGCCCGGAGAAGGCCGCCGACGCGCTCAAGAAGGCCCTCCAGATGGGCGCCGACAAGGGCGTCCACATCTCCGACGAGGCGCTCGCCGGCTCGGACGCGCTGGCCACCTCGTTGGTGCTGGCCGAGGCCATCACCAAGCTGGGCGGGGTGGACCTGGTGCTGACCGGCCTGGCCTCCACCGACGGCTCGATGAGCGTGGTGCCGGCGATGCTGGCCGAGCGGCTCGGGCTGCCCCAGGTCACGATGGCCTCCGAGCTGACCGTGGACGGCTCGACGGTCCGGATCCGCCGGGACGGGGACGCGGCATCCGAGACGGTCGAGGCGACGCTGCCGGCAGTCGTGTCCGTGACGGACCAGATCAACGAGCCGCGCTACCCCTCCTTCAAGGGGATCATGGCGGCCAAGAAGAAGCCGGTCGAGACCTGGTCGCTGGCCGATCTCGGGGTGGACGCCTCCCAGGTGGGGCTGGACGCGGCGTGGTCCACGGTGGAGTCCGTCGAGGCGCGGCCGCCGCGCACCCAGGGTGAGGTCGTGACCGACGAGGGCGAGGGCGGCAAGGCCCTGGCCGCGTTCCTGGCGTCCCGCAAGTTCGTCTGAGTCGACTGGTTAACGAGCGAAGAGGAGTATGTGATGGCTGAGGTTCTCGTGCTGGTCGACCACGTCGACGGGGCCGTGCGCAAGAGCACGGCAGAGATGCTGACCGCGGCGACCCGGCTGGGTGAGGCGTCGGCGGTGTATGTCGGGTCCGGCGCCGAGCGGATCGCCCCCCTGCTGGGTCGGTTCGGTGCCCACACGGTGTATGCCGTGGAGTCACCCGAGGTGGGGGAGTACCTGGTGGCCCCGGTCGCCGAGGTGCTGGCGCAGTTGGTGGAGACCACCAGCCCGGCCGCGGTGCTGCTGCCCTCGACCTCCGAGGGCAAGGAGATCGGGGCCCGGCTGGCGGTGAAGACGGGCTCCGGCCTGGTCACCGACGCCGTCGACGTGCAGGCCGGTGACGGCGGGGTCCGCACCACCCAGTCGGTCTTCGCCGGCAACTACACGGTCACCTCGCTGGTGAGCCACGGCTCCCCGGTCGTCACCGTCAAGGCCAACTCGATCCCGGTCGCCGAGGCCCCCTCGCCCGGCACCGTCGAGGCCGTGTCCGTCGAGCTCAGCGACGCGGCCAAGGCCGCGCGGATCGTCGAGGTCAAGCCCAAGGAGAAGTCGGGGCGCCCGCAGCTGACCGAGGCCCCCATCGTGGTCTCCGGCGGCCGCGGCACCGGCGGGGACTTCGGCCCGGTCGAGGAGTTCGCCGACACCCTGGGCGCCGCTGTCGGCGCCTCCCGCGCTGCGGTCGACGCCGGCTGGTACCCGCACTCCTCCCAGGTCGGACAGACCGGCGTGCAGGTCTCCCCGCAGCTCTACGTCGCCGCCGGGATCTCCGGCGCGATCCAGCACCGGGCCGGGATGCAGACGTCCAAGACGATCGTGGCCGTCAACAAGGACCCCGAGGCCCCGATCTTCGAGCTAGTGGACTTCGGCGTCGTCGGTGACCTGTTCCAGGTGTTGCCGCAGGCCGCCGCCGAGGTGAAGTCCCGCAAGGGCTGACCGCCACCCCGGTGGGAGGACGTAGAATCCTCAAGTGCTCGACCAGCTGACCTACCTGGACCACGCCGCCACGACCCCGGTGCTGCCGGAGGTCATCGCCGCCGTCTCCGAAGAGATGGCGCGGCTGGGCAACCCCAGTTCGCTGCACACCACGGGCCGAGCGGCCCGCAGGGTCGTCGAGGAGTCCCGCGAGTCGATCGCCGAGCACCTCGGCTGCCGGCCCTCGGAGGTCATCTTCACCTCCGGCGGGACCGAGTCGGACAACCTGGCGGTCAAGGGCACCTGGCTGGCCCGTCGCACGGCCGACCCACAGCGCACCCGCCTGCTGGTCAGCGGCGTGGAGCACCACGCCGTGCTGGACTCGGTGGAGTACCTCGTCAAGAGCTACGAGGCCCCGGTCACCTTCCTGGAGCCGGATGCCGACGGGGTCGTGCACCCCGACGTCGTCCGCGCGGCGCTGGAGTCCGACCCCGGCTCCGCGGCCCTCGTCAGCGTGATGTGGGCCAACAACGAGGTCGGGACGGTGCAACCGGTCGCCGGGATCGGGCAGGTGGCCCGCGAGTTCGGCGTGCCGTTCCACACCGACGCCGTCCAGGCGCTGGGCCAGGTCCCGGTCGACCTGGCCGCGAGCCCGGCCGACCTGGTCACCCTGACCGGCCACAAGATCGGTGGCCCCCTGGGGGTGGGCCTGCTCATCGCCGGCCGCGACCAGCAGCCGGTCCCGCTGTCCCACGGCGGTGGGCAGGAGCGACAGATCCGCAGCGGCACCCTCGACACCCCGGCCATCGCCGGCCTCGCGGTCGCGGTGCGGCACGCGGTCACCCACCAGGCCGAGCTCGCCGCCCGGTTGGTGGGGCTGCGTGACCGGCTCATCGAGGGCGCCCGGGCACTGGACCCCACGATCGAGGTGACCGGGGCGTGGACGCCGGGTGACGGCATACATCGCCTGCCGGCCAACGCCCACCTGCGGGTGCCCGGGTGCGACGGTGACTCCCTGCTCTACCTGCTCGACGCCGCCGGGGTGCAGTGCTCGACCGGGTCCGCCTGCCAGGCTGGGGTGCCGCAGCCCAGCCACGTGCTGCTGGCCATGGGGATCGAGGAGTCCGACGCGCGCGGCGCCCTCCGCCTCTCCCTGGGGCACACGTCCACCGAGGCCGACGTGGACGCCTTCCTCGCCGCGCTTCCGGCCGCCGTCGACCGGGCCCGGCGGGCCCGCGCAGCCAGCAACGGACGGGGCACCGCGGGGCGGTCTGCCTGATGCGTGTCGTCGCCGCGATGAGCGGGGGCGTGGACTCCGCCGTCGCCGCTGCCCGGATGCTGGAGGCCGGCCACGAGGTGGTCGGGGTGCACCTGGCGCTGTCGCAGTCCGCCGCGACGCTGCGCGAGAGCGCCCGCGGCTGTTGCACCATCGAGGACGCCGGCGATGCCCGCCGGGTCGCCGACCGGCTCGGCATCCCGTTCTACGTCTGGGACATGGCGCAACGGTTCCGCGAGGACGTGGTCGAGGACTTCGTGGCCGAGTACGCCGCCGGCCGCACCCCCAACCCGTGCCTGCGCTGCAACGAGAAGATCAAGTTTGCCGCGCTGCTGGACAAGGCCCTCGCCCTGGGCTTCGACGCCGTGGCGACGGGGCACTACGCCCAGATCGTCGAGGTGCCCGACTCGGCCGCCGACGGCGGGGTGCGCCGGGAGCTGCACCGTGCCGTCGACATGGCCAAGGACCAGTCGTACGTGCTCGGGGTGTTGGACGCCGACCAGCTGGCCCGCTCCTTCTTCCCGCTCGGCGACACCACCAAGCCCGACATCCGCGCCGAGGCCGCCGAGCGTGGCTTCTCGGTCGCCAAGAAGCCGGACAGCCACGACATCTGCTTCATCGCCGACGGCAACACCCGCGGCTGGCTGGAGCAGCGCCTGGGCGAGCAGCCCGGGGAGATCGTGGACACCGACGGCACGGTGCTGGGGGAGCACCGCGGGGCGTTCGGCTACACCGTCGGGCAGCGCCGCGGCCTCGGGTTGCAGGTGCCCGCCGCGGACGGACAACCGCGGTATGTCGTGTCCACCGAGCCACGCAGCAACACCGTCGTCGTGGGCACCCGGGAACTGCTCGGGGTCGATGCGATCACCGGCGACCACGCCCGCTGGTGCGGTCCGGCCCCGGAGGGCGTGGTCAGCGTCGGCGCCCAGGTGCGGGCGCACGGCGAGGAGGTCCCGGCCACCGCGTGGGCCGACGGGGACTGCGTGCAGGTCCGCCTGGAGCGCCGCATCCGGGGTGTCGCCCCCGGGCAGTCGGTCGTCCTCTACGAGGGGACCCGCGTCGTCGGGTCGGCCACCATCGCCGAGACCGGGCGCGCCTGAGCGATCACCCCGCTGACGGCATACGGGAATGCGTCAGTCGAACGCGATCGCGTGCCAGTCGGCCACCTCCTCGGCCGTGAGTACCCTGGCGAAGATGGCCGTCCGGTCGACCCCGCCGGAGATCCGCTGCCCGCCGGACTGGTCGGCACCGAACCGCAGCGGGCGCTCGGTGCAGCCGACGATGCCTGTCCTGCCGGTCTGACCGGTGCCGGCCTCCTCGCCGTCGACGTACACCGTCAGGGCACCCGTCTCCTCCAGGGTCACGACCAGGTCGAACCATCGACCGGTCGGGAGCTCGGCCGTCGTCGTGACGTTCTCCCCCGCGCCGATGAACCGCAGCAGACCCGCCGGCGTGACGTCCAGGAGCACGCCGTCGGTGCCCGGGTCACCGGAGGTTTGGGAGTCGAAGAGCCGCCGGTGGCTCTGGCCCTCGGTGATCCGGACCTCGGTCGCGAAGGTGGCCTCCGGCAGGAAACCGAGTGTGGTGGGCTCGGTGGACAGGAACGTGTCGCCGTCCAGGACGAGGCCGCTGCCGGTCGGGGCGGAGTCGTCGTAGGCGGCGGTCCCGTGCACGGTGGCGTGTCGCCCGTGGCCGCTGCTGTCCTGCACCGTGCTCCCGGACGTCGGGTCCCAGGCCACCAGGCTGCCCGCGGGGTCCGGACTCTCGCACGGCGCAGGCGGGCTCATCCGGACACCCAGGTAACCGTGCAGGGTGACGGTGCGCGCCTCGTGGCGGACCGCGATGCGATCCACCGCCGCCGACGCCTCGCCCGGGGTGACCTCGAAGCCCACCTCGACCGGCTCGCCCGGCCGCACCACACCGAGCCGCCGGGAGGCGGGCTCGGCGGTCCATCCGTCGGGCAGGTCCAGGGTGAGCTCGCCGGCCGGCAGCGCACTGCCGTCAGCAGTCACGGTGACCTGCACCGGGAACGGTGTGCCGGTCTCGGCCGTGTCCGGCCCGGAGACGTCCAGCGTGGCGGTGCTGGTCGCCTGGTAGCTGTGTCCCGCGCGGGCGCCCCGGAGGGTCAGGACACCGTCCTTGACCCGGGCCCCCGGGACCCGCTCGCCGGTGGCCAGGTCCACCACCTCGACCCGTCCCTCGAACATCGCGGAGCGGGCGGTGAGCGGAGCCGAGCGTCCGGCGTGCAGGGTGATCCGGGTCGGGACGCCGGAGGACCACTGCGCATCGACCGTCACGTCGCCCCTGGCACGGAGCCCGGTCACCGATCCTTCGGACCACACGTCGGGCAGTGCGGGCAGCACGTCGATCCCGTCCCGGTGGCTCTGCAGCAACATCTCGGCGACCCCGGCCGTGCCGCCGAAGTTGCCGTCGATCTGGAACGGCGGGTGGGTGTCCCACAGGTTGTCCAGGGTGCTCTGCCGCAGCAGCTCGCTGAGCATCGTGTGGGAGTGGTTGCCGTCCAGCAGCCGGGCCCAGAAGTTCACCTTCCACGCCTTGCTCCACCCGGTGCCCCCGTCCCCGCGGGCGCGCAGGGACACCTTCGCGGCCTCGAAGAACTCGGGCATCGCCGTGGTGACCTGGTCGCCGGGGTGCACGGCATACAGGTGCGAGACGTGCCGGTGCGTGTTGCCCGGGTCGTCCAGGTCCTCCTTCCACTCCTGCAGCTGGCCCCACGACCCGACCCGCAGCCCCGGGTCGATCTCCTCCAGGGCCTGCGTCAGCTCCTGCCGGAATGCGGCGTCGTCGTCGCCGACCAGCTCGGCGGCCCGTTCGGTGTCGGTGAGCAGGCCCCACACGATCTGCTGGGACATGGCGGCGCCGGCGGTGAAGTCGCCCTGCTCCGGCGAGTAGCTCGGGTTGGCCACGAGCGTGCCGTCGCGGGGGTCGGTGACCAGGGTGTCCGCCCAGAACTGGCTCAGCGACTTCATCATCGGGTAGGCGCGTTCGGTGAGGAACTCCTCGTCACCGGTGAACTGGTAGTGCTCCCAGTAGTGCTTGGCCAACCACGCGCCGGCCTCCGGGAACCAGAAGGCCGAGGCCCAGTCGTGCACGCCGGTGAAGCCGTAGGGCGTGGTCTCGTTGTGCACCACCCACCCCCGGGCGTCGAACATCTCCTGGGCGGTCACCTCGCCCGGCTCGACCAGCCCATCCACGTAGTCCCAGAGCGGCTCGGTCGTCTCCGAGAGGTTGGTGACCTCGGCGGGCCAGTAGTTCATCTGCAGATTGATGTTGGTGTGGTAGTCCGCGCTCCACGGCGGTGACGTGGTGTTGGCCCACACGCCCTGCAGGTTGGCAGGCAGCGAGCCGGCCCGCGACGAGGCGACGAGCAGGTAGCGACCGTACTGGAAATACAGGACCTCAAGGGCAGCCTGCTGCTCCGGGGTCAGCGTCCCGGCGCGGTAGGCGGCCAGCAACTCGTCGGTGGGCAGGTCCGGCATCTGCTGGCCGACGTCGAGCTCGACCCGGTCGAACAGCTCGTGGTAGTCAGCCTGGTGCTCAGCCAGGAGCGTCTGGTAGCCGGCCTCCACGGCGTCGTCCACCTGGGCGGTGACCCGCGGCGCGGGAGCCTCCCCGCGGTAGTCGGGGTAGTCGGCGGCATAGTCCGTGCCGGCTCCGAGCACGAGCAGCACGCGGTCCGCCCCGGTGACCGTGACACTGCCATCGGGGTTGTCGCTCCGGGTGCCGCCCTCGTTGACGACCTGGACCTGGGAGGTGAACTGCAGGCCGTTGTCCGCCAGCGTCCCGTTCAGGGTGATCCGTCCGTCCTGTGCGGTGAGGTCCACGTCCCGGTTGTCCGCGGTGTCCAGGGCCGCGACGAGCGACACCGACCCGGGCGCGTCCGCCGAGATCTGGCCGACCAGGACCCCGGCGGGTGCCGATCCGAAGTACGTGCGGGTGTGCGCGACCCCGTCGGCGGAGTAGCCCACGCCGGCGACCGCGTCGCCGATGTCGAGATAGCGCTCGTATGCAGTGACCGAGTCTGCGGCGGTCGGGGTGCTGAGGAGCAGGTCGCCGAAGACCTGGTAGGAGCCGTAGCCGGTCTTGGGCTGTCCGAGCATGCCCGCCACCCAGCCGGGGCCGGCCTTACCCTCGCTGTCGATCCGGTCGCGGACCTCCTCCAGGGCGCCGGGCCGCGGGTCCTCCCAGTTGCCGAAGTTGTAGCCGGGCGAGCCGGGCCCCCCCGACCACAAGGTCTTCTCGTTAAACGTCAGACGCTCCTGCTCCACCCCACCGAAGACGGTGGCGCCCATGGCGCCGTTGCCGATCGGCAGGGACTCCGACTCCCAGTCCGTCGCCGGCGCGTCGTACCACAGTCGCAGGGGGTCGGCCGATGAGTCCTGGACCACTGCCGGGGCAGGGTCCGCGGCAGCCGGGGTGTCACCCGAGGCACCCGTCACTCCCGCCAGTGGCAGCACCGCCCCACTGAGGGCGACGCTCACGATCACGGTCGGGACCAATCTCCTGAACCACGCCTCGTGCTGCACCATGTGCGGACCTCTCTGTTCGCGTCGGTAGACCTTCCCCGGGGCGAATCATCAGATGGCTGTTCCCGACTCTTCGCGGGCGATGACGCGATATCTCGGCCACCATGGAGTTTCCCCCGGGGAAGTCTCCTAATCATCGGATGTTTAGACCCTGCCACAGCCGAAAGGTCTCCACAAGGGGGCCGCCAACGTAGGCTTGCCGCGGATCCGATGGGCACGTGGGAGGGAATTGTGGTGACGGGCGAGCGGTGGCTCGAGGAGGGGCGACGCGCCTACACGGGACTCTTCCTCGGGCTGGCCGTGATGGCGGCGTGCGTCCTGGTAGGCCCAGCGATGCCGGTCGCCTGGCAGCCCAACGCCGTCGAGACGGCGCTGCTGTCGGTCGCCGTGTACCTGATGTCCTACCTGGTTCTCACCGTCGTGGTGTTCGCCAGGACCTCGCGCCGCACCACCCTGGCCTGGGCAGCGTGGTCCGCACCGGGCACCTGGGTGCAGCACTTCATCCTGGGGACCAAGCCGGGCGCAGGCATCGCGACGATGGTCAGCGTCGTGGCCCTGATGGCGGCCGTGTTCTGGCTGCCCGAGCACGACCCCGGCTCGACGCTGTCCCAGCAGGCCCGGGGGGTGCTGGCGGCCCTCCTGGTGGTGGCGGCGTGGCTCACCGTCGCGCTGACCCACAGCATCGCCTACCTGTGCGCCGACGCCCGGTCCGGCTACCGGATGCTGACCTTCCCCGGCGAGGGACCGCGGTCCTGGACCGACTACCTCTACTTCTCCACCTCTGTCACCACGACGTTCGGCAGCTCCGACGTCCAGGTGATCCACCCCCGAATGCGACGCAGCGTGGCCGCCCACGGGGTGGTGGCCTTCGTCTTCAACACCGTCATCCTGGCCGCGGTCGTCAGCGTCCTGCTGCGGTAGCACCCAGCACCGGTGCCTATGGTGGGCGGATGCAGGAGGAACAGATTGCGGCCTTTTGGGCCGATGCCCGGATCCGCGGCGCGCTGAACCCGGCCCAGGCCTACATCGGTGCAGGCGTCTCCGAGACGGTCCCGCCGCCGGCCTGGTCCTTCGGCGACGACCCGCAGGTTGCGGACGAGCTGCTCGGGCTGGTCCTCGCGGGCCGCAAGACGGCGACGGCCAGCGCCTACTGGGACTTCGAGGAGGAGGCGCGCCAGCGCGAGGACCGTGAGGCGGCCGGGGATACCGGTGGCGACGGCAGCGACGGCGATGGCGACGGAAGCGGCGGCGGCGTTGCGGTGGCCGTCCGCAGCGACCTCGACGTCGAGCTGCCCGAGCCCGGTCTGCTGTCCATCGTGCTCGACGGCTCGGGCACGCCCAGGGCGCTGATCCGCACGACCGAGGTGACGGTGGCACGCTTCGACGAGGTGGACGCCGACCATGCGCGTCGGGAGGGGGAGGGCTCGCTGGAGCACTGGCGTGCCAGCCACCGCGAGTTCTTCACCCGTAACGCCCCGCCCGGCGAGTCCTTCAGCGAGGACATGCAGGTAGTGCTCGAGCGGTTCGTGGTCGTCGTCCCGGCGGCCGCTCGCCGCGCCGCCAAGCGCAACGGCCTCTAGCCCCCACCTCGACCGGACGCGTCGTCTGGCGGTCTGACGCGGCACCGGACGCGTCGTCTGGCGGTCTCACGTGGCACCGGACGCGTCGTCTGGCGGCGTGGCTCAGTCCGCTCTTGTTGCACAGTCGGACCATGTCCGGAGGCAGATGGGGGAGGGCCCTGAACGTGCCCTGAGCGCGACCCTGAACGGACCCGCAAACCGGGGTCGGGGGCGCCGGGGCGGCTGCACAGTGGAGGGACGCCAGGTCCTGAAGGAGTCCCGCCATGTCCCGCCGCCAACCCCGCCGCGAACCCCGATCCCGTCGGCGTCGGTCGTGTTTCGCCGTCCTGGCGATGCTCGTCCTGGGCGTGATGGTGCTGACCACCGGTGGTCTGGCCATCGCCTGGGTCGTCGTTCCGACCAACACCGTCGGGGGGGTCGACTTCGACCGGCCGTTGGCCATTCCTCCGCTGGCGGAGTCGACGGTCGATGCCGACGGCACCCGCGCCTTCCAGCTCACCGCCCAGGAGGGCACCAGCGACCTCGGGGAGGGCGAGCCGACCACGACCTGGGGCTTCAACGGCGCCCATCTGGGCCCGACCTTGCGGGTGAGCCGCGGCGAGCAGGTGAGTGTCGGCATACGCAACGAGCTGCGCGAGGACACCACCGTCCACTGGCACGGGATGCACCTGCCCGCGGCCATGGACGGCGGGCCACACCAGCCGATCGAGCCGGGTGGATCGTGGGAGCCGAGCTGGACGGTCGACCAGCCGGCCGCGACGCTCTGGTACCACCCGCATCCACACGGCCGCACCGCTGAGCACGTGGCTCGTGGGCTGGCCGGGATGGTCATCGTCGATGACCCGGTCGAGGCTGAGCTGGGCCTGCCCCGGGAGTACGGCGTCGATGATCTGCCCGTGATGGTGCAGGACGTCTCGATCAACGGAGACGACCTGCGGGCCACGGGCGACCGTGGGGGGACGATCCTGGTCAACGGCACCCCGGGACCGTATGCGGAGGTGTCGACCGAGGTGGTCCGGCTGCGGTTGCTGAATGGTTCCCGGATGCGGGTCTTTGAGTTCGGGCTGGACGACGACTCGGCGCTGACCCAGGTCGCCAGCGATGGAGGGCTGCTGCCGGCGCCGGTCGACACCGCCCGGGTGAAGCTGTCGCCGGGGGAGCGGGCCGAGGTGCTGGTGGCGATGGAGCCCGGTGAGGAGCGGGTGCTGCGCAGCTATCCGACGGCGTTGGACGGCAACGTCTTCTCGGACCGGTTCAACGGCGGTGCCGACACCCTAGACGTGCTGCAACTGCGGGCCGCCGACTCACTGGAGCCGTCCGCGGGGCTGCCGGAGTCGCTGGTCCCGGACATCGCCGAGCACGCGGGGCAGGAGGCCGATGTCGCGGTCACCCGCACCTTCCGGCTGCAGGGCCGCACCATCAACGGCGAGGCGATGGACATGGGGCGGATCGACGAGGTCGTCAGCCTCGGCAACACCGAGGTGTGGCAGGTCGACAACACCGACGGGGCGCACCACAACTTCCATGTGCACGACGTCCAGTTCCGGGTGCTCACGGTGGACGGAGCGCCGCCTCCGCCTGCGCTCGCCGGTCTCAAGGACACCGTTTTCCTGCCGCCCGGGAGCTCGGTGCGGTTGCTGATGACGTTCGACGACCACGCCGATCCTGACGTGCCGTACATGTACCACTGCCACCTCCTGCGCCACGAGGACCAGGGGATGATGGGCCAGTTCGTCGTGGTCGAGGCCGGGGCGGACGTCCCCGACCGGGTCGGGCACGGCGGTCACGAGCACTAGCTGGGTCTGCGGGCCTCGCACCCAGCCCTCCTCGCCCCCCACCTCGACCGGACGTGTCGTCTGGCGGTCTCACGCGGCACCGGACGTGTCGTCTGGCGGTCTCACGCGGCACCGGACGTGTCGTCTGGCGGTGTGGCTCAGTCCGCGTCTTCGGGAACCCGGTAGGTCCCAGGACTCGGGCGCTCCACCAGCCCTGCCTCGACCAGGTATCGCCGCAATGTCGCCACGTCGCCATCGATGGGTCGCAACCCGGCGTTGATCTCGGTCTCCGTCAGGTCCCGGCCCGTGGGGAGGGTGCTGGCGATCCAGGTCAGCAACTGCAGTCGCAGGTCCTTCTTCACGGGCATCGAGACCAGGTCGCCGTGCTTGTTGAACAGTCGGGCGAGGTCGGGCGGCGGGGTCGGGAACTCCATAGGTCCAGGATGCCCGCGTATGGAGGGGGTGTCCTGGTGTTTTCTCCCAGCCTGCCGCCAGATCACCCGTCCGGTGGTGGGCTGGGACCGCCAGATCACACGTCCGGTGGTGGGCTGGGACCGCCAGATCACACGTCCGGTGGCGGGTGGGACCGCCAGACCACCCGTCCGGTGGGGGGTGGGGTGAGCCGTAGGCTGTGGCTATGAGCGAGTTCACGGGGCGGGCGGCCGCCGAGGAGTATGCCGTGCGCGTGGTCACGCGGGAGCGCTCACCGGTGGTGCGGGTGGCGCACCGGGCGTGGGGGGTGGCCGCGACGGTGGTCAACGGAGCCGTCGCGGAGCGGTTGCTGCCGTACCCGGAGACGGGCGAGATCCAGATCATCGACCGGGAGGGCGTGGCAGTGCTGCGGCTGCCGACCAGCGTCGACACCGTCGACGCGACGCTGGAGGGGCTGGAGGCCGACCTGGCCGCCCTGCCGGCGGAGGAGTTCGTGGCCCAGTGGCTGGCGACGGACTGAGCGCCCGGGTCGGCGTCAGCGGGATCGGGTCCTGGCCGGGCCGGGACGTGCGCGAGGCGTTGCGGACGGTCCGGGACCTCTCCGAGAACCCGACGCCCGAGGTTGAGGCCATCCCCTACCTGCCCGAGCTGCCGGCGCGAGGTCCGGGCGCGGACATGATCGGGAGGGCGGCCGGGCTGCTGGTCGACCTGGCGGTGGACCTCCAACCGCAGGGGTGGCGCCTGGTGGACCGCGCGGGCGTGGACGCCGATCGCACGGCGAGCCTGTGGCGCCAGGACCTGGACGAGCTCGCGGAGGCCTACGACGGATGGTCGGGGCCGCTGAAGGTGCAGGTCACCGGGCCGTGGACGTTGGCGACCGGGGTCTGGTTGCCGCTGGGGGACCGGGTCCTCTCCGACGCGGGCGCGACGCGCGACCTTGCCGACTCCCTGGCCGAGGGTGTGCGGACCCACCTGGAGCAGGTGCAGCGGCTGGTCCCGGGGGCCCGGCTGGTGCTGCAGGTGGACGAGCCCTCGGTGCCGACGGTGCTGCGCGGCAGGGTCCGGTCCGAGTCCGGATACCGGGTGCTGCCGGCGCCGGAGGCCGGCCGGGTCGAGACCGTCCTGCGGTCCCTGCTGGAGACCGCCCGCAATGCCGGGGCGGTGGCCACGGTGCTGCACTGCTGCGGTGACGGCCCCCCGCTCGAGCTGCTGCGCCGCACCGGGACCGACGCGATCGCCGTGGACACGACCACGCTGGGGCCCGGTGGCTGGGACCGGGTGGCCGAGCTCATCGAGTCCGGGACCAGGCTCTGGGCCGGGGTGCTGCCCACGACTGGGCCGCCCCCGCCCCACCAGGAGGTCGTCGACAGGCTCACCGCCCGCTGGCACGAACTCGGGCTCCCGCCTGCCTCACTCACGTCCGTGACGGTGACCCCGGCCTGCGGACTCGCCGGCGCCGACCCGGACGCCGCCCGCGCCACCACCCGCCGCGCCGGGGAGGTTGCCCGGGCTCTGGCGGAGGTGGCGGCGGACTGACGTGGGTCGGCGCCGCGGGTCGGCCGTGGTAGCCGTGGGTCGTCAGCCGTGGTCGACGGAGTACACCATGCCCGTCGACTGGACGTGCACGAACGGCCCGTCCTCGGCCACCCAGGCCACCGTCATACCGTGCGGTGCGCCCGGCTCGAGGCTGGTGACGTCGAAGCCGGTGACCTCGTACTGCTGCGCGCCGTCAGTGGGCAGCACGGTGAGGTCGTCCCCGGTCAACAGCTCACCGTCGTCGATGCTGACGTTGACCGCGGCGATCTCGGGGTTGCTCTCCTTCAGCAGCGCGAAGGACAGCGGTTGATCGCTGTTGATCACCGTCGGGTCGTCCTCGTAGACCGTGCCCGGGTTCAGCCAGGAGATCCGCCCGATGCCCGTCGAGACCTCGAACCGGTCCTGGTCCAGGACCACGTCGCCCCCGACCTCATCGGCGTAGCGGACCGCCCAGCCGTAGGCGAACGTTTCCCCATCGCCGTTGGTGCCCCACGCGGTGACCGCCTCGGCGCCGTCGTGCGTCTCCTCGTAGGCGGGCCGGGAGGCGAACAACACGTCCTGGGAGCTGGCGATGTCCTCGATCATCTGATCCATCCCGGGGGGCTCGAGCAGACCCTCCGGGGCGGGGAAGTAGCTCGTGGACTCCTCGCTGAGCATCGCGTGGGCCTCCTCGGCCTTCCCGGCGGCCAGCAGCTCGGTGTACTCCTGCACCACGGCACCACCATTGACGCCCTCCCCGTCCGCGGGCGCGCTTGCCGTCTCGGTGAGCGTCTCGGTCTCCGTGGCGGTCTCGGTCTCGGTCTCCTCCGGTGGTGGCGCGGGTGCCGCGCTCTCGGTCACCGTCTGGGTGATCGTCTCGGTGGCCCCCTCGTCCTCCCCCTGCCCGGCGCTCTCGCCGGCCGCATCGTCGGTGGTCTCGGTCGGCGCACTGCCCGTCTCGGGGGCCTCGTCGCCGCAGGCGGTCAGGCCCAGCCCCAGGGCGGCGGCGAACGCCACCCCGGCCACGGCCCGCGAGGTCCGGTTCTCGGTCGTCGTGCGAGTCATCGAATCCCTCCTCATCATCCGGGAGCACGCTGCCCCCGTCTTTAGGTAGGACGGGCTCGCCCCCGGCCCACGTTGCATCCTCGTATGCCGTGTCGCGGCCTTGTCGTATGCCGTGACGCACCACGCTCGTATGCCGTGACGCACCACGGGTGTCGGTGTCGTGGTGGACTATGGACCCGTGACGCAGACCGTTCCCGATGAAGCCCGCCACGACTGGGAGGACTTGGCCGAGCAGATCCGCGGCCACCAGTTCGCCTACTACGTCAAGGACTCCCCGACGATCAGTGACGGGGAGTTTGACACGCTGCTGCGCCGGTTGGAGGACCTGGAGGAGCAGTGGCCGGAGCTGCGCTCCCCGGAGTCGCCCACCCAGCAGGTGGGAGGCACCTTCTCCACCGACTTCGCGGCCGTGGACCACCTGGAGCGGATGCTCAGCCTGGACAACGCGTTCTCCCCCGAGGAGCTCACCGCCTGGGCGACCCGGGTCGAGCGCGACACCGGCGGCGCCGAGGTGCACTACCTGTGCGAGCTCAAGATCGACGGACTCGCGGTGAGCCTGGTCTACGAGCGGGGTCGACTGGTCCGGGCGGCCACCCGGGGTGACGGCCGCACGGGTGAGGACGTCACGCACAACGTGCGCACCATCGAGGGCATCCCGCACCAGTTGGTGCCGCCGCACGAGCAGGAGGGTGAGTCGGTGCCGATCCCCGACGTCCTGGAGGTGCGGGGCGAGGTGTTCTTCCCGGTGTCCGCGTTCGAGGAGCTCAACGCCTCCCTGGTCGCCGCGGGCAAGCCCCCGTTCGCCAACCCCCGCAACACGGCGGCGGGCTCGCTGCGCCAGAAGGACCCGCGGGTGACCGCCTCCCGGGGCCTGCGGATGCTGGTCCACGGGATCGGGGCCCGCACCGGCTTCGAGATGACCCGGCAGTCCCAGGCCTACGAGCTGCTCGCCGCCTGGGGGTTGCCGGTCTCCGAGCACGCCAAGGTGCTCGACGACATGGACGCCGTGCGGGACTTCATCGACTACTTCGGGGAGCACCGGCACGACGCGGCTGAGCACGAGCTGGACGGCGTCGTGGTCAAGGTCGACGAGGTGTCCGTGCAACGACGCCTGGGCTCCACCTCGCGGGCCCCCCGGTGGGCGATCGCCTACAAGTACCCTCCCGAGGAGGTCACCACCAAGCTGCTCGACATCCGGGTGGCGGTCGGCCGCACGGGGCGCGTGACGCCATACGGGGTCATGGAGCCGGTCAAGGTTGCCGGGTCCACGGTGGAGCAGGCGACCCTGCACAACGCCTTCGAGGTGGAGCGCAAGGGGGTGCTCATCGGCGACAGCGTCGTGCTGCGCAAGGCCGGCGACGTCATTCCCGAGATCGTCGGGCCCGTCGTCGACCTGCGCGACGGCAGCGAGAAGCCCTTCGTGATGCCCACGGAGTGCCCCTCCTGCGGCACCGAGCTGCGCCCGGAGAAGGAGGGCGACAAGGACATCCGCTGCCCCAACGCCCGCTCCTGCCCGGCCCAGCTCCGGGAGCGGCTGTTCTCCCTGGCGGGACGCGGCGCCTTCGACATCGAGGCGCTCGGCGGGGAGGGGGTGAATGCGTTGCTGGACGCCGGTGTGATCCAGGACGAGTCGACCCTGTTCTCGCTGACCGCCACCGACATCGCGCGGGTCCCGCTCTACACCCGCGCGGCGAAGAAGACCGACCCCGAGGAGTCCGTCGTCGACGGCCGGGTGCTGTCGGCCAACGGCGCCAAGCTGGCACAGAACCTGCAACAGGTGAAGTCCCAGCCGCTGTGGCGGGTGCTCGTGGCCCTGTCCATCCGCCACGTGGGTCCGACCGCTGCCCGGGCGCTGGCGACCGAGTTCGGGTCCCTGCAGGCGATCCGGGATGCCGACCTGGAGACCCTCGCGGCCACCGAGGGTGTCGGCGGGATCATCGCGGAGTCCGTCCGGGCCTGGTTCGAGGTCGACTGGCACCGCGCCATCGTCGAGCGGTGGGCCGAGGACGGGGTGCGGATGGAGGACGAGCGCGACGAGTCCGTCGTGCGCACCCTGGAGGGGTTGACGGTCGTGGTGACCGGGTCCCTGGACGGCTTCAGCCGCGACGAGTCCAAGGAGGCCATCGTCTCCCGCGGCGGCAAGGCAGCCGGCTCGGTGAGCAAGAAGACCGACTACGTCGTGGTGGGGGAGAACGCCGGCTCCAAGGCCGACAAGGCCGAGCAGCTGGGGGTCCCGATCCTGGACGAGGCCGGCTTCCGGCAGCTCCTGGAGCACGGGCCGACAGACTCCTAGATTCCTCCCGCGGGAGGAGCAACCTCCGCCGGGCGGTGGAGGTGTCCAGACTGCGGCCGCGCCAGCATGGTCCTATGCAGCGATGGATGTGGCTGGCCCCGCTCGCGGGCGGGACCTGGGCGGTGGTCGCGCTGGTCTCCAGCGGCGACCTGGTGCTGGCTATCGTGGTGGCCGTCGCGGCCCTCGCGTTCACCTGGTTCCTGCTGCCCTGGCGGGGCGGACCGGGGCCCCGGCACGAGGAGGTGCTCGCCATGTCCGAGTCCGAGCGTGTGGTGGTCATCTACTGGCGGCCGGGATGCGGCTACTGCGCGGGGCTGCGGGCGACCCTGGGTGACCTCGCCGACCGTGCCCAGTGGGTCAACATCTGGGAGGACTCCGAGGCCGCGGCGTTCGTGCGGAGCGTCAACGACGGCAACGAGGTGGTGCCCACGGTGGTGACGGACGGCATACCGGCCACCAACCCCGACCCCGCGCTGGTCCGCGAACGGTTGGAGAGCGTCTCCTGATCGCGACGAGATGTCGCGGGGCAGGAGAGGATGACCAGGTGAGTGACAAGGCGAGGCGTGACTATCCGTCCCCCGTGCTGAGTGCCGAGCAGGTGCGCCAGATCCTGATAGAAGCTAACGGCGAGGTCGGCGCGGCCGGTGGTGCGATCGGAGGGGCTATCGGTGGTGGCGTGCACGGGTCCGTGGCCGGGGCCGCCGGGGCCGCCGGGGGACGCAGCGGTGGCCGGTCCGGTGGCCGCCTCGGGGCCCGTCTCTTCACCCGGGTCACCGGGCAGGGACGCACGATCCCGGTGGCAGACGCGGCGGCGGCGCTGCACGTGGTGGCCGGCTCACTGCGCCGCGTCCTGCCCCCGGAGCTGGCCGGCGGGCAGCAGGGGGCAGGCCCAGGTGCGGCCCCGCAGATAGTCCTCGGGATGGTCGGCACCGGCCTGATGAGCATGAACACCGCGGTGATCCAGGCGATCGGGCACCCTGACCGGGTCGAGGTCACTGCCCATGCGCTCGAGGGACTGGTGAATCAGCGGTCCGCGGTGGGAGCCCTGGATCGGATTGAGCAGGCGCTCACCCGCGGGTGACTCACGACCGCGGGCAGCCGCGCTGGGGAGAGCCCTGACCCGGTCCCGCGGTGGTCCGCGAACGGCTGGAGAGTGTCTCCTGATCGCGACGAGGTGTCGCGAGGCTGCGACACGTCTGCCATCCTGTGGCGACAACTCGGGGCTAGCGTCGCTAGGGAGGGCTGACGCAGGGTCTGCCCCGCGAACAAGGAGGCAGTATGACCACGCACACGAAGTCCCAGCGGGGCAGCATCAGCTGGAAGTTCGCCGGCGCCGGGTTGCTGACCGCCCTGGCCCTGAGCGCATGCCAGGTCGGCACCACCGAGGAGCCGGAGGCGGTGGCTCCCACGGAGGAAACCAACGCCGACGACACGAACGAGACCGACGACGCCCCCGTGGCGGACGACACGGACACCACAGAGGGCACGGACGACACCGACACCACGGAGGGTCCCGCCGTTACCGAAGACACCGACGGCGACGACGACACTGACGGCGACGGCGACGACGACACTGACGGCGACACCGACGGCGATGTGGCGGCACCGGGGGAGGTCGCCGCTCCGGGCACCGAGTTCCAGGTCGGCGACACGGTGACCACGCACGTGCAGGCGGGGGAGGAGGGCGAGGAGTACTACGGCTACGCCACCCTGGCCACGACCGTCGTCGCGGTCGAGGCGGGCGACAAGGCACTGTTCGAGGATGCCGAGAACTCCGAGGACTTCGAGGGCTACACCCCGTGGTTCGCCACCGTGGAGCACGAGTGGCTGACCTACGAGGGCAACCCGAACTCCAACATGATCCCGACCCTGGTCGGCTTCAACGAGTCCGGCGGGCAGGTCGGCAACGTGATCAACCAGACCTGGTCCGCCGGCATCCCCGGGTGTGAGCTGGACATGCCGCTGGAGAAGGGCGTCGGTGGCACGGCGACCAACTGCCACGTCTTCGCCGTCCCGGACAACGAGGCCGTGGGCAGCGTGGGGTGGCGCGGAGACGACTGGGCCGACGGCGGAGGCAGCGCCATGGACAACCCGTACTACGACGACCCGGTGCTGTGGCTCGTGCCATGACCTCGTCCGCAGCGGGCGCATGAGCGCGGCCGGCGCGGTGGGTGCGCAGACCCCTGGAGCGGGCCGGGCCCGGGTGCTCCTGGTGGACGACGACGCGACGATCCGGGAGCACCTGCCGCCGATGCTGACGCGCAGCGGCCTGGACGTCGACTGCGCCGAGCACGGCGAGGAGGCGTTGCGGTTCATCGAGGAGCACCGTCCCGACCTGGTGATCCTGGACGTGATGATGCCGGTGCTGGATGGGCGCGAGACGTTGCGCCGCATCCGCGCCCGGGACGAGTGGCTGCCGGTGATCCTGCTGACCGAGGTCGGCGAGTCCTTCGAGCGGGCCACCGCGCTGGACGAGGGAGCCGACGACTACCTGAACAAGCCGTTCGACCCGCACGAACTGCTGGCGCGGATCCGCGCGGTGTTGCGCCGTGCCGCCTCGGGCACGGCGCAACTGACCGCCGCCGGGCAGCTGCGCGCGGGTGACCTGCGGATCGACCGGCCGGCACGCCGGGTCTGGGTCGCGGGGCGGGAGCAGCAACTCACCCCCAGGGCCTTCGCGCTGCTGGAATACCTCATGGCGCACCCGGGGGAGGTCTTCAGTCGGGATCGGCTGCTCCAGACGGTCTGGGGGTTTGACGCCATCGTGACCACCCGGGCCGTCGACCACCGGGTTGCCGAGATCCGGCGGACTTTGCGAGATGATGCGGCGGACGCGACATACCTTGAGACCGTCTCCGGGATGGGCTACCGGTTCGTGGCGTCGGTGACCCGCGGATGAGGGACGGCAGGCCGAGGTGGTTGCTGGGTCTCATCGTGGTGCCCGCCCTGGTGGGGCTCCTGGTGAGCGGCGTGTGGGCGGCCACCGGCGACGCGCCGGACTACTACGTGATCGGCGACCTGGAGTGGCTGCCCGCGGTACTCGGCGGCGTGGTCACGGGGGTGGTGCTGGTGTGGGTCCTCGCTGGCGGAGTCGCCCGACGGGAGGTGCAGCGTCACAGCGAGGCGGCGCTGCGGAGCGAGCGGGAGCGGCAGCGCCGCCTGCTCACCCGCCTGGACCACGAGCTGAAGAACCCGATCCAGGGCATCCGTGCGGCGTTGGCGGATGAGCCCTCGGACCGGCAGCGGCGCAGCATCGAGCTGCAGTCCCGGAGGCTGACCAGCCTCATGGGAGACCTGCGCAAGATCGGTGAGCTGGAACACACCCAGCTGGAGCTGCGCCCGGTCGACCTCGCCGAGCTCGTCAACGAGGCCGTGGCGGCCACTCGCGAGCTGGCCGGCGCCGTGCAGCGGCGGATCTCCGTCGCCCTGCCTCAGGCCCCGAGACCGCTGCCCCAGATCAACGGCGACGACGACTTGCTGTTCCTGGCGCTGTCCAACGTGCTGGCCAACGCAGTGAAGTACTCCGCACCCGGCGATGCCATCGAAGTCCGAGGTCGGGAGAGCGAGGGGTGGGTCTTCCTTGAGGTCGCGGACACCGGGCGCGGCATCCGCACCGAGGAGCTGGACCTGGTCTGGGAGGAGCTGGGTCGATCGAAGGAGGTCCGCGACGTGGCGGGCTCCGGGTTGGGACTGCCGATGGTGCGCGCCATCGTGGGGCGGCACGGAGGGAGCGCCAGCCTGGAGTCCTGGCACGGCGAGGGCTCCACTGTCACGATCCGTCTCCCGGCGGGCCGGGCGCACCGCACCTGAGCCTGACCCGTCTCCCGGTGGCCACAGCCGAGGCGTGGCACAGTGGAAGGCGCTCGGTGCCACACAGTCAGGAGACAAGGAGGTCAGGGCATGACAGAGATCTCCACACGCCGCGTCTACGACGGGGCACCTCCCGGCTGGCACCCGATCCTGGTCGACCGGCTCTGGCCGCGCGGGATCAGCAAGGAGGACCTCCACGCGACCTGGCTCAAGGAGGTCGGCCCCTCGACCGAGCTGCGCCAGTGGTTCGATCACGACCCGGACAAGTTCGAGGAGTTCGCCGAGCGATACCGCGCCGAACTGAAGGGCTCGGACGCCTTCGCCGAACTCGCCAAGGAGGTGCAGGACCACGAGCGCGTGGTCCTGCTCTACTCCGCCAAGGACGCCGAGCACAACCAGGCCGTGGTGCTGGCCGAGCTGCTGCGGGAAAGTTGTGATGGCTCGCCGCTCTAGTGTGCTGCGCGGTGGTGTCGTGGAGCTGGTCCAGCGTTGCTCCCCGTCTTCCGGTCACAGCATCAAGCGGAGTTACTGATGTGGCTCTACTTGCATCCCGACACCGAGTACCGCGTCAGCGACCTCGCCCAGCGGATCGGAGTGCCTCTGTCGACCCTGCACCGCGAGGTCGTACGACTCGACGAGGCTGGCCTCATCTCGCGACATCGACGTGCTCGTAATCGGCACGGTCGACCGTGCAGACGTGTATGGGGCGGCCGACCGGGCATCGGAGCGGCTAGGCATCGAGGTGAACCCGGTCGTTCGGTCCGGGGACCAGTGGAACGACCCCAAGGATGCCCTAGTGAAGCAGATCCAGGCATCGGTTCACATCACGGTGAGCAGTGTTGGTGAAGTGGTGGGTGCGTAGTGGCCAGGTGGCGGGCCGGTGAGGCCGAGATCGAGGAACTCCTGGCTGGCGGTGAGCTACAGCAGCTCACCGGAGAGGCAGCCAACGGCGAGCTGTTGCTCAGCAAGGCATCGACCACGCTGGCGACAGCAAGGTCAGCGATCGAGAGTGACCCGGACTCTGCATGTGTCCTCGCCTACGACGCCGCGCGCCAGGCACTCACGGGCTGCTCGCCCAGCAAGGGCTGAGACCGACGTCCAAGGGTGGCCACGACACCGTCGAACGGGCCGTCCGGGCTCAGTTGCTGACTACTGAGACGAGGTGGGGGCGGGCAGCAGCCCGACCTCGTGGATCTCGTTGGTGAACGCCTGGTCCGGGCGGTCCCCGTCCTGCGGCTCGACGTCCACCACGATGCCCGTCTCCACATCGAGGCTGACCCAGTATGCCGAGGGGTAGCCGGCCACCTCTGCCTCGCCGGGGGTGTGGGCTCCCGCGCCGAACTCAAGGTCCTGACTGACCCCGCCAAACAGCAGCGGGCAGCACGAGCACCGCGGGTCATAGCCGTCGCCGGCGTCCTCCGACGACGCCGGGAGCGCCCGCACCGGGGCGGTCCAGGTGAGCCTCCCGAAGCGCTCGCGGGCCTGCGCCTCCGACACCTCGACCCCGCGGGAGAGCTCCACCGGGTCGAGCATCGCCACCCAGCGGTAGTTGCCCCACATCGGGTCGTCGTAGTCCGGCCCCGACGGACGCTCTAGGACCAACCCGTCGGGCCGGCGCCGCGGCTCGACCTCCTGTGGCGGCCGGATCGGCGGGTTGCTCGGCTCTCCCCGGGGAGCGATTCCCGGCTCCGCGCCCCACCGCGACGGCTCCTGCAGAGTCAGCACCGTCCGCGAGTAGGGCACGCCGGTCTCCACGTGCCACTCCCCGTCGACCAGCACCTCGAGGTGCCCAGGTCGCCTGAGCCAGGCCTCGACCGGACTCTGCCCCAGGGGCCGCGCCCCCGGTGAGTGAAGTGCAGCGTGCCGAACCGCCACGGCGAGGACCGCGCGAGGGCCCGGAAGTCATCAGGCCCCGGCGCCACCGGGAGAGGTGAGCTGCTCGGCATACGGCCCATCCTGCCAGCGGAGGGTCCGGGGGACGCGCGGTTTCAGCAGCCCGCGCGCGGGAACCTAGACTGGCCCGCATGTCCGCACTGTCCCGCGACGATGTCGCGCATGTCGCCATGCTGGCCCGCATCCAGCTCACCGACGAGGAGTTGGACCGGCTGGCCGGTCAGCTCGACCAGATCGTCGGCTGGGTCGGTCAGGTCAACGAGGTCGCTGCCGCCGACGTGCCCCCGATGTCGCACCCGCTGCCGCTGACCAACGTGACCCGCCCCGACGAAGTGCGTCCCAGCCTGACCGCCGAGCAGGCGCTGTCCGGCGCGCCGGTGGCGGAGGAGCAGCGCTTCGGCGTCCCGCGCATCCTGGACGAGGAGTGAGCGCCCGTATGTCGACCGTCACCGACCTCACCCGCCTCACCGCCGCGCAGATGGCCGACGGCCTGGCCGCCGGCGAGTTCACCTCCGAGGAGCTCACCCGGGCGCACCTGGAGCGGATCGAGCGCCTCAACCCGACGCTCAACGCCTACCTGCACGTCGACGCCGACGGGGCCCTGGCCACGGCGCGCGACATCGACGCCCGCCGCTCGGCGGGGGAGTCGTTGCACCGGCTGGCCGGGGTGCCCGTGGCCGTCAAGGACATCGCCTGCACCGAGGGGCTGCCCACGACCGCCGGCTCGCGCACCCTGCAGGGGTGGGTCCCGCCCTACGACGCCACGATCGTGACCCGGCTCCGCGAGGCCGGTCTCCCCATCCTCGGCAAGACGAACATGGACGAGTTCGCCATGGGCAGCTCGACCGAGCACTCGGCATACGGCCCCACCCGCAACCCGTGGGACACCGACCGGATCCCGGGCGGCTCCGGCGGCGGGAGCTCCGCGGCCGTCGCGGCCTTCCTCGCCCCGCTGGCCATCGGCTCCGACACCGGTGGCTCGATCCGCCAGCCGGCGGCCGTGACGGGGACCGTCGGCGCCAAGCCGACCTACGGCGGGGTGTCCCGCTACGGCATCATCGCCCTCGCCTCCAGTCTGGACCAGATCGGCCCGTGTGCCCGCACCGTCGAGGACGCCGCGCTGCTGCACGAGGTCATCGGCGGGCACGACCCGAGGGACTCCACCAGCATCGACGCCCCGGTCCCGGCCGTCCTGGAGGCCAGCGCCACGCGCGACCTCGCGGGGACCCGGATCGGGATCGTCACCGAGCTGACCGGGGAGGGCTACCAGGCCGGCGTGCAGGCCCGGTTCGACGAGGCCGTCGAGCTGCTGCGCGCCCGCGGCGCCGAGATCGTGGAGGTCTCCTGCCCCCACTTCCGCTACGCGATGGCCGCCTACTACCTGATCCTGCCGTCGGAGGCCTCCTCCAACCTGGCGCGGTACGACGCGATGCGCTACGGCCTGCGGGTCGGGCCGGACGACGTCGCCAGCCCCAGCGCCGAGCAGGTCATGGCGGCCAGCCGGGACGCGGGCTTCGGCGACGAGGTCAAGCGCCGCATCATCCTGGGCACCTACGCCCTGTCCTCCGGCTACTACGACGCCTACTACGGGCAGGCGCAGAAGGTGCGCACCCTCATCGCCCGCGACTTCGAGGCGGCGTTCGAGCAGGCCGACGTCCTGATCAGCCCGACCGCCCCGACGACGGCCTTCCGGATCGGGGACAAGACCGAGGACCCGATGGCGATGTACCTCAACGACATCGCCACCATCCCGGCGAACCTGGCCGGGATCCCCGGACTGTCCCTGCCCAGTGGGGTGACGGACGAGGACGGGCTGCCTGTCGGCATACAGGTCCTCGCCCCGGCGACCCAGGACCAGCGGATGTATGCCGTGGGCGCAGCCCTGGAGGCCGCGCTCACGGAGCAGTGGGGCGGGTCGGTCCTGGACCGGGCGCCCGAGGTCGAGGCGACGGAGGTGTCCGCGTGAGCACGCAGGTGGCAGAGGCCGTGGTCGGCTACGACGAGGCGCTGACCAGGTATGACCCGGTGCTGGGCCTGGAGGTCCACGTCGAGCTGAACACCGCGACCAAGATGTTCTGCGGGTGCGCGACGGGCTTCGGCGCCGAGCCGAACACGCAGACCTGCCCGGTGTGCCTGGGGCTGCCCGGCGCCCTGCCGGTCGTGAACGGCACGGCCGTGGAGTCCGCGATCCGGATCGGTCTGGCCCTGAACTGCCAGATCGCCGACTGGTGCCGGTTCGCCCGGAAGAACTACTTCTACCCGGACATGCCGAAGAACTTCCAGACCAGCCAGTACGACGAGCCCATCGCGTTCGACGGCTACCTGGACGTGGAGCTGTCCGACGGTGAGGTGTTCCGCGTCGAGATCGAGCGGGCGCACATGGAGGAGGACACCGGCAAGTCCACGCACGTCGGCGGCGCCACGGGCCGCATCCACGGTGCGGAGTACTCCCTGGTCGACTTCAACCGGGCTGGGATCCCGCTCATCGAGATCGTCACCAAGCCGATCACCGGGGCGGGGGAGCGTGCGCCGGAGGTGGCCAAGGCCTATGTCGGGGCGCTGCGCGACCTGCTGAAGGCGCTCGCGGTGTCCGAGGTGCGGATGGAGCAGGGCAACGTGCGCTGCGACGCCAACGTCTCGCTGCGCCCCCGCGCCGGCGACGACCCGACGTCGGAGGAGCAGGCGGCGGTGCCGCTCGGCACCCGCACGGAGACCAAGAACGTCAACTCGCTGCGCTCGGTCGAGCGGGCGGTCCGCTACGAGATCTGCCGGCACGCCGCAGTGCTCGACGGCGGCGGCTCGATCCTGCAGGAGACCCGGCACTGGCACGAGGACACCGGGGTGACCACCTCCGGGCGGCCCAAGTCCGACGCCGACGACTACCGGTACTTCCCGGAGCCGGACCTGGTGCCGGTCGCCCCGACCCGGGAGCGGGTGGAGGAGCTGCGGGCCACCCTGCCCGAGCCGCCGGCCGAGCGGCGCCGCCGGTTGCAGGCCGACTGGGGCTACAGCGACCTGGAGATGCGCGACGTGCTCAATGCCGGCGCCGTCGAGGTCATCGAGGAGACCGTCGCCGCGGGCGCGACCCCGGCTGCGGCCCGCAAGTGGTGGACCGGTGAGCTGGCCCGGCGCGCCAACACGGAGGGCGCCGAGGTCACGGACCTGGGCGTCACGCCGGCGCACATCGCCGAGTTGGACGGCCTGGTCCGCGATGGTCGGCTCAACGACTCGATGGCCCGCCAGGTCCTCGAGGGCGTGCTCGCCGGCGAGGGCGGCCCCACCGAGGTCGCGGACGCCCGCGGTCTGGAGCTGGTCCAGGACGATGGCGCGCTGGAGGCCGCGGTCGACAAGGTCATCGCGGCCAACCCCGACGTCGTGGAGAAGATCCGCGGCGGCAAGGTCCAGGCCGCCGGTGCCCTGATCGGCCAGGTGATGAAGGAGATGCGCGGGCAGGCCGACGCCGCGAAGGCCCGGGAGCTGATCCTCGCCCGCCTCACCTGACCAATTTTCATAGCGGGTTTGTCGCCCGATCCCGCCTTTTCGTAGCGGATTTGTCGTGCGACCCTGCGCTTTCGTAGCGGTTCTGCTGCGCGGTGCTGTGCCATGCAGTGCCGGCAGCCGGACCGGTGAGTGTGGGACCTCTCCCGGGTCCGTCAGGTCCGGAGCCGTGGGTCGCAGGAGCCCGCGCACAGCAAGGAGGGTGACATGGACGACGTCTGGCCACTGGTGCACGCCGAGCGGGCTGCGCTGATCGCGGACCTGGAGGGCCTTCCGGAGCAGCAGTGGGAGCAGCCGTCGCTCGCCGCCGGTTGGACCGTGCACGACGTGGTGGCGCACCTGGTCGACACGGCGCACGCCACCGGTCGCCACCTGCTGGTGGCGATGGCCCGGGCACGATTCGACTTCGACCGGCAGAACGACCAGGGGCTGGGGCGGCACAAGGGCGCCACCCCGCAGGAGACGCTGGCGAGACTGCGCGCGGTGGCGCATTCCACGGCGACCCCGCCGTCCTGGCTGGCGCCCCTGCCCAGTCGGCTCGTCGAGGAGGTGGCACACGGCGAGGACATCCGGCGCCCCCTCGGCCTGAGCCGCGCCTACCCGCCTGAGGTGCTGGAGGCAGCGCTGCGCCACCAATTGCGCACCCCCAAGGGGGTGGGCGGGGCCAAACACCTCAGCACCCTGGTCACCCTTACCGCGGACGACGCCGACGTCGCGGTCGGGCAGGGACCGGTCGTCTCCGGACCGCTGCTGTCCCTGGTCCTGGTCGCGACGGGGCGCGTCGCGGCCGTCGACGACCTCTCGGGGCCTGGCGTCCCGCTGCTCCCGCGGGAGAACTGAGGGGGCGACACCCCGCATACAGTGGGGCGATGGCACGGGGAGGCAGGCTGATCGCGTGTGCCGCGGGCGCGCTGGCGTTCGCCGTGGGCGGCTGCTCGGGGGACGACATCGAGCCTGGCCCGGACCCGGACGCTTCCCCCGACGGCCCGTGTCCGGTGACCGAGCCCGCCGCGACCGAGGACCTGCCCGAGGTGCTCCGGGAGGCTGGAGGGCAGTGGACGGGGCGGGAGGGCCTGTGGGCCTCGGTGCCGGACCGGGAGTTCGTCGTTGATGACGGTCCGCGACGGCTCAAGCACGCCTGGGTAACCCTCGACGGCGACGGCGCACTGACCGCGGAGCTGGGCGACCCCGGCGTGACCCTGCAGCGGCTGGACGGCCCCGGGCAGGCCGTGGCCTCGCACGGCGGGTATGCCACGGACGCCACCCTGTCCTGGTGGCCGACCGTCGTGGACTTCCCCTCGCCGGGGTGCTGGGCCGAGACGGGCAGCGTGGCCGGGGTCGAGGTCCGGCTGGTCTTCGAGGTGCCCTGACGGCCGGGCGCCGAGCTCCACCAGTCGTCGCGGGTGCGCAGATCCGCTACGAAGATGCGGGGAAGCACGACAAACCTGCTATGAAAATGGGGGAGGGACAGTAGTCTCCACCCATGTCCGAGCAGGAGCTCACCCTCACCCCCACGGAGTGGCTCGCTGCGCTGGGGGAGGGTGAGGTCGACGCAGTCGGTCGCGACCTGGACGTCGAGCTGCAACGGCTGGGCGTCCGGGAGGGGGCGCGGAGCCGGCTGCGGGAACTGATCGAGGGCGTGTGGTGGAGCGGCGGCGACGGTGAGGGCGGCCGGGCCGAGGTCGTCGGCGTCATCCGTGAGGTCGTGCCGATGGTGGCCGGGGACCGGGCGGAGCCCCTGCTGGCGCTCTACGTCCGGGTCGTGTGCGAGGCGGCCTGGGACCTGACCTGGGACCACGGCCCCCTGCTCGAGGTCCTCGACGCCGCCAAGCAGGCGTGGGCGGGTGTGCCCCCGGCCCGCGGGTCGGATGCCGAGCTCGCGATCCGGGCCCTGCTTGCGCTCCGGGTCGAGTTGACCCTGGAGTCCGCCTGCAGCACCGGAGACCTGCGCACCACGGCGCGGGCCGCCCATGCGGCGGGGGAACTGCTTGCCCGCGAGGTCGCGGTGGCCGCCCGGGCCGGCGACTCGCCGATTGGTTCCTACGTGGTCGAGCTGCTCTCCGGCCAGGCCGTCTACGTCGACGCCGTGCACGCGGCCGCGGCAGCGGCAGCCGACTTCCTCGACGGGACCGGGGACGACCTGGACGAGGCGCTCCAGACGCTGGAGGCCGCGGAGATCGAGATCGAGGACCACGCGTTCCGGAGCGAACTGCGGGCGCACCGGGTCGCCATCGAGCGACTGATCGCCGCCCGCACCGAGGACTGGCTGCGCGTCGACGAGGGGTCGGTCGTCGCGATGTTCCCGTTCGGTCTGCGGCACGCCACCCAGTCCGAGGTCGTGGACGCGGTCAAGCAACACGGCGCCGGCTGGACCCTCGCCGGGGAGGCCCTGGCCAACAACCCGACCGGACTGCTGCTGGTCGACGACGTCTGGCGCGGCGACGATCCCCTCAAGCGTCGCTACGAGGGCACCCAGCTCGACCTGCCCGCGTTGCACCTGCTGGGGCGGGACGGCCAGGAGGTCACCGCCCAGGTGACGATCACGATCTCCCAACTCGGCAACCACTACGTGCGGGTGGAGATACCCCTGGAAGCCGCGCTTCCGCATACGCTCGCCTCCCTCGTCTGGCTGGCGGCACCCGAGTACGGCGACCTCACCGAGGTGGACCAACTGCTCGTGCTGGGGGACCCGCCCGAGGACGACGGCAAAACCCACGGCCAGGCGCGGACGGGGTGGCCGCGGCTCACCGGCCTGGTCCAGCGGGTGTTGCACGACCTCGTCGAGGAGTTGGCGCGATCCGGTATGCCGAGGGTCGCCCTCAGCTTCCGCCCCGGTATGTACCACGTGGTGACGACCGTCCAGGAGGCCTCGGTGCTGCCCGGGGGGCGGCAGGAGGAGGCCGTCGCGCTCGACCTGGCAGCACGGATCCCGCTCCTGTTCGGCAGCCAGTCGATCTGTCACCCCATCCCCGCCGGGGTCGGCTCGATCGCGTTCTGGGCCCGCTACAGCGCACCACTGGGCACCGTCGTGGACTGCGCAGGGCTCACCGACGAATACCTTCTCGTCAGCGAGAACCACACGCTGCTGGCCTCGTTCAGCTCCCCGGACTACATGGTGGCCACGGTGGGTCAGGCCGCCGAGTTCGCCGCCAGCCTCGACGGGATGTTCGCGGCGTGGCAGGACGAGCTGAGCCAGTTCTACCTCGGGCTGGCCCCTCACCTGCGGCGGCTGGATTCGGGGGAGGACGTCGACCTGGAGGTCGTGCTGGCGGAGTTGGAGCAGGCTCAGCTGCGGCTGCGCCAGTTCCTCACGTCCGCGCGGGTGACCGTGCTGTTCATCGGCTCCCCGGCCCTGGTCACCTCCCCGGTCATGCGGGACACGGTCACCCAGTTCCTGGACCTGCGGCACGTGTGGACCCGTCGCACCGACTTCACCGACGTCGCGGGACAGGCGCTCGCCGACCGGGTCACCGACCTGATCGAGGCGTGGCTGCGCCGCCGCGAGGCCGCACGGGTCGCCCGACTGGAGGAGAAGGAGAAGCGGGACGAGGAGGCGGCCCGGCGCAACCAGTTGCGCATCGACACGATGATCGCCGTGCTCACCGGCATCGGGATCTCGGGGGTGCTGGCCATGGTGCAGACCGGGTTCGACCTCGGGGAGTGGGGCTCGGTCGTGCTGGTCGTGCTCGTCCTCGCGCTGGCCGCGCTGGTGGGCCTGGTCAGCTACCGCTGGTCCAAACACGCCGACCGGGAGGAGCCGACATGAGCGGAGAGAAGGGGCCCGCGACCCGGGCCGTCACCGAGCGCGCCGGGCTGGAGCAGGTGTATGCCGTGCTGCTGGCGCCGTCCTTCCCGCCCACCGAGCTGTTGCCCGTGGAGTGGCTCCTCGAGGGGGTTGCCGCCGGCCGGGTGGAGGTGCTGGTGTCCGAGGACGCCTCCGGACCGATCGCCGTCGCCGTGACCGAACGGCTCGGCTCCACCGGGGCGGTGCTGCTCACCTACTTCGCGACCCGCGCGGACATGCGCGGCAGGGGCGTCGGGTCCGCGCTGTTCGCGGGGATGCTGCAGGCCGTGCTCGAGCGGGACCACCCGACCCTAGTGGTCGCGGAGGTGGAACGGCCGGATCGGCATACCGGATCCGCTGCGCACGGTGACCCCACCGCCCGGCTGCGCTTCTACGGCCGGCGCGGGGCGCGGGTGCTGGACCTGCCCTACTTCCAGCCGCCGATCGAGGAGGGCGGCGAGCCGGTGCACGGCATGCTGCTGCTGGCGCTGTGGGTCGACCCCGGCACCGTGCAGAACGCGGCACCGGGCGCGGAGGGGATCCCCGGCCCGGCGCTGGCTGCCGGGGTGGTGGAGGAGATGCTCGAGGACCTCTCGGGGCAGGACCCGCCGGAGGCGGTCGCGCTCCGGGCAGCCGCCCGGGAACCGGTCGTCGGGCTGTATGCCGTGGAGGACTACGCGCGGGTGGCCTCCTCGCGGTGACGCCCGGGGCAGAATCGCTACGAAGATGCGGGTGGCGCCGACAAACCCGCTACGAAAATGCGGGTCGCGCCGACAAAACCGCTACGAAAATGCGGGTCGCGCGGGCAAACCCGCTATCAAAATTGGAGGTGGAGGAGGCGGTCGTCGTCGGCGGCGGGGGAGCCGCGGAAGGTGTTGCTGGTGAGCACCCAGAGGCCGTCGGCATCGGCGACGACGCTGCGCAGCCGGCCATACTCCCCGGCCAGCAGCCGTTCCGGCTCTCCCACCTCGCCAGCTTCTCCCAGGGGGACGCGCCAGAGCGACTCCCCGCGCAGGGCCGCGAGATAGAGCGCCCCGTCGGGCCCGTAGGCCAGGCCCGACGGTGAGGCCTCGGAGGTCGGCCAGGTGAGCACGGGGTCGATGAACTCCGGCTCGCCGCCCGCGCCCTCGACCTGCGGCCACCCGTAGTTGCCGCCGGCCTCGATCAGGTTGAGCTCGTCGAAGGAGTTCTGGCCGAACTCGCTGGCCCACAACCGCCCCGCCTCGTCCCACGCCAGGCCCTGCACGTTGCGGTGCCCCATTGAGTAGACCGGCGAGTCAGGGTCCGGGTTGTCCGGCGCGGGGGCACCGTCCCGGGCGTCGACTCGCAAGATCTTGCCGGCCAGCGACGCCGGGTCCTGGCTCAGGTCACCGTCAGAGGCGTCCCCGGTGCTGATGTAGAGGTAGCCGTCCGGGCCGAACTCGATCCGTCCGCCGTTGTGATTTCCCGCCTTCGGGATCCCGTCGACGACGACCTCGGCCGGGAGATCCCCGTCCGGTGTGGCTGCGGAGAGGTCGAGCCGCACCACGCGGTTGTCCTGCGCCGCGGTCAGGTAGGCCAGCAGCGTCCCCTCGTCATCCTCCGGCACCGCCAGGCCGAGCAGTCCGCCTTCCCCGTCCGCCTCCACGCCCGGGACGGTGAGCACGGGGGCGGGGTCACCGTCGGTGGGGACCCGCCACACGCGGCCGGTGTCGCGCTCGCCCACCAGGATGCTCCCGTCGCCCAGCAGCACCAGACCCCACGGCACCTGGAAGTCGCCGGCCACCGCGGTCACGTCGAACCCACCGACGAAGGTCGGGCGTTCGCTCGTCTCGGCATCCGTCGTCTCCGCGTCCGTTGTCCCTGCATCCGTCGCCCCTGCCGGGTCGGTCGCCGCCGGGTCCGCAGAGGTCGTGTCGGGCGGGCTGGCCGTCGCGTCGTCCGCCGCGCCATCGGTCGGGGGCGTCGTGGGCGGGGGGCCGGCGGTGCCGTTGACCGGGCCCGACTCGAGCCGCCGCGGATCACCGCCGTCGTCGGAGCACGCCGCTGCCGCCAGCGCGAGGGTCGGCAGGAGCAGGTATGCCGAGAGCCGGCGGAGCGGGACCATGGGCACCCCCTGGGTGAGTCGGTCGCTGGGTCTAGCGTAGGCCGGGTGAGTGTCATCAGCGTGCCTCCGGAGATCGCCGACCTCGTGGGTGAGGTCCAGGGGGCAGAGATCGTCACCTGGGACATGACCGGCTCGCCGCCGCGGCAGGACCTCGAAGTGGTCGTGGTGCCGCCCTGGAATTATCCGCAGTTGGAGGAGTTGAACTCCCTCCCGCAGTTGCGCGCGCTGGCGCTGTCCTCGGCCGGGTTTGAGCACGCGGTCCGGTTCCTGCCACCCGGGGTGGCCCTGTCGAACGCCGTGGGCGTGCACGACACTGCGACCGCCGAGCTCGCGCTCGGTCTGGCGCTCGCGGCGCAGCGCGACCTTCCGGCGTTCGTGCGGGCCCAGTCCAAGGGGACCTGGCTGCCCCAGGACGTGAACCGGTCGCTGGCCGACTCGCGCGTGCTGCTCGTGGGCTACGGCGGGGTCGGCCGGGCGATTGCCCGACGCATGTTGGCCTGCGAGGCGCCGGTCACCGCGGTCGCCAGCCGGGCTCGGGAGGGGGACGACCTGGTCGAGACCGTCCACGGCGTCGACGCGCTGGACCGGCTGCTGCCTGACGCGGACATCCTGGTGCTCGCCCTGCCGCTGACGGATCGCACCCGCTTGCTGGTGGACGCCCGGCGGCTGGCGCTGCTGCCCGACGACGCCCTGGTCGTGAACGTCGGCCGTGGTCCGCTCCTGGACACCGACGCTCTCGTCGAGGACTGTCGCACCGGCCGGTTGCGCGCCGCACTCGACGTCACCGAGCCGGAGCCGCTGCCGGAGGATCACCCGCTGTGGTCGTTGCCCAACGTGCTGATCAGCCCGCACCGCGGCGGTGCCAGCACGGCCTTCCCCCGGCGGCAGGCCGCCTATGTCCGCCAGCAAATCCAGACGTACCTCGAGACCGGGCGGCTCGACCACGTGGTCGCCGTCGGCCCCGAGCAGGAAGAGGAGGAGCGATGAGCAGGACCCTGGTGCTGGTGCGCCACGCGAAGACCGAGCAGGGCAATCCCGGGGGCGACCACGCCCGCGAGCTGCTGCCGGAGGGCCGACGCGATGCGGCTGCGGCAGGCCGGTGGCTGCGGGACGAGGTCGGGCAGGTGGGCCTGGCCCTGGTCTCCACCGCCGTGCGGGCCGGGCAGACGTGGGCGGCCATGGCCGATGGCGCTGGCCGGGAGGACGTCGAGGTCTGGCGCGACCGGCGGCTCTACAACTCGGCGCCGGAGCTGCTCCTGGCCGCCGTCCGTGAGGTGCCGGAAGAGATCTCGGTGGTGGTCCTGGTCGGGCACGCGCCCAGCGTCCCCGCGCTCGCCGCCGGCCTGGCGGATGAGGACTCCTCGGATACGGCGGCCCTGAACTCCCTGCACGCCGGATTCGGCACGACGACCTGCGCAGTCCTGGACTACGACGGCGACTGGGCCGACCTCGGGGAGGCCGCTGCCCGGCTGCGGAACGTGGTCGCGCACCGCGCGACCGGGTAGTTGCAGCTGCCGGGTCCCCTGGAGTCCGTCCGGACATGCCTGTGGCCCGGCTGGTGTGGCCGGGTGTGGGGCGGGGTGGTCATACGTGCCAGGTGACGCCGGTCTTGTCGATGGTGGCGGTGAGGTCTTTGTCGTGGACGAGGGTGTGGTGTCGTCCGCAGAGGAGGGCGAGGTTGAGGAGGTAGGTTTTGCCGCCGCGGGACCACCAGGTGATGTGGTGGGCGTCGCACCATTGGGCGGGGATGGTGCAGCCGGGGTAGGTGCAGTGTTTGTCGCGTTTCCAGAGGGTGAGTTGTTGGTTCTCGGTGGCGTAGCGGGTGGGGGTGATGGTTTCGATGGTGTGGCCGTCTTTGTCCAGGATCATCGGGACGAGGTCGGCGGTGCAGGCGAGTTTGCGGGCGGTGGCCGGGGACAGGGCGCACAAGGCCATCCAGAACTTCCCCGACACCCACCACCGCACGGTCAGCTATGCCGCGCGAGGGGTCACCCGCTATGCCGAGTTCTTCGAGCCGGACGACCTGCCGGCACCTGACGACCCGACCCTGCTCGGCCAGCCCCGCACGCTGAGCATCGCCAGCTCCGCCCGTCCTGCGGCACCCGAGGTGACCGACATCATCCCGCTGCTGCTGTGGGAGCAGGAGACCGAGCCCGACCAGCCGTTCGCGTTGCGGCGCACCCGTCGCTCCGGTGCCCGGGTCTGGCTCGACCGGCCGTGGTTCTCCTCCGGTGACGGCGAGTTGCTCGCGGTGGTGCTTGGGGGTCCGGGCCAGCCGGCCAGCCTCACCTCACGGTGGGCCAAGGACCCGGTGCAGGTGACCGGCGTCCCGCCCACCACGACCCTGCTCCCCCTCGTGAGCCCGGCCGAGCTGCTCGTCGACCTGACCGCCGGCACCGTGGTCGACCCGCGCCCCGGACGACCCGTCACCACCCCCGTGGTGACCCGGCTGGTGGACGCCGACGGCCGACCGAGCGTGACCGTGCTCGGCTACCGGCCGGAGTTCCACCCCGGTCGCGGGCAGTGGTTCGCCGACATCGCGATGGACCCGGGTGACTCCCTGTGGCCGTTCGTGCGGCTCGCGCTGGCCCGCTTCCAACCGGACTCCCTGGAGGACTGCGACCTCTCTCCCGTTGCCCTGGGCGAGTGGGTGCAGCCGCTGCCCGAGCGGGTCGCCACCGCCAACCGGCGCACCGACGAGACCGTGCGGATGACTGTCACCGGGCCGTTCGGCCTGGCCCGCTTCCCCCGGCAGCCGGACGGCGAGGGCGAGGGCCCGCACCCGCAGGCCGACCTGATCATGCGCCAGTCGCGGGAGCTGTTCGCCACGGTCCAGCAGGCCCCGGCCACGGACACCGGTGGCGACCTGGACTGGGTCGACCACGCCCGGGTGCGGCTGCCGCTGGTCGGGATCTCGGGGGTGCAGGCCACCTGGTCGGCCGAGCTGCCGCTGCCCGAGCCGGTGCCGCTGGCCACCCCTGGCACCTCGACCCGATTCCGTGTGCTCGTCGAGGAGTTCGAGCACTTCGACGCCGACCCCGCGACCGGCCCCAAGGAGGGCCTGCCCGCACGGGCCCAGCGGTTGGTCTATGCCGATCATTTCCCGCTCTGAGCGGTGCTCCGCACGCCCGCCTCGGCCCATCGCATGCCCAGCCAGTGTGCGTGCCGCGGTGGACAGATGACCCTTTGTCGATAATCCTAGGGCGCAGCGTTGAGGCGACGAGGCTTCCAACGTGGCGCCGCCACGGGTCGGGTCGCAACGACTGACAGCGTGAGAGAGGTGCCCCGATGGATCGACTAGCGCGACGGCTCGGACTGAAGACCGACCCCACGATCTTCTTTGTCTCTGCCGGACTCATGATCGTCTTCCTGATCCTCCTGCTGGCCATGCCCGGGCCCATCGGTCGGGTCTTCGCCGATGGTCGCGACTGGATCGTGAGCAGCCTGGGCTGGTTCTTCATCATCGGGGTGACCATCTGGGTTCTTTTCCTCATCTGGGTGGCGTTCAGCAAATACGGCAACCTCAAACTCGGCAAGGACGACGACGAGCCGGCCTACTCCAACCTGTCGTGGTTCGCGATGCTCTTCGCCGGCGGCATCGGCACGGTCCTGATGTTCTGGGGCGTGGCCGAGCCGATCTCGCACTTCTCCAACCCGCCGTTCGCCGGAGTCGATGCCTACAGCATCGAGGCGGCCCGCGATGCGATGAGCATCTCGCTCTATCACCTGAGCATCCACACCTGGGCGATCTTCACCCTCCCCGGTCTGGCGTTCGGGTTCTTCATCTACCGCTATGACCTGCCGATGCGCTTCTCCTCAGTCTTCTATCCGATCCTCAAGGAGCGGATCCACGGCCCGATCGGCAAGACGGTCGACATCTTCGCCGTGCTCGGCACGCTGTTCGGTCTGGCGGTCTCCCTGGGGCTGGGCACCTCGCAGATCGCTGCCGGCCTGAATCACCTGACCGGCGTCTCCAACAGCACCGGGCTGCGCGTGGTGATCATCACCATCCTCACCGCCGTGGCGACGGCCTCGATCGTGGCTGGTCTGGACAAGGGTGTGAAGGTCCTGTCGAACATCAACATCCTCGGCGCGGTGGCCCTGATGTTCTTCGTGCTCTTCGCCGGCGACACGGTCTTCCTGTTGCGACAGCTCATCGAGAGCACGGGCACCTACTTCCAGGACGTCATCCAACTGGCCTTCTGGAACGACGCCATGGCGCAGTTCGGCAAGGAGGAGGGCTGGGGCTGGCAGGGCGGGTGGACCGTCTTCTACTGGGCCTGGACGGTGACCTGGTCGCCGTTCATGGGTGTCTTCCTGGCCCGCATCTCCCGGGGCCGCACGATCAAGCAGTTCGTGGGTGGCGTGCTGGTCGCCCCGTCGGTGTTCACGCTGGTGTGGTTCGTGACCTTCGGGTGGTCGGCCATGGAGCTGGACGGCATCGGCGGCGATGGTGGCCCGATCTCGGCAGCGGTCTCCGAGAGCGTCCCGACCGCGATCTACAACTTCCTCGAGAATTATCCGGCCGCGACCCTGATCTCCGGCATCGCGGTCGTGATCGTCGCCCTCTTCTTCGCCACATCCTCAGACTCTGCCTCCTTGGTGGTGGACATGTTGTGTGCCGGGGACGCCGACGCCGGCCCGGTGCGACAACGGGTGTTCTGGGGTATCTCCGAGGGCTTCCTGGCTGCCTCGCTGATCGTGCTCGGGGGTCAGGAGGGCCTGGAGACCTTGCAACAGGTGATCACCGTGATGGGTCTGCCGGTCTTCATCATGGTCTTCGCCATGCTCTTCATGCTGCTGCTGGGCTTCCGGATGGAGCGCAACAGGAGCCGGGGCAGGCGGGTCGGCAGCGGTGACCCTGTGGCAGACGGGGCGGCCACAGAACCGGCTGAGCAGGGCCGGCCGGTGCCAGCCAAGGGGGACTGAGCCCCGGCCGCTCGTGCTGACGGGTCGCGACGGGTTGTAGCCGACGCGTCGCGACACGTCAGTGGCCCTCGCCCAGCTGGCCGCTGAGGAGGCGGTGCCGTGCCGCGGAGGACTCGTTGAGGCCCACGATGTCGACCTGCTTGCCGTGCCGGGCGTATGTGGTCTGGATCGCATCGAGCACCGCGACGGTGGAGGCGTCCCACACGTGGCTGTGGGTGAGGTCGATCACGACCCGCTGCGGGTCGCCGGCGTAGTCGAACTGATAGACCAGGTCGTTGCTGGTGGCGAAGAAGAGCTCACCGCCGATGGTGTAGATGCGCACGTCGGTGGTGCCGTCGCCGTCCACGTCGCGCTCGGTCACCGAGGTGACCGAGGCGAAGTGCGCCACCCGGCGGGCGAACAGGATGATCGCGGCCACCACCCCGGTGATGACGCCGTAGGCGAGGTTGTGGGTGAGCACGGTGACGGCGACGGTGAGCAGCAGGACGAGGTTCTCGCTGTGCGGCATCCGGCGCAGGGTGGCCGGGTGGATGCTGTGCCAGTCGAAGGTGGCGACCGAGACCATGATCATCACCGCGACCAGGGCTGCCATCGGGATCATGCCGACGGCCGGCCCGGCCAGCAACACGAGCAGCAGCAGGAAGACGCCGGCCAGGAAGGTCGAGATGCGCGTGCGGGCACCGGAGACACCGGTCAGGGTGTGTCCGGATCCGGTGAGCATGCCGGTGAGCAGGTCCCAGTTGACCGTCAGGAGCAGTTTGGCTTTGGCGGTGCCGGGGGTGCCGTGGGGGGCGCCGATGCCGCGGCCGAGGATGGTGATCAGGGCGTCGTAGCGGCGTTGGGTGCCGGTGCGGGGGTCCGGGCCGTCGGCGTCGGGGGCGGGCGCGGCCAGCGGGGAGTTCATGACCTGGCGGAAGAACGCGGCGCCCTCGGCGTCGCAGGTGATGATGAACCGGGTCAGGGTGCCATCGGCCAGGGAGGACTCGTGGATGCCGCGCATGGCCCGGGCGGAGCGGGCTTGGTCCTCGGCTTCTTTCTCCGGCAGGGCGACGTCGATCAGTTTGTCGGTGACTTTCTTCAGGTCGGCGTCGGTGTAGTCCGGGTCGGTGGCCACCCCGAGCAGGACTTCCACGTCCTGGGCGTACACGCCGGGGTCGTCCACGGCCGGGGCGACCCGGCCCAGGGCCCGGATCACCCGGGCGGCCCGGCGCAACGGCAACTGCCCCTGGGCCAGTGCTTGGTGGACCGGGGCGTGCGCGGGGGTGGTGGTGTCCTCGGCGACGGTGACCAGGTCGTTGATCTCGGGCCGGGACAGCCACGGGCACCGGACCGCGACCCAGTCCCGCACGCCCAGGCCTTCGTCGCCGGGCAGGCCCCGGCTGATGACCTCGATCAGCACTGGCAGGGTGAGTCGTTCGAGGTCGCGGCGGGCGGTGTCCAGCTCGTCCAACCGGTCCGAGAGGTCACCATCGGCGGACCGCACCAACAACGGCAGGCTGGCCCGGGCCCGGGACAACGACCGGGTCGCATCACCGATCGCGTCGGCCAGCACCGGCAACACGGCCACGTCGGCCACCGCGCCAGCGACCGAGTCCGCCAACTCCCGCGCGACGCTCCCCCCGGTGCTCGGCAGGGCGCCCTCCCCGGTGGGCTTCCCGCCGGGCTGTGGGGCCCGCTGCCCAACGGTGTTGGGGGCGCCCTCCCCGGTCGCGTGTTCGGGGGCAGCCTGCCGGCCCGGGTACCCGACCCGGGCCACTGCGCCACCCCACCTATCGATCATGCGTCCACCCTAGAGGCGACCACTGACAGAGCACCTGACCTGCACAAATGCCGTTGGGGGCCACGCTGGCTATCGCCCCGGCGACAGGGTCCGACAGCTCCGGCGCGACACTTCCCCCGGTGCGCTGCGGGGCACTGTCCCCGGTCACCTGTGCGGGGGCAGCCTGCCGGCCCGGGTACCCAACCCGGGCCACTGCACCACCCCACCTATCGATCATGCGTCCACCCTAAACCCGACCACCGACAAACCACCTGACCAGCACAAATACCCTTGGCGGCCACGCCCTGACAGTGCCACGCTGAGGGGGTGAGCAGTTCGAGTTGGAGCCTGGTCCCGACGGACGGGGACGAGGCCGCCACGCTGATCGGGTTCCTGGAGCGGAACCGGGCCAACCTGCGTGCCCGCTGCGAGGGCCTCGACGCCGAGCAACTGCGCCGGACGCTGCCACCCTCCACGATGACGCTCGGTGGCCTGCTCAAGCACGTCGCGGTCGTGGAGTCCGGGTGGCTCTCGGAGCATTTCCTGGACGGGCCGCTCGTGGCTCCCTTCGACACCGCGCCCTGGGACGAGGACACCGACTGGGACTGGCACAGCGCAGCGGAGGACACCCCGGAGGAGTTGTTCGCGGTGTTCGACCGCTCGATCGCCGAGTCCCGCAGGATCGTGACTGAGGCGTTGGAGGCGTCGGAGGCGGACGGGGCCGCTGCGGCCGGGGCCACGACCGGCCTGGATGCTCCCGCCGCCCGGCTGCTGCACGACCGTGACCGCGTGACCCTGCGATGGATCCTGGTGCACCTCATCGAGGAGTACGCCCAGCACAACGGGCACGCCGACCTGATCCGCGAGTCGATCGACGGCAGGACCGCCATCTGAAGACGCGACGGAGAACGCCATGACAGTGACGACAACCCGCAGGCGGGTGCTCGCGTTCCGACTGCGCCGACATCACTTGACGCGGCGGCTGGGCGCCGCACGCTCGGCCGAGGCAGCGGCCACCTCCGGCGTGCGCAACAGCCCCGCCGGCTCGGCCCAGGTCGCGCTGCTGGCCCGGGTGAACGGAGTCACCGAGGGGTGGGTATCCACGGCGTTGTCCGAGCGCCGACTGGTCGAGGTGCACGACGCACGCATGGTGCCCACCCTGGTCCGGCCCGAGGATGTGGAGGTCTTCACGGTCGGCGGCATGGCGACCGACGACGCCTCGCTGCGGGAGAAGTTTGGTCCGGTCGCGACGAAGGCGCTCACGGAGGCAGACATCACACCCTCCGACGCGCTGAGCGAGGTGCTCCAGGCGGCGCGTGCCGAGTTGGCCGACGGTGCCCGGGCCTCGGCCGAGCTGAGCGCGGCGATGACCGCCCGGTTGCCCGGACCGATGTCGTTGTGGTGCGAGCGCTGCGCCTCACGACACATCCACGAGAGCCTGTTCCGGCTCCCCGGTGCGGCCGGGATCCTGTGCCTGGCGCCGCGCTCCGGGCGGGAGGTTCGCTACGTGCGGGTGGACCAGTGGCTCGGCTCGCAGACCGCGGCTGTCGGGGCGACGGACGCTGAAGACGCCGGCCGCGAGCTGCTCCGGCGGTTCCTGCGCTGCTACGGGCCCGCGACGCCGGGGGAGTTCGCCGAGTGGACCAGGATCAGCGCCGGCGGCGCCAGGAGCAGGTTCACCGATCTCGCCGACGAGCTGCGCGACGTGCACTGGGACGACCGCACGGGTGTCGTCCTGCGCGACGACGTCGATGAACTGCGCCGGGCACACACCCCGGCCGGGGTGCGACTCCTGCCGCCGAACGACCCGTACCTGCTCGCCCGGGACAGGGAAACGCTGCTCCCGGACCCGGCCGAGCGCCGGGCGCTCTGGCCCTCGCTCGCCGCACCGGGCGCCGTGCTGGCCAAGGGTGAGGTCGTGGCGACCTGGCGCGCGCACAAGAAGGGCACCGTGCTCCGCCTGCAGGTCAGCACCTTCGAGCGCGCCGCTGCCACAGCACCCTCGCTCCTCGAGCGGGAGGCTCACCACCTCGCCGAACTGCGCGGTTGCCGGGGCGTCGAGGTGACCGTGAGATGACCGCCCGGTGTGTCCGGAGGAGTATGCCGAGCCGGACCGGGGAGAGGCGGCATGCCTGCGGGAGGTAGCCTCACGACATACCCGCAGCGCAGCCGGCCAGGAGGAAACATGACCACCCAGACCACCACCCAGTACGCGGTCCAGGAGCGTCCGGACCGTGCGTCCGCGGAGCGGGTGGCGCAGGTGCTGGCCAAGCCGGCGTTCGGCGCGGTGTTCACCGACCACATGGCGCTGGTCGACTGGACCAAGGAGGGTGGCTGGGCCGACCCGCGGGTGGTCGCCTACGGCCCCTTGCAGCTGGACCCGTCCTCGGCGGTGTTCCACTACGGCCAGGAGATCTTTGAGGGGATGAAGGCCTACCGGCACAGCGACGGCTCGGTGTGGACCTTCCGGCCGGAGCAGAACGCCGCCCGGTTCAACCGGTCCGCCGCCCGGCTGGCGCTGCCGCAACTGCCCGAGGAGCTGTTCCTGGAGGGGCTGCAGGCCCTCGTCGGGCTGGACCAGGCGTGGGTCCCGGGGCAGGAGCTGGGGGAGTCCAGCCTCTACCTGCGGCCCTTCATGATCGCGACCGAGCCGGCGCTGGGGGTGCGGCCCAGCAACCAGGCGCTGTTCGGCGTCATCGCCTCGCCGGCGGGGGAGTACTTCGCCGGCGGTCTGAAGCCGGTGAGCATCTGGCTGTCCGAGGACTATGTGCGTGCGGCCCCGGGAGGCACGGGTGGTGCCAAGTGCGGCGGCAACTACGCGGCCTCGCTGGCGCCGATGGCCGAGGGCCTGGAGCAGGGGTGCGACCAGGTCGTCTTCCTGGACGCCATCGAGCACCAGTGGGTGGAGGAGCTGGGCGGGATGAACCTGTTCTTCGTCTACCAGGACGGCAGCATCGTCACCCCGGAGCTCACCGGCACGATCCTGGAGGGCGTCACCCGCGGGTCGCTCATCGAGCTGGCCAAGGAGCGCGGCCACGAGGTGATCGAGCGCAAGTACTCCATCGAGGAGTGGCGCGCGGACGCCGCCTCCGGGGAGCTGGTCGAGGTCTTCGCCTGCGGCACGGCCGCCGTCATCACGCCGGTCGGCACGCTGAAGTGGCGCGGTGGCGAGGTCGCGGTCGGTGACGGCGAGTCCGTCGGCGAGGTGGCCGCGGACCTGCGCAGCACCCTGCTGGACATCCAGTACGGCCGGGCCGAGGACACCCACGGCTGGATGCACCGCCTCGTCTGACGCGCGATCTCTCGACCGCGTCAGGGGTCAGTCGCGGTCAGGGCCCGGGGACTCCGGGTCGGTGAGCTCCACCGTGAGACCGTCGGGGTCCCGCACGACGAAGGACCAGTAGCCGACCCAGAACGGCGCCGGGCGCAGCGCGAGCACGCCGGCGTCGGTGAGCAGGGCGACCGCAGCCCGGAAGTCAGTCGGCTCCAGCGCCACCGAGATCGACCGCACCTGCTCCGTGTCAGGTGCGTCGGGCAGCTGGCCGTGGCCCCACCCCGGTTGGAAGGCCCAGCCCTCCGGCCGGTCGAGCGTGTCCACCCGCTGGAAGCTGACCTGGACGCAGTCGTGCCGGAAGGCGATGTCATCCGGCTCGTCCCAGATCTGCTCCAGCCCCACCAAACTGCCGAAGAACTCCTTGGTCGCCGCGATGTCCGTGCAGTACTCGTAGGTGAACCAGGTGGCCATGGATCGACGCTACCCCCTGGGCCGGGTCAGGGCAGCGAGAGCTCCACCGGCACACCCCACTTCCAGACGCCCACCGTCCTGCGCAGATCAAGGATCTCTGCGGTGGGGTCGCCCTCGGACAGCACCACGTCGGCGCGCAAGCCCTCCCGCACCCGGCCCCGGTCGAGCAGGCCGACGGTGTCAGCGGTGAGTGCCGTGGCCGAGCGCAGCGCCTGCGCGGGAGTCATGCCGGCCTCGACGAGCACCTCGAGCTCCACCAGGAGTCCCGCCCCGGAGATGGTGCCCGGGTTCCCCGCGTCCGTGCCGGCCAGGACCGTCGCGCCGGCGTCGACCAGGGCCCCGAGGTTCGCCAGACTGGCCTCCCAGCGCTCTGTCCGGGCGAGGCTGGCGCCGCGGAAAGCCTGCACGGCGTCGGGGTGCACCCGGTCCATCACCCGGGCCTCGTCGACGATCGACTTGTGCCGGGTCGCCAGGGAGAAGCCTGCGGTGCTCACCACGAAGGTGCCGCTCTCCACGATCCGGGCGACCTCCTCGTCGGGCAACTCGGCGTCCCATGCCACGTGCGCCAGCCCGTCGACGCCCGCATCCAGGGCCGCACCGGTGTCCGCGACAGACTGCGCGTGGCCAAACACGAGCAGTTCCCGGTCGTGCGCCGCCTCCACCAGGGCCCGCAGGACGGTGGGCTCCAGTGCAGTGAATCCCTCGCCGCTCTCGACGACGACCTTCACGTAGTCCGCGCCCTCCTCCAGCCGGGCCGCGACCCAGGCGTCCGCCTCGCCGGCGTCGGTCAGCGTGTCGGGCTGGAAGCCGAACTGGGTGCCGTGCCCGCCGGGCGCGGTCGCCAGTTGCATCGAGGTGAACAGGTCGGCGCGGCCGGTGGCGCCGTCGCGCGCCTCCTCCTCGCGCACGGCGTCTCGCTCCTCGAACCCGAACAGGTCCAACTCGGTCGCCACGCCGAACCGGAGGGCCTGCTCCGGCATCCCCGGGAACACGTGGGTGTGCGCGTCGATCATCCCCGGCGTCAGGGTGTGGCCGCGTCCCTCGACCTCGGCCGCCCCGTCGGGGGCCGACAGACCCTCACCCACGCCCGCGACCAGACCGTCCGCGAGGAGCACGTCCACCCCGCCCCGGACCTCGTCACCGTCGAACAGCCGCACCCCGCGGAACAGCGTCGGTGCGGTGGCCGGCAACCCGGGCGGGACCCGCACGGCCTCGACGAGGGGGCGGTGCCCGGTGGTCCCCGGGGTCGTGGGGGCACGGGTCGGCGCAGCCCCCGATGCCGTATGCCGTGCCGCGTCACCCGGCCCGGTGGCCGGGTCGTTCCCGCGCCCTGAGCACCCGGCGAGCAGCACCAGGGCCCCGGCCCCGAAGGTGCGACGGGTGATCTGTGCGTGTCCCTGCCCCATACCCCCATTCTGGCAGGAGCCCGGTCAGTCCGGCAGGACCTCGAGGAGCCGGCGGCGCAGCGCGTTGCTGCGCTCGGCGAAGCCGCGTTGGGCACGGGCGTACTCCGCCTTGCCCCCCGGGGTCTCGATCCGCACCGGCTCATAGCCCAGCTCGGACAGGTCGTACGGCGCGGCCCGCATGTCCAGCTCGCGGATCTCGCGGGCCAGGCGGAACGCCTCGAGCGTCAGCGCGCTGGGCACCAGGGGCGTCAGCTTGAAGCACCACTTGTACACATCCATCCCGGCATGAAGGCATCCGGGCTGCTCCATCGCCACCTGCCCCTCGCGGGTCGGCTGCAGGCGGTTCCGCGGAACCGCCTCGGGGGTGAAGAACCGGAAGGCATCGAAGTGCGAGCACGCCACGCTGTGCTCCTCCACGACCGCGTCCGTGCCCGCGCGCCCCAACCGGAGCGGCCACCCGGTGTGCCGCAGCGACTCCTCGTCGGCGCGGTACACCATCGCCCACTCGTGCAACCCGAGGCAGCCGAACCGGCCGCGGCCGGGACAGCGGTCGCCGTCAGCAGCCCCCGCACGAAGTCGACGGCCGCCGCCCCGCCGCTCCAGGAACCCGGCGACGTCCACGCTCGCGCGCCCCTCGGCATACCGTGTAGAACGCCCAGTCCGCCCGTTCGGCGGCACCCTCCAGGGCCACCCCGGCCCCCGGGTGCCAGCGCGCCAGCTGGGCGGGCCGGAAGTTGTAGTACTCGAAGAGGAAGTCCTCCACCGGGTGGGAGCGCCCCTCGCGGCGCCGGTCCAGCCGGCCGGCGGTGAGCTCCTCGACGGCAGCAGCGTGCGCCGCGGCGCGGGCGCGCCAGTCAGCCTCCACCACCACGGGGATCGTCGCCGTCACACCGGGCAGTATGCCGAGTGGGCCCCTGATCCCCTACTCTCATCCCGTGCGTATCTGCAGATTCACCACCGGTGACGATCCCGAGTTCGGCCTAGTCGACGGGGCCGGGGAGAAGATCGCCGCGATCTCGGGCGACCCGCTCTACACCAAGATCGAGCTGACTGGAGAGACGCACCGGCTGGAGGAGGTCCGGCTGCTGGCCCCCGTCATCCCGCGCAGCAAGGTGGTGGCGATCGGGCGCAACTACGCCGACCACGCGGCCGAGCTGGGCAACGAGGTGCCCGACCAGCCGCTGATGTTCTTCATCCCGAACACCGCCGTGGTCGGGCCGGGCGACCCCGTCGTCATCCCGCCGTTCGCCCGGGAGATCTCGTATGAGGCCGAGCTGGCCGTGGTGATCGGGCGGATGTGCAAGGACGTCCGGGCCGAGGACGCGGCCGGGGTGATTTTCGGTTACACCGTCGCCAACGACGTGACCGCCCGCGACCTGCAGCAGTCGGACGGCCAGTGGGCCCGCGCCAAGGGGATGGATACCTTCTGCCCGCTCGGTCCGTGGATCGAGACCGACCTGGACGTCAGCGACGTGCGGGTGCTGTCGCGGCTGGACGGCGAGGTCCGCCAGGACGGCAGCACCGCCGACATGGTGCACGGCGTCGCGTCCCTGATCGAGCACGTCACCGCGGCGTTCACCATGCTGCCCGGTGACGTGATCCTCACCGGGACGCCCGCGGGGGTGGGCAGGGTCGAGGCGGGCCAGCGCATCGAGGTCGAGGTCGACGGGATCGGCTCCATGAGCAACCTGTTCGTCGCGGCCGAGTCCGACGCCTAGGAGCGACACCACCGTGACCGACTCCCCGGTGGGGATCTTCGACTCCGGGTTCGGCGGACTGACGGTCGCCCGTGCGGTGCTGGACCAACTGCCCCACGAGTCCGTGCTCTACCTCGGCGACACCGCCCGCGCCCCCTACGGGCCGCGACCCATCGCCGAGGTGCGCCGCTACGCCCTGGAGTGCCTGGACCGGCTGGTCGACCACGGGGTGAAAGCCCTGGTCATCGCCTGCAACTCCGCCTCCGCCGCGATGCTCGCCGACGCCCGGGAGCGCTACGACGTGCCCGTCATCGAGGTGATCCGCCCGGCGGTGCGTCGCGCCATGGGCGCCACCCACTCCGGCCGGGTCGGGGTCATCTCGACCGCGGCGACCCACCAGAGCCGGGCCTACCTGGACGCCTTCGCCGCGGCCCCGCCGGACGTTCGGGTGTTCAGCCAGCCCTGCCCGCGCTTCGTGGAGTTCGTCGAGTCCGGCGTCACCAGCGGCCCCGAGGTGCTGGAGGCCGCCCGGGAGTACCTGCAGCCCCTGGTCGAGGCGGAGGTCGACACCCTGATCCTGGGCTGCACCCACTACCCGCTGCTGTGGAGCGCGTTGTCCTACGTCCTCGGCGACGGCGTCACCCTGGTGTCCTCCGCGGAGGCGACGGCGACCGAGCTGTTCCGGGTGCTCACCGACACCGACCTGCTCCGCCCGGAGGACCAGGGGGACCCGGAGCACCAGTTCCTCACCACCGGCGACCCGCACGGGTTCACCCCGCTGGCCCGCCGCTTCCTGGGCCCGGAGGTCGAGCACGTGGGTCGCGCCTACGTCGGGCGGCCGGAGGAGTGGGACGGGCCGGGCAGTGACGAGGCGGGCAGCGAGGCAGCCACCGGGTAGCGTGACGGGCGTGGAGCTCACCGTCATCGGCTGCTCCGGGTCGCTGCCCGGGCCCGACGGGCCTGCGTCCTGCTACCTGCTCACCGACGGTTCCTGGCAGCTGGTTCTCGACCTGGGCAACGGGTCCCTCGGAGCCCTGCAACGGCATACGGACCCCGCGACCCTCGACGCGGTGCTGCTAACCCACCTGCACCCCGACCACTGCCTCGACCTCGTCTCCCTCGACGTGCTCCTCAAGCACCGACCCGGCCCGGCCCCGGCGCGACGCATCCCGGTGCACGCCCCGGCAGGAGCGGCGGCGCGGCTGGGGCGCGCGGCTGGCGTCACCGCGCCGGAGGACCTGACCGGCAGCTTCGCCTTCGCCGACCTCGCCGACCGCGGGGCCTTCACAGGTCGGCCCGTTCACCGTCACCCCGGTCGCGGTGCACCACCCGGTGGAGTCCTACGGGTTCCGGGTCGAGGCCGGCGGCGCGGTGCTCGCCTACACCGGCGACACCGACAGCTGCCCCGCCCTGACCGCCCTCATGACGGGGGCCGACCTGGTGCTGGCGGACTGTGGCTACGTCGACGGCCGGGACACGGCCCGGGGCATCCACCTGAGCGGGAGCCGCGCCGCCCAGGCCGTCGCGGACGCGGGGGGAGTGGGCCGGCTGGTGCTCACCCACCTGTCCCCGTGGAACGACCCGGACGTATGCCGTGCGCAGGCGGCGGCCGTGTGGTCCGGGGCGGTGGAGGTCGCCCGGGCGGGCCAGCGGTACCGACTGGCCTGATTGCCGACGCGCGCCGTTCACCTCGGCCCCCTACGGTGGAGTGAGGACAGGAAGGTGAGTCACATGACGGAGCTACCCAGCCCGGTCCGCGAGTTCGTCGAAGCGGTCAACGCCCACGACGAGGACGCGTTCCTGAGCAGTCTCGGCAGCACGGGGGTGGTGGACGACTGGGGGCGGGAGTTCCTCGGCCGCCAGGAGATCAAGGACTGGAGCGACAAGGAGTTCATCGGCGCCCGCGGCACCATGGACGTGCAGCGGGTCGATGTGCGTGAGGGCCAGGTGGTGGTGCTGGCCGACTGGCGCAGCAACCACGCCAACGGCATGTCCCAGTTCACCTTCGACGTGGACGGTGACACGGTCACCCGGCTGACGATCCGCGGAGCGCACTGAGGTCCTGCGGTCGACGGGGCACGCGGCGACGGTGTGGGCAGGCGCTACCGTGCGGGCATGACCGAGCAGCCCGCCGAGCAGCCCATCTCCTTCCTCCGCGTGCCCGAGCGCGACGAGCTGCCCGAGGGGGTGGGTCGGCTGTGGGACAAGGCCCAGGAAGCGTTCGGGTTCGTGCCCCACGTGTTCCGCGCCCAGGCGGTCAACGGGGAGCAGTTCCTCGCCTGGTGGTCCTACTTCAACCTGCTGCTCAACAAGGAGGGCCACCTGACGAACGCCGAGCGCGAGCTCGTGGCCGTCGTCGTCAGCGGCCTCAACGGCTGCACCTACTGTGCCGTCTCCCACGGCGCGGCACTGCGGGAGTACTCCGGTGAGGTCCGCACCGCCGACCTGGCCGCCGTCAACTGGCGTCAGGCCGATCTGCCGGAGCGCGAACGTGCCATCGCCGAGTACGCCGAGCTGCTCACCCGCGCCCCCGACCAGGTGTCCGCCGAGGACCTGGAGCCGCTGCGCGAGGTCGGGATGGACGACCACCAGATCATGGAGTTGGTGCAGGTCATCGGCATGTTCAACATGACCAACCGGGTCTCCAGCGCCCTGGGGTTCGTCCCCAACGAGGAGTACCACTCCCACGCCCGGCCCTGACCGTCGCACCGCGGCGGGGGAACACCCGACCCGCGCCCGGGGTTGCCGATAGGTATGACGCACCTGACGACATACGCCCAGCAGTTGCTCGACGCCCCCACCTACGCGGTCCTGGCCACGGTCAACCCCGACGGATCCCCGCACACCTCCACGATGTGGGTGGCGCGGGAGGGCGACGACGTGGTGTTCTCCACGCTCGACGGCCGGCAGAAGGCGCGCAACCTGCGGCGCGAGCCGCGGGTGAGCGTGATGCTCACCGACCCGGACAACCCGTTCCGCTACGCCGAGGTCCGGGGCACCGCGACGCTCACCGCGGACGACGGCGTGGACCTGATCCATGCCCTGAGCCAGAAGTACACCGGCCAGCCCTTCCCCGAGGACGCCGTCGGCACCGACCGCGTCGTCGTGCGCGTCTCCCCGACGAAGGTCGTCGAGCACTGACCCGGGCCCCCTGTCGGATTTTCGGGTGACCCGAGAATCCTGCAGCCGGCTCCCAGCCGGCGATGCGATCATGCGGGAGTGAGCAGCCGGTCGGACGACGCGGTCGCGGGAGTCGCGGCGGGCGCGTTCACGCTCGGAGTGGCCGAATTGGGAGCTGCGGCGCTGCAGAGCGTCACCGGCAGTGCCGGCACGCCCTCCCCGTTGCTGGCGGTCGGCGGCGCCTTCGTCGACCGGACCCCGGCGTGGCTCAAGGAGTTGGCCGTGGGCGTCTTCGGGACGGCAGACAAGGTGGCGCTCTTCGTGGGGATGGGCCTGACCCTGGTGGTGGTCTGCGGCGCCCTCGGTGTCCTGGTCGGCCGACGCAGGTCGGTGGGGCTGGTGGTCTTTGCCGCGGTGGGGGCGGTCGGGGCGGCCGCCGTGCTCAGTCGCCCCGGGTCCTCGTGGCCGGAGGCCGTGCCGACCGTGGCGGGGGTGCTGGCGGGTCTCGTGGTCCTCACCCGCCTGGTGCCCTCCGACACCACCGCCGGTATGCCGTCAGCCGGCCCCGCGCCGACCCGCCGCTCCGTGCTGGGGTGGGCTGGGGTCTTGGCCGCGGCAGGCGTCCTGGGCATCGTCGCGGGCCGGACCTGGGCCCGGGCGGGCGAGGTCGTGCGGGAGGCCCGTGCCGTGTTCCGGGTGCCGGCGGTGGCCGACCCGGTGGCCGTGCCCGCCGGCGCCGAGCAGGGCGTCCCCGGCCAGGCCACCTACCTGTCGCCGACCGAGGACTTCTACCGGATCGACACCGCCCTCTCCGTGCCACAGGTCGACCCGGCGACCTGGCGGCTGCGGGTCCACGGCATGGTCGACCGGGAGGTCGAGATCGACATGGCCGAGCTGCTGGAGCAGCCCATGGTGGAGGCGCTGGTCACCCTGGCGTGCGTGTCCAACACGGTCGGCGGCACCCTGGTCGGCAACGCGCTGTGGACCGGGTGGCCGGTCCGCGAGCTGCTGGCGCGGGCCGGCGTCCAGGAGGGTGCGGACATGGTGCTCTCGACCAGCATCGACGGCTTCACCGCCGGCACCCCGTTGGAGGTGCTGACCGACGACCGCAACGCCCTCCTCGCGGTGGGGATGAACGGCGAGCCGCTGCCGGACCGACACGGCTTCCCGGTGCGCCTTGTGGTCCCGGGGCTCTACGGGTACGTCTCGGCGACCAAGTGGGTGGTCGACCTGAAGGTGACCACGTTCGCCGTCGACGAGGGGTACTGGACCCCGCGCGGGTGGTCCGAGCGCGGCCCGATCAAGACGGCCTCCCGGATCGACGTGCCGCGGCGCGGGGCCACCCTCGGCCCGGGGGCGACCGTGATCGCCGGCGTGGCCTGGGCGCAGACCCGCGGGATCCAGCGGGTGGAGGTGCAGGTCGACGACGGTCCGTGGCAGGAGGCCGAGCTCGCGCTGGAGCCGTCGGTCGATTCGTGGCGGCAGTGGAGCCTGCCGTGGGAGGCGTCGGCGGGGGAACACGCGATCACGGTCCGCGCCACCGACGGCACGGGTGAGACGCAGACCTCGGAGGTGGCCGGGGTGGTGCCCGACGGCGCCACCGGCTGGCACCGGGTCGACGTCACGGTCGGGGCGGGTTGAGCACCGCACCTGCGACGATGAGCCGTATGCGGATCGTCTCCCTCCTCCCGTCCGCCACCGAGACGTTGTTCGCCATCGGCGCGGGCGAGGACGTCGTGGGGGTGACCTTCGAGTGCGACGCACCCGCCCAGGCGCGCGAGCGGACCATCGTGTCCACCTCGGCCCTGCCGCAGGCCGTGGACGGGCACCCACCCACCCCGGGCGAGGTCGACGCGGCGGTCCGGCGGCTCCTCGCCGAGGGGGCCGACCTGTACCACCTGGACCGGGACGCCCTGGCCGGGCTGGACCCCGACCTCGTGGTCACCCAGGACCTCTGTGCCGTCTGCGCGGTCGACGTCACCGAGGTGGACGCCGCGCTGGACTATCTCGGCTGCTCCGCACAGGTGCTGACCAGCGACCCGCACTCCGTTGGGGACATCTTGGACGGGATCGTGCGCGATGGGGGAGGCGACGGGGCGCCGGGCCGGACGCGGCACGCGCTCGTGGAGCTCGCTGCACCAGACGGCTCGCGGCCCTGCCCAGCGGGCCGGTCACGCCGTCGGGCGAGCCCTCGTCGGATGCCCCGAACGTCCTGGTCCTGGAGTGGACCGACCCGCCGTTCACCGCCGGGCACTGGGTGCCCGAGATGGTGCGCGCGGGCCGGCGGCCACAGCGTGCTGGGCCGGCGCCGGACGCGAGGTCGGAGCACCACGACCTGGCAGGAGGTGGCAGCTCCGCCCGGGCCGAGGTCGTCGTGGTCGCCCCGTGCGGGTTCGACCTGCCGGGCGTCCGCCCGGCTCGGGCCGTGACCTGCTGGCCTCCGGGCTGACTGGACCCCGCGCTGCAGCCCGGACACCCAGGTCTGGGCGGTCGACGCCAACGGCTCGTTCGCCCGGCCCGGCCCGCGGGTGGTGGACGGGGCCGAGGCGCTCGCCGCGATCCTCGACCCTGACAGGGCCCGAGGGCGGCCCGATCCCGCGATGGCTACCCGGCTGCGCTGACCCCGCCGGTGGCGGGTCGGGCGGCGCGGGCGCGCACCACCAGCGGCACCAGCACCAGCCCGGCCGCGACGACGGCGGCGGCGCCGGCCACCAGGGAGGATGCGGGCGCGTCCGCCCACCGGCCGTAGGCGATCCACGCCACACCCCACGCCATGGCGGCGGCGACGGCCAACCGGCCACCGTACCGGTGGGCGTAGATCGCCCCGAGGCCGAGGACGGCCAGGAGCACCGCCACGGTGGCGGCCGCCGGCCCGGTGCCGGTGGCCGGCACTCCCGACCCCACCAGGGCGGCGGCGATGTTGGCGCAGGCGGCGACCGCTACCCACCCCAGGTACAGCCCGAACGTGCCGTCGAGCAGGACGCGGTCGGCCCACCCCCGCGCGGGCAGTGTGGTCAACCGCCCCACGACGATCTTGAGGACGAGGGCGAGCCCGAGGATGACCGCCACGCTGGGCCACAACCACCCCTGCTGGGTCACCAGGAGCCAGGCGGCGTTGAGGAGCATGGAGGCCCCAGCATACCAGCCGGTGGCCCGTGCCCGCTCGGACGAGGTGCTGCCCGGCAACCACTGCCAGATGACATAGCCGGCGAGCCCGAGGTAGATCACCGACCAGAGGGAGAAGGCCGGACCAGCCGGCGCGATCAGCGTGGCGTCGGCGGCGAGGGCTCCCCCGGCAGACTCCTCCACGCGGCGACCGAGGACGCCCAGCCCGACGAGCGTGCCGAACGCGCAGACCAGGGCGCAGCCGGTGACGGCCACTTGGCGGAGCCGGTCGGGGCTCACCTCAGCCGCCCGTCGTGTCGTCGCCCGCCGTCTCGTGGCCCGCCGCGTCGCCGCCAGCTGCGTCCTCGCCGCTGCGCAGCAGGCCGAGCACGTCGAGACCCGTCGTGCGGCGGACCACCTCGAAGGTCTCCTGCAGGTTGCTCCCGACGCTGCGGGACAGCTGCCCGGCACCGTCGTTGGAGATGACAGTCAGGTCATCGATCGCGCTGAGCGGGGCCGCCAGCTCCCGGGCCAGGGAGGGCAGCATGTCGACGACCATCTGGGAGATGGCGGCCTGGCCGTACTTCTCGAAGGCCTCGGCCCGGCGCTGCAGCGTCTCGGCCTCCGCCTCACCCTTGGCCCGGATCGCCGCCGCCTCGGCCTCACCCTCCAGCTGCACCGCCTCGGCCAGGGACCGCCGCCGGTCCAGCTCGGCCTGGCCCTCCAGACGCACCCGCTCGGCATCCGCCCCGGCCGCGAGACGGGCGCGTTCGGCGTCGGCACTGGCCGAGAGTCGCACCCGCTCGGCCTCGGCCTCGGCGTCGGAGATCGCCTTGGCCTTGGTCGCCTCGGCGGTGTAGATCTCGGAGTTGCGTCGGGCCTGTGCCTCCTGCTCCTTCTGGTAGCGCGCGGCGTCGGCCGGCTTGCGGACCTCGGTGTCCAGCTGGCGCTCGGTCAGCGCCGCCTGCCGCTCGGCCACCCGCTCCTGGCTGGTGAGCACCTCCTGGTCGCGCTCCGCCTTGGCCAGGGACCCGGCGGCCGCCGCGTCGGCCGCGGCCCGGTCGGTGTCGGCCTTGAACCCGGACTGGCGCAGGTCGAGGTCGCGCTGCGCCTCGGAGATCCGCTCGTCGGCCTTCGCCTCGGCCTGGCTGGCCTCCTGCCGGGAGCTCGCCTCGGCGATGGCGGCGTTGCGGGCGGCGACCGCGGCCTCGGGCCGGCCCAGGTCGCGCAGGTACTCGTGGTCGTCGCTCACGTCCTGGATCTGGAAGGTGTCCAGCACCAGGCCCTGGTTGCTCAGCGAGCTGATCGACTCCTCGGCGACCTGGGCGGCGAAGGCGGCCCGGTCGCGGATGATCTCATCGACCGTCAGGGTGCCGACGATGGAGCGCAGCGACCCGGCCAGCACCTCCTGGGTGAACTCCTCGATCTCGTCCTGCTGGTGCAGGAACCGCTGCGCCGCCGCCCGCACCGAGTTCTCCGTGCCGCCGACCTTGACGATCGCGACGGCGTCCAGGTTGAGCCGGATGCCCTGCTTGGAGACGGCGCCGCTGATCCGCACCGAGATGCGGCGCGAGGCCAGGCTGAGGGAGTGCACCCGCTCGGTCAGCGGCTTGACGAAGACGCCCCCGCCCATCACGACCTTCTGCCCCGACAGGTCGGTGGTGACCTCGCCGGTCTCCGGGTTGGTCACCGCCTTGCCCTTGCGGCCGGTGATGATGAACGCCTCGGAGGGGCTGGCCACCTTGTAGCGCCGGGCGATGACCAGGATCGCCAGCAGCAGGAACAGGATCGCTACCGGGATGATGATCAACAACGGAGTGAGCTCGAGCATGGTGCGACCTTCTGTTCGGTGGAGAGACGGATGCCGCAGTGACCCCTGCTGCACGCGCCCACCCTTTCACGTGGCGGACCCCCCGTGCGAGCCGTCAGGGCCCAGTGAGGAGCGGGGAGAGCTCCCGCAGGGCGTCCGCACCGGTGGGCTCCGCGGCCAGCTCGGGGACCTGGACCATCCCGTGGTCGGCGAAGGTCTCCCGGACCTCCGCCAGCACCGACTCCTCGACATACTCGGGCACCTGGTTGAGCACGGCGGGGCCCAACCGCATCCCGGCCCCGGTCAGCTCACGGACCGCCCGCTGTGTCTCCGCCAGGACCATGCGCCGGGGCACCAGCACCAGCCGGATCCGACAGTCCGGCCCCCGCAGCCGGTCCGCGGCGGCCTCGAGCCGGCGGCGCCGCTCGTGCAGCGTCTGCAGGAGCGGGTCGTCCTGCGGGTCCGCCTCGTCGGCCGAGCCGGCGACCGCGGAGGCCATCCGGTCGGACTGCACCACCTTCTCCCGCTGCCGCGCGACGCCGCGCACCCACGGGGTGAGCAGGGCGGGCAGGGCCAGCATCCGCAGCAGGTGCCCGGTCGGGGGACTGTCGACCACGAGCCGGTCCCAGCGGTCCGGGACCTGGGCCATCGCCTCGATCAACTGGTCGACCAGGGCGGACTCGGCCATGCCGGGGCTGCCGGCCGCGTGCTCCAGGTGGCGCACCACGGCGGGCATGATCTCGCGGGGGACGGCGGCGTAGGCGTCCTCGGTGACCTGGCCGATGCGGCGCTGCACCGCGGCCTCGGCGTCCGGCTGGCGCACCCACAGCCCCGGGCAGACCTCGACCGGGGCTGTCCCCGACCGCGACGCCGAACACATCACCCAGGCTGTGCGCCGGGTCGGTGGACAGCACCAGGGTGCGGTGTCCGGCGTCGGCCGACCCCACGGCATACGAGGCCGCCATGGTGGTCTTGCCCACGCCGCCCTTCCCGCCGAAGAAGGTGATCGCCGGGCTCAACAGCACATCCCCGGGGCGCCGTAGTCCTCCCGGCCCATCCGCTGGTGCCACGCGTGGGCGTCGGCGAGCAGGTGTGGCACCAGGTCGAGAGTCTCGTAGGCGACCGGGTTGTCCACGCCCAGGCTGTCCAGCAGGAGCAGCACCCGGAGGGTGTCCTCCTGCTCCCGGGCCTCGCGCCGCAGCTCGTGCCGCCAGCGCGAGGCGAAGAGCTCCTCGTGGAACGCCTCGACGCGGCGCCAGGACGCCGCGACCCGGGCCAGGACGCTCGGACTCACTCGCGTTCGGCCTCGCTCAGGTCCTCGGTCGCCCCGGCGGGCGTGCCGGACCGCTCGGCGAACGCCTTGCGCAGCGCCAGGCCGGCCTCGACGACCAGCCACATCGCCAGGGCGAAGATGACGAAGTCGAGCGGGGCCAGGAAGAACCGGTCGATCGCCTCGTCGGACTGCAGGAACCGGAGCAGGTTGTAGATGAGCGCCCAGGACGTCATCACCAGCAGGAACAGCAGCGGGACCAGCACGGCGACCGGGTTGCGGTTGTTCTTGGTGACCCAGACCGCGATGACGGCGAGCGCCAGGCCGGCCGTGAGCTGGTTCGTGGTGCCGAACAGCTGCCAGAGGGTGCCGAGGGCGAAGTTGCCGGGGATCATCGCCAGCGCCAGCGGCACCAGGGTGGCCACCAGGGTGGCCGCCGTCAGGTTCCGCGCCAACGGCTTGAACTGCACGATCTCGGCGATCTCCTGCACGATGTAGCGCTGCAGCCGCACACCGGTGTCCATCGTCGTGGCGGCGAAGCTGACGACCACGACCACCGCGAAGATCACGCCGACGTCCAGCGGGATCCCCAGGTTGTTGGCGAACTGGCCGACACCCTCGACGAAGTTGCTGGTGGCGCCGGCGGAGGCGTCACCGAAGCTGGTGTAGAGACCCTGCCAGGCCGAGGCCGGGGAGGCCGAGGCCGCGACCACGCCCGCGGTGCAGGCCAGGATCGAGCAGACGGCGAGCAACCCCTCGCCGCTGGCCCCGAGGTAGCCGACCATGCGGGCGTCGGTCTCCTTGTCCAACTGCTTGGCCGTGGTGCCGGAGGACACCAGGCTGTGGAACCCGGAGATGGCGCCGCAGGCGATGGTGATGAACAGCAGCGGGAACCACGGCGGGGAGTCCGCCGGGACGTCGTTGATCAGCGGGGCCACGATCTGGTCCCACCCGGCGATCACGCCGAGGAAGATCACCACGAAGGCCAGCGTCATCTGGTGCAGGTTGATGTAGTCGCGGGGCTGCAGCAGCATCCACACCGGGATCCGCGAGGCGATGAACGCGTAGAGGAACAGCAGCAGGATCCACAGCGTGTTGGCCGTCATCCCCATGGCCTCGGCGACACCGGACAGGTCGATCGGGAAGCGGACGCCGATCGGGATGCAGATGTAGACGAGGGCCAGCGCGACGATCGAGGGGACCAGGGCGGCCGTGCGCCGCTTGTAGACGATCTGACCGACGGCGATCGCCAGCGGGATCTCCACGAGCACGGGCAGGACGGCCGCGGGGTAGTTGACGAACAGGTTGGAGATGACGATCGCGAAGACCGCGTTCACCATCGTCAGCAGCAGGAAGATGATCAGCAGGAACAGGGTGCGCGACCGCTTGTTGATGACGTCGCTGGCCAGCGTCCCGATGCTCTTGGCCTTGTGCCGCACGGACACCGCGAGGGCGCCGAAGTCGTGCACGCCGGCGGCGAACACGGTGCCGATGAGCACCCACGCGAGGGCGGGACCCCACCCCCAGAACACGGCGATCGCCGGCCCCACGATCGGGGCCGCGCCGGCCACCGAGATGAAGTGGTGGCTGAACACGATGTGCTTGTTGGTGGGGACGAAGTCGACCCCGTCCCTGAACTCGTGGGCGGGAGTGATGAAGGACTCGTCGAGCCCGTAGACCTTCTTGGCCAGGTAGGGGGAGTAGAACCGGTATCCGAGGGCGAAGATCACCACCGCGGAGGCGAGTACGACGACTGCGGGCATTGCAGGTCACCTTCCATGTCCGTCCGGTACGCGGTGGACGCAGGAGGGGCGGCGCGGCCTGGCGCAGTGCGGTGTCGGACTGTGGGGGTCGGCTAGGGTGCCAAAAAAACCTAGCAGACCACTTGGGCGAGGAGAGGGACCTTGGCGTTGTTGGCGGCAGCCTGGGCGCGGGCGACCGTGGCCGAGCTGAGCTGGCTCACCGACGCCGGCCCGACGGGGCTGCCGGTCGTCCCCCTCGTGCTGGGCGGGACACCGTGCGTCGCGTTGCCCTATGCGCACTACGACACGGCCATCCGTATGCAGGGCAGCACCGTGGCCTGGACCGTCACCGACCTCATGGGTGGCAGTCGCGCGACGGCCGTGGGCGTGGGCCGGGTCGAGGTCGTCGAGGACCCGTCGGGGGAGGTGTTCGTCGCCGACCTCCTCGAGCAGGAGGTGGTGAAGTACCCGCCGACCCGGTTGCGGGCCGACAGCCTGATGTCCCGGCGGGAGAACTGGTGGTGGACGCCCCGGCTCCTGGTGACGCTGCCGACGGTGGAGGAGGAGTCCGAGGTTCCCGGTCGGACCAGGGCCACGGACGCCCTGCTGGTGCGGGCGGAGGGCGGGCGGCCCCAGGTCCAGGTGGTGACGGCCCGGGAGTGGCCCTGGGAGGTGGGCGAGCGGACCGAGGTCTTCGGTCGGGAGGGGAGCGAGGTGGCCGGCAGGGGCGAGCCGGTCCACGTCTGGGCCCACGCGCACAGCCCGGACTTCGAACGCTGGGAGCGGTGGCACCGCACCGGCCGGTTGGAGGGGGAGCACTTGGTCCTCGCCGAGGCCGAGGGCCTGCCCCGGGAGGAACTGGCCCCGTTGCGGTTCCTGGAGCGCTACCTCAACCACCGCGAGACCGCCCGGGCCTGCCGGGCCGGTTTGGCCGCCGCCGGCCACTGACGTCGGCGCGCCAGCGATTGAGCGAATGCTAAAGTCATCAAGCGATTCGCTCCTCCCACCCCTGCTGCGATGAAGGCACCGTGACCCCGACGTCCCCCGACGCCCCGCTGTATGAGATCAAGGCCAACCTCTTCAAGGCGCTGGCCCACCCCGCGCGCATCCGCGTGCTGGAGATCCTGCTCGCCTCGGACGACCCGTGCCCGGTCAGCGACATGCTGGCTGCGCTCGAGATGGAGGCCTCCCTGCTGTCCCAGCACCTGAGCGTGCTCAAACGCCATCACGTCGTCACCTCCGACCGGGTGGGCAACGTGGTCACCTACCAGGTGGCGCACCCCCAGGTGGCCGACCTGCTCCGGGCGGCCCGGTCCTTCCTGCTGGACCGGCTGGCCACCCAGCAGGAGCAGTTGGCGCGGGCCGCGGACCTGGCGGACGTGCGATGACGCTCCCGTCGCTGCGCGGTCTGCTGCCGGACCGCAGCGAGTACCTGGAGATGCGTCACCACTGGCGTGGCGACCTGGCGGCCGGGGCCACCGTCGGGATCGTGGCGCTGCCCCTGGCGCTGGCGTTCGGCATCAGCTCCGGGGCGGGGGCCGCGGCGGGGCTGGTCACCGCGGTCGTCGCGGGTCTGGTCGCCGCCGTCCTCGGCGGCTCCAACGTGCAGGTGTCGGGGCCGACTGGGGCGATGGCCGTGGTCCTGGTGCCCATCGTGGGTCAACACGGCGTGGGGGCCCTGGCGCTGGTCGGCGTGCTCGCCGGCCTGCTGCTGGTGCTCACGGGGGTGCTCGGGCTGGGTCAGCTGATCGGGCTGGTGCCCTGGCCGGTGATCGCCGGGTTCACTGCGGGCATCGGGGTGATCATCTTCCTCCAGCAGGTCCCGTTGGTCCTCGGGGGTGGGGGCGAGGTGGGCACCCGGCCCCTGGTGGCCGCGTGGCGCACGGTGCGCGGCGCCGACTGGTCGGCCGCCGGCTGGCCGCTGCTGGTCGTGGCGATCGTCGTGCTGCTGATGTTGGTGGCGCCGTTGTGGAACGCCCGCTTCCCGATCTCTCTGGCGGCCATCGTGGTGGTCACCCTGCTGGCCGAGTTCCTCGACCTGCCGCTGGACCGGATCGGGGAGGTCCCGTCCTCGCTGCCGGCCCCGGCGGTCCCGGCGCTGGACCCTGGCCTCCTGCAGGCCGTGTTCGGCGCCGCGCTGGCGGTCGCGGCGCTGTCGGCCATCGAGTCGCTGCTGTCGGCCCGGGTCGCGGTCGACCTGTCTGGTGACGCCCGCTACAACCCGGACCGCGAGCTGGTGGGGCAGGGAATGGCCTGTGTCACCTCAGGCGTCTTCGGCGGCATCCCGGCCACCGGCGCGATCGCCCGCACCGCCGTCAACGTCCGGGCCGGCGCGCGCACCCGGCTCTCGGCGATCACCCACTCCCTGGTGCTCCTCGGCGTGATCTACCTCGCCTCCGGGCCGGTGTCCCGGATCCCGATGGCGGCGCTGGCGGCGGTGCTCATGCTCACCGCGGTCCGGATGATCCCGTTCGGTGAGATCCGCACCATCCTGCGCGCCACCCGCTCCGACAGCGTCGTGCTGCTCCTGACGATGCTCATCACCGTGCTGGTGGACCTGATCGAGGCGGTCCAGTTCGGGATCGTCGTGGCCGCGATCTTCGCGCTCCGTGCGGTCGCCCGCACCAGCGGGGTGCACCGCGAGGAGATCAGCAGCGACCCGGACCCGGCCGACGAGCGGATCCTGGTCTACCGGCTCACCGGGTCGATGTTCTTCGGCGCCTCCGAGCGGGTGCGCGGCGAGGTCCGCGCGGAGGGCGACGTCGAGGTCGTGATCCTGGCCTTCTCGCAGCTGCGCACCCTGGATGTCACGGGGGCTAACACGCTGGCCGAGATCGTGCGGGCCCTCGAGCGGCAGGGCGTCACGGTGCTCATCAAGGGCGTGCCCAGCCGGCTCATGCCGATCATGCGCTCGGTCGGGGTGATCTCCTCGCTGCGCGACCGGCGCCACCTGTTCCACACCTTCCCCCCGGCGCTGGAGCACGCCCGCAGCCACGTCCGGCGCAGTGCCGCGGCCCGCGAGGCGGCGGCCGCGGACCAGGAGGCCGGGGCGGGCACAGGGCCCGGAGGTGCGCCGGGCCGCTGAGCCGGCTCACGGCAGAGCGACCCGGCCCAGGCAAACCCGCTACGAAGTTGCGGGACCGGGCGTCAAACTCGCTATGAAAATTGGGGGAGGACGCGCGGGCGCACCCCTTGACCGGGGCCGGACGGGTGGCGCATGCTGTTGCGTATAGCGATGAGCGTTGCTTATCACGCAACACCGGAAGGACCCCACCATGGCCGTCAACCCCAACCCCGGCATCCTGCAGTACCCCCGGATCCGCAAGTCGCCCTACTTCTACTCCTCGCGCGAGCACGGCGTGGCGCTCTACAGCGTCTACAACCACACCTACCACCCGCGCCACTACGGTGACCCGGTCGCCGAGTACTGGCACCTGCTCAACGCGGTCACCCTGTGGGACGTCGGCGTCGAGCGCCAGGTGGAGATCACCGGGCCCGACGCCTTCGACTTCACCAACATGCTGGTCTCGCGCGACCTGACCAAGTGCAAGGTCGGTCAGGCCAAGTACGTCTTCATCACCGCCCCGGACGGCGGCATCATCAACGACCCGGTCCTGCTGCGCCTGGGGGAGAACCACTTCTGGCTGTCCCTGGCCGACAGCGACGTCCTGCTGTGGGCGAGGGGGTTGGCCTACGCCAACGGGATGAACGTGCAGATCAGCGAGCCGGACGTCGGCCCGATGCAGATCCAGGGCCCGAACGCGACCGGGGTGCTGGTCGACCTGTTCGGCGAGTCCATCCACGACATCCCCTACTACTACGTGCGCGAGTACGAACTGGACGGGATGGACGTCGTGGTCTCCCGCACCGGCTTCTCCGCCGAGATCGGCTACGAGATCTACCTGCGCAACGCCAGCCGGGACGCCACCCGGCTGTGGGACACCGTGTGGGAGGCCGGCCAGGCACACGACCTGAAGGTGATCGGCCCGTGCCACATCCGGCGCATCGAGGCCGGGATCCTGTCGTGGGGCAACGACATGTACTACGACACGAACCCCTTCGAGGTGGGCTACGGCTTCGAGCAGACCTGGATGGTCGACCTGGAGCAGGAGGCCGACTTCGTCGGCAAGGACGCGCTGAAGAAGGTCGCCGCAGAGGGCATCTCCCGCAAGCTCGTCGGCCTGCACATCGACGGGCCCAACCTCGGCTCGTTCAACGACGGCGCGATGATCGACTTCTTCCCGGTGCTCGACGAGGCGCTGGAGGTCGGCCGGGTCACCTCGGCCTGCTACTCGCCCCGGCTGGAGCGCAACATCGGCCTGGCGATGGTGCCGCTGGAGTATGCCGAGCTGGGCACCGACCTGCTGGTGCGCACCCCGCACGGGGTTGCCTCGGCACAGGTCACCACCTCGCCGTTCATCGACCCGGACAAGGACCTGCCCAAGGGGCTGCCCGTCCAGGTGGCCACGGACGAGGCGGCCACGGCGGGCTGACGGGCTCGGCCGGGCAGGTCTGGCAGGTCGGGCAGAGAGCAGGCAAAGAGGTGTCCGCCGAACCCCTGGTGCCCGCGTCGGGCGAGCCCGGCGCGGGTCTTAAGGCACTCGGGTCGCCGCGCTGGGAGATGGTGCCGATGCGCGGGATCGAGGAGGCCGTCGAACTCCTGCCGCCCGGCTCCACGGTCACCGTCACCTGCTCGCCCACGCGGGGCCTGGACGCCAGCCTGACGGTCGTGGCCGACCTGGCGCGCCGCGGCCACCGCCCGGTGCCGCACCTGGCCGCCCGGATGGTCAGCGGCGCGGACCACCTGACCCAGGTGGTGCAGGAGCTGGACCGGCTCGGGGTGCGCGACGTCTTCGTCATCGCCGGGGACGCCGCCACCCCCGCCGGACCCTACGAGGGCGCGGCCGACCTGCTCGAGGAGATGCACCGGCTCGGGCACCCGTTCGCCGAGGTCGGGGTGACCGGCTACCCGGAGAGCCACTCGTTCATCCCCGACGGCGCGACGATCACGGCGATGGCCGCCAAGGCGCCCTACGCGACCTACCTGGTCTCCCAGATCTGCTACGACGCCGAGGTGGTCCGGCGTTGGGTGGACGCGGTCCGGGCGCGCGGGATCACGCTGCCGCTGCACCTCGGCATACCGGGCGTGGTGGACCGCACCCGGTTGCTGCGGGTCTCCGCGCGGATCGGCCTGGCCGACTCGGTACGGTTCCTGAAGCGACAGACCGGCGTGGCCGTGCGCGCCGCCGCCGGGTACACCCCGGACCACCTGGTCACCGGCCTGGGGCCGCTGTTCGAGGACCCCGGGGCGCGGGTGGTCGGGTGGCACCTGTTCACGTTCAACGAGATCGCCCGGACCGAGCAGTGGCGCCGCGCCCTGCTCGCGGGGAAGGAGAAGATTCGGTGAGTATGCCGTCCAACCTGGCCATCGCCCGCGAGGCGGTGTTGCGCCCGTTGGAGGACGTGGCCGCCTCTATGGGGATCGGCCCGCACCTGCTGGAGCCCTACGGCCGCGGGGCCGCCAAGATCGACCTCGCGGCGATCGAGGAGCTCGCCGACCGGCCGCGGGCCAAGTACGTCGTGGTCTCCGCGGTGACCCCCACCCCGCTGGGCGAGGGCAAGACGACCACCACGGTCGGCATCGGCCAGGCGATGGCGCACCTGGGGCACCGCGCGACCATCGCCATCCGGCAGCCGTCGATGGGCCCCACCTTCGGGATCAAGGGCGGCGCGGCGGGCGGGGGCTACAGCCAGGTGGTGCCGATGGAGCAGATCAACCTGCACCTGACCGGCGACATGCACGCGGTCACCGCGGCGCACAACCAGCTCTCGGCCATGGTGGACAGCCACCTGCACTTCGGCGGCGAGCCGGTGCTGGACCCGCGCAGCATCACCTGGCGCCGGGTGATGGACGTCAACGACCGGGCGCTGCGCAACGTCGTGATCGGGCTGGGCAGCCGGGCCGACGGGGTGGCCCGCGAGACCGGCTTCGACATCACGGCCGCCTCGGAGGTGATGGCCCTCCTGGCGCTCGCCGACTCACTGCCCGACCTGCGGGCCCGGCTCGGCCGGATCGTCGTGGGTGCCACGCCCGACGGGGAGCCGGTGACCGCCGAGGACCTCAGGGCGGCCGGCGCGATGGCGGTGATCCTCAAGCAGGCGATCAAGCCCAACCTGATGCAGACCCTGGAGGGGACGCCGGTGCTGGTGCACGCCGGGCCGTTCGGCAACATCGCCACCGGCAACTCCTCGGTGGTCGCCGACCGGATCGGCATCCACGCCGGCGACTACCTGATCACCGAGGCGGGGTTCGGCGCCGACATGGGGGCGGAGCGGTTCTTCAACATCAAGTGCCGGGCCTCCGGGCTGACCCCCGACGCCGCCGTGGTGGTCGCCACGGTGCGGGCGCTGAAGGCGCACTCGGGCCGGTTCACTGTCGTCGCCGGCCGGCCGCTGCCGCCGGAGATGCTGGCGGAGAACCCCGACGACGTGCACGCCGGCGCGGCCAACTTGGTGAAGCAGATCGAGAACATCCGGGTGCACGGGGTGTCCCCGGTGGTCGCCGTCAACGCCTTCCCGACCGACCACCCCAGCGAGCACGCCGCGATCCGGCAGATCGCCGAGGCCGCCGGGGCCCGGGTGGCGGTCTCCACCCACGTGGCCGACGGCGGCAAGGGCGGGATGGAGCTGGCGTCCATGGTCGCCGAGGCCGCGCAGGAGCCCTCGCAGTTCGCCATGCTCTACCCCGACTCGGCGTCCCTGCGGGACAAGGTGTCGGCCATCGCGACCCGGGTCTACGGGGCCGCCGGCGTCGAGTACGCCCCGGCCGCCGCGCGCCAGCTGGACCGGTTCGCCGAGCAGGGCCTGTCCCACCTGCCGGTGTGCATCGCCAAGACCCACCTGTCGATCAGCTCCGACCCGACCCTGCTGGGTGCCCCGACCGGGTGGACGCTGCCGGTGCGCGAGGTGCGCGCCTCGGTCGGCGCCGGGTTCATCTACCTGATCTGCGGGGAGATGCGGACCATGCCCGGCCTGGGCCGCAACCCCGCGGCGATGCTGGTCGACCTGGACGACGACGGCGAGATCGTCGGGTTGTACTGATCCGACGGTGGAGACACGGCGATGACGGAGCCAACCCGGGGACGCGGGCACGCAAGGCATAGGGTCGAGCCGATGGCTAGTGACTCCGGGCTCGTGCAATCGGTCGACCGCGCCGTGACCGTCCTGGAGATCCTGGGCCGGGACGGCGCCGTCGGCGTCTCCGAGCTGGCCCGGCGGATGGATATCCACAAGTCGACCGTCTCGCGCCTGCTGGCGACCCTGGAGCGCCGGGGCATCGTGGAGCAGCAGGCCGACGGCGTGCAGTACGGCCTCGGCCTGGGGCTGGTCCGGCTGGCCCGCTCGGTCGCCGAGGACCTGGACCTGGTGGCCCTGTCCCGTCCCGTCGCCGAGGAGCTCAGCCGCACCACGGGGGAGACGGTCAACGTCTCGATCCTGGAGGACGGCGAGGTCGTCAACGTCGACGAGGTGAACCTGTCCGACAGTGTGCTCGCGGTGAGCTGGCTGGGCCGGCACACCTCACTGCACAACACTGCCAACGGCAAGGTGTTCCTGGCCCACCTTGACGGGAAGGCGGTGGACCGGATCCTCTCCGGACCGCTGGAGGCCACCAGCGAGCAGACCATCACCGACCCGGCCGAGCTGCGCCGCCAGCTGGACACGATCCGCGAGTCCGGCCACGCGTGGCAGTTCGAGGAGCTGGAGGCGGGCATGTCCGCCGTCGCGGCTCCCATTCGCGACGCCACCGGCGAGGTGTTGGCCACCCTGTCGGTCGCCGGCCCCAGCTTCCGGATGACCGAGGACCGTATCCCCGAGCTCACCCGTCTCACCCTGGCCGCCGCCGACCGCATCTCCCGCAAGCTCGGCCGCTCCGAGCCCCGCGCCGCCGGGTGACCCCGCAGAATTCTCGGGTGACCCTGGTCGATAGCGCCAGGTTCCGGGGTGAAGCGGGGCCGAGGCTCAGGAACCCATCTGCCCGATGCGCAGCCGGTTGCCGAACGGGTCGCGGATGCCGAAGTCGGTGCCGTAGTCCTTGGCACTGATCTCGTCGGTGAAGTCCACGCCCTTGGCGACCAGGTCGTCGTACATGCCCTGAGCGTCGTCGGTGGCGAGCGCGATCCAACCACCGCCGGCGCCCTTGGTGAGCAGGTCGCGGACCTGGGCGGCCGTGGCTTCGTCCATCGACGGTGGACCGGGCCGCTCCAGCAGGATTTCCCGGTCCGGGTCGCCGGGGACAGCCACGGTGAGCCAGCGCATGATCCCGAGGTCGGCATCGGTGCGCACCTCCAGCCCGAGGGTCCCGACATAGAAGTCGAGCGCCTCGTCCTGGTCCAATACGAAGATGGAGGACAGCCTGGTGTGAGTCAGCATGCGGCCCACGCTAGGCGGGACGAGCCTGCGCCGTTGTGCCAAAACTGCTCGGTCTGGTCCACGCCTTCTCGAAGCACGTCGGGACGCCTGGCGCGGCGTCGGAGGCCGCGAGTCGGTAGGCGGCCGGCGGCACGCCCACGATCCGCCGGAAGGTCCGCGTAAACGTCGTCAGGTTGGTCCAGCCGACGGCGGTGCAGATCTCCTGGACCGGCTGGTCGGTGGTGCGCAGCAGGGCCATGGCCCGCTCGATCCGGCGCCGCTGGAGGTATCGGTAAGGCGTCTCGCCGAAGGTCTCCCGGAAGGTGCGGATGAAGTGAGCGGGGGAGCAGTGGGCGACCCTGGCCAGGGCGTCGACGTCGAGCGGCTCGGCATACGCCCGGTCCATCACGTCGCGGGCGCGCAGCAGCAGCCGGTTCGTCCGCTCGCGCTCACCCTGTGCGGTCCGTGGGCTCACGGACCCAGCGTATGCCGAGGGCCGGATCAGTGCGGTGCCGTCTCCTTCAGGACCGTGATCGCCTCGTCCAGGTAGTGCTGCCAGTCACCCTCGGTGCCGGCGTCGAACCAGTTCTTCAGCGCGTTCATGATCGGCCAGACAATCGCGGCGGCGATGACCCGGGCCTGCCCGAACGTCCAGCGGCCGGTGTCGGCCATCACCCTGGCGATCTCGTCCACCATCGTGTCGATCGTCAGATAGGCCTGGGCCCGCACCGACTCGTTCTCGAACCAGAGCGTGATCCGGCTGCGGGTCGAGGCGGCCTCCACCACGAAGTGGCCCTGCCCGATCATCCCCAGGGCAGCCTCGGCCGCCGCCCACGGGGAGAGGCCCTGCTGCAGGTAGTGGGCCAGGCCGGCCAGCGCCCGGTCGTCGTACTCGTCGTGCAGCACCAGGCCCTCCTTGGTGCCGAAGTAGCGGTAGACCGTGCTCGCCGACACCTCCGCGGCGGCCGCGACCTGCTCGATGGTGACCCGGTCGAAGCCGTGCTCCTCGAAGAGCGCGACGGCGGTCTCCTGGATGTGGTGCATCGTCGCGGCCTTCTTGCGCTCCCGCAGACCGGGCGGGGGCGGCGGTGCGGGGAGGTCTCGTGCGGTGTCCATGGGCTCCTCGCCGGATCGGAAAATCATGACAGTGACTTTCACCTTATCGTGTACAGTGACTGTCATGAGAAAGTCACTGTCAGAATCAGTCGTGCGCGCCGAGGGTCTGGTGAAGACCTTCGGCGCGACCCGGGCCCTGGACCGCCTGGACCTGGCGGTCGGGGAGGGCGAGGTGCACGGGTTCCTCGGTCCCAACGGCGCGGGGAAGTCCACCACGATCCGGGCGCTGCTCGGTCAGCTGCGGCTGGACTCGGGCGCGGCCGAGGTCTTCGGGCTGCCGGCGTGGGAACGCTCGGTCGAGGTGCACGCCCGGCTGGCCTACGTGCCGGGCGACACCTCGCTGTGGCCCGGCCTGTCCGGCGGGGAGTGCATCGACCTGCTCGGCGGCTTCCAGGGCCGGATGGACCGCACCCGCCGGGACGAGCTCGTCGAACGGTTCGAGCTGGACCCGACCAAGAAGGCCCGGACCTACTCCAAGGGCAACCGGCAGAAGGTCTCACTGGTGGCGGCGCTGTCCTGCGACGCCGACCTGTTCATCCTCGACGAGCCCACCTCCGGCCTGGACCCGTTGATGGAGGCGGTCTTCCAGCAGGTCGTGGCCGAGTTGAACGCGGAGGGCCGGGCGGTGCTGCTGAGCAGCCACATCCTGGCCGAGGTCGAGGCGCTCTGTGACCGGCTGACCATCATCCGCGCCGGGCGCACGGTCTCGACCGGGACCCTGGAGGAGCTGCGCACCGGCACCCTGTCCACGATCGAGACCACCACCCCCGCGGCGCCCGCGGGCCTGGGCGCGATCGAGGGCGTCAGCGACCTGGTGCAGGAGCGACACCCGCAGGGCGTGCGCACCAGGCTGCTCGTCACGCACGCCGCACTGCCGGCTGCGGTGGCCGCGGTCAGCGCCGCCGGCCCGAGCGACCTGGCGGTGCACCCGCCGAGCCTGGAGCAGCTCTTCCTCGAGCACTACCAGGAGCACCCGGACGCGGGCGACGAGCGCGAGGAGGTGGCCTGATGACCGCCCGGCACCGCGCACCCCGCCCCTCCGGCGGCGCGAGGGGGAGCCTGACGGGGACCTCCCGGTTGACCCGCGTGGGACTGCGGACCGGCTGGCCCGGTCTGCTCGGTGTCGTCCTGGTGGCGGCCGGCCTGGTGGTGGCGGTCGCCGGCAGCATCGAGTCGCTCTACCCGGACCTGGCGGACCGGCAGCAGTATGCCGCGACGGCCGGTGCCTCGCCGGCCACCCAGGCGTTCAACGGCGTGGGGTATGCCCTGTCCACCACCGGCGGCATCACGGCATACGAGATCGGGTTCATGGGTCAGTTGCTGTTCCCCGTCCTGGCGGTCCACGTGGCGCTGCGGCACACCCGGCGCGAGGAGGAGGCCGGGCGGACCGAGCTGCTCACCGCGGCCCGCGTCGGCCGCCTCGCCCCGCTCTGCTCCGGGGCGGTGCTCGTGACGGCCACCTCCGTGGTCACCGGCGCGCTCATGCTGGCCGGCATGGTGGCGGTCGGGCTGCCCGCGACGGGGTCGGCGTGGTACGCCGCCGGGGTCGTCCTGCTCATGGTGTTCTTCGGCGCCGTCGGCCTGCTGCTGGGCCAGCTGACCCAGTCCACGCGCACCGCCTACCTCTCCGGCGTGGCCGTGGTCACCGTCGCGTTCCTGGCGCGGGCGGTCGTCGACGGCTCCGGGTGGGACCTGCCCTGGCTCAGCCCGCTGGGGTGGGCCGGGCACGTGCGCCCGTTCGCCGAGCCGCAGGGCTGGCCACTGCTGGCGTATGCCGTGGGCTCGCTGCTCCTGGTCGCGCTCGCGGTGGCGGTGGCCCGGCGGCGGGACCTGGGCTCCGGGGTGATCGCGCCCCGCCCGGGGCCGCCCCGTGGCTCGGCGGCGCTGGCGACCGTCGCGGGTGCGGCGTGGCGTCTCACCCGCCCGGCGGTGCTCGGCTGGGCGGCGATGGCCGTGGTCTGGGCGGCGTGCTTCGGCGTCCTGAGCCGCGAGATGGCCTCGCTGGTGGACGCCAACCCGATGCTGCTGGAGGCCCTGGGCGTTGAGCGCGGCAGCGACGTCGTCACCGGGATGGCGGTCGTCGTCATCGGCCTGGCCGCGACCGCCGTGGCGGTGCAGGGCTCGGGCCGGCTGGGCGCCGAGGAGTCTGCCGACCGGCTCGGTGCCGTCCTGGCGACCCGGGTCCCGCGGGCCAGGTTCTGGCTGACCTGGTGGGCCGTCGTGGCGCTGAGCTCGCTGGCGGTGCTGGCCGCCGGGGTGCTCGCGCTCGGGGTGAGCACGTGGGCCTCGACCGGGGAACGGGAGGCGCTGACGACCGCGCTGGGCGTCGGTGTCGGCTACGCCGTGCCGGTGCTCTTCGTCTCCGCCGTGGCGGCGCTGCTGCGGGGTGCGCTGCCCCGGGTCGCTCCGGCCGCGTGGGCACTTGGTCGCCTGGATCGTGCTGGTGGGCTTCCTGGCCGAGACGCTGCGCATCCCCGAGTGGGCCCGCGGCCTGTCGCCGCTGCACCTGGTGGGCACGCTGCCGCAGGACGACCCGTCGCTGGTCGCCACGGCCGGGCTGGCGGCCGGCGCGGTGCTCCTGGCCGCGCTCTCGACCGCGGCCTTCCGCCGCCGCGACCTCCGCACCTCCTGAGTCGGCCGGTCGCCAGCTCAGGTGGCCAACTCCGTGGGTGGCTCGTCGACCACCCAGCCCTGACCCTCCCGGCGCAGCACGACCATGAGGGAGCCGAGTGGCAGCACGCCGCTCTCGTGCACGAGGCACACCTCCAGGGCGACCCGGACGCGGTCCTGCCCGGCCAGCTCCCCGGCCAGCGGCTCGGCGTCGGACACCCGCACCACTGCCGGGACGTCCGAGGCGGTCAGGAGGGCCGCGGTCTCGTGCGCCTCGACCAGCCGGGCCGCGACGTCGGGGGACCGGACCACGTCGGCGGCCTCGGTCGAGAGGCCGGCCGCCAGCACCCGCACGGTCCCGTCCGGGTCGGTGGCCAGCGCCAGGTCGGCCGGCCGGAGCGGGGAGGAAGTCCCCGGCACCGGCCGGCCGGTCAGGGCGGAGCGCAGGACCAGGGCCTGCGCTCCGCCCGTGGGTGGGGTGTCAGGCACCGCCACCCAGCTCCTCGAGCGGCGCGGGTGCCGGCGCGTCGCCGGCCCCGACCGCGTCGCCCGCCTGGTCGTCGCCGGACGAGCCGCCGCCCTCGGCGCCGACCGCCGGGTCGGGGGCAGGCCCGTCGCCCGCCGCCGCGCCGAGCACAGCGCCGGAGTCCGAGCCGCCCGCGCCCTCGGCGACGTCCGGGGCCGGACCGGAGGCCGAGGCCGCGGCACTCACTGAGCCGGCACTCGACATACCGTCCGCGGACCCCACGGCAGGGTCGGGTGCGGGGGCCGCCGAGGCGGCACCGGAGCCCGCGGTCAGCAGGTCGCCGAGGTTGATGGTGATGGTCATGTCGGCCACGGTGGGCCTCCTCTCTGGTCGGCGCGGCTCACAGGTAGGCCGCGACGATGAGCGTGTCCGCGGCGTTGGTGTCGACGCGGATGGTCGACCCCTTGTCGCGGGCGGCGGTCAGCACCAGGTGGGTGTTGGTGTGCCCGTCGGTGCTGGTGCCGTCGATCTGGCGCCAGCCCCCGGCCGCGTTCAGCCAGGCCCAGGCGTTCTTGCTGTGCGGGGTGCTGTAGATGCGGCCGATGGTGGTGTTGTAGGTGGCCATGGTGGTGCTCCTTCGGTGGTGTGGGTCAGAGGTAGACGGTGTCGATGTCGGTGCCGGTCACGTGGATGTAGACCGACTTGCCGGAGGCCCGCGCGCGCACCAGCGCCGCGAACGTGTTGGTCACCCCGTCGGTCGAGGTGCCGGTCACCTTGCGCCAGCCGACCCCGGCGGGGTAGGCCCACGCGTTCTTGCTGTGCGGCGTGGAGTAGACGCTGCTCAGCGTCGTGGTCATCCACTGCGAGGCGCCGTAGATGGACTGGATGCCGGCGATGTCGTCGGCGTCCAGGTGCCGGTGCGGCCCGCCGTAGTAGGGGTACATCAGCGCGCTCGCCACGGTGGAGTGCGCCAGCCCGAGGGCGTGCCCGAACTCGTGCGCGGCCACCGTGTAGAGGTCGATCCCGGAGGCCGGCAGGTTCACCGACCAGGTCTCGGCCTCGTCGAAGTGCGTGTCGCCCGCGATGTCCCCGCCGTTGGGCGGCGGGTAGAACGCGTGCGCCAGAACGCCGCTGGGCCCGTCGAACGGACTGCCGTCGCCGTGGTTGCCGGCCACGAAGCGGATCCGGATCTCGGGGTTGTTGGCGTTCGGGATCTCGGTGAAGGTCAGCGGGGTGACCGCCGCCCAGTAGCCGAACGCCGTGGAGATCGCGGCCCGCACCTGGGCCTGCGTCAGGTCCGGGGTGAACTCCACGAAGCCGTAGCGCAGGGCGTTGGTGTTCCACTTGTTGCCCTGGGCGACGTACTCCGCGGTGTCCGGGAACCCGCAGCGCGGTCGCTTCATCAGGTCCTGGGTCGCCTTGTCGACCTTGCCGGTGGGGCTCAGCCCGTAGCGCTCCTGGAACTGGATGAGCGCCGCCTCGGTCGCGTCGTCGAAGGTCCCCTCGTCCGGCGCCGGCGACGCCAGCTCGTGGCTCACCCCGAACCGGTCGAGGGTCTCGGACTCCAGGTAGCCGAACGTGGTCAGGTAGTTCTGGACCCGGCGCACGTCGACACCGCTGTCACCCTTCTTGACCCCGGTCGACTTCGGGACCATGTCGTTGGTCGCCATGTCGCCTCCTCGTGCCCGCCGTGGCGGGCTGGTGTGTTCGTATGCCGAGTGCTCGGCCCGCGCAGGCGCCGTGCCTGTGCGATTCGGGACGTTAGGAGCAGGGGTGTGACCCGGGCGTGACGGCGGCGTGACACCGGCGGCGGGGTATCAGGGGAGCGGGGCCGGCGCTCCTCCCCGTGTCCGATCCCTGTTCGGAGCCCCGTCATGACCTCGATCGCCACCCTCACCCCACCGGACCCGGTTCTCACCCGGGGCCCCCGGCTGCGCCTGCTCCCCGAGTGCGTCCTGAGCCAGGGCGGCCGGGAGATCCGGCTGCGCCCGAGGGTCCAGCGGTTGCTGGTGCTGCTGGCCACCGCCCGCGGCCGCCGCCTCTCGCGCGCTGTGGTGGCCGGCACCCTGTGGCCCGACGTGACGGGGGCCCGCGCCTACGCCAGCCTGCGCAGCACCCTCCGGGAGCTGCCGCGCACGCCGAGCGTGGTGGTGGCCGAGGACGATGGGCTGCGGCTGGGGCACGCCGTCCGGGTGGACTGGGCCGCGGCCGAGCGGGTGGCCCGCAAGCTCGTGGCCCGGGACGGGCGGTTCCCGGCCAGGGTCGCCGTGCCGCTGTTGCGGCACCCGCTGCTGCCGTACTGGTCCGAGGAGTGGCTGGCCGACGAGCAGTTCGCCTTCGCCCAGCTGCGGGTGCACGCGCTGGAGTCGCTGTGCCGCCGGCTCAGCGCCGATGGCCGACACGGAGCCGCGGTGGAGGCCGGGCTGCTCGCGGTGTCCTGCGACCCGTTGCGCGAGAGCGCCCAGGAGGCCCTGGTCGCGGCGCACCTGGCGGAGGGAAACCGGTGTCTGGCACTGCACCAGTTCCACCGCTACGAGCGGCTGCTCGCCGCCGAGCTCGGGGTCCGGCCCGGACCGGATCTGGTGGACCTGGTGCGGACCGTCGGGGCAGACCGCCCCAGGGGCACCGACACGGCATACGGCTGACGTCGGGAAACCCGTGGCGCCACGCGGGCGCGCCGCTTGACCCTCGTGGGTCCCCCTCTTAGAGTTTCTGGCTATTGGATAGGCCACTAGGTCACCAATCAGTCAAAGGAGACGTTCATGCCCCGCTTCAAGGCCATCACCGCTGCTGCCCTCGGCTCCGGACTGTTGCTCGCCGCCTGCGGTGGCGGAGGGTCCGACGACGGTGACGGCGGCTCCGCAGCCCCGGGCTGCGACGACGTGACGCTGCGCCTGTCCCACCAGTGGCCCGAGCCGACCGGTGAGGGCGGCGACTTCCGCTCCCAGATCGCCATCGACTTCAAGGAGCAGGTCGAGGAGGCTACGGACGGTTCGGTCTCGGTCGACATCTTCCCCAACAGCACGCTGTCCCGCTCCACCGAGCAGTACGACGCCATGGTCGCCGGCTCCATCGACATGTCGGTCTTCCCGCTGGACTACGCCTCCGGCCGGGTGCCGGAGTGGGGCATCACCCTGATGCCCGGGCTGGTCAGCAACCACGACCAGGCCGCGGCCTGGGAGGGCTCGGAGATCGGCGACTGGGTCGTGGAGAACATGGAGGAGAACGGCCTGGTCCTGCTCACCTGGGTGTGGAACGCCGGCGGAATCGGGACCAAGGCCGACGAGCCGATCGTCGGCCCGGACGACATGCCCTCGGGCACCACCATCCGGGCGGCCGGCACCTACGTGGAGCACATGCTCGCCGACGCCGGGGCCGGGATCTCCAGCCTGCCGTCCAACGAGATCTACACCGCCATGCAGACCGGGGTCCTGGACGCGGCGGTCACCTCGACCGGGTCGTTCGCCTCCTTCAACCTGCAGGAGCAGGTGAAGGCCTACACCAGCCCGACCGAGCACACCTTCTGGTTCATGTTCGAGCCGCTGGTGATCACCACCTCCAGCTTCGAGAACCTCTGCGAGGAGCAGCAGGAGGCCGTGACCACCGTCGGTGCCGACCTGCAGGACTACGCCTACCAGGCCTCCCGGGACGATGACGCCCGCGTCGAGGAGCTGTTCGCCGACGCCGGTGTCAACGTCGTGACGATGGACGACGCCGCCTACGAGGCCTGGGTCGAGCTGGCCCAGGACCAGTGGGCGGACTACGCCTCCTCGGTCGAGGGCGGTCAGGAGCTGATCGACATGGCGCTCGAAGTGGGGAACTGACGCGTGACCCAGTCGCAGAGCACGTCCCTGGTCTCCAGGGCCGTCCAGTTCCGCTGGGCCACCTGGCTCGCGGAGGTCACCGGCTACCTGAGCGGTGTTGCCCTGGTCGTCGCCACCCTCGTGACGGCGCACGGCGTGTTCGTGCGGTACGTCCTCAAGGGCTCGACGATCTGGCAGACCGAGACCACGATCTACCTGCTGATGTTCGTGACGTTCGTCGGTGCCGCCTACGGGTTGAAGCACCACGCGCACGTCGGCGTCGACCTGCTGGTCGAGCGGGTCGAGGGCAAGACGCAGCTGGTCTGGAAGCTGATCACGGCCGTGTTGTGCCTGGGCGTGGTCCTCATCGTGCTGTGGACCTCCTACCAGATGTGGCACGAGGCCTGGGTCGGTGGCCACCGGTCGGCGACCGCCTGGCGGGCGCCGCTGTCGATCGCCTACGCGATCCTGCCGCTCGGCATGCTGCTGGTGGCGTTGCAGTACCTCGCGATGATCATCGAGGGCGTGCAGGGGCTGCGGGGTCGCATCCCGCTGACCGAGGTGTCCCTGATGCGGGCGGCCACGGAGCTGGCGCAGGCGCAGTCCCACATCGAGGTGGTGGAACTTCCGGAGGCCCAGGAGGCCGCGGAGGAACAGGAATCCGCGGAGGCCCAGGAGGCTGCGGAGGAACGGTCCCGGCCCGAGCGTGAGGGGGAGAACTGATGGCTGATCTCGACTCCCTGGTGCAGGGCCTGATCATCGCGGGCTTCGCGATGGTGCTGTTCATGACCGGTATGCCGATCGCGTTCGCCCTGGCGATCACCGCGATCGTCTCGATCCTGGTCTTCCTCGGGCCGAACCAGTTCGACCTGTTCGGCAAGATGGTCTTCGACTCGGTCAACGACTTCGGGTTGCTGGCGATCCCGTTGTTCGTGCTGATGGGCAACCTGTTCGGCGGCTCACAAGCCAGCCGGCAGCTGTTCGAGGCCGGGGAGGCCTGGCTGTCCCGGATCCGGGGTGGCCTGGCGATGAGCTCGGTCGCGGCCTCGACGATGTTCGCGGCGCTCACCGGGTCCAGCCCGGCGACGGCGGCCGCGGTGGGCCGGGTGGCGGTGCCGGAGATGGCGGCCCGTGGCTACTCGGCGCGGATCGCGACCGGTGCCATCGCGGCCGGAGGCACGCTGGGCATCCTGATCCCGCCGAGCGTCACGCTGATCCTCTACGGCATCGCGGCCGAGCAGTCGATCGGGCGGTTGTTCGCCGCCGGCATCGTGCCGGGCCTGATCCTGTCGGTGATGTTCTGCATCTGGATCTACATCGCCCAGACCCGGGAGGACCGGCGCGGTCAGGCGGGTGACGCGCTCAGCGCGGGTGCTGCGGCGCTGAAGAAGCAGGTGAAGCGCTACACCTGGAACGAGCGGGTCACCAGCCTGGTCAAGGTCATCCCGTTCGCGCTGCTGGTCGGTGCCATCCTGTTCGTGCTCTACCGCGGGATCGCCACCCCCAGCGAGGCCGCCGCCATCGGCGCCCTGCTGGTCGGGATCATGGTGATGGGCATCTACCGGGGCCTGAGCGGCCGCGGCCTGATGGACGTCCTGCTGGAGTCGACCAACCAGAGCACGATGATCCTGCTGATCACGGCGTTCTCCGCAGTGATCGCCACGGTGATGAGCTACCTGCGGATCCCGCAGGACCTGGCCGCGCTGGTCGCGGACATGGAGCTGAACCGGTGGGTCGTGCTGATCATCATCAACCTGGTGCTGCTGGTGATGGGCATGTTCCTGCCGCCGGTGTCGATCATCGTGATGGTGACCCCGATCCTGCTGCCGTTGATCATCAGCCAGGGGTTCGACCCGATCTGGTTCGGCATCGTCATGACGATCAACATGGAGATCGGGTTGATCACCCCGCCGGTCGGGCTCAACCTCTTCGTGCTGAAGGGCATCGCCCCGCACATCCCGCTGAAGGAGATCCTGATCGGCTCCGCGCCCTACCTCGTGGTGATGAGCCTGGGGATCGCGCTGTTCTCGATCTTCCCCGAGATCGTGCTCTTCGTCCCTGATTGGTTGTATCAATAGCCCGTGACGGCGCCGGAGCGCCCGGAGGCAGGGGATCCGTCCCCGGTCTCCGGGCGTTCTTGCGTCCGCGGACGCGGCCGACTGTCGGTGCCCGTCGCTACGTTGGGTGCAATAGTCCCGACGGAGGGACGGAGACGGGGGTCGACGATGACCAGGGAGCAGCAGGGGCGAGCGGACGATGGGGACCCGCCGGGGGTCGAGGGGTCGCCGGCGGGCGAGGCGCGTTCGGGTGGTGAGACGCCGCCGGGTGACGCGTCGATGGTCTCCCAGGAGGAGCGCACCCGGATGGGTGACGAGATCGCCGTGCTGGCGGGCCAGATCGCCGCGGCGACGGCGCAGTTCCTGCGTCTGGTGGGAGAGTTCGATGCGTATGCCGGGTGGGAGGTCTACGACGGGGTGGGCTCGACGTCCCGCTGGCTGGCGTGGCGGACGGGGATGAGTATGCGCACCGCACGGGAGCAGGTGCGTGTGGCGCGGGCATTGCGGGTCATGCCGCACACGGCGGCGCTGTTTGCCCAGGGGAGGCTGTCCTACTCCAAGGTGCGGGCCATCACCCGGGTGTGCACCGCCGAGACCGAGGAGGAGATGGCCCGGATGGCGCAGGGAGCGACCGCCTCGCAGGTGGAGCGCCTCGCCGGGGGCCTGCGCCGGGCCCAGCTCCTGAACGAGGACCCGGAGCTCGACGACGTCATGCCCCGGCCGCGGCCGGACCCGGAGGACCGCTTCGGGCTGAGCTGGCGTTGGGAGGAGAGCACCGGGGACCTCGTGGTCAGCGGCCGTCTCCCGGCCGACGAGGGCGCCGTGGTGCTGTCGGCGTTGACCCGGGCCGAGCTGGAGCGGATCCGGACCACGGCGGACGAGGCCGACCCCGCGCCGGGCACAGAACGGCCGGACCTGACGGGGCCACCACCGCGCGAGGTGCGACCGGCACTGGTGGCGATGGCGCAGATGTGCCTGGCGGCGGTTGATGCACCGGCCAACGCGCCCGCGGCGGAGGTGGTCTTCCTGCACGGGCCGGCCGACCTGGTGAGCGGGCCCGTCGGAGACGGTTCCGCGGAACCGCCCGCATCCGACGGTTCCGCGGAACCGCTCCGCCGACCTGGCACGTCGCGTCCTCCGACGATGCGGCTTCCCACGACGACCCGCGTCCCCGGTGGCCCCGCCCTGGTGGCGGAGGTGGCCTACCTGGCGTTCTGCGATGGGGTGCAACGGACGGTGGTCAAGGACGGTCCTGGCGTGGTCCTCAACTACGGCCGAAGGCGTCGCCTGGTCGCACCCGCGCAGCTCAAGGCCCTGCACCTGCGCGATGCCGGCTGCCGGACACCAGGGTGCGGGCGCACCCGGTTCCTGCACGCGCACCACGTCGTGTTCTGGTCCCTGGGTGGCCCGACGGACATGGACAACCTGATCTTGCTCTGCGGCACCTGCCATCGCGCCGTGCACCACGGCAAGCTGCAGATCCGGGCGCTGGGCGGGCAGCGGTTTGAGTTCCGGGACTCCGGCGGCCAGCCGATGCCGGAGGCCCCGCCGACGTTCGGCACGGCCGACCGGATCTGCTCCAACACCACGATCGAGCCGGCCTGGGTGGGCGGTGAGTGGGCCAGCGAGCGACTGCACCTGACCGACGCGACGTCGGCCGTGCTGATGCACTGGATCGCGCTGGCCCGCCACCGTGACCAGACGCGCTGGGGAGAACAGCTCCCGGTGGCCTCGTGATGTCGCCCCCGAGGACCCGACGAGTCGCAGGCCCGCGGCGAGCTCAGCGGATCCCGGCGCGCATGAAGCTCTGCACGAACTGGCGCTGGAAGATCAGGAAGGCGATCAGCAGCGGCGCCACCACCAGCACGGTCGCGGCCGACAGCAGCGTCCAGTCGATGCCGGACTCGGTGCCGTTGTAGACCGCCAGCCCCACGGTCAGCGGCCGGGAGTTCACGCTGTTGGTGATGACCAGCGGCCACAGGAAGTTGTTCCAGTGGGTGCTGACCGACACCAGGCCGTAGGCGACCAGCGTGGGCTTGGCCAGCGGCACGTAGACGCGCCACAACCGGCCGAGCCGTCCGGCGCCCTCGATCTCGGCGGCCTCGTCCAGCTCGATCGGCATCGACTTGAACGTCTGCCGGAGCAGGAAGATGCCGAACGCGCTGGCGATGTAGGGCAGCCCGATGGCCGGGATCGTGTCGACCAGCTGGAGCGTCGCCATGGTCGTGTAGTTCTCGGAGATCAGGATGTCCGGGGCGATCATGAGCTGGACCAGCACCAGGGCGAAGGCGATGTTGCTGCCGGCGAACCGGAACCGGGCGAAGGCGTAGGCGGCCAGGACGCCGAGCACCAACTGGCCCACCAGGATGCCGCTGACCAGCAGGATGGTGTTGAGGTAGTAGCGGCCGAACGGCGCGCCGTTCCACACCGCGACGAAGTTGTCGAGGGTCAACGGGGCGGTGAGGTCGAAGGAGGTGGCGGCCCCCCGGTGGTGCACCGAGGCCCACAGCGCGAACAGCAGCGGGACCAGCCACAGCAGGCCGAGCAGCCAGGCGCCAAGGGTCTCCAGGATCCGGCCGACGCGCACGCCGCTCTGGCCGGGAAGGGTGTCGGAGTGCAGCGTCACCGGTAGTGCACCCGCCTCTCCAGGACGGTGAACTGGATGATCGCGGCCAGGCCGAGGATCACGACCAGCGCGATGGTCAGGGCACCGGCGTAGTTCGGGTCGAAGAAGGAGAACGCCGTGTCGTAGATGTAAAAGAGCAGCAGGTTCGAGGCGTTGTTGGGCCCACCACCGGTCATGATGAACAGGTGGTCGATGATCTTGAACGCATCGGTCACCGCGACGACGAAGACGAACAGGGTCGTCGGCATCAGCAGGGGGAAGGTCACCCGGCGGAAGTGGTACCACCGGGAGGCGCCCTCCAGGGTGGAGGCCTCCTCCAGCTCGGGCGACATGTTCTGCAGCCCGGCGAGGTAGAAGATCATGAAGAACCCGGCCTGCTTCCAGATCATCATCACCATCAGCGCCGGCAGCACCGTGTCGGGGTCGCCCAGCCAGTTGCGGGTCGGCAGCCCGACCGCGCCCAGCAGCCCGTTGATCGGGCCGACGCCGGGGGAGAAGAAGAACAACCAGATGCTGGCCACCGCCACCATCGGCAGGATGGTCGGGGTGAAGTAGGCCAGCCGGACGAAGCCCTTGCCGGCCAGCTTGTTGTTGACCCACACCGCCATCAGGATGGCCAGCGCCATCGAGGTCGGGACGGTCCCGAGGGCGAACCACAGGTTGTTGCGCAGCACCTGCCAGAACACCGGGTCGTTGACCAGCGTCTGGTACTGCACCACCCCCAGGTCCCCGCCGCGGGAGTGGGCCGAGGACCAGGCCGACCGGATGATCGGGTAGTGCGTGAAGGCGATGAGCACCACGAACGCCGGCGCGAGCAGCGCCCAGGCGAACGCCTGGTCGCCCAGCCGGCCCCGCAGCGGGACCCGGCGACGGCGCTCCTCGGGCGGGGGCGCCGTCGTCGGGCTCGGGATCGCCGCCGTCATCAGCGCTGGTACTGCCCGAGGATGCCGTCGATGTCGGACTGCAGCTGGGTCAGCGCCTCCTGCGGCTCGGCCTGGCCGGTGAGGACCGCGGCGATCGAGTCGTTGATCGCCTGGGAGACGCGCCCGTTCTCGTGGGTCGTGGTCTCGCCCACGGCGACCTCCAGCTGGTCCCGCGCGACCGCGGCCTGCGGGAACTCCTCGGCATACTCCACCATCGTGTCCGTCTCCCACGCCTCGGGGCCGGTCGCGACATAGCCGGACTCCATCGACCACTCGGCGGCCATCTCCGGCTCGGTGAGGCACTGGGCGATCGTGTAGGCCGCCTCGCGGGTGCCCTCGTCACCGCGGTCGAAGACGTAGAGGTTGCCGCCGCCGGTGGGGGAGCCGGGCTGGGTGTTGGCCGGGAGCATCGAGACGCCGAACTCGAAGTCGGCGTTGGTGCGCACGTTGGTCAGGTTGCCGGTGGTGTGCCACATGATGCCGGTGCGGCCGGCCATGAAGTCGTCCGGAGTGGAGGCCCACTCCGTGGTGCCGCTGGGCATCAGGCCCTCGTCGGCCATCGACTTCCACCACTCCAGCGCCTCGACCGAGCCCGGGTCGTCCAGGTAGTCGGCGACGCCGTCGACGCCGGCGGTGTTCTCCACCCCGCTCTGGATGGCCATGGCCTGGAACATCCAGTTGCCGAACTGGGTGGAGGGGATCTCCAGGCCGTACTCGGCGGCTCCGGCGTCCTGGATCGTCGCGGCGTGCTCCTCCAGCTCCTCCCAGGTCGTGGGCGGCGCCTCGGGGTCGAGTCCGGCCTCCTCGTAGACCTCCTTGTTGTGATACTGCACGATGGTCGAGCGCTGGAACGGCAGGCTCCACAGCTCGTCCTGCGCCTCACCGGAGGCCAGGTAGGCGGGGTAGAAGCGGTCCTCGGTCCAGGACAGGTCGTCGTCGATGCTGCTCAGCGGGACGATCAGCTCGTTGTCGATCAGGGTGTAGAGGTCGGTGGTCAGCAGCACGGCCAGGTCCGGGCCCTGCCCGCTGCGCGCGGCCGTCTGCGCCTTGGTCATGGTGTCGGCGTAGGTGCCGCTATAGACCGCCTCGACGGTGATCCCCTCGTGCTGGTCGGTGCAGTCGGTGATGAGCCGGTCCACCACGTCGCTCAGCGGGCCGCCGACCGCGACGGGGTAGTACATGGTCAGGGACGCCGACCCGTCGGAGGCTCCGTCGTCCCCGCCACAGGCGGCGAGCACGAGGGCGCCGGAGGACAGGGCGGCGGCGAGGGCGAGGGTGCGAGGGCGTGCGGGCATGGTGGTGACCTCTCTGCGGAAGTTAGGCGGATGCGGGCGCGGTCAGTGCGTGACCGGTCTGTGCGTCGAACAGGCGGATGTCCTGCGGGGTGGTGGTCAGGCGGATCGAGTCGCCGTCGGCGATCCGCACGATGCCGGGGACACGGGCCACGAAGCTGTCGCCGGCGGGGGACTGCATCGTCAGCAGGGTCTCCGCGCCGAGGATCTCGCTGGTGCGCACCTGGCCGCGGAACTCCAGCGGGCCGGTCCCGTCGACGGCCAGCGACTCGGGCCGTATGCCGACAGTCACGTCCGCGTGCACGCCGTCCGGTGACCACGGGGTCGGGTTGCCCGAGACGTTCAGGCCCGCGGCCTCGGAGTGACCGGGCAGCAGGTTCATCGGCGGGGAGCCGATGAAGGAGGCCACCTCGGTGTCGGCCGGCTCGGTGTAGAGCTCGATCGGGGAGGCCGCCTGCGCGACGTAGCCCTCCCGCATCACCACGACGTGGTCGGCCATCGTCATCGCCTCGACCTGGTCGTGGGTGACGTAGATGACGGTGAGGCCGAGGTCGCGCTGCAGGTTGCGCAGCTCGATGCGCATCTGGTGGCGCAGCTTGGCGTCCAGGTTGGACAGCGGCTCGTCCATCAGCACGACCTTGGCGTCCGAGACCAGGGCGCGGGCCAGGGCCGCCCGTTGGCGCTGCCCGCCGGAGAGCTGGCTCGGCTTGCGCTGCAGGTAGGGCTCGAGCCCCACCTTGCGGGCGGCCTCGACCCCCCGGTCGTGGCGCTCCTGCTTGCTCACCTTGCGCACCCGCAGCCCGAAGACGATGTTCTCCAGGACGGACAGGTGGGGGTAGAGGGCGTAGTTCTGGAAGACCATCGCGATGCGGCGCTTGGCGGCGGCGACGTCGTTGACCCGCTGCCCGTCGATCAGGACCTCGCCGTCGGTGGCCGACTCCAGGCCGGCGATGATGCGCAGCGAGGTCGACTTGCCGCAGCCGGAGGGGCCCAGCAGCACCACGAACTGACCACTCGGGGCGAGGATGTCCACCCCGTGCAGGACGTCCGTGCGTCCGCCGTGGCCGTCCGGGAAGGACTTGGTCACCCCGCGGAGTTCCACCTCGGACATCAGGCCTCCACGCTCACATGTCGGTGTCCCCCACGCCTGCGACGCGGAGCCTCGACGCACGCTATCTAAATCGTTTAAGGTCGTCAACACGTCGGAGCCGGGCAGGCCGGTACAGTGCTCTGACCCGAGGCGAGGAGCTGGCGATGGCGGCGGGACGACCGAGCATCCGCGATGTCGCGCGGGAGGCCGGGGTGTCCACGGCGCTGGCCAGCTTCGCCCTCAACGACCGGCAGGGGGTCGCCCCCGAGACCAAGGCCCGCATCCTGCGGGTCGCCGCCGACCTGGGCTACCGGCCGGACCCGACGGCGCGGGCATTGCGGACGGGGCTGACCGGTAGCTACGGGTTGATGGTCCGCAACATGCAGAACCCCTACTTCCTGGAGGTGCTGCGCGGCGCCCAGGACGCGGCCTCCGAGCACGGCAGCACGGTCTTCGCCGTCGACTCCGCCTACTCGGTGGAGCGCGAGCGGGAGCACGTCCACCATTTGGTGCAGCAGCGCGTCGACGGACTGGCGATCGCCCCCGTCGGCTCCGGCGACGCCGTGGACCTGTGGCAGCAACTGGCCCCGGGCAAGCCCACCGTCGTGGTCAACGCCGTCGCCCACCAGGAGGGGACCACCCGGGTGGGGCCGGACAACATCGCCGCCGTCGACCTGGCCGTGCAGCACCTGCACGAGCTGGGGCACCGCCGGATCACCTTCTACTCCGCCCCGGCCGGCGTGATGGCCGACCACGACCGGCTGGAACGGTTCCTCCAGCGCTGCGCCGAGCTGGGGGTCGAGCCGCACCCCGTGGAGACCGCGCTCAACCTGGACGCCGCCTATCGGGTCACCCGCGACCTGCTGGACGGCGCGGACCCACCGGGCGCGATCGTGACCAACTCCGACTTCACCGCCCACGCGGTCTACCGGGCGGCGCGGGACCGCGGGGTGCAGGTCGGGAAGCAGCTGTCCGTGGTCGGGCACGACGACCTGACGACCTCCCCGCTGCTGGACCCGCCGCTGACCACGCTGCGGCTGGACCGCTTCGAGCTCGGCCGGGCGATCGCCGAGCGACTGGGCCCGCACGCCGACCTCGGGGACCACGTGCAGCCGGTGACCCTGGTGGTGCGCGGGTCGACGGCGCCCCCGCACTAACGACCCCGGCGCGGGTCCTCGATCAGCAGCTCCACGTTGCGGTCGGCCGGGCTGCCGTTCGCCCCGAAGCCGCCCACGCCGTGCGGGTCGTTGGCGGCCAGCGCCCGGTGCCACCCTGCGAGGTCGGCGACCGTCTCCACCGAGGTGGGGCGCAGCGGTCCCTCGTGGTCCAGCACCGTCAGGCGCAGCGAGAGCAGGCCGTCCCCGTGATCCAGCAGCTCGACCAGGCGCCCCTGCGTGGGCCAGTCCATCACCGAGGCCGTGCTGATCTCCCAGAAGCCACCGGTGGCCCCGCGGTGCGCATCGACCCGGTTGCGGTGGATGTGACCGCTGAACCAGGCGATGACGTGCGGGTGGGCCAGCAGCAGGTCGGCGAGCTCCTCACCCAGGACCCGCGCGTCGGCCTCCGGGTCCGCGCCGGGCGGGAGCAGGTCGTTGGTCATCGAGGTGCGCGGGTGGTGGGAGGCCACGACGACCAGCTGGTCCGCCGCGGTGGCCGCCGCGAGTTCATCGGCAAGCCAGGCGAACTGCTCCCGGTCGATGCTGCCCTCGAAGACCCCGGCCGGGTTGGTGGTGTCGAGCACGATCATCCGCAGGCCGGGGAACCCCTCGTGGGCGTAGTAGGCCGTGCCGTCGGCCAGGTTGCGCTCGGTGAACCCGTGCCCGTCGGGCAGGCCGCGGTCCCAGTGGGCGGCGACATACCCGGCGCGGTCCAGCGGCCGGCGGGCGGGGTCCGGCTCGACCTCCCGGCCCAGCTCCCCGAACGCCGGCAGCGGGTCGCCGGTGAAGTCGGCCACGTCCTCGGCGCGCACCGCGGTGACCTTGCGGTGCCCCAGAGTGAGCTCGACCAGCTCCGGCGAGGCCGGCACGCGGCCCTGGATCAACCCGTCGTGGTTGCCGAAGCAGGTGAGCCAGGGGATCTCCAGACCGCTCGCCGGCAGTGGCTGCAGCGCCCGGGCCAGCAGGCCCGGCACCGTGGGGAAGCCGTGCTCGCGGCCCCACCGGTTCTGCGGGTCCTCCGGCGCCCACGCCCAGTCGACGCTGCCGTCCTGGAACCCTTGGTAGCCGGGGCCGCCGGAGTCGAGGTCGACGGTGCCGCCGCTGAGCAGCGCCAGGAAGGCCACCACCTCGTTGTGCTGCATGTTGTCCACGTTGTCGCCGGTGGTCATCACGGCCTGCACCGGCGCCCCGGTGAGCGCCGACCCGGGGTGCTCGTTGAGCCGCCGCACCAGCATCTCGGTGGCGTGGGCGGCGAGCAACTCCTGCGGCCGCTGCATCGGCAGCATCAGCCGGGTCTCCGGCCGTATGCCGAGCTCGTGCACCGCCTCGAGGCGGGACGGGGACTGGGCGTCGATGAGCTGCACGTCGGTCAGGTGCGCCACGTGCCACAGGCTGCGGGGGCGCGCCGAGGGGCTGCCTCCCGCCAGGTCGGTGCGCACGATGTGCGGCTCGACCGCCCCGGTCGAGAGCCCGTGGAACGCGGCGCGGCTGCCCTGGGTGAGCACCTCACCCCGCACGATCGGGCGGCCCTGGTCCTGGCGGTCGCCCGGGTCGCGGCGGTCGTGCGGCTGCGCTGCGTCGTGCTGCGCGGTCATTCGGTGGCTCCCAACGTGGTCGTCCTCATCGTCCTGGTGTCGGTCAGTGCGTGTGTCGGTCAGTGGCTGCGCTTCACGGCCCCGTCGGCCAGCGCGTCGGCGGCCTCGCCCAGGCGCAGGCCGACCACGTCGAGGCGGCGCAGCAGTTCGCGGTTCTTCAGCGAGGTCTCGTCGATCGTGCCGCTGAGGGTCCGGGACACCGCCTCCTGGTAGCGGCGCCGCACCTCGTTCTTGCGGACGGCCAGGGCCCTGCTCCGGATCTGCAGCGGGTCCTCGCCGATCGCCGCGATCGCGGTGTCGAGGTCGGTCAGCCCCTCGCCGACGGCCGCCAGCATCGCGTCCTGGCCGGGGTCGGGCACGACCTGGAAGAGGTCCAACTCCCGCACGAAGTCCTGCAGGTTGTCCAGGATGTCGTCGATCGAGCGGGACAGCCGGAAGAGGTCCTCCCGGTCGATCGGGTTGGCGAAGGCCGAGGCCAGGCGGGTGACCGTGGCCGACCTGCGCCGGTCGCCCTCGTGCTCCACCCTGGCCATGTCGGAGCGGGCCTGCGCCGACCCCAGCTCACCGGAGACCGCAGCCCGGGCCACCCCGATCCCCTCGATCGCGCTCGCCACCTGGCGGCGCAGCAGGTCCACCAGGGTCGCGTCGGGCCGGCGGTTCAGCACCCGGGAGACCCGGGAGACGCCCTTCACAGCGCACCCCCTGCCCGCAGGGCGCCGGCCACGGCCGCCGCGACGCCGAAGGTCAGCGGCAGCGTGACGAGCCAGGCCACCATGATCGTGGACACCTGCGGCCAGCGGACCCTGCCCATGCCCTGGCTGGCGCCGGCGCCGACGAGGGAGCCGGTGAGGGTTTGTGCGACGCCGACGGGGGTGCCCACCCCGGCCGACCCCAGGAGGGCGGTGGCAGTCGAGACCTCGGAGGTGACGGCATACAGCGGGCGCACCGGGAGCACCCCGTGCCCGAGGCGACGCGACATCCGGTGGTAGCCGGCCGCGCTGCCCAGGGTGAAGAGCACGCCGAGGGCGACCAGCAGCAGGACCGGTGCGGCCAACGACCCGGTGTGCTGACCGGTCAGCCCGAGCGCGACGGCGGAGATGGCCAGCATCTTCTGCCCGTCGCTGGCGCCGTAGCCCAGCGCCAGGGCGGGGAAGGAGACGGCGTGCACGCGTCCCAGCGCGCGGCTGACGTGGCGGGAGCGCAGGCGTCTGGCCAGCACGGTGACGACGAGCGCGGCGACCAGGCCGCCGAGGACCGGGGCCAGGGCCATCATGCCCAGCACGACGAGGACGGGGTGCCAGGCGGTGCCGCTCCCGGAGGCGGCGCCGAAGCCGGCGAGCGCGCCGACGAAGGCCAGCGTCAGACCGGTCGGGATGCCGAGCCGGGTCAGGCCCAGCACGACCAACAGGCTCACCAGGACCGCGACGAGCATCCCGGTCTCGGAGCGCTGCCCCTCCCACGGCACCATCTCCTCGGCGAAGCGGGCGGCGACACCGGTGCCGGCCACGAGCGGGCCGAGCACCACGCCCACGCCGAGCAGGAGCAGCCCGAGCGGGTGCCCGATCGAGTCGAGGGTGAGCGTCGCGGCGAGCAGGGTGGCCCCGGTGTTGGCGCCGTTCACGAGCGCGAAGGCGACCGCGGCCGCGAGCAGCGCCCAGCTCACCTCGCCCCTCGGGCGTCAGTAGGCATACAGGTCCAGCAGCCGCAGCTGGGGCGTGAGGACCGCGACGGAGTCCCCGTCGTTGTTCAGCACGTTGCGGCCCAGGTCGTTGTAGTAGCGGTCGGGGGTGTTGGTGCCCGGCCCGGTGTAGACCCGCAGCTCACCACCCGGCGCGAGGGTGTAGCCCTCGCCGACGGCCAGCCGGTTCACGACCGCGTCCTGCAGCAGGTAGCCGCTGACGTCGATGGTGCGCCCCGAGGTGTTGGTGAGCACCACGTGCTCGCCGGTCTCCGGCTGCAGGTCGTCGCCCGGCGGGTTGGCCACCACGTCGAGCACCTCGATGCCGTTGGCCTGCGGCAGCGGGTCGAGGCCGCGCTGCAGCCGGGTCATCTGGGTGGGGAAGTCGGTGACCACCTGGTCCACGCACAGGTCGGCGGCGGCCTCGACGGCCTCGGTCGAGTTCAGCGTGTAGACCCCGAAGCCCAGCCCGTGCGCCCGGACCCGCTCGATGTCGGCGGGGTCGAGGGTGCGGTAGTTGGTGACCACGCCCTCGGCGAACCCGGCCCACCGGGCCAGCGTCTCCTCGTCCTCGGGGATGGTGCCGATCTGCAGCAGCGGGATGTGCGGGGCCAGCTCGTGGAACGTGGTGAGCGAGGACTCCTCGAAGGAGCTGACCACGACCTGGTCGCGGGCGACCAGGCGCTGCCAGTGCGGGTTGGTGGCCAGCTCCTGGGCCACCACCGCCTCCACGCCGGGGGAGTCCAGCGGGCTCTTCAGCTCGATGTTGACGACCATCCCGGAGCCGACCACGGCGCGGGCCGCGTGGTTCAGGTGCGGCACCGGCTCCCCGGCGAACCGCGGCCCGAAGTAGCTCCCGGCGTCCAACTGCTGCAGCTGCGCCCAGGTGAAGCTGACGATCGGGTCGGCAGCCCGGTCCGGGAAGACCTCGGCGATGTCGGTGGTGCGGGCGCCGGTCGCGTCGTGGAACAGGAACGGCACCCCGTCGGCGCTGAGCTGCACGTCGATCTCCATGGACTGTGCCCGGCTCGTGCGGGCGTCCCGGAAGCTGGCGACCGTGTTCTCCGGACTGGTGCCGCCCGAGCCGCGGTGGGCCACGATCTCCGGCTGGGGGCACTCGGCCATCGGACTGCTTCCTCCTGCGGTCGCACCCAGCGGTGCGGTCGCCGCCAGCAGCAGGGAAGCGGTGCAGGCCACCGCGACCCGGGTCGCCCTCATCCTCGTGTATGTCGTTGCGCGCCTCATGGCGGACTCCGTTCCGTGGGTTGTCCGGCAGGCTATCTAAATCGTTTTAGACGCGCAATGGGTCGGCCCGCGCGCTGCGCGAACCCGCCAGGGTTGATAGGCAAGAGGGTGCGCGTCGCGACACCCGGGGCACCCAGCCTGCCGGGGGCGGCGCGCGACGGACGAGGTGACGGAGGCGAGCGGCATGTTCGGACTACCGGCGACGACGACGGTCATCATGGTCGGGATCCTGGGGTTCTGGGTGGTCTACACCCTGGTGTTCTACGTGATCAGCAGGAACTGGTCCGTGGAGGACGTGGACGGTGAACACGCCGGGGAGGCGTCGTGAGCATCGAACTCGGCTTCCTGATCCTCTACTTCGCCGCGATGCTGGGCATCGGCGTCTGGGCGATGCGGCGGAAGTCGGAGACGACCGAGGGGTTCCTGCTGGCCGACCGCAGCCTGGGCCCGGCGGTGACGGCACTGCGGCTACAGAGCTCCTCGATGTCGGGATACATGTTCCTGGGCGCCGGCTCCCTCGGATACACGCAGGGGTACTTCGGCATGTGGTACGCCCTCGGCGACGTGGGCGGCGGCGTGCTGAACCTGTCGATCCTGGGCCGCCGGATGCGCAAGCTGTCCGCGATGCTCGGCTCGATCACCTCGATCGGCTACCTGGAGCACCGGTACCCCTCGGTGTGGACCCGCGCGGTTGCCGCACCGGTCGCGCTGTTCTGCATGTTCTTCTACGTCCTGGCGCAGTTCCTCGCCGGGGGCCAGGGGCTGGCCATGGTGACCGGCCTGTCCATCAACGTCTCGCTGGTGATCGCGGTCGGGGTGATCGTGGGCTACACCTTCCTGGGCGGCTACCTGGCCGTCGCATACACCGACTTCGTCCAGGCCATCATCATGGTGATCGGGATGCTGTGGATCCTCATCGCGACCCTGCAATACGTGGGCGGCCTCACCGCCGGACACGAGGGTCTCGGAGAGATCAACGACAACCTGCTGACCATGTGGGGCGCCGAGGGCCAGTACTTCGGCCAGTGGGGCGTCATCATCGGCGCCGTCCTGATCTTCTCCATCGGCTACATGGGCTGGCCCCACGTCAACGTCAGCCACATGGCGATGAAGCGGCCCTCGGTGGCCCGCCGCGCGGGCGTCTACGCCACCCTGTTCAACCTGGCATTCATCCCCGCCGCCTACCTGGTCGGCATGATGGGCCTGCTCATCGTCCCGGACCTGGACAACCCGGAGCTGGCGATCTTCGAGGTCGCGGACACGGTGCTGCCGGCGTTCGCGCTGGGCGTGGTGATGGCGGCCATCATGGCGGCGATCATGTCGACCGCGGACGCGCTGTTGCTCCAGGCGGGCACCATCGCCTCCCAGGACCTGTGGGGCCGGTTCCGCAAGCGGGCGGTGTCGGAGCGGACCTCGGTCAACGTCTCCCGGTTGACCGTCCTGGTCATCGCCGTCATCGGGCTGGTCCTGGCGATCGTCGAGCCGCCCGGCGTCTTCGACATCGTCGTCTTCGCCACCAGCGTGCTCGGGGCGGCCTTCGTCCCGGTCTACGTGTGCGCGGTCTGGTGGAAGAAGGCGAACACCCCCGGCGCCCTCGCCTCGATGGTGATCGGCACGGTCGCGGCCGTCACCGCACAGCTGACCGGCACCAGCGACAGCATCGGCTTCGACCCCATGGGCATCGGGATCACCTGCTCGGTGGCCGCGATCGTCGTGGTCTCGCTGCTGACCCAGCGCTCCCACCCGGTGCCGGAGCACGTGCTGAGCGCCGTCGAGGAGACGGCCCGCGTCCGCCCGGTCCCGGCGCGGCTCGCGGCGGGCGAGGACCCGACACTGTCCAGCCAGCGGCCCGACCCGGGCGGTGTGCGATGACGCCGACGGACCTCCCGGCCGGGGCAGCGGTCGGACAGCGCCACCCGGTCTGGCACGCGGCCGTGCCCGCCGAGCAGGCAGTCCGCAAGGTCGCCCGCAGGCTGGCCCACCCGGTGGATCTCACCGCCCGGCTCTACCACCACCCCTTCCTGGGCGTGGTGTTCGTATGCCGTCCGCTCCCGTCGCGCCTGCCCCGCCTCGGTGCTCGTCGGTCGGGTCGGGCGGCCGCCCCGGTCGCCGCCCACGTCGTGGTCGACCTGGTCAGTGGCCGCGCCTACCTGAGCGACCCGTGGGACGACGAGTCGTTCACCACCCGGGAGGCGGCCCTGGCCGCGGCCGGACCGGACAGCGCCGCCGAGCCCACCCGGGTCCGCGGCCCCGAGCCCCGGATCAGCGAGCAGGACGCGGTGACCGCGGCGCGGGCCCTGCTGGCCGGCGCCCTCACGCGACGCCGCCGTCTGGACCCGCTCGGGCCGGCCGAGCTGCATACCGATCCGATCCGGTTCGGCAAGCCCAACTGGTGGGTCACCGGCGAACTCGAGGGGCGCCCGGTCGAGGTGATCGTGGACGCGCTGAGCGGCCGGCACTACGTGTGCTCGGGGTAAGCGACCACCTCACTCGACCGCCAGCAGCCGCGTGGTGGTCTGCTCGATGCCGTTGCCGGAGGCGTCCACCGCGCTGACCCGGAACGACAGGTGCTCCGCGTCGCGCAGGACCGGCGCGGCCACCACCACCCGGAAGGTGGTGTCCCCGGTCCGCCGGGGGCGCAGGTCCTCCCAGGTGGCGCCGTCGTCGGCGGACACCGCGACGGCGAGGTCGGTGACCCGTGTGGCGGCAGCCGTGCCCGTGACCGGGGTGACTCCCAGGTCCATCGTGACGGGACGCCGCTCGATCGTGGCCCCCGGCTCCAGTTGCACGCCGTAATCGACGTCCAGGAAGGTCGGCCGCGTCGCGAAGCCGTCGTCCAGGCCGGGCGGGGCGGAGGCGAACTCCCACTCGGTCCGGACGTGGTGCAGCGCCGACACCTCGCCGGGCACCAGCTCCAGGTCCTGCACCAGCCGGAAGCGCCCGCCCTCCGTCATCCCGCGGAAGTAGGCGTAGGTGCCCTCGACGGTGTCGAGGGTCGTGCCGTCCGCGTCCTGCAGCTCCAGCCGGGAGTCGCGTACGACGTTCAGCCCGAGCGAACCCCGGTGGACGCCGTCGCTGAAGCCGGACGACACGTGGATCGAGTCCTCGCTGTGCCAGGCCTCCCGGAGCACCGGGTGCAGCGTCGCGGCGAACGGTCGGTGCAGTCGCTCGCCCTCATCGAACTGGCGCGCGTCACCGCACAACTGGACCCAGTCGTTGGCCGCCGCCCGGAAGCACTCGTGCCAGACCTGGCCCTCTGGCATCGCCACCAGCACCTCGCGGGCACCCGGGGCCGCCACCTCGGTCTGGAACCCGAACAGCGCACCGATCTGGCCCATCCCGGTGGAGGCGGACACGGCATACGAGTCGTCCTGCCCGATGGGGTGGAAGTCCTGCTGCACCCGCGGCCGGTCCGCGAGGTCCTCGGCGGTCAGCTCCGGGGTGAGCCCGTGGTCGAGCGTCGGGCGGCTGACGAGCACGTCATAGGCGTCCGCGCCGTCGCCCACGGCCGCCTCCATGGGCTCCAGCCACCACCGGGTGATCGCCTCGAAGGTGCCGCGCCCCACGGGGTCGGTGGGGGTGAACAACAGCCGCCCGTCGCGCACCGCCTCCGGGTCGTGGTAGACGATCTCGGCGTAGCCGCGCCCGCCGGCCTTGCGACTGTAGATGAACGGCACGCCCAGCTCCGGCGCCGTGGGGTGCCCCTCCACTGATGCGACTCCCAGGGGCTCGCCGTCGCGCGCGTCGAGGACGTATGTGGTGTCCTCCTCGATCGTCAGCCCGGCGGTGCCCGTGACGGTGACCGTGCCGCCGTCGCTGGTCGGGGTGTAGACGCGGGCCAACACCATCCACTCACCGGCCGGGACGCGCTGGCTGACCGTCCCCTGCGCGTCGGGGTGCAGGCGCATGAAGCCGCCGGTGGCCCCGTTGAAGATCGGGATCGTCGGATCGGCGCCCGGCTGCCCGGCCCCCGCAGAGGGGTCCCACGGCTCGCCGTCCGCGTCGAGGACCTGGAGGTCGAACTGGTAGCTCTCCGGCTCCAGGTAGGCACCGACCGGGATCCGCAGGCCGGGTGCCCCGTCCGCCGGGTCGACCGAGAGGATCCCCTGCCACGGGGCGACGTCGAGGAGATCCCGGTCCAGGGTGACAAGGACCTCGGCGGACTCTCCCGGGGCGAGGGTCAGGGTCTCCGGAGTCACCTCGATCGCGCCGTCGGGGGCGGTCCGGACGAGCTCGTCCTGGAGGAAGGTGGCCAGCTCCAGCTCGACCGGCTCGGTGCCCTCGTTGTTGATCGAGGTGGTGTCCTGCACGGTGCCCTCGTGCGGCCACTCGAGCACTCCGAAGTCGAGGTTCGCCCGGTCCGTCGAGAGGTCGTGGCCCGTCGCGGCCGCCAGGTCCAGCAGGCCTGCTCCGTAGGTCCACGAGGTGAACCACGTGGTGCCGTCTGCGGTGCTCATCAGCCGGGCCTTCACCTGCTCGGGCGACCAGTCGGGGTGCTGCTGGCGCAGCAGGGCCGCGGCGCCAGCGACGACTGGTGCGGACATCGACGTGCCCGACATGGGGGTGTAGAGGTCCTCCCCGTGGCGTGCCCCGGCCCGTGCCGCGAGCAGTTCGACACCGGGTGCGACGAGGTCCGGCTTGAGCAGGTAGGTGCCCCACGTCGGACCGCGGCTGGAGAACGACGCGAGGACGCCTCGCTCGTTCACCGCCCCGACGGTCAGGGCGGCGGGGGAGGTGCCCGGCGTCCCGATCGTGTAGGAGCCGCCCACTGCGCTGCCCCCGTTGCCGGCCGCGGCGACGAACAGGGTGCCCGACTCGGCGGTGAGGGTCTCCAGCGCCTGGTCGAGCGGGTTCTGCCCGTCGGCGGTGCCGGACAGTGACAGGTTGACCACGTCGGCCCCCTCGGCGACCGCCCACTCCATGCCGGCGATCACCCAGGACTCCTGGCCCTCGCCGGTGTCACCCAGCACCTTGCCCGAGAGGAGCTCGGCCCCGGGGGCGACGCCCCGGCGCTCGCCGTCGTTGCCGGCCCCGCTGCCGGCGGCCAGCGACGCGACGTGGGTGCCGTGGCCGTTGCGGTCGGTCACGTCGGGTGCGTCGGTGAAGTTCTGCTCGGCGACCACCTGGCCGACGAAGTCGGGGTGCTCGGCGTCCACCCCGCTGTCCAGCACCGCGATGCGCATCCCCTCCCCGTCCAGGCCCAGGTCCCACGCCGCGGGGGCGGACACCTGCTCCAGATAGGGGTCAAGTGCTGCAGCCTCGACCGTCCCGTCGAGCCACACCCGGGTGGCGCCGCCCTCGGCCAGGGCGGCGAGGCCGATCGGGTCGCCGATGCCGGTGCCGGCGAGGCTTCCGAGGAACTGCGCGGCGTCGTCCTTGGCCAGGTCGCCGGCCACCGCGTCGATGCTCTCCAGGTGCAGGTCCACGTCAAGGCCGGTGGCGGACAGGTCGGAGGTCGCCACGGAGGAGGAGTCCCCGGTCTGCACGAGCAGCGGCAGCACCTCCGAGGACTCGTCGTCGTAGCCGAGCTCGACCAGGCGGGAGACGTTGAACAGGTCCGGATCGAGCACGTCCGGCACCAGCGCGGTGACGCTGTGCGGCACGACGTGGACGCCGTCGGTGTCCTCGTGCAGGGAGTAGCCCCGGGACGGCTGGCCGGAGGCGTCGGTCACACTGACCCGGGACTGCCCGTCGACCTCGCCGTGCAGCACGACCCGGTCGCCCGTGACGAGGGTGACGGTCGCCTCGGTGGGCAGGCCGTCCCCCGTGCTGACCAGTTCGGCCGTGCCGGACGTGCCTGCGGTGCCCGGCCGGGTCGGCGGCTGGGAGACGGCGCCGCCGGTGGTCGTCACCCCCAGGGTGAGCGCGAGCACGGCCCCGGTCAGCAGGCGGGCGCGGGCGAATCGGCGTTGTCGGGGCATGGTCGTGACCGTAGATTGGCGGGGACCGCAGATGAAGGGTCCGGACTGACCTCATCGCGACATGTCCGGTACACGCCAGGAGGATTCGTGCTCGAGGCCGTGGGCATCGCGCCCGAGGAGGAGACGGCATACCGGGAGCTGTTGCACCACCCGGGTTGCACCGTGGCCGAGCTGGCCGACCGGCTGGGGGAGGGCGGCGACCTGATAAGACCCCGGGTGCTGCGCCTGCAGGAACTGGGGCTGGTCAGCCGCAGCGCCGAGCACCCCGGCCGGCTCACCCCCGTGCGCCCCGACGTCGCCGTGGACGTGCTGGCGGCCCGCCGCCGCGCTGAGCTGGACCGGGCCCAGGCCGCCGCGCGGGACCTGGTGGCCGAACTGCACACGCCGGATCGACTGCGCCCGGACCGGGTGGTCGAGGTGCTGGCCGGGCGGGGGGCGATCGCGGCCCGGTTCGCCCAGTTGCTGCGGGGCGCCCGGGAGGAGGTGCTGGTGCTGGACCGGCCGCCCTACGTCTCGGACTACGACGAGTCCGACGCGGCGGTGCACACCTCGTTGGCGGCGGGGGTCCGGGTCTTCGGGATCTACTCCGGTGAGTCCCTCGAGCACGGGCCCGGCACCGAGGAGGCCTACCGTGCTGCGGAGGCCGGGGAGCAGTCGCGGGTGCACGCCGAGGTGCCCATGAAGCTGGTCGTCGCCGACCGTGCGGTGGCACTGTTGCCCCTGTCGTTGCACGAGCCGGGGGAGAGCGCGCTGGTGGTGCACAGCAGTGCGCTGCTGGACGCGTTGCAGGCGATGTTCTGGTTGCTGTGGGAGCAGGCCGTGCCGGTCGTCCCCGACGTGTCCGCTGCCGGCGGCGCCGATGGCGACCCGGACCCGCGGCTGCTGACCATGCTCTCGGCCGGGATGAAGGACGAGACGATCGCCCGGCACCTGGGGATCAGCAGCAGGACGGTGGGCCGCCGGGTGGCCGAGCTGATGGACAGCCTCGGCGTGCGGACCAGGTTCCAGGCGGGGGTGTTCGCCCAGCGGCGCCGGCTGCTGGGCGGGCAGGATCAGCCCAACAGGTCTGTCCGGGACGGTCGCCTGGGGTAGTTCGCTGCACCCCTGGGTACAGCGAACTACCCCAGGTCCTTGGTCCGTTGCCCGACATCGCCACCTCCGTGGTGTTGCTACCGCAGCCAACCGCGCACGCCGGCGACGAGGCCGGTGCTCCACGACCTCCGCGCGCCCAGAGCGTCGATCGAGGTGGTCAGTGCGCGCAGCGATTCCACCGTCTCCCGGTGTGCCCGGCGCGACTCGGCGAGCTCCGCGTCGCTCGCTGCCAGTGCCTGCTCGAGCCTGCGGACCCGTGATCTCAGGTGATCCGCCTCCCGCTCCTCATCGTGCACGTCCCATAGGTACCTCTGTCGGCGATGGGCCCGGCGGAAGGCGGCCCAGGCCATGAGCCAGAGGTAGGCGGACAGGAACACGAACATGACGGCGACGTCGTTCGAACTGCTCGACCGTCCCGAGCTCACCATCGCCAGGGCGAAGCTGAAGGTCGACGCGGCCAGGGCCCCCGAGATGTCCACCGCGTCCTGCAGGTTGACGGGTCGCCTGCGACGGCGGTGGTGCAGGGCCACCGCGGCGAAGAAGGCGGTCCCGAAGCTGAAGATCGCGACCGACCCGTAGAACAGCCACACGCCGAAGGGCGGCCCCGCAGCGACGAAGCCGACCACGGGGAGCAGCGTCGCCACGACAGCCGCGCCGTAGCCCCTGCGCCGCGGCCAGGTCGGTGTCGGAAGCCCCGCCGTCGAGTCCTCGTGCATCGCGTCCCCTCTCCTCAGCGGGTCGGGCGGCGGACCACCCTGCCCCGATCCTGGAGACGACGCTAGCCAGAGGCACTGACAATCCTGGCCCGACCAGGCCCTGGTCAGTCGGTCTCGGTGGTGCCCTCGTAGAGGCCGATGACGTTGCCGTCCGGGTCCTGGAGGATCGCCCACCAACTGGTGTCGTCGATCGGCTGCTTCTCCTGCAGCACCGTGCCGCCCTGCTCGGCCGCCGTGGCCAGGGTCTGCTCGATGGAGTCGACCTCGACGTAGGACCGGGGCTGGGTGAAGCCCTCCGAGCGCGGAGCCAGACCGCCGCCGCTGATCTGGTTGGGGGCTCGCCACATCGGGTAACCCTCGAAACCCGGGATCTCCGAGATCTCCCAGCCGAACAGGGCGTTGTAGAACTGCGTGGCGCGGGCCGTGTCGCTCACCGGGATGTCGATGTGGGTGATGTCGCCGTGCGGCATGGTCGCCTCCGTGGCGTGGTGCGGCCGCCGTTCGGCCGCGGCATCGCCCAGTCTGGCACCGAGACGGCGCACCGGCAGCGGCTGCCATGCCCGGGTGTTGGAGGCTGGCCGGTGGCGATAGCGTGAGGTATGCACCTTCCCCGACCCGAGATCGACCCCGACGGGCTGCTGGAGTACTCCGTGGTCTTCACCGACCGTGCGCTCAACCACATGTCCCAGCGCTTCGTCGGCGTGATGCAGCAGTTGATCGACATCCTCAAGACCACGTACCGGGCCGACTCGGTGGCCGTCGTGCCCGGCGGGGGCAGCTACGGGATGGAGTCCGTCGCACGACAGTTGGCCACCGGCAAGCGGTGCCTGATCGTGCGCACCGGGTTCTTCTCCTACCGCTGGTCCCAGATCCTCGACATGGGGTCCATCAGCGACGACGTCACCGTCCTGACGGCCGCGCCGACCACGCGCGAGCACCCGGCGCAGTGGGCCCCGCCCGCAGTCGAGGACGTGACCGCGGCGATCGCCGAGCAGCGACCCGAGCTGGTCTTCGCGGCCCACGTCGAGACCGCGGCGGGCATGGTGCTGCCGGACGACTACCTGCGCGAGGTCGCCCGCGCGACCCACGAGGCCGGCGGGCTGTTCGTGCTCGACTGCATCGCCTCCGGCGCCCTGTGGGTCGACATGCAGGATCTCGGCGTCGACGTGCTGGTCACCGCCCCGCAGAAGGGGTGGAGCGGGTGGCCCGGTGCGGCCTACGTCATGGTCAACGAGGCGGCCCGGGAGGCGATCAACGCGAGTACGTCGAGCAGCTTCTCCGGTGACCTCAAGCGGTGGCTGGGCATCGCCGAGGGGTATGCCGAGGGCCGGCACGCCTACCACGCCACCATGCCCACGGATGCCCTCGCGCACAACGTCGAGATTATGCAGGAGGCCGTGTCGCGGGGGCTGCCCGCGCTGCGCGAGGCGCAGGTCGACCTCGGCACGAAGGTCCGGGCGGTGCTGGCCGAGCGCGGGTTCGTCTCGGTCGCTGCCGACGGGTTCGCCGCGCCGTCCGTGGTCGTGGTGCACACCGACGACCCGGGCCTGAAGACGGCGGCGAAGTTCGTCAAGGTCGGCGTCCAGGCCGCCGGCGGCGTGCCGCTGATGTGCGGCGAGCCGGAGGACTTCTCGACGTTCCGGCTCGGCCTGTTCGGCCTGGACAAGTGGGCCGACGTCGACGGCACCGTGCAGCGACTGGCGCAGGGCCTGGACCGGGCCCTGGCGCTGGAGGATCAGACACCCTAGGAGGATCTCGTGGACCTGTTGACCCGCCAGGAGCTGGAGAGCATCGCCAACCCGGGGGTGTCGGGGCCACACGTGTCGCTGTTCATGCCGACGCACCGCGCCGGCCGGGAGACCGACGCCGACCGGCTGCGGTGGAAGAACCTGGTCAACGGGGTCGAGGCGGTGCTGCTGGAGCAGCTGCGCAAGCCCGAGGCGGTGACGCTGCTCCGGCCGGCACGGGAGCTGTTGGACGACGCGATGGACTGGCAGTACATGAGTGACGGCCTGGCCATGTTCCTCAGCCGGGACGGCCACCGCACCTACCGGGTGCCCGCCCCGATGAAGACTCTGGCGACGGTCGGGGACCAGACGGTGCTGGGGCCGCTGCTCCGCCTGCTGTCCGGCGACGAGCACTTCCTCCTCCTGGCGCTCAGCCAGCAGGAGACCCGGCTGCTGGAGGGCACCCGCAACACCGTCGAGCAGGTCGAGTTCTCCGACGTCCCGACCAGCCTGACCGAGGTCGCCAAGCCGCACGACGCACGCTCGGACACGATGGCGCGGCCGCTGTCCGGGCGGGGCGGCCGGGCGGTCTTCTACGGACACGGCGGCGGTGACACGCACCTGCGGCAGGATGAGATCACCCGGTTCCTGCGGGCGGTCGCGACCGGGTTGCAGGACGTCCTGCGCGCCCAGACCTCGCCCCTGGTGCTGGTCGGCCCCGAGCCCCTGGTCGCCGCCTACCGCGACCTCAACGGCTACGGCCACCTGATGGACCGCGCGGTGGAGCGCCACGCCGACGCCCTGTCCGCCGAGGAGCTGCACGAGCTGGCCTGGCCGCTTGTGGAGGAGCGGCTCCAGCAGGAACGGGCCGAGGTCTTCGCCCGGTTCCGGTCGCTGCACGGCACCGGCCGGGTGTCCAGCGACCTGGCCGAGGTCGCGACCGCGGCCGCCGCGGGGCGGGTGGACACCCTCTTCGTGCGGGCCGACCCCTGGTGCTGGGAGCGCGCCACCGACGAACTCGACCCGGTCGTGCGGCTCGCCTCGGACGAGCGGTATGCCGAGTGCGCGCTGGTCGACGCCGCCGCCGTCGCGACGCTCAACGCGGGCGGCCACGTCTACGCCACCTCGCAGACGACGGTGCCCGACAGCGAGGTCGCCGCGATCTTCCGCTACTGACGAATCGTCCCGTCCTGACGGGTGGCGCCGTGGCTGCCATGCTGGGGGTGTGGCGACGGTGTGCGAGGCGGCCGGCGGGCAGGAGGGCCTGCTGCGGCTGGCCCACGCCTGGCACGCCAGGGTGCTGGCGGACGAGGTGGTGAGCCACGCGTTCAGCCACGGCTACCGCGCCGACCACTCCGAGCGGTTGGCGGCGTACTGGGCCGAGGCGCTCGGTGGCCCCACGACGTACTCGGACAGCTATGGCGACGAGACCTCCGTCGTCCGGATGCACAGCGGCAACGGCCAGCACGAGGAGATGGACCGGCGCGCAATCGCCTGCTTCGACCAGGCGCTGGAGGACGTCGGGTTGGCCGGCGACGAGCGGCTCCGCCGGGTGCTCTCCGACTACTTCACCGCGATGACGACCGCGATGGGCCGCTTCCCGGAGTCCGCCGACGACGTGCCTGTCGCGATGCCGATCACGCACTGGTCCTGGGGCGGGGAAGTGCGGGACTGACGCGTCCCTGCGGCACCCGACTGCCGACATACTGCAACTCAAGGGTTGCAGATAGGTCCCGGCGGCCGTAGGCTCAGTGCAACCCAACGATTGCACTAGGAGTCGAGATGACCACCACCGCACGGATCGACCTGGACGCGGCCACCGTGACCCGCACGCTCCGGATCGAGGCGCCCCGCCCCCTGGTCTGGGCGGTGCTGACCTCGCCCGACCAAATCGCCCAGTGGTTTGGCCAGCGGGCCGAGTTCCCCGACGGTGTCCACCTCGGGGCCACCGGCCTCTTCGGCTGGACCGACGAGGGCGACTTCCCCGCCCGGATCGACGCCTACGACCCGGTCGAGCGGTTCGCCTTCACCTGGGGGACGCCGGGGGAGGAGATCCGGGAGGACAACGCCACCACCGCGACCTTCACCCTGGCCGAGGACGGCGACGGCACGAGTCTCACGGTGCTGGAGACCGGCTTCGACACGCTGGCGGGAGACGAGCGGGCGCGCCGCGCGGCCATGGAGGACAACGCCCAGGGCTGGACCAGCGAGCTCGATGAGTTCGCGGCACTGGTCGCCGCGCTGCGGGAGGGGCGCTCCGCCGTGGCCGACCTCGACGCCGGCACCATCACCCGCACCGTCGTGGTCTCGGCCGGGCAGGGCGCCGTCTGGGCGGCGCTGACCTCGGCGGAGGCGATCGGGGAGTGGTGGGGTCACCCGGCGGACTTCCCGGGCGGCGTGGTGCCGGGGTCGCTCGGCACCTTCGAGTGGGTCGGTCACGGGCACTTCCCGGTGCGGATCGACCGGCTCGAGGAGCCCGGGCTCTTCGCCATGACCTGGGGCGAGCTGGGGGAGCGCGAGCCGGGCCCGACGGCCACCCACGTGCTCTTCACCCTCACCGCCGCGGGGGAGGGGGCCACCCTCCTGAGCGTGCGGGAGACCGGCTTCGAGGCCACGGAGGCCGCCGCGCGGCGCGCCGCGATGGAGGACAACGTCCAGGGCTGGAACTCCGTGCTGGACTCGCTGGCGCGGTATGCCGAGGCGCACCCGTGAGCGCGTCGGCCGGTGTCGTCGAGGTGTGCGCCGCGCTCGCCGACGAGTCCCGGTGGCGGGTGCTGCAGCTCGTCGGCGAGCAGGCGCTGTCGGCCTCCGAGCTGGCCGGGCGGCTGCCGATCAGCCGGCAGGCGATCGCCCGCCACCTCGCGGTGCTCGCCGACGCCGGCCTGGTCGAGGCGGAGCCCGACGGACGGCAGCTGCGCTACCGGGCGCTCGGCGGCCGGCTGAGTGACCTGGCACGGGACCTCGACGCGATCGGGCGCGGCTGGGACCGCCGGCTCGACCGGATCAAGCGTCTCGCGGAGACCGCCGAGCGCGAGTGAACTGCTCGCGCGTCCAGCGCTCGATGTCGCGACCGTCGGCGTCCTGGAAGTCCTCCAGCGCCTCCTCGGGGTCCACGAGCACGATCCGGTGCCCGGCCTCGATGAGCTTGGCGGCCATCGCCGCCGAGGTGCGGCGCGCCACGGGCAGCACCTCGTCGACCCGGCTCATGTCGAAGATGACGAGGTTGGTCTCCGGCCGACGGGTGATGAGCTCGTGGGTCAGCGACTCGATGCTGCTGAGCATCAGGTCGCCCTGCAGCACATAGACGGTGGCCTCCTCGCCGTCGATGGTCACGGTCTCGCGCTCCCGCAGCGACGAGCGGGCCGGGCGGCCGGGCTCCATCAGGTGCAGCCCGAGGTCGGCGGACAGCCGCTCCATCATGGCCACGCCCCGGGCGCTGTTGCCGTGGGAGTCCAGTCGCGGGGAGAACACGGCGAGACCGACCTGGCCGGGCAGCACGCCGATGATGCCGCCCGCGACCCCGCTCTTGGCGGGGATCCCGACGGTGGTGAGCCAGTTCCCTGCCGCGTCGTACATGCCGCAGGAGGCCATGACGCTGAGCAGCTGTCTGGTGCCCTCACGGCATACCAGCCGTTCGCCGGTGTTGGGCTGGACGCCGCCGTTGGCCAGGGTGGCCGCCATCAGCGCCAGGTCACTGACCGTGACCGAGGCGGCGCACTGGCGCACGTAGCCGGCGACGACCTCCTGGGGGTCCCCGGCCAGGTTGCCGGTGGCGTGCAGCAGGTAGGCCAGGCCCAGGTTGCGGCTGCCCGTCTCCAGCTCGGACGCGGCGACCGCCTCGTCGATCTCGACGTCCCGCTCGGCCAGCCGGGAGAAGAACGCCAGGATCCGGTCGACCGGCGACCCGTCGTCGGCGTCGAGGAGGGCGTGGGTGGCGATGGCGCCGGCGTTGATCATCGGGTTGCGCGGCTTGCCGGACTCCGGCTCGAGCGAGAGCTCGTTGAACGCGTCGCCGCTGGGCTCCACGCCGATCAGCTCCTGGATCCGCTCCAGCCCGTGGTCCTCGATGGCCAGAGCGTAGGCGAACGGCTTCGACATCGACTGGATGCTGAACCGGTGGTCGGTGTCACCGCTGGCATACACCGTGCCGCCCACCGTGCACAGCGCCACCGCGGCACGGTCCGGGTCGGCCGCCGCGAGCTCGGGGATGTAGTCGGCGGGCGCACCGGAGACGACGTCCTCGGTGTCGGCGAGGACGGTGTCGAGGTAGTCGAGGATGGGGGAGCGCAGCTGGCCTTCGTCGGGGTCGGTCATCGCCCTACCGAACCACACCGGCGCGCCGGGGGCCTGAGGAGAAAGACCGCGCGCCGCCGACGGGGTGCCCCCTACGCTGCAGGAGTACCGGTTTCAACCCATGCGGGGGTGAGTCATGACCAGCGGCGCCACGAGGCAGGCCGCGGACACCACGTCGTTCGGGCTGCGCCCACCACGGCACCAGGTCGACCCCCGGTGTCGGCGCTGGTGGCTCACCCAGGTGCTGGTCGCCTCGGCCTGCGTCGTGGTGCCACTGGTGGTGCTCGGCGTCCTGATCGAGCCGGCCCGCGGGTGGCTGCTGTGGCCGGCGGCCGTGGCGGCGCTCCTGACGCTGCCAGCCGCGGTCGTGGTGCCGCGCGTGCGCTGGCGGATCCACCGGTGGGAGGCGACCGACGCGGCCGTTTACAGCAGGTCCGGGCTGTTCTGGCAGGAGTGGCGCGCGGCGCCGCTGTCCCGGGTGCAGTCGGTCGACATGGTCCGCGGGCCGTTGCAGCAGCGGTTCGGTCTGGCCACGGTCGCCGTGACGACCGCCTCCGCCAAGGGCGAGGTGAAGATCAAGGCCCTGGACTCCGAGGTGGCGGCCGAGATGGTCGACCGGTTCACCCTGCTCACCGAGGCGGACCAGCAGGACGCGACATGACCGGGGGGCAGGGCCCGGCCGATCACGACGACGGGGGCTGGCAGCGGCTGGATCCCCGGACCATCGGGGCGAGCTCGGTCTTCCTCGCCGGCATCCTCGCCGGCACCGCGGTCCCGGCGGCGCTCGGGCTCCTGCTCTCCGGGGTGAGCCCCGGCTGGACCCTGTTCTGGGTCGGGGGCGGCGTCCTGGTCGGCACGGCCCTCACCGCAGTGGTCGAGGTGGTGCGGCTGGCGGTCACCCGATTCCGCATCGACGAGCACCGGATCGAGCGGCGCGTGCAGTTCCTGGGGAGCAGCACCACAGTGCTATCCACCCAGCGGATCCGCAACGTGGAGGTCGCGGCCGACCTGGTGCAGCGCCGGTTCGGCATCGCGGAGGTGCGGCTCGCCAGCGGCGACTCCGACGGCCCCCGGTTCACCCTCTCGGCGCTGGACCGGGCCGGGGCCGAGCAGCTGCGGGCGCGGCTGCTGGGCGACCGCGCCACGGCGGACACGTCCGTGCTGGCGACGCACGAGTGGGGCTGGCTGCGGTTCGCCCCCGTCACGCTGTGGACCCCGCTGCTCGGGCTGTTCGCCTTCGGCGCGGTCTTCCAGGTGGCCGACTGGTTCCAGGCGGTGCCCGCGATGCTCGACTGGTTCCGCGACTTCGTCGACGGCACGCCCGCATGGGTCGTGGCGCTGGCCCTGCCGGCCGGCGCCGTCGTCATCGGGACCATCGGCACCATCGTCATCCACATCGAGGAGTGGTGGCACTACCGGCTCGAGCGCCAGGACGACGGCTCCCTGGAGCTGGCGCGCGGGCTGCTGATCGGCCGGGCGACGCACTTCGACGGCCGCCGGATCCGCGGCGTGCGGCTGCACCAACCGCCCGGTCTGCGCCGGCTTCGGGCGGCACGGCTCGACGTGATCGCCGTGGGGATCTCCGGCGGTGCGGACGAGTCCAACCGGCAGAAGCAGAGCCCCGCCCTCGTCCCGAACGCCCCGGTCGGGTTCGTGACGCGGGTGGGGGAGACCATCGCCGGGACGCCCTGGCCCGAGGCGCTGGAGCAGCACCCGCCCGCCGCCCTGCGGCGCCGCCTCGTCCGGGCCCTGCTCACCTCGGCGGGCGCGGCCCTGCTGGCGCTCGTCCCCTCGCTCTTCTGGTCATCGTTGTGGTGGGTCGCCCTGGTGGCGCTCGCGGTCGTCGCGCCGCTCAGCCTCTGGATCGCCGTCGACAACGCGCGCGGCCTGGGCCACCGGATCAGCGACACGCACGCCGCCCTGCGGCGCGGCTCCGTCTTCCGCCGCACCGACCTGATGCACCGGGAGGGGCTGCTCGGGTGGAACATCCGGGAGAGCCCGTTCCAGCGCCGCGCCGGGCTGGTGACGCTGGTCGCGACCTCCGCTGGTGGCTCGGGCGCCTCCCGGCTCCCGGACGTCAGTGGCACCCAGGCGGCCGCGGTGGTTGGCACGGCGGGCCCGGTCTGGGAGCACCTGCGCGAGCCCGGGCCGGAGACCCCGTAGGAGGCTGCGACCGGGCCGGACCAACCCTCGCCGCGCGAGGGACCGGGGCGCTACGACAGAATCGGTGGCATGGGAGCAGCACCGCGCCGGATCGTGCTCGACTGCGACCCGGGGCACGACGACGCCGTCGCCATCATGCTCGCGCTGGGCGACCCGGCGATCGAGCTGCTCGGCATCACCACGGTGGGTGGCAACCAGACCGTGGAGAAGGTCACCCGCAACGCCCAGAGCGTGCTGGTCATGTGCGGCCGGGAGGACGTGCCCGTCCACGCCGGGGCGAGCCGCCCGCTGGTGCGCCCGGTCGAGGTGGCCCAGGACATCCACGGCGACTCGGGCCTGGACGGCGTCGACCTGCCGGAGCCGACCGTGCCGGTCGCGGAGGGTCACGCAGTGCGGTTCATCATCGACACCGTGCTCGCCGCCGAGCCGGGCTCGGTGACCCTGGTGGCGACCGGGCCGCTGACCAACCTGGCGCTCGCTGCAAGGCTGGAGCCGCGCATCGTGGAGCTGGTCCGCGAGGTCGTCATCATGGGCGGCGGCTACCACGAGGGGAACTGGACCGCGGTCGCGGAGTTCAACATCTGGGTCGACCCGGAGGCGGCCGCCATCGTCGTCGACGAGGCGTGGCCGCTGACCATGGTGGGGCTCGACCTGACCCACCAGGCCCTGGCGACGCCCCAGGTCGAGCAGCATGTCGCCGCCGTCGACTCCGGGCTGAGCCGGTTCTTCGTCGGGCTGATGGCCTTCTTCCGGCAGACCTACCGGGAGCATCAGGGCTTCCCGGATCCGCCCGTGCACGACGCATGCGCCGTGGCCTACCTCATCGACCCGGCGGTGGTGGAGACGCGCCGGGCCCCGCTCGCGGTGGAGCTGCGGGGTGAGCACACCACGGGGATGACGGTGGCCGACTTCCGCAGCCCGGCCCCGCCCGACTGCAGGCACCGCGTGGCCACGCAGCTGGACCACGCCCGGTTCTGGGAGTTGGTCACCCGAGCCGTCGGGCAGCTCTCCGGGTCGGTCGGCTAGGACGCAGCGCGCCCCAGTTAGTCCAGGGCGTCGTGGCCTTCGGTGCCGAGGGTCCAGTCGGCGTGGTCCAGGATCAGCGCGATCCCCTGGTCGGGGTCGGCGGCTGCCCCCGCGGCGTCTCCCCGGTCAGCGCTGTAGATCCCCAGGCCGAGCCCGACGGCGGCGGTCAGTATGAACAGCCCGGTGAGCCGGGCCCCCTCGCGGGTCATCCTGCGTGTCATGGCAATCCCTCCTGGCAGGCGGGGGACGCTCCGTCCCCCTACTCACTGCAACGCGGCTGAGGGGGTGGAAGGTTGCACCGCGACGGGATCTGCCTGCTCAATGGGGCCCGGCGAGCCCGGGACCACCGGGACGTGCTTCAGGTGAGGACCGGAGCCGCTCGACATACGCAGCACCGTCCTCGTCCCGCTCCCAGGCCCCCGCGCTGGAAGCGAGCGCGTCCAGGTCCGCCGACTGGTCCTCCCCCTGCTCGTCGGCAAGCGGAATCTTGGTCCGTGCCATGAAGTGACGCTACATCGTGGGAGGGTCCATGTCGCGGGCCGCCGACGGTGGATGGAGCCAGTCGCCGCGACCTCAGTCGGTGCGCCGCCGTGCCCGGCCGCCGCGCCGCAGCCTGGCCAGCACGTCGACCAGTTCGGTGACACCGGGGGCCGCCGGCAGGGTCCAGGCCACGTGGAGCGGGATCCGCCAGGGCGGGTCGAGCGGGGCGTAGGAGAGCTGGCGGGAGGTCTCGTGGGCGAAGTCGAACGGCACTAGCGAGAACGCCTCGCCGATCGTCAGGTGGTAGGAGCGGGACCCCGAGAAGCGGCTGGAGGACTCCAGCACCTGCGGGTCCAGACCCCGGTCACGGCAGGCCTGCCGCACGGCGTCGTAGTACTCCTCGTGCTGGGCCCGCGGCCAGATCAGCAGCTTGCGGTCCGCCAGGGTGCCCAGGTCCACCGGCACGGTCGGATCGAGGTCGCCGCCCGCGGAGAGCACGCACATCTCGTCGCCGGCGACCCGCACCCGCCTGGTGCCGGGAGCCTCGGCCAGGAAGTGGCCCACGCCGACGTCGGCCTCCCGGGCGGCGAGGGCCTGCGGCACCCCGCCGGTCGGGACCTCCACCACCTCCAGCTGCAGCCCGCTCTCCCCGGCCTCGAGGGTGTGCAGCAGGGTCGGGACGAGCCGGTTCACCAGGCTCGGGGTGGCCGCCAGCCGGACCAGGTGCCGGGTGCGGGTCAGCCGCTCCGCCTCCGCACCCAGCTCCTCGGCCCCGGCCAGCACCTGCTCGGCCAGCGGGAGCAGCGTCGTCCCGGCCTCGGTGAGGCTGGTCCCGGCTCGGGAGCGCACGAACAACTCGACCCGCAGAGCCCGCTCCAGGGACCGTATGTCGGCGCTCACCGTGGGCTGGGACAGACCCAGTGCCTCGGCGGCACGCCCGAAGTGCTCGGTGTGGGCGAGGGTGGCAAAGACTCTCAGTTGGCGCAGTGAGAAGCGCATCGACACACCTCCTCATAGAGCCACTCTATGGCACGATCCGACCCTCGGTCTGGTAGTTCGCCGGACGCCCTCCTACCGTGGGAGGGACGCATCCGCCCCGCCCGAAGGAAGCCCATGACCAGCAGTTTCATCGCCGTCTCGACCGAGGTCGCCGAGGCCGTCGCGCAGCACCGTCCCGTCGTCGCCCTGGAGTCGACGATCTTCACCCACGGGCTGCCCCGGCCGCGCAACATCGAGGTCGCCGAGGAGGCCGAGCAGATCGTGCGCGATGCCGGCGCCGTCCCGGCCACGATCGGCGTCTACCACGGCACCCCCACGGTGGGTCTGACCCGCGACCAGATCGTGGAACTGAGCAACGACGACGAGGTGCTGAAGTCCGGGATCCGGGAGTTGGCCCTGGGGGCCGTCAACGGCAAGAACGCCGGCACCACCATTGCCGCCACCTCCTTCCTGGCGCACCGCACCGGCATCAAGGTGTTCGCCACCGGCGGGCTGGGTGGGGTGCACCACGGTGCCGCCACCAACTTCGACGAGTCGGCCGACCTGGTGGCGCTGGCGACCAACCCGATCGTGCTGGTCAGCTCCGGCGCCAAGGCGGTGCTCGACATCCACGCCACTCTGGAGCGGTTCGAGACCCTGAGCGTGCCGATCGTGGGCTACCGCACCCACGCCTACCCCGGCTTCTACGCCGCGGAGTCCGGCTTCACCGTGCCGCACCGGGTGGAGAGCCCGCAGGACATCGCCACCATCTACCGCGCGCAGCGCCACCTGGAGCTGCGGACCGCGCTGCTGGTCGGCAACCCGGTCCCCGTCGAGGAGCAGCTCGACCCGACGCTGCTGGACGGAGTCATCGAGAAGGCGTGGGCGGCCCTGGACGAGCAGGGCGTCTCCGGCCAGGAGGTCACCCCGTTCCTGCTGGAGTTCATCCGGCAGGAGACCGGTGACGCCAGCCTGGACGCCAACGTCGCGCTCTATCGCAACAACGTCCGGCTCGCCGCCCAGGTCGGCCTGGCCCTGGAAGCGCACCCCGGGTCCCACTGATGCTCGGCGTCATCGGTGACGTCGTCCAGGACGTGGTGGTCTGGCTGCTGGAGGAGCCGCGCCCCGCGACGGACACCCGGTCCCGGATCACGATGCGCCGGGGCGGATCCGCGGCTAACGTGGCCGCCTTCGCCGGGCGCCGCGTCCCCACCCGCTTCATCGGGTGCGTCGGGGATGACCTGGCCGGGCGGGTGCTCGCCGACGAACTGGCCGGCCACGGGGTCGACGTGCGCCTGCAGCAGCACGGCGACACCGGGACGATCGTGGTGCATGTCGACCGGGCGGGGGAGCGGCACATGTTCCCCTCCCGCGGAGCGTCCGCGATGCTGCAGCCGGTGGACGCCGACTGGCTGGACGGGATCGACCTGCTGCACCTCACCGGCTACTCCCTGCAGGAGGAGCCGGCGGCGGGCAGCGCCCTCGCCGCCGCACGGGCGGTGCGGGCCGCGGGTGGTCGGCTGTCCCTGGACGTGTCCTCCACCGGGATGATCGACCTCTACGGGCGGGCGGCGTTCCTGGACCTGCTGGTCGACCTGGCACCCGACGTCGTCTCGGCCAACCGGGAGGAGGCGCTGCTGCTGGGGCTGATCACCGACGACCACCGCCCCGGCCCCGAGCTGCACCGGCTGGGCGAGGGCGTGCTGCTGGCCCGCGCCGGCGCCGAGGCGACCCGTGTCCTGCGCCGAGACGAGGTCGTCGCGGTGGTGCCGGTCGAGCCCGCCGAGCAGGTCCGCGACGTCACCGGCGCCGGTGACGCGTTCAACGCCGGGTTCCTCTCCGCGCTCCTGCAGGACCCGGCGGAGCCGGCCAGGGAGGACCTGGCCGCCGCCTGTGCCGCCGGGCACGCCCTGGCGCGCCGTGTCCTCGCCCACCCCGGAGCGTCCGAGGGCGAGCCGACGGGGGAGTAGACCGCGCCGGAGCGGGGCCGTTCAGGACGCGACGTGGGCCACCCGGAAGGTGAACTCGCTGATCCGCTGCGGCCGCGCCAGGGTCCGGCCGGACTCGGACATGGTGACCGCCTCGCCGTCGGTCAGCGAGCGGAACCCGCCGGTGGAGTAGGCGGAGATCTCGTCGAAGTAGACGATGCCGAACGGCGCCAGCGGGTTCTGCGGGGCCTGGGCGTAGCCTCGGCTGACACCGGCGTTGACCACCACGGCGGGCGGGAAGAAGCTGTCGAACGAGGCGTTCACGGTCTGTGCGCTGGTCTCGTTGGCCAGGGTCAGGTTGGCGCGGCCCTTCGGCCCGGGGTCCAGGCACAGCGAGAGGCTGAGCACGTCGCCCGGCTCGATCGGAAGTGCGCCGGGGCTGATGCCGGTGGCCTCGACCCGGCTGGTGACCTGCTGCGCGGCGTCGACGGTCATCTCCACGTGGACGTCGAGCAGGCCCAGACCCGCGAACGTCCGGAACCGGACCGGCCCGTGCGGCGATGGCGTGTGCCGCAGGTTGGGCACCGTCATCGTGACGAAGAGGCTGGTGAACGGCTGGCCGAAGCTGGTCCGCTCGAACCCGCACGCCTCCCGCGGGAACAGGGTGAGCGCCTCGGTGCCGACACCCGTGTGCGCAGCCGCACCCACCTGCCGCGTGGTCACCGGGAGGTGGGCGAAGGTGCGGTACCGCGCCACCTTCCGCTCCCACAGTGCCGCCAGCCCCGGCTGCGCCTGTGGGTCGGGGCGCGGCGGCACGGCATACCGCCGCAGTTCCTCCGGTGCGGCCGTCATCGGGTCGAAGCCGCGCGGTGCGGTCTGTTTCGTGGACATGGCTTTCTCCTTCGCTCTGGGCGGCGTCGCGCGGCGCCCGCCCGACAACAAAGAGGGCGCGCGGAGCACGCCGATACGTGCAGCATGGGTCCATGACCGCACTGAGAGGACGCTGGGCCGGGTGACCGGATGGACCTGTATGGCGATCGGCGGGGTGCAGTTCGTCGGCGGCACCCGCGGGGAGCCCGGCATGGCGGCCGATCCGACCGTCGACTCGCACGTGCGCTTCATGGGCCCGGTGTTCGCCGGCTATGGCCTGGGCTGGCTCGACGCCGCCGCGGGCGAGGGCGACGCCGACCTGGACCGTATGCGGATGCTCGCCGGGCTGATGGCCCTCGGCGGGGTGGGGCGGCTGGTAACCCGGGCCACCGTCGGCCGGCCCCACCGGTTCCACGACCTGTTGCTCGCCAACGAGCTCGCGGCGCCGGTCGTCGTCGAGGTCGTGGCCCGCCGCGAGGAGTGACGCGGTCTGCAGGAGCCCTGTCCTCTACCATGCAGCCCGTTTTCGTTATACGATATTCCCATGACGGTGGACGAGCAGGTGACGGACGCGCAGATCCAGAAGTGGGCGGACGAGGCCCAGGCTGGGTATGACGTCGAGGAACTGAAGCGCCGCGGTCGAGGCCGTCCGGGACGTGGGGCTGAGCCCATGCAGGTCATCGCCGTGCGACTCACGGCGGAGGAGATCGCCGCGCTGGATGCCTACGCCGAGCGGGAGCACGTGAGTCGCTCTGAAGCTATCCGGCGGGCGCTGGCCAACCACGCCGCGTGAAGGTGTATCGCAGCGCACTCAAGCACGGCGTGCTGTCTGAAGACGCGATCCAGGCTGCCGACCTATCGCTGTGGATCGAACCTCTTGAGGATGATGAGTGGCCGCACCGCGAGCTGCGCCTCGGCTTCGATACTCAGGCTCGGCTGCTGGAGACCGTCGTCCTTGTGCTCAAGAGCGGCGAGGAGATCGTCATCCACGCTATGCCTGCCCGACGGCAGTACTGGGAACTCTTGCCCTGAGCCTCAATCCGCTGGGCGGGTTGTATGCGGCGGGGTCTTCGCTGCGGGCAGGTCTTGACCGCTGCCATGGTCGAATCTGGCTGCATGGGGCGCCAGACAGGGAGTCCGTCCACTCTGACGACGTCGCGGGGTGATAACTCGCGACGGCGGTAGCGGAGGTCTGGCTGGGTGGTTTTCCTGCGCCCCGGCGTCGTGAACTCATACCTGGACGGAACGTAGTCACCGAGCCGATGCACGACGGCTGCAGACTCTCCGGAGACCACGACCGCACCTGGTGGCGTCCTGGGTGATTGGCTGCTCAATAGCCAGGCCGCACGAAGGGACGGCAAGGGCCCCCGCAGAGGAGGGCAGTTCGTAGACGCCGTGGCGCACATGTTGCAGGGTGCCGGCGTCTGCCAGACGCTTGAGGTGCATCTTGGATAAGCCGGAGGCGTGGGCCTGGGATGTTGTCACCAGGCCCAATGAGTCGAGCCAAGAGTTCGAGGGTCTCGGGGCTCACAAGTCGAGCCGGGCGACTGCCTCGTCGCCTTCCATCTCGCCGGTGAGGACGAACCCGGCCTTGAGATAGAACGGCTCAGGTCCGCCCGGGGCCTGCACCCAGCTCGTCTCGGCCCGGGTGTGGCCGGCAGCGCGCAGCTCCTGCGCCCAGCTGTCCAGGGCGCGGGCGCCGATCCCGCGGCCCTGGTGGCGGCGGTCGATGAGGAACCGCCAGAGGTAGGGGTGCGGCGTCCCCTCGTTGACGCCGTCGGCATACATCAAGAACCCGGCTGCCTCGCCGTCGGCCTCGATCCCGCGGAGCACGGGCACGACCGGGTGCCCCTGCTCCGGCTCGGGGAAGAGGGCATCGCCGTACGACCGGTCCATGGTGGCGACGAACTGCTCCTGCGACTTGTGGGTGCGCAGCGCCTGGTACTGCGCGAAGTTGGCATGGGTGAGCTCGACGAGCCGCACCTGATCCGGCGCCGTCCGCGGCCGGTCCCGCCAGGCCCGCCGGTCCTCGGCTGACATGGAGTAGAGGAGGTTGTCGTCCCAGGTGCCCCGCCACCAGTACGACTTGCGGGTCAGGGACTCGACGGTCATCCCGAGCCGCTCGAGCATGCGGGCGCTGGCGTCGTTGTCGGGGGAGAGTTGGGCGATGATGCGGTGCACGCCCACGTGGTCGACGAGGTGGTCGACGACCGCTGACAGGGCCTCCACGGCATACCCCTTGCCCTGGTGGGGACTGTTCAGCGTGCAGCCGATCTCGGCGATGCCCCCGTGCTCATCGACCCCGACGTACATGTCGCCGACCAACTCCCCGTCGACGTCGATCGCGAGCTGGGTGCTCTCGCCGGTCAGGACGTCCTCGCGGTCGGCCAGGGCGGCGACCATGCGCTCGGCGCGCTCGCGCGGGTAGGGCAGGTCCCAATCCTGCAGGGCGTTGACCTCGGGGTCGTTGCGGTATGCCGTGAGGGTGTCGATGTCCTCGGCCCGGGGCATGCGGATGAGCAGACGCTCGGTCCGCAGGGAGAAGGGGGTGTTGCTCACCCCGTCATGGTCGACCCCTGCGCGGGGCATCGCAACGGGATTGTGGGCGGCAGCGGTCCAGCGTCGAGCATGAGGCCGCCGGCGGCGGGCTCCGCCCACGCCCTTCCGGCTAGGGTTTGGTCGGACTGGACAAGTGGGCCGATGTCGATGGCACTGGAGAGTGGCTAGCCGAGGGATGGGACCGGGCGCTGGCCCACTGACCGAGAGCACCGGGACGAGAATGACGGACGACGATGCACGAGGTGGCCCGCGGCAGGTCACCCGCGAGAGTGTTCAGCCGGAGGACCGTAGCTTCTTCGACTTCAACCCGGTGCTGGCCGTGTACCCCGGGCCGTGGGTCTTTGCCCGGTTGCCCATGGTGGGAGTCGGGCTGGTGGCCGTCGGCGTTCTCGTGGGATCGGTGCTGCTCGTCACGGTCGTCCTCGTGGCTTCGACGATGCTCAACCCGCTGGACGGCAACGGCCCAGCCTTCACCGCCATGTTGGTGGTTGCCGGCCTGCTGGCGTGGGGCCTGTTCGCGGTCGCGCGGCACACCCGGCGCGGCACACTGCGATCGTCGTCGGGCAAGCGGTTCTCGGAGGTCCGGATCGCGGTCCACGGGTCCGCCGCGCTCGCCCGTAGGCTCCACGACGGGCTGGCCGCCGGGCATGCCACCCGGGACGAGATCTTCGCCGAGCAGCAGCGCGGGGAACCCGGGGGGCGTGTGACTGTCGCGGTTTACAGGCAGCCGACCGATGGGACCGCCCTGGCCACCGTGCACCACGGGGCCGAGACCCCGGGACCGGTGAGCGTGTGGCCACCGGTGGCGATCTCCCTGGAGCAGGCGTTGGCTCTGGTGCGGGGCAGTGGCCTCGGCTCATCGCCGCCGGACTATCCGTTGGACTGAGCCGCGCCGCGGCGCAGCGGACCCTCAATCCCAGAGATGACGGAGGTTCTCGGCCACCCAATGCAGCGCTGCCTGGGCCGCGGCGTACTCAGCGTCCCTGCCGTCGTGGACTCCCTCCTGGACGAGGTCGCTCCAGAGGCTGAGAGCCTCGCCGTGCGTGCGAAGGTCTCGAGTCCACGACGCGTGGTCGGCGTAGGGACCGGTCCCCGGATAGCCGTGTGCGTCATCCGCGAGGTGGAGTAGGCCGCCGCCAAGGACGCCGGAGATGTAGGCATCGAGGTTCCACGCGTCGTCGGCCGACCAACCTCGGCGGGCCCGCTGCAGCGAGCGATCGGCCATGCGCAGCGAACGCTTCGGCAAGCTGGCCATCCGTAGGGCGGTGGCGAGATGCCGAGGTATCCCGTGGTCCACGGGACTCCATGCACCCCGGTCGTTCTCTTCCTCCATGTCTGCCAGTGTGTCGGACTGGTGTGACACTGCCGGGATGGAGCGTGAGGCCTTGTGTCAGTCGACGCCCTTGGCTTTCGCATTCTCGAGCACCTCATCTGGCCAGGCTCCGCTGACGTCATCGAGCGACACCTGCACGGCGTGCTGCACGAACCCCGAAACGCTATCGGCCCTGCCCTCGGAGACCAGTGCCCTGATCGCCACTACGGCATCCGACGGCAGCGTGACGGTGACCTTCGCCATACGAACGACGATACGCACCGCCACGAGTCCTGACTACGCCGTATGCAGCCGCTCACCCGTGAGTCGGCTGAGACGACGCCGGGCATGCCTCGCCTGGAGCTGATCGGCACGGACCCCACGGCAGAAGCGGCGCCGCGGGAGCGGGGTGGTGTGGGGGATCCTGGTCGAGGGCACCCTAGTGTTGGTGGGAGTTGACACACACCCTGGCGGGCGCGCAAGCGGAGCGAGTCCGAGCAGATTGAGCGGAGGTGGGCGCATGTCGGCGACGAAGCTCCTGGTACTCGGTGTCGTGCACCTCTCCGGCGGCGCGCATGGCTACCAGGTGCGGTCCGAACTGCAGAGCTGGGGTGTGGAGAGTTGGGCCAAGATCAAGCCCGGCTCGATTTATCACGCGCTGAAGAAGGCGGCGGCTGATGGCCTCCTCACCGAACACACCGAGCCGGGCAACGCCGGGCCGGAGCGCGTTCTGTACCGCGCGACAGCTCGGGGACGTGACGAGATAGTCGCAATGGTCCGCGACGGTCTGCGGCGCACCCACGACCCGGCCATGCTCAACGCGTCCATCGCCCTGTTGCCCATGCTGACCAGGACAGATGCCATCGCGCACGTTAGCGAGCGGGTCGCGCGCCTGGAAGCGGAGCTCGTAGCGCAGGCCAAGTGGCGGGAGCACCCCAATCGGGACACACCCGAGCACGTCCGCGATCAGGCCGAATTGTGGGCGGGACACGCACGCACCGAACTGGAGTGGGCGAAGAGGCTGAGCAAACGACTGTCTGAGGGCGCCTACACCATGGCCGATGATCCGGGTTCGTGGCGAACGGTCTCCGATCACCTCAAGATCACCTTCTAATCAAACTTGACTAGATGCTTCCTCCTCATGTACTTTGGCCAAGTAATCAAACTTGACTAGCGCAACCAATCCGTTCGCACCACCGAGAGAAGGACTCGAACCCATGGGAAAGCTCGCGATCGAGACGAGAGGGTTGAAGAAGAGCTTCGGCAAGACCCACGCGGTCGCCGGTGTGGACCTGGCCGTGAGCGCCGGGGGCGTGTACGGCGTGCTCGGCCCGAACGGGGCGGGCAAGACCACCACGATCCGCATGCTCGCCACGCTCCTGCGCCCCGACGCCGGAGAGGCGCAAGTGCTCGGCTACGACGTCGTGCGTGACTGACGCCGTTCGGTACGGAGCCGGGTGAGCCTTACCGGGCAGTTCGCGTCGGTCGATGAGGACCTCACCGGGGTGGAGAACCTGCTGCTGCTCGCCAGGCTGCTACGGCTACTCGCGCCCGCGGGCCAGGCGCGCGAGCGGCCGACCTGCTCGACGCATTCGGCCTCGCCGATGCCGCCGACCGGCAGGTGAAGAAGTACTCCGGCGGGATGCGCCGGCGCATCGACATCGCAGCGTAGCCTGGTCGTCCCCCCCGAACTGATCTTCCTCGACGAGCCGACCACCGGGCTCGACCCGCGCAGTAAGAACCAGGTCTGGGAGATCGTCAGGCGGTTTGGTCGCCGAAGGCACGACCGTGTTGCTGACCACGCAGTACCTCGACGAGGCCGACCAGTTGGCCGACCGCATCGCGGTGATCGACCACGGCAAGGTCATCGCCGAGGGCACCAGCGGCCAGCTCAAGGCATCGGTCGGCGCCGGCTCGCTGCACGTACGCCTCCGTGGCCCCGAGCGGCGGGCCGAGGCCGAGCGGGTCCTCGCCGCCGCTCTCGACGTGCCGATCGAGCTCTCCGCCGACCCGGTCGCACTGTCCGCGGGGATCTCCGACCCCGAGCGGGTCGCCCGCGCCCTGGCCGAGCTATCCCGCGGCGGCATACGACGTCACCGAGTTCGCGCTCGGCCAGCCGAGCCTGGACGAGGTGTTTCTCGCCCTGACCGGTCAGCCCGTCCGAGGAGACGACTCAAGGAGGATGCCGCATGAATGCCACGTCCGCGGAGCAGGCGTCGGTGCGCGCGTCACCGAGGTCAACGCGCTGCGCGGTGTGCTCTTGGCCGGTGAGCGCCCGCCCGCGACCCGGTCCGGTGAGCGACCTCGTTCGACATTCGCGCTGGCGCGCCCTCCTGAAGATCAAGCACGTGCCCGAGCAGCTCGTCGACGTGACCATGTTCCCGATCATGTTCACGTTGATGTTCACCTACCTGTTCGGTGGCGCGCTCGCCGGGTCGACTCAGGAATACTTGCAGTTCCTGCTGCCGGGCATCCTGGTGCAGGCGAACGTCATGATCACCATGAACACTGGCTATTACGCTGAACACCGACATTCAAAAGGGCGTGTTCGACAGGTTCAGGTCGCTCCCGGTGTGGCGACCGTCCCCGCTGGTCGGCGCCCTGCTCGGCGATACTGGTGCGCTACTCGATCGGGTCGGCGATCGTCATCATGCTCGGCCTGGTCCTAGGGTTCCGGCCGGAGGGTGGCGCCGTCGGCGTGGTGCTCTCGGTGGTGCTGCTGCTGGTGTTCTCGTTCTGCCTGTCGTGGCTGTGGACGATGCTCAGCCTGATCCTGCGCTCGCCGAACTCGGTGGCGGGAGTCAGCATGATGCTGATGTTCCCGCTGACGTTCGTGAGCAACATCTTCGTGGACCCGAAGACGATGCCCGGATGGCTTCAGGCGGTCGTCGAGGTCAACCCGATCACCCACCTGGCGACCGTGGTACGCGGCCTGATGGACGGCTCGGTGCCCGCCGGGGAAATCGGCTGGGTGCTCGTCTCGTCCGTACTTCTCGTCGCGGTCTTCGGTCCCATCACCATGGTCCTCTACCGCAACAAGAAGTAGATGCCGCTACCGCGAGCACTTCGTCGACATCAACTCCGACAACCTGGCCCACTCGGTCAACGCCATCACCGGTACGAGGCTCGGACACGACAAGGAGAGCCGAATGAGCACCATCCCCAAGAACAACTCGGAAACGGTTGCGCACACGCCCGGGCGGGCGAGCAGCATCGGGGTCTGGATTCTGCAAGTCGTGCTGGCGGCGATAATCGCCGGCGGCGGAATCTCGAAGCTCGCCGGCGACCCGGTCATGGTGGACATGTTCGCCGACATCGGAGCTGGCCAGTGGCTCCGGTACCTGGTCGGAGCGCTGGAGGTCGCGGGAGGGGTTGGACTTCTGATCCCGGCTCTGGCGGGCCTGGCCAGTCTCGGGTTGGCGGCATTGCTGACCGGTGCTGTCATCACCGATCAGTTCGTGCTCGAGCAGAGCCCTTGGCTGCCGCTCGCCCTTCTCGTCGTGGCGGCCGTGATCGCAAGGGCGCGGTGGTCGCGCACCGAGGCCGTCGTCGGCACGCTGCTCGGGCGCTGAGACCAACCTCTCGAACGGAGATGTGAGATGAATGAGATGGCCTTTCGCGTGACATCAAACGATGGCACCACCATCGCCTACGACAGGGAAGGAAGCGGTCCGGCCGTCATTCTGGTGGGCGGGGGACTCGACGACGGGGCCGAGAACGCTCCCTTGGCGCCGGCTCTCGCCGAGCACTTCACGGTCTACAACTATGCCCGTCGGGGACGCGGCGCGAGCGGCTTCACCGAGCCTTACGCCGTGGAAAGGGAGATCGAGGACCTGGATGCGTTGATCGCGGAGGCGGGCGGCTCGGCACACCTGTTCGGGGCATCCTCAGGCGGCGCGCTGGCGATGGAGGCCGCCGCGGCCGGGTCAGCCATCGACACGATCGCCGTGTGGGAGGTGCCCTACGCGGTCGGGGACGACTTACGCCCGCGATTCGAGGAGTACATCGCAGACACCCGACGCGCCTTCGACGCCGGGCGAGACGAGGAGGTTCTCGAACTGTTCATGCGCATGACCGGCGCCTCCGACGACAACATCGCGGCCAGGAAAGCGGCAGGCAAGCAGACGGCGCATTGGGCGGATTCGGTCGCCCTCGCGCCCACGCTGGTCCACGACAGCGTCTTCCTCAACCGCTACCAATTGCCGGCCGATCGACTGGCAACGGTCACCCAACCGGTCCTGGTCACCACCGGAGGACCGATCACGGTCCCCTACATGGCAGGCCTGCCCTCGGACTTCTTCGACCGCGCAGCCGACGAGCTTGCAGACCTACTACCCCACGCTCAACGGGAGACCCTCGAGGGGCCGGATCACGTCGTCGACCCACAGACCGTCGGCCCGCTGCTGCTGCGGTTCTTCAGCAGCGAGCACTGAGGGGCCTGCGGGGTGTTGTCGAGGAGTCGGCCGGGTAGGACGCCGAGAGTCCCCGAAGATAGGGCAATGGGATCGTCGTTCCCCCGCGACGCGTTACATGTAGCGAGGAAGCATGACAGTGATCCGCCGGGTGAATGCGTAGCGGCGCAGGATGCGTGAGCGCGGTCATCGGTCGGTGCAGATCTGGGTGCCCGACGTGCGAAGCGAGTGGTTTGCGCAGGATGCGCGCCGGCAGGCGGGCTAGTCGCTCGATCGGACTAACTCTCCGACGAGCAACAGTTCGTCGAGGCAGTCGCCCGTGTCCTGGGACGAGGAGGGAGACGCGGAGGGGACTGCTGCACGGATAGGTGACAGTTGTTAGTCACGCAGCCAGAGTGGCTGGTGTGGTCATGATGGTCTCGTACTCGATGGGGGTCAACCGGCCGAGGCGCGGCCTGTCGTCGGCGGCGGTGGTAGGTCCGTTCGATCCAGGTGACGATCGCGATCCGCAGCTCCTCGCGGGTGGTCCAGGAGCGGCGGTCGAGGACGTTCTTCTGGAGCAGCGCGAAGAAGCGACTCCATGGCTGCGTTGTCACCGGCCGCGCCGACCCTGCCCATGGATCCGACCATGCCGTGGCGGTTCAGCGCGCGCACGAACTTCCGGCTTCGAAATTGCGACCCTCGGTCGGTGTGAACCACGCAGCCGGCCACGTCGCCGCGCCGGGCGACGGCGTTGTTCGAGCGCGCGCGACCGCCGAGCCGGGACTTCATCCGGGAGTCGATGGAGTAGCCCACGATCCGGTTGGAGTAGACGTCCTTGATCGCGCACAGGTAGAGCTTGCCCTCGCCGGTCCGGTGCTCGGTGATGTCCGTCAGCCACAGCTCGTTCGGGCCGTCGGCGGTGAAGCTCGTGCCGGACCAGGTCGTGCGTGCGACCGGCGGAGGTCGTCGTGGACCGCTGGCCGGGCTTCGCCGCGTGCCTGCTGCTTGCCGAACGCCGCTCCACCAGCCGTTGCTCGGCGCAGATCCGCCACGCGGTCCGATCCGCCATCGGCTCGCCGGCGTCGGCGGGCCTCGTCGGCCAGGAACCGGTACCCGAACTCGGGGTCGTCGCTGGTGGGCGTCGAACAGCGCGTTGGCGCGGTAGGCCTCCTCGAGTTCGCTGTCGGTGACCGGGTGGGCCAGCCACCGGTAGTAGGGCTGGCGAGCGATCTTGAGCACCCGGCACGTCACCGTGACGGGGATCCCGTCGACGGCCAGCTCGCGGACGAGCGGGTACATCATTTTCCCGGCAGGTTCGCCTGCGACAGGTAGGCCGCGGCGCGGCGCAGGACCTCGTTCTCCTGCTCCAGCAGCCGGATCCGCTTCCGCAGCCTCACGCAGCTCGGCGCGACTCGACTGCGGTCACCACCGGGCTGCTCGCCGTCATCGACATCGGCCTTGCTTCATCCACTTGTACAGCGTGGTCGACGTGGATCGCCGAAGTCCTTCGCGATCTGCGCCAGCGTCGACATCCGGCTCACGGTTCCGAGCGACGCGAACCACGTCGTCGCGGAACTCCTTGGGGTAGGGCTTGGGCACGGTGAACATCCTTCCAGCCCAGCCTCTCGGACTAGGCAGCTCAGATGTCACCTATCCGTGCAGCAGTCCCCTGGACGCGATCGCCACCTCCGACGCCTCCCCGGCGGTGAACCTCATCGACCTCGGCCTGCTGCGCACCGTCGAGTCGACCCACGTCACGGAAGGCCATCCAGAGAGCTTCGAGCAGGCCGTCCGCGCCTCGCTGGCGGCCGCCCGCCGGACCGCCGAGGTCGTGGGCATCCTGGACGTGCACGTCGCCCGACGCCAGGACATCGTCGCCCTCCCGTCACGCCGCCGTCTGCCCAGCGGCGACGTGCAGATCGTCGAGTACCACCCGGCCCAGCACAGCACCCCCACGCCACGCCACGAGGGCCGCAGGGCTCCGAGCGGGGAGACGCCCAAGGTCGCCGGGAAGCCGTTCCCGCGGCGGGTGCAGCAGTGGAAGAACGCGCTGCTCGACCTGAGCCTGCGCAATCGGTTGATCAACTTCAGCACCCGGTATGCCGTGGAGCTGGTCGTCCCCGACGGTCACCTGGGCGCGGCGGAGGACCTGGTGCACGCCGGCAAGGCCCTCACCCTGCTCCCCTCGGACCAGGTGGACTCGGTCCAGGCCGCCCGTGGCATCCGCTGGGGTCGCGACCTGCCGCAAGAGCAATTGGCCGAGCTGCTCTCCAACCGGGCGGCACTGCATACGGATCTCTCGTCCGAGACCTACACCACCCGGCTGCGCGGGCTCGGCTACAAGGCGCGCACCATCGAGGAGGAGACCGGCGCCAACAACCTCTACCTGGGCCTCGGGTCGCTGGTCTGGGAGCTGGACGGCCGTCCGCTGCGCAGCCCGCTCATCCTGGTCCCCGTCAAACTGGTCGCGACCGGGAGAGGCGAGCGCACGACATACCGTCTCCGGCTGGACGACTCCGGGGGCAGCACCCCCAACTACTGCCTGCTGGAGAAGCTTAAGCAGACCCACGGGCTGCACATCCCCGAGCTCAGCGAGCCCCAGGAGGACCTGTCCGGCATCGACCTGGAGCAGACCCTGGACCGGGTGCGGGTCGCGCTGGCGAGCAAGGGGCTGCCGTTCCACGTCGAGAACACCGCGCACCTGGCGATCCTGCAGTTCGCCAAGTTCCGGCTGTGGAAGGACCTGGACGAGCACTGGGAGACGCTGTTGCGCAACCCGCTCGCCGCCCACCTGGCGCACACGCCGACCGAGCACTTCGCCGACCCTGCCGCGCAGCAGGCCCTCGAGGCCGACCTGGACGAGCTGGCCGCGCAGTGCCCCATCCCGGCCGACGGCTCCCAGCTGCGCGCTATCGCCGAGGCCGTGGCCGGGCGCACCTTCGTCATCGAGGGACCGCCCGGCACCGGCAAGTCGCAGACCATCACCAACCTGCTGGCGCGCAGCCTGGCCGAGGGCAAGCGGGTGCTCTTCGTCGCCGAGAAGCGGGCCGCGCTCGACGTGGTGAAGGACCGGCTGGACGCCATCGGGCTCGATGCCTTCCGGCTGGACCTGCACGACAAGGCCAGCAAGCCAGCCACCGTGCGGGCCCAGCTCAAGGCGGCGATCGAGCACCGGGCCGTCGTCGACGCCGAGGGGCTGTCGGTGGCCGGGGAGGAGTTGCGGTCCGCCTCCCGGGCGTTGACCCGCTATCGCGACCGGCTGCACGAGACGAATGCCGCGGGACTCTCGCTCTACAGCGCGCACACCCGAGGGCTGGCCCTGGCCGGCGCCGCCGAGCTGCCGGTCCCGGAGAGCCTGCTCGGGCAGGGCAACGAGCAGCGGATCCGCGAGCTGCGCAGCCTGCTGGTCGAGCTCTCCGACGTGGCCGGGCCGGCACGGCCGCAGGCACACCACCCGTGGGGGTTCGTCGGCGTCGACGCCCTCGCGGAGGACGACTGGCCGCGGGTGGCGGCGGCTGCGCAGGACGTGGACCGGGCGGTGCGTGCCGTGCCGCGCGATGGCCGCCTTGGCGCGGCGCTCGGGGCGGCCAGGACTGTCTCCGACCTCGTGGCGCTGTCCCGCCTCGCTGGTGCCGCACGTCCGCCGCTGGGGTTGCTGGACGAGACCCGCACGGCCCGCTGGCAGGACGCCACCGCCGCGCTGCGTGCTGAGGTGCGCACCTTCGCCGCGGCGGCCCACCCCGGGCTCGACCTGGCGACCCCGGCCGCGCTCGACCTGCCGCTCGGCGACCTCCACGCGCGGGCTCAGGCCGCGGCACAGTCCTCCTGGTTCGGTCGCAAGAAGCGGCTGCGGGCCGTGGTCGAGCAGTTGCGGCCAGGGCTGCGGGACGGCGCGGAGGTGCACCACAAGCAGGTGCTCGAGCTGACCGGCGCCCTGGTCCAGGTGCAGTCCGCGGTCCGCGCGCTCGCCGGCCGCGCCCAGGTGATCCCGGGCGTGCAGGTGCCCGAGTCGTGGAACCCGCTCACCGACGAGGGCCGGCAGGTCCTCGACCGCCAGGTGGAGTGGCTGGACTGGGCCGGCCGGTCCGTGGGGCAGCGGGCCGACTCCGGGTTCGTCGGTGCGCTGCGTGAGTTCGTCGCCTCGGGCGAGGCGGTCCGCCCGGAGACGGCGCAGACCCTCGGGACCCTGGTGGGCGGTATGCAGCAACTCACCCGGGCGCTCGGCGTCACCGACGAGGGATGGCAGGCCTGGGCAGGGGACCTGGGTCTGCTGGTCCGGTGGTCTCAGACCGAGGCGGGCCGTGGCACCGGCGATGCGCGGCTGGCACCGTTGCGGCGCTGGCTCGCGCTGCGCTCGCACCTGGCGCCGCTGGTCCCGGTCGGGATGGGTGAGGCGCGCGAGGCGCTGCTGTCGGGGGCGGTGAGTGCGGACGAGGCACCCCGCGCGTTCGACCGAGGCGTGGCGGCGGCATCGGTGCGCGAACGGCATACGGCATCGGCGCTGGACGGCTTCGACCCGACCAGCCACGAGCAGACGATCCGACGATTTGCCCGCGCCGGCGATGTCGTCTGTGGCCTGCTGCCGGACTCCCTGGCCCGCTTCTTCCCGGTCCGGGAGGAGCTCTTCGACCTGGTGATCTTCGACGAGGCCTCGCAGATCAGGGTGGCCGACGCGATCGGCGCCATCGGCCGGGCCAGCTCCGTGGTCGTGGTCGGCGACAGCAAGCAGATGCCGCCGACCTCGTTCGCCGAGTCCACGATCGTGCCGGACGACCACGAGGAGGAGATCGTCGGGGCCACCCTGGTGGAGGACCAGGAGAGCATCCTGTCCGAGGCCGTCCAGGCGCGGGTGGACCGGCACTGGCTGTCCTGGCACTACCGCAGCCAGGACGAGTCGCTGATCGCGTTCAGTAACCGGCACTACTACCAGGGCAAGCTCAGCTCCTTCCCCTCGCCGACCACCGGCTCCGCGGACCCGGGGGTGCACGGCTACGGGATCAGCCTGGTCCGGGTGAACGGCACCTTCCACCGGGACGGCAAGGGCAAGTTGCTGCGCACCAACCCGGTCGAGGCGGAGGCGATCGTCGCCGACCTGGTCCGCCGGTGTGACGCCCACACCGGCGACGGCTTCCCCTCGGTCGGCATCGTCACCTTCAACCAGCAGCAGCGCACCTACATCGAGGCGCTGATCCGCGATCACGACGACCCCCGGATCGCCGGAGCCCTCGACGCCGACGACGGCGAGGGGTTGTTCGTGAAGAACCTGGAGAACGTCCAGGGCGACGAGCGCGACGTGATCCTCTTCTCCACGGCGTTCAGCGTCAATGACAAGGGTGTCCTACCGCTGAACTTCGGCCCGCTTAACCGCGACGGTGGTGAGCGCCGTCTCAACGTGGCCATCACCCGGGCCCGTCGCCAGGTTGTCATCTACTCCTCCTTCGACCCGGTGCAGCTGCGCGCCGACGAGACGTCCTCCACCGGCATCGGGCACCTGCGGGCCTACCTGGACCTGGCGGCGGCAGGAACGGCGAACTTCGCCGACGAGGTCCGTCGCTCGGGCGAGGTGGACCGGCACCGGGAGCACCTCGCCGCTGCCCTCCGCGACCGCGACCTGGTGGTGACGACCGACCTGGGCCTGTCCGACTTCAAGGTGGACTTGGCGCTCGCGTCCAGCGACGAACCCGACCGTCGTCTGGTCGCTGTGGTGCTGGATGGCCCCGGTTGGGCCGAGCGGCTCACGGTCGGAGACCGGGACGGCCTCCCCGTCCAGGTGCTCGGGGACATGCTCGGCTGGCCCGCGGTCGCGCGTGTCTGGCTGCCCGCCTGGCTCGCCGATCCGGACTCCGTCCTCGACCAGCTCGTGACGACGGTGGAGCGTGCCGTCGACGGACCCGACCGCGAGGAGTCCGGTCCCGCCGAGGCCAGGGCCGAGCTGTCTGAGCCGGACAACCCTGAGCAGGAGCTTGCGGCCGAGCCATCGGAGTCCGAGGCCAGCACTTCCCCGGGCAGTTCGGTCCTCCCCGCTGGTGTCGGAGCCCCTCTCGGGGATCGCGAGATCGCACGTGGAGGAGGCGCCTCGTCGCCTGTCGACCTCCCGGCACCGGAGGGGCAGGCCGCGCCGGGCGAGGGCTCTCCTCGGATGTCTGGCGAGCAGGGCTTCACCGGATGGGAGCCCGGGGCGCTGGGACCCCGCAGCGTGTTGGACGGACTGCCCTCACCGGGCAGTCGACAGCGGGTAGCCGCCGCGATCGAGGAGGCCGTCGCCGCCGAAGGGCCGATCCACGAGACCCGCCTGGTGCGACTGGTCGCGGCGGCCTTCGACCTGACCCGGGTCAGCCCGCAGCGGTCCACCCAGATCCTGCGGTGCGTCCCCTCGGGATGGCGGGTAGCCGAGGAGAAGGGCGTCATCTGGGACGGTCGGGTCGACTTCGCCAGCTGGGCCAACTTCCGGAGCGACGAGTCAGGCACCAGAGACATCGAGCAGGTGCCGCTGCGTGAGATCGGCAACGCGATGCGTGCCCTGGCACGGGCCACCGGCGGCCTCACCCAGGACGAGCTCCTCCGCGAGGCGCTCGGCGTTTTCGGCTTCACCCGGATGACGCCTCGCGTCACCGCCCGGATGGAGCAAGCCCTCTCCTTCGCCCTCGCCAACGGACTTGTGAGTCGCCCGGATGGGGAGCACTTCGAGGAGGGGAGTCGCCCCTAGCGACGTGGAGACCGCCCTGCCCGCGGGTCTCGACAACTGCAGACGTCACACCTGACAGCAGTATTTACCGAGTTGACCGGAAAGGGGCTCTTCGCAGTTGAGGGTGTAACGGTCGTCCGCGCGTCGCTCGCTGGATGAGGGTCGAGGTCTTCCGATGATGGGAGTTCTCACACCGCCCATCCGAAAGACCTCGACGTGCCTGACGCTACTACCTTCGCCTGCCCTGACCTGACCACCTTCACCCGCCTGGACGAGCTCGGCCTGGAGGCGACCGGCCAGCTGCTCGAGCCCGACCGCGCCGTCTTGAAGTGTCGGGTCGTGGACCCCGACGACTGGTGCCGCCGGTGCGGCTGCCAGGGCGTGGCCAGGGACACCGTCGTCCGTCGGCTCGCGCACGCGCCGTTCGGGTGGCGTCCCACCACCCTGCTGGTCACGGTGCGCCGGTACCGGTGCTCCGAGTGCGGTCACGTGTGGCGCCAGGACACCACCGCCGCGGCCGAGCCACGGGCGAAGATCTCCCGGGGCGGGCTGGCCTGGGCCCTGGTCGGCATCGTGGTCCAGCACCTGTCCATGGCTCGCGTCGCCGAGGGGCTGGGCGTGGCGTGGCACACCGCCAACGATGCTGTCCTGGCCGAAGGACACCGGCTGCTGATCGACGATCCGGCCCGTCTGGACGGGGTCGAGGTCCTCGGGGTCGATGAGCATTGTTGGCGTCACACCCGTCGCGGGGACAAGTTCATCACGGTGATCATCGACCTGACCCCGGTCCGTGACGGGACTGGGCCGGCGCGGCTGCTGGACATGGTCGAGGGCCGCTCGAAGAAAGCGTTCAAGACCTGGCTGGACGAGCGGGACCAGACCTGGCGCGACGGGGTGCAGGTGGTGGCCATGGATGGTTTCAGTGGCTTCAAGACCGCCACCACCGAAGAGCTGCCCGAGGCGGTCAGCGTGATGGATCCGTTTCACGTAGTCCAGCTGGCCGGGGAGGCGATGGACGACTGTCGTCGCCGAGTCCAGCAGGAGACCTGCGGGCACCGAGGCCGCAAGGGCGACCCGCTGTACTCGGCCCGGCGGACCCTGCACACCGGCGCTGACCTGCTCACCGACAAGCAGCAAGCCCGCCTTGAGGCGCTCTTCGCGGTCGAGCAGCACGTCGCGGTCGAGGCGACCTGGGGCATCTACCAGCGAATGGTCGCCGCCTACCGCGAACCCGACCGCAGCCAGGGCCGCGAGCAGATGCAGTCGGTGATCGATGCCGTCCGCCAGGGCGTCCCGGCCGGTCTGAGCGAGCTGCGCAGGCTCGGACGCACCCTGACCCGCCGCGCCGAGGACGTCCTGGCCTACTTCGACCGTCCCCGCACATCGAATGGGCCTACAGAAGCGATCAATGGCCGCCTCGAGCACCTGAGGGGCTCCGCCCTCGGGTTCCGCAACCTCACCAACTACATCGCACGCGCACTCCTCGAGGCCGGCGGATTCAGACCCCAACTACACCCTTGAATGCGAAGAGCCGGATTCAGACCCCAACTACACCCTTGAATGCGAAGAGCCCTATATTCTGCGTGTGGGTCTCTCCGGGATGCGGATTCTTGGTTGGGCGGGATGCCATTCTTCAGTTTCCTTCTTGGGTGGCGTGCGACCGAAACTCCTTGGTTGCTTCGGTTGGTGATGGTTTAGTGTTGCGTTCGGTTCGTGGGCCGATTGCGCGGAGCGCTCCGAGGATGGCCACGAGGTCGACGACTTCCTGTAACCAGGCGCCGAGGAGCGCGGGGAGAAATCCGAAGGCGGCGATGAGCATGAGTCCGACGCTGATGACGATGCCGAGCCAGATGCTCTGCAGTGCGATGCGCACGGTGTCTTTTCCGATTCTTACCGCGCGCGGCAGTGTGGCGAGGGTGTCATATCGGTTCACTATGTCCGCGGACTCGGAGGCAGCGGTTGCACCGCGTGCTCCCATCGCAAAACCGATATCTGCGGCGGCGAGCACCGGCGCGTCATTGAGTCCGTCGCCGACCATAATGAGCGGGCGGGGCTGAACGGCACTGACGATACGCACCTTGTCGCCAGGGCGGCACTCCGCGTGCACCTCGCTGATTCCGATGCTCTTGGCGATTGGTTCGGCGGTCGCTGCGACGTCTCCGGTGACGATCAGGGCGCGCTCGATGCCGAGTTCGTTCAGATCTTGGAGTGCTTGGCGGGTTTCTTCACGCACCTGGTCTCGCATTACAATCGCCCCAGCGAATCGGTCGCCGACCGCGACGTAGATCGCGAGTTCACCCGGCGCGAGGGCGGTCAGCACAAGGTCAGACGCATAAGTGCGCACCCAGGAAGGCTTACCGACCCGGACAATCACCGCCTTCGGCGCACCGCGCCTGCGCAGGGTGGCTGCGACGCCATTGGTGGCGATCTCTTCGGCCTTTTCGGCTTCGAGGAGCAACAGACCATGCTGTTTCGCGAACTGAACGACGGACTCTGCGAGCACATGCGAGGAATACACTTCCGCTGAGGCTGCGAAGCGCAGCAGTTCATCCGCATTGGTGCCGTCGGCAGGCAGGATACGTTCGAGTACCGGTCTACCGGTCGTGAGAGTGCCGGTCTTGTCGAACGCTGCGGAGCGTGCCCGAGAGAGCTGTTCCAGGGTGCCGCCGCCTTTCACGATCAGCCCGTACCTCGCGGCACGGCTCATGCCACCGAGAAACGCGACCGGGGCGGCGATCAGCAGCGGGCAAGGAGTTGCCACGACCAGCACCTCTGCGAACCTGACGGCATTCCCGCTAACCGCCCAGGCGATCCCGGCGATAGCGAGCGCGAGCACCGTGAAGGGCACCGCGTACCGATCAGCGAGCCGCACAACTTTCGCCTTGCTGCCCGCAGCTTGCTCGACAAGACGCACAATGTGCTGATACTCGCTCTCTGAGGCCAGCGCTGCAGCGCGCAAGGTCACTGCGGCTTGACCGTTCACCGCACCGCTAGACACTTTCTCTCCGGCGACCCGCTCCACAGGTAGGCTCTCGCCAGTCAGAGAAGACTCGTCAAACACGGCGTGCTCAGAGACGACGACCGAGTCCACGGGCACAAGTGCGCCCGGCCTTACCAGCAGCAGATCACCTACCCGAACTTCTTCGACGGGCACTTCCTCGGTGACCGTATCAGGGGCATGGTCGGCCGCGCCGGTGTCGAGAATGCGTGTCGCCTGCTGCGGAGCTTTGCGCAGCAACGCGGTGAGTTCTCGCTTGGAACGATTCTCTGCGTAGTCCTCAAGCGCCACACCGCCGGTAAGCATCAACACGACCACGAGCGCCGCCCATGACTCCCCGACAAGCACTGCCGCAGTGATAGCCGTCACGGCAAGAACATCGAGCCCGGCATGCCCCTTGATGAGTTGCCGAATCATTCCGACCGCTTCCCAAGCCGCGATCACGAGCGCGTACCCGCCCACCAGCAACCCCGCTGCTTGCCTTGCAGGAGTCGCCAATAGAATCAACCCGACCACAGCAATGAAGAGCGTCGCGAACACGAGCGGATATGCCCTGGCCAGAGATGAAATACGCTCCATATGTTCATTCTCCCAGGCACGCTCCATGCCCACATCGCAGGCCAGCCTACCCTAAACGCCAAGCAGACACCAACTGCCGGAGTTCAGCGCCCTAGCCCGAGTGAAACTGCGCCAAGCACGACCGCCAGGCCAGTGTCCTCCACGAGAACGCCGGGTTGATGCGGTCGAGTCGGACGAGTTGATGATTTCCGACGGTCCGGACGTGATTCGTTCCTTGGAGAGCAAAGGAATCAAGGAACGCCGGAACTACTTGCGCCGCGTGATCCAACAGATCGACGCTCTGCCCGGACGCGGACCCATCGAAGAACGGATCAAGATCACTCCGGTGCGTTGATCCTCGTCACGAATGCCGCAGAATCAAGGATGGGCCTGGCGATCTTGCTCAACATGGGCACCATCACCGTCCCGGGCGGGTTCCCCGTCGTGGCGACCTTCCTGGCCACCGCGCTCGGCTTGCCACTCGAGGCCGTCGGCCTGCTCATCGCGGTCGACTGGTTCACCGGCATCTTCCGCACCTTCCTCAATGTCAACGGCGACACCTTCGTGTCCATGCTGGTGGCCAAGTCGACCGACGAGATCGACGACGACGTCTACTACGGGCGCAAGACGGTCCAGGCCGCGGAGTTCCGGGCGGCGGACTTTGGCGAAGACTTCAAGAAGGCCGATGACCTGGACTAGAACGGGTCGGTGAGGTCATCTTCTTGGATCAGCGCGGGAGACCCTGCTCGTCGTAGAGGTCCTCGTCAGTCAGCATTGGCGTCTCGACCGCCTGGCTCCGCGCCGCGATCTCCATGAGGCGGTCGGCGATCCCGGACCGCTCTGGGCGGTTCGTCATGGCCATAGCGCGACTCTAGCGTGCTCGGTAGAAGCCCGGTGCCTGCTCGGACCTAGGCCGGACTGCCTCTCATCGCGCCCGGATCGCACGAATCTGCGGCAGGATGTCGAGAACCGAGTGGTGACTCCGACGTTCGGGGTGAGCGGCCCACCGGGGTCGCCGGAGAGGTAAGGAGAACGCCGTGAAGTACGTCATCTTGATTCACTCGAGCCCGCAGCCGTGGGGGCACCCGACGGGTGACTTCGTCGCCGAGAACAAGGGGCTGCCACCCGAGCAGCGCGAGCAGATTAACGCCGACTTCGAGCAGTTTCTGGGCCAACTGCAGGAGCGGGGCGAGCTCGTGGGAGGCGAGGCGCTCGGCGACCCGGCGTCCTCCCGGCTCTACCGCTGGGAGACGGGGAACTCGGTCGCCACCGACGGGCCGTACTCGGAGGCGAAGGAGCAGCTGGCCGGGTTCTTCCTGATCGACGTCGAGGGGCCGGATCGTGCCGAGGAGATCGCGGCCCAGTTCGCCGGGCCGGGCGAGACGATCGAGCTGCGTCCGGCCATGTGGCCCGGCGGTGAGGAGTCCTGACGCCGCCGTGACCGGGGCCCAGCAGGCCATCGAGGACGTATGGCGCCGGGAGGCGCCGCACGTCCTGGCCGCGCTGGCGCGACGCTTCGGCGGCTTCGACGACTGTGAGGACGCCGCGCAGGAGGCACTCCTGGCGGCCACGGACCAGTGGCCGCAGGAGGGCGTGCCGACAGACCCGAAGGCGTGGCTGGTGCGGGTCGCCTCCCGGCGGCTCATCGACCGGTGGCAGTCTGAGAGCTCGCGCGCAGCAGCGTGAGCTGCGGGAGGCCGCGCGGGTGCCGAGTGTCGACGCGGCGGCCGTCTCGGCCGAGCAGCGCGCACTGGAGGAGGACGGCATACCGACGACTGCGGGCGGCGACGACACCCTGGGGCTGCTCCTGCTGTGCTGCCACCCCGCGGTGTCCGTGCCGTCCCAGGTCGCGCTGACCCTGCGCGCGGTCGCCGGCCTGACGACCCGGCAGATCGCGGCGGGCTTCTTCGTCACCGAGGCGACGATGGCCCAGCGGATCAGCCGGGCCAAGGCGACCCTGCGGGCGCAGGGCGCCCGGCTCGACCAGGTGCCGGATGAGCAGCTGCCGGACCGGCTGGGGAGCGTGCTGCACGTCCTCAACCTGGTCTTCACCGAGGGCCACGCCGCCAGCGTCGGTGACCAGGTCACCGACCGGCGGCTGACCGACGAGGCGATCCGGCTCACCCGGCACCTGTGCCGGCAGGTGCCCGACCACCGGGAGGCCGCCGGCCTGCTCGCGCTGATGCTGCTCACCGACGCCCGGCGCGACGGGCGCACCACGCCCGGGGGTGACCTCATCCCGCTCGGGGAGCAGGACCGCGCCCGGTGGGACCGGGAGCAGATCGCCGAGGGCGTGCGGATCCTCGAGCACACCCTGCCGCGGGGGCCGACCGGGCCGTTCCAGGTCCGTGCCGCCATCGCCGCGGTGCACGCCGAGGCACCGACCGCGGACGCCACCGACTGGGCCCAGATCTGCGTGCTCTACCGGATGCTGCAGCAGTTGGACAGCAGTCACGCGGTGACCCTGAATCTGGCGGTGGCTGTCGGTATGCAGCATGGTCCGGTGGAGGGGTTGGCCGTGCTCGAGCCGTTGGTGGCGGTGCCCGAGATGGCCCGACACCACCGCACCCACGCAGTCCGCGCCCACCTGCTCGAGATGGCGGGGCGGGATTCCGAGGCCCATGCGGCATACCTGCGTGCCGCGCAACTCACGGCCAGCACGCCCGAGCAGCGCTACCTCCTGCGACGTGCCGCGTCACTGGACGAGCGCGGGTAGCCATCACCGGATGCAACGTGGGCCGCTCCCCGACGCGTCTCATCCCGGATGCGTGAAGTCGACGAGACGGAGGAGCACACCATGACCCGCCGGACCAGCACGACCATCGCTGCAGTCGCCCTCGCCGCCCTGCTGAGCGGCTGTGGCGGTGACGCCGACGAGCCCGAGGTGCTCGAGCCAGCGCCCTCCAGCCAGCAGGCCGCGCCGGAGGACAGCGCCGAGGAGACCGAGCCAGCGGAGACGGACTCGGAGGAGGCCACCTCGGAGGAGGCTGGCGACGAGACCGGGGGCGACGAGACCGGCGACATGCCCACCGTGCCGACGGAGTATGCCGACGCGCTGGTCGTCGCATGGGGCGCGGGCGACCACGCCACGATGGAGCGCCTCGGCACCGCCGAGGTCGTGCACATCCTGGGCGACGGTGGCGGCCCGAACTGGGAGCAGACCGACGCCGTGGAGTATGCCGCGTCGACCGAGGTGACCTACGAGAACAGTGAGAGCGGCGACCAGCTCATGCTGCGCGTGGACCACGGGATCCTGACCGAGGGCGGTGAGCAGGCCGTCATCCAGGCGACCTACACCGTCGCCGGCGACGACGCCGACCTGCCGACCGAGCCGGTCGCCTACGCCGACGCGCTCGTGGTCGCCTGGGGCGCCGGTGAGCAGGCCGTGGTCGAGCGGATGGCCACACCGGAGGCGGTGCACATCCTGGGCGACGGTGGCGGGCCCGACTGGCAGCAGACCGGATCCGAGGGGGCCGCCGGCTCCACCATCGTGACCTACGCGGACAGCGAGAGTGGTGACGTCCTCACCCTGCGCGTGGACAACGCCACCGCGTCCGAGGGTGCCGACCAGGCCGTGGTCGAGGCGAGGTACGAGACTCCCTGACCCACGGCATACTGCAGGGGTGAGCGAGCCGAAGACCGTCCCGACGGACGCCGACGTGCAGGCTTTCCTGGAGGCGGCGCAGCCCGCGCGCCGTCGCCAGGACGGGCTGGCCCTGGCCGAGATCTTCCGCGAGGTGACCGGCGCCGACCCGGTGCTGTGGGGTCCCTCGATCGTCGGCTACGGGAGCTATCGCTATGTCTCCCCGGCCAATCCCCGCACGCGTGGCACCTGGCCGCGGGCCGGGTTCTCGCCGCGCAGGGCCAGCCTCTCGCTCTACGGGCTCAAGGACCTGCCGGAGGGTGCGGCGCTGCTGCCGCAGCTGGGCAGCTACACCGAGGGCGCTGGCTGCGTCTACGTCAAGCGTCTCGACGACGTCGACCTGGACGTGCTGCGCCGCCTCATCGCGATCGCCTGGGAGCGCGGGGACGACCCCGAGCCTGCCTGACCAGGCGGCCCAGGCACGATCGTGCCGATCGGACTGGACTGCCTGGTCCCGACTGCGGCACACTGGGGAGACCGGCACGATCGTGCTGGTGAAGGAGGTCTGATGATGCAGTCATGGCATGACCAGATCGCGGCGCGTCGTCGGGAGTTTGGGGCTCCGCCAGGTCGACCTCGCCGAGTTGGCCGGAGTATCCGAACGCTTCGTCCGGCTGCTGGAGTCGGGCAAGGCGAGCGTCCGTCTGGACAAGGTCGGCCCGGTGTTGGAGGTCCTCGGCCTCCGGCTGGAGCTGGTGCCGGTGGAGACGCCGTGACCACCGCGAGCGTCCATCCCGGAGAGCCCGATCCGCGCGAGGTCCACGTAGCCCACGTCCTCAAGGACGGCCGGCCCGCAGCGACCCTGACCCGGGTAGACGGTGGCGTGGAGTTCGCCTACACGCAGGCCTACCTGGACGCCGGCGGCCGTGCCGTGGCCACGACGCTGCCGCTCACCGACGAGCCGGTGCGGGACGGCGCGAACGGCGTCGCCGTGACCTCGGGGGCTGAGCGATCCCGATGCGGCCGGGCACGTGGCTTTCCGCGCCACCAGCGGCGGCATCACGCACTTGCGCGAGGACGGCTACTTCCACAACCGGCAGGTCGCGACGCTCAACGCCGTCGATCACCTGACCTGACCGTCGGTCACCTCAGCCGTCCGGCTGGCCCTGCTCCTCGGCATACCGGTCCAGCGCCGCTCGCCACATCCGGGCGATGACCCTGGGCATCGGCCCGTGGTGGAGGAGGAACAACACCGGCCGCAGCCGCGGGCGGGCGTCCCTTGCGTCCCACTCGGCCTGCACACGACTGCCGCCCGAGCCGTCAGGGGCGACCCGCACTGTCCCGTCGCCGCCCCCGCCGTAGCTGCTCTCGGTCACCGTCCACCGGACCACGTCCGGGTCGGACCAGTCGTAGCGGCAGACCACCCAGAACGGCGAGCCCGGGCTGCTCTCCCGGGCCTCGGCCCAGTCCTGGCCCTGCCCGCGCACCTGGTAGGTCTTGGGGTCCAGGGTGCGGCTCCAGGTGCGCAGGCGCCGCTCGGAGAAGTCCGTCAGCGCCTCACGGACCTGGTCGGGCGATGCCTTCGTGGTGAACTCAAAGCGCATCGGGGGTGTCCGTCCTCACCTCCACCATGGTCCTCCCAAGTGACAGGGAGGACAATCACGGTGCCTCGACCCACGCACCCCCCTGCAGCAGGTACCGGGCGGTGACGTCGGCTAGGGGATCGTGACCTGCCTGTGCTTCGGTCACGTCCTCGGGATAGGGCAGGTATTCGGTGGTGACCACCGAGAGCCCCTCCAGCTGAGCCCCCCTGATCGTGCGGTGCATGGGTCCGTACTCATTCCCGGGGAGGGAGTAGCCACCCGTGAGAGGCGGGGCGAGCAGGGTCAGCTCCCCCGAGGGGTCGCGGGAGTAGGCGGCGACGAACGTGGCGCTGCTCGTGCGCCCGGCGCAGCAGTACTCCAGCACCGAGCCCGTGCACCGGAGGGCCAGGACCACTTCTCGGCCCCCATCGCCGTCCAGGTCCGCCTCGCCGAGCACCTCCGTCCAGATCACACCCGCCCCGGCATACTCCCCGCTCGGGGTCCAGGCCTCGCCGGTGCCGTCGACGAGGGGGATCGGCGTGGTGTGCTCCCACCCGAAGGTGCCGTCGGTGCAGGAGCCCACCGGCAGCGTGGCGTTGAGCACGCCCGAGCTGTCCCCGGCCGGTGGCGAGGACACCCTGGTGCCATAGAGCTCCAGGGAGAACTCGTTGGCGTCGCGCTCGATCAGGGCCGAGAGGAGCGACTGGGGCCATAGCGTGAGCGCGGCGCTGATCAGCCCGAGCTTGGCAAGGCCCAACTGTTGCAGCGGCGACAGCACACCGGACTGACCAGCCAGCATCTGGAAGCAGGACAGACCCGTGGAGACAAGGGGGCCTGGCTGGGGGTCGACGGCGTGCTCGAGGGTGCCGCCGAAGCACTCGGCGAGATCGTCGGCACTGAGGGCGGCCTGGATCGTCGCGGACACCGGGTCGTTGCGGCCGAAGGACACGACGTTCAGCGCGGCTTCGAACCCGAGGGCCGCGGCGGACCACACAGGTTGGTAGACCGCGTCATAGCCCACCGGCACATCACCCTCGCTCGCGCGGAAGGACAGGGAGCCGCCCGGCGCGAGGATGGAGCGGTCTCGGGGATGGCCCTGGGAGACGTTGTAGAGCGACGTGGTCAGCAGTTCGGCCAGGCTCAGCTTGGCGATCTGCACGATGCCGGTGGGCCGCGTGTCGGCCGTGATCTCGAAGGCGGCCGGTGCGTTGGAGTACACCTGCATCGACAGGTCGCCGGTAGGGGCACGCCCGGCGCACAACCACACGGCGCCGAGGCCCGGGCCCTCGGCGAGGAAGTCGAAGTCGCCGAGGTCGGCGGCGCGGCCGAGGTTCTCCTTGGTGCAGCCGGGTGCGGGGTACTGCAGCCCGAGCGCGAGCTCTATCTGCTCCTGTAGATCCCGCAGCCAGGCCATGGGGTCGAACCGGAACAGGGTGAACGTGGACAGGTGCAAGGTGTTCACGACCACCGCCTCGAGAGCGTCCTCGTGGGCGATGTTGACGTAGTTGCCCCGGCCGGTGTCCGAGCGCATCACGACGTAGGCGTTGGTCTCGCTCGGCGGCGCGGTGGTCGCAAAGGTCAGCGTGATCGGTGCCTGCGGCTGAAGGCCATCCCCGAGCCGGACGTCCACGGTCTGGACGATCTCGGCGTCATCGATCTCCAGCTCCGGTTCCAGGAGCCGCACCCTGACCGTCGTTCCGGCCGGGGCGACCCCGTCGGGGGCGCTCACCACCACGTCGGGCAGCTCCACCATGAAACCCTCCCCGGTCACGGTCGCCTCCGCCTCAGTGACTGTCGCGGGTGCCGTCTCCTCCTGATCTGGGGTCGTCGTTGCGGCGTCGCTCTCCTGGCCCTGGTTAGCGGTGTCCGTCACCTGACCGGTGGCGGCCTCGTCGGTCGCCGGGGCCGCCCCGCCGCACCCGGCCACCAGGACCAGGCTCACCAACCAGATCCCCACCATCGGACGTGACCACCACCCGCGCATGCGGGCATTGTGTCCGCTGACCGTCGCTGCTATGTCGCGGTTGAGGAGGCAGACGGGCTACCGGCCCAGGCCCTCCACCAGGTCGACGGTGACCTCGTCCAGGCTGGCGACGCGGACCGCGGCCAGGTCGAGGGCGTCCTGCGCGGGAGGGAAGGCCTCGTGGGGCACCGCGATCACCTGCATCCCGGCGGCGGCCGCCGAGCGCAGCCCGTTGCTGGAGTCCTCCAGGGCCGCGGCCCGGGCGGGCTCCACCCCGAGCAGCTCACAGGCCCGCAGGTAGCCGTCGGGCGCCGGCTTGCCCGCGGCCACCTCCTCGGTCGAGACCGTCACCCGGAAGTGCCGGGCGATGCCCAGGGCGCCGAGCGAGGCGTCGATCAGCAGGCGGGGCGAGGACGAGGCGACCGCCAGCGGCCAGCGCTCGGCCAGCCGTTCGCACGGCCTCGACGGCACCGGGCATCGTGGGCAGGTGATCCCGGTAGCGCGCCGCCATCTGGCCGATGGTCCGGTCGGCCACCTCGGCGGCGTCGCCCTGGATGCCGACGGTCGAGGCGAGGTACTCCGACCACTCGGGTGTCGACATACCCATCATCGCCTCGGTGGCACCGTCCGGCCAGGGCACGCCGTCCTCGGCGGCCAGCCCGCGCCGCACCTCGTCCCAGATCGTCTCGGTGTCGGTCAGCACGCCGTCCATGTCGAAGACGACGGCGGCGATGGAGGTGGCGGGTGCGGTCATGGACCCATCGTGCCGGACTACCCGGCGGTTCCGCGGAACCGCCCGCCCCGCCCCGGCGTCCCAGGTGGTGTCGGAGACGTCCGCACGGGATGGAGCATGCGATGACCAGGTCAGTCGTGAAGTCTGTGGCAGCGCTGGCGCTCGCCCTGCCGCTCGCCGCGTGCGGATCGGGCGCGGGGGAGCCCTCCGGGTCGCCGGGGTCGGCGGACACCGACAGCGCGTCAGCCACCACGGCAGAGCCCGACGAGACGCAGCCCGACGAGGGAGGGACGTGGCTCACCTCCGACGGCGACGTGTTGCTGACCTGTCACGGTGAGCCGTCGTTCCCGGCGTCGGTGGTCGAGCTCGGGCGTCGAGATCGGGCCCGAGGAGTCGGCCGAGGTCGTGGCGGCCCTGTCCGAGATCGGGGAGGAGGCCGGCATCGACGCGCCGGGGCCGCTGCTGGAATCGTCGGCCGAGGACGTGCGGTGGCGCGTGCTCTGGCGGGCCGAGGGTCCGGACGGCGAGGAGATGGGGATCCTGCTGGCGGAGCCCGACACCAGCGACTTCTCCCTGGAGCGGGATGAGTACCTCTCGCTCGGCGTGCACGAGGGCGCCTGGCGGGTCGAGGGCTGGGGCGGCGGGTGCCGGGCGCAGCTCGCGCTGGATGCCACGAGCGAGTGGGCCCAGATCGCCTGGCCGGAGGGCGCGACGGAGCAGACCGGGTCCAGCCTCGAGGTCGTTGTCTCGGAGATCCAGTGCGCCGGCGCGCGGGACCCCGAGCCGCACCTGGCGGCCGAGCCCCTCGTCGTGGAGACCGAGGAGGACGTCACCGTCTACTGGACCACCGAGCGCGTCGTCGGGGGTGCGACCTGCCCCGGCAACCCCTGGGTGGAGCGGACCGTGCAGTTGGAGGCGGACCTGGGGGAGCGCACCCTGCTCGACGGCTCGACCTGGCCGGCGGAGCCCGTCGCGCCCGTCGACGAGTGGTGAGGAGCCGGAAGATCTCGACCGGCTACCCCGGCTGGAGGAACGCCGCCAGCATCGGGGCCGCGGCCCGCTCGACCGCCGCGGTGAACGGCTCGCCGTCGTGGACGTAGCCCTCCGTGGCGCCCCGCTCGCCCCGCACCTCATCGCCCCGCACCCTCGTCGCGCCCGCGCGAGCTCCTCGAGGGACTCGTGCTGCTCGTCGAACAGCCCCAGGCCCTGGGCCCGCGCGAAGTCCACGACGTGACGACCGTCGACCAGCCGCTCGGCCGCGGCGTCGCCCACGAGTCGGTGCAGCCCCCACCGGGTGAAGTCGTCCAGCGTCATGCCGTGGTGGCCGAACGGGAAGACCAGCGTCGGGGCGCCGATCGCCACCCGCCGGTCGCAGGCGGCCATGATCTCCACCCCGCCGCCGGCCGCGCCGTTCTCGACGACCGCGACCACCTCCCGGGGGACGGTGTGGATCGTCAGCAGGCACTCCACGACGGCGTGCACGAAGGTGCGGGACCGCTGCGCGTCGGACCGGGCGTGCGCGAGGGCACCCAGGTCGGCCCCGGAGCAGAAGTAGCCGCCTGAGCCCACGACATACAGCGGGGTGTCGGTGTCGTCCCCGTGCTCCCGCACCAGGGCGGCGAGCTGCTGCCACATCGGCAGGGTGAGCGCATTGCGCCGCTCCGGGCGGTCCAGCACGAGCGTGTCGCCCAGGTGGGTGCGCTCGAAGCGGACAACGCCGTCGGCGGGGGAGGTCTGCGGCACGGAGTTCACTGTAGGCGGAGGGCTCGGCCCGCCATATTGCGGCCGTGATCTGGCCGGAATCCTTCGTAGCCTGAAGCCTATGGAGATGAAACTGGAGCTGGTGGCCGTGCCCGTGACCGATGTCGACCGGGCCAAGGAGTTCTACGTGCAGGCCGGGTTCAACGCCGACCACGACCACACGGTGAGCGACGACGTGCGGTTCGTGCAGCTCACCCCGCCGGGCTCGGCGTGCTCGATCGCGCTGGGCAAGGGGCTGACCGACATGGCACCCGGGTCGCTGGACAACATGCAGATGGTGATCGGCGACGCGGACGCCGCCCGCGCGGACCTGCTGGACCGCGGTATCGAGGCCAGCGAGGTCGACGAGCAGCCGTGGGGGCGATTCGTCTACTTCGCCGACCCGGACGGCAATCGCTGGGCGCTGCAGGAGCTGCCGGACTGGTCCGCCGGGGCCCAGGACGGCTGAGGAATAGCCTGGCGGATGGACGGGCCGCCGCGATTGCGGGTCCTGCTCGCGGTGTGCCGGACGGTCCTGCTGATCTCGCCGAGTCCGTCCCGTTCCGTGATGCCGCGGTCCACCGCCTGGCTGCCCCGGTGGGACTTCCACGCCGGACGTCGTCGTGCATCGGCGATGTAGACTAGGTGCATCACTGATGCGCGGAGGAGCGATGCGGACCACGATACGTCTCGATCCGGACGTCGCCAGCGCTGCCGAGCGGCTGCGACGAGAGAAGCGGATCGGCCTGGCTGAGGCGGTCAACCAGCTGGCCAGGGCCGGTCTGGAACGAGGTGCGCCGGAGCGGCGCCCCTACCGCCAGCGCACCGCATCGATGGGCCTGCAGATCGATGTCTCGAACGTCGCCGAGGCCCTGGAGTTGTTGGACGAGGCGGACCACAGGACCTCCGGATGATCGTGGACGCCAACGTCCTCCTCTACGCGGTGGACTCGACGTCGACGTTCCACGAGCCAGCCCGCGAGTGGTTGGAGGAGGCGTTGAGTGGTCCGTCCAGGGTCGGGCTCCCCTGGGTCTCGCTGATCGCGTTCCAGCGGATCGCCACGCACCCCCGGGCCTCCGCTGCCCCGCTGGACCCGGTGGACGCGTGGTCGTTCGTGACCGACTGGCTCGCGGCCGAGCCGACCTGGATCCCCCAGGCTGGGCCGCGGCACTCCGACATCCTCGGACGCATCGTGGCGGAGGGGGACCTCCGCGCCAACCTGGTCACGGACGCGCATCTGGCCGCGCTGGCCGAGGAGCACGGCGTGGCCGTCTGCTCCTTCGACAGCGACTTCGCGAGGTTTCCCGCGATCACCTGGTTCCGTCCCGGCACCAGCTGACACCGGTGGCACGATGGGCCCGTGACTGACGAGCGGATCCTGACGGAGGGGCACGCGCCCACCCCCTTCACGGCGGCGCAGATCCGGGCGCACTGCGTGGACGGGCTGCGGGTGGTCGTGGCGGTCGAGGACGGCGACGGGCGCACCTGGCACAGCACGACGTTCCGCGAGGGGGACGCCGACGGGGTGACCCTCGAGACGGCGCCCTGCGACCCGGAGGGGGCGCCCAGAGGTGAGGTGTCCCGCAGCCGCGCCACCTGGCTCGAGCTGCAGGGGCACGCCTCCTTCCCCGAGGCGACCACGGAGGTGGGGGAGGAGACGACCGACGGGCCCCTCGGCATACGACGGTGTCTGCGGTATGCCGTGCGCGGCGCGACCGGCACGACCACCCTGTGGTTCGCGGTCGACCACCCGGGGATGCCGGTGCGGATCGAACGGCCCGGATCGGTCATGGAAGTCGTCGCGTTGACCCTGCTCGAGGCGTAGCCCGAGCGTCCGCCCGGGGCCTGCGGATGAGAGAGTGGGGGGTCACGTAGGTGCAGGATGAGGTGCAGGTATGACGCAACACGACGGCAGCGCCGGTCCGCGGACGCTCGACCCGGCCGACCAGCTCGACGCGGACGAGAAGGCCCAGCTGGTCTACGCCCTGGAGGGGCGCTTCGCCGCCCACCTGGACGCGGCCGCATCGGCGGTGCGCGAGGCCGAGCGGCAGCTCGCCGAGGTGCGTGAGCAGCTGGCCGCGGCGATCGAGGAGGAGGAGCGGGCGCGCTACCGCTCCGACCCGCTGGTCTTCATGCGCGACGGGGTGACCGAGGAGGTCGAGGGCCTGGTCCGCAAGACGACGCCGAAGAAGCTGCGCACCTCCTACCGGTACCTGCTCGACCGGGCCGTGGAGCTGGCCGCCGGTGAGGTGCAGGGCTACCACGACGACCGGGCGCGGGAGCAGCAGGAGCGCGAGCAGGGCGTGCAGGCGAGCCGCGACGCCGAGCAGCGTGCGATCTCCGCGCTCGAGGAGGCCCAGGCCATGCAGGGGCGGGTGCAGGCCGCCGAGGCCGCGGCCCGGCAGGGCCTGGACGTGCTGGCGGACAAGCTGGAGGCACCCGCCGGCTGACGCCCGCGTCGGGTGGGCCCGGCTGGCCGAGCGCGTCGGCTCGCCGGTCAGTAGGGTCGAGTCGTGCGGGCAGAGACCGAGCAGACCATCCGCCAGGCGTGGGCCGAGGTGCTCGGCGTCGACGACCTGGGGGACGGTCCGCGCGTGCTGCGACGGGACGACGCCGCCGACGCCGTGACGTTCGTCCGCATCTTCGGCCGGGGCGTCCTCAAGGGGCCGCAGTGGGCGCTGGACCGCGCGGGCAACCTGTCCGACGACGAGTTGTCCCGGCTGGCGGTGCTGCTGCGCCTCGCCTCCGACCACGGCGCGCGACCGCTCGGTGCCGCCGAGCTCTCCTTCACCGACAGCAGGGTCGAGCACGCCGACCTGGCGATGACCCAGGACGAGGCCGCGGTCGCCGCGCTGGAGGCGGCGTGCCCGCACGAGGACGTCGACGAGGTCGGACTGCACGGTATGCCGCACCGCTGGGTGCTGCTGGATCGTGCCGGGAGCGATGTGGCCGGGGTGGGTGACGCGGCTGGCGAGGGGGATGCGGCCGGCGAGGGCAGCCCGCTCCCGCTCGCCGGTGCTGGCTATGTCGTGTGGGCGCAGGTGCTCGCCCACATGGGGGTGTTGACGAGTCCGCACGCCCGTGGCCGCGGCTACGGGGTGCTGGCTGCTGCGGTCGGCACCAACGCGGCCCTCGATGCCGGCCTGGTCCCGCAGTGGCGGGCCCGCTGGGACAACGAGCCGTCGAAGCGGATGGCGCAGGTCCTGGGATATGAGCTGGTGGGCAGTCAGACCACCGTCTTCATCGACCCGCCCGAGGACGCCGACGGTGGCGCAAGGCGCCGGGCCTGAAGCTTCCCGGTGACGGGGTGACCTGTAGAACCGGGTGCCGTAGCCCGCGTCTGACAGGTCACCCCTGTCGCGGGTCGACGCCTCTCTAGGCGTCGGGGCAGCGCTCGCGGAGGATGTCGGAACCCGGCCCCGTGAGGTCGTCGCAGTATGCGGAGCGGCCGGCCATCGCCATCACCAGCGCCAGCGTGCTGCCCTCCGCAACCGGGCCGTCGCCGCTGCTGAACGAGGAGTCCGTCGCGACCAGCCGCAGCCCCTTGGCCGCGGTCTTGCTGTTGACCGTGAAGTCTCGGGCGGCAAAGAACGTTGCCACCTGCACCGCCGCCGCGACGTCCGGCTCCGTGCTGATCCGCAGCGGCCGGCGGAGGTCCTGGCCGTGCACGACCACCTCGCCCAACCAGGCGGGCGTGTGCCCGGACGCGGCCGTCGTGCTCCCGACGGCAGCGCGGAACCGCTCCAGTGTCTCGGTCGGCGAGCTCCCGAGGTGCTCCGCGAGGCGTCGCCGGTTGTGTCGCCCCGCGTCGAATCGCGCCCCGACGATGCTGGTGATCCAGCGGAGCCGGCCGGTGCTTGCCGCGGCCGTCAGGTGCGCCACCACCTCCCGCACCGTCCAGTCGCCGCACAGCGTGGGCTGCGTCCACTGGGCCTCCTCGAGGGTGGCCAGGTCGTCGGCCAACGCGGCGCGCTCGGCGTGGATCATCGCCCACAGGTCGTCGCGGCTGATGGCGCTCGCGGTCACGGGTATGCCTCTCGGTCGGGGTGCTGGACGGGTGTTGCGTCCAGTCTGACTGTGCGACCGCCCGGAACTCACCGCAAGCCTGCGGAGCGCGTCCCCGGGTGGGTGCCACGGCGGGCAGGAGGAACGGGGGCAGGTGACAGCGGAGGGGGCGGAGGTGGACGATGAGTGTCATGACGGTGATGCCGCGCTCGGGCGAGGCCTGGACGGTCGATGACCTCGACCGGCTGCCCGACGACGGGCTGCAGTACGAACTGCTCGACGGGTTGCTCCTGGTGACGCCGGCACCCGTGCCGGTGCACCAGCGGGTGTTGGGCAACCTCTACCTGCCGCTCCGAGCGGCCTGCCCGCCGGGTTTCGAGGTCTTCTTCGCCCCGGTGGACTGGCGGCCGGATTACCGGACCTCCCTGCAACCCGACCTGCTCGTGGTGCGGACCGAGGACGTCGAGGTCAAGAACATCACCGGGCCACTGGTCCTGGCCGTCGAGGTGCTCTCGCCCTCGACCCGCCGCAAGGACCAGGTGCTCAAGCGTTCCAAGTACGGGGACTCGGGGGTCCAGTCCTACTGGATCGTGGACCCGAAGGAGCCCTCGCTGCTCGCCCTGGACCTGATCGACGGCCGCTACGTCACGGGAGCGAGCGCCGCCGGGGACGCCGTGGCGCACTGCCGACTCCCGTTCTCCGTGGACATCGTCCCGTCCGACCTCACCGCGGCGGCTTCCGGGCGGGGGTGACCTGTCAAAGCGGGTGCCATAGCCCGCGTCTGACAGGTCACCACCCAGAGGGAACGACGAACGTCGTCAGGGTTCGAGCACCCGCCGCAGCGACGACTGGTCTGTCAGCGCCCTCGGCAACGCCTGGCCGGCGGCGAGGACGCGGTCGCGCCAACCCGGCGGGATCCAACCCCCGTGGGGGAACTGGGGATGACCGGGCTGCCGCTGGCGGGCCCACATGGTGAAGACCAGCTCCGCCCAGTCCGAGCTGAGCACCCAGTTGATCGGGCCGTTCTGCGAGGTCCCCATGATCTGCAGGTGGCCGGGCCCCAGCAGTTGCGCCGCGTCGATCGAGCCGTAGTCCCAGGAGTAGAACTGGGCCTGCTCCTGGCAGTAGAACCCGAACTGGCTGACCCAGATCTGCCCGGCGGCGATGGGCACCCAGCGGGGCTGGGCGTCCCGTGCCGCCTGCTGCCGACGGCGGCTGTTGCCGATGGCCCGCCCGGCCAGGGCGCCGATCGTGAGGGCGGTGCCGTACTTGCCGGTGGCGAAGAAGAAGCCGCTGTTGTGGGCGTAGGTGCCGTCCCCCACGGCCTGAAAGCTGCTGAGCGTGAAGGGCCCAGTGGCCAACACCCGCTCGGCAGGCCGGCTCAGCGCGAAGTGCACCGATGGCCCCTGCCAACTTCCGAGCTGCGCCGAGTCCACGAGCTCGTTGATGTGGCAGGTCTGCCAGATGGCCACGTCGTGCGACGACAGCGGGCTCGTCATCGCCCACCCCTGCGGTAGTAGAGGGCGCGGGACTCCACGGCCACGACATACGAGACCAGCCACAGCGCGATCGCCGCACTGCCGACCTGCCAGCCCCCGGGTGAATCCCGCAGCACGAAGCCCAAGAACGAGAACACCGCGAAGAGCAGCAACCCGTAGAGGAACCACTTCCCCCTCCGGATGCGCCGCACACCGAGGAACAGTGCCACGGCGTTGGCGATCCCCAGGGACTCCAGGTTGGCCAGTGACCCCTGGGCCAGGCCCAGGACGATGAGGGGCACCCACAGCAGGACCCACACGATCCCGGAGATCCGCTGGGTGAGCGTGTGCCCCTTGACGACCTGCCACCACGAATCGGGCGTCCCGAAGGGGCGGCCGTCGAATCCGCTGCTCCCTGGCCGTCCGGTGCCAGGTTGGTAGGTCGGGATCTGCATCGACGGGGGATACTGCGGACCGTTGTACGGCTGCCCGGGGGTGGGGTAGGCCGGTCCGTCAGGGGGTCCCCACGACGGTGGAGGCTGCTGCGTTGGCCCGGTGGTCGGCCCAGGAGTGGGGCCCGGACGTGGCGGTGGGTCAGGAGTCGGTGCCCAGGACGCCTCCTGGCCCCAGTCGTCGACGACGTCCACCTCGACGACGTCCTCCTCCGCAGCTCGGTGCGTCCGCCGGGAGTCCAGCTCGGCGTCGTGCGCTGCTCGCCGATCGGGATCGAGCAGGACGCGCCGGGCGCGGTCGAGCCGATCCATGTCCACCCCGTCAGCGGCAGTGCCGAGATCCGGGTGCTCGCGGGCCTTGCGCCGGAACGCCCTGGTGATCTCCTCAGCCGTGGCTGACCGGTCGACCCCCAGGGTGTCGTAGTGCGACTCGGTCACGACAGCCGCCGGCGCTGCGCCGCATCCTGGTCCGGCAGGGCGGTGCGGTCGACGACGAAGGTGTAGCGCACCAGCTCGACCTGCCAGGTCGGGGTGTTCTGCTGCCGCGCGGCCGACACGACGACGGCCTCGGCGTCGGACAGGCGGAGTCCGCAGACGCGGTGATAGACGGAGCCATCGCCGCGGGTGTACTGCACCGCCTCGGCGACGAACACGCTGTGGTGGGGGACGCCGGTCTGGACGCTGCGCTGGACAGAGACCGGCAAGTAGCGCAACTGCTCCAGAGCCGCGGAGTCGTGCAGGTGCAGCGGCCCGCCTGCGGCAGCTGGCGCAGCCCCGGCCGCCGCTTCCTCGCCCGACTCATGGATGTCGCCGACCCGCCGGGTCGGGGTGCTGACTGCCCGGTATGCCGTCCACTCACCCGGTCCCCACGGCCCGGCGGGAGCGAAGGAACCGTCGGGTCGCGGGGCCAGCGGTTGGCGGAAGTCGATCACGACGACGCCGCCGGGCTGGGCACGCCAGCCGCGGCGCAGCCGGTACACCGCCCCACCCGACCGGACCACCCCACGCATCGCGACGAGAGCACTGGCGATGACCGGGCCACCAAGGTCGGGGATGTCGACCGCGTGATCCTCCAGCTCGAGAACGGTGCCGGTCCAGTCACCTCCCCCGACGGGCGCCCAGGTAGCCGCCTGATCCGGACACCGACGCAGTGCGTGTGCCGACTTCGGGCCGTTGCCACTTCGCAACTCCGGACATCTCGACGTCCCTCCCATCCGACGTTGCGCGGCATGATAGCGCGGCGCACGGACAGGGTGACCTGTCAAAGCGGGTGCCATAGCCCGCGTCTGACAGGTCACCCACCTAGGAGGCGTAGGGGAGCGGCGTCTACCCAGACGTCGCAGGGGCAGGCGGTGGAGTGGAGCGGCTCAGGCGCCGGGCTGGGCCACCAGGCCCGCGCCCTCGATTCCGGAGACGGCCGCGACCTCGTCGTTGTCGGAGGAGTCGCCGGTGATCCCGACGGCCCCGAGCAGGGCGCCCTCGGCGTCCTTGACCAGGACGCCGCCGGGGACGGGGACCAGGGAGCCGCCGACGGCGTTGGTCACCGCGGCGATGAAGTAGGGCTGCTGCTCGGCCCGCTCCATCAGCGCCCGCGAGCCCAGCCCGAGGGACAGCGCGCCGTGCGCCTTGCCGAAGGCGATCTCGAAGCGCTTGTTCGACGCGCCGTCCTCACGCTCGACGGCGACGACGTGCCCGCCGGCGTCGAGCACGACGACGGTCAGCGGCTTCAGGCCGGACTCCCGGCCCGCGGCGCGGGCGCCGGCGATGATGGTGCGGGCGGCGTCCAGGTTCAGACTCATGCGTTGCTCCCAGCGATCTCGGCCTTCTTGGCGGCGCGGCGGCGGTGCAGGATCGGCTCGGTGTAGCCGGCCGGCTGCGTGGTGCCCTCCATGATCAGGTCGCGGGCGGCGTTGAACGCCTGCCCGTCGAAGGAGGGGGCCATCGGGGTGTAGGTCGCGTCGCCGGCGTTCTGCTCGTCGACGATCGCGGCCACCCGGCGCAGGCTCTCCTCGACCTGCTCGGTGCTGACCACCTCGTGCTTGATCCAGTTCGCCAGGTGCTGGGAGGAGATCCGGCACGTGGCGCGGTCCTCCATCAGCGCGGTCCCGCCCAAGTCGGGGACCTTCGAGCAGCCCACGCCCTGGTCGACCCAGCGGACGACATACCCGAGGACGCCCTGGACGTTGTTGTCGACCTCGTCCTGCTTCTCCTGGTCGGACCAGTCGACGCGACGCGGCGACCGGGATGGTGAGCAGGTCGGCGAGCGAGGACCGGTTGCCGCCGAGCAGCTCGTCCTGACGCGGCCTTGACGTCCACCTGGTGGTAGTGCAGCGCGTGCAGCGTCGCGGCGGTGGGGGAGGGCACCCAGGCGGTGTTGGCGCCGGCCTCGGGGTGGTTCGACTTCTGCTCGAGCATCTCGCGCATGTTGTCCGGTGCCGCCCACATGCCCTTGCCGATCTGGGCGCGGCCCTGCAGCCCGGTGGCGAGGCCGATGTCGACGTTGCGGTTCTCGTAGGCCTGGATCCAGGACTCGGACTTCATGTCGCCCTTGCGGATCATCGGGCCGGCCTCCATCGAGGTGTGCATCTCGTCGCCGGTGCGGTCCAGGAAGCCGGTGTTGATGAACGCCAGGCGGTCGCTGGCGGCCTTGATGCAGGCCTTGAGGTTGGCGGAGGTGCGGCGCTCCTCGTCCATGATGCCGACCTTGATGGTCAGCGCCGGCAGCCCGAGGGCGTCCTCGACCCGGCGGAAGATCTCACAGGTCAGCGCCACCTCGTCGGGCCCGTGCATCTTGGGCTTCACGACATACATCGAGCCGGTGCGGGTGTTGTTGCGCTCGGTGTTGCCGCGCAGGTCGTGGGCGCTGCCGAGCGCGGTCATGAACGCGTCGAGCAGCCCCTCGCTGATCTCGTTGCCGTCGGCGTCGAGCACCGCGTCGGTGGTCATCAGGTGGCCCACCTGGCGGATGAACAGCAGCGAGCGGCCGTGCAGCGTGACCTCGTCGCCGGCGAGGGTGGTGGCGGTGCGGTCGGCGTTCATGGTGCGGGTGAAACTGGACCCGCCCTTGCTGACCTCCTCCTGGAGCGTGCCGCGCATCAGGCCGAGCCAGTTGTGGTAGCCGAGCACCTTGTCCTCGGCGTCCACGGCCGCGACGGAGTCCTCCAGGTCCATGATCGTGGAGACGGCGGCCTCCAGGACGATGTCCTTGACGCCGGCCTTGTCGGTGGAGCCGATGGTGTCGCTTGGGTCGACCTGGATCTCGGCGTGCAGCTCGTGGTGCACCAGCACGACGGCCTCCGGCGCGGCCTTGTCGCCGCGGTAGCCGACGAACTGGGCGGGGTCGGCCAGCCGGACGGTCTCCTCGCCGAGCGTGACGGCCAGGCCCGCGTCGTCGATGCCGTATGCCGTGGCGTCCGCGTGCGAGCCCGTCGCCAGCGGGAAGTACTGGTCGAGGAACTCACGGCCGCGGCGGATCACCTCGTCACCGCGGGTCGGGTTGTAGGAGGAGCCCTTCTCCTTGCCGCCGTCCTCGTCGATGACGTCGGTGCCGTAGAGCGCGTCGTAGAGCGAGCCCCAACGCGCGTTGGCCGCGTTGATCGCGAACCGGGCGTTCAGCAGCGGCACCACCAGCTGGGGGCCGCACTGGGTGCTGACCTCCTCGTCCACGTTCTCAGTGGTGATGGAGAAGTCCTCGGGCTGCTCGACGAGGTAGCCGATGGACCGCAGGAACTCCTCGTAGGGGGCGGGGTCGACGGGGCCCGGGTTGTCCCGGTGGTAGGCGTCGATCGTCTGCTGCAGCTCCTCGCGCTTGGCCAGCAGTTCCTTGATCCGCGGCGACAGGTCGGTGACGGCCGACTCCAGGCCCGCCCAGAACTGTTCAGCGTCGACGCCGGAGCCAGGCAGGGCCTCCTCGGTAACGAACGTATGCAGGGTTTCGGCGACCTGGAGGGATCCAACCGTGACGCGTGCGGTCATCGCTCAACACTCCTCTGATAGTTCCACGATGCGGTACGTACATTCTGCTGTATGGCCAACGAAAGATCCAATCCGCGACGGCCCGGTGCCGCTGGTCAGTGACCGACCGTGAACCTCTGGCGCGGGTGGGCGCCGGACTCGATCTCGTCGACGTAGGCCAGTGCCAGGTCCGTGCCGGAGATCTCGGACGAGCCGTCCTCCTGAGTAACGAGCACATCCCCACCGGTGCGGTAGGCGCCGGTGGTCTCACCGGGGGCGTACGAGCCGTAGAGGGCGGCGGGGCTGACGTAGAACCAGTCGAGTTCCTCGGGTGCCTGGCGCACTGCCTCGAGCACGTCGGCGTGGGCCAGTGCCTCGGCCTTCCAGTCGTCGTGGAACTCGGGGGTGTCCACCAGCCTCGGCCCGCCCTCGGCCACCAGGCTGCTTCCGGCCCCGCCCACGAAGGAGAGCCGGGCGCCGTGCCTGACCGAGGAGTCGACCAGGTGCGGGACGTGCTCCACCAGGTTGGGGCCGTCGGGGTCCACCCCGTGGACGGCGACGACGAGTTGGTCCGCCGCGGCGGCGGCCTCCTCCACGGTCGCCGGGTCGGCCAGCGATCCGGTGCGGTAGTCCACACCGTCGAGGGGCCGGTCGGCCGCGCTGCGGGTGTAGGAGATCACCTCGTGCCCCCGCTTGACTGACTCGGCGGCGATGTTGCCGCCCGAGTACCCGGTTCCTCCGAAGATGACGATGCGTGCCATGGGTGAGCTCCTGTTCGGTCTGCAAAGGTGATACAGATTTCAACCGGAGTTCGTCGTCGACTATTTCCTCCGCTATGGGTGGAGCGCCCGCAGCCAGTCCACGAGGGGACGCACTTGGCCCCAGTCGGCCCGGACCCGGTCGACGAGGGCGGGGGAGCTGACGACGTCGAGCTCGTTGCACCAGCGCATGACCGCCAGGCTGCGGTGTCGCAGCAGCTCGATCCGCGCGTGATCCCGCGGGTAGCCGCGTGGCGCGGTCTTGAGCTGGTCACCCGCGACCTCCCACCCCGCCGCACGGAGGTCCTGCACGATGCGGGTGAGCGCCGCGCCCGTTCTGTCCTCGTGCACCGCCTTCCGGTATGCCGTGAGCGTGCCACTGTCCATCCGGTAGCACCCGCCTCCGAGCCGGAACCCCTCCGCCGACACCTCGGCATACCAGCCCGTCGCCGGGGCGACCTGGACGTAACCGCCCTGGTGCGTCTTGTACGGACTCTTGTCCGCGGAGAACCGCACGTCGCGGTGGGGGCGGAACGCCTTGCCCTCCCCGAACTCCTCGGCCAGCTCGGCAAGCAACGCCTCCATCGGCTCGCGGACCTCGCGCCGGTAGGTGTCCTGGTGGCTCGCCCAGAACTCCTTGCTGTTGTCGAGCTCGAGCTGGGCGTAGAAGTCGGGGGCGGTCTCGGGGAAGCCGGTGAACATGCCCCCATCGTGCCGCCTACGGGTGTCTGGCCAGGAAGTCGGTCAGCAGGCTCGCCACCGCTCCTGCGTGTGTGGTGGCCAGCGAGTGACCGGCCCCCGGTATGACGTGGTGCTCGCACGTGGGGAACAACGCGCGTACCCACGCGTGCACCTGGGTGAACCACGACCCGCTGTCAGTGCCGCCGACGTACAGCAGGGGTGCGCTGACCGGTCCAGCCCGGGTGGAGTCGAACCGCCAGGTCAGCAGGGCGGGGACATCGGAGGCGAAGAAGGTGGCGGCGTCTCGCTCGACCTGCGCCACGTGGTCCGCGTCGGCGGACGTGCGTTCGGCCACCCAACTCGGCGTGCCGAGCATGCGGGTGAACTCCTCCAGAGCCGCCGTAACTCCCTGCTCGGCGAAGGTACGGACCAGGTGAGCGTTCGCGGCGCGGAACTCCGCCCCCGCGGCGACGTCGGTTGGCGGTGGTTCCAGGACCGTCAGGGTCCGGACTGCTCGCGCCATACCCGCGGCGTCGCAGGTCGATCATGCGATAGGTGTCGCGAACTCCTGGTTGCTCGGCGAGGGGCACCAGCGCGTCGGGGTCGAGCGCGGTCTGGATCAGCAGCAGGGGCGCACCCTTGCCGTGCACGCGGACCTCCAGGTCGGCGTCGCCGACGGGGAGGAGCTGGGACTCCCGCACCTGCCCAGGCTACGCCCGGAGGTGCCGGGACAGGGGCATCTCGCACGAGGCGGAGGGCGGGTCCGCATACGCTAGGGGCATGACCTCGACTCCCGGCGGACCCCGCCACGATGGCCGACTTCCCGACCAGTTGCGCGAGATCACGATCACCCGAGGATGGCTGGACCACGCCGAAGGCAGCGTGCTGGTCGAGTTCGGCCGCACCCGGGTGCTGTGTGCGGCCTCCTTCAGCCCGGGAGTGCCGCGCTGGCGCAAGGGCAGCGGGCTGGGCTGGACCACGGCGGAGTACGCGATGCTCCCGCGTTCCACCCACACCCGCAGCGACCGCGAATCGGTGAAGGGCCGACTCGGCGGGCGGACCCACGAGATCTCCCGGCTGATCGGGCGCAGCCTGCGCGCGGTCGTCGACCTGTCCGCGCTGGGCGAAAACACCATCCAGCTGGACTGCGACGTGCTGCAGGCTGATGGCGGGACCCGCACGGCCGCGATCACCGGCGCCTATGTCGCGCTCGTCGACGCCATCGAGACGGGGCGTGCCAAGGGCCTGATCCCCAGCGGCGCCGAGCCGATCACCGGCTCCGTCGCCGCAGTGAGCGTCGGCATCGTCAAGGGCGAGCCGGTGCTCGACCTGGACTACGTCGAGGACGTGGACGCCGACACCGACATGAACGTCGTGATGACCGGCGACGGACGGTTCGTCGAGGTGCAGGGGACCGCCGAGGGTGAGGCCTTCGACCGCGACCTGCTGGACACCCTCCTGGACCTGGCCACCGAGGGGTGCTCGGAGCTCACCGCCCGCCAGGCCGCAGCCCTGGGGGCCGACGACATGGGTGGCTCGGACGCCCACGAGTCCGGCGCCTCGGACGACCTGTGACCGGGCCGGTGGGTGGGGGTCCTGCATCCGTATGCAGTGCCCCGGTTGGCGGGGCAGGGCATAGTCGCCTGGTCCTGGCCACCCGGAACGCCCACAAGGTCGGCGAGCTGCGGGACATCCTGGCGGGGGTGCTCGAGCGGCTCGGTATCGACCTGGTGGGTGTCGAGGAGTACCCGGACGTCGAGGATGTCGTCGAGTCGGGGGTGACCTTTGCGGCCAACGCGCTGCTCAAGGCTCGTGCGGTCGCCGACGCGACCGGTCTGCCGGCGCTCGCCGACGACTCGGGCCTGGCCGTGGATGTCCTGGGTGGCAGCCCTGGCGTGTTCAGCGCCCGCTGGGCCGGCCCGGCCGCCCGGGACGCGGTCGACGGTGCGGCCAAGGACCGGGCCAACAACGAACTGCTGCTGGCCCAGGTCTCCGACGTGCCCGACGAGCACCGCGGTGCTGGCTTCGTGTGCGCGGCGGCACTGGTCCTTCCCGACGGCACGGAGGTCGTCCGCAAGGGGGCGGTCCGGGGAGTGCTGGGCCGGACGCCGCGCGGCGACGGCGGGTTCGGCTACGACCCGCTGCTGGTGCTGCCCGACGGTCGCACGCTGGCCGAGCACTCGCCGGAGGAGAAGCACGCGATCTCGCACCGGGGCACCGCGTTCCGGGCGCTCGAGGCCGATATCGAGGCACTGCTCGGGGGTTCGTGACCTCAGAGGCCCCCCGTTCGGTGGGAGTTGCAGTGATATCTGTAACTGCCTACGGTGATATCTGTAGAGATGAGGGCGACCGGGAGGTGCGAGGCGCATGAGTCCGACGGTGATCACCGGTGACCGGCTCATGACGGGGACCCGCTCGGCGGGCATGGCCCGAGGAGTCCTGGAGTCCTTGCGCGGCCCGGAGGGCAGCCTGGCGGTTCAGCGGGACGGGCGGACCGAGGAGATTCCGCCGGAGCTGGGTCGCATCCTGCAGTACGTCCTGGACGTCATGGCGGACGGTGGCAGCCTGACGATCTCGGCCATCCCGGACGAACTCACCACCACCTCCGCCGCAGCGCTGCTGGACATCTCGCGTCCCACGTTGATGGGTCTGATCCGCGACGGCCAGATCCCCGCCCACAAGGTCGGCTCCCACCATCGCCTCATGGCCGAGGACGTCCTCGCGTTGCGCGAGGCGCGGCTCGGCGGCCCAGCGGGTTAGGCGCTGCGCCGCTCGGCCGTCTGGCGGCCCAGGCCGACCGCGATCTCGAAGGCCCGCTCGGTGGGGCCCATCAGCGCCTTGTTCTGCCCGACGATCTCGTATGCCGTGCCGTGGGCCGGGGTGGCGATGGGCACCGGCAGGCCCCCCTGGACGGTGACGCCCTGGTCGAAGCCCATGAGCTTCATCGCGATCTGTCCCTGGTCGTGATACATCGTCACGACACCGTCGAAGTCGCCTGCCTTGGCGCGGAGGAAGACCGTGTCGCACGGGAACGGGCCACTGGCCTCGATGCCGTCGACCTCCCGGGCCAGCTCCACGCCGGGGGCGATGTGGTCGATCTCCTCGCGGCCGAACTGTCCGTTCTCGCCGGCGTGCGGGTTGAGTGCCGCCACGGCGATCCGCGGGGTCTCGACCCCGGTGCCCTTGATGACCTCGTTCAGCAGGATGGTCGCGTCGCGCACGCCGCGGGCACTGATGTTCCGGGCGACCTCGGAGTGCGGGATGTGCGAGGTCACCCGGGCCGTGGTGAGGCCGGGGGCGAAGTTCAGCTCGCTGGTGAAGCCGTCGAAGTCCAGCTTCTTGGCGAACCAGCGCAGTTCGTCCTCCTCGTGCATCCCCGCGTCGTGGAGGGCCGACTTGTTGAGGGGGAGGAACATGATCGAGTCGACCGTCCCCTCCTCGAACATCCCCAGGGCCTGCTCCAGGTCGCTGATCACGCGTCGGCCCGCGGCCACCGACACCTGCTTAGTCGGCACCTCGACGTCCTGGAGCTGCGAGCCGACCAGGTGGACATGGCCGACGCCGGGCTGGTCGCCGACCGGGACCGTGACGCCCGCGGCGTCGGCTGCCCGCTGCAGCTCCTCCGCAGAGACGAGGGCCGAGATCTGGGCCTGCTCCAGCGTCGAGGGGTTGGCGAGCAGCCGCACGGCGAGCTCGGGGCCGATGCCGGAGAAGTCGCCGAAGATCATGGCGATCCGGGGTGCGTGGGTGGTGGTCATGGAATCCTCCTGGGTGGGGGTGGGCTGGGGTCAGGTGGTGTGGGCTTGGGTCAGGCGGTGGGGAGAGCGGTTTGCACGAGCTCGACGCCGAGGGCGGTCACGCGCTCGGCGTCGGTGGGGTCCAGTCCGTCGTCGGTGATGATCTGGTCGAGGTCGCGCAGCGGTGCCACCCGGTGGCGGGCGAAGCTGCCGAACTTGGCGCTGTCCGCGAGGAGCACGTTCTCGTTGGCGGTGGCCATGGCGGCGCGCTTGGGGTCGACCTTGGCCTCGACGGGGGTGGTGATGCCGTGCTTGGCATCCCACGAACTGCACGACAGGAAGGCGAGGTCGAGGGAGAGCTCGGCCAGGGCCTGGGCGGCCAACCGCCCCACGGTCGAGTGGTTGGCCCGGTCGACCCGGCCGCCCACCATGATGAGGTCGACCCCGGGATGGTCCAGGAGCGCCATGGCCGTGCTGAGGTCGTTGGTGACGACGGTGAGGTCCCGCCGGTCCACCAGGAGGGGGGCGAGCGCGGAGATCGTGGTGCCCGCGTCCAGGTAGATGGCCGTCGAGTCCTCGACCAGCTCGGCAGCCGCCTGCGCGATGGCCGACTTGGCGCTCGGTATTGACCGCGGCCTTGTCCCGGCGCGGTGGCTCGGTGCCCATGCTGTGGGTCGCGGCGACGCCGCCCTGGGTGAGGCGGACCCGGCCGTGCTCGGCCAGGGACGCGGCGTCCCGCCGCACCGTCATGTGGCTGACACCGAGGGTGCCGGCGAGCTGGTGGTAGCTGAGGACGGGCTCGTGGTGCAGCAGCTCGAGGATCTGACGCTGCCGCTGCTCGGGGATGACTTGTGCGCTGCCCATGGGATGCCTGCCTATCGCGCGCGGTCCGGGGTCCAGGGGCTGTCCCAGGTCGCAGTCAGGTCGGCGACCTGCTCGTCAGACAGCATCCGGCGGTCGGCGGTCGCCGTGAGCAGGGCGATGCGACAGGCCTCCTCGACCTCGACGTACCGCTCCATCGCCTCGGCCAGGTCCGCCCCCGCCACGACCGGGCCGTGGTTGGCCAGGAGCGCCGCGCGGAACGGGCCCGGTGCCGCCTCGATATCCTGCCCGAGGGCGGGGTCCCCCGGCCGGCGGTAGGGCAGCAGCGGGGTCTGCCCCACCCGCATCACGAAGTAGGGCGTCAGCGGCGGGATCGCGCTGTGCTCGGCCCAGGGAGCCGTGCAGGAGAAGGCGGCGGCCCAGGGAGAGTGCAGGTGGATCACCGCGCGGAACCGGGCATCCCGACGGTAGAGGCCGAGGTGCAGCGGCGTCTCCTTGGACGGTTTCGCCCCCTCGAGGTGCTCACCGTCGAGGGACACCACGGCGATGTCGGCCTCGGTCAACCTGCCGAGCTGGGTGCCGGTCCCCGAGAGCAGCACCCGGTCGCCGTCCCGCACCGAGACGTTGCCGGAGGATCCGGGGCTCAGCCCGGCCTCCACCACCTCGCGCCCGGTCCGGATCAGGTCGGCCAGCAGGGTCATCAGAGGGCTCCCCACGCCGTCGTGAACAGGTCCTCGGCGCCGAAGTTGCCGCTCTTGAGCGCCAGCGCCACCGGTCGGCCGGACGACTCGGCGAGCGACCAGCACACGCCGGGCGCGATCTCCGGGCCGATGAGCAGGGTCGTGGCACCCAGCGCCCCGACGACCGCGCCGCTGGTCTCCCCACCGGCCACCACGAGGGCTGCGCTCGTGCCCTCCTGCACCAGGAGACGCGCGGTGAGGGACAGCACGGTCTCGACGACCTCGGCCGGATCGAATCCGACTGCTGTCGGGTCCAGCACCTCGTCGCGGCTGCGCGCGGCGCACACGACGGGTGCGGCTGCCTCATCCTGGGCCTGCACCCAGGCCACGACCTGGGCGGCGGCGGCCGAAGGGTCCTGCGCCGCCGCAGCGACGTCGAGGGTGAGCACCGGCTGCGTCTGCGCGGCGTGCGCGATCTGGTCCAGGCTGCGGGCGGAGACGCTACCGCACAGCACCACGCGCCGCCCCGGCGCCGGCGCCGACCAGGCCGCGTCTACCCCACCCGGGCCGCTGAACCCCAGCGCGAGTCCGGACCCGCCGGAGACCAGGACGTCGTCCGCCGTCGCCGCACCGATGGTCTGCAGGTCGCTGTCGTCGATCGCGTCGACCACGACGTAGGTCCCGTCCGCCGCATCGAGGGCGGCCCGCAACGCGTCGACCCCCTCCCGCACCTGGGCGTGCAGGACCTCACCGACGGACTCGGGTGTCTGCGGCTGCAGGAGATCGGCGATCCGGGAGGCGGTCATCGGGGTCAACGGATGGTGCCGCATGGGGGAGTGCTCCAGCAGCTCGGCGCCCACGAACAGGTGGCCCTGGTAGACGGTGCGGCCGTTGGCGGGCAGTGCCGGCACCACCACGCACCGGGGGGCGCCGACCGCCTCGCGGACCGTGTCCAGCGTGGGGCCGATGTTGCCGCGTGGGGTCGAGTCGAAGGTGGAGCAGTACTTCACGTAGAACCGGTCCGCACCGAGGCCGCGCAACCGATCGACGGCCCCTCGGGTTTGGCCCACCGCTGCCTCGATGGGGGCGGTGCGCGACTTCAGGGCCACGACGATGGCATCGAGGTCGCGGGTGTCGAGGTGGTGGGCATCCAGGTCTGCGTCCCCCACGACGACGGCGACCCGGTGCCCCGACCTGCGCAGCATGGTGGCGAGGTCCGTCGCTCCCGTGAAGTCGTCCGCGATCGCTCCCAGCACTGCCGTCTCCTCGGTCGTCGTCGTTGGCTTCCGTGCCTGCAGTGTGCCCGGTGTGAATATCCGTGACAAGTCTTGACAGGAGTAGATCCTATAGGAAAGATGACGAGCGCATCCAGACGCAACGCCCGACGGGCCGACGCCACGACGAAGTGAGGGAAATCTTGGTCCTGCTTCCCACCCCCGACCGGGACCGGGCTCCGATCCGGCTCGCCCTGACCGGGGCGAACGGCCAGTACGGCCGCACCCTCATGGCCCAGCTCTCGGCCACCCCCGAGATCCTCCCCTCCGTCCTGGTGGACCCCGACGTCGATGGCGTGCGGGCGATGCTGGCCGACCTCGGCTTCGGCGCAGACCGGCTGGAGGTCGCAGACACCGCAGCGCAGGCCACCGAGGTCGTGGCGGACGGCCGGACCGCGCTGGTCCGGGACCAGGGTGCGGTCCCCTGGGGCGAGTTCGACGTCCTGGTCGAGGCGTCCGGGAAGGTGGGGCCAGGATGTGCCTACGCCGCCGCAACGATCGACCACGGCGCGCACGTGGTCATGGTCAGCAAGGAGGTGGACACGGTCGCGGGGCCGGGGCTGTTCGCCCGCGCCGCCGCCGCCGGGGTCAGCTACCTGCCGGGCGACGGCGACCAGCCGGCCAACCTGCTCAGACTGCTGGCCTGGGTCAGCGCCGTCGGCCTGGACATCGTGGCCGTGGGCAAGGCGGGGGAGTACGAGCTGTTCTTCGACCCCGAGGCCGGGACGATCACCCAGGCCGAGGAGACCATCGAGGCACCCGGGTTCGCGGACCTGCTGACCCTCGGGGACGACGTCGCAGCCTCCATCGCCGCACGGGCAGAGCAGGTGGCCGCGCTCAAGCGCGCCGCCGCAGCCGACTCGTGCGAGATGACGGTGGTGGCCCAGCGCACCGGCCTGCAGGCGGACACCGAGGCCCTGCACTACCCAGTCGTGCGGATCGACGAGCTTGGCCGACGTCTACGCCCTGCGCGAGCACGGCGGACTGCTCGGCGCCGAGGGCGTCGTCGAGGTCTGCACCTCGCTGCGGCTGCCCGGCGAGGCCAGCTTCGCCGGCGGCGTCTTCGCCGTCGTCCGCACCGGCGACCCCGTCACCTGGGAGTTGATGCGCCAGAAGGGGCACGTGATCAGCAAGGACGGGCGGTATGCCTGCATCTACTGGCCGTACCACTACATGGGAGTCGAGACGCCGCTGACCGTGCACGCTGCCATGGACCGTGTCCGGACCCCTGCCCCGCGGCCGACCGTGTTGTTGGCCGGCCGGGCGGTCCAGGACCTGCCGGCCGGCACGGAGCTCCAGGTGGCCGGGCACTATCACGAGATCGAGGGCGTGACCACGGCCATCGTGCCGACCGCCCCGGGCATCCTCCCGTTCTACCTGCTGGACCGGACGCGCCTGGCCCGCGACGTGCCCGCTGGCACCCTGCTCACCCCCGACGACGTCGCGGGAGTCGACCAGACCGCATACGACCTCTTCGCCGAGGGCCTGCGCCAGTGACCGGCTGACGAGGCGGACTCGCTCACCTACTACTTATCCGTCGCACACTCACCGTGGAGCGCAGGTTCCGCTACCACGGGAGGCACCAAGCAGGGTGCCGGTAGCTTCCGGCTCCCCAAGGGGACCTGGCGGCGGTTGCTGCCCACGTGGGCCAGCGGCACCGGCATCGGCTACGCCATCGGCGTGCTGCCCGGCACCGGCGGCGAGGTCGCCTCGTTCGTGTCCTACAACGAGTCGCGACGCTGGGCCAAGGACCGGGCCTCCTTCGGCAAGGGCAACCCCGTCGGGCTGTGCGCCGCCGAGACCGCGCACAACGCGGCGGTGCCGGGGACGCTGGCGCCCACCCTGACACTGGGGATCCCGGGCAACTCCGTGGCCGCCATCATGATCGGCGCCCTCACGGTGCACGGCCTGCGGCCCGGGCCCTCGCTGTTCGAGGGCGAGGTGGAGCTCGTCTACGGGATCCTGTGGGGATTCATCCTGGTGGCGGTCCTCCTGCTCGTCGTCGGACTGCTCGGCATCCGCGTCTGGAGCCAGGTGCTGCGCATTCCCGCCGGACTGCTCTGGCCCGGGATCATCACCATCTGTGTCATCGGGGCCTACTCGATCCGCAACTCCCTGTTCGACGTGGTCGTCATGGTCGGGGCTGGCCTGCTGGGCTATGCCTTCGACCGCAACGGGGTCCCCACGACACCCTTGGTGATCGGGCTGCTGGTCGGGCCGATCGCGGAGACCGGATTCCGGCGGGCCACGATCCTGGCCGAAGGAAGCTACACCTGGCTGCTCGAGCCCGTGACGCTCACCCTGGGACTGTTGTCCGTGCTCTCGATCGTGGTGTCGGTGCTGCGCTCCCGGAAGCTGGCCAAGGAGCGCAAGCTCACGCCGTCGGACCAGGTCGGGAGCGCCCGTGACTAGGTACGCCGGCCCGATTATCGATGCGCACCAGCACTTCTGGGAGCCCGAGCTCGGTCGACAGCCGTGGCTGCGCCCCGGGGCGCGCATCGACTTCCGGTACGGGTCCTACGAGGAGATCAAACGCCGCTACCTGCCGCCCGACCTGCTCCACGACGCCGCGGGCCTGAACGTGGTGGGAACGGTCTACATGGAGACCGAGTGGGAGATGGACGACCCGGTCGGCGAGATGGCGTATGTCGAGGGCCTTGTCGAGCGGTATGGCCTGCCGAACGCGGCCGTCGCGCACGCCGTGCTCCGTGATCCGGGTGTCGAGGGCACCCTGGAGCAACTGGCGGCCAGACCCCTGGTCCGGTCGATCCGCAACAAGCCCGGCCAGGCCGCCTCGCCCGCGGCGGCCGCCAGCTCGCCGACGCTGCTGATGGACGACCAGTGGCGGCGGGGCTACGCGCTGCTCTCCCGCCTCGGGCTGCACTTCGACCTGCAGGTCGCCTGGTGGCACCTGTCCGAGGCCTGTGACCTTGCGCGGACCTACCCCGATCACGTGATCATCGTGAATCACGGCGGTCTGCCGGCGGACCGGAGCGAGGAGATGATGCGGGGCTGGGAGGACAGCGTGCGACAGGTGGCCCAACACCCAAACGTGCTGATGAAGGTCTCCGGCATTGGGCAGCCGGGGCTCGACTGGACGGTCGCCCGGAACCGGCGCATCGTCGAGACCCTGGGCGATGCCTTCGGGGCCGACCGGATCATGTTCGCCTCCAACTTCCCGGTCGACTCGCTGTGCGGGACGTATGGGGAGATCATGGGCGGATTCCTGGAGATCTCGCAGGAGTGGAGCGCCACCGAGCAGTTCCAGGCGTTCGCCGGGACGGCGACCAGGACCTACCGACTCGACCCGAAATTTCCTATAGGATCCGAAGGGCATGGTCCTTCGACCCAGAGCAGTGACGGAGTGAGCCAGTGACACGACTGTTCAACGAGCCAGACGCCTTCGCGGCGGAGATGGTGGAGGGTTTCGCCGCGGCGGCGGGCCGGTGGGTGCGCCAGGTGCCCGGCGGGGTGGTGCGGTCGACCGCGTCACAGGAGCCGACCGTGGCCCTGGTGATCGGCGGTGGCTCGGGCCACTACCCGGCGTTCGCGGGGCTCGTCGGCCCGGGGTTGGCCCACGGTGCCGTGATGGGCAACCTGTTCGCCTCCCCGTCCGCCCAACAGGCGTATGCCGTGGCGCAGGCCGCCGACCAGGGCCGGGGCGTCCTGTTCTCCTACGGCAACTACGCGGGCGACGTGCTCAACTTCGACCAGGCGCAGGAGCGGCTCCGGGCCGACGGCGTCGACGTGCGGACCGTGACGGTGACCGACGACATCTTCAGCGCCCCGCCGGAGTCCCGCCACGAGCGGCGGGGCATCGCCGGCGACCTCGTCGTGTTCAAGGTCGCGGGCGCTGCCGCCGAGGAGGGTGCCTCGCTCGATGAGGTGGAGCGGCTGGCCACGCTCGCCAACGACCGCACCCGCAGCATGGGGGTCGCCTTCTCCGGCTGCACCTTCCCGGGCGCCGACGCGCCCCTCTTCGAGGTCGCCGAGGGGCGGATGGCGGTCGGCCTGGGGATCCACGGTGAGCCGGGCCTGGAGGAGACGGACATGCCGACGGCCGACGGGCTGGCCGAGCTGTTCGTCGAGCAGCTGCTCGGCGAGGTGCCCGACGGCGCGTCGATCGAGGGGGGCAGGGTCGTCCCGATCCTCAACGGCCTCGGGACTGTGAAGTACGAGGAGCTCTTCGTCGTCTACCGCTCCGTGCACACCAGGTTGGAGGCGGCCGGCCTCACCGTGGTGGACCCGGACGTGGGGGAGTTCTGCACCAGCTTCGACATGGCCGGCTGCTCCCTGACCCTGCTCTGGCTGGACGACGAGCTGGAGCGGCTGTGGCAGGCACCGACCGACACCCCGGCATACCGGCGTGGTCAGGTCAGCGCCCAGGGCGCCGCACCGGCGCCGCGGGACGGTGCTGCCGCGACCGCTGCCCCCCAGGAGGAGCCTGAGGTCCCACCCGCGGGCAAGGGGTCGCTGGCCGTCGTGCCGGCAGTCGCCGGCGCGCTGACGGCGGTGGCCGCCACGCTCGACGCGGCGGCCGCCCGGCTCGGCGAGCTCGACCAGGTCGCGGGCGACGGCGACCACGGACTGGGGATGCAGCGCGGCAGTCGCGCAGCGGCGCAGGCGGGCGGACAGGCGGCCGAGCAGGGAGCCGGAGCCGGCACCGTCCTGGTGCGCGCCGGCGATGCCTGGGCCGACGCCGGCGGTGGCACGTCCGGCGCCATCTGGGGGGTCATCCTCCGCACCATCGGGGAGACCCTCGGCGACGACAGCGCCCCCGACGCCGCCCGCGTGGGTGAGGCCGTCACCCGTGCCAGCGAGGGCGTGCGCGCCTTCGGCAAGGCCGAGCCCGGCGACAAGACCCTGGTCGATGCCCTCGTGCCGCTCGCCGACACGCTGCAGCGCGAGGTCGACAACGGCCAGGACCTCGTGGCGGCGGCCACGGCGGCCACCGGGGCGGCGGAGGACGCGGCCGCCGGCACCGCTGACCTCACGGCCCGCAAGGGGAGGTCCCGCAGCCACGGGGACAAGAGTCTGGGGACGCCCGATCCGGGTGCCGTGTCACTGGGCATGGTCGCCCGGGCGGTGCTCGACCGGTTGACCGGCCCGGCCGGGTCCCCACCGTCAACGGAACAGGAGCACCAGTCATGACGGAGAACGCCAGCACCGACCTGTTGCGAGTGGTCGTCGGGTCCGATGACGCCGGACTGACCTACAAGAACGCACTTCGGGAGGACCTGGGCGCGGACGACCGCGTCGGTGAGGTCATCGACGTCGGGGTCGATGCCCCGGGCGGGGCCTACTACCCCAGCGTGGCCATCGCCGCTGCCGAGAAGATCATCGCCGGCGAGGCCGATCGCGCCATCCTGATCTGTGGCACCGGCCTGGGCGTGGCGATCGCGGCCAACAAGGTCTCCGGCATCCGCGCCGTCACCGCCCACGACTCCTACAGCGTGGAGCGATCCATCCTGTCCAACGACTGCCAGGTCCTGTGCATGGGCCAGCGCGTGGTCGGCCTGGAGCTGGCGCGGCGGCTGGCGCGCGAGTGGTTGGGTTACCAGTTCGACCCTGCGAGCGCCTCGCAGGACAAGGTGGCAGAGATCGTGGCCTACGAGGCCAGATGACCGGTCCTCGCTTCCTCATCGGGGCCAGCCTCAAGACCTACTTCCCCCAACAGCGGGCCGTCACCTGGGCCGCTGACGTGGCGGCGATCTGTCGGTCCCACCCGGCGGTGACCAGGGGCCTGGTCCGCCCCTTCGTGCTGCCCACCCACCTCGCCGTGCCCGCCGTGCTCGCCGCCGCCGGTGAGGGGCCGCTGGTCGTCGGGGCCCAGGACGTCTCGGCCCACGACCCGGGCGCCCACACGGGCGAGGTGACCGCGGCGGAGCTCGCCGAGGTCGGCTGCACGATGGTCGCGGTCGGGCACGCGGAGCGACGCCGGGACCACGGGGAGACGGACGAGACGGTGGCGGACAAGGTCGCCCAGGCGCTGCGGCACGGACTCACGCCGCTGATCTGCGTGGGGGAGCAGGATGCGGGATCGCCCGAGGAGGCCGCGGCATACTGCCGTATGCAGACTCTCGCCGCACTGGGTCGCGCCGGCGCCGAAGGACTCTCCGGGGAGGTGGTCCTGGCCTACGAGCCGGTGTGGGCCATCGGCGCGGAGTCCCCGGCCTCCGATGAGCACATCCGCACCGTCTGCCGGGGCCTGCGGGAGGTGCTGCGCCAGCCAGGGTCCACCGGGGGACAGGACCTGGCGGACGTGGTCACCATTGGCCGGGTGGTCTACGGCGGCAGCGCCGGACCGGGGCTGCTGTCCCGGGTTGCCCCGGACGTCGACGGGTTGTTCCTCGGCCGGAGGGCCCACGACCCCGCTGCGGTGCATGATGTGTTGGACGAGGCGGTGCTGGCCGCGACCGGAGGGGATGCTGATGAGTGAGGGCACGGGGAGCAGCCGAGGACGTCGCGTGCCCATCGCGCGGCGCGGCCTCCGGGACGAGGTCTACGACCGGATCCTGGACCTCCTGCTCCGGGGCGAGGTCGAGGCCGGTGGACGGCTGTCCATCGACACCCTGGCACGGGACCTGGCCGTCTCCCCGACTCCGGTGCGGGAGGCGCTCGTCCAGCTGGAGCGCACCGGCCTGGTCACGCGGGAGGCGCTGCGGGGCTACCGCGTCGCGCCACCGCTGGAGGCGGAGCAGCTCGCGGAGCTATTCGAGGCCCGCGTGATGCTCGAGACGACCGCCACCACCATGGCGATGCGTCGGTCCGGGACCCTGAGTGACCTGGTAGCCCGGCTCGACTCCGCGCATGACGCGCACGAGGCGGCGGCGCAGCGCCTGCTGGAGACGATCACCGAGAGCGGCCCGGATGTCACCGCGGCGCACGAGTACTTCACCCGCGACTATGAGTTCCACGCGGTCTTCTTCGAGTTCGCCGGGAACCGCTACCTGGAGATGATGTCGACCTCCCTCGGCGCCCTGACGCACCGCCTGCGACAGGCAGTCCTCACCGCGGACACCGATGTCCACGAGGCGATCCGTGAACACCAGGCCATCCGGGACGCCGCCCGCACGGGGGACGGTGAGGAGACGAGCGAGGCCATGCGACGGCACATCCAGCAGGTGTCCGCCCGCTCGGTCGCGGCCGCCACCACTTCAGCCACCAAGGAGTCCTGATGCCCGAGAACACGATCCCTCCGGGGCCGATCGCCGTCTGCATGCACGGGATCGCCACCACGACGGAGGACGGCACGCCGCTCCAGGAGGCGGGGGTCGAGGCGTGGGACGACATCTTCGCCGAGGTGCGGGCCCTCGGGTTCGGTGCCCTGGAGCTGGCCGACAGCCACCTGCGGCCCGGTGACCTCGACCCCGGCCTGCGCCGCGAGATCGCCGCTGCCGCCGCAACCCGGGGGCTGACGATTGTCGCGCTGCACGTCGCCCGGCGCAGCGTGGTCGAGCCCGGCCGCGAGGAGGAGAACCTCGCCTACGCGCACCGGTCCATCGACGCTGCGGCCGAGATGGGGATCGGCATCTTCTCGACCGGCCTGCACCAGCCGTTCACCCCGGCGCAGCGGGAGGCGCTCTGGTTCTGGCTCGAGCCGGGTGGGAGCGACCCGGATGACCCGGACGTGTGGGCGGCAGCCGTGCGCCGGCTGCGGGAGCTGGGGGAGCACGCCGGGTCCCTCGGTCTGACCACGGCCCTGGAGATGTATGAGGACACCTACCTGGGCAGCGCGGAGTCCTCGCTGCGGCTGCTGGCCGACATCGACGTGCCCAGCGTCGGGCTCAACCCGGACGTCGGCAACCTGGTGCGGCTGCACCGGCCGATGGTGGACTGGGCGCAGGAGTACGCCCTGATGCTGCCGCACACCACCTATTGGCACCTGAAGAACTACACCCGTGACGAGGGCCCCGACGGCATGGTCACCACGGCGCCCACCACCCTGGAGCTGGGCATCATCAACTACCGGTCCGTCCTGCGGACGGCGCTGCGTGCGGGCTACCAGGGCCCGCTACTCATGGAGCAGTACGGCGGCGACAGCCTCGGGGTGTGCGCGACCAACCGCGACTACGTCCAGGGCTTGCTCGACGTCTACGGCCCGGCGGCCAGCCGCTAGCAGCGCTGCTGACGCACTCGTACCCGGTGTGTCTGACTGGTAGCCGCTCTGACGGCGGGCACGAGTCGGCCAGACCGGGCACTAGTGGTCGTCAGCGCCCGGCCCACTCCGGCTTGCGCTTCTCGGCGAAGGCCTGCACGGCGCCCGCGAAGTCCTCGCTGCCATAGACCCGGTCCACGATGTCGTGGTCGTCCCTGGTGCCGGAGGCCAGTCGCCGGACGACCTCCTTGGTGGCCCACATGGTCAGCGGGGCGTGGCCGGCCAGCTTGGTGGTCAGCTTCTCCAGCGCCGCGTCGAGGTCGTCGGCAACGGTGGTCACGAAGCCGCTGGCGTGCGCCTCCTGCGCCTCCATGAAGCGAGCGGTGAGCAGGAGGTCCACGACGCGGGAGCGGCCCAGCAGCTGTGACAGCACGTCGATCGTGTCCAGCGACAGGCAGTTGCCCAGGGTGCGGGCGATCGGCACCCCGAACGTGGCTTCGGGGGTGCACAGGCGGATGTCGGCGGCACACGCCAGCCCGAGTCCGCCACCGATGCAGAAGCCCTCGATCGCCGCGACGACCGGGACGTCGACGGCCGCGAGCCGGGTCAGCACGGCGGTGATCTGCTGCTCGTACTCGACGCCGCGCGGACCGTCGAAGGTGCTGAACTGGGCGATGTCCGTCCCGGCCACGAAGGCACTGCCGCCGGCGCCGCGCAGCACCATCACCCGGACCGAGTCGTCGGCGTCGGCCCGCTCGCAGGCCTCCACCAGTCCCTCGTACATCCCCCAGGTCATCGCGTTGCGCTGGGCCGGCCGGTTGAAGGTCACGTGCAGGACGGGGCCTGCCTGGTCGACCAGTAGTTCGTCCATCTCATGCTCCTCTGTGTCGGGTGGGGGTGGTCAGGCGCCGGCGTCGGTCGCGGGCGCCACCTCGTCCAGCTCGTCCTCGGTCAGGCCCGCCTCGGCCAGCACCCGGCGGGTGTCGGCGCCCAGCGACGGGCCGGCACTCCCGCGGACCGTCTGCGTGCGGGAGAAGCGCATGGGGGAGCCGATCTGCTCGATGGTGCCCGCCGTCGGGTGCTCGCTCTCCCAGAAGAAGTTCCGCGCGTTCAGGTGGTCATCGGTGAAGACCTGCCCGTAGTCGCTGATCGGCGCGCAAGGGACGCCTGCGCCGTTGAGCAGCTCGACGATCTCCTCGGTGCTCAACTGCTGGGTCTTCTCCTCGATCGTGGCGATGAGGGTGTCCCGGTTCTGCACGCGCTCCCAGGACCCCGAGTAGCGGGGGTCCTCCAGCAGGTGCTCCAGGCCCAGGGCGGCGCAGAACGCCTGCCAGTTCCGCGGGGTGTTGGCCCCGATGGTGACGTACCCGTCCCGGGACAGCACCGCCTGGTAGGGCGCCTGGTTCTGGTGGGCCGACCCGTTGGGCCCACCCACGCTGCCGTCGACGAAGTAGGCCCCGGCCTCCCATACGGCATACGACACCCCGCTCTCCAGCAGCGAGACGTCGATGTATTGGCCACGCCCCGAGCGGCTGCGCTCGTGCAGGGCCGAGGTAATGGACAGCGCCGTGTAGAGACCGGCGGTGAGGTCGCAGATCGGCACGCCGACCTTGGCCGGTGGCATCCCGGGGTGGCCGGTGATGCTCATCAGCCCGCTGCGGGCCTGCGCCATGATGTCGAGCCCGGCCAGCTCGCTCAGCGGCCCGTCCTGGCCCCATCCGGAGGCGGAGGCATAGATCAGCCGGGGGTTGCTGGCCACGAGATCCTCATAGCCCAGGCCGAGCCGCTTCAGGGCGCCCGGACGGAGGTTCTCCACGAGCACGTCGGCCGTCTCCGCGAGCCGGAGGAAGGCCGCCTTGCCCGCCGCGGACTTCAGGTCCAGCGCGATGGACTCCTTGTTGCGGTTCAGGCGCAGGAAGGGGGAGCTCTCGCCCTCGATGTGCGGCCCGGTGGCGCGGGTCTGGTCGCCGGACCCGGGGTTCTCGATCTTCAGGACCCGGGCGCCGAGGTCGGCCAGCTGCATCGTGGCGAAGGGCCCGGCCATGAAGACACCCACCTCAAGCACCGTGATCCCGGCGAGTGGTGCGGCTGCGTTGTCGTCCACTGTGTGCTCCTACGTTTCCGGGGCCGGCGGGGTGTTGCCCGTTGCGCCCCTGTGTGACGTGGGTTACTCTTCTCGGCACACTGTATACGAAACAGGATATTGGCCACCAGAGACGAGGAAGTCTGTGCGACGAACGGGCGTGGGAGCAGCCATCGTGGCTCCGCCGTCCCTGGCTGACCTGGCCCGGGCGCAGTTGGAGCGCGCCATCCTGTCCGGTGACTACCTCCCGGGGGAGCGTCTGGTCGAGGAGCGGCTCTGCGACGAGCTGGGGGTTTCCCGTCCCCCCGTTCGCGAGGCCCTCAAGAGCCTGGAGGTGGCCGGCCTCGTGGAGCGCCTGCCCCGGCGCGGCGTCCGGGTCACGCCGCTGACCCAGCACGACGTCTACGAGATCGTCACGCTCCGCGGCAACCTGGAGCGGATGGCGATCGACCTCGCCGGCCGCGACCTGCAGCCGGAGCGGCTGGCCCGGTGCCGCGCCCGGATCCTGGACATGGAGGCCATCGTCCCGACGGACGACGAGGGGGCCATGGCGCTCGCGGGCTTTGAGTTCCACATCGCCGTGGTCGGCCTCGCCGGGCACCGGCGGATGGAGGACACCTACCGCGCGATGGCGATGCAGCTCCAGCTGTGCATGGCGATGAACAACAAGGCCCGGCGCACCCTCGAGGACCTCGAGGGCAACGTCGAGCGGCACCGTCGTCTGCTCCACGTCATCGAGACCGGCACCCGCGACGAGGTGTTCACCGAGATGGAGCAGCACGGCCACCAGACCTTCCTCCTCGAGGTCGTCAATCGCCTCGAGGGCGCCACCCCTGAGTCCCAGCGCTGGCTGGAATCCCTGAAGAAGGACGTCACGGGCGAGTAGGTCTCGCCAGGACACACCACTCCACCGACTATCAAAGGAGATAGCAATGCAGTTCCACCCCAAGTCCACGAGCCGGGCCACCCTCGCCGCACTCGCCGGCTCGGCGCTGGTGCTCACCGCCTGCGGCAACGAGAACGCCGGTGGTGGCGATGGTGACGGTGGCGGCTTCGAGCCCCGCGGCACCGTCCAGATGATCGTGCCCTTCGCCGCCGGGGGTGGCAGTGACCTCGCCGGTCGCGCCACCGCGGCCGGCTTCGAGGAGGCCTCCGGGGCGACCATCTCGGTCTCCAACATCGAGGGTGGCTCGGGTGCCGTCGGCTACTCCAACTTCCTCGGGGAGAACGGCAACCCCCAGGTGCTGCTGGCCACCGAGACCGCGCTCATCGCGCTGCCGATCACCCAGGACGTCGAGTTCAGCTACGAGGACTTCACGCCGATCATGATGCTGGGGCAGGACTACACCCTCATCGTGGTCGACGACGACTCCGAGCTGCAGACCTGCACGGATCTGGTCGAGAAGGCCCAGTCGGAGCGCACCGTCGTCGCCATCTCCGGTGCGACGGGTCTGGACAACCTGGTCTTCACCCTGATGGAGGACGAGACCGGCGCGACCTTCGACCGGGTGCCCTTCGAGTCCGGTGCCGAGCTGCTCACCGCCCTCCTGGGCGGCCAGGTCGAGGCGATCTCGACCAACCCGGGTGAGGTGGCCGGCCAGATCGAGTCCGGTGACGTGCGTCCGCTCTGCGCCGCCGCCGAGGAGCGCTACGAGTACGACCTCCTGGCGGACCTGGAGACCGCCGAGGAGCAGGGCATCCCCGGCATCGCGGTCGCCCAGTTCCGCGGCGTGCTGGCTCCCGGTGGCATCACCGACGAGGAGCGGGACTACTGGATCGGGGTCGGCCAGGAGTTCGCCGAGAGCGAGGCCTACGACACCTACATCGAGGACAACATGCTCCAGCCGAACGCGGCCTACGGCGACGACTTCACCGCCGTCCTCGCGGAGGACCACGAGCGTCTCGAGCCCATCCTCTCGGAGCAGTGAGATGACGGCGGACGTGCAGCGTCACCACCCGCCCCCGGCTGGCGATGACCTTCGGGGACCCCTCGGGGATCGGCCCGGAGCTCGTCGCCCGACTGCTGGCCGACCCGGCCAACAGGGACGCCGCCGACATCAGTGTGCTGGCCGACCCTGCCGAGCTCGCTGCGGTCGTCGCCGAGGCCGGCGTCGAGGTCCCCGTCGCCCCGGAGCCGGGCGACGGGGCGGTGGCTGCCATCGGCAGCCGACACGCCGGGACGGTCCCGCGCGGGGAGGTCAGCCTCGCCGGCGGCCAGCGCGCGCTCGGGGACCTCGGTGACGCGCTGGACCTGTATGCCGAGGGCCGGGTCGACGGCGTGATGTTCACCCCGCTCAACAAGTCGGCCCTCCACCTGGCGGGCATGCACGAGGAGGACGAACTCCGCTGGGCAGCCAAGCGGATCGGCTTCGAGGGCGTGACGTCCGAGCTCAACTTCATCCCCGGTCTCACCACCGCGCGGGTCACCTCGCACATCGGGCTGAAGGACGTGGCCGCCGGCATCACGGCGCACAGCGTCGCCGAGATGATCCGGCTGCTGCACCGGGTCGTCGTGGGCTCCGGCATCGCCAACCCCCGGCTCGGGGTGTGTGCGCTGAATCCGCACAACGGCGAGCACGGCAGGTTCGGCCGCGAGGAGATCGAGCACATCAGCCCGGCCGTGGCGCTGACCCAGACCGAGGGGATCGACGTGCGGGGTCCGTTCCCGTGCGACACGATCTTCATCCGGGCGCGGGACGGCGAGTTCGACGGCGTTGTCACGATGTATCACGACCAGGGCCAGATCGCGATGAAGATGATGGGATTCGACCGCGGGGTCACCGTGATGGGCGGGCTGCCCGTCCCGGTGGCGACCCCCGCCCACGGCACCGCGCACGAGATCGTCGGCAAGGGCGTGGCCAACCTCGGCCCGACCCAGCACGCCTTCGACATCGCGGTGAGCCTGGCGACCCAGAACCTCACCCGACGTGAGTCGGCTCGTGCCTGAGCACGGCCCTGCCCACCCTGCACATCCGCTGTCATCCATGAGGTGAATCGACATGTCACAGACAGACCAGACCCACGCCCGGCCACGCCCGGCCACCTCCGACGTCATCGGCACCCTGATCCTTGGTGTCGTCGGTGCCGTGGCGACCGTGATGGGGCTCAACTACGGCTTCACCCAGGACAACGGCCAGGTCGGGCCCGGGTTCCTGCCCGTGCTGACGGGAGCCTTCATCGTCGTCGCGACGGTCCTGGAACTCGGCCGGATGTTCTTCGCCACCTCCTCCCCGATCGAGGGATCGTTCATGGAGGCGGTGGAGCACGTCGAGGACGAGGCCAAGCACGCGATCGCCGAGGCCCACGCCCCCGAGGACGCACCCGAGGGAGAGGAGTTGGACACCTTCGGGCGCACCCGCAGCCAGCAGCGCACCGCCATCGTGAAGATCTTCGCGATCATGCTGATCGCGCTGCTGCTCATCCCGGTGCTGGGCCTGCTGCTGTCCCTGGCGGCGATGACCTTCACGCTGCTGGTCTACGTGGAGCGCAAGTCCTGGTTGCCCTCGCTGCTGGCCACGGCCGGGGCGCTGGCGTTCCTCTACCTCATCTTCGTCCAGGGGCTGCGGGTGCCGCTGCCCACGGGCATGCTCGGAATCATCTAAGGGGGCGCGACGATGCTGGACAATCTGCAACTCGGCTTCGAGACGGCGATCACGCCCGAGAACCTGCTGTTCTGCCTGCTCGGCGTGGTCCTCGGCACGGTCATCGGGGTGCTGCCCGGGCTGGGCTCGGCCACCGGTGTGGCCATCCTGCTCCCGGTGACGCTGACCCTCGACCCGATCGCCGCGCTCATCATGCTCGCGGGTATCTACTACGGCAGCCAGTACGGTGCCTCCACCAGCTCCATCCTGATCTCCACACCCGGTGACTCATCGAGTGTGGTGCTGACCCTCGACGGCTATCAGATGGCCCGCAAGGGCAGAGCCGGGGCGGCCCTGGCGATCTCGGCAATCTCCTCGTTCGTGGCCGCCATCCTCTCCCTCATCGGGCTGATCGCGCTCGCCCAGCCGATCGCCGACTGGGCGCTGAACTTCGGACCGCCGGAGAACCTGGCGATCATCCTGCTCGGCCTGGCGACCATCGTCTCCTTCGCCGGGGAGAACGTGTTGCGCGGCATCATGATGGCCGCCGTCGGACTGTTGATCTCGATGGTGGGTGTGGCGGCCGGCTTCTCGACCGCCCGGTTCACCTTCGGCAGCATCAACCTGCTCGGTGGCCTGGAGTTCGTCGCCGTGATGATCGGCATCTTCGCCGTCGGCGAGGTGCTGCACCAGATCCGCCGCGGTGGCGAGTCCCCGATCCGCGCCGGGTTCCGGGACCTCCTGGTGACCAAGACCGAGTTGCGACGGTCGACGGCGCCCGCGCTGCGCGGCACCGGTCTGGGCTTCGTCGTCGGCGTGCTCCCCGGAGCGGGTGCGACCCTGGCCACGTTCATGTCCTACGGCGTGGAGAAGCAGGTCAGCAAGTACAAGGACGAGATCGGCAGCGGAGCACCGGAAGGTGTCGCGGGGCCCGAGGCGAGCAACAACGCCGCGGCGAACGCGAGCTTCATCCCGACCCTGGCGCTGGGTATCCCCGGCAGCGGCACGACGGCCATCCTGCTGGGTGCCTTCGTGATGTTCGGGCTGCAGCCCGGCCCGTTGCTGTTCGAGCAGCAGCCCGACCTGGTCTGGGGCCTGCTGGTGTCCTTCTTCATCGGCAACCTGATCCTGTTGGCGCTGAACCTGCCGCTGGCGCCGGTCTTCGCCCAGATCCTGCGGATCCCCTACAGCTACCTCTACCCGATGGTGCTGTTCATCAGCGTGGTCGGCGCGTTCGCGCTGGGCAACAACACGTTCACGATCTGGGTCGTGTTCGTGGCCGGACTGCTGGGCTTCTTCATGAAGCAGTTCAACTTCCCGGCCGCGCCGCTCGTCCTCGGCCTGGTGCTGGGGCCGTTGCTGGAGCGGGCCCTCGTGCAGACCTCGGCGATGGGTGCGGGCAACATGCTGATCGTGTTCGAGCGGCCGCTGTCCGGAGTGCTCATGGTCGCCGCCATCCTGGCGCTGTCCGCCCCGCTGATCAGCTCGCTGATCCGGCGCTTCCGCAAGGGCAAGGGCAAGGCCAAGGTCGACGCCTGAACCGACCGCAGGAGCCCCACCGGCGCCTTGTAGTCTCACGGGCGGGCGGCCACGGCTGCACCCGCCCGGCTCCACGGCATACGGAAAGGTCCCTCCCATGGCTCACCAGTGGCGCGGCGTGATCGCCGAGTACGCCGACCGCCTCCCGGCGAACACCCGGGAGCAGGTCGTCACGCTCCGCGAGGGCGGCACGCCGCTAATCCCGGCCGAGCACCTCTCGGAGCTGGTCGGGGCCCAGGTGCACCTGAAGTACGAGGGGCTCAACCCGACGGGATCGTTCAAGGACCGGGGGATGACCACGGCGATCTCCGCGGCCGCGGCGGCGGGGGCCAAGGCGGTGATCTGCGCGTCGACCGGCAACACGAGCGCGTCGGCGGCCGCCTATGCCACCAAGGCCGGTATGACGTGTGGCGTGCTGGTCCCGGACGGCAAGATCGCGATGGGCAAGCTCTCGCAGGCGATCGCACACGGGGCGACCCTGCTGCAGGTCGACGGCAACTTCGACGACTGCCTGACGCTGGCGCGCAAGCTGTCCGAGGCCTACCCGGTCGAGCTGGTGAACTCGGTGAACCCCGCCCGGATCGAGGGGCAGAAGACCGCGGCCTTCGAGGTCGTCGACGCGCTCGGCGACGCCCCGGACATCCACTGCCTGCCGGTCGGCAACGCGGGCAACATCACCGCCTACTGGCGCGGCTACGGCCAGTACACGACCGACGCCGAGCAGCCCGGGCCGGCGACGCGGCGGCCGCGGATGTGGGGGTTCCAGGCCGCCGGCGCGGCCCCCATAGTGCTGGGCCACCCGGTGGACGAGCCGGAGACCGTCGCCACCGCGATCCGGATCGGCAACCCGGCGAGCTGGGAGTTCGCGGAGGCCGCCCGCGATGAGTCCGGAGGCGTGATCGACAGCGTCACCGACGAGGAGATCCTCGCCGCGCACCGGCTGCTCTCCTCCCGGGAGGGTGTCTTCGTCGAGCCGGCCTCCGCCGCCTCGGTCGCCGGGCTACTCAAGGCCTCGGATGCCGGGCAGGTGCCCGACGGGGCCACCATCGTGTGCACCGTCACCGGGCACGGACTGAAGGACCCGCAGTGGGCGCTGAAGAACGCCGACGGCTCCGACGTCGAGCCCACGCGGGTGCCCATCGACGCGGTCACCGCCGCCCGGGCGCTGGGCCTGACGGAGTGAGCGGCGCCCCGTTCGCCGCCGGGGACGCGGTCACCGTCACCGTCCCGGCGAGCACCGCCAACCTGGGCCCCGGCTTCGACTCGGTCGGGTTGGGCCTGGACCTGCGCGACACGTATGCCGTGCGCGTCACCGAGACCCCGGGGCTGGAGGTCGACCTGCAGGGCGAGGGTGCCCAGCGCCTGCCCCGCGACGAGAACTCGTTGCTGGCCCGGGCGCTGCGGATCGCGCTGGAGGCCAGTGGCCACGGCTGGCTGGAGGAGCTCGGCGGGCACGGTCTGGGCCTGCACCTGACCTACGGCTGCCAGATCCCGATGTCGGCCGGGCTCGGCTCGTCCGCCGCGGCCGGGGTGGGGGGCCTGGCGCTGGGCTTCGCGCTGGCCCGCCAGGGCGAGCTCACCCCGGAGGACCTGAACCTCATCAACATCCACGCCGGGCTGCTGGAGGGACACCCCGACAACTCCTCGGCCAGCGTCTACGGCGGGCTGACGGTGTCGTGGATGCCGACCCCGCAGACGGTGCGGACCGCCCGGCTGCAGGTGCACGAGGACATCGCCCCGCTGGTCATCGTCCCGGTCGGGGGCAAGCTGGCCACCCGCACCGCCCGCGCCGTGCTGCCCCCGCAGGTGCCGCACGGCGACGCGGTCCGGCAGGCCAGCCGGTCGGCGCTGCTCGTGCACGCCCTGACCAGCGACCCCACCCTGCTGCTGGACGCGACGGTGGACTGGCTGCACCAGGAGTACCGCCGGGAGGCGTACCCGACCTCGATGGCCGCGGTCGACCTGCTGCGGGCCCAGGGCCACGCGGCGGTCATCTCCGGCGCCGGGCCCACCGTGCTGGTGCTGACCCGCCGCGCCGTGGCCGACACGGTCCGCGCCGAGGTGAAGTCGTGGGGCAAGGAGTGGCGGCTGCTCAGCCCCGGTGTGGCTGCCGACGGGGTGCGGGTGATCTGAGCCGGGGCGGCAGCTACCCCTGCCCGATGTCCTCGGCCCACACGGCCGGGAACTCGCGCTGGAACCGCTCCATCAGCGCCACGCACTGCGGGTCGTCCAGCAGCACCACCTCGACGCCGCGCCCGCGCAGCAGGTCGAACTCGCCGGGGAAGGTGCGGTCCTCGCCCACGACGACCAGTGGGATCCCGAACTGGATGATCGCCCCCGAGCACATCGCGCACGGCGCCAGCGTCGTGTAGAGGACCGCGTCGCGGTATGAGGCCTGCCGCCCGGCGTTGCGCAGGCAGGCGATCTCGCCGTGGGCGATGGGGTCGCCGTGCTGCACCCGCTCGTTGTGCCCGGTCCCGACCAGTCGGCCCGCGATCTCGAGCGCCGCACCGATCGGCACGCCGCCCTCGGCCAGCGACGCCTCGGCCTGGGCCCGGGCGGCGGCGAAGCCCTCCTCGGTCCAGCGTGACACCGCGATCAGTCCCCGGTGGGCGAGGCGCCGAGGTCGGCGAGCATCGACTCGATCCGGTCCATCTCGATGCGCTGGTCGGAGTCGATGTGGGAGACCAGCTGCCACAGCTCGGGCTCCTGGCCGCCGCCGTCGTCGTGCAGCTGCTCCACCATCTGCAGCGCCCCGTCGTGGTGGTAGTGCATGAACTCCAGGAACAACCGGTCGAACTCGGCGCCGTCGGCGGCCTCCAGTTGCGCCATCTCCTCGTCGGTCAGCAACCCCGGCATCGCGTGCTCCTCGTGCCCGGAGCCGTGGTCCCCGTGCCCGCCGTGGCCGGCCCCGTTGTCGTCATCCGCGTCCTCGGCATGGACCGCCAACCACCGCTCCATCTGCGCGATCTCGTCGGCCTGGGTCACCTCGATCCGCTCGGCAAACAGTGGCACGTCGTCCCGGGAGGTCCGGTCCGGGACCAGCGCGGTCATCTCCAGCGCCTGGGCGTGGTGCACCATCATCATCTGCACGAACTCCACGTCGGCGTCCGTGGCCTCGATGGCGGTCATCTCGGGCATCGCGGTCAGCGTCTGGTTCGCCTCGCCGGGGGCGGCGCCCTGGATCAGCCGGGTCGAGGTCGAGGCGGTGGGGTCCGGCGACGTCTCCGCCCCGCCGGAGCACCCGGCGAGGGCGAGGGAGAGGACCAGCAACGGTCCGAGCGGGGCCGTGCGGTTCACCGATTCATCCCTTTCGGTAACGGCATCTTCAAGAATGCGCGGATCACCTTGTCCGCCTCTGCCGACGATTCTAGTGTGCAAGAGAATGCCACGGGCGGTGAGGATTTCATCCGGGCGCCCGCGGACGGTCGTATTCGGCGGGGTCGGCGGAGTCACCGGCGGCCCTCGATCAGGAGGCCCCGATGGTGCATCTCGCTCGTTCACGTTCCCGAGGCGGGAGGCGCCGGACCCGGCGTTCCCTGGCGGTCACGGCAGCCGTCGGCCTGGTGCTGGGGTTGCTCCCCGCCCTGGCCACCGCCCAGGGCCAGTACCCGGATCCCGAGGACCCCAGGGCCGGGCTCGAGGCCGGGTACGAGGACGCCGAGACCGCGGCGTCCGGCATGGAGTGGGTGGCGCACCACAAGAAGTCGGACACCCCCTTCTTCGACCCGGGCAACCTCGGCTCGTTCGCCTTCGCCAACTCCGACGCGACGTTCACCGGTGACCACTACGTCCAGGGCAACTGGCGCGGCTTCCAGCTCTTCGACATCAGCGACCCGACGAGCCCGTCGCTGCGCACCTCCGTGCTGTGCCCGGGCGGTCAGGGCGACACCAACATCTACGGCAACCTGCTCTTCCACTCGGTGGAGGAGACCAGCGGCCGGCTCGACTGCGGCACCGAGGGTGCCGGGCCCGCGAACGTGCCCAACCCGGACCGGTTCCGCGGCGTGCGGATCTGGGACATCTCCGACATGGACAACCCGGTCCAGGTCGCGGCCATCCAGACCTGCCGCGGCTCGCACACCCACCGGCTGGTGGAGGACGCCAACGACCCCGTCGACGGTCTACATCTACAACAGCGGCACCTCCAGCCAGCGACACCCCGACGAGGCGGTGCACACCCCCGAGGGCTTCGTCGACGGCCGCTGCGGGCAGACCGACCCCGAGGGTGAGAACCCCTCGCAGTGGATGATCGAGGTCATCAAGGTGCCGCTGGACAACCCGGCCGCGGCCGAGGTGGTCAACGAGGCACGCCTGTTCGCAGGACGAGGAGACCGGTGCGGTCAACGGCCTGCAGAACGGCCCGACCCGGCCCACGCACCCGTGCGCCGACACCAACGAGTGCGCCCCGGCGGGCACCAACTACTCGCCGCAGCCCGAACACCAACACCTGCCACGACATCACCGCCTACCCCGAGATCGGTCTCGCGGCCGGCGCCTGCCAGGGCAACGGCATACTCATCGACATCTCCGACCCCGCGGACCCGGTCCGGCTCGACGCGGTCGCCGACGAGAACTTCGCCTACTGGCACTCGGCGAACTTCAACAACGACGGTGAGCACGGTGATGTTCACCGACGAGTGGGGCGGCGGCACCGGCGCGCGCTGCGCCCCGCACCACCGCCTGGCCTGGGGCGCCAACGCGGTCTTCACCATCGACCGCAGCGGCCCGACACCGCAGCTGGTGTTCCAGGAGCTACTTCAAGATGCCCGCCCCGCAGACCAACGCCGAGAACTGCGTCGCCCACCAGGGCAACCTGCTCCCGGTGCCCGGTCGTGACATCGTCGTGCAGGCCTGGTACCAGGGCGGCGTGTCGGTGTTCGACATGACCGACCCGGCGGACCCGACCGAGATCGCCTTCTTCGACCAGCGGGCCGATCGACCCCGTGACCACGGTGCTCGGTGGCTACTGGTCGGCCTACTGGTACAACGGCAAGGTCTACGGCTCGGAGATCGCCCGCGGCGTCGACGTGTTCGAGCTGACCCCGACCGACCAGCTCAGCGAGAACGAGATCGCCGCCGCCAAGGAGGTCGTGCTCACCGAGCACAACGCGATGGCGATGCGCAGCTACCAGTGGGAGCCCAGCTTCGCCGTGGCCGGGTCGTTCGTCGACCAGGCCGAGCGGGCCGGGACCCTCGAGGGTCGTCCGTTGATGCAGGTCCGCCAGCACCTGGACCAGGCCGAGCGCCTGGCCGGCGGCCCGGCGAACAACAGGGCCGTCATCGCCCAGTTGGACAACGCGCTGCGCAAGGCGGGCGACGCTGACCCTGGGGTCACCCAGGCGATCGAGGAGTTGCGCGCCACCTTCCTGTGAGCGGCGCTCATAGGCCGGATGGCAGGCTCAGCCCGTGCTGGGCCACGGCGGCACGGACCCGATCCCGGACGTCGGGATCGGCGAGCGCGGCGTGGTCGGTCGGCAGGCCTGGCGCGGGCAGCCGCTCGGCAAGCCAGGCCAGCACCCCGGCCTGGTCCAGCAGCGGCAGCACCTCCCCGTCGGCGCCGAGCACGCCGTGCACCGAGTCGTACAGCTGCGCCCCCGCCACTGGTGCCCTCGGGCTCCCCGGAACCTCGCCCTCGGGCAGGCGGCACGGCATACCGTCGGGCAGAGGGATCCGCCGGTAGTTGGGCTCGGTCGCGTCCAGCGCGGCCAGCTGCGCGCCGTCGAACCAGCACACGGCGACCGGGGTGCTCGTCCGGGCGCACCGGGCCGGGGCCGCCGCGATGTAGCCGCGGGCGCTCACGTGGGCCGAGTGCCCGACGACGAGCTCCTCGACCACGGCCGGGGCGATCGGTATGCCGCGTGCCAGGTGGTCTGCGAGCTTGCGTCCCAGGACCTCGGGTGAGGCGTTGGAGCCGACGGCGACGACCGGGGTCCGCCCCGCCTGGTCCAGGTCCGGGGGCAGCGGCACCGGCTCCAGCCCACGGGGCCCGATCACCCCGCTGCGGACCGGTCCGGCCCACGGGTAGCCGGCGGCGGGGAGGTCGGCGGGAGATTGTCCTCGTTTCGGGGACATCGCAGGTCAGGCCATGTCTTCTTGCTGCAGCTCCACCCGGTTGCCGTGCCCGTCGCGGGTGTGGAAGCGACGCACCCCGGGGATGTTGTCGTCCCAGGTGACCGGGTGCCCGGCCGCCGCCACGGCCGAGGCCAGCGCGTCCAGGTCCGCGACCGCGAAGGCCGGGTGCGCTTTGCCGGCAGCGGAGAAGGGCTCCTCGACGCCGAGGTGCAGCTCCAGTCCCTCCTGGCGGAACCAGACGCCGCCGCGGGCCGCGAGCCGCTCCGGCTTCGGGACCTCCGTCAGGCCGAGGACCGTGCCATAGAAGGCCCGCGCGGCGTCCTCCCCGCCGGCCGGGATCGAGACCTGGACGTGGTGCAGGCGCATGGTGCCTCCTCGTGGTGTCTTGACGTCAAGATACCAGCGGGGCGGTGCCAGGTCGGTCAGTCTCAGTCGCGGTCGACCTTGATGACCTCGCCGGAGACGACGTCGACGTAGACCTCGACGTCGTCCTCGTCGTCGGTGTCGATCGTCACCTCCCAGGCGAAGGTGCCGTCCTCCTCGTCGAGCTCGATGTCGTCCAGGACCCCATCGACCTCGGCCAGGGCGGTGGTGGCGGCGTCAAGCATGGTGATCTGCGCGGCGTCCAGCGCGTTGCGGTCGTCGTCGTCCAGGTCGTCGTCCTCGGTGTCGATCACCTGGCCCTCGCGGCTCACGGTGACCTCGACGCTGCGGTTGTCGACCGCGACGTCGATCTCCCAGGACCCGTCGTCGTCCACGTCGTCGATCTCGTATGCCGTGCCGCCGGCCTCGTCCTCGGCGAGGGCGATCAGGGCCTCCAGCAGCGCCAGCTGCTCGTCGGCCGAGCCCCCACCCTCGGCGCCGCCGGTGCCAGCGGCTTCGTCGTCGGTCGCGCCTGCGTCGTCCGTGCCGGCCGCGTCGTCGCTCGTGGTGTCGTCGGCGCCGTCGTCGGTCGCGCCTGCGTCGTCGGTGGCGTCGTCCTCGGCGCTGGTCTCCTCATCCTCCTGGGTGGGGCCGGCGGGGGCGCTCACCCCGGGGGAGGTGTCGGTGTCATCGCTGCTGCTGCCGCAGGCGGCGAGGGACAGGGCGAGCAATCCGGTCAGGGCGGCGGTGGTGATGCGTGAAGTCCTCATGCATCCAGTGTGACCAGCACAAACGCCGCCTGCCAAACCGAAAGGGCCTTTCTGAATGAAGTCTCATGGACCTTTCAACGTGGTCTCATCGCGCGTGCGGGATCCGGCCCGCCGCCCGACCTCCCCAGCGTGCGGTGTGCGGCCGGCTATCGGCCGAGGCCGGCGTCGCGGGCCCGCGCAATCGCCTCCGCCCGGCCGCCGGTGTGGAGCTTGGCGTAGATCGAGGAGACGGTGTTGCGCACCGTCTTGCCAGAGACATACAGCTCCGCCGCGATCGCGTCGTTGGTGCGCCCTGCCGCGAGCCGGTCCAGCACCGTGCGCTCCCGGTCCGTCAACTCCGGGAACGGGACCTGCTCCGGTTTCGTCGACCCGCCCAGTTGGGTGAAGAGCTGGGCCACCCGGGCGGCGAGCGAGGCGCCGAAGACCATCCCGCCCGTGGCCGCCGCGCGCACCGCGTGCTCCACCTCGGCAGCGCCGGCGCCCTTGAGCAGGTAGCCGCTGGCGCCGGCCCGCACCGCGGCCAGGATGGTGTCGTCGTCCTCGGTCATGGTCAGCATCACCACCCGGACACCGGGGTGGCGCCCGGTGACGAAGCGGGTGGCCTCGATCCCGTCCAGCCGCGGCATCTGGATGTCCATGATGACCACGTCGGGCAGGGTCTGCGCCACCAGCGTCACCGCTTCCTGGCCATCGGCAGCGGCGCCAGCCACCTCGATCCCTTCGAGCGCACCCAGCAACGCGACCAGTCCCTCCCGCACGATCCGGTGGTCATCGACCACGACAACCCGCGTCATCGGTCCTCCAGGGGCAGGACGGCCCGCACCAGGGTGCCGCCGTCGGGTGGGCAGGAGATCTCGGCGTGGCCACTGAGCTCGGCGGCGCGTTCGTGCAGCGACAGCAGCCCGACACCGGTCTCGGCGTCGGGCGGCACGCCCACGCCGTCGTCGCGCACGCTGAGCACGAGGTTCCCACCGTCCACGGCCAGGTCCACCTCGCACCGGGTCGCTCGCGCGTGCCGGGTCACGTTGGTGAGGGCTTCGCCCACGATCCGGTATGCCGCCACCTCCACGGCCGCGGGCAGCTCGCCCAGGTGGGTGGCGGAGACGGTGGTCCGCGGCCCGCCCGGGGAGGAGGAGACCTGATCGGCCTGTTGCCGCAGGGCACCGACCAGGCCCCGGTCATCGAGCGCGGGGGGCCGCAGCTCGTGCACGAGCCGGCGCACGTCGGCCACCACGTCCTGCACGTGGGTGGCGGTGGTGCGGAGCTGGTCCTTCGCCTGCTCGGGGTCGCGGTCCAGCATCAGCCGGGCGGACTCCAGCTGGAGCACGACGCCACCGAGGGCAGGGCCGAGGCCGTCGTGCAGGTCGCGACGGATCCGCCGCCGCTCCTCCTCCCGGGCCAGGACCAGGCGTTCCCTGCTGGTCTGCAGCTCCTGGGCGAGTCGGCTGCTGCGGGCGGCCGTGGCGGCCTGCCGGACGAGGTCGCCGAGCAGCTCCTCGTCCCGCCGCGACAGCCGGCTGCGCAGACCGCGCGCGGGGAGCACGAGGCGGCCCACCGGCTCGCCGCGGTAGGAGATCGGCAGCGCCCTGGTCTCTGCCGGCCGGCGCCCCCAGGAGGCGACGAGCCGCTCGCCCGCGGCCCGGTTGACCTCGACGCTGACGAACGACACCCGGAACGCCTGCGCGACCGCGCGCGCCACCGCCGCCAACTGGTCGCCACCCTCCCGCGTGGACTCCAGCGTGGCTGCCAGTCCCGACACCGCGTCGTACCGGTCGGTCCCGAGCACGAGGCGCCGCACCCAGGTCGCCAGCCGGTGCCGCAGCGGCGCGTAGACCAGCGCGCTGAGCAACAGGACCGCGACCACGACCTGGCGCTGGTCGAGGCGCTCGCCGAGCACGGTCGTCAGCAGCCACAGGCCCGCGAGGTCGACCGCCAGCACGATGGCACCGAGCCCGGCCAGCAGCAGGGTCCGGCCGAGCAGGTCCTCGATCGAGACGAGGCCGGGGTCGACGATGCCGATGGTGAGCGCGGCCGCCGGCAGCGCCATGACGAGGAACACGGCCAGGTCCTGCAGGGTGCGCACCTGGACGAGGTAGGTGACCGCCAGGAGGATCGCCATCGCCAGCACCGACCAGAGCAGCCACCGCATCCGCTTGCGCTCCAGCCCTGCGGAGCGGCGGTAGCGCACGACGACCGTCGTCATCGCAACCAGCAGCCCGGCGACCGAGGCGAGCACGGTGGCCGGCTGGGCCAGGTCCGCCACGGATGGGGGCAGCACGGCACCGAGATCGACGTCGACACCGGGCGGCAGACTCACCTGCGGCAGGTTCCGCGCGGGGGCGAGGAGGACCACGACCCCGGCGAGCAGCATCGCCAGGGTCGCCGCCCGGCAGACCGCGCGCCACGGGCCCGGCAGGAACCGACCCGTGGGGAAGAGCATGAGCAGGAGCGCGACCGTCAGCGGCAAGAACGCGCCCACCCGGTTGAGGATCCAGAGCGCGAGGTTGACCAGCGGGAGGGCGTCGTCAGGACGTATGCCGTGGCGCACCCAGGACTGCGCCAACCCGTCGAGCGCCCAGAAGCAGCCGAGCCAGGCCAGCGCCCAGCCGAAGCCCTGGCGAGGGTCACGCACCAGGATCGTGGTCGCCAGCGTGACGAGCAGCGGGCCGAGCAGGGCGTAGGGCCAGCCCCAGCCCGGGGCCAGACGGGCACCCGGGCCGGAGGCGTCGGTGGCCAGGTCGATCCCGACCGTGACCGCCAGGATCGCCGCCGTGGCGACGCCCAGGACTCCCATGACGACCAGCACGGGGCCGGCCGCGGCCCGCTGGGCCTTGGCCGGCCCCGCGGGGAGGTCGGTGAGCACGTGGCTACTCTTCCACTCTCTCAGCCCGCGCGGTGGCTCTTGTCGCCGACGGTGAAGCCGATGGCGGTGGTGAGCAGCCACAGCGAGCCCGTCAGGATCGCCATGTACTGCAGCGGTGAGATGCCGATCAGCAGTGTCAGGCCCCCGAGCACCAGGCCGGCGCGACCCATCCACCGGGGCACGGCGCCGGCACGGGCGGCGACGTGCATGCTGAGGCCGGACAGGCCCGCCAGCACCCAGACCCAGGGGATGGTGCCGACCCAGTGGTTGAACAGCACGGCGCTCTCCGGCAGGACCAGCCCGTCACGGGAGGCCAGCGACATCATGAACTCGGTGTCCAGCCCGGTGCCGAGCACCGAGACGACGGCGGTGCCCAGCAGGCCGGCGAAGGCCACCAGGGGCAGCGTGCTGCCCGCCGGCAGGGCGCTCGCGAGGCGCCGGTGCAGTCCGGCCGCGAACACGACCATCAACACGGCGCCGACCAGGGCGACGGTGTGGAAGGCGAACATCCAGGGGGCCTGGGTGCTCAGCTGGGCGACGACGCCCTCCGGGTCTCCGATGAGGTCGCGGTCGTAGACGGCGCTGATCATGGCACTGGTGACCATGGTCGCGACGCCGGCCAGGCCCGCGCCGATCCCGGCGACGCTCCAGCGACGGGAGGGACCCGTCGGCTGGCTGGATGGGGTGGAAGGGACGTCCGATCGGACGGTGTGGGTGGTGGTGACAGTGGTCATCGCGGGGTTCTCCTCGTGGGGTGGTGTGGTGCGATGACTCGACTGTGGCGGGCAGTTTGTCCCGCGGGGGAGGGACAGGTGGGCACACCATGTCCCGGCGCCGTCCCCCCCGCGTTGGTGCGCTCGGCGGGACTTGAACCCGCACACCCGAAGGCACAGGAACCTAAATCCTGCGTGTCTGCCAGTTCCACCACGAGCGCGTCGGAGACGATGGTATGTCCCCGGGGCCGGGCCTACCGCGCGCAGGGCGGGAGGCGGCGGGAGGTCACTCCCGGCCGGAGGAGACCCACTGCGGCTGGCCGCGTGCGATGTTGCGCCCTCCGACGACCAGGTCCGCCGCCGTGTCCAGCCGGGCGAGCTGGTCGGAGGAGAGGCTGAGGTCGGCCGCGGCGGCGTTCTCCCGGACGCGCTCGCTGCTGCGGGTCCCGGGGATCGGCGCGACGCCCAACCCGAACTGCTGACCCTTGGCCAGCAACCAGGCCAGGGCCACCTGTGCGGCGGTGGCCTGGACCTCCTCGGCGACCCCCTTGGCGACGTCGACCACCTGCTGGTTCGCCTGGAAGTTCTCGGCGGAGAACCGCTCCTGGCCCTCCCGCATGGACCCCTTGACGTCGTCCTCGGTGAGGGTGCCGGTCAGGAAGCCCCGGCCCAGCGGTGAGTACGGCACGAAGCCGACCTCGAGCTCCACCGCCGCGGGCACGACATACCGCTCCACGTCCCGCGACCACAGGCTCCACTCGCTCTGCACGGCCGCGATCGGGTGCACCGCCTGGGCGGCGCGCAGCTCCTCGGCGGTGACCTCCGACAGACCCAGGTGGCGGACCTTCCCGTCGGCGACCAGCTCGGCCATCGCCGCGACGGTCTCCTCGATCGGGCGGGTCAGCTCGCGCCGATGCATGTAGTACAGGTCGATGGTGTCGACCTTGAGCCGGCGCAGGCTCGCCTCGCAGGCGGAGCGGACGTACTCCGCGTCGCCCCGGGTCTGCCGCTCGGCGGAGTTCACGATGCCGAACTTGGTCGCCAGCTGGACCTCCTCGCGCCGGTCCCGCAACAGGCGACCGATCAGCTCCTCATTGGTGCCGGCCGGGCCGGACGCCCCCTGCGGGGCCTCCCCGTAGACGTCGGCGGTGTCGAGGAAGGTCAGGCCGGAGTCGACGGCCTCGTGGAGGGTCGCCAGCGCCTCCTCCGGCGCGATCCCGCCGTAGACGTGGCTCAGCGCCATCCCGCCGAAGCCGATCGCGCTGACCTGCAGGCCGTCCCCGAGGGTGGCCTGACGCATCAGGCGGCGACCCCGAGCGCCTTGGCCAGCGAGGCGACGTGCCCGGTGGCCTTGACGTTGTAGCGCGCCAGCTCGATGGCGCCCTGCTCGTCGACCACGAAGGTCGACCGGATGACACCGGTGACGGTCTTGCCGTAGAGCTTCTTCTCGCCGTACGCGCCGTAGGAGGTCAGCACCGACTTGTCCTCGTCCGAGAGCAGCGGGTAGGTCAGCGACTCCTTGTCGCGGAACGCCGCCAGTTTGTCCGGCGAGTCGGGGGAGAGGCCCACCACGGCATACCCGGCGTCCTGCAGCACGCCCAGGTTGTCCCGGAAGTCGCAGGCCTCCGTGGTGCACCCGGGGGTCATCGCCGCGGGGTAGCAGAAGATGATGAGCTTGCGTCCCGCGAAGTCGGTGAGCGAGACCTTGTTGCCGTCGGCATCCGGCAGCGTCCAGGTCGGGGCCGGGGTGCCTTGTTCGAGACGGGTCATGGGTGTCCTCCGTTGGGTGATCGGCGGGTGTTCTGCGTTATCGTCTCAGGCAGCGTAAGGACCTGTGTCACCGACCGTTGGAAAGGGAGCCACATGGCCGACAAGAAGTCGACTCGCTCCATGAAGGAGATCGAGGCCGAGCTGGCCGCGAACCGCGACCGGCTCGCCCGCACCGTCGACGAGCTCGTGTTCCGGGTGAGCCCGGCCGAGCTCAAGCGCCGCCAGGTGGTCGCGCTGAAGGCCAAGGCGAACGACGCAGTGTTCACCCCCGGGGGCGAGCCCAGATACGACCGCATCGCCCTAGTGCTGGGCAGCGTCGCCGGCCTGGCGATCGTGCTGGGGGCGGCACGCCGCGCCTTCTACAAGAACTGACCGGCGCCGTGGGCGATCCCGGCAAGCTGCCCATCCGGATGCTGCACGACCGGGTGCTCGTCTCGCTCGAGGGGCAGCAGGGCGAGCGTCGCTCCGGGGGCGGCATCGTCATCCCCGCGACGGCGAGCGTGGGCCGGCGCCTGGAGTGGGCGCGGGTGGTGGCCACCGGCCAGAACGTGCGACAGGTCGAGGTGGGGGACCGGGTGCTGTTCGACCCGCAGGACCCGGCCCAGGTCGAGCTGGGCACCAAGGAGTACATCCTGCTCCGGGAGAAGGACCTGCACGCCGTGGCTGCCGAACGTGTGCAGGACGGCCGGACCGGCCTCTACCTGTGAGCCGGTGACCACGCCGTGATCGTCGACCAGGCGGTGTATGCCGAGGGCCGGCGGCTGCCGTGCACCGACCTGTCCGCCGAGCTCGCCCGGGTGCGGGGCGAGGCGGGGCAGGACTTCATCTGGATCGGCCTGAAGGACCCCACCGACGAGGAGTTCGGTCAGGTCCGTGAGGCGCTGGAGCTGCACCCCCTCGCCGTGGAGGACGCGGTGAACGGGGCGCAGCGGGTCAAGATGGAACGCTACGGCGACACGATGTTTGCGGCGTTGCGCACCATCCGCTACCTCGACGAGACCTCCGACATCGAGACCGGCGAGCTGATGATCTTCGTCGGTCATCGGTTCGTGGTGACGGTGCGGCGCGGGGAGGCCGCCGAGCTGGTCGGGGTCCGCCGCCGGCTCGAGGCCGACCCGGCCCCGATGGCCGAGTTCGGCGCGTGGGGCGTCTTCCACGCCATCCTGGACACCGTCGTCGACACCTACCTCGCGGTCGACGAGGAGGTGCAGCGCGACCTGGACGAGATCGAGGAGGCGGTGTTCGCCGGGGCGGGCAACACCGACTCTGCCACCATCTACCGGCTCAAGCGGGAGGTGTTGGAGTTCCGCCGGGCCGCCCAGCCGCTGGTGCGCCCCGTCACCTGGCTGCACGAGGAGACCGGCCCGCTGGACTCCCCGGAGCTCAAGTTGCGCTTCCGTGACGTCGCAGACCACCTGATCCGCGTCACCGACCACATCGACTCCTACGACCGGCTGCTCACCGACGTCCTCAACGCCCACCTGGCCCAGGTCTCGGTCCAGCAGAACGCCGACATGCGCAAGATCTCCGCCTGGGTGGCGATGGCCGCCGTTCCCACCATGGTGGCCGGCATCTACGGCATGAACTTCGATGTCATGCCCGAGTTGCACTGGACCTTCGGCTACCCCCTCGTCATCGGCTTCATGGTGCTGGTGTGCGTGCTGCTCTACCGCGCCTTCCGCCGCTCCGGCTGGCTCTAACCCCCCGGCCCCTGCCCCCCTCTCGACCGGACGCCTCGTCTGGCGGTCTCCTGGGGCACCGGACGTGTCGTCTGGCGGCTTTTCGGGGCACCGGACGCGTCGTCTGGCGGTCTCACCGGGGACGTTCGCTGAACCAGCGGACGGGCACACTGCCGCGGTGGAGCACGTGAGGGACGTCCACCCACGGGAGCCACGGATCGTCTGGTCCCAGGGCCTCCAGCCTCTGGACGGCGTCGACGGTCACCCGGTCCACCGCGCGGAGGGAGGCGGTGGTGAAGGGCAGGTAGTCGTCCGGGCCTGCCGGATGCGGCGCGTGTCCCTCGGGGCCGGCGCGCATCAGGCGGATCACGGTGCGGCGTGGGTCGAGCCGGGCCGCGGGTAGCACCCAGGGGCGGGCTATCGGGCACCGTCCGGCCCGAGCGGCGGAGTGCGGCGAACAGCGGCGCCGGATGCACCGGGGAGAAGAAGACGACGTCACCCCAGCGGCAGCCGAGGGGCTCGACCGGCTGCTCCGACAGCGCCGGGTCGACCGGGTGTCGGGACCGGTGTTGGGCGTAGAGGTCGGGGTACTGCTGCGCCAGAAGGTTCAGCGGGAGGATCGTGCCGCCGCGGACGCTCGTGGCGGGTCGGTGGAAGAGCTGGCCGAGAACAGGTGCGTGCATGAAAAAACCCTCGGCGCGGGCCGAGGGTGCTTCTCCATTCTACGCGTGCCGATGACCCGGTGTCGCGATACATTCGCCGTCATGTCGGACAAGGCCGCACGGCGAGCAGCTCGGCAGGAGGTCGCCGCCTACCACGAGGCGCAACTGGACGTCCTCGTCGCCCACGTCGGTGAGGCCATCGACCGGCACCGCGCCGGTGAGCTGGATGCCTTCGAGGTCGACGAGGTCGTGTTCCAGTACAGGCGCGCAGCCAAGGAGTTGTGGAAGTTCTGCAATCTGGGGAATGTCGAGAACACCGCAGCGCGGCTGCGCGAGGAGGCTCCGACCGGTTGGTGGGAGCGCGGCGCCCGTCGTCGTCGCGGATGACACCGCGGACGCCCGACGCCCGCGGGCATCGGCGCGACCTCAGCCGCGACCCCTCGCGGCGGGAGCAACCCTGACGGCCACCACCAGCGCCACCGCGGCGACCCACACCGCGGCCGTGACCAGATAGACCCGCTGGGCGAGCCCGAAGACGCCGGCGGCATCGCCCAGCAACACCCCGACGGTCGTGACGACGAGGATCCACCCCAGCGGTCCCGCGGCGCTGCGCCGGGAGACCCGGGAGACCAGACGCCCGAGGAGCACCGCGGCGACCGGCAGTGTGAAGAACGCCAGGTTGCCCAGCAGGTTGTGGGCCGTGCCGGCGCCGGTCGTCACTCCCTCCGGGTCGATCGGGAAGAAGGCCTGCGCCACCTTGGCCAGCCCGAAGATCACGAGCAGCCCGAGCCCGGCGAGATCACGCCGGCTGCTCCGGAACGGGCCGAGCGCCACGGCCAGGGCCAGCGCCCCCACGCCCGCGGCGAGTGTCCCGACGTGGGAGGCGAACCCGGCGGTCCCGTGGACGTAGGAGCTGGTGGGGGAGGTGAGTGGGTCGACGTCCGGCTGCAGGAGGTGGAAGGCGGCAAGGATCGCTAGGTCCGTGACCGAGGCGGCGATGGCGACCACGGCGGCCGGGCCGACGAGGGCACTGCGGCGGGGCTCCGGGTCCGTGGTCATGACCCACGGTAGCCAGTGACGTGCCCCGCGGACCAGACCCGCCAGCCCGACGTGCCCGACGCGCCACCCGACGCGCCCGCCCGACGCGCCAGCCCGATGCGCCCACGCGGGGCGGGCATCAGAGCGCCGTGTGGGTGACCCGCCCCCCGTTCACGGTCAGGGCCACCGTCATCGCCCGCAGCCGACGCCCCGCCTCGGCAGTGTCGTCGGCCACCTCGAGCGGGTCGTGGTCCAGCACCGCCAGGTCGGCCCGCTGCCCCGCCGACACGGTGCCCACCCCGTCGGTGCTGGCCGCCAACGCCTCGGCGACGCTAATCGCCTGCTCGGGCACCCACGGCTCGCGTTCGTCGGCCGACCGGTGCACCGCGGCAGCCATCGCGAGCCACGGGTCCAGCGGCGCGACCGGGGCGTCCGAGCCGAGCACCAGCCGGATGCCCGCGTCGAGCATCGAGCGGAACGCGAAGCACCGTTCCTCCCGCCCGGGCCAGCACCGGGCGATGAGGTCGCGGTCGTCGAGCAGGTGCGCGGGCTGCACGCTGGCCCGTATGCCGAGTGCCGCCATCCGGGTGATCTGCGCCGGAGTGGTGAGCTGGGCGTGCTCGATCGAGCCCCGGGCGCCGGTGGCCTGGAAGGCGTCCAGGGCGATCTCGATCGCGGCGTCGCCGATGGCGTGGACGGCGACGTCCAGGAGGTGCCCGGTGGCCGTGCGGAGCAAGTCCTCCAGCTCGGGGCCGGGCACGTTCTGCTTGCCGTGGGGGGAGTCGCCCTGCAGCGTGGCCGGGTACGGGTCGCAGCAGTGTGCGGTGCGGGTGCCCAGCGAGCCGTCGGTGATCACCTTCAACGGGCCCATGCGCACCAGGTCCCCGGTGGCATCGAAGGAGTCCCCGGTCTGGCGTCCCAGGGCGATCAGGTCCTCGAGCCGGTCGGGGTAGACGGCGGTGCGCACCTGGAGCTCGTCGACCCCGCGCGCCACCCGGGCGGGCCAGAACCCGAAGGAGGAGTCGAACTCCAGGTCGACCAGCCCCACGATGCCGCGGCTGGCGGCGTCGCGCACGGCGACGCCCAGTCCCTGCTCCGCCTCGGCCGCGACCTCCGGCAGCGCCGTGAACCGGGTGAACGCCGCAAACCACGCGTCCTCGTCCAGCGCGGTCTCGGTCCGCTCCAGCCCGAGCAACTGCTGGGCGGCCGAGTTCAGCCACCCGCTGTGGCCGTCGCCGGAGTAGATGACGACGGGAAGCCCGCGGCTCACGGCGTCCAGCTCGGCCACCGACGGCAGCTCGTCCCAGCCGGCAGACCGGTAGCCCCAGCCGGTGACCGCAAAGGGTCGTTCGTCCCCGGGCAGGGCGTCGACGTGGGCGGCGATCCGGGCGACCACGTCCTGCGGTCGCACGCTGCCGCTGACGTCGATGCGCTGCCGCGCCTGGGCCCAGGACGACAGGTGCACGTGCTGGTCCCACAGCCCCGGGACCACCCACCGGCCGGCCAGGTCCAGGACGTCGGCGGCTGACGGCATACCGTCGGCGGTTGCGGCACCCCCGACCGCGGCGACCCGGCCCCCGGCGAGGAGCACGTCGGTGGGCCCGCCGTCGCCCTGGGGCGAGGTCGTCTGCGGGCCGACGGGCACGAGCCGCGCGTTGCGCAGCAGGATCGGGGCAGCGCTCATGGGGACACGGTCTCACTCGTCCCGCCGCGCGTGCCGCGCACCCTGGCGGGACACGCCGGAGCGTCGCTCAACGCCGGGCCAGTGCCTCCAGCAGACGCTCCTCGGCGTCGGCGCCCGGTCCGATGCCGCGGGGGACGCGCAACCAGAAGACGAGGCCGAGCACCCACCACAGGCCGAACAGGATCCACGGCTGGGTGGTGAGGGCCGCGGGCATCCCAGGCATATAGAGCGAGAGCAGGCCGAGGGTCAGCACCGCCGCGCAGACGCCTACGACAGGTCCCAGCCCGGACCGGCCGCCGACCGTGAAGGGGCGCTCCATGGCAGGCTCACGGCGGCGCAGGACGAGGAAGGTGACGGCGACCAGGAAGTAGGCGATCACGATGCTGGGGGCGCCGGAGTCCACCAGCCAGACCAGCATCGACTCCCCGAACCAGGGCGCCAGGACCGACAGCGCACCGATGAACAGCAGGGCGTTGGTGGGGGTGCGGTAGCGCGGGTGCAATCGGCCGAAGGCCCGCGGGAGCATGCCGGACTGGCCCATGGCGTACATCAGCCGGGACGCCCCGATGAGGAAGGCGTTCCACGAGGTGAGGATCCCGGCGATGCCGCCGGCGACCAGGACGGTGCCGAAGAAGTCGTGGCCCCACAGGGCGGTCATCGCGTCGGCCGTGGCCAGGTCGGCCGCGGCGAGGTCGGAGCGGTCCATGGCGCTGTCGGCGGTGACGACGACCAGGATGTACCAGAGAGCCGCCATCGCCACCGAGATGATGACGAGCTGGCCGATCTTGCGGAACGGGATGTTCACCTCCTCGGCGGACTGCGGGATGACGTCGAATCCGACGAACAGGAACGGGACCACCACCAGCACCGCGATGAAGCCGCTGACCCCACCCTCGAACAGCGGCTCCATGTTGCTCACGGAGCCCCCGACGAACGACCCGAGCAGCAGCAGCGCCCCGACGGCGAGGAGGAACAGCACGGTGAAGGTCTGGGCCACGCTGGCGGGCTTGATGCCGCGGATGTTCAGCCAGGTCAGCACCACCGCGGCGACGACGCCGACGAGCGCCCAGGTGAGGTAGACGTCGGAGCCCGCGACGCTCCACAACCGGACCTGGTTGAGGTCGGGGAAGAGGTAGAGCGCGGTGCGGGGGAGCGCGACCGCCTCAAACGCCACGATCGTGATGTAGCCCCCCGTGATCGCCCACGAGCACACGAACGCCCAGCGGGCACCCATGCCGCGCATCACGTAGTTGTGCTCGCCGCCGGCGACCGGCATCGCGGACACCAGCTCGGAGTAGGTCAGGCCGACGAGCACCATGATGAAGCCGCCGACCACGAAGGCCAGCGAGGCCCCCAGGGTGCCGGCCGACTCCAGCCACCCGCCGGTGAGGACCACCCAGCCGAAGCCGATCATGGCTCCGAACCCGATGGCGATGGTGTCCACGTTGCTCAGCGTCCGGACGAACGAGACGTCCTGCGTGCCGTGCTCGGCCATGGTGACTCCTGCCTCAGCGTGTCGCGCGGGTGGGCGACCTGTCGACGATAGCAACGAGGCCACCCCCAGGCCGGGAATCGTGGCGGGTCCTAGCATCGGGTGCATGACGCTCTCCGCGCAGGCCCGCGACCTGCTTCCCGACCTGGTGGCGCTGCGCCGCCGCCTCCACCAGTGCCCCGAGGTGGGGCTGGACCTGCCGCAGACGCAGGCGATCGTGCTGGAGTCGCTTGAGGGGCTGCCGCTGGAGATCACCACGGGCACCGCCACGACGTCGGTCGTCGCGGTGCTGCGCGGCGGCCGACCCGGCCCGACGGTCCTGCTGCGAGGCGACATGGACGGCCTCCCGGTGACCGAGACGACGGGGCTCGACTTCGCGGCGACGACCGGCACCATGCACGCCTGCGGCCACGACCTCCACACCGCGGGCCTGGTCGGCGCCGCCCGGCTGCTGAGCGCCCAACGGGAGGAGCTCGCGGGGTCGGTCGTCTTCATGTTCCAACCCGGCGAGGAGGGGTATGCGGGGGCGAAGGTGATGCTCGAGGAGGGCCTTCTCGAGGCCTCCGGTGAGAAGCCGGTCGCGGCCTACGCGGTCCACGTCCTGCCCGGCCCGCCGGGGGTCTTTGAGTATCGGCCCGGCCCGTCGCTCGCGGGATCCAACGTGCTGCACATCACCGTCACCGGCCGGGGTGGCCACGGGTCGATGCCGCACACTGCGGTCGACCCCGTGGCTGCCCTCATCTCCATCGCCGGCGACCTGCAGACGATGGTGACCCGGCGGTTCAGTGTCTTCGACCCGGTCGTGCTGACCATCACGCAACTGTCGGCGGGCGAGGCGGTGAACGTCATACCGGAGACGGCCTCGCTGGGCGCCACGGTGCGCACCCTCTCCCACGCGAGTGTCGACGCCCTGCGGGAGGCGACGCGGGAGCTCGCCGAGGGCATCGCGGCCGCCCACGGCTGCACGGCGGAGGTGGAGTTCCGGGTGGCGTACCCGGTGACAGTCAGCGACCCGGACGAGGCTGTCTGGGTGGGGGAGGAGTTGCGCGCGGAGTTCGGTGCGGAGCGGGTGGTCCAGGCGGCCGACCCGCTGATGGGGTCGGAGGACTTCTCCTTCGTCCTGGAGGAGGTGCCGGGTGCGTTCTTCTTCCTCCACACCAGCCCGCCCGGGGTCGATCCCGCCACGGCCGCGATGAACCACTCCCCGGAGGTGCTCTTCGACGACGCCTTCCTCGGCGACCAGGCAGCTGCCCTGGCGCGTCTGGCCCTGCGGCGCCTCGCGCCCGGTGGGGGCGCTGGCTAACCGACCTGGTCGCGAGCGGCGACGAAGGCGTCCACGCAGGCCCGCACGTCCTCCTCGGAGTGCGCGGCCGACAGCTGCACCCTGATCCGGGCCTTGCCCTTGGGCACGACCGGGTAGGAGAAGGCGATGACGTAGACGCCGTGGGCCAGCATGGCGTCGGCGATCTCGGCGGCCTTCCGGGCGCCGTCCTCGCCGGGGAACATCACCGGCGTGATCGGGTGCGAGCCGGGGAGCAGCTCGAAGCCGGCCTCAGTCATCAGGGAGCGGAACAGCTCGGTGTTGCGCTGCAGCACCTGGCGCGGCTCGTCGGAGTCGCGGGCGATCTCCAGGGCCTTCAGCGAGCCGGCGACGATCGCCGGGGCGACCGCGTTGGAGAACAGGTAGGGCCGGGCGCGCTGCTTGAGCAGCTCGACGATCTCGGCGTGGGCGGCGACATAGCCGCCGCTGCCACCACCGAGGGCCTTGCCGAGGGTGCCGGTCACAATGTCGACACGGTCCAGCACGCCGCAGTGCTCGTGCGTGCCGCGGCCCTTCTCACCGACGAAGCCGACGGCGTGGGAGTCATCGACCATCACGAGGGCGTCGAACTCCTCGGCGAGGTCGCAGATCTCCTCCAGCGGCGCGTAGTAGCCGTCCATCGAGAAGACCCCGTCGGTCACCACCACGGTGCGCCGGGCGCCGCCGTCCCTGGCCGCCTCGAGCTGGGCCCGCAGGTCGTCCATGTCCCGGTTGCGGAACCGGAAGCGCCGGGCCTTGCTCAGCCGGACCCCATCGATGATCGAGGCGTGGTTCAGCTCGTCGGAGATGATCGCGTCCTCGGCGCCGAAGAGCACCTCGAACACGCCGCCGTTGGCGTCGAAGCAGGACGGGAAGAGGATCGCGTCCTCGGTGCCGCTGAAGTCCGCGATCGCCTTCTCCAGGTCGCGGTGCTGGGACTGGGTGCCGCAGATGAACCGCACCGAGGCCATCCCGAAGCCCCACTCGTCCAGCGCCCCGCGGGCGGCCTCCAGCACGTCGGGGTGGTCGGCCAGGCCCAGGTAGTTGTTGGCGCAGAAGTTCAGCGCGGTGCCCGACCCGGTCGTGACGTGGGCGGACTGCGGCGAGGTGAGCTCGCGCTCCACCTTGTAGAGCCCGGCCTCCCGGATCTCCCGCAGCTCATCCGCGAGAGCCTGCTTCACGGCATACATGTGTGTCTCCTCAGCTCCAGTCCATGATCACTTTGCCGCACTGCCCCGCCCGCGCGGTCGCGAACGCATCCTCCCACTGCTCCGCCGGGAACCGGTGGGTGATCACCGACCGGATCCGCTCGCGCAGCACCTCGGAGGTCTGCAGCATGAAGGTCATCCGGTACCAGGTGTCGTACATCTCCCGGCCGTAGATGCCCTTGATGGTCAGCATGTGCGTGATGACGTGGCCCCAGTCGACCGCGAACGGCTCCTTGGGCAGCCCGAGCATCGCGATCTTGGCGCCGTGGGTGGCGTTGTCGATCATCTCCGCCAGCGCGGTCGGGAAGCCGGACATCTCCAGCCCGACGTCGAAGCCCTCGGCCATCCCGAGGTCGTCCTGCACGGGCCGCACCCGCTCGCGCGCCACGTTGACCACCCGGTCCGCACCGGCGGCGAGGGCCAGCTCGAGCCGCTCGTCGGACACGTCGGTCACCACCACATAGCGGGCGCCGATGTGCCGGGCGATCGCTGTCGCCATCACCCCGATCGGCCCCGCACCGGTGATCAGCACGTCGTCCCCGGACATCGGGAAGCTCAGCGCGGTGTGCACCGCGTTGCCGAGGGGGTCGAACACGGCACCCAGCTCGGGGTCGATGTCCTCGGGCTGGGCCCAGACGTTCGTATGCGGAATGGTCACGTAGTCGGCGAACGCACCGTCGCGGTTGACCCCGAGGTTGGAGGTCTGCACGCACATGTGCTGGCGGCCGGCGCGGCAGTTGCGGCACACCCCGCAGATGACGTGCCCCTCGGCGGAGACCCGCATCCCGACGGCCAGGTCGTACTTGCCGTCCCCCTGCGGGACGCCCTCGCCGAGCTCGACGATCTCACCGTAGAACTCGTGCCCGATTACCAGGGGAGGCTTGAGCATGGAGGCGGACCAGTCGTCCCAGGCCTCGATGTGGAGGTCGGTGCCGCACAGCCCGGCACGGAGCACCCGCACCTTCACCTCGCCGGGTCCGGGGGTCGGCTCGGGGACGTCGATCAGCTCCAGTCCCGGGGCTGCGGTGGTCTTGACCAGTGCGCGCATGGGCCCATCCTGACGCACCGCCTCCGATTTCATCAGCGCGGCCTCCCGGTGCTAAAGTTCTGCGTCGCGCGCCTATAGCTCAATTGGCAGAGCAGCTGACTCTTAATCAGCGGGTTCGGGGTTCGAGTCCCTGTGGGCGCACTCCCTCAGGAGCCCCTCAACCGGTCCGGCCGGTTGGGGGGCTTCTGTGTTTCCGGAAGCCGTCCGTGAGAACCCACAACACAACGGCCGACAGTATGGAGATTTCCAACTAGACAGACATCCCGTGGATGCCTCATCATTTGTTGTGGAGATGCGAATCAGTCTGTGCCACATCATCGCTGGGTGAGGCTGCAGGTTTCTCTACATAACGTAAAGAACTGGTCAGTAATCTCTGCTACGTCTCAACACCAGGATGGGCCGGCCCATGACGGTCACTCCGCGAATGCCTCTGGAAAGGAGGTGAATCCACATGCGTCGCATCCTCACCGCTGCCCTGGCTGCCACCCTGGCGCTGGCCGGCCTGGCCGTCAGCACCGCCCCCGCCCACGCCGCCGGCTACAAGCCCGACGTCGTCTTCTGGGAGGGCAAGTAATCGCCCCCCGGTCACGCTCTTTCACAGAACGCCCCCACCGTGCTGTCGGTGGGGGCGTTCTGCGGTCGTGGGACGTGCTCGGTGTCGGCGCCGCTCGCCCGCCGGATCGCGCGGCCCCGGGGTGTTTGACACACTGGCCCCGGCCACGTCCCGAATTCAGGAGGCTCAGCAGGGTGAGCACCACCGAAGGCAGCACCGACTCGACCGACATCCCCGACAAGGCGGACCCCGCCGAGGCTCGGTTGCGCACCGACGACACCCCTGACGGGCCGACGGACCTGCCCAAGCGCAGTTGGGGGTCGATCTTCAAGCGCACCATCGGCAAGTTCTCCGCCGCCGGTGCGACCGACCTCGCCGCCGCGCTGACCTACTACAGCGTGATGTCGATGTTCCCGGCGCTGCTGGCGCTGATCTCGCTGTTGGGTGTCCTCGGGCAGGGGCAGAGGACCACCGACGCCCTGCTCGACGTGCTCCTGGAGATGGGGGCCAACGAGGAGCAGCTTGAGCCGATCAGCGACTACATCACCCAGATGCAGGGCACGACCGGCGCAGGCCTGGCCCTGTTCATCGGTCTCGCCGGTGCCCTGTGGGCGGCCTCCAACTACGTCAACGCCTTCTCCCGGGCGATGAACACGATCTACGGCGTCAAGGAGGGGCGGCCGTTCTGGAAGTTGCGCCCCTGGATGCTGCTGATCACCCTGGTCGTGCTGCTGCTGGTGGTGCTGGTGGCGCTGTCGCTGGTCTTCACCGGCGACCTGGCCCGGTCCGTCGGCTCGGTCATCGGGCTGGGCGACACGGCCGTCCAGGTCTGGAACTGGGCCAAGTGGCCGGTCATGTTCCTCATCGTCGTGCTCATCGTGGCGCTGCTCTACTGGGGCACCCCGAACGTGCGGCCCCCGAAGTTCCGCTGGCTCAGCGGAGGGGCGGTCCTGGCCATCGTGGTGTGGGGCGTGGCGACCGCCGGGTTCGGCTTCTACGTCGGCAACTTCGGCAACTACAACGCCACCTACGGCGCCCTGGCCGGTGTGATCATCATGCTGCTGTGGCTCTGGCTGACCAACGTCGCGCTGCTGTTCGGGGCCGTCTTCGACTCCGAGCTGGTGCGCGAGGGCCAGCTGCAGTCCGGGGTGCCGGCCGAGGACGAGATCCAGTTGCCGCTGCGTGACGCCAGTGGCGCGGAGAAGAAGGCCGAGAAGCAGTCCAAGCAGCTGGCCGAGAACCGACGGATCCGGCTGTCGGCCGGGCGCCGCAAGCGCACCGACTGACCGACCCCACCGGTCGTCGGCTGCCGCGGCCGGTCCGGTTCGGAGCATGCCCCCGCAGCGGGTACGATGGTCCGCGTTGTCCGGATCGGGTATGTCGTCCGTCCGGTCGGCATGGTGGGTGTAGCTCAGCAGGTAGAGCGCCGCGTTGTGGTCGCGGATGTCGCGGGTTCAAGTCCCGTCACTCACCCCACGCTGGCCCCGGTGTTCGCACCGGGGCCAGTTCTCTTTTCCCACCCCGTCAGCGGTACTGCGCGACCAGCGGGCACTCGAACGGATCCGCGTGCCCGAGCCCGACGCGATTGAGGTAGCGCACGACGATGCGGTAGGACGTCACCAGCCCGGTCTCGGTGTAGGGGATGCCGCGCTCGGCGCAGAGCTCGCGGACGATCGGTCTGGCTCGGTGCAGGTTCACGCTCGGCATCCGCGGGAACAGGTGGTGTTCGACCTGGTGGTTCAGGCCGCCCATCGCCCAGGTCACCACCCGTCCGCCGCGGATGTTGCGCGAGGTCAGCACCTGTCGCCGCAGGAAGTCGAGCGTCGAGCCTGCCTCGAGCAACGGCATACCCTTGTGGTTGGGGGCAAAGCTGGCGCCCAGGTAGAGGCCGAAGGCGGCCAGCTGGACCGCCAGGAAGGCCAGCCCCAGGCCCGGCCCGAGCACCGTGAGGACCACTGCGGGGAAGCCGAGAAGCCGGACGGTGATGAGGGCTGCCTCGAGCCTGCGGTGTCTCAGGTCCTGGCCCCGGAGGATGGTGCGCACCGCGTTGACGTGCAGGTTGATCCCCTCCAGGGTCAGCATCGGGAAGAACAGCCACCCCTGACGCCGGGTGATCCAGCCGAGGATCCCGGTGCGGTGGGGGACGTCGGCAGGGTCGAAGACGAGCGCCCCCGTCCCGACGTCCTCGTCGCGGCCGAGCGTGTTGGGGTGGGCGTGGTGCTTCCCGTGCTTGCGCACCCACCAGCCGTGGCTCAGCCCGACCACGAGGTTGCTCACCACCTGGGCGAGCCGGTCGTTGTGCCGCTTGGAGGCAAAGACCTGCTGGTGCGCGGCATCGTGCCCGAGGAAGCCCGCCTGGGTGAACAGGACGGCGAAGAGCAGTGCGACCCCGAGTTGCCAGGCGGTCCGGCCCAGGGTGAGCAGCAGGGTCGTGGCCAGCGCCAGGCCCGCGGCCAGCAGCGCGGCCCGTCCGACATACCAGCCGAGGCGGCGGTCCATCAGGCCCGCCTCCTTGACGCGGCGGGAGAGCTCGAGGAAGTCCTGGGCGGCCGGGTGGTGGCGGGGCGCTGGGGGAGTCGGTCCGGTCGTCGTGGTCATGCTGCGACGCTAGGAACCCCGGGCCGTTGCGGTCCTCACCCTGCAGGGCCAACCGCACCCCCTACGTCGGTAGCACGGACGCCTGGTGGAACTGCATCGCGACGTCCATCCACGAGGCGAGCGACTCGTTGGTGTCGAGTGCCTCGCCGTCCACGGTGATCCAGCCCGGCCCCATGGAACGGCCCTTGCCCATCTCGGCCTGCCGTGCGCCGGGGCGTGCCGTCAGCTCCCCGTGTCGTGCGGGGTCGATCCGCACGAGGAGGCCGCCGTCCCGCTGGGCGGCCACTACCATCCGGTCGCGGACCATGAAGGACAATCCGCCGAACATGGAGACCTCGCGGATCTCCTGCTCGTCTGCCAGGACAACACGTATGCGGTCGGCCAGCTCGTTCTGGGGTGCGCTCATCGGGTCCTCCCTGGAGGTTGCGGGTGGGCGGTGGTCCGGTCGGGGAGCGGCACCCAGTCGTCCGGCCCGGCGTCGCCGACGCGTGCCGCGATGTCTAGCCGGGGCAGGAAGTGCGCCCACCCGTCGGCGTGGCCGGGCAGGCCGTCATCGGGCAGGTCCAAGTGGAGCAGTTCGACCCTGGTGCCGGCCTCCGTGGGAGTCAGCGTGAACGCCACGGTGGAGGTGCCCGGGGGGAGGTCCGGGCTGCCGGCCACGCCCCAGGAGAAGACCACGCGACGGGGTCGGTCCACCTCGACGAACTGGCCCCGGATCGCGTGCCCGGCGATGTCCACCGCGAAGCGGCCACCCGGCCGCGCCTCCAGGTCCGCGTGCTGGCCCATCCACGCCGTCATGCCGTCGTCGGTCACCAGGTAGTCGAAGACGACCTCCGGTGCGGCGTCGATGTCGATCGAGGTGGCGAACTCAGCCATCGCCAGCCCCCTCCTTGGCCTCGACAGCGGCCTTGAGTGCGCCCAGCTTGGTGGGCCAGAACTCATCCAGGTAGGAGCGGACTGCTGCCAGGCCGTCGGGGCGCACGGAGAACAGGTGCCGGGTGCCCTCCCGGGTACTGCTGGCGAGTCCGGCAGCACGCAGCACCCCGAGGTGGTGCGACGTGGTCTGCTGCGAGAGCCCGAGCTGAGCGGCGATCTCACCCACCGAGCGAGGGCGGGAGCGGACGACGGCCAGGATGGCCCGTCGATTGCCGTCTGCCAGGGCGCGGAGTGATCGGTCGAGATCCGGTGCGGGATCGGCACTCATGGGACTACCTCCACGTCGACATACCGACGTTAGCACAAGTAGTCGTTTGTACTCACAGTTGTTGGTGGGGGGGGTGTTGGGTCGCGGGGTCAGGCGGCCGACGCTCCGAGTAGTTCGGACGATGCCACCCGGGCCGACTCCGTCCGGGCGACCTGCGCGACCGAGGCGAGCCACTCGGTGCGACGCTGCGGGGTCGAGCCCTTGACCGGCGCGAACCGCGTGGTCCGGACGGGGGAGTAGCCGCAGAAGGCCAGCGTTCCGCGAGTGAGTGACCGGAGCCGGGTGTCCGGCAGTACCGGCTGCAGGAACAGTGGCGTGTCTGAGGTCATGATCACCCGGGCGCTCCGACCCTTCAGAAGGCCGACGGGGAGCCCGCGCTCGGTGTAGCGGTAGTCCTCCTGGGGCAGGAGTGCCCGGTCGAGGAAGCCCTTGAGCATGGCCGGGGTCGCGCGCCACCACACCGGGGTGACGACCACGAGGTGGCGCGCCTCGCGGATCGCCAGCCGTGCGTGCGCGAGACCGGGCTCGATGGGCATCCGTCGGGTGTAACCGTGGCGCATGTGCACGTCGAACTCGAGCTCGCGGACGGCGAGCAGGCTGGCGTCGGTGGCGTTCTCGGTGTAAGTGCGCGCGATCGAGGCGCACAGGCTGTCAGGGTTGGGGTGGCCGTCGATGACGAGGATGGCGGACATGGGTGGCTCCGATGGGTGGGGGTCGCGTGGATCGAGCGAAATCTAGACAGTGTCAACAAAGTTGACGCTGTCAACTTAGGTTAGGATGTTGACCGTGTCAAGATCGAAAGTTCCCTATCACCACGGGGATCTCGCGGCCGCCCTCGAGCAGGCAGCGGTCGACCTCCTCACCGAGGAGGGATCAGCTTCGGTGAGCCTGCGGGCGGTGGCGCGCCGGGCGGGGGTAAGCCACAACGCGCCGTACCACCACTTCGGAGACCGGCAGGGACTGCTCAAGGCGGTAGCCGCAAGAGGTCTGGGCGACCTGCTGGACGCGATGGTCGCCGCCCGCGATGCGGCCAGCACACCCCGCGACCGCCTGCTCGATGTCGCGATCGCCTACGTCGACTTCGCGACGGGGTACCCGGCCGTGTTCCAGATCATCTTCGACCCCGAGGTGTGTGACCCGCGGGACCCCAGCCCGGTGACGGCGCCCCTGATCCAGGCCAACGACGAGTTCCTCGCCACGACGGTGCGCGAGGCCATGCCGGCGGGGGTCGCCGAGGACACGGTCGCGGCGACGTCCGCGGCTCTGTGGGGTGCGGTGCACGGGCTGGCCGTCCTCGCCGCGGCCGGGCACCTCGATGCCGCCGTCGCCCGACCGGGACTGGACTCGCTGCTGGGGCTGCAACTCGCCGACTGAGGCGGGAGCAGTCGACGATGTGTCCTCGTATCGAGGACATCGCAGGTCAGGGCGCCAGTCCGGGCGAGCTCGGCCGGGCGTATGCGGTGGGTGCCCGTGCGGTGTGTGGGAGGCGCTGTCGTCGGCGGACCTGATCTCGCGTGGTAAATGAAGGGGGTCATAGGCCCGTTTATCCTCCACGCGAGATTGAGCTGGCTTGCGGTGCCGGCTCTGCACGCGCCGTGCCCTGTGCGCGCCGTCCTTCGCGGGTGCCTCGCCCGGCCGGGTGTCCTCGTATCGAGGACATCGCAGGTCAGGGTGCCAGTTCGGGCGAGCCCGGCCTGGCCTCCTGGGCGGTGGACGCCGGTGCGGTGGACGCCGGTGCGGTGGACGCTGGTGGGGTGGACGCTGGTGCGGTGGACGCTGGTGGGGTGGACGCTGGTGCGGTGGGCGGGGAAGTGCTGTCGTCGGTGGGGCCTGATCTCGCGTGGTAAATGAAGGGGGTCATAGGCCCCTTGATGCTCCACGCGAGATTGAGCGGCCTCGCGGTGCCGCTCGCGTGGGGCGCACCGTGCGGATCTGTCCTCGATACGAGGACATCGCAGGTCAGGGTGCCAGTTCGGGCGAGCCCGGCCGGGCCTCCTGGGCGGTGGACGCCGGTGCGGTGGACGCCGCTGGGGTGGACGCTGGTGCGGTGGGCGGGGAAGTGCTGTCGTCGGTGGGGCCTGATCTCGCGTGGTAAATGAAGGGGGTCATAGGCCCCTTGATGCTCCACGCGAGATTGAGCGGCCTCGCGGTGCCGCTCGCGTGGGGCGCACCGTGCGGATCTGTCCTCGATACGAGGACATCGCAGGTCAGACGACGCGGACGCGGCCGCCCATGGCCAATAGCCCGGTGGACCAGACCATGTCCATCGCGGCGACCGAGACCCGGCAGCACCCGTGCGAGGCGGGGTAGGGCGGGATGGAGTCCGAGCCGTGCACCGCGTAGTTGCCGGAGTAGAACATCGGCCGGTAGAGCTCGCCGAGCTCCCCGTCGCGCCACCCGCTGCCGTCGGTGTACCAGACGGCGAAGTCGCCGGTCGGCGTGACGGCGATGTAGTCGCGACCCTCGAAGGTGTAGGGCTCGCCGTTGCCGGTCGAGGTGTTGAACACCATGGTCGTGGCGCCACCACGCACGACGAGGATGAGCTGGCTGGCGAGGTTGACCTCGAAGAGGTCGCCGCTGGAGACGGGGCTGGGCAGGTAGCCGGACTCGACGGCCGCCAGCGTCTGCGGCCCGGCGATCCCGTCGCGGGTCAGGCCGTTGGCTTTCTGGGCGGCGAAGACGGCCTGCTCGGTGAGATGGCCGAAGCCGCCGTCGGGCGTGCCGCACCAGTACCCCACGGCGCCGAGCTTCTCCTGGAGCGCCAGCACGGCATCGCCGGAGTCGCCGCGGCGGAACGAGGTCAGCTCGGGCTCGGGCTCCGGCTCTTCCTCCGGCGGCTCCTCGGGCTCCGGCTCGGTCTCTGGGGGAGCTTCCGGCTCCTCAGGCTCCGGAGGCTCTTCCGGCTCCGGCGGGGGAGGCGGTGGTGCGGCATACCGCTCGGGGTCGACCACGACACCGCCGACGGTCGCGCCCACGGCGAGTCCGAGCCCGCCGCGCAGCAGGTCCCGACGTCGCAGCGTGACCTCGCGCAGCGCGTTCGCGACCGCGGAGTCCTTCCTGAGCACCATGCCCGTCCACCCTCCTGACCCGGTTGTGCTGTCACACACGAGACGCCATAAGGATCCCGGAATGTTGCTCCGGGAGGCCGCGACACACCCGAATGAGACCCGGCCGCAACCTTCCCTCAGTGTGACAAGCGCCACAAACCCTTGGGAATGATTGATAGTTCAACTATGTTTGACCCAGTGAGCGCCACAACCGGCGCACAACCCGAGACCACGCACCACCACAGACCACGACCGAAAGGAACCCACCATGGGCCTCTTCTCCAAGAACAAGACCGCCACCGCCGTCATCGACGAGCCGACCAGCAACGCCGTCGCCGACCTGGCCGGTGACTACACCCTGGACGTCACCCACACCCGCCTCGGCTTCACCGCCCGCCACGCCATGGTCACCAAGGTCCGCGGCCACTTCCAGGAGTTCGAGGGCACCGCGCACATCGACACCACCGACGTGAGCAAGTCCTGGGCCAAGGTCACCATCCAGACCGGCAGCGTCTTCTCCGGGCAGGCCCAGCGTGATGAGCACCTGCGCAACAGCGACTTCTTCGAGGTGGACACCTACCCGACCATCACCTTCGTCTCCACCGACGTCGCCCTGGGCGAGGACGGCGAGTACGTCATCACCGGCGACCTGACCATCAAGGACGTCACCAAGTCGGTCAGCATCCCGTTCGAGCCGACCGGCTCGGCCACCGACCCGTTCGGCAACCTGCGCGCCGGCTTCGAGGGCTCCCTGGTCGTCAACCGCAAGGACTGGGGCCTGGACTGGAACGCCGCACTGGAGACCGGTGGCGTGCTCGTCTCCGAGAAGGTCACCCTGGAGTTCGACATCTCCGCGATCCGCGGCTGACCCCACTCCCGCAGCGGGCCCGTGCGAGGGCCCAGGCAACGGCCCCGGTCACCCCACAGGGTGGCGGGGGCCATTGCCGTCTCTCCGTATGTCGTCAGCCGGCGGTGGTGCCGGCGTCCGGGTCGGCGGGGGGTGCCGTGATCTGGCGGGCCAGCTCCTTCAACGAGGCGCTGTCCGGGCCGGGGAGGTCCTTGAAGACGGCGCTGCGGTAGTAGCGCAACTCGTTGATGCTGTCCTGGATGTCGCCCAGCGCCCGGTGCCCGCCGGTCTTCTCCGGCGCGGCGAAGTAGGCGCGGGGGAACCACCGGCGGGACAGCTCCTTGATGGAGGAGACGTCGATCATCCGGTAGTGCAGGTGCGACTCCAGCTCGGGCATGTCCCGGGCCAGGAAGGCGCGGTCGGTGGCGATGGTGTTGCCACCCAGGGGTGCCTTGCGGGCCTCCGGGACCCACTCGCGCACGTAGGCGAGCACGTGCTCCTGGGCGTCCTGCAGCGTCGTCCCGTCCGCGAGCACGTCGAGCAGTCCGCTATCGATGTGCATCTGGCGGACGAAGTCGCCCATCTGTGCCAGGGCCTCCTCGGGCGGCCGGATCACCAGGTCGACGCCCTCGCCGAGCAGGTTCAGCTCGAAGTCCGTCACGAGCGTGGCGACTTCGATCAGGGCGTCCTGGGTCGGGTCCAGCCCCGTCATCTCGCAGTCGATCCAGACGATCCGGTCGGTCAGGGCACGGGCAGAGGCGGCTTCGGTCACGCCTCACACCCTAGTTCGCCGGCCGGGTACATTGCCGCACATGTCCGTTCCCGCATGGCAGCAGCCGGTGTACCACCCGCAGGCCCCGGCCCCGCAGAACGCGAGCCGGATGCCCGGGGTGCGGCGGGCCCTGCTGACCGGGGTGGCCGTCACGCTGTTCCTGCTGTGCGCACTCGTGTTGGTGTCGGTGATCAGCGAGAACACCGGTGCCGAGGGTGCGCTGCTGGGCGCGCTGACGGCCTCCATCGCGATCGGCATCGTCGTCCCCGTGTTCCTCTGGGTGGACCGGATGGAGGCCGAGCCGGCCAGGCTGATGTGGTTCGCCTTCCTGTGGGGAGCCCTGGTCTCCACGCTGGGCGCCCTGGTCCTCAACGAGCTCGGGGTGGCCTTCTTCGGCGGGCTCCAGGTGGACACCCAGATCGCCGGGCCGGTCTTTGTCGCACCCCTCGTGGAGGAGTTCCTCAAGTGCCTCGGCGTGCTGCTGATCTTCCTGCTCGCCCGTCGTGAGTTCAACGGGATCGTCGACGGGATCGTCTACGCGGGCATGGTCGGGGCGGGGTTCGCCTTCGTCGAGAACATCCTCTACCTGGGCACCAACTACCAGGATCACGGCGCCGAGGGGCTGGTGGGCGTATTCGTCGTGCGCTGCCTGGTCAGCCCGTTCATCCACCCCATGTTCACGGTGTGCTTCGGCCTGGCACTGGGGATCATCGCCTACCGGCGCACGCTGGCCGCGGCCTTGATCCCGTTGGGGGGATTCGGTGCCGCGGTGTTCCTGCACGCGCTGTGGAACTACGCCGCCGTGAGTTCCGACCTGCGCGGGTTCCTCACGGTGTACGTGTTGGTGCAGGTCCCGTTGTTCTTGGGCTTTGTCACGATCCTGGTCTGGGCGCGCCGCCGGGAGACCAGGCTGCTTCGCGAGCAGTTGACGCACTACGGCATCAACGGGTGGTTCACCCCGGGCGAGGTCTCGATGCTGACCTCGCCGCGGGAACGCCGCCAGGCCCGCAGGTGGGCCCGCGGCGTCGGCGGCCGCCGCGCGCAACGGGCGATGGAGGCCTTCCAGGACGACGCGACCGAGCTCGCCGTCGCCCGCCGGCACCTGGAGCGCGGTGACTCACCCGCGGTGTGGCTGCCCCGGGAGCAGGAGCTGCTCGCGATGGTGCAGCAGGGGCGAGCCGCGTTCGCCCCCACGCATCCCCCTTCGCCCGCCGCGGCCCCGCCCCCCACTCGACCGGGCGGGTGGTCTGGCGGTTTCTGAGGGCACCGGACGTGTGGTCTGGCGGTCCCACACCCCCACAGGACGTGTGGTCTGGCGGTTTCTGAGGGCACCAGACGTGTGGTCTGGCGGTGCCACCCCTCAGCGGGTGGCGTCGGCGTGCGCCAGCAGCGAGGTGCTCTCGGAGAGGAACCGCTCGGCATACGGCCCGAACCACTCGCCGATCTCGCGGAACACCTCGATGAATCCCGCGCGATCCTGCTGCTCGATCAGGGCGAGGGCCTGCCCGAACCGCTGGTGGTAGCGCTCGATGATCTCGAGGTTGTCGGACGAGGCCATGATGATGTCGGCGTACAGCTCGGGGTCCTGGGCGAAGAGACGGCCCACCATGATGAGCTCGAGCCGGTAGATGGGGGAGGACAGCGCGAGCAACTCGTCCAGCGGCCGATCCTCGTGGGCCAGGTGCAGCCCGTAGGCGAAGGTGGAGAAGTGGCGCAGTGCCTGGATCAGGCCCATCGCGTGGTCGTGGTCGTGCGCCTCGACCTCATGGACCCTGGCGCCCCACAGTCGCATCTGGTCCAACAACCACTCGCTGGCCTCCGGGTCGCGGCCGGGGGCATAGGCGACGACCTGCTTGGCGAAGCTGTCGACGCCGGGCCCGAACATCGGGTGCAACCCCAGGACCGGCCCCGGGTGGGCGGCGAGCATCGCGGCGAGCGGCTTGGCCTTGGTGGAGGTGAGGTCGACCAGCAGACACCCCTCGGGCAACGGGGGCAGCGCCGCGATGACGTCGAGCGTGTCGTGGATCGGGACGCTGACCAGCACCATCCCGGCACCCGCCAGGAGCTCCTCGGAGCGGTCCCAGTCCTCCTTGTCCAGCACCTCGACCTGGTAGCCGGAGAGCGTGAGCATCCGCCCGAACAGCGCACCCATGGCACCCCGGCCACCGACCACGACGACCGGCCCCAGGTCCGGGGCGCGCCGGGTGAAGCCCATGTTCTTCTCGTGCGTGTAGGACTCCCGCATGCACCGGCGCAGGATGTCCTCGATCAGGTCGGGCGACAGCCCGCGGGCCGCGGCTTCCTCGCGACGCCGCGCGATCATGGCCCGCTCCCGGTCCGGCGCATAGATCGGCAGCCCGTACCGGCCCTTGACCTCGCCCACCTGGCTGACCAGCTCAAGCCGGCGGGTCAGGGCGTCGAGGATGTCGCTGTCGACCTCGTCAATCTGGGCGCGCAGTGACGTCAGCGGGGCATCGGGTGCGTCCATCCCGGAATCGTAGCCACGCCTAGAATGGCGCCCGACCGCGGTGGGTCCACCGCCCCGGTCACGGCCCCCGTAGCTCAATGGATAGAGCAACGGCCTTCTAATCCGTAGGTTGCAGGTTCGAGTCCTGCCGGGGGCGCGCGCCGGCCCGTATGCCGTGAGCTGGCTCGGGCGGACCGTGCGGCGGCAGGTGGGGAGAGTCGTGGGGACCACCGGTCACCGGCGCGGCAACGCCACCTGGGTGAGTGCCTCGGAGACCGTCCAGACGCGCTCGGCCTCCGCCCCTTTGAGCAAATGCTCGCCCCCATCGCGCAGGGACTCCACCTCTCCCTGGACGAGCGGGACCACCTGTTCCATCTCGCCGGGCACAACCCGCCGGCGCGCGGCGCGGGCTCCGACTTCATCAGCCCTGGTCTGCTGCGCATCTTCGACCGGCTGCACGACACCCCCGCCAAGATCGTGACCGAGCTCGGGGAGACGCTGCGACAGACCCCGCTCGGCGTCGCCCTCACAGGTGACCTCACGGCATACCGGGGGCCGGCCCGCAGCATCGGCTACCGCTGGTTCACCGACCCCGCGACGCGGGCGCGGTATGCCCCGGAGGACCACCCGTTCCTGAGCCGGATGTTCGTCTCGGGCCTGCGCGAGGTGACCACCGTGCGAGGTCCGTCATCGCGCGCCGCGCAACTGGCCGACCTCCTGCTCGCACAGAGCGAGGAGTTCCGCGGATTGTTGGACCCAGCACGAGATCGGGGTCCGACCGGAGGAGGTGAAGCACTTCGTCCAGCCCGAGGTCGGTCTCCTGGAGTCTCCGTCATCAGGGACCAGGCGCTGCGCTGAGTGTGGCGCACCACGCCGTGCCGGCGCCCGTGCCTCAGGCCGGATAGACCGCCGCGTGCCCGACCCGCAGCCCCACCCGCTGGCCCGTGTGCAGGGTGTCGTCGGGCTCGCCGGCGGTGAGGGCACGGACTTGGCGACCCAGCCAACGGCAGACGACCGTGCTGCCGGACCGCCCGTAGAGCACCGCCTCGACCTCGGCCGGCGGCCCATCGCCGGCGTCCGGTGCGCAGACCTGGAGGCCCTGGGGGAGCAGCGCCAGGGTGGCCGGCCCGCGGACCTGCCCGGCCGGTCGGGCGAGCCGATCGGGGTCGACGGTGGGGTGGCCGTCCGGCCCGTGGAACACACCCGCGTCGTCGACCGTGCCGTCCACGACGGTCGCGTCGTGCAGGAAGCGGGCCACCGACGCCGAGGCCGGGGCGTCGACCAACTCGGCAGGCGAGCCGACCTGTGCCACCCGGCCGTGGTCGAGCACGGCGATGCTGTCGGCCAGAGCGAGAGCCTCGTCCCGGTCGTGGGTCACCTGGATCACGGTGAGTCCCTCGGTGTCGACCAGTTGGCGCAGGGTCAGGCGCAGGGCGGCGCGCAGCGGCTCGTCGAGGGCGGACAGCGCCTCGTCGAGCAGCAGTGCCTCGGGGCGGGCGACGATCGCCCGGGCCAGGGCGACCCGTTGCCGCTGCCCACCGGACAGGGTGTCGGGACGGCGGTCGGCGAACTCGGTGAGTCCGACCGCGTCCAGCGCGTGCTCGATGCGCTCCTCCCGCTCGGCGCGGCTGACCCGGCGGCGACGCAGGGGGTAGGCGACGTTCTGCTCGACGGTCAGGTGCGGCCACACTGCGTGGTGCTGGAACACCATGGCCAGGTTGCGCCGCTCCGGCGGCACCGGGCGCTGGCCCGCCTCGACGAGCAGCCGGTCACCGGCACGCACGCTCCCGGCCACGGGGTCCAGGAACCCGGCGACCGTACGCAGCAGGCTGGTCTTGCCCGATCCGGATGGGCCGAGCAGGGTCAGCACCGTCCCGTCCGGCACCTCCAGGTCGATGTCGTGCAGCACCGGCACCCTGCCGTAGGCGGCGGAGAGCCCCGCGATCTCGATCCGGCTCATGCTCGCACCCCCTGGGCCATCGAGGAGCTGCCTCGCAGCCAGCGCCGGCGCCGCCCGCCGCTGCCCGGCACAACCATGGCCACGGCCGCCACCCCGACCAGCATGAAGACCAGGGACAGGGCGGAGGAGGCGTTGTAGTCGCCGGCCTGCTGGTAGCTGAAGATCACCACGCCCAACGTCTGGGTGCCGGGCGAGACGAGCAGCACCGACAGGGTCAGCTCGCGCACGGCCGTCACCGCCACCAGTGCGGCCCCGCTGACGGTCGCGGGCAGCGCCAGCCGCACGCTGGTGTCCCAGAGGGAGCGCAGCGGGCCCGCGCCGGAGAGCCGGGCCGCCTCCTCCCAGGAGCTGGCCATCCCGGCGAGCGGGCCGCGGACCGACTGCACGACGAGGGCGGTGAACGCGGTGACGTAGGCGCCCAGGATGACCCACCCGGTGTTGTAGAGCCCGGTGTAGCGACCGAGGATCAGCCAGCCGACCGCAATGATCAGGCCCGGCACGGCCTGGGGGAGCAGCACGGTGAAGAGCATGGGGCCGGAGGTGCGGGAGGCGGCGCGCGTGGTGAGGACGCCGATGGCCAGGCCGAGGACGGCGCACAGCAGGGCCGCCCCTCCGGCCAGCACCACCGAGTTCGTCACGCCGGAGACCGTACTCGGTGCGGTGAGCGCCCGTCGCAGGTTGTCGAGCGTGATCGTCTCCCAGGTGAGCGGGACGCCGGGAGCCGGCAGCAGGGCGCGGGTGGCCAGGGCCAGCAGCGGGCCGACCGTCAGCAGCGTCGCGACCAGCCAGGCCGCCCCCGAGACCGGAGCCCGCAGCCGCCCCAGGGGGAGCACCGTGCCCACCTGCCCGGCCGCGTCCAGCTCCACCGAGCGCCGCGCCACGATCCGGTCGACGATGACCCCGGCAATGCCCAGGATCAGCAAGCACCACCCCGATCTGGGCAGTCACCTGCAGCGGCGCCTCCACCGTGCCGGACTGCAGGAAGCGGTAGATCATCGTGGCCAGGGTGTCGTAGCCGGCGGGCGAGCCGACCAGGATCGGGATGCCGAAGTCGCCCAGGTTGCCCACGAAGACCAGGGTGAACGCGGCGAGCAGGGCCGGGCGGATCAGCGGCAGGGTCACGTCGCCGAACACCCGGCGGGGGGTGGCGCCGGACACCCGGGCGGCGAGTTCCAGGTCAGCCGGCACCCGGGCCAGGGCCGCGGACACCACCAGGTACGCGACCGGCAGCGAGTGCACGGTGAGGAGGAAGACCACCCCGCTGCCGCCATACATCTGCCACGGCGCCCACCCGGTGACCGAGTGCACCAATCCGCCCCGGGTGAGCAGCCCGGTCCAGGCGATGGCGCCGACGAAGGGCGGCACCAGCAACGGGGTCAGCATCAGCAGTCGCACCCCGCCCCGGCCGGCCAGGTCGGACCGGTCCACGAGCACGGCCAGCAGGGCGGCGCCGGCCACCGCGAGCAGCGCCGAGCACAGCGCGGACACCACGGAGTTGAGGGCGGCCTCCAGGAGACCGGCCTCCACCAGCATGGGCAGGTGGTTGGCGCCGAAGGCGAGGGAGACCACCAGCGCCAACGGGGTGAGCACCACCCCGGCGAGGGCCACCCAGATCGAGAGCCGCAGCAGGGGGGTCACTACGGCAGGACCGCCTCCTTGAAGAGGTCCACCGCGCGGGACTGCTCGGCGGTGACCTCCTCCAGGGGGACCTCCAGCAGGGCCAGCTCCTCCAGTGACGGGGCACCGTCGGGGGTCCCGACGTCCGAGCGCACCGGAAGGTAGTTCTGCTCCACGGCGATCGTCTGCCCCTCGCTGGAGACCAGGAAGTCCACGAATGCCGTCGCGCCCTCGGGGTTGTCGCTGGAGGCGAAGACCGCGGCCGGCTGCGCGACGTAGGGCACGCCCTCGCTGGGGTAGGACACCTCGACCGGCGACCCCTGGGCGGCGAGGTCCCGGACGAGGTAGTCCACGACCACGCCGACCGGGCGCGACCCGTCGGCCACGGCCTGGGAGGCGGGGCCGTTCGACTCGGCCACGAGGACGTCGTTCTCGCCGAGGGCCCGGATCCAGTCCTCCCCGAGCGCGTCGGTGAGCAGCCACACCGCGGCGTTGTAGGCGGCCGCCCCCGACACGTCCGGGTTGGGCATCACCAGCTGGCCGGCGTAGGTGTCGTCGGTCAGCTCCTGCCAGGACGTCGGCGGATCCTGCACCGCCCCGGTGTTGTAGGCAATGACGGTCGGGATCAGGCGGGTCCCGACGTAGTACCCCTCGGGGTCGACGACCTGCTCCAGCAGGGCCTCGGCGTCGGCGGGGGTGTGCTCCAGCAGTAGGTCCTGGTCCTTGTAGCCCTCGAAGGTCGGGGCGTCCGCGGCGAGCAGCACGTCGGCGCCCACGTCCCCGGTCTCCAACTCGCTGGCGATCCGGGCGTTCAGGTCGCCCGTGCCTGCCCGGAACACCTGGACCGACACGTCCGGGTGCGCGTCCTCGAACGCGGCGACGATCTCGTCGATCTTCTCCTGCGGCTCGGAGGTGTAGACCGTGATGCTGCCGCTGCCGCCGCCGGTCTGGCCCTCGTCGGAGCCGCCCTCCTCGTCCGCGGCCGGCTCGCTGCACGCCGCCAGCAGCAACGCCGCCGAGGTGAGGGTGGTCACGAGCACGCCGGGGCGCCGGGTCGCCTGCATGGGGTCTCCTTCGTTTCCGCGGAACCTGTCGCGGGGGGAACTGTACGGGGCGGGAAGAGTCAAGGTCACGCAGACCACCGCGCGGAGAACGCCCGGTGGACGCCCGGTGAAGCCTCGTTCGCGCCGGAAATATCGCAACGTGAATGTGATGTATATCTCACAGATTTAGGTTAGCCTGGCCTTAGTAAGTGTTACCTTGGTTCCGATTCTGCCGGGTCCGCGGATCTGGCTCCCACACTCCGCTCCAAGGAGCTCTCAGCCGTGCCTGCGATCAATTCCGTGCTGTCCGGGGGGACGCCGTCCCCCGACGAGACCCCGTTCTCGACCGTGCTGCGGGGGCAGACCAGGGCGGTGCACGAGGAGACTGAGACCTCCGATTTCATGCAGCGCCTGCTCGACGGACGCGTCGGGATCGAGGGCTACGGCGCACTCGCCGCCGAGCACTGGGTGATCTACACCGCGCTGGAGTCGGTTGCCGCACGGCTGGCCACGGACCCCGTCGCGGCCCGGTTCATCGACCCCGCGCTGGAGCGACTGCCGGCACTGGAGGCCGATCTGGCCGCGCTGGTGGGGCTGGACTTCCGCACGGTCATCACCCCCAGCGACGCCGCCCGGGTCTACGCGGCCCGCATCGAGGACGCCGCCACGTGGGCCGGAGGGTTCGTGGCCCACCACTACACCCGCTACCTGGGGGACCTCTCCGGCGGCCTGGCCCTGGGCCGGATCCTGGCCCGCACCTACCCGCTGACCCCCGGCGAGCCCGGCCTGCTCTTCTACCACTTCCCGCAGATCCCCAAGCCGAAGCCGTTCAAGGACGACTACCGCCGCGCGCTGGACGAGGCGCCCTGGACCGAGACGGACAGGGCGCGGATCGTCGCCGAGACCCACGCCGCGTTCCGCCTCAACGGGGCCGTGTTCTCCGCCCTGGCACGCCGGTTCCCCGCTGACGCCGGGGTGGCCGTATGACGACGCGCGCGGTCCGCGGGTCCCGGCACCGGGGGCGTCGGAGCAGTGGGGCGGGTCACGGGCCGGTCGGCGTACTCGTCGTCCTGGTGCTCTGCCTGCTGAGCGCATGCGGCACGGCCCTCGGTGGCGAGGACGCGGACCGTCGATCCCGGCGCCCGGTTGGACGAGGCGACGGTCCTGGAGGACCCCCGCGACTACCAGGGGCCGTCGACGGCCCGCCTGGCGCGGACCGGGATCAACCCGGTCGAGGACCACCCGGCGCAGGCGCTGCCGGTGACGGTCACCGACGCGCAGGGGACCGAGGTGACGATCCACGACACCAGCCGGATCCTGGCGATCGACCTCTACGGCACCACCTCCCGGGTGGTCTTCGAGCTCGGGCTGGGCGACAACATCGTCGGGAGGGACACCTCGTCGGCCTACCCGGAGATCCTGGACCGGCCGCTTGTCACCCAGAACGGTCACGAGCTGAACGGCGAGGCCATCCTGGAATTGGCTCCGTCGGTGATCATCACCGACAGCAGCCTGGGCCCGTGGGACGTGATCCTGCAGATGCGGGAGGCCGGCATCCCGGTCGTGGTCGTGGACTCCCACCGCTCGATGGACAACGTCGACGACATCATCATGCTCGTCGCCGAGTCGCTGGGGGTGCCCGAGCAGGGCGCGGAGCTCGCGGAGCGGACGTCGGCCGGGATCGAGGAGATGGTCTCCCAGATCGCCGGCATCGCGCCCGAGGGGGAGGACGCCCTGCGGATCGTCTTCCTCTATGTCCGCGGACAGTCCGGCATCTACTACATGTTCGGCACCGGATCGGGCACCGACTCCCTCATCGAGGCGCTCGGCGGTCACGATGTCGCGACCGAGATCGGCTGGAAGGGCATGAAGCCGATGACCGACGAGGGGCTCGTCGAGGCCGCGCCGGACCTGGTCCTGATGATGACCAAGGGACTGGAGTCGACCGGAGGGGTGGACGGACTGCTCGAGGCGGTGCCCGCCCTGGCCCTCACCCCCGCGGGGGAGAACCGGCGCATCGTCGACATGGACGACACCGAGATCCTCAGCTTCGGCCCGCAGACCGCCGCCGTGCTGGAGGCCCTCGCCGTGGCCATCTACGCCCCGGAGTCGGCAGGGGACCTGGAGTGAGCGCCAGCCCCGTCGTGCTCAGCCCGCCTCCCCTGCGGGAGTTGCTTCCTGTCCCCGACCAGTCCGTCGTCGGCGCACCCGGCCCGGACCACCCTGACCAGCAGCGTGGGGGCCGGTGGAGGCGCCCCGGCCTGGTCGCCACGGTCGTCACCGGCCTCACCGCGGCGCTCGTCGCCCTCGTGCTGCTGTCGGCGGGGATGGGCCAGATGGGGGTCAGCCCGGCCGAGGTGCTGGGGTCCGTCGGGGACCGCATCGGGCTGGACCTGGGGCCGTCGCCGGCCCACCCGCACGCCGACTCGGCGCTGTGGGTGATCCGGTTCCCCCGGATCGCACTGGCGCTCGTCGTGGGGGCGGCGCTGGCGGTCGGTGGCGTGCTCATGCAGGGGGTGTTCGGCAACCCGCTCGCCGAGCCGGGCATCGTCGGTGTCTCCGCCGGTGCCGCGGCCGCCGCCTGCACCGTGATCGTCTTCGGGATCTCCGTCCTGGGGGACTGGACCCTGGTGGCCGCGGCCTTCCTCGGCGGCCTCGCCACCACCGGGCTGGCCTACGCGACCGCACGGCAGGGCGGCCGCACCGAGGTGGTCACGCTCGTCCTCACCGGGATCGCGGTCAACGCCGTCGCCGGTGCGGTCATCGCCTTCCTCACCTTCCTGGGCGACACCTCGGCCCGGGAGGAGATCGTCTTCTGGCAGCTGGGCAGCCTGAACGGCACCCGCTGGCAGCGCGTCTACGTCGCCGGCCCCCTCATCGTCCTGGGGGTACTCGTCGCGCTGCGCTACACCCGCAGGCTAGACCTGTTGGCCCTGGGTGAGCGTCCCGCTCGACACCTGGGCGTCAACGTCGAGCGGTTCCGGATCCAGGTGATCGTCCTGGTCGCGGTGCTCACCAGGGCACGCCGAGGGGCGTTGGCGTGCTCGGTGGACATGGAGGACAGCATCACAAATCGGCGTCCAGAATGCACGCGGGATAGTTCGGCCAGCTCGATCCTTGCCGGCCACGCCCACCGCGAGGAGATGCGGCATCTGTACATCCAATAGCTCTAAAGATGTACAGTTAGAGTCATGGACGTCGCCGTGAGTGCGCTGCGGGCAGAGCTGGCCCAATGGATCGAGCGCGCCCGCTCGGGCGAGGAGGTCGTCGTGACCGACCGAGGCACGCCGGTTGCCCGACTTGTGGCGGTCGACAGCGCACCACTGCTGGACGAGCTCACCCGGCAGGGCGTGCTGAGTCGGCCGAAGCATGAGGCGCGGCCTTCGGCCCGCCGGGCGAGGCGGGTGCAGGCGTCAGCATCCGTGTCTGAGCTTGTCAGTGAGCAGCGCCGCTAGGCATGGCCATCGTCTATTTCGACAGCAGCGCGCTGGTCAAGCTGCTGGTCGACGAGGATGGCAGTGACCTGACGGCGAGCCTCTGGGATGGCTGCGACGCGGCCGTCTCAAGCCGCCTGGCCTATCCGGAGGTGCACGCGGCACTGGCCGCCGCCGGCCGGTCTGAGCGCCTGGCGCCTGATGAGCAGGCGCAGGCGACAACGCTGTGGGAGCAGTTCTGGGACTCCATCAGGGTGGTCGAGTTGACGGAGCAGGTCGGTGTCTACGCGGGCACCCTCGCCGCCAGGCACGCCCTGCGGGGAGCCGACGCGATCCACCTGGCCAGCGCGCTCGCCGTGGGAGATGCGACGGTGCTCGCGGTGTGGGACAGGCGACTTCATGCCGGTGCAGTGAGCGCTGGCCTCCGGGTCGCGCCTGCACACATGGCCGACTGAGCCCCGCCTCGCCACAAACCTCGTCGCTGGCTCAGGCGGACCCGGGCTCCCTCATGCCGACGCTGGCTCGTCCAGGGCTGACAGCACTCGCTCGGCGCGGCTGAGCACCTGGGCTCGCGGGGTCGCCCTGGCCAGGGCAGTGATCTGCTCCACGACATGGGCTCCCAGGTGGGCGGACAGTTGCGCCTCCAACTGCGCATAGCGCTCCACGTCCTGCCCAACCGGCGGCGGTGCCCCCGCCGCCCCCTGCGCCGCCCCAAGGAAAAAGGCCGCGTCGGACGAGCGTCCGGCGTCAGCCAGGAGCTCGGCCAGCATCCGCAGCAGGGTCCACATCTGCGTCCACGCCCCGAGTCGGCGCAGCTCACCGCACAGGTGATGCCCCAGGGAAACCGCCTCGGCGTGCTCCTCACCACGCACCAGCAGGGCGAACAGCGCGATCCTGGACACCCGGCCGACCTGCTCGGCAGCCACGCGATCCGCCTCCGCCGCCGCCTCTCTGAGCAACTGTGCGCCGCGGGAGGGGTCCGCCAGCGTCTCGACCTCGCCGGCTCCATAGCGGGCGAAGGAGTGCGAGGCGTCGCTGCCGGAGGGGCCGGCCGCGAGGGCGATCTCGGCGTGCTCCCTGGCCCGCACAAGGTCCTGGGAGTAGCAGGCGATCAACGCCAGCGAGGTGTTCGCTTCACCGACCAGCGCGGGATCGGCCGCCAGACTCCGGAACCAGCGGGCTGAGTCGGCGAGATCCCCGGCATACATCGCGGCCACGGCGAGAGCCATCTGAGCGGTGGCAGTTGAGTCGGGGTCCTGCGACATCTCCAACGCCGAGACACCGAGCGTGCGTGCACGCACATGATCACCCCGTTCGGCCGTGGCGAAGGCGGCCGTGGCGACTCCGGCAGCCACGCCCGGCCCGGGCTGCTCGGCGCAGCGCTCCCCCACCTCGATCATCAGGTCCCGCAGGTCCAGACCGGGCGTCCAGTGAAGGCAACGGCCGATCGAGTGGGAGATCTCCGAGGCCAGGGGCAGCTGCCCGCCATCCAGTGCCCGCGTCAGGGCCGTGACCGCCTCACTGCTGCAGTCGCTCAGCCGGGCAGCCACCACCGCCCCGTCGAGCCGCGACCAGTCCGCTCGGATGCCCGCCACCACGTCGCGCACCCAGGCGCCGTGAGCGGCCCCGATCTCGTCCGCACGCCCCGACTCGATCAGGCGGCGCGCCGCGAATGCCCGCACCATCTCCAGCAATCGATAGCGCGGACCGCTGCCGGTGTCCCGGTGGACGACCAGGGAGGACTCGACCAATTCGGCGAGCGCCGGAGCCGGGTCACCGTGCCACGACGAGACCTGAGACATCAGCCCCACCACCGCCTCACCCGTGAACGCACCGGTGAAGACCGACAGGCCGTCGAGCAGGGCCTGTTCGTCAGGCTTGAGCAGCCCATAGGACCAGTCCACCACTGCCCCCAACTTCCCGGACACCCCCACGACGTCGGTGGGAAACCGGGCGAGCACCTCGTCGACGCCCGACGCTGCGGTGCGCGACGCCGCGAGCTCGAGGGCGAGCGGCAGCCCCTCGCAGCGCCGGCACAACTCGGCGACACTCGCTGTGTTGTCCGCGGTCACCGCAAAGGTGGGTCGCAGCCGCCGGACCCGGTCGCCAAACAGCCGGACGGAGGCGCTCGACCCCTGACCACCAACTGACTGGCCCGGATCGGGCACTCCGAGCGGTCCCAGGGGCAGCACCTGCTCCTCCGGCAGGCCGAGTCTCCGCCGGCTCGTGGCCAGCACCCGGACGTTCGAGCACCTGCGGGTGATCGAGGAGACCAGTGGGGTCACCTCGTCGAGGAGGTGCTCGCAGTTGTCGAGCACCAGCAGGTGGGGCACCGCGCTGAGGTATTCCACGAGATCCTCGATCACGGAGTCGACCGCCGGCCCGGCTCCTGCCCCGGCTTCGGTCCCCGACGCCCCCGACGCCCCCGACGCCTCAGACACCGATGCCCCCGACACCGACGGCCCAGACGCCCCCGCTGGCCGCAGCCCGAGTGCCCCCGCCAGCGTCAGGGCAACGCGCCCCGGCCCGATGCCCGCGAGCTCGACGACCGCGACCGGCAGCCCGAGTCGCTCCTGCAGGCCGGCGAGCGCCTCGGCCGTGAGCCGGGACTTGCCGACGCCTCCGGGGCCAGTGACCACGGTGACCCGGTTGCGCTCGGCCGCGGCCTGCAGGTCGGCGAGCTCATCCTCCCGCCCGACGAAGGCGGTCGAGGTGTCGAGCCACTCCGGCACCGGCAAGCCGTCCCTTCGCACCGGAGTCAGGGCGTGCCCGAGGATGCGCCCCTCCAGGTCTGCCAGGTCCGGCGACGGATCCAGCCCCAGCTCGGAGCCCAGCAGCGCCCGATAGGCCCGCAGCCTCTCCAGCGCCTCGGTCTGCCGGCCGGCGTGATAGAGCGCCGTCGCCAGCGCCTCCACCGCCCGCTCCCGGAACGGCTGCCCCGCCAGCAACTCCTCCAGGGGCGGGATGGCCGACTCCGGCTCCCCCCGCTGGACGAGCGCGAACGCACGCGACTCGATCGCCTCCAGTCGCAGGCGACCCAGGTGCTCACTGGACGGCCGCGCAAAGGGCGCGTCGGCATACTCCCCGTATGCCGTCCCGCGCCACAGCGCCAGGGCGCGGCCGAGCAGGTCCCCGGCACGGCCCGGCGCGACCGATCTCGCCGATTCGATCAGGTCCTCGAACGCCGCCGAGTCAAGGCTCGCGCCGCTGAGCTGATAACCGGCCGGTCCGAGGCCGATCGCGTCACGCCCGAGCACCGACCGGAGCCGGGAGAGGACGGTGCGCAGCGCCTTGGGCGGATCCTGCGGCTGATCCTCGCCCCACGCCGCCTCGATCAGCGCGTCAGCCGAGACGGGGTGCCCTGCATGCACGATTAGGCAGGTCAGCACCGCCCGTTGACGGCCCGGTGGGATCTCCCGCTGGCTGCCGTCGACGTGGACCTCGAGCGCGCCGAGCACGCCGAATCGCAGGTCAGGCATCGCCCCCAGTGTGCCCGACTCCCGCGTGAAACTCCCGTGAATCCCGTCCGGCGCACGCTGGCGTCATCCACTCACAGAGGAGAGATCATGACAACCGCAACACTTGACCTGGACAAGGTCGGGGCCTTCGCCCAGCACGTCGGCGCCATGCTGGCCGGCGGCGCGACGGCCGCGATGATGGTGGTCGGCGACAAGACCGGTCTGTATGCCGCGCTGGCAGCAGGCGGGCCCCTCACCCCCGCGCAACTCGCCACCGAGAGCAGGACGGCCGAGCGTTATGTGCGCGAGTGGCTGGCTCAGCAGGCGGCCGTTGGGTTTGTGACCTATGACCCGGCGGAGGGGACCTTCACGCTGCCGCCGGAGCACGCCATGGTGCTGGCCACCGACGACTCACCGGCCTCGATGATCGGCGCCGCCCCGCAGATCAGTGCCATGCACCGCCGGACCGATCAGTTGGCCGAAGCCTTTCGCACCGGGGCGGGCATCCCGTGGGGCGACCAGGACCCCGCCATCTTTGAGGGGACCGAACGGTTCTTCCGCGTCGGCTATCGCAACAACCTGGTCTCCCAGTGGATCGCGGCCCTGGACGGCGTTCACGAAAAGTTGGCCGCCGGGGCGCGGGTGATCGATGTCGGCACCGGCCACGGAGCCCCGCTGCTGCTGCTGGCGGAGGCCTATCCGCACAGCCAGTTCGTGGGTTATGACGCGCACCCACCCTCGGTCGAGACCGCCAACCGGCGCGCCACGGAGGCGGGTGTGGCCGACCGGGTGCGGTTCGAGGTGGACCACTGCCACGGCTATGGCGACCAGGACGTCGATCTGATCACCTTCTTCGACGCCTTCCATGACCTGGGCGATCCGGTCGGTGCCGCGGCGCACGCCCGCCAGGCCCTGGCCGCCGACGGAACCCTGGTGCTGGTGGAGCCTCGGGCCGGCGAAAACCTGGCCGGCACGCTGGCGACCACCCCGATGGCGGCTATCGGCTTTGCGGCGTCGACCTTCTTCTGCACCGCAAACTCGCTGTCCCAGCCGGTCGGTCTGGCGCTCGGCGCCCTGGCCGGCGAGGCCGCGCTGCGCGAGGTGCTGACGGCTGCTGGCTATTCGAGCGTGCGCCGGGCCACCGAGGACGACTTCAACATGGTCATCGAGGCCCGTCCATAGTCGGGTTCGACAGTCCATCCCGCCGCCACGCCGGCCGCGACCGGCTCAGCCGTACCCGGGTGCGTCTGAGCCGGTGGAGGTCGGGTGTGTCGCGGGACGACGCGTCACATGCGGGACGGCATACAGACGTCTGTTGCAGGATGGATCCATGCCCACTGACCTGCAGGAGCTCGCTGCCGACATCGACGCCACCTGCCGGCTGCACGGCGAGTTCACGCTGCGCAGCGGGGCGGTGGCGACCGAATACTTCGACAAGTATCGCTTCGAGGGCGACCCGGCGCTGCTCCGCCGGGTCGCCGAGCAGCTCGTGCCGTTGCTGCCGGCCGACACGCAGGTGCTCGGCGGCCTCGAGCTCGGCGGGGTCCCGATCGCCACGATGGTCAGCTCCCTCACCGGCCTGCCGGCAATCTTTGTGCGCAAGGAGGCCAAGACCTACGGCACGTGTCAACTGGCCGAGGGCGGGGAGTTCGCCGGCCGGACCGTCACGCTGATCGAGGACATCGTCACGACCGGTGGGGCCGTCCGCGCCGCCGCGCTTGCCCTGCGTGACCTGGGTGCGACCGTCCACACCGTCGTCTGCGCCATCGACCGCTCGCATCGCCCTCGCCAGCGCCGCAGCAGCCGCGCTGACGCTCACCCCGGCGCTGGCCGGGGCCGCACCGGAGCGACCCGGTGAACCGCGCTATCAGGAGGGCGCGGACGGCGCGGGCGATCCCTATTTCCCCCTGGCCGGCAACGGCGGCATCGACGTCCTGCACTATGACCTCGACCTGACCTATCAGCTGCCCGACGCGGAGCCTGCTCCCCTTGAGGGAGCGCTCAACGGGGTCGCCACCATCGAGTTGCGGGCGACGCAGGACCTCGACCGGTTCAACCTGGACCTCCGGGGGCTGACCGCCACCAAGGTCGTCGTCAACGGCAAGTCGATGCGCTTTGACCAGGTCGACAACGAGCTGCAGATCAGCCCGCGACCCAAGCTCAAGACCGGGGACGTGGCCACGGTCGAGGTCACCTACGGCGGCACCACGACCCGCCCGACCGACATCGAGGGCGCGCTCTATGGCTGGGTGACCACCCGAGACGGCGCGATGGTCGTCAGCGAGCCGGACGGCTCGGCGACCTGGTTCCCGGTCAGCGACCACCCGACCGACAAGGCGAGCTATGACTTCGCGATCACCGTGCCCGAGGGGTCGGTGGCCGTCGCCAACGGGCTGCTCGTCGGCTCGGAGACGCTCGATGGCTGGACGACCTGGACGTGGGACGCGCCGGACCCGATGGCGGCCTATCTCGCGACGGCGACCGTCGGTGACTTTGAGCTCAACACCTACACCGCAGCCAACGGCACGCCGATCATCGACGCCGTCGACCCGGCCCTCCCGCCGGCCAACTCAGCGGACCTGGCCCTGACCAGCGACATGCTCGTCTTCTTTGAGGACAAGTTCGGCCCCTATCCGTTCAACTCCTATGGCGCGATCGTCGACGACGACTCGGTCGGCTATGCCCTGGAGGCCCAGACCCGCTCGTTCTTCAGCCGCAACGCCCGCGAGAGCACCGTCGCCCACGAGTTGGCTCACCAGTGGATGGGCAACCACGTCAGTCCCGGTGCGTGGGCCGACATCTGGCTCAACGAGGGCTGGGCGACCTATTCCTCCTGGATGTGGCGCGAGCACCAGGGAGGCAGCACGGCACAGGAGAGTTTTGACGACCTGATGGCTCTGCCCGCCGACCACCCGTTCTGGGACCTCGTCGTGGCCGACCCCGGCCCGCTGTGCGCCGGGCGCGCCGCTCCGGGGGTGGGCCCGCGACTGCGCCTGCGACTGCGCCCGCGGGCCCAGCCTCAACCGAGGGGAGCTGACCCCAGGGCAGTGCCCGGGCGGCCACAGCCACAGGAGTCGCGGTGCCGGATGGTGGCCGGCACCTGCACCTGCACCTGCTGCGGCGGGGCGGTGCTGCCGGCCACGCGGTCCAACAGCAGCTCGACGGCCCGGGTCCCGATCTGGGCACAGTCCTGGGCCACGGTGGTGAGGCGGGGGGAGAAGACATCGGCCCACTCGAAGTCGTCGAAGCCCACCAGCGCGACGTCGTCCGGGATGGAGCGGCCGGCGTCCTGGAGCGCGCGGAGGCTGGCGAGCAGCATGACGTTGTTGGCCGCCACGATCGCGGTGGGCGGGTCCGGGATCCGCAGGAGGGCGGCGACCGCGGTCGAGGTGGTGGCGCTGTCCGAGCCGCCGTCCGCCACGAGGGCAGGATCGAGGGGTATGCCGTGCTGAGCCAGTCCGGCGCGGTAGCCGGCCAGCCGCTCGTCGGTGGTCGTCAGTCCGGCGAGCCCGGAGACCATGGCGATCCGGCGGTGGCCCTCCTGTGCCAGGTGGCCGACCAGGTCCGCGAGGGGCCTGCTGTTCTCGGTGCTGACGCTGTCGAAGCGCGGGTCGGGGGAGCGGTCGACCAGGACCGTCGGCAGCCGGCTCTCGGCCAGTCGGTCCAGCAACGGCCCGGCCCCTGCCGACGGGGCGATGAGGAGTCCTTCGACCCGCCGGGACCGTAGGGTCGCGACCAGGTCGGCCTCGGTCTGGGGATCCTCGTGGGTGTCCCCGAGGAGCAGAACGTGCCCGGCGGCGCTGGCCGCCTTCTCGATGGCGTGCACGAGCTCCCCGAAGTAGGTGTTGCGCAGCACCGAGATGGCTACTCCCAGCTGCTGGGTCCTGGCCCGGACCAACGCCCTGGCCTGCTGGTTGGGGACATAGCCCAACTCGTCGATGGCGCTCAGCACCGTGCGCCGGGTGGACTCGGCGACAGGGCGCGTCCGGTTGACGACGTGGGAGACCGTCGTGGTCGACACACCGGCCCGCCTCGCCACGTCCAGCAAGGTGGTCACGCGGTCAGCATGCCATGGCCCGCAAACGCTTGCACGCAAACGCTTGCGCAACCTCGCGTGGTCTGGTTGAGTGCTGGGAGACATCTCAGTGACGCAGATCACAAGCAAAGGAGCGGGAGATGGCGCGTGGACGGGTCGGGACCTCAGGCAACTGGTGGCGGCGCAGCGTGGCCGTGGGAGCAATCGGGTTGCTTCTCGCGGCGTGCGGCAACGGGGACGAGGGCAACGGAAACGGCGGCGAGGGTGACAGCGACGGCGGGGGAACCGCCGACGGCGGATCCGACATCAGCATCGGGTTGGTCACCAAGACGGAGACCAACCCGTTCTTCGTGAAGATGCGTGAGGCGGCCGCGGCCGACGCGGAGGAGCGCGGCATCTCCCTCACGGCACTCGCGGGCGAGTTCGACGGCGACAACGAGGGGCAGGTCCAGGCGATCGAGAACCTCATCGCCCAGGGCGTCGACGGGATCCTGATCACGCCCAACAACTCCACCGGGGTGCTGGGTGCCATCGAGCAGGCCCGGTCGCAGGGCATCATCGTCATCGCGCTGGACACCGCGACCGAGCCGGAGGACGCGGTGGACGCGACGTTCGCCACCGACAACCTTGAGGCAGGGCGGCTGCAGGGCGCCTACGTGCGCGAGGCCCTCGGCGACGCCGAGCCGCAGTTGATCATGCTCGACGGGACCGCCGGTGGCACCGTCGATGAGTTCCGGCACAACGGGTTCCTCGAGGGGTTCGGGCTGGCCGAGGGCGACCCCGAGATCCTCGGCATGGAGAACACCCAGGGCGACCAGAACAACGCGCAGACCGCGATGGAGAACCTCCTGCAGCGCAACAGCGGTGCCAATGCCGTCTACACCATCAACGAGCCGGCCGCCCGCGGCGCCTACGCGGCGATCGAGGCGCAGGGGCTGACCGACCAGATCACGATCGGGTCGATCGACGGCGGGTGCGAGGGTGTGCAGGACGTCGCCGACGGCAAGTACGCCGCCACGGTCATGCAGTTCCCCGGCTCCATGGTCGAGCAGGGGATCGAGGCCGTCGTCCAGGCCGCCGAGGGTGGCGAGGCGCCCTCCGGATTCGTGGACACCGGTGCCGTGCTGATCACCGACAACCCCGTGGAGGGGCTGGAGTCGGAGGACACCGCCTGGGGTCTGGAGAACTGCTGGGGCTGAGGCTCCTGCCGCACCATGACGCAGACCACGTCCTCGGCCGACCCCGCGCCGGAGCATCCCGTCGACCCGTCGACGCGGCGACGTGAGGGCCTGGGCCGGGCCCTGCGCACGCCGACCCTCGGCCCGCTCGCCGCCCTGGTCGTGGCGATCATCTTCTTCACGCTCACGACCGACACCTTCGCGACGGTCAGCAACGCCTCGTTGATCCTGCAACAGGCGATCGTCGTCGGGACCCTGGCCCTCGGGCAGACCCTGATCATCCTCACCGCCGGGATCGACCTGTCCAACGGCGCCATCGCCGTCCTGGGCACCATCGTGATGGCCAAGCACGTCTTCGAGGGTGGTGATCCCCTGGTGGCCCTCGCCCTGGGATTCGTGATCACGCTGCTGCTCGCCACGATCAGCGGGCTCCTGGTCACCCGGCTGAACCTGCCGCCGTTCATCGTCACCCTGGGGATGCTGACGGTCGTGTATGCCGTGGCGCGGCTGTACTCGGAGTCGCGCAGCTACTCGGTGACCGACGACCTGCTCCGTATCTGGGGGCAGGGGGCCACGCTCGGCGGGGTGCGGCTCACCTGGGGCACCATGCTGCTGCTGCTCGTCTATGTGCTGCTGTGGTTCGCCCTCACCAGGACCGCGTGGGGACGACACGTGTATGCCGTGGGCAACGCGCCCGAGGCGGCACGCCTCACCGGGATCAAGGTGCGCCAGGTCGTCCTGTCGGTCTACGTCGTCGCCGGCGCGTTGTACGGCCTGGCCGCGTGGCAGGCACTCGGGCGCATCCCCAACGCCGACCCGAACGCCTACCAGATGGCCAACCTGGACAGCATCACCGCCGTGGTGATCGGGGGCACTAGCCTGTTCGGCGGGCGGGGCAGCGTGCTGGGCACCCTGATCGGGGTGCTGATCGTGGGGGTGCTCCGGTCGGGACTGACCCAGGCTGGGATCGACAACCTCTACCAGGACGTGGCCACCGGCATCCTGGTCATCGTCGCCGTCTCGCTGGATCAGATCTCGCGGCGGAGGGCAGCCCGATGAGCGCCGCCGGGCCGGTCCCGGTGCTCCAGGCACGGGGCCTGACCAAGCGCTACGGCCACGTCACCGCCATGTCCGACGCCGACTTCGAGCTGCTGCCGGGTGAGGTGCTGGCCGTGATCGGGGACAACGGGGCGGGCAAGTCCACCCTGATCAAGGCGCTCTCGGGCGCGGTCGTCCCGGACGCGGGCGAGGTGCTGCTGGAGGGGCAGCCGATCCGGTTCCGCTCACCCATCGAGGCCCGGGCCCACGGCATCGAGACGGTCTACCAGGACCTGGCCGTGGCGCCGGCGCTGGACATCGCCTCCAACCTGTTCCTCGGCCGCGAGCTGCGCCGGCCCGGCGTCCTCGGGTCGGTGTTCCGGATGGTGGACGCTGCCGGGATGCGGGCCGAGGCGCGGCGCCAGCTGGACTCCCTGGGGGTCCGGGTCCCCGACGTCCGCCAACCGGTGGAGAGTCTGTCGGGCGGGCAGCGGCAGAGCGTCGCGGTGGCCCGGGCCGCAGCCTTCGGCACCCGCCTGGTGATCATGGACGAGCCGACCGCGGCACTCGGGGTGCGCGAGAGCGGGATGGTGCTCGACCTGATCCGCCGGATCAGGGACCGGGGCCTGCCGGTGGTCCTGATCAGTCACAACATGCCCCAGGTCTTCGAGATTGCCGACCGGATCCACGTGCACCGGCTCGGGCGACGCGTCGCCGTGGTCCGCCCCGAGGACCGGACCATGTCCGAGGTCGTGGCGATCATGACCGGAGCGATGGACGCCGAGGGCAGGGCCATCGTGGCCAACCCGCACACCGAGGGGACCCGGGAGTGAGCCCACCGCGGGGCGTCTTCGTCGGCCTCGCCACCCTGGACGTGATCCACCGTGTCGCGCGGTTCCCCGGGCCGGACGAGAAGGTCGTGGCGCGGCGGGCCGACCTGGCGGCGGGGGGTCCGGCGACGGGGGCCGCGGTCACCTTCGCCGGGCTGGGCGGGGAGGCGGTCCTGGTGACGGCCCTGGGGAGCGGCCCCCTGGCTGGCGCGGTCCGGCACGACCTGGAGCAGCATGGCGTGACGGTCCACGACGTGGCACCCGACGTCGAGTCGGCGCTCCCCGTGTCGTCCGTGACCGTGTTGGACGACACCGGGGAACGGTCGGTGGTGTCGCGCAACGCCGAGGGTCTCCGGGTCCCCGTCCCGTCCGACCTGGAGGATCGGGTGATCACCGCGGACGTGCTGCTGCTCGACGGGCACCACCCATCCCTGGCGGTGGCTGCCGCTCGAGCCGCGCGACGGCATACGATCCCGGTCGTGCTGGACGCGGGGAGTTGGAAACCGGTCACCGAGGAGCTGTCCTCGCTGGCCACGATGGTGATCTGCTCGGCCGACCTTCGGGTGCCGGACCCGGGGCACCACCCCGAGCCGGGCCGCTACCTGCTCCACCTGGGGCCCGACCTGGTGGCCGTCACGGCGGGCCCCGGCCCCGTCCGGTGGTGGACGCGGGACGGGGAGGGTGCCGTCGACGTCCCTGCCGTCCGGGCTCGTGACACGCTCGGGGCCGGCGACGTCTTCCACGGCGCCTACGCCTATGCGGTCGCCGCCGGCGCCGAGCCCGTCCCGGCGCTGGAGCTCGCGGCGGGGGTGGCGGCCCTCCGGGTGTCGCAGACCGGCCCGCGGTCCTGGTTGGCGGACGACGCCCTCCGGGAATTCACGCAGCAGGCATCCCCACGACGGTCGGCACCAGGGGGCGGAGCGTGACGACGCAGGTGCCGGAGCCGATCCTCCCGGACCCGGCCCTGCTGGCACGTGCCCTCGCCCTGACGACCTCCGGACACCGGGCCCTCCTGGGGATCACCGGCCCGCCCGGCTCCGGCAAGTCGACGCTCGCCGAGGCCCTGGTCTCCGCGGTGGGGCCGGCCGCGCGGCTGGTCGCCATGGACGGCTTTCACCTCGCCGACGCACAGCTGCACCGCCTCGGCCGGCACGACCGGAAGGGCGCCCCGGACACCTTCGACCCCGCCGGTTTCGTCGCGCTGCTGCGACGGATTCGTTCCCAGGAGGAGCCCGTGGTCTACGCGCCACGGTTCGACCGCACCCTGGACGAGCCGATCGCCGGGGCGGTCGACATCCCCCGGGAGACCGCCCTCGTGGTGGTGGAGGGCAACTACCTGCTGCTCGACCAGGGGCCCTGGGGTCAGGTGCGGGACCTGGTGGACGAGTGCTGGTACCTCGACCTGCCGGAGCCGGTGCGCCACGCGCGGCTGCAGGCGCGGCACGTCCGCTACGGCCGGACGGTGCAGGAGGCGCGGGAGCGGACGCTGGGCAGTGACGAACGCAACGCGGCGCTGATCGGGGCCACCCGGGACCGCGCCGACCTGGTGGTGCGCCACGCCGGCGCACCCCGGGGATCGTCGACCCCCTGAGCGCGTCGGGTTGGTGGCAAGGCCCCGGGGGAGGCAGTCTTGGGGCCGTGACCCAGACGGAAACCGGCGAGGCCCTGCTCGGGGCGGTCGAGCAGTTGCGGGCGGCCGCGGCCGACGTGGCCCTGCCGCTGGACCTGCCCGACGTGGCCCCAGCGCGCACCGCCCGGCAGGGACTGGTGCAACAGCTCGACGACTATGTGCTGCCCCGGCTACGGGCGCTCGACGCCCCGGTGCTGTGCGTGGTGGGCGGGTCCACCGGTGCCGGCAAGTCGACCCTGGTCAACTCGGTCGTGGGCGAGCCGGTGTCGCGCACCGGCGTGCTGCGGCCGACGACCCGGGCGTCGGTGCTGGTGCACCACCCGGCGGACGAGTCCTGGTTCACCGGGGACCGGGTGCTGCCCGGGCTGTCCCGGCTGACGGGTGCGCCGACCGACACCGACGACCCCACCTCGGTGCGGCTCGTGCCCTCGGCGACCCTGCCCGCCGGGCTGGCGCTGCTGGACGCCCCCGACATCGACTCGGTCGTGCAGGCCAACCGTGACCTGGCCCGGCAGCTGTTGTCCGCCGCCGACCTGTGGCTCTTCGTCACCACGGCGGCCCGGTATGCCGATGCCGTCCCCTGGGACCTGCTGCGGCAGGCCTCGGAGCGGGGCACCTCGGTGGCGATCGTGCTGGACCGGGTCCCCCCGGAGGCGATGGAGGAGATCCGCACCCACCTGGCGCAGATGCTGCGGGAGCAGGGCCTCGAGCAGTCCCCGATCTTCACCGTCCCGGAGACGGGTCTGGATGCGGACGGGATGCTGCCCGCCCGGGAGACCGAGCGGCTGCGCAGCTGGCTGCACGCGCTCGCCGGCGACGCCCGGGCGCGGGCCACCGTGATCCGCCGCACCCTCTCCGGTGCCCTGGACTCCCTCACCGGCCGGGCCACCGAGCTCGGGGTCGCGGCCGGCACCCAGGTCGCCGCCCGGGACACCCTGCACCGGGCCGCCGCCACGGCATACCAGGACGCCCTCCGGGGGGTTGAGGAGGGCATGCAGGACGGCACCCTGCTGCGCGGGGAGGTGCTGGCGCGCTGGCAGGAGCTGGTCGGCACCGGGGAGTTCCTGCGTCAGGTCGAGGTCGGCATCGGCCGGCTGCGGGACCGGATCACCGGCTTCATCCGCGGCCGCCCGGCGAGCACCGAGCAGCTCGGGGAAGCACTGCAGACCGGGGCCGCCGCACTGGTCACCTCGCACGGCGAGGTCGCCGCGAGCACCGCGGCCCGCACCTGGCGGACCGCGCCCGGCGGTGAGCCGCTGGTGCTGGCCAACCCCGAGCTCGCCTCCGGATCCCCCGACCTGGCCGGTCGGGTCGAGCAGCTGATCCGGGCCTGGCAGGGCGAGCTGCTCGAGCTGGTCCGGGCCGAGGCCGGTCAGAAGCGGGCCACGGCGCGCTACCTGGCCTTCGGCGTGAACGGGTTGGCGGTGCTGCTGATGCTCATCGTCTTCGCCTCCACCGCCGGTCTCACCGGGCTCGAGGTCGGCATCGCCGGTGGCTCGGCCGTGCTGGCCCAGCGACTGCTCGAGGCCGTGTTCGGTGACCAGGCCGTGCGGGAGCTGGCGGCGAAGGCGCGCAAGGGGCTGTTGACCCGGGTGCAACAGCTCTATGACGACGAGCGCAGCCGCTTCGACCACGTCCTGGAGCAGGTGGCGGTCGACCGGGAGGCCGGTCCCCGCCTGGAGCAGGCGGCCCGCGCCGTGCAGGAGGCCCGGTGAAGCGGGCCCAGCGGCGCAGCGCCGGGGCGGAGTCGGGGAAGCGGACCCTGACCTGGCGGGCCGAGCAACTGGAGGAGGCGCTCACGGCCGGGGGAGCCGAGTTGGACCCGGCCCCGGTCGCCGACGCGCGAGACCTGTCCGAGAAGGTCCGGCAGCGGTGGGCACTCAAGGGCGGGCGCACCGTGGTGGCCCTGGCCGGTGCCACCGGGTCGGGCAAGTCCAGCCTGTTCAACGCGCTCGCCGGCGACGACGTCTCCACGATCGGGGCCCGCCGGCCGACGACGGCCACGGCCACGGCCGCGGTGTGGGGCAGCGAGCCGGCCGACGCCCTGCTGGAGTGGCTCGGCATACCGCGGCGCCACCAGGTGACCACCGGCGACGGAGACCCGCTCGACGGCCTGGTGCTGATCGACCTGCCCGACTTCGACTCCCGCGAGGTCTCCCACCGGGTGGAGGCGGACCGGGTGCTGGGGCGGGCCGACGTGTTCGTCTGGGTGACCGACCCGCAGAAGTATGCCGACGCCCGGCTGCACGAGGAGTACCTCCGGCCGCTGCAGGACCACGAGTCGGTGATGCTCGTCGTGCTCAACCAGGTGGACCGGTTGCCCTCGGAGGAGGCGGTCGCCCAGATCAAGGCGGACCTGGCGAGGCTCGTGGCGGCCGACGGCGCCGGGGAGTTCGAGGTGATCGGCACCTCGGCGCGGCTGCAGTCGGGTCTCACCGAGCTGCGCTCGTCGGTCGGTGAGGTGGTCGCCGCCCGCAACGCCGCCGAGCAGCGTTTGGTGGGGGACCTGCGCGGCACCGCCCGGGAGTTGCGCGCCGGCGTCGCCGACTCCGAGCCGACGCTGGGGGACCGGGACGACGCCGAACTGGTGGAGGCCCTGAAGAAGGCCGCCGGGGTGCCCGTGGTGCTCGAGGCGGTGCGGCGCGACTACGTGCGGCAGGCCCGGAGCCGCGCCGGCTGGCCGTTCACCCGGTGGCTGGGCGCGCTGCGCCCCGACCCGTTGCGCCGGCTGCGCCTGGGCGACGACCGGGCCGGCTCCGCCGGGATCAGTCCCTCGGAGGTGCGGACCGTGCTGGGCCGTTCCTCGCTGCCGCCGCCGAGCCCCGCGGCACGCTCCGGGGTGCAGCTGGCCACCCGGCGGGTGGGGGAGGCCGCCGGTGCCGGACTGCCCCCGCGCTGGGCCACCGCCGTCGCCGACGCCGCCACCCCGGCGGACAGCAACCTCGCCGACGCCCTGGACCAGGCGGTGATGGCCACCCCGCTGCGGGCGCGCAACCCCGCCTGGTGGTCCGTGCTCGGCGTGCTCCAGCTGGTGCTCGCGGCCTGTGCGGTCGCCGGCCTGCTGTGGCTCGCCCTGCTGGCCCTGCTGGGCTGGCTGCAGGTGCCGATGGAGGCGCCCATGTGGGGTGCCGTCCCGATCCCGCTGCTGCTCCTGGCTGGCGGCCTGGTGCTCGGCGTGCTGCTGGCGGTGCTGGCCAGGGTGCTCGCCCGGACCGGCTCGCGGCGTCGACGGGCCCTGGTCGACCGGCGCCTGACCGAGGCGGTCCGCGGGGTCGCCACGGAGCACGTGCGCGCCCCCGTCGGGGCGGTGCTGGAACGGCACGGGCGCACCCGCGACCACCTGGACGCCCTCCTGTCCTGACTCTTCCCGGGCGTCGTCCACAGCGCGGGGCGATGGGGTCGGTCATCCACAGGCGCGGGCGCGCCGGTTCCCTCCGGAGGCCCGGTCGGCCACGGTGGGCGGGACCCACCGACCTGGTGGGACGCACACCAACGCGAGGGGTGGACCCATGAGAGACATGCAACTGACGGTCGCGGGCAACCTGACGGCCGAGCCGGAGCAACACTTCGGCCACCAGTCCGGCCGGCCGTTCACGACGTTCCGACTGGCCCACAACCGGGGCTCCTACAACCGGGACAGCGGGCAGTGGGTGCAGACCGGGACCGACTTCCTGAAGGTCATCGCCTTCGGCAACCTGGGGCTCAACGTCATGGAGTCGATGCACAAGGGCGACCCCGTGGTGGTCCACGGCCGGCTCAGCCTCCGGGAGTGGACGAAGGGGGAGAAGTCCGGCATCGACACCGAGATCACCGCCCAGGCCGTGGGGTGGGACTTCAACTGCGGCCAGGGCACCTTCGAGCGGGTCAAGCGCCCCACGGTGCCCGGCATCGACCCGAGTGACGACCCCTCGGTGCGCAGCGCGATGCAGGGGATGGACGGCGCGCCGGAGGAGGCCGAGATGTCCCAGCACGGCCCGGGGCAGGAGGAGTACCCGGAGCAGGCGGAGTACGCCCCGCCCGAGGGTGGCTACCCGGCCGACGACGAGGAGTATGTCGAGCCAGCCGCGAGCTGAGCCCCGCACCCCGGTCGGCCGGGGGCGACGATTCGGAGGCGACCGGGCTGGCCGACTACCCTGACGGCCATGGCCGAATACATCTACACCATGACGCGTGCCCGCAAGGCGGTCGGTGACAAGCTCATCCTCGACGACGTCACGATGTCCTTCTACCCAGGCGCCAAGATCGGCGTGGTCGGGCCCAACGGTGCCGGCAAGTCCACGATCCTGAAGATCATGGCCGGCATGGACCAGCCGTCCAACGGCGAGGCCTGGCTGAGCGAGGGCTACACGGTGGGCATCCTGCTGCAGGAGCCGCCGCTGAACGAGGAGAAGACCGTCCTGGGCAACGTCGAGGAGGGGGTCGGTGAGATCAAGGCCAAGCTGGACCGCTACAACGCCATCTCCGAGGAGATGGCCGACCCGGATGCCGACTTCGATGCGTTGATGGCCGAGATGGGCCAGCTGCAGGAAGAGATCGACCACGCCGACGCGTGGGACCTGGACTCCCAGCTCGAGCAGGCGATGGATGCGTTGCGCTGCCCGCCGCCCGACGCCGATGTCACGGTCCTCTCCGGTGGTGAGCGCCGCCGCGTCGCGCTGTGCAAGCTGCTCCTCAGCAAGCCGGACCTGCTGCTGCTCGACGAGCCCACCAACCACCTGGACGCCGAGTCGGTGCAGTGGCTGGAGCAGCACCTGGCCAACTACCCCGGTGCCGTCCTGGCCGTCACCCACGACCGGTACTTCCTGGACAACGTGGCCCAGTGGATCGCCGAGGTCGACCGCGGGCGCCTCTACCCCTACGAGGGCAACTACTCCACCTACCTGGAGAAGAAGCGCGAGCGGTTGGCCGTGCAGGGCAAGAAGGACGCCAAGCTGGCCAAGCGCCTGGAGAAGGAACTGGAGTGGGTGCGCTCCAACGCCAAGGCCAAGCAGACCAAGAACAAGGCGCGTTTGGCCCGCTACGAGGAGATGGCCGCCGAAGCGGACAAGCAGCGCAAGCTCGACTTCGAGGAGATCCAGATCCCGCCCGGTCCGCGGCTGGGCGCCCAGGTCATCGAGGTCGACTCCCTGCGCAAGGGATTCGGCGAGCGGGTGCTGATCGAGGACCTGTCCTTCACCCTGCCGCGCAACGGCATCGTCGGGGTCATCGGCCCCAACGGCGTCGGCAAGACCACCCTGTTCAAGACGATCGTCGGGCTGGAGGAGCCGGACGGAGGCACCGTCAAGGTCGGCGACACCGTCAACATCTCCTACGTCGACCAGGCCCGCGGTGGGATCGACCCGAACAAGTCGCTCTGGGAGGTCGTGTCCGACGGGCTGGACTTCATCCAGGTCGGCAAGGTCGAGATCCCCTCGCGCGCCTACGTCAGCCAGTTCGGGTTCAAGGGGCCGGACCAGCAGAAGAAGGCCGGGGTGCTCTCCGGTGGGGAGCGCAACCGCCTCAACCTGGCGCTGACCCTCAAGCAGGGTGGCAATCTGCTCCTGCTGGACGAGCCGACGAACGACCTCGACGTGGAGACCCTGGGCTCCCTGGAGAACGCGCTGCTCGACTTCCCCGGCTGCGCCGTCGTGATCAGCCACGACCGGTGGTTCCTGGACCGCGTCGCGACCCACATCCTGGCCTACGAGGGCACCGAGGAGGACCCGGCGAACTGGTACTGGTTCGAGGGCAACTTCGGCGCCTACGAGGAGAACAAGATCGAGCGGCTCGGCGCCGAGGCGGCCCGTCCGCACCGCGTGACCTACCGCAGGCTGACCCGCGACTGACCTGGGTCCGCGTGGGACGCAGCAGGGGCGGTCAGTGACCTCGCCGCTGCCCCCTCGCGACGGGGTGCCGCCCGCCCGATTCAGCATGCCGGTGGCGGGGGAGTGGCCCACCGTCGCCGAGTTCCTCCTCGACAGGACCGGTGGAGCCCCGGAGGTGGGCCGGCGGCTCGACTCCGGCGAGGTGCTCCTGGGTGACGGCACCGTGGTCACCCGGCACACGGCATACCGACCGGGGCAGTGGGTCTACCTGCACCGCGACCTCCCGGAGGAAACCCCGGTGCCCGGCGAGCTCACCGTCCTGCACGAGGACGCCCGGCTCCTCGTCGTGGACAAGCCGCCGTTCCTGGCGACGATGCCGCGCGGGCGGCACATTCGGGAGTGCGTGCTGGTCCGGCTGCGGCAGCGTCGGGGGTGGGAGCAGGTGCAGCCGGCCCACCGGCTCGACCGGCTGACGTCGGGAGTGCTGTTGCTGACCAAGGAGCAGGGACTGCGGCGGGCCTACCAGGAGCTGTTCGCCAGCAGGGCGGTGCACAAGGTCTATCTCGCCGAGATCGCCCTGCCGGCGGACGCGGACCTGCCCGCGGTGGTGCGCTCGCGCATCGAGAAGACGCGCGGACAGCTGCAGGCGATCGAGGTGCCCGGCGAGCCGAACGCGGTGACGCACCTGGAGGTGCGGGAGCGCGCGGCGGGCCGGGCCCGGGTGCGGTTGCGCCCCGAGACTGGCCGGACCCACCAGCTCCGGGTGCACCTGGCCGGCCTGGGCGCGCCGATCATCGGCGACCCGCTCTATCCGGTGATCCGTGAGGTGGCGCCGGACGACTTCAGCGAGCCCTTGCGGCTGTTGGCGGCCGAGCTGGCGCTGACCGACCCCGTGACGGGCGAGGACCTGCGCTTCGTCTCCGGCCGCACCCTGCCTGGTCCCGGCTAGGGCCGGGGCTCTGTCGGTGGCGGGTGGTGGGCTGTGCGCATGTCACGCGAGCCCGTCGTCGCCCTGATCCAGCCCGCCGAGCAACCACCGGACCTGATGCTCGATGCGGCCCGTGCCGCCGAGGCCGCAGGCCTGGAGGAGATCTGGCTCTGGGAGGACTGTTTCGCCGCCAGCGGCATCGCCCCCGCCGCCGCGATCCTGGCCGCCACCGACAGGCTGCGGGTGGGCATCGGACTGCTCCCCACACCGTTGCGGGTGCCCTCGCTCACGGCGATGGAGATCGCCACGCTCGCGGCTATGTTCCCGGGCCGCTTCCTGCCCGGCATGGGGCACGGGGTGCAGGACTGGATGGCGCAGATCGGTGGGCGGGTCGCCTCACCTGTCACCCTGCTCCGCGAGCAGCTCGGCGCCGTCCGGGAGTTGCTGCGCGGTGAGGAGGTCACCACGCGGGGGCGGTATGTCGTGCTCGACGCCGTGCGGCTGCGCTTCCCGCCCGTGGTGGTGCCGCCCCTGCTGGTCGGAGGTCGCGGTCCGAGGACCCTGGCCGTGGCGGGGGCCCTGGGTGACGGCGTGATCCTGGACGACGCGGCGCCGCGCGGCGTCGTCGACCCGGCCCGGGTGACCGAGGCCATCGGTGCGGTGACGGCTGCCCGGGTGGAGGCGGGCCGGGACGGCCGCCCCGAGGTGGTGGCCTTCCTGCCCACCCCCGACGACGTCTCCGCCGGGGCTCTCGCCGAGCAGATCGGCGCGCTGGCCAGCGCCGGGGTGCACCGGGTGGCCGTCCTCGCCGGGGGCGTGGACGGGCCGCCCGCCTCGGGGGACCGGGTGACGGCGTTTATTCAGACGCTCGCGCGGGCCGCCCGCACCTAGGCTGGCTGTCATGCGCCTCGAGAACATCGTCATGCAGGCACGCGACCCGGAGCGGACCGGCGAGTTCTGGGCGGGGGCGCTCGGGCTGGACACGGGCTCCTCGACGGATGAGCTCTACGAGGGGCGGATGGAGCTGGGGGAGTTCTTCCTCGACGTGTGCATCGAGCGGGTGGCCGAGCCCCCGCCGCCGGGGTGGCGGCTGCACCTGGACCTGCTGGGCGGCCCGGCGCAGCTCGAGGTCGTGGACCGGCTGATCGGCCTCGGGGCGAGCCGGGTCGACATCGGCCAGGGCGACGTGCCCTGGGTGGTCCTGGCCGACCCCGACGGCAACGCCTTCTGCGTCATGGAGGAGCGGGCGGCCTACCGCGACACCGGGCCGATCGCGGCGCTGCCGCTGGACAGCGCCGACCCGGAGCGGGATGCCCGGCTCTACGCCGCGCTCACCGGGTGGGTGCAGGCCGAGGGGCTGGCCCCGGTCACCCTCCGGCACCCCAGCCTGACCGGGCCCCTGCTGGAGTTGTGCCCCGAGCCGGAGCCCAGGGTGCGGCAGAACCGCACCCACCTGGACGTGCGACCCGAGGCGGGCGGCCCCGGCCAGGCCGAGCTCGTGGAGATCGCGCTGTCCCTGGGCGCCCGGCGGTCGAGTGAGGACTGGGCGCAGGGCCAGCCGTGGGTCGTCATGCACGACACCTCCGGCAACGAGTTCTGCGTGCTCGGCGACGCGTGACCACGCGGCCCTGATCGAGGCCGGGCCGGGCCCGCATGCCCCGGTCAGGTGGCCGGCCTGCGGGCCAGCAGCCAGAACCGGGTGCGGGTGACCAGGAGGGGCTCACCACGCTGCGGCCCCGCCGCGTGCAGCCCGAGCAGCGCGTCGGCATACCGGTCCACGGTGAAGTCGTCCGGGGCGTCCCACGGGACGAGCTGCAGGTAGGCGACCAGGGCCGCGACGTCGGCGAACCGGTAGTGGTCGACCGACTCGGCACCGTCGACCACCTCCAGCCCGGCGTCGGCGAGAGCATCCCGGAACACGTCGAACCGGACGTGCGGCAGGCGGGCCGGGTGCGCCAGCGCGTCCCGCACCTCGCCGAACTCCTCGCCGCCGACCTGCTGGGTCAGGAACTGTCCGCCGGGGCGCAGCACCCGGGCCACCTCGTCCGGGTGGTAGGACTCGTGCCGGTTCAGCACCAGGTCGAACCGACCGTCCGGGAAGGGCATCGGGGCGGGCCGCGGGTCGTCGTCGGGCTGCCCGAACCCCACGACCGGTATGTCGAGGGGGGCCAGGGCCTCCCGCGCCACCGGGACGTTGGGTCCCCAGCCCTCGGTCGCCGTGGTGTCGGCCGGGAGTGCGTCGCGCAGGCGCAGCAGGTGCTCCCCGCCGCCGGTGCCCATGTCGAGCACCGCGGTCGCTTCCCGCAGGTGCTCCCGGCACTGCGCGGTGAAGTCCCAGGGCAGTGGCGGCTCGGTGAGCCGGCCGGCGAGCCCGGCGAAGTCCCATCCCTCGGGTTGGTCCCGCTCCTCGGCCCGCCAGGCGGCCAGCAATTCCTCCGGGGTGCTCACTGCTTGAGGCGGACCATGCCCTCCTGGCCGACGGTCGCCAGCAGTGTGCCGTCCTGGGCGAACATGTGCCCCTGCCCCATGCCGCGCCCGCCCTCGGCGGACGGCGTCTCCTGGGTGTAGAGGATCCAGTCGTCGGCGCGCCCGGGCCGGTGGAACCACATGGCGTGGTCCAGGCTGGCGATCCGCAGCCGCGGGTCGCCCCAGGTGATGCCGTGCCGGCGCAGCACCGGCTCGAGCAGGCTGTAGTCGGAGGCGTAGGCCAGGACCGCACTGTGCAGCAGCGGGTCGTCGGGCATGGAACGAGGCACCCGCAGCCACACGGACTGGCCGACGCGGGGGTCCGGGTCCGGGCCCAGGTAGAGCGGGGTGTCCACGTGCCGCAGCTCGACCGCCCGCCGGGCGGCGTGCTGGGCTGCCGGGTGGTCGATGCCGGAGAGCAGCTCGGCGTCGGAGGGCAGGCCGTCAGGTCCCGGGACGTCCGGGGCCGGCACCTGGTGCTCCAGCCCGTCGGCCACCTCCTGGAAGGAGGCGATCATCGACAACAGGATCCGCCCCTCCTGCACCGCGTGAACCCGGCGCGCCGAGAACGACCCGCCATCACGCATCCGGTCCACCAGGAAGCGGATCGGCTTGTTGGCGTCCCCGGGGCGCAGGAAGTAGCCGTGCAGGGAGTGGATCGGCCGCGGCCCGTCCTCGTCGACCTCGGCGACGGTGCGTCCCGCCGCGACGACGCACTGGGCCAGCACCTGACCGCCGAACACCCGGCCCGTGGGCATCGGCTGGCTGCGCCCGACAAACACCTCGCCCTCGGAGTCCCGCAGGTCCTCGACCACCCCCGCGGTCGAGGAGACCCGGACCGTCGTGGCGCCCTCATAGGTCAGGTCCAGCGTCTCCAGCAGGTCGTCGACCGGGTCCTCCAACGATGCGCTCACCCGCAGGACTGTAGTGCACCCCGCCCGCCGGGCAGGCCCCGGGAGACCCTGACAGGATGGTCCTCATGCCAGTTCGCACCACCGTCATCGAGGTGCCCATCCGGTGGTCCGACATGGACGCCTACGGGCACGTGAACAACGTGCAGTACCTGCGCTACCTGGAGGAGGCGCGGGTCTATGCCTTCCAGGAGTGGTTCGGCCAGGACCGCTCGTTGTTGGAGGAGGGCGTGCTGGTCGCGCGCACGGAGATCGACTACCTGGCCCAGATGCCGTTCAGCTACCAGCCCTGCGCCATCGAGATGTGGTGCTGCGAGTTGAAGGCCGCCTCCTTCGACATCGCGTATGTCGTGCGCCAGCAGGACTCCGACGTCACCTACGCGCACGCGGAGTCCACGTTGGTCACCTACGACCTGGCCGCGCAGCGCCCGCGCCGGCTGGGTGAGCACGAGCGGACCGCGCTGCAGGGGATCCTGGGGGAGCCGTTGCCGTTGCGCAGCCACAAGCGGGAGCGTCGCCGGTGAGCGGGCAGCCGCCGGTGGGCGGGGGCCCGCCGGCCGGTGACGGTCCCGCTGACGTGGCTGCCGGCCGGGTGCTGGACTTCGCCGACGTGGAGAGCCTGCACGACCTGGGCACCTACGTCGGTCGGGCCCGGACGCTGCAGTCCGATGGGGCGGTCCGGTTGCAGGCCAGCGGCGCGGTGCTGGCGGCCTGGGTGTGCATCCTGCAGGGCCGCGGCGTGCTGGGTCAGGGCGTGGTGCTGGGCCTGCGGGTGATGCCGCTCGCGGGCGAGACGGAGCAGGACCTGGACGTCACCGTGCCGCTGGGCGGCGTCACCGACCGCCTGGCCCGCCGCACCGCCACCGGTGACGTGGGGACCCGGCTCGCCGTGCCGCCCACCACGCTGCACGAGCCCTGGACCGCGCTCACCCCGCCGCGCAGCGGTTGGACCCAGGACGGGCAGGTCGCGGTCGACACCCTGCTGTCGGTGGCCGAGGACGGCATCCGCGACATCGCGGAGGGGACGCCCGACGCCGCCGGCGGTCACGCCGTCGCCCGGCTGCGCGAACGGGTCTGGTCGGCCGCGCTCCCCACCCGCCCGGACCTGCCCGCCGGGGTCGGCCTGGCCGCCTACGCCCTCGGGTTCGGACGCCCCCGCGAGGTCGCCACCGTGTGGCGCAGCGGCCCCTGGGCCCGGGTCAGCACTCGCCATGGCCACGTCCTGACCCGCTGACCCGGCTCACCACGCTGACCCGACCATGGTGTGGCGCCGCACAGGTGTCGCCCGGGAAACCGCTTGCTCGGCCGCAGGCCGTGGCCCACGATGGTCGGCGTGGAGCCCTCCCCGACGTCCGGCGCACCACGCAGGCCCAGCCTCTGGAGGCACCACGACTTCCGACAGATCTGGCTGGGTGACACGGTCTCCGTCTTCGGCATGCAGCTCGTCGGCCTGGCCATCCCGGTCATGGCGGTGCAGCTGCTGGAGGCCAGCGCCTTCGAGATGGGCCTGCTGGGGACGGTGCAGATGCTGGCATTCCTGCTCATCGGGTTGCCGGCCGGCGCGTGGGTGGACCGCTGGCGCAAGAAGCGGATCATCATCTGGGGCGACCTGACGCGCGCGGTGCTGCTGCTCACCTTGACGGCCGCCTGGTTCCTGGACGTGCTCACCCTGGGGCAGATGTATGTCGTGGCGTTCGCGACCGGGTGCATCACGGTGTTCTTCGACGTCGCCAACCAGTCCTACCTGCCCGAGATTGTCGACAGCGACCAGATCTCTGAGGGCAACGCCAAGCTGCAGGCCAGCCAGCAGACCGCGAGCGTGGTCGGCCCGGCGCTGGCAGCCGGCCTGATCCGCTGGGTGGGCTCGCCGGTCACCGTGGCGGTGACCGCCGTGTGTATGGGGCTGTCCTCGCTCTTCGTGAGCCGGGTGCGGCACGAGGAGCCCCGCCGCGACCGGGCCTCCCGGCGACCGCTGGTGCGCGAGATCGCCGAGGGCCTGGACTTCGTGCGGCACCACCAGCTGCTGGTCCGGATCACCATGTGCACCGGCATCTCCAACTTCGCCAACGCGGCTGTCGACGCCCTGTTCGTGCTCTACGTGCTGCGCACCCTCGCCCTCAGCGAGACCACCCTGGGTCTGGTGTTCTCCGCGGCGGCCGTGGGTGGGCTGCTGGCCGCCGTGTCGACCACCCGGTTCGCCCAGCTGGTGGGGGAGGGCCGGGCCATCCCGGTGTCGGCGATCCTGTTCGCCCTCGCGGCGCTGAGCACCCCGCTCGCGAGCGTGTTGCCGCCGGTGCCGGTCCTGATCGCCGGCGGGTTCCTCGCGTCCTGGGCGGTGGTCGTCTACAACATCACCCAGGTCAGCTTCCGGCAGCGACTGTGCCCCAAGCCCCTGCTGGGCCGGATGAACGCCTCGATACGATTCCTGGTCTGGGGCCCGATCCCGGTCGGTGCGTTCGTCGGCGGCGTCCTCGGGGAGTGGCTGGGGATCCTGCCGGCGATCTGGATCGGCGTCGGCCTCTGCGGCGTGTCGGTCCTCCCGGTGCTGTTCTCCCCGCTCGCGGGGATGCGCGACCTGCCCCGACCGATGGATGCCCTGGCCGACTCGACTGAGCCAGCCGACGAGGGGGCGGCCGACGAGGAGACCGAGCGGCCCGACCCGGCCTGACCCCCACCGGCTCGCTGGCCGGACCAGGTAGCGTCCCCTCGTGGACACCGACACAGTGGTCAACCTCCTCCTGGTCCTGCTCTTCGTGCTGATCGGCGGGATCTTCGCGGGGACCGAGATGGCGATCGTGACCCTGCGCGAGGGTCAGGTGCGCAAGATCGAGGCCGGTGGGGAGCGGGGCGAGCGGATCGGCAAGCTGGTCCGCAACCCGAACCAGTTCCTCTCGGCCGTGCAGATCGGGGTGACGGTCGCGGGATTCTTCTCCTCGGCATACGGCGGGTCGACCATCGCCCCCGACCTGGTGCCGATCCTGCGGTCCTGGGGCGTCCCCGACGGGATCGCCGACACCCTGGCCCTGGTGGTCATGACGTTGCTCATCGCCTACCTGTCCCTGGTGCTCGGGGAGCTGGTGCCCAAGCGGCTGGCGATGCAGCGCAACATCGCGTTCACCAAGGTGCTGGGCCCGCCGCTGAACCTGTTCTCGCGGGCGGTGCGCCCGGTCATCTGGTTGCTGTCGGTGTCCACCAACTTCGTGGTGCGGCTGCTCGGCGGCGACCCCGCGGCGCGGGAGGAGGAGATGACGCCGGAGGAGGTGCGCGACCTGATCGAGGGTCACCAGGGGCTGCGCCCCTACCACCGCCGGATCCTGACCGACGTTTTCCGGGCCAGCGACCGGGCGCTGAACCGGGTGATGCGGCCGCGCCCGGACGTGGAGTTCCTGGAGGGGGACCTGTCGGTGACGGAGGCCTACGACCAGGTCATCGACTCCAGCCACTCCCGCTTCCCGGTGACCGGCCGCAACGTCGACGACGTGCTGGGCTTCCTGCACATCCGCGACCTGATGGCGGTGCCCTTCGAGGAGCGGGACGGCACCCGGGTGCGCGACGTGACCCGGCAGATCCTGCCGCTGCCCGGCAGCATCCACGTGCTGCCCGCGCTGGCCCGGATGCGGGCGGAGAAGCAACAGATCGTGCTCGTGGTCGACGAGCACGGCGGCACCGACGGCATCGTCACCATGGAGGATCTCGTCGAGGAGGTGGTCGGTGAGATCTATGACGAGTACGACGCCGGCACCGACCCCGAGGACGCCACGCTCCGGCACGGCCAGAGCCTGGTGGTGGACGCCTCCCTCAACATCGAGGAGCTCGAGGAGCTCACCGGGGCCGACCTGCACAACGAGAACTACGACACCGCCGGCGGCCTGGTGCTCGAGCAGCTCGGCCGGCTGGCCGAGGTCGGCGACGCGGTCACGGTCGCCGGGCTGCAACTGGAGGTGCTGGCGGTCCAGGGGATGCGGATCGACCGGTTGCGGATCACCGCGCTGCCGGACGAGGAGGACGACGCCGACTGAGCGCATCGCCCTGCCGCCGCGGCAGCAGGGCGCGTCGGGTCAGCAGCGCAACCAGACGGTGACGTCGGTCGGGACCGCGTCGCCGGTCAGTGGGGCGCTGCTCACCAGCACCTCCGCACCCTCCGGCAGCGGCACCGGCTCGGCGCCGAGGTTGGCCAGCACCGTGACCGCGCGGCCGTCCTGGTCGGCGTTGCGGAACGCCACCACGTCCTCCCCGTAGCCGGGCAGCCAGGTCAGCCCGCCGACCCCGAGGTCGAACTCGCGGCGCAGCCCGAGCATCCGGCGGTACAGCTCCAGCGTGGACCCGGAGACGCCTGCCTGCCGGTCCGCCGCGAGCGCACCGTAGATCTCCGGCTGCGGCAGCCAGGTGTCCCAGGAGTCGCCAAAGCCGTATGCCGTGTGGCCGCCTTCCCAGGGCACCGGCACCCGGCAGCCGTCACGGCCCCGCTCGGTGTGGCCGGAGCGCTCCCACGTGGGGTCCTGGCGCACGTGGTCGGGCAGCGCGGTGTGGTCCGGCAGGCCGAGCTCCTCACCCTGGTAGAGGTAGGCGGAGCCCGGCAGCCCCAGCATCAGCGCGGTGGCGGCCCGGGCCCGCCGCAGCCCGAGCACCGCGTTGGGCTGCGGGTCGTCCGCACCGATCCCGTTGGGGCGGCGCTCGCCGACCGGCATCCCGAGCCGGCTGGCGTGCCGGACGACGTCATGGTTGGACAGCACCCACGTGCTCGGAGCCCCGACCAGGTCGGCGGCCTGCAGCGAGTCGGTGATGACGGCGCGCACCGCGGGTGCGGTCCAGGGGCTCTCCAGGAAGCCGAAGTTGAACGCCTGGTGCATCTCGTCGGGTCGGGTGTAGGCGACGGCCCGCTCGACCGGCTCTACCCAGGCCTCGGCACACAGGATCCGGTCGCGCTGCGGCGATCCCTCGGGGTTGTAGCTGTCGAGCAGCGTGCGCCACTCGCGGTAGATCTCGTGCACGCCGTCCTGGTCCCACATCGGGGCCCTGGCGGCCGGATCGGTGGCCTCGGCGGCCGGCACGTCGCCACCCTCGGCGAGCGAGGCCTCGGTGCTGCCGAGCATGCCCGTCCGCTCGGTCCAGTCCGGCAGCCCCTCGGCCTTGACCAGCCCGTGGGCGACGTCGACCCGGAAGCCGTCGACGCCCCGGTCCAGCCAGAACCGGAGGACGTCCAGGAACATGTCGTGCACCTCCCGGTTGCCCCAGTCCAGGTCCGGCTGCTTGGGGTCGAACAGGTGCAGATACCACTGGCCGGGGGTCCCGTCCGGCTCTGTCACCCGGGTCCACGCCGGGCCGCCGAAGACGGACTGCCAGTTGTTCGGCGGCAGGTCTCCGTCGGCGCCGCGACCGTCCCGGAAGAGGTAGCGGCCCCGCTCGGGGCTCCCCGGCTCCGCGGCCAGCGCGGTCCGGAACCACTCGTGCTCGTCGGAGGTGTGGTTGGGCACCAGGTCCACGATCACCCGGATGCCGAGCCCGTGCGCGGTGGTGATGAGCGCATCGGCGTCGCCCAGCGTGCCGAACAGCGGGTCGACGTCCTGGTAGTCGGCGACGTCGTAGCCGGCGTCGGCCATCGGCGAGACGTAGAACGGGGAGAGCCAGACCGCGTCGACCCCGAGGTCGCGCAGGTAGGGCAGCCGGGCGGTGATGCCCGGCAGGTCGCCCACCCCGTCGCCGTCGGAGTCGGCCCAGGACCGGGGATAGATCTGGTAGATCACCGCGTGGCGCCACCAGGGCGCCTGGTGCGACTCGGGGGCGTGGACGGTGCTGTCGGGGGAGGGCGAGAGGGTCACGGTGGACCATTGTGGGCGAGCGCGGCGCCGACCCGAAATCGGCCGCCGCGCCCGCCCGGTCAGCGGGCCACCCGACGCGGAAACAGGTATGCCGTGAGGGCGACGGCGAGCGCGATGATCCCGGCGCACCAGGCCAGCGCAAGGAGGGCGTCGCCGCCCGGGGAAGCCCCTGCCAGGAGGGCGCGGGTCGCCTCCACGACGGGGGTGATCGGCTGGTGCCCGGCGAAACTCTGCAACCAGCCCGGCATCGTCTCGACCGGCACGAAGGCACTGGAGACGTAGGGCAGGAACAACAGGATGAAGCCGTACCCGTTGGCGGCCTCGGGGGAGTGGGCCACCAGCCCGAGCATCGCGAACACGGCGGTGATGGCCAGGATGTAGCACGCCAGCAGCGCGACCGCGGCGAGCCACTGGACCGCCCCGGCGTCGGGCCGGAAGCCGATGGCGACGGCGACCAGCAGCACCACCGCGGTGGCGAGCAGGTTGCGGGCCAGGCTCGCGACGGTGTGACCGACCAGCACGGTCGCGCTGGGCAGCGGCATGGTCCGCAGCCGGTTGATGGTGCCGGTGGTCATGTCGTGGCTGACGCCGACCGCGGTGGCCGACGCACCGAACCCGGCGCAGGTGAGCACGATGCCCGGCACGACGTAGTCCAGGTAGTCCCCGGTCGGGGCGATCGCGCCGCCGAAGACGTAGGTGAACATCAGCATCATCATCACCGGCAGGATGACCGCCATGAGCAGCGCCTCGACGTCGCGCAGGCTGTGCCGGGTGGCCCGGCCGATGAAGATCCGGGAGGCCGTCACCGCCCCCGAGCCGGGGGCTGGTCCGCCCGGGGGTGTCAGGCCGCGGGGCAGGGTGGGCGTCGTCGTGCTCATCGGCCCGCCCCCGCCCCGGTCAGTGCTCCCGCAGGGTCGGTGCCCGTGGCGGACGGTTCCGCGGAACCGTCCGCCCGGTGCCCGGTCAACCTGAGGAAGGCGTCGTCCAGCGTGGGCTGGTGCAGCTCCACCCGCAGTTCGGGACCGGTGGCGGCCACCTCCGCGCCGATCCGGGCCAGGTCCGCCGCCGTGCCGTCCGTCGGGACCTCGCGGTCCACTGCGCCGTCCGGGCCCACGACCCGGACCACCCGGCCGCCGACCAGACCCTTGAGGTGGGCCGCGCTGCCCTGCGCCACGATGCGGCCCCCGTCCAGCACGGCGATCTCCTGGGCCAGCTGGTCGGCCTCCTCGAGGTACTGGGTGGTGAGGAACACCGTCGTCCCCTCGGCCGCCAGCTCCCGGATCTGGTCCCACAGGGCCAGCCGGCTGCGCGTGTCCAAACCCGTCGTCGGCTCATCCAGGAAGAGCACCTCCGGCGGCCAGAGGAGGCTCACCGCGAGGTCGAGACGGCGCCGCATGCCGCCGGAATAGGTGGCGACCCTGCGGTCGGCGGCCCCCGTGAGGTCGAACCGCTCCAGCAGGGTCCGTGCCCGTCCGCGGGCCGCCCGCCGGGGCAGGCCGAGCAGTCGCCCCATCATCACCAGGTTCTCGGCGCCGGTGAGCACCTCGTCGACGGCGGCGAACTGGCCGGTGACGCTGATCCGCCGGCGCACCTGGGCCGCGTCGCGGGTGATGTCACGGCCCAGGATCCGGACCGTCCCGGAGTCCTGGGGCACGAGCGTGGTGAGGATGTTGACGAGGGTGGTCTTGCCGGCGCCGTTGGGACCCAGCAGCGCGTGGATGCCGGGCCCCAGGGTGAGGGTGAGGTCGGTGAGCACGGGGGTCGACCCGTACCGCTTGGAGACCGAGTCGATCTCGATCACGGGGGCTTCTGTGTGTCGCATAGACAGAGTATGACATACACAGTAGATGAGGTACACAGTTTTAGTTCCCGCGCCCTAGAGTGGGCCCATGGCTGACACAACGGACACCGGGGTGCCGCGCGCGGTCGCGATCGGGTGGGGTCTGCAGGCGGCCCCGCAGCGGGGGCCCAGCCGGGGACTGACCCACGAGAGGATCGTGCAGCGGGCGGTGGAGATCGCCGACGAGCAGGGTCTGGCGGCGCTCACCATGGCGCGTCTGGCCGAGTCGCTCGGCTTCACCACGATGTCGCTGTACCGCTACGTGGCCAACAAGGAGGAGCTGCTGCTCCTGATGATTGGGGCCGAGTGGCTGCTGCCGCCGCGTCCGCCGGCGGGGGAGGACTGGCGGACGAGCCTGCGGGAATGGGTCGGCTCGCTGCGGCAGATGTACCGCGACCACCCGTGGGTGCTCGATGTCACGCGCGGCCCGACGTCCGTGCTGATGCCGGCCTCGATGGAGATCGTGGACCGTGGCCTGGAGGCGGTCCGGGAGCTGCCGCTCGCCGACGAGGAGCGGATCGGGATGATCCTGGTGGTCAGCTCCTACGTCGCCTCGTTCGCGCTGCTGGAGCGGGACCTGGCCGGTCAGGAGGACCTGGAGTTCGGCCCCGAGGCGATGGCCGAGCTGGGGGAGGTCATCACCAGGGAGAAGCTGCCCTACGCGGCCGACCTGTTCCTCTCCGGCTCCTACGTCGGGGGCCCGGTCCTGGAGGAGGAGGCCGGGGTCGACCTCGAGTACGAGTTCGGGCTGGACCTGCTGCTGGACGGGCTGGCCGCCCGGGTGGCGGCCCGTCAGGAGTCCACCCCGCCGGACGCCGACTAGGGCGCGGTCCCCGGCCCGGGCGCGGTCAGTCGTCCTCGGCGTTGACCATGAAGTGCGCGGCGTGGGCCATGTAGCCGCGCATCAACTCCTCGTCCATCGGCGCCAGGTCGAGGGTGTCGATGGCGGCGCTCATGTGGTGCAACCAGCGGTCCCGCTGGGTCGGGGTGACCTTGAACGGGAAGTGGCGCATCCGCAGGCGCGGGTGCCCGCGCGTCTCGGAGTAGGTCTTCGGCCCGCCCCAGTACTGCTCCAGGAACATCCGCAGCCGGTCCTCGGCCGGGCCCAGGTCCTCCTCGGGGTAGAGCGCGCGCAGCGGTGGGTCGTCGGCCACCCCCTTGTAGAACTCGCGGACCAGCTTGACGAAGGTCTCGTGGCCACCGACCCGCTCGTAGTACGTCGGCTCCTCGGGAACGCTCTGCTCAGTCACCGGGCCAGTGTCTCAAAGGACCCGACGGGCACGCGCACGGCATACTAAAGAACACTTGCGCAAGAAGTCTTTAGGATCTACTCTCGAGCCATGACACAGCAACCCCCACCGGGCCCGGACGACCTGCGGATCAGCGACGCCGAGCGGATCCGCGCGCTCGCGCACCCCGTGCGCCTGGACCTGTTGGACTACCTCGGGGACGCGGACACCGCCACCGCGACCGAGTGCGCCGCACACCTCGGGGAGTCGGTCGCCAGCTGTTCCTTCCACCTGCGGATGCTGGAGAAGTACGGCTTCATCGAGCGTGCCGAGCGGCGAGGCCGGGAGAAGCCCTGGCGGCTGGTCTACGGCGCGGGCTACGACCTGCGGCCGGCCCCGGACCAACCCGGGTCCTACACCGCCGTGGGGCAGGTCGCGGCGCTGCAGGTGCTGCGCGAGGGGGAGCGGATCCGGCGTTACCTGGCGGGGCTGGAGCGCGAGGAGGACGCGTGGGTGCAGGCCTCGACGGTGACCTCGTCCTCGTTCTGGGCCACCGCGGAGGAGATGGCGCAGTTCAGTCAGGACCTGCGCGACCTGGTCGCCCGCTTCGGCGGCCGCTCCGCGGACCCCTCGCAGCGCCCGGCCGGCGCCCGGCAGGGGCGGGTCTTCGGCGTCGTCAACCCCGACCCGCTGGGCGACACCGCGCCGGTGGGCGACGGCGATGAGACCGGAGGAGACGGCGATGAGTGAGACCGTGGCCCCGCCGCCGGCCCGCCGCCGGATGCCGCTGGCCTGGCAGCACCCGGGCTTCCGGATGCTCACCGGCGCCTGGGTGTTCACCAACCTCGCCGACAGCGCGCTGTTCCTGATGGCCGCCGTCTGGGTCAAGGAGCTCACCGGCTCCGACAGCCAGGCCGCCCTGGTCTTCGCGATGCTCGGCGTGCCCTCGCTGCTCGCCCCGTTCCTGGGTCAGCTGGTCGACCGGGTGTCGCGGCGGCGGCTGATGGCCACCGCCAACGTCGGCATCGCCGCCCTGGTCTGTCTGCTCTTCCTCGTCGACTCCGCCTCCTGGGTGTGGCTGGTGTATGCCGTGGTGCTGGCCTACGCGACGGTCGGGTACCTGACCGCCTCGGCCCAGTCGGGGCTGCTGCGCGACCTGCTGCCCGACGAGCACCTGGCCTCCGGCAACGGGCTGCTGTCCTCGATCGACCAGTCGCTGCGCCTGGTCTCCCCGCTCCTGGGCGCGGCGCTCTACGCCGCCGTCGGCCCCTGGGCGGTCGTCGGGCTGACGGCCGGCTGCTTCGCCGTGGCGGCCGCGCTGCTCCTCGCGGTGCGGGTCGTCGAGTCGCCGGTGGAGACCGCGGTGGACCGCGGCAGCTACTGGCAGGAGCTCACGGCCGGCTTCCGCCACCTGGCGGGCAGCTGGCCGCTGGGGCGGCTGACCCTGGTGATCGCCGTCGGATTCGGCGCCACCGGCCTGGTCAACGTCGCCGCCTTCCCGGTGATCGAGCAGGGGCTGGGACTGCCGGCCTCGGCCCTGGGGCCGCTGGTGAGCATCCAGGGGATCGGTGCGGTCCTGGCCGGTCTCACGGCGGCCTGGGCGATCGGTCGGTGGGGCGAGACCCGGGTCGTGGGCCTGGGCATGCTCGGGCTCGCGGTGGGGATGGCGCCCATGGTCGGGACCAGCCTGCCGGCCGTCGTGGTTGGGCTGGCGCTCGTGGGGGCCTCGGTGACCTGGGCCGTCGTGGCCTTCGTGACGCTGCGCCAGCGGCAGACCCCGGCCCGGCTGCAAGGGCGCACCGCCGCCGCGACCAACCTGGCGATGAACCTGCCGCAGACCCTCTTCACCCTCGGGGGCGCCGCGGTCCTGGCGCTGCTGGACTACCGGCTGCTGGTGCTCGCCACGGCCCTCGGGGTGCTGGCCGCACTGCTCCTGATGCCGCGCCGCGGTCAGGAGGTGGGGGGCGGGCCGGGCGGTCCGTAGAGGCCGTAGCCCGGCTCCCGGACCCCCTCCGCCTTCAGCGCCGCCACGGCCCGTTCCCGCAGCGCCCGGGAGGTCGCCCACTGCTGGCCGGGCCGGGTCTTCACGAAGACCCGCAACGTCATGGTCCCCGCCGCCACGGACTCCACGCCGGCGACCGACGGCGGTTCCATGAGCTGCTCCGCCCACTCCTCCTCGGCATACATCTCCTCACTGACCCGGCGCAGCACCGGCAGGGCCACGGCCGGGTCGGTGGTCGCCGCGACGGGGACGTCGACGCCGAGCACGGCCCAGCCCTGGCTCTGGTTGCCGACCCGGATCACCTCGCCGTTGCGGATGAACCACACCACGCCCTGGGCGTCCCGCAGCCGGGTGACCCGCAGGCCGACCTCCTCGACGGTGCCGACCGCCTCGCCGGTGTCGATCACGTCGCCCACGCCGTACTGGTCCTCCACGATCATGAAGATGCCCGAGAGGAAGTCCTTGACCAGCGACTGGGCGCCGAACCCCAGGGCGACCCCGCCGACGCCCGCGGACGCCAGCATCGGGCCGAGCGGCACCCCGAGCTCGGCCAGGATCGTCAGCAGTGCGATCCCGAAGATGATGAACGTGGTGATGCTGCGCAGCAACGACCCCAGGGTCAGGGTGCGTTGCCGCCGGCGCTCCAGGTCGGTGCCGGTGACCCCCGCCCACACCTGGTCGACCCTGCTGACCCGGTGCTCGTCGACCCGCTCCAGGGCGTTCTGCTCGACGGTGCGGATCGCCCGGAAGATCAGCCACCGGATGACGACGGCGATGAGCAGGATGAGGACGATGCGCAGCGGCGGGCCCAGCAGCCAGGCGCCGAATTCTTCCCAGGTGCGGAACGGCATACGGGTCATTGTCGCAGCGTGCGCGGTCGGTGACAGACTGTGCCCCGCACCACCCACCTGTCCCGGAAGGCGACCCGCGTGCCCGAGAACCTCGCTGCCGAGCTGACCGAGCTGGCCCATGCCCACGGCGTGGCCACCGAGTTCTGGGACTGGCAGGGCAACCACACCGTGGTGGGCGAGCACACGATCCGCACCGTGCTGGCCGCGCTGGGGGTGCCGGCCGGTGACGACGAGGAGGTGCGGGCCTCGCTGGCTGCGCTGGGGGAGCAGGAATGGGCCAGGGTGCTGCCGCCGGTGATGGTGCTCGTGGCCGGGCGGGACCATCGGGTGCCGGTGCACGTGCCGGAGGGTGGACGGTATGCCGCGCGGTTGCGCCTGGAGACGGGGGAGACCTTCGACCTGGGGCTGGCCGAGCACCTGGTGCCGCCGCGCCAGGTCGCCGGGACGACGGTGGGGGAGGCCATGCTCCGGATCCCCGCCGAGGTGCCCCTGGGGTGGCACGAGGTGGTCGTCGACGGGACCTTCGGCACGCACCGGATGCCGCTCGTGCTGACGCCGGCCCGGCTGCGGCCCCCGGCCGCCGAGCCCGGTGAGGAGGCGCAGCGGTGGGGTCTGATGACGCAGCTGTACGCGATGCGGTCGCGCCGTTCGTGGGGGACCGGCGACCTGGGCGACCTCGCCGACGCCGGGGCGTGGGCCGCGGGGCAGGGCGCCGACTTCGTGCTGGTGAACCCGCTGCACGCCGCCGAGCCGGTGGCCCCCATGGAGCCCTCGCCCTACCTGCCGACCACCCGCCGCTTCGTCAACCCGCTCTACATCCGGGTCGAGGACGTCCCCGAGGTGGGCTACCTGTCCGCCGCGGAGCGACAGCTGGTCGAGTGGCACGGCGACGACGCGCGCCGTTACCTGGAGGTCGACTCCCTGGAGCGCGACGCCGTGTGGGCGCTGAAGGAAGCGGCGCTGCGTCTGGTCTTCCGGCAGCGGCGCTCGCTCCGGCGGGAACGCGCCTTCCGGTCCTTCTGTGAGCGGGAGGGGCAGGGCCTGGTGGACTTCGCGACCTGGGCCGCCCTGGTCACGGTGCACGGGACCGTCTGGCGGGACTGGCCGACCGAGCTGCAGGACCCCCGCTCCGAGGCGGTGACCGCCGCGCGGGAGGAGCTGTCCGGCGAGGTGGAGTTCCAGTGCTGGCTGCAGTGGGTGCTGGCCGAGCAGCTCGGCGCGGTCCAGCGCGACCTGCGGGAGACCGGCATGCTGCTGGGCGTGGTGCACGACTTGGCCGTGGGGGTGCACCCCGACGGTGCCGACACCTGGGCGCTCGGTGACGCCCTGGCCCGCGGTGTCACCGTGGGCGCGCCGCCGGATCAGTACAACCAACGCGGGCAGGACTGGAGCCAACCGCCGTGGCGTCCGGACCGGTTGGCCGAGCTGGGCTACGCGCCGTATCGCGACATGGTGCGGGCCGCGCTGCGGGACGCCGGCGGGCTGCGGGTGGACCACATCATCGGGCTGTTCCGCCTCTGGTGGATCCCGGAGGGCTTGGCGGCCCACGAGGGGACGTACGTGCGGTTCGACCATGACGCCCTGGTCGGCATCCTGATGCTGGAGGCGCACCGGGTCGGCGCCGTCGTGATCGGCGAGGACCTGGGCACCGTCGAGCCGTGGGTGCGGGACTACCTGCGGGACCGTGGGGTGCTGGGCACCTCGATCCTGTGGTTCGAGCGGGACGAGGACGGTCCGCTGGCTCCCGAGCGCTATCGGGAACTGTGCCTGGCCACCGTCACCACGCACGACCTGCCCCCGACGGCCGGCTACCTGACCGGGGAACACATCCGGGTGCGGGAGTCGCTGGGGCTGCTGACCCGGGACGTGGCGGTCGAGACCGCCGAGGACGAGGCCGCCCGCGAGGAGGTCCTGGCGCTGCTGCGCGACCGGGGTCTGCTGCGGGAGGGGGCCGGGGTGCCCGAGCAGATCGAGGCGCTGCACCGGTTCCTCACCTGGACCCCGGCGCTGCTGGTCGGGGTGTCCGTGTCGGACCTGGCCCAGGACCGGCGCACCATCAACCAGCCCGGCACCGACGAGGAGTACCCCAACTGGCGGGTGCCCCTGGCCGGGCCCGACGGCGAGCTGGAGTTCCTCGACGAGCTGGTCACCCGCCGGTCGGCGCGTCGCGTGGCCGGCACGGTCTCCCGCCGCCGCAGCTGACCGTCGCCGCGGAGCCGGCACACGGCGTACGGCTGGCAGGTCCGGTCCGCTTCGGGCGCCCGTCAGGCGTCGTCGGCAGCCTGGGCGGCGACGGCGCGGGCGATGCCGTCGCGGTTCTCGGCGATCGTGCGGCGCAGGCCGGAGGGGGCGTCGGGGTGGGTGTCCAGCCAGGACTGGGTCGCGCTGAGCAGCTCCGGGTCGGCCAGGGCCGCGGGGTAGAAGCCGCGGGCCAGCGACTCGGCGATGGCGTGGGTGCGGGTGTCCCAGACCGAGGCGATCTCGTCGTGGAAGCGCTGCACGTAGGGGCGCAACAACTCCGGGTCGTGGGCCCGGCCGAAGCCCAGGGCGGTCGACCCGAGGACCGAGTTGGGCAGGCCGTCGGAGACGACCGCTTCCTCCCAGGCCTGTGCCTTGGCCGCCGGGGTGGGACGTGCGGCGCGGGCGCGGGCGGCGTTCTCCCGGCCGGTGGCGGTGAAGTCCCGCTCCTGCTCGGCGGCGATCTCCGCCTCGTCGGCGGCACCGGCGGTGGCCAGCGAGGTGAGCAGCGTCCAGCGCATGTCCTGGTCGACGGACAGGCCGTCGAGGCTGCGCCGTCCCTCGAGCAGGTCGCGCACGGCGGCGACGTCCCCGGGTGAGGAGGCGAAGGAGGCCCACGCGGTGACCAGCTGCAACTGGGCGTCGCTCCCACCGGCGGCCCCCTCGGCGGCGGCGCGGAGGGCGGCCGTCAGCTCTGCCACGACGTGGGCCCGGTTCGCGGGGGAGGTGTAGCTCAGCGCGGCGGTGCTGACCTGCTGCAGCGCGACCTTGAGCAGGTTGGAGTCGGTCTCGACCGGGAGCACCCCGGCGATCAGGCGGACATAGGCCGAGGCGGGCAGTTCCCCGTCGCGGGTCATGTCCCACGCGGCGCCCAGCACGAGCGCGCGGGGCAGCGACTCGGTCAGCGCCCGCGGCCGCGACAGGGCGGTGGCCAGCGACTGCTCGTCGAGGCGGACCTTGGCGTAGGCGAGGTCGTCGTCGTTGACCAGCAGCAGGTCCGGCATCCGGGTGCCCACCAGCTGCGGCACCTCGGTGCGGGGACCCTCGATGTCCAGCTCGATCCGGCTGGTCCGGACCAGGCTGTCACCCTGCAGCACGTAGCACCCCAGGGCCAGCCGGTGCGGGCGCAGCACGGCGTGCTCGGCCGGCGCGCTCTGCTCGATCGCCGCCGCCCGGATCTCCCCGTCCTCGACGTCCAGCACGGGCCGCAACGTGTTGACCCCGGCGGTCTCCAGCCACAGTCGCGACCAGGAGTGCAGGTCCCGGCCCGAGGTGGCCTCCAGCTCGGTGAGCAGGTCGGCCAGGGTGGTGTTGCCCCAGGCGTGCCGGGCGAAGTAGGCCCGCAGCCCGTCCCGGAACGGCTCCCTCCCGACGTAGGCCACCAACTGCTTGAGCACCGAGGCGCCCTTGGCATAGGTGATGCCGTCGAAGTTGACCTCGACGGCGGCCAGGTCCACCATGTCGGCCGCGATCGGGTGCGTCGAGGACAGCTGGTCCTGCCGGTAGGCCCACGCCTTCTCCGAGGTCGCGAACGTGGTCCACGCCTCCTGCCACTGGGTCGCCTCCGCCTGGCAGGTGGTCGAGGCCCACTCGGCGAACGACTCGTTCAGCCACAGGTCGTCCCACCACTGCATGGTCACCAGGTCGCCGAACCACATGTGCGCCAACTCGTGCAGGATGGTCAGCGCCCGCCGCTCGATGATCGCCTCGGTGACCTTGCCCCGGAACACGTAGCTCTCCACGATGGTCACGCACCCGGCGTTCTCCATCGCGCCCATGTTGTACTCCGGCGTGAACACCTGGTCGTACTTGGCGAACGGGTAGGGCTGGTCGAACTCCTCCTCGAAGAAGGCGAAGCCCCGCTTGGTGCAGTCTAGGATGTTGTCCGCGTCCAGGTACTGTCGCAGCGACTTGCGGCAGAACACGCCCAGCGGGACCTCCCCGGCCCGCGTCTGCACCGAGTCACGGACCACGTCGTAGGGCCCGGCGACCAGCGCGGTGATGTATGACGAGATGCGGGGTGTGGCCTCGAAGTCCCAGCGGGCGACGGCCCCCTGGTCGACGTTGGCCGCGTCCGGTGCTGCCGTGGGCTCCGGCGTGGGCTGGTTGGAGATCAACTGCCAGTGGGCCGGTGCGGTCACCGTGAACTGGAACGTCGCCTTCAGGTCGGGCTGCTCGAAGACCGCGAACACCCGACGGGAGTCCGGCACCTCGAACTGGGTGTAGAGGTAGACCTCCCCGTCGGCCGGGTCGACGAACCGGTGCAGTCCCTCACCGGTGTTCATGTAGCGGCAGGTGGCGTCCACGGTGAGGGTGTTCTGCTCCTGCAGCCCCGGCAGCCGGAGGCGGGAGTCGGCGAACACCTCGGCCGGGTCTAGCGCTTCCCCGTTGAACTCGATCGACTCCACGGACGGGGCCACCAGGTCGATGAACGTCTCGGCACCCACCCCCTGCTCGGTGGCCGAGAACTGCACCGTCGTCGTGCTGCGGAACGTCTCCGGGCCACAGGTCAGGTCCAGGGACACGGCATACGACTCGACGGAGATGAGCTCCGAACGCTGACGAGCCTCGTCGCGGGTCAGGTTCGTTCCGGGCATGTGGGCGCCTCCTGGCGTACACGATCTGACGGGTGGATGCCACGATGGTGTCATGACGACCGACGTGACGCAGACAGGGACCACCGCGGAGATGTGGTTCGACCCGACCTGTCCCTGGGCCTGGATGACCTCCCGCTGGCTGATGGAGGCCGCGCAGGTGCGCGACCTCGACATCACCTGGTCGGTGATGAGCCTCGCGGTGCTCAACGAGGGACGGGACCTGCCGGAGGACTACGCGGCCCTGATGGTCCGGGCGTGGGCCCCCGTGCGGGTGATCATCGCCGCCGCCGAGCAGCACCCGGGCGAGGACGGCGGGAACACCACCCGCAAGGCCCTCTACGACGCCATCGGCACCCGGATCCACAACGAGGGACGCGGCACCGAGGACCTGCCGACGATCCTGGCCGAGGCCCTTGAGGAGGCCGGTCTGCCGGCCGACCTGGCGCGCTACGCCGACAGCGACGAGGTCGACGAGCAGCTGCGGGCCAGCCACCAGCGGGCGATCGACCTGGTCGGTGATGACGTGGGCACGCCCGTCGTGTCGGTCAACGGGGTCTCCTTCTTCGGCCCGGTGATCACCCCGGCGCCCAAGGGTGAGGCTGCGGGCAAGCTCTGGGACGGCTGCGTCCTGGTCGCCGGCACCCCGGGCTTCTACGAGCTCAAGCGCACCCGCGACGCCAGCCCCGATTTCAGCTGAGGAGCCCGCATGCGCGTTCACATCGGCGGAGACCACGCGGCCTTCGACCTGCAACGGGACCTGGTGGCCTGGCTCTCGGCGCAGGGCCACGAGGTGGTCGACCACGGACCGACCGACTACGACGAGCTGGACGACTACCCGGTCTTCGTCCTGCGGGCCGCGGAGGCCGTCGCGGCCGACCCCGGCTCACGGGGGATCGTGCTGGGCGGCTCCGGCAACGGTGAGCAGATCGCGGCCAACAAGGTCACCGGGGTGCGCGCCGCCCTGGCCCACAACGCCGAGCTGGCCCGGCTGTCCCGGGAGCACAACGACGCCCAGGTGTTGTCCATCGGGGCGCGGATGAACAGCGTGGAGGAGGCGCGGGAGATGGTCACCACCTTCCTGACCACCGAGTTCTCCGGCGCCGACCGGCACCAGCGGCGGATCGCGATGATGGCCGCCTACGAGGCCGACGGGACGTTGCCGCCCCAGCCCTGACCCGCGTGTCCTGACCCCACGCGACCGCACGCACGAGACAGCCCCCGGACCACACGGTCCGGGGGCTGTCGTGGTGTGGTGTCGGCTCAGCCCTGGGTGTCGGGCTTCGTGGTGTCGGCCGGGGGCTTGGCGGCGTCCGTCTGGGGCTTCGCGTCGGCGCCGAAGTCGTCGGACTTGCCGTCCAGGCTGTCCAGGCCCTCCCGGAGCTTGTCCCCGCCCTGGTCGAGCTTGTCGGAGTACTTGCCTCCGGTCTTGTCGTCGATGAAGTCCTTGGCCTTCTCGATCCCCTGGTCGATCTTGTCGGCGTGCTGGTCGACCGCGTCGCTGAGCTTGTCCTTGTGCTGCCCGGCGGCACCGGTGATCTTGTCGATGAACCCCATGGTTTCCTCCGCGTTCGCGGGCGACGTCCGTCGCCGCCCTGACCGCTCAAACCTTGCACACCGAGCGGTAACTTGTCGAGAAGCCGGCGCCCGTGTCGAGCAGCCCCGGCCGGACACGGCGACGGGCCCCGGTCGTGGTGACCGGGGCCCGTCGCGATGTGTGGCTCAGCCCTGCTGGGGTGCCCCGCCCTGGCCGGCGTCGCCGCCCTGGCCGTCGCCCCCGAGGCCGTCGAGGCCCTCACGGAGCTTGTCCCCGCCCTGGTCGATCTGGTCGGAGTACTTCCCGCCCGTCTTGTCGTCGACGAAGTCGGAACCCTGCTCGACACCCTGGTCGATCTTGTCGCTGTGCTGCTCCACGGCGTCGCCGACCTTGTCCTTGTGGTCGTCAGCTGCGCCGGTGATCTTGTCCATGAACCCCATGAAAGGTATCCCTTCGTGTGTTCGCGCCGACGGTGACGTCGGCCTGACATCTCCAACCTTGCACACAACGGGCGAGGTGTCGAACCGTGCCGGTCAGGGCAGGTTTTTGCCCCCGATCAGACCATTTCCCACCGGATCGTCACCGTGGCCGTCACGGTGTGCTCACCGCCCTGGACCGGCATGGCGGCCCCGTCGAGGGCCATCCGGGCCATCCTGGGGGCCGGTCCGCCGGCGTCCGGGACATCGCGCACCTCGCGGACGGTTCCCAGATCCCGTTGTGCGAGTGCGGCATACTGCTGGGCGCGCGCCAGCGCGTCGGCGAAGGCCGACTCCCGGGCGCGTGCCACGAGGGCGCTGGAGTCCGCCACCGTGAGGGAGAGGTTGTCGATACCCAGGGCGTTGCCCGCTGCCTCGGACAGCGCGGTGATCACCTCCCCGGCCAGGTCGGTGCCCGGCAGGGTCAGTCGCAGCTGCTGGGACGCGGTGTAGCCGATCACCTCCCGGCCCTCCCGGTCCATGCGGGTGTGCAGGTTCAGACCCTGGGTGCGAGGTGGGGGGACTGTGCCGGAGCGGTGGGCCGCCGTACGCTCCAGGACCGCCGCGGTCGCCTCGGCGACCGCGGCCAGCGACGCCGCGACCGTGTCGCGCTCGGCCTGGAGGCGCAGGTCCAGCACGACCAGGTCGGGGCTGCCGGTCGCCTGGCCGGTGCCGGTGACCTCGATGGTGTCCGTCATGACGGGATCGTATGCCGTCCCGCGCCGCCGAACTGAGGGGCGATGATCGTGGGCAGCGGGTCAACCAATTTTCGTAGCGGGTTTGTCGCGCGTTCCCATCTTTTCGTAGTGGATCTGCGCCGTAGCCGTACCGCGCCCGCTGTCGACGCCGGGAGTAGCGGGGATGTCACCTGCCGCCGGGCCGCAACCGCCGCACTCACAGCTCGACCACGAGCGGGCCACCCGGTCGCAGGTGCGCCACGGCCCCCGGCACCAGGCGACTGGCTCCCTGGCTGAGCGTCACGCCATCGACGATCCCATGGCGGGTCCCACCCGGCCCCCACACCTTGGGGACAGGGGCTCCGCGGGGGAGCGTTAGCGCCAGGGAAAGACCGTGGGATCCGCAGCAGAACCGCTACGAAAAGACGTGTGGGGACGACAGAACCGCTACGAAAATTGTTGTGTGAATGTCATCCATCGCCGAAGCCCGGCGTGGCATCCTGACAAGGACAGGGTGCCCTCCGGGCACGGGCAGGAGGTCGTCATGACGCACCGTCGGCTCCCACCGGTCGAGGTGGCACCGTTGCACACGCACGGCTGCCTCTCGGGATTCCTGCTGTTGCGCCGCTGGCCGGAGGACCCGGTCGAGTGGGCCCGCTTCCTGGTCCTCGCCGTGCAGATGGCCGCCGTCCCCGGGATGCTGCCGCAGGGCAGCACGGTGTTCCGGGTGGTGGAGGAGGTGCCCGAGGACGGGCCTGCTGAGGCGATCGGGCTGGTGCTGGCCGAGGGTCAACTGCTGGGGGAGCACCCGCTGGCCCCGGGGCAGTTCGCCGAGCACACCCCGCCGGGCCTGGCGGTGCTGCACCCGCCCGGCAGCACCCTGAGCTCCGTGCCGGAGTACGAGACGGCGTCGGGGTGCATCCTGCTGCCGGGTGTCCCGGCCCTCGGTCTGGACCACCGGGCCGCCTGGGCCGAGGCGGATCGCGAGGGCACCGTCACGCGGTTGGCGAGCAGGTCGGGGGTGGACCCCAAGGGCGACGTGGACACGGCAGCCCTGTCGATGCTGCTGGTCGCCTGAGAGGCGTGGAGCGGGTGACGAGAATCGAACTCGCGTAGCCAGTTTGGAAGACTGGGGCTCTACCATTGAGCTACACCCGCGGGGCCGTTGACGCTGGTGGCCACAGCGAGGCATTACTGTACTGCCCGTCCGCAGCACTTGCCCAATCCCCCCGGGGACGGGCCCGCGGGACGGGGTATGGCGCAGCTTGGTAGCGCGTCCGCTTTGGGAGCGGAAGGCCGCCGGTTCGAATCCGGCTACCCCGACCGTTACCATGAACTGATCTGTGGGCGCCTGCCGGACCCATGCCGGTCCGCGGGCCGGTCATGCCGGCCCCCAAGCCGTGCGGCGGGCGCCTGTGACGTCCAGCCGACCCGACCCGATTCTGGAGTGCCTGCAAGTGAAGAGTGCCGTTGAGACCCTGAGCCCCACCCGGGTGAAGCTGACCGTGGAGGTCCCCTCCGCCGAGCTGCAGCCCCGGATGGATGCGGCCTACAAGACGATCGCCCAGCAGGTGAACATCCCCGGGTTCCGCCGGGGCAAGGTGCCCGCCCGCATCATCGACCAGCGGTTCGGCCGCGGCGCCGTCGTGCAGGAGGCGCTCAACGACGCCCTGCCGGAGTACTACACCCAGGCGGTCCAGGAGAACGAGCTGCGCCCGCTCGGCCAGCCCGAGGTCAACATGACCGAGCTGCCCGTCGAGGACGGCAAGGACTTCAAGTTCGAGGCCGAGCTGGACGTCGTGCCGCAGTTCGAGCTGCCGGACTACTCCACCATCTCCGTCGAGGTCGACCCGCTGACGGTCTCCGAGGAGGACGTGACCACCCGGATGGACGCCCTCCGCGCCCGGTTCGGCACCCTCGTCGGGGTGGACCGCGAGGCCCAGCAGGGCGACTTCACCTCCATCGACCTGTCGGCCAAGGTCGGCGACGAAGAGGTCGACTCGGTCACCGGCGTCTCCTACGAGATCGGCTCCGGCACCATGCTGCCCGGCCTGGACGAGGCCCTGGTCGGCCACCGGGCCGGCGACACCGTCGAGTTCGTCGCGGCGCTGGCCGGGGGCGACCACGCCGGTGAGGACGCCGACGTCACCGTCACCCTGCAGTCGCTCAAGGAGCGTCAGCTGCCCGAGCTGGACGACGAGTTCGCCCAGCTCGCCTCCGAGTTCGACACCATGGAGGAGCTGGAGGCTGACGTCCGCAAGCAGGCCGAGCAGGGCGCCCGCTTCGAGCAGGGCCTGGCTGCCCGCGACAAGGTGCTGGAGGCGATGCTGGAGCTCACCGAGATCCCGCTGCCGGAGAACCTCGTCGAGGCCGAGGTGCACAAGCACCTCGAGGACGAGAGCCGCCTTGAGGACGACGAGCACCGCGCCGAGGTCACCGAGAGCACCCAGAAGGCGATGAAGACCCAGTTCCTCCTCGACGCGCTGGTCGCCAAGGAGGAGGTCGAGGTCTCCCAGCAGGAGCTGGTCGAGTACCTGATGACCGCCGCCCAGCAGTACGGCATGAACCCGCAGCAGTTCGCCCAGGCGCTGGAGCAGCAGGGCCAGGTCGAGTCGATGGTCAGCGAGGTGGGCCGCCGCAAGGCGCTGGCCTCCGTCCTGGAGCTGGCCACGGTCACCGACACCGACGGCAACGCGGTCGACCTCGACCTGATCGATGGCGACGAGGACGAGGACGAGATCGAGGGTGCGGAGGTCGACGGCGAGGCCCCCGAGGCCGCCGCCGAGGCTGCCCCCGAGGACTCCGAGGACGTCCCCGCAGACGTCGAGGACGCGCCCGAGGCGGAGTCCGCCGAGGCGACCGAGGAGCCCGCGAAGGGGTGACCGCGGCCCCCGACACACGGCATACCGACCGCCCGTCAGCCCCGTGCTAGCGGGCGGTCTGTGCGCTCACGGCGAACAGGCGCCCCCTGCGGGAGTGGAGCGCGTGGCGCGGACGTTAGGGTCACTGACGAAGGCCGCGGTCCCACGACCGGGCCACCAGCGAGGAGATGGAGCAACAGTGAGCAACAGCGAGCGCAGTGTCGTCGCAGCCGGGGAGCGTCCGCTCGGCGGGCTCGACGACCAGATCTACAACCGCCTCCTGAAGGAACGGATCATCTTCCTGGGATCGGACGTGCGCGACGACAACGCGAACGCGATCTGCGCGCAGCTGCTGCTCCTGGCGGCCGAGGACCCGGAGAAGGACATCTGGCTCTACATCAACTCCCCGGGCGGCTCCGTGAGCGCCGGCATGGCCATCTACGACACCATGCAGTGGGTGCCCAACGACGTCGCGACCGTGGCCATGGGCCTGGCCGCCTCGATGGGGCAGTTCCTGCTGTCGGCCGGCGCCCCCGGCAAGCGCTACGCGACGCCGCACGCCAAGGTAATGATGCACCAGCCTTCCGGCGGGATCGGCGGCACGGCCAGCGACATCAAGATCCAGGCCGAGCAGATGCTGCACACCAAGCGGGAGATGGCCCGGCTGATCGCCGAGCACACCGGCCAGTCGGTCGAGCAGATCGAGCAGGACTCCGACCGGGACCGCTGGTTCACCGCGCAGGAGGCCAAGGAGTACGGCTTCGTGGACCACGTCTACGAGAGCTCCGCAGCCGCCGGGGCCAAGGCCTGAGCGCCGGACACGAGACGAGAGAGAGCACGCTATGACTCAGTTCCCGTATGTGGGCGGCCAGGCCCCCCAGGCGCCCGCGAGCCGCTACATCCTGCCCCAGTTCGAGGAGCGCACCTCCTACGGCACCCGGCGCCAGGACCCCTACACCAAGCTCTTCGAGGACCGGATCATCTTCCTCGGGGTGCAGGTCGACGACGCGTCGGCGGACGACATCATCGCCCAGCTGATCGTGCTGGAGTCCCAGGACCCGGACCGCGACATCGTGATGTACATCAACAGCCCGGGCGGCTCGTTCACCGCCCTGGCCGCGATCTACGACACCATGCAGTTCGTGCGCCCCGACGTGCAGACCTTCGTGGTCGGCCAGGCGGCCTCCGCCGCGGCCGTGCTGCTGGCCGCGGGGGCGCCGGGCAAGCGGTTCGCGCTGCCCAACGCCCGCGTGCTGATCCACCAGCCGGCCCTCGCCGGCGGTGACTACGGCCAGGCCTCCGACATCGAGATCCAGGCCAACGAGGTGCTGCGGATGCGCACCTGGCTGGAGGAGACCTGGGCCAAGCACTCGGGCAAGTCGGTCGAGGAGGTCCGCAAGGACATCGAGCGCGACAAGATCCTGACGGCCGCCGAGGCCAAGGAGTACGGCCTGGTCGACGAGGTGCTCACCTCCCGCAAGGCCTCCCTGGAGGACTGAGCGCAACCCTGTCGCCGAGGGCGCCCCGCACGTGTTGTGCGGGGCGCTTTCGTATGCCGTGGGCCGGCTCAGCGGCCGCCGGCCAGGTGGGCCAGGGTGTCCCGGGCGAGGTCGGCCTCGGACTGTCCCGGCTCGAGGGTGAAGTTGCCGCTGCGGGCCAGCGTGGCGAAGCCGTGCGCGATGCTCCACGCGGCCAGGGCGACGGACCGCTCCGTCGAGGTCTGCTCCGTGGTGGGCTGCTCCGTGGCGGGCTGCTCCCCGTCGGAGGCCGACCCCGCGCCGCCGGTGAACGTGCGGACCGCGGCCGCCAGTGCGGCATACAACTCGTCCTGGGCCGCCCGCAGGTCCGGGTCCTGCGGGTCGACCATGTCGGGGCGGAACATCACCGAGAAGTGGGCCGGGTGCGTGCGGGAGAACTCGGTGTAGGCGACGCCCGAGTCGAGCAGCGAGCCGCGCTCCGTGTGCTCTGCGGCGCGGATGCGGGCGCCCAGCCAGCGGTAGCCCTGGGCCGCGAGGGCGGTGACGACCCCTCGCTTGTCGCCGAAGTGGTGCCGCGGCGCCGTGTGCGTGACGCCGACGTCCCGGGCCAGGCCGCGCAGGCTGAGGGAGGAGATGCCGTGCTGCTCGATGGCGGTGGCCGCGGCGATCAGGATCGCCTCGCGCAGGTCGCCGTGGTGGTAGGCCATGCGCCGCAATTTACCAGTGGCAAGTCCCGCGCCGAAGGAGTATCTTGTCAATGGTTAGTTCATCGCCCAGGGAAGGTTCGACCCATGGCCACCGACGCCGTTCTCAGCTCAGCCGCCACGACCACCGGTGGCCTCGTGCTGCTCACCGTGGTCGCCATCGCCTACGGCGGCACGTTCCTGCTCAAGGTCAGCCGCGGCGGGGTGCCGACCAACGACCTGCAGCGCTCGTTCTTCCGCGCCGGGCACGCGCACGCCGGAGTGCTGGTCATCCTCGGCCTCGTGGTCACCCTGTACACCGACCTGGCCGGGGTGTCCGGGATGGTCGGCAGCCTGTCCGGGTTGGTCCTGCTGGCGGCGATACTGATGCCGGCGGGCTTCTTCCTCTCCGTCATCGGCAAGGATCCCGCCGCGCCCAGCCGGCTCATCGTCCTCATCTGGGCCGGTGCCGGGTGCCTGGTGGTGGGCCTGCTCGCCGCGGGGGTCGGACTCTTGACGGTGTGACGGCATACCGGGTAGGTGCCGTCGCGATCCGGGGAGGCCAGGGTTTGCGCTGTCAGCCGAAACGGCCCGTCCGCACACGCGGACACGGACCAAAAGGCTGTCGTCGGCGTGCGGGGGGAGGTAGCGTCGGGCCAGAGGCGTTGCCCCCGCAACGCTGCCGTCGACCGAAGGGACTGCGCTCGTGGCACGCATGGGAGAGAGCAGCGACCTGCTGAAGTGCTCCTTCTGCGGGAAGAGCCAGAAGCAGGTCAAGAAGCTGATCGCCGGTCCCGGGGTGTACATCTGCGACGAGTGCATCGACCTCTGCACGGAGATTATTGAGGAGGAGTTGGCGGAGTCTTCGGAGTTGGGGTTGGGGGAGTTGCCCAAGCCGCGGGAGATTTTTGGGTTCTTGGGTGAGTATGTGGTGGGGCAGGATCCGGCGAAGCGGGCGTTGGCGGTGGCGGTGTATAACCATTACAAGCGGATCCAGGCCGGGGTCGGGGGTGGGCCGGGTAAGGGGGAGGACGCGGTCGAGATCGCGAAGTCGAATATTTTGTTGATTGGTCCCACGGGGTGTGGGAAGACGTATCTGGCGCAGACGTTGGCGCGGATGTTGAATGTGCCGTTCGCGATCGCGGACGCGACGGCGTTGACGGAGGCGGGGTATGTCGGGGAGGACGTGGAGAACATCTTGTTGAAGTTGATCCAGGCGGCCGATTTCGATGTGAAGAAGGCCGAGACCGGGATCATCTATATCGATGAGATCGACAAGATCAGTCGTAAGAGTGAGAACCCTTCGATCACCCGGGATGTCTCGGGTGAGGGGGTGCAGCAGGCGTTGTTGAAGATTCTGGAGGGGACGACGGCCTCGGTGCCGCCGCAGGGTGGGCGTAAGCATCCGCATCAGGAGTTCATCCAGATCGATACCTCGAACGTGTTGTTTATCGTGGGTGGGGCGTTCGCGGGGTTGGAGAAGATCATCGAGGCGCGGGCGGGGAAGCAGGGGTTGGGGTTTGGTGCGACGTTGCACCAGGCCAAGGATGATGCGCAACGGTTGGGTGAGGTGTTGCCCGAGGACCTGATGAAGTTCGGGTTGATCCCGGAGTTCATCGGCCGGTTGCCGGTGATCACCACGGTCGCACCGTTGGACCAGGACGCGTTGGTCGCGATCCTGACCGAGCCGCGCAACGCGTTGGTCAAGCAGTACCAGCGGATGTTCGCGATCGACAACGTGGAGTTGGAGTTCACCGACGAGGCCGTCGCCGCGATCGCTGACCAGGCATTGTTGCGGGCCACCGGCGCCCGCGGGCTGCGCGCGATCCTGGAAGAAGTCCTGGGCCCGGTCATGTTCGACGTGCCCTCCGAGGACGACATCGCCCGCGTCGTCATCACCCGCGAAGTCGTCCTCGACAACGTCAACCCCACCATCGTCCGCCGCGACACCACCACCGAGCGACCGGCCCGCAAGCGCGCCGCCCGCAAGGAATCCGCCTGACCCACCGCGTTCCCGGGTCTGGCGCCCACTGAGATCGCCAGACCAGACGTCCGGTGCCTCGTGAGAGCGCCAGACCAGGCGTCCGGTGCCCCTCGGGGACCGCCAGACCACACGTCCGGTGGGGGTCTGCGACCGCCAGGTCGTGCGTCCGGTCGGTGTTAGTGGGGGCCTTGGGGGAAACCGTAGCGGCCGGGGTCGCGGCGGTCGGTGAACTCCGCGACGGGGTCGCGCATCTCCTCCTGGCGGGTGACCAACCGGTAGTGCAGCACCAGGCCTGCGCACAGCACGGCGAGGGCGGCGAGGGCCGCGACGACGCCGCCGGGGACCTGGAACGCCTCCTTGGCCGCGGCCAGGGCCCAGACCAACGTGGTGGCCGCGGCGAGCAGGCCGACGCGGACGCCGTAGAGCTGCAGCAGCCCCGGTGGGAGCGGGGCCTGGGCGGGGGTGCCGGCCGCGAGGGCGCAGGAGGTGTGCACCACGAGCAGGCACAGCGCGGCGGGCAAGCTCCACGGGGTCCACAGGCTCTCCACGCCGGAGGCCCAGACCCCCAGCAGGTAGAGCAGCGTGGCCGTCGGGAAGCCGGTGTGCGGGTTGATCGCGCACAGGATGCCCATGACCGGCAGGATCACGATGGCCCAGGTGCTGGTGTCCCCGCTGAGCAGGACGGCCATGGCGAAGACCAGGGTCGCGGCGACGATGCTGGCGCGCAGCAGCGCCTGCTGGCGGCTGGCCGTGACCAGGTCGGTCAAGAGGTCACGCACTGCGCCGCCCCCTCGCACCGAGGGCGCGAAGCACCTGGTCCAGGCTGCCGGGGCCGCGCCACGGCACGACCGGGACCCCGGCCTGCTGGATGCGGCGTAGCTCGCGTTCCCTTTCCAGGAGCCGGATCCGCCAGGCCAGCTCGGCCAGCGCCTCCGCCTCGCCCGGCGGCTCGACGTCGTCGACCAGCGCGTCGATGACCAGCACGTCCACACCGCTGCGGGACAGTGCCGCAGCGTGGGTCAGCGCGTCGGGGGAGACCAGGGCCGAGATCATCACCACCAGCGTGCCCTCACCCATCCGGTTGCGCTGGCCGCGCAGCGCCTCCGGGTCCTGGGGGCCGGGCTGCACCACCGCCAGCATCCCGAGGATCCGCCGGTAGTGCCGCAGGCCGGTGCCGGCCGGCACCCGCACCGGGGTGCGGGAGGAGAGCACCTGGAGGCTGACCCGGTCGCCGTGGTGCAGGAAGTGCTCGGCGATGGCCGCGGCGGAGCGGACCGAGTGGTCCAGGGTGCTCGCGGCGCCGTGGATCCCCCCGGAGCGGCCCAGGTCGTAGTGGGCGTCGACGATGATCGCGCAGTGCACGTCCTGGTCGGCGTAGGTGGAGGTGACGTGCAGTTGCCCGCTGCGCAGCGAGCGGGACCAGTGGATCCGGCGCAACCGGTCACCCCACTGGAACGGTCGGATCGTGGCGAACTCGCTGCCCTCGCCCGGGCGGCGGGAGCGGTGTTGGCCGACCAGGCCCCGGGGGTGCGGGGCCCCGGCGGAGGTGTCGAAGACCTCCGGTGCGGGCAACACCCGCAGGTAGCGGTCCTCGAGGGTGATGGGCCCCCAGCGGAACGCACCCCACGGGCTGAGCCCGCCCAGCAGCGTCGGCCCCACCCTGCGCCGGCCCCACCGCTGGGGCTCCACCCCGGTGACGGTGTGGGCCACGCCCCGGTCCCGGTCCGCGTCGCTCACCAGGTGGATCCGGGCGCCGTGCTCCGGCCGCTGCCGCAGGAAGGGGGACTCCGCGACCGAGGTCGACACCAGGTCCAGGTCCGGCACGGGTGTCAGTTGGACCCCGAGACCGCTGGACTCTCCCTCGCGGACCGCGTCACGCAGCAGGAACACCCGCCGGCCCGGGGTCCGGGAGGGCCGGGTGAGGGCGGACCACACCAGCACCCCGAGCAGGGGCGCCACCAGGATCAGCAGGTCGGAGCGCTGCCCGATGACGGCAGCGCCGAGCCCGAGGCCGGTGACGAACAGCACACGGACGTGGGCGTGGGTGACGGCCCACCGGTCGGCGCGCGGGTGACTGCTCATCGGGGATCGGGCGTGGCCGCCTGGGGCTCCCTGGCGGCGGGGACGGGGGTCTCGGAGAGCACGGTCTGGACGACGTGGTGACCGCTGGTCTCGGTCATCCAGAGCTCCGGCTTGATCGAGATGCGGTGGTCCAGGACCGGGTGGGCGACGGTCTTGACGTCCTCCGGGACCAGGTAGTCGCGGCCCTGGATGACCGCGTAGGCCCGTGCGGTGAGCATCAGGGCCAGGGACCCGCGGGGGGAGGCCCCGACCTGGACCGCGCGGTGGCTGCGGGTGGCGGTCGCCAGGGCGACGCAGTAGCGGCTGATGTCCTCCTCCACGGGCAGGGTCTCGATGGCCCGCTGCATGCCCAGCAGACCGGTGGCGTCGGTGACCGCAGCCAGCTTCTGGTCCTCGCTGCGCCGGTGCAGCCTGCGGGTCAGCACGTCCCACTCCTCCTCCACGGTGGGGTAGCCGAAGGAGACGCGCATCAGGAACCGGTCCAGTTGGGCCTCCGGCAGGGGATAGGTGCCCTCATACTCGACCGGGTTCGCCGTGGCGAGCACGTGGAACGGCTGCGGCAGCGGGAAGGTCTGGCCCTCGACGGTGACCTGGTGCTCCTGCATGGCCTCCAGCAGGGCCGACTGGGTCTTGGGCGGGGTGCGGTTGATCTCGTCGGCCAGCAGCAGCCCGGTGAACAGCGGCCCGTGGCGGAACTCGAAGGTGCTGGTGCGCTGGTCGAACACGAAGGCGCCGGTGAGGTCGGCCGGCAGCAGGTCGGGGGTGAACTGGGCCCGGGTGAAGTCCAGCCCCAGGGTCTGGGCGAAGGACCGCGCCGCCAGGGTCTTGCCCAGGCCGGGCAGGTCCTCCAACAGCACGTGGCCACCCGCGAGGACCGCGGCCAGCACCATGGTCAGCGGCTCACGCTTGCCGACCACGGCCTCCTCGACGCGGTCCAGCACGGCAGCGGCCAGGGCGGAGACCTCACCGATCTCCAGGGTGCGGGCGTCCGGCTCGGTCACAATTCCTCGATTCGGTTGACGATGGCCTCCAGCCGCCGCCGCTCCTGGCGGCGGTGGGAGTCCGGGGGTTGGTCCAGGTAGTCGATCAGGTCGGGGTGGAGCACCGCCCGGGCGGCCTTGGGCTGGTCGTCCAGGTCGAGGCCGTGCTTGGAGCTCAACCGCTCCCGCAGCAGGTCGACCAACAGGGGCCGGATCGCGTCCGGGCGGTCGCTGCGCTCGACGGTGTCCCGCAGGTCCCTCCGTAGCCACAGCAGCCGGTAGTCCAGCGTGGACGGGGGAACGGCCTCCACCTGTCGCGTGGCGTACCAGGAGGCGACGGTCGCGTGCTGGCCGTGGTCGGACACCGCCCAGATCAGCGGGAAGGCCACGGCAGCGACCAGCAGGATGACCAACACATTGAGCACCGGGTGGTGGCCCAGCGACCCGACGTACCAGGCCAGGGCGCCCAACGCGGCGACACCGGTCATGGCCACGGCGACCCGTGCCGGCCAGTGGCGGCCAGCGCGCGCCCCCGAGCCCCGGCCCGGCCGGTACGGCACCACCATCAGCGGGCCCTGTCCGCGCTGCGCAGTTGGTCGTGGACCGAGGCCAGGGCCTCCACGGCACGCTCCCGGTGGGTCTCGGTGATCTCGTGCTGGGAGAAGCGGGCCTCCCGGTAGAGGTCGGCCAGCGCATCCAGGGTTGCCTCGTCCACCGACCACATCGAGAGCACCCGCCGGGTGAACTCCGCCGAGGTCTCGGCCGGGTCGCGCTGCATCCCCCCGCGCTCGGCGGCGTCCTCCAGTTCCACCCAGCAGGCCACCACCGCGTTGCGCGGGTCGCCCTCGGCGAGCACCCGCGTGCGGGCGGCCTCGGACGTGGCCTCCAGGAGCAGGGAGAGATCCTCGCCCGGCTCCAGGACCAGGTCGTCGACGTCCGTCTCCCAGGACCGGTTGAGCAGCCACCGCACGACCAGGAAGAGGACCAGGAGCAGGGACGCGGCGAGCATCACCTGGGCCCAGTTGATCGGGTCGGGACCGGGCTCGCCCGAGAACTCGAAGTCCGGAATGGTCTGCTGCTCCGCGTCGATCGGCCGCGGGTTGGCCGGCGGGCGCGGAGTCGCCTCACCCTGGGGAGGGCGGACCAGGAGTCGTCCGTCACCCGTGCCCCACAGCAGCACCAGCAGGCCGAAACCGACCACGGCACCCGCCGCGATCGCCCGGTCCCTGCCGCCCCGCTGCATGCGGCTCAGCCTATGCGGTGACCAGCTCCACTCCCCGGACCTCAAGGGATTCGGCGGTGGCGAAGGCGAGGTCGCCGGTCACCTTGCCCGCGGCCCGGAGGTCACCGAGCGCAGCCCGCACCCGCTCGACGTCGACCTCCGGCCCGGACACGGTGGCGGCCGACACCTCGGTGCGCATGCTGACCTTGGCCTCGGACTTGGCCTTGCGGATCCCGGCCAGCGCCTGGCCCACGACCGGCAGCAGCCCGGCGTCGCCGTCGGAGGCCGCAGCGAGCTCGCCGACCGTCGGCCAGGCCGCCGTGTGCACGGATCCGTCGTGCCACCAGGACCAGACCTCCTCGGTGGCGAAGGACAGGACCGGGGCCAGCAGCCGGAGCAGCACGTCGAGCGCGACCTGCAACGCCGCGCGGGCCGACTGCACCGCCGCAGCGTCCAGCGTCGGGTCGGTGCCGTAGGCCCGGTCCTTCACCAGCTCCAGATAGTCGTCGCAGAACGTCCAGAAGAAGCCCTCGGTGACGTCCAGTGCCTTGGAATAGTCGAACGCCTCGTATGCCGTGGTGCTGGCGGCGACGACCTCGGCCAGGGCGGTGATCATCGCCCGGTCCAACGGCTCCGTCACCCGGGTCACCAGGGTCTGCAGCTCCTCGGGCACCGGCAGGGTCGCCTCGCCCGCTGCGTCGTCGCGCGAGCCGTCCCGCAGCCCCATCCCGAGCGCGAACTTGCTGGCGTTGAGCACCTTGATCGCCAGGCGGCGGCCCACCTTGATCTGCGCCGGGTCGTCGACCGTGTCCACGCCGGGACGCGCCGCGGCCGCCCAGTAGCGGACCGCGTCGGTGCCGTGCTCCTGCAGCAGGCCCAGCGGGGTGGTGGCGTTGCCCTTGGACTTGGACATCTTCTTGCGGTCCGGGTCCAGGATCCAGCCGTTGAGGTAGGCGTCGGTCCACGGCACGGAGTCGTGCTCGTAGTGGGCCCGGACCACCGTGGCGAACAGCCAGGTGCGGATGATGTCGTGTCCCTGGGGGCGCATGTCGAACGGGAAGACCTTGGCGAACAGGTCCCGGTCGTTGCCGAGCTGCCCGTCCGGGTGGTCGGCGACCGGCCAACCGGCCGCGATCTGGGGGGACAGCGACGACGTGGCCCAGGTGTCCATGATGTCGGTGTCGGCGGTGAAGCCCCCCGGCTGGTCCCGCTGCTCCTCGGTGTAGCCCTCGGGCACGTCGGTGACCGGGTCGACCGGCAGCCGGGACTCGGCCGGGGTGAGGATCGCCTCGTGGTCCACCTCGCCGTCCGGTCCCACGGCATACCAGACCGGGAACTGGACCCCGAAGAACCGCTGGCGGCTGATCAGCCAGTCCCCGTTGAGTCCCTCCACCCAGTTGCGGTAGCGGGACCGCATGAACGCGGGGTGGAAGTCGATCTGGTCACCGCGGCCCACCAGGGCGGCGCGCACGTCGTCCTCCTTGCCGCCGTTGCGGATGTACCACTGGCGGCTGGTGACGATCTCCAGCGGCTTGTCGCCCTTCTCATAGAAGTTCGCCTTGCGCTGCGTCGCCTTCGGCTCGCCCTCCAGGTCGCCGGAGGCGCGCAGCGCCTCCACGACGGCCGCGCGGGCGCTGAACGTCGTCTTGCCGGCCAACTCCTCGGCATACAGCTGCTCGCCGGGACCGCCTGCCAGCCACTCGGGGGTCTCGGCCTGGAGCCGGCCGTTGCGGCCAATGACCGAACGGATCGGCAGCGAGAGCTCGCGCCACCACATCACGTCGGTGAGGTCACCGAAGGTGCAGCACATCGCGATGCCGGCACCCTTGTCCATCTCCGCCAACGGGTGGGCGAGCACCGGGATCTCGACCCCGAACAGGGGCGAGCGGACGGTGCTGCCGAACAGGTCGGCATACCGCTCGTCGTCCGGATGGGCGATGAGCGCGACCACCGAGGGCACCAGCTCGGGACGGGTCGTCTCAATCAGCACGGGCTCGGCGCCGTCACGGTGGAAGGCGACCCGGTGGTAGTGACCGGGGTAGTCCCGGGCCTCCAGCTCGGCCTGGGCGACCGCGGTCTGGAAGGTGATGTCCCACAGCCCCGGGGCCTCCGCCTGGTAGGCCTCGCCGCGGGCCAGGTTGCGCAGGAACGCCTGCTGCGCCACGGCCCTGGACCGGTCGTCGATGGTGCGGTACTGCACGTTCCAGTCCAGGCTCAGCCCGAGCCGGCGGAAGGTGTCCTCGAAGGTCTGCTCGTCCAGGACGGTGAGTTCCTCGCACAGTTCGATGAAGTTGGCCCGGCCGATCGGGACCTGGTTGGCGGCCTTGGAAGACTTGGCGTCGCCACCGCGCTGCGGCGGGGCGAAGTCGGGGTCGTGGGGCAGCGAGGCGTCACCGCGCACGCCGTAGTAGTTCTGCACCCGGCGCTCGGTCGGCAACCCGTTGTCGTCCCACCCGATCGGGTAGAAGACGTGCTTGCCGGTCATCCGGTGGTAGCGGGCCAGGCAGTCGGCCTGCGTGTAGCCGAAGACATGGCCCAGGTGGAGACTGCCGCTGGCCGTGGGCGGCGGGGTGTCCACCGCGAAGATCTGGTCACGCGGAGCCTGCAGGGCGGCCTCCCGGTCGAACGCGTAGGTGTCCTGCTCGCGCCATACCTGTGCCCACTTCTCCTCGAGGCCGTCGACGGTCGGCTTGTCCGGCAAGCGGGCCGGACGCAGGGATGAGGTGGGGGTAGTCGTCATGGGGGCATTCTCCCAGAGTCGGGGACCAGCTCGGACCGCCCCGGTCCCGGGACGGTCTCGGCCCCGTGGTCAGGTCACGATTTGGTCAAGTACGGGGGAAGGGGTTGCCAGGCAGCCCGGAGAGGAGTTGGTTAACGCCCATGGTTTTCCGAGGGATACAGCTGCCCATGACTGAGGCGGTCGACCAGCCGGGCGTCCTGCAACGCATCGACGAGTCGGTCAACAGTCTGTTCGAGCCCATCAACAAATGGGCCAACGAGATCATCTTCTGGTCGCCCGAGTGGTTCCCGATGCCCTGGATCGTCATCTGGATGGTGGTCGGTGCGATCGTCATCACGATCTACATGGGGTTCATCCAGGTCCGGGGTATCCCGACAGCCTTCGACACCATCCGCGGCAGGTTCTCCCGGCCGGACGATCCCGGTGAGATCCCCCATTTCCAGGCGCTCACCTCGGCGGTGTCCGGGACCGTCGGCCTGGGTAACATCGCCGGCGTGGGTGCGGCCGTCACCCTGGGTGGGGCCGGCGCCACGTTCTGGATGATCCTGGCCGGGCTGTTCGGTATGGCCACCAAGTTCGCCGAGTGCACGCTGGGCGTGAAGTACCGGGACGTCTTCGACGACGGGACCGTGGCCGGTGGCCCGTTCAAGTACCTGCCGGTGGCGTTCCGGAGGTTCCCCAAGCCCCTTTCGGTCGGCCTGACCGGTCTGTTCGCGATCGCCATCCTGTTCTTCGGGGTCGGTGGCGGCAACATGTTCCAGGCGAACCAGACCTACGCGCAGGCGGTCAACGTCACCGGTGGTGCGGACAGCTTCCTGGCCAACCCCGGCGCCGGCGTGATCTTCGGCCTCGTCCTCGCCGTCATCATCGGCCTGGTCATCATCGGCGGCATCCAGTCCATTGGGGCGGTCACCAGCCGTCTGGTGCCGTTCATGGGCATCATGTACGTGCTGGCCTGCCTGGTCGTGATCCTCGGCAACGTCACCCACGTCCCGGGAGCGATCGCGGATATCGTCACCGGCGCGTTCAGCCCGGACAGCCTCACCGGTGGCTTCATCGGGGTGCTGATCATCGGGATGCAGCGGGCGTTCTTCTCCAACGAGGCTGGTCTGGGCTCGGCCCCGATCGCACACTCGGCGGTGAAGACCCGTCGTCCGGTGTCCGAGGGCTTCGTCGCCCTGTTCGAGCCGTTCATCGACACGGTCATCGTCTGCACCATGACGGCGCTGACGATCGTGATCGCGGACACCACTTTCTACAACGACACCCGTGAGGCTCTCGCCGCGGACGAGAACCACGACTACGGCGGCGGGGTGACGGTCACGTCCGACGCGATGGAGTCGGTGATCGGCTGGTTCCCCTACATCCTGGCCCTGGCGGTCGCCCTCTTCGCCATCTCGACCCTGATCACTTGGTCCTACTACGGCAACCAGGCCTGGGCGTTCTTCTTCGGCCGCAGCAAGGCCTCCACCCTGATCTACCGGATCGTCTTCCTGAGCCTGACCGTGGCCGGCTGCGTGCTGTCCTTCAGCCAGGTTCTGGAGTTTGCGGATGCCTTCCTGTTCGTCTGCGGGTTCGTCAACATCCTGGGCCTGTACTTCCTGCTCCCGGTCATCAAGAAGGAGATGCAGGACTTCCTCGAGGACCGCAAGAGCGGCAAGCTCGCCCAGTACGGCAGCGGCGAGCTGGCCACGATGGACGAGGTCCGCCCCGGCAGCGCCGGTGGCGAGGGACACGACGCCGCGGAGGCCATGGGTCAGCGCTGATCGCTCACCTCCACGCAGCGACGGCCGGCCCGACATCACGTCGGGCCGGCCGTTGCGGGTGCCGGGCGGCAGTTCGAGATCAGCCGCGCGAGATCAGACGGGCGGGTAGACCCGCCCCGGGTTCATGATCCCGCTGGGGTCGAACAGCGCCTTCACGGCGCGCTGCCGGCCCATCTCGGCCTCGCCGAGCTCACCGGTCAGCCACCGGGCCTTGAGGGCGCCGACACCGTGCTCACCGGTCAGGGTGCCGCCCAGGTCCCACGCGGCCCTGACGATGTCGTCGAAGGCCGCGTCGGCAGCGGCCACGCTCTGCGGGTCCTCGGCATCGAAGAAGACGCAGGGGTGCAGGTTGCCGTCACCGGCGTGGCCCGAGCAGAGCGCCTCCAGCCCGTGCCGGCCGGCGATGGCGTGCACCCGGGTCACCAACTCACCCAGGTGCCTGACGGGCACACAGACGTCCTCGATCAGCCGGTTCCCGCGGGCCTCCATCGCCGTGTGCAGGGCACGGCGCCCCTCCAGCAGCAGGTCGGCCTCCGTCGCATCGTCCGCCACGGCCACGTCCACGGCCCCCGCGGCCCCCAACAGCTCGGCATACCGCTGCACGTCCTCGTGGGCGTGCCCGGGCCGGTCGGACTGCACCAGCAGCACGCCTCCGGCGTCCACCGGGAAGCCGTAGTCGCCGACCGCCTGGATCGAGGCCAGGCTCGGGCCGTCGAGCAGCTCGACCAGGCTGGGGGTGTGCCGGTCGGCCCGCAGCGCGGTGACCCCGGCCATCGTGGCGTCCAGGGTGTCGAAGACGGCGAGCACCGTCAGCGCGGGGTCCGGCGCCGGGACCAGGCGCAGCACCGCCTCGGTGACCACGCCCAGGGTGCCCTCGGAGCCGACGAACAGGCCGGTGAGGTCGTAGCCGGCCACCCCCTTGGCCGTGCGTCGCCCGGTGCGCACCAGCTCGCCGCCGGGCAGCACCACCTCCAGTCCGCGGACGTAGTCGGCCGTCACGCCGTACTTGACGCAGCACAATCCGCCGGCGTTGGTGGCGATGTTGCCGCCGATGGTGCAGGAGGCCGAGCTCGCCGGGTCCGGGGGATAGGCCAATCCGTGCCCGGCGAGCGTCTTCTTCAGCTCGGCGTTGACCACGCCGGGTCCGACCACGGCGATCCGCTCGTCGGCGTCGACCTCGACGGAGTCCAGCGCCTCGACGTTGAGCACGATGCCGTCCTCCAGGGCACAGGAGGAGCCGGTCGTCGAGGTGCGACCGCCCTGGGGGACCACCGGCACGCGGTGCGCGTCGGCATACCGGAGCACCTCGATGACGTCCTCCCGGGACCTGGCGCGGACCACCTCGAAGCGTTCGGGTGCCCCGGCGCCGGGGCTCGAGTCGACGGCGTAGGTGCCCCTCACGTCGGCGTCGGTGACCAGCCGGTCCTGGATGCTTGCGGGCAGGGAGCTCATGGCCCTACTACACACCACGGAGGGGGTACCATGGACGGCAGGCGTCTGAGCCGTCATCAGCGGCGAGCTTCCGGAAGAACGGGCCCCACGGCATACGGGCCTCACTAGAACCGGACGGGCGGGCCCGACACAGCCTGGACCAGAGTGGTCGTCAGCCGGCAACGGCGGGCGGCAAGCGAGGTGGTACCGCGGCGCGCGTCGTCGTCCTCGGCACGGAAGTGGACGAGTTGATGACGAGCAGGAGAACGCCGCAGATGACCTACCCCCAGGTCGACACCGCCGGGCAGGGCCTGACCCCCGCCCCGGACTTCCCCAGCCTCGAGCAGGCCGTCCTGGCCTACTGGGACGAGCAGGACACCTTCGCCAAGAGCGTCGAGCGCCGCGAGGCGGGGGAGGACGGCGCCAACGAGTACGTCTTCTACGACGGCCCGCCGTTCGCCAACGGGCTGCCGCACTACGGGCACCTGCTCACCGGCTACGTCAAGGACGTCGTCCCGCGCTTCCGCACCATGCAGGGCCGCCGGGTCGAGCGCCGCTTCGGGTGGGACACCCACGGGCTGCCCGCCGAGCTCGAGGCGATGGCCCAGCTCGGCATCAAGACCAAGGACGAGATCCTCGAGCTGGGCATCGAGGAGTTCAACGCCAAGTGCCGCGCCTCGGTGCTGAAGTACACCGACGAGTGGCGCGACTACGTCACCCGGCAGGCCCGGTGGGTCGACTTCGACAACGACTACAAGACGCTCAACCCCGAATACATGGAGTCGGTGATCTGGGCGTTCAAGCAGCTCTGGGACAAGGGGCTGGTCTACGAGGGCTTCCGGGTGCTGCCCTACTGCTGGAACGACCAGACGCCGCTGTCCAACCACGAGCTGCGGATGGACGAGGACGTCTACCAGATGCGACAGGACCCCTCGGTCACCGTGGGTCTGCGGCTGGAGACGGGGGAGTTGGCGCTGGTCTGGACCACAACCCCGTGGACCCTGCCGGCCAACCTGGCCATCATGGTCGACCCCGAGATTGACTACGTCGTGGTCGAGTCCGACTTCACCGGCACCACGGAGCGGTATGTCGTGGCGCAGGCCAGGCTGTCGGCATACGCCCGGGAGCTGGGGGAGGACCCCGTGGTGGTCGAGCACCTCACCGGGGCCGACCTGCTGGGCCGCTCCTACACCCCACCGTTCTCCTACTACGAGGGGCACCCCCGCGCGCACCGGGTCGTCGAGGCCGACTTCGTCACCACCACCGACGGCACCGGGCTGGTGCACAGCGCCGGCGCCTTCGGTGAGGAGGACAAGATGGTCACCGACCGGGAGGGCATCGCCCCGGTCGTGCCCGTCGGGCTGGACGGGCGCTTCACCGCGCCGGTCCTGGACTACCGCGGCATGCACGTCTTCGAGGCCAACGCCCTGATCGGGGACCACCTGCGCAACCGGACCCGGGGGGAGGGCGAGCACGGCTCCACCACCGCGGGCACGGTGCTGCTGCGGCGCGAGACCTATGACCACTCCTACCCGCACTGCTGGCGGTGCCGGCAGCCGCTGATCTACATGGCCGTGTCCTCCTGGTTTGTGGAGGTGACGAAGTTCAAGGACACGATGCTGCGCACCAACGAGGATGTCACCTGGGTGCCCGAGCACGTCAAGCACGGCCAGTTCGGCAAGTGGCTGGAGAACGCCCGCGACTGGTCCATCTCCCGCAACCGGTTCTGGGGCAGCCCGATCCCGGTGTGGCGCTCGGACGACCCGACCTACCCGCGGGTCGACGTCTACGGCTCGCTGGAGGAGATCGAGCGCGACTTCGGCCGGCTGCCCCGCAACGACGACGGCGAGGTGGACCTGCACCGGCCTTTCATCGACCGGCTCACCCGGCCCAACCCGGACGACCCGACCGGCAACGCCACGATGCGCCGCGTCGAGGACGTCCTCGACGTGTGGTTCGACTCCGGGTCGATGACCTTCGCCCAGGTGCACTACCCGTTCGAGAACGCCGACTGGTTCGAGCACCACTTCCCGGCCGACTTCATCGTGGAGTACATCGGGCAGACCCGGGGCTGGTTCTACACCATGCACATCCTGGCGGCCGCCCTGTTCGACCGCCCGGCCTTCTCGGCGTGCGTGAGCCACGGGATCGTGCTGGGCAGCGACGGGCAGAAGATGAGCAAGTCGCTGAAGAACTACCCCGATGTGCGGGAGGTCTTCGACCGCGACGGGGCTGACGCGATGCGCTGGTTCCTGATGTCCAGCCCGATCCTTCGCGGCGGCAACCTCATCGTCACCGAGCAGGGCATCCGGGACGGGGTCCGGCAGGTGCTCATCCCGTTGTGGAACGCCTGGTACTTCTTCGGGCTCTACGCCAACGCCGTCGGCGACGGCTATGCGGGGCAGTGGTCGACGGCGTCGACGAACCCGCTGGACCGCTACCTGCTGGCCAAGCTGCGCCGGTTCGTCGAGGACAGCGGTGCCCAGTTGGAGGTCTACGACATCGCGGGCGCCGCCGACTCGGCACGCGCCTTCATCGACGTGCTGACCAACTGGTACATCCGGCGCTCGCGGGAGCGGTTCTGGGCGACCGACGGCCAGGCGTCCGAGGACGTGCGGGCCGCCTTCGACACGCTCTACACCACCCTCGAGGTGACCTGCCGGGCGCTGGCGCCCCTGCTGCCGCTGGTCACCGAGGACATCTGGCGCGGCCTCACCGGCGGCGAGTCGGTGCACCTGACCGACTGGCCGGACGCCACAGACCTGCCCGAGGACGACGCCCTGGTCGCCGGGATGGACACGGCGCGGGCGGTGTGCTCGGCCACCCTGGCGCTGCGCAAGTCCGGTGGCCTGCGGGTGCGGTTGCCGCTGTCGTCGGTGACGGTCGTCACCGAGGACCCCGACGGGCTCGCGCCGTTCGTCGACATCGTGAAGGACGAGGTCAACGTCCGCGAGGTCCGGGTGCTGGCCACCTCCGACGCCGGCGCCGCGAACTTCGGGGTGCAGCAGAAGCTCACCGTCAACGCGCGCGCCGCCGGTCCCCGCCTCGGGCGGGACGTGCAGCAGGCGATCAGGGGCAGCAAGTCCGGGGAGTGGTCGGTGGCCGAAGACGGCACCGTCACCTCCGGCGGCCTGGAGCTCGTCGAGGGCGAATACACCCTGGAGACCGTCGTGTCCGGCGACGCCGCCGGCGGGTCGAGCGCCACCGGCATGCTGCCCTCGGGAGGCTTCGTCGTGCTCGACACCGCGGTCACCGAGGACCTGGCCCGCGAGGGGCTGGCCCGGGACCTGATCCGCGCCGTGCAGCAGGCCCGTCGTGAGGCAGGCCTGGAGGTCACCGACCGGATCAGCCTGACCGTCGTCGGCGACGACGACGCCTGGCAGGCCGCGGTCGAGCACCAGAGCCTGGTCATGGCCGAGACCCTCGCCGTCCAGTTCGGCGCCGCCGGCGCCGGCACCCCCCTGCCCCAGCCCCCGACCGACGGGACGGACACGGCATACCGCGGGGTGGGCGAGCTGGACGGCGGACGCACGGTCGAGCTGCTGATCACCCGGGCCGCCCGGTGAACGCGCCGACCCCGGACCCCGCCGTGACGGCCCGGATGGCGCAGGTCACCGAGGAGATCCTGGGGCGGGCCCCCGAGAGTGCCATCGAGCCGACGCTGGACCGGGTCGCCCAGGTGATGGACCTGATGGGGCAGCCGCAGCGCAGCTTCGGGGTCATCCACCTGACCGGCACGAACGGCAAGACCTCGACGTCGCGGATGATCGAGCGACTGCTGCGCGAGCTCGGGCTCACGACCGGGCGGTTCACCAGCCCGCACCTGCACGACCTGCGGGAGCGCATCGCGATCGCGGGGGAGCCGGTGAGCGAGGAACGGTTCCTGGCCGCCTACGACGACGTGCTGCCGTTCGTCCAGATGGCCGACGAGGCGTCGGTGGCCGCCGGGGGGCCGCGGATGACGTTCTTCGAGGTGCTGGCCTGCGTGGCGTTCGCCGCGTTCGGCGACGCCCCGGTGGACGTCGCCGTGCTCGAGGTCGGGCTCGGGGGCAGTTGGGACGCGACCAACGTCGCCGACGGCCAGGTCGCGGTCGTGACCCCCGTCGCCGTCGACCACACCCGCTACCTCGGCGACTCCCTGGAGGCGATCGCCACGGAGAAGGCCGGGATCATCAAGCCCGGGGCGCTGGCGGTGCTGGGCAGTCAGGAGCCCGAGGCGATGCAGGTGCTGCTGGACCGGGCCGACGAGGTGGGCGCTGCCGTGCACGCCGAGGGCGTCGGGTTCGGCGTGCTGGAGCGGACGGTGGCCGTCGGTGGCCAACAACTGTCGCTGCGCGGTCTGGCCGGCGACTACCCCGACCTGTTCCTCCCGTTGTTCGGCGCCCACCAGGCGCACAACTCGGCGCTGGCGCTGGCCGCGGTCGAGGCCTTCGTCGGCGGTGGGGAGCAGCCGATCGAGCGCGAGATCGTCGCCGCGGCCTTCGAGGCGATGACCTCGCCCGGGCGGCTGGAGATCGTGCGGCGCAGCCCGACCGTCGTCGTCGACGCGGCTCACAACCCGGCGGGCGTCGCGGCCCTGGTGGCGGCGCTGGACGACTCGTTCGCCTTCCACCGGCTCGTCGGGCTCGTCGCGGTCCTGGAGGACAAGGACGCCGAGGCCATGCTGCAGCTGCTCGAACCTGCCCTCGACCACCTCGTCGTCAGCCGCAACACCTCGCCCCGCTCCATCCGTCCCGACCGCCTCGGCGAGCTGGCGGTGGAGATCTTCGGCGAGGACCGCGTCACGGTCGTCCCCGACCTCCCGAACGCCCTCGACACCGCCGCCGGCCTCGCGGACGAGGGCGGCATGGCGGGCGCGGTCCTGGCGACGGGCTCGGTCGTCACCGCGGCCGAGGTCCGGATGCTGCTGGGCGTCACCAGCACCTCCTGATCGACCAGACGGGTGGTCTGGCGACCTGAGGGGGGTCCAGACGGGTGGTCTGGCGATCGTCGGCAGCCCTCACCGTTGGCGAACCGCCAGACGGCCCGTCCGGTGCCGGGTAGGACCGCCAGACCGCGCGTCCGGTCGCGGGCGGGAGGGATGAGAGAATCTCTCGTTGTGCGTGCACTCCCCCTGACCGATGTTCCGGGAATCTTCACCCGGCGGCTCGCCGGAATGACCCTGATCGGCCAGGCGATGGCGGTGGGTTTTGGGGCGCTCGTGGCCCGGGGGCTGGCGCTGACCGAGGGCGACGCCGACGCGGCCCGCACCTACCTGGTGGGCGGCAGCGTCCTGGCGCTGCTGACCTTTGCTGCGGCGGGGCTGCTTCGGCGCCCCTTCGGGATCACCCTGGGCTGGCTGGTGCAGCTGCTGACCCTGGCCAGTGCGATCGTGCTGCCGGCCATGCTGGTCGTGGCCGCCATCTTCGGCGCGCTGTGGGTGGTCTCGCTGGTGCAAGGGGCCAAGATGGAGGAGCTGTCCCGGCAGTGGGCGGCGCAGCAGGGGAACCCCGACGACACCGCGAGCGAGGACTGAATGGACTACCTGCAGGGGATCGTGCTGGGTCTGGTCCAGGGACTGACCGAGTTCCTGCCGATCAGCTCCAGCGCGCACATCTCCATCGTCGGGCAGATCTTCGGCAACGAGGACCCCGGGGCGGCGTTCACCGCGATCAGCCAGCTCGGCACGGAGGCCGCGGTCCTGGTCTTCTTCTGGCGCGACATCGTGCGGATCATCAGGCACTGGGCGCTGTCGCTGGTCGGCCGGGTGCCCCGGGACGACCCGGACGCCCGCATGGGCTGGCTGGTGATCATCGGCTCGATCCCGATCGGATTCCTCGGCTTCACCTTCCAGGACTACATCGAGACCGACCTGCGCAGCCTGTGGCTCACCGCCACGATGCTGCTGGTCTTCGCCCTGGTCATCTTCGCGGCCGACCGGTTCGCCGCGCGGGTCAAGCAGCCGAAGGAGCTGCGTGACCTGACCTGGCGGGACGGCATCCTCTACGGGCTCGCGCAGTCCCTGGCCCTGATCCCCGGGGTGTCCCGCAGCGGCGGCACCATCGCGGCCGGCCTCTTCATGGGCTACAGCCGGGAGACGGCCGCCCGCTACAGCTTCCTGCTGGCGATTCCCGCGGTGCTCGGCTCGGGCTTCTACCAGGTGCTCAAGATCTCCGACGACCCGGTGACCCCCGCCTGGGGCCCTATCGTCGTCGCGACCGGCATCGCGTTCGTGGTGGCGCTGGCCGTCATCGCCTGGTTCATGCGCTACATCAGCACCCACACGTTCACCCCGTTCGTGATCTACCGCATCGTCCTGGCGCTGGTCCTCTTCGGACTGCTGGGCACCGGGGTGCTGCAGGGCACCTGACGGCCACACGCAGGCCCCCACTAGGCTGACCGGCGTGAGCGAGCACATCGAACGATCCCTGGTCCTGGTCAAGCCGGACGGCTACCGCCGCGGTCTGAGCGGGGAGGTGCTGCGCCGGATCGAGTCCAAGGGCTACACCCTGGCCGCGCTGGCCGTGCTCACCCCGACGCGCGAGCAACTGGCCGAGCACTACGCCGAGCACGAGGGCAAGCCCTTCTACGAGCCGCTGGTGGAGTTCATGCTGTCCGGCCCGGTGACCGCCGCCGTCATCGAGGGCCACGGCTGCATCCCCGGCTTCCGCGCCCTCGCCGGCGCCACGGACCCGACGGCAGCCCTGCCCGGCACGATCCGTGGCGACCTCGGCCGCGACTGGGGCCTGAAGGTGCAGCAGAACATCGTGCACGGCTCGGACTCCCCGGAGTCCGCGGCCCGGGAGATCGCCATCTGGTTCCCCGCGGGGGTCTGAGAAGCCCGTGACCGATTTCGACCGGGCGATCCACAGCACGGCCAGAGGTGAAGGGGTCAGGACGGCCGAGTTCACCGACGGGTGGGTGATCGGGCACGCCGTCAACGGCGGGGTCCAGCTGGCCCTGGCCGGGGCCGCGCTGTCGGCCGAGCTGGGGGGCAACGGCCACCCGGACCCGTTCGCGATCAGCGCCTACTACCTGTCGGCCGGGACCCCGGGCCCGGTCGAGATCCGCACCGACACGCTGCGGACCGGGCGGCAGGTAGCCACCGGAGAGGTGTCGCTGTGGCAGACCGACCGGGAGGGGGCGCCCGTCCAGCGGATGCGGGCCCTGGCGACCTACGGCTCGCTGGATGCCCTGCCCGACGACGTGCGCACCAGCGCCAGCCGGCCGCAACTGCCGCCGCCGGAGCGCTGCATCAGCGCCCTGGACGCGCCCCCTGAGGCGATCCGCGGGGTGAACATCCTGCACCAGCTGGACCTGCGGATGGACCCGGACACCATCGGCTGGGCACTGGGCAAACCGTCCGGTCGCGGCGAGCTCCGGGGCTGGCTGCGGATGCCCGACGGGCGGGAGCCCGACCCCTACCTGCTGCTGCTGGCCGTGGACGCGATGCCGCCCGTGGCCTTCGACCTCGGCGCGACTGGCTGGGCGCCCACGGTGGAGCTCACCGCCCACGTGCGAGCCCGCCCGGCCCCGGGGTGGTTGCAGATCGTCACCTCCACCCGCAACCTCGCCGGGGGCTTCCTGGAGGAGGACGCCGAGGTGTGGGACAGCGCCGGCCGGCTCGTCGCCCAGGCACGCCAGCTGGCACGCATCTCCGCCTGAGCTCGCCCGCTCGCTAGGCTGACCGTGCAGCCGCGGTCGGGGTCGTCCGCGGCCCGACCGGAAGGTGGACTGGCATGCGGATCGGCATCCTCACCGGGGGCGGCGACGTCCCGGGGCTCAACCCCTGCATCAAGGCGGTCGTCAACCGGGTGCACGAGGAGGGGCACGAGGTGGTCGGCATCCGACGCGGCTGGGGCGGGCTGCTGCGCACCGACCCCGACGACCCCGAGTCCCTGGCCGAGAACACCCTGCCGCTGGACCCCCGCGTGGTCCGCACGGTGGACCGCAGCGGCGGGACCTTCCTGCACAGTTCGCGGACCAACCCGGGCAAGGTCCGGACGGGTGAGGTGCCGGAGTTCCTGGCCGGGTCGGTCACCGGGGACGGCCCCCACGACCTCACCGCCCACGCACTCCGGGTCGTCGAGGCCGCGGGCATCGACGTGCTCATCCCGATCGGCGGCGACGACACCCTGTCCTACGGGCTGCGGATGCACCAGGAGGGGGTGCCCACGATCGCCATCCCCAAGACCATGGACAACGACGTGCACGGCACGGACTACTGCATCGGCTTCTCCACGGCCATCACCCGCGGCGTGCAGTTCATCCACAACCTGCGCACCTCGACGGGGTCGCACGAGCGGATCGCGGTGGTGGAGCTCTTCGGCCGCTACAGCGGCGAGACGTCCCTGATCACCGCCTACCTCGCCGGGGTCGACCGCGCGCTGATCCCCGAGGTGCCCTTCGACATCGACCGGGTGTGCGACCTGCTGGTGGCGGACAAGGCCGCCAACCCCTCGTCATACGCCATGGTCACCATCTCCGAGGGCGCCACCATCGAGGGCGGCGACATGATGCTGTCGGGGGAGGCCGACGCCTACGGGCACCGCAAGCTGGGCGGCATCGGTCAGGTCACCGGTGAGCTCATCAAGGAACGGACCGGGGAGGGCATCGTCTACCAGCAGGTCGGATACCTGATGCGCTCGGGCAGCCCGGACTCCCTGGACCTGATGGTCGCCACCAACTACGCGGTGATGGCCGCGGACCTGGCGCTGGACGGCTCGACCGGCCGGATGGTCGCGCTGCGCAACGGCAGCTACACCAGTGTGCCGATCTCGGTCACCGGCGAGGGGGTCAAGCGGGTCGACGTCGACGAGCTGTATGACGTGTCCTCCTACCGCCCGAAGGTGCGGCACGTGCGGGGCAAGCCGATGTTCCTGTACTGAGCCCCCGGCCACCTGCACTTGCGGACATCCGGGCGCACCGGTAGGAACTGAGGATGAGCCCCGACACCCGCCCTGGGCAGCACGTCCCCGAGGAGCTGCCGCACTACGAGCGCGGTCGGCACGCCGGCCAGCACCACGAGGGGGACCCCTTCCGCGACTCCGAGCTCCAGGGGGGCGAGGAGCGGCTGCACGAGGCGTTCGAGCACGTGCACGGTCCCGGTGCGACCGAGGACCACTCCGAGGAGGACTCCGAGGAGCAGCCCACGGAGGAGTCCACGGGGGAGTCCACGGAGGGGGACGACGACGGCGGCTGAGCCGGGCGCCGCGTCCGGGGCCGCGCTGCGTACCATCTGCGGGTGAGCACTGGATGGGGCAGCGGGCTGCTGGGGCGGGACGTGGCCATCGACCTGGGTAGTTCGAGCACCCTCGTGCACACCCAGGGTCGGGGCGTGCTGCTGGACGAGCCGTCGCTGGTGGCCCTGGAGGTCGGCACCGGTCGGCTCCTGGCCGCGGGGAGCGAAGCGCTGGCCATGCACGGACGCACCCCCGCCTCCATCCAGACCCTGCGCCCGATGGCCGCCGGGGTCGTCACCGACGGTGAGGTCGCCGAGCAGCTGCTGCGCCACTTCGTGCAGCGCACCCGCCCGTCCCGGCTGCTGCGTCCCCGGATGGTGGTCTGCACGCCGAGCGGGGTGACCGCGGTCGAGCGGCGCGCACTGGAGGACGCGGCGCTGCACGCCGGTGCCCGCCGGGTCTACGTGCTGGAGGAGGCGATGGCGGCGGCGATCGGGGCGGGCCTGCCGGTGCACGAGGCGAAGGCCTCCATGGTGGTCGACATCGGCGGTGGGACCACCGAGGTGGCGGTGATCAGCCTGGGCGGGGTCGTCAACGCCCGCGGCCTGCGGGTCGGGGGGACCGAGCTCGACGAGACCATCACCGCGGCGGTGCGGGCCGCCCACGGGCTCGTCCTGGGCGAGCGCACCGCCGAGGACATCAAGATCACGGTCGGCTCGGCATACCCACTCGCCGAGGAACTCGACATGAGGGTCCGCGGCCGGGACCTGACCAGCGGACTGCCCCGCACCGTCACGCTGACCTCGAGCGAGGTGCGGGCGATGATCGAGCCGGTCGTGCTGCAGGTGGTGGACGTGGTGCGCGCGGTGCTCGACGTCTGCCCTCCGGAGTTGGCTGGTGACGTGCTGGACTCCGGCCTCACCCTCACCGGGGGCGGGGCCCTGCTGCGGGGGCTGCCGGAGCGGCTCCGGGCCGAGCTTGGGGTCCCCGTCGAGGTCGCCGAGGAGCCGCGCCAGGCCGTGATCCGGGGGGCCGGGGCCTGCGTCGACGATTTCGCGGCGCTGGAGCGGGTGCTCGTGACGACCACCGGGCAACACCCGTGACCGGGGCGGAGCCGACCGACCGCACCCGCCGGCCGGACCGGGCCACGGCACGCCGCGGCTGGTGGCTGGTGGGGGTCCTGGTAGCGGGGACGGTGCTGGCGATGGTGGTCGACCTGGCCCGCCCTGGCGTCACCGAGCCGGTGCGCCGCGGCGTCGCCTCCGCCGTGGCCCCCGTCCAGTCCGCCGTCGCCGGCTGGTCCGACCGTGAGCTGGTCGCCCTCACCCGGGAACGCAACGCCCTGGCGGCGCGGGTCGACGAGCTCGAGGCCCAGCAGCAGCAGGCCGAGGACCTGGCCGAGCTGCACACCTCCTCCTCCTGGGGCGTCCACGACCTGTTGCCCGCCCGGGTCGTCGGCTTCTCCTCGGGCAGCGCCCCGGTGGGGCGGCGCACGGTGACCATCGACGTGGGGTCCACCGACGGGGTGGTCGTGGACCAGTCGGTCGTCAACGTCGACGGCCTGGTCGGGCGCGTCGTGCGGGTGGCCCCCACCAGCAGCGACGTGGCCATCCTGGGTGACGGTGACGTCGTCGTCGGCGTCCGCTTCGGGCACGGCGGCAACCTGGGCACGGTCCGGGCCGAGGCCGACCCCGGCCTGCCGACCCGCGACCCCGGCGAGCTCACCCTGACCGCCCTCGGCGCCGCCGCGATCCGGGAGGGAGACCGGGTGGTCACCCTGGGCAGCGCCGACAACATCCCGTATGCCGCGCGGATCCCCCTCGGGCGCGTCACCTCGGTCGACCCGGACACCGGCCAGTTGGGCGCGACCGCGGCCGTGCGCCCCTTCGTCGACATGGACACCCTCGACCTGGTCGCCGTGGTGCTCGTGGGGGCCGGATGAGTCGTCTCCCCGGCCCGCTGTGGCGTGCGGTGGCCCTGGTCGTCGCGGTGCTGCTGCCGTCCGCGCTGCCCGGCGGGTGGCCGGCTCGTCCGGACCTCGTGCTCCTGGTCGTGGTGACCGTGGCGTTGGTGCGGGGGCCCGTCGCCGGTGGGCTCACCGGACTGGCCGGTGGGTGGCTGGTTGACCTGGTGCCGCCCGGCTCTGGTCCGCTGGGGGCGACGGCACTGGCCTATCTGGCGGTCGGTCTGCTGGCGGGGTGGTCGCGGCGGTTCGCGACCTGGTCCGGCCTGCTGCCCGTGGTCGTCGTCCTGGTGGCTGCCCTGCTGGTCCAGGGGGTGCGGGGGATCGCGGCCGCTGCCGGGGTCGGCGTGGCCCACTACGCCGACCTGCTGTGGTCGGTGGCGATGACGGGGGTGGCGTCCGTGGTCGTGCTGCCGGTCCTGCTCGCCGTCGAGCGGGCGCTGCTGGCGCGGGGGTGGCGGTGAGCGGCCGCGACCGGGTCCCGCGGAGCCGGGCCGCGGGCCGGACCCCGATCCGGGTGCCGCGACCGGTGGCGGGGCCCGTGCTGCCGCGCCGCCGGCTGGGGACGGGGACCCTGTGGGCGCTGGCCGTCGTGGTGCTCTGCCTGCTCGGGGTGCTGGTGGGGCGGCTGGTCCAGATGCAGCTGCTGGACCACCAGGAGCTGGCCGCGGAGGCGGCTGCCGTGAACACCCGGGTGGTCACCGAGCCCGCCGTGCGGGGCCGCATCCTCGCGGCCGACGGGACCCCCCTGGCGACCAACACGGCCTCGACGGTGGTCACGGTCGACCCCGAGGTGTTGCTGGAGTCCGAGGACGGCGGGCGGTCCCTGGTCACGGCCGTGGCCCGGGAGCTGGACCTGCCCGTGGAGGACCTGTGGGGGCGCACCCTGCTGTGCGGGACGGAGGGGGCGCCGCCGGTGCCGGCCTGCTTCTCGGGGTCGCCGTACCAGCCGGTGCCGATCGCCTACGGTGTGGACCCGGTCAGCGCCCTCGGCGTGCTGGAGCGGCCGGAGGCCTTCCCGGGGGTCGAGGTCACCTCCGTGGCGCTGCGGGACTACCCGGTGGAGGAGATCAACGCTGCGCACCTGCTCGGCTACCTGGGGCGACCGACGGCCGACGAGGTCGACGACGAGGCCTCGGTCGGTGCCCAGGACTGGGTCGGTCGCACCGGGCTGGAGCAGGTCTACGACTCCCGGTTGCGGGGCACGTCGGGCCGGTCCACGGTCGCCATCGACCCCCGCGGTGTGGTGACCGAGCGGCTGGACCGCACCGACCCCGAGCCCGGGCTGGACCTGGTGACCCACGTGGACCCGGGGGTCCAGGCGACCGCCGAGCGGGTGCTGACCGAGGGCGTGACCCGCGCCCGCGAGGACGGGTGGCCCGCCGACTCCGCGGCCGCGGTGGTGCTCGACGTGCGCACCGGCGGCGTCGTCGCCGCCGCCAGCTACCCGACATACGATCCGGCGATCTGGACCACGGGGGTCTCCCAGACGCGGTACGACGAGCTGACCGACCCCGATGGGGGGCAGCCGCTGGTGGACCGGGTCATCGCGGGGACCTACCCGCCGGCGTCCACGTTCAAGGCCGTGACGCTGCCGGCGGCGCTGCGGCAGGGGATCGACCCGGAGGGGACCTACGACTGCCCGGGGAGCGTGACGATCGGGGGTCGCACGTTCACCAACTACGAGTCGGAGTCGCACGGCCAGCTGGACCTGGCCGGGATCATCGAGGTCTCCTGCGACACCACGTTCTACACCTGGGCCCACCAGGAGTGGTTGGACCTGGGCGGGCTGGGCCAGGACTCGGACCTGGAGGACCCCTACGTGCTGGTGGCCGAGGACTTCCGGATCGGGCAACCGACCGGCATCGACCTGCCCGGCGAACGCAGCGGGACGCTGCCCTCCCGGGAGTGGAAACGGGCCTACTGGGACGCCACGCGGGAGCAGGCCTGCATCCGCGCGCAGGAGGGCTACCCGGAGGAGGAGGACGAGGAGCGCCGGGAGTTCCTGGAGGAGCTGGCGCGGGAGAACTGCGTGGACGGCTGGCAGTACCGCCCCGGTGACGCGGTGAACTTCTCGATCGGGCAGGGCGACGTGGCGACCACGCCGCTGCAGATGGCCGTCGTCTATGCCGCCCTCGCCAACGGCGGCACGCTGGTGGAGCCCCGGGTGGCCGACGAGTTCCGGACCCGCGCCGGCGACACCGTCGAGCAGGTCGAGCCGGCCGAGTCCGGGACCCTCGACGTGCCGGCGGAGGACCTGGATGTGCTGCGCGAGGGGCTCGAGGGGGTGAACGTCCGGGGGACCGGCGCGGAGGCCTTCGCCGGTTTCGACCAGGCTGCCTACCCGGTCGCCGGCAAGACGGGCTCGGCGGAATCCTTCGGTCGGCTGTCGACGGGGTGGTACGCCTCCTACGGTCCGGTCGATGACCCCCGGTATGCCGTGGTCGTGGTCTTTGAGCAGGGCGGGATCGCCGGGGACGTGGCGGCACCGGCCGCCCGGGAGATCTGGGAGGCCCTGGCGGCCCGGGACAGTCGGTAGGCGCCGAGCCCCGGCTGCACCCCGGAATCTGGCGCTATCGCCCGGGAAGGTTCTCCTACGGAACGCAAGATTCTCGGGCCACCCGAGAATCCTGTGGCTGCTGGGTCACCTGGTGGAAACGTGGGCTCGGTAGGCTCCCGCGGGTGAGCCAAGACCCGATCAGCCCCGAGCTGCGCGCAGACGTGCGCCGCGTGTCCACGCTCCTCGGCCAGTCGTTGGTGCGCCACCACGGCCAGGAGTTGCTGGATCTCGTCGAGCAGGTGCGCCTGCTGACCAAGGACAGCAAGGCCGACACGGTCGACGTGGACGGCACGACCGTGCGCAGCCTGCTGGCGGGTCTGCCGCTGGGACAGGCGACCGACCTGGTGCGGGCCTTCGCGGGCTACTTCCACCTGGCCAACGCGGCCGAGCAGGTGCACCGGGTGCGGACCCTGCAGGACCGGGCCGAGGACCAGGGCTGGTTGACCAGCGCGGTCGCCGACATCGTGGCCCAGCAGGGTCCGGAGGTGCTGGCGGAGGCGGTGGCGGAGCTGGACGTCCGGCCGGTCTTCACCGCCCACCCCACCGAGGCGAGCCGGCGATCGGTGCTGACCAAGATCCGTCGGCTGTCCGACGAGCTGGCGGTGCCCACCGAGGCGGACACCATCGCCCGGCGGCGTCAGGACCGGCGCCTGGCCGAGTTGGTCGACCTCATCTGGCAGACCGACGAACTGCGCCGGGTCGCGCCGACCCCGATGGACGAGGCGCGCAACGCCATGTACTACCTGGACGAGGTCCTCACCGAGACGGTCCCCGACCTGCTCGGCGACCTCGGTGAGCTGCTGCGCGAGCACGGGGTGGCGGTCGACCCGGGCCGCCCGCCGGTCCGCTTCGGTTCCTGGATCGGGGGAGACCGCGACGGCAACCCCTTCGTCACCCCGCAGGTCACCGCCGAGGTGTTGCAGCTGCACCACCAGCACGCCGTCGGGGTGGCGCTGAGCCTGATCGACGTGCTCATCTCGCAGGTGTCCAGCTCGACGGTCATCGTCGACGTCGACCCTGAGCTGGAGGAGTCGCTGCAACGGGACCTGGCGAACCTGCCCGGCCTGGACCCGCGGGTCAAGGAGCTCAACGCGGCCGAGCCCTACCGGCTCAAGCTGACCTGCGTGAAGGCCAAGCTGCTCAACACCGGCCGCCGCGTGGAGCGCGGCAGCCCCCACGAGCCCGGCAGGGACTACGCCGACGCCGACGAGATCGTGGCCGACCTGACGGTCGTCGGCGACTCACTGCGCCGGCACGGAGGGGAACTGGTCGCCGACGGTCGCCTCGCGGTCGCCATCCAGACGCTCGCGGGGACCGGCCTGCACCTGGCCACCCTCGACGTACGCGAGCACGCGGAGCACCACCACGCCGCCGTCGGGGCGATGCTCGACGCCGTGCTGGGCGCCGAGCGTCCGTATGCCGAGCTGGACCGGCCGGAGCGCCTGGCCCTGCTCGCCCGGGAGCTGGCGTCACCGCGCCCGCTGCTGACCTGGGCGGCGCCGCGGGGTCGCACGCTGGAGGTCTTCGACGAGATCCGGCGGGCCCAGGCCACCTATGGGCCGGAGGTCATCGAGACCTACATCATCTCGATGACGCAGGGCGCCGACGACATCCTGGCCGCCGCCGTGCTGGCCCGGGAGGCGGGGCTGGTCGACCTGCACGGCGTTGCCGAGGGCGACGCCTTCGCCCATGTCGGGTTCGCCCCGCTGCTGGAGACCATCGAGGAGTTGCGCGGCGCCGCCGCCCTGGTGGACACCCTGCTCTCGGAGCCGACCTACCGCGATCTGGTCCGGCTGCGCGGGGACGTGCAGGAGGTCATGCTCGGATACTCCGACTCCAACAAGCAGGCCGGGGTGCTCACCAGCCAGTGGGGGATCCACCAGGCCCAACGGGCACTGCGTGATGTCGCGGCCCGGCACGGGGTCCGGCTGCGCCTGTTCCACGGCCGCGGCGGGTCGGTCGGCCGCGGCGGCGGTCCCACCTACGAGGCGATCCTGGCTCAACCCCCCGGCGTGCTGGAGGGCGAGATCAAGTTCACCGAGCAGGGCGAGGTCATCTCCGACAAGTACTCCCTGCCCGCCCTCGCGCGGGAGAACCTCGAGCTGTCCCTGGCCGCGGTCCTGCGCGGGTCGACGCTGCACCGGGACGCGCGCTCCTCGGCCGAGCAGATCCGGCGCTGGGGCGAGGTCATGGACCTGGCCAGCGACGCGGCCTTCGAGCGGTACCGCACCCTGATCGACCACCCCGACCTCCCCGCCTACTTCGTCGCGGCCACCCCGGTCGACCAGCTGGGCGCGCTCAACATCGGGTCGCGCCCGAGCAAGCGCCCCGACACCGGCAAGGGGTTGGACGGTCTGCGGGCGATCCCCTGGGTGTTCGGGTGGACGCAGACCCGGCAGATCGTGCCCGGCTGGTATGGCGTGGGGTCGGGTCTGCGGGCCGCCCGCGAGGCCGGGCCACGGGGAGAGTCTGAAGGAGATGCTCGACCAGTGGTGGTTCTTCGCCGCGGTGGTCTCGAACGTGGAGATGACCGTCGCCAAGACCGACCTCGACATCGCCGGGCACTACGTGCAGACGCTGGTCCCCGAGGAGCTGCGGCACCTCTTCGAGGACATCAAGGCCGAGTTCGAGCTGACCGTGGCCGAGCTGCGCCGGCTCACCGGCGAGGAGGACCTGCTCGATGACCAGCCCGTCCTGCAGCGCTCGCTGGCGGTGCGCGACCAGTACCTCGACCCGATCTCCTACCTGCAGGTCGAGCTGCTGCGCCGGTTGCGGGAGATGGACGAGGCGGGGCAGGCCGCCGACCCCACCGGGCAGGCGCAACTGCAGCGGGCTCTGCTCATCACGGTGAACGGGGTGGCGGCCGGGCTGCGCAACACCGGCTGACACCTGGCCCTGCGGCCACGAGCGTCATGCGGTCTCGGTGTTGCGGTTCCGGTGCTATAGCCCGGTTCCTGCAACACCGAAAGCGCATGACACTCCCGGCGGGGCTACGCGTCAGCGGCGCCCGGAGTCCTCGACTGGCTCATCTTCCGACTCCTCTTCCGACTCCTCCGGGTCGGGGGCGTTCGGATCGGGCATCGGGTTGCCGACCTGAGCGTCGCCGAAGCAGATGTGCACGTCCGGGTCGAGGTCCTCGATGACGACCTCGCTGCCGCCGCCCTGGAGGGAGACCGTGACTCCGCCCAGTCCTTCGGTGAAGGTCACCTCCTGGCGATCTTCGCCGAGCACGATCGTGCCGGAGGTCTCGGAGCCTGCCAAGTACCCGACGCGCACGGTCCAGTGCCACGAGAAGGCATCGTCCTCGAGAGGCACAGCCGCGATGCCGTCCACGGGCTGCCAGCCGCACAATCCCTCGATCGGCTCACGGGAGCTTATGCCGCCCACCGCCATCGGCACGAAGGTTCCCTCCGGGGTGAGCAGATAGGGGTTGTTGTAGGCACTGCGCGCGTACATTTCCTCCCGTTGCTCCGGCGTGACGACCGGTGCCAGGAAGCGGCTGACGTTGTTGTATTCGCGGAACAACGGGCTGAGGATCTCGACTGGGACGGGCATGTCGTAGACCTGGGCGCCCTCAGGCAGGTCTTCCACTGAGGTCCGGGTGGTCTCGACGAAGTCCTCGTACGGGTTTCCTGCGCTGAACGCGGCGTAGCCGTTGGCGCTGTGCAGAGCGAGCGCGAGCCACACGGCGCTGGCGACGGAGCCCGCCCCTACGACGGACTTGCGGGTCACCGACCGCGCCAACTCGCGCGCCGTCGGCAGCCAAGGGTCGGCCTCGAAGCGCAGCGGCATCAGGCACATGCCGATGACGATCACCAGCGGGATGATCGCGTCAGCGAGATAGCGGGTCTCCAGGGCGGCTGCGGGTCCACTGAGCGCCACTCGTCCCACGGCGAGCGCGGCGATCGACCCGGCCAGGTACACCAGCAGCGCCAGCCAGGCACGTCCGATCCGGCGGCGCAGCACCAGGGACCCGGCCACGATCGCGATCGCCACGATCCAGCAGAGCCAGTCGAAGATCCTGGGTGAGTCCACGATCGCGGCGCCGTAACTCGCCGGGTACCAGGACCACGGGCCGCCCAGGGCGCCGGGGATCATGGTCCGGAAGAGACTCATGTAGACGAAGTCCCACACCTGGCCCCTGGTGGGCGCCACCAGGTCGGCGGAGGCGCTGGCCCGCGACGCCCCGTCCAGATAGACCACCAGATAGGCGACGCTGGCGACCAGGTAGCCGACCCACACCAGCCAGGAACGCCGGTACAGCGCGAACAACTCACGCGCGGTCGCCTGCGTCGTGTGCGACAGCGCGAAGGTGAGGACCACGATGAACGGCAGGTAGATGACGATCTTCTCGAAGCTGGCCAACCCCACGACGAACCAGGCGACGGCCCAGGCGGCGTCCGAGCGCCGTCCGGTCCGCAGGAAGCGTGCGTGCGAACGGACCCCGCCGGCCAGCGCCGCGGTCAGCGGCAGCCAGATGATGGCCGCCGACAGCCAGGTGAAGGCCGGCATCGTCAGCGGGGTGAGGCAGTAGAGCGTGAACGGCACCAGGATCAGCGCCCGCCGGCGGAACAGCTCGACCAGCATCCGCCACACCAGCAGCGCCACGAGGGCCTGGGCCAGCAGCATGCACACCACCGCGACGTCCCAGTTCCACGGCGCCACGTGGGCGAGCAGCCACATGAAGCCGAAGCCGATCGGCTCGAAGTGCCCGGTGTGCACCCGGGTCAGGTAGTCCCACCCCAGCGAGTTCTCCATCGCCCGGCTCTGCAGCATGAAGTCGTCGGTGATGAAGTAGCTGTCGCGCAGGACGTTGAAGCGCACCGCGAGCGAGACCCCGAGGACCACCAGGAAGGCCGCCCGGATCGGGTCGCGCAGCAGCCAGGGCGTCTCGTCGCGGTCTGCCGAGGGCGCAGCTGCACTGTCACTGACCTGCGTGACTGGCATCGTGGGCGACCCTCCGGGCGTGCGGTGTTCGGCAGGACTCTACGCCGGACGGGGCTCCCGGTCCCCGGGGACACGGGTCTGTGACGATGGGGCCATGCCGGAGGGACACACACTGCACCGCCTCGCCCGCGACCTGACGGAGGCGTATGCCGACCGGTCGCCTGCGGTGACCAGCCCGCAGGGGCGGTTCGCGGACGGTGCCGCCCTGCTCGACGGGCAGGTGGTGGAGGGCGGGAGCGCCTGGGGCAAGCTGCTGTTCCTGGACTTTGCGGGGGAGCGCACGCTCTACGTCCACCTGGGCCTGATCGGGACCTTCGTGCTCAGCCGGGTCACCGGACTGGCCGATCCTCCCGTGACCGGGCAGGTGCGGCTGCGGCTGCTCGACGCCGACACGGTCGCGGACCTGCGCGGGCCCATGGCCTGTCAGGTGCTGACTCCCGCCGAGGTTGACGCCCTCGTGGCGCGGCAGGGCCCGGACCCGCTGCGGCCAGAGTCTGACCCGGACCGGGCCTGGGCCCGGATCCACACCTCGCGGCGCACCATCGCCGAGTTGCTGATGGACCAGACGGTGCTGGCCGGGGTGGGCAACATCTACCGCTGCGAGGTGCTCTTTCGGCACCGGGTGAACCCGGCCTTCCCTGGGGTCCGGATCAAACGGGCTACCTGGCAGGCGATGTGGGAGGACCTCGCCGGGCTGATGCCCTGGGGCGTGCGGACCGGTCGGATCATCACCCGGGACGAGGTGCTGCAGGACGTCACCGCGGCGGTGGCGGCCGGGTCGCCGGCGCGGACCCTGGACGTCCCGCGCGACTTCGCCGTCTACCAGCGCACCGGCGAGCCGTGCCTGCGCTGCGGCGCGCGCATCCGGACCCGGGCCGTGGCGGGGCGCAACCTGTTCTGGTGCGGCAACTGCCAGCGTCGCACCTGAAGGCCTCACTCCCCGGGGCGGACGACCGCCTTGACGGTGCCGGGCTGCCCGGCCGACTCAAGGGCGGCCGCGACCTCGGCCAGGCCGAACCGGTCGGTCACCAACGAGTCCAGCTCCACCCGACCCGTCGCGACGAGGTCGATCGCCGCCGGGTAGGTGTTGGCGTACCGGAAGGTCCCGGTGACGGTGAGCTCTCGTCCTTGGACGAGGGCGACGGGCAGGCTGATCTCGTCGGCACCCATCCCGACCAGCACCACCCGGCCGCCACCGCGCACGGTCACCAGCCCCTGGGCGATAGCCGCGGGCGCGCCGGAGCAGTCGATGAAGGAGTCCACCGCGCCGTCCAGGTGCGTCAGGTCGCCCTCCCGGCTGTCGACGACCTCGGTCGCGCCGTACCGCTGCGCCGCGGCGAGCCGCTCGGGGGACAGGTCGGTCACCACGATCCGGGTGGCCCCGGCGGCCGCCGCGACCTGCACGGTGACCAGGCCGACCGGGCCGGCGCCGGTCACCAGGACCGCATCACCGGCACCCACCCGGGCCTTGCGGCAGGCCCAGACCCCCACCGACAACGGCTCTACCAGGGCGGCGGCGTCCTCGGACACGTGGTCCGGCACCGGGTGGGCGAAGTCGGCGGCGATCGTCACGAACTCGGCGAACGCGCCGTCGACCGGCGGTGTCGCGAAGAACCGGACGTCGGGGCACAGGTTGTAGCGGCCGGACCGGCACTGGCCGCAGCGCCCGCAGGGCACGCCGGGCTCGAGCGCGACCCGCTCGCCGACCCGGTCCGCGGACACCGCGTCGCCGACGGCCACGACGGTGCCGCTCGCCTCGTGCCCCAGGACGAGGGGGTCGCGCACGACATACTCCCCGATGCGTCCGTGCCGGTAGTAGTGGACGTCCGAGCCGCAGATCCCCACCGAGGCGACGCGCACCAACACCTCCCCGGCGCCCGGCTCGGGGACCGGTCGGTCGACCAGTTCGACCTCCCCGGGGGCTTTCAGCAGGCAGACCCGCATGGCCGTGGCCGAAGGGGGTTCGTGGCCCTCGCGTGGTGTCATCGGACCATTGTCGTCCACCGGCGGGCGGCGATTAGGGCCGGACGCGTAGCCGCTGCTAGATTTGGGGGTGCCGTACGACCGGCCGCGGATTCAGAGTGCCCTGGTGGACATGCCCAGGCGCGCCGCGCAACGAACACGAAGGAGTCGCCCATGGGGCTGGACACTGCTGTGAAGAAGCAGATCATGGAAGAGTACGCCACCGTCGAGGGCGACACCGGTTCGCCGGAGGTGCAGGTCGCGCTGCTGACCCAGCGCATCAAGGACCTCACCGAGCACGCCCGCGAGCACAAGCACGACCACCACAGCCGGCGCGGCCTGCTGCTGCTGGTCGGCCGCCGCAAGCGCCTGCTCCGTTACCTTGAGGAGACGGACGTCGAGCGCTACCGCGCACTGATCAAGCGCCTTGGTCTGCGCCGCTGAAGTTTCGTAGGGGAGCGGTTCCCGGATGACCCGGGAACCGCTCCTCTGCGTATGCCGGGGGGCCGGACCGGCCCGTCGGCACGTTGGAAACAGCCGGGCACAACGACGATGCCCCGTGCTGCGAGAGATTGACAGAAAAGGAGGGCCCCACATGGAGGGTCCAGAGATCACTTCCGCCGAGGCCGTCATCGACAACGGCTCGTTCGGCACCCGCACCGTCCGGTTCGAGACCGGGCGCCTGGCCAAGCAGGCCGGAGGCTCCGTCACCGCCTACCTGGATGACGAGACCATGCTGCTGTCCACCACCACGGCCAGCAAGCACCCGAAGGACCACTTCGACTTCTTCCCGCTGACCGTCGACGTCGAGGAGCGGATGTACGCCGCGGGCAAGATCCCCGGCAGCTTCTTCCGCCGCGAGGGTCGCCCCTCGACCGACGCGATCCTGACCTGCCGGCTGATCGACCGCCCGCTGCGTCCGAGCTTCGTCTCGGGTCTGCGCAACGAGGTCCAGGTCGTCATCACCGTGCTGTCCCTCGACCCCGACCACCAGTACGACGTGCTGGCGATCAACGCCGCCTCGCTGTCCACCCAGATCTCGGGCCTGCCGTTCAGCGGCCCGATCGGTGGCGTGCGGGTCTCCCTGATCGACGGGCAGTGGGTCGCGTTCCCCAACTTCAGCGACATCGCCCGCTCCACCTTCGACATGGTGGTGGCCGGCCGGATCGTCGGGCAGACCGAGGACGGCCAGGACGACGTCGCCATCATGATGGTCGAGGCCGAGGCCACCGAGTCCACCTGGGACCTGGTGAACCTGGAGAGCAAGCAGGCTCCCACCGAGGAGATCGTCGCCGACGGTCTGGAGGCCGCCAAGGGCTTCATCGCCACGCTGTGCAAGGCGCAGTCCGAGCTGGCCACCGCCGCCGCCAAGGAGGTGCAGGAGTTCCCGCGCTTCCTGGACTACCAGGACGACGCCCTCGCCGCCGTCGAGGCCGAGGTCACCGGTGACCTGGAGGCTGCCCTCCAGATCGCCGGCAAGGCCGAGCGTGAGGACCGCATCGGCGAGATCAAGACCGCGATGAAGGAGAAGCTCCTCGGCCTGCACTGGGACGCCGCCGGAGACTCCGACGTCTCCGCGGACGCGCCGTTCGCCGGTCGCGACAAGGAGCTCGACGCGGCCTACCGGGCCGTCCAGAAGCGCCTGATCCGCCAGCGCATCCTCAAGGAGAAGGTGCGCATCGACGGCCGCGGCCTGGCCGACATCCGGGCCCTGTCCGCCGAGGTCGAGGTCATCCCGCGGGCCCACGGGTCGGCGATCTTCGAGCGCGGCGAGACCCAGATCATGGGGGTCACCACGCTGAACATGCTGCGCATGGAGCAGCAGCTGGACACCCTGTCGCCGGTGACCCGCAAGCGCTACATGCACAACTACAACTTCCCGCCCTACAGCACCGGTGAGACCGGCCGCGTCGGCTCGCCCAAGCGCCGCGAGATCGGTCACGGTGCGCTCGCCGAGCGTGCCCTGATGCCGGTGCTGCCGACCCGCGAGGACTTCCCCTACGCGATCCGGCAGGTCTCCGAGGCGCTCGGCTCGAACGGGTCGACCTCGATGGGGTCGGTCTGTGCGTCCACCATGTCGCTGCTGAACGCCGGTGTGCCGCTGCGCGCGCCGGTCGCCGGCATCGCGATGGGCCTGGTCTCCGACACGATCGAGCAGGCCGACGGCACCACCGAGACGGCGTACGCCGCGCTCACCGACATCCTGGGAGCCGAGGACGCCTTCGGCGACATGGACTTCAAGGTTGCCGGGACCCGCGAGTTCGTCACCGCGATCCAGCTGGACACCAAGCTCGACGGCATCCCCGCCTCCGTGCTCGGTGGTGCGCTGACCCAGGCCCGCGAGGCCCGGCTGCACATCCTGGACGTGATGAACGAGGCGATCGACAGCCCCGACGAGATGAGCCCGTACGCCCCGCGCGTCATCAGCGTCCGCGTCCCGGTCGACAAGATCGGTGAGGTCATCGGCCCGAAGGGCAAGATGATCAACCAGATCCAGGAGGACACCGGCGCCGACATCTCGATCGAGGACGACGGCACCGTCTACATCGGTGCGACCGACGGGCCCTCTGCCGAGGCGGCCCGCGCCGCGATCAACGCGATCGCCAACCCGCAGATGCCGGAGGTCGGCGAGCGGTTCCTGGGCACGGTGGTGAAGACGACGACCTTCGGGGCGTTCATCTCGCTGCTGCCGGGCAAGGACGGCCTGCTGCACATCTCCGAGATCCGCAAGCTCGTCGGCGGCAAGCGCATCGACGCCGTCGAGGACGTGCTGGGCGTGGGCCAGAAGGTCCAGGTCGAGCTCAAGGAGATCGACCCGCGCGGCAAGCTCTCGCTGGCCGCGGTGGTCGAGGAGACCCCCGCTCCGGACGCCCCCGCCCAGGAGGCCCCGGCCGCCGAGGCTCCCGCCGCTCCGGCCCCCGAGGGTGCGCAGACACCCGAGGCCGCGGACGTCTCCGGTGAGGACACCTCCGAGGACGACACGCAGGACACCGGTGCCGAGGGTGGCGAGGGCGGCAGCGGCCGGCCACGTCGCAACCGGCGCCGTCGCGGCAGCCGCGGGCGCGGCAACGGCGGCGACTCCGGTGAGAACGGTGGCGCCGACTCCGCCCCCGCCGGCGACGACGCCTGATCGGACTGCCGAGCAGCACCCCTGAACGACGACAAGTGGCCGGGCCCCGTGTGGGGCCCGGCCACTTGTCGTGTGTGCGGGACTGGTGAGGGCGGCTCAGGCCGCCCGGGTCGGCCGCGCGTCGCTGCCGGTGTCGTGCTGGGGCCCCGGGACGTGCCAGCGCATCTCCATGCGGACCCGGCCGTCCTGGCCCGTCACGGGGACCCAGGACAGGACCGGGCGAGCCTGGGTGCGCGCGGGTACCGTTCGCATCCGTGCCATGATGTCCACCTCCTGTTAACCTTCTATTCACCTAAGATACCCCACGCAGTTACCCAAGGCCAACGGATTGCCCTGCGATGGCGTGTCGCGGGGTCATTCGGCGCAGGCGGCGTTCACCCGGCGTTCACCTGACGTATGCCGTGTGTCCCCGTTGGGGGCATCAGCGGGCGTCAGCGGTCGCGGGAGACCGCGCGCCCAGCGGCGGAGGACAGCTCCCCGACGACCTGCTCGAGCGGGCCGCGCCGGCCCAGGGCGGCGAAGGCCGCCCCGATGAGGAGGGCCCCTGCCACGTGGGCGCCCAGGTTGTGGGCCAGGGGCCAGCCCTCCGGTGCCGCGACCACGAGGACATGCACGGAATACAGGGTCAGCGTCATGGTCCCCGCCCCGGCAGCCAGCCGCCAGGCGCCGGCCGCGCCCGGGCCCGTCGCGTGCACCACCACCAGGCACAGTCCGATCACCGCGGCGCTGCTGCCCACGGTGTGGACCAGGTCGATGACCGAGCCGCTGTGCGGGGACCACACGCCGAGCCACCACCAGGAGCCGGTCGGGGTGGTGCCGTAGAGGCCGGACCGGAGCACCTGCTGCAGGTCGGCCCAGCCGGTCACCACCTCCCACCGGTCGTAGCTGTCGACCAGTGCGGTCCGCGCACCCTCCCCGCGGGTCAGCAGACGCGCCACCCCCAGGGCCAGCACGGCCGTCCAGACGCCGCCGAGGAGCAGGTAGCGCCCCCACGCGGGGTTGCGCAGGTCCAGGCGCCCGATGGCCATCCCCGCGAAGAGATAGGTGGCCCAGGTGAGCACGGGGTAGTAGCCGGTGACGGTGAGCTCGGTGAAGAGCTGCCATGGGTCGGCCAGCGACAGCGGGTTGGGCACCTCGTAGCTGTTCGGTGGCAGGTGGGGGCGCAGCACCATGCTGGCCACGGGGGAGGCCACGGCCCAGGCTGTGGCCAGGGCCGCCAGCGGCCCCGCACGCCACCGGATCACCGGCAGGGCGCAGAGGAACAGGACGCCGTAGTAGGTCAGGATGACCGCCAGCCCCGAGTCGGCGATGCCCAGGAGCAAGCCGATCACGGCGATGAGCAGCGCCCGCACGGTCAGTTGCACCCGTGGGCCGAGCGCCCGCGGGGACTCCAGCGCCCGACGCGTCACCAGGGCGATCGAGAGCCCGGCGAGCACGGCGAACAGTGCGGCCGAGCGCCCCGAGACCACCTGGTGCCAGCCCGTCACGCTGCCGTCCGGGTGATAAGTGTCGACCAGGTGGGCGGTGACCATCCCCAGGAGGGCGACGGTGCGGGCGAGGTCGACGGCGACGATGCGCCCGGTCGAGGTCATCTCAGCCCCCCAGCGCCCGGACCAGGGCGGCGGTGGCCGCCGCGAGGAAGACCACCACCAGGAAGTTGGCGCGCAGCAGCAGGGCCACGACCGCGACGGCCACCCCGGCCGCCCGGGCGTCCAGCACCAGGGTGCCCGACCCGGTGAGGAAGGCCTGGGTGACCACGAGGGAGGACAGCAGGGCGACGGGCAGCAGCGGGGTCACCCGGGCCACCCAGGGGATCTCCAGCAGGTGGTGCGGCACCAGGTAGCCGGCCAGTTTGAGCAGGTAGGCGATCAGACAGGCGGAGAGCACCGCGATCCACATCGTCATGCCCCCACCCCCCGGGGTGCCCGGGTCCCACGCGTGGGCCGGGCGGGCAGGCCCACCACCAGCGCGGCGCCGGCCGCCACGAGGATCGGCACCCCCGGCGGTGTGAACGGGGCGACCACCACGGTGAGCAGGATGGCGAGCGCGGCGACGGCGAGCGGGTCGCGGCCCCGGAGTCGGGGCCACAGCAGGCCGACGAAGGCGGCGGCCGCGGCCGCGTCCAGGCCCCAGGCTTTCGGGTCGCCCATGACGGAGCCGAGGAGGGCGCCGGCCAGGGTGGTGAGGTTCCACAGCACGAAGATGGCCAGCCCGGTCACCCAGAATCCGAGGCGCTGGTCCCGCGGGTCGGTCTCGGTCACCGCCACGGCGGCCGACTCGTCGATGGTCAGGTGTGCGACCACGGGCCGGCGCCAGCCGCGGAGGTCCAGGATTCGCACCATCTGCAGGCTGTACAACCCGTTGCGGATGCCCAGCAGGCTGGACGTGGCGACGGCGGTGACCGGACTGCCGCCAGCGGCGATCACGCCGAAGAAGGCGAACTGCGACCCGCCGCTGAAGAGCAGCAGCGAAGTGATCATGGTCTGCCAGATCGTCAACCCGGCGGCCACGCCGAGCGCGCCGCACGAGATGCCGTACAGGCCCGAGGCCACGCCGACCGCCAGTCCCTTGCGCACCACCGGCCGGGACCGGAGTGCCCGAGCCGCCTGCCTCACAGGGCCGCCTGCACCCGGATCTCCCGGAGGGTCTGCCCCTCGGGCCCGACCACCCGTTCCCGCCAGGCCCCGTCGGGGTGCAGGCCCGCGGTGTCCAGGAAGGCGCGGGTGGCCTCGTCCGTGGCGGGGAGCCAGCTGAGCAGTGCCGTCCGGTCGTTGGCGCGCAGGGTGTCCCCGACGGCGTTGAGCAGCCGGGACCCGTGGCCGTGCCGCCGGGCGTCCGGGTGGACCGCGATCACCGTCAGCTCGCCGGCCCCCTCCGGGGCACCCGGCTCCTCGTCCTCGACCGGGCCGATCGCCGCGAAACCCACCACCTGGTCGCCGGCGCAGGCCACCAGCAAGCGGTGCACCGGGGTCGGCGGGGCCTCCAGTGACCGGCGCCAGACCGAGGCGAAGGCGGGCCCCTCGAACTGGTCGAGCGCCTCCTGCGGCAACAGGTCCGCATACGCCTCCTGCCACACGGTGGCCTGCACCAGGCCGACGGCGGGGGCGTCGGTGGGCCGGCCGGTGCGCACGCTCGCGTCCGCGGACGGGCCGGGGGCATGGGTATGCGGATGGGTCACCGGCTCAGTCTCGCACCCGAGCACTGATGTGACACTCTTGACGTCGAACGACGGCCTAGATGTAACAAACTGGCCCTGGATGGGGCATACTGGGGGACATGTACGGCAACGACTTCGGCGACCCCCACGACGGTCCCCTCAACGCGGCGGAGACCGAGGACTACGCGTCCGCGGTGCAGGAATACTTCGACGGGCTGATCGGCGCGGACAAGCGGATCGAGCCACGGGACGCGATGCCCGAGGGCTACCGCAAGACGCTGATCCGCCAGATCGCCCAGCACGCGCACTCCGAGATCATCGGGATGCAGCCGGAGGGCAACTGGATCTCCCGCGCGCCGAGCCTGCGCCGCAAGGCGATCCTGATGGCCAAGGTGCAGGACGAGGCGGGGCACGGGCTGTACCTCTACTCCGCCGCAGAGACCCTCGGGATGGACCGTGAGGAGATGCTCGACCTGCTGCACGCGGGCAAGCAGAAGTACTCCTCGATCTTCAACTACCCGACGCTGACCTGGGCCGACGCCGGGGCGATCGGCTGGCTGGTCGACGGTGCCGCGATCATGAACCAGGTGCCGCTGTGCCGCTGCTCCTACGGCCCGTACGCCCGCGCCATGATCCGGGTCTGCAAGGAGGAGAGCTTCCACCAGCGGCAGGGCTTTGAGATCCTGTGGGTGCTCGCGCGCGGCACCGAGGAGCAGCGGGCGATGGCCCAGGACGCGGCCAACCGGTGGTGGTGGCCGGCGCTGATGATGTTCGGCCCGCCGGACTCCGGTGAGCAGGCCAAGGGCGGGCACACCGCCCAGAACATGGCCTGGGGGATCAAGCGGTTCACCAACGATGACCTGCGTCAGAAGTTTGTCGACATGACCGTGCCGCAGGCCCAGAAGCTCGGCCTGACGCTGCCCGACCCGGACCTGAAGTACAACGAGGAGACGGGCCACTGGGACTTCGGCCCGATCGACTGGGACGAGTTCTGGCGGGTCCTCGGCGGCGACGGGCCGTGCAATGCCGAGCGCATCGCCCACCGCAAGGGCGCCCACGACGAGGGGGCCTGGGTGCGGGAGGCGGCCGTGGCGTATGCCGACAAGCAGGCCGAGCGTGCCGGCGCCGTCGCGGGGGCGGTCGCGTGAGCGAGCAGACGCCGACCGGCTCGGGGAACTGGCCGCTGTATGAGGTGTTCGTGCGGGCCAAGCGTGGCCTGTCGCACGTGCACGCCGGGTCGCTGCACGCGCCCGACGCGCAGATGGCACTGCGCAACGCCCGCGACCTCTACACCCGGCGCCAGGAAGGTGTCTCGATCTGGGTGATCGCCTCCGACGACATCACCGCCTCGAGCCCCGACGAGCGGGACAGCTTCTTCGACCCCGCCGCCGACAAGGTCTACCGGCACCCGACCTTCTACGACGTGCCCGAGGACGTGGAGTACCTGTGACCGCGACCACCGTCACGACGTCCACCGGCACCCCGCTGTCCGCGCACGTCGCCTACCTACTCGGGCTGGCCGACGACGCCCTCGTCTACGCCCAGCGGCTGGGGGAGTGGCTCACCCGCGCCCCCCAGATCGAGGAGGACATGGCCCTGGGCAACGTCGGGTTGGACCTGCTCGGGCAGGCCAGGGCGCTGCTCACCCATGCCGGAGAGCTGGAGGGTGCCGGGCGCGACGAGGACGACCTCGCCTACCTGCGGGACGAGCGGGAGTTCCGCAACGTCCACCTGGTCGAGCAGGAGCGCGGTGACTTCGGCCAGGAGATGGCCCGGATGCTGTGGTTCGCCAGCTACCAGTTCGAGCTCTACTCGGCGCTGCTGGCGCTGCCCACGTCGGATGAGACGCTGCGCGGCGTCGCCGAGAAGGCCATCAAGGAGGTCGCCTACCACCGCGACCACGCCGGAGTCTGGGTGTTGCGCCTGGGTGATGGCACGCAGGAGAGTCACGCCCGGATGCAGGCGGCTCTGGAGGCCGTGCTGCCCCACCTGGCCGAGCTGTTCGATGACGACGAGGCGAGTGTCTGGGCCGCGGGGGCCGGCGTGGGGGTGCTGCCCTCGTCGCTGCACGACGCGGCGCTCGCCCACGTGCGCAGCGTGGTCGAGGAGGCCACCCTGACCCTGCCCGAGGAGTCGCGCTGGCGCTCCCGGGGAGGCCGCGAGGGCATCCACTCCCGGCCGATGGGCTACCTGCTCGCCGAGATGCAGCACATCCACCGCAGCCACCCCGGGGCGAGCTGGTGAGCGTCATGGTCACCACACTCGCGTCCTACCCGGCGTCGGGCCGCGCGGCTGAGGTCGAGCGGGCCGTCCGCGCGGTCATGGACCCGGAGATTCCGGTCATCACCATCGACGACCTGGGCATCGTGCGCGGCGTCGCGGTGGTGGAGGACCCGACGGGCGAGGCTGCGGCCCTGGTGCGGGTGACCATCACCCCGACTTACAGCGGGTGTCCGGCGATGGCGGCGATCGGCCAGGCCATCGAGCGTGTCGTCCGGTCCCACGGGATGCGCTCGGAGATCGAGACGGTGCTGTCCCCGGCCTGGACCACGGACTGGATGAGTGAGTCCGGCCGCGAGTCGCTGCGCCGCTTCGGCATCGCCCCGCCGACGGGCGAGCGCGCTGTCGGTCCCGTCACGGTCGGGCTGTCGGTGCGCCGCGTCGACTGTCCAACGTGCGGCTCCTCCGACACCGAGGAGCTCTCCCGCTTCGGCTCCACGGCCTGCAAGGCGCTGCGGCGCTGCCGGGCCTGCCGCGAGCCGTTCGAAGAGTTCAAGTCCCTCTGAGCGTCCAGAAAGGCCTCCCGTGAGCGTGACCCTGTCCCGCCCGGCCCGGCGCCGGGCGACCTTCCACGACCTGACCGTCCGCCGTGTCGAGCGGCTCACCGACCAGGCGGTCGCGGTGACCTTCGCGGTGCCCGAGGACCTGGCCGAGGAGTTCGCGTTCGCGCCGGGCCAGCACCTGACGCTGCGGGCGACGATCGGCGGGGAGGACGTGCGGCGCTCCTACTCGATCAGTCTGTCCCGCGCCCAGGCCGGCGCGGGGGAGTTGCGGGTGGCCAGCGCCCGGGTCGCCGGCGGCGTCATGTCGAACTGGCTCAACGACGAGGTGGCGGCCGGCGACACCATCTCGGTGATGAGCCCCCTGGGCGGCTTTACCTGCCCGACGCAGCCGGACGCGGCCCGGCACCACGTGGCGATCGCCGCCGGCTCCGGGATCACCCCGGTGATCTCGCTGCTGCGCACCGCGCTGGAGGAGGAGCCGGCGTCCCGGGCCACCCTGATCTTCGGCAACCGGCGGACCGACTCGATCATGTTCCTCGAGGAGCTGATGGATCTGAAGAACCGGTTCCCGGGCCGGTTCACCCTGATCAACGTGCTGTCCCGGGAGGTGCAGGACGTCGAGCTGTTCACCGGGCGGATCGACCGCGAGAAGCTCGAGCAGTTCGTGGCCACCTTCGTCCCGGTGGACCAGGTCGACGAGTGGTACCTCTGCGGGCCCTTCGGGATGGTGGAGTCCGCTCGGGAGCTGCTGGACGAGCTGTCCGTGGACGACCACCACGTCCACCACGAGATCTTCCACGTCGACGACGCCGGTGCCGCATCCCCGCCGCAGGCGGTCGAGGTGGACCTGGAAGCCGACCCCGAGGCCGTCGTCACGATCACCCTCGACGGGCGCACCACCAGGGTGCCGATGCCGACCAAGGCCGAGACGATCCTCAACGCCACGCTGCGCGAGCGTCCCGACGCGCCGTTCAGCTGCACCGGCGGCGTCTGCGGCACCTGCCGCGCCCGGGTCGTCGAGGGGGAGGTCACGATGGACCGCAACTACGCGCTCGAGCCGGAAGAGGTGGATGCCGGCATCGTCCTCGCCTGCCAGTCCCACCCGGTCACCGACGCGGTCACCCTCGACTACGACGCCTGAGGCGCGGCGCGAAGGCCACCGCCGGGCCGGGCCCACGCCGGCCCGACCCTAGGGGTAGGTCGCGCTGACGTCGGCGGTGCCGATGACGGTCTGGCCGTCCCCGTCGTAGACCGGGATGGGATGGGGTCGGGGCCCGGCCTCTCCCGTCCCGGCCACCGCCTCCCAGGTGAGCTGCTCGTAGTCGATCCACCCGGGCTCGCCGTCGATGGTCTCGCCCGGGATCAGGTCGGGGATCGAGGAGTGGCTGGGCACCCCGAGGGTGCGGCCGTCGGACAGGGGTGCCGGGTCCAGCTCGAGCCGGTCGGTGTAGATCGCGTAGAGGCGCCAGTGCGTGTCGGCGTCCATCACGGTCAGCGGCAGACCCTCGCCGGGCACCAGGACCGGCTTGTCCTGCTGGGCGTCGATCGGGTCGGACCACGAGGTCAGGGGGAAGGAGCCCCGGTCGACCAGGACGGGGGCGGGGGTGTCGGCCTCCATCCAACCGATCGGGGTGCCACAGGACGTCGTGTCGTAGCAGGCCAGCTCGAAGTGGACGTAGAGCGCGCCCTCGGGAGCCTCCGGGAGCACGACGTTGCCCGGTCCCGTCCCGTTCAGGATGATCGGTGCGGACAGCGGTGGGGTGGCGATCTGATCGGCCGGCAGCAGCCCGGCGATGCTCGCGGCGGTGCCGGCACCGAGGGCGATGCCGATCCCGGCGATCACGCCCCGGTAGCGCCAGCCGTGTCGACGACCTCTCGCTGGGCCCGGTCGCTCGGCGACGATGGAGCCGATCATCTGGTCGACCACGGGCGCCGGATAGGGCGCCGGATCCGGAGCGGGGTCGGCAGCCGTGATGCGGTCTCGGAGTGTGCTGGTCATCGGGATCCTCCGTGGGTGGTGGCAACGGCTGCGCGGGGTTCGCGGCGCACGACCGACTGTTGGCGCGGCTCCCGCAGCGACAGGAGGCGCTCCATCCGGGCCCGCGCGCGGTGCAACCTCACGCGGGCTGCGGTGTGACTGATCCCGAGCGCGGTGGCGATCTCTGCCGGCTCGAGCCGTTCCCAGGCCCACAGCCGCAGGATCTCGGTGTCCCGCTCGGACAACTGGGCCATGGCCCTGCGCACCGGGTCCTCGGCGCTCACCCGTGCGTCGACCGCGTCGGTGTCGTCCGGCGTCATGACCTCGGCCTGCGCCGCCGCCCGACGGTGGTGGTACTCACGGCGGCGGGCGCTCCGCAGGGCATGGAGGGTCTCGCGGGCGGCGATGGCGTACAACCAGGGCAAGGGGTGTTCGGGCGCCTCGTCCTGTTTGCGCCAGGCGATGGCGAAGACTTCCGAGACGATGTCGTCGGCGTCCTCGGGTGCGCGACGCAGCGCATAGGCCCGGATTGAGGCGTGGTGTCGGCGGAAGAGGGCCTCGAGCCACTCCTCGCGGGAGTCGCGGCGCTGGTCCCGATCGTTGCGGCTCATACCCCCCCTACTCCCGTTCGGCCTGGCAGCGTTACCGCTGCCCGGGTGCACCCGGGTCGCCGGAGGGGACCCGCCAGTACTCCACCCAGCTGAACCCCTCCTGTGGCTCCCGGGACACCTCGCGCCAGGCGGCGTGGTCGAGGTCCGGGAAGGCGACCGAGCCCTCCGGCTCCTGGGCGACCTCGGTGATCACCAGGCGGTCGGCATACCCGATGGTCTGCTCGTAGACCTGGCCGCCGCCGGCGATGAATACCTCACCGTCCCCGGCCATGAGCAGCGCCTCCGGCAGCGACGCGGCCACCTCGGCCCCCCAGGCGGACCACTCCCGGTCCCGGGTGAGGACGATCGTGCGCCGGCCCGGCAGGGCCCGGCCGATCGAGTCCCAGGTGCCCCGGCCCATCACCAGGGTGCCCCCCAGCGTCGTCCTCTTGAAGAAGGCGAGGTCCTCGGGCAGGTGCCACGGCATCCGCGCTCCGTCGCCGATGACCCGGTTGCGGCCGACAGCGGCGACCAGGGTCAGGGTCTGCCCGAAGCCGCGGGTGAGGACAGCCGGTGCGGCACCGTCACGAAGGTGTTCCAAGGCCTGACGTTCGTGGGGGACCACGTTGTTGGGGAGCGCGGCCAGCGGCCACCAGCGCAGCCCGGCCGACTTCTCCGGCTCGGCCACGCGCGGCTCGCCAGCCCAGTCGGTCACCTCGAGGAAGACATCGAGCCGCTCCTCCATCGGGTCCTCGAGCGCGCAGGTGCGGTGCAGAGTCGCACACAGGCGCAGCGCCCGTGGGGCGACCGTGATGTCCAGCTCCTCGGCGGCCTCCCGCACCGCCGCGCTCGGCAGGGACTCACCGCGCTCGACGTGTCCGGCGGCGCCACACCCCCACCAGCCGTCCATGTATGCCGTGCCGCGCCGCAGCTGTAGGAGCACCTCTGTGCCCTGGTCGCCGGAGCGGGTGAGCGCCAGATAGGCGGCCGGGACCACCCGGAAACGGTCCCGGCTCACGTGCGCCCTCTCATACGGCGATCGGGGCCTTGATGCTGGGGGCCGCCACGTAGTCGCGCACCTCGACATCCTCCAGCTCGAAGGCGTCGATGGCGGTGATCTCGGGGTTCAGCCACAGCGTCGACAGCGGCCCGGGCTGCCTGGTCAGCTGCTCGGCCGCCTGGTCCAGGTGGTTGAGGTAGAGGTGGGCGTCGCCCATCGTGTGCACGAAGTCGCCCACGGCCAGGCCGGTGACCTGGGCGACCATGTGGGTCAGGAGGGCGTAGGAGGCGATGTTGAACGGCACGCCCAGGAAGATGTCGGCGCTGCGCTGGTAAAGCTGGCAGGACAACCGGGCAGGTCCGTCGTCGCTGGCGGGGGCCACGTAGAACTGGAACATCGTGTGGCAGGGCGGCAGGGCCATCTGGTCGACCTCGGCGACGTTCCACGCCGAGACGAGGTGACGCCGCGAGTCCGGGTTGGTGCGCAGCCCCTCGATCACCCTGGCGATCTGGTCGATCGTCTGACCGTCCGGGGTGGGCCAGGAGCGCCACTGGTGGCCATAGACGGGGCCGAGGTCACCGTGCTCGTCGGCCCACTCATCCCAGATGCTGATGCCGCGCTCCTGGAGCCAGCGCACGTTGGTGTCGCCGCGGAGGAACCAGAGCAGTTCCCCGACGATCGAGCGCAGGTGCAGCTTCTTGGTGGTCAGGGCGGGGAACCCGGCGGTGAGGTCGAAGCGCATCTGGTGGCCGAACACCGACAGCGTCCCGGTGCCGGTGCGGTCGTCCTTGCGCACGCCGTCGGAACGGACCCGGTCGAGCAGGTCGAGGTACTGCTGCATCCGCCCACTCTATGCGGGAGCCCGACCGGGTTGAGCACGGGTTGCAACGTGCGGGGCGCCGTGTCGCGTCTTGACCACTGTGCCCGTCCGCGGGCCGACCGAGGAGGGAACCCGATGAAGCCGTTCCGAGCCACCGCGATCCTGGCAGCCGCCGCGCTCGCCACCACACTCTCTGGGTGTGGGGACGACGAGGAGCCCACCGTGCAGGAGTCCCCGGCAGCCACGCAGCAGCCACCGGCCGACGACGCCCGGGAGACCAGCGAGGCGCCGGGTGGGACCGAGCAGCCGGACGAGACGGACGCACCTGACACCACGGACGAGGAGGGGGCGGCGGACCTGCCGACGGACCCCGCCGAGTACGGCGACGTGTTCGTCCAGGCCTGGGTGGACCAGGACCAGACACTGCTCGAGCAGATGGCCGGCCCGGACGTGCTGCAGGCGATGACCATGTGGCCCGGTCAGGGCTGGTCCCAGGTCGAGGTGCGACAGGAGGAGCACGGCGCGGTCATCGTCGACTACACCGACGAGCAGAACATGGAGCTCACGATCTGGGTGCACAAGCCGACCATCCAGGCCGGCGAACCCCACGGGGTCACCTCGGCCACGGTCAGCGAGGGGGACTACCCGATCCCGAGCAGCGTCGAGGACTACGCCTCGGCCTTCGTCAGTGCCGCCGGGACGGGTGACCAGGAGTTCCTGGAGCGTCTCGGGACGGACGAGGCGGTGGCCTCGGCGGAGAACTGGAGTGGCTTCGCCTTCGGGGGCCCGGAAGTGTCCGACGGGGACGACGAGACCACCGCGCGGGTCACCTTCCCGGGGGAGGACGGGGTCGACCTGGTGGTCACGGTCGACCGCGAGCTCGCAGAGTCCGCGTCCGAGGACGCGGTGCTCGAGGCGCTGCTGGACGGTGGGCTGCCGGAGATGAGCGTCGAGGACTATGCCGACTCGTTCGTGCTCGCTTTCGGCGAGGGCGATGCCGAGACGATGGGTTACTACGCCACCGACGAGGTCGTCGACGAGTTGCGCGACGCTGGCGGACCGGGCTGGTCCCGCACTGACACGCAGGAGGAGGGTAGCCAGGTGATCGTCACCTACGAAGATGCCGACGACGGCCGCACCCTCACCCTGACGGTGGATGCCGAGATGGTCGCCGCCCGGGAGTACCAGGCGATCATCGCCGCCGAGATCGCCGCGTAGCCCCTCAGGCCCGCACCACCATCACCGGGGAGGTCGCGGCGTGCACGACCCGGTGGCTGATCGAGCCGAGCAGCATGCCGGCGAAGCCGCCGCGGCCGCGGGTGCCCAGGACGACCAGGGAGGCGAAGCGGCCCTCGTCGGCCAGCGCCACGCCGGGGTCGCCCTCAAGCACCTTGGTCTCCAGGGTCAGCCCCGGGTGGGCCTGCGCGACGCGGTCGCGCACCTCGGCCAGCATCCGGTCGGCCATCCGGTGCTGCTCCTGGAACAGGTCCCGGGCCAGCACACCGTAGGTGGTCCACACCTCGGCCGAGGGTCGGGTGGCCACGGTCACCAGGCGCAGCGGGACACCGAGGTCTGCTGCCAGCGAGGCCGCCTCGTCGACCGCCCGGTCGGAGGAGGCCGATTGGTCCACGCCGACCATGATCGGCCGCTCCGGTCGGGGCGCCAACGCCTCGCCCCGCACGATGACGACCGGGCACTCGGCGTGGGCGGCCACGGCATACGCCACCGACCCCAGAAGTCCGGCGGCCAGGGTGCCCCGGCCGCGGCTGCCGGTCACGACCAGGTCGGCGTCCTTGGACAGCTCGATGAGGTACGCCGCGGGGCTGCTGATCACCGCATCGGTGGTGATTCGCCCCTCCGGCAACCGGTCGCGCACCCGGCTGGCCGCGTGGGCCACCGCCTCGTGTCCGTAGGCGAGGCTCTCCTCGCCGTAGTCCCGGGGGTAGGCGTGGATCGTCTGGGCGACGTAGGGGTCGGCGTAGCCGATGTGCAGGCCCACGTCCCGCCTCCGTGCCTCCGTGGCCGCCCAGTCCAGGGCGGCCACCGACTCCGGGGTCCCGTCGTATCCGACCACGACTCTCCGCGCGCTCATGATGTCTCCTCCTCGCGTCCGGGAGCGGCTCGGCGCTCCCTACACCATCCATCCTGGTGGCGTCCCGGCGGCGTGGACAGGGTCGAAGGTCCCGACCTGATTAGACCGATGGAACTACGAGGTGGTGCTGAGCGTGTGATGTGTATGGGCAGTCGTGCGGAGAGCGACTTCGAGGCCGTTTACCGCCGTCAGTACCGGTGCTGCTGCCGAATTGGTGTTGGTCTGCGGATCGCGTGCCGGCGTTGCCCCAGGTGACCTCGACTGGGTGCGTCAGCGCAGCTCACGCTTGCGGATGCGGCGACGCGCCGCCCGATTGTCGCCGGTTCGCACTCGCCGGGCTCGGCGTGGTGGGCTTCAACGCCCTTGTACAGCATGGGCCAGCGTGGCCAGCAGAGGAGTCGGGGGCCGACGACCCGGTAAACGCGCACGCGTGCCACGTTCTCCGCTGAAGAAGGGTCCACGCCCTGGTTCCCTGCTTCGCCGGCGAGCTTGCCGTCGACGCTGTTGGCTGCCTCTACCTTGAGAACGAAACCCCAGCCCTCGTCCACCGCTGTGGTTGGGCTGGGTGGGCGTGGCGTAGCGCGAGATTGCCCTGTTGAGCAGGGAGGATGTCGATGGCCGAAGTCCATCACTGCCACTACCTGACCGCCCAGCCACCCCAGGTGCGACCCGAGGACCTCAAAGTGGAGGAGCCGGTACCGGCCGACGGTCCCACCATGCCCTCCTCGGAACAACCCACCAGAACCACCAATCAGAAATCACCGTCGGGTGGAGCAGGGCCGAGATAACATTTGGGTAACATTTGCAGCAGTTGCGGGTTGGGCAGACGCCTAGCCTGGCAAGGTGCAACGTGCCAAGGGATCGAGAAGGTGCTGCGCGGGTGTGGTCGTCTTCTCTATGGCACCCAGAGTCATCTAGGGGAGGTAGTCATGTCCGTACGAAACCGTCACCGTCTAGCTCCGTCCCACCTCGCGGAGGGGGAAACGATGTTACGTTCTCAAGCACCCCTCTTCTCATTCATCGCCCCCCTGGCGCTTCTACTTCCACTCGCCGTACTCGCAATACCTGCCCCGGCGAATGCTGAAGATGAAGAATCCTTGCCCGGGCTCAAGGTGCTGCAAGAAGCGCCGATAGAGATCACCGTCGCCGGAGATGCTCTAGAAGGATACGAGGTTGGAGATGTAGTGCCTATCGAGAGGATCGAAGAGGCAGGATACGGCCGAGTGGGAGAGGATGGTGATCCGACGACGGCATGGGGGTCGTCGGCATTGCCCGATGACAGGTATGACATCATTGCAAGTTGGACGGATCCCGTAGGTGCCCTCGTTAATGAAAGAGCAGGCTACTACACGCCGCCAAACTCCGGATTTGGATGGCGCAAGGCGCATTACAAGCACGATCTTTCCACAGGCGCCATCAAAACAATCACGATGAAGTACTTCAGCAGGGCGCCCGACGGAGGCCAAGCCATTCGCTACCGAACGACGATGAAGCACATCCTGTGCCTCACAAGTGGTTGCTATGTCATGGACACCCTGACCGCGCGAGCGGTTGTCGACTTCAAGACTTGGGACGCACGCACTTTCGGTCTAGTCACTGCCTACTGCGAAGGGTATTCGGGCGCGTGTCCCTATTGGGTGAAGGACGCTCGGTGATCCACGACGCCTGGGTTTACGTCTCGGGAGACCAGATCTTCGACGTGTTTGGTCGTGATCTCTCCTTGGGAGGTGCGCTCAAAGGTGTCTCGGTAGGTGCGGACGAAACGGTGCACGATGTCAGCAACCCTCGCCCAACCTACCGACTCAAGGGACCCGTGCTGACCAGCGCCTTTGACATGCTCATTTGTGATGCCGGACCCTATGGAATCCTCCCCGTATCCGCGCAGAGTGCCCGAGAAGAACAAACTCGGTCTCTCGACATGGAAGTGATCTTTCGCCTGCTGTGGCCACACGAACAGGTTGCTGTCGCGACCTGGGTCCCTCAGTTGAATGTCCGCATCGACGCATTGGGAACCCTGGGACTCGATGGTTTGCGTCGAGTGGATAACCTGAACGGTGATGGGTGGTTGCAGATGAGCATCGAGGGCGATTAGTTTGGAACCGCCGGACCGGTTGCGAGAGCGTCGCTGAGAGTTGCTGAAGGGGAATCGTCGGCATGGTCTGGCTATTAGTCGTCGGAGGTCCTTCGCTCCGCCCGCGTCTTTCCATTTGGGTCGCTCCTCGTACTGGACCCTGATCCACCGGGGTGGTTGGACTGGGTGGGCGTGGCGTAGCGCAAGAGGGGCACCTCGTAAGTGAAACCTTCTCCCACGATCCGACCCATCTGAGATGACGCGAACGTGGTGTCGGCTGCTGGTAGCGTGTCCGCCCTTCGTCTGGCCGAGCCCGCTGGCCTGTACGACCTTCACTTGAAGGAGCGGGGGACGGTCGTGTCAACCGGTGACGAGTCCCTGCCCGGAGGCTGATGAACAGCGAGCCAGAGCGAGGTGGCTCGCAAGACCGACTTGCTCGGCGCTCTCTACACCATCCATCCTGGTGGCGTCCCGGCGGCGTGGACAGGGTCGAAGGTCCCGACCTGGATACCCTGTGGCCATGAGTCACCCGCACCCCGAACTGACCCTCCCCAAACCGCTGGCCAAGGGCGCCGTCCGTGTCGTCGCCCTCGGAGGCCTGGGCGAGGTCGGGCGCAACATGACCGTCATCGAGTACGGCCGCAAGATCCTGGTCGTGGACTGCGGGGTGCTCTTCCCCGAGGAGCACCACCCCGGGGTGGACCTGATCCTGCCCGACTTCGAGTACCTCCAGGACCGGCTGGACGACATCATGGCGATCGTGCTCACCCACGGGCACGAGGACCACATCGGGGCCGTGCCCTACCTGCTGAGGATGAAGCCGGACATCCCCCTGGTGGGCTCCCAGCTGACGCTGGCCCTCATCGAGGCCAAGCTCAAGGAGCACAAGATCACCCCGTTCACTCTCGGGGTCAAGGAGGGGGACCGGGAGTCCTTCGGCGCCTTCGACTGTGAGTTCGTCGCGGTCAACCACTCCATCCCGGACGCCTTGGCCGTGTTCATCCGCACGCCCGGCGGCACGCTGCTGCACACCGGCGACTTCAAGATGGACCAGTTGCCGCTGGACGGCCGGATCACCGACCTGCGGGCCTTTGCGCGCCTGGGGGAGGAGGGGGTTGACCTCTTCCTCACCGACTCCACCAACGCCGAGGTCCCCGGCTTCACCACCCCGGAGAAGAACATCTCCCCGGCCATCGAGCAGGTGTTCCACCAGGCCAGGCGCCGGATCATCGTGGCCTGCTTCTCCTCCCACGTGCACCGCGTCCAGCAGGTGCTGGACGCCGCGGCGGCCAACGGGCGCAAGGTTGCCATGGTGGGCAGGTCCATGCTGCGCAACATGGGGATCGCCTCCGACCTGGGCTACCTCGACGTGCCGGACGGCGTGCTGGTCGACCTGGGCCGGCTGGCCCAGCTCCCGGAGGACCAGCAGGTGCTGATCTGCACCGGCTCGCAGGGTGAGCCGATGGCCGCGCTGTCCCGGATGGCCAACCGGGACCACAAGATCGAGGTCGGCGTCGACGACACCGTGCTCATGGCCAGCTCGCTGATCCCGGGCAACGAGAACGCCGTGTACCGGGTGATCAACGGGCTGACCCGGCTCGGCGCCAAGGTCGTCCACAAGGGCAACGCCCTGGTCCACGTCTCGGGCCACGCGAGCGCCGGCGAGCTGCTCTACTGCTACAACATCGTGCGCCCGCGCAACGTCATGCCGGTGCACGGCGAGTGGCGACACCTGGTCGCCAACGGCGACCTCGCGGTCGCGACGGGGGTGCCCCGGGAGCGGGTGATCCTGGCCGAGGACGGGGTGGTCGTGGACCTCAAGGACGGCAAGGCCCGGATCGCCGGGGCCATCGACTGCGGTTACATCTACGTCGACGGGTCGTCGGTCGGGGGCACCACCGAGACGCTGCTCAAGGACCGGCGGATCCTGCGCGACGAGGGCTTCGTGACGATCATCGTGGTCCGCGACGCCAGCACCGGCAAGGTCGCGGCGGGCCCGGAGATCCAGACCCGCGGGTTCGCCGAGGACGCGGCCGTCTTCGAGCGGTTGCGTCCCCGCCTGGACGAGGCGCTCGAGCAGGCCCGGCAGAACGGCGTCTCCGACACCCACCAGTTGCAGCAGGTGATCCGCCGCACGGTCGGCTCCTTCGTCGGGGGCAAGTTGCGCCGCCGACCGATGATCATCCCGATCGTCATCGACGCCTGACCGGGCCCGGGGGTGGGGCGGCTGCTGCGGGGGCTCGGCTGGGCCTGGTGTGTCGCCGCGCTCATCGTGCTGGTGCTGCGCTGGGCGGACCTGACGGGACCGGTCCCCACGCTCCAGGCACTCGTTCCGCTGGCGGGGTGGTCACTGCTCCTGCTCGCGGTCCTCGCCGCAGCCGGCCGCGCCTGGCGACTCGGCGCGGCGGTGGCACTCCTGCTGGTCCCGTATGCCGTGCTGGCGGTCCCGTGGGTGAGGGGGTCGCCCCTGCCGTATGCCGACGGGGACCTCGTGGTGGTCTCGGCCAACCTGCTGCACGGTCACGCCGACCTGACCGAGGTCGAGGCGGCGGTCCGGGAGCACGAGGCGGATGCGCTCGTGCTGATCGAGGTGGACGCGGAGACCGCCACGTCCGTGGCCGAGGGTCCGCTCGGGCAGCGGTTGCCGCACTCCTCGGGTCGGGCCCGGACGGACGCCGGCGGCACCATGGTCCTCACGGCCGACCCCCACGAGCCTCTCGACGCCCCGGACGGGACGCTGTTCGACCAGGTCGCGGTGCGGGTCACCACGCCCGGGGTGGGGGAGTGGACCCTCCTCGGGGCGCACCCGTTCCCACCGGTGCCGACCGAGTCGGGCCGGTGGCGGGCGGACCTGGCGCGGTTGACGCAGTGGCGCGAGAGCCAGCCGCACGACATACCCCTGGTCATTGCCGGCGACCTCAACGCCTCCGCCAGCCACCCCGCCCTCCGGGAGTTGGCGGACGGCATGGTCGACGCCCACGAGCAGGTCGGCGCGGGGTGGGTGCGCACCTGGGCGCCTGTGGGGGCGTGGGTCCCGGACTTCGTCCACCTGGACCACGTCCTGTCCCGTGGCCTCACCGTGGTGGGCGCGGGCTCGGCGGACCTGTCGGGCAGCGACCACGACCTGGTTTGGGCCAGGCTGCGGCCCGGATAGCCCACGAGCAGGAAGGCACGGATCCGGGCCGTGCCGCGTGTGACACGTGATGCCAGCGTGATTTAGGCGTACCGTGCCAGCGTGGCCAAGACTGCGACGACTGCTGCCCGCTCCACCTCCGGTGGCCAGCGGAAGAGTGCGACGCGCCCGCAGGCGGGCCGGTCGACCGGTTCCGCGCGCAGCGGGCCCGGCAGCCGCAGCAGTTCCGGCCGGTCGAAGAGATCGAACAGCACGTCGCGCAGCAGGAGCACGCGTCCGGTCCGCAAGGACCGGGCGCCGTGGCCCTGGCGCGCGGCCCGAGGGACATGGATGGGTATGGCGACAGTGACCGGAGGCGCGGTGCGCAAGGTGGGCAACACGGCCCGTGACCTGGAGCCCGAGCACCGCAGGGACGGGGTGGGCTTCCTGCTGATCGCGCTCGCGCTCATCGTGGCCGTGCGCGAGTGGTGGAACCTCCAGGGGATGGTGGGCGACGCGATCCACGCGGTCGCGGCCGGCACCTTCGGCCGGGTGGCGCTGGCGCTGCCGGTCGTGCTGCTGCTCTTCGGCATCCGGCTGCTGCGTGCTCCCCAGGAGCAGGCGGCCACCAACCGGCTTGTCATCGGCACCTCCGCGCTGACCCTGGCCGCGTGCGGCCTGACCCACGTGACCCTCGGCTCGCCCGACTACGGCGAGGGGGCCGAGGTGATCCGCGGCGCCGGCGGGATCGTCGGCTTCATCGTGGCCAGCCCCATCAGCACGGCACTGTCGGTGTTCGTCACCGTGCCCCTCCTGCTCCTGCTGGCCATCTTCGGCCTGCTCGTGGTCACCGCGACGCCGGTCCACCGGATCCCGGAGCGGCTGCGCGAGCTGGAGCAGAACCTCTTCGACTCCGCCCGCTTCGACCGGGACACCGAGGACGACGACGGCCTGGTGCCCGACGCCACCCGCAAGCCCGCCCGCACCCGCCGGCAGCGGCAGCAGGGCGGGGACCGCGAGGGCGACCAGGCCTTCGACCAGGCCGCCGAGGTCGAGACCAAGAAGGGCCGCTCGCTGCGCGCCAAGGCCCAGGACCGATCCCGCGCACGGGAGGAGGACGGCGAGCCGGGCGCCCCCGACACCGCCAAGGGGAAGGCGGGTGCGCCCGGACGGGGCGAGGACGACACCCAGCCGATCCCGCGCCCCGGCGCCAAGCCCGCCGGGATCCCCGGGGTGAAGAACCCGCCGGCCGGTGCCAAGGAGGAGCTGGAGCCGCCGCCCACCACGCCGCTGCCGCAGCGGGTGGAGCAGCTGGTGCTGGCCGGGGACGTCACCTACACGCTGCCGGACAACGAACTGCTCAAGCCGGGCAGCCCGCACAAGGCCCGCTCGGCCGCCAACGACAAGGTGGTCGACGCCCTCACCGGCGTGCTCGACGACTTCGGGGTCGACGCCCAGGTCACCGGGTTCATGCGCGGGCCGACGGTCACCCGCTACGAGGTGGAGCTCGGGCCGGGTGTGAAGGTGGAGCGGATCACCGCGCTGTCCAAGAACATCGCGTATGCCGTGGCCTCCGCCGAGGTGCGCATCCTGTCCCCGATCCCGGGCAAGTCGGCGGTCGGCGTCGAGATCCCCAACACCGACCGCGAGAACGTCAGCCTGGGCGACGTGCTGCGCAGCCAGGCGGCGCACAACAACACCCACCCGATGGTGATGGGCGTCGGCAAGGACGTCGAGGGCGGCTACGTCATCGCCAACCTGGCCAAGATGCCGCACCTGCTGGTGGCCGGCGCCACCGGATCCGGCAAGTCCAGCTTCGTGAACTCGATGATCACCTCGATCCTGGTGCGGGCCACGCCCGACGAGGTCCGGATGATCCTGGTCGACCCCAAGCGGGTGGAGCTCACGGCATACGAGGGCATCCCGCACCTGATCACCCCGATCATCACCAACCCGAAGAAGGCCGCCGAGGCGCTGGCCTGGGTGGTCAAGGAGATGGACCACCGCTACGACGACCTGTCGGCGTTCGGGTTCAAGCACGTCGACGACTTCAACAAGGCGGTGCGGGCGGGCAAGCTCACCCCGCCGGCCGGGTCCGAGCGGGTGCTGCAGCCCTACCCCTACCTGCTCGTGGTGGTCGACGAGCTCGCCGACCTGATGATGGTCGCCCCGCGCGACGTCGAGGAGTCCATCGTCCGGATCACCCAGCTGGCCCGGGCCGCCGGCATCCACCTGGTGCTGGCCACCCAGCGCCCCTCGGTGGACGTGGTCACCGGTCTGATCAAGGCCAACGTGCCGTCGCGGATGGCGTTCGCGACCTCGTCGCTGGCCGACAGCCGCGTGGTCCTGGACCAGCCCGGCGCCGAGAAGCTGATCGGGCAGGGTGACGCGCTGTTCCTGCCGATGGGCGCCTCCAAGACGATGCGCGTCCAGGGCGCCTGGGTCACTGAGTCCGAGATCGATGACGTCGTCAAGCACGTCACGACCCAGCTCAAGCCCGTCTACCGCGAGGACGTCACCGCCCCCGCGTCCACCAAGGTCATCGACGACGACATCGGCGACGACCTCGACCTGCTGCTGCAGGCGGTCGAGCAGGTCATCACCACCCAGTTCGGCTCCACCTCGATGCTGCAGCGCAAACTGCGCGTCGGGTTCGCCAAGGCCGGGCGCCTGATGGACCTGATGGAGTCGCGCAACATCGTCGGTCCGTCCGAGGGCAGCAAGGCCCGCGACGTGCTGGTCAAGCCGGAGGACCTGGAGACCACGTTGGCGGTGCTGCAGGGCGCCGAGCCCCCGGCCCCGGCCCCGGACGAGGACGACGACCCGGTGGTCACCGTGGACGCCGACACCGACGGGCCGGTCTACTCCACGGACGACGAGGAGGGCGAGGAGTCCGAGGACGCCTGGGAACTCACCGGACGCGGCTGACGTCGGGCTGATGTTCACCTACGCGGGCGCCGCGGGACGCAACCGGGCCGAGCGTGCCTGGGACGCCCTGCGGGAGAACCCGTCGGCCGTGCTGCTGACGGTGCAGGTGGCGGCGCTGCTGATCTATCCGTTCACCAGCACCGGCGGGGCCAGCCGCACGATGGTGTCGGTGCTGGGGCTGCTGGTCCTGGTGCTGGCGGTCGCGGCGGTCCGCCGCACGCCGGCCACGACGTGGATCGCCTGGGCCCTCGGGGTCCCGGTCTTCGTGCTGACCATCGCCGAGGCCGTGCTGCCGGACAACGCGACGATCGAGCTGGTCTCGGCGCTCGCCCACGCCGCGTTCTACTTCTTCACGGGCGTCTCGCTGTTGCGCTACATGTTCTCCGACATCTGGGTCAGCCGGGACGAGCTGTTCGCGACAGCGGCCTGCTTCACGGTGCTGGCCTGGGCCTGGGCCTACACCCACGACGTCGTGCAACTGGTGTGGCCGGGCTCCTACGTCGCCGCTGGTCACGGCGGGGCGCTGACCTGGAACGAGCTGCTCTTCCTGTCCTTCACCACGCTCACCAACACCGGGCTGTCCGACATCTCGGTCGGTGACGGGGCCAACCAGGCCCGCGCGGTGCTCATGCTGCAGATGATGATGGGGCTGTTCTACGTCGGCCTCGTGGTGGCCCGCCTGCTCGGGCTGACGATGATCAAGTTCCGCCGCTGACCGCCCCGCCTCCGGCAGCAAGCGCGGCGCGACGCCGGGCCAGGTGCGCGCGCTCCACCTCGTTGCGGCACAGCTCGAGCGCCATGCCGTATGCCGTGTCGGCCTCGCGCGTCCGGCCGCACCGGGCCAGCAGCTCGGCCCGGACGGCGGGGAGCCGGTGGGGGTCGCCCCGCGACGGGTCGGGGGCCACGTCCTCACCCAGCAGCGCCAGCCCCGCCTCCGGCCCCTCGGCCTCCGCGACCGCCACGGCCCGGTTCAGCCGGACGACGGGGGAGCCGGTGAGTGCCTCGAGCTGCCCGTAGTAGCCGGCGATCCGGTCCCACCGCGTGTCGGACGCAGCCGGGGCGAGGGCGTGCTCGGCCGCGATGAGGGCCTCCAGCAGCCGGGTCCTGGCCGCCTCCGCGCCCGGACCGGCCGGCGGCCGCGTGAGGTGGGGCTCCAGCAGCGCGAGGGCCTCGGCGATCTCCTCCCGGTGCCACCGCGCCCGGTCCTGGTCCGGCAGCAACACCAGCCCGCCGGTCCCGGGGTCGGTCCGGCTGTCCCGCCGCGAGTGCTGCAACAGCATCAGCGCGAGCACGATGTCCACGTGCGGCGTCGGGGGAGTCAGCTCTCGCACCACCCGCAGCAGCCGCACGGCCTCGCCGGCCAGCTCGGCGCGGAACAGCTCGCGCCCCGGCCCCGGGACGTAACCGGCGGTGAACGCCAGGTAGGCGACGTCGGCGACGCGGTCCACCCGGGAGGCCAGCTCGGCGCGCGAGGGGAGGGCAAACGGCATACCGGCGGCGACGATGCGCCGCTTGGCCCGGGTGATGCGGGCGGCGACCGCCGACTCCTGCGCCAGGAAGAGCCGGGCGATGTCGGCCACCGGCAGCCCGACCACCAGCCGCAGGGTGAGAGCGGTGGAGGACTCCGGGGACAGGGCGGGGTGGGCGCACAGCAGCACCAGGCGCAGCCGTTCGTCCGGGACGTCCTCACCCGTGTCGGCCCGCGGCTGCGCCCGCTCCCGGGCTAGGTCGGCGTCCACGATGAGCAGCGGTTCCTTGCGGACGGCCACGGTCTCGGCGCGCAGCCGGTCGGTGATCCGGCGGCGGGCGGCCGTGAGGAGCCAGGCCGCGGGGTTGCCCGGCACGCCGTCACGCGGCCAGTGGGCGGCAGCGGCGGCGAACGCCTCGCCGAGCCCATCCTCGGCCAGGTCCAGCCTGCGGTAGCGGGTCACCAGGAGAGCCAGGAGACGGGACCAGTGCTCCCGCCACGCAGCGTCCAGCGCCTGCTGCGGGTCCACCCCCGACCCGTCCCGGGTCCCGTCTGCGTCCACCGGTCAGGGGCGCTCGAACTCGACGACGGGCCGGATCTCGAGGCGGTAGTAGTCGGGTAGCTCGTGGCAGAACCCGATCATCTGGTCCAGGTCGGTGGCCTCCACCAGGTAGTAGCCGCCGAGCTGCTCGACCGACTCGGCGAAGGGGCCGTCGGTCACCTCGCGCCGGTCCGCAGCGCCCCGCGGGGCCAGGGTCGTGGCGGCGTCGGCGAACGCCAGCGCCTCCCCGCCCAGCATCGCCCCGCCCTCGCGGACGGCGGCGTCGAACCGGTCGTGGCACTCCAGCCAGGCACGCTGCTGCTCGATGTCCGCTTCGTCCCAGACCCGCTCGTCGCCATACATCAGCAGCAGGTACCTCATGCCCCGTCCTCCCGTCCCTGCTCACCTGCCGCGTCGACCGCCGCGGGGTCGCTGTCGGGGACGACCCGGCGCACCTCGACCGCGTCCTTGCCGGCGAGCAGTCCGCAGACCTGCAGGAGGTCCTCGAGATCGTCGCTGCGCACCAGGTAGTAGCCGCTGAGCTGCTCGACCGTCTCCGCGTAGGGCCCCTGGGTGACCTGGATGTCGTCCAGGGTGCCGCGCACGACGCGCGCCTCGCGGGAGTGCTCCAACTCCGCGCCACCGAGGACGGTGTGACCCCGCTCGGCGAGGAGCCGGGCGAAGTCGACGTGGCGCTGGTAGGTCTCCTGCCGGACCTCTATCGGCGCGTCGGCCCAGCGGTCCTCGTCGTCGGGCAGCAGGACCAGGTAGTCGTCGGACATCGGTGCTCCTTCGTAGTCAGGGGAGCGGGCGCTCCCACCAGCATGACGGGTCACAGGGTCCGGAATCGACAGTCGTCGGGCATCAGCCTGCGGCCTTGCCCCGGGCAATCACCGCGGCCCGGATGGTGGGCAGGTCCAGGGCGCAAGCGGCCAGCGCGTCGGTGACGGTGCGGTCCCCGCCCCGGGCCAGGCCGAGGAGTAGGTGCCGGCCGTCGATGGCGCGGTGTCCCAGGTTGATCGCCTCCCGCAGGGCGAACTCCAGCGCCTTCGTGGTGCCGCGGGCGTACGGCGGGTGAGCGCCGCGCCGTGTCGGGGCCAGGTCTGGCCCGAGCCTGCGGGTCACCTCCGCGAGGTCGATCCCGATCGTGGCCAGGGCCTCGGCGTCGTCCGCGTCGAGCCCGTCCGGCAGGTCCGCGGTGTGTCCCTCCAGGGCCCTGCGGAGGTCGCGTGGCTCGGTGCCCAGCGTGGCCAGCAGGGTCGTGACGTCGGCGTCCTCGGCCAGGAGTGCCTGCAACAGGTGGGTCGGCCGGACCTCCGAGGCGCGCCCCTGCGACGCCTGGTGCTGGGCGGCCTTCACCGCGGCCTTCGCGGAGGGGCTGAATCGTTCGAACATGGCGGCTCCTCAGGGTGCCTGCCCGGGCGGGCGGGGCGTGGCTCAGCGGTTGCGGTGCTTGCGGTGGACGGCCTGTTTGCTGACCCCGAGGACCTCGGCGATCTCCTGCCAGGACCAGCCTTGCTGCCTGGCCCGGCGCACCTGGGCAGTCTCGAGCTGCTCGAGGAGCCGGCGCAGGGCCCGCACGGCGCGCAGCCCGGCACGGGGGTCGTCGTCGGACGCGGCCGCGACCAGGGTGGCACTCTCCATGGAGTCAACATAGGTTGACGATAGCCGCCCCGTCAACTGTTGTTGACGCCGGCGCCCACTCGTGCCCGGTCTGTCCACCCACGCGAGCCCCGCCGGCCGCTCAGCCGGCAGCGACGTCCTCCGCGCCGCGCAGGGTGCGCAGCACGTTGCCGCCGGCCAGCTTCACCAGGTCGGCGTCGGACCAACCCCGGTCCGCCAGTGCGGCGAACAGCCGCGGGTAGCCCGTGACGTCCTCCAGCCCCTCGGGCAGCACATCCGTGCCGTCGTAGTCGCCCCCGATCCCGATGTGGTCCACCCCCGCGACCTCCCGCAGGTGCTCGATGTGTCGCACCACGTCCTGGATCGTGGCCACCGGGCGTGGATGCTGCTCCTGGTAGGTGGCCATGAACGGGGTGAACGCCTCGATGTCCGTCGGGGCGATGCCCGCCTCCCGGGCGGCGGCGCCGGCCTCGACGCGCCAGTCCCAGCAGGCCTGGGACACGAACGCCGGGACGAAGACCGCCATGCAGGTCCCGCCGTTGCCGGCCAGCCGCTCGAGCACGTCGTCGGGCACGTTCCTGGGGGAGGAGCAGACAGCCCGGGCGCCGGAGTGGGAGAACACGACCGGAGCGGTGGTGGTGTCCAGCGCGTCCCGCATCGTGTCGGCAGAGACGTGGGACAGGTCGACCAGCATCCCGAGGCGGTTCATCTCCCGCACCACGTCCCGGCCGAAGTCGGTCAGCCCACCGTGCTCCGGCTCGTCCGTGGCACTGTCCGCCCAGGGCGTGTTGTCGTTGTGGGTGAGCGTCAGGTAGCGCACGCCGAGGGTGTAGAGCATCCGCAGCGTGCCCAGGGAGCTGTTGATCGAGTGGCCGCCCTCGGCCCCCATCAGGGACGCCACACGACCCTGCGCGAAGACGCGCTCCACCTCGTCCGCGGTGCGGGCCAGGCCCAGCCGATCGGCATACCGGTCGACCATCGCGTGCACACAGTCGATCTGCTCCAGCGTCGCGCTGACCGCGTCGTCCCCGCTGAGGCCGGAGGGGACGAACACCGACCAGAACTGGGCCCCCACGCCTCCCGCAGCCAGCCGCGGCAGGTCGGTGTGGGTCCGGTCGGAGGTGTCGCCGGCGATGTCGAGTGCGTCGAAGTCGTAGCGGGTGAGCTTGCGGGCGGCCCAGGGGAGGTCGTTGTGGCCGTCGACCAGGGGGTGCTCGCGCAGCAGCGCGGTGACGTGGGCCAGGGAGGAGGACTCGGCTGTCGGCATGGGGTCATTGAACATCGTGGGCCTCTGGGGGCCATAAGGTGGCGGTATGAGTTCGGCGACCGAGACCTCCCGGCCGCAGCGCACCGTGGCCCTGGTGACGCTGGGGTGCTCACGCAACGAGGTGGACTCCGAGGAACTGGCCGGACGGTTGGCCTCGCAGGGGTGGCAACTGGTCGACGACGCGGGGGAGGCGGACGTCGCGGTGGTCAACACCTGCGGCTTCGTCGAGCAGGCCAAGAAGGACTCGATCGACGCGCTGCTGGAGGCCGGGGAGCTCAAGGAGAGCGGTCGCACCCAGGCCGTCGTGGCCGTCGGCTGTCTGGCCGAGCGGTACGGCAACCAGCTGGCCGACCAACTGCCCGAGGCCGACGCCGTGCTCGGCTTCGACTCCTACCGGGACATGTCGGCCAACCTGCAGGCCGTGCTGGATGGTCGTGCCCCGGCTGCGCACACCCCGCGGGACCGGCGCACCCTGCTGCCGATCGCGCCGGTGGCCCGCCAGGAACGGATCGAGGGCATCGCGCTCCCCGGGCACCAACAGCCGGCCGGGCCGGCCTCGGGCCCGCCCGTGGTCCGGGCGCGCCTGGACGGACGGCCCTGGGCCCCGCTCAAGATCGCCTCCGGCTGCGACCGACGCTGCGCCTTCTGCGCGATCCCGATGTTCCGCGGCTCGTTCGTCTCCCGCCGGCCGCACGAGATCCTCGACGAGGCCCGCTGGCTGGCCGAGCGCGGCGTCAAGGAGGTGTTCCTGGTCAGCGAGAACACCACCTCCTACGGCAAGGACCTCGGTGACCTGCGCCTGCTGGAGAAGATGCTCCCCGAGCTGACCGCGGTCGACGGGATCGAACGGGTGCGGGTCTCCTACCTGCAACCCGCCGAGATCCGCCCCGACCTGCTCGACGTGATGGCCGATACCCCCGGCGTGGTGCCCTACTTCGACATCTCCTTCCAGCACGCGTCCGGGCCACTGCTGCGCCGGATGCGCCGGTTCGGGGACCGTGAGTCGTTCCTGGACCTGCTCGAGCAGGTCCGGACCCGGCTGCCGCAGGCGGGGATCCGCTCCAACGTCATCGTGGGCTTCCCGGGGGAGACCGAGGCGGACCTCGCCGAGCTCACCGGGTTCCTGTCCGCCGCGCGGTTGGACGTCGTGGGCGTCTTCGGATACTCCGACGAGGACGGCACCGAGGCCGAGGGCTACGACGGCAAGCTGGCGCCGGAGGCGGTGGCCGCACGAGTCGCCGAGGTGGGGGACCTGGTCGAGCAACTCACCTCCCAGCGCGCCGAGGAGCGGATCGGGGAGATGGTCTCCGTGCTGGTCGAGGAGGTCGACGCCGACGGGGACGGCGAGGTCGTCGGCCGGGCGGAGCAGCAGGGCCCGGACGTCGACGGGGTCACCCTCCTGACCGGTATGCCGTCCGTCGCGGTCGGCGACATCGTGCCTGCCGTGGTGGTGGGCACCGAGGGTGTGGACCTGGTGGCCTCGTGACCCCCGACCCCGTCGAGGGCGGTGGTGGGGACCACCTGGCGGATCCCAGCGAACGGGTGAGCCCCTGGAACGTGCCGAACGCCCTCACCGTGCTGCGGGTGCTGATGGTCCCGCTGTTCGGCTGGCTGCTACTGACCCAGGGCGGGGAGTCCACCACGATGCGGATCTGGGCGGCCGTGGTGTTCAGCATCGCCACGGCCACCGACTGGCTCGATGGCGACCTGGCGCGACGCCGCGGCCTGGTCACCGACTTCGGCAAGGTCGCCGACCCGATCGCCGACAAGGCGCTGATGGGGATGGCCCTGGTCGGCCTGTCCGTCCTGGCGGACCTGCCCTGGTGGGTCACCGTGGTGATCCTGGTACGGGAGCTGGGGATCACCCTGCTGCGGTTCTGGGTGATCCGGATCGGCGTGATCCCGGCCAGCCGGGGCGGCAAGCTGAAGACGGCGCTCCAGGGGCTCGGGCTGCTGTTGCTCATCCTGCCGCTCACCGGGATCCTGCACACGGCCGGTCTGTGGGTGATGTATGCCGCGGTGCTGGTCACCGTCGTGACCGGGCTGGACTACGTGCTCCAGGCGCTGCGGCTGCGCCGGGGCGCTGCAGCGCCGTGACCGCGGCCGCCGTGATCAGCGAACTGCTCCGGCAGGAGTGCACCGTCGGCACGGCCGAGTCCCTGACCGGCGGTCTGGTCAGCGCCGCCCTCACCGGGGTCCCCGGCGCCAGCGCCGTGGTGCGCGGCGGCATCGTGAGCTACGCGACCGAGGTGAAGCAGGCGGTCCTGGCCGTGCCCTCCGAGGTACTCGACACACTCGGCGCCGTCTCGTCCGAGACCGCGCTGGCGATGGCGGACGGTGCGCGGAGGGTGCTCGGTGCGGACTGGGGCATCGCCACGACCGGGGTGGCCGGGCCGGACCCCGTGGAGGGCAAACCCGTCGGCACGGTGCACGTCGCCGTGACCGGCCTGACGGGTGCCGGGGAAGAAGTCCGGCTGTCCCGGGCGTTGACCCTGCACGGGACGAGGAGTCAGATCCGTGAGGACAGCGTCGACGCAGCGATTGACCTGCTGCTGACGGCACTGGCGGGGGATGACCTCCGCGATTCGGGACCCGGCAGGGTACGGTTGACCTAACACGACCGGTGGAGTCCAGTGGGAGTTCACCGAAAGAGTCCAGGAGAAGGAGGGATTCGGCGATGGTTTTGCTTCGACGTGAGTTGGGCGATGTGCTGCGCGAGCAGCGTCAGCACCAGGGCCGGACCCTGCGCGAGGTGTCGGCCTCGGCCTCGGTCTCCCTGGGCTACCTGAGCGAGGTCGAGCGCGGGGAGAAGGAAGCCTCCTCGGAGCTGCTCGCCTCCATCTGCAAGGCGCTGGACCTCCCGCTGTCCCAGATGCTGAGCGATGTCGCCGACCGGATCAGCCTCTCCGAGGCCGCCGACCAGCAGGTCGCCACCATGCTCACCGAGGGTCTGGCCAAGCCGATCCGGCACGACGAGATCCGCCGCCGGGTCATCACGGCCGCCTGACCGCGCGCTGGCAGGACGGGCAGTAGCTCAGCACCCGTTCGCGGGGCTGTGGCCCGACCGTTCCCTGCTCGATCATGGTGCCGCAGCGCCGGCACGGTTGCCCCACCCGGCCGAAGACCCACGTCTGGGTGCTCCCGGCCCGTCCCTGACCTGCGCCCGGGAGCCCCGTCGTGCTGGTGTAGCCGATCCGGGCGCTGTGCACCATGCGGCGCCGGGCGGTGTCCACCACCGCTGTCAGGCCCTCCTCGCCGACCGCGCCCACCTCGGCCCACGGGTCGATCCCGTGCTCGAAGAGCGGCTCGCTGGCAAAGATCGTCCCGATCCCGGCGAGGTTGCGCTGGTCCAGCAGCGCCTCCGCCACGGGACGCCCGGGACTGCTGAGCACGTTGTACAGGGCCTGGGCAGCGTCGAAGGCAGGGTCCAGCAGGTCCGGCCCGAGGTGGCCGACGAGGGTGCCCTCGTGCCCGGTCTCGACCAGGTCCAGCATCCCCAGTTGGTCGCCGACGGCCAGGTGTCGGTCGGTCCAGAGCAGCGCCCGGACCGTATGTCGCCACCCCTTGGTGCGGCCGCCCCGCTCGACGCGGACGACCCGCCAGCTCCCGTCCATCCGGAGGTGACTGTGCAGGGTCACCCCGCCCTCCAGCCGGTGCAGCAGGTGTTTGCCCCGCGGCACCACCTCCAGGGTGCGGCGACCGGTCAGGTCCTTGGTGGCCAGCGCCGGCACCCGCAGGTCGGCGCCCTGCAGCACGGCGCCGGCCAGCGCGTCGTGCAACCGGCGGGCAGTCCGCCAGACCGCATCACCCTCGGGCATCACACGAGCCTATCCGGCGACGACACGCAGCCCTGGCGGGTGCACAGGTCACAACCCGAGCGCGTGCGCCTCCCGGGCGACGAGATCGGCATACAGCGCGTCGGCGGGCTCGAAGGTGCCCACTAGGTGTCCGTTCAGCTCCAGCGTGAGCAGGCCCACGACCTGGGCGAACGACCTGAGGCCCAGCAGGATGGCGAGGTCGTCCAGCTCCAGCTCCAGGCCGTCCCTCACTGATGTCATCGCAGGGGTGAGGTCGGCGGCCGGCGGCCGGTCGTCCCGCGGCGAGAGATCCGAGCCGGCGAGCGGGGCCAGGAAGGCCGCGACCACCCGCGCCGCGGCCGGCACGGTGTCCTGCGGTGCGCGGTAGCCGGGAATCGCGGAGCCGTAGATCAGGGCAAACCGGTGCGGTGCCTCCCGCGCCCACTCCCGGAGCGCGTCGCACACCGCGACCCAGCGGGACCGGGCGGTCCGGCGTCGCAGGGGAGCCGACTCCAGGTGCTCGGCCAGGTCCTCGTAGGCCTCAAGGATGAGCGCGGTGATCAGGGCGTCGCGCCCCTCGAAGTAGCGGTAGATGCCGCTGGAGACAATGTGCAGCTCGCGGGCGATGGCGCGCAGCGACAGCTCGGTCGCCGCAGACTCGGCGAGCTGTGCGAGGGCCAGCTCCTTGATCCGGGCCGTCGTCTGTGCGCGGGCCACCTGGCGTGGTGTCGGTCCGTCGGGCATGCCCCCAGCCTGCCACAAAGGAGAGCAGCGATCACTCAAGCGACAAATGCTCTTGCCATGTGTCGCCGGATGCGTGACGATAGATCACAACAGAGAGCGGCGCTCTCGTTTCTCCTGGAGGACTCCTCATGAACGTATCCACACCACCCACGACAGGTTCCACGCACCGGGCGCCGACCGACGCCCTCGCGGTGGCGGGGCTCGCCTTCATCGCCTACCCGGTTCTGCGGCCGTACGTGCCGGAGTCCGGGATGGCGGGCGCGCAGGCCTTCGCCGGCACCGGGTGGCTGCTGGGCCATGCTGCCGCGATGGTGGGCTTCGTCCTACTCGCCTTGGTGCTCCGGGCCTGGTCGGTCCGCTCGCCGTGGCCCTGGCCCGCTGCCGGGGCCCGGCGTGCTGAGCTGATCGCCTGGCTCGCCGCGGCTCTGCTGCTGCCGTACTACGGCGCGGAGACCTTCGGCCTGCGGGCGGTGGGGGCCCACGCCGTCGAGCACGGCGACACCAGCATCCTGGCGATCGCCGACGCGTTCCGCCTAGCGCCCCTGGAAGCGACCACGTTCGGCCTCGGGCTGCTGTTGCTCGCCGCCGTCGGCGTGCTGCTCGTGCGGGGGCTGTGGTCGGCTGGCGGTGCGGCCAGGGTGGGCGCAGTGCTGACCGGTCTGGGTCTGGTGACCTTCCTGCCGCAGTTCTTCGGCACCCCCGGTATGCGGATCGGCCACGGGATCGTGCTCGGCGCCGGACTCCTGGTGGTCGCCTGGGCGACGGCCCTCAGGTCGTCGCCCGCACGACCTGCGTCGCCAGGGTCAGCAGTTGGGCGTCCCTACCCCGGTGACCGACCACTTGCAGTCCGACCGGCAGTCCGTGCGCGCCCCGCAGCAGGGGAAGGCTGATGGCGGGGCCACCCATCGCCGTCCAGGCCCTGCTGAACCAGGGGTTTCCGGTCGTCTCCCGGGACGGGGCCTCACCGTCGGCCGCGGGGGTGAGGACACCCGCCGCCCCGTCCAGCGCCGCGGCGAAGGACTCCCGGGCCCGGCTGATCGTCTCGCGCGCCTGCGCCGCGTCGGCCTCGGTCCGGGCGCTCGCGCGGTCCAGGTAGTCGACCAGTTGGGGGGAGCACTCGTCACGGTGCTCGTGGTACTCCGTCGCCAGGGCGGCGAGCGCCTCGAACTCCATGAGGACCTCCTGGGCGCGGGTGAGCTCAGCGTGCTCGTCCGTGCTCCACTCGAGCTGCTGGATCTCCCATACGGCTGTGTCCGCCAGGCGGTCGACGGCGGCGTCGAAGGCGTCTCGCGCCGCTGGCTCGACCTCGGTCCACCGGCTGGTGCGGAACACCGCCACCCGTCGGGTGTCCGGCCCCGCGGTGTCGACCCGCCGGGGGTCCGGCGTCGCCGAGGTCGTCGCTGCCCCGGTGAGTGCGGCGTAGACCAGGGCAGCGTCGGGCACGGTGCGGGCGAGGATTCCCACCGTGTCGAAGCTCGGGCTCAGGTCCTTCACGCCCGCGGTGTCGATCGAGCCGTGGCTCGGCTTGAACCCGACGACCCCGCAGAACGAGGCCGGGCGGATCACCGAGCCCGCGGTCTGGGTGCCGAGTGCGACGGGGACCGCCCCGGCTGCGACCGCGGCGGCCGAGCCGCTCGACGATCCGCCGGGCGTGCGCTCGGCGTCCCACGGGTTGCGCGTCGGTGTGGGAGCGAAGAGGGCGAATTCGGTGGTCGTCGTCTTCCCGAACGGGATCGCGCCGGCTGCCCGCAGCCGGGTCACGACCGCAGCGTCGACCGCCGGGCGGTGCCCGGCGTAGATCGGGGAGCCGTAGGTCGTCGACTGGTCCGCGGTGTCGATGATGTCCTTGATCGCGACGGGCAGGCCGCACAGTGGCTGCCCGGATCGCGCCTCGTAGGCGGCGGCGTCGCGCCGCACGAGTTCAGGGTCCAGGGCGACGAAGGCGCCGGCCCGCTCCTCGACCGCCGCGGCGGCCTGCAGGGTCTGCTCAGCGACCTCCGGGGCATTGGTCCGGGAGGCGGCCACCTCCTCCACGATCGCCAGGGCGACGGACTCCTCTGGGGTGCCGGGCCAGGTCATGGTCATCCCGACACGATGAGCATGGTGACTCCCATGGCGATGCCGGATGCGATGAGCGTCACGGTCGTGTAGCCGAGGATGTCGCGCATCTTCAGGCCGGCGATGGCCAGCACGGGCAGCGCCCAGAACGGCTGGATCATGTTGGTCCACTGGTCGCCGTAGGACAGCGCCATGATGGCGATGGCCGGGTCGACGCCGATCTTCTCGGCCGCGTCGAGCAGCAGCGGGCCCTGCACCGCCATCTGGCCGCCGCCGGAGGGGACGAAGAAGTTCACGAGCCCGGCCGAGAGGAAGGCGAGGAAGCCGAAGGTGGCGGGGGAGGCGATCGAGACGAAGGCGTCGGACAGGACGGCGATCAGCCCGGTGCCGCCCATGATCCCCATGATTCCGGCATACAGGGGGAACTGGAGGAGGATCTCGCCGACGTTGGAGGCGGCGTTGCGCACCAGCGCGATGAGCTCGAACGGATTGCGCACCAGCAGCAGGATCAGGGCCAGGAAGGTCCAGTTCACCACGTCCAGCGTCAGCCCGCCGCCGTCGCCGAAGTGGAGCACCAGATAGAAGGTCAGCATCAGCCCGACCAGGAGCGTGGGGAGCCGGCTGGCATCCACCCGGTCCGCGGGGGTGACGACCTCGTCGTCGATCTCGACGTCGCCCTCGCGCAGGTCCTGGGAGAGCTCGATGATCTTGTCCTCACCCCGCGGAGCCACGAGGAAGAGCGCGATGGCCACGGCGGCCACCGTGGCCACGATGGCAATCATGTTCCAGGTGGCGAAGGTGGTCTCCGAGACCGGCACGGGTGACCCGAGATACTCCGACACGAAGGAGTCGGGGGTCGCTGCGGTGAGGGGGGCGGATCCGGAATAGCCCATGTGCCAGACGACATAGCCGGAGTAGCCGGCGGCGACGAGCATCGGGAAGTGCAGCTTGATGCCGCGTTCCTTGCCCTGCGCGGCGACCTCCTTGGCGAGCATCGCCCCGACGATGAGCCCCAGGCCCCAGGTGATGAGCGAGGCCGCGGCCGCGGCCAGCAGGACGTACAGGTAGGCCTGCATGGAGGACTTCGGCAGGGATGCGACGAAGCGCAGGATCTTGCGCACCGGTCGGGTGTGCGCCAGGACATGGCCCAGCATCAGGATGAGCGCCATCTGGGTCATGAAGGCCAGCAGCCCGGACAGGCCGTCGCCCCAGGTGCGCACCACCTCGGTCGGGCCGGAGTCGGTCAGCAGCAGTGCCAGGAGGGCCACCACGAAGGTGAGCACGATCGCGAACACGAGTGCCGAGGGGATGAAGTTCTCGACGACGCGGTTCACCGGTCGCATGGCCCGCGACAGGCGGGTCCCCTGGGCAGTGGTGGGTGAGGTCATCCGTCAGCTTTCGTTCAGCCCTGCGTGCAGGGCGGGGGCAGAGAGCGGGCAAATTGGCCTAGCCAATAGTGCCCTATCGTCGGCAGCGGGCTGACCGCTGTCAAGACCGCGGCCCGAGCGGTCACCGCCGTAGCCGGAGCCCCTGTGGGGCGGTGTGGAACCCGGCGTCCTGGAGCGCCTGCGCCAGCGAGTGCTCCGCAGAGAGTGCAGGCACCCCGTCGATCTTGGCCACCGTCAGGGCCGCGAGCCGGCCGCGTCGGACTTGGTCGGCCAGGCTCTTGGCCACAGCTGATGCCAGGCCGGGGTCGTCGGTGAAGGTGAGGGCGGTGCGTCCGCCCCGCTCCAGGTAGAGGGCGAGCCGGCCGTCGACCAGCACCACGATGGCTCCCGCCTTGCGCCCCGGCCGGTGCGTGGTGTCGGCGTCCTCCTCGGGGTCGGGCCAGGGGACCGAGGCGCCGTAGGGGTTGGCGGGATCGGTCGCCGCGAGCACCAGGACCTCCTGGTCCGGCGGGTCCTCGGCGCGTTGACCGGTCGCCCGCAACCGGTCGATCGCCCCGGTCGAGCCGAACTGGGCGGCGCCCAGGTGTTCCACGAAGTAGCCGCGGCGCACCCGACCCGCCTCCTCGGCGGTGGCCAGCACGCGATAGACCCCCGAGTACCCGCCGGGGATGCCCTCGTTGACCACGCTCCCGCGGGTCAGCACCCCATAGCGGTCGAGCAACTGCTCGGCCGTGGCCAGGGCCCGGGCGGTGGGGTCCGACGCGGAGGCAGGCAGCGCCGACCAACGGCCGGCACCGGTGGGCGGTCCGGACCTGGTGGGAGCAGCGGGACGGGCCCCGCGGCCCAGGGCGACCGAGGAGCGGGACCACCGGGTGGAGCGCGCCCCCTGGCGGCGGGACCGGTGGGCGGCCCGGCCGCCGCTGAGTAGGGAGCGGAGGGGAGCCAGGGTGTCGCCGGTGACGCGACCGGCCCAGACCAACTCCCAGAGGGCCTGCAGCACCGAGTCGTCGGACACCGGCTCTCCGGCATCGGCGGCCAGGGCTCCGGAGAGGGTGTCGGCCAGCCCCCGGAAGAAGTAGGCTCCGCCGGGCTCCAGCAGGCTCAGCATCCGCTCGCACGTCTCGCCGTCGACCGGATCCGGGGGCGCCAGGGTGAGGTCGGCGGTGTCGGCGAGGTGCAGCGAGATCCAGCCGTCGTCGCCCGGGATGGGCCCGTGCCCCTGCCACAGCACCTCGCCGGCGGTCATCAGCTCGTCCAGCATGAGGGGGGAGTAGTCGACCACCCGGGAGGGCAGCACGAGGGACTCGAGCGCACTCGCGGGCAGGCGTGCCCCGGCGAGCTGCTCGACGGCACGGTGGACGCCGTCCACCCCGCGTAGGGTGCCGACCGACTGCCAGGTGGGCAGGAACCGTGCGTAGGCCTGCTGGGTGACCGGCTCGACCTCCTGACGCAGCGCCGCCAGGGACCTGCGGCGCAGCATCCGCAGCACCTCGGCGTCACACAGGTCGGGAGAGTGGGTTCCGGAGGCATCGCGCCCCCCGTCGTCGCCGGCGTGGTCCGGACGCAGTCTCCCCTCGACCAGTCGTCCGGACGACACGAGTCGTCGGACCGCGTCGGCGGCCACGGCCGTCCCCAGCCCCAGGCGTGTGGCGAGGTCGGCGAGGCGGAACGGCGTGTGGGTGCGGGCATAACGGACGACGAGGTCCTGCAGCGGGTCCTCGACCGGCTCGAGGAAGGTCGCAGCCACGCCGGGTGGCAGCGCCACGCCCAGCGCATCCCTGAGCCGGGCGGCGTCCTGGGCATCGGCCCACCGGGCGTGTCCGGCGATCCGGACCTCGATGACCTGTCGTTGCTCCTGCAGCGCGGCCATCCACTCCGGCACCGCACCGCGCTGCTCGGGCTGGGTGCGCTCTCGGATCTCCGCGGTGTCCAGCGGGCCGAGGGTGCGCACGAGGTCGAGCACGTCCTGGGCGTCGCGGGCGGCGCGGTCGGGGACCAGCCGCTGCAGCTCCGCGGCGGTGCGTTCGACGACCTCGGGGTCCAACAGGTCGGCGAGGCTGGCGCCCTCGCCGCGGCCGAGCAGCTCGGACAGCAGGGTCGGGTCGAGGGACAGCGCCGCCGCCCGGCGTTCGGCCAGGGGGGAGTCCCCCTCGTAGAGGTACTGGGCGACGTAGCCGAGCAGGAGCGACCTGGCGAACGGCGACGCCGAGGCCGTCTCGACCGAGACCATCCGCACCGAACGGTCGGCCAGACCGCGCATCAGGTCGGTGAGGGCCGCGACGTCGTAGACATCCTGCACGCACTCGCGGACCGCCTCGAGCACGATCGGGAACGAGGGGTACCGGGAGGCCACCTCAAGCAGTTGCGCCGAGCGCTGCCGCTGCTGCCACAGCGGTTGGCGGCGATCGGGCCGGCGCCGGGGCAGCAGCAGTGCCCGGGCCGCGCACTCCCGGAACCGCGCGGCGAACAGCGCCGAACTGCCGATCTCGGTGGTGACCAGGTCGTGGACCTCCTCGGGGTCGAGGGTCAGCAGGTCGGCCAGGTCCCGGTCGAGGGAGCCCGCATCATCCAGCTCCGGCAGGCGCAGCACGATCCCGTCGTCCGCGGCCATGGCCTGCACGTCCGTGCCGTAGCGCTCCCGCATCCGGGCCGCGATGCACAGTGCCCACGGTGCGTGCACCGGGGTGCCGTGCGGGGAGTGGACGACCACCCGCCAGTCCCCGATCTCGTCGCGGAACCGCTCGATTACCAGGGTCCGGTCGTCCGGGACCTGCCCGGTCGCCTCGCGCTGCTCCGCGACGTAGTCGACCAGGTTGTCGGCGGCCCACCCGTCCAGGCCGGACTCCCGCAGCTCGCCACGCACCCGCTCTGCCGGGCCCGCGGCGACGTGCCGGACGAACTCCCCCACGGCGGTGCCCAGCTCCGCAGGCCGGCCCAGGGTGTCGCCCTTCCAGAACGGCAACCGTCCGATCTGCCCGGGCGCCGGCGTCACGAGGACCCGGTCGTGGGTGATGTCCTCGATGCGCCAGGAGGTGGTGCCGAGGGTGAACACGTCGCCTACCCGCGACTCGTAGACCATCTCCTCGTCCAGCTCACCGACCCGGCGACCGGGGCCGTCCCCCGTGGCCAGCATCACGGCATACAGGCCGCGGTCCGGGATGGTGCCCCCGCTGGTGACGGCCAGCAGCTGCGCGCCCCGGCGGGCGGACAGGGTGCCGGACACGCGGTCCCAGACCACGCGCGGGCGCAGGTCGGCGAAGTCCTCGCCGGGGTAGCGGCCCGCCAGCATGTCGAGGGTGGCCTCGAGCAGCGATCGGGGGAGGGAGGCGAACGGCGCCGAGCGCCGGACCAGCGCGAAGAGGTCGTCCACGGCCCAGTCGTCCACCGCGACCATGGCCACGACCTGCTGGGCGAGCACGTCGAGCGGGTTGGCCGGCACCGTGAGCCGCTCGATCAGGCCGGCCCGCATCCGGTCGACCACCACGGCGGTCTGGACGAGGTCGCCGCGGTGCTTGGGGAAGAGCACCCCGCGGGAGACCGCGCCCACCTGGTGGCCCGCGCGGCCGACCCGTTGCAGGCCACTGGCCACGCTCGGTGGGGACTCGACCTGCACGACCAGGTCGATGGCGCCCATGTCGATGCCCAGCTCCAGGGAGCTGGTCGCCACGACCGCCGGCAGCCGGCCACCCTTGAGGGCGTCCTCGATCTCGGCCCGGTGCTCCTTGCTGACCGATCCGTGGTGGGCGCGCGCCAGCACCGGCGGGGCCCCGCGGGCGGCGCCGGCCTGGCCCATCACCTGGGCGGGAGGCCCGGCCGGGTCCTCGGCCCCACGGGCACCCCCGGCGGCCTCATCGGCGGCCTCGTCGGCGATCTCGTTGAGCCGGGAGGTGAGCCGCTCGGCCAGACGCCGGGAGTTGGCGAACACCAGGGTAGAGGTGTGGCCCGCGACGAGGTCGGCGATCCGGTGCTCCACATGCGGCCACACCGAGGCACGCTCTTGGGGGTCCTGCGCCGGCGCCCACGCGGCGAAGTCGTCGCCGTCCAGGTCCGGCAGCACCGGCCCAGCGCCCTCCTCGATTGGCTCCTCGGGCGGGGGCTCCTCGCGGGGTGGCTCCTCGACGGGCGGCTCCTCCCCGACCTGGGACGTGACCGCGCCGGGGTCGGTCAGATCCGGCACGGGGACCACGACCTGCAGGTCCCATTCCTTCGCCGAGGGCGGCTGCACCGTCGTCACCGGACGCCCCCCGGCCAGGAAGCGTCCGACCTCCTCCACCGGTCGCACCGTGGCCGACAGCCCGATCCGCTGGGCCGGCGCGGCCAGGAGCGCGTCGAGCCGGTCCAGGGTCACCGCCAGGTGGGCCCCACGCTTGGTGCCGGCCACGGCATGGACCTCGTCGACGATCACCGTCTCGACCGCCGACAGTGCCTCCCGGGCGCGCGAGGTGAGCAGCAGGAACAGCGACTCCGGCGTGGTGATCAGGACGTCGGCGCCCTCCCGGGCGAAGGAGCGACGCTCGGCCGCGGGTGTGTCACCGGAACGGATGGCGACACGGACGTCCGGCACGTGCTGGCCCAGGCGGCCCGCGGCGTGCCGGATCCCGACCAGCGGGGAGCGCAGGTTGCGTTCGACGTCGACCGCGAGGGCCTTGAGCGGGGAGACGTAGACGACCCGGCAACGGGGCAGCTCCGGCTGCCGGGGGGTGGTGCAGATCCGGTCCAGCGCCCACAGGAACGCCGACAGGGTCTTGCCCGAGCCGGTCGGGGCGACGACGAGGGTGTGCTGCCCGTCGGCGATCGCCTCCCAGGCGCCGGCCTGGGCGGTCGTCGGCCCCTCGAACGAGGCATCGAACCAGGCCCGGGTGGCCGGCGAGAATCGGTCAAGCGTCACCGGCTGAGCCTGTCACGGCGCACCGACACAGCGGTGGGCCTGCGCCCTCGGCACTCAGCCCTGCTCGTCCCCCCGCTGCGGCACCAGCCGCCGGGTGTGGGGCTGCACGACCTGGTTGCCGTGGGCACCGGTCACCGGCTGCGGCGTGGGGCGCTCCATGTCCCGCAGCTCGTGGTGCAGGGTGCGGTGGGCCGGCTGCCAGATCTTGGCCTTCACCAGCGCCTTCTGCCACCAGGCGAGATCGTCGTATCCGCGCACTTTCCTGCTGCTCACCGGTACCTCCGTGGAGTCGTCTCGTTCGGGCCCGCTGCCATCCTCTCACCTCGGGGCGGCCATACTGCACCCCGTGGGTGCGGTCGTGCAGGGGTTCGGGCTGATCGGCGTCGTCGTCGCCATCGGCTGGTTCGTCGCGCACACGGGCCTCTTCGGCGAGGCCGAGCAGCGGATGCTGGCCAAGCTCACCTTCTGGATCGGCTCGCCCGCCCTGCTCTTCCTCGTGGTGTCGCGGGCGGAAACTCACGTGATCTTCTCGGGATACCTGGCCGCGACGGTGTCGGGAGTGGTCCTGGCCAGCGCCGTCTACATCCTGCTCGCGCGGCTGATCTGGCGGCGCGGGGCGGCGCACCTGTTCATGGGCGGGATGACCGTCTCCTACGTCAACGCCAACAATCTCGGCCTACCGATCGCCGCCTACGTCCTCGGCGACGCCTCGCTCGCCGCACCGATCCTGCTCTTCCAACTCCTGGTGCTGCAGCCGTTCTGGTTGGCGGCGCTGGACCTCTCCGGGGGTTCCCGCGAGTCCCTCGTCCGTATGCTGATCCGCCCGTTGGCCAATCCGCTCACCGTGGGATCGGTGCTGGGCCTGGTGGTCGGCCTGGCCGACATCCGGCTGCCCGGCTTTGTGCTGGACCCGATCGAGCTGATCTCGGGCATCGCGATCCCGAGCATGCTGTTGGCTTTCGGCATCTCGCTGCGGCTCTCACCCCGCCCGGGCGCGGGAGGGACCGGGCCCGAGCTGGCCCTGGTCGTGGCGTCCAAACTGGCTCTGATGCCGTTGTTCACCGCGCTCGTCGGCCACTATCTGCTGGGGCTGAACCACACCGAGTTGATGGCGGCCACGGTCATCGCCGCGCTGCCGACCGCCCAGAACGTCTTCGTCCTGGCCATCACCTACGGTCGCGCCGTCGGGATCGCGCGCGACGGCGTCTTCCTGACGACCGTGCTGGCGATGCCCGCGATGTTGGGTACCGTCTGGCTACTGGGCTGACGCCTTGCCCGGTTGGCGACCCGGGGAGGTGGACGTGAAGCCACGCATCAGGACGCACTGGGCGCTGCGCCGATTGTCGGCGGTGGGTGCCGTCGTCGTCCTCGCCGGGTGCGCACCTTCCACCTCCGAGGTCCTCGCGCTCCCCGAGGGGGAGGAGGCCGCAGTCTGCACTCCGGCGGATGCGGAGGGGCGGGCCACCGTGGGCGCGGACTTCGTCACGAACACCGGTGGCGAGGAGGTGACCGTGACTGATGTCAGGCTCGTCGATCCGCAGGGTCTCTCGGTCGGCAGGTGGACTCTGGAGGCCGCGGGCACCGAGACGACGGGAGCCGCGCTGGGCTGGGAACCAGTGTCCGGTCAGTGGGCCGACGGAGCGATGGGACCGGGGGAAACCCGTCACCTGGTGCTCGGCCTCCAACTCGAGGCCGAGGCGCTGAGCGCCGAGGGGACCGCTCCTGGGGCGGAACTCAGTTACGTGACGGCGGGCGGACGGGAGGGAACCCTGCTGACAGCCGTCGCACTGACGGTCATGCCCGGAGCATCGACGCCATGTGGCTGAGCCTCGGCCGAGCGACGCGTACCGTTGCCCTATGAAGGGCGGCAGGTGGCTATGCGGGTGAGCGAGTTCTGGCAGTTGATGGACCAGGAGTTCGGCCCCGCCTACGCCCGGACCCTCGCGTCCGGGCACGCCCTGCACGCGCTCGGGGACCGCACGGTCGTAGCGGCCATCGACGACGGCGTCCCCGTGCGCACCGTCTGGACCGCGCTGTGCGACGACCTCCAGATCCCCGAGGACCGGCGGTTCCTGGCCGACCGGAAGAAGGGGCGCAGCCGCGCCTGATCGGCGAGCACACTGCATACTGGCCACACAGTCTCGACGAGGAGGACGCCAGCATGGGTGAGGTCAAGCGGGTCGGCACGGGGGAGCACGCGGTGCTCTGCCTGCACGGATGGTTCGGGTCGGCCGACGGGTGGGGCTACCTGCCCGAGGTGGTCGACGGCGCCACCTACACCTACTACTTCCCCGAGATGCGCGGTTATGGTGCGCGACAGGGGGAGACCGGGGAGTTCACCATGGCCGAGTACGCCTCGGACGCCCTCGCGGCCGCCGACGAGCTGGGCCTGCAGGCCTTCTCCGTGGTCGGCCACTCCATGGGCGGCAAGGCCGCGGCGTCCCTACTCCAGCAGGCCGGCGACCGGGTGCGCGCCCTGGTCGGCATCAGCCCCGTCTCGCCCGCCGCCATGCCCTTGGACGAGGACGGCCAGGGCCTGTTCTTCGGTGCGCCGGACGACCCGGAGAAGCGCCGCGCGATCATCGACTTCACCACCGGCAACCGCAACTCCGGGGCCTGGCTCGACTCGATGCGCGACTTCTCCACCAGCACCTCCGACGTCGCGGCCTTCGCCGGCGCCGTCCAGTCCTGGGTGAACGACGACTACACCGACGGCATCGGCAGCCCCTCCACACCGATCGCGGTCATCGTCGGGGAGCACGACCCCGCGCTGTCGGCCGAGGCGATGCGGCAGACGTGGCAGCAGCAGTACTCCGGCGTCGAACTGGTTGAGCTGCCTGCCTGCGGCCACTACGCCATGCACGAGGTCCCGGTCGCGCTGGCGACCGCGATCGAGTCGTTCCTGGCCGAGAAGTGACCTGACCGGCACGTGAGGCTGCCCGCCGCCGACCGGGTCCCCGCGGAGGGGACCGCGGTCGTGCACGACCCCCAGACGTATGTCGAGGGGGCGCCGCTGCAGGTGCTGTCCCGGTTGCGGGAGGCGGACCCTGGTGTCGTGTGGGTGGCCGAGCCGCCCGGCCCCGGGTTCGCCGGTGGGCCGGGCTACTGGCTGGTGCTGCGGCATACGGACGTGCAGTCGGTGCTCAAGGACCCGGCGACGTTCTCCTCCCACGCGGGCGCCACCCAGGTGCGCGACCCTGCCACCCCGGGCGACCTGGCGTACGTGCAGCGGATGATGCTCAACCAGGACCCGCCGGAGCACACCCGGCTGCGGCGCCCGCTCCAGCGATCGTTCAGCGCCCGGGCCGTCACGCGGCTCGAGGAGCAGATCGCCGGGCACGTGAGCGCGATCCTGGACCGGGCGCTGACCGAGCCGGGGCAGGTGCTGGACTTTGCCAAGGACATCGCCGCCGACCTGCCGCTGCTCACCCTGGCCGACGTCCTGGGGGTGCCGCCGCAGGACCGGATGTTGCTCTTCGACTGGTCCAACCGGGTGATCGGCTTCCAGGACCCCGACTACGCCACGAGTGCCGCATTCGACCCTGCGACGGGCACCGACCTGGCGCGCGAGGCGATCGCGCTGCGGCCCGAGCCCGACGCCGACGGCCGGATGCCCGACCCACGGTCCCGGGAGGGGATGCCCGACCTCTACCGGTACGCGCACCTGCTGGGGGAGCGGAAGCGGGAGGATCCGGGTGAGGACGTCATGTCGATCATGCTCGGCCAGGCCGACGCGATCAGCGTCGAGGAGTTCGAGAACACGTTCTGGCTGTTCGCCGTCGCGGGCAACGAGACCCTGCGCAACGGCCTGCCCGGCGGCATGCACGCCCTGCTGACCCACCCGGACACCCAACGGCTCCTGCGGGCGGAACCGGACCGCATACCGGCTGCCGTCGAGGAGATGCTGCGCTGGTGGACCCCGGTCATGGTGTTCCGGCGCACGGCGACCCGGGACGCGTCGGTGGGGGAGCAGCCGGTCGCGGCCGGCGACAAGGTCGTGGTGAGCTTCCTGTCCGCCAACCGTGACCCGCGGGTATTCGAGGACCCGGAGCACTTCGACGTGACGCGCGCGGCGCGGGACCACCTGGTCTTCGGCCACGGGCCGCACTTCTGCCTGGGCGCCCACCTGGCGCGGGTGCAGATGCGCACGATGTTCGGCCAGTTGCTGGCCCGCACTACGTGGCTGGAGCCCGCCGGGGAGCCGGCGCTCCTGCGCTCCTCGTTCCAGCGGGGGATCAAGCGTCTGCCGCTGCGCTGGAGGTAGCCAAAACCGGTTTATCGGCGTCGGTGGCGCCGTCTAACCTGGTGAGGCTATGCACGATTTCCCACCCGACATCTCGGCCTACACCGAGGCGTCCCGCCAGCGTCCTGACACGCGATCCCCCAACCGCTTCCTGTGGTGGCTGATCCGGCAGCAGGGCGACCTGGTGCTGGCCGCCTCGGTGACAATGCTGTTCTGGGTGCTGCCCACCGCGCTGACGCCCTGGATCTTCGGTCGGGTCATCGACGACGGCATCCTCGCGGGCAGCCCGGGCACGGTCGCCGTGTACGCCCTGGCGCTACTGGCGGTCACCCTGCTGGGGGCCGGGGCCGGTGTCGTGTCGCACACCGTGATCGTGCGGTCCTGGTTGATCGCCGGCTACGGCACCACCCGTCTGGTCGGGAACAAGGCGGTCCAACTCGGGCACGTGCTGACCCGGCGCAGCCCCACGGGTGAGGTGCTCAGCGTCTCCGGCAGCGACGGCGACCAGTTCGGCGGGTTCCTGGAGATCTTCTCCCGGGCGGCCGCCAACCTCGTCGCCTACCTGCTGGTGGCGGCCATCGTGCTGCAGATCAACCTTGAGCTGGGTCTGGTCGTGCTCCTCGTCGCCCCGCTGCTGGTGCTGGTCAGCGCCCCGCTGCTGCGGCCGCTGAGCAACGCCCAGATGCGGGAGCGCTCCCGCGACTCGACGCTCACCTCGCGGGCGACCGACATCGTCGGCGGGCTCCGGATCCTGCGCGGCATCGGCGGCGAGCGGATCTTCGGGGACGGGTATGCCGCGTCCTCCCAGCGGGTCCGCGTCGCCGGGGTGCAGGCCGGCGCGTGGACGGCGGTCGTCGAGGCCGTCGGGGTGCTGCTGTCCGGCCTGTTCGTCGTGTCGCTGATGTGGCTCGGCGTGCGGCAGGTGCAGGCCGGCGACCTGAGGGTGGGTGAGCTGGTGACCTTCCTGGGCTACGCGCTGTTCCTGGTGCAGCCCATCCGCACGTTCTTCGAGTTCGCGCAGAAGTACACCCGCACCCGCGTCTCGGCGCGCAAGGCGGTCGGTGTGCTCGGTCAGCCCGCTCCCTGGCCGGAGAGCCACTCGGGCCGGGAGGGTGCTCAGGGTGCTGACGGGCGGGAGGGTGCGCTGCCGCGCACTCCCGAGGCCGAGCTGTATGACGAGGTGTCAGGGCTCCGGGTCCGTCCCGGAAGGCTGACCATGGTGGTCAGCGGCCGGCCCGACGACAGCGCCGCGCTCGCCGACCGGCTGGGCCGGTACCTGCCCGGCGACACCGACCCGGTGCCGCTGGATGGCGGCGAGGAGATCGGTGGGGGCCGGGTGTCCCGCCGGGCGATGGCCCGGGCTGAGCAGCAGCGACGGGACGTGCAGGAACGCGACCTGGCCACGGCCCGCCAGCGCTGGGGCGTCAGCCTCGGCGGTGTCGACCTGGCCGAGGTGCCGATCGGCGAGGTGCGCCGCACCATCATGGTCAGCGACACCGGCGCGCAGGTCTTCGCCGGCACCCTGCAACAGGCGATCGACCCGCACGGCAGGCTGGCCCGGCAGGACGCGGAGCGGGCCCTGCACGCGGCCGCCGCCGAGGACGTCTACGACGTGCTGCCCGGTGGGTGGCAGGGAGTGCTTGAGGAGCGTGGGAGGGGGCTGTCCGGGGGGCAGCGGCAGCGTCTGGTGCTCGCCCGCGCGCTGGCGACCGACGCCACCATCCTGGTCCTCGTCGAGCCGACCTCGGCCGTGGACGCCCACACCGAGGCGATGATCGCCGAGCGGCTGCCCGACGCCCGGTCCGGGCGGACGACCGTCGTGATGACCGCCTCGCCGTTGCTGCTGCATCACGCCGACGAGGTGGTCCTGCTGGAGGACGGCGTGGCGACCGAGGTCGGGACGCACGCGGAGTTGGTCCGCCGGAGCACGGCATACCGGCGTGTGGTGCTGCGCGGTGGCGAGGCCGAGCCGTGGGTCCCCGCCGGGGCCGAGCAGTCGGCACGCTCCCATCCGGAGGACCCGGGTGACACCCCGGCGGACGAGGAGAGGGACGGCCGGGAGAAGCCCGGCATCGAACTGGCAGACATGGTGGAGAGGAGGCACTCGTGAGCACTTCGACGGAGCCCGGGCAGACCGGTCTGCGGGACTCGGCCGACACCTGGCTGGAGGGCGGTGACCGCGAGCCGGCCATCCCCGACGCGCTGCGCCCGCCGGTTGGTGCCGGACTACGGGAGCGGAACCGCGCGCTCTGGCAACGGCACGGCATACGGCGGGAGCGTGCCCAGGCACACATGGCCCAGGCGTTCGACCCCGAGCGCGGCCTCCCGGTGGCCCGGCGGGGCACGGTCCTGGGCTACCTCGGAGGGCTGCTTCGCCGACGCGGGCTCCTGGTCGCCCTGGTCGTCCTGGCCAACGCGCTCACCGCCGTCGCCGGACTCCTCGTGCCGATGCTGCTCGGCAGGCTGGTGGACGCCACCGCCGAGGGCGGCGCCGACCTCATGGACACCGCCAACTGGCTCGTGGTGCTGGTCACCGCCGTGCTGCTCACCCAGGCGGCGATGATGTTCCTTGCCCGCTGGAGCGGTGCGGTGCTCGGCCAGGGGGTGCTCGCGGAGGCTCGCGAACACGTGATCCGCGCGGTGCTGCGCCTGCCGCTGGGGCGGGTGGAGAGCGCCAGCACGGGCGACCTGGTGACCCGGGTGACCCGCGACGTCGGCGCGATGAGCCGGAGCGTGCGTTTCGCGTTGCCGGAGTTCATCATCGGCACGGTCACCGTCCTGTTGACGCTGGTCGCCATGTTTGTGAACAGCTGGTTCCTGACCCTGCCGGTGCTGATGCTGGTGTCCTTGTCGGTCATCCAGATCCGGCGCTACCTGCGGGAGGCGCCGGCCGGCTACCTCACCGAGGGTGCGACGTACTCGCGGATCAACACCACGCTGACCGAGACCGTCGAGGGTGCCCGCACCGTGGAGGCGCTGGGTCTGGAGCCGGTCCGCCGGCAGGCCGCCGCCGACGACATCGAGGTCTCCTCGCAGGCCGAGCGCTATGGACTGGCCCTGCGGAACCTGCTCTTCGGCGTGATGGACACGGCCTTCAGCCTGCCCCGGGTCGTCACCCTCGTGCTGGGTGCCTGGGGCTACAGCCAGGGGTGGCTGTCGCTGGGGCAGATCACCGCCGCGATGCTCTACGTCGAGCAGTTCTACGCACCGTTCGACCGGCTGGTGGGCACCATCGACGAGCTCCAGGTCGGTGTGGCCTCCACCACGCGTCTGCTGGGCATCGCCGAGGTCCCGGCCGACCGGACGCCGGGGGAGGCGCTGCCCGCCGGGCGCGACCTGCGCGGTCGGGACCTGCGCTATGCCTACCGCGAGGACCATGACGTGCTGCACGGCATCGACCTGGAACTCCGGTCCGGGGAGCGGCTGGCGATCGTCGGGCCCTCCGGATCCGGGAAGTCGACGTTGGGCCGACTCCTCGGCGGCATCCACGCGCCGCGCACCGGGTCGGTGCAGGTCGGCGGGGTCGAGCTGACGAAGCTGCCGCTCCAGGCGCTGCGCGCCGAGGTGGCTCTGGTCACCCAGGAGCACCACGTATTCCGCGGCAGCGTCCGGGACAACGTGGTGCTGGCCCGGGACGGATCGCCCGATGAGGCCGTGGCACGTGCCCTGCGGACGGTCGATGCGTGGGACTGGGTCTCGGCGCTCCCCGAAGGCCTGGACACCGAACTGGGCTCCGGCAACCTGGCGCTCACCCCCGCGCAGGCCCAGCAGATCGCCCTGGCGCGGTTGATCCTGGCGGACCCGCACACGCTCGTCCTGGACGAGGCGACGTCTCTGATCGACCCGCGGACGGCGCGGCATCTTGAGGGTTCGATGAGCGCGCTGCTGACGGGCCGGACTGTCGTGGCGATTGCGCACCGGCTGCACACGGCCCACGACGCCGACCGCATTGCCGTCGTGATCGATGGTCGGGTGGCCGAGCTCGGGAGCCACGACGAGTTGATCGCCGCCGATGGGGAGTATGCCGCGCTCTGGCGCGCCTGGACGTCCTAGCTTGTGCGCGGGTGTGGATAGCACTGGTGTATGTCAGACGTGTGTTCTATAGTGGGTGTATCGAGTTGATCGATCGTCCCAGCAGGTGGAGGGGAGGGTCGGAGTATGCCGAGAGGGGGTGTGCGAGGTGACTGTCGTCCAGGACGAGAGCCAGTGGGGGTACCGGCGTGGGGGCTACCGGCCCGGCTGGGACTGGTCGACTCTCACCGATCCCGATGGAACCGTCCTGGATGTGGCGGCGGGGGCCGAGCACCTGGCGTCGGTCAGGCCGGCCCCCGCCGAGCCCTTGTCGCTGTCCGCGGTGCAGTCGGCCGCCCAACGGTTCGAGGCGCTGAATCGCGGAGTGCGGGCCTGGTCGCCGCCTGACGAACAGCACGTGGCCGTCGCGCATGCTGCCGCCCGGGCAGTGCTGGTGCTCCTCGACGAGAGCCCGCCCGCCAGCAGCGAGCAGGCGGTGGACCGGGGCGACGTCAGTCCCGGAGCGGCTCCCGCGCCGATGGAGGCGCCCGCGCCGATGGAGGCGGATGACGCCGTCGACCGTCTGGTCGAGGCACTCACCGACTGCCGCTTCCCCGAGCACGTGGTGGAGCACCTCGTGGCGCTGGTGCCGGTGCTGGCCGGCGGAGCTGCGGCGGAGTGCCCCGCAGGGGGTCGGCCTAGCGCCCCAAGGGCGCCGGCCATGGGTGACGACGAATCCGCGGAGTTCCACGACACCGCGGAGACCTCCAACACCGCGGGTGCCCACGCGGCCTCCGCCGAGCCGGCAGTCAGCCGGGCCACGGACGACGAACTCGTGGATGCCGTCGAGGCGCTCGTCGTCGTCCAGCGGTGGGCTGATGCGATGCTCGGCGGCGTTGTCGCCGACGTCGCTGCCGCGACTGGCGAGGAGTTGCTTGCTCGCGACTCGCACAGCAGCCCCGAAGAGCTCTCCATGACCAAACGCCAGAGGTGGCGCGCCAAGACGAAGTCCATCGTCGCGCACGAGTTGCAGATCGCCACGGGGTGGGGCATCCAGGACTGTCACGACCGCGTGGGCTTCGCCCTGGGGCCGCGCCTGGCCACCACCGTGCCGTGGAAGGCATGGGCTGCCGGGGAAGTCCAGTGGAACCAGGTCCGGGCATGGTGGTCGAGCTGTCGCGAGATGCCGGTCGAAGTGGCTGCCCAGGTTGCGGCACGCACTTTCGGGCCGGACAGCGACCGTGCTCGCTCCGCACGCCGTGGCACGGTCGATCCCGACGATATGGCGAGGGCCGGGTTCGGTGAGACCAAGGACACGCTGGCCCGCCTGGTCGCAGCGCTGCTCGGTGAGGACCCCAAGGAGGCTCGGCAGCGACGGCAGGCCGCCGTAGCCCGCCGAGGTGCATGGGCCGAGGTCGACGACGACGGGACGGGTTGCCTGACGATCACCGGTCGGACCAGCTCGATCGTTGCGGCGATGGACCGTATCGACCGTGCGGCCCGGGCCCTGCGGGCTGCGGGCGACCCCCGTACCCTGTCGCAGCTGCGGGCCGACCTTGCCCTGGCGCTGTTGGTCCACGGCACGACCGACCCCGCCGCCGGAGATGGGAAGTCCTTGGAGGTAGCGCCCGAGCAGGACCTCGACAGCCAGCCGGACGCGGCCGCCGACTCCGCTAAGGGAGCCACAGGTACGGACGTCGCAGGTGACGAAGCAGCAGGTGAAGACGCCGCCGACGAGACTCCCGCTGCTGAGGACATCGCTGGCGAGGATGCAGGCACCGGCCCCGGATGCACCGACTCGGGCGGATGCGCAGCGAGTGACGACGACAGCAATGAGGGTGAGTCGCCTGGGGCGCCTCCAGGCGACGGACTCGTCGGCGGGCTCGATGAGGATCTGGTGCGAGTGCTCGAGGGGAAGCCGCGGGTGAACCTCGAGGTGATCGTCCCGCTCGACGTCCTGCTCAACGCCGACTCGGTCGGCGTCGGGATGATCCCTGGCCACGGGTACCTGTCCGCGGAGCATGTCAGGGCCCTAGCCGTCGCCTCCGGTGGCGTGCTGCACCGGCTGGTCACCGACCCGTTGGACGGGCGGTTGATCGAGCGGTCCAAGACCGCGTACCGCCCCGACCCGGACATGTGGGCCCACGTGGTCGCCGCGGACCGGCGCTGCCGGGCTCCGGGATGCAACGTCCCCGCGAAGGACTGCGAGTTCGACCACGAAGTGGCCCACTCCGAGGGTGGGGAGACGAGCGTCGCGAACGGCAGTGCCAAGCACAAGCCGCACCACCAGCTCAAGACGTGGGGTGTCTGGCAGAGCGCGCTGGATGCGACACGGCGAATGACGTGGACGACGCTGTTCGGGCGGTGCTACGTCACGCGAGCCTTCGACTACCGGACCCTGACCCATCCCTGGACGCAGACCAGGCCAGGGACTCACGCGGAGGCTCAGCCAGGGCCGCAGACCCACCCCTCGACCGCAACTGGAGGAGGCCCATCAGGTCCTGACCGTGAGGCGGAGGAGCGGTGGGAGCAGGCCGTCGCGGGGGACGCCGACCTGCAGGATCGGCTGATCTATGCGGCTCTGGCGCACCGGGACCGGAGTGGGCGCCTGGCCGACCTTGATGACAGTCCCGACCCGGAGGACCGAGAGATCGGCGGAGCGTGGCTGCACCGGCAAGCGCCGATCCGTCTGCGGCACCACAGCCGGCGGGGGCAGCGGCGCCGCGGCCCCGCGCCGGACCAGCCCACCCCCGAGGACATCCTCGGCGTCGTCCACGACGAGCCCGGTGTGTCGTCCGGGGAGGTCGTGACCCCGGACGTCGAAGAGCCGCCGTTCTGATCCCGCCCGCAAGGGCACCAGCGTCAGCGACCCTGCCAGTCCGGTTTGCGCCCCTCGTTGAACGCCGCGTGGAACTCCGCGTGGTCGGCGGAGGTCATCAGCAGGGCCTGGGTCATGGCGTCGAGCTCCATGGCAGAGCCGATCGGCATGTCGAGCTCCCGCGTGATGAGGGACTTGGTCTGGGCGTAGGCCAGCGTCGGCCCGGTCGCCAGCCGCTGCGCGAGCGCCCCCACCTCCGCATCGAGATCCTCGTTGGAGACCAGCTTGCTCACTAGCCCGTAGCGGTCGGCAGTCTGCGCATCGATAGTGTCGCCGAGCATCAACAGCTCGGTGGCCCGGCCGTAGCCAACCGCACGGGGGAGCAGGTAGGCCGCGCCCATGTCGCCACCCGACAGGCCCACCTTGGTGAACAGGAAGGCGAACCGTCCCGTCTCGGTCACGACGCGGAAGTCGGACGCGAGGGCCAGGACCGACCCGGCGCCCGCGGCGATGCCCTGGATGGCGGCGATGATCGGCACAGGACACTCCCGCATCGCGCGGATCACCTCGCCGGTCATCCTGGTGAAGCCGATCAGGTCCTTGGGATCCATCTGGATCAGCTCGCCGATGATCTCGTTGACGTCGCCCCCGGCGCAGAACGCCTTGCCCTCACCGCGCAGCACCAGCACCTTGATGTCTTCCCGGTGCGGGATCTCGTGGAGCAGGTCGCGCAGGTCGGCGTAGCTCTCGAAGGTGAGCGGGTTCAGCTTCTCCGGCCGGTTCAGGGTGACGGTCGCCACGCCATCGGCCACCGAGAAGTCGAAGTTGTCCCACTGCTCGGTCAGGGCTGCCGAAGACCGGTACCTCGTGGTCACGATGTGCTCCCTCGGTCGTGGTTCTTGATGAGGTGACGGGCGATGATCGTACGTTGGACCTCGGAGGCGCCCTCGTAGATCCGGGGCGCGCGGACATCGCGGTAGAGGTGCTCGAGCAGATGGCCCCGCTGGAGGGCCCGGGCACCGTGCAGTTGGACCGCCTGGTCCACGACCCATTGGGCGTTCTCGGTCGCGAAGAGTTTGGCCATGGCGGCCATCGCCGATACCTCCCGCGGGGGCAGGCCGTCGTCGTAGGCCCGCGCGGCCCGGTGGACCAGCAGCCGGGCCGCGTCGGTGCGCGTCGCCATCTCGGCCAGCACGTGCTGGACGGACTGTTGGTCACTGAGCGTGGCGCCATAGATCTGCCGACCGGTCGCCCAGGTGAGCGCCTGGTCCAGAGCCGCATGCGACATACCGACCGCGAACGCGCCCACGCTCGGCCGGAACAGGTCCAGCGTCCGCATCGCGACGGCAAACCCGCCGCCCACCTCACCGAGCACGTCGCCGGGGCCAACCCGCACCCCATCGAAGTCGAGCCGCCCGATCGCGTGGGGGGAGAGCATGTCGAGCGGCTCGCCGGACAGTCCCGCGGCGGCACCGTCGACCACGTATGCCGTGACCCCCTTGGCGCCGGTGTCGGGACCCGTGCGGGCGAAGACCGTGTAGACGTCGGCGTCGGGCGCGTTGGAGATCCACGTCTTCGTGCCGTGCAGGGTCCACCCGTCCCCATCGGGTCGTGCCTCCAGGAAGAGGGCCGCGGCGTCGGAGCCTGCGCCAGGCTCGGACAGCGCGAAGGCGGCGACGACGTCGCCGGAGACCACCCCGGGGATCCAGCGTTCCACCTGCTCCGGTGATGCGGACTGCAGGATCGGGTAGCTGCCCAGCCCTTGCAGCGCCAGAGCGGTCTCGGCGGCGGTGTCTACCCGCGCCAGGGACTCGCGGAGCAGGCACAGCTGCAGGGCAGCGGCGTCGGAGGGAATGGCACCGGAGGGAACGGCACCGGAGGGAACGGCCTCGGCCTCGCCGCCGAACAGTTTGCGCAGCAGCCCGGCCCGCCCCAGGCCGGCGACGAGGGCACGGTCCACCCGTCCCTCGGCGGGCGGGTCCACCGCCCCGGCCGCGGCATCGGCGCGCTCGGCCACCAACCGGGCCGCGACCGCGTCGACCTCCTCGACGAACCGGACCTCGTCCTCGCTGAGCGTCGCGGTCTCCCGCGCCGAGCGGGTCATCGCGCCGCCTCCGCCGTGGCGTCACTGGCATGCGGTCGCCAACGGTCGTGCCGGGTCGTGGGTGTCCCCTCCCGGACCAGGTCCAGACGCGGCTTGGGGCCGTCGGTGCGCCCGGTCTGCGGACGGCGCCGACCCGCCTGCCAGGGCAGCGGCCAGGTGACGCCCGGCCCCGCATAGTCCTGCTCGGCCGCCGCGTGCAGCGTCCAGTTCGGGTCATAGAGGTGCACCCGGCCGAGCGCGCAGAGGTCGGCCCGACCCGCGAGGACCAACGAGTTCACGTCGTCCCAGGAGGAGATGACTCCGACCGCGATGGTCGGGATCCCCGTGCGGTTGCGGATCGCGTCGGAGAACGGCGTCTGGTAGGACCGCCCGAAGGCCGGGCGCTCCTCGGGGGTGACCTGGCCGGACGAGACGTCGACGGCAGCGGCGCCCGCGTCGGCGAAGGCCTGCGCGATCTGTACGGCGTCCTCGGTGTCGATTCCCCCCTCGACCCAGTCGGTGGCCGAGATCCGCACGGTCATCGGCTTGGACTCCGGCCAGACCTCGCGGACCGCGGCGAACACCTCGAGCGGGTAGCGCAGCCGCGCGGCCAGGTCGCCGCCGTACTCGTCGGAGCGGTGGTTGGTCACCGGGGAGATGAAGCTGGACAGCAGGTAGCCGTGCGCGCAGTGCAGCTCCACCAGGTCGAAGCCGGCCTCGTCGGCGTGCCGCGCCGCGGTCACGAACTCCTCACGGATCTCGGCCATCTGCGCGACGGTGAGCTCGGCCGGCACCTGGTTCACCCCCTCGCGGTAGGGCAGCGGGGAGGGTGCCACGACGGGCCAGTTCCCCTCGGGCAGCGGCTCGTCAATGCCCTCCCACATCAGCTTGGTGGAGCCCTTGCGGCCGGAGTGGCCCAGCTGGGCACCGATCCGGGCGGGGGACTGGGCGTGCACGAAGTCGGTGACCCGGCGCCAGGCCGCCACCTGCTCCTCGTTCCACAGGCCGGTGCACCCCGGCGTGATCCGCCCGTTGGGGGAGACGCAGACCATCTCGGTCATCACCAGGCCCGCCCCGCCCATCGCCTTGCCGCCGAGGTGGGAGAGGTGGAAGTCATCGGGTATGCCGTCCGTCGCCACATACATGTCCATCGCCGAGACGACGACCCGGTTGACCAGCTCCAACGGGCCCAGTCGGTAGGGGGTGAACATCGGCGGGGTGCCGCGCTCCACGGGCACCCCGAGGTCGGCGGAGACCCGCTCGGTGAACCAGTCCTCGACCTCGGCCGACGAACTCCGGGTCGCGGACCCGCAGGTTGTCATGGGTCACCCGCCGGCTGCGGGTCATGATGTTGAATGCGAACTGCTCCGGGGCCTGGTGGGTGTACTGCCCCAGGTTCTCAAACCACTCCAGGCTGGCCTGGGCCGCGCGCTGCGTCGACTCCACGACCGGCTTGCGCTCCTCCTCGTAGGCGGCCAGCGCGCTGTCCAGGTCGGGGTGCTCGTGCAGGCAGGCGGCCAGGGCGAGGGAGTCCTCCATGGCGAGCTTGGTGCCCGAGCCGATGGAGAAGTGGGCGGTGTGCGCGGCGTCGCCCAGGATCACGACGTTGTCGTGGCGCCAGGTCTCGTTGCGGATCGTGGTGAACCCGATCCAGCGCGAGTTGTTGGCCATCACCTCGTGGCCCTCGAGCACGTCGGCGAAGAGCTCCCTGACCCGCTCGATCGCCGGCTCGTCGGACTCCCCGGGGGCCCAGTCCCGGTCCGCCGAAACGTCGAACCCGGCCGCTCGCCATACGTCCTCGTGCATCTCCACGATGAAGGTGCTGCCGTGGGCGTCGAAGGGGTACCCGTGGATCTGCATCACGCCGAACGGCGTCTCGCGGACGAAGAACTTGAAGGCGTCGAAGACCTTGTCGGTGCCCAGCCACATGTACTTGCAGGCGCGCTCATCCATCGTGGGGCGGAAGGTGTCGGCGAACCGGCGGCGGACCGCGGAGTTCAAGCCATCCGCGGCCAGCACCAGGTCGTGCGTCGCCGCGAGCTCGGCGACCTCGGGTGCCTCGGTGCGGAAGTGCAGGGTCACCCCGAGTTCGCGGCACCGGGCCTGCAGGATCTGCAGTAGGCGCTTGCGGCTCATGGCGGCGAATCCGTTGCCCCCCGAGGTGAAGACGTGGTCCCGGTAGTGCACGTCGATGTCGTCCCACCGGGCGAACTCGCGCTCCATCTGACGGTAGATCTCGGGGTCCGCCAGCTCGATCCCACCCAGCGTCTCGTCGGAGAAGACGACGCCGAAGCCGAAGGTATCGTCGTCGGCGTTGCGCTCCCACACCGTGATCTCATGGGTCGGGTCGAGCTGCTTGGCCAGCGCGGCGAAGTACAGGCCGCCGGGCCCACCACCGATGACTGCCATCCGCACGGGTTTCCTCCAGGGGGCTCGGGGTCGGTCTCAGAGTATGGCGAGGTTGCGACGACCGTCAACAGGGCGACATGTATGCCGTGGTGCGGCGACGCACGTGAGGCGTCAGGGCGGCGGGTCTCCGCGGAGGGCGCGGGCGAGGTCTGCGGGCCACGGACTGGCCGAGCCCGTGGCGGGATCGACGTTGACGCAGGTCATCGCGCCACGTGCGGCCGGGCCGTGTCCGTCACGGGTCACCTCGAAGCCGTACCGCAGCGAGCTGCCGCCGACCCGGTCGACCCACAGGTTGACGGTGACCCGGTCCCGGAAGTAGAGCCGGTCCAGGTAGTCGACCTCGTAGCGCACCCGCGGCACGGTCGGCACCAGGTCGGGGACGCCGAGTTGGTCCAGCAACTCGGCCTCGGCGGCCTCGACCCAGCGGATCAGGCTGGAGTGGTGGTAGTGGCCTGCCGCGTCCGTGTCGATCCAGTCGACCGGGCGCCCGATGCGGACCGAGGGGGCCCGTGTCATCGACGCGGGCTGTCGGGTTGCCGCAGCCGGTAGCGCTGCACCTTGCCCGTGGAGGTCCGGGGGAGCTCGGTCGACGAACTCCACCCGACGGGGGTACTTGTAGGGGGCAATCTGCTGCTTCGCGTGGTCCTGCAGCTCCGTGCGCAGGGCGTCGGGGTCCCGAGCTGCCGCCGCGGCGGCGTCCTCGGTCAGCACCACGTACGCCGTCACGACCGAGCCCCGGCTCTCATCCGGCATTCCGACGACCGCGACCTCGAGCACCGACGGGTGACCCATCAGGGCCTCCTCGACCTCGGGTGCGGCGATGTTGTAGCCCGAGGAGATGATCATGTCGTCGCTGCGGGCCTGGTACCAGAAGTAGCCGTCCGCATCGCGCACGAAGGTGTCGCCGGTGACGTTCCAGCCGTCCTGGACGTAGACGCCCTGCCGGTCGTCGGCCAGGTAGCGGCACCCGGTCGGTCCCTTCACGGCGAGCCGGCCGGGGGTGCCGTCGGGTGCGGGTTGCCCCAGCGGGTCCAGGATCATCGCGCGATAGCCGGGGACGGGCCTGCCCGGTGGCTCCCGGCCGGATGTCGGCGTCGGCCGCGGAGATGAAGATGTGCAGCATCTCGGTCGACCCGATCCCGTCGATGATGGATAGGCCGGTCTGCGCCCGGAACGCCTCCCAGGTGCTGGCGGGCAGGTGCTCGCCGGCAGAGACCGCGCGGCGCAGGCCGCGCAGGGCAGGCGCCTTGTCCGAGGCCAGCATGGCCCGGTATGCCGTCGGGGCGGTGAAGCAGACCGTGACCCCGTGCTCCTGGATCAGGTCCGCGAGGCCGGCGGGCGTGGTCTTCTCGATGAGCAGGCTGGCGGCGCCGACCCGCATGGGGAAGACGACCAGGCCGCCGAGGCCGAAGGTGAAGGCGAGCGGCGGGGTGCCGGTGAACACGTCCTCGGCGACCGGCTTGAGCACCTCGGCGGAGAAGGTGTCGGCGTTGGCCAGGATGTCCCGATGGAAGTGCATCGTGGCCTTGGGTCGCCCCGTGGTCCCCGAGGTGAAGGCGAGGGTGCACACATCGTCGGCCGCCGTGTCCACGGGCTGGAACGACGCAGACTGGTCCGCCACCCGGGCGGCCAGATCCGCCTCGCCCTCCCCGGCATACTCCACGATCCGCAGGCCCGGGATGCCGGCGGACCGGAGGTCGTCCACGAAGCGGTGGTCGCACAGCGCCAGGTCGAACCGGCCGATCTCGCCCATCACCTGGAGCTCGCGTGGGCGCAGCAGCGGCATCGTGGGGATGACCACGGCGCCGGCCCGCAGCACCGCGAACCAGCACGCCACGAGCCAGGGGTTGTTGGGACCGCGCAGCATGACGCGGTTGCCCGGGACGATGCCGAGGTCGTCGACCAGGTGGTTGGCGATCCGGTTCGCCGAGTCGAGCAGCTCCTGGTAGGTCCAGCGCTCGCCCTCCGGGGTGAGGAGGCAGGTGCGGTCGCCGCCGTGCTCCTCGATCACCTTGTCCAACAGCTCGACCCCGCAGTTGAGGCGCTCGGGGTACTGCACGCCCGGGATCTCGAAGAGGAATTCCGGCCACTGCTCTTGCGGTGGGAGGTTGTCCCGGCAGAAGGTGTCGACGTGAGCGGAGCGGGACAACTGCATCGCGTGGCCTCTTCGGGTCGGTGACCGGGACTCCTCCTAGTATGCTTCCCTCATTACGACAGTCAAGAGTTCGCGATAGGAGCGGCCCGTGTCGGACCTCATCGACGACGGTGGTGCGCCCACGTCGGTCCGCCCCCGGGCCCACATCGTCACGATCTACGGGCTGTTCGCCCGGGACGCCGGCGGGTGGCTGTCGGTCAGCTCGCTGATCCGGATGATGGGCCAGCTGGGGGTCGACGAACCGGCCGTCCGCTCCTCGATCTCCCGGCTCAAGCGCCGGGGCCTGCTGGAGGCGCAGCGCCGGGAGAACGTCGCCGGCTATGCCCTGTCCGCGCTCGCCCGGGAGGTGCTCGACGAGGGGGACCGGCGGATCTTCGGCCGGACCCGGGCCACGTTGGGCGACGGGTGGGTGATGGCGGTCTTCAGCGTGCCGGAATCCGAGCGGCAGAAGCGGCACACGCTGCGCTCGCGGTTGGCCTGGCTGGGCTACGGGACCGTCGGGCCGGGGGTGTGGATCGCGCCGGGGCACCTCGCCGAGGAGACCCAGGCGGTGCTGGAACGACTGGACCTGGCGGAGTACGTCGACCTGTTCCATGCCGACTACCTGGGGTTCCGCGACATCGCGGGGGAGGCCGCGACCTGGTGGGACCTGGACGGGCTGGACGTGCTCTACCGGGAGTTCAACGACACCTTCGCCCCGGTCCTGGCCCGGTGGGAGTCGACCCAGGGCCCCGACGACGAGGGCCAGGCGTTCGCCGACCACGTGCCGCTCGTCACGACCTGGCGGCGCCTGCCGTTCCTGGACCCCGGCCTGGCGCCCGAGCTGCTGCCTGAGGACTGGACGGGGGCGCGGGCCGCCGAGACGTTCCTGCGCCTGCATGCCCGCCTCCAGGAGCCGGCACAGCGGTTCGTCGCCTCCCTCACCTAGTTTCGTAGCGAGATTGCAGCGCGTACCCGCACTTTCGTAGCGGGATTGCTAGCCGACGCCGAGCAGGGCGCGGGCCCGGGCACCGTCGGAGCGGAAGTCCGTCACCGTGGTGTCCAGCACGATGCGGCCCTTGTCCATGACGGCCACCCGGTCGGCCACCGAGAACGCCAGGTGCAGGTCCTGCTCGACCAGCAGGATCGACAGACCCTCCGAGAGCAGGTCCTGGACGACCTCGCCGACCTGGCGCACCACGGAGGGGGCGAGCCCGTCGGAGGGTTCGTCGAGCAGCAGCATGCGGGGATTGGTGAGCAGGGCCCGCGCGATCGCCAACATCTGCTGCTCGCCGCCGGAGAGCTGGTCGCCCCGGTTGCGCAGCCGCTCCCCGAGCCGGGGGAGCAGCTCCAGGATCCGGTCGCGGGTCCACGGCCGCTCGGCCGCGGCAGTCCCCGCAGGGCGCCGCGCCGTGATCCGGCGCCCCTGGTCCTCGGCGAGGCGCAGGTGCTCGGCCACGGTGAGCGGGGCAAACATCCGCCGCCCCTGAGGGACCAACCCGACCCCCGCCCGGGCGATGGCATCCACCCGGTCGCCCGCGACGTCCACCCCGTCGAGGTGGACCGACCCGGCATACGGCTTGACCAGGCCCATGATGGTGCTGATGAGGGTGGACTTGCCGACCCCGTTGCGGCCGAGCAGGGCCACCACCTGACCGGCCGGCACCGCCAGGTCCACCCCGTGCAGCACGGTCGAGCCGGCGTAGCCGGACCGCAGCCCGGCTACCTCCAGGAATGCTCGTTCACTCATCGGTCACCGCCGGGTCCTTCGGTGGGCTGGTCGGCCTGCTGGCCGCTCGTCAGGTCGCTCTGCAGGTCCTCGGGGAACAGCTCGTCGGTGTCGGCATTGCCCAGGTAGGCCTCCTGCACGGCGTCGCTCGCCCGGACCTCGGCCGGGTCGCCGGTCATCAGGTGCCTGCCCAGGTGCAGCACGCTGACCCGGTCGGCCAGTCCGAAGACGAGGTCGAGGTCGTGCTCGACCAGCAGCACCGTGACGGTGTCGGGGAGCCCGAGGATCAGCTCGGTCAGCCGGTGGGTCTCGGCCGGTGACATGCCAGCCGCGGGCTCGTCGAGCATCACCACGCTGGGGTGACAGGCCAGCGCGACGGCGACCTCCAACTGGCGCCGCTCCCCGTGCGACAGGGAGCCCGCCGTGGCGCGGTGCCGGTCATCCAACCCCACCTGGCGCAGCAGGCCGTGCGCCTCCTCGAGCAGCTCGGGGCGGCGGGAGACGGGTCGGAACATGCCCCAGGACGTGCCGGCCCGCCGCTGCGCGGCGAGCACGATGTTCTCCAGCACGGTGCCCCGCAGGAACAGCGAGGAGTGCTGGAAGGTGCGCACCAGTCCCTCCCGCACACGCTCGTGCTCCCGCAGCCCGGTCACGTCGCGGCCGGCGAGGACCACCCGCCCCGCGGTGGCCCGCCGCGTGCCGGCGATGAGCGCGAACAGCGTCGACTTTCCGGCGCCGTTGGGTCCGATGATCGCGTGGCGGCTGCCCGGGGAGACCTGGAGGCTCACCTCGTCGACCGCCTTGAGGTGGCCGAAGTGCTGGGAGACTCCCTCGAGCTCCAGTGCCGGGATGTGGGTGGCGTTCATGCGTCCGTTGCCTTCGGTGCGATGCCGGCGGGTTCGGCGCCCTCGGCACCCTCGGTCGGGCCACCCCGGCGGGGCAGCTGGAAGCCTGCGACCCCGCGCGGCAGGGCGTAGACGGCGAGCACGAACAGGATGCCCAGGAGCAGCTCGCCGTGGCCGGCGACCATGCCGCCCAGGTAGTCGCGCACCCAGATACACAGACCCGCGCCGAGCACCGCGCCCCACATGGAGCCGACTCCGCCGATGATGACCGCGAGCAGGGCCAGGGCCGCCACGCCGAAGCCCATGTCGCCGGGGGAGACGAAGCGCTGCACCGAGGTCCAGAGCGACCCGGCGGCCCCTGCGAGGGTGCCGGCGATGATGTAGGCGGCCAGGGCATACCGGCGGGTGGGGTAGCCGACCGCCCGCAGCCGCGCCTCGTTGTCCCGCAGCCCGCGCAGCGCGAGACCGAACGGGGAGCGCAGCAGCAGGGCCACGAGGCCGTAGAGGACCAGGAAGCAGCCCAGCACGTAGTAGTAGACGAGGCCGTCGTTCGTCAGGGGCTCCAGACCCGGCAGCGGGACGACCGGTGGGATGCCACGAAACCCGTCGGTGCCGTTGGTGATGCCGTCCATCCGGCCGGCGGCGCTGTAGGCGATCTCGCCGATGGCCAGGGTGATCATCAGGAACGGCACACCCCGGGCACGCACCGCGACCGGGCCGGTGACCGCCGCGGCGACCGCACCGGCCAGCGCGCACAGCAGCAGTTGGACCGGCCCCACCGCGGTCAGCTGGGTCGAGACAATCGCTCCCGTGTAGGCGCCGACCCCGAAGTAGGCGGCCTGCCCCAGCGTGGGCAGACCGGTGATGCCGGTGAGCAGGTTCACGCTCATCGCCAGCAACCCGAAGACCAGGATCCGGGACACCGTGGAGATCGTGTAGGCGCTGAGGTACCACGGGAGGGCGAGGAGCACGACGAGCACGGCCAGCCCCACGGCATACGGGATCAGGCGGGTGCGCTCGCCGGTGAGCACCCGCGGGGTCGAGGCGGCGGCGTTCACTGTGCCACCGCCTTGCGGCCCAGGCCCTCGGGCTTCCAGACGAGGACGACGAGCATCGCCCCGAACAGCAGGAAGGCCGAGTAGGTCGGCATGACCGCCACGCCGAGGGTCTGCACCTGACCGATGACCAGGGCCCCGATCAGGGCGCCGCGCACCGAGCCGAGGCCCCCGATCACGACGACGACGAGCGAGAGGACGAGGACGTTCTCGTCCACGCCCGGGCCGGGGGCGATGATCGGCGCCCCGAGCACCCCGCCCACCGCGGCGAGCGCCGCTCCGAAGCCGAACACCCCGAAGAGGACCTTGCGGGTGTCGACGCCCATCGCCCGCACCATGTCGCGGTCGGCCACCGTGGCCCGCACCAGGGCGCCGAGCGAGCTGCGTTCGAACACCACGTAGCAGAGCACGGCGAGCAGACCGGCGATCCCGATGAAGACCAGTCGGTAGAGCGGGTAGGAGTGGCCCAGCAGCGTCAGGGTCCCGGCCAGCGCGTCCGGCGGCCGGGTCGGCAGGACCTGGGACCCGAACGCGGCGAACAGCAACTCGGCGACGATGAATGAGACGCCCAGGGTGAGCACCGCCTGGTCCAGGTGGCCGCGCGCGGCCAGCGGCTGGCTCAGCCCGGCGAGGACGAACCCGCCGAGCACCCCCACCACGATGCCGGCGAGGACGGCCAGGAGCAGGCCCAGCAGGGTGCCGTCGGACAGGGTGTATGCCGTGTAGGCGCCCAGCAGGTAGAGCGTGCCGTGGGCCAGGTTGAGCACGTCCATCATCCCGAAGACGAGGGACAGGCCGACGGCCAGGGTGAACAGCAACAGCCCGTAGGCCACGCCGTCCACCATGCTGATGACGTTGGCGTCGAACCAGCTCAGCACGGGGTCAGGGTCCTCGTCGTCGTCGGGTCAGGAGTGTGGTGGCGGGGGAGGTGTCGGATCAGTCGTCCCCGAGGACGCCCAGGTCCTGAATGACGACGTTGCGCAGCTCGCCGTCCACCTCCTGGACCTCCCGCAGGTACCACATCTGGACCGGGGTGCCGTTGTCGTTGAACTCCCAGCTGCCGCGCGGGCTGTCGATGGTGCCGACCTCGCCGATGGCGGCGTTCAACGACTCGGAGGACAGGTCGTCGCCGGCGGCCTCGATGGCCTTGTCGAGCACCGCCGCAGCGTCGTAGGACGCCGTCGCGTAGGTGGTCGGCAGCATCCCGGTCTTCTCCTCGTAGTCCTCGACGAACGTCTGGTTGATCTCGTTGTCCAGGTCGGCTGAGTAGTTCATCGCCGTGAAGGTGCCCAGTGCCGAGTCGCCCTGGCCGTCGAGCACGCTGCCCTCGGTGAGGAATCCCGCGGAGTAGTGGGTGATGTTGCCGGCGAGCCCGAACTGGTCGTACTGCTTGACGAACTCCACGGCCGCGCCGCCGGCGTAGAAGGTGAAGACCGCCTCGGCGCCCGAGCTCTGCAGGTTGGACAGGAACGGCTGGAAGTTGGAGGTGTCCGGGAACGGGGTGTAGACCTCGTCGGCGACCTCGCCGCCCGCGGGCTCGAAGGTCTCCTTGAAGCCGGTGACCTCGTCCAGGCCGGCCTGGTAGTCGGCGGCCAACAGGTAGACCGGGCCGTCCTCGGTCTCGGCGGCGTATCCGCCGAGGGCCTTGCCCGGCTCGTCGTTGACGTAGGAGGTGCGCCAGATGTACTCGACGTCCTCCAGCGTGGTGGGGGAGGCGTTGGAGCCCACGAGCGGCACGCCCTCGGACTCGAAGAGGTCGACGATCCCGTTGAGCACCGCGGAGTTCACCACGCCGGTGACCGCGAGCACGCCGTCCTGCTTGACCAGCTTGTCGGCGGCCGCCTTGCCGCTGTCGCCGGTTTCCCCCTCGTCCGCCAGCACGACCTGCACCTCGCGCCCGCCCAGCATGTTGTCATGCTGCTCGAGGTAGACCTCGAACCCCGCCTTCATGTCGTCCCCGAGTGCCTTGTAGACCCCGGACTGGGGGACCAGCAGGCCGATCTTGACCGGGCCGTCACCGACCTCGTCGTCACCCCCGAGGCTGCCCCCGCCACCGCACGCGGCGAGCAGGAGGGCGCCACCCGAGACGGTGGCGGCTGCGGTGAGTCGGCGGCTGATGGAGCGTCGGGCGGTCATGTCGGGTCCCTCCGGTTCAGTGGCATCGGCGTCCGTGCCTGGTGACGGAAGCGACTTTATGTCGTTTTTGTGTCCAGCGTCCAGAGATCGACATGATTGTGGCTGTTTCGTGTCGTAGGGTCGGCGTGTGCCCACCACCTCGCCACCGTCAGACACGACACCAGAGACCAGGACCGCCCTCGTGACCGGTGCCGGGCGCGGCATCGGGCGTGCCATCGCCCAGCGGCTCAGCCGGGAGGGGCTCCGGGTCGCGCTGACCGCACGGCACCGGGACCAGCTCGAGGAGACGGCCGCCGTGTGCCCGGGCCCGACGCTCGTGCTGCCGGCCGACATCACGGTGCCCGCCGCCGTGGAGGGGCTGTTCGAGGCCGTCGAGCAGGAGTGGGGGACCGTCCACGTGCTGGTGGCCAACGCCGGGGCCGGGACCTCGGCGTCGCTGGCCAAGACGACCGACGAGCAGTGGCAGCAGATGCTCGACCTCAACCTGACCGCGCCCTTCCGGTGCCTGCGCCGGGCGCTGCCGGGCATGGTCGACGCCGGGTACGGCAGGGTCGTGGTCGTCGCGTCGGTCGCCGCCAAGCTCGGGGAGCCCTATATCAGCGCCTACACCGCCTCCAAGCACGGCGTGCTCGGCCTGGTGCGCTCGGCCGCGGTCGAGCTGGCCCGGACCGGGGTGACGGTCAACGCGGTGTGTCCCGGCTACGTGGACACCCCGATGACCGATCAGACCGTGGAGGGCATCACGGCGAAGACGGGCCGGGAGGCGCAGGAGGCACGCGGCCTCCTGGAGCGCAAGCAGCCGATCGGGCGCCTCATCGCCCCCGACGAGGTGGCCGACGCCACCTGGCTGTGCGTCACGACCGGGGGCATCACCGGCCAGGGGATCAACGTCGACGGAGGGGCCCACCAGTCATGAGCGAGCTCGAGTTCATCAACCCGCCGGAGCTGGGTCGGCCCAGCGGCTTCTCGCACGCGGTGGCCGCCACGGGACGCACCGTCCATCTCGCCGGCCAGACGGCCCTGGACCCGAGCGGGCAGATCGTGGGGGAGACGGTGGTCGAGCAGTTCCGCCAGGCCCTGGGCAACCTGCTGGCGGCACTGCGCGCGGCCGGCGGCGGCCCGGAGCACCTGGCCTCGCTGACGATCTACATCGTCGACATGGAGGACTACAAGGCCCACGGCAGGGAGCTCGGAGCCGTGTGGAAGGAGCTGATGGGGCGGCAGTACCCGGCGACGGCCGGCATCGGCGTCTCCCGGTTGTGGGACGCGGAGGCCCTCGTCGAGGTCCAGGGCGTCGCCGTCGTCTGAGCCGTCAGGGACGTCCGCGGGGCACGGCGCCGTGCGTCAGAGGAACCAGATCAGCGCGGCGAGCCAGACGGCGACGATGAGGAGCCCGGTCACCAGCTCGATCAGGATGTTGAGACCGACCGCCTTCAGAGCGTGTTTGGTGGCGGTCCACGCCTGGGCGTGACCCCCGCGCTGGACCCGCTCCACCAGGTAGATGCCGAGCGGGAAGCCGAGGAGTGCCCCCACGCCGGGGATGACGAAGAACCCGACGATGGCCACACCGAGGCCCGCCAGCAGCGTCGAGGTGCGCACGCCGGCGCGGCGCATTCGCTTGCCGGGGATGGTGTATTCCAGCAGCAGACAGGCGGCGGCCAGCACGGTGGCGATCGCGAAGACCCACCAGGCGCCCTCCTGGGTCTCCAGGGTCCACAGCAGGATCCCGGCCCAGACCAGGAGGAGTCCTGGCAGGACCGGGATCACGATGCCGATGAGGCCGACCAGCATGACCAGGCCGGCGACCACGGTGATCACCGTCATCGGTCAGACCGACTCGTTCTCCGTCTCGGCGTGCAGCCGGTGGGACTCGTCGGTGATCTCGATGTCGTCCAGGTCACGCAACTTCTCGATGTGCTCGCGCCCGTGGTGGGCGCAGAACAGGAGCTCGAAGCCGCCGGCGAGCCGGGCGCGCACGAATGCCTGCGCGCCGCAACGGTCGCAGCGGTCGGCGACCGTCAGTTCTGGTGCCAGTGTGCCGTTCACGTCAGTCTCCCTCTGCTCGTCGGACCGGTCGGTGGACCGGATGCCGTCCACCTGACCAACAGTCAAGCACGGCTACCTGTTCCTGGGACGTCTCTACGGGGGTCCTGGTTGCGCGTGTTTCGCTGTGGGCCGAATCCGGCAGGGTCGATGGCGGGGGCCTGTGCGCGCCTGAACGGGACCGTCGCCGCGTCGCGTTACCCTGCTCGCGACCCCCGAACCGAAGGAGACCGATCCGTGGCGCAGGACTACTCGGCCAGACACCTGCAGGTCCTGGAGGGCCTGGAGGCCGTGCGCAAGCGGCCGGGAATGTATGTCGGATCCACCGATGCCCGGGGCCTCATGCACTGCCTGTGGGAGATCATCGACAACGCGGTGGACGAGGCGCTCGGCGGGCACGCGGACCGGATCGAGGTCACCCTGTTGCCCGACGGGTCCGTGGAGGTCACCGACAACGGGCGGGGCATCCCGGTGGACACCGAGCCGCGCACCGGCCTGTCCGGGGTCGAGGTCGTCTTCACCAAGCTGCACGCCGGCGGCAAGTTCGGGGGCGGTTCGTATGCCGCATCCGGCGGCCTGCACGGGGTGGGCGCCTCCGTCGTGAACGCCCTGTCGGGACGGCTCGACGTCGCGGTGACCCGCGCCGGCAAGGTGCACTCGATGAGCTTCCGCCGCGGGGAGCCGGGTGTCTTCGACGACTCTGCCGACCGGTCGCCCGAGTCGCCCTTCTCCGCCTTCGAGAAGAAGTCCGAGCTCCGGGTGACGGGCAAGGCCAAGCGCGGGGCCAGCGGCACGACCGTGCGCTACTGGGCCGACCCCCAGATCTTCCTGAAGTCGGCACGGTTCGCCTACGACGAGCTCGTCGCCCGGGCACGCCAGACCGCCTTCCTGGTCCCGGGGCTGACGATCCTGATCCGCGACGAGCGGGAGGCCGAGCACTCCCAGGAGTCGTTCAACTACGACGGCGGGATCACCGAGTTCGTGGAGTTCCTGGCGCCCGACGCCGCGGTCACCGACACCTGGCGGCTGCAGGGCTCGGGCACCTTCACCGAGACGGTGCCCGTGCTCGACGCGACCGGACAGATGGTGTCCAAGGAGATGGAGCGCACCTGCGAGGTTGACATCGCCGCTGCGGTGGGGGCAGGGGTATGAGACCACCACGAGCTCCTTCGTCAACGTGATCGCCACCCCCAAGGGTGGGACGCACGTGGCGGGGTTCGAGGCCTCGCTGCTCAAGGTCTTCCGCAAGCAGTTGGAGGTCAACGCCCGCCGCCTCAAGGTCGGCAACGACAAGGTGGACAAGGACGACATCCTGGCCGGCCTCACCACCGTGGTCACGGTCCGCCTGGCCGAGCCACAGTTCGAGGGCCAGACCAAGGAGGTGCTGGGCACCTCGGCGGTCCGCTCCATCGTCAGCAAGGTGGTCGAGTCCGAGCTCACGGCACGGTTGACCTCGACCAAGCGGGGCGACAAGGCCCAGGCCTCGCTGCTGCTGGAGAAGGTCGTCGCCGAGATGAAGTCGCGGATCTCGGCGCGGCTGCACAAGGAGACCCAGCGCCGCAAGAACGCCCTCGAGTCCTCCTCGCTGCCGGCCAAGCTGGCCGACTGCCGGTCCAACGACACCGAGAAGACCGAGCTGTTCCTGGTGGAGGGGGACAGCGCCCTGGGCACCGCCAAGCTCGCCCGCACGTCCGACTACCAGGCGCTGCTGCCGTTGCGGGGCAAGATCCTGAACGTGCAGAAGGCCTCGGTGTCGGACATGCTGCACAACGCCGAGTGCGCCGCCATCATCCAGGTGATCGGGGCCGGCTCCGGCCGTTCCTTCGACCTGGACATGACGCGCTACGGCAAGATCATCATCATGACCGACGCCGATGTCGACGGCGCCCACATCCGGACCCTCCTGCTCACCCTGTTCTTCCGCTACATGCGCCCCCTGGTCGAGGCCGGCAAGGTGTTCGCCGCGATGCCTCCGCTGCACCGCATCGAGGTGAGCGCCTCGGGGCGCTCGCCCAAGGAGTACCTCTACACCTACACCGAGGCCGAGATGCGCAAGACGGTGGCGAACCTGAACAAGCGGGGCCGCCAGCATCAAGCAGCCCATCCAGCGCTACAAGGGGCTCGGGGAGATGGACGCCGACCAGCTCGCGGAGACCACGATGGACCCGCGCCACCGCACCCTGCGGCGGGTGACCCTGGCCGACGCCGCCCGCGCCGAGGAGATCTTCGACCTGCTGATGGGCTCGGACGTCGCGCCCGCGCAAGGACTTCATCGTCGACTCCGCCCACCAGCTGGACCGGGAACGCATCGACGCCTGAGGCGAGCCTCATCCGGTGACACTTTGCGTGTGTCTCTTGCCAGTCGGTATGACCTGCGCCACAGTTGGCGAATCGAAAATGCCCGGTGGCATCGCGGGGCAGGCATCTGGAGGGTGAGATGAGCGACACGCGAGTGGACGAGACGACTGAGCCCACGGGCGAGCTGAAACGGGTCATCGGCCCCAAGCTCCTCCTGCTCCTGATCGTCGGTGACATCATCGGCGCCGGCATCTTCGCGATCACCGGCCGCGTGGCCGGACAGGTCGGCGGTATGGCCTGGCTGCCGTTCCTGCTCGCCTTCGCGATCGCCACCCTCACCGCCTTCTCCTACCTGGAGCTGGTGACCAAGTACCCCCAGGCCGCGGGCGCCGCCCTCTACGTCCACAAGGCGTTCGGCATCCACTTCGTGACGTTCATCGTGGCCTTCGCGGTGGTCGTGCTCGGGGATCACCAGCGCCTCCACGTCCTCGACCCTGGTGTCGGACGCAACCTGCTGATCGGCATCGGGGAGTTCGTCGACGGGGTCCCCACCGGGGTCCACGGCCTCGATGCTGATGGCACTCGGCATTCATCATCGTGCTGGCGCTGATCAACCTGCGCGGCGTCGGCGAGAGCGTGAAGTTCAACGTCGTGCTGACCCTGGTCGACCATCGGCGCCCTGGCCATCATCATCGCCATCGGATTCTGGGCAGCGATCAGCGGGCAGACGGCGACCTGGGCCGGATCGTGGTCTTCGAGACGGATTCGGAGCGACGGGGCTCTTCGCCGCGGTCACCATGGCGACCGCGATCGCCTTCTTCGCCATGGTCGGGTTCGAGGACTCGGTCAACATGGTCGAGGAGACGCAACGACCCGAAGCGGGATCTTCCCCCGGATCATGCTGACCGGCCTGGGGATCTGCGGTGCTGCATCTACATGCTCGTCGCGGTCACCGTCGTCATGGTCATCCCGCCGGGTGACATCACCAACCCCGAGAACCCGGACGCCGGCATCCTGCTCGACGTGGTCCGGCTGGGCGCCCCCGGCATCCCGGTCGACACGATCTTCCCCTTCCTCACCGTCTTCGCGGTCGCCAACACCGCCCTGATCAACATGCTGATGGCCAGCCGCCTGGTCTACGGCATGGCCAAGCCAGGGCGTGCTGCCCCGCGCTCTCGGTGCGGTGCTGCCGGGGCGGCGCTCGCCGTGGATGGCCATCCTGTTCACCACCGTCCTGGCGCATCGGGCTCATCGTCTACGTGAACCAGAGCGGCCAGGACAGCATCGTGGCGGCCCTCGGTGGCACCACCGCACTGCTCCTCCTGTGCGTCTTCGCGGTCGTCAACGTGACGGTCCTGGTGCTGCGCCGGGAGCCCACGCCGGAGGGCGCCTTCCGGACGCCGTCGGCGATCCCGGTGGTCGGGGCGATCACCTGCCTCTTCCTGATCGGACCGTGGGCCCGCGATCGCGCCGACTGGATCCAGTACGAGATCGCCGGCGGACTGCTGGCCATCGGCCTCGTCCTGTGGGTGATCACCTGGTTCCTGAACCGCGCGCTCTACGCCAAGCCGACCCGGATCAAGGACACCGACGACCTCAGCGGGTAGCCCGTTCGCGGGCCGCGCCCCGGCCGGACGTACGCTCGGCCGCATGTGGGAGCAGACCGACCGGGCCGTCCTCGCCGTCGATGCCGCGGCTCTGTGGCCGGTCCTGGCGGACCTGTCCAGATGGTCCGCGTGGTGCCCCGGCGTCGGCGGTGCCCGGCTGGACGGGCCCCTCGAGGTGGGGCAGACCGGCGCGATGGAGCTGGCCCTGCCCGTGGTCGGTGCGGTCCACCGGCGGACGGCGCCGCCCTTCCGGGTCACCGAAGTGGTCCAGGGTCGCAGGCTGGTGCTGGAGCAGCCCCAGCCACGCGGGTCGTTGCGGATCTGCTGGGAACTATTGCCCGACGGGCCGGGCCGCACCCGGTTCGTTCAGTCCCTGGAGGTGCGGGGGCCGTTGTCGAGCGGGTTCGCGCCCTTCGTGCAGCGTGCGCTGGCCGGCGAGCCCGCGCTGAACGCGGTCCGCCTGTTCGGCCTCGCGGGTGGGCGCCCGGGGCCCGAGGCCGACACGGTGGTGATCGCCGGTGGCAGCGGCACGCTGGGGCGCCGGCTCGCGGCGGACCTGGTATGCCGTGGGGTCGCCGTCGTCGTCCTGACCCGGGCGGTCCAGCGGCACCTCCCGTTCCGGCAGGTCCCCTGGGACGGCCGCACCGTCGGATCCTGGGCCCGGACGTTGTCCGACCCGACGCGCACCAGCCTGGTCAACCTGGCCGGGAAGCTGGTCGACGTGCGCCCCACCCCGACCAATGTTGCCGCGCTCCGCACCAGCAGGGTCGACGCCACCCATGCCCTGGTGCGGGCGAGTCAGGACCTTCCCGCGCCGTTGGCCCACTGGCTGCAGGCCAGCACGACCGCGATCTACGGTGATGCGGGGGAGCAGCACTGTGACGAGGCGACCCCCGTGCCGCCCGACGGGTTGCCGCAGATGACGGGCGTGGCCGTCCCGTGGGAGGCGGCCTCGGAGGGGGCCAACGCCGCGCACCGGGTGGTCCTGCGCACCTCGCTGGTGCTGGACCGCGGCGCGCCGGTCCTCGACCGGTTGGTCGGGGTGACCCGGGCCGGGCTCGGCGGCCGGATCGGGGACGGGCGGCAGTGGGTGAGCTGGATCCACGTGGACGACTGGCTCGCCCTCGCCCGGGCCTCCCTCGGGCTGCACGACGGACCTGGAACTGCCCGCCGGTGTGGTCGTGGCGGCCGCGCCCGTCCCGGTGCGCAACGCCGAGATGATGGCGGCGCTGCGCGCACACCTGCGCCGCCCGTGGGCGCCCGCCGACCCCGGCTCCCCTGGTGCGGGCGGGCAGCGTCGCGCTGCGCACCGACCCGGCGCTGGCGACGACGGGCCGGCACTGCACGTCCACCGTGCTCGCCGAGGCCGGGTACGAGTTCGACCATCCCACCCTCGGCGTCGCGCTGGATGACCTGCTGGGACCCGCCCGGCAGGGACGGTGAGGTTCGTCACCATCCACCGTGAGCTGGTCGTGCCGGGAGCCCGCTATCCGGTAGCATGGTGAGTCGGCCCGAGACCAGAGTTGCGAATGGGCCTTGCCGGAGGACGACACGATCCTCGCGGCCCATCGGGTGCTACGCGCACCTGGAGGTAGGACGGTCCCGCTCGGAAGCAGCGGTGAGGCGCGCCAACCTCACCGATAACCGAGATGAGTAGATACGCCATGGCCAAGGCCATCGGGCGCGGTTCCGCGCCGTCCAAGAAGAAGAAGCCCCGCCACACTGCCGCGCAGAAGAAGGCCGCCGCCAAGGCGCGCGCGGCCGCCGGGCGGTCCCGGCACGGCAGGTAGCCCCTCCAAGACCCGCCGCGTCGAGGAGCGCTCCGAGCGGCTCGACCACACCCGCCGCGAGGAGGGCCGTGGCTATGACCGGCCGCGTCGGGACGAGAGCCGTGGCTATGACCGGCCGCGCTACGGGACGAGCGCCGTGGCTATGACCGTCCCGCGCTACGGACAGCCGCGCTACGACCGGCCGCGCTACGAGCGGGACGACCGCCCGGCGCGCGACTGGCGCGAGGTGCACGCACAGTTCAACGGTGGAGTCGTCGACGAGGGCGGGTCCACCCAGCACGAGACCAGTGACTCCCCGGCAGGCCCCGGCTCCTGTGCAGGACCCGGCTCCTGCTCAGGCCGCCGCGCCACGCAAGGCCCCGGTCAACCTGGGGGAGGGCAGCTTCGCCGACCTCGGCCTGGACCCGCGCCTGGTGCGCTCGCTGGCTGACCTCGGCATCACCGCCCCGTTCCCGATCCAGGCCGTCACCATCCCCGACGCGCTGGCGGGCCGGGACGTGCTCGGGCCGCGGCCAGACCGGGTCCGGCAAGACCATGGCCTTCGGGCTGCCGACGCTGCACCGGCTGGCCTCGTCCGGCCGGGCCGCCGCGCACCGGCCGCGCGCCGTGATCCTCACCCCGACGCGGGAGCTCGCGATGCAGATCGTGGACTCCCTGCGGCCGCTGCTGCGGTCGGTCGGCCTGACCTTCCAGCTCGTGGCCGGCGGCATGTCCTACACCCCGCAGCTGCGTTCGCTGGAGCAGGGCGTCGACGTGCTCGTCGCCACCCCGGGTCGCCTGATGGACCTCATCGAGCGCGGTGCCGCCGACCTGTCCGAGGTCGAGGTCACCGTGCTGGACGAGGCGGACCACATGTCCGAGATGGGCTTCCTCGAGGCCATCACCGCGATCCTGGACCTGACCCCGGCCGACGGCCAGCGGCTGCTCTTCTCGGCGACGCTGGACCACGGGGTCGACCAGGTGGCCGCGACCTACCTGACCGACCCGGTGACCCACTCGACCGACGACGGCACGGCCAGCGTTACCACGATGGACCACCACGTGTTCCTGGTGCACCCGCACCACAAGCGCGTCCTCACCGCCATGATCGCCAACCGGCCGGGCCGCACCCTGGTCTTCGTGCGCACCAAGCTGGGTGCCGACCGCGTGGCCGAGCAGCTGCGCGAGTCCGGGGTGTTCGCCGCGGCCCTGCACGGTGGCCTGAACCAGTCGGCCCGGACCCGGGTGCTGGAGGCATACAAGTCCGGCCAGCTCCCGGTCCTGGTCGCCACCGACGTGGCCGCCCGCGGGATCCACGTCGACGAGGTGTCGCTGGTGCTCCAGGCCGACCCGCCGGCCGACCACAAGGACTACCTGCACCGCTCCGGCCGCACCGCCCGCGCGGGGGAGGCCGGCCTGGTCGTCACGCTCGCGCTGCCGCACCAGCGGCGCAAGATGGTGCAGTTGCTGGCCACCGCTGGCGTCGACACCGCGCCGCAGGCCGTCACGCCGGAGGACGACGCGGTCCTGGTGACCGCGGGCGGCCGGCTCCCGCAGGCCCCGCCGGTGCCGCAGTCCCGGCTGGACGACCTGCTGCGCCCGCCGCGCCGTCAGTACGGCCACGGTGGCGGACGGCGCCACGGCGGCGGAGCCCGCGGTGGGCGGGGCGGCTACGGCGGTCCGTGGCGGCTACGGAGACTCCGGTGGACGCCAGGGACCGCTCTCCGGGCGGTGGCCGGGACCGGCAGGGCCAGGGACCGCGTCGGGACCGGCAGGGCCAGGGGCCCCGTCGCGAGCGCCTGGACGGGCCCGGCGGCCGGTCCGAGCGCTGGTAGTCTCGGCATCCGTCGCAACCGCCGCACCCGCATGCCGACCAGGGGGTCCCTGACGTGACGAGGCACCGCATCCGCACCGCCGCCCGGCTCTGCGCCGCGCCGGCGGCCCTCACCGTCGCCCTGGCGGGGTGCGGCTCCGTGCCGGACAGTGAAGTGGTGGACGCCCCGGTCGCGACCACCGGAGGACGCCGCTCCGAGCACCGAGGCCGATGCTCCCACTACGGAGGACGCCGACCCCACGACGCAGGACGCCGCCCCGACCACGGCGGAGCCCGCCCCCGTCGATCCGACCGAGGAGGAGACCGAGGACGGGGCCGAGGACGACGCCGCCACCACGAGCGGCGGACCCGGTGGCGGTCAGGCCGAGCGGCGAGAACGGCACTCTCGAGGACCCGTTGCCGCTCGGCTCGACGGTGGAGGTCGGCGACTGGACGGTCACGATCGACGACTTCGAGGCGGACGCCTCGGCCGACCTCTCCACCCCGGAGGCTGGTAACCCCGAGCCGCCGGACGGATCGCAATACTCCCTGCTCAGCGGTCACCGCGACCTACCACGGCGCGGAGACCGGCTCGGCCTTCATGGATCTCTGGTTCGAGCTGCTCGGGCCCGACGGCATGCCGACCAGCGACACCGAGGGCGAGTTCTGCTACGCGGGGACGGAGGACCTCATCGCGGCCCCGCCGTCCTCCGCCGGAGACACCGTCTCTGGTCAGGTCTGCTTCATCGTGGCGAACGACGACATTGACACCAGCGTGCTGCTCGTCGAGGAGTTGTTCACCATGAACCACGACGGCTCCTACTACGTCGCGCTCGACTAGCGCGAGCGATTGCCGCGGGATCCGCGGCGAGGTCCTTGACATCACTTCCCGACCGGTCCACAGTATCCCTGAGAGCGCTCTCACAGTGAGAGCGATTTCGCCCAGACCGGACCCGGCGGCCGCGCCGCCACGTAACAAGGGAGTTACTCGTGCAACGCACCCGGCGCACACTGACCGCGGCGACAGGGATCGCCGCACTCACCCTCAGCCTCGCCGCCTGCGGTGGCGGGGCAGAGGGGACGGATGACGACACTGACGCGGGCGGGACCGGGGACGGCGAGGTCGGCTCCGAGCCGGTCACGCTCTCCGTGGCCACGTTCAACGAGTTCGGCTACGAGGACCTGTTCGCGGAGTACGAGGAGCTCCACGACAACGTCACCATCGAGCACGTCAAGGCCGACACCGCCGACAACGCCCGCGACGCGCTGCGCAACAGCCTGGGCGCCGACTCCGGCGCCAGCAGACATCGAGGCGGTCGAGGTCGACTGGCTGGTCGAGTTCATGCAGTACCCCGACAAGTTCGCCGACCTGTTCGCGACCCGGAGGTGCGAGGGCCGGTGGCAGGACTGGAAAGTCCGACGCGGCCACCACCGAGGACGGCACCCTGATCGGCTACGGCACCGACAACGGCCCGGAGGCCATCTGCTACCGCGCCGACCTGTTCGAGGAGGCCGGCCTGCCCGCCGACCGGGAAGAGGTCGCCGCGCTCCTCGAGGGTGACTGGGCACCACTACTTCGACGTCGGCAAGGAGTTCGTCGCCGCACTCCGACGCCGCCTGGTTCGACTCGGCCGGCGCCACCTGGCAGGGCATGATCAACCAGGTCGAGGTCCCCTACCAGGACGAGAGCGGCGAGATCATCGCCACCACCAACCCCGAGGTCCGCGACCTCTACGACCAGGTGCTGACCGCGTCGGTCGACGACGGACTGTCGGCCGGCCTGGGCCAGTGGAGCCAGGACTGGAACAGCGGCTTCCAGCAGGACGGCGTTCGCCACGATGCTGTGCCCGGGCTGGATGCTCGGGCGTCATCGAGGGCAACGCCGCGGGCATCGAGGGCTGGGACGTCGCCAACGTCTTCCCCGGCGGTGGCGGCAACTGGGGTGGTTCCTACCTGACCGTGCCGGCGCAGGGCGACCACGTCGAGGAGGCCAAGGCGCTGGCCGAGTGGCTGACGGCCCCGGAGCAGCAGATCAAGGCGTTCGAGGCCAAGGGCACCTTCCCGAGCCAGGTCGAGGCGCTGGAGTCCGAGACGCTGCTGAGCTCGACCAACGCCTTCTTCAACGACGCGCCCACCGGTGAGATCTTCGCCGAGCGGGCCAAGGCGATCACCTTCCAGCCCTACAAGGGACCGGACTACTTCTCGATCAACACCGCCCTGCAGGACGCCCTCACCCGGGTGGACGTCGACGGCACCGACGACGCCCAGAGCTCCTGGGACAAGTTCGTCGCCGACGTGGAGGCGCTGGGCTGATCCGTGGTCACCCAGACTCCGCTCCGTCCCGGCACGGAGCACGCTGACCGACTCCCGAGGCCACCACGGCGCATCGGCCTCGGGAGCCGGCTCAGCCGGTGGGACGTCAAGCTCTCGCCCTACCTCTACATCTCACCCTTCTTCATCCTGTTCTTCGTCACCGGCCTCTTCCCGCTCGTCTACACCGGGTGGGTCGCGGTCCACGACTGGGACCTGATCATGGGCCAGGGGGAGTTCGTCGGCGCCAAGAACTTCACCGACGTGCTGCAGGGGCGTGACTTCTGGAACGCGCTGACCAACACGTTCAGCATCTTCGTGCTGTCCTCGGTGCCCCAGGTGTGCGCCGCGATCGTGATCGCTGCGGCCCTGGACACCAACCTGAAGGCCAAGACGTTCTGGCGGATGGGCGTGCTGCTGCCGTATGTCGTGGCCCCCGTCGCCGTGGCGCTCATCTTCTCCAACCTGTTCGCCGACCGGTTCGGGCTGATCAACAGCCTGCTCGGCCTGGTCGGCGTGGACCCGGTCGCCTGGCACGCCGAGCGGCTGCCGAGCCACATCGCGATCGCCACGATGGTGAACTTCCGCTGGACCGGCTACAACGCCCTGATCTTCCTGGCCGCCATGCAGGCGGTGCCGCGGGACCTCTACGAGCAGGCCGCCATCGACGGCGCCGGACGGATCCGGCAGTTCTTCGCCGTCACCGTCCCGATGCTGCGCCCCACGATCATCTTCGTGGTCATCACCTCCACGATCGGCGGCCTGCAGATCTTCGACGAGGCCCGGATGTACGACCAGTACGGCCGGGGCGGAGCCGACGGCCAGTGGCAGACGTTGACCATCTACCTCTACGAGCTCGGCTGGACCCGGTCCAACTTCGGGCGGGCCTCCGCGGTGGCCGTGCTGCTCTTCGGCATCATCGTGCTGATCGGGCTGCTCAACTTCTGGATCACCCGCCGGATCGCGACCCCGGAGACGAAGCGATGAGCTGCGCTCGGTCGCCCCGGGAAGCTGGTCTACGGGTTGCTGGCCGCGGTCGTCCTCGGCTCGATGTTCCCGCTGTGGTGGTCGTTCCTGATCGCCAGCCACGACTCGACGGTGCTGGCCCGGGAGAGCTTCCCCCTGGTGCCCGGTGGCAACTTCCTGAGCAACGCCGCCACCGTGGTCAACACGGTGCCGTTCTGGCGTGCCACCTGGAACTCCATCGTGGTCTCGACCGTGGTGTCGGCCTCCGTGGTGTTCTTCGCGACGCTGGCCGGCTACGCGTTCGCCAAGCTCCGCTTCCGCGGCTCGCGCCCGCTGCTGGTGTTCGTGATCGCCACGATGGCGGTGCCGACCCAGCTGGGCGTGGTCCCGCTGTACCAGGTGATGGCCCGGCTGGGCTGGACCGGCGACCTGGTGGCCGTCATCGTCCCCGGCCTGGTCACCGCCTTCGGGGTGTTCTGGATGACGCAGTACCTGAGCCAGGCGGTCCCGGACGAACTGATCGAGGCCGCCCGGGTCGACGGCTGCAGCATGCTGCGCACGTTCTGGCACGTCGGCCTGGTGGCCGCGCGGCCGGCCGCCGCCATGCTGGGGCTGTTCACCTTCGTGGCGACCTGGACCAACTTCTTCTGGCCGTTCATCGTGCTCGGGCCCCAGGACCCGACGCTGCCCGTCGCACTGCAGCAGCTGCAGGCCGCCCACTTCGTGGACTACTCCCTGGTGCTGGCCGGAGCCCTCCTGGCCACCGTCCCGCTGCTGATCCTGTTCGTCGTCGCCGGCCGCCAACTGGTGTCCGGCATCATGCAAGGAGCCGTCAAGCAATGAGCACACCCACACTGTTCCCGGAGGGCTTCCTCTGGGGTTCGGCCACCGCCGTCGTACCAGATCGAGGGCGCCGCCCGGGAGGACGGACGGGGCCGGTGCATCTGGGGCACCTACTGCCGCACCCCCGGCAAGGTCCACGAGGGGCACACCGGGGCGGTCGCCGACCGACCACTACCACCGGTATGCCGAGGACGTCGTCCCTGATGCGGGAGCTCAACCTGCAGTCCTACCGGTTCTCCACCTCGTGGGCGCGGGTGATGCCCGACGGCCGCACGGTGAACCGTGCCGGCCTGGACTTCTACTCCCGCCTCACCGACGAGCTCCTGTCCCAGGGCATCGTGCCGTGGCTGACGCTCTACCACTGGGACCTGCCGCAGGCGCTGGAGGACGAGGGCGGCTGGCCCGAGCCGGGACGTGGCCTACCGGTTCGCCGACTACGCCGCCGCCGTGCACGAGGCGCTCGGGGACCGGATCGACTTACTGGACCACGCTGAACGAGCCGTGGTGCAGCGCCTTCCTCGGCTACGCCAACGGGCGGCACGCCCCGGGCCGCACCGACGGTCCCGACGCGCTGCGCGCCGCCCACCACCTGCTGCTCGGCCACGGGCTGGCCACCCAGGTGCTGCGCGAGCGCGATCTCGGGTTGCAGCTGGGTCTGACCCTCAACTTCGCCGACGTCACCCCGGCGGACCCGGCCAGCCGGGGCGACCTGGACGCCGCCCGGCGCATCGACGGCATGAGCAACCGGTTCTTCCTGGAGCCGCTGCTGCGGGGCTCCTACGCGGCCGACGTGATGGAGGACCTGAAGGCCGTCTGGCCGGAGGACCTGGTGCAACCCGGGGACCTCGACATCGATCAGCACCCCGATCGACGTGCTGGGCGTGAACTACTACTCCGGCAACACCGTCAGCGGGGTGCCGCCGGAGGAGGCGCCCGAGGCCGCGGCGGCGGCGCGGGCGACCGGCACCCCGACCGAGCACGTCGGGTCCGAGCACGTGGAGTTCGTGCCGCAGGACGTGCCGCACACGGCGATGGGCTGGGAGGTCCGGCCCCACGGCATACGGGATCTGTTGCTCCGGCTGCACCGCGACTACACCGGCCCCGCCGGGGTGCGGCTCTACGTCACCGAGAACGGCGCCGCCTACGACGACGTGCCGGACGACGAGGGCTTCGTCGAGGACACCGAGCGCCTCGCCTACCTGCAGGAACACCTGGCCGCGGTGCACGAGGCCGTGGGCCGCGGCGCCGACGTGCGGGGCTACTTCGTGTGGTCGCTGCTGGACAACTTCGAGTGGGCCTACGGCTACGACAAGCGGTTCGGGATCGTGCGGGTGGACTACGACACCCTGCAGCGGACCCCGAAGGCGAGTGCCCGGTGGTACGCCGGGGTGGCAGGATCAAACCGGCTGCCGTGAGGGCGCCGGGCGAAGGGAGACCGGGATGGGTGCCAAGAGTGCCCCGACGTTGGAGGACGTGGCCACGCGGGCCGGAGTGTCGCGGGCGACCGCCTCGCGGGTGATCAACGCCGACCCCCGGGTGCGACAGGCCGCGCGGGTGGCGGTGCACGCCGCCGTGGACGCGCTCGGCTACCGACCCAACCGGGCGGCCCGGTCGCTGGTGAAGCGGGCAGCCGACTCCATCGCCGTCGTGGTCCCCGAGGCCGACGAGCGGGTCTTCTCCGACCCGTTCTTCTCCGGGACCCTGCGCGGGGTGACACAGGCCCTGGCCAGCACCCCGCTGCAGGTTGTCCTGGTGATGGGGGAGGTGGCCGACGACGACGGCCGGATGGAGCGCTACCTGCGCGGTGGCCACACCGACGGCGCGATCGTGGTCAGCCACCACCAGGACGACAACCTGTGGCGGGTGCTGGAGCAGACCCAGTTGCCGTCCGTCTTCCTGGGCCGTCCGTATGCCGAGGCCGCCACCATGCCGTACGTGGACGTGGACAACGCTGCGGGCGCGCGGTTGGCGGCCGAGCACCTGGTCGCCCGCGGTGCCCGCACCCTCGGCACCATCTGCGGGCCGCAGGACATGAGCGCCGGGCGGGACCGGTTGATCGGGTGGCAGGAGGTGCTCCGGGACGCCGGGCTGCCCGCCGACCTGGTCGAGTCCGGGGAGTTCACCGCGGAGGGGGGCGCCGCGGCGATGCGGCGCCTGCTGGACCGGGAGCCGGCCGTGGACGGCGTCTTCGTCGCCTCGGACCTGATGGCGGTCCCGGCCATCGGGGAGCTGCTGGCCTCCGGGCGCAGTGTCCCCGACGATGTGGCGGTCGTGGGGTACGACGACTCTCCGGCGGCGACGTTGAGCCGCCCGGCGCTGACCACGGTGGTGAACCCGATCCAGGGCATGGCCGCCCGGGCCGTGGACCTGCTGCTGCGGGCGATGCGGGGGGAGCAGGTCGAGCCGGAGGTGCTGCCCACGCACCTGGTTGTCCGGGAGTCGGCCTGAGACGCTGCCGGAGTACCTTGGGCACATGAGCAGCCAGCCGCCGGAGCCCGGGGAGTACGTCGGCAAGCACATCGCGCCCGGCTCCTACGGACCCTCGGTCACGGCGGCCGACCTGGGCCGGGCCTGGCAGCCGCGCCCGCAGCCACAGCCGGCTGGCCCTTATGCGTCTCCGCTCCCTCCACCGCCACCGTGGGAGCAGCAGCACCAAGGGTTCGACAGGGTGGTGACGCCGCGCAACCCGGTGCTGTCGGTGCTGTGCTCCTTCTTCGTCCCCGGGTTGGGGACCATCGTGAACGGCCAGACGGTCAAGGGCATCCTGATCCTGTTCGCCCACCTGCTGAGCGTGAGTGTGGTTGGGGTGCTGGTGGTCCTCACGTTCTGGGTCTTCCTGCTGCCGCTGGTCTTCGCTGTCTGGGTGTTCGGCCTGGTCGACGCCTACCGCGGGGCGGTCCGCTTCAACGAGCGGCACGGGGTCGCGCCCGGGTGGTGAGCCGCTGCCGGCCGCTCCTGCCGTTGCGTGGGGAGGGTGGCGGCGTTAGATTCACCGGGCCCGTCCCAGGAGGTCTTCGGTGAACCGTCCCACTCCGTCCCGTCGCCGCCACGGCGCCAGTCGTGGTCGTGGCCGCCGGCTATGCCGACAGTGAAGCCGCTCGCTCCGCGGCTCACGGCTACGGCGACCGGCTGACCACGGCAGGCTGGGACGGCCCGGTGCTGGTGCTGGTCCAGGGGGAGGACCCGCTGCCCGCGCATACGCTGGCGCGGGCCGCCGGGGTCGTCTTCGTTGGCGGGGACCAGTCGCTGATGGCGGCGTCCGTCTCCGACCCCTCCTACCGGGACGCCGTGCGCAAGGCGGTCCTGGGGCCCGGTGCCCGTCCTCACCGACGGGGCCGCCACGGCCGTCCTGGGCGAGCACTACGTGGCCAACCCGGACCCGGGCGCGGACTACGAGGCCGATGCGATCGCGGCGTTCCGGGCCGACGGCAACGACGTGGTCGAGGGTCTGGGCGTGCTGGAGGGCGTCAGCCTGGAGCCCGTCCTGACCTACGACTACCGGTGGGGACGGCTCTACGGGGCCGCCGCCGCCCACCCCGACGACAGGGCTCTCGGCATCAGCGAGCTCACCGCGCTCCGCGTGGACCGTGCCGGAGCCAGCGTCGTGGGCGAGCGGTCGGTCATCGTGGTCGACGGCTCCGACGCCACCTGGGACACCGGGGACAACGGGGCGCTCGCCGCGGTGAACGTGTGGGTCGACGCCTACGGCCCGGGTGATTCGGTGCGGTGAGGTATCACGGTGGCCGGTTGGTTCTCCTGTGAGGGAACGCAACCCAACCGCGCGATCCGGTCGCGCCGTCGAGAGAGGCCATCGATGACTCAGCAGGAGCATGCCGCGGGGGAGCCGCGCGGGAGTTACACCTACCACCCCTCGCCCGCCTCGGCATACGGGAGCGCCCCGCGGGTCGAGCCGGACGAACCGGTCCCCGCGGAGGACCTGCCGTCCCCGTCCGGGGCGGGGGAGGACCCGGGGACCGCGGCGGGCTGGCTGCATAGCCATGCGTTAGGCCGGATACTCTTGTCCTTCCGCCACCGCCACGGGAGGACCTCGCATGCCCCGAATCGACCCCGGCCTGGAGGCCATCTATGACCAGGTGCTCCAGCGCAACCCCGCCGAGGAAGAGTTCCACCAGGCCGTCCTGGAGGTGCTGGGCAGTCTCGGGCCGGTCGTCGCCAAGCACCCGGCATACCGCGATGCCCGGGTGATCGAGCGGATCTGCGAGCCGGAGCGCCAGGTGATCTTCCGGGTGCCGTGGGTCGACGACGCGGGCCAGGTGCAGATCAACCGGGGGTTCCGGGTCGAGTTCAACTCCGTGCTCGGGCCCTACAAGGGGGGTCTACGGTTCCACCCCAGCGTGCTGCTGGGCACCGTGAAGTTCCTCGGCTTCGAGCAGATTTTCAAGAACGCCCTGACCGGCCTGCCCATCGGCGGCGGCAAGGGCGGCTCGGACTTCGACCCCAAGGGGCGCTCGGATCAGGAGGTGATGCGGTTCTGTCAGTCATTCATGACCGAGCTGTACCGGCACATCGGTGAGTACACCGACGTCCCGGCCGGTGACACCGGCGTCGGCGCCCGTGAGTTGGGGTACCTCTTCGGGCAGTACAAGCGGATCACCAACCGCTACGAGTCGGCGGTGCTGACCGGGAAGGGGCTCGGATGGGGCGGGTCGATGGTCCGCAAGGAGGCCACCGGCTACGGCACGGTGTACTTCGTCGACGAGATGCTGAGCACCGTGAACGGGTCCTTCGACGGCAAGAAGGTCGTGGTGTCCGGCTCGGGCAACGTCGCGATCTACGCGATGGAGAAGGTGCACGAGCTGGGCGGGACGGTCGTGGCCTGTTCGGACTCCGGCGGCTACGTCGTCGAGGAGCAGGGTATCGACGTCGAGCTGGTCAAGGAGATCAAGGAGGTGCGGCGCGGCCGGATCAGCGACTACGCGGAGGAGCGCGGGGCGGTCCACGTGTCCGACGGCTCCATCTGGGACGTGCCCTGCCAGGTGGCGCTGCCCTGCGCGACGCAGAACGAGCTGGACGAGCAGGGGGCCCGGTCCCTGGTCGCCGGCGGCTGCCTCGCGGTGGGCGAGGGGGCCAATATGCCCGCGACCCCGGGAGCAGTCGGGGTGTTCCAGGAGGCCGGTGTGCTGTTCGGCCCCGGGAAGGCGGTCAACGCCGGCGGCGTGGCCACCTCCGCGCTGGAGATGCAGCAGAACGCCTCCCGGGACTCCTGGACCTTCGAGCACACCGAGGCGCGGTTGTCGGAGATCATGCGGGGGATCCACGAGCGGTGCGCCGAGACCGCGGACGAGTACGGCGCTCCCGGGGACTACGTCCTCGGTGCCAATGCCGCCGCCTTCATCCGGGTGGCCGACGCGATGCTCGCGCTCGGGGTCATCTGAGCGCGGGGAGGGTCACCGGTCACGGGCGGAATAGGGACATGCTGACGGTCGCTAAATCGCCACCAGCACACTTGGATTCCCGCAGAGATTTGGGCCAACGGATCGCCACCTGAGTGAGCCCGGATGTTCACGCAGGATTGGTGCCGAGGGAAACGGACGCTCCCTAGCGTGGCGGCAGCCACCGCTTCCCGAAGGAGATCCCCCATGTCTGTGCCGCCCGCGAACCGCGCCCGATTGCCACTGACCCCCGTCGGTGGTCACGGCACCGGCCGATCCCGGATGACGTGCCGCTACCGCTGCGGAGACGCGTGCTTCCACGACGTCCCCAACAGGTCCGGGAACCCCTACTTCGGTGACATCGCGCAGGAGGCGTTCAGCCGGCGCTCCCTGCTGAAGGCCGGCGCGGTCGTCGCCCTGGTCGCCGGGAGTGGCGTGCTCGGGGGTGGGCGTCAGCCCGCTGCCGCTGCTCCCCTGGCGGGTGCCGGGGGACGGGTCCCGCCGCGGGGCGCCGGCCCGGTCGGCCTGCGTTTCGCGCCGATCGCGCAGCAGACCAACGACGCGATCACCGTCCCCGAGGGGTACCTCAGTGAGGTGGTCATCGCCTGGGGCGACCCGTTGTGGTCCGACGCCCCCGCGTTTGACCCCCACAACCAGAGTGCCGCGGCCCAGCAGCGCCAGTTCGGCTTCAACAACGACCACACCGGGATCCTCGTGGGTCGGCACGCCGGGCAGGACGTCACCGTGCTCGTGGTGAACCACGAATACACCACCGAGCCGATGATGCTGCCGGACTACGACCCCGACAACCCGACCCTGGAGCAGGTGGAGATCGGGTGGGCGGCGCACGGCCTGACCGTGGTGGCGGTGCGCCCGAGCGGCCGCCGCGGTGGCCACGACGTCGGGTTGGAGCCGGTCCTGGACCACGGCCTGAACCGGCGCTTCCACGCGCACAGCGAGTTCCAGCTCACCGGCCCGGTGGCCGGGTCCCGGCACGTCCAGACCAGCGCCGACCCCAGGGGCAGGACCGTCCTGGGCACCCTGAACAACTGCGCGGGGGGCATCACGCCGTGGGGCACCTGGCTCACCGCGGAGGAGAACTTCAACCAGTACTTCGCCAACGCCGACCAGGTGACCGACCCGGTGGCCCGCGAGCGACTGGCCCGCTACGGCCTGCCCGGCGGTGCCACCGAGCGCAAGTGGGAGCGGCACGACCCGCGGTTCGACCTGGGCCAGGAGCCGAACGAGGTGAACCGGTTCGGCTGGATCGTGGAGGTCGACCCCTTCGACCCCACGTCGACGCCGAAGAAGCGGACCGCGCTCGGCAGGTTCAAGCACGAGGCCGCCACCATCGCGATCAGCGCCGACGGGCACGCGGTGGCCTACATGGGCGACGACGAGCGCTTCGACTATCTCTACAAGTACGTCTCGCGGGACCGGTACCGGGAGGGCGACGCCGCGCACAACTCCACCCTGCTGGACAACGGCGACGCTGTATGTCGCACGGTTCACCGGGGACTCCCCGCCGGAGGAGATCGACGGGACGGGCACGCTGCCCTCGGACGGTGAGTTCGACGGGACCGGGGAGTGGATCAAGCTGCGTCAGCGGCCCCCGCTCGTTCGTCCCCGGGATGTCGGCGCAGGAGGTGCTGCTCTTCACCCGGCAGGCCGGGGACCTCGTCGGGGCCACCAAGATGGACCGGCCCGAGGACGTCGAGCCGAGCCCGGTGACCGGCAAGGTCTACATGGCGCTGACCAACAACACGGCCCGCACCAACGAGCAGGCAGACGAGGCGAACCCGCGGGGCAACAACAAGCACGGCCACGTCATGGAGCTCTCCGAGGCGGGCGACGACGCGGCGGCCACCGCGTTCACCTGGAAGGTGCTGCTGCTGTGCGGTGACCCGGAGGACCCGAGCACCTACTTCGCCGGGTTCGACAAGAGCCAGGTGTCGGCGATCTCCTGCCCCGACAACGTGGCCTTCGACCAGCACGGCAACCTCTGGATCAGCACCGACGGCCAGCCCGGCACGCTCGGCACCAACGACGCGCTGTATGGCGTGCCCGTCGCCGGCGAGCACCGGGGCTGGGTGCGCCAGTTCCTCGCGGTGCCCCGGGGCGGGGAGACCTGCGGGCCGATCGTGCAGGACCGGCTGGTGCTGGTCGCGGTGCAGCACCCCGGTGAGGTCGACGGCGCCTCGTTCGACAACCCCGGGTCGCACTGGCCCGACGGCGGCTCCTCGATCCCCCGGCCCGGCATCGCGGTCGCCTACCGCCGGGACGGTGGCCTGATCGGGGAGTGACCCCGGAGGGTCACGAGGGTGGCTCCTCGCCGAGGTCGAGGGTCCGGCTGATCCCGATCTCGGCGAGGAACCGCTCGTCGTGGCTGGCCACCAGCAGCGCCCCCCGGTAGGCGGAAAGTGCCGAGACGAGTTGGTCCACGCTGAGCAGGTCCAGGTTGTTGGTCGGCTCGTCGAGGATCAGCAACTGCGGGGTGGGCTCGGCCAGCAGGAGCGCGGCCAGCGTGGCCCGGAACCGTTCGCCGCCGGACAGGGTGCCGACCGCGCGGTCCGCGTCGCCGCCCCTGATCCGGAACCGGGCCAGGGCGGCGCGCAGCGTGTTGGGATCGGCGCGGGGTGCGAACCGACCCAGGTTGGCCACCAGCGACATACCGTCGTCCAGCACGTCGAGCCGTTGCGGCAGCATCCGCGCGGGGACCCGCAGGTCGACCGTCCCCTCCCGGGGATCCAGGGCGCCGGTGACCGTCTGGAGGAGGGTCGTCTTGCCGGAGCCGTTGGGCCCGGTGAGGGACACCCGCTCCGGTCCGCGCAGGTGTAGGTCGGGGACACGGAGGCCGTGGCGCAGCACGACACCGGTGAGCAGGAGCACGTCGCGACCGGCCGGCAGCGCCGAGTCCGGCAGATCGACCCGGATCTGGGCATCCTCACGCACCCGCGCCTCGGCCTGCTCCAGGTGCTCCCGGGCGCGTGCGACGTCACCCTGGTGCTGCTCGGTCAGGCGCGCCGCCGACACCTGGGCCGTCCGCTTGCGCAGCTTCATCACGGCCCGTGGCTCCCGGGTGTTCTCATACATCTTCGCGGCATACCGCTTGCGCCGGTCCAGCGTGGTCTGTGACGCGACCAGCTCCCGCTGCTGCCGTCGCACGTCGGCCCTGGCGGTGCGCACCGCCTGGGCCGCGGCCTCCTGCTCGGCGTCCACCTGCCTGGTGTAGGCGGTGAAGCCGCCGCCGTACCAGGTCACGGATCCGTCCCGGAGGTCGCCGATCTGATCGACGTGCTCCAGGAGCTCCCGGTCGTGGCTCACGACGAGCAGCGCACCCCGGTACCCGGCGACGGCCTGGTAGAGCCGCTCCCGCGCCCGGCGGTCCAGGTTGTTGGTGGGCTCGTCGAGGAGCAGGACGCCCGGCTGCCTCAGCAGCAGCCGCGCCAGGGCGAGCTGCACGGTCTCACCGCCCGACAGGTCGCCGAGCCGGCGGTGCAGCACGTCGTCCGGCAGCCCGAGCTGGGCCAGCTGTGCGGCGGCGCGTTCCTCGACGTCCCAGTCCTCGCCGATCGTCTCGAAGTGTGCCGCGGACGCATCGCCACCGGTCACTGCCGCGATGGCCTTCAGGGTCCGGTCGATGCCGAGGAACTCGGTGACCGGTTGGGCGACCCGCAGCGTCATGTCCTGCGGCAGGTAGCCCACGTCACCGGAGGTGGTGACGTGCCCGCCCTGCGCGGGCAGCTCGCCCGCGATCAGCCGCAGTAGGGTCGACTTGCCGGAGCCGTTGGTGCCGATCAGCCCGGAGCGTCCGGGAGGCACGACCAGGTCGAGCTCGTCGAAGACGATGTCGCCGCGGGGCCAGGCGAAGCTCAGGCCGGTGACGGCGATGGAGGCCGCACGGGCCGAGGAGTGGGAGGTGGTCGGACACATGAGTGCCTCCGGAGGTCGTCGGGGCGCGCGCACCGTCGCGGCGATCGCGGGGCGGCGCAGGAAGGGTGAGGGACGACCTCAGAGGAGCACGGGAACCTCGCGGGTATGGGACAGCGATCACGGCGATGCTAGGGGCCGGTCGGCGCCCTGGGCAACGGCATTTCGTCGGGGCGGGCACAATCGGGGGATGCCTCACCAGATCCGGATCGACAGCACGGCGAGCACGCCCGTGTTCCAGCAGATCGTGGACCAGGTCGTGTCGGGCGTCGCTGCCGGCGACCTGGTAGCCGGCACTAGGCTCCCTCCCGTCCGCACCCTGGCCGGGGACCTCGGGATCGCGGCCAACACGGTCGCCAAGGCCTACCGCCAGCTGGAGTCGGAGGGGCACGTCGAGACCCGCGGGCGGCACGGCACCGTCCTGCGGGAGCCGGTCGACGCCACGGGTGCCGGCGAGGTCTCGGCGGCGGCGTCGGCATACGTCAAGGTCGCGCGTGCCAAGGGGCTGGACCTGGACCAGGCGATCGGGGTGCTCCGGCAGGTCTGGTGACCGGTCGGGGACCTACCCGCCGGTACGCTGGGGGCCTCATCCCGGGAGAGGAGCCTGGTGGAGCACACCACACTCAGCAAGGACGGCAGCGTCCATGTGACCGACGAACGGTTCAACACGATCTCCCACATGTTCGGGGCCTGTTTTGCCCTGGTCGGGTCGGCCCTGCTGATCTCCCAGGCCGCTGAGCAGGGCGACCCGTGGAAGATCGTCGGTTTCAGCATCTACGGCCTGTCGCTCATCACCCTGTTCGTGGCCAGCGCGCTGCACCACGGGCTGGACCGTGGCCCAGCGTTCAACGAGGTGTTGCGCACCCTGGACTACACCTCGGTGTTCCTGCTGATCGCCGGGACCGTCACCCCGTTGGTGCTGGTGGTCTTCCGCAACACCTACGGCTGGACCGTGTTCGGTGCGGTCTGGGCCATCGCGATCGTCGGAATGGTGCTGCGGTCCGTCTTCCGCGCGCTGCCCAAGTGGGTCACCAACACGCTCTACATCACGCTGGGGTGGATGACGGTGCTGCTGATCGGGGCGGACGGCGCGTTGCCCGTGGGGGCCCTCGCGCTGACGGCTGCGGGCGGCATCGTCTACAGCATCGGGTTCGTCATCTTCGTCCTCGAGAGGCCCAACCCGCGTCCCGGGGTGTTCGGCTTCCACGAGGTGTGGCACGCGCTGGTGGTCCTGGCGGCAGCGCTGCACTACCTCCTGATGTACTTCTACGTGCTGCCCGCATGACGCCCTACCCCACGCCGCTTCCCGGGAAGCGGCAAGCGCAGGGCTGGGGCGATCACGTTCTGGATCGGCGCGGTCATCCTGGCGGTCTCGACGGTTATCGCCGTCTTCACCTGGTCGAGCTCGTTCCAGGCGGTGCGGGGCGTCCTGGATGGTGCCGACAGTTTCACCGGAGACACCACCATCACCCTGGAGGCCGACGACCGGCGCACTATCTACCAGGTGGCCGGTGCCGATGAGGCCGCCTGCTCCGTCGTCGGGCCCGACGGTGCGGAACTGACCCTCACCGAGGGCCGCCAACTGCGCGGGGAGCACGAGGGATCGATGTACTCCGCCGTGGCCACCTTCACGGCGCAGCAGGACGGGGAGCACGAGGTGCGCTGCGAGGGCGGGCCGACCCTCGTCGGCGCCGCCTTCGACGTGCAGGGGGCGATCGGTGGTTTCCTGGGCTTCGGCCTAGCCGTGGCCGGCGCCTTCCTCGGGGGCATCCTGGCCATCGTCGGCGCGATCCTGTGGGGCGTCGGGCGTGGGCAGAGCAGGCGCGCCGTCGGGGCCACGTAGGCTCGGTGCGTGCCTGACATCGACCCGATCTTCACCGCGCTCCCACTCCGGGAGCTCGCCGACGCGGCGTTGGGCAGGGCAGGTGCCCTCGGCGCCAGCCATGCCGACCTGCGCGTCGTGCGCACCCAGCGGCTGCACCGCATGCTGCGCGATGCCCGGCTGGAGGCGAGTTCAGACTCCGCCGAGCTGGGGCTCAGCGTCCGGGTCATCCACGAGGGGTCCTGGGGCTTCGCGGCCGGCGTGGCCCTGACGACGGAGGAGGCGGCCCGGCTGGCCGAGCAGGCGGTCGCGATGGCCGCGGTCGCCCGGCCGCTGGTCAGCAGCCCCGTGGCCCTCGCGCCCGAGCCGGTGCATGCCGACCAGACCTGGGTGTCCGTCCTACGAGGTCGACCCGTTCGAGGTGCCCGAGGCCGAGCGGTTCGCCCGGCTGGTCGAACTGTCCGAGCGGCTGCTGGCCGCCGACGCGGTCCACCACGCGACCGCGCGGTTGCTGGCGGTCAAGGAGAACACCTTCTACGCCGACCTCACCGGCACCTCCACCACCCAGCAACGGGTGCGGATCGATCCCGACTTCCAGGCGGCCCACATCGGCGACGGGGGGTTCTCCACGATGAACACCGTCGCCCCGCCCGCGGGTCGGGGCTGGGAGTACCTCACCGGCACCGGCTGGGACTTCGACGGGGAGATCGCCCAGCTGCCCGAGCTGCTCGCCGAGCACGCGAAGGCACCCTCGATCGAGGCCGGCCGCTACGACCTGGTGATCGAGCCGACCAACCTCTGGCTCACCATCCACGAGTCGGTCGCGCACGGCACGGAACTGGACCGGGCACTCGGCTACGAGGCTGCGTACGCCGGCACCTCGTTCGCCACCTTCGACCAGCTCGGCACCCTGCAGTACGGCTCGGCGCACATGAACGTCACCGGAGACCGGGTCACCGAGCACGGGCTGGCGACGGTCGGGTTCGACGACGAGGGGGTCGCGGCCCAGACGTTCGACATCATCAAGGACGGGGTGCTGGTCGGCTACCAGCTCAACCGGCAGATGGCCCAGGAGAAGGGCTTCGGCCGGTCCAACGGCTGCGCGTACGCGGACTCTGCCGGGCACATCCCGCTGCAACGTATGCCGAACGTGTCGCTGGCCGCGGACCCGCAGGGGCCCGACGTGGACGGGTTGATCGCCGGGGTCGACGACGGGATCTACATCGTCGGCAACAAGTCGTGGTCGATCGACATGCAGCGCTACAACTTCCAGTTCACCGGGCAGCGGTTCTTCCGGATCAGGGACGGCCGTCTCGCGGGGCAGGTCAAGGACGTCGCCTACCAGGCCACCACGACGGATTTCTGGGGATCGATGGACGCCGTGGGCGGTCCCGAGACCTACCTGCTGGCCGGGTCGCTGAACTGCGGCAAGGGCCAGCCCGGTCAGGGCGCCCCGGTGAGTCACGGGTGCCCCGCAGCCCGGTTCCGGGACGTCAACGTGCTCAACACCACGGAGGGTGACCACTGATGAGCGAGGCCACCGTCAGCACCTGGATCGAGCAGGCCCTGGCCACCTCGACCGCCCGGGACTGCACCGTCCTGGTGCGGGAGTCGCACGAGGTGAATCTCCGATGGGCCGCCAACGCGCTCACCACCAACGGGTCGATGACCCAGCGCACGGCCACCGTGATCAGCACCGCGGACGTCGCCGACGGCATCTCCGCCGCCTCGGTCGGCGGTCCGCTGGGGGACGTCGAGGACCTCATCGCGCTGGTCCGCCAGGCCGACGCGGCCGCCCCCGGGGCGCCCGCCGACGAGGAGGCCCAACCCCTCGCCGACGGTGTCGTCGACGCCGACTTCGACCATGCGGCATACCGGATCGGCCCGGAGGACTTCGCGGCACTGGCCCGGGACCTCGGCGCCGCCTTCGAGCGTGCCGAGCAGGGCGGCCACCTGCTGTTCGGGTTCGCCGAGTACCGGCGCACCACGACCTGGCTCGCCAACAGCGCCGGCCTGCGCCGGCGGGCCGTGGAGCCGATGGGTCGCCTGGAGATCAACGCCAAGGCACCGGACCTGGTGAACTCCGCCTGGGTGGGCGCCCAGACCACGGACTTCACCGACGTCGACGTGGCCGCGATGCACGACGAGCTGGAACGGCGCCTGGGCTGGGGCAGCACCCGCGTGGACCTGCCCGCGGGGGAGTACGAGACCATCCTGCCGCCGGGTGCGGTCGTGGACCTGCTGGTCTATGCCTACTGGTCGATGGGGGCCCGGGACGCCGAGCAGGGGCAGAACGTCTTCGCCGGCGCGGAGCGGGGCAGCACCCGGATCGGGGAGCGGCTCAGCAGCCTGCCCGTGACGATGTACTCCGACCCCGAGCACTCCCAGTTCCAGCAGGCACCGTTCGCCGCCCTGCCCAGCTCTGCTCCCGGTCTCGCCTCGGTGTTCGACAACGGGGTCCCGGTGGGCCGGGTCGACTGGCTGCGCGACGGCGTGCTCACCAACCTGGTGCGCACCCGCGCCGGACTGGCCCGCTCCGGCGGCGAGGGCGGTCTGCCGTTCCCGACCGAGAACCTGGTGATCGACGCCGGTGGCACCGCGGACCTGGACGCGCTGATCGCCGGCACCGAACGCGGGCTGCTGCTGACCTGCCTGTGGTACATCCGCGAGGTCGACCCCCAGACGCTGCTGCTGACCGGACTCACCCGGGACGGCGTCTACCTCATCGAGGAAGGGCGGGTCACCGCTGCGGTGAACAACTTCCGCTTCAACGAGTCGCCGATCAGCCTGTTGGGCAGGGCCAGTGAGGCGGGCCGGTCCGAGCACACGCTGTGTCGGGAGTGGAACGACTGGTTCACCTGCTCCTACGCCCCGGCGCTGCGGATTCCCGACTTCCGGATGTCCACGGTCAGCAAGGCCTACTGAGCAAGACCTCCGCGACCGGGCTCACCGGCTGCGCCGGGTGGACTGCCCGGGAGCCGGGAACGACTCCTCCGGCCGGGGCATCGTGGCGACCCCCTCCAGGCGACGGTGGAAGCGCACCGCGTCGGCGCGGGAGTCCAGCACGTGCCACAGGGCGACGTGCGCGGCCCACGGGAGCGGCTCGTCCCCGTCGCGCCAGCTGTCCCCGAACCCGATCCACACGGGGGTCCAGTCCGCGGCACAGTCCCACTCGCCACGGTGCTTCTCCAGCAGCCGGTGCCGGACCTGGAACGCGGTGCGCGGTCCGTCGACACAGATCGGGGCCGACTCGATCGGCCACAGGCGCAGGTCGACGGCCATGAGGTCCAGCTCGAGGTCGAGCAGCGCCGCCGGAGCCACCAGCACGGTGGCGACGTTCTCGTGGGGCCGGCGTCTCATCGCAGCACGCTAACGCGGGGACACCCCGGGTGTCAGCCCGGTGGGCGAGAATGGGCCGATGGGTATGCCGTCGCGCGCGCAGGTGCAGGGGCTCGTCCTGGCGGCGGGCGCCGGGAGACGGATGGGCACGCCCAAGGCCCTCCTCGAGGGGGCGGACGGGACGAGTTATGCCGAGGCGGCCTGCCGGTCGCTCCTCGCCGGAGGGTGCACCGAGGTGCTCGTCGTGGTCGGGGCCCAGGGGGAGGAGGTGCAGGCCCGATTGGACGCGGCCGGGCTGCCCGGGGTGAGGACCGTCCTGTGCCCGGAGTGGGAGCAGGGCATGGGGTCCTCCCTCCGGGCCGGCCTGACCCGGCTCGGGGAGGACGACCCGGGGGGCACCGGGGTTTCGGCGGCACTCGTGCACCTCGTCGACCTGCCCGACGTCGGACCCGAGGTGGTGCGCCGGATCCTCGCCGCGACCACCGTCGCACCGCGCCCCGAGACCGCCCTGGTCCGTGCGGCATACGACGGTGTCCCCGGCCACCCGGTGGTGCTGGGCAGGCAGCACTGGGCGGGTGTCCTAGAGGCGGCGGACGGCGACCGCGGAGCCCGCGACTACCTGCGGGCACACCGACCCACGGTGGTGGAGGTCGGCGCGCTGGCGACCGGTGCCGATGTCGACACCCCGGCGGACCTCGGGCATGCTCGGGCCATGCGAGCCGCGGAGATGTTCAGCGACGCCGCCAGCGTGCGCAAGGCCCTGGGCAGCACGGGCTACCTGGCCGACGACGGCCTGAGCACGGTGACGTTCCTGGCCCATCAACTGTCCCGGCCCGTGCTCCTGGAGGGGGAGCCGGGGACCGGCAAGACCGCACTGGCCGAGGCGCTCGCCGAGGTGCTGACGGTGCCGTTGATCCGGCTGCAGTGCTACGAGGGGATCGATGCCACGCAGGCCCTCTACGACTGGGACTTCCCGCGGCAGATTCTGCACCTGCGCACCGTCGAAGCACTGGCCGCCTCGGGAGGCCCCTCGCGGGACACGGCCGAGCTCGAGGCCGAGCTGTTCGACGAGCGGTTCCTGCTGGCACGCCCCGTGCTGCGGGCGCTGCGGGAGAGCCCCTGCGTGCTGCTGGTGGACGAGATCGACCGGGCCGACGACGAGTTCGAGGCGTTCCTGCTGGAGGTGCTGTCCACCTGGCAGGTGACCATCCCCGAGGTCGGCACCGTCACCGCGCAGACCCCGCCCCTGGTGGTGTTGACGTCCAACCGCACCAGGGAGCTACATGACGCGCTCAAGCGCCGCTGCCTCTACCACTGGATCGACCACCCCGGCCTGGAGCGGGAGCTGGAGATCGTGCGGACACGGGCGCCGGAGGTCGCCGAGGACCTGGCCGGGGAGGTCGTGGCGCTGGTGCAGCGGTTGCGCCACGAGGAGGACCTGATCAAGCCACCCGGTGTCGCCGAGACACTCGACTGGGCACGGGCGTTGCAGGCGCTCGGCGCGAGCACCCTGGACCCTGAGGTGGCCGCGACGACCCTGGGCACGGCCGTGAAGTACCGCGAGGACACCGACCGGGTCCGGCGCGCGCTGGACCGGATGCTGACCCGCTGATGAGCTGGAGCGGCGAGGAGATCCTGCTCGGGTTCGCCCGGGCGCTGCGCGCCGCCGGGCTGCCGGTCACCGCCGACCGGGAACGCACCTTCCTGAGGGCAGGAGCCGAGGTGGGCATCGCCGACCGCGCGGCACTCTACTGGGCCGGCAGGGCCACGCTCACTGCCTCGCCGGCTGATGTCGAACCGTTCGACAGGGTCTTCACCGGCTGGTTCGGTGGCACGTCCATGAACGCCGTCACCCAGCAGGAGGTCCCCCGCCTGCAGACCGTACGGGCGGACCTGGGTGACGGGGGCAACGGCGGTGCCAGGGACGGGGAGGACGTCGTGCGCGCCGTCGCCAGCCCCACGGAGGTGCTGCGCCACCGGGACGTCGCGGGGTTGTCACCGGAGGACCGGGCCGAGCTGCGCCGACTGTTCGCCACCCTGCGGCCGGACCCTCCCACCAGGCCCGCCCGACGGCATACCCGCTCCCACCGCGGCCAGATCGACGGACCGGCCACCCTGCGCGCCCAGCTCCGACGGATGGGGGAGCCGGGACCGGTGCGCTACCGCAGGAGGGACACCCGGCCGCGCCAGGTGGTGCTGCTCGTCGACGTGTCCGGGTCGATGTCCGCCTACGCCGACTCGCTGCTGCGGCTGGCACACGCCGTGGTGCAGGCCGCCCCGCGCGCCACCGAGGTGTTCACGATGGGCACCCGGCTAACCCGGGTCACCCACGCCCTGCGGGAGCGGGACCCGGACCGGGCGCTGCTGCGGGCCGGGGAGACGGTGCCGGACTGGTCCGGCGGCACCAGGCTCGGCGAGGCCCTCGCGGCGTTCCTGGACCGGTGGGGACGCCGTGGGATGGCCCGGCGCGCGGTCGTCGTCGTCCTCTCCGACGGCTGGGAACGGGACGGGACCGAGCTGTTGGCCGAGCAGATGAGGCGGCTGCACGCCCTGGCGCACCGGGTCGTCTGGGCCAACCCGCACCGCGGTCGGCCCGGCTACGCGCCGGTGCAGCAGGGGATCGTGGCGGCGTTGCCGCACTGTGACGACTTCGTGGCCGGTCACTCGATGGCTGCGTTCGAGGAGCTGGTGGAGGTGGTCGGGCGTGCGTGAGGTGCTGCACGAACTGGTGGACTGGTGGGAGGCTGGCGAGCGCGTCGGCATGGGCACGGTGGTCGGGACGTGGCGCTCGGCGCCCCGCCCGCCGGGCGCCTCGATGCTGGTGGGCCCGGGAGGGGAGGCCGTCGGGTCGGTGTCCGGAGGGTGCGTGGAGGGTGCGGTCTACGAGCTGTCCCAGGAGGTGCTCGAGGGCCGGGGTCCGATCCTGCAGCGGTACGGCGTCAGCGACGACGACGCGTTCGCGGTGGGCCTGACCTGCGGGGGGATCCTCGACGTCTTCGTGGAGGAGGTGTCCCGCGAGACCTTCCCCCAGCTCGGCGCCGTTGCGGGCGACATCGAGGAGGGCCGGCCCGTGGCGGTCGCCACCGTGGTCGCCCACCCCGACGAGACGTGGCTGGGGCGCCGCCTGGTGGTGCGCCCCGAGGGCGCGACCGAGGGGGCCGACCCCGGCACCCTGGGCAGTGACCGGGCCGACGCCGCCGTCCGGGATGACGCCCGCGGCCTGCTGGCCAACGGTCGCACCGCAACGCTGGTCTACGGCCCGGATGGGGAGCGGCGGGGGGAGGGGATGCGGGTCTTCGTCGCCAGTTACGCCCCGAAGCCGAGGATGCTGGTCTTCGGTGCCATCGACTTCGCCGCCGCCGTCGCCCGGATCGGGTCCTTCCTCGGCTACCACGTCACGGTCTGCGATGCCCGTCCCGTCTTCGCGACCCGCTCCCGGTTTCCGGATGCGGACGAGGTCGTCGTGACCTGGCCGCACCGCTACCTGGCCGAGGAGGTCGCCGCCGACCGGATCGACGAGCGCACGGTGATCTGCGTGCTGACCCACGACCCGAAGTTCGACGTCCCACTGCTGGAGGCCGCGCTCGCCGGCCCGCCCGTGGCCTACATCGGGGCGATGGGTTCCCGGCGCACCCACGAGGACCGACTCTCCCGGTTGCGCGCTTCCGGCGTGGACGAGTCCCACCTGGCCAGGCTCTCCAGCCCGATCGGGCTGGACCTGGGAGCACGCACGCCAGAGGAGACGGCGGTGAGCATCGCGGCGGAGGTCATCGCGCTGCGGTGGGGCGGCGCGGGGGAGCGACTCACCCACGCCGTGGGCCCGATCCACCACCACGACCCCGTCGCCGCGCCGAGTGAGGAAAGCCTCACCTGACCCGCGAGTGCGTGTTCCATCAGCATGGGTATGTCCGCACCTGCGGTATGAGCTGTGGCGTGGGCCGACGATCCGAGTGTGACCCTTGTCACGGCCCGGTTCCTTGGACAGGATCAGAAGCACGTCCCGTGGCAGGTTCACTGTCCCCACACGATGGAGTGACTTCTATGGCCCGTATCACCGTCAAGGTCGACGGCACGACCTATTCCGACGACGTCGAACCGCGCACGCTCCTGGTGCAGTATCTGCGCGAGACCCTCGGCAAGACCGGCACCGTCATCGGGTGCGACACCAGCAACTGCGGGGCCTGCACCGTCCACCTGGACGGCCAGAGCGTCAAGTCCTGCAACGTGCTCGCCGTCCAGGCGGACGGGCGCGAGGTGACCACCATCGAGGGACTGGCCGGGGACGGTCAGCTGCATCCGGTCCAGGAGGCGTTCCGCGAGTGTCACGCGCTGCAGTGCGGGTTCTGCACGCCGGGCATGATCATGCAGGCCACCAGCCTGCTGCAGGAGAACGCCCAGCCCTCCGAGGAGGAGATCCGGGTCGGGATGGAGGGGAACCTGTGCCGGTGCACGGGCTACCACAACATCGTCAAGGCCGTGCAACAGGCGTCCGGTCAGTCCGAGGCGGTGTCGTCATGACGATCACCGAGGAGCCGACGACGGCCGGCCCCGAGCTGGAGGTCGGCAAGTCCCGCCGGCGCAAGGAGGACGAGCGGCTCATCACCGGCCGGACACGGTGGACCGACAACACCCAACTGCCCGGCATGCTGCACCTGAGCATGGTGCGCAGCCCGTTCGCCCACGCCACCATCACCGCCATCGACACCTCGGAGGCGGCAGCCGCCCCGAACGTGGTCGCGGTGCTCACCGGCCAGGACGTCAAGGACCTCCAGGGGTCGCTACCCTGCGCCTGGCCGATCACCGAGGACCAGAAGGCGCCCCCGCACCCGGCCATGGCCGTCGACCGGGTTGCCTTCGCCGGCGAGGTGGTGGCGGTCGTCATCGCCCGCAGCGCCGCCGCCGCCCGGGACGCCGCCGAGCTGGTCGACGTGGACTACGAGGATCTTCCCGCCGCGCTGGAGCTGAAGGCTGCCGCCGCCGACGAGACCCTGGCACACCCCGACCTGGGCACGAACCTCAGCGCCACCTGGACCTTCGACTCGGCCGAGGCCGGGACCGGCGGCGACGTCGAGGAGGCCATCCGCGACGCCGAGGTCCTCATCGAGCGGGAGTACCGCCAGCAGCGACTCATCCCCGCGTTCATGGAGCCGCGCTCCACCGTGGTGGACCCCACCGGCGAGCAGTTCGTCATGTGGTCGGCCACCCAGGTGCCGCACATCCTGCGGCTGATGCTGGCCCTGACGCTCGGCGTCCCCGAGTCCAAGGTCCGGGTCATTGCCCCGGACGTGGGCGGCGGGTTCGGCGGCAAGTTGCAGGTGACCCCCGAGGAGATCCTGACCTTCCTGGCAGCCCGGCACACCGGCAAGCCCTGCAAGTGGACCGAGACCCGCAGCGAGTCGCTCCTGGCGGCCCACCACGGTCGCGACCAGTGGCAGAAGCTGACGCTGGCCGCCCGCAAGGACGGCACGGTCACCGGCCTGAAGGTCGAGCTGCTCGCCGACATGGGCGCCTACCTGGGCCTGGTCACGCCCGGCGTGCCGATCCTCGGGGCGTTCATGTTCAACGCCATCTACAAGTTCCCCGCCTACCACTTCACCTGCAAGAACATCTTCACCAACAAGACCTGGACCGATGCCTACCGCGGCGCCGGGCGGCCCGAGGCCACCTACGCCATCGAACGGCTGATGGACGAGCTCGCGGTCGAGGTAGGCGTGGACCCGATGGAGATCCGGGAGAAGAACTGGATCACCCACGAGGAGTTCCCCTTCACCACCGTGTGCGGGTTGGAGTACGACTCCGGCAACTACGAGGCAGCCACGGCCCGGGCCAAGGAGCTGTTCGGCTACGACGAGCTGCGGCGCGAGCAGCAGGAGCGGCGCGAGTCCGGCGACCCGGTGCAGCTGGGGATCGGGATCTCGACGTTCACCGAGATGTGCGGCCTGGCGCCGTCCCGGGTCCTGGGCTCGTTGAACTACGGCGCGGGCGGGTGGGAGCACGCGTCCGTGCGGATGCTGCCGTCGGGCAAGGTCGAGGTCATTACCGGCTCCTCGGCACACGGCCAGGGCCACGAGACGGCGTGGAGCCAGATCGTGGCGGACACCCTGGGCGTGCCGTTCGAGGACGTCGAGGTGCTGCACGGTGACACGCAGATCTCACCGAAGGGGATGGACACCTACGGGTCCCGGTCCCTCGTCGTCGGCGGCCAGGCAGTGATCAAGGCCGCCGAGAAGGTCATCGAGAAGGCGAAGCCGCTCGCGGCGCACCAGCTCGAGGCCAGCGTGGACGACCTGGAGTTCAGCAACGGCAGGTTCCAGGTGCGGGGCACCGACAGCAGCGTCGGCCTGACCGACCTGGCACTGGCCACGTTCGCGGCGCACGACCTGCCCGACGGGATGGAGCCGAGTCTGGACGCCGACGCGACGTTCGACCCGGTGAACTTCTCCTTCCCGCACGGCACCCACCTGTGCGCGATGGAGATCGACACCGAGACCGGCGCCTCGCGGATGCGCTCCTACGTCTCCGTCGACGACATCGGCAACGTGGTCAACCCGCTCATCGTCGAGGGCCAGGTGCACGGCGGCCTGGTCCAGGGCATCGCGCAGGCGCTCTGGGAAGAGGCGGTGTATGACGAGAACGGCACCCTGGTCTCGGGGTCGTTCGTGGACTACACCCTCCCCACCACCGCCGACACGATCTCCTTCGTCACCGACCGGACGGTGTCGCCGGCGACCAGCAACGACCTCGGCGCCAAGGGCGTGGGCGAGGCCGGCTGCATCGCCTCCACCCCGGCCGTGGTCAACGCGGTCGTGGACGCGATCCGCCACTTCGGGGTCAACGACATCCTGATGCCGTGCACTCCCGAGCGGGTGTGGCGGGCAATCCAGGCCGGCACGGCCGGCGGACAGACCGAGACCGAGGACTCGGCCGCGCCCCACTTCGAGCCCTCGGCACCCAACCAGGACCCACCCGGACCTGAGAGCGGCACCGGCGACACCCCAGGAGGTGTGCAGTGATCCCCACACCGTTCGAGTACGTCGCCCCCGCGAGCGTCGCCGAGGCGCTCGCCGTGCTCGCCGAGCACGGCGACGACGCCAAGGTGATAGCCGGGGGGCAGTCCCTCCTGCCGATCCTGCGGATGCGCCTCAACGCGCCCGAGGTCCTCGTCGACCTCGGGCGGATCCCCGGGCTCAGCGGCGTGACCGACGACGGTGACGCCCTGCGGATCGGCGCCATGACGACCTACCACGACCTGCTCGGCGACGGCCTGGTCGCCGAGCACGCCGGCCTCCTGGTGCAGGCGGTCGGCGAGGTCGCCGACCCGCAGATCCGCCACCGCGGCACGGTCGGCGGGGCTCTCGTGCACGCCGATCCCGCCGGTGACGTCGGAGCCCCGGTCCTGACCCTGGACGCGGAGATGGTGATCGCTGGATCCGACGGCAGCGAACGGACGGTCCCGTCCGCGGAGTTCTTCGTCGGACTCTTCGAGACCGCCGTGCAGGAGGGGGAACTGCTCACCGCGATCCGGGTGCCCAAGCACACCGGGTGGGGCAGCGCCTACGAGAAGTTCGTCCGGGTCTCCCACCAGTGGGCGATCGTCGGGGTCGCGGCGTGTGTGCGCGCCGAGGGCGGCACCATCGCCGAGGCGAAGGTCGGGCTGACCAACATGGGTCAGACCCCGCTGCGGGCTCCCGCGGTCGAGGAGGCACTGGTCGGCAGCGCCGCTTCGGCGGACACGCTGCGCGAGGTTTGCGCCCGGGTCGGGGAGGGCACCGACCCGCCCTCGGACCTGAACGGCGCCGCCGACTACCGCAAGCACGTCGCGGGTGTGCTCACCCGGCGCGCCGTCCTCACAGCCGCGGGGGCGTGAGGCCGTGCAGCTGTCGCACCAGTTCACCGTCCCCGCCGACCCCGACCGCGCCTGGGCGCTGCTGACCGACCTGCACCGGGTCGGCAGTTGCTTCCCCGGTGCCACGGTCACCGAGGCGACCGAGCAGGACTTCGCCGGCACGGTCAAGGTCAAACTCGGCCCGATCGCGATGATGTATGCCGGCACGGGCCGGTTCGTCGAGCGGGACGACGCCGCCCACACCGCGGTCATCGAGGCCCAGGGCAAGGACAAGCGTGGCAACGGCACCGCCGGGGCCACGGTCACGCTCACCCTCGTGCCCGACGGCTCCGGCAGCCGGGCGGAGGTGGGCACCGACCTCAACGTCACCGGCAAGCCCGCCCAGTTCGGCCGCGGGGTGATGCAGGACGTCTCCGACAAGCTCCTGCAGCAGTTCATCGCCTGCGTCGAGCAGCAGCTCGACGAGGGCGGGTCGGACGACACCGAGCCGCCCGGTGACGACGGGACGGGTGTCGCCCAGGGCGCGCCGGCGGCCGAGGAGGCGGCAGGAACTCCGGTTGCGGAGGCCACCACGACCCCGACCACCACGGCGCCGCCCACCCCGCGCTCCGCCCCGCAACGGCCGGAGCCGGGCTGGCACACGGAGGAGGACGACGCGATCGACCTGGGCAGCGCGGTGCTGCCCGTCCTGGCCAGGCGGTACGGCGGCTACGCCGCGGTCGGCCTCGCCGGGCTTCTCCTGGGTCTGGCTATCGGGCGCCGGAGGGACCCCGGGCAGGAGTAGCACTCAGCGGTGCTGCTCCAGCCAGTCGACGTGGGCGGGGTGGAGCGGCGCCGGGGCGCCGGTCTCGTCGAGGTGGACTAGGACCGTGTCCAGCGTCGCGCAGTGTCCCCGGGTGGTGTGCAGGTCGTAGCGGACCCGGAATGACGTGCGCCCGACGTGCACGGTGCTGGCGCGCACCTCGATCTCCCGGTCGGCCAGCAGCGCCGGCATCAGGTAGTCGACCTCGAGACGACGGACCACGATGCCCTGCAGCGGCGGGGCCTCGGGGGCCGCCTCGTCCATGGCGGCCAGGGTCGCGAGGCGGTGGTCCTCGCAGTAGCTGAGGTACCGGGCGTGGTTGACGTGCCGCATCGAGTCGATGTCGCTGAACCGGATCGGCACGTGGACCGTGAACGCCATGAGCACTCCTCCTGGGGGCACGAGGTGGGGGAACTCACGGTAGGCGGTCGGGGCGCGCGGACGAACTCGGGTGTGCTGCGCTCCCGGCCCGTTCCTGACACGATGGGGTATGCCTGACGCAGCGCTGAGCTCCGAGGAACTGGCGGATCGCACTCGGCTGGCCACCGAGGCCGCGTTCAACGCGGCGACCGACCTGGGTCTGAAGGTCGAGGAGACCCGTGTGTTGCACGATGTGTTCTCCGTCGTGGTGCACCTGCACCCCTCACCCGTGGTCGCCCGCATCCCCGTGGTGCTGCCCCCCGGGACCACCCCGGAGGCCCTCACCCTCCGGCAGCAGCGGGAGATCGATGTCGCGGACTGGCTGGCCCGCGAGAACGTGCCCGTGGTCCGGCCCTCGCGGCTCGTCCCGCAGGAGCCGGTCCGCGAGGACGACTTCTCGATGACCTTCTGGGAGTTGGTTGACGTCGCCGACGACCACCAGCCGTATGCGGGGGCCGACCACGCGGTGTGCGCGGCACTGCACGCCGCGCTCTCGGCATACCCCGGTCTGTTGCCCTTCCTGACCCCGTTCAACGAGCCGCTGCCGGCCATGATGGATGCCCTCGAGGGGTGCAGCCTGCTCACCGACGACGACCTGGACAGGGCGTTCGCCGAGTGGCACGCGCTGCGGCCTGTGCTGGCCAGCGCCACGGCGTTCCAGGACCGCTTCCCCGAGGTCGACGTGCAGCCGATCCAGGGTGACGCCCCGTCACACAACGTCATCCGGTCACGCAGCGGCCTGAAGTTCGGCGACTTCGAGGACGTCTGTCTGGGGCCCATCGAGTGGGATCTCGCCGGCCACGGGGCCGAGGCGGTCGCTGCCTACGACGCGGCCGCGGGGCCGCTCGGGCTGCGCACGGTCGACCCGGACCTGCAGCGGGTGATGGACGGGGCGCGGAGCCTGCAGATGGTGGCGGCGCTCTCGCTCGTGCCGCAGCTGCCGATGCTTGCCGACGGCCTGGCACCGATGCTCCAGGAGTGGCGGCGCGTGCCGTCCCCGGTGCTGTGAGCCGCACCTCGGGGCGGGCTCAGGCGAACCCGATCGCCTCGTCGTGGACCGAGAACGTGAACTGCCGTGGGGTGCCGTCGCTGCCGTCACTGCCGTCGGGGTAGTACCAGTAGTCCAGCACGGTCCACCGCCGCTCTCCCTCCGGGAGCGAGAAGGTCTCCTCCATCGTCACGCCCGTGTCCGAGGTCGCCCGGAGATGGTGGTCACCGGGGTCCAGGTCCAGCGGGAAGAGGACCCAGTTGTGCTGGCCCTCGACGGCGAAGTCCTCCTCGAGCAGCAGCTGCCCGTCGAGATGCACGGTGATCCGCACGGGGTCGTCCTCGAAGGACTGGTTGCTGACGTAGAGGAGAACGTCGGCCGAGGCCTCGTCGGTGAGCGTGGCCCCTCCGGTGCCCGCATCGTCCGTGCCGGTCGCGCTGTCCGTGCTGGCCGCGTCGTCGGGCCCGGTCCGCACCGCCATCTGGGGGGAGGGCTCGCTCCCGCAGGCGGCCAGGAAGCACAGGGCCACCGAGAGGGCGGCCACGAGTGTCTGCGGTCGGTGACGACGACGTCCCATGGGGATGGGACGCAGCGCGCGGCCCCGTCGTTCCGTGACCCGGCGATCCTCAGCGGGAGGAGACGACGACCCGTGCCGCCTCACGGCGGTGCCAGCCCCAGAACAGCGCCCCCAGGAGGGCGAACCCGCAGCTGTAGAGGGCCATCTGTCCCAGGGACCCGGTGACGACCGGAGCGATGACACCGGCGAGCAGCGCGTTGAAGACCAGGGAGGCGAAGGTCGCCATGGACGCCGCAGATCCACGGTGGTGGGGGAAGAGGTCGAGCATGGCCAGTTGCAGGACGGGGAACGCGATCGCCACGCAGAGCGCGATGAGCCCGGGGGCGATGACGGCATAGGGCAGGGCCGGCGCCAGCCACATCAGGAGGACGTTGCCCCCGGCGGCTCCCAGCGACCCCACCATCGCCGCGTCGACCAGGCGCGCGCGCTCGACCCGGGAGGCAAGACGCCCCGACACCCAGGCGCCGAGCATCAACCCGCCGATCATCGGCACGAACAGCAGCCAGAAGTCCTGCTCGCCCTTGCCGAGGAGGTCCACGACGAAGATCGGGGCGGAGACGACATACAGGAACTGCGCCGCGAAGGTGAACGTGGTCGCCAGCGCCAGGCGGGCGAACGCCGGGTGACGTGCCACCTGGCCCAGACCGGTCAGCATTGGTCGCGCCCGGAGGGGTTGGCGTCGCTCGGTGGGAAGCGTCTCGGGCAGCACGACGGCGGTGAGCAGCGCGATGAGAAGCCCGTAGCCCGCGATCGCCCAGAAGATGACCGGCCACGGCCCGACGACCAGGAGCCAGCCGCCGACGACGGGGGCGATGGCGGGCGCCAGGCTGAAGATCATCATCACCCGGCTCATCAACCGGTGGGCGTCGGCGCCGGAGTACATGTCCCGGATCACCGCGCGGCTGACAATCGTGCCGGCCCCTGCGAAGGTGCCCTGCAGCGCCCGGCAGACCAGCAGCATCCCCAACGACGGCGACAGGGCGCACCCGACCGTGGCCAGGACGTAGCCGATCAGTCCGCCGATCATGACGGGCTTGCGGCCCACGGCGTCCGACAATGGCCCGTGGAACAGGCTCATCACCGCGAAGGAGAGCAGGTAGACGCTGGTCACCTGCTGCATCGCGGTGCTGCTCGCGCGGAAGTCCTGCCCCATCGCGGTGAAGCCGGGGAAGACGGTGTCGATGGTGAACGGCCCGATCATCGCCAGACCCGCCAGCACCGCGGTGACCAGCACCGTGGGCCCTCCCGGCCTGGTGGTCAGCCGCTCCATGGGAGGGACTCTACGGGCGCCACCCCGGGTCCCGACCGGTGAGGCCCAGGTGCTGGTCCAGCGGGGAGGCGTCCGCGGGCACCGGGACCGGCGGTCCGAACAGGCCCGGCGTCCCGTCGGGGTTCTCCGCGACGGAGGCCCGGACGAAGCCGCCGGCCGCGGTCAGCGCCTCGGCGTCCGCCCGGAACGGTTGCCCGGTCGCGACCGCGAGGTCCCAGCCGTGGACCAGCACCTCGTTGACGGCGACGAGCCCGGCCACCTCGCCCGGCATGTCGATCCCGCCCGCACGGGTCATCCCGGTCCACGCCGACTCGGCACGCCAGGCCTGGGCCAGGGCGGTGAGCCGACTCGGGATCACGCTGCGCCACTCCGGGCCCAGGTTCGCCCCGTCGGGCTGCGGCGGGTCCCCGCCGGCCGTCTCGTCCTTGCCCGCCGCACTGGTGAAGGCCAGTGCCAGCCCGGCAACGTGGTCCAGCAGGTCGGCCACGGACATCCCCGAGCAGGGAGTCGGGCCGGTGAGCTGGTCCTCACCGACTCCTGCGACGACCCGGCTCAGCGTCTGCGTGGCGGGCGTGAGGTCACACATTGGTTGACTCCGTTCGGTCGTGGGCTGTTCCCCGGGACTGACCAGTGCCGGATGCGGGACTCATCGGCGCGGCCGTGGAACGAGCAGGGGACGCCCTCGCGTCATACCAGCATGAGGCTCTCTGTGTCCCTGCCCGGCCGACTTGCCGTTCCTGTCCTCGTGCTCGGGCTCACCGCGGGGCTATCCGGGTGTGGGGAGGAGTCGCCGGGGAGCCAACCGGCGGATCCGAGCAGATCACCGACCGGCGCGACCGTGGTCGAGGTCTACGAGGATGTCCGGTTCTACGGGGCTTGTGGCAACGAGGTGTTGCACCACGAGGACCTGGTCCTCTATCAGTTGCTTCCGGAAGAGTTGGAGGAGCTCGACCCGACGCCGTATGCGATGGGCCCGGGGCTGCTGCCTGCGGTCGCGCCGCCCGGTCCGGGGGACGACACGGGGACCCTGACGGTCTACAGCGACGGGTATGCCAGGTTCGTGTCGGACAGTGGGAACGAGTCCTGGTTGACCGAGGAGCCTCGGGAGTACACCTGGGTGTGCTGAAAATAGGGGTATGACTCGCGAGAGCTTCGACGCCCGAGCGGCGACCTGGGACGACAACCCGGAGCGGGCGGAGCGGGCACGGGCGGTGGCCGACCTGATCCGTGACGTCGTCCGTCCCGACCCGACGACCCGGATACTGGAGTACGGGGCCGGCACCGGCCTGTTGTCGCAGGCGCTGGCCGGGGCCGTCGGCCCGATCACGGTGGCCGACCCCTCCGCCGGGATGCGGGCCGTGCTCGCCGACAAGGTGGCCTCGGGGGCGTTGCCGGCCGGCACGCAGATCTGGGACGTCGACCTGTCGACCTCCGAGCCGCCCCCGGGCGCGGCGTTCGACCTCGTGGTGAGCCTGATGGCGCTGCACCACGTCCTGGACGTCCCAGCGGCACTTCGGGGGTGCGCCGGGCTTCTCGAGCCGGGTGGGCGGCTGTGCCTGGTCGACCTGGTGGCCGAGGACGGGTCGTTCCACGACGCACCGCATCGTGACGTGCACCACGGATTCGCACCTGAGCAGGTCACCGGCTGGTTGGAGGCGGCCGGCTGCGGCGAGGTGTCCGTGCGGCACGCCTACGACGTCGTCAAGGACGGGCGCTCCTACCCCCTGTTCCTGGCCGTCGGCGTCCGCCGATAGGTGGCGCGGCCGGTTCGCGGCCTCCACCGCGGGGAGGAGGCCGGTGTCCGGCAAGTCCCTCCCGCCGGGGGATGTGGCGCCCTGCCCCGGCAGGAAGAGTAAGGAGCACAGACGAAGCCGAAGGAGAGGAACACCATGTCCCGCCGCAGAAGCACCGTCCTGTCCCTGGGGGCCGCAGCCGCCCTGGTGTTGCCGATGGGGGCCGCCGCGTCCGCCACCACCGCCACCACGACCGGAGCGGACAGCACGCCCGAGGACCACTGGGCCCAGGCCCAGGCCACCGACCAGCCGACCGAGCTGCACGACGAGATTGCCACGGCCCTGGCCCGGGCGGGGGAGCAGCGGCACGCCGGCGCCGGAGTCCGCAGTGACGCGTCGGATGCGCTCGACGAGGCCACCCGGACGCTGGTGGAGGACGGGGCCGTCGGGGTGACGGCACGGGTGCACACGCCCGGTCTCGACTGGCGCGGGGCTGCCGGGGCGAGCGAAGTGGACGGTCGACCCCCGGCGAGTCCGCACGACCGGTTCCGGGTGGCCAGCATCACCAAGGCGATGGTCGCCACCGTGGTGATGCAGGAGGTCGAGGCCGGGACGTTCGCCCTGGACACCCCCGTGGAGGAGATCGTGCCGGGCCTGTTTCCGGACCACCCTGAGGTGACCGTCGAGCACCTGTTGACGCACCGGTCGGGTGCCCAGACGGGGACCGAGCTCTCCGTGGCGGCCCGGATGGAGGACCCGAACTCCCTGACCGAGTTCCTGGACGCGCTCACCCAGGACTACACCGACGAGGAGCACCTCGCCCACGTGAACGCGGCCGAGTGGCTGTTCGAGCCCGGCACCGACTTCGGGTACTCCAACGCCGGCTACATCGCCCTCGGGGTGATCCTGGAGGAGGTGACCGGGCAGGAGCTGGCCGACCTGCTCGAGGAGCGGGTGTTCGCGCCGGCCGGCATGCGGCATACCTCCTTCCCCGACGACGCCGACACCCGCGGCCCGTTCCTGGTCGACGCGGCGCACACCGGCGCGGAGGAGGAGGGCGGCCTCGGCTGGGTGTCCCTGGCCGAGTTCGACCCCGACGTCTTCTCCGCCGCGGGGGCGGCCACCAGCACCACGCGGGACCTGAACAGCTTCACCGAGGCGCTGATCAGCGGCGACCTGGTCGACCCGGCACTGGTGGAGGACATGATCGTGCCGCGCTCCGACACCGTGATGGAGTACGGCCTGGGCGTCTACCGCCTGCCCGATCCCTGCACCCCCGAGGGCGAGCCGACGCAGTGGCTCTACGGGCACGACGGAGGGTCCTACGGCACGATCAGCATGGCCCTGACCTCGGCCGACGGCAGCCGCCAGCTGTCCTTCGGGGTGAACGGTCGCTACCTGGCCAGCGAGCCGGAGTACGACATCGCCGAGCTGCTCGTGCCCATGGTGCTCGCGACCTGCGAGCAGTCCTGAGTCGAGGGCCCCTCACCGTGGGCCGACGACCTCCCAGTCGGCCACGGGGCCGGGGACGACGGTGAAGAGGGCGTGCACGTCGGGGACGTGAGGGCCCTCGCGCTCCAGCTCCCGGGCTCGTTCCGGGCTACGCACGGTGAGCTTGCCGAGCAGGTGCTGCCACTCGTGCGCGAGCTGTCCGGTGCTGACCTCGACCGAGCCGACCCACCGCCCGGCCGGGTCCGGACGATCCACCCGCGTCTCGTCATATGAGTAACCGCGCGTGGTCGCCTCGGCGTGCAGCCCGCCGAGGTAGGCGCCCACCGCCGCGAGCGGGTCGGCGGTTCCGCGGAACCGCGCGAGCTGGGGGTGGCGCGTGTAGCCCCGGGTCCGGCCCGCCAACACCGCCTGCGCCAGCAGTGCCTCGCGCCAGGCGGCGGTCAGCCCCTGACGGTCCAGGTACCTCGGGTGCAGGGTCCACAGGCGCATGACACCGGAGCCTAGGTCTAGGAGGTCCGCCGCTGCCGGACGGCACCGGCGAGGTCGGCCAGGACACCCTCGGTGGTCTCCCACGACATGCAGGCATCCGTCACCGACTGCCCGTAGACCAGGCCCGTCGGGGCGGGCTCCTGGCGACCCTCGACCAGGAAGCTTTCGAGCATCACGCCGACGACCTCCCGGCTGCCGGCGGCCACCTGGTCACCGATCTCGCTGGCGACCTGGGCCTGACGGACGTGGTCCTTGCGACTGTTGCCGTGGCTGGCGTCGATGACCACGCGCTGCGGGAGGCCCGCCCGGGCGAGCAGCTCGGACGCCTCGGCGACCGACCCGGCGTCGTGGTTGGGGCCGCCACGGCCGCCTCGCAGGATGACGTGGCCGTCGGGGTTGCCCGCGGTCTCCACCAGGGCGGCCCGGCCCTCCAGGTCGACGCCGAGGAAGGTCTGGGGCGCGGCCGCGGCGATGCACCCGTCGACCGCGACCTGGACGTCGCCGTCCGAGCCGTTCTTGAGGCCCACCGGCATGGACACCCCCGACGCGAGCTGGCGGTGGACCTGGGACTCCACGGTGCGGGCGCCGATAGCGCCGTAGGTGACGGTGTCGGCCAGGTACTGCGGCGTGGTCGCCTCGAGGTACTCGCAGCCGGCCGGGACCCCGGCGTCGAGCACGTCCAGGAGCACCCGCCGCGCCAGGCGCAGACCGCGGGGAATGTCGTATGACCCGTCCAGATCCGGGTCGTTGATCAGGCCCTTCCACCCGGTGGTGGTGCGCGGCTTCTCGAAGTAGACCCGCATCACCAGCACGAGGTCCTCCTCGTGGGTCTGCGCCGCGCGGGCCAGGCGGTGGGCGTAGTCGAGGACCGCGTCCGGGTCGTGGGCGGAGCAGGGGCCGACCACCACCAGGAGGCGGTCGTCGTGGCCGCGCAGCACGTCCTGCACCTGGCTGCGGGACCGGGCGACCCGCTCGGAGAGGTGCTCGGGCAGCGGGAGCTCGGCGCGCACCTGTGCGGGGGTGGGCAGCGGATCCATCCGCAGCACGCGCAGGTTGTCGGTGCGCTGGGCCGCGGCGAGGCTGGCGGGTGTCATCGGGGTGTCCTCCTGGTCGGTGGCGGCACCCCATGTCCCGGAGCGTCCGCCTGGTGGAAAGGCGAAGGGCGCGGACCAGATGGTCCACGCCCGTGTCGGCTCCGGGTGCGCGTCAGTCGTTCGCCGCGCCGGCCGGAGCCGACACAAAGAACCAATACGAACGCGCGATGAGCATGGGTTGATGATACACACGCTCCCGCGCGGGATGTCAGTCGTGGCGCCGCTCGAAGGCCGCCAGCACTTGCGCAGGGATCCGTCCGCGGTCGGAGACCTCCAGGCCCTGCGACCGTGCCCAGGCCCGGATCTGGGCTGCGCTCGGGACCACGGCGGCCGGGAGGGACGCCATCCGCAGGTCGCCTCCCGCCTCGTCCACGGCCTCCCGCAGCGAGGCGGCCAGGAACCGGTAGGTCCACTCCTGCGCCAGCGCCCGGGTCTCACAGAACATGATCGGCACCTGGGGGAACCGTGCCTGGCACTCGGCCAGGCCGTCGGCCACGACCGCCGGACGCACCCGGTCCAGTTGGAACACCCGCGAGTACCGCTCCTCGACCACGACAGCGGCCCGCGGCAGCTCGGCCAGCGCCGCCAGCAGGTAACGCATCCGCCCGCCGGTCAGCGTCGACACCAGGTCGGGCAGGCTCTTGCGCTCCACCGACGCCACGACCTGCCCGTTCCACTCGACCGCGTAGTCACCGGCGGAGAGCGCGCGGACGGTCGTGGACGCCTGCTGGTGGGAGAACTGCCAGGCGTACCGCTCGTGGGAGTCCACCAGGATGGGCAGGTCGCTCACCCCGGCGGCGCGGGCGGTGGGCAGGGCGACGGCCGGGCGGGCCTGCTTGGAGGTGCGGGCGGTCTGCCAGAAAATGGCCTCGCGGCCGCCCCGCACCCGGGTCAGCACGAACTGGGAGCGGTTCTCCCGCCCCCGGGCCAGGACCAGATCGATCGCCGCGCCACGCCGCACGCACGAGCGGACCGGCACCCGCTCCAGGACCTCCGGGTCCCGGGGCCAGCCGACGGCCCGGTGGCAGTAGACCTTGCTGGTGCGGGGCCACATCTCCCGCGCCTTGAGCACGATGCCGTCCGGCCCCAGCGGGATGCGCAGCAGGTAGGGCAGGGAGGTGCCCTCCTCGGGGTTGCGCGCGATCAGGAAGTCCTCGGGCACGGGACCACCGTATGCCGTGCCCGTGCCCCGTGGTGGATGCACGGGTCGGCGCCCCGGGGTCAACCGACCGCGACCGGCCAGAACTCCACGGCGAGGGCCACCGCGGCGAGGAGGAGCAACACGCCGGCGGCGACCAGCGACCGGCGGTAGGCGCGGTCGGTGAGCAGGTGGCGGCCCCGGGCGACCAGCACCGCGAGGAGGGCCTTGGACCCGACGATCGCGACGTAGAACGCGGCCACCAGCGCCACGGCACCCGCCGGGCCGGCGCGCCAGGTGGCCAGGGTGAGCGGGCCCAGGACGGTCCCCCAGAACAGCCAGGGGTGTGGGCTGAGCAGGTTGACCAGGCCGGCCTGGCCCAGCGCCTGACGGGCGACGGCGCGTTGCGTCGCCGCGTCCGGGGTGAGGGTGGCGCCGCGGGCGTCGCGGATCGTGCCGATCCCGGTCCAGGCGATGAACAGCGCCCCGCCGAGGGCGAGCCACCCCATCGCCCGCTCCGGGAGCTGGTTGAGCACCAGCAGGGTGCCGGCGACGACGACCAGGTCGGAGACCAGCGGTGCGCAGGCCGCGAGGACCCCCGCCGGCCAGCCTCCACGGAGCGCCGACGTCACGACGAGCACGAGCAGCGGGCCGGGGCTGATCCCGGCGGCGGCGCCCAGCGTGAGGCCCAGCACGACAGCGTCCACGGGGGCAACCTACGCCCCGCGGGGGCCGCAGGGTCAGGCCGGACCCGGGTGGGTGCCCTGCTGCCAGCGCCCCCGCTCGTATGCCGGGGGCCAGGCGATCTCGTGCCCCAGTTCGTGCGCGGCCCGGAGCGGGAAGTGGGGGTCCCGCAGCAGCGCCCGGGCCAACATCACCGCCTGGACCCGGCCCGAGGCCAGGATGTCTTCGGCCTGCTGCGGGGTGGTGATCATCCCGACCGCGCTCACAGCGACGCCGGCGCGCGCGGCGATCTCCTCGGCATACGGCACCTGGTAGCCGGGGCCGGTGCTGATGGCGGCGGGCACCAGCCCCCCGGAGGAGATGTCGAAGAGGTCGGCGCCGGCATCCCGGGCCCACCCGGCCACGGTGGCGACGTCCTCCGGGGTCAGGCCGTCCTCGGCGTGGTCGGTCGCCGAGAAGCGGACAAAGAGCGGCAGCTGCTCGCCGACGGCCGCCCGGATCCCGGCGACGACCTCCAGCAGCGCCCGGGACCGTCCCTCCAGGGTGCCGCCGTACCGGTCGGTGCGCTGGTTGGACAGCGGGGAGAGGAACTGGTGCAGCAGGTAGCCGTGGGCGTTGTGCACCTCCAGCACGTCGAAACCGGCCGCGACCGCGCGGCGGGCCGCCGCCACGAAGTCGGCGACGACACCGGCGACCTCGTCGCTGGACAGCTCCCGGGGGACGTCGCGACCGTCGTGGGGGATCGGACTCGGGGCCAGCGGGGTCCACCCGCCCTCCTGAGCGGGCAGGGTCTCGCGGCGGCCGTCCCAGGGGCGGTAGGCCGAGGCCTTGCGTCCCGCGTGGGAGAGTTGCATCCCGATGGGCACCCCCTGGCCGTGCACGAACTCGGTGATCCGACGCCACGCGGCCTTCTGCCGGTCGGTGTAGATCCCGGTGTCCTGCGGGGAGATCCGCCCCTCGGGGCTGACGCCCGTCGCCTCGGTCAGGACGAGACCGGCGCGGCCGCGGGCGAACCCGCCGAGGTGGGCAAGGTGCCAGTCGTGCGGCTCACCGGTACGGTCCTCGCAGGAGTACTGACACATCGGGGACACCCAGATCCGGTTCGGGAACTCGACGTCGCGGATGCGGAGCGGGCGGAACAGGAGCGGAGAGTGGTGGGCAGGCATGCCTCATACTCTCTGCATCGCAGCCTGTCGCCGACTCTCGACCCCCGATCCGGACTCGCGGCGGGCCATCCGGCGCAGCAGGATCGGCGCGAGCACCATACCGATGACCGCCCAGAGACCGAGCGCGCCGAAGGTCTCCAGCGTGCGCCAACTCTCGCCGATCTCGATGACCACTGCCTCGTCCGGCAGCATCCCGGAGCGCATGCCCAGTCCCATCCAGTAGAGCGGGAAGAGCTGCCCCAGGATCTGCATCCAACCGGGCATGACGCCCAGGGGGAAGAAGATGCCGGAGACGACGACGAGTCCACCCATGATCAGGAAGCCCCACCCGCCGACGGACCGCGGGTTCTTGAAGAAGGAGCCGATCGCCAGCCCGATGGCCACGCACCCGGCCAGGCCCAGCGTCAGCACCGCCAGCATGAGCAGGATGCCGCCGGGTTCGGCCTGGGACCACAACCCGGCGATCAGGATGCTGGCCGGGATGACCAGGATCGCGAGGCTGAACAGGGTCTCCAGGGACACCCGGGTCAGCTGACCCACGACATACCCCTGCATGCCGCGCGGGAGCGACTTGCAGCGCAACAGGGTGCCGTCCTCCCGCTCGGTCGAGACCAGCGTCGCCAGCCCCATCAGGGAGCCGAAGCTGGCGACCATCGCCAGCATCCCCGGGAACATCATCACCGCGGCCGAGATCGGGGCACCCTCGACGTCGCCGTCGCGGTTGAACCAGAGGATGACGACGAACACGGCGGTGCCGATGATGTAGTAGCCGATGTCGGCCGGCGTCTTCAGCGAGTTCAGGAACTCGGTCCACCCGCGGCGGACCCCGCAGCGGACGGCGTGCAGCGTGCGGTTCATCCGGCCGCCCCCTCGAGCAGGTCGACCGGTTCCTGTCCGGCCTCGCTGCGGGTCACCATGGTCAGGTAGGTGTCCTCCAGGCTGGCCCGCCGCACCTCCAGGTCGCGGACCGCCTCGCCGTGCTCGGCGAACAACTGCCGCACGTATGCCGTGCTGTCGGCCGTGTGGACCACGGTCGGCTCGCCGCCGAGGGCGAAGCGGACCTCGTCCTCGCCGGCGACGATCCGGGCCAGCTCGGCGGAGGTGCCGTCGGCGACGATCCGCCCCTGGTCCAGGATCAGGATCCGGTCGGCCAGCTTCTCCGCCTCGGCCAGGTCGTGCGTGGTCAACAGCACCGTGGTGTCCTCCTCCCGGGCCAACTGGCGCACCAGGGTGTGGAAGTCACGGCGCGCCACAGGGTCGAAGCCGACGGTCGGCTCGTCCAGGAAGAGCAGCTCGGGGCGGCCGACGATGCCGACCGCCACGTCGAGTCGGCGGCGCTGGCCGCCGGACAGGCTCATGACCTTCTTGTCACCCTGCTCGGTGAGCCCGACGCGGTCCAGCAACTCGTCGACGGGATAGGGGCCGGGGCGGTCTCCCTCGGCATACGGCAGGTAGTAGGACCCGAAGTGCTCCAGCAGCGCCCGCACCCGCCACCGGCCGTGGTCCCGCCAGGACTGGAGCACCACGCCCACACGGCCCCGCCAGTCCTCGTCCGCCTGCATCGGGTCGACCCCGAGCACCTCGACGGTGCCGCCCGACGGGCCCCGCAGCCCCTCCAGGATCTCGATGGTGGTGGTCTTGCCCGCACCGTTGGGCCCCAAGAGTGCGACGACCTCCTGGCGCCGCACCTCCAGGTCCACCCCGTGGAGCACCTGCTTGGTGCCGTAGGTCATCTGCAGGTCCTTGACCCGGACGACCACCCCCGGCGCCTGCGCGTCGTCCTCAGCCATGGGCCCACGCTGCCAAAGCCCGCCGCGGACCGCAACGCTATTGCCGCGCGCGTGCCCTCGATTTGACAGCGCCCCCCGTCGGTCGACCAGTGTGGAACAGGTCCGAGGCGCGTGCGCATTGCCCACCAGGTGGTCGTAGGCGTCGACGCCGGCGGCCTCTCCGCCGGCGACCGCACCGAAGACAGGAGAGCCGCAGATGCTCACCGTGACCGAGAACGCCCAGGCCGTCGTCAAGGGCCTGACCGACTCCGAAGAACTGCCCGCCACCGCCGGGCTGCGCCTGGCGATGGGGGAGGACGCCACCCAGCTGCAGGTCAGCGTCGTCCCCGAGCCGCAGGCCACCGACGTGGTGGTGGACGCCGGGGAGGGCAAGGTCTACCTCGCCGAGGAGGCCGCCACGCTGCTGGAGGGCCAGACCCTCGACGCGACCCCCACCGAGCAGGGCGTGGGCTTCACGCTGTCGCCCAGCTCCTGAGACACACCGCCGACGCCCGCCCCGCCACGGTGGGGCGGGCGTCGGCGTGCCACCGAGCACTGTGCCGCGGGAACGTCCGGCGGGAACAGTGCCGCCCGGTGGCACGTTCTCCCAGTGCGGACCGGGACCCGTGACCCCGGCCACGTCCGAAGGACTCCACGAGGGAGTCGACCCGCCAACAACCCCCGAGGGGAGGGATCACGATGCGCAAGCAGAAGAACTACATCGAGATCGAAGAGGTGCCGGGCAAGGCACTGCGCTACTACAAGCACGTCCACGGTGGAGGTTTCGTCGCCGAGGGTGCCGACGTGGACCCCTCCGCCTTCGTGCACGAGTCCGCCTACGTCGACCCCGGTGCCCGGGTGTCCCGTGGCGCCCGCATCGGCACCGGTGCCTGGGTCGACGCGGGAGCCGTCGTGGGACAGGACAGCGTGGTCGGCACCTGCGCCCGCGTCGGGCGTGAGGCGGTGCTGGGCCGCGGGGTGCGGCTGGGGCCGCGCGCCAAGGTCGGGGACCGGGCACGGCTCGGGGACCGCGTGACCGTCGAGGCCGACGACGCCGTCCCCGACGGCGCAGCGCTCGGGGGTCGGCCAGCCGTCTCCGCCGCGGCCTGAGAACATCGGCCCACGGAGCCCTGCGGAACGGATCCGGCCTCCGGGGTGTTGCCCCCCTATGAGCGACGACATCCGGACCGCACACCGTGACTTCCTGGCCTCCCACAGCAAGGCGGTGCTGACGACCGTGCGCCGCAACGGCCGTCCCCAGCTCTCCAACGTGCTCTACCACTACGACCCGGCCACGGACATCGCGCGGGTCTCGGTCACCGACGACCGGGCCAAGACCCGCAACGCGCGCCGGGAGCCGTGGGTCGCGCTGCACGTGAGTTCCGACGACTTCTGGGGGTATGCCGTGGCCGAGGGCCGCGCCGAGCTCACCGAGGTCGCGCAGGACCCTCAGGACGCGGTGGTGGAGGAGCTGGTCGACTACTACCGGACCCTCAGCGGGGAGCACCCCGACTGGGAGGAGTACCGCGCGGCGCAGGTCGCCGAGCGCCGGCTCCTGCTGCGGCTGCACGTCCAGCGGACTTACGGGGCGGTGGGGCGGTGACCACGCTGGATGCCGACGCGGCCCCCGTCGTCGTCGACATGCAGCGCGGGTTCGAGGACTCGTCGTGGGGGACCACGACCAATCACCCGGGTTGCGAGGACAACGTCGCCCGCCTCGTCACCGCCTGGCGGCAGACGGACAGGCCGGTGGTCGTGGTGCGCCACGACAGCGTGCACCGGGACTCGCCGCTGCACCCGGACAGTGCCGGCAACGCCCTGGTGCCGGCCGTCGCGGCCGCGCGAGCGGCGCTCCTGGTGACCAAGGACGTCAACTCCTCCTTCCACGGCGACCCCGACCTGCACGCCTGGTTGCAGGAGCGACAGATCGGCCAGATCGTGCTGTGCGGCATCCAGACCAACAAGTGCGTCGAGACGACCGCGCGGGTGGGTGGCAACCTGGGCTATCGCGTCGTGGTGGCCCTGGACGCCACCCGGACCTTCGACCTGACCGGTCCGGACGGGCAGGTGATCCCGGCCGGGGAGCTGATGAGGGTCACCGCGGCCAACCTGCACGGAGAGTTCGCGACGGTGGTCTCGACGGGGGACCTGCTCGGCTGACGGAGCAGTCGGCGTGCCCGGTCCGGAGTGCGAGTGTCGGTGGCCGGGGGGAGACTGGAGGCACGACAGGGAAGGGTACCGACATGTCCGAGCAGTCAGCCCAGCCGATCCTGGGGCTGCACGAGGGTTGCGCCGGGTTCGTGCCGCCGTACCTGCTGGAGCGTCTGGCCTCGGCGGCCGACCCTGCCGTGGCGGCGTGCGCCCGCCGCACCCTGCTGCAGGACGAGGCCCTGCGCACCGCACGGGCCCGTCGCGAGACGGTGGCCGGCGACGAAACGCCGCGCGCTGTGGCCGCGTCCCCCGACCGTGTGGTCTCTGACGCCCGGGGCGCCCGGACACTGCCGGGGGACCCGGTGCGCCGCGAGGGGGAGCCTGCGACCGGCGACCCGGCCGCGGACGAGGCCTACGACGGGCTGGGGCTGACCTGGGAGTTGTTCCTCGAGAGCTTCGACAGGGACTCACTCGACGGGCGTGGGATGCCGCTGCTGGCCACCGTGCACTACGACCGCGACTACGACAACGCCTTCTGGGACGGCCGCCAGATGGTGTTCGGTGATGGTGACGGGCAGATCTTCCGCCGGTTCACCCTCAGCCTGGACGTCATCGGGCACGAGCTCACCCACGGGGTGACCGAGCACACCGCCGGCCTGCTCTACCGGGACCAGTCGGGCGCGCTGAACGAGAGCATCTCCGACGTGTTCGGGGTGCTGGTCCGCCAACGCGCCCTCGGGCAGACCGCCGACCAGGCCGACTGGCTCATCGGGGCGGACCTGTTCACCGAGACAGTGCAGGGGGAGGCGCTGCGCTCGATGCGCGCGCCCGGCACCGCCTACGACGACCCGCTCCTGGGGCGGGATCCCCAGCCGGGACACATGGACGACTACGTCAGCACCACCGACGACAACGGCGGGGTGCACATCAACTCGGGCATCCCCAACCGTGCCTTCTGCGAGGCGGCGGTGACCCTGGGCGGCTACGCCTGGGAGGCGCCGGGACAGATCTGGTACGACGTGCTCACCGGCGACATCAGCGCGGACTGCGACTTCGTGACCTTCGCCGCGCTCACGGTGGACGCGGCCGTCGCCCGCTACGGGGCGGGCTCGCCCGAGGCCGGGGCGGTGCGGCACGGGTGGATGACCGTCGGGGTGCTCGAGGCTGACGGTGCCGCGGACCAGCCTCGGGACGATGCGGCTCCCGCCGAGAGCGCGGCCGGCGGGGACGCCACACCTCAGCCGGAGGCGCCGCGCCAGGAGGCCGAGTTGTTGCTGCGCCGGACGGGCGGCTTGGCGGGCACCGTGCGTGAGCGCGTCCTGCAGTTCGGTCAGCTCCCGGCCCAGGACGCGGAGGACTGGCGCGAGCTCCTCACGGGCCGCACGCTGCAGGACCTGGCGACGCAGTCAGGCGGGGCCGACGGGTTCAGCTACCGGGTGTGCTGCGAGGACGTCGCAGTGGACGTCACTGTGCCCGAGCCGGCGCTGCCGGACCGGGTGCAGGGACTCTTCGAGCGGACGCTGCTCAGCCCGGGGTGAGCAGACGACCGTGCGGCTGGTCCCCGACGGGGATCCCCCGCAGGAACGTCCGCCGGACGACGCCGATGAGCTCGCGCCCGTGGTAGGGACTGACGGCGTGCCGGTGGTGCAGGCCCGCGGCGTCGACCACGAACGTCTCCTCCGGGGCCAGGACCGCGAGGTCCCCGTCCCGGCCCACCTCAATGGCACCCTTGCGGGACAGTCCCACCCGGGCCGCGGGTTTGGTCGCCATCCAGCCGACCACCTGCTCCAGGGAGATGCCGCGGCGCCGCGCCTCCGTCCACACGACGGGTAGCTGCAACTGCACGGAGGCGATGCCGCCCCAGGCGCGGCCGAAGTCGCCGTGGTCCACGCCCTTCATCTGCGGGGTCGAGGGGGAGTGGTCGGAGGCGATGTAGTCGATCGTGCCCTCGACCAGCCCCTGCCAGAGCAGGTCGCGGTTGGCATCCTCCCGGATCGGCGGGCAGCACTTGTAGGCGGTGGCTCCCGCGGGCACCTCCTCCGCGGTCAGGGTGAGGTAGTGCGGGCAGGTCTCCACCGACAGGTCGACGCCGTCGGCCTTCGCGCTGGTGATCATCGGCAGCGCGTCGGAGGAGGACAGGTGCAGCACGTGGGCCCGGGCGCCGGTCCACCGGGCGTGCTCGATCACGAACGCGATGGCCAGGTTCTCGGCACCCCGGGGTCGGGAGGCCAGGAAGCGCTCATAGACGTCGCCGTCACACTGCGGCGCCCGGTCGATGGCGTGGGAGTCCTCCGCGTGCACGATCATCAGCCCGTCCAGGGTGGCCACCTCGCGCAGGTAGTCCTCGAGCTCGTCGGCACCCAGGGGCGGGAACTCATCGACGCCGGAGTGCAGCAGGAAGCACTTGAAACCGAAGGCGCCGGCCTCCTGTAGCGGACGGAGCAGGTCCAGGTTCCCGGGGACGGCGCCGCCCCAGAAGCCGACGTCGACGTGGGCCTGCGGTGCGGCGATCAGTCGCTTCAGCTCCAGCGCCTCGGGGGTCACCGTCGAGGGGATCGAGTTCAGCGGCATGTCCAGGATCGTGGTCACCCCACCGGCTGCGGCCGCGCGGGTGGCGGTGGCGAATCCCTCCCACTCGGTGCGTCCCGGCTCGTTGACGTGCACGTGGGTGTCGACCAGACCGGGGAGCAGCACCTCGTCGGGCGCGAGCTCGACGACCCGTTCCGCGGTGAGGCCGGCCCCCAGCGCCTCGATCGTCACGATCCGGCCGTCACGGACACCGACCTCGTGGGGGCCGAAGACGCCGTCGACCAGCACCCTGCCCCCGCGCACCACCAGGTCGAGGTCGGTGGTCCGGGCCGAGGCGTCGGAGGAGGCGGGGGAGGCGCCGGAGTCGGTCGGGTCGGTCTCGTGGGCGGCACGCAGCCCCTCGAGCTCCTCCCGGAAGGACTCGGGCCGGTTCACCGGCTCCAGGCGCGGGGTTGCCGCGTGCGAGGTCATGGGGACTCCTCTGCCGTGGGGGTAGCTGCCGTGGGGGTATCGGGGGTCCGGAGGTGCTGGCGCAGCCCGGCGCCCAGGCGGCGCAGCAGCGGGACGGGGTCGGCGATGCACGCCTCGACGTCGGGCTCCAGGTCGGTGAGGGCATAGGTGGCCGTGAACCCGGCCTCCCGCACCTCCTCGTCGTCCAGGGTGCGGTGGCCGCAGACCGCCACGACCGGTATGCCGTGCCGCCGGGCTCGGGCGAGCACGCCCACCGGGGCCTTGCCGGACAATGTCTGCCGGTCCAGCAGCCCCTCGCCGGTGACGACCAGGTCGGCGTCCTCCAGCGCGGCGTCCAGACCGACCAGGTCCAGCACGTGGTCCACGCCCGACACCTGACGGGCACCGACGGCCATCGCCGCAAAACCGGCCCCACCCGCGGCGCCGGACCCGCGCGCGGTGGCCTGACCCGGCATACCGGAGCCCGTGCCGGGCAGGGTCGGCAGCGCGGCGTCGAGCAGGTCGGCCCACCGGGCCAGGGCCGCGTCGATGCGTGCGACGGTCGGCTCGTCGGCGCCCTTCTGCGGGCCGAACACCGCGGCGGCGCCGTCCGTCCCGAGCAGGGGGTTGTCCACGTCGTTGGCCAGCAGCAGCTCCGCCCCGGCCAGCCGGGAGTCCATCCCGGACAGGTCGACCTCGGCGAGGTGTTCCAGGCCGCCGGCGCCGGGTGGCACGGGGTCGCCCGCGCCGTCCAGGAGCCGGGCGCCCAGCGCGGTCAGCATGCCGGAGCCCCCGTCGTTGGTGGCGCTGCCGCCGACGCCGATGACGATCGTGGTGCATCCCTGGTCGAGGGCAGCGGCGACCAGGGCGCCCGTCCCGGCCGTGGAGGCGCTCAGCGCCCTCGTCGGTCCGTCCTCGGGGCGCGACGGGACCTGTGCGGCAGGCAACGCGATCCCCGAGGCGGCCGCGAGCTCGATGACGGCACCGGGGCCGTCGGGCTCCCGGGCCCAGGTGGCCGGCACGGGGTCGCCCCAGGGGCCGGGCACCTGCGTCGTGACCGGGGCCCAGCCCTGGTCCAGCACGGCGGCCACCGTGCCGTCGCCGCCGTCGGCGACCGACACGGTGACCACCTCGACGTCGGGCACCTCCCGGCGCAGCCCCTCGGCGAGTGCCGCGGACACCTCGGCCGCGGTCAGGGAGCCCTTGAACTTGTCCGGAGCGAGCACCACACGCATGGCGGCAGTCTGTCAGTCCATGATCGAGATCGCCGTCGGGGCGTCGGTCCCGGTCGCGGCCAGCGCCTCGAACTCGTTGACCGAGTCCAGCCCGGCGGCCCCCATCGAGATGTTGGTGACCCGCTCCAGGATGACCTCGACGACAACCGGCACGCTCTCCTGCCTGGCCAGCTCCTGCGCACGGGCCAGCGCGTCGCCCAGTTCCGCCGGGTCGGTGACCCTGATGGCGCGGCAGCCGAGGCCCTCGATCACGCGGACGTGGTCGACGCCGTAGCCGCCGTTGTCCGGGGCGTTGGCGTTCTCGAACGCCAACGAGACGTGGTAGTCCATCTCGAACGCCCGCTGGGCCTGACGGATCAGGCCGAGGTAGGAGTTGTTGACCAGGACGTGGACGTAGGGGATCTTGAACTGCGCCCCCACCGCCAACTCCTCGACCAGGAACTGGAAGTCGTAGTCCCCGGACAGCGCGACGACGTCCGCGTCGGGACGGGCGGTGGCGACCCCGAGGGCGGCCGGCATGGTCCAGCCCAACGGGCCGGCCTGCCCGCAGTTGATCCAGCGGCGGGGACCGAACACGTGCAGCAGCTGGGCCCCGGCGATCTGGGACAGCCCGATGGTGGAGACATAGACCGTCTCGCGACCGAAGGCCCGGTTCATCTCCTGGTAGACCCGCTGCGGCTTGATCGGGATGTCGTCGAAGTGGGTGCGCCGCTGCAGCGTGGCCTTGCGCTGCGCGCAGTCCTTGACCCAGACGCCGAAGTCGGGGAGGCTGCGGGCCTCCTGCCGCTCCCGGGCACCGGCGAGCAGCGCCCGGAGGGCGGCCCCGGCGTCGGAGACGATGCTGTAGTCGGGGGCCAGCACGCGGCCGATCTGGGTCGGGTCGATGTCGATGTGCACGAAGGTGCGGCCCGCCGTGTAGACGTCGAGGGCGCCGGTGTGCCGGTTGGCCCAGCGGTTGCCGATGCCGATCACCAGGTCGGACTCCAGGAAGGTGGCGTTGCCGTACCGGTGCGAGGTCTGCAGGCCCACCATGCCGGCGTGCAGGGGGTGGTCGTCGGGGATGGCGCCCCAGCCCATCAGCGTGGGGATCACCGGCACCTGGAGGGTCTCGGCCAGTTCCACGAGCAGGTCCGCGGCGTCGGCGTTGATGATGCCGCCGCCGGCGACGATCACGGGGCGTTCGGCCCGGGCCAGGAGGTCCAGCACCTTGGCGGCCTGGCCGGGCGTCGCCTCGGGCCGGGCGACCGGCAGGGGCTCGTAGGTGTCGATGTCGAACTCGATCTGCGCCTGCTGGACATCGATCGGCAGGTCGATCAGGACCGGCCCCGGTCGTCCCTCCCGCATCAGCCAGAAGGCCCGCTGGAAGGTGCCCGGCACCTGCCCGGCCTCCATCACGGTGACGGCCCACTTCGTGACGGGCGCCGCGATCGAGGCGATGTCGACGGCCTGGAAGTCCTCCTTGTCCAGCTTGGCCACCGGGGCCTGGCCGGTGACGGCCAGGATCGGGATGGAGTCCGCGCTGGCGGAGTACAGGCCGGTGATCATGTCGGTGCCGGCCGGGCCGGAGGTCCCGACGCAGACGCCGATGTTGCCGGCGGCGGCGCGGGTGTACCCCTCGGCCATGTGGGAGGCGGCCTCGACGTGTCGGGCCAGGACGTGGCGGATCCCGCCGTGGGCCCGCATCGCGGAGTAGAACGGGTTGATCGCCGCGCCCGGGACCCCGAAGGTCTGGGTGGCGCCCTCCTTCTCCAGGATCAGCATGGCGGCATCGACGGCGCGCATGGTGGTCATCGGTTCGTCCTTTGGTCGTGGGTGAGCTCCCCGGGCGGGCGCTCAGTCCTGCTGGGTGCGGCCGGAGAGCTGCTCGACGAGGAGCAGCAGGGCCGAGTGGTCGAGGTCGCCGTGGCCGAGCTGGCGCAGCGACCCCATGAGCTGGGCGGTGACGGCACCGAGGGGGATCGCGACGCCGGCCTCGCGGGCCGCGGCGGTGACGATGCCCATGTCCTTGTGGTGCAGGTCGACCCGGAAGCCGGGCTGGAAGGAGCGCTGCGCCATGGCGGCGGCCTTGTTGTCCAGGATCCGGTTGCCGGCAAGGCCACCGGCCAGCACCGTGATGGCGGCCTCGGTGTCCACGCCGTAGGCCTCCAGGAAGACCAGGGCCTCGGCGACCAGCTCGATGGTGCCGGCGACGATGAGCTGGTTGGCGGCCTTGACCGTCTGGCCGGACCCGGCGGGACCGACGTGGACGATGGTCTTGCCGACGGCCTCGAGGACCGGCCGGGCAGCCTCGAAGGTCGCGGCCTCGCCGCCGACCATGATCGACAGGGCCGCCTCGATGGCGCCCTTCTCACCGCCGGAGACCGGGGCGTCCAGCGGGCGCAGACCCGCCTCGGTCGCCGCCTCGGCGACGCGCACGGCGACGTCCGGGCGGATGGTCGAGGCGTCGATCCAGATGGCCCCCTTCTTGGCGGAGGCGACGATGCCGTCCTCACCCAGCGCGACGTCCTCGACGTCGGGGGAGTCCGGGACCATCGTGATGATGACGTCGGCCTCGGCGACCGCCTCGGCCACCGAGGTGGCGCCGCGGCCGCCGGCCGCCTCGAGGGCGCTGACCTTCTCGGGGGTGCGGTTGTAGCCGACCGTGTCGTAGCCGGCCTGCACCAGGTTGGCGGCCATCGGGCCGCCCATGATGCCGAGTCCGATGACGGCGACGGTGGTGTCGTGGGTGCTCATGAGGAGGTCCTTTCGGAGGTGGGGAGCCAGGCGAAGGGGTCGGCTGCGTCGGTCTTGTACTCCAACCCGACCCAGCCGTCGAAGCCGAGGGCATAGCTGCGCTCGATCCAGTCCGACAACGGCAGCTCGCCGGTGCCGGGCTCGCCGCGCCCCGGGGCGTCGGCGATCTGGATGTGGCCGAAGTCGGCGGCGTGTTGGTCGACCACGGAGGCGACGTCGTCGCCGTTGGTGGCCAGGTGGAAGAAGTCGGCCAGGAGGGCGATGTTGCCGCCGCCTCCGGCGCGGACCCGGTCGACCACGTCGAGGGCGTCGCGGGCGGTGAGCAGCGGGTAGCCGGCGGCGCCGCTGACCGGCTCGATCAGCACGGTCCCGTCGATGGCGGCCACAGCCTCGGTGGCCGCCAGCAGGTTCTCCAGCGCGGCCTCCTCCGAGGCCGCCACGTCCGCGTCGGCGGAGCGCAGCCCGTAGAGGGCGTTGAAGGCGCGGCAGCCGAGGCGGCGCCCGATCTCGACGACGACGTCGATGTTGTCGCGGAACTCGCTGGCGCGCGCCGGCTGGGACACCAGTCCGCGCTCCCCGCCCGGCATGTCGCCGGCGAAGAAGTTCAGCCCGGTCAGTTGCACGCCGGCGTCCTGCACGGCGCTGACGAAGGCCTCCACCTCGGCGTCGCCGGGGACGGCCGTGGCCCAGGGCCACCAGAACTCGACGGCCCCGAACCCTGCCTCCGCGACCGCTGCCGGGCGCTCCAGCAGCGGCCGGTCGGTCAGCAGGATCGACGCGTTCACGGTGTACCGAACCATCTCAACCTCCACGATGCGAAAAAGTGATCTTGCAATATGGAAACTAGGGGAACCGGCGCCGGGGTGTCAAGAGGTCTTCGTAGACTGCGTCGCATGAGTGAGCAGGCAGAGCCGGGCGATCGGCAGCGGCGGAACGGCAAGATCCAGTCGGTCGAACGGGCATTCGCGCTGCTGGAAGCGATCGCCGACGCGGGCGGGGAGATCTCGACCAGCGAGTTGTCGGCGCGTTCGGGGCTGCCGGTCCCGACCATCCACCGCCAATTGCAGACCCTGCTCGCGCTGGGCTACGTGCGCCAGCTGCCCTCCCGCTGGTATGCACTCGGGGCACGGTTGGTCCGCCTGGGCGACCACGCCTCCAAGCAGCTCGGGGGTGTCGCCCGCCCCGAGCTGGTGGAGCTGGTCAAGGACCTGTCCGAGACCGCCAACCTGGCGATGCTGGACGGAGACCACATGGTCTACATCGCCCAGTCGCCCTCGCCCTACGCGATGCGGATGTTCACCGAGGTCGGACGCCAGGCGCTGTTGCACAACAGTGGTGTCGGCAAGGTCGTGGCGTCGGGGCTGCCCGAGGAGCAGGTGCGGGCCATCCTCGGGCGCACCGGGATGCCGGCCGCGACGCCGCAGACCATGACCGACTTCGAGGTCTTGCGCGAGGAGCTCTCCGTGATCCGGGAGCGCGGGTTTGCCGTGGACGAGCAGGAGCAGGAGGCCGGGGTGCGGTGCTACGCGGTCGCGGTCGAGGGGGCTCCCGCCCCGATGGCGGTCTCGGTCATCGGGCCGGTCACCCGGGTCGGGGACGACTTCGCCGCGGTCGCCGTGCCGAGGTTGCACGAGGCGGCCCGCAGGATTGCCGCGCTGATGGCGTAGCACCCTTGTCGATTCTGCTGTGCGAACTGTAGACTCCGCAATACGAAATTCGAGGAGGCATTTCATGGCAGGTCATCCCAACCCCGGACACTCGATCACCCTCCGGGTCTCGGCCCCTCCGGGCATCACGTCCACCTCCGAACTGGCGGTCGCCACGACCGAGGCCGGCGCGGCGGTCACCGCGCTGGACATCGTGGAGTCGACTCCCGACGCGATGATCGTCGACGTCAGCTGCAACACGGTCGACGACGACCATGCCGGCCGTGTCGCGCAGGCCCTCGGCGCCCTCGACGGGGTGACCGTGCAGCACACCAGCGACCGGACCTTCCTGCTGCACCTCGGGGGCAAGCTCGCGGTCGAGCCGCAGTCACCGCTGCGCACCCGCGACGACCTGTCCCGCGCCTACACCCCGGGGGTCGCCCGGGTCTGCAAGGCGATCGCGGCCAACCCCGAGGACGCGCGCCGCCTCACCATCAAGCGCAACACCGTTGCCGTGGTCACCGACGGCACCTCGGTCCTGGGTCTGGGCGATATCGGCCCGGCCGCCGCGATGCCGGTCATGGAGGGCAAGGCGGTGCTGTTCAAGCAGTTCGCCGGGGTCGATGCCTGGCCGGTGTGTCTGGACACCAAGGACACCGAGGAGATCATCCGCATCGTCAAGGCCATCGCGCCGACCTACGGCGGGATCAACCTGGAGGACATCGCGGCGCCGCGCTGCTTCGAGATCGAGCGGCGGCTGCGGGAGGAGCTGGACATCCCGGTCTTCCACGACGACCAGCACGGCACCGCGATCGTGGTGCTGGCCGCGCTGATCAACGCGCTGCGGGTGGTCGACAAGGAGATCGAGGACGTGCGGATCGTCGTCTCGGGGGTCGGGGCCGCCGGTCACGCGATCATCCAGTTGCTGCTGGCCCACGGTGCCCGCCACATCGTCGGCGTGGCCCGCAAGGGTGCGCTGCACCGTGGCGAGACCTACGAGGACGAGCACCGCTCCTGGATCGCCGAGCACACCAACGAGGAGGACTTCAGCGGGACCCTGGCCGAGGCCGTGGCGGGTGCCGACGTCTTTGTCGGTGTGAGCGCCCCGGACCTGCTGACCGCCGAGGACATCGCGACGATGAACGAGCGTGCCGTGGTGATGGCCCTGGCCAACCCCGACCCCGAGATCCACCCGGTCGAGGCGGCGAAGCACGCCACCGTCGTGGCCACCGGACGTTCGGACTTCCCGAACCAGATCAACAACGTGCTCGCGTTCCCGGGTCTGTTCCGCGGGCTCCTCGACGCGGGCGCCAGCCACGTGAGCACCGAGCTGTTGGTCGCCGCCGCGACCGCCATCGCGGACTGTGTGGAGGAGAAGGAGCTGAACGCCAGCTTCATCGTGCCCAGTGTCTTCAACCCCGAGGTCGCCAAGTCCGTCGCCGCAGCGGTCCAGCAGGCGGCACGGGCCACCGGACAGGAGTTGCCGCAGGCACCCGAGGCGGCCCAGCCGCTGCCGGAGGTGACGCACTGAGATGACAGTCCCCGACCGCACCCCCGCGGGGGGCGCCGCCCTGTTCGACGACGCGCTGCTGCGCCGGGTCGAGGAGCACCTGGCGCCGACCGACGCCCTGCTGGCGGCGGCCTACCCCGGGCCCGGCGACGGGCGCCAGCCCGTGCACACCGTCTATGTCCCGGCGGACGCCATCGCGGCCGGCACCGCCGCCGCGTGGGGTGAGCAGGCCCGGGAGCTGGCGGCCCGCGACGGTGGGCTGGCGCGGATCTGTGAGGAGCTCGGCCTGCCCCCGGCCCTGGCCGACGAGGTCGCGCCACGGGTCGAGGAGAAGCTGGCGACCGAGCCCGTCGAGGACCTCCGGGTCGACTTCGAGGACGGCTACGGGAGCCCCCCGGACGACGTCGAGGACGCCGCGGTCGACGCGGCCCTTGCGGCACGGGCCGCGGATCAGGCCGACGGGACCGCAACCCCCTTCTGGGGGGTGCGGTTCAAGTGCTTCGAGGAGGACACCCGGGCCCGTGGCCTGCGCACCCTCGGCCGGCTCCTCGCCGGGCTGGGCGCGGCGGACGGTCCCGGTCTGCCGGACGGACTGCGCCTCACCTTCCCCAAGGTCAGCACGGCCACCCAGGTCGAGGCGCTGGTGATGGCCCTGGAACAGGCCGAGGCGGCGCTCGGGCTGCCGCAGGGACGGCTCACCTTCGAGATCCAGGTCGAGACGCCGCCCCTGATCCTGGGGAGCGACGGCCGGCACGAGCTCGCCGCCGCCGTCCGGGCCGGGGGCGACCGGGTCAGCGGGCTGCACTACGGGACCTACGACTACTCGGCCTCGATGCAGGTGGCGGCGGCCCACCAGGCGATGGACCACCCCGTTGCGGACCAGGCCAAGGCGGTCATGCAACTGGTCGCCGCCGGGACCGCGGTCGAGCTCAGCGACGGATCGACCAACGTGGTCCCCTCCGGCGACGCCGCCCAGCGGCGGGACGCACGGGCGCTGCACCACCGGCTGGTCACCCGGTCCCTGCGGCAGGGCATCTACCAGGGCTGGGACATGCACCCCGGCCACCTGATCACCCGATACGTGGCCACCTACGCCTTCTACCGCGAGGGGCTCCCGGCCGCGGGAGACCGCATCGGCCGCTACGTGGCCCAGGTGCAGGGGGAGGTGATGGACGAGCCGGCCACCCTCCGTGCCCTCGCCCGCTACCTGCACCGCGGCCACAGCTGCGGGGCCATAGGGGAGGATGAGTTGGTGAGCCGCACCGGGCTGGACGCGCTCCGCATACAGGCCCTTGCCCGCCCCCGATCCGACACCGCCGCACTCGCCCAGGAGGCCCGCGCATGACCTATTACGTTCCGACCGGTGGACTGCCGGGCCAGCACGAGCTGACCACCGACCGCTCGGTGGTGACCGACGCCTACGCCGTGATCCCGCGGCGGACCCTGAGCGACATCACCGCGAGCCTGCTGCCGCACTGGGAGGGGATGCGGATGTGGGTGCTGGCCCGCCCCCTCACCGGGATGGCCGAGACGTTCTCGCAGTATGTCGTCGAGGTCCAGCCCGGTGGCGGCAGTGACCGCCCGGAGGACGACCCGCGCGCTGAGGCAGTGCTCTTCGTCGTCGCCGGCCAGCTGACCGTCACCATCGGCCAGACCCCGCACGTGCTCGACGAGGGCGGCTATGCCTACCTCGCGCCCGGGGAGCCCTGGACCGTGCGCTCCACCGGGGCCGGGCCGGCCACCTTCCACTGGGTACGCAAGAACTACCAGGTCGTGGAGGGGCTTGCCGCGCCGGAGTCGTTCGTCACCTCCGACGCCGAGGTCGAGCCCTCGGTGATGCCGGATACCGACGGTCGGTGGGCCACCACCCGGTTCGCCGACCCCTCCGACGTGCGCCACGACATGCACGTCAACATCGTCACCTTCCAGCCCGGCGGCTCGATCCCGTTCCCGGAGACGCACGTGATGGAGCACGGGCTCTACGTGCTTCAGGGCAAGGGCGTCTACCTGCTGAACCAGGAGTGGGTCGAGGTGCAGGCGGGCGACTTCATGTGGCTGCGCGCCTTCTGCCCCCAGGCCTGCTACGCCGGCGGCCCCGAGCCGTTCCGCTACCTGCTCTACAAGGACGTCAACCGGCACGCACCCCTGGGCCGCCTCTTCGGCTGACGGGCCCTTCGGGCCCGGCAGGACTATCGGGTGACCCGAGCACATCCGAACGAACGGCCGGGTCCACAGGGGACCCGGCCGTTCGAGGTATGCGCAGTGGGCGCCTCAGCAGTATCCGGCGATCCCCACCCAGGCCTCGTCCTTGCTGGCCGCGCCCTCCCGGGCGAAGGTGGCCTCGATCAGCCCGTAGGGCCGGTCCGCTGCGAAGAAGACGACGTTCGGGTTGTCCTGGTTGGTGTGGCTCAGGTCGGACAGGAAGTGGTGCTTGTTCGGGCAGGAGAACCGGATCTCGTCCACCTCCGGGTGGTTCTCCACCACGGCCTGGGCCATCTGGTAGAGGGTCTGCTGCAGCGCCTTGGAGTACTCGGCGCCGAAGGCCTCCATGGTCGTCGCCTTGATGGCCTCGTAGGAGGCGTTGTAGTCGATGTCGGTCGTGTTGTACCGCCAGCGGCAGGCGATGTCCGTGGCCAGGATGCGGTCCTCGGTCTCCGGCAGCGTGGTGTAGGGGTCCTTGGGGTAGCCGACGAAGCCGGATGCCGTCGACTTCAGCACGGTCAGGCCGTAGAAGCCGCTGATGAACGTGTCGTCGTCCCCGTCGCGGACGAGCACGGCCGTGCGCACCTCGGGTGCCGACCGGTAGAAGGAGTGGTCGTGGTCGGCGATCCGGGACCACCCGTACTGCTCGGCCGCCCAGCGGCCCCCGCTCACCCAGTCGAAGGAGGAGGTGAAGTGCTCCGCGAGCCGGTGCAGGAACTCCTCGGGGGACCCGACGCCGTCGCGGGCAAAGGAGAAGATGGTGTTCTTCTGGGTGTCCGTGGCCACGACGTGGGCGTTGTCGCCGTCGTAGTGGGCGGCGCTGAAGTCCCCCCGCAACTGCGAGGTGACGTTGAGGTCCTCGATCTCGTGGCGGGCGGTGTCCCGGGTGATCCGGACGACCCGGTTCTCGGCCTTGCCGTACTGGTTGCTGGTCAGGGTGACCGTGCTCATTGTCAGACTCCTTTGTCTGCCGCGGGTGCGGCGGGTCGGGGGAGGGGCGGTGGCTTCAGCTGCCGCGGTAGGTCGAATAGGCGAACGGGCTCAGCAGCAGCGGCACGTGGTAGTGCGCCTGCTGCTCGTCCACCAGGAAGTCCACCCGCACGAACGGGTAGAACGTGGCGCTCTGCCTGGCGGCGAAGTAGTCGCCGGTCCCGAAGGTGATCCGGTAGTGGCCGGACGCCAGGGACTCGGGGCCGAGCTCGGGCACCCGGCCGTCGTCGTTGGTGACCGCCTCGGCGATCACCTGGTCGTCCGCGTCGGCGAGGGTGACGCTGATGCCGCGGGCGGGCGTGCCGGCCGTGGCGTCGAGGACGTGGGCGGTGACGAAACTCATGAGAGGGCTCCCTGGAGTCGGAGGACGGCGATCTGTCGGAGCTGGTCGGCGACTTCGCCGGCTTCCTGCTCCGGGTCGTTGGAGAGGCGGCGCCGGCACTCGGCCAGGATCTCCTGCGTGGTGCGCCCGGCGGCGCGGATCAGGAAGACCTGGTCGAAGCGCTCCTCGTAGGCGCGATTGGCCTCCCGCAGCTGGGCCTTGGCGTCCGCGTCGATCCCGAGGCCGGCCTGCTCCGAGCGGGACAAGCTGGCTTCCCGGGACTCACCCTCGGCGCGCTCACCGATCCGCGGGTGGTGCGACAGCGCCCGGCTCACCTCCTCGGCGGTGAACGGGTCCGCGGCGCCCTCGGCGACCGCGACGGCCTGCTCCACAGCCCGATAGGGTCGGGCGGAGACGACCTCCTCGACCCACCGGGGGATATCCAGGCAGGCCCGGACGGTCGAGGTCGCCTCCTCGGGTGGGGCGTCGTTGAACTGCTGGAGCGACATGGTCTCTGCTTTCGCGATGCGAGAACTCGATTTCGTATGACAGAGTTTGAGGGAGGGTTGGCTCTGTTGTCAAGGGTATGCAGAGTGCCGGCCGGGTGGGGGGTGGTGGCCGGTCCGGTGAGGGGCCCGGGTCAGGGCGAACGTGCGTGGGTCAGAGCGAACGGGCGACGCTGCGCCGCAGTGCCCAGCCGCCCAGCAACAGCACGGCAGCCGCCATCGCGGCCAGCACGCCCAGCTCCGGGAGCACGTCAACCACGCCCGCGTCGTGCCGGGTGACCTTGGCCAGGGCGTCGTAGGCCCAGGCGTGAGGCGTGATGTGGGCGACCTGGCGCATGGTGTCGGAGAAGATCTCCAGGGGCGCCATGCCGCCACCGATCCCCGCCAGCACCAGCCCCAACCCGACGCCGACACCCGAGGCCGCGGCCTCGTTGTCCATTACCGACCCCAGGAGCATCGCGGCCCCGGCGGCGACGGCGCTGAAGACGAGCAGCACCAGGATGCTGACCAGCGGGTTGCCCCAGTCGACGCCGAACAGCAGCCACGTGGCGACCATGATGTAGACGCCCTGGAACGCCGCGATGACGAACCTGCCGCCCGCGTGCCCGAGCAGGACCTGCCGGGTGCTCACGGGTGCGGACAGGGACCGGGCGATGACGCCCTCGCGCCGGGCCTGGATGAGGGTCGCGGAGCCGGCCAGCGAGATCAGGAAGACGAAGAGGAGCAGCTGCGAGGACGCGCCCACGTCGAACTGGCCGACCCCGGCGAACTCCTGGGCCACCGAGTCGAGGTCCACCACCTGCACGGCCGGGAGGGTGAGGCGGTCCTCGGCCGCGTCGAGGGCGGCCCGCGCGTCGGCCGGCTCGACCCCCAGGTCGGTGAGCGCCCCCTCCTGTGCGCGCTCCAGTTGCAGGGCCTCCACGGCGGTGGACACCTGCTGCTGGGTGAGCATCCCGCTGGAGGTGTTGCCGGGGACGATCTCCAGGGTGACGGGATCGCCGGACTGGTATGCCGTGTCCGCCCCCTCGGGCAGGAGGAGCGCCGCCCCGGTGCGTCCCCGGGACACCTGCTCCAGGACCTCCTCGCGGTCCCCTGAGCTGACGCCGACGTCCTGGCTCTCCAACTGGGCGATCACCGCGTCGCGCAGCGGGCCGTCCTCCCCGGCGACTGCGACCTGGCCGTTGCCCCCGGAGCCGCCGAACTGGGACCCGAGGACGAGCACCAGCAGCAGCGGGAAGATGAAGACGAAGAAGATGTTGGACTTGTCGCGCAGGAAGCGGCGCAGCTCGGCGCCGGTGATCGTGATGACGGGTCTCACAGCGCGGTCCCCCTCTCCGGCACCAGCCGGGACAGCGCCGTGACCACCACGGCGAAGCCGACCATGATCAGGACCGGGGTGCCGATGTCGGCGACCCCGCCCCCGCCGGAGGTGATCCCGAGGCCCCGCAGGAAGGCGGCGATCGGGTTGAGGTCCAGCAGGGTGCCGAGGAACCCGCTGGCCGACATCGGGAAGAACGCGCCCCCGGCGATGCCGAGGACCATCGCCACGATGGACTGGGCGATGTTGGCCTGCTCGGACGTCTTGGCGACCCGGGCCACCACCAGCATCAACGAGGTGCCCGCCGTCACCACGGTCACCACGAGCACGCCGACCGCGAGGGGGGAGCCGAAGTCCACGTCGAACAGCAGCCCGCCCACGACCAGCAGGATCGTGGTGGCTACCACCCCGAGGATGAAGCTCGTGGCGGCCTTGGCGAGCAGCACCATGGAGGGATTCATCGGCATCGACCGCAACCGGGCCAGGGTGCCGTTCTCCCGTTCATAGACCAGGGCCAGCACGCCGAACCCGACGGTGAACAGCAGGAACAGGCCGGCCTGACCGGCCACCAGCGACGCGGAGCTGCTCAACTGCTCCTCGGAGGCCGTGCCCTCGGTGAGTGCCACGGTGGGCGGGGCCGCGGCCACCGCCTCGCCGATCGCGGCCAGGTCCGCGGGGGCGACCCCGGACTCCGCGCCTGCAACCGTGGCGACTGCCGCGGCCCCGAAGCGGGTGACGGTGCCCTGGACCACCGAGGTGAGGATCTGGCCCTCCAGCCCGGCCGAGCCGCCGTCGATGATCGTCACGTCCAGGCCCTGCCCGGACCTCAGGCCGTCGGAGAACCCCTCCGGGACCACGAGCCCGATGGTGGCCGAGCCGTCCTCGGCCATCGCCCGGGCCTGCTCCTCGTCGACCTCCTCGATGGTGATGTCCAGCCCCTCGATATTGGGGAGGACGCCGACCAGGGCTGCGGCGAGCTCGTCGTCGGCCGGTGTGGCGGCGGCCACCGTCATGGGCTCGATCTCGGTGTCCATCGCACCCCCGACGACGAGGTCCAGGACGAACATCAGCGCCAGCGGCACGACGACGGCGAAGATGATGACGGACTTGTCACGGATCCGCTGCCGCAGGTCCGAGGCGATCATGGTCCAGAGCGCCCGCATGTCAGTCCCTCAGGGCCTTGCCGGTGAGGTGCAGGAACACCGACTCCAGGTTGGGCCGGGTGATCTCGACGTCGGCCAGGCTCATCCCCGCCGCGCTCGCCCCCGTCACGATGTCGGCCACGGCGGTCGGTGCCTCCCGCACCGTCAACCGCAGGGAGTGGCGGTCCGCGTCCACCTGCTCGACCTTCGGCATACGGCGCAGGGCGGCTGCCGCGGCCTCGGTGTCGCCGGACCCGCTCAGCCGGATCTGGTCCACCCCACCGGTCAGCCGGATGAGCTCGTCGCGGGTGCCCTCGGCCTGGATGGCACCGGAGTCGATGATCCCGATCCGGTCGCACAGGCGCTCGGCCTCCTCCATGTAGTGCGTGGTGTAGAGCACCGCCATCCCCTCGCCGGAGAGCGCCTCCACCGACTCCAGGATCGAGTTGCGCGACTGCGGGTCCACCCCGACCGTCGGCTCGTCCAGGATCAGCAGGGTCGGCTGGTGCAACAGCCCGATCCCGATGTTGAGGCGCCGCTTCATGCCCCCGGAGAAGTTCTTGCTGGCCTCCTTGGCCCGATCGCGCAGGCCGATCAGCTCGAGCACCTCGGCGACGCGCCGCGTGAGGTCGCCGCCGGTGATGCCCTGCAGCCGGCCGAAGAAGGCGAGGTTCTCCCGGGCGGTCAACTCGGGGTAGATCGCCAGGTCCTGGGGCACCAGCCCGATGTGCCGCTTGGGGGCGACCTCGCGGGGGCCCATCCGCGCTCCCGCGACGGTGACGGTGCCCGCGTCCGCGGGGATGAGCCCGGCGACCATCGAGATGGTCGTGGTCTTGCCGGCGCCGTTCGGGCCCAGTAGCCCGTAGGTCTCCCCGGGCGCGATGCGGAAGGTCACGCCGTCGACCGCGACCAGGTCCCCGAAGCTGCGCCGCAGCCCCTCGACGACGAGGACGTCCTCGGTGCGGCCCCCCGTGTCGGCGGCCCGCGGTGTCTCCTGCACTGCCATGACTTCTCCTGTGACGTGGTCCCCTGTCGCCTCCAGGCTAGGACCGCGGCGCAGCCGGCGACAGGGACTTTTGTCACGCGGGTCAGAAGGTGCGCAGCAGGATCGAGCTCTCGGTGTTGACGACCCCGGGCACGGCGCGCAGGTCCACGAGGGCGCGGTCGAGGTCCTCCAGGGACGCCGCGCGCACCTCCGCGACCAGGTCCCACTCCCCGTTGGTGGTGTGCACCTCGGCCACCTCCGGGATGCGCTGCAGGGACCGGGCGGCCACCGTGGTCGTCACCCCGTGCAGTCGCACCAGGCTCACGGCGCGGACCAGCTGGTGCTCGTGATCAGGGTCCAGCTCGATCGTGAAGCGGCGGATGACGCCCTCGGCGACGAGTCGGTTCAGCCGGGTCTGCACCGTGCCGCGGGCGACGTGCAGCTCCTGCGCCAGCGTGGAGACCGCGGCGCGGCCGTCGTCCCGCAGCCGGGTCAGCAGGGCACGGTCGATGTCGTCGAGGCCTCGCATGATCAGTATGTATATCAGGCTGGGCAGAATCGCTCAGGGAATCGGGATAGTGAGAGAGACTCTGGACATTCTGCTGATCACCACGAGGGCCTAGCATCCGGAGCATGACGACCACGGCACACCGGATCGAGGCCGCCGCCCCCCGCGTGGCTGCCTCCGGGACGGCCCCGCTGCAGGCGCCCGGGGCCGTCGTCATGGTGCGTCCCCACTTCTTCACCCCCAACCCGCAGACCCTGGCGGACAACGGATTCATGACGGTGCCACCGGGCGACCCGGACGAGGTGGCCCGCTCGGCATACCGTGAGGTGACCGCGATGGCCGAGCGGCTGGGCGCGGAGGGGGTCCGGGTGCACCTGTTTGAGGACCTGGGTCGGCGCACCCCCGACTCGGTGTTCCCCAACAACTGGTTCACCACGCACCCGGACGGGAGCCTGGCGCTCTACCCGATGCGTGCCTCCGTCCGACGCCTGGAGCGCCGCGAGGACGTGATCCGCCAGGTCTGTGCCGACTACGAGATCTCGCGGCACCGTGACTACTCCCTGTGGGAGGAGATCGACTGCTACCTGGAGGGCACCGGGGTGATGGTGCTCGACCACGTGCACCGGATTGCCTACGTCTGTCGCTCCGGACGCGCCGACCCGCAGCTGCTCGAGCTGTTCTGCACCGACCACGGGTACCGGCCGGTCGTGTTCGACGCGACGGACCGGCACGGGGTGCCGATCTACCACACCAACGTCATGATGGCCGTCGGTCGGCGGCTGGCGATTGTCGCACTGGAGACGGTGCGCGACCCCGCCCAGCAGGCCCGACTCGTGCGGGAGCTGGAGGCCTCCGGCCGCGAGGTGGTGCCGATCACCGAGGAGCAGGTCGGCGAGTTCGCCGGCAACGCCCTGGAGGTGTGGGCCGGGGACCACCCGGTGCTGGTGATGTCGGCCCGCGGCTGGCGCTCGCTGCGACCGCGGCAGCAACGCCGTCTGGAGGCGGCGCACGCGATCCTGCCCGTCGAGGTCCCCACCATCGAGCACGCCGGCGGGTCCGCCCGCTGCATGCTGGCCGGGATCCACGCGCCACCCCGGGGCTGAGCCAGGGCCTTGTGGTGCAGCCTGCGCGGTGGTCGAATCATCCATGGGATGGCGAGACCTCGTCGAGGGCGTGCGGAAGCGGTTCCGCCCCGCGCCCGGCCGGATGGAACCACCGCCGCACCAGCTGCCCACGGTGCACGCGGTCGTGGAGGCACTGCGGGAGGCGGGCGAGCAGCTCGCGCCGGGTGACGGCATACGGGAGTTCAACCGCATGTATCTGCGGGTGACCGAGCTGGTCGAGGCCCGGATCGACGGGGGCTACTTCGGCGACCGGGAGTTCCTGGCGCGGCTGGACATCGTCTTCGCCCACCTCTACCTGGACACCCTTCGCGGCGGCCAGGCGCAGGCCCCGAGCTGTTGGGCGCCCCTGTTCGAGTGCCGCGACCAGCCGCTGGCCCCGATCCAGTTCGCCATCGCCGGGATGAACGCCCACATCAACCACGACCTGCCGGTCGCCGTCGTCGACACCTGCCGGCAGCTGGGCACGCACCCGTCGGCGCCCGGGGTGCGTGCCGACTACGACCGGGTGACGCAGGTGCTGGCCGAGGTCCACGAGGAGGTGCGGCAGTCGTTCCTGCGCGGGATCGCGCTCGAGGTGGACCGGGAACTGTCGCCCGTCGCGACGCTGGTCGGCACCTGGAGCGTGGCCAGGGCGCGGGACGCCGCGTGGGTGAACACCGAGGTGTTGTGGCGGTTGCGGCAGGTGCCGGAGCTGGACACCGAGTTCCGCCAGACGCTGTCCCGCACGGTCGGGATGGCGGGGCGGGCCCTGCTGGTGAGGGTGGCCGAGCCGGTGTAGGGCGTGCCCTGGCAGCATGGAGCGCAGCTCACCACGAGGAGGAGCGGGATGCGGATCGGGAACCTGGACGGACGGCTGGTGCTGGTCGCAGGGGGATCGTGCGCTGGACGTCGAACGGGCCAGCGGAGGGCGGTTCGGGGCGTCACCGCAGGCGGTGTTCGAGCGGTGGGCGGAGTTCACGGAGTGGGCCGCCGGGTCGGCCGACACCGATGCCACGGCAGGCGAGCCGTTCGCCCCCGAGCGGCTCGGTCCGCCGGTGCCCCGGCCGCCACAGGTCTTCGGCATCGGCCTCAACTACCGCGACCACGCCGAGGAGGCCGACCTGGACCTGCCCGACGAACCGATGGTCTTCACCAAGTTCCCCTCCTCGGTGACCGGCCCGTATGCCGAGGTGCGGCTGCCCAGCGACCGGTGCGACTACGAGGTGGAGCTCGTCGTGGTGATCGGACAGGAGTGCTTCGAGGTATCGGCGGAGCAGGCGTGGGACCACGTGGCCGGGCTGACCGTGGGGCAGGACGTCAGCGACCGGGCGGTCCAGTTCCGGGGCAAGCCGCCGCAGTTCTCGATGGGCAAGTCCTACCCGGGGTTCTCCCCGATCGGTCCGGCGCTGGTCACGCCCGACGAGCTGGCCGACCGGGACCGGCTGGCGATCGGGTGCACCTCGGGGGAGGAGGTGCTGCAGGACGGCACGACCGCCGACATGGTGTTCCCCGTCGCCGAGCTGGTCGCGCGGTTGTCGGCGATCGTCCGGCTGCTGCCCGGCGACCTGATCTTCACCGGCACGCCCGCCGGTGTCGGTGCCGTCCGCTCCCCGCGGCGCTACCTGTCCCGCGGCGAGGTCGTGGTCAGCACGATCGAGGGGGTCGGGCAGATCCGGACCACGTTCAGCTGAGGGTCAGGCCCTCGTCCGCGGGGCGTCCCACCGTGCGCAGCCTCCCGGCACCCGGCGGCGTGTCCCAGGCGGGGAGTGCCACGACGGCGAGGGCGGAGGTCGGCAGCCGGACCCAGCGACCCGTCAGGTCCTCGACCAGTTCGGCGACCGCCGGGTTGTGGCCCACCAGCAGCGCGGTGCGGACGCTCGCCGGGCAGGCCGGCGACGACCCGGGCCAGGTCGTGCCCGGAGAAGGTGTAGGCGTCCTCGGTGACGCGTTCCTCCGGCGCCCGGGGCAGCTCGCCCGCCACCAACTCCCAGGTCTGCCTGGCCCGCACCGCCACCGAGACCACGGCCAGGTCCACAGGCCCCAGGTTGGCAGCGATCCAGCGACCGGTCTCGGGGGCCTGTCGCCGACCCCGGGGCGCCAGCGGACGCTCGCGGTCCCCGACGGGGACGTCCCAGTCCGACTTGGCGTGGCGGACCACGACGAGGGTGTGTTCCACGGGGCCATCCTCCCAGCCCTTGTCGCCGGAGGCGATAGTTTGGCGGTCCCGACCCTGCGCCGTAGGAGGCACTGTGCGACACCGTAGGACACGCAGCACGCTGGCAACCCTCACCCTGCTCGGGGCGGGCCTGTCCCTCGGCGGGTGCGCTCTGGTGGACGGCCCCGCCGGCCTGGGAGCGGACACCACCTCCGAGGACGACCACGCCGCCGTCACCGCGGGGCACGCCGCCGACGAAGCAGCCGGGGACACGGCCGCCGGGCAGGACACCACGGCGCAGGTGCTGGACGCAGGGGTGCTGCGGGTCTGTTCGACCGGGGACTACCGGCCCTACACCTACCTGGACCCCGAGACCCAGCAGTGGAGCGGCATCGACGTGACCATGGCGGAGGACCTGGCGCAGGACCTGGGCGTCGAGGTCGAGATGGTGCAGACCTCCTGGGGCGACCTGATCGCCGACCTCGAGGCGGGGTGCGACATCGCGGTGGGCGGGATCTCCTTCAACACCGACCGCGCCCAGCAGGTCTTCTTCACCCAGGCCACGGTGCAGGACGGGAAGGCCCCGATCGTCCGGTGCGAGGAGGTCGAGGACTACCAGACCGTCGAGGACATCAACCAGGAGGGCGTGCGGGTCATCACGCCGGTCGGCGGCACCAACGAGGCGTTCGCCGACGAGAACTTCCCGGACGCCGAGGTCACCAAGTGGGACGACAACAACACGATCTTCCAGGAGATCATCGACGGCAATGCCGACGTGATGGTCACCGATGCCTCGGAGACCAAGTGGGTGGCGCACACCGAGGACGAGCTGTGCGCGGTCAACCCTGACGAGCCGTTCACCTTCTTCCAGAACGGCTACCTGTTGCCGCACGGCGACGTGGCCTGGCAGCAACTGGTGGACGTCTGGCTGGACATCGCCCTGCAGGACGGCACCTACGAGGCCGCTGAGGAGCCCTGGTTCGGCTGACCGTGGGATGCTTCCGGGATGCGTGAGGTATCCCTGATCCGCAACGTCCGTCCGTGGGGCGGCCCGCTCAGCGACGTGGCGGTGCGGGACGGGCGTGGTGGCCGCCGTCTTCGAGCACGCACACTCCGAGGGCGAGCGCGCCGCTGGGGTCGACCGTGCTGGACGGTCAGGGCCGGCTCCTGCTGCCCAGCTTCGCCGACGTGCACGTGCACCTGGACTCCAACCGCCTCGGCCTGCCGTTCCGGCCGCACACCGGGTCGCCGGGCGTGTGGGCGATGATGCTCAACGACCGGGAGCACTGGCGCGACGCGGAGGTGCCTATCGGCGACCGCGTCGCGAACGCCGTGGAGTTGATGATCGCCCGCGGCACGACCCGGATGCGCAGCTACGCCCAGGTCGACGTGGACTGCCGGATGGAACGGCTCGAGGCCGTGCTCGCCGCACGGGAGGCGTATGCCGATCGCTGCCAGATCGAGGTCGTCGCCTTCCCGCAGGCGGGGCTGCTGCGCGAGCAGGGCAGCGTCGAGGTCCTCCGCGAGGCCCTGGCTGCGGGTGCCGACCTCGTCGGCGGGATCGACCCCTGCGGACTGGACCGCGACCCGGTGACGCACCTGCGGACGGTGTTCGACCTGGCCCAGCGGCACCAGGTGCCGGTCGACATCCACCTGCACGAGCCGGGGGAGTTGGGGGCCTTCACGATCGACCTGATCCTGGAGCACACCCGGGCCGCGGGAATGCAGGGCCGGGTGACGCTCGCCCACGCCTTCGCGCTCGGTCAGGTGGACGCCGCCACCCGGGCCCACCTCATCGAGGGCCTGGCCGGGCAGGACGTGGCCGTCACGACGGTGGCTCCGGCGGGGACCAAGACGCTGCCGCTGGTCGAGCTACTCGACGCGGGGATCCGGCTGGGTCTGGGGGAGGACGGACAACGGGACTACTGGTCGCCCTACGGCAACGCCGACATGCTCGACCGCACCTGGCAGCTGGCGTTCACCGGCGGCTTCCGCGCGGACCGTCAGATCGAGCGCACCCTGGCCGTGTCCACGCTCGGCGGCCGCTCCGTGCTCGACCCGTCCGCAGCCCGCCTACCCCAGGACCCAGTCGACGCGTCCTACCAGGAGCTGCAGCCGGGCTCCGTCGCCGACGTCGTCCTGCTCGACGCCGAGACCCCCACGTCGGCGGTCATGGACCGGCCGAGTCGCCGCACAGTCATCCACGCGGGGCGGCTCGTCGCCGACGAGGGCTCGCTGCTCTGATCTCGCGTGGAGGATCTCGGGGGTGATAGGCCCCTCCAAGTTCCACGCGAGTTCTCAGGGACCCTCCTGTCGTATGCCGTGCGCCGGGTCGGGCGACCAGGGCACCAGGGGCAGGCGATCGGCATACGCGTCCTGCAGCAGGTGGACCAGGGATCCGCGGGCCACCTGCCCCCGGAACCCGGCTGCGACATCGGTGATCTGCACGCTGTCGGCGGACGTCCTCCTGGGGGCCCAGGACGGCGAGCAGGCAGTCCCGCCGCTGCCGGGCGGAGCGGATGCGGGCACCGAGGCTGCCGACCTGCTCCAGGCGGACCCGCAGCCCCGCGGCCCGCAGGTCCTCGACGAGCGCCCGCGCCGACGGGTCCTGGTCGGGGCCGACCGGCAGCACGCAGACCTGCACGGGCGCGAGCCACAGGGGGAGCCGGCCCTGGTAGCGCTCGAGCAGGGAGGCCACGACGCGCTCCATGGAGCCGACGGTGCCGCGGTGGATCATGACCACCCGCGCCCGGCTGCCGTCCGCCGCGTCGTAGGCGAGGTCGAACCGCTCCGGCTGGACGAAGTCGAGCTGCACGGTCGCGATGGTCTCCTCATGACCCCGTCCGTCGCGGACCTGAAGGTCCAGCTTGGGGCCGTAGAAGGCGGCCTCGCCCGCGGCCTCGCGCAACGGCATACCCCAGGAGTCCAGGTCGACCGCCGCCGCAGCCTCCCGCAGCGCCGCCACCGCGTGCTCCCACTGTCGGGGATCGCCCAGGAACGCGCCGCTGTCGTCGCCGAGGGACAACCGGACGTAGTCCACCCGCATGCCGAGGACCTGCTGGGCCCGCAGCGCCGCCCGCAGCGCCCGGGCGGCCTCCTCGGCGACCTGGTCCGGGCGACAGAAGACGTGGGTGTCGTCGAGGGTGATCTGGCGGACCCGGCTCAGGCCCGACAACACGCCGGTGCGCTCGGCGCGGAACATGGGGGCCATCTCGTTGAGGCGGATCGGTAGCTCCCGGTAGGAATGCTGCCCGGCGGCGTAGATCCTCGCGTGGTGCGGGCAGTTGGCGGGCCGCAGCACGAGGTCCTCGCCGGGGTGGTGTTGGGGGTTGTCACCGGCTGCGCCGCCACCGAGGGACATCGGGGGGAACATGTCGTCGCTGAACTTCGACCAGTGCCCGGACTGCTCGAACAGGGCGCGCTTGGCCAGCACGGGGGAGTAGACCCCCTGGCACCCGTCGCGCAGGGCGATCTCGCGGGCCAGCTGTTCCAGCTCGTGGCGGATGGCGGCGCCCGCCGGCAGCCAGAGGGGTAGGCCCGAGCCGATGTCGGGATCGGTGGCGAAGACCTGCAGGTCGCGATTGATCTCGCGGTGGTCCAGGGGGTTGTCGTGCGGTTCGTCGTGTGGGTCGTCGTGTGGGTCGTCGTGTGGTGCGTCGGACATCTCGTGCTCCTGAGGGTGGTGTGGCCCGGAGCGCGAGGGGGACGGCAAAGGCCCCGGAGTCACGCTCCGGGGCCTGGTGGGATGCAGCAGGTCAGCGCCGGAGTGGATCCGGCGTGGTCGTCTGCTGCTGGTGGCGCATGGCTCGACTGTAGCTCCGCTGCGACAGATTCGCTACGAAAATGCGGGATGGGACGTCAAACCCGCTACGAAAATGGGGGGATGGTTGACTGGGGCGTTGTGACTGCCACGACCCCCGAGACCCCAGCGACCCCAGCGACCAACCTGACCCATGCCGAGTGCGCGGCGCGCGCCCAGATGATCTCGGTCGAGAGCTACCGGGTGGAGCTGGACCTGACCCGGGCGGGCGACGCCGACGTCGCGAGTTACGGCTCACGCACCACCATCGTCTTCGACGCCAGCGGCGCCGACACCTGGGTCGACCTGATCGCGGACCGGGTGCTCGGGGCCACGCTGAACGGTGCGCCCGTGGACGTGGCGGCCTACGACGGGGCCCGGCTGCCGGTCCCCGGTCTCGCGTCGCGCAACGAGCTGGTGGTGGAGGCCGAGTGTGCCTACAGCCGCACCGGCGAGGGGCTGCACCGGTTCACCGACCCGGCGGACGGCGCCACCTACCTCTACACCCACTTCGAGCCGACCGACGCGCGCCGGATGTATGCCAACTTCGAGCAGCCCGACCTCAAGGGCGCCTTCACGTTCGTGGTGACGGCCCCGCGGGGGTGGGCGATCCTCTCCGGGCAGCCCGAGGTCGACCGCGAGGTCCGCGGGGACTGCGCGACGGTGACCTTCGCCCCGACACCGCCGCTGTCGACCTACATCACCGCCGTCGCGGCCGGCCCCTACCACCGGGTCGCCGACCGGTGGGCGACCACCCGCGAGGATGGCACCGGCCAGGAGATCGAGCTCGGGGTGTGGTGCAGGGCCTCGATGGTGGAGCACCTGGACGCGGACGCCGTGCTCGAGGTCACCCGGGAGGGGCTGGACTTCTTCGACGCGGCGTTCGGGTACCCCTACCCGTGGGGCAAGTACGACCAGATCTTCGTGCCGGAGTACAACATCGGCGCCATGGAGAACCCGGGCCTGGTCACCTTCACCGAGCAGTTCCTGCCCCGCGGGCGGGCCACGCACGGGCAGCTCATGGGGCGAGCGTCCACGATCCTGCACGAGATGGCGCACATGTGGTTCGGCGACCTGGTGACCATGCGCTGGTGGGACGGGCTCTGGCTCAAGGAGTCCTTCGCCGACCTGATGGGCTGGCACGGGGCCGCGGAGGCGACCCAGTTCAACGACGCCTGGACCCGGTTCGCCGCCGACCGCAAGACCTTCGCCTACCGACAGGACCAGCTGCCCAGCACCCACCCCGTCGTGGCCCGGATCGAGGACCTGGAGGCGGCCCGGCAGAACTTCGACGGCATCACCTACGCCAAGGGCGCCTCGGCGCTCAAGCAGTTGATGGCCTACGTGGGGCAGGAGGCGTTCTTCGCCGGGGCGCGGGAGTACTTCGCCGAGCATGCGTTCGGGAACACCGAGTTCGCCGACCTGCTGGCCCCGCTGGAGCGTGCCTCCGGCCGTGACCTTTCCGCGTGGGCGCAGGCCTGGCTGGAGACCGCGGGCATCTCCGAGCTGACGCCCGAGCCCGAGGTGGGGGAGGACGGAACCCTCACCCGGCTCGTGGTCCGCCAGGTGGCGGTGGACCCGGCAACCGGCCAGCCCGTGGACCGGCCGCACCGGCTCGTGATCGGCCTCTACGAGGTGGTGGACGGAGCGCTGGTGCGCACGGCCCGGATCGAGCAGGACGTCGCCGGCAGCGAGATCGAGGTCCCGGACGCGGTCGGGCGCGCCGCGGACCTGGTGCTCCTCAACGACGAGGACCTGACCTACGCCAAGGTGCGGCTGGACCAGCGGTCGGCGCTCGCCGTCCGGGACCACCTGTCCACCATCGACTCACCGCTCACCCGGGGGCTGCTCTGGTCGATCGGCTGGAACACGCTGCGCGACGGGCTGCTGCCGGCCCGGGAGTTCCTCGCCGGAGGGCTGCCGCAGGCGCTCGCGGAGCCGGATGCCTCGATCGTCACCGCGGCCCTCGGGACCGCCGCCGACGCCGTCGAGCTGTACGCCCCCACCGGGCAGCGTGACGACCTGCGGGCCCAGCTCGTGGCCGCCTGCCGGACCGGGCTCGCCCAGTCACCCGCCGGCTCGGACCTGCAGCGCACGTGGGCCAACGGACTGGTCCGCGCGACCGCGACCTGCCCCGACGGTGTCCCGGACCTGCGGGCCCTGGTCGACGGGGGCGGGGTCCCCGATGGACTGGAGGTGGACGACGACCTGCGGTGGTCCGCGATCCGCGCCCTGGCCGCCCAGGACGCGATCCCCGTCGCCGACCTGGAGTCGGCGCTGGCCGCCGACGACACGATGAGCGGGCGCACGGCATACCTGCGGGCCGTCTCCAGCCGGCCGGGTGCCGAGGCGCGTCGGCAGGCGTGGGAGCGGGCCACCACCGACGAGACGGTCACCAACGACCAGCTCCGCGCATTGGTCGCGGGTTTCGCAGAGCCCTCGGGTGCGTCGGTGACGGCCGGGTATGCCGAGGCCTACTTCGCGGCGTTGTCCGACTGGTGGGAGGGTCGGTCGATGACGATGGCGACCATCCTGGTCACCGGTCTGTTCCCCCGGGCCGACCTGGGTCAGGGCCAGCAGCCGGAGGAGCACCCGGTCGTGCTGGCGGCCCAGGAGTGGCTGGCAGCCCACGAGGAGTCGCCCGCCGCGTTGCGCCGGATCGTGCTCGAGCAGACCGACAACGCCCTGCGTTCCCTGCGGGCACAGGCGGCGGTGGGAGAGTAGGCCGGTGCGGTTCCGGGCCGGGCAGGCGACCACGTGGCCGACGTCGCGCCGCCTGGCCCGGCTGAGTCCGGCTGAGTCCGGCTGAGCCCGTCAGTCGGTGCCGAACTCCATCGCCGCCCGGTCCAGCCACTCGTCCTCGCCGCTGACCTTGCCGCGGGAGGCAATGGCCTCGGCGCCGCCCTCGGTCATCACGCCGATGAGCTCGGTCCTGGCCTCGCCGATCTGCTCCACCCGCACCTGACCGACCATCCCCACGGAGGAGTACTGCTCCAGCCGGGCGCGGGAGTCGGCGATGTCCAGGTTGCGCATCGTCAGCTGCCCGATCCGGTCGGTGGGCCCGAATGCCGAGTCCTCGGTGCGCTCCATCGACAGCTTGTCCGGGTGGTAGCTGAACGCCGGCCCGTCCGTGTTGAGGATCGTGTAGTCCTCGCCGCGCCGCAGCCGCAGGGTGACCTCGCCGGTCACCGCGGTGCCGACCCAGCGCTGCAGCGACTCCCGGATCATCAGCGCCTGGGGGTCCAGCCAGCGGCCCTCGTACATGAGACGCCCGAGACGACGACCCTCGTTGTGGTAGTTGGCGACCGTGTCCTCGTTGTGGATCGCGTTGACCAGCCGCTCGTAGCCGATGTGCAGCAGCGCGAGCCCGGGCGCCTCGTACACGCCGCGGCTCTTGGCCTCGATGATGCGGTTCTCGATCTGGTCCGACATGCCCAGGCCGTGCCGCCCGCCGATCGCGTTGGCCATCATGACCAGCTCCACGTCCGAGCCGAACGTCTGACCGTTGATCGCGACCGGCCGGCCCATCTCGTAGCGGATCGTGACGTCCTCGGGGGCGATCTGGACCGCCGGGTCCCAGAACTTCACGCCCATGATCGGGTCGACCGTCTCCAGGCTGGTGTCCAGGTGCTCCAGGGTCTTGGCCTCGTGGGTGGCGCCCCAGATGTTGGCGTCGGTCGAGTACGCCTTCTCGGTGCTGTCGCGGTAGGGCAGGTCGTGGTCGACCAGCCACTCCGACATCTCCTTGCGCCCGCCCAGCTCGCTGACGAAGTCGGCGTCCAGCCACGGCTTGTAGATCCGCAGGTTCGGGTTGGTCAGCAGGCCGTAGCGGTAGAACCGCTCGATGTCGTTGCCCTTGTAAGTCGAGCCGTCGCCCCAGATCAGCACGTCATCCTCGAGCATCGCCCGGGTAAGGAGGGTGCCCGTCACGGCGCGACCCAGCGGGGTGGTGTTGAAGTAGACGCGTCCGGCCGATCGGATGTGGAAGGCCCCGCAGGTGATCGCGGCCAGGCCCTCCTCGACGAGCGCCTCCTTGCAGTCGACCAGTCGCGAGATCTCCGCCCCGTATGCCGTGGCGCGGCTGGGCACGGAGTCGATGTCCGGCTCGTCGTACTGGCCGATGTCGGCCGTGTAGGTGCAGGGAATGGCGCCCTTGTCGCGCATCCACGCGACCGCCACGGAGGTGTCCAGCCCTCCGGAGAAGGCGATGCCGACGCGCTCGCCGACGGGAAGTGTCTTCAGTACCTTGCTCACGGGAGAGAGGATATACGTGCCAGTGCATGATTATGCAATTCGGCGGGGTGCGGCAGACTCGGGTCCATGACGAGGAGGGACGAGATGACTCCGGCGCAGCAACGACGGGCCGCTGCCCTGGCCCGGCACTGGCTCGGGCCGGACGCCATCGACCGGCTGCTCGACGCCGCAGGGCCCGGCGATGCCGTGGACCGCCTGCTGGCCAACGACCCGGTGGTGAGCGAGGCGAGCTACCAGGACGGGGTGCAGCTCCTCGAGGCGATGCACCGGGACCACCCGCGCGGGCTGAGGTCCCAGGCGTGGGGACGATGGTTGTCGCTGCTGCGCAACGGGGCCTTTGGGCTCTTCGCCCTGGTGGTGGTGGCCACCGTGGTGCTGGCCATCGCGGTGTCCCCGAGCGGGGATTCCGACCTCATCTTCGAGGAACTGGTGGTGTGGCTCGACATCGACGAGGCCTGGGTCGCACTGGCGATGCTCGGGCCCCTGGGGCTCGCGGTCCTGCTGCTCTGGGTGTCCATTGTCGTGGCCTGCGGTCATCGCACTGTCCGAGGCCCGGTATGCCGTGCGCTGGGCCGGCGAACGCCCGGGCCAGGCGGGCCGGGGGATCCCGACGGTCGAGCCGATCAGCCCGTTCGCGCTGTGCTGCCTCATCCCGGCGGTTGTGCTGTGGGTGCTGGGCGGGCTGACGCTGCTCGTCGTCCTTGTGGCTGCTCTCCATGGGGTATGACGTGGGTGACCTGGTGCTCGGTGTGCTGGTCGCCGCGCTGGTGGGGTGGGGGCTGTTCGGGGCCGGCCGGGCGATCAGCCGCGCAGGTGACACGGTGGGGGAGCACCTGTTCCTGCTGGCCGACGACCAGGGCGGGCTCCGGGCAGACTCCGCCACGATGGTGCGGGAGCCCTACCTGCTCCTTACCTCCGGGGCCCTCGGCATGGTCAGCCTCGAGGAGCGCGTCCTCTATCCCGGCACCGCCGACCTGCCCGAGGCCGACCTGCGACGTCGTCACGAGGAGGTCGAGCAGGACCTGAACAACGGACTGGCCATGGTCGGGCGCCCGGGCCAGCGTCCGCTGATCACCCGGCAGGTGCCGGGCGAGGACGACGGGGTCGCTGGCCGTCTCGAGATCCGCGGTATGCCGGCGGTTGGGTGGTCGCGCACGGGCGGGCAGAGTGGCCGGAACGGGACGGGTGGATCGTCGTCCAGGACGATCCCGACGGGTTTCGCTCGGGACGTGTTGCCGGTGATCGGCGACCGCCTCGGGATCTCCGGGCACCTCGTGGTGCTCGACACCTTCGAGCAGGTGCCGCCGGACAGTCCGTGGACCCGGGAGTGGGTGAAGGCACGCGTCCGCTAAGCGGACCCGCCTCCTGGTGCGACCCGCGCTCAGCCGGCGGCGACGCGGGCGATCGGTGCCTTGGCCGGGGTCCCCGAGCCGTCCCGCTTGCCGGTCGCGGGCGGGAGCTCGACGGCGACCCCGTTGGCGGAGGCCGCCATCGGGGGAGCGGACCCCGCCCACCCGACGAGCAGGGCGTCCTCGCCGCGCAGGAATCGCTGGCACCGCACCCCAGCGGTGGCCCGACCCTTGGCGGGGTACTCGGCATACGGCGTCACCTTGACCGACCCGGCCTCGGTCCCGGGCAGTGCCCCCGCGGACCCGGCCACCGTGACGACCACGTTGTCGGCCTGCGGGTCGACCGCCCAGAAGCCGACGACGCGCGCGCCGCCGGACAGCTTGATGCCGGCCATCCCGCCGCCGGCCCGGCCCTGGGGACGCACTCCCGAGGCGGGGAAGTGCAGCAGGCTGGCCTCGGAGGTGATGAAGACCAGGTCCTCCTCGCCGGTGGCCAGCTCGACCGCCCCGACGACGGCGTCGCCGTCCTTGAGGCTGATGACCTCGAAGCTGTCCTTGTTGCCCGGGTAGTCCGGGTTGACGCGCTTGACCACGCCGTTGCGGGTGCCCAGGGCCAGGCCCGGCCCCTCGCCGGTGAGCGGTGCACAGTGCCAGCGGCTCCTCGCCGGCGGGCAGGTCGACGAACGCGGCCAGCGGGGCGCCGCCCGACAGGGTCGGGGCGCCGTTGGTCGGCGGCAGGGTGGGGAGCTCCAGGGCGGACAGACGCAGCAGGCGCCCCGCCGAGGTGACCAACCCGACGTCGCCCCGGGCGGTCGCGCGGACCCGGGAGACGATCGCGTCGTGCTTGCGGCGCGCACCCTCCGGTGCCGAGCGGCTCGTCGGTGGAGGTCCGGGCCAGCAGGCCGGTCGAGGACAGGAGCACCCAGCACGGGTCGTCGGCGACCTCCATGGGGGTGGCCGCGGCCGCGGTCGCCTTGACCCCGGCGGACTCCAGCAGCACGGTCCGCCGGGGCGTGCCGTGCTCGCGGGCCACCTCGGCCAGCTCGTCGGAGACCAGCGTCAGGAGCAGGTCGTGGTCCTCGAGCAGGGCGGTGAGCCGCTCGATCTCCCGCTGCAGCTCATCCCGCTCGGACTCCAGCTCGATCCGGGAGAACTTGGTGAGCCGGCGCAGCTGCAGCTCCAGGATGTAGTTGGCCTGGAGCTCGGACAGGTCGAACACCGCGATCAGCCGTTCGCGGGCTGCCGCGGCGTCGTCGCTGGAGCGGATCAGCTGGATGACCTCGTCGATGTCCAGGATCGCGACGAGCAGTCCCTCGACCAGGTGCAGCCGCTCCTGCTTGCGCCGGAGCCGGTAGGCCGTCCGGCGACGCACCACCTCGGTGCGGAAATCGACATACACCTGGAGCAGCTCGCGCAGGCCCAGGGTGCGCGGCTGGCCGTCCACGAGGGCCACGTTGTTGATCCCGAAGGACTCCTCCATCGGGGTCAGCTTGTAGAGCTGCTCCAGCACGGCGTCGGGGTTGAAGCCGTTCTTCACCTCGATGACCAGGTGCAGGCCCTTGCTGCGGTCGGTGAGGTCGTTGATGTCCGAGATGCCCTGCAGCTTCTTGGACTGGACGAGCTGCTTGACCTTCTCGATGACCTTCTCCGGGCCGACCAGGTAGGGCAGCTCGGTCACCACGATGCCCTTGCGGCGCGGCGTGACGTTCTCGATCCGTGCCGTCGCCCGGGTGCGGAACGAGCCGCGACCGGTCTCGTAGGCGTCGCGGATGCCGTCCAGCCCGACGATCCGGCCGCCCAGCGGCAGGTCCGGGCCTGGGACGAACCGCATCAGGTCCTCGAGCGTGGCCTTGGGGTGGGCGATCAGGTGCCGGGCGGCGCCGATGACCTCCGCCAGGTTGTGCGGCGCCATGTTGGTGGCCATCCCCACTGCGATGCCCGAGGCGCCGTTGACCAGCAGGTTGGGGAAGGCCGCGGGCAGCACGTCGGGCTGCATCAGCTGCTCGTCGTAGTTGGGGACGAAGTCGACGGTCTCCTCGTCCAGGCCCCCCGTCATCAACAGCGCGGCCGGGGCGGGTCGGGCCTCGGTGTAGCGGCTGGCAGCCGGGCCGTCGTCCAGCGACCCGAAGTTGCCGTGCCCGTCGACCAGCGGCAGCCGCATGGTGAACGGCTGCGCCATCCGGACCATCGCGTCATAGATCGCGCCGTCACCGTGCGGGTGGTACTTACCCATCACCTCGCCGACCACGCGGGAGCACTTCACGTGGCCCTTGTCGGGTCGCAGACCCAGCTCGTGCATCCCGAACAGGATGCGCCGCTGCACCGGCTTCAGCCCGTCGCGGGCATCGGGCAGGGCGCGGGAGTAGATGACGGAGTAGGCGTACTCCAGGAACGCGCCCTGCATCTCCTCCTGGACGTCGATGTCGATGATCTTCTCCTCGACGTCGAACAGGTCGGGTCCGGACGAACGGGGACGTCGCGCCATGCGGTGCTACTCCTGGTGCCGTGCTGGGTGGTGCCGTGCTGGATGGGGATCGCCCTCGATCGTATGCCGAGACCGGCCCACGGCCGCGCCACGGCGCGCCTCCCACCCATTTTTGTCGCTGGCTAGTGTGGCGACCATGACGAGCATCCTGTTCCGCGGCGGCACGGTCCTCGACGGGACGGGGGCGGACCCGGGGGAAGCGGACGTCCTGGTCCGGGACGGAAGGATCGTCGACGTCGGGCCGACTCTGGGGGCGGACGCCGACGAGGTGGTGGACTGCGCCGGCGCCACGGTGCTGCCGGGGCTGTTCGACTGCCACGTCCACGTCCTGTTCGAGCAGGCGAACGTCCTCACGGCACTGCAGACGCCCTTCTCCTACGCCTACTACCAGTCGGTGCACTGGTTGCGCCGCACGCTGGAGACCGGGATCACCTGGGTGCGGGACGCCGGGGGTGCCGACCTGGGGGTGGCCGAGGCCGTGCGCACCGGGCTGGTCCCCGGACCACGGATGCAGCTGTCCATCGACATGATCAGCCAAACCGGCGGTCACGGGGACGACTGGCAGGTCTGCGGGGGACACGCGGGCCTGCTGGTCCCGCACCCGGGCCGACCGTCCGCGGTCGCCGACGGCCCCGAGGAGATGCGGCGGGTGGTCCGGCAGATCATCCGAGCCGGGGCGGACGTGATCAAGGTGGCGACCAGCGGCGGGGTGATCTCCCCGCGCAGCGACCCGCGCCGCGGCCACTTCCGGGACGAGGAGATCGCCGTGCTCGTCGCCGAGGCCCACGCGGCGGGGCTGCACGTCATGGCCCACGCGCAGGCCAGTGACGGGATCAAGACGGCCGCCCGTCACGGGGTCCGGTCGATCGAGCACGGGGTCTACCTGGACGACGAGGCCATCGAGCTGATGCTGGAGCGCGGGACCTGGCTCGTGCCGACCCTGTCGGCGCCCCGGGCGGTGCTGGACATGGTGGACCAGGGGGTAGCGATGCCCGACGCGGTGATCGCCAAGGCGCGGATGGTCCACGAGGCGCACCAGGACTCGGTGCGTCGGGCGGTCGCGGCGGGGGTCCGGGTCGCGATGGGCACCGACAGCGGGGTGGGCGTGCACGGCACCAACCTGGAGGAGTTGGGCCACATGGCGGACTGCGGCATGACCCCGCTGCAGGCTTGGGTCGCGACGACCAGCGAGGCGGCCGAGCTGCTGGGGGTGGCGGAGGACTTCGGCACCCTCGAGGTCGGCAAGGTCGGGGACGTGGTGGTGCTGGACGGGGCCTTCGACGACCTCGCCGGGCTGCGGGAGCGCCTCCGGGGTGTCTACCTCGACGGCGTCCGCGTGGGTGCCTGACGCGCAGAATCGCTACGAAAACGCGTTCTGGCACGACAAACCCGCTACGAAAATGGGCTAGGCACGGACCGGCCGGTGCGGGAGCGCGCTGCGGATGGCCGCTGCCTCGTCGGCCGCGCGGCTGAACAGCGCGTGCAGATCCGTCATCCGAGGGACACGTCCCCGCTGATGAGCACGCGGGCCTCCCCGCCGACCCACACTTGCCCGTCCTCGGCACGCACCGTGACGTTCCCGGCGCGGCCCAGGGCGGTGCCCTGGCGGACCGTGAAGGAGGTGGGGGCGAGGTCGGCGCCGGTCAGCCACACGCCGAATCCGGCATTGAGGCTGCCGGTGACGGGATCCTCCGCCACTCCTTGCCCCGGGACGAACGCCCGCACCTCGTAGTCGGCCGGTCCGCCCGTCGGGTGCGGGCCGATCACCCCGATGTCGAGGTCGTCGATCTCGGAAAAGTCCGGGCGCAGTGCGAGGACCTCCTCGGCAGACCCGAGGACGACGCCGACCCAGCCGGGACCGTTGTCGATCCACTGGGCGTGCTGCACCTGCTCCGGCCGCACCCGGAGGGCGCTCACGATCCGCCCGAGGTCCTCCTCGGACACCGGCCCGTCGCGGAGGAAGCCCGGCGCGGCGAAGGACAGCCGTTCGCCCTCCTGCCGGATCCGCACCAGTCCGGCCCCGCACTCCTGGACCACCTCGCCGTCAGTCGCGGGGGTGCCGCCGGCGTTCAGCCATGCACGGGCGCTGCCCAGGGTGGGATGCCCGGCGAACGGCAGCTCGGACGCCACCGTGAAGATCCGCACCCGGTAGTCCGCGCCCGCCTGGGTGGGCGGCAGCAGGAAGGTGGTCTCCGACAGGTTGGTCCAGTGGGCGAACCGCGCCATCTGCTGATCGGTGAGTTCCTGGGCGTCGTGGACCACGGCGAGGGGATTGCCGCGGCAGGGCTCGGCGGAGAAGACGTCGACCTGGGAGAAGCGCATGCCCTAGTCTCACCCGGGTGAGCAGGGTGATCCACACGGGGCAGGCCCTCGTCGACCTCGTGGTGGAGGTGGGAAGTCTGCCGGTGCGCGGCGGGAACGTGATGGCCGCCTCACACACCCGGTATGCCGGGGGCTCGGTGAGCGTGCTCGCTGCGGCCGCGCGGTCCGGGGCCGAGGCGGTGCACGCCGGGGCCCACGGGACCGGCCCCAACGGCGACCTGATCCGGGAGGTGCTGGCGGCCGAGGGTGTGACGCTGTCCAGCGAGCCGGTCCCCGATCTGGACACCGGGGTGTGCGTCGTGCTGGTGGAGCCGAGCGCCGAGCGGACCTTCGTGACGACGATGGGCGCCGAGCGGCAGATCACGCCGCAGAGCCTGGCCGGCTCCCGGGCGGCGCGCGGCGACCTCGTGTGCGTGACCGGCTACACCCTGCTTGAGCCCACCCGCGACCCGCTGCTGACCTGGCTGGGGACCCTTGAGGGGAACGCCGCTGTCGTGCTGGACCCCGGTGCCGCGTTCGCGACGCTGCCGGAGTCGGTGCGGGAGCGGACGCTGGCGGTCACCGCCGTCTGGACCAGCAATGCCCAGGAGGCGGCGGAGCTCACCGGGGTCGAGGACGTCGCACGGTCCGTGCTGGCCGTGCGCGACCTGCTGCCCGCGGGCGCCAGGGTCATCGTGCGCGACGGGCCCGAGGGCTGCTACGTCCTCGACGCCGGGGCCGGCGAGGTGGTGCACCTGCCCGGGTTCCCCCAGGAACCGGTCGACACCAACGGCGCGGGGGATGCCCACACCGGTGTCCTGGTGGCCGAGCTCGCCGCAGGTGCCGATCTCGTCGAGGCCTCGCACCGGGCCAACGCCGCTGGCGCCATCAAGGTGACCCGGAAGGGTCCCGCCACGGCGCCGACCCGCCGTGAGATCGACACCTTCCTGAACGGAAGGTGACTGTCGTCAGCCCCCGGGGCGGCGCAGGCCGGCCAGGCCCGCGGCATACCCCTGGGGGTCGATGTCCTGCAGGACGAGACGCTGCAGGATGAACCCCGGCATGGCGCCGACGAGGACCTGCGTGACGTGCTGGGGGTCGGCCGACGGGTCGATGAGCCCCGCCTTCTGCTGCTTGAGCACGAGGGCGGCATAGCTGCTCCGCAGGTGCCGGATCCGCTCGCTGACGATGGCGCGCACGGACTCGTCGCGGACCGCCTCGGCCCAGACCGCGACGAGGACCTTGGTGAGATCGGCGTCGCCCGACTCGGCCTGGGCCACGATCATCGTGGCCAGGTGCTCGAGCACCTGCTCGGGGGAGGGGACCGGGTCCTGGCTCGACAGCGCAGTGATCTCGGCGTCGACCATGCCGAGCCCGAACTCGGCGATGGCCAGGATGATCTCGTCCTTGCTCTTGAAGTAGCCGTAGACGGCCCCGGCGGACAGGCCTGACTCGCGGATCACGTCGGCCATCGTGGTGCGGTGGAAGCCCTCTGCCGCGACGCACCGGAGGGTGGCGGCCAGGATCTGCTCGCGGCGGGCAGCGCGGTGCTCGTCGGTGACCTTGGGCATGCCGCACCTTAAAACAGAATGAACGTTCTTGACAACGCCAGGTATCGAGGAGCACTCTGGAGCAGCAAACAGAACGAACGCTCGTTTAAGGAGTCGACATGCGCACCACCACCGCACCATCCGTCGAGGCAGCGGGGTCGACACCTCCCCGCGAGACAGCGGGGCCCACCCCCTGGCAGCGGGTCACCGGCCTGGCCGTGGGAGTGGCGGCACTGCTCGCCGTGGTGATCACCGCCTTCGCCTGGCCCTCGCTCAACAGCTCGCCGAACGGCATACCGATCGCCGTCGCAGCACCCTCCGAGGCCGCGGCGCAGCAGGTGGGGCAGCGTCTGGCTGGCGCTTCGGGCGAGGACGCGTTCGAGGTGACCGTGCTCCCGGACCGGGCGGCGGCCGAGCAGGCCATCCACGACCGCGAGGTCTACGGCGCGATCGTGCTCGGCCCCGACGGGGGAGAGATGCTGACGGCGGGCGCGGCCAGCCCGGCAGTGGCGCAGATCCTGGGACAGGTGGCCGCCGGAGTCCCGGCCGAGGTCGGTGGACCGCTGACCGTCAGTGACGTCGTGCCGCTCCCCGAGGAGGATCCGCGCGGCTCCGGTCTGGGGTCTGCGGTGTTGCCCCTGGTGCTCGGCGGGATCGCGGCGGGCGCCGTCGCCGCTACCCAGGTCAGGGGGCGGAGCAGGCAACTCGGGGCGGTGCTGGCGGTCGCGGCACTGGGCGGCCTCGTGCTCACCCTGGTGATGCAGACCTGGCTGGGTGCGCTGGCGGGCTCGCTCTGGGCCAACGCGGGGGTCCTCGCCCTGGGGATCGCCGCGATCGGCAGCACCGTCCTCGGGCTGCACCGACACCTCGGCCCGGCCGGCATCGGTCTCGCGGCCGCCACGATGGTCCTGCTGGGCAACCCGCTCTCCGGCGCCATGAGTGCTCCGGAGATGCTGCCGAGCGCCTGGGGTGCCGTCGGGCAGGCGTTGCCGGTGGGTGCCGCGGCGACCGCGCTGCGGTCGGTGGCGTGGTTCGACGGTGCCGGCTCGGGCGCGGCCTTCCTCGTGCTGGGGTGCTGGCTGGCGGTCGGCCTCGCCCTGAGCCTGCTGCCCTCGCGGCGCTCCGGCGGCTGAACCCGGCCTACAGTGGACTCGTGCTCGTCGGGCGAGTGCGTGAGCAGCGGACCCTCGGAGCCCTGGCGGCCGGCGCCCGGGTGGGTCGGAGCGGCGTCCTGGTCCTCGTCGGGGAGGCGGGTGGCGGCAAGACCGCGCTGTTGGACCACGTCGCGCAGACCGTCCGGGACATGCAGGTATGCCGGGTGCTGGGCTCTGAGGCCGAGCGCGACCTCGGATTCGGCGGGCTGAGCCAACTGCTCGGTCCGTGGACCGAGCACCTCGCCACCCTCCCCGCACCCCAGGCACGGGCACTCGGGATCGCCCTCAACCTCCGGTCCGGCCGCTCGGTGGACCGGTTGGCCGTCGGGGCGGCCACCCTCGGTCTGCTCAGCCAGCGGGCCGAGGCCGCGCCGCTCGCGGTGCTGGTCGACGATGCCCATCTGCTGGACCATTCCTCGGCGGAGGCCCTCAGCTTCGCGGCGCGCCGGCTCCTGGCCGATCGGGTGCTGTTCCTGGCAGCGGTGCGGGCCGGGGAGGACAGCCCCCTGCTCCGGGTCGGTCTGCCCACGTGGGAGCTCTCCGGACTGGATGTCTCGGAGGCCCGAGCGTTGCTCACCGGGCTCGCCGGCCGGAGGGTGACCGTCGGACGGGCCCGGCAGATGGTGCAGGCCACCGGCGGCAACCCGCTGGCGCTGCGCGAGCTGGGGGCGCGTCCTGAGGGTCTGGAGTCCCTCGGACCCGACGACCCGATTGCCGTGCGCACTGCCCTGGCCAGGGCCTTCCTCGCCCGGACTGAACGGCTCGGCGAGGACGCGCGGGAGGCCCTTCTGGTCGCCGCCTGCGCGGCGGGTGACCGGCTCGTGGTGGCGGCCGCCTGCCGCCGCCTCGGCGTCGATGTCGATGGCCTTACCGAGGCCGCGGATGAGGGGCTGCTGCGTGGCGGGAGCGGCACGGTGGAGTTCACGCACCCGCTGGTGCGGGCCGCCGTCATCGGGGCGGCCGACCCCGGGCGAATGCGGGCCGTGCAGGCCGCGCTGGCCCTCGCCACACCGCCCGAGGATCCGGACCGACGCGCCTGGCACCAGGCCGCCGCATCCGTCGGTCCCGACCCTGCGGTGGCGCAGGCACTGGATGTGGTGGCCCGACGGGCGCGGGAACGGTCCGCCCACGATGTCGCCGCGACTGCACTGGAGCGGGCGGCCCAACTGTCCTCGCCGGCCGGGGAGCGGGGTCCCCGGTGGGTGGATGCGGCCGAGTGCGCGTGGCTCGCGGGTCAGGGGGAACGTGCCCTGGGACTCCTGGCGCAGGCGGGCGCCCTGGGTGACGCTGCGCTGATCGCCCGGGCGGGTCACCTCCACGGCACCATCTGCGCGCGGACCGGGTCGCTCGCTGTGGCGGCGCAGGTCCACCAGGAAGCGGCTCACGCGGTCGCCCAGCGACTACCGGACGCGGCCGTGGAGTTGTGGGCGGACGCGGTCAACGTCGCGTTCTATCGCGCCGACACCCAGGTGCTGCGGAAGGCGGTGGTCGAGCTCGAGCGACTCGAGCCACTGGTGCACACCACCCGGTCCCGGGTCGTCGGCGACCTGGCCGTCGGGATGGCGCGCACGCTCACCGGTCAGGGCGGCGCCGACCGGATCAGGAGATCGGTCGAGCTCCTGGCTGCGGGGGACACGCTGCGGTCGGACCCGTTGCGGGCCGAGTGGCTCGTGCTGGGTCCCCTCTACCTCCGGGAGGAGGGGCGATACCGGCAGCTGGTCCATCAGGCGCTCGCGGGGACCCGGGACGCAGCGGCGGTGGGTGAGCTGGCGCACCTGCTCTTCCTGGTCGCCCTGGATGATGCCGCCACGGACCATTGGCCCCGGGCAGACGCTGAGTACCAGGAGAGCATCGAGTTGGCCCGGGAGACCGGCCAGACCACCGACCTGGCCCTGGCGTTGGCCGGTCTCGCCTGGTTGGAGGCCCGGATCGGGCGGGGGCCGGCCTGCCGTGACCACGCCGCAGAGGCCGTGCGGTGGTGCGGCGAGAAGGACATCGTGATCGGCAGGGTCTGGGCGGACCTGGCACTCGCGGAGCTGGAGCTCGGGGCCGGACGACCCGCCGAGGCGTTGCCCCACCTTGATCGGCTCGAGGCCGTGCTGCGCGAGAGCGGCCTGCAGGACATGGACCTGCATCCCGGGTCGGAGCGCGCAGAGGCGCTCGTCCGGCTCGGGCGGATCCCGGAGGCCCGGATCGCAGCGGAGGACTATCACCGCCTCAGCGCGGCCAAGGGGCAGGCGTGGGCGCTGGCGCGGGCCGAACGCGTGCTGGCGATGGTGTCCCCCGACGAGGAGGCCGACCCGCACTTCGTGGAGGCGGCCCGCCTGCACGCGGGGACCCCCGATCGGTTCGAGGCGGCCCGGACCGCCCTGGCACACGGTGCCTCTCTGCGCCGTCGTCGGCGGCGTCGGGATGCGCGGCCCCTCCTTCGGGCAGCGTTGTGGACGTTCGAGGAACTGGGCGCCCTGCAGCGTGCCGAGCAGGCGGCCGCCGAGCTGGACGCGACGGGGGAGACGGTGCAGCGCCGGGGTGCGAGCCGGCTGACCGTGCTCACCGCGCGGGAGCGGCAGATCGCCGAGCTGCTCGGCGACGGGCAGACCACGCGGCAGGCAGCGGCAGCCCTCTTCCTGAGCCCGAAGACCGTGGAGTATCACCTCCGCCACGTCTACACGAAGTTGGGTGTGCGCTCGCGCGCTGAGCTGGCCGAGGCCTTGGCCTCAGAGCAGCTCGGCCAGTAGCGCGGCCGCGCGGGCGGCCCCGTCGGTGTCGACGGGACGGTAGTCGACCGTGCGGTCCAGCTCCGAGAGCACCTCCGCGGCGAGGGCGTCCGGCTCCGTCAGCTCCTCGTAGGGCAGGTGGTGGCCCGCCCTGTGACGTTCCAGCCGGTGTCGGACGTGGAACTGCTGCTCGAAGTGGTTGCGCAGCGGGACATAGAGGAACGGTCGCTGTGCGGCGGTGAGCTCCATGCACGTGGTGAGGCCGCCCTGCACGACGGCGAGGTCAGCCGCGACGAGGTGCCGGTGCAGGTCCGGGAGGTAGCCGCGGACGGTGACTCCGCGGCGCCGGGGCAGGGAACGCGGGTCGATGCGGGGCCCCGCCACCACCAGGAAGCGCAGATCCGGGGCACTCCTGCGCACCAGCGGGACCGCGTCCAGCACCCGTCCCAGGAGCGGTCTGCCCACCGCGGTCCCGCCCACGGTGACGACGCAGACCCGCTCCTGTTCCGGCATACCGAGGGTGTGCCGGAGCTCCTGTCGCCCGGGCAGCGCGGCGGGCTGGAAGCCGGTGACGTATCCGGCGAAGGCGAAGTTCTCCCCGACCCAGTCGCGGATCATCGGCAGTCCGTCGCCGAACGATGCGGGCACGACGTCCTCGGCCGACCCGACGAAGATCGAGCGGTCCCGGACCCGGGCGAAGCGCGCCCGCTGCTCGATCATTTCGGCGTTGTAGTCGGCGGTCAGCTCGGCCTCGGCGGGTCCGCCCTCGGGCATCGGCAGCCAGCCGACGAAGTCGGTCAACCAGGCGAACGCGAACCGCTTGAGCTCGGGGTTCTCGTGCAGGAAGTGGTCGACCTCCCAGGACTCGTCGCCGACCACCAGGTCATACGGGGTCTGCTCCACCACGTCGCGGAACACCATGAAGTTGTGCGCGAGAATCGCATCCATCCTCCTGATCGCCTGGAAGGCATGCAGATCGTGCTCGCCGCACTCGTGCTCGACATGGGCGGACTCACTGGAGAGCCAGTCCGAAGCGGGGTGGACCCGTTCCCCGTGCGCCTCCAGTACCCGGGTGACGGGGTGTTGCGCCAACCAGTCGATCTGTAGGTCGGGCACGAGGGCGCGTAGCTCCCGGGCGATGGCCACATCCCGGGCCGCGTGGCCGAGCCCGATCGGCGAGGACATCAGGAGCACCCTGCGCGGACGAGCCGGCGCGAAGGTCCACGTCACGGGGACGGCGGGCGCCTCGAGCGGTCCCGGCAGCGAGAGGGCGAAGTCGCGGATCAGGTGGTTGATCCGGACCGGGGCGCGGGCCATGAGGCCGTGCCCGCCGCCCTCGACGAGCACCAGGGAGCCGCGGGTCAGCTCGGCGAGCCGACGACCGATCGCCTCGGTCCGGATGCGGTCGGCGGTGCCGTGGACCACCTGCACCGGGCAACGGACCCGGGCGCAGGCCTCCTCGATCGGCTGGCACACCACGCCGTCGCAGCCGAGCCGGCCCGCGGTGGCATCGGCGAGCACCTGGGGATCGGTCGCCTCCGACCAGCGCATCGCGTCCTCGAACTGCTTGGTGGAGTGCGGTTCGGAGAACATCCGGCGGAAGAAGAACTCACGGAAGGCGGTGAAGTCGCCCTCGGTCCAGTAGTAGCGGTTGTACTTCGCCCAGCCCTCCGTGGTCTCGAGCCGCTCGTCGAAGGCGTGGGTCTCCCGTGCTGGCTGGGAGACCTGCAGCCCGCACGAGGGGGAGAGGGCGAAGATGCCCTCGACCCGGTCGGGGTGATCCGCGGCGACGTGGACGGCCCACGAGACGCCGCAGGAGAGCGCCACGAGGACTGCCCGGGTGGTGCCTGTCGCCTCGAGCACGGCAAGGACGTCGTCGGCGCACTCCTGGTTGCTGTAGGCCGCCGCCCCCTGGGGGCGTCCGGATGCGCCCGTGCCACGACCGTCAAAGGTCACCACCCGGAAGTGCCGGGACAGGTAGCCGACCTGCGCCTTCCAGAACCGGGAGTCGAAGATCTGCCAGGTCGGCATCAGGAGGAGGGTCCGCGCGCCATCGCCGTACACCCGCCAGGCGAGGGGTACTCCCTCGCGGTGGGTGACGCCGACGGCCCGCGGTGCCACGGCCGTATCCGCGACGGACTGGTCCACGGCCATGGCGGCGCCCTCAGGCCTTCACTTCGAAGACGTTGTTGAACGGGGTGTTGGCCACCGTGCGGAACCGGGTGAACCCGGCCGCGGCCGTCACGTCCCGGATCCGGGCCGGGCCGGCCTGGGTGCCGAGCGCGGTGCCCACGTCCTGCGCCAGCGAGGCGGGGGTGCACAGCAGCGTGGAGAAGGCGTAGTAGGCGCGACCGACCGGGTTGAAGTTGTCCTCGGGTCGGTCGCCGGCGATCGGTTCGACGATCATCCAGGTGCCGTCCTCGGCGAGGATCTCCTTGACCTGTCGGGCTGCCCCGACCGGGTCGCCCATGTCGTGCAGGCAGTCGAACATGGTGACCAGGTCGTAGCCCGAGCCGGGCTGTTGCGTGCTGTCGGCGACCTGGAAAGTCACCCGGTCGGCGAGTCCGGAGGCTGCGGCCCGCTGGCGCGCCACCTCGATCGACTCCGCGTGGTAGTCGGTGCCCAGGACCGTGCTCTGGGGGAAGGCCTGCCCCAGGAGCACCGCCGACGCCCCGTGCCCACAGCCGATATCGGCCACCCGGGCGCCGCGTTCGAGCTTGGGCACGACACCGTCGAGGGCGGGCAGCCAGTCGGCCACCAGGTGCGTCAGGTAGCCGGGCCGGAAGAACCGTTCACACCCGACGTGCACGTCGGCGTTGTGCTCGTGCCAGCCATACCCGTCGCCGGTCCGGGCAGCCGCGAGGATGTGGGTGGTGTCCCGGACCGTGCCGTGGGCGATCTGGAACAGGCCCTGCAGGTAGGCAGGGCTCGTCTCGTCGGTGAGGGCGACCGCGTGCTCGGGCGAGATGCTGAAGAGCCCCGTCTCGGCGTCGTAGTCGAGGTAGGCGCCGGCCGCCTGCGCGTGCAGCCACTCGCGGGCGTAGTGCTCGTCGGTCGAGGTGAGCCGGGCCAGGTCGGGCGGCGAGAGCGGGCCGTGGTCGGCGATGGCCCGGTAGTAGCCGAGCTGGTCACCCATCACGACCAGGGCGGCGTTCAGGGCGGCGCCGACCTCGTCGACGGCTCGAAAGACGAACGACATCAACGCCTCGCTGTTGATCTCGGCAGCCCCGGACGGGGCGGTAGTGGTGCTCATGGGGTAGTCCTCTGCAACGACTGTGGACGGCGAATCGGTGCTCCGCCAGTCCCGGATCCGCCAAGGTTCGGTCCGGGTCGCGGCTCATCGCATCCGGTGCCCCACCTAGTCCTGGACGCACCCGCAGGCTCAGCCGTCCCGCATGTCCGACACCGTGGTGAAGGTGTAGCCCTGGGCCCGCAACGTGCTCACGATCGTGGGCAGGGCGTCCAGGGTGCGGTAGCCACCGAGGTGGGCGAGCACGATGGTGCCGTCCGGGGGCAGGGGCTTGGTCACCCGGTCGATGATCTGCTGGGTGGTGGTCTCCGTCGACCAGTCGACCGTGTCGCGGTTCCACAGGATGGTCTTGGTGTAGTCCACCTGCGCCGCGGTGTTGCGGACGAAGGCGTTGTGCGATCCGTAGGGCGGGCGCCAGTAGGGCGTCACCGTCATCCCTCCGGAGCGCAGCTCGATGGTGAACTCGGCGCCGGTCAGTTCGTCGCGGATGAACTGGGCGGTCATCGTCCGCTGGCAGGGGGCGGTGGTCGGGCTGCCGCCACCACCGTTGACCAGGTCGCAGTGGTGCACCGTGTGGTTGCCGACCTCGAAGAGGTGGGGGTGCTGCCCGATCAGCTCCAACACCTGCCGGCCCTGGGCGGTGTCGGCCATGGTGCCGGTCGGGAAGAAGGTCGTGCAGACCTGGTGGTCGATCAGGTACCGCACGATGTCCATCGCCGGATCCAACCGACCGCCGATGTCGAGCGTGAACGCCAGCTGTTTGGTGGCGCTGGGCACCCTGTCGATGATCTGCTGCGAGCCCGGTGCGGGCCGGGCGCCGGCCGAGCAGACGCCGAGGACGCCCTGCACCTTGCGGGCGATCTCGGCGTGGATCACCGTGGGTCCCCCGAGGAGGGAGGCCCGTGCAGGGGTGAGGCGCTGCAACTCGGCGGTCGTCCCGCCCGGGAGGCTGGTGCCGGCCGCTAGCAGCAGCGGCCCGCGGGTGGTGCGGGTCGCCGGTCCCGCGGCGAGCGCGTCCGGCCAGTCCGTCCCCGTGGCGAAGAGCACGCCCGGCCGGTCCGGGCCGAAGATCCGTCGCGAGATCGCGAGCGCCGTCTGGTAGCGGTCGCTGCCGGACACCCGCTCCGTGGTCGCGATGGTGCCCAGCTCGGTGGCCACGGCCTGCGACACCGAGCCCGTGCCGCCGAGCAGCATGATCCGGTCGGGTGCCAGCCGGAGCAGCTCCGCCCGGGTCGCCGGGTCCAGGCTGGTCCGCGGCGTCAGCAGCATCGGGGCGTCCTGCACGCCGGCGGCGGCGCCGCCGGCCAGGGCGTCGGGGAACGCCTCCCCGGTCGCGACGTAGGCGACGGAGGCCCCGGACGGGAACGCGTGCGCCGAGAGGGCGGCGGCGGTGCCGTAGCGGGTCGCGCCGGAGATGCGGGGCGCGCCACCGGGCGCGAGGGCCGCCAACTGGCTGCGCACCGCGGAGGAGATGGCCGACGGCCCGCCCGCCACCAGGATGACCTGGGGCTTCACCCGCTGCAGCTCTGCCTTCGTCGCAGCGGGGAGGGAGTTCGGGCGGGTGAACAGGACCGGCCCGCCGAGCCGGTCACCGACCGGCCCCGCGGCCAGCCCGTCGGGATAGTTGGCGCCGGTCACCACCACGGCCATGGGCACGCCGGGGGAGAAGAACTCGCGGCTGACGGCCGCGGCCGTGGCGTAGCGGTCCGCACCGGCCAGCCGCTGCAGCCGGAACGCCAGGTCGCCCTGTGGTTGGGCGGTGTCGGCCCAGGCGCTGGCGCTGGCGCCGACTCCGACGCCGCCCAGCAGGCCGGGGCCCAGGGCGAGGAGTAACAGGCCGAACAGCAGGCCGCGCACGGTGTGCCGCGCGGTGCCGGAACGACCAGGACGGGGGGAGGGGCGCGGTGCGCTCATCGGGACCTCCGGGGGTGCCGTGGGGCACGTCGTTGTGCCCTTCGGTCAGTATGACGCCGCAGGTGACGCGACGGTTGGCTGCGCTACGGCCCCGCGTCCCAGGTGCCCGTGCGCCGTCGGTCAGTGGCACCGGTCACGGTCCCCGCCCCGTGGTCCAGTTCGAGTGCCCCGACCGACCCGAAGAGGCTCCAGGACCGCGGGGCCGGGCTGACGGCATACCCCTGAGCGGTGAGGTCGGCGCTCACGGTGCCCGGCAGGTCCTCCACGCGCAGGACGTCGCCGTCGAGGTGGAACCGGGGAGCGTCCACCGCGTCCTGGAGTGACTCGTTCAGGAGTAGGGTGCGGGCCAGGACGGTCCCCTGAATGGTGGGGATGCGCTGTCCCCCCGGCGTTCCCACCACCAGGAACGGGCGCTCCTCCTCGTCGAGTACCACGACCGGCGCCATGTAGCTCACCGTGCGACGCCCCGGCTCCGGCTCGTTGGTGTCTCCGTCGCCGATGCCGAACCGGATCAGGTGGTCGTTGAGGAAGAAGCCTCCCACCGCCTGCCCGGACCCCCAGAAGCTCGTGATGGTGTTGGTCATCGAGACCGCCGTGCCCTCCGCGTCCACCACGCTGAGGTGGGTGGTGTTGCCCTCCGCCGGTCGCGCGCCGGGCCGGTCGTCAGGGGTCGGCACCCGCCCGTATGTCGTGGAGCCGGCGGCGAGGGTGGCGTTCGCCTCGGGGTCGGTGAGCTCGGTCAGCGGCACGTCGACGAAGCGCGGGTCGCCGAACACGGTCTCGAGGGAGTGGTGGGCTACCTGCCAGGCGCCGGTCATCCGGTGGATGTAGTCGGCTGATCCTGGCTCGGTGTCGCCGACTCCGGCCGCTTCCGCGACCTGGAGCAGTTGGATCACGGCGGCGCCGGACAGTGCCGGGGCGGCCGCGAGGACCTCGTGGTCCCCGACGGTCCCGCGGGCGGGCTCCCGCACGTCGACCTGGTAGCCGGCCAACGACGTGGTGTCGAGGCCCTCGACCTCGGAGAGTTCCTCGGCCAGCGGTCCGCGGTAGAACCCGTCTGCGCCCTGGTCAGCGATGTCGCTGAGGGTGGCGGCGAGCTCGGGCTGGACCAGCGTGTCGCCCTCGGCGAGGGGTCCGCCGTCCGGGCGGTGGAAGGCCGCTTGTTGTGCGGTGGCGGCCTATCCCCGCCGGCGACCGGAGCTCCTGCGCGAGGAACCAGCTGACCTCGACGCCGCCCTCGGCCAGATCGACCGCAGGCGCCAGGACGTCCTCCCACGGCAGCACCCCGTGGCGCTTGTGCAGCAGGGCCATCCCGGCGACGAACCCCGGCACGCCCGTGCCGGTGTCGGGGACCACGCCGTCCTCGGCGACCACCTCCCGGTAGTCGTAGGACAACGGCTCGTCCTGCATCCCCGGGGCGCTGCTGCCGGGCAGTGCCGCGATGACTGCCGCGCCGCCCCCTCCAGGCCCGGAGCTGAGGGGCTCGGCGACCGCCATGGCGAAGGCCCCGGCCACAGCAGCGTCCACGGCGTTGCCCCCGTCGGCCAGCACCCGCATCCCGGCATCGACCGCCGCAGGGTGGCCGGCGCTGATCCCGTAGCCGCCGAACGCCGGCTCGGGGCTGGCTGGCGGGATCGTCCCGGTGGCGGTCGCGTCGTCGGTGTCGGTCGCGTCGTCGGTGTCGGTCGCGTCGTCGGTGCCTGTTGTCGCGGCCGGGCCAGGGCGGGTCGTCGTGCTCCCGGCGGAGGTGTCGCCAGTCGGACCCGGGGGAGTGTCGCCCTGACATCCCGCGAGGAGCAGGGCCGCAATGCTGCCCGCCACGCAGCCCCTGATGGCGGTGGTCAGCGGGCGTGCCTGGCCACGCGCGTGGTGAGTGCGGCCCGGGCAGTTGGGTGGTGTCACTGGATCCTCCCCTCCGTTCCAGGGTCTACCCTGCCGGCGTCGACGGCAAGGGTCAGGGGAGGCGGGCGCCCTTCATCAGGGCAGATGAATAGACGTTGGTGATCTGGACGCCGTCCAGCCACTCGGTCAGGCGGACTGCCTCGGCATCCAGCGCCTTCCTTCCCTCCGCCCCTGGGTCCTCGCCCTGCTGGAGGATCACCTGCGCGACACCGTCAGGGTCCTGCACCCAGCAGCCCACGATGCGTCCGTCCCACCAGGCTGTCGTCCCGCCGTTGCCGTTGGTGTCGAAGAGGAACGGGACGTGCTCCGGGGCGAGATAGAAGGCGCGCCCCTTCCAGCCCATGGTGGTCGGATCAAGCGTCGGCAGGAGCGCGGCCCACGGGCCGGGAGACTCGATCGGCTCGACATCGTCCGGCATGACCCAGCCCCTGGCACCACCGTCCAGGGTGACTTCGACCGCCCCGACAGCGGCCAGCGCCGCCCGCACGGCGGTCTTGGTCGACCCCAGCCACCACTGGACGTCTTCCACGGTGCCCGGCCCGAAGGTGACCAACCAGCGGCGGACCAGCTCGGCATACCCCTCGTCTGTCGTCAGGGCCTGGGGCTGGGTCCCCAGCCAGGAGCTCATGCCGGTCCACGAGGGGCGACCGAGCCGCCAGTGCCCGACGTTCGGGCCACGGACCAGGTGTCCCTCGGCGCCGAGCATGGTCAGGACCCGGGGGCTGATCTGGAACGTGCCGCCGTACTTCTTGTCGGTGTCGACGGTGATGGCGCCGCGGAGCTCGGGAAGCTCCTCCCGCAACTGTCGCGCGGGCAGGGCGTCGCCGTCGGCGAGTCGCTCCCGCACGGCGCGGGATGCCGTCTCCAGCCAGGCATGTCCGTCCTCGGCGAGGCCGTGCTTCTCGACGTCCCTGACGATGAGTCGTCGCTGCTCCGCCGCGACCCGGGCGGAGGCGCTGCCCAGCGCCGCGGGGAGAAGGTCACGTGGGAAGACGAACAGGGTGCGGCGCATCGCCAGTTGCTTGACCAGCGTGCGGTCCTCATAGAGGGCCCGGTCGACGTCCTCCGGCGTCGTCCCGTCCACCCTCGCCTGGATCGCCAGGTGCACCGTCGACGCCTCGGTCGCGTGCAGGACCGTCATCGCCCGCGTGGCCGCCACCGCGTCGGGGAGCCGGTGGGCGGGGTGCAGGCCGTGGCGACGGGCCATGCGGTGGCGTCGCTCGGCGTCGTCGATGTGTCGCATTCGGCCCATGATGTCGTGCTCGTCTGTCGGGGGTGGGATTTGGTGGAGTTTGTTTGTGGACAGGCTTGCGAAGTTGTGTACGAGTGTTCTACGATAGGGGGGTATCGGAGAGGTCGCACTGATTGGTTTCGTACGGGGATTGCGGGGCCGGGGTTGGTGGGGTCTGGGAGTCGGTGGAGAGGGGGTGTTGTCGTGGATCGGTCATCCGGGGGTGCGGGGCGGGAGTTGTTTGAGCCGGAGTGGCGTGTCCGGTTGGATCGGTCGTTTGCCCGGGTTGCTGTGGAGGAGGTTTTGCCGCGGTTGGTGGGGTTGCGGGTCGGCGAGGGCCTGGTCGAGCCGTTGATGGTGGGCCTGCTGGAGTCGGTGGAGTCGGTGGGGGGTATGCCGTGTCGTGCGGATGTCCATCGGGGGTGGGTGCCGGCGGGTGCCCGGTTGGTGTTGCTGCCCGAAGACGAGGGCGGGCCCGAGGGCGAGTCTGACGCCGTGGGGGGCGAGGGGCGCGAGGGCGAGGGGCGCGAGGGCGAGGGGCGCGAGGGCGAGGGGCGTGACCCTGTTCGTGTTGAGGGGCGGGTGGGTCGTTTGGTGGCGGCGTTGACTGAGTGTGAGTTTCCTGAGGCGGTGGTGGGCCAGTTGGTCGCGTTGGTGCCGGTGTTGGCCTCGGGCGCGGCGGGGGAGTGCCCGGCCGGGGGCCTGCCGGGTTCACCGGCCGAGGGTCGGGGTTGTCCGGTCGAGGGTGGGGGGACGTTGGCCGGTGGTGGGGGGTGGGGTGGGGCTTCGGGTCGTGCGCGGGCTAGTGATGGGGAGTTGGTGGCGGCGGTGGAGGCGTCGGTGGTGTTGTCGCGGTGGTCGGAGGCGTTGTTGGCGGGGGTGTTGCGTGATTTGGCGGCGGCGACGGGGCAGGAGTTGTTGGGTCGTGCTGGGGTGGCGGGGCCGCAGGAGTTGTCGAAGACGGCGCGGGGTCGGTGGCGGGCGAAGGTGAAGTCGGTGTTGGCGCATGAGGTGCAGTTGGTGACGGGGTGGGGGATTCAGGATTGTCATGACCGGGTCGGGTTCGCGACGGGGCCGGGGTTGGCTACGGGGGTGGTGTGGGAGGCGTGGGCGGGTGGGGAGGTGCAGTGGAATCAGGTGCGGGCGTGGTGGTCGGCGTGTCGGCATATGCCGGTGGAGGTTGCGGCGCAGGTGGCTTCGGAGACGTTTGGGCCGGGTTCGGCTCGTGCTCGTTCGGCTCGTGATGGTGGGGTGGATCCGGGTTCGATGGCGCGGGAGGGGTGGGGGGAGACCAAGGACACGTTGGCTCGGTTGGTGGCGGCGTTGTTGGGGGAAGATCCGGCGGCGGCGCGGGCGGGTCGTGCGGCGGCGTTGGCTCGTCGTGATGCCCGGGTCGTGTTGGAGGATGATGGGACGGGGTGTTTGACGATCACGGGGGGTACTGCTGCGGTCGTGGCCGCGATCAACCGGATCGATCGTGCTGCTCGGGCGTTGCGGGCTGCTGGTGATGAGCGGACCCTGTCCCAGTTGCGGGCTGATCTGGCGTTGTCCCTGCTGATCCATGGCACTACCAACACCACAGGACGTGCGACTGCCCCGGCAGGCACCGGCACGACAGACAGCGAGGGCACGACAGGCAGCCAGAACACGATGGGCAACGCCGGTCAGGCGGGCAGCGAGAACCCGACAGGCAGCCAGAACACGACGGGCAGCGACGACCAGACGGCAGCGGAGTGCCAGTCAGCAGACGACGACACGACGGGCAGCGACGAGCGCGCGGGCAGCGCCGGTCAGAGGGGCAGTGGGGGCAGTGCGCCCTGGTTCGTGCCCGAGGGTGCTGTTGCCGAGCCGGGGTGGGCCGGTCACGACACCGGTGCTAATGACACCGACCCTGACACCGGTGCTGATGACACCGACCTCGGTGACACGAATGCTGATGGCGCCGGTGCTGGTGGCACCGGCGCTGAGGAAGCTCGCGGCACGGGGCGTGGGGCGATGGGGGCTGAGGTTCCCGGGGGCCCTGAGGGGCCTGGTGTTGGTGGTGATCTGTTTGGTGGGGTGGATGAGGAGACGGCGCGGGTGTTGTCGGGGGATCCGCGGGTCAGTCTTGAGGTGATCGTGCCGTTGGATGTGTTGCTGAGTCCGGAGTCCTCCGGGGTCGGGATGATCCCGGGCCATGGGTACTTGTCGGGCGAGGAGGTGCGTGAGTTGGCGGTCCGGGCTGGTGGGGTGTTGCGCCGGTTGGTGACGGACCCGGTGGATGGGCATGTGATCGAACGGTCTGCCACGACGTACCGTCCGGATGCGCAGATCAGGGCGTTTGTGCAGGCTGCGGATCGGCGGTGTCGGGCGCCGGGGTGTCGGCGTCCTGCGCAGGAGTGCGATTTTGATCATGTGCGTGGCGCATAGTGAGGGTGGGCAGACCAGTTGTCGGAACGGGATGTGCTTGCACCGGTCGCATCACTCGTTGAAGACTGCGCAGGTTTGGTCGGCGCAGATCGATGAGGCGCGTCGGGTGAGGTGGACCACGTTGCTCTTCGGGTGTTACACGACTCGCACGTTTGATTACCGGGTGCTGCTCGATCCGTTGCCCACCGGCCAGGGTGATCGCAACGAGACCGGTGAACCCGGCAGGCCCGGGAGCACGGGGGGTGGGTCCGGCGGGGCGGGTCGTGAGTCGTCGGGGTCCGGCGGTGCGGAGCGGCGTGCGGTGGCGCGGGAACGGTTGGCTGCGGCCGAGGCTGGTGACGTTGACCTGCAGAACCGGTTGATCTATGCCGCGCTGGCGCACCGGGAGCGGCCTTCCAGGTTGGTCGATGAGGATGACTACTTTGATCCCGAGACCCGGTCCCTGGGACCGGCCTGGGTGCATCACCAGGCCCCGATCAAGCTGCGGCACCAGACCCGTAAGGGGCACCGGCGTGGTGGGGCCCCGCCGGACCAGCCCACACCCGAGGACATCCTCGGCCTGCGCGACGACGACAACGACAGCCACAGCGACCGCCCGGGCAAGAGCACGGGCACCGGCACGGGCAAGGGCAGCAGCGGCGAGGGCGGCCGCGGCGGCAGGGGCGACGGACAGGGCAACCGCGGGGGCCACGGTGACCGCGGACCGAGTATCGACCGCGCCGAACCACCACCACCCTTCTGAGGGGCACGAGTCTGAGGGGCACGAGTCTGAGGGGCACGAGCCTTGCTGGTGACACGACCGACATAGGCTCTCCGGGTGGAGGCGAGACGGATCCTGATCTACGGGGTGACGGGGAGCGGCAAGACCACCCTCGCGGCACGTATCGCCCACGAGACGGGGATCCCCTGGACATCGGTGGACGACGACATCGGGTGGCTCCCCGGCTGGCAACCCCGGCCGGACGAGGAGCAACGAGCGCTCATCGCCGAGATTGTCGAGCGCGACGAGTGGGTTTTGGACACTGCATACGGGGCATGGCGCGACCTGCCGATGACGCGGGCGCAAGTCATCGTCGCGCTGGACTACCCGCGATGGGTCTCCCTGGGGCGCCTCTTGCGTCGGACTGCCCGGCGGGTCGTGACACGGGAACGGGCGTGCAACGGCAACATCGAGTCGGTGCGCCGGGCTTTCACGTCGGACTCGATCATCTGGTGGCACTTCCACAGCTTCCCCAGGAAACGTCGACGCATCCGGCAATGGGTCCGGGACGGTGGGAGCCTGACCGTCGTGCACCTGCGCAGCCCTCGGGCGACCGAGCGTTGGTTGGCCTCGCTCCCGACAAGGACCTAGCAGGCCGCGTGGCCGCCTGCGGATCAGGACATCGACGCGGCGCAGGTGGCCAGACGTTGCTGGACCTCCGCGTCGGTGCTGGATCTTGGGTTTGTTGCCGGGCACTATGTCCCGTGTGAAGGGCACCCGCCGCCAGGCAGGCACGGGCCTAGCCGTCCTCGGACTCGCTGTGCTCGCTTCGACGTGCCTCAGCGGCTGCAGTCGCAGTTGCACTGACATCGGGGGCGAGAGCGGCATCACCGTGACCGTGACGGGACCTGCCGCAGAGGCAACTAAGGACCGACGGTTTGATGCCACGATCTGTTTCGGGGACGGCCGATGCCCGGCCGGGGTCCGTTCCTTCAGCGAGAACGAACCGTTGGAAGTATTCGTGGAGATGAACGGGCTTGACTCCACCGACCCGCTCGAGGACGTCTTCGTCTCGGTCCACGAGGGAACGGAAGAGATCGCGTCGGAGCAGATGACCATCACCCCGGAGAAGGACTACCCAACGGTGAGGGGTGCGACCCCGAGTTGTTTGTGGCGTCGGTCCAGTTGAGCTCCTAGATGTCTGTCCGGGTCAGGACATCGACGCGGCCCAGGTGTCCAGACGTTGCTGGACCTCCTCGTCGGAGACGTCCTCCACCCGGGTGAGCACCGTCCAGCGGATGCCGTAGGGGTCGCGCACGCTGGCGAACCGGTCCCCGGTCACGAAGTCGGCGGGTTCCTCGCGGACAGTGGCTCCGAGGGACACGGCCCGCGCGAACGTGGCGTCCACGTCGGGGACATACACCGCCAGGGAGTATGTCGTGGTGTCGGTCGCCGGGTCGGGTGCGGTCAGTCCGTAGTCGGGCGAGGGATCGCCCAGCTGGAGTCGGCCTTGACCGAAGTCGAGCTCGGCGTGCAGCACGGTGCCGCCGGGCCCGTCCATCCGGCTGATGGTGGTGGCACCGAACGCGGTGCCGTAGAACTCGATCGCCTCCGATGCGGGGGCGACGGCGATGAAGGGGGTCAACGTGCTGTAGCCGTGGGGGATGTAGGAGGTAGCCATGTCACCCAGCGTGCCTACGATCGGTGCGTGCCGCTTGCAGATTCGCGACAACCCCGACGCGCCAAGGGTGTTCTCTGGCCAGCCAGCGGGCCTGACGTCTACGACACGGCCCGGGACGACGTGAGTGGCCCGTTGTCCCTGGTGGTAGCGCGGACCTGGTGGGTGCGCTGGCGGCGGCAGGCGGAGGTGCCGTTCCGGGCGAGGGTGCTGGGCGAACCCGTCGTGCACCTCACTGTCGAGGAGGCCGCGACGGGGGAGCCCATCCACGGCATCCCGACCCCAGCCGTCCTGGTCCACGGGGTCGTCACGAAGATGTTCACGGTCGACCTGCCGAGGGCCGGTCGCGTCACCGGAGTGGCGTTCCGTCCCGGTGGCCTGGCCGCGCTCCTGGATCGAGACGTCGCAGCGCTCACCGGCCGGGTCGTCGACGCTCGCGAGGTGCTCGGAACCGAGATCGCCGACATCTCCCGCGCGGTGACGCGGCTGGAGAGCGAGGACCAGCGACGTTCGGTCCTCCTGGACTACCTCGGTGACCGGCTCTCCCCGGCGGCGGAGCGTGTCGCGGAGGACTCGACATACCGGGCAGTGCTGGAGGCAGTGGATCTCATGCGTTCCCGCGAGCAGGTCACCCTCGGGCCGGTAGCCGAGGCGGTGCACCTGTCCCCGCGGAGCCTGCAGCGGGCCTTCAATCGATACGTCGGGGTGTCACCGCTGCGCGTGCTGCGGCGCTACCGGCTCCAGGACGCCGCGGCGGCGATCGATGCCGGGGAGGGCCACGATCTGGCAGGCCTGGCCGCCTCCCTCGGCTGGTCCGACCACGCGCACTTCACCCGCGAGTTCAGGGCCGTCATCGGGGTCTCCCCGGCCCGCTACCGGACGGGGACGCCGACACCCTAGGACTGTGGGAACGGGGTGCCGAACCGACCGGCGTGCGCGACCTGGGGCACCTCCCGACGGCCCCGTTTGAGGCTGGGGCTCTTGCGGTCGGGCGCCCGGAATCCGAGGGAGACCACGCCCACGAGGTTGCGCTCGGACGGGATCGCAAAGGCGGCGCGGGTGGCCTCGTGGTGCTCGGGCGCGATGCCGAAAAACAGTCCCCCCAAGCCCTCGTCCACGGCCGTGAGCAGCATGAGGAGCGCGGCCATGCCGGTATCGATGTCCCAGTAGGGCACCGGCCAGCGGGCCTCGTCCTGGTCGGTCCACCCCTTGTCCGCCTCGGCGTACCGGCTCAGGTAGGAGCCCTTGTCAGAGCAGCAGAGGATCAGGCAGGGGGCCCGTTGGACGCCGCGCAGCCAACTGTCCGGGGCATGGTCGGGGTTGGTCGTGGTCGCCCAGAACCTGGCCCGGTCGGCCGGGTCGGTCAGCACCACGAAGTCCCAGCCCTGGGAGAAGCCGGCGCTCGGCGCCCGCACCGCGTTGCCGAGAACTTCCTGCAGCGCGTCCGGCGGCACGGGCCGATCCGGGTCGTAGTTGCGCACCATGCGGCGTCTTCGGACCACTTCCGCGAACTCCATGCCACCATCGTGCCAACCGCTCGGGTCGACCCAACCGGCGGCAGGGCAACGGCGTCGTACTGGGCATGGATCTGTTGGCCGAGCCGGGGTCCCGGACAGGAGGCCTGATGGCGCGTTCGGCGGACGCCGCGGTCGAGGCCGAGGTGCGGCAGGTGTTCCTGGCGCACTACGGGCGGCTGGCCGGGTGGGCGGCCTCCCTGGTCGGGGACCGGGACCTCGGGCACGACCTCGCCACGGAGGCCTTCGTGCGGCTGCTCGGACACTGGGCGCGGGTCGAGGAGCCGCGCCCCTGGCTCTACGCGACGGTGGCCAACCTCGTCCGCGACCACTGGAGGAAACGGGGCCGGGAGGCGGCGGCCTACGAGCGCTACCAGGGCGGCGTCGTGGACCCTGACGTCGCCGGCCGGGTGCCTGACTCGGACAACGTGCTGGATGTCCGCCGGGCAGTGGCGGCGCTGCCGGACCGGCTGCGGGTCAGCGTGTTGCTCTACTACTACGCGGACCTGACGGTGGGGCAGGTCGCACGAGAGCTGGGCAAGTCCGAGGGCGCGGTCAAACGCGACCTGTATGACGCGCGGGCACTGCTCGCCCGGGCACTGGAGGTGGAGCGATGAGTGGGCGGGACGACAGCCGAGCGGTCGAGGAGTTCTTCGCCACCCGCAGGGCCGGGGTGGTCGAGCTTGCGGCGGACGACCTGACCTGGCGACGGATCACCGACCGGCACCACCGGAAGGCCCGGACCGCGCGGTGGGTCAGGCAGGCAGGGGTGGCGGCGACCGCGGCCGCGGTGCTCGTCGGTTCCTACCTGGCGTGGCCCCAGGGCGGCGTGCAGGCCCCGCCCCCTTCCGCGCCGACGCAGGAACCCGAGCCGACACAGGAGCCCGCTCCGACGACCGACCCCGCAGTGGACGACCTGCTGGGCAACACACCCGAGACGGTGCCGACCGACTTCGCCATCACGCGGTTGTCCGACGCCGGGCAGGGGCACCTCTTCGCCACCGGCGGCTACGGGTCGGAGTGCACCTACGACGCGGTCTGTGCCGCCCTGATCTCCTCGGCGGACGGCGGCGTGACGTGGGAGCCGGTTGCGGACCTGGTGAACTTCTGGATCGACCGGGTCGAATTCGCCGACGCGCAGGTCGGCTACGGCTGGGCCTCCACCGGCGCCACGCTCTCCGTGACCACCGACGGGGGGCGGACCTGGCAGCAGGGTGAGCTCGAGGTCGAGCGGGTCTGGGACGTCGCCGTGCGTGGGGATCTCGTCGTGGTGCTGGCCGGGACAGGCTGTGGCCCGGACTCTCGCTGCGAGGGCCTTGCCCTGGCCCAGGCCCCCGTCGGCCAGTTCCCGGCCACGGACGATCTGACCCCCGCGGAGGTGGAGGGGCCCTTTGCCGGGGCGAGCCTGTCGCTGTCCGCGTCGGAGACCTTCGCCGTCGGCATCCGCGGGACGGAGGAGGACGCGCCGGGAGGGGACCTGCCGGACGGGGTCCCCGGTCTGGTGGTCCAGCGGTGGCAGGACGGGCGGTTCGAGTCCGTCGCGGAGCCGCTGGAGTGCGCCGCACCCCTGGACTTCGCGGCGGCTGCCGACGCCGACCAGGTGTTCCTCGCCTGCCGTGCGGCCGACGCCGAAGGCGCTCCCTCGAGCGAGATCGTGGTCGCCTCCTCCGGGACCGGCGGACGCACGTGGGGCGGGTCGGGGCCGTCGTATGCCGTGTCCGCCGGGCCGGTCCAGGTGGTCGCCCCGGACGCCGCGCACCTTATCGTGATCACCCCGGACGGGACGCTGACCAGCGACGATGGTGGACAGACCCTCGCCGTCCCTGCCGAGTCCATACCGGGCACCAGCGGGAGCCTCGATGGGGTCGTGGCGGTGCCGGGACGCACGGTCTATGCCTGGGACGACGTCCTGGCGGGGGAGGTCGAGGAGCCGGGCTACTGGGTCTCCACGGACAGCGGCCAGACCTGGACCCGGGCGGGACTCCTGCCCTAGCTCGGAGGGGCCGACTCCCTGGGGCCTAGTCCTGGGGCCGCACCTTCGGGGCGGGGAGCTCGGGCGGCGTCACGGCGGGCTCCTGCTCCAGCCGGGCCAGGGCCTCCTCGATGGCGCGGTCCAGCTGCTTGTCACGGGTGGCGAAGAAGTCGGCGGGTGAGTGGACCACCTCGATGTCGGGGTCGACGCCGTGATTCTCCACACCAAAGTCCCGACCTCGGATCCACGTCGCGTAGCGCGGCTGGGTGATGGACGTGCCATCGACGAGGTCGAAGCGCCCGTCGATGCCCACCACTCCGCCCCACGTCCGCACCCCGACTACGGGGCCCAGCTCCATCGCCTGCGCGACCGCGTTGACGATGTCGCCGTCCGACCCGGAGTTCTCGTTGGCCACGAGCACCAGCGGCCCGCGGCGCCCCATGTCGGGATAGGTACTGGGCGTGGCGTAGTGCCGCCCCAGGCCCCAGCTGACGACCCGGGAGGCGAGCTTGGCGATCACCATCTGGCTCGTGTGGCCGCCACGGTTGTAGCGCACGTCGGCGATCATGCCCTCGGCCCGGGTGGCGCTGCGCAGGTCGCGGTGCAGCTGGGCCCAGCCATTGCTCATCATGTCGGGCACGTGGACGTACCCGAGCCGGCCGCCGGAGTGCTCCCGCACGTACTCCCGGCGCGACCGGACCCAGTCCTGGTAGCGCAGCACCTCCTCGCTGGCGACCGGCACGACCACCACGCGGCGGTCCACCCCGTCCCGGCGCAGCGTGAGCTCGACGGGCTTGTCGGCGGCCCCGACCAGCCCGGTCGCCGGGCCGAACGCGGGATTGACGGGGGACCCGTCGACGGCGACGACCAGGTCGCCGACGGCAGCGTCCACGCCGGCGGCCCGCAGGGGCGAGCGGGCGTCGGGGTCGGTGGACTCACCCGGCAGGATCCGGTCGATCCGCCAGCCCCCGTCGGCAGGGGACAGGTCGGCCCCCAACAGTCCGAGCCGTCGCGATTGGTCGCCTGGCGGCTCCTTGGGCATCACGTAGGCGTGCGAGGTGTTCAGCTCGCCGCAGACCTCCCACAGCAGATCGACCAGGTCGTCGTGGCTGCCCAGCCCGGCAACGACCGGACGCCACCGCTCCACCACGGCGTCCCAGTCCACGCCATCCATGTCCTCGCGCCAGAAGTGGCTGCGCATGACCCGGGCGTTCTCCTCGAACATCTGGTGCCACTGGACCCTCGGGTCGACCTGGAACCGGAGCCGGTCCAGGTCCACGGTCACGACCTCGGCCGCGTCCTCGTCGGGCTTGCGGTCGGCGGGCTGCACGGTGACCACGGACTTGGCCCGGATGACGGCCCGCTCTCCGTCGCCGGACACGGCATACGCCTCCACCGCGTCCGCGATCGTGGTGACCTTGCGCTGCTCGAAGGACCAGAACTCCAGGGTGTCCGGGGTCGGGTCGTCCGGCACGGCGGCACGGCGGGTGCCCAGGGCGCCCGCCTCTCCCGCCTCCCGGACCCACAGCACCCCGCCCTTGGCGACGCGCAGGTCGCGGTACTCGGCGGACGGCACCGGGAACGGCACGATCCGGTCCTCGGCGCCCTCGACGTCCAGGTCGGGCGACGCGGGTGGCGGCTCCGCTTGGTCCGCCTGGGCCTCGCCGGTCGCGCCGTCGTCGCCGGACGTCGCGGTCGGCTTCGGCACCGCCTTGCTGATCCGCCACCCGTCGGCGCTGGGGCCGAACGGCGCCGGCTCGGTGGCCGAGAGGGGCAGCAGCCAAGGGCGGGTCGAGCCGGTGAAGGCCAGGGCGAAGGCGTGGGTGTCGTAGCTGGGGTCGAACGTCCGGTCGGACAGGAACACCACGAACCTGCCGTCCCGGGTGAAGGCCGGGTCCCGGTCGTGCACCGTCCCCGCGGTCAGCACCACCGGGGTCGGGTCCGGCGCCGACAGGTCGGCGATGACGAGTTGGTGCAGCTCACCCTCGTTGGTGGGCTGGGACCACAGGAGGTAGCGCCCGTCCGGGGAGAAGCTCGGGGTCAGCGGCTCGCCCTCGGTGGAGTGGCCCACCGGGGTGATGGCCCCGTCGGCGACGCTGACGACGCTGATCCGGCCGTCGTGCGAGACGGTGGCCACCCGCTCGCCCGCCGGGTCGGAAGCCGTATGCAGCACCCTCCCCAGTGCTCCCTCGGCGAGCCGGCGCGGCTCGGCCGAGCCATCGAGCAGGTGTACTTCGAGGCAGTCCTCACCCGCGGCGTCGGTCACCAGGAGGGCACCGCCGGTGCGGCCGAGGAGCACGGGCTCCCGGGTGCGCACCGCGGCGTCGGCCACCAGGGCGTGGGCCGGCCCCTCCCGGTGGCTGAGCCACGCGGTCGCACCCTGCCAGGTCACCAGGCTGGCGTCGCCCCCGTGGTCCGGCACGACCGTCGTCAGGTGCTCGGTCGAGGCAGCCCGGGCCTCGGGCCGGGCACCCGGCAGGTGCACCTCGATCTCTCGCGGCGTGCCGTCCAGGTCGTCCAGCAGCCACAGCCGGCCCCGGCTGTGCCACACGACACGTCGACCGTCGGTGGTGGCATCGCGGACGTATCCGTGATCCACCCCTTGGTGGGTCAGCTGACGCGGATCGCCCTCGCCCGGGGTGTCCCACACCCAGAGGTTGGCCTGCTCGTCGGCACGGTCCGGGAAGCTGGCCGCGCGGTCGGACACGAAGAGCAGCCGGTCACCCACCCACATCGGGTCGACCAGTGACGCGGGCTCGTCGGGGAGCAGCTTGTGCCAACTGCCGTCGCCCACCGGGTCCAGCCAGAGCCGCGGCGCGGTGCCCCCGCGGTAGCGCTTCCAGTGCGCCGGGACGCGGCTGCCCGGCGTCGCCAGGGCGGTGGCGCCATCGGCGCGGACCGCCACGCCCCAGGCGGGTCCGTACGGCAGCCGCTCGACCGAGCCGTCCAGCGCCACCGCACGCACCGTGACGTGCCGGAGGTTGGCCTCGCCGGCATGGGACGCGGCGAGCACCCTGCCGTCGGCGGTCCAGCCGAGCACCAGGGTGACCGCGGCCCCCCACCAGGTGAGGCGCCGGGTCGACCCGTCGCGGAGGTCGGTGACCATCACCTCGGGGTGACCGTCCCGCCTCGACACGAAGGCGACGTGGGCGCCGTCGGGGGAGAAGCGGGGCTGCTGGACCGGTGCCCGGTCGCTGGTGAGCCGCCAGGCGCGGCCTCCTGTCACGGGTGCCACCCAGACGTCGTCGGAGGCGGTGAAAGTGACCAGGACGTCGTGGACGTGGGGGTATCGCAGATAGTGCGTCGTCGAACTCACCGTCCCAACGTAGACGCTGGGTCCGACAGTGTCGCGGAGGTTTCCACACGGTTTCCACCAAGCCGCTCGGGGTCCGACCACAGCGCACCGTCGTCTGGGATGCTGGGGACCATGACGGACCGGCCGGCGCTGCCCCCTGGTTACCCGCACTCCTGGGAAGCCGACGTGGTGCTCACCGATGGCTCGGTGGCTCACGTGCGCCCGATCGTGCCGGAGGACACCGAGGGGCTGCACGAGTTCCACTCCCGTCAGTCGCCTGAGTCGATCTACCTGCGGTTCTTCGCCCCCATCACCCGGCTCTCCGACAAGGATGTGCACCGGTTCACCCACGTCGACTACGACGAGCGGGTCGCCCTGGTCATGACGACGCGGGAGGGCATCGTCGGGATCGGCCGCTATGACCGGCTGGAGCCCGGTGGGACGACCGCGGAGGTCGCGTTCAACGTCGCGGATGCCCACCAGGGCCGGGGGGTGGGGTCCGTCCTGCTGGAGCACCTCGCGGCGATCGGCATGGAGGCCGGGGTGCGGCGCTTCGTCGCCGACGTGCTGCCGCAGAACCGCCGGATGATCGGGGTCTTCGCCGACGCTGGCTTCGAGGTGACCCACGAATTCGACGACGGGGTCATCGCGGTCTCCTTCGCGATCGAGCCCACCGACCGCTCCGCCGCGGTGCGGCTCTCCCGGGAGCACCGGGCCGAGGCGGTCAGCATGCGCCGCGTGCTCACCCCCGAGAAGGTAGCGGTCGTCGGGGTGAGCCGGGAGCCGGGCTCGGTGGGGCGGGCCCTCTTCCGGCACGTGCGGGAGAGCGACTTCGCCGGCGAGGTGTATGCCGTGAACCCGCGGGCCGAGGAGATCGACGGGGAGCCCGTCTACTCCTCCATCGACCAGGTGCCGGGCCCGGTGGACCTGGCCATCATCGCGGTGCCCGCAGACCAGGTGCAGGACCTGGTGCGCCGGTGCGCCCTGGTCGGGGTGCCCTCGGCCGTGGTCGTCTCCTCGGGATTCGCCGAGGCGGGGGAGGAGGGCAGGCGGCGTCAGGAACAGTTGCTGCTCACCGCGCGGGCCCACGGCATGCGCCTGCTGGGGCCGAACTCCTTCGGCCTGATCAACAACGACCCGGGAGTGCGGCTGAACGCCTCCCTGTCCCCGCGAGTGCCGCCGCCTGGCGCACTGGGGCTGTTCGCACAGTCCGGCGCCCTGGGCATCGCGGTCCTCGCCTCGGCAGAACGCCGTGGGCTGGGGATCTCGACGTTCGCCTCGGCGGGCAACCGGGTCGACATCTCGGGCAACGACCTGATGCAGTACTGGATCGACGACGAGGCGACGACGGCGGTTGGGCTCTACCTGGAGTCCATGGGCAACCCGCGCAAGTTCACCCGGATCGCCCGACAACTCTCGTCGGTGAAGCCCGTCATCGTGGTCAAGTCCGGGGCCGGGGTGCAGGGGGAGCCGCCCCCGGGCCACCGGGTGCGGATGACCAACGAGCGGCCTGAGGCGTTCGCCGAGATGCTGCGCCAGTCGGGGGTCATCCGGGTGGAGAACACCCACCAGCTCTTCGACGTGGCCCAGCTGGTGGTGCACCAGCCGTTGCCCACGGGGCTGCGGGTCGCCGTGGTCACCAACTCCGACGCGCTGGGCGCGCTCTCGGCCGACGCGTGCCTCTCCTGGGACCTGCAGGTGGCGCACGGGCCCGTCTGCCTGTCCACCAACGCCACCGCCGAGGAGTTCTCGGCGGCGCTGGCCGCCGCGCTGGAGGACGACCAGGTCGACTCGCTGGTGGCCTGCTTCATCCCGCCCGTGGTGACCGGTGACAGCGCGGTCGTCGCCGCCGTGGAGGAGGCGGTGCGCGGGCACGACAAACCGTGCGTGGCCACCTTCCTGGGGATGCGCGGTGTCGCGCCGGGTGGCAACCTGCCGACCTACCCCATGCCGGAGGACGCCGTGCGGGCGCTCGCGGCCGCGACGAGGTATGCGGAGTGGCGGGGTCGGGAGCACGGGGAACGGGTCCGGCCCGGGAACGTCAATCGCCGCCAGGCGCACAACATCATCGAGACCGTGCTGTCCCGGGAGCCGGAGGGCCGCGAGCTCACCCAGGAGGAGGCCACCGACCTGCTGGCCGCCTACGGGATCGTGCTGTGGCCCAGCCGCCAGGTGACCTCGCGGGAGGAGGCCGAGCAGGCGGCGGTCGAGCTCGGGCTCCCGGTGATCGTCAAGGCGACCAGCCAGGAGGTGCGCCACCAGCCGAACCGGAGCTGGGTGCGCACCGACGTGCGGTCCGTCGCGGGGGCGGGCACGGCATACGAGCGGGTGCGGGCCGCGATCGAGCCGCTCGGCCTGGACGAGGTGGCGATCCAGTCGATGGCGCCGGACGGGGTGGCGGTCGTGGTCGGCAGCGCCGAGGACCCGTTGTTCGGCCCGGTCGTCAGCTTCGGGGTGGCGGGGATCCCCACGGACCTGCTGGGGGACGTGGCACACCGGTTCCCGCCGCTGACCGACCTGGATGTCTCGGAGATGGTGGCCCAGGTCCGCTCGGCGCCCATCCTGTCCGGATACCGGGGCTCGCCGGCGGTGGACATCGACGCCCTGGAGGACCTGTTGGCCCGGGTCTCCGTGCTGTCGGACGAGCACCCGGAGATCGCCGCCCTCAGGCTGAACCCGGTCATGGCCCACGAGGCGGGGGTGGCGGTGCTCGGGGCCAGCGTGCACGTGGCGCCCGGGCGACAGCGCGCCGACCGGGAGCGGCGTGCCCTCGCGACCTGAGGTGTCGTCGCGCTCGCTCGAGAGGTGCTTTGATGGGGGCCATGGCCCGTCGCACCGCACCCCAGCTGCCCGCCGAGCTCCAGGAGAGCATCGAGCGGGCGGGCTACCTGCCGGCCGTCGTCCGGGAGGTGCTGTCCGTCGCCCTGGGGGCCGATGAGGTCGTGAGCCACCTGCTGCACCAGGAGACCACGTTCGACGAGGAGGCGGTGCGCCGGCACCTGACCGTGCTGGCACTCACCGAGACCCGGCTGGTCATCGCCCACGCCGACGACCACCAGGGCCCCGAGGCGGGCCAGCACATGGCCACCGCCACGACCGAGACGGTGCCGCTGTCCGCGGTCCGCGGGGTGATGATGACGCACGTGCTGCCCGATCCCGCGGAGTTCGACGGCAGCGACCGCGGTCGGGCTGTCACCCTGACCCTGGGCTGGGGCACCGTCTCCCGGCTCGACCTGATCCCCGCCTCCTGCTCCGACCCGACCTGCGAGGGCGACCACGGCTACGAGGGGACGGTGGCCTCCGACGACATCTCGTTGCGGATCACCGCCGACGCCGACGGGGCCGACCTGCTGCACCAGGCGCTCGACTTCGCCCAGCAGCTCTCCCTCAGGATCGGGTCCTGACCGCTCCCGAGCTCGTGCTGCCCGACTACGACGTCTGGTTGGGGTCGGTGCTGCCCTCCGTGGCAGCGTCCCTGGGGCACCCGCTCGCACCGGACTCCTGGGTCGGCAGCCCCGTGGAACTCCCGGAGGCACAGCGCGCCGTGGTGGTGCTGGTGGACGGGCTCGGCGCCGAGCAGCTGGCCCTCCGGGGCGGGCACGCGCCCTTCCTGCGCTCCTTGCAGGCTCCTGTCGGCCCCGTCCTCTCGGGCTTCCCGTCGACGACCGCCACCAGCACCGCGTGTTTGTCCACCGGGCTGCCGCCGGTGCTGCACGGACTGGTGGGATGGCAGGTGCTGATGCCGGAGCACGACCGGCTGCTCAACCACCTGTCGTGGGACGGGGGGCCGGACCCGCTGGCCTGGCAACCGCGTCCCACGCTCTTCGAGCAGCTGGCGGCCGGGGGAGTCCGGATCACCCGGGTCGGGCCCGCGAAGTTCGAGAAGTCCGGGCTCACCCGGGCCGCGTTGCGCGGCGGCGACTTCCGGGTGGTCGGCACGGAGGCGGAGCAGGTGGAGGCGACCCTCGCGGCCCTGACGGCAGCGTCCGGGCCGGCGCTGGTCTACCTGTACTTCGGCGACGTGGACAAGGCGGGGCACGTGCACGGGCCTGATTCCTGGCAATGGGGGGAGCGGGTCGAGGCGGTGGACGCCGCGCTGGGTGAGCTGTCCCGCCGGCTGCCCCCCGGCACCTCGCTGACGGTGACCGCAGACCACGGGATGGTGACGGCGCCCGAGCACCTGCGGCGGGACCTGGCGTACGAGCCCGACCTGGCCCACGGCATACGACACCTGGGGGGTGAGCCCCGCGGTCCGCAGGCCCACTGCGCTCCGGGGGCGGCCTCCGACGTGGCCGCCGCCTGGCGCGAGCTGCTCGGGGACACCGCCACAGTCCTCGAGCGGCAGGAGGCACTCGACGCCGGCTGGTTCGGCCCCGTCGGGGCGGACGCGGAGCCGGAGGTAGTGGCCCGGATCGGCGACGTGGTCGCCGCGATGCACGGTCAGGCCACCGTGCTGGACTCCCGGGCGGTGCGTCCCGAGCTGCTCCGGCTGGTCGGCCAGCACGGCTCGTTGAGCCGCGCCGAGATGTCGGTGCCGCTGCTGCACGCCCCGGCTACGTAGACTCCTGCATCGTGGCCGAGCTCGTCTTCTTCACCGGGACCATGGATTGTGGCAAGTCGACCCTGGCGCTCCAGATGCACCACAACCACACCGCCCGGGGCAGAGCCGGCCTGGTCTTCTCCAAACACGACCGGGCCGGCGAGTCCGTGCTGTCCTCACGCCTGGGCCTGGCGCGGGAAGCCCTCACCGTCGGCGACGAGCTGGACTTCTGGGAGCTGGTGGTCGAGCAGGTCACCAACGGACGCAAGGTGGACTTCCTGATCTGTGACGAGGCCCAGTTCTACACCCCGCTCCAGGTGGAGCAGCTGGCCCGGTTGGTCGACGAGATGGGCATCGACGTCTTCACCTTCGGGATCACCGCGGACTTCCGCACCGAGCTGTTCCCCGGGTCGCGGCGCCTGATCGAGCTGGCCGACCGCACCCAGGTGCTCCAGGTCGAGGCGCTGTGCTGGTGCGGACGGAAGGCGACGCACAACGCCCGGGTGGTCGACGGCGTCATGGTCGTCGAGGGTGCCCAGGTCGTCGTCGGCGACGTGGCCGACGGGGATCCCGGCGCACCCACGCCCACGGTGGAGTACGAGGTGCTCTGCCGGCGTCACTACATGCGCCGGATGACCGCGCAGGCCGCACGCGCCCAGGCGTTGTCGCCGGACGTGCTGCCCTTCGACCTCGACCTGTGCCCGCTGCCGACCCGCTGAGTGAGGACCCGGTGACCCACCACGACGACCCCGACCCGCGGCCCCCGCGGGAGCCCGTCGATGGGTACGGCGTGCCGATCCAGGGCGTGTCGGCCCGCCCCAAGCCGAGCAAGGCGGCCGAGGTCGGGGCGAAGGTCGGCCACGGCCTGGGCAAGGGGATGCGTGCCGCGGCACACGGCACCGCCGTCGCCGGCAAGGGCACCGTGCGCCTCACCCGCAAGGCCACCCACGCCGACGGGGCCGGCGAGACCGGGCTCTCCCGGCTCATCGAGGTGCACTGCCTGCACAACGGTGGCGACGCGGTGGTGGCCGTCGCCCTCGCCGGCAGCCTGTTCTTCTCGGTCCCGACCGGGGAGGCCAAGGGCCAGGTGGCGTTGTTCCTGCTGATGACCCTGCTGCCGTTCAGCATCATCGCCCCGTTCGTGGGCCCGTTCCTGGACCGGTTCCGCCACGGACGGCGGTGGGCGATCGGCTCGATGTTTGCCGTGCGGGCGTTCCTGTGCTGGGCGTTGGCCTCCTCGATCCAGAACGAGTCGTGGTGGCAGTTCCCGGCCGCACTGGCGATCCTGGTGGCGTCGAAGGCCTACAACGTGACGCGGTCCGCGGCGACACCACGGTTGTTGCCACCGGGGATGAACCTGGTCAAGGCCAACGGCCGCATGTCGCTGGCGGGAGTGGTCGGGGCCTCGGTCCTGGCCCCCATCGGGGTGGTGGCCGCCTCCTTCGGCTCGGAGTGGGCGCTGCGGTTCGCCTTCCTCATCTTCGCGACGGGCACGGTGCTGGCCATCCTGCTGCCCAAGGAGGTCGACTCGGTCAAGGGCGAGAAGTCCGTCCCGATCAGCGGATTCACCGGCGGTGGCCGTGGCTGGGCCGTGCCCCCGGATGTCGTCATCGCGCTGCGCGCCAACGGCGGCCTGCGGATGATGTCGGGCTTCCTGACGATCTTCCTGGCCTTCCTGCTGCGCACGGACCCGCCGCCGGGATGGGGCGACAACTTCACGCTCCTCATCGGGGTCGTCGTCGCGGCAGTCGGCGTCGGGTCGGCGCTGGGCACGCTCATCGGGAGCCTGCTCAAGGCCGTCCCGCCGTTATACCTGGTGCGGCTCTCCCTCATCGTGGACGTCGTCGTCGCGGTCGTGACGGCGATCAACTTCGGGATGATCACCCTGGTGATCCTGAGTCTGACGGTCGGACTCTGTCAGCAGGTCGGCAAACTGGCTCTCGACGCGACCATCCAGGAGGGGGTCCCCGAACACAAACGGACCAGTGTCTTCGGACGGTCGGAGACGTTGATCCAGCTCGCCTGGGTGGTCGGTGGGGGACTCGGTGTCGCGCTCCCCACCGACGCCACGATCGGGATGGGCACGGTCGCCGGCCTGCTGGTGCTGTGGCTGGCCTTCGTGCTGTGGCGGCCGAAGCGCCGCCAGCGGGTGAGTGGGCGGCGGCCCCGGCCTCGGGCGGACGCGGGACCGGCGGATGAGTCAACTGAGGAGGGGTATGCCGTGGAGCGCGGCGAGGCGTACGAGCGGGAGATCCGCACCGATGTCACCCGACCTCACCGGCCGGAGCCCACGCGCCCCCTCGCGCAGGACCCGCCCGGGGACCGGGAGTGAATGCCCGGCAGTGAGAGACCGGGTGTCAGCGACGGTCCTGGGCGCCGAACATGATCTCGTCCCAGCTGGGGACGCTCTTGCGACCCTTCTTGCGGGGTGTCGGTGTCGGCTCATCGCCGCCCTCTGCCGCACCCTCCGCGCTTTCCGCACCCTCGGCACCCTCGGCACCCTCCGCGCGCTCTGACTCGCCGTCGGGCGTCGCGCCGTCAGTGGTCGCGCCGTCAGTGAGGGACTCGGAGTCGGAAGTCGGCTGGCCCGGCTCCTCGGGCTGGGGGTCGACGTCGTCCAGTGGTGCCGGTTCGTCGACCGGGAGGGAGTCCTCGACGGTGGCAGCCTCATCAGCCGGCTCGGTCTCCTCGGCAGACTCGGGCTCCCCGACCTCGTCGACCGGCGTGACCTCATCGACCGCGATGACCTCACCCTCGTCCAGTTGCTCCTCCGGCGGCTCCGCGTCAGCCTCGGCGCCGGGGTCCTCGGACTGCGCCGGACCGAAGAAGTCCGCCAGGGTCGCCTCCTCGACCTTGCGGTTGCGACGTCGCTTGCCGCGTCGCCCCAGCAGCCGCTCGGCGGGTCCCGGGTGGTCCTGCGCCTCGTCGCCTCCATCGGCGCCCACGTCCTCGGCTGCCGCCCCCTCCTGGGCCGTCGCGTCGTCCTGGGCCGTCGCGTCGTCCGCGGCGGGGAGGTCGCCCTCGGGCCGGCCGGCGGCCGGGGGAAGGCCTGCCGTGCTCGGGTCGTAGTCGAGGTGCTCCAGGGGCAGGACGTCCTCGGTCGGGCGGGCATCCGGCGGCAGGGCCGTGGGGTCCGCAGAAGCCGGCCCCGACGTGGTCGTGGCCTCGGTGGCGTCTGATCCCGAGCCCGCCTGCTCGCTCACACCGCTCGCTGTGCCACCGGAGCCCTTCCGGGATCTGCGGCCCCGTGCCCGACTGCGTTCGCGCATCGTGGCCACCAGATCGACGCCCGCCGCGTCGCCGCCGAGGACGGCCTCCCGTCCACCGGGCAGGGACTGCTCGTCCTCGGAGAGCCAGCGTGCCTCGTCGTCAAGGGCCTCGACGGTCGCGCCGGCGGGCTCGTAGCGCCACGCGGCCTGGCGACTGCGATTGGCGGCCACGAACGACACGCTGACGGTCCACTGGCCGCCCTCGGGACGGGTGGCGTCCCAGGACACCTGCTCGGGCTCGACCCCGCGGGCCTGCAGCCGCTCGGCGACCCGGGAGTCCAGGGTGGCGATACCACCGTCGGCGCCGCGCCCCCGCACGTGCGCGGCCCGGGCGCGGGTCGCGACATGTTCGCGTTCGGCCACGATCGGGCCCTCGAAGCGGGCCACCCGGGCCGGGTCCCACCCCGTCGCGCCGGCGATCTCCTCCGTGCTGTGCCCCGCCCGGATCAGGGCCTGGACCTGCCGCGGACTCATCGGGGAGTCCGGACGGGGGGCCGATCCGGTCGCCCGCTGGCGCAGTGCTGCCCGGAGCCGCTCGTCGACCGCCAGCAGGAACTCCACGTCCTGCCCGCCATCATCCCCGCCCTCGCTCAGCACCAGGTGCTCACCGTCCTCGTGGACGGCAACGAACCGCAACTCGCGCATGCCGGATCTCCTCGTGCTGTGTGTCCTGCCGGTCTCCTGCCGTCCGACTCTGCCATGCCGGAGCCCGGGGAGGGCAACGGGCACGCCGCCCCACGGCATACATCGTCGTCCCGGGCGACATACTTGTCGGGCCATGACTGCCCTCAATCCGGACCTCCAGCTGACCCTCGACCTGGTCGGGGTCTTCGTCTTCGCGCTGTCCGGCGCCCTGGTCGCGGTGCGTCGGCGGCTGGACCTGGTCGGGGTCATCGTGCTGGCTTGGATGGCGGGGCTCGGCGGCGGGATCATGCGGGACGTGCTCATCGGGGCGATCCCGCCGGTGGGGATCAGTGACTGGCGCCTCGTCACGGCGGCGCTGGTGGCGGCGGTGCTGGTGTTCCTGCTCCACGGCGTGTTGCGCGACCCCGACGTGCCCCGGGGCGGACTGCGCCGGGGCCTGATCACCCGGATGGTGCTGGTGTTGGATGCCGTCGGCCTGGCGGTGTTCGCGGTGACGGGGGCGGTCAAGGCGATTGACTTCGGGATGCCCGCGCTGACCTGCGTCGTGGTGGGGGCCGTCACCGCCGTCGGCGGCGGCCTGGTGCGTGACCTGCTGGCCGGGCAGGTGCCCGAGGTGCTGCGGCGGGAGCTGTATGCCGTGCCCGCCGTGATCGGTGCCGCCACCGTGGTCCTGGCCGACCACCTGGGGTACCTGGACGTGTGGGTGGTCTACGGATCAGTCATCCTGGTGTTCGTGATCCGCATCGTGGCGGTCACCCTCAATCTGAATGCGCCCCAGGCGCTGCGCACAGGAGATTCCCGATGACCCCGCCCCCCGCCGGACCCACCCCCCAGCCCGACCCGACCGAGCCCGAGCGGCCGTTGGAGCCGGCTGGCGTGCCCGAGCCGACGGGTGGCCCCGAGCCGGCCGGACTCGCGGGCGAACCCGAGCCGGAGCCGGCCGAGCCCGACGTGGCGCCGGTGCTGGAGGAAGAGCCCCGCGGGGAGCGGTCCGGTGACACCGACCCCTACGACGCACTGCTGCTGCTGTCCTTCGGCGGGCCGGAGGCCCCGGAGGAGGTCATGCCCTTCCTGCGGCGGGTCACCCGGGGCCGCGGCATCCCCGACGAGCGCCTCGCCGAGGTCGCCGAGCACTACATGGCGTTCGGGGGGCGCAGCCCCATCAACGACCAGAACCGGGCGTTGCAGGCCGCGTTGCGGGCCGAGCTGGACCGGCGCGGGCTCGACATCCCCGTGCTGTGGGGCAACCGCAACTCCGAGCCGTTCCTCACCGACACCCTCCGGGCGGCGCACGCCGACGGGATCAGCAACCTGGTCGCGGTCACCACCAGCGCCTACTCCTCCTACTCCTCGTGCCGGCAGTACCGTGAGGACATCGCCGAGGCGTTGGACGACCTGGCAGGGGAGGGCGTGACCCTGCACGTGGACAAGGTCCGCCAGTACTTCAACCACCCCGGTTTCTCCTCGGTCAACTCCCGCCTGGTCACCGAGGCGGTCCGCGACGTGTTGCAGCGGACGGGCGCTGCGCCCGCGCTGGCCTTCGTCACCCACTCGATCCCCGACGGCATGGACGACACCTCCGGTGGCGGTGAGGAGGACGGCAACATCTACAGCGCGCAGCACCAGGCGCTGGCCGCTGCCATCACCGATGAGGTCGCCGCCACCCTGGACGTGACGCTGGACAGCGCGCTGGTCTACTGCTCCCGCTCTGGCCCGCCCTCCCAGCCCTGGCTGGAACCCGACGTCAACGACCACCTCCGGGACCTGGCCCAGGAAGGGGTCCAGCACGTCGTGGTCGCCCCGATCGGCTTCGTCTCCGACCACATGGAGGTCGTCTTCGACCTCGACACCGAGGCGCAGGAGACCGCCGAGGAGGTCGGGCTCGAGCTGGTGCGGGTGCCGACGGTCGGGGTCGACCCGGAGTTCGTGTCCGGCCTGGTCGACCTCGTGCTCGAGCGCGCCGCAGACGCCCGCGGGGTGGACGTGGCCCACCCGTCGTGGCCGGTGCCGGCGCCCCGCCCGGCCGTGTGCCTGCCGGGCTGCTGCCCCAACCTCCGGGTCGCCAAGCCCGCTGCCTGCGGGGCGGACTGAGGGCCCGTGACGCACACCCCCACCCGCGACTGGCCGTCGGACCACCCCGACCTGCCGGGGGACGCCGACCTCGTGGAGCTGGAGGCGCTGGCCGTCGACCTGGCGGTCCGGGCGGGGACGTATGTGCGGGACGAGCGGCCCGACACGGTGCGGGTCTCGGCCACCAAGTCGACGGCGCTGGACGTGGTGACGGCCATGGACACCGGCAGCGAGCAGCTGATCCGTGGCGTCCTGGCGCAGCGGCGGCCCGACGACGGGATCCTGGGTGAGGAGGAGGGTCTGACCGAGGGCGCCTCGGGACTCACCTGGGTGATCGATCCCATCGACGGGACGGTGAACTATCTCTACGACCAACCCGCGTATGCCGTGTCCGTCGCCGTGGTCGTCGGAGACCCCCGGGTCCCCGGTGCCTGGCTGCCGGTCGCCGGGGCGGTCAGCAACCCCCGGGTCGACGAGGTGTTCCGGGCCCGGCACGGCGGGGGCGCCCGGGTGCAGCCGATGGCGGACGGGCGGCCCGGCTCGCGGGGTCCGGTCACGCTCCGGGCCAGCGGGGAGGAGGACCTGTCCCGGGCGCTGGTCGGCACGGGATTCGCCTACGACCGGGCGCAGCGCCAGGCCCAGGGAGAGTTGGCCCAGCGGGTGCTGATGGAGGTGCGGGACCTGCGTCGGATGGGCGCTGCGGCGCTGGACCTGTGCGCCGTGGCCGCGGGGCGGCTGGACGCCTACTACGAGCGCGGGCTGTTCCCGTGGGACCTGGCTGCCGGCGCGCTGCTGGTCCGCGAGTCGGGGGGCACCGTGACCGGCCTGAGCGGCCCGCCCGGGAGGGACATGGTCGTGGCGGCCGGACCCCACCTGCACGGCCCCCTGCGGGATCTCATCAGCCGTCCCTGAGTCTGCCGCTGAACCTGCAGGTCAACGCCCCGGTGCACCCCCGGGTAGCGGCCATGGGACGGCATACGGCACAATCACGGCTCGCGCCTGCGAACCGGTCGCCTGCACCGGGCACAAAATCGGTGGCCAGAACGTTGAGAGGCCAGATTCCATAGGTATTCCGTCGACGCGGGGCACGCCAGGCCCCGCACGGCACCATCTCCGAGGGAGGGAGAACAGTCATGGCAACCGACTATGACGCTCCACGCAAGACCGACGACGACCTCAGCGAGGACTCGCTGGAGGAGCTGAAGGCCCGCCGGGCGGACAAGTCCTCCTCGAACGTCGACGTGGACGAGACCGAGCACGCCGAGGGCTTCGAGTTGCCGGGGGCCGACCTGAGCGGTGAGGAGCTCTCGGTGCGGGTGCTGCCCCGCCAGAGCGACGAGTTCACCTGCTCGCGGTGCTTCCTGGTGCACCACCGCAGCCAGCTGGCCAAGGAGGTCGGCGGGCTCCCGGTGTGCACCGAGTGCGCCGCCTGACCTGCGTGATCGTCGAGCCGACCGGCATCACGGGTAGCCTCGGGTCACGTGACTGACCGACCTGCTGTCCCGGTGCTGCTGCGCCGGCTCGACGAGGGCCTGCCGGTGCCCTGCCGGGCCCACCCCGGTGACGCCGGGGTCGACCTCTACGCCGCGGAAGGGCTCGAGCTGGCGCCCGGCCATCGTGCCCTGGTGCCCACCGGCGTGGCGATCGCGCTGCCGGATGGGTATGCCGCCTTCGTGCACCCGCGCTCGGGGTTGGCGGCCCGGCACGGCATCACCACCCTCAACTCGCCCGGGACCGTCGACGCCGGGTACCGGGGGGAGATCCGGGTCAACCTGATCAACACCGACCCGGTCGAGTCGTTCACCGTGCACCGGGGGGACCGGATCGCCCAGCTCGTCGTCCAGGAGGTCGTCCGCGTGAGCTTCACCGAGGTGAGCACGCTGCCCGGCAGCGACCGCGGCGAGACCGGTCACGGCGACTCCGGCGGCTTCGGTGCTCCCGGCAACAGCCCCGTCATCCACCCATCCACCACCGAGCAGAACTGAGGCGTCCGTGGCCATCTTCGGCAGGAAGAAGCACTCCACCCCCGACGACGTCGAGGAGGTGGAGCAGGAGTCCACCGCCCCGGAGGGACAGCCCGGTGTGGACCGGGACTGGGACCGTGCGGTGGACGGGCCGTTCGACGCCGCCGAGCAGGAGGAGATGGCCGGCCGGATCGACCTCGGTCCGCTGCGGGTCCCAGCCGTGAAGGGTATGGAGCTGCGGCTGGACGTGGAGAAGGGGTCCAACCAGGTCGTCGGGGTGACCTGCTCCCTGGCCCAGTCCAAGGTGCAGTTGCAGGTGTTCGCCGCACCCAAGTCCTCCGGGGTCTGGGACGACATCCGACCGCAGATCGTGGAGGGCCTGGTCAATGCCGGGGGGAAGGCCGAGGTGGTCGACGGCGTGATGGGCAAGGAGGTCGTGGCCCAGATGCCGGCCCGCACCACCGACGGGCGCGCCGTGCTGCAACCGGCCCGCTTCATCGGTGTCGACGGCCCACGCTGGTTCCTCCGCGCGGTGATCAACGGCCCGGCCGCCGCCAACGAGAAGGCGCTCCAGGTGGTCCAGACCTTCGTGCGGCTGGTCGTCGTCGACCGTGGGGACGAGCCACGACCGCCGCGCGAGGTGCTGCACCTGAGCCCGCCCACGGAGTTCGTCGAGGAGATGAACCGGAGGGCGGCCGCCGCCAAGACGGCCAAGGACTCGGCGGCCAAGGACTCCCAGGGGGCCGCGCCCGCCTCGACGGCTGCCGAGCTGCCGGGGGAGGCGGACACCCCGCGATGAACCTGCTCTCCCGTGCCCTGGATCGCCTGGGACAGGACCAGGCGCAGCTGGAGGCCGCCGACCTGACGCGCACCTGTGCCCGGCAGGGATGTCACACCGTGGCGGACCTGGTGCCGCGCCAGCAGGCGCGGGTGAGCGGCGCGGTGCACAGCCTGGCCGTGCAGCCGGCGGGGGTGGCCCCGCGGCTGGAGGTGGAGCTCTACGACGGCACCGGGATCCTGGTGCTGACCTGGCTCGGGCGGCGCAGCGTGGCGGGGATCCGCCCGGGGGCCTACCTGACGGTGCAGGGGCGGGTCACCGAGGTCGATGAGCAGCTGACCATGTTCAACCCCGGCTACGAGCTGTGGCCCGACCATGGCTGAGCCGGAGGAGCAGGCGCCCGGGACCGAGCGGCCCGGCACCACGAGCGCGACCCGTGCCGAGGACACCGTCGAGGCGGTCATCCGGACCCGGCTCAGCGAGGCCCTCGGCGGGTGGTACGGCTCCCTCGAGACCGCCCTGCCGACCGTGGCCTTCGTCATCGTCTGGCTGGTGCGCAGCGAGGTCCGGCCGGCCCTGCTGGCCGCCGGCGCCATCACCCTGATCCTGCTCGGGATCCGGCTGTATGTCGGCGGCTCGGTCCGCTTCGTGCTCACCTCGATCTTCGCCACCGCGATCGCCGCCTTCTTCGCCCTGCGGTCCGGGCGGGCCGAGGACGCGTTCCTGCCCGGGATCCTCACCTCCGGGGCGTATGCGGTCGGCACGCTCGTCTCGATCCTGGCCCGCTGGCCGGTGCTGGGGTTCCTGGTGGCCGTGGGGGACCCGGACTATGCCAAGGACCCGACGGCCTGGCGCAGGGACCGCTCCCTGGTGCGGGTGTGCTCCCGGCTGACCTGGGTCCTGGTCGCCCTGTTCACCGTCCGCGTCGCCATCATGCTGCCGCTCTACCTGGCCGGCGAGGTGGCCTGGCTCGGGGTCGCCAAGGTGGTCCTGGGGTGGCCGTTGTACCTGCTGGCCATCCTGGTGATGGGGGTGCTGCTCACCGTGGGGCGCACGCCGCACAGCAACGGCGCGCCCCCATCGGACCCTTCCCCGTCCTGACCCGGCCCGGTCAGTCCCGTTCCTGCGGGTTGAGGGTCATCGCCAGGTCGTGCTGGGCCTGCGGTGGGCAGAGGAACAGCAACTCGTCGCCGGCCTCGATCGCCTCGTCGGGGGCAGGCGCGATCGGCCGCCCGTCGCGCAGCACGGCGGTCATCACGGTGTCCGGGGGCAGCGGGATGTCGCCGATCCGGACGCCCACGTAGGGGCTGCTGGCCGGCAGCGTCAGCTCGACCAGCGCGATGTTGCCCTGCTGGAAGTCGAACAGGGACACGACGTCACCGACGACCACCGCCTCCTCGACCAGCGCGGTCATCAGGCGCGGGGTGGACACCGCCACGTCCACGCCCCAGGCCTCGGTGAACAGCCACTCATTGCGCGGGTTGTTCACCCGCGCCACGGTGCGGGGCACCCCGAACTCGGTGCGGGCCAGGAAGGAGACCACCAGGTTGACCTTGTCGTCGCCCGACGCGCAGACGACGTGGTCGAAGGTCTCCAGGCGCACCTGCTCCAGGGTGCTGATCTCACAGGCGTCCGCGATGACCCACTCGGCGGACGGCAGTGCGGCCACCCTGGCCTGGTCCGCGTCCCGGTCGATGACGAGCACCTCGTGCCCGTTGCCGACCAGTTCCTTGACGATGGACTGGCCCACGCTCCCGGCCCCGACGACGGCGACCTTCACGGCATACCCTCCCTCACTCCTCGGGCGGGGACTGCTCGAGGCGGTGCTCCACCTGCGGCAACGCGTCCCGCGGCGCGATCAGGTGCACCTCGTCCCCCTCCTGATAGACCGTGTCGGGCGCCGGGATCAGGGCGTCCCCGAGACGGGTGACGAAGCCCACGCGGGTGCCGCTGAACGACTCCACCTCGGTGAGCCGGCGACCGACCCAGCCGGGGTTGAGGTGCACGACGGCCAGCACCAGCCGCCCGCTCGGGTCGAAGTAGTCGGGGGTGGCCCCGGAGGGCAGCAGGTGGTGCAGCGTCTGGTCCGCGGCCCAGCGCACGGTCGCCACGGTGGGGATGCCGAGGCGTTGGAAGATCTCCGCCCGGGCGGGGTCGTAGATGCGGGCGACCACCCGCTGCACGCCGAAGGTCTCGCGGGCCACCCGGGCGGCGATGATGTTGGAGTTGTCGCCGCTGCTGACGGCCGCGAAGGCGTAGGCCGAGGTGATGCCGGCGGCCTTCATCACGTCCCGGTCGAAGCCGACGCCCTTGACCCGCTGCCCGGAGAAGCCCTTCCCGAGCCGGGCGAACGCCGACGCATCCTGGTCGATCATGGCGACGTCGTGGCCGCGGCGTTCCAGGCTGGAGGCGAGGGTGGCACCCACCCTCCCGCAGCCCATGATCACGAAGTGCACGGGACGACGCTACTCCTGCCACCGCGGCCGGCCCCACCTCCCTAGACTCCACGACATGGAGACCGGTCGGTTGGTCAAGCGCGTCCTCGTGGGGAGGGCGCTGCGGACCGACCGGCTGAACGAGGAGCTGTTGCCCCGCAGGCTCGGCCTGCCGGTGTTCGCCAGCGACGCGCTGTCCTCGGTGGCCTACGCCCCCGACGAGATCGTGGTGACGCTGGCGCTGGCCGGCGGCGTCACCGCACTGGCCCACTCCTGGAGCGTGACGGCCGCGGTCTGCGTGGTGATGATGCTGATCATCGCCTCCTACCGGCAGACGGTCTACGCCTACCCCGGCGGCGGCGGGGACTACGAGGTGGCCACGACCAACCTGGGGCCCCGGGCCGGACTGGGCGTCGGTGCGGCCCTCATGGTCGACTACGTCCTCACCGTCGCGGTGTCGGTGTCCGCCGGCGTGCAGAACGCGGCGTCCGCGCTGGGCTTCCTGCGGGGGTTCGAGCCGCTGGCCGCGGCCGTGCTGATCGCGGTGCTGGCGCTCAGCAACCTGCGCGGGGTCCGGGAGTCCGGGCGGGCCCTGGCCGTGCCGGTGTACGCGTTCCTGGCCTCGATGGCGCTGCTGGTGGGGGTCGGCGCCTACCAGTGGGTGACCGGGTCCCTGCGCCACGCCGCGTCCTCGGCCTACGAGCTGGTCCCCGCCGACGGGTACGAGGCACTCACGGCGTTCGGGTTGGGCCTGCTCCTGCTGCGGGCCTTCTCCTCGGGGACCGTGGCGCTGACCGGCGTCCAGGGCGTGGCCAACGGGGTGCCCGCGCTGCAGAAGCCCCGGAGCGCCAATGCGGCCTCGATCCTGCTGATGATGTCGGCCCTGTCGATCACCATCCTGATCTCGGTCATCCTGCTCACCCGTGCTACCGGCATCCAGATCGCCCTCGACCCCCAGGAGCAGCTGCGCCTGGATGGGGAACCGGTGCCCGGGGGCCTGGTGCAGGACACCGTGCTCGGCCAGCTGTCCACGACAGTGTTCGGCGCCGGGAGCCTGGGCCTGCTGCTGGTGTCCATCTGCACCGGGGTGATGCTCGTGGTCGCCGCGAACACGGCATTCAACGGGTTCCCGGTGCTCGCCTCCCGGCTGGCGCGGGACCGCTTCCTGCCGACCGACCTGCTCAGCCGTGGGCGGCGCCTCGCCTTCTCCAACGGGATCCTGTTGCTGTCGGGGGCGGCGCTGGCCCTCGTCCTGGTCTACCGGGCCACGGTCACTGACCTGGTCCACATGTATGTCGTGGGGGTGTTCGTCTCGTTCACGCTCAGTCAGCTCGGGATGGTGCGGCACTGGAACCGTCAGCTGCGCACCGAGCTGAGCCTGCGCACCCGCCGCGCGATGATCCGCAGCCGGGCGATCAACATCGCCGGCGCCACCTGCGCCGCCACCGTCCTCACGGTCGTGGCGCTCACCCGATTCGTGCACGGGGCCGGATTGGCCCTGCTCGGGATCGGCCTGCTCTGGATGGTGATGACGATGGTCTACAACTACCACCGGTCCGTGGACCAGGACCTGGCACTGCCGCCCGAGGGGCACGACAGCAGCCAGATCGTGCCGTCGCGGGTCTACGCCGTGGTCTACGTGCCGCAGCTGGACCGGGCGACGATGCGCGCCATCGCCTACGCCCGGGCCGGACGCCCCCAGGAGCTCGAGGCGGTCACCACCGACGTGACCCCCGAACGCACCGCAGCGCTGCAGCGCGAGTGGGCGCGGCGTGGCCTGCCGGTGACCCTGCGGTCCCTGGAGTCGCCGTACCGGGAGTCGGTGCGGCCGGTCATCGACTACGTGCGCCGGCTGCACCGGGACCGCCCGCGGGAGGTGGTCGTGGTCTACCTGGCCGAATACATCAGCGAGCGCTGGTGGGTCCGGCTGGTGCGGGACCGTGCCGAGGACCGGCTGCGGCGGGAGCTGCTGCGCACCCCCGGCGTCATGCTGGTGACCGTGCCCTGGCAGGGGGAGGGTCGGTGAGCCGGCCCGCGGGCGAGGACCTGGTCGGCAGCACCCTCGAGCTCGTGATCGAGTCCGTCGCGCACGGGGGTCACTGCGTCGCGCGGCACGAGGGGCGGGTCCTGTTCGTCCGGCACACACTGCCCGGGGAGCGGGTGCGGGCGCTGGTGACGGGCACCGGCCCGGGTGGCCGGTTCCTGCGGGCGGACGCGATCGAGGTGCTCGACGCGGCGCCGGGGCGGATTCCACCGCCGTGTCGGTATGCCGGGCCGGGGCGCTGCGGGGGATGCGACTGGCAGCACGCAGGCCTCCCCACGCAGCGGGACCTCAAGCGGGAGGTCGTCCTTGAGCAGTTCCGCAGGCTCGCGGGCCTGGACCCGGTCGAGCTGCTGGGCAGGGACCTGGTGGTGGAGCCGGTGCCGGGGGACGAGGACGGGCTGCGCTGGCGCAGCAGGGTGGAGTTCGCGGTCGGTCCCGACGGTCGCCCGGGCCTTCGGGCGCACCGCTCGCATGATGTCGTCCCGGTGACGGACTGCTTGATCGCGCGGGAGGCGGTCGTCGGCACGGGGGTACTGGAGCGCCGCTTCCCCGGCCAGGGATCGGTCGACGTGATCGCGCCGTCGGTGGGGGAGCCGGTCGTGGTGCCCGTCCCCGCCGGGGAGCCGCTGGCCCCGCTCGTGCTGGAGCACGTGCCCGCTCCCGCCGGCGCGGAGCTGGAGTTCGGGGTCGCCGCCCGCGGGTTCTGGCAGGTGCACCCCGGCGCGCCGGCCACCTTCCTGCGCACGGTCCTGGAGTGGCTGGAGCCCCGTGCGGGGGAGCGGGCGCTGGACCTGTATGCCGGGGTGGGGCTCTTCGCCGCGGCCCTCGCCGAGGCGGTCGGTCCGTCGGGTTCGGTGCACGCCGTGGAGGGCGACCGGGTCGCCGTCGAGCACGCCCACGACAACCTCACGCCGTGGCCACGGACGCGGGTGACGCGGGACCGGGTGGACCGGGCGGTGCGCCGGATGGTGCGCGCGGGGCAGGAGGCCGACGTGGTGGTCCTGGACCCGCCGCGCTCGGGTGCCGGGCGCGCGGTCATCCTTGACGTGGCGCGGCTGGGCCCCCGGGCCGTGGCCTACGTGGCGTGCGACCCTGCCGCGCTCGCGCGCGACGTGGGGTACGCCCGGGACGTTGGCCTGCAACTGTGGGACCTGCGGGTCTTCGACGCCTTCCCGATGACCCACCACATGGAGTGCGTGGCGCTGCTCGGTCCGGAGAGCTGAGCGGGCGCCCCGGGGCGTGGGCGCCGGGACAGGCCGTGGTCAGGTCAGACTCGGTAGCGCGGCCCGGCGGGGTGGGCAAGACTAACGAGCACAGGTGTGAGAAGATGTATCTTGACGTCAAGATACCCGGGAAGGGAGTCCGCAGTGACCGCCACATCAGACAGCTTCGGAGCCAGAGGAACCCTGCAGGTCGGGGACGCGAGTTACGAGATCTACCGGCTGGGCGGGATCGACGGCGCGCAGACCCTGCCCTACAGCCTGAAGGTGCTGCTGGAGAACCTGCTGAGGACCGAGGACGGCGCCAACATCACGGCCGACCACATCACCGCGCTGGCGCAGTGGGACGAGAACGCCGATCCCAGCGTCGAGATCCAGTTCACCCCGGCCCGGGTGATCATGCAGGACTTCACCGGCGTCCCGTGCGTCGTCGACCTGGCCACGATGCGCGAGGCGATGGCCGACCTGGGCGGTGACCCCGGCAAGATCAACCCGCTGGCGCCGGCCGAGCTGGTGATCGACCACTCGGTCATCATCGACGTCTTCGGCCGCGCGGACGCCTTCGAGCGCAACGTGGAGATCGAGTACGAGCGCAACGGGGAGCGCTACCAGTTCCTGCGCTGGGGGCAGAAGGCCTTCGAGGACTTCAAGGTGGTGCCCCCGGGCACCGGCATCGTCCACCAGGTCAACATCGAGCACCTGGCCCGCACCGTGATGACCCGTCCCGCAGCGGGCGACGACTCCGTGGTGCAGGCCTACCCCGACACCTGCGTCGGGACCGACTCGCACACCACCATGGTCAACGGCCTGGGCGTGCTGGGCTGGGGCGTGGGCGGCATCGAGGCCGAGGCGGCCATGCTGGGCCAGCCCGTCTCCATGCTCATCCCGCGTGTCGTCGGATTCAAGCTCTCCGGGTCGATCCCCGCCGGTGCGACCGCCACGGACGTCGTGCTCACCATCACCGAGATGCTGCGCGACCACGGGGTGGTCGGCAAGTTCGTCGAGTTCTACGGCGACGGGGTCGCCCAGGTGCCCCTGGCCAACCGGGCCACCATCGGCAACATGAGCCCGGAGTTCGGCTCGACCGCCGCGATCTTCCCGATCGACGACGTGACCCTGGAGTACCTGCGTCTCACCGGACGCTCCGACGAGCAGGTCGCCCTGGTGGAGGCCTACGCCAAGGAGCAGGGCATGTGGCACGACCCCTCGGTCGAGCCGCGCTTCTCCGAGTACCTCGAGCTGGACCTGTCCACGGTGGTGCCCTCGATCGCCGGACCGAAGCGGCCCCAGGACCGGGTCGCCGTGACCGAGGCCAAGGAGCAGTTCCGCAACGACCTCAAGAACTACGTCGTCAACGGCAATGTGATCGAGAAGAGCTCGGTCGACCAGGAGCTGCGCGACAGCTTCCCGGCCTCCGACGCGCCGAGCCACGACGCCCACGAGGAGTCCCAGTCCGCCGGTCGCCCGTCCCACTCGGCCGCGCGGGTCAATGGTGACCGGGCCCGCAACCCCGCGACCGTCAGCCTGGACGGTGCCGAGGTCGAGATCGACCACGGCCACGTGGTGATCGCGTCCATCACCAGCTGCACCAACACCTCCAACCCCTCGGTGATGATGGCCGCGGCCATGCTGGCCAAGAACGCGGTCGAGCGCGGCCTCACCGTCCCGCCGTGGGTGAAGACCTCGATGGCGCCGGGCTCCAAGGTGGTCACCGGCTACTTCGACAAGGCGGGCATGTGGCCCTACCTGGAGAAGCTCGGCTTCCACCTGGTCGGCTACGGCTGCACCACCTGCATCGGCAACTCCGGCCCGATCATCGAGGAGGTGTCGCAGGCGGTGAACGACAACGACCTCGCGGTCACCTCGGTGCTGTCCGGCAACCGCAACTTCGAGGGCCGGATCAACCCCGACGTGAAGATGAACTACCTGGCCTCCCCGCCGCTGGTTATCGCGTACGCGCTCGCCGGGACGATGGACTTCGACTTCGAGTCCGAGCCGCTGGGCACCGACGAGCACGGCACCGAGGTGTTCCTCAAGGACATCTGGCCGGCGCCGGAGGACGTGGAGCGCACCATCGCCACCTCGATCAGCCGGGAGATGTTCACCGAGGACTACTCCGACGTGTTCGCCGGTGATGAGCGGTGGCAGTCCCTGCCCACGCCGGAGGGCAACACCTTCGACTGGGACGGCGAGTCGACCTACGTGCGCAAGCCCCCCTACTTCGAGGGCATGGCGGCCGCGCCGGCGCCCCTCGAGGAGGTCACCGGCGCGCGCGTGCTGGCGAAGCTGGGTGACTCCGTCACCACCGACCACATCAGCCCGGCCGGCTCGATCAAGGGCGACAGCCCTGCGGGCCGCTACCTGGCCGAGCACGGCATCGAGCGCAAGGACTTCAACTCCTACGGCTCGCGCCGTGGCAACCACGAGGTGATGATCCGCGGCACCTTCGCCAACATCCGGCTCAAGAACCAGCTCCTGGACGGCGTCGAGGGTGGCTTCACCCGCAACTTCCTCGCCGGCGGGGAGCAGACGACGATCTACGACGCCGCGCAGGCCTACGCCGATGCCGGCATCCCGCTGGTGGTCCTGTCGGGCAAGGAGTACGGCTCCGGCTCGTCCCGCGACTGGGCGGCCAAGGGCACCCGTCTGCTGGGCGTCAAGGTGGTCATCGCCGAGTCCTACGAGCGGATCCACCGGTCCAACCTGATCGGGATGGGTGTCCTGCCGCTGCAGTACCCGGCGGGGGAGAACGCCGACTCGCTGGGGCTGGACGGCACCGAGACCTTCTCCTTCACCGGGATCACCGCGCTGAACGAGGGCAGCACGCCCGAGACCGTGCACGTGGTGGCCGAGAAGGAGGGCGGCGAGACGATCGAGTTCGACGCCGTGGTCCGGATCGACACCCCGGGCGAGGCGGACTACTTCCGCAACGACGGCATCCTGCAGTACGTGCTGCGCTCCCTCGCCAACTCCTGACCAATTTTCAGGGAGGTTTTGCTCCCCGAACCCGCACTTTCGTAGTGGCTTTGCTCAGCTCAGCCAACCCGACGGCCCCCGCACCGTGCACCGGTGCGGGGGCCGTCGGCGTTGTGGGGCTCAGTCCTCGGCCACGGTGAACGCGATCGTGTCGGTGAACGTCCGACCGTGGTGATCGGTCGCCACCACCTCCGCCACGTGCGTGCCGGTGGATAGGCCTGTGGGCAGTTCGGCGCGCCACAGGTGCATCGTGCGGTCGGCCACGCTGCCGGTGCCGATCGTCGGCATCATGCTCGGGGCGGTGGTCGGCTCGATCTCGACCTTCCTCGCGCTCAAGACCGACATGCTGCAACAGCTCGGCATCTGGTTCGGCGGCAGCTTCACCTCGGTGATCCGCGGCCAGTACGAGGTGCTGTGGATCGTGCTCCTGGTCGGCATCGGGGTCTTCATCGCCGCCGACCGGTTCACCGTGGCCGGGCTCGGTGAGGAGATCGCGACCAACGTCGGGCTCAACTACAACCGGCTCATCCTGCTCGGCACCGGCCTGATCGCGATCGCGACCGGCGTGGTCACGGTGGTCGTGGGGAACCTGCCCTTCCTGGGACTCATCGTGCCCAACATCGTCTCGATGTTCCGCGGCGACGACCTGCGCAGCAACCTGCCGTGGGTGTGCCTCCTGGGCATCGCCATCGTGACGCTCTGTGACCTGGTCGGGCGCACCATCATCAGCCCATTCGAGGTCCAGGTGTCCCTCATCCTGGGCATCGTCGGGGCGGCCGTCTTCATCCTCCTCCTGTTGCGGCAGCGGCGCCGTGGCTGACCTGAGGACGTCCGCCGTGCCGGCACAGGCCACGCCGCGGGATGGCCGGAGTTCCGGTGCGCTGCCGACCCGGAGGTCGCGGATCCGCTACTGGGTGGTGGTGGCCACCCTGCTCGTGCTCGCCGTCGGGTTCGGCTTCGGCCGCCTGGCTTACGGCAACCCCGAGCCCTACGGCAGCGAGGGGTTCTGGCTGATCGCCCAGATGCGGATGACCGACCTGATCGTGATGCTGATCGTCGCGTTCTGCCAGGCCCTCGCCACGGTGAGCTTCCAGACGGTGACCCACAACCGGATCATCACCCCCTCGATCATGGGGTTTGAGTCCCTCTACGTGCTGGTGCAGACCTCCGCCGTCTACTTCCTGGGCGTGGCCGGGATCGTGGCGCTGACCGGCGTGCGCCAGTTCGTGCTCCAGGTCGCGCTGATGGTGGTGCTCGCGCTCGCGCTCTACGGCTGGTTGCTGTCGGGTCGCTACGGCAACATCCACATCATGCTGCTGATCGGCATCATCATCGGCGGCGGGCTGGGGTCGATCTCCACCTTCATGCGGCGGCTGCTCAGCCCCAGCGAGTTCGACGTGCTCACGGCCCGGTTGTTCGGCTCGGTCACCAACGCCGATGCCGCCTACCTGCCGATCGCGATCCCGCTCTGCCTGACGGCAGGACTGCTCCTGTGGACCAGCTCGCACCGCCTCAACGTGGTCGCCCTCGGGCGGGACGCCACGCTGAACCTCGGACTGAACCACCGGTTCGAGACGATGCGGGTGCTGTTCCTGGTCTCGGTGCTGATGGCGGTCTCCACCGCCCTGGTGGGACCGATGACCTTCTTCGGCTTCCTGGTGGCCACCCTGGCCTACCAGTTCGCCGACACCTATGACCACCGTCGGATCTTCCCGGTCGCCTTCCTCACCGGCTTCGTGGTGCTGTCCGGCGCCTACTTCGTCATGCGCAACATCTTCTACGCCCAGGGAGTGGTCTCGATCATCATCGAGCTCGTGGGCGGCTCAGTCTTCCTCTACGTGATCCTCCGGAAGGGGCGCCTGTGATCACCCTGACCCACGTCCTGAAGAACTACAGCAGCGAGGTCGCGATCGGCCCGGTCGACCTGGAGATCCCCGCCGGTGGTGTCACCGCGCTGGTGGGGCCCAACGGTGCGGGCAAGTCGACCCTCCTGACGATGATCGGCCGCCTGCTCGGGCTGGACGACGGCGTGATCGAGGTGGCCGGCTATGACGTGTCGACGACGGCGTCCAAGGACCTGGCCCAGATCGTCTCGATCCTGCGGCAGGAGAACCACTTCATCACCCGGCTGACGGTGCGCCAACTGGTCGGATTCGGTCGCTTTCCCTACTCCAAGGGCCGGTTGACCAGGGCCGACGAGGAGATCATCAGCCAGGCCATCGACTTCCTCCACCTGTCCGAACTGGAGGGGCGCTACCTGGACCAGCTCTCTGGCGGCCAGCGACAGCGCGCCTACGTCGCCATGGTGCTCGCCCAGGACACCGACTACGTGCTCTTGGACGAGCCGCTGAACAACCTCGACATGAAGCACTCGGTGCACATGATGAAGCACCTGAAGCGCGCGGCCGCAGAGCTGGGGCGGACCGTCATCATCGTGCTGCACGACATCAACTTCGCCGGGCACTACGCCGACCACATCTGCGCGGTGAAGGACGGCCGGGTCGTGGAGTTCGGCACGGCCGGGGAGATCATGACGGGGGAGGTGCTCACTCGCGTCTTCGACACTCCCGTGCAGGTGATCGACGGGCCGGAGGGGGCGCTGGCCGTCTACTACTGAGCACACCGGGAGACGTCGTACACTTGTACGCATGACTTCTGGACCGCCGGGCTGGCCCGACCGGGTGCCGCCCGCCGGCGTCGCCGGGTGGGAGCAGGCCGCGGTCTCCTGGCTGCTGGACCAGTGCCCCGCCGACTACCGGGCGTATGCCGCATGGCGCCGTCACCCGGTGGCCCTCGCCTGGGTGACGGTGCGGCACGTGCGCGCGGAGCTGGAGGCGATGCGCGGCGCCTGGCGGGACGTGCGGCCTGATCTGGGCCCGCTGCTGCCACCCGGCTCGCTCGGGGACGTGCTCGGCTCGCTGACCCAGGAGGGGTTGCGGCTGCGCGCCACCCTGCGCGGGGCGGAGCTGCTGCTGGAGGCGCTGCGCGTGCGGGCACCGATCTCGCACCGCTGAGAGGACCGACCGGTGCCGCGCTGAGCCAGTCGGCAAACCCGTGTCGCGCAGGCCCTCCGTGTGATTGGGTCGCCCCATGCATCTGGTGACCCTGATCGGCCCGCCCGCTGTCGGCAAGATGACGGTGGGCCAGGAGATTGCCCGGCGCACGACATACCGGCTGTTCCACAACCACCTGACGATCGAGCCGTTCCTGACGGTGTTCGACTACGGCACCCCGTCGTTCGTCCGACTCCGCGACGAGGTGCGCGAGCGGGTGCTCCAGGAGGCGGTCGTCGCCGAGCTGCCGGGGCTGCTGTTCACCTTCGTGTGGGCTTTCGACGTGCCCGAGGACGGCGAGGCGGTCCGTGAGCTCGTGGCGCCGCTGCACCGCGAGGGGCACCGGGTCGACTTCGTGGAGCTCACCGCGGACCTGCCGACCCGGCTGGCGCGGGAGGGCACCGCGAACCGGATGCGCCACAAGCCGTCCAAGGCCGACGTGGAATGGGCCGTCGGTCACAACCGGGAGTTGTCGGAGCGGCACGTGCTCAGCAGCGTCGACCTGCCCGCCCGGGTGGAGTTCCCGGGCGGGCACGTCCTGGTCGATACCTCCCGCCTGTCGGCGGGTGCAGCCGCGGAGCGGATCATCGAGCAGCTGCACCTGCCGCGGGCCTAGGTCAGACCTCCTGGTCCGGCGTGCCCTGCGCGTCGATCGCGGCCAGGATGATCCGGACGCAGGTGTCGAGGCTCAGACGCCCGGTGTTGAGGACCAGGTCGTAGGACTCGTCCAGCGAGGGGTCCCAGCCGTAGAGGGTGCGCGACATCTCGACCCGGATGTGGTCCTCGTAGCGTTGCCGGTCGGCGGCACGCGCCGGCGGGATGCCGGCAGCGGCCGCCGCCCGCTCGATGCGCGTCTTCACCGGGGCGTCCAGCCGGACGTGGACGGCACCGGGGTGGTCACCCAGGATGAAGGCGCCGTTGCGTCCCAGGATGACCCCGCCGCCGGCGGCGTAGCCCAGGACCGTGCGGGTGTTGTCCATGACCAGGTCGTAGGCGTCCTGCTGGGCGGCAGCCACCGTCCGCCCTCCCGCGCCCGGTCCCGCCGCGGCGGCGAACGCGTGCGAGGAGCCCATGCTGCCCAGGACCCTGGTCAGCGGGCCCGGCGGCGGCTCCGCGCCGTGCTGGGCGGACTCGAGGTCCTCGGAGGAGAACGCCTGGGCGTGGAAGGGGACGTTGAGCTCGGTCGCCAGGAGGGCGCCCAGCTCGGCGGCGCCCGCGCCGTAGGACTCGAAGAGGGTGACGACGGGAGGGTTCGGGGTCGAGGTCTGCTCGGACATGATCAGTTCCTCCCGTCCGACGCGCCGGTCTCACCGCGGGCCTCGGCCACCAGTCGCTGAGTGCGCCGGGTGGCCACCTCTTCGACGATCTCGCGGAACCGGGCCTCCGTCAACGGGTAGCGGAGCATGATCAGCACCGCGATCAGACAGCAGATGGCGGGGAGCAGGCCGGCAGCCGCGCGGATCCCGAAGAGGGCGCCCTCGGTCTGGGCCTCCTGTCCCGCGATGTAGCCGGCGAAGCCGAGGCTGTAGGCCGCGGCCGCCCCGCCGATCGCCTGCCCGACCTTGCGGACGAAGGAGAACACCGCGTATGTCGTGCCCTCCGTGCGCGTGTTGGTCACCCACTCGCCGTACTCGACGGTGTCCGCCTCCATGGCCCACATCAGGGTGTTGACCAGGCCGTTGCCGATGCCCATCAGCAGGTAGCAGGCGAAGGCGAAGGCCGGCGGGTCGGCGGGGACGAGCATCAGCGAGATCCCGCCGACCGCGGTGGTGAGCGCGCCGGCGATGAAACCCGTCCGCTTGCCGACGGTCCGGACCACGATGGGCACGAGCGGGGCGACGGCGAACATCGCGCCGACACCCAGCATGGTGAGCCAGATGAAGTGGTTGGCGTTGCCCAGCACGTCCCGCGCCAGGTAGATCCCCATGGTCTGCATGGAGAACATCCCGACCAGGAACACCGCTGCCGCCGCGCACAACTGCAGCAGGGCGCGGTTGCTGCGCAGCGTGACCAGGTTGTCGCGCAGGCTCACCTGCTCCACGTCGCGCTCCACGACCTCACGGGAGGTCAGGAAGGTGAACAGGTAGAGCAGGAAGCCTGCGCCGACGAAGATGAGCGTCGTCGTCGTCAGAGAGCGCTGCAGGTCCTCCGAGCCCCGGATCTGGGGCGCGACCACGAGGGCCAGGACGACGATGGTCAGGGCCGACCCCATGCTCCGGGACATGGCCAGCTTGCCGCGCTCCTCCGGCACCTGCGTCATGGTCGCCGCCAGCGAGCCGTAGGGGATGTTGCACAGCCCGTACAGGAAGGACAGCAGCGCGTAGCTGACGTAGCAGTAGAGGAGGGTCAGGCCGGGGCTCAACCCACCGGGGACGGAGAAGACCGCGACGCTGGTCAGGAGCAGCGGCACCGAGGCGAACAGCAGCCAGGGGCGGAACTTGCCCCACCGGGACTTGGTCCGGTCCACGAGCTGGCCCGCGATGACGTCGCCGAAGGCGTCCCAGATCCGGACGACGAGGAAGATCGTGCCCGCCGCGGCGGCGGTGATCCCCACGACGTCGGTGTAGTAGAGCAGGAGGAACATGGAGACCATGGAGAAAGCCAGGTTGTTGCCGGCATCTCCTGAGGCGTAGCCGAACAGCTGGATGGGGCGCAGCTTGGTGCGCGCGGCCGCGGGCTTACGGCTCGTGGGGCCGGGCGTCTTCGCCGCAGCAGTGGGGATGGACATGGTGGGCCTGCTCTCAGTTCTCGCTGGTCCAGCGACGCCGCAACGCGTGCGCCGCTGCCTTGGGCTGGCGGTCCCGGGTGAACACCCCCTTCTTGTTGCCGCCGACGCGCATGATCCCGGACGTGGTCTGGAAGTCGGCGAAGTTCCACACGTGCTCGCCGACGACCGCGTCGCAGCGAGTCGAAGACGCGGTGGTTCATGTCGAGGTAGGCCACCTGGTACTCCTCGGTCCACGGCTGGGGAGTCATGCCGTGCAGGCCGGCGTACGGTGTCGGCGCCGTACTCGGTGATGATGATCGGCTTGCCCTCGCTCGCCCAGCCGGTGAGCTCCTCGGTCCCAGGCGACCTCGGCAGCGCCGAGGTCGCCGGTGTGGACGTACCAGCCGTAGTAGCGGTTGAGCATCAGGACGTCGCCGAACTGGGACACCCGGCACTTGCCGTGGGGGGCCAGCATGACGTTGACGAAGCCGACGGGCCGGGTCGGGTCGAGCTCGCGGGCCAGCTCGAAGAGCGGCTCGGAAGTAGTCCTCCGGGCTCTCGGGTGTCGCGACTCCGGCTCGTTCGCGATCGACCACAGCACCACGCTCGGGTGGTTCTTGTCGCGGGCGAACGAGCTCGCGGATCGCCTGGGCGTGCGTCTCCCGGGACTTCGTCGTTGACGGTCTCGGGCGTGAAGGTCTCGTAGCCCTGCGGAGCCGAAGATGCCACCGCCCAGACCCATGTTCTGGCCCACCGCCGCGGTCTCGTCGATCACGACGATGCCGTGCCGGTCGGCGTAGTCGAGGACCTCCTCGGAGTAGGGGTAGTGCGAGGTGCGGAACGAGTTGGCCCCGATCCAGTTCAGCAGCTCGAAGTCGTGGACCAGGAAGGCGTCGTAGTGCCCCTTGCCGAGCACCGGCGTGGTCCTCGTGCATGCCGAAGCCGGTGAAGTAGAACGGCTCACCGTTGATCAGGAACTCGGTGCCGCGCACCTCGACGGTGCGCACCCCGACGTTCTGGTGGTAGCTGTCGACGACGGTCGTCACCGTCGCGCAGCTGCAGCTCCAGGTCGTACAGGTAGCCGTCGCCCGGCGCCCAGGGGTGGACGTCCGGCGACGGTCAGGATCGCCGGTCGCACCGTCGCCCGAGGCGACCTCCTGCCCGTCGGCGTCGCGGAGCACCGACGCGGGTCTGCAGCCCCTCGGCGCCGACCGCCGTCACGGTGAAGTCGACGGTGCCGGTGCCGCCCTCCAGGTCGGTCACGACGGTGACGTCGTCGACGTAGGCCGTGGGGGTCGCGGACGAGCCACACGGTGCGGTGCAGATCCCGGCGTAGTTGAAGAAGTCGTGCCAGTAGCTGCTGGCGCGGGCCGTCCGCGGTCTCCTCGATGACGCCCGGGGGGATGGACTGGAAGCTGAGCGTGTTGTTCACCAGCGGCGGTGATCCGGACCTCCTCCCCGGGGGTGACGTAGGCCGGTGACGTCGGCCTCGAACGGCGGTGTAGCCGCCCTCGTGGCGACACCACCTCGGTGTCGTCCGACCCAGACGGTGGCGCGGTGGGTGGCCGACTCGAAGTGCAGCACGATGCGCTGCCCGGCCCAGCCGCGGGGGACCCGCACGACCGTCTGGTACCAGAAGTCGCCGACGTAGTTGCGCAGGTCCTCGTCGGGCGACCAGGTCGTTGAAGCTGGCCGGCACCGGCATCTCGCCGGGACTCGGGGAGCGGGCCGGAGAACCATCCGGCCGTTCGCCCCGTGCTCTCCGGGTCGAGCGCGAACGACCAGATGCCGTTGAGGGTCTTGCGCTCACGTGTCGTGCTGTCCTGTGGTCGGAGCATCGTGGGGTCCTAACGTCGGTGGGATGACCTACTCTCATTGAGGCAGGGTGGCCTCGGGGTTGGCAATCGGTTGCCACAAGTTGCCGCTCGACCTAGCGTGAGCTCATGGTCCGGTCCGGCCCGGGGCACGAGGGTGTGCCGACGATCTACGACGTGGCGCGCAGGGCAGGTGTGGCACCGTCCACCGTGTCGCGGACCTTCGCCCGCCCCGGACGGGTCAGTGCCGCCACGGCCGAGAAGGTGCGCGCGGCGGCGGAGGAGCTGGGCTACCGCGCCAACCCGATCGCCCGTGCCCTGTCCACGAGCCGGACACGGATGGTGGCCCTCGTCGTCCCCGACATCACGAACCCGGTCAACTTCCCGATCATCCGGGGCGCCGAGGTGGCCGCGGCCGAGGCCGGCTTCACCCTGGTCTTGGCCGACTCCCGGGAGTCCGGCGCCCGGGAGCGGGAGGCGCTCGACCGGGTCATCGGATCCGTCGAGGGGGTGCTGCTGACCAGCTCGCGGATGTCGGACTCTGCGATCCGCACGCTGACCAAACACGGCCCCCTCGTGGTCCTCAACCGGGCGATCGGTGGGATCCCGTGCGTGGTGACCGACAACCCCCGGGGCACCCGTCGGGCCGTGGAGCACCTCGGGGAGATGCGGCACCACACGATCACCTACCTGGCCGGCCCGGAGGCGTCCTGGGCCGACGGGATGCGGTGGCGGGCGATGCGTGAGGCGGCCCTGGAACTGGACCTGGTCGTGCACCGGGTCGGGCCGCAGGCACCGACGGTCGCGGGAGGGGCGGCCGCATTCGAGGACTGGACGGTGCGCCCGACCTCGGCGGTCGTGGCCTACAACGACCAGATGGCCATCGGCTTCATGCAGGCGCTGCAGCGGGCCGGCGGGTCCGTGCCGGAGGAGGTCAGCGTCGTCGGCTTCGACAACATCCTGGCCGCTGACTGGGTCACCCCCACGCTGACCACGGTGGCCTCACCGCTGCGGGCGATGGGTGCCACCGGGGCGACGAACCTCATCGCCATGATCCGTGGGGCGCAGCCCCAGGCCACCGGGCCCGTGGTGCTCCCGGTCAGGCTGATGGTGCGTGGCTCCACGGCCCGACGCCGTCGCTGACCTCCGGCACCAGCACAGAGCCGTACACTCGACGGCACGTCAACGGCGAAAGGGCAGCAGCGCACGTGGGTCTCCTCAGCAGTATCAACGGACCGGCCGACCTCAAGGGCCTGACCAGCAAGCAGCTGGCGGACCTGGCGGCCGAGATCCGGGACTACCTGATCCGCTCGGTCTCCCGGACCGGGGGGCACCTGGGTCCCAACCTGGGCGTGGTGGAGTTGACCATTGCGCTGCACCGGGTCTTTGAGTCCCCGTCGGACACCGTGGTCTTCGACACCGGTCACCAGTCCTACGTGCACAAGCTGCTCACCGGGCGGCGCGACTTCTCGGCCCTGCGCAAGCGAGGGGGACTATCCGGCTACCCCAGCCGGAGCGAGTCCGAGCACGACGTGGTCGAGAACTCGCACGCCTCGACCTCCTTGTCGTGGGCGACCGGGATCGCGACGGGCAGGACGCTGCGCGGCGAGCGGCACCGGCACACGGTCGCCGTGATCGGCGACGGCGCGCTCACCGGGGGGATGGCCTGGGAGGCGCTGAACAACATCGCCGCCAGCCCGGACCTGCCGCTCGTGATCGTGGTCAACGACAACGAGCGCTCGTACGCACCCACGACCGGCGGGATGGCCGAGTACCTGGGCCGGCTCCGGGCGGACCGGCGCTACGAGGACGTGCTGCAGTGGGGCAAGCGCCAGCTGCTGCAGCGCACGCCCGTGCTCGGGCGTCCCATGTACGAGACGCTGCACGGGGTCAAGAAGGGGCTGAAGGACATCGTCAGCCCGCAGGGCATGTTCGAGGACCTGGGTCTGAAGTACCTCGGCCCTGTCGACGGGCACGACATCGGCGCGGTGGAGACGGCGTTGCGGCGCGCTCGCGACTTCGGCGGGGTGGTGCTGGTGCACGTCCTCACCGAGAAGGGGCACGGCTACGAGCCCGCGACCACCGACGAGGCGGACCGGTTCCACGCCGTGGGGGTCATCAACCCCGAGACGGGGCTGCCGCTGGAGCTGTCCGGCCGGTCCTGGACCGACGAGTTCAGCGACGAGCTGCTGGAGTTGGGAGATCAGCGGGAGGACATCGTCGCCCTCACCGCCTCGATGCTGTTGCCGGTCGGTTTGCGCCCGTTCGCCGAGCGGTACCCCGACCGGGTCTTCGACGTCGGCATCGCCGAGCAGCACGCGGTCACCATGGCGGCTGGGCTGTCCTTCGCCGGGTTGCACCCGGTCGTGGCGGTCTATGCGACCTTCCTGAACCGTGCCTTCGACCAACTCCTGATGGACTGTGCCCTGCACCGGCAGGGCGTGACCTTCGTGCTGGACCGTGCCGGCATCACCGGCAGCGACGGTGCCAGCCACAACGGCATGTGGGACATGAGCGTGGTCGGCATCGTCCCCGGGCTGCGTCTGGCGGCGCCCCGGGACGGCGCCCAGATCCGGACCGCCCTCCGGGAGGCCGTGGCCGTCGACGACGGCCCCACTGTGCTGCGCTTCCCCAAGGGCAGCGTCGCCGAGCCCATCGACGCTGTCGGTCGGCACGGCACCGTCGACGTCCTGCGGGACCTGGACGCCGAGGGGCAGGCACACCCGACGCCCGACGTGGTCATCGTGTCGGTGGGTGCCATGGCACCGATCTGCCTGGGCGTGGCCGACAAGCTGGCCTCGGCGGGCGTAGGCGTCCAGGTGGTCGACCCCCGCTGGGTGCTGCCGGTCAGTTCCGACCTGGTGGACCTGGCCCGACGCAGCCGGCACGTCGTCGTGGTTGAGGACAACATCGTCGACGGCGGGATCGGGGAGGCACTCACCACCGCCCTGCGGCGGGAGGGGCACGCGCAGCCGGTCTGGTGCTACGGCATCCCCAAGGAGTTCCTGGACCACGGCTCCCGTGGTCAGGTGCTGGAGCACGTGGGACTCACACCGGACGTCATCGCCACCTCCGTCACCGGGCGATTGGCCGACTCACCGGGCTGATCGCGATGCCCCGCGTCGTCGCGATCCTCAACCCCGCCAGGTCGGGCGCACGGCGGGCCGCCGACCTGCTCCACGCAGCCTGCGCCTCACGGGGGTGGCCACCGGTGCAGGTGCTGCCGACGACCGAGGCCGAGCCCGGGGGAACCCAGGCGGCACGGGCCCTCGGCGGGGGTGCCGACCTCGTGGTCGCCGGTGGGGGAGACGGCACGGTCCGCGAGGTCGCCCAGGTGCTGGCCGGCTCCGGGGTCCCGCTCGGCGTCCTGCCGCTCGGGGCCGGCAACCTGCTGGCCCGCAACCTCGACCTTCCACGGGACCTGGGCGAGGCGGTGCGTGTCGCCCTGGACGGGACCGAGCGCCTCATCGACCTGGGCCGGGTGCGGTACGAGCAGGAGGGACCCGGGGGAGCGGCCGACTCCGGGGAGCAGGTCTTCCTCGTCGTGGTCGGGATCGGCCACGACGCCACGACCGTGGCCCACACCCGACCTTGGCTCAAGCGCCACCTCGGTGCGCTCGCCTACCTGCTCCCGGGGCTGCGGCGACTGCGGGCACCACTGCTTCCGATGCGGGTCCGACGGGACGGCGGCGCGGTGCAGGAGGTGCGGGCCTGGAGCCTCCTGCTGGCCAATTGCGGCTCGATTCCCTGGGGCATCCAGGTGGTCCCCGGTGCCCGGCTCGACGACGGGGTGCTCGACGCGGCGCTGGTGGCGCCCCGGTCACTGTGGGGCTGGGTGCCCATCGCGCTGCAGGGTGTGCTGCACCACCGACGACCGGTGAGCGGGATCGGCTTCCGCCCAGCACACGACATACGGGTGTCCCTGCCCGCGCCCACCGGTGTCCAGGTGGACGGCGACGCCCACCCGGGCGTGCGTGAGGTGACCGCCTGGGTGGACACCGGCGCACTGCGGGTGCGGGTGCGGGGGCCGGCGCCGCGCCGCCAGCCCTCTCAGGCGTAGTCGAGCAGCTCGGCATACCACCGGTCCGGGTCGACCGGCAGGCCCCGGGCGGTGAACCACCGCGCGACGTTGCGACAGTCCCGGTGCAGGAACTCGAACCCGGCAGGGTTGGCCGCCAGGTCGACCACCTGGGGCAGGTCGATGATCACCAGGCGCTCGCCGGCGGCGAGGATGTTGTAGGCAGACAGGTCGCCGTGGGCGACCCCGAGCGCGGCGAGTCGCACCATCGCCTCGCGGAGCTGGTCGAGGTAGTGCGCGAGCAGCTCCCGGCCCGGCCTGGTCTCGGCCAGCCGCGGCGCGGCCTCGCCGTCCACCTCGATGAACTCCATCAGGATCTCGGTGCCATCGACCTGCACGGGGTAGGGCACCGCGACGCCAGCGCTCCAGTACCGGTTGAGCGCCTCCCACTCCGCGGTCGCCCACATGCCGGCGGCGACCGCGCGGCCGTAGGCTGACTTGCGGTCCAGCGCGCGGTTGTCGCGGCTGCGGCGCGCCCGCCGGTCCTCGGTGTAGGCGGCGCTGCGGCGGAAGCTGGTGTGCTCGCGGGCGCGGTAGTACTTGCCGGCCATCACGGCCTCGGCCCCGGAGCCGTCGGTGGCGGCCCGGTGGATCAACCGGACGTCGGCCTCCTTGCCGGTCTTGAGGACGCCGAGGTCGGTGTCGACGGCGCCGCTGTCGGTGACGACCCACGCGGGGAGGGGCTCGGGGCCACGGCACCCGCGCTCCACGTCCCAGTAGGTCGTGAACCGCTGGTCGGAGGTGCCGTCGTCGGCGGAGGTGCCGGTGCCGGCGGGGTCGTCGAGGGGGGTGTAGTCGAAGACGAAGAACGGGTCGATGTCACCCGTGTCGGGAAATCGGGACACAGTTGGTGCTCCTGGAAGAGGGGGTGCGGTGGCTGGTGGGCACACCGGCAGCAGTCGTGGTCACGTCACGGCTCCTCTCCTCAGGGGCACTCGGCCCGGTCTCTGCGGTCGTATGCCGCACGGTCGGCCCCAGGGTGGCAGCCGGGGGGCCGCAGGGACAACCGGTTTTCTCCCCCCCGCTCGTCGAGGGTCAGAGGTGGCGAAGGTACTGCCGGCACCGGTACACGCGGGCGAACCTGGCCCGCAGGGACTCCTCGTCCGCCAGGGACGCGTGGGCGAAGGCGGACACCGGGGCGGACAGGTCCTCAGGGGTGCTGAAGTCGTCGTCCGGGTCCTCCCACCCCTTGTAGACGTGCAGGTACTCGTGGGCCACGGTGAACCCGTGGTGGGTGTACCACGCGTTCGCGGGCCCGTCCTCGCGCGTCCAGGCGTCGAGGGTCGCGACCGGGTGGCCGCCCAGCCGGGAGAGCGCCTCGCCGAGCAGCGCATCGGCGATCCCGCGGCGCTGGTGGTCGGGATGGACGGCGATCGTGTCGATGGTGGCCGCGCCGTCCGGTGCGTCCTCGTCGGGGGCGAAGAGCTCGACGTCGAGGACGCCGACGACCTCCTCGGGTCCCGGGGTGGTGACGCCCGCGGGCTTGTGGTGCACGGCCACCAGCCGGATCGCGGCGCCGCCGAACGTGGTGCGCTCGGTCTTGACGTCGTCGTAGTAGGCGCTGCCGAGGAAGCTAAGCACCCGGCACCGCAGCCACGACAGCTCGTCCTCGTCGCGGTAGTCGCGGATCTGGACATGGGGCGGGTGCGGTGTGGTCACGGTGGGGCCTCCTCGGCCGGGAGGCTAGCCGGACAGTCTGCGGGGCGCCACGGGATTTCCGCCGGTGGGCAGCGCACGGTTCGGCGCACGCCGAATCGTTGGTGCGCGAGGTCAGCAGGGCCACCCTCGACCCACCTGACGCCGCTGGAACCGCCCTGCGGCACGGCCCGAGGAAGGTGGCCCCAGATGCGACGGCTGATTGCGATCCCCGTATGGACGGCGATCGGTCTCCTCACCACCATCGTTCTGGTCTTCGCCGCGATCAGGATAGTGACCGATACCCTGCAGATCCTCACCGGCGAGATGCCCGCTCCCGACGCCTTCGAGGTGCACTATGTGCGCTACCCGATCCTGGCCTACTCCCACATCGTGCCGGGCGTGGTGTTTCTCCTCCTCGCCCCGCTGCAACTGTCCCGCAGGTTCCGCAGCCGACATCTCATGGCCCACCGACGGTTGGGGCGGCTTGCCCTGGTGGCCGGGCTCACAAGCGGGGTTTTCGCGCTGGGATTCGGCATCCCGTTCCCCACGGGTGGCGCCTGGCAGGCGGCCGCCACCGCGGTGTTCGGCTGCTACTTCCTCGTGGCGCTCACGGTGGCCTACGGGGCTGTGCGACGGCGCGACATCCGCGCCCACCGCCGGTGGATGATCCGGGCCTTCTCGACCGGGCTTGCGGTGGGGACGATCCGCATCTGGGTGGGGCTGTTGTCCGGACTCGGCCCGCTGGCCATGGAGGAGGGGTTCGCCCCGGCCTTCTGGCTGGCCTTCGCGATGCACGCGATCGCCGCCGAGGCCTGGCTGCGCTGGCGGCCGGACGCGCGCGGGGGCAGGCCACCCCGCGTCGTCCCCCAGCGCAGGGGGTGACGCTCAGGCGGATCCCGTGAGTGGATCGCCAAGCTCAAGGATGGAGGCGGCCAGCGGGGTCTGCCGGTAGAGCACGGACCGTCCCGACCGCCAGCTCGTGACCAGGCCGCAGGCCCGCAGAACGGCCAGGTGTGTGCTGATCGTCCCCGGGCTCTGACCCAGCTCCCGGGCCAACTGGGTCGTCGAACGCGGGACGTTCAGGCGGTTCAGGACCGAGGCTCGGGTCCGGCCCAGCAGGGAGGAGATCGGGTCCCCTGGCCTCGGGTCGCGCGGCAGGCCCTCCCAGACCCTTCCCACTCCGCGCGCACCGTACATCAACTCGAAGCCTGCCCCGCCCTGGGGGGCGACGACCAGCAGTGGCCAGACGAACACCGCGGGGACCAGTGTCAGCTCGGCACCCTCGCAGAGGTGGTCGTCATGGTGCGGCTTGTCGATGAGGAGGGAGTCGTCGCACACGCTCACCTCGGGGTGCAGGTCCTCCAGCAGGTCGAACAGGCCGCCGGTCAGGGACCGGCCTGGCATGGTTGGTGGGTCTGGTTCTCGCGTCCGGCCTGGAGCGAAGCGGCCGTCGTGGTCCGGCGGAGGTGTTGCTGCGGCGAGTGACGTATGCCGAGTCCTCCCCGGCGAGACCGACACGGTGAACCAGGTTCGGTGCGTGGCCCGCCGACGGGTCCACCTTCCGTTCGTCTCCGGGGCGGAGCATGATGGGATCACGTCAGGACACGGGAAGAGGGGACATGGTCAGGATGATCGGCAATGGGCGGGACAGGCGGAAGCGGGGCGGTGGCGAGGAGACCGCCCCATCGGAGGTGAGCGTCGAGGATGTCTATCCGGGGGAGTGGGTCGTGCTGCTCCCGATGGAGCGCGGGGAGGCCACCATCCTGGCGGTGAGCGAGCACGAGGCGGGCGCGCGGGCCTGGTTGGAGGCCTTCGTCGGGCGGGTGACGGCGGGGACCAACGCGGGATTCGGTGTCCTCACCGACGCCACCGGGCGGGTCTGGTTCAGCGACACGACCGACGGCCGGATCAGCGGGCCGCGCGAGATCCTGGTGCTCCGGGCCGAGACCGCGTTCACCGGTGTCCCGCTGCGCGAGACGCCCCTGCACGCGTTCCTCGAGCAGTCAGTCCGGGTGTCCTGACCTCGGGACCTGACGCGCTCTTTACCGAATCTGCCAGCACCGCTAGCATCCCGACGCATGGCAGCCATCACGGTTCGCGCCCTCGACGACGAGGTGCGGCACCGATTGAAGATCCGCGCGGCACGCAACAACCGGTCGATGGAGGCCGAGGTGCGCGCCATCCTGACCCTCGCGGTGGCGACCGACCCGGACCTGGTCGCCGCCCAGGTGCTCGAGAGCGCGGAGGACACCCCCGATCCGCGGATCCGACAGGTGCTGCAGGCCAGCGGCCTGACCGCCCGCGAACAGTCGGTGGTCGAGCACGTTGCGGAGGGGCTGACCAACCGACAGATCGCGGCGCTGCTGTTCCTCTCCGAGCGGACCGTCGAGTCGCACGTGGGCTCGGTCCTGCACAAGCTGGGCTACTCCAGCCGGGCCAGTGTCGCCGGCTGGTATGCCGCCATGTCGGCAGGTCGGGGACGCTGAACGGGCCAGTGGTTCCACGGATACCGCCGGGTGCGCCGCGGTCCTAGGTTCATCCCATAGCCCGTGATCCCGGGGTTCCTCCCCGGGCGGGCGCAGGACTAAAGGGGCAGGCACCATGGCTGTAGCAGGTTGGTCCAGGAACGTCTCGGCGCAGTCCTCCACCCGACGCTGGCTGGCAGCCGCGCTGGGGGGACTGCTTGCCGTCAGCGGCAGCGTGGCGGCAGGGGGTGGGGTCGGGGCAGCACCGCCGGGGGCACCGTCTCCGGCAGCCCCGGACGCCACCGACAAGGTCAGCCAGGAAGTGACCGAGGCCCTCGAGGAGGACGGGCGGGCCAGCTTCCTGGTGCGCTTCGCCGAGCGGCCTGACCTGGACGCGTTGGCCGACACCCCGGACTGGGGGGCCCGCGGTGCGGCGGTCTACGAGGCGTTGCGGTCCACCGCCGAGGCCAGCCAGCGGGAGACCCGGGCAGAGCTGGAGGTGGCGGGCACGGCATACACCTCCTTCTTCATCTCCAACGCGATCATGGTCCACGGAGGGACCGCCGACCTGGTGGGGGCGCTGGCTGCCGACCCGGAGGTCGAGGGGATCTACCCGAATACCGCCTATGAGCTGCCGGAGCCCGAGGCAGCCGAGTCGGTCATCACGCCGAGCGCGATCGAGTGGGGCGTGGAGGACATTAACGCCGACGACGTGTGGAGCCAGTTCGGGCTGACGGGCGAGGACATCGTCGTGGCCAACATCGACACCGGGGTGGAGTTCGACCACCCGGCGCTGGTGGAGCAGTACCGCGGGAACAACGGGGACGGCACGTTCACGCACGACTACAACTGGTTCGACGCCGCAGGTTACGGTCTCGAGGAGCCGGCCGACTTCGACGCCCACGGGACCCACACGATGGGCACGATGGTCGGCGACGACGGTGGGGAGCACCAGATCGGCGTGGCACCCGGGGCGACGTGGATCGCCGCCAACGGCTGCTGTCCCGTCGGATCTGGCCCTGATCCTGTCCGGCGAGTGGATGCTCGCCCCGACGGACCTGGCCGGGGAGAACCCGGACCCGGACGCGCGGCCGCACATCATCAACAACTCGTGGGGCACCGTGATGCCCTCCAACGACCCGTTCATGGAGGACGTGGCCGAGGCGTGGGCCGCCTCGGGAATCTTCGGTGTCTGGGCCAACGGCAACATCGGCCCGGGCTGTGACACCTCGGGCTCCCCGGGCAGCCGGATCATCAACTACTCCGTCGGCAACTACGACTCCTCGCACACCATCAACCCCAGCTCCTCCCGGGGTGCGGGGCAGGACGGGGAGATCAAGCCCAACATCTCGGCACCCGGCACCGCCGTCACCTCGGCGATCCCCGGAGGCGACTACGCGGCGTTCACGGGGACCTCGATGGCGACCCCGCACGTGGCCGGCGCCATCGCGCTGCTCTGGTCCGCCGACCCCGCCCTGGTGGGCGACATCGAGCTCACCAAGGAGCTGCTGGACGGCACCGCCATCGACAGCCCGGACGACCAGTGCGGCGGCACCGACGAGGACAACAACGTCTTCGGGGAGGGCCGGCTGGACGCGCTCGCCCTGCTGGAGGCCGCACCCATCGGCGACTCCGGCACCGTCGAGGGGACGGTGACCGACTCCGCGACCGGAGACCCCATCGCCTCGGCCCAGGTGCTGCTGGAGGGCGAGCGGGACCGCACCCTACGCACCGGCGCCGATGGCACGTTCCGTGCCCGGCTCAGCTCCGGTGACTACGACGTGACGGTGAGCCGGTTCGGCTACGTCACCGACAGTGCGACCCTCACCGTGCCCGTGGATGACACCGTCGTGCACGACGTGGCACTGGACCCTGCGCCCAGTGGCACGGTCACCGGGACGATCACGGACGGGTCCGGTCAGGGCTGGCCGCTCTATGCCAGGGTCAGCGTCCAGGGGGAGGCGTCGGTGGGCAGCTACACCGATCCCGAGACCGGGGACTACCAACTGGACCTGCCCGCCGGGACCCACACCCTCCTGGCGACGGCCCAGTACCCGGGCTACCAGGTCGGCTCCGCGCAGGTGACGGTCGCGGCGGACGGCAGCACCGTGCAGGACTTCGCCCTGCCGGTCGATGCCGCCAGTTGCACCGCGCCGGGCTACACCGTGGAGGTCGACGGCATCCTGGAGACCTTCGACGAGACGGAGGCCCCGGACGGATGGACGGTCGAGGACCTCAACGACTCCGGCGGCGTGTGGACCTTCGAGGACCCGTGGGGCATCCCGAACGAGACCGGGGGCGAGGGCAACTTCGCGGTCGTGAACAGCGACTTCTACGGCCCGGACACCAGCCAGGACACCGTCCTGGTGTCCCCGCCGGTGGACCTCACCGCGGTCGACGCGCCGACCCTGGGGTTCAAGCACTACCACGAGACGCTCGGGCAGGCGAGCGCGTACGCCGAGGCGAGCACCGACGGCGGGGCCACCTGGGAGACTGTGTGGCAGGCCCCGAGCAGCAGCCAGATCGGGGACGTCCTCGTCGACCTCGGCGGCCACGTCTCGGCGCAGACCCAGGTGCGGTTCCACTACGAGGCCGAGTGGGACTGGTGGTGGCAGGTCGACGACGTGTTCCTGGGTAGCAGGCAGTGCCTGCCGACTGGCGGCGGGTTGGTGACCGGCTACGTGCAGAACGACACGGACGGTGCCGGCATCCTGGGCGCCCGGGTGACGTCCGTGGAGAACCCGGCGGACGTGGGCACGACCCGGGCCACGCCGGACGACGACGGCCTGGACGACGGGTTCTACTGGCTTTACTCCTCCCTCACCGGGAGCACCCCGTTCGAGGCGACCGCCCGCAACTACGGCACCGACCAGCAGGATGTGGATGTCCCCGCCGGAGACGTCGCCCGGGCCGACTTCGTGCTCGGCTCGGCGGTGCTGGAGGTGGACCCGACCTCGATCGAGACCGAGGTGCAGTTGGGCGGCAGCGACGGCGCGGAGTTCACCGTGACCAACACGGGGACCTCCCCTGCCGAGATCACCTTCGGGGAACGTCCCGGCGGCTTTGAGATCCTGCGGGCCGACGGCAGTCGGATGGGCACCCAGGAGGTGCTGGAGTCGCAGGGTGCTCCGGTGGTGAGCCGCACGGGCGACTTCTCACCCGCGGCCTCGGCCGGCGCGGCACCCTCGGGCGACCCGGCAGCGTCCGGGGACGCGGCGAGCCCGCCGCGGACCGCGGAGGAGCCGTGGGTCGACCTGGCGCCGCTGGTGGAGCCGGTCATGGACAACCGCATCGTCTCCCTCGACGGGGACTGGTACTCCATCGGCGGGACGGACGGGTTCGAGAGCACCGACGCCGTCTGGCGCTACGACGCCGAAGCACTGGACTGGGTCCCGGTGGCCCCACTGCCGGCCTCGGCACAGTCGGCGGCAGCCGGTGTCATCGGTGGCGAGATCGTGGTCGCCGGCGGCTGGCAGGACGGTGGCCTGACGAGCGAGACCTGGCGCTACGACCCCGGATCGGACAGCTGGTCCGCGGGTGAGCCGATGCCCGTGGCGGTCTCCTCCGCCGGGTACGGCGTGCTGGAGGGCCAGTTGGTCGTGGTCGGTGGGTGCACCACACCGGAGTGCTTCCCGGTCGAGGACACCGTGCAGGCCTACGACCCCGCCTCCGACATGTGGTCCGAGCTGACGGCATACCCGACCCCACTCGCCTTCCCCACCTGTGGGGCGCTGGAGGGCCAGTTGGTGTGTGCCGGAGGTATCGACGGCGACGCCATGGAGACCGGTGACACCTGGGCCTACGACCCAGGGGCCGAGGAGTGGACCGACCGTGCGCCGTCCCCGACCACGTTCTGGGGCGCCTCCGGCACGGCGGCCAACGACCTGCTGGTCGTCGTGGGCGGAGTCCAGGCCGACCAGCTCACCAACGCCAGCTACGGCTACGACCCGGCGGCGGACGAGTGGGCGACGATGCCCGCTTCCAACGAGGCCGTCTACCGCGGCGGCGGTGGCTGCGGGCTGGTGCGGATCGGCGGGGACCGGGGAGGCTTCGACCCGACCACGTCGGCCGAGTTGTTGCCGGGCTTCGACCAGTGCGCCGAGAGCGGGGCCGACGTGCCCTGGCTCGAGGTCGACACCGCCGAGGCCTACCTGGAGCCCGGTGACAGCGTCACCGTCGGGGTGACCACCGACAGCAGTCAGGTGAACCAGCCGGGCACCTACACCGCCCAGGTGAGCCTGACCGCCAACACCCCGGAGCGGCCCACGCCGGTCGACGTGACGATGGAGGTCACCCCGCCGCTGACGTGGGGCAAGGTGATGGGCACGGCATATCTGGAGGACTGCGAGGGCGGCCAGACCGCGGGTGACAGCATCCCGATCAACGTGGTCCCGGTGCGGGACGTCGGCGACGGCTGGCTCATCGTGACCAACCACGAAGGTGACTATGCCCGGTGGTTCAACACCCAGCTCGGGACGTTGGAGATGACCGCGAGCCTGGGCGGCTACATCCCGGATACGCACCGGGTCACGCTGGTCCGCGGCGGCACGGTGACCCAGGACTTCTCGATGCGGGACAACGGGTGTGAGGAGAACCCCGAGCCGATCCCGCCCGAGGTCGTGCGGGTCGCGGGCGTGGACCGCTATGACACCGCCTCCCGGATCTCCCAGTTGTTCCCGGGCCCGGTGGACACGGTGTTCGTGGCGACCGGCAAGGACTACCCGGACGCGCTGGCCGCGGCCGCGTCGGCCGGCAGCCAGGGCTCCCCGGTCCTGCTGACCCACCCCGAGTGGCTCCCGCAGACCACCCGGATCGAGCTGGTGCGGCTGCAGCCGAGCACCGTCGTCCTCGTCGGTGGGCAGTCCGCGGTGACCGAGGAGGTGGAGCAGGAGCTGGCGGCGTTCGTCCCCGACGCCGAGGTGGTGCGCTACGCCGGCGCGACCCGCTACGAGACGGCGGCCCTCATCGCCGAGGACTTCGACTCCGCGGACGTCGTCTACGTCGCCACCGGGGCGAACTACCCCGACGCACTGGCCGGGGCGGCCCGGGCCGGGTCGCTCGACGGGCCGGTGTTGCTGGTGCGGCCGACGGTGCTGCCCGAGGCGACGGCTGAGCAGCTGACCCGGCTGGCGCCGGACCAGATCGTGCTGCTGGGTGGCCCCTCGGCGGTGTCGACCGGAGTGGAGGAGGCCCTGGCTGCCTACGGTCCGGTCGAGCGGGTGGCGGGGACGGACCGGTACGACACGGCCGCCCTCATCGCCCAGGACCACGAGACGTCGCAGGACATCTTCGTGGCCACCGGGCAGGACTGGCCGGACGCGTTGGCCGGGGCGGCGCGGGCAGCGGACACCGATGTGCCGGTGCTGCTGGTCCGCCAGGACCGGATCCCCGCCGTCACGTGGGAGGAGCTGGACCGGCTCGACCCGGGCCGGATCTTCCTGCTCGGCGGCCCGGCGGCGATCAGCCAGGCGGTGGCCGACCAGTTGTTGACCCTGGAGTGAGGGCACCGGGCCGGGGCGCACAGGCCCCGGCCCGGGTCACCCGGTGGCGTGCAGGAGCAGCTCGAGCACGTGCCGGTAGGGCCGGCCGGTCGCCCGGGTCATCCCGATCTCGCAGGTGCGGTTGCACGACACGTATGCCGTGTGCTCGCGTCGGCCCACGTCCGCGGCCTCGGGGGCGGTGGCGGCGGCCGTGAGCTCGGGGTGGAGCAGCCCGCGGTCGCCAGCGAAGCCGCAGCACCCCCAGGCCTCCGGGACGGACACGTCGTCGCTGACCGCGCGCGCCAGGGCCAGGAGCGATCCGGTGCTGCCGGCGCGTTCCGTGGAGCACGTGGGGTGCACCATGACGGAGTCGACCCTCCGGGTCACCGTGAGGCGGGGGAGCACCCGGTCGGCCACGAACTCCACCGCGTCCAGGACCTCCAGGTCCGGGGCACGGTCCCGCAGCATCTCGACCAGCCCCTCGGCGCACGAGGAGGCCTCGCACACCACGGGCAGACGCCCGCCGTCGGTGGCCTCGCGGAGCGCGGGCACCACCCGGTCGGCCATCACGGCATACCCGCGGGACAGGCCCTTGGACTTCCACGGGGTCCCGCAGCACAACCCGGCGAGGCCGCGGGGCGTGCGCACCGGCACCCCGGCCCGGTCGCACAGCGAGAGCAGCGCCTCGGTCGCGCTGGGCGCGGGCGCGTCGTCGGCTGCCGGCTCGGGGCCGAACATCTGCCCGATGCACGGGCTGAACAGGACGGCCTGCGGTGCCGGCGGGTCCAGCACGGGTCGGGCCGGACCGCCGCCGGGCAGCCGTCCGTCATAGAGCGGCACCGTGTCGGGACCGGCCACCGCCCGGGCGGCCTCGGTGACGGCCACCGGCACCCTGGTCGGCAGCGACTGGGCGACGGAGAGCGCCATACCGCCGAGCGGTGCCGCGGCGGCCCACCCCCGGGCGGCTCCCTCCCAGGCGCGGTCGGCGACGGGGGAGGCACTCTCCCGGCGCAACCGCCGGACCAGGTCGCCGGTGTTGATGAGCACGGGGCAGGCGGTCAGGCACATCCCGTCGACCGCGCAGGTCTGCTCGCCGGCATACGCGTAGTCCCGCTCGATCTCGGCGGCCAGCGCCAGGTCACCCCGCTCCCGGGCGGCCACCATCTCCCGGCGGAGCACGATCCGCTGCCGTGGCGTGAGCGTGACGTCGCGGGAGGGGCACACCGGCTCGCAGAAGCCGCACTCGACGCACCGGTCGACCTCCTCCTCCACCCGGGGATTGGGCTTGAGGTCGCGCAGGTAGGAGCGCGGGTCCTCGGAGAGCACGCTGGCCGGGTTGAGCAGGTCCCGCGGGTCGAGGAGGTGCTTGAGCTCCCACATCACGGCATACAGTTCGTCGCCGTACTGCCGTCGCACGAACGGTGCCATGATCCGGCCCGTGCCGTGCTCGGCCTTGAGCGAGCCGCCGTTGCCCAGCACCAGGTCGACCAGGTCCTCGGTGAAGGCCTCGTAGCGCGCCATGGCGCTGGCGTCCTCGAACCGCTCGTTGAGCATGAAGTGGACGTTGCCGTCCTTGGCGTGGCCGAAGATGACCGGCTCCTCGTAGGCGTGCCGGTCGAACAGCTCGGTCAGCGAGACGATCGTCTGCCCCAGCAGGTCGACGCCGACCACGACGTCCTCCAGCAGCGCGTTGGTGCCCTGCGGGCGGGCGCCCGCCACCGCGCTGAACAGGCCCTTGCGGACCCGCCACAGGGCGGCGCGGACGGCCGGGTCCCCGGAGAGGTCCGCCGGGCCGCTGACCGGCAGCTCCCGCAACGTCGGCTGCGCCCCGGCGACCAGCGTGGCCAGCTCCTGCTCGTCCGGCGCGTGGTACTCGATCAGCAGGGAGGCGTGGTCGGTGACCGTCAGGTCCCGGATCTGGGGCGGGCACTGCGGGTCGCGCTGGGAGACCCGCAGCGACGCGGCGTCCAGCAGCTCCGCGGTCGCCGTGCCGGTCGCGACCAGCTGCGGCACGACCGCGGTGGCGGTGGCCACGTCGGGGAAGACGAGCAACCCGGTCGTGATGGCCGGATGGACCGGGACGGTGCGGAAGGTCGCCTCGGCGATGAACCCGAGCGTGCCCTCGCTGCCGACCATGAGGTGCACGAGGATGTCGAGGGGCTCGGAGTAGTCCAGCAGCGCGTTGAGGCCGTAGCCCATCGTGTTCTTCATCGCGAAGAGCCGCTCGATGGTCGCCACTGAGGCCGGGTCGGCGGTGATCCGGTCGCGCAGCGCGACCAGTCCGGCGCAGAGCCGGGGCTCCTGCTCACGCAGTCGCGCCGCGGCGTCGGGCGCCGCCGAGTCGACCACCGTCCCCGACGGGAGCACCACGACGAGGGAGTCGAGGGTGGCGTAGGTGTTGAACTCGGTGCCGCACTGCATCCCGCTGGAGTTATTGGCCACGACCCCGCCGATCGTGCACGCACCCTCGCTGGCCGGATCCGGGCCGAGCTTGGTGCGGTAGGGCGCGAGGCGGGCATTGACCTCACGGACGGTCGTGCCCGGTCGGACCCGCACCCGGGCCCCGTCGTCGAGGACCTCCACGCCACGGAAATGGCGCCGCGTGTCCACCAGGACGGCGTCGGTGATGGCCTGCCCCGAGAGGCTGGTCCCGCCCGAGCGGAAGGTGACCGGGGCGTCCGCCGCGTGGCACGAGCGCAGCACGGCCGCGACCTGGTCGCGGTCGGTCGGCCGGACCACCAGCTCGGGGGTCAGCAGATAGTGGGAGGCGTCGTGGGCCAGGGCGTGCCGGTCCAGCAGCCGGCGGCTGACCGCGTCAGCGCCGAGCGATCCGGCCAGCGTCGCGGCCAGGCGGTCCCAGTCGGCGGGGGTGGTCGACGGCAGCGTCACGCCACCACCCTATGGCGGACCCGGCCGATGTCGCCGAGGTGGTCTCAGCGGCTCCATCGGCTCAAGCTAGTGTCAGGGTCACCGACGAGACAGCGAGGTGGCTGAGCAGATGACGAGCGAGACCCCCCACGGACTGGTCCTTCCCCTGGGAGACCGCACCCCCGAGATCGATCCCGATGCCTGGCTCGCCCCGCACAGTGTGGTCAGCGGCAGCGTCCGGATCGGGGCGGGCAGCAGCGTCTGGTACGGCGCCTCGCTGCGCGCCGACAACGAGCAGATCACCGTCGGGGAGCGGTCGAACTTCCAGGACAACGTGGTCGTGCACGTCGATGCCGGCTATCCCGCGACGATCGACGACGACGTGTCGGTCGGTCACGCCGCAGTGCTGCACGGGTGCTCGGTCGGCAGCGGCACCATCGTCGGGATGGGCGCGGTCGTCCTCAACGGCGCGGTCATCGGCCGGGAGTGCCTGGTCGCCGCCGGCGCCGTGGTCCTGGAGGGCACCGAGGTCCCCGACGGCTCCCTGGTCGCGGGCGTGCCCGCGAAGGTGCGCCGCGAGCTGACTGCTGAGGAGCGGGAGGGCCTGAAGGAGGGCATCGGGCACTACCCGGGGCTGGCCGCCACGCACCGCGCGGCGCTCGAGCAGTCGTCCTGACGCACCGGCTCCATGGACACCGACGCGATCCTGACGCTGCTCAAGGACGTGGCCGAGGAAGTGATCGTTCCCCGCTTCCGCGACCTCGCCGACGGCGACGTCGCGGAGAAGAACCCCGGGGACCTGGTGACCGTGGCCGACCGGCAGGCGGAGGTGCTGATCACGAGGGCGCTGCGGGCCGCCTACCCGGACGCCGTGATCCTGGGTGAGGAGGCGCACGCCGACCGACCCGAGCTGATGGCGGCCTACCTGGACGCCGACCACGCGTTCACCGTGGACCCCGTCGACGGGACGAAGAACTTCGTGCACGGCTCGCCCGACCACGCCGTGATGGTCGCCGAGAGCCGGGACGGCACGACGGTGCGCGGCTGGATCTGGCAGCCGCAGCACGGACGGGCGTATGTCGCGGAGCTGGGGGCTGGCTCGTATCGGGACGGGGAGCGGTTGACCCGTCCCGCACCGTCCGGGGAGCTCGCGGATCTGCGCGGCGTGACGTCGATGCGCGCGCAGGTGGGCCAGGTGCACGGTGCGCTCGCCGCCCTGGAGCTGACCTGGGTGTGCTGCGGCGTCGACTACCCCAAGGTTGTCGAGGGGGAGGCCGACTTCGTGGTCTACGCCAAGGGGCAGCCCTGGGACCACGCGCCGGGTGCGCTGCTGGTGACCGAGGCCGGCGGGTTCGTCGGCGACGGTCAGGGTGCGGTCTACCGCGCGGGGGTGGTGCCGGAGCGGGTGCTGGTCGCCGCCGACCGTGCGACATACGAGGCGGTGCTGCCCCAGCTGGCTCAGGTGCGTGGGTTCGCCCCCGGGGGCGTGCGGTCCTGATCGTCCCGGGCCTCCCGCAACGCCAGCTCCCGGGCCACCGCGGTCAGGTGCTGCTCCAGCACCCGCATCCGCCGGTAGGAGGCCGCAACGTAGCCCAGGAACGTGATCGTCAGGCCATAGAGCAACAGGTCCGCGCCGCGGCCGACGCCGACGAACTGGGCGATCCGGGTGAGCATCCCGGGGAACAGCACAGCCACGACGGCCAGGGCGACGAACCCGATCAGGAGCAGCCGGCGGATCGCCTGGTGCCGTGACCCGGTCGTCGAACGGGTCAGCATCACGGTCACCGCGACGATGCCCACCAGGAGGAGGGCCTTGATCAGAGGTTGGTCCAGCACGTCAGCCTCACTTCAGGATCGTGTCGATGAGGATGTTGACCGAGTTCATCAGTGACTGCCCCTTGGCGCGCGAGTAGTCGGTGTAGAGCACGTGCACCGGGTGCTCGGCCCAGGGCAACCCGGCGCGGCCCAGCTGCAGCACGATCTCGGTGGCGTGCGCCATCCGGTCCTGCTTCAGGTCCAGCGTGGAGGCGGCGTCGCGGCGCAGCACCCGCAGCCCGTTGTGGGCGTCGGACAGGCGCAAGCCGGTCTGCTGGTTGGTGATCCACACCGCGGTCTTGAGCACGACCTTGCGCAGGAACCCCGGCTCGGTGCGGGAGTCCAGGAACCGGGAGCCGAAGACGATGGCCAGGTCCTCGTCCCGGGCGCGGGTGACCATCGCCTCGGCGTCCTCCACCCGGTGCTGCCCGTCGGCGTCGAAGGTGACGACATAGTCCGCGTCCGTCGCCTCGAGCACGTAGCGGATGCCGGTCTGCAGCGCCGCCCCCTGGCCCAGGTTGAACGGGTGCTGCACGACCACCGCCCCTGCTGCTGCGGCGAGTCGCGCCGAGTCGTCGGTGGACGCGTCGTCCACGCACACGACGTGCCGGAACCGCGCGCGGGCGGTCTCCAGCACGTCCCCGATGACCGACCCCTCGTTGAAGAGGGGGATCACCAGCCACGCATCGGTCACCGGTGGCGTTAGGCTCATGCACGCATTGTCTCCCACCCCACAGGAGGACACCGGTGGCGACGCGCATCGCGGACAGCGCCGATATCGACGACGGCGCCGAGATCGGCGACGGCAGCACCATCTGGCACCTGGCCCAGGTGCGATCGGGGGCCACGCTCGGCGAGCGGTGCATCATCGGTCGCGGAGCCTACGTCGGCCCCGGCGTGCGACTCGGTGACCACTGCAAGGTGCAGAACTATGCCCTGGTCTACGAGCCCGCCCAGTTGGGGGACGGGGTGTTCATCGGCCCCGCGGTGGTGCTGACGAACGACACCTTCCCCCGGGCGATCAACACCGACGGGTCCCTCAAGGACGCCTCCGACTGGGACGCCGTGGGCGTCAGCATCGGCAGGGGAGCCTCGATCGGTGCGCGCGCGGTCTGCGTCGCCCCCGTGACGATCGGGGCCTGGGCGACGGTCGCGGCCGGCGCGGTGGTGACCCGGGACGTCCCCGACCACGCGCTCGTGGTGGGGGTGCCAGCCCGCCAGATCGGCTGGGTCGGTGAGGCCGGTCAGCCCCTGGTCCAGGCTGCCGACGGACGGTTCACCTGCCCGGTCAACGGCACGACATACGAGCAGCACGGCGACACCATCCGGAAGGTGGAGGCATGAGTGACCTGGAGATGATCCCCGCGGCGAAGCCGATCATCGGGGACGAGGAGCGGGCCGCCGTCGACGCCGTGCTGCGCTCGGGCATGGTGGCGCAGGGGCCGCAGGTGACGGCGTTTGAGACCGAGTTCGCGGACGGCCTGGTGGGTGGCCGCACCTGCGTGGCGGTCAACTCGGGGACCTCGGGGCTGCACCTGGGGTTGCTGGCCGCCGGGATCGGGGCGGGCGATGAGGTCATCGTGCCGTCGTTCACCTTCGCGGCCACGGCCAACTCGGTGGCGCTGACCGGGGCGCGGCCGGTCTTCGCCGACATCAGCGAGGACACCTTCAACCTGGACCCGGAGTCCGTGCGTGCGGTCGTCACGGACGCCACGGCGGCGATCATGCCGGTGCACCTGTACGGGCACCCGGCGGACATGGCTGGGCTGTCGGCGGTGGCGGCCGAGGCTGGCGTCATGGTCTTCGAGGACGCGGCGCAGGCGCACGGCGCGCGCATCGACGGAGCGCCCGTAGGCTCGTTCGGCACGTTCGCGATGTTCAGCCTCTACCCGACGAAGAACATGACCTCCGGCGAGGGCGGGATGGTCGCCTGTGCCGACGAGGAGATCGCCCGGGGGGTGCGGTTGCTGCGCAACCAGGGGATGGAGACGCAGTACGCCAACGAGGTCGTCGGGTTGAACAACCGGATGACCGACGTGCACGCGGCCATCGGGCGGGTGCAGCTGGGCAAGGTCGGCGGATGGACGGCGACGCGGCGGGACAACGCCGCGTGGCTCGACGCGCACCTGGAGGGTGTGGTGACCCCGCCGGTGCGCCCCGGGTGTGAGCACGTCTACCACCAGTACACCGTGCGGCTGGCCGGTGCTTCTGCCGAGGAGCGGGACCGGGTGGTCGCCGCGCTGAAGGAGGAGCACAAGGTGGGTTGCGGCGTGTACTACCCGATCCCGAATCACGAGCTGGTCTCGCTGGCACGGTTCGCCCCGGCCGACCCGGACGCGCTGCCGGTGACGGCGCGGGCCGCGGCAGAGGTGATCAGCCTGCCGGTGCACCCCTCGCTGTCCGAGGCGGACCTGGAGCGGGTCGCGACGGCCGTGAACGCGGTCGTCAAGGCAGGTGCCTGATGGGGCAGGGGCCGGAGGACGCGGTGCTGCCGGAGGGCGAGCCGATCCGGATGGGCCTGATCGGCCTGGGGTCGATGGGCCGCCACCACGCCCGGGTGATCCGCGAGGTCGAGGGGATGGACCTGGTCGCCGTGGCGGACCCGCACGGGGACAAGCACGGCGTGGCCGGGTCGCTGGACGTGCTGCCCGACGTGGAGGCGCTGATCGCTGCGGGGATCGACGCGGCGATGGTGGCGGTGCCCACCTACCTGCACGAACCGGTCGCCCTGGCCCTGGCGGAGGCCGGGGTGCACGCGATGGTGGAGAAGCCCATCGCGGCGACGGTGGCTGAGGGGGAGCGCGTCGCGGAGGCGTTCGAGCGGGCGGGCCTGGTGGGGTGCGTGGGCTACGTCGAACGGTGCAACCCCGCGCTGTTGGCTATGCGGTCTCGCATCGAGGAGGGCGAGCTCGGCGAGGTCTACCAGATCACCACCTCGCGACAGGGGCCCTTCCCCGCGCGGATCGCCGACGTCGGCGTTGTCAAGGACCTGGCGACCCACGACGTCGACCTGACCGCGTGGATCGCCCAGTCCGAGTACGCCAGCGTCTCGGCCCAGGTGACGCACCGGTCCGGTCGGGAGCACGAGGACATGGTGGTGGCGACCGGTCGGCTGGCCAACGGCATCATCGTGAACCACGTGGTGAACTGGCTGTCGCCGGTCAAGATCCGGCAGGTCGTGGCGACGGGAGAGAAGGGTGCCTTCATCGCCGACATGCTCTCGGGTGACCTCACCTTCGTGGCCAACGGCGACGTGGCCACCGACTGGGACCGGGTCGCCGTCTTCCGTGGGGTCTCCGAGGGGGACTCCATCCGCTATGCCCTGGCCAAGCGGGAGCCGCTGCGCGTGGAGCAGGAGAACTTCCGCGACCGCCTCTGGGGGCGTCCCTCCGAGGCCGTCACCATGGCTGAGGGCGTGCACACCCTCAGCGTGATCGAGGCCATTCTGGCCTCCGCCGCCACCAGGACGACGATCGCGCTGTGACCCGGATAGCGCTCGTCACCCGGATCTTCACCCCCGAGGCGGCCGCGGCGACCTTCCGCCTAGTCGCGGTGGTGCGGTCCCTGGCAGCCCGGGGCGCCGAGGTCGACGTGCTCACGGCCGCCGCGCCGCCGGGTCGTTACGCCGGGGACGACCGGCAGCCGCCCGGGACCAGGGTGAGCCGCTGGCCGGTGCTGCGTGACGAGGCGGGGTACGTCAGGGGGTACCTGCCCTACCTGTCCTTCGACCTCCCGGCGGCGGCGCGCCTGCTCACCGCGCGACGCCCCGACGTGGTGCTCGTGGAGCCCCCACCCACCACCGGTGCCGTGGTCCGAGCCGTGACGGGTGTGCGCTCGGTGCTGTCGCGGCGCCGGCTGCCCTACGTCTACTACGCCGCCGACGTCTGGTCCGACGCCGCCGCGTCCACCGGGGCACCCGCCCCCGTCGTGGCCGCGGTCCGGGCCGTCGAGCGGTTCGCGCTGCGCGGTGCCCGGGACGTCATCGCTGTCTCGGACGGGGTCGCCGAGCGGGTGCGCGCCCTCGGCGGCCGACGGGTCCGCGTGATCCCCAACGGGATCGACACCGGCACCTTCACCCCGGACGGCCCCGTGCCGGCCGACGCTCCGACGACACCGTTCCTGGTGTATGCCGGCACCGCCTCGGAGTGGCAGGGCGCCGAGGTCTTCGCCCGGGCGATGCGCCACGTGGTCGCCGTGGTGCCCGGTGCGCGGCTGGTCTTCCTCGGGCAGGGCAGCTCCTGGCCGGCGCTGCGGCAGATCGCCGAGAGCCTCCCCGAGGGCACCATCGAGCTGCGCCCCCTCGTGCCACCCGAGGAGGCCGCCGCCTGGCAGCGTGCCGCCGCCGCCGCGCTTGTCAGCGTTCGGCCGGGGCTGGGCTATGACTTCGCGTACCCGACGAAGGTGATCGCGGCCCTGGCCTGCGGCACCCCCGTGGTCTACGCCGGTCCCGGCCCGGCGGCCCAGGACCTGACGGAGTCGGACTTGGGGGAGGCCACGGCATACGACGAGAAGGCGGTCGCCGCGGCGATGGTGCGCGTGCTGCGGTCCGGACGTGACACTGCGGCCGCGGCCCGGCGGGTCGCGTGGGTCCAGCAGCACCGGTCCCTGGCCGCCACCGGTGACCGGGCCGCCGACGTCGTCCTGGCCCCGGGCGGATAATCGGGGTATGACCTTCCCTGACCAGCCGCCTCCCGGCTGGGCGCCCGAGCCACCGCGCCGGCGCAGGTCCGGGGGGACGGTCGTGGGGATGCTCCTGCTGTTCGCCCTGGTCGGCGTCCTGGTGCTCAACCCGTTCCTGGTGTCGGACGCGCTGCAACGGGTCGGCCTCGGCGGCGACAACCGGCTGCGTCCGGCCCCCGAGACCTCGACGTCCGCCACGTCATACGAGTTCGTCAGCACGCAGCCCCGGGGAGGGGTGCCGGTCAGCTACAGCCCCTGCCGGGAGATCGAGGTGGCGATCAACCCCGAGGGGGCGCCGGAGGACCACGAGGAGTTGGTGCGGGCCGCGGTCCGGGAGACGGGGGACGCGACGGGCTTCCAGTTCCGGCTGATCGGCACGACGAGCGACCGGGCGACCGGGATCCGGGAGGCTGACCGCCCGGTCCTGGTCATGTGGGCCACGGAGGAGGAAGTGCCCGAGCTGGAGGGCGAGATCGCCGGGATCGGGGGCAGCACGGTGCAGGAGTCGCGGGCGGGCTTTCGGCAGTTCGTCTCCGGCGTCGTCGTGCTCGACATCGACTCCTTCGACGGGATCCGCAACGCGGATGTGCGGCAGGCGATCGTGCTCCACGAGTTCGGCCACCTGGTCGGGCTCGACCACGTCGACGACGAGAGTCAGTTGATGCACGCCCACGGCGCCCGCAACCTCACCTACGGCAGCGGCGACCTGGCCGGGCTGGCCGAGCTCGGGAACGTGGACTGTGGCTGAGCCCACGCCCCGGCCGGGGGTGCCCGCGCGCCGCGCCGTGCTCGCCGCGGTCGCGGTGGTGCTGCTCGCGGTCAACCTGCGGCCGGCGGCCTCCTCGATCGGGCCGGTCCTGTCCGAGATCCAGGCCGGGTTGGGGATGGGCCAGACGTCGGCCGGGGTGCTGGGCGCCCTCCCGGGCTTCGGGTTCGCGGTCTTCGGTGCCCTGGCGGTCACGCTGGCCATCCGGGCCGGGCTGAACTCGGCCATCGCCGTGGGGGCTCTCGCGACGGCAGTCGGACTGATCGCCCGTGCGCTCGTGGGCGACGTCGCGGTGTTCTTGGTGTTGTCCCTGCTGGCGTTCGCAGGGGTGGCGATCGGCAACGTCCTCGTGCCGGCCTTCATCAAGCGGCACTTCCCGCACCGGCTGCCGCTGATGACCTCCGTCTACTCCACGGGGCTCGCGCTGGGCGCCACCATCCCGGTCGCGCTGGCCGTCCCGCTGGCGGGGACGTTGCCGGGGCACTGGCGCGGCAGCATCGGGATTTGGGGTGTCACGGCGGCCCTCGCCGCGGTGCCCTGGGTGGTGCTGGCGGTCGTGGAACGGCGCAGGACGCTGCCCTCCCAGCGTGCCGTGGTGGGTTCCATGTGGGCGATGGCCAGGTCCCGCAAGGCCTGCGCCCTGGCGCTCTTCTTCGGCGTCCAGTCCTCCCAGGCCTACATCCAGTTCGCCTTCATCGCCCAGATCTACCGCGACAGCGGGCTGGCCCCGACGGTGGCTGGGGTGCTGGGAGCCACGATCGCCGCCTTCGGCATCCCGACCGGGCTCCTGATGCCGTGGCTCGTCGGGCGCTATACCGACCTGAGGGTGCTCGTCGTGGCCCTCGGTGCGCTGCTCAGTGCCGGCTACCTGGGTCTGTGGCTCGCCCCCATGACCCTGCCGTGGTTGTGGGCCGTCTTCCTCGGCATGTCCGGTGCGGCCTTTCCGCTGGCGATCGCCCTGATCACGATCCACACCCGGGACCCGCGCGTCACGACCCGCGTCTCGGGCTTCACCCAGTCGATGGGCTACCTGATGGCGGCCGCCGGCCCGTTCCTGGTCGGCTGGCTGTTCGATGTCGCGGGCGGCTGGGAGCTGCCCCTCGCGGTGCTCGTGCTGGCGGGCGTCGTGATGGCCGGGTCGGGGCTCGTCGCGGCAGGTCCCGGCTATGTCGACGACGAATTGTCGCCGCAGGGCTAGCGTAAGGAATGGTTACGTAATACTCTGTACCAAGTAAAGTTCGATGGCGAGCGGGTCCCTCAATGAGGGTCTTGACGACGCCAGCGGTTCGCCACCCGTCCGATCACCGGGGGACTCTTTGCCGTGCCTTGCTGCTCGGGTCCTCCTTGCCCAGAAAGTCTGCCCGCCATGACGTCGATCTCCTCCGAAGACTTCCCGCAGCCCGAGTCGCCCCAGGCGCCCCCGCATCCTCGGCGCCTCCGCCGTCGCCTCGTGCAGGGTGCCGCCGGGGCTGCGCTGTTCTTCGCTGGCGTTGCCATCGGGTCCGCCGGGTCCGAGGCGCCCGACGGTGGTGTTCCGGCCGCTGCGGCCCCAACTCACTCTGAGAGCACAGTGACCGTCACCGCTGACCCCGAAGTCGTCGAGACCGAGACCGTCGTCACGGAGACCGTGACCACGACGGCGACGGCTACCGAGACGGTCGAGGTCGAGATCGAGGTGGCAGCCCCGGCCGTTGCCGAGACGGACGCCTCGTCGGAGGACGTCGCGGCCGCGGAACCCGCCTCGGCCGCAGCCTCCGGCGAGTCGGGCACGACGGTGTCGCAGCAGAATGCCATCCGGTCCGCCGAGTCCTACCTGTCCTTCAGCGCCTTCTCCAAGAGCGGGCTGGTGGACCAACTCGAGTTCGAGGGCTACCCCAGGGCAGACGCGGAGTACGCCGTCAATCACATCGACGTGGACTGGATGGAGCAGGCTGCCAAGTCGGCCGAGTCCTACCTGGAGTTCATGGCGTTCTCGCGGCAGGGTTTGATCGACCAACTCATCTTCGAGGGGTTCACCCAGGAGCAGGCTGTCCACGGCGTCGACTCCGTGGGCCTCTGATCGCTCTTTGTCCGAGCTGGCCCCGGATGGGGTGACCTGTCAAAACGGGTGCCGCAGCCCTCGTTTGACAGGTCACCCCAGCATGGGCGGTCGGCATCCCGCTCCGAGAGGGCGCTCGAGGCGGATCCGCTTCTTCAGCACTAGGAAGGCAGCCGTATGGGACTGATGGTCAAGATCGCGTTGGGTCTCGCGGGGACCGTTGCAGTCGTCGGCGGGTCACAGTTATTGCAGCCGACCCCGGGTCCCGAGGCGGGGGCGAGCGTCACTGCCACGATCACGCGCACTGTCGATGGCGACACGGTGGATGTGCGCCTCGCAGGAGAAGACGCACGGGTGCGACTGCTCAATGTCGACGCCCCTGAGAGCGTCGACCCAAGTCGGCCGGTCGAGTGCCTGGGGACCGCGGCCGCCCACTTCCTCGAGGAGCGATTGCCGCCTGGGACTGAAGTGACGCTGACGTTCGATCGGGAACTCAGGGATCGTTACGGCCGGTTGTTGGCGGGTGTGTACGCCGAGGATGTTCTCGTCAACGCGGAGCTCGCCAGACACGGACTCGGCATTCCGCTGAAGATAGCCCCCAACGAACGGTTCTATGCGGAAGTCGCGTCGGCACATGAGGAGGCCAAAGCGCAAGCGGTGGGCCTGTACGACGTTGAGGTGGACTGCTCGATTCCCGCGCAACTCTCAGCCGCCTCGGAATCGCTGGCGTCCTTGTCCGCCGTCCCCATAGACGATGCTTCTGTCGAGGAGGCGGAGGCTCAGTTAGACGCGATAGACAAGGCACTCCTTTCTCTCGCGGCGCTAGGGTTGATTCTGGAGGGTGATGCAAACCTCGTGCCGCTTGGTGGCTACTCAGCAATGGACTTGAGCAGCATGAAGCAGGAGGTCGGGAGGCAGGAGGATTCGCTGCGCGAATTGCGTGAACAGTGGGATACACAGCTCGAAGCTGCCCGTGAGGCCCAGGAGCAGGCGCAGCGGGAGGCCGAGGAGCGGGCGCAGCGGGAGGCCGAGGAGCAGGCGCAGCGGGAGGCCGAGGAGCAGGCGCAGCGAGAGGCCGAGGAACGGGCGCAGCGAGAGGCCGAGGAACGGGCGCAGCGTGAAACTTCACCTCCGGCATCGTCGCCAACCCCCGCTCCCGAGCCGCCACGCTCGGAGCCCGCGCTGCCTGGCGCGGGCTACACGGGGTGTCGGGCCTACATCGGAGGCCCCTACTTTGACGACAAGGGTCGGCGCTACACACCGATCGACTGCGTCACGAAGGTGCCACTGGTGCCATAGGCCTCCGGCGTCGCAACCCGGGTGTCTCGAAGGGGTGACCTGTCAAAGCGGGTGCCGTAGCCCGCCTTTGACAGGTCACCCTCGCTCGCGGAGAGGGGCGGGCGGCGGGATGGAGGGCGGCGCGCCAGGGGCGGCTACATGTCCTCCAGCTGGCGTCCCTTGGTCTCCGGCACGAACTTGAGCACGAAGACCAGCGAGAGGAACGCGAACAGCGTGTAGAAGCCGTAGGCGAAGCCCAGGCCGACATCGGCCATCGCGGGGAAGCTGGTGGAGATGGCGAAGTTGGCCAGCCACTGGGCGGCGGCCGCGAGTCCGAGGGCGGTCCCACGGATCTTGTTGTTGAACATCTCGCCCAGGAGCACCCAGACGGCCGGGCCCCACGACATACCGAAGAAGACGACGAACAGGTTCGCGGCGATGAGGGCGATCACGCCCTGGGTGTCGCCGAGCATCGGCTCCAGACCTTCGTCGCCCTGGACGAGCGGGGCGGTCGCGAAGATGTAGGCCAGCGTCCCGAGGGTGAGGAACATCCCGACCGAGCCGATGGTCAGCAGCCGGCGCCGGCCGATCTTGTCGATCAGCGAGATCGCCACGAGGGTGACGACGATGTTGGTCACCGAGGTGATCACGGTCTGCGTCAACGCGTCGGACTCGGTGAAGCCGACGGACTGCCACAGCGTCGAGGAGTAGTAGAAGATCACGTTGATCCCGACGAACTGCTGGAAGACCGACAGCGCGATCCCGATCCACACGATGGGCAGCAGTCCGCGGCCGTTGGGGTTGACCAGGTCGCGGAAGGAGGACCTGGCGTCCCGCTTCACGGTGCGGGTGATCTCGGCGATGCGTTCGTCGATCCCGGTCTTGAGCACCTCGCCCAGGACGGAGCGGGCGCGGGCCAGGTCGCCGCGGGCCACCAGGAAGCGCGGGGACTCGGGGATGGTCAGGGCCATCACCCCGTAGACGACCGCGGGGACGACCTCGGCCAGGAACATCCACCGCCAGGCCTCCAACCCGAACCACAACTCCTGCGCGGCGCCCCCGGCCAGTGCCGCCAGCCAGGCGTCGGACAGGAGCGCGACGAAGATGCCGGTCACGATGGCCAGTTGTTGCAGTGATCCGAGGCGCCCGCGGATGGACGCCGGGGAGATCTCGGCGATGTAGGCCGGGGCGATCACCGACGCGGCGCCCACGCCGAGGCCGCCGAGCACCCGCCATCCGATCAGGTCCGCCGGCCCGAAGGCGAGGCCGGAGCCGACCGAACTGATGAAGAAGAGGATGGCGGCGATCACCATCACCCGGGTGCGCCCGATCCGGTCCGCGAGGCGACCGGCCAGGTAGGCACCGGCGACGCAGCCCAGCAGGGCGGAGGACACCACGAACCCGGTGAGGCCCGAGCCCATCTCGAACTGCCCCCGCACCGCTGTGACCGTCCCGTTGATCACGGCGGTATCGAAGCCGAAGAGGAAACCGCCGAGGGCCGCGACGGCGGCGAGCATGAGGGCCCGACCTGTCGCGTACTGCTCCGCGGTGGACGACTGGGGTGCGGCCATGGCAGGTATCCCTTCGGGACAGGGGCCCTCGGCTGTGAGGGGTGCCAGACTGCCTACCACGGAACGCGATCCGCGGCCAGTGCACGCGCAGGGAATACCGGGACTCGCGGCAGTATTGCTCCTGTGCCGGCCGCGGACAGGGACGTCGGGCCACACCACGTCCCCAGCAGGAGTCACCCGGATGACCGCCGCCCCGCCCCAGCACCCCACCGCGACACACCCCGATCCCGCCCCGCCGACGGCGCCCGCACCGCACGACGCGACCGCGCGGGCGCACCTCGCGCTGGTCACGACGGCCCTGGTGGTGGGTGGGTTCGCGATCGGGACCACCGAGTTCGTCACCATGGGTCTGTTGCCGCAGATCGCGGCGGGCGTGGACGTCACCATCCCCACCGCCGGGCACGCGATCTCGGCGTATGCCGTGGGCGTGGTCCTCGGCACGCCCGTCGTCGCCGTGCTCGGGGCCAGACTGCCGCGTCGCGGCCTGGCCCTGGCGCTGATGGGGGTCTTCCTGCTCGGCAACGTGGCCAGTGCCCTGGCGACGAACTACGAACTGCTCGTGCTGGCCAGGTTCCTCGCCGGGGTGCCCCACGGGGCGTTCTTCGGGGTCGCCGCCCTCATCGTCTCCGCCCTCGCCGCCCCGGGGCAGAAGGGGCGCGCCGTCAGCCGGGTGATGCTCGGCATACCGATCGCCAACATGGTCGGGGTGCCGGCAGCCACCTGGCTCGGGCAGACCATGGGGTGGCGCGCCGCCTACTGGTTCGTGGCCGCCGTGGCGGTCCTGACGGTCGCACTGGTCGCCCGCTGGGTCCCGCCGACCCCTGGGGACACTACCGCGAGCGGGCGGCGCGAGCTGGCGGCGTTCCGCCGGGCGCAGGTCTGGTTGACCCTGGCGATCGGGGCTGTCGGCTTCGGCGGGATGTTCGCGATGTACTCCTACATCGCCCCGACGGTCACCGAGGTCACCGGCCTGGGGGGCTCCGCCGTGCCGTGGTTCCTCCTGGTCTTCGGCATCGGCGGGGCGGTCGGGTCGCTCCTCGGGGGGTGGCTGGCCGACTGGTCCGTGCTGCGCGGCCTGGTCATCGCGCTTTCGGCCACGGGTCTGCTCCTGGCGGCGTTCACCGTGACCTCGCAGTGGGCGCTGCCGGCCCTGCTCACCGTCTTCGCGGTCTCGGTCGCCGCCTCGGTGCTGGTCATCGTGCTGCAACTGCGCCTGATGCAGGTCGCGGGCGACGCCGAGACCATCGGGGCGGCGAGCAACCACGCTGCGCTCAACTTCGCCAACGCCCTCGGTGCCTGGCTCGGTGGCGTGGTGATCCACGCAGGGTGGGGCTACCAGGCGGCGAGCTGGGTGGGAGTCGCTCTGTCGGCGGCTGGACTCCTCGTCCTCGGTATGTCGATCTGGCTGCACCGCAGGAGCGTCCCCGCCCGCTGAGGCCCCGGGTGCCGTCGTCATTGGCCCCGGTTACCCTGGAGAGGGAGGGACGGCAGGAGGTCGACGATGGCACGCGACGCGGTCCGGGACCACGCGCTCTCCCTGCCCGGCGCCTGGCCGGACGAGCCCTGGGAGGGTGACCGGGTCGCCAAGGTCGGCCCGGCGGGGGCGGGCAAGATCTTCTGCTTCCTGGGCCGCACCGCCATCGGCGTGAAGTGCGCGCCCACCCGTGAGGAGGCCGACGAGTGGCTGGAGCGCTACCCCGAGGACGCCTCCGTGATGGCCTACATCGGCCGGTCGGGGTGGAATTCGCTGGCCCGCGGTGGCGCGATCCCGGACGATGAACTGATCGAGGCCATCGAGGAGTCCTACCGGCTGGTCGTCAGCCGGTTGCCGACCAAGCACCGACCCGAGGGGTGGGACCGATGAGCGGAGAGGACGGCCGCGTCCCCGACCAGGCCGCGGGCGGTGGCACGCCGCCGCGGCCCCGGATGGACCTGCAGAAGATCGAGACCTGGGTGGACCAGGCCATCCAGCAGGCGCAGCGCAACGGGGACTTCGATGACCTGCCCGGCGCGGGCAAGCCACTGGAGAGGATCGAGCGGGCAGGCAACGATCCCGACTGGTGGGTCAAGGGGTTGATCGAGCGGGAGAAGCTGGACCTGACCGGTGCTCTGCCCACCGGGCTGGCGCTGCGCCGGGAACGCGCCACACTCCCCGAGGCGCTGGTGGAGCTGTCGGAGGAGGCCGCCGTCAGGGCCCGGCTCGAGGACTTCAACGAGCGGGTGCTCGCCGACCGCCGCAAGCCCTACTTCGGCCCCGGGTCGCCCGTCGTCGTCGGCCGGGTCGACATCGAGGAGATGGTGCAGGCCTGGCGGCAGGCCCGGGCCCGGCACGAGGACCAGGACACCGGGGAAGCCGACACCGTGACCGTGGAGGACACGGCACCGCCACGCCGTCGGTGGTGGCAGCGGGCCGGGAAGGACCGGCCGCGGCGATAGGCTGACGCCCGACAGCACCCGGGCAGCCTGAGGAGGAGTGGATGGTCGCTCTGTGGCGCACCGTCCGGTCCCTGCTCACCGTCCTCCCGGCCGGCACCCGCCGGTTCATCTCGACCTTCGCGGTGCTGCAGAGCATGCTGGCGATCCTGGACGTCCTCGCGCTGGGTCTGCTCGCGATGATCATGGCGCCGATGCTCACCGGCAACGAGTTCCAGGTCCCGGTGATCGGGGTGACGCTCAGCGAGCCGTCCCAGTTCCGCAACGTCCTGATCCTGGTCGGGCTGCTGATCATCAGCAAGAGCGTGTTGGCCATCGGCCTGCAGTGGTGGGCCACCCGGCGCTTCGCGCGCTTCGAGCAGGTGCTGGGGGCACAACTGCTGGAGACCACCTTCCGGGCGCCCTGGACTGAGCGGCTCACCCGCAACTCCACCGAGATCGTCCGGGCCACCGACGTCGGGGTCGGTGCCACGGTGGCCGGCGTGCTCATCCCGTTCTGCCAGTTGTCGGGGGAGCTGTTCACCTTCATCGCCGTGCTCGGCGTGCTCCTCGTGGCCCAGCCGTTCCTGGCCACGGCCACGATCGTCTATTTCGGCCTCGTCGGCGCCGTGCTCTATCTGTGGGTGCTGCGCAAGGCGGTCCAGGCGGGCCAGGACAACCGCAACTACTCCACCCGGGCCGTGCGGCTGGTCAGCGAGATGGTGCACTCGCTGAAGGAGATCACGCTGCGCAACAAGTCCGGTGAGGTGGCCGAGGTGGTCCTCTCGGTCCGCAAGCGGGCCTCCCAGGCCCGGGCCAACCAGTCCTTCCTCGGGGCCATCCCGCGCTACGTGCTCGAGGCCGCGTTGATCGGCGGGCTCGGGATCGGCGCCACCATCGGCTACCTCCAGGCGGTCGCCGCTGACGAGGACGGCGTCAGCGGTGCCCTGGCGGCCGTGGCCCTCTTCGGCGTCGCAGGCTTCCGCATCGTGCCCTCCCTGACCCGCTTCCAGACGATCATGGCCCAGACCGGGGCGAACATGCCGTTCGCCGACCAGGTGCTCGCCGAGATCGACCGGGGACGCGGCTACGTCGCCGCGGACCAGGCGGCCGGGGCCCGCGACCTGCCGGACGGGGCCCACACCCTGCGGTTGGACCGGGTGACGTTCAGCTACCCCGGCAGCGAGGTCCCCGCGGTGCGGGACGTCAGCCTGGAACTACCCTTCGGTCAGACCCTGGCCCTGGTCGGGGCGTCCGGGTCGGGCAAGTCGACGTTGGTGGACCTCATCCTGGGCCTGCTCGAACCCTCGGACGGGCAGGTCCTGGTGGGGGAGACCCCGCTGCCGCAGGTGCTCCTCGGGTGGCGCAGCAAGGTCGGCTACGTGCCCCAGGAGGTGTCGCTGTTCGACGCCTCGGTGGCCCGCAACGTGGCGCTCACCTGGAAAGACTCGGAGGTCGACGAGGACCGGGTCCGGCGCGCGCTGGCCAGGGCCCAGCTCCTCGACGTCATCGAGTCCCGGCCCGGGGGCATCCACGGCAAGGTCGGGGAGCGCGGCCTGAGCCTGTCCGGTGGGCAGAAGCAGCGCCTCGGGGTCGCCCGCGCGCTCTACACCGACCCCGTCGTGCTGGTGATGGACGAGGCCACCTCGGCCCTGGACACCAGCACCGAGGCGGCAGTCACCTCGGCCATCCGCGAGCTGGCCGGGGAGGTCAGCGTCATCGTGGTCGCCCACCGGCTGGCCACCATCCGGCACAGCGAGCAGGTGTGCTTCATGCGCGACGGCCGGCTCATCGCGCACGGGAGCTTCGATGAGGTCGTGGCCGCCGAGCCGGACTTCGCCACCCAGGCCGCCCTGGCCGGACTGACCCCGGGGCAGGAGCGCGCCGCGGTGGACGCCGCCGCCGGAGAGGAAGCCCGTGACTGAGCACCTGCCGCAGGTCGACGGCCGCCCGCCGCGGATCGCCCTGCTGGTCTACAACGACGCGCACGCCGACGCCCGGGTGATCAAGACCGCCTCGTCGCTGCGCTCGGCCGGCGCCGAGGTGCGGATCTTCGCCGTGGCGCGCGCCCGCGCCGGGTATGCCGAGGGGCCGGACACCGTGGGCGAGGGCATCGCGGTGCACCGCGCCCCGGAGTTCGAGCTCATCCGGTACGCCCCCTGGGCGGTCGACCTCGCCCGGAAGGTGCTCGGGCGCCAGACCCCCGTCGCGCGAGGGGCGCCGCCGGGCAGACCTGCGCCCGGGACCACCGACCAGGCGCCCACCCGTGCGGAGCCGGCTGTCGACATACCGACCCTGCCCGCCCGACCCACCGCCAAGGACCGGCTCCTCGTGGCGGCCAACGACGTGTGGCTGCGGACCTTCCGCACCGCCAACCTCGGGCTCTACTGGCTCGAGGCCGCGCGGGAGGCGATCGCCTGGCGGCCGGACGCGGTGCACGCCAACGACGGCAACACGCTGGCCCCCGCCTGGTGGATCTCCGCCCGCACCGAGGCCCGGGTCGTCTACGACGCGCACGAGCTGTGGCGGCATCGCAACGTGCGGCAGGACCGTCCCGTCGCGCCCCTGGTCGAGACCGCCATCGAGTCGACGGTGATCCGCCGGGCGGCCGGTGTCATCACGGTCAGCCCCTCGATCGTGGACTGGTACCGCGCCGCCTACCGGCTCCCCGAGGCCCCGACGCTGGTGCGCAACATCCCTAGCGGAGCCGGCGGCCCGGTCGACCCGGCCCGGGGACGGCTGCGCCAGCTCGCGGGGCTGCGCCCCGGACACCCAGGTCGTCGCCTACGGGGGCCGGATCACCACCTCACGGGGCATCGAGGAGACGCTGGAGGCGCTGGCCCTGCTGCCGGAGCGGGTGCACTTTGTGCTGCTCGGCTATGGCGAGCCGGACTACCTGGCCGTGCTGCAGGAGCGGATCGGGCGGCTCGGGCTCGGGGAGCGGGTGCACTTCGTCGGCAAGGTCGCGCCCGCGGAGGTTGCGACCGCACTGGCCGACGCCGACCTGTCGGTGGTCTACGTCCGGCCGGTCTGCCTGTCGTATGAGTTCAGCCTGCCCAACAAGCTGTTCGAGTCCATCCACGGCGGGCTGCCCATCGCGGCCGCGGACCTGCCCGACACGGCAGCGATCGTGCGCGAGCACGGCGTCGGCGAGATCTTCGACGCGCAGAGCCCGGCCGACATGGCCGCGACGATGAGCACGATCCTGGCCGACCCGGAGCGCTACCGGGCCGCGGCGCGGCAGGCTGCCACCGTGCTCACCTGGGAGCACGAGGAGGCAGAGCTGCTGGCACTCTACGGCCGGGTGCTGGCCGGGGCGGGTCGCCGATGAGCGAGCGCCGCAGCCTGCTGATCATCAGCCTGAGCCGGCTCGTGGCCGACGCCCGGGTGCTGCGCCAGATCCGCCTGTTCGCCGACCGGTATGCCGTCACGACCGTCGGCTACGGGCCCGCCCCCGAGGGCGTGGTCGAGCACATCCAGGTGCCCGACGACATCATCGCCTGGCACACCGACCGACGGTTGCTGATCCTGCGGCGGTACCAATCGGCATACGACACCGCCCCCGTGATCCGGCACCTCACGCCACGGCTTGAGCCCGGCCGGTGGGACGTGGTCCTGGCCAACGACGTCGATTCGGTGCCGCTGGCGGTGACGTTGCGCCCGCCCGCCGGGGTGCACGCGGACCTGCACGAGTACGCCTCCCGGCAGAACGAGGAGTCCTGGCGCTGGCGCTGGTTCGTCGCGCCCTACCGGCGCTGGATGGTGCGCACCTGGGTGACCCGGGCCGCGTCGGTCACGACGGTGGGGGAAAGACTGGCGCAGGAGTACCGGCGGGAGTTCGGCGTCGACGCCGGCGTGGTGATCAACGCCGCCCCGTATGCCGACCGCTCGCCCACGCCCGTCGGTGAGCCGCTGCGGCTGGTCCACTCCGGCGCGGCCCGGCGCAACCGGAGCCTCGGGGTGATGCTCGACGCGGTGCGCCTGACGACGCGGCCGGTGACGCTGGACCTGTATGTCGTGCCGAACGACCCGGGCTACCTCGCCGAGCTGAAGGAGCAGGCGGCGGACCTGCCGCAGGTGCGGTTCAACGAGCCGGTCACGCCGGGGGAGCTGGTCGAGCGGCTCGGGCGCTGCGACGTCGGGGTGTTCGTGCTGCCGCCGCTGACCTTCAACTACCTCAACACGCTGCCCAACAAGTTCTTCGACTACGTGCAGGCCCGGCTCGGCATCATCGTGGGGCCCAGCCCGGAGATGGCGGCGCTGGTGGGCGAGCACGACCTCGGTGTGGTCACGCCCGACTTCACCGCGGAGGCGCTGGCCAAGGCGCTGGACGGGCTGACGTCCGAGCAGGTCGCGTCGTTCAAGGCGGCGAGCCATACGATCGCCCGCGACTACTCCGCCGAGCAGCAGGTGTTGGGCTGGGCGCGCGCCGTCGATGCGCTGGCGGCCCGGCTCGGCTGACCAGGTCCCGCAGCGGGAATAGCTGCGCTGCGCGATCTCCTTGGAACGGTATGAGCTTCGAGGATGCCGTGGACCTGCTGGACCGCACCGAGGTCGTCGCGATCGTCACCACCCGTGCCAGCGGCGGGGCCGTGGCGACGCCCATCTGGGCGATGGTGGTCGACGGCGTGCCCTACCTGCGATCGGCCTTTGGCGAGGACTCGTGGTGGTACCGGCACGTGCTGGCCGGTCGCCCGGTGGCCTTCGCCGCGGGCGACGGGGCCGTGGCCGAGCGGGATCGCGAGGCTGCCCTGGCGCTGCCCCGCGAACCGGTCGCGACGACTCACGTCGCCGAGGATGACGCGGTGCAGCAGCGGATCGACGAGGAGCTGCTGCGCAAGTATGCCGGCGCACCCCAGGAGTCGATCGATTCGATGCTGAGCCAGGAGGCGTTGGCCTGCACGCTGCGCGTCGACCGCCCGGTCAGCGGCTCAGCCTGACCTACCTGGTGTCGAGGACACCACTGGTAGCCGGTCTGGCGCACTCATATCCGCGGTGACGACGGTGACGAGCGGGCCACACCGGGCACGAGTGGCGCCACCGACGCGCTAGGTCCCCGACAGTAGGCCCATCGCGTGTGCGTGGAGCACCGCGCCCTCGTGCATCGGATCGTGCCCGTGCAGAAAGGCCGCCGCGTCCAACGGCGCAAGGGCCTGGACCTCGACGACCTGCTCCCCGTCGTCCGGATTGGTCGGGGGGCCGGCGAGGCGGACCGGCGCCACGGCATACGCCCAGTGGGAGACCGGGTGGGGCAGGTGGGACCTGAACGGCTCGGCCGCCCTGCGCTCAGCGACGTGCGCGGAGAAGCGACGGGGCTCGCCGAGCAACTCGGCACCGGCCTCTTCCATGAGTTCCCGCTCGGCCAACTCCTGCAACGACTCCCCGGGCTCCCGGGTCCCACCCGGGAGGAACCGCCACCCCACGTCGCTGCGGCACACCACGACGTCCCCCGCGTCGGTGACAGCGACGATGTGCAGCCGGGCCACGAGGTCCTCTGGCCCTGCCCCGGTGGCGTAGCGGACGCGACTGTCGGCGTAGTCGACGTCGATCGGGCGGAACAGCTCGGGGAACCGTGCGTGCCAGGGGTCTCGGTCGTGTGGCATCACGGCGTGAGTGTAGGCAGCCGGGTGCCGGATTCGGGACCTTGGGCCCTACGCAGCGGACGCGCAGAGCGGTGTACTCGAGGTACCGACGGACAGGAAGGCCGGTGAGCACGATGGACACGGAGACCACGGTCCGGCAGATGAGCGCGGACGAGTGCTGGAGGCGGCTGCGCGAGGCGGCCTACGGCAGGCTGGCCGTCGTCGTGGAGGGCGGGCCGGAGATCTTCCCGGTGAACCACGTGGTGGACCGGGGGACCCTGGTCTTCCGCACCGCGAAGGGGACCAAGCTGGACGGCGCCGTGGGGGAGTACGTGGCCTACGAGATCGACGGCCGGGACGGCGACACCGCCTGGAGCGTCGTGGTCAAGGGGCCCGGCCACGGAGATCCGGGACTTCTACGACTCGATCGAGGTGCTCGACCTCGGCATCACGCCCTGGCAGCAGGGCAACAAGCCCCGGTTCGTGCGGATCGAGCCGGAGGAGACCACGGGACGGGCCTTCCGGGTCACCACCTGAGCAGTGCGTCGAGCACGGCCGCGGCGGCATGACCGTCCCCGTAGGGGGCCGCGTCGGTGGCCGCGGGTGCGGGGCGGGTCGCGGCCGCGGCCAGGTCGGGGCCGGGCTCGACCAGGACGTTCCAGCCCAGGTCGACCGTCTCCACCCACTCGGTCTCGGTGCGCACCGTGGTGCACGGGGTGCGCAGCACGAACGCCTCCTTCTGCAGCCCGCCGGAGTCGGTGATCACGCCACGGGCGCGGGCGACCGCGCCCACGAGCGACGGATAGGCCAGCGGGTCACGGGTGGTCAGCGACCCGCCGTCCAGGTCCAGTCCCTGCTCGCGCCGCCTTGGCCCGCAGGCGCGGGTGCGCCAACAGCACGACCGGGTGGTCCACCACCTGCAGCGCCGCGACGATCGCGCGCAACCGGTCGGGGTCGTCGGTGTTCTCCGCGCGGTGGATCGTGGCCACGGAGAACCCGCCGGACGGCATACCCAGGTCCTGCAGCACCGCGTCGTCGTCGGTGAGGTGGTCGCGGACCTTCAGGAGCACGTCGACCATGACGTCGCCCACGACGACGGTGCGCGCGGCCAGCCCCTCGTCGGCCAGGTGACCCGCGGCCACCTCCGTGGGTGCGAGCAGCAGGTCGGCCGCATGGTCGGTGAGCACCCGGTTGTGCTCCTCCGGCATCCGCCGGTTGAAGCTGCGCAGGCCCGCCTCCAGGTGAGCGACGGGCAGGTGCAGTTTCACCGCCGACAACGCGCCGGCCAGGGTGGAGTTGGTGTCGCCGTAGACCAGCACCCAGTCCGGGGCGTGCTCCTCCAGCACGGCGTCCATCGCCGACAGGATCGCCCCGGTCTGCACGCCGTGCCCGCCGGATCCCACGCCCAGGTGGACGTCGGGGTCGGGGATCCCGAGGTCGGCGAAGAACACGTCGGACAGCATGGGGTCGTAGTGCTGCCCGGTGTGCACGATCACGTGCTCCACACTCCCGGGCCCGGCACTCGTCGGCCACGGGGGCCAGCTTCACGAACTGCGGGCGGGCGCCGACGACACTGAGGATCTTCACGCGGGTCAGCGTAGAGGGCCGTTAGGTTGGGCGGGTGCCCACCATGGTCTTCCACGCCCCCTACCCGCTCGGCGAGCGCGCCGGATCCGGCTCGGGCGTGCGACCGGTGAAGATGCACCAGGCCTTCCGCGACCTGGGATATGACGTCATCGAGATCACCGGGTACGGGGCGCAGCGCCGTCGGGCCGTGCGGGAGCTCGCCGGGCGCCTCAAGGACGGACTAGCCGTGGACTTCGCCTACGGCGAGAACTCCACGATGCCGACGGTGCTCACCGAGTCCCACCACCTGCCCACCCACCCCCTGGTCGACCTGCGCCTGCTGCGCCTGTGCCGGCGACACGGCATACCGACCGGGATGTTCTATCGCGACGTCTACTGGCGGTTCCCGGAGTACCTGGAGCGGGTCAACCGGGTCGTCGCCCTGGGCACGCGGTCGCTCTACCACGCCGAGCTGGTCGCCTACCGTGCGCTGGACCGGGTCTACCTGCCGTCGTTGCAGATTGCGGACTACGTGCCGCACCTGCGGCGCGAGCAGGCGGCGGCACTGCCGCCCGGCGGGGCGATCGTGGATGCGCCGTCCACCTCGACCGAGCTGACCGTGCTCTACGTGGGCAACCTCAGCTCCTACTACCGGATGCAGCCGATGGTGCGTGCGGTGGCGCAGACGCCGGGGGTGCGGATGCTGCTGTGCACGCCGCCGGAGGCCTGGGAGGCGATGCGTGGGGAGTACGCGACCCTGCTCGGCGACCGGGTCGAGGTGGTGCACCGGCGCGGCGAGGGGCTGCGGGAATTGTTCGAGCGCTCCGACGTGTGCTCGCTGGTCGTGGAGCCCTCGGAGTACCGCGACTTCGCCTCACCGGTGAAGCTGTACGAGTACCTCGGTTACGGCAAGCCGGTGCTGGCCAGCGCCGGGACGCTGGCCGCCGAGACCGTCGCCGGAGCGGGACTCGGCTGGTCCGTGCCGTATGACGAGGAGCAGGTCCGCGCGCTGCTCACCCGGTTGCGGGAGGACCGGGAGGAGGTCGCGGCCGACGACGGAGCGGGTGCTGGCGGCCCGGCACGAGCACACCTGGGAGGCCCGGGCCCGGCAGGTGGCTGCCGACCTGGGCCGCCTCGACCGGCGCGGGACCGTAGGGGCGGGGCACGCCGTGACCCGCGAGGAGCGCGAGGCCTGGACCTACGTGGTGACCGACATCGAGGCTGACGGACCCTGGCCCGGACCGAACTCGATGCGCTCCTTCGCCTCCGTCGCGATCTCGCTGGACGGCACCGACCATGGCAGCTTCGAGGCCGTCCTCGAGCCGCTGCCGGGTGCCAGTGCGAGTCCCAAGACGCTGGAGTGGTTCGCCTCCTTCCCCGAGGCGTGGGCGGCTGCCACGACCGACCCCGAGCCGGTGCCGGCGGTGCTGGAGCGGTATGTGGCATGGGTGCGGGCCCTGCCGCACCCACGGATGTTCGCCGCGTCCCCGCTGGCCTTCGACGCAGCTTGGATCGACTACTACCTGCGGCGGTTCACCCGCTACGGCATCACCCAGGGGCCCTACGAGGAGGACCCGCTGTTCGACGGCCCCGGCCTGTGCATCCGCAGCTACGCCGCTGGCGTCAGCGGCACCTCCATCACCGAGATGCACACCCACCACATCCCGCCCGAGTGGTTCGGGGACGTCGAGCACACGCACCGGGCTATCGACGACGCCCGGGGCTACGCCAACCTGCTGCTGGAGATGTCGCGGCAGGCGGAAGCCGGACGCGGCCCGGGCGCAGGCTGACGGCGGGTTGGCGCGGGCGACGCGACTGCCCCCCCAGCCACACCGGCGATGGAACCGCATGCGATCCCGTGACCGGGGCGACCGACGCGCACCCTCGGACGACACGGCCGGCACGGTACGGCAGACGGGATCACCGCTAGTTGCTCAGACCTTGCTCAGGCTTGCCCCTCGGCGAGCACTTCGAGCGCGGCTCGCAGGTCCACGACGCGCGCCACCGAATCGGCCTCGCCCCGGAAGGCGCCCGGCTGCTGGTCCACGGCCGTCGGGATCGCAGGAGCCGGTCCCGCTGGAATCAAGGCAAGGCAGGAAGGCCGAGTCCCCCTACTTGGTCCTGCGCTCTCCGGGGTCCCAGTGCGGTGGTCTGACTTCTACTTGATCCGCACCATCGGGGGTGGGAAAGAAGAACCGCTCGCCTGGTTGACGCCGGGCCCAATCCAGCATCTCTGCCAATGTCCCGAACCGTGATATGTACCGGTGTTCGTCCTGCCAAATGGCGTTGACCGGACCATGGCGATGCTGTGTGACGAAGACGCTTCCGTATCCTGGCCGCGGTACCTCAGCTGACTTGGATCTGTCGCGTTCGCCACGTGCATCGCCGGGGAGCCTCATTTCGCCGTCCACGCATCGCCCAACTCGGCCGCGCGGCCGCGAGACCAGCGGGTGATTGGGTCGTAGGGGTGCTCGCCCAGCAGCACGATGTCGTGGCCGGCGAGGAGGGCGCGCTCGAACTGGGGCAGCACGGTGTCGGAGAACCCGTGCAGGCCCGGCCACGGATCCGTCCCCGCGCGGAGGGCGGCGAGCAGGTTCTCCCGGATCTCCTCGCGCACCGATCGCTGGGTGTGGCCGGACGCTCTCAACTCGCCCACGGTCCGGGCGCTGGTGGGGACGAGGGGGACTGGACGGTCACCCTGCCAACCTACGTCTGGTGCGACGACGGATCATGCGGCCCGGGGGTCCTTGCGTGGCCGGCCGCGGCCCCGCTTGTAGGGCACGATGCGGCCGCGCTCGACCAGCTGCCCGCCCCACACACCCCAGGGCTCGGCAGTCTCGAGCGCCGTCTGCAGGCACAGCTCCTGCAGGGGGCACCCTGAGCACAGCGCCTTGGCCCGTTCCACGTCCTGGGGCGTCTGCCCGAAGAACAGGTCGGGCTCGGTGCGGCAGGCCAGGGCGCGTGAGTCCCTGGCGGCATACGCGAGTTCGTTGGCGTCCGGGTTGCTGATCGACACGTGCGGCTCCCTTTCCGGCTGACCCCAGCCTGGCCGCCTAAGGCAGTCGCACACATCAGGAGAATGACCTAGATCCTGGGCACTTCCTTCTCCTACCTCAGTAGGGGCTGCCCCCGACTTCGGTAGGTTGCGCGCGCGGCCCTCCAGGTGCGGTCCGCCAGCCCGATCAGGCGGCGGTGGAGGGAAACTCCTGGTCGGCGACCCGCTTCAGGTAGCGGGCCAGGGCCCGGGGTGCCGAGCGCGGAGCGATGGCTTCGACGGCCGCGTTGTAGTTGGTGTTGGTGTTGACGTCGTAGGTCAGCAGCCGACCGTCGGCGGACTCGATGAACTCGATCCCGCACACCTCGATGCCGGTGCGCCGGGCGAAGTCCAGGTAGCGCTCGATGATCGGGTGGTCGAAGCCCTCGCGCAGGCTGAACAGCTGCTGGTCCGGCTCCGGGGCGATGGTGGCACCGGGTGGCATGATCGGCGCGCCCGTCACCGGGTCGATGGCGCAGGCATCGGCGGGGCAGAGCTGGAAGCCGCCGCGCGCAGTGTCGGCGTCGATGGCGTAGATGAACTCGCCGCCGACGATCTCGACCCGGGTGATCTTCGGCTCGGCCGCCTGCGACGTACTCCTGGACCAGGGTGATGCCGTCCTGGGGCACCTCGAACTCCGTTGAGTGCACGTAGTCCGGCCAGCTCGTCAGCCGACGTCGAACCGGCGCACGCCCAGGCCCTTGCCGCCCTGGTTGTGCTTGGTGATGAACGGGGTGGGGAACCCCTGTGCGGCCTGGAGCACCCGGTCGCGGCCGATCGCCGCCACGGTCCGCGGCGTCTCGATCCCCGCGGCGCGCAGCGCGGTGAGCTGGTCGACCTTGCTCATCTCCAGCTCCAGGACACGCCGCCCGTTGACGGTGCGCCGTCCGTGAGCCTCGAGCCAGGACAGCACGGCCCGCGTGTAGTCCTTGGACAGGTTGTGGTCCCTCGTGTGTGCCGAGGCGCTGATCCGGGACCAGAAGATCCCTTCCGGCGGGGCCTGGCCCAGGTCGAGCGTGCCCTCGGTGAGCAGCCACTCCTCGACCTCGACGCCTTCGGCGGCGAAGGCCCGGGCGAACGGCGGGAACCACTCCGGGTTCTCGTGCAGGGCGTAGATGCGCGGAGAGCTCATGTGGGGGCAAGCCGTCGGCGGCCCCGGTTGTTCCCGCCCCCACACCCCGACCGAGAGCGCCACCTGGCGGCTCCAGACCCCGACCGAGAGCGCCACCTGGTGGAAGCACGGCATAGGTCCGGCGGGACGACCGCCAGGTCACGCGTCCGGTGGGGGGTTGGGAGCGCCAGGTGGTGCGTCCGGTCAATTAGGGGGCGATCATGATGCCGTTGCCGGGGCCGAGGGGGAGGTCGGCGAAGTAGAAGATCGACAGGATGATCGCCCAGGACATCCAGAAGACGACCGTGAAGGGGATCATCCGGGCGATGATGGTGCCGAAGCCCGCCTCCGGCTCGTATCGGCGCAGCATGGTGAGCAGCACGATCATGTAGGGGTTCAGCGGGGTCAGGATCTGGGTGGCGGAGTCACCGACGCGGAAGGCTGCCTGGGAGAAGGCCGGCTCGAAGCCGAGCAGGGCGAACATCGGCACGAAAACCGCCGCCATCAGGGTCCACAGCGAGGATCCCGAGATGATGAACAGATTCAGCACCGAGGCCAGCACGATGAACAGCAGGATCGCCGGGTAGCCGGTGAGGCTCGCCGCCTCCAGGCCCTCGGCGCCGGCCACCGCGATCCAGGAGCCCAGCCCGGACCAGTTGAACAGGGCGATGAACTGACCCAGGATAAAGGCCAGCACCAGGAACGACATCATGTCGCCCAGCGCCTGACCCATCAGCTTCGGCACGTCCTTACCGTTCTTCACCGTGCCCACGACGGCGCCATAGACCAGGCCGGGGACCAGGAAGAGGATGAAGACGATGAAGGTGATCGAGTTCAGCAGCGGGGAGGTCGGCAGGAACCCGCCCTCCTCGTTGCGCCACGGGGAGTCCGGGAACACGAACGCGACGGCGAGGAGCACCGCCAGGGCGACGCCGCTCAGGACCGCCCACTTCACACCCTTGGACTCGACCGCGGTCAGCTCGGCGGTCATCACCTCGGCCGTCGCGTGTCCCTCCGACTGGTCGTCCTCGGCGATGATCTCCTCGTCGTTGACACCCTGCCGGGTGAGCCGGGGCTCCAGCACCTTGTCGATGAGCCACCCCGCGGCGAGCATCAGCACGATGGCGGAGACGATGTTGAAGTAGTAGTTGGACACCGGGTTGACCGGGGCCCCCGGGTTGGGCAGCACCTCGGTGACGGCCGTGGTGATCCCGGCGAAGAGTGCGTCCAGGCTGGTGGGCACCACGTTGGTGGAGTAGCCGGCACCCGCCGCGGCGAAGCCACCGATCAGACCGGCCACCGGGTGCCGCCCGGCGGCCTTGAAGACCATGGCAGCCAGCGGGGGGACCACGACGAAGACCGCGTCGGCCATCACCGAGCCGATGACGCCGACGACCCCCACGGCATACGGCAGGGCCCACCGGGGTGCACTGGACATGGTGCGCCGGATCAGGGCGGCCAGCAGTCCCGACTTCTCCGCGACGCCGACACCGAGCAGGATCGTGAGTACGGTGACCAGGGGCGGGAAGCCGAGGTAGTTCGGGCCGACGTTCTCGGTCAGCCAGACCAGGCCCTCACCGGTGAACAGTCCCTTGATCTCGGTGACCTCGTCGGCGCCGGGGATCTGCACGGTGATGCCCGCCCACGCCATGCCCGGTGGAGACCACCGCCACGATGACGAAGAGGCCGACGAAGAGCATGAACGGGTCGGGCAGCTTGTTGCCCACCCGTCTCGACCCCGTTGAGGATCCGGTTCAGGCGCGAGTCGCCCGCGTTGCTGGTCTGCGCGGTCATTGGTGGGTGCCTCTCAGTCGAAGTAGTGCGGCACGTCCAGGGGGCCGCCCTGGTCCGCGAACTCTTGGTGGACGGAGCGCTGCAGGTCACTGTCGGACAGGTAGTCCAGGGCGGTCAGCGCCAGGCCGACCGCGCCGTCGACGGCGCCGTCCTCGGCCTCCCGGGTGGCGGCTGCCGCCGCGAAATCCCGGGTGTGCAGGGCGACCTCCGGCGGGGCGATCTTGAGCAACGGGTGGATGCCCGGCACCCGGAAGCTGACGTTGCCGAAGTCGGTGGAGGCGGCGATCGTCTCCGAGACCACGCCCAGCGGCAGCGGGTCCCGGCCGCGGCGGCGCTGCGCCTCGACCCAGCGGCCGGTCAGGGCGTTGTTGGTGCGGATCGGCAGGGACGGCGGGTAGGCGTCCCAGGAGACCTCGACGCTGGTGCCGGTCATCAGCGCGGCACCGTGGGCGATGTCGTCGAGCCGGGCGCTGAGGTCCTTGAGGGTCTCGACGTACTTGGACCGGGCATACAACTGCACCACGGCCTTCTCGGTGATCACGCTGGCCCGGGTGCCACCCTCGGTGATGACCGCGTGGACCCGGTCGACCGGCGGCAGCTGTTGCCGCAGCAGGCCCACCGCCTGGTAGGCCAGGGTGGCGGCGTCCAGGGCGTTGCGCCCCATGAACGGCTGGGCCGAGGCGTGGGCCGGGACACCGCTGAACTCCCACCGCAGCAGCCGGCGGCCCAGCCAGACCTGGTCGGCCAGGTCGTAGCCATAAGGGTGGACCATGATGGCCGCGTCCACGTCGTCGAAAGCGCCCTCGCGGGCCAGCAGTTCCTTGCCAGTGTGCCCCTCCTCCGCCGGCGTGCCCAGCAGCACGACGCGCCCGGGGAAGGCGTCGGGGCGCTCGTCGAGAGTGCGGGCCAGCGCGAGGAAGGCACCGACACCGGTCGCGGCGATCACGTTGTGCCCGCAGGCATGGCCGACCTCCGGCAGCGCGTCGTACTCCGCGAGGATCGCGATGGTCGAGCCGGTGTCCCCGGACCCGATCTCCGCGCGGAACGCCGTCTCCAGCCCGTGCACCCCCAGCGTCGCCGTGATGCCGTGCCGGCTGAGCACCTCCACCAGCGTGGCCGCGCTGCGGTGCTCCTGGTAGGCGGTCTCGGGGTCGCCGTGGAGGGTGTGCACGATGTGGGTGAGGTCGTCCCGGAGCGCCTCCGCCGCCTGCTCCACCGCGGTCGAGATCTCGTCCGGGGCGCCCGCGAAGGGGGAGGGGTCCGCCACGGCGTTGCGCAACCGGGCGACGGTCTCGGTCTCGAGCTGGTCGAGGTAGGCGGTGCTGGGGGCCAGGGAGGGCTCGCGGCTCATGGGTCAGCACTGTATGCAGACGCGCACCCCCTCGCGCAACGGTGAGCAACCGGCTGGTGCTGTGGGTTTCCCCACAGCCGGGTAGGTTGCCGCCCATGCGTGTGCTCGCCGTGACGACCTGGTTCCCGAGCCCTCGCGGCGCCTCCACCGGGGCGTTCGTGGTCAAGGACGCCCGGGCGATCGCAGGCCCGGATCACGAGGTCGCCGTGGTGCACCTGTGCCCGCCGCACCAGTGGGAGCCGACCTGGGCCCGGGACGGCTCGGAGCAGCACATCGTCGAGGGGTTGCCGGTCACCCGGATCCCCATGTCGACCTCGGACCCCCGGCAGATCGCCGCCGCGGGGCGGGCGCTGCGCGGGCTCACGCAGGGCGCAGACGTGGTCCACACCATGGCCTTCTCGGCGCTGCTGCCGCTGGCCTGGTGGCGGCCCGACGCCCCGTGGGTGCACACCGAGCACTGGTCGGGCCTGACCGCCCCGCAGACCCTGCCGCCCACCTGGCGCCGGGCGCTGCCCGCGCTGCGCCGCCTGCACCGGCGCCCCGACGTGGTCACCGCGGTCTGTGAGTACCTCGCCGACCCGATCCGCGAGGTCCGCGGCGACGCCCCGGTGAGCGTCGTGCCCTGCATCGTGCCCGTGCCCGACCCGGTGCCCGATCGCTCGACCCGCCAGGGCCGGCTGCGCCTGGTCTCGGTCGGCGGGCTGATCGAGCGCAAGGACCCCGTGCTGGCCGTCGACGTGCTCGCCGAGCTGCTCTTCCGCGGGCACGACGCCCGCCTCACTCTCGTCGGCGAGGGCCCGCTCCGCAGCGTCATCGGGGAGCGCGCCCGGCTGCTGGACGTCGCGGCCCGGGTCGAGCTGACCGGCCCCCTCGACGGCGCCGGGGTGCTGCGCGAGCTGGCCCGTGCCGACCTGTTCCTGGGTCCGACGCGGGGCGACAACTTCTTCGTCTCCTGCGCCGAGGCGCTCGTCGCCGGCCGTCCCGTGGTCGTCGGCGCCACCGGCGGCCAGGGGGAGTACATCGACCCCGCGGTCGGCCAGACCGTCGACGTCCAGGAGGCCGGGGCCTACGCCGACGCGGTCGAGGCGGTGCTGCAGCGGACCGCCGGACTGAGCGCCCAGGACATCTCGGACACGGTCGGGCAACGCTTCTCGGTGCCGGCCGTCGCCGACGGCTACCACTCCGCATACGAGCGCGCCGTTTCGTCCCGGACCGGCTAGCCCGCATATCCTCGGGATCACCGCACCACCTCGGAGCACAGGAGTGTCATGAAGATCGCCGTTGTCGCGCTGGGCAAGATCGGGTTGCCACTGGCGGTGCAGTTCGCCGATGCCGGCCACGAGGTCGTCGGGGTGGACGTGAACGCCCAGGTCGTCGACCTGGTGAACCAGGGGACCGAGCCGTTCCCGGGGGAGGCGCACCTGCAGGACAAGCTGTCCGAGCTGGTGCCGGCGGGACGGCTGCAGGCCACCACCTCGTATGCCGAGGCGATCCCGGGTGCTGACGCGGTGGTGCTCGTGGTGCCGCTGTTCGTCGACGAGGCGACTGGAGCGCCCGACTTCGGGTGGATGGACGAGGCCACGCAGAGTCTGGCGGAGCACCTCACGGCCGGCACGCTGATCTCGTACGAGACGACGCTGCCGGTGGGCACCACCCGCGGCCGCTGGAAGCCGATGATCGAGCAGATCTCGGGGTTGACCGAGGGGTCGGACGACGGGTTCCACCTGGTCTTCTCCCCGGAGCGTGTGCTCACCGGGCGGGTCTTCGAGGACCTGCGCCGCTACCCCAAGCTGGTCGGCGGGCTCACCGAGGCCGGCACCGAGGCCGCCGTGCGGTTCTACGAGGCGGTGCTCACCTTCGACGAGCGCGAGGACCTGCCCCGCCCCAACGGCGTGTGGGACATGGGCAGCGCCGAGGCCGCCGAGATGGCCAAGCTGGCCGAGACCACCTACCGCGACGTCAACATCGGGCTGGCCAACCAGTTCGCGGTGTTCGCCGACTCGGTCGGGATCGACGTGCGCAAGGTGATCGAGGCCTGCAACTCCCAGCCGTTCTCCCACATCCACCAGCCGGGCATCGCCGTCGGGGGCCACTGCATCCCCGTCTACCCACGGCTCTACCTGTCGACCGACCCGGACGCCACCGTGGTGTCGACCGCCCGGGCGGCCAACGCCGCGATGCCCGAGTACGCCGTCACCCGCGCCGAGGCGCTGCTGGGTGACCTGTCGGGCCTGCGCGCCGTGGTGCTGGGCGCCTCCTACCGAGGCAAGGTGAAGGAGACCGCGTTCTCCGGGGTGTTCCCCACGGTCACCGCGCTGGAGGCCCGCGGCGCGACCGTCACCGTGCACGACCCGATGTACACCGACGAGGAGCTGACGGCATACGGCTGGAGCCCCTACCACCTGGGCGAGCCGGTGGACGTGGCCTTCGTCCAGGCCGACCACCCCGAGTACGCCACCCTGTCCGCGGCCGACCTGCCCGGCCTGCGGCTGCTGCTGGACGGGCGCCGGATCACCGACCCGGAGCGGTTCACCGGCATCCCCCGCCTCACCATCGGCGGGGGTGAACCGGTCACCGCATGAGTTGGTGGGTGGTGGTCCCCGGCCTGTTCGTGATGGCCGGGCTGTGGGTGCTCCCCGGGTATGCCGTGCTGCGGGCCCTCGGGGTGCGTGGCCTGGTGGCCTGGGGTGCGGGCCCGGCACTGACGTCCGGCGCCGCGGGGATCCTGGCGATCGGATATGACCGGCTGGGGATCGGGTGGTCGCTGGGGTCCTTCCTGGCGGGTTGCCTGGTGCTGGTCGCGGTGGCGGCGCTGATCGGGTGGCGGCTGGGCACGATGAACGACCCGGTGGGGGAGCGCCTCGCCGGCGAGCACCGGATGTCGATGCGGGAGCGGCGCTGGCTGGCGCTGACCTGCCTGGTGGGAGGCGGCACCCTCGCCGCGGCCATGATGACCGGGATCGGGCGGCCCGACATGCCGCTGCAGGCCTGGGACGGGGTCTATCACCTGAACGCCGTGTGGGTGATCCAGGAGTACGGCAACGCCTCGAGCCTGGGCGGGATGGCGCCGCTGTATGCCGACACGATCGCCCCCTACTACCCGACGGTGTGGCACAGCATCGTCGCCGTCGTGCCCGGCTTCGGCGGGGTGAGCGCGGCGGCGAACGCCTCCTCGATCGTGCTCGGCACCGTGATCTGGATCGGCGGGCTGGTGGCGCTGAGCCGGGTGGTCTGGCCTGGCCGGCCGTTGCCGGTGATCTTCACCCCGCTGCTGGCCGCGACGTATGTCGCCTTCCCCGCCGTGGCGGTGTCCATGCTGGGGGTGTGGCCGTTCGCGGTAAGCGTGGCGTGCCTGCCGGGGACCCTGGCGCTGCTCATCGTCGCGCTGCGTGGTGACCAGCCGTGGCGGCTGCACCTGGCCCACCTGCTGGGATTCCTGGGGGCCCTGTCGGGGGTCGTGCTGGCGCACGGGTCCGGGCTGTTCTCGATCGTGCTGCTGGCGGCGCCCCTGATTGCCGTGCTGCTGGGTCGCCAGGGGCGACGCTTCTGGCGACGCGGCCACCGGGTGCCGGTGGCGCTGGCCGGGATCGCCCTGGTGGCCGGCGCGATCGGTCTCACCGTGTTCCTGCTGAACTTCCCGCCGTTGCAGGCCATCGTGGGCTACGAGCGGGGCGGTCAGGACCACTACTGGGGGGCGATCGGCTCGATCCTCATCGACCACCCGCTGATCTACGTCTACCCGTTCCTGTCCTTCAACGCCGTGGTCACCGCCCTCGTCTTCGTCGGGGTCTGGATCACGATCCGGCACACCCACGCCCGGTGGTTGGTGGTGGCGCTGATCGCGACCTGGGTGCTGACCCTGCTCGCGGCCGGCCCGCCGGAGAACCCGCTGCGGGTGCTCGCCGGCTTCTGGTACACCCAGGCGTCCCGGCTCAACCAGCTCCTCGTCATACCGGCCATCGTGCTGGCGGCAGGAGGTGCGGCGCTGGTGGCGCGCAAGGTGGCCGACCGCTTCTCCCTCGGGATCGTCAAGGGTGCCCTCGCCCTCGCGGTGGTGGTCGTGCTGGCCACCTTCGGGCTGCGCTGGCCGACCCAGGTGACGGTGATGTCGTCGGTCTACTCGACCTGGCCCATCGCGTGGGGGACCATGATCGACTCCTACGAGGAGCTGGAGATGATCGACCGGGCCGCCGACGTGCTGCCCGAGGATGCAGTCGTGCTGGGGGAGCCGGTCAACGGCTCGGCTTTCCTGCTGCACCGCAGCGACGTCTCCGTCGTCTTCCCCCAGCTGACCCCGATCGCCGGCTCCCCGGAGCGACTCCTGCTCGCCGAGAACTTCGACCGCGTGGTCCCGGGTCCGGCGGCCGACCACGGGTGGTGGAAGGATCCGGAGGTGTGCGAGGCCGTCCGGTCCCTGGGCGTCACCCACGTGTATGCGGACGACCTCACCTTCGAGGAGGGCGGCAAGTGGGAGGAGACGACCCAGGGGCTCTATCAGGTGGACACCGGCCGGGACGGGTTCGGCGAGCTCGTCGACTCCGGCGGCCAGGCGAGCCTGTGGCGTTTCACCGGCTGCGACTCCTAGCCCATTTTCGTAGCGAGTTTGTCGCCCGATTCCCTATTTTCGTAGCGACTTTGTCGGTGAAAGGGGGGCGCAAATCCGCTACGAAAAGTGCAGACGCGGCAACAAACCCGCTACGAAAATTGGGGGAGGGGACACGCCGGTCGTCGCCATCGGTCGCGGTGAGGCGCGACCTGTGGTTGTGTTGTACGCACCATTTTTGCTGCGGGCGGACCGAAACCGTGGTGACCACGCCGGACTGAGGTGACCTGGATCGTGTGGGAGTTCATCAGTGCCCGCAGCACGGATATCCTGACGCACGCCTTCCAGCACGCCAACCTGGTCTTCCAGGCGGTGCTCATCGCCACCGTGATCGCCGTCGCGCTGGCCGTGGTGATCACCCGGCTGCCCAAACTGGAACCCGTGGCCAACGCGGTCTCGGCCATCGGGCTGACCATCCCCTCCTTCGCCCTCGTCGGGTTGCTGTTGCCGGTCTCGGGGCTGGGCACCCCCACGGCCCTGCTCTGCGTCATCTTCTACGCGGTTCTGCCGATCCTGCGCAACGCGGTGGTGGGGCTGCAGGGGGTGGACAAGATCCTGTTGGAGTCCTCCCGCGGCATGGGGATGACCGAACTGGGCACCCTGCTGCGGGTCCGGATCCCGCTGGCCTGGCCCGTGATCCTGGCCGGGGTGCGCATCTCGATGCAGATGTCGATGGGCATCGCGGCCATCGCCGCCTACGTGCTCGGCCCCGGGCTGGGTGGCTACATCTTCACCGGCCTGGCACAGACCGGCGGCGTCAACGCGGTCAACTACGCCCTCGTGGGCACCGTCGGCATCGTCATCATCGCCCTCATCGCCGACCTGTTGCTGCTGCTCCTCGGCCGCCTCACCATCTCGAAGGGAATCCGTGTCTCATGACTGACCAGGCACCGAACGACGCTGCCGCAGCCCAGGACGTCAGTGGCGCGGAGATCCGACTTGAGAACGTCGTGAAGAAGTATGCGGGGCAGAAGGTTGCGGCCGTACGTGACCTGACGCTGACGGTGCCCGCGGGCGAGATCGTGATGTTCATCGGTCCCTCCGGGTGTGGCAAGACCACCTCGCTGAAGATGATCAACCGGCTGATCGAGCCCACGTCCGGGACGATCAGCATCGACGGCAAGGATGTCCGGGGGCAGGACGCCAACTCGTTGCGCCGCACCATCGGCTACGTCATCCAGGGCGGCAGCCTGTTCCCGCACATGACCGTCGGGACCAACGTGGCGGTCGTCCCGAAGATGCTGGGGTGGGACGCCTCCCGGATCAGCGAGCGCGTCGACGAACTGCTGGAGCTGGTGGGGCTGGACCCGGCCCGGTATCGCGACCGCTACCCGCGGGAGTTGTCGGGCGGTCAGCAGCAGCGGGTGGGGGTGGCCCGCGGCCTGGCAGCGGACCCGCCGGTGATCCTGATGGACGAGCCCTTCGGCGCGGTCGACCCGATCACCCGGCAGCGGCTGCAGGACGAGCTGATCAGCATCCAGCGCGAGCTGGGCAAGACCATCGTGTGCGTCTCGCACGACATCGACGAGGCGATCAAGCTGGGGGACCGGATCGCGATCTTCCAGGAGGGGGCGCAGGTCGCGCAGTACGACACCCCGGAGAACATCCTGGCCGCCCCGGCCAACGATTTCGTCGCCGACTTCGTGGGTGCCGGCTCCTCACTCAAGCAGCTCTCCCTCGCGCGGGTGTCCGAGCTGGAACTCAAGGAGGCCACCACGGCCCGGATCGGGGACTCCTCCGCGGAGGCGATCGCCCGTGCGGAGGCGGCGGGCGACCCCGCCATCGTGGTGCTCGACGAGCGCAACCGCCCCGTCGCCTGGCCCTGGTTGCGTCAGGTGCGCCAGTCCGAGGAAGTCGTCGGCCGTCCTCGCGAGGACCTGGTCACCCTCGACACGCGCGCCACCCTCAACGACGCGCTGGACACGATGCTCACGGCGACTCACTCCCGGGCGATCGTCACCGGCGACCGCGACGAGTACCTCGGCATCATCAGCTTCGGCAGCGTCACCGAGCACATGCGGGCCGCCGAACAGACGGCCGAGGCCAACGTCGAGAAGTTGCGCAGCGAGCAGCACCCGGACGACATCGACGACGCGGCCGCGCCGGCCCAGGCGCCCGAGGCGGCGCAGTGCCGAGTGGCCGAGCGGCGAGGTCGGACATGAGCGAGCAGACCGCCCCCACCGGCGAGGAGGTGGACCAGGCACCCGCCACCCGGCGGCGCGGCGCCCGTGTGGTGACGCGGGAGACCGCGACCATGCTGGTGGTCCCGCCGCTGCTGGTGGCACTGGCGTTCGGCGGCTACGTGCTGTGGCGGCAGACGGCCGACCTGGACAGCGTCGAGGAGAACCAGCTGCGCTGGTCCGAGGTCAACCAGCTGATCTGGGAGCACGTGCAGCTGACCTTCGTCTCCGCGGCAGTGGTCGTCCTGGTCGCCGTCCCGCTGGGGATCATCCTGACCCGGGGGCGGTTCCGTGCCGCCTCGCCCGTTGTGGTCGGCATCGCCAACGCGGGGCAGGCCGCACCCTCGGTCGGTCTCATCGTGCTGCTCTTCCTGTGGCTGGGCGGCGGCTTCTGGACCGCCATCTTTGCGCTCAGCCTCTATGGCATCCTGCCCGTCCTGCGCAACACGATCACCGGCATCCAGGGCGTCGACCCCACTCTGGTCGAGGCGGGACGCGGCGTCGGGATGACCCAGGCCGCGACGTTGTTCCGGATCGAGCTGCCGCTCGCCGTGCCGGTCATCATGGCGGGTGTGCGCACCGCGCTGGTGCTGCTCGCCGGCACCGCGTCCCTGGCCTGCTTCATCGACGCCGGTGGTCTGGGCGAGATCCTGCAGACCGGGATCTCCCTGTTCCGCTTCTCGCTCATGGTGACTGGGGCGCTGCTCATCGCCCTGCTCGCCCTCGTCATCGAGTGGCTGGGCCGCCTGCTCGAGCTGGCCACCCGGCCGAAGGGGATCTGACGGTGAAGGTGCGTCACGGCATACGACGGGCAGCCCTGGTGCTGGCCCCCGCCCTCGTGCTGGCGGGGTGCGGACTGGGCACGGCCGGCGGGCAGATCCACAGCAGCGCGCTGATCGGCGACCTGGAGGGGACCGACCTGAGCGGGCTGGAGATCAGCATCGGCTCCAAGAACTTCAGCGAGAACGTGATCCTGGGCAAGATGGCGGTGACCCTGCTGGCCTCCGGGGGTGCGGACGTCACCGACCTGACCAACATCCCCGGCAGCGCCGCGGCTCGACAGGCCCAGATCGAGGGCCAGATCGACGCGATGTGGGAGTACACCGGCACCGGCTGGATCACCTACCTGGGGCACGACGACCCGATCGCCGACGAGCAGGGACAGTACGAGGCTGTCCGCGACGAGGACCTGGACCTGAACCGCCTGGTGTGGCTGCCGCCGGCGCCGATGAACAACACCTACGGGTTCGCGGTGACCCAGGACGTGGCGGACGAGTTCGGGATCACCAAGCTCTCGGAGATCCAGGACATCCCGGTGGAGGAGCGCACCTTCTGCGTCGAGTCGGAGTTCACCAACCGGCCCGACGGCCTGCCCGGGATGCTGGAGACCTACGACATCCCGCAGGGCGACTCCGACGGGGTGCCGGAGGACAACCTGCGGACCTACCAGACGGGTGCGATCTACGACGCGACCGCCAGCGGAGCCTGCAACTTCGGTGAGGTGTTCACCACCGACGGGCGCATCGTGGCGCTGGACCTGGTGGTGCTGGAGGACGACCGGGAGTACTTCCCGAAGTACAACGTGTCCCTGGTGATCCGCGAGGAGGTGCTCGAGGAGCACCCGGGGCTGGAGGAGCTCTTCGCCCCCGTCACCGAGAAACTGACCGACGAGGTGCTGCTTGCAGCTCAACGCGCGGGTGGACGTGGACGGCGAGGAGCCCGGGGACGTCGCCTTCGAGTGGCTCCAGGAGGAGGGCTTCGTCGAGTAGCCCCCTCGTCGCGGGGTCCTAGCGCTGCGCGAGCCGGAGCGCTTTCTCGGTGAAGTAGGTCACCGCGCCGTCGTCGTCCTCGACCCCGATGACCATCTTGCCCGCTGGCGTGGCACGGACGTCGACGACCGCGCCCTGCCCGTGGGGGGTGAGCACCTGGGCTCCTGGCGTCATGATGGACTCGCTCATGCCTGTGAGTATGCGGGCTGCCCGCGCCGTCCGCCTCCCCCCTGAGACGGAGGGCGGCGAAACCTGTTGACCCTCACGCAGCGTCGCTGCCTACCGTGGGCGCCATGACGATCACCGTTCTGGACACCGACCAGCAGATGCACGACATCCTGGCCGCCCCCGCCGCAGACCGGCCCGAGCTGGTGCGTCGGATGGCCGAGCCAGCGGCCGGGCTCTACCGCTACTTCCCGGGTGAGGTCGACCTGGTGGCGATGCACGGGATGGGCGGCGGCTTCCCCCTGGACCGGGACGAGGAGCGGTGCCGGGCGGCGCTGGCCACGATGCGGGAGGCCGACGTCTGGGGCCGGGTCGGTCAGGCACTGGAGGACGGCCTCGGGCGACTGCAGGCCGCGGTGCCGGGGTTTGAGGTCCCCGACCTCACGGCATACATCGTGCTGGGCGACCCGGGTAACAGCTACTTCATGGACCACGCCCTGGGGATGACCGCCAACGGCAGCGTCACCGGCTACCTCGCGCTGACCTTCTGGCCGTTCGAGGAGGTGCTCGCCCGGGTGGAGGCGACGGCCGTGCACGAACTGCATCACAACGTGCGGTTCGCCCCCGGCGGTGCCACCTGGGATCCGGCCACGGTGACGGTCGGCGACCACGTGGTGTCCGAGGGGCTGGCCGACGCCTTCGCCCGGCAGGTCTACGGCGACGACCTCGGCTACGCCCGGATAGGGGTGCCGCACCTGGACGACGACGAGGTGTTCGCCAAGGTCGTCTCCGGCCTGGACGTGACCGGCATGGAGAACTTCGGTGCCTGGGTGCTGGGGGACGAGGCCGCCAGGGCGTTCGGCGGCAACCCCGTGGGGCTGCCGACCGGTGCCGGCTACGCCGCGGGCAACCGGATCGTCGACCGCTACCTGGCGGCGACCGGCAGGACGGCCGCCGAGGCGGTCCACGACCCTGCCCGGGAGATCCTCGAGATCGCCCTGGCATAGCGGGACCGCCCCGGCTAGACGCCGCGGTCAGTGCGCCCGGGCGTTCACCTCGTAGGAGGTGTTGGTGGACTCGAAGAAGTTCACCAGCTCCAGGGTGTCGTTGGCCGCGGCCATCCACTTGGCGGGGTTCGCCACCCGGTAGTGCGGGTCGAAGCCGAGCTCCTCCAGCCGGCGGTCGGCCAGGTACTTCACGTACTGGTTGATGTAGTCGGCGTTGAGCCCGAGGATGCCGTTGGGCAGCAGGTCCCTGTTGTACTGCTCCTCCATCTCGACCCCGTCGAGCACCATCTGCCGGATCTCGGCGGCGAACTCCTCGGTCGCGATCTCCGGGTTCTCCTCCAGCACGGTGAGGATCAGGTTGATGCCGAACTTCAGGTGCAGGCTCTCGTCCCGCACGATCCAGTCGATCAGCGAACCGAAGTTGCGCAGCAGGTTCCGCTGCCGGAAGCTCAGCGCCACCATGAAGCCGGAGTAGAACCAGATGCCCTCCAGGATCACGTTGTAGGCCACCAGGTTGCGCACGAAGTCCTGCTTGCCCTCGACCGTGGTGATGTCCAGGGTCTGCTCGGTCATCCGCCGGATGTAACGGACCTCGAACTCCTCCTTGGCCGCCATCGAGGGCACCGTGACGTGCGACTCGTAGGCCTGCTCCCGGTCCACCGGGAACGTCTCAAGCACGTACTCGAAGGCCATGCAGTGGTTGGCCTCCTCCCACATCTGCTTGGCCAGGTAGAGGTGGCACTCGGCGGCGTTGACGTAGGGGTAGACCCCGAAGGCCAGGGCCTTGTTGACGAGCAGCTCGTTGGGGTTGAAGTAGCTCATCAGGAAGGTCAGCGCGTGCCGCTCCTCCTGCGTCATCCGCTCGAAGTCGCCCAGGTCCTCCCCGAGCTGGATCTCGTTGGGGAACCAGGTGTTGGCCACGGCCTGGTTGTAGAGGTCGTAGGCCCACGGGTAGGTGACCGGCTTGAGCAGCAGGCCCTCCTGGATGCCGGTGCCGAGGATGCCCCGGGCGGTGGTGGTCGGTGTGGTGTCGGTGGTCATGTCAGGTCCTTTCGGGTATGCCGAGGGCGTGGCTCACTGGCAGGAGTCGCACTGCAGGCGTTCCTGCGGGTCGATCGGGCACGCCTGCCCGTCGATGAGGTCGAGTTGGGTCGCCTCCTCCGGGGCGGTCACCGGCTCGGCGACCGCCTCGGCGACGGGAGCGGGGGGTGCCGCCGCCGGCGCTGCGGCACCGAACCCACGACGGGCTCCACCCGCCGCGCCGGCACCGCTGCCGGCGCCCGCTCCTCCGAAGCCGCGGCGGGGTGCCCCGGCGCCACCGGACTGCTCGGCCTTGTTGACCCGCACGGTGGACTGCTCAGCCTGGTGCCGCGGCATCATGTGCAGGTAGTAGGTGGTCTTGACACCCATCCGCCAGGCGGCGGAGTAGAGCTCGACCATGTCGCCGACGTCTCGGCTGGCCAGGTAGATGTTGCGGCTGATGGCCTGGTCGATCCACTTCTGGGCACGGGCGGCGACGTGCAGGAACGCGTAGGGGGAGAGCTGGAAGGAGGTGCGGTAGATCTCCTGCAGCTCCGCGGGGACACCCTCGACCTTGGACAGGTCACCCTGGTGGCGCAGCAACTCCTCGCGGACCTGCTCCCACAGCCCGGCGTCCATCAGGTCCTGCACCAGGTTGCGGTTCACCTCCAGGAACTTGCCCGAACTGGTGGACCGGCTGAAGATCTGGCTGAACTGCGGGTCCAGGCCGGGGGTGGTGCCGGCGACCAGGCCGATCGAGGCGGTGGGCGCGATCGCCATCAGCGTGGAGTTGCGGATGCCGCCGGCGACCTTGGCCCGCAGCGTGTCCCAGTCCAGCCGGGTGGTCCGGTCCACGTCGACGGGGGTGCCGCGGTCGGCCTCGAGCAGGTCCAGGGAGTCGACCGGCACCAGCCCCTCGCTCCACCGGCTCCCCGCGAAGTTGGGGTAGGCGCCGCGTTCCCGGGCCAGGTCGGCACTGGCGTCGATGGCGTGCCAGGAGACGAACTCCATGATCTCGTCCATCAACTCGTAGGCCTGCTCGGACTCGTAGGAGAAGCCGAACCGCTCGACGATGTCGGTGAAGCCCATCACGCCCAGGCCCAGCGCCCGGTTGAGCTCGTTGGACCGCTCGGACTCCGGCACGGAGCTGATCGTGATGTCGATCAGGTTGTCGAGCTGACGGACCGCCAGCCGGGTGGACTCGGCCAGGCGGTCCCAATCGACCCGGGCCTGCTGCCGGCGGCCGGTGACGTGGCGCGAGAGGTTGACCGAGGCCAGGTTGCAGACGGAGACGTTGTCACGGTCCTGCGGCAGGCAGATCTCGGTGCACAGGTTGGACAGGTGGATCGTCCCGGTGTTGTGGTTCAGCGCCCGGGTGTTGACGGTGTCCTTCCAGGTCAGCCACGGGTGGCTGGTGGTCTGCAGCGAGATCAGGATGGACCGGAACTGCTCGCGGGCCCGCATCCGCCGGTGCCGCAGCTCGCCGGCCTTCGCCCGGGTGACGTACTCGGCATACAGCCTGCTGAACTCCGCACCGGTGGCCTCGACCAGGTCCGGCGTCTCCAGCGGGTCGAAGAGGTACCACTCGTCGTCCCGCTCCACCCGCTTCATGAACTCGTCGGAGATCCACACGGCCGTGTTGGCGGTGCGGGTGCGGCGGTAGGGGTCGCCGGAGTTCTGCCGCAGGTCCAGGAACTGCGGGAAGTCCAGGTGCCAGTTCTCCATGTAGAAGCACAGCGCGCCGAACTTCTTGCCCCCGCGGCTGACGGCCCGCAGCGTTGAGTCGATGGTGTGCATGAACGGGATCGGGCCGGTCGAGGTCGTGTTGTTGGACCGGATCGGGCTGCCCTCGGAGCGCAGCTTGGTGACCGACAGGCCAATGCCGCCGGTGCCCTTGGTCAGCCACATGACGTCGCGCACGCTCTTGGCGATGTGCTCGATGTCGTCCTCCATCTGCATCACGAAGCAGTTGGACAGCTGGCTGTAGGACGTGCCGGCGTTAACCAGGGTGGAGCCGGCCGCGAGGTACTCCAGCCGGGACATCTTGTCGTAGAACGAGAGCGCGGCGGTCGTCGGGTCGTCCTCGTTGAGCGACAGGCCCATCGAGACGCGCATCCAGAAGTACTGCGGCACCTCCAGGGGCGTGCGGTCGGGGCCGGTCAGCAGGTAGCGGTTGCGCATCGTCTGCGCCCCGATGAAGCGCAGCAGGTCATCGCGCGAGGGGTCCAGCGCCTCCGCGAGCCGCTCCAGGTCGAAGACCTCGCCGAGACGGCGGTCGAGCTGGCCGGAGCGCACCGCCTGCTCGACGTAGCCGGGGAACCCAGCGCGGTGCAGCTTGGCGATGGTGCTGGGGTCGACGTCGCCGAACAGGTCGTGGGTCTCCCCGAACACGGCTTTGTAGAGCGACTTCACCAGCAGGCGGGAGGCGATCGTGTCGTAGGCCGGGTCGTCCTTGACGTTCTGCAGCGCCACCTGGATGACCGCCTGGTCCAGCTCCTCGCTGGTGATGCCGTCGAACAGGGTGATCTCCAGCTCGGACTGCAGCTGGGTGGTGCGCGTGATCGCGTCGTCCAGACCCCGGGCTGCTGCCTCGATGGACCGGGCGACCTCGTACCCGTCGTATGCCGTGCGCGTGCCGTCGCGCTTGATGACCGTGATGCTCATCGGTTCACCCCTCGTGAACTCAAGAAAGCGGAGCGAGCCCGTATGCCGAGGGGAGGGGAGGGCGGGACGCCTGACCGCCCGCGGGCGGTCGCGTCGGGCCCTGACCGTCCCACGCGGCCGCGGACCACCGCCGTCGTCGGGACGGCAGTGCACTGGCAGGTCTTCGGACTCACGGGCCGGACCTGTTGCCAGGTCGCCTACTGTTCGCCGCTTCCCGGACCTGGGTGGTCCAGTGCTGGATGACGAAGGTCGTTCCCGTTCACCGCTGCGGGGCAGTCCCGGAGTCTCACCGGGTTCCCTCTTGCGACGACCACCACCCCGAGGGGAAGCGGCCGAACCAGCTGCGTGCGCCACTATATACACGAAATGACATCGATGTAACCCCCCACATCTTGTGTCTCGACCGGACGGGTGGCCTGGCGGTCCCCACCGCGACCGGACGGGTGGCCTGGCGGCCCGTACCTCCTAGGCCCAGGTGCCTCGGTCCTGCAGCACCTGCTTGAGCAGGTCCGCACGATCCGTCACGAGTCCGTCGACGCCCATGTCCAGCAGCCGGTGCATCGCGGGGACCTCGTTGACGGTCCACACGTGGACCTGCACGCCCACGGCGTGGGCTGCCTCGACCGTAGCCGGGCTGACGACCTTCACCCTGCCGAAGTCCTCCGGGACCTGCAGGCAGTCGATGCCCCTCAGCACCCGGCGCAGCGCCTGGCTCCGCTGGCGGGGCAGGCGGGCCGCCCCGAGGAAACGGGCCACGGTCCGCTGTCCCCCGGAGGTCGCGACCGGGCGGCTGAGCCGGCGTAGCGCTGCAACCCGCCGACGGTCAGAGAACGAGGTGACACACACGCGGTCGTGCGCCTTGGTGCGCTCGATGGCCCGGACCAGGGGGACGATCGCGCCGGCAGTCTTGATGTCGATGTTGACCTTCAGGTCGGGCCAGGTGTGCAGGATCTCCTCCAGCCTGGGGACTGGCTCGGTGCCGCCGATCCGTGCCTTGCTGATCTCGGCCCACGGCATCCCGGTGATGGAGCCTGTCGCATCGGTGACGCGGTCCAGTCGCGTGTCGTGGAAGGCCACGAGCACCCCGTCCTGCGTGGCATGCACGTCGGTCTCCACATACTCGTAGCCCAGCGCCACCGCCGAGGCGAACGCCGCCATCGAGTTCTCCAGCCCCTCCTGGGAGAAGCCGCGGTGGGCCAACGGGATCGGACCGCCGTGCTCCAGATATGTGGTGGCTGTCACAGCGCCCAAACTACCCGACGGTCGGGCGAGGGGTCAGATATCGCGGAAGGTCTGGATGCTGGCGCCGAGATTGTTCAGGCGGGTGGCCAGGTCCTCGTAGCCGCGGTTGATCACATAGACGTTGCGCAGCACCGAGACCCCGGGGGCGGCGAGCATCGCCAGCAGGATCACGACACCCGGGCGCAGCGCGGGCGGGCACATGATCTCGCCGGCGCGCCACTTGGTGGGGCCCTCAACCATCACCCGGTGCGGGTCCATCAGGTGCACCTTGGCGCCGAGCGTCGTGAGCTCGGTGAGGTAGATGGCGCGGTTCTCATAGACCCAGTCGTGGATCATCGTGGAGCCCTCGGCGCAGGCGGCGATGATCGCGAAGAACGGCAGGTTGTCGATGTTGAGCCCGGGGAAGGGCAGCGGGTGGATCTTGTCCAGCGGCGCCTTGAGTGGACCGGGGACGGTGCGCAGGTCGACCAGCCGGGTGAACCCGTTGGCGGAGGTGTACTCCTCGCTCAGCTCGTACTGCAGCCCCATCGTGTCGAGCACCGCCAGCTCGATCTCCATGAACTCCACGGGGACCCGCTTGATGGTGATCTCGCTGCCCGTGACGACGCCCGCGGCGAGCAGCGACATCGCCTCGATCGGGTCCTCGGACGGGGAGTACTCGACGTCGACGTCGATCTCCTCGACGCCGGTGACGGTCAGCGTGGTGGTGCCGATGCCCTCGACCTTGACCCCGAGCACGCGGAGGAAGACGCACAGGTCCTGCACCATGTAGTTGGGGGAGGCGTTGCGGATCACGGTCGTGCCCGGGTGGCGGGCGGCCGCAAGGAGGACGTTCTCGGTGACGGTGTCGCCCCGCTCGGTGAGCACGATGGGTCGGGTGGGACGCCGGGAGGGGTCGACGGTCGCGTGGTAGGACCCCTGGGTGGCGGTGACGTCGAGGCCGAACTGGCGCAGCGCGGTCATGTGCGGCTCGACGGTGCGGGTGCCGAGGTCACAGCCGCCGGCGTAGGGCAACTCGAAGTTGTCGAACTCGTGCAGCAGCGGGCCCAGGAACATGATGATCGTGCGGGTGCGCCGGGCGGCGGCCTCATCCATCGACTCCAGCTCGATGCGGGCTGGCGGCACGATCTCCAGGTCGTTGCTGTCGCCGAGCCAGCGGATCTTGTAGCCGAGGCTGGTCAGCACCTCGGTGATCCGGTTGACCTCCTCGATCCGCGCCAGGTTGCGCAGCGTCGTGCGGCCCTTGTTCAGCAGGGAGCCGCACAGCAGGGCGACCGCAGCGTTCTTGGAGGTGCGCACGTCGATCTCGCCGGACAGCTTGACGCCACCGGTGATCCGGAGGTTCTGCGGGACGGCGCTGCCGACCGAGACGATTTCGGAGTCCAGACTCTCCCCGATGCGGGCGAGCATCTCCAGGGACAGGTTCTGCTTGCCCTGCTCGATCCGGGCAATGGCACTCTGGCTGGTGCCGAGCAGGCCGGCGAGCTCGGCCTGCGTGAGCTCCTTGTGGCGGCGCGCGTCCCGGATGAGGTTGCCGATGCGCGACAGGTAGGTCTCGGTCATGGCGCCATGGTAGATCACATATGAGATATTCGGGTCACCGACCGGCGGGGTGCTCGGCAATCGCCTCGGTCAGGATGGGCGCGACCAGGTCGATCTGCCAGGGCCGGGCACCGTGCTCGCGCAGGACTGCCGCGATATCCGGTATGCCGATCCCGTCCCCCTCGGCAGGGGTCGGGGGCTCCCACAGGACACGGCGCACCGTGTCGGGGGTCAGCAGGTTCTCCACCGGGATGCGGTGCTCCTCGGACAGCGCCGCCAGGTCCTCCCGGGCACGGGTCAGACGCGCCGCGGCCACGGGGTCGCGGTCGGCCCAGGCGCGGGCCGGGGGCGGGCCATCGGTGCGCCGGGTGAGCTCGGGCAACTCCTGGTCCGGCAGGTCACTGGCATACCGGATCGCCCCCAACCAGTCGCGCTGGTAGCGGGACAGGCCCTGGTGGGCGCGCCGCTGCCGCGAGCGGGTGGTCTCCGCGCTGCGCTCGGCGGTGAGGGCTGCGGCGGTCTTCGGCGCACGCGAGGCGAGGTCGATGAGGGTGGCGTCGGGCAGCACCCGTCCGGGGGAGACATCGCGCTCCTGGGCAATCTCGTCGCGGACCAGCCACAGCTCCCGGACCAGGGCGGCGGCGCGGCGGTTGCGGATCCGGTGCATGCCGGAGGTGCGTCGCCACGGGTCGGGCCGCGGCCCGGTGCCGGTGAAGCTGGCCAGGGCCTGGAACTCCTGGGCGGCCCACTCCGCCTTGCCCTGCGCCACCAGGTCCTGCTCCACGGCATCGCGCAACTCCACGAGCAGCTCCACATCGAGCGCGGCGTAGCGCAACCACGGCTCCGGCAGGGGGCGGCTGGACCAGTCGACGGCGGAGTGCTCCTTGGCCAGGCTGACCTGGAGGTAGTGCTCGAGCGCCGCGGCGAGGCCCACCTTGGGCAGGCCCGCCAGCCGGGCGCCGAGCTCGGTGTCGAACAGCGTGCTCGGGCGCATCCCGATCTCGGCCAGGCACGGGATGTCCTGGGTCGCGGCGTGCAGCACCCACTCGGTGCCGGCGAGGGTGTGGCCCAGCGCGGCGAGGTCCTCGAAGGGGACCGGGTCGATGAGCCAGGTGCCGGCGCCCTGGCGGCGCAGCTGCACGAGGTAGGCACGCTGGCCGTACCGGTAGCCCGAGGCCCGTTCGGCGTCGACCGCGACGGGGCCGGTGCCCTCGCTGATGGCCGCGACGGCGTCCTGCAACGCGCGGTGGTCGGCGACGAGTTCGGGCAGTCCGTCGCGGGGCTCGGTCAGGTGCTCGACGGGGGGCGGGTCCGCGGGCACGTCGGCGCCGGTGGTCGGGCTGGTCGGGTCGTCGGGTCGGGGCTGGCTCATTTCCCCGGTCACCGGCGGGGCCCAGGCATCGGGACGACCCCGTCCGGCAGCGGCGGCAGGCCCGCGATGGTGCACAACAGGTCCCCCCAGGCCTGCAGGTGCTGGTCGATCGTGTCACCGTCCAGGGGCGACCAGGACGCCCGGATCTCCATCTCCACCGTCTGGTCGCGGTCCGAGAGCGCGCCGAAGCTCTCCGAGATGACGCAGGTGACGGCCCCGGCCTCGGCGGCGTAGGAGAGCCCGCGGGACTCCAGGGCGTCGGTGAGCCAGGACCAGCCGACCTGGCCCATCATCGGGTCCCCGCCGACCTCGGGCTCCATCGTGGCCTTGGCGTACGTGACGACCCGCCAGACGCTCTCCCACGGCTCGGGCCCGTCAGGGTCGTGGAGCAGGACGAACCTGCCGGTGGCCACCGACTCCTCGTCGTCGCCGCGCACGGGCAGCACCTCACCGGACAGGGCGAGTGCGGCGGGGGCGAGCCGGGTGGGGGCCGGCACCTCCTCGACCTGCAGCTCGGCACGCAACGGTGCCGAGCGCACGGCCTCGACCGCGCGCTCGAATACGGCCGGGTCGTAGGAGGACCCGGCTGCGGCCGTGCGGTCACGGCCCATCTCGATGCGGCTCACCACTGCCTCAGATTATGCCGCACCGGGGGGTCCGGCCGGGTGCCACGCCGTGGGCGCGTGGGAGGATCGGGCAGTGACCCACGCCAGTTCCCCCGCCCCGTCCGACAGCCTGTTGATCCGTGCCGCCCGCGGTGCCGAGGTGGACCGCACCCCCGTCTGGTTCATGCGGCAGGCGGGTCGGTCGCTTCCCGAGTACCGGGAGCTCCGCGCGGGGGTGGGGATGCTGGAGGCCTGCCGGACCCCCGACCTGGTCAGCGAGATCACGATGCAGCCGGTGCGTCGGCACGGGGTCGACGCGGCGATCTTCTTCAGCGACATCGTGGTGCCGCTGCACGCCGTCGGCGTGGACCTGGACATCGTGGCGGGCGTCGGCCCCGTGGTCGCACAGCCCTTCCGCACCCGTGCCGACCTCGACCGGTTGCCGGAGCTGTCGGCCGACGCGGTGCCCGACATCGCCGAGTCCGTGGCCCGGACGGTGGCGGCGCTCGGGGGCACCCCGCTGATCGGCTTCGCCGGGGCGCCCTTCACGCTCGCGTCCTACCTGGTCGAGGGCGGCCCGTCCCGGACGCACCAGCACACCAAGGCGTTGATGCACGGGGACCCGCAGCTCTGGTCCGACCTCCTGGCGCGGCTGGCGCAGATCTCCGGCGCCTTCCTGCGGGTGCAGGCCGAGGCCGGCGCCGCCGCAGTGCAGCTCTTCGACTCCTGGGTGGGTGCCCTGCCGCGGGAGGACTACCTGCGCTTCGTGCAGCCGCACAGCCGGGCGGTGCTGGAGGGCGTCGCGGACCTGGGCATCCCCCGGATTCACTTCGGCGTCGGCACGGGTGAGCTGCTACCCCAGATGGCCGAGGCCGGGGCGGACGTGATCGGGGTGGACTACCGGGTCTCCCTCACCGACGCGGTGGACCGCACCCAGGGCCGGTATGCCGTGCAGGGCAACCTGGACCCGGCGTTGCTCTTCGCGCCCTGGGAGGCGCTGGCGGCCGGGGTGCGTGAGGTGGTGGAGCAGGGCAGGTCGGCACCTGGCCACATCTTCAACCTGGGGCACGGGGTGCTTCCCGACACCGATCCGACGGTGCTCACCCGGGTCGTGGGACTGGTTCAGGAGCTGTCCGCACGCTGAGGCGGATGGGGCAACCGGATCACCAGGGGCGGCAGGACGAGCTGGGTCAGCGGTCCGATCGCCATGGCGAACAGCACGGTGCCGACCCCGACCACGCCACCGAGCAGCCAGCCGACCAGCACCACTGAGACCTCGATCCCGGTGCGGATCGTGCGCAGGCTGAACGGCAACACCCGCGGCAACCCCGTCATGAGGCCGTCCCGCGGACCGGGGCCGAGCTGGGCCCCGATGTACAGGCCGGTGCTGACCGCGTTGAGGACGATGCCGCCGATCATCATGGCCAGCTGGGCGGGCAACTCGGTCATCTGGGGCAGCAGCGCCAACGACACGTCGGCCGCGACCCCGACCCAGAGGGCGTTGGCCACGGTGCCGACCCCGGGCATCTCCCGCAGCGGGATCCACAACAGCAGCACCAGGACCGACAGGGCGATGACGATTGCGCCGAAGCTCAGCGGCAGGTGCCGGGCCAGACCGAAGTGCAGGACGTCCCACGGGATCATCCCCAGTCCGGCCCGGATCAGCATGGCCATGGACAGCCCGAACAGGGTCAGGCCGACGAAGAGCTGGAGCAGTCGCACCGGGAGTCGCCCTGCCCGGAGCTGTTGGGCGGGCGTCATCCGGACCAGGCCCAGGGCGGCGGTGTGATCGGTGGCCACGGGGTCATCGTGCCCCACGGGAGTCCGATCGGGCCCGCGGCATACACTCCGACCGTGCCGGATCCGAGCTTTCTCGTCATCGGCGGCGGCATCTCCGGGCTGGCCGCCGCCTGGGAACTGACCCGTCACGTCGCGCCGCACCGGGTCACCGTGCTGGAGGCCACCGGTCGGGTCGGGGGCAAGCTGCGGGGGGCCACCGTGGCCGGCGTGACGCTCGACGTGGGCGCCGAGTCGGTGCTGGCCAGACGCCCGGAGGCCGTGGCGCTGATGCACGAGATCGGCCTCGGCGACGACGTGGTCCACCCCCCGATCCGGGGTTCGTCGATCTGGAGTCGCGGCACGCTGCACCCGATGCCGGGGCGCACCCTGATGGGGGTCCCCGCCGACCCGGCACTGCTGCGCGGCCTGCTCACCGACGAGGAGGTGGCCCGTGCCGGTGCCGAGCACCTGCCCGGGCATGGTGGGACGGACGACCTGAGCGTCGGCGACCTCGTCGCCGCATCGCTCGGGGACGCGGTCGTGGACCGGCTGCTGGAGCCCCTGCTGGGCGGCGTGTATGCGGGCAGGGCGCGGGAGATCTCCACCGCCGCCGCCGTCCCCGCGCTGTGGGAGGCCCACCGCCGGGGGGAGTCGCTGCTCGCGACGGCCGACCGGTTGCTGCCGGAGCCGGAGCCGGGCACCAGCCCCGCCCCGGTCTTCGCCGGCCTGCGCGGCGGGTTGCACCGACTGCCGGCCGCGATGGCCACCGCCCTCGAGGGTCTCGGGGCGCGGGTGCGCACCGGCACCGTCGTGCGCGAGGTGCACCGCGCACCGGACGGGACCGGCTGGCAACTCGTGGCGGGAGCGGTCCCCGAGCCGACGACATACCGGGCGGACCGGCTGGTCATCGCCCTCCCGCCGGCCCCGACCGCGCGGTTGCTCGCCGGTGTGGCCCCCGGCGCGGCAGCGCTCGTGGGCGAGGTCGAGACGGCGTCGATGGCGGTCGTCGCCCTGGCCTTCCGTGCCGCGGACCTGCCCCGGCTGTCCGGCACCGGGCTGCTGGTCCCGCCGGTCGAGGGGCGGGCGGTCAAGGCGGCCACGTTCAGCGCGAACAAGTGGGACTGGGTGGCCCAGGCGGGCCGCGGCGCCGGGCCGGCGGGGGAGGACGTGGCGGTGCTGCGGACCTCCCTGGGGAGGCACCGGGAGGAGGCGACGCTGCAGCGCTCTGATGAGGACCTGGTGGCAGCCTCGCTGGCGGACCTGGCCGACTTCCTGGGGGCAGCGCTGCCGACGCCGCTGGACGCCCTGGTGCAGCGGTGGGGCGGGGGTCTGCCGCAGTATGCCGTGGGGCACCGGGAGCGGGTGGCGGCGGTGCGGTCCGAGGTGGCCGCCATCGCCGGAGTGGAGGTCACCGGGGCCGCCTACGACGGGGTCGGGATCCCGGCCTGCATCGGCGCCGCGAGGGACGCGGCGCGGCGTCTGGTCGCCGGCGGTTGACCCCGCCGTCCCCAGTGCCGGTCGGCCACGGACAATGGGGGACATGAGCGAGCACTCCGAGCCCACCCCCGCCGAGGCGGAGCGGATCAACAGCGAGATCCGCTACGCGATGTACTCCGTGTTCCGCACCGTCGCCCCGCTCGGCGCCGACCGCGCGGGCCTGGCCACCGAGGTCTCGGAGCTGTTCGAGGGGCTCGCGGGGGAGGGCGTGGTGGTGCGGGGGATCTACGACGTGTCCGGGCTGCGGGCCGACGCCGACTTCATGATCTGGTGGCACGCCGACAACGTCGAAGCGCTGCAGGCGGCCTACCAGCGGCTGCGGCGCACCGGCGCTGGGCGCCTCGCTGGAGCCGGTGTGGAGCAACGTCGGCCTGCACCGGCCGGCGGAGTTCAACCGGGGTCACGTGCCGGCGTTCCTCAGCGGGGAGGAGCCGCGCACCTACGTTTGCGTCTACCCGTTCGTGCGCTCCTACGACTGGTATGTCCTGGAGGAGTCGGACCGGCGCGACATGCTCCGCGAGCACGGCCTGGCGGCCCGCGACTACGCCGACGTGCGGGCCAACACCATCTCCTCGTTCGCACTCGGGGACTACGAGTGGCTGCTGGCCTTCGAGGCCGACGAACTGCACCGGATCGTGGATTTGATGCGCGAGCTGCGCGCGGTCCGGGCACGGATGCACGTGCGGGAGGAGATCCCGTTCTTCACCGGGCCGCGGGTCGAGGTGGCCGAGCTGGTCGACCGCCTCCCGTAGGGGTCAGTTGCCCTTCGGGGTCAGCGTCAGGCTGATCGAGTTCATGCAGAAGCGCTGGTCGGTCGGGGTGTCATAGCCCTCACCCTCGAAGACGTGACCGAGGTGGGACCCACAGGTGGCGCACCGCACCTCGGTGCGGACCCGCCCCAGCGAGCGGTCCTCGAGGTACTCCACGCGGTCCTCGGCAAGCGGGGCGTAGAAGGAGGGCCACCCGCAGTGGCTCTCGAACTTGGTCTCGCTGCGGAAGAGCTCGGCGCCACACGCGCGGCAGGAGTAGACGCCCTCGGTCGTGGTGTCGGTGTACTCGCCGACGAACGGACGCTCTGTCCCCGCCTGCCGGAGCACGGCGTACTCCTCGGCGGAGAGCTGCTCGCGCCACTCCTGGTCACTCTTGGTGACCGCGTAGTCGGGCGTGGGTCGGGTGCTGGGGGAGTCGCTCATGGTGCTGCCAACGCTACGCCTGCCGCAGTCCTTCCCCGCGCCCGGTGGGTCAGGCCGACTTACCCTTCGGGCGCCGCTTGCCCTCGGTGGTGGTGTCGCGGCGGACGATGGTGGGGTTGACGTTGTCGAGGACGACTTCGCGGGTGATGACGACGCGGGCGATGTCGTCCTCGGAGGGCACGTCGAACATGACCGGGCCCAGGACTTCTTCCAGGATCGCGCGCAGCCCGCGGGCGCCGGTGGCCCGCAACAATGCCTGGTCAGCGATCGCGGCGACGGCCTCGTCGGTGAACTCCAACTCCACGTTGTCGATCGCGAACATCCGCTGGTACTGCTTGACCAACGCGTTGCGCGGCTCGGTCAGGATCGCGACCAACGCGTCCTGGTCCAACGGTGCGACCGTGGTGATCACCGGCAACCGGCCGATGAACTCCGGGATCAACCCGAACTTCATCAGGTCCTCGGGCAACACCTCACCCAACCGTTGCGCATCATCCTTGGCCTGGTGCAACGTCGCACCAAACCCCAACCCCTGCTTCCCCGCCCGCGCCTCGATGATCTTCTCCAACCCCGCGAACGCCCCACCCACGATAAACAACACGTTCGAGGTATCGATCTGGATGAACTCCTGATGCGGATGCTTACGCCCACCCTGCGGCGGCACCGAGGCCGTCGTCCCCTCCAGAATCTTCAACAACGCCTGCTGCACCCCCTCACCCGAGACATCCCGGGTGATCGAAGGGTTCTCACTCTTACGACTGATCTTGTCGATCTCATCGATATAGATGATCCCGGTCTCGGCCTTCTTCACATCGAAATCGGCCGCCTGGATCAACTTCAACAAGATGTTCTCCACGTCCTCCCCGACATACCCCGCCTCCGTCAACGCGGTCGCGTCCGCGATCGCGAACGGCACATTCAACATCCGCGCCAACGTCTGCGCCAGATACGTCTTCCCACACCCCGTGGGACCAATCAACAAAATATTCGACTTCGCGATCTCGACCGCGTCCTCCCCCTTACCCGGCCCACCCCCGACCCCGGCCTGGATCCGCTTGTAATGGTTATACACCGCCACCGCCAACGCCCGCTTCGCCGGATCCTGCCCCACCACATACTCACCCAGGAACCCAAAAATCTCCCGCGGCTTGGGCAACTCCCCCAACCCCAACTCCGAAGACTCCGCCAACTCCTCCTCAATAATCTCCGTGCACAGCTCGACACACTCGGTGCAGATGTACACCCCCGCCCCGGCGATCAGTCGGCCGACCTGCTTCTGGGTCTTGCCGCAGAAGGAGCAGGTGGGCTGGTCGTTGCGCGTGGTCATGAGACAACCTCCCGGTGGAAGCGGGTCCAGGCGGATTGGCGGGTCATTCCGAGGCCGCTGCCGATGCGTTCCCAGGTCACCGAGCGGCGGCGCAATTCGGTCACCCACTGCTGGAGGCCGTCCTCGGCCTGGTCGGCGACCGCCCGCATCCGCGGCAGCCGCAGCAGCATCTCCTCCTCGCTCATCGAGTCCCACGGCAGCACCTGCGTGCTGGCTGGATCGGGGGAGTGACCGGGCCGCTGATCCAGGATCTGGGAGCAGAGCCGGACGCAGTCGTCGCAGATGTTGATTCCCGGTCCGGCGATGAGGGCCTGGGTCTCGGGCTCGAGCCTCATGCAGAACGAGCAGCTCCGGCTGTCGGTCACGTGTCCTCCTGGTGGGCGGGTGGCGCTGGGACCGACGCTAACCTGTCAGCCTGCAACTGACAACGTTGCCTCTCGTCGGTGTGTCGCTAGGCAGGCCCGTCGGTGCCAGCGGGAGGGCCGCTCGTGGAGGGGCCGCTCGCAGGAGGGCCGTCGCCGGGGCGGGCGGCTTCGCGTCGCCGCCGGGCCACCTGGAGGACGACCAGGGCAACGATCATGGCGAGCAGGATCACGGCCGTGACCGCGACGAAGATGATCACGACGTTCGACAGGACGCTCACCGGCGGATCACCTTCCTGGTCGGGCACTGGGCACGTGCACTCCTGTGCACCCCTCGAGGCTAACCCGGGGGTGCTGCGCCCGCTCGGTCGGCGGGGTGTCGGCGTGGCGGGATACGGTGCCTTCATGGTGGCGACGGCGACGACGTTGCAGGTCCCCGGCCCGGAGGGCGGGCGCAGCGTCCGCCTGTCCAGCCCCGACCGGACGATCTGGCCGGCCACCGCGGCGGGGCCCGCGGTGACCAAGGCCGACCTGGCGGACTACGTGGTGGCGCTGGGAGAGCCGCTGCTCCGGGTGCTGGGTGATCGCCCGGTGACGTTGCAACGGTTCCCCGGCGGCATCGAGGGCGAGTCCTTCTACTCCAAGAACCCGCCCAAGGGGTTGCCGGAGTGGGTGCGCACCACGACGTGCACCTACCCCTCCGGGCGCAGCCATCCCCAGCTGGTCGTCGACGAGGTGGCCACGGCCGTGTGGGCGGTGCAGATGAACACCATCACCTTCCACCCCTGGCCGGTCCGCAGCGCCGACAACGACCACCCCGACGAGCTGCGCATCGACCTGGACCCCCAGCCGGGACGGGACTTCGGCGACGTCGTGACCGTGGCGCTCGGGCTGCGTGACCTGCTGCAGGAGCTCGGTCTCACGCCGTTCGTCAAGACCTCCGGCAGCCGCGGGCTGCACGTCTTTGCCCGGATCGTCGCCGACCGCGAGTTCCTCCAGGTGCGGCACGCCGTGATCGGCATCGCGCGGGAGCTGGAGCGGCGGCTGCCGGATCTGGTGACCTCGGCGTGGTGGAAGGAGGAGCGCGGCGAGCGGATCTTCGTCGACTTCAACCAGGCGACCCGGGACCGCACGATCGCCTCGGCCTGGAGCCCGCGGCCACTCCCCGGCGCGCCGGTGTCGACGCCGGTGGAGTGGGATGAGCTGCCCGGGCTGGACCCGGGCGCGTTCACCGTGCACACCGTGCCGGGCCGGGTGGCCGAGCGGGGCGACCCCTGGGCCGGGATGGACGACACCGCGGCCCCGCTGGACCAGGCGTTCGCACTCTGGGAGGCGGACCTCGCACGGGGCCTGGGCGAGATGCCGTTCCCGCCCGACCACCCCAAGATGCCCGGCGAGCCCCGCCGGGTGCAGCCCAGCCGCAAGCGGCACGACATACCCGATGACATCCCTGATGACCCTCCGGGTCGGGCACAGGAGTGAGCCGATGGACCTGCCCGTGATGCCCCCCGTGAAGCCGATGCTGGCCAAGCCGGTCTCGGCCGATCCCGCCCGGCCAGTGCTACGAGCCGAAGTGGGACGGATTCCGGTCGATCATCTTCCGCGACGGCGACGAGGTGGAGATCGGCTCCCGCAACGAGAAGCCGATGACCCGATACTTCCCGGAGGTCGTCGAGGCGGTGCTGGCCGGATTCCCCGACCGGGCCGTGGTCGACGGCGAGATCGTGCTGGTCGACACCGCGGCCAACCGGTTGGACTTCGAGGGCCTGCAGCAGCGGATCCATCCGGCCCGGTCCCGGGTCGAGAAGCTGGCCGCCGAGACGCCCGCGAGTTTCGTGGCGTTCGACCTGCTGGCGCTGGGCGACGAGGACCTCACCGACCAGCCGCTGGCGCAACGGCGGGCCCGGTTGGAGGAGGCGTTCGCCGGGGTGGAGCCCCCGCTCTACCTGACGCCGCTGACCCGCGACACCACGACCGCGCAGGAGTGGTTCGAGCAGTTCGAGGGCGCCGGACTGGACGGACTCATCGCCAAGGACCCGGAGGGCACCTACCAGCCGGACAAGCGGGTCCTGTCCAAGATCAAGCACGTGCGCACGGCCGACTGCGTGGTCGCCGGCTACCGCGTGCACAAATCGGGGCCGGACGCGATCGGGTCGTTGCTGCTCGGGATCTACGACGAGGACGGGCAGCTGGCCAGCGTGGGGGTGGTTGGGGCGTTTCCGATGGCGCGGCGCAAGGAGCTGTTCACCGAGCTGCAGGACCTGGTGACCGACTTCGAGGGTCACCCGTGGGACTGGGCGGCACACCTGGCGGGGGAGCGCACCCCGCGCAAGAACGAGACCAGTCGGTGGAACGCCGGCAAGGACCTGTCCTTCGTCCCGCTGCGCCCCGAACGGGTCGTCGAGGTCCGCTACGACTACATGGAGGGCAGCCGCTTCCGGCACACGGCCCAGTTCGTGCGGTGGCGCCCCGACCGCGACCCGCTCAGCTGCACCTACGACCAGGTGGAGCGCCCGGTCTCCTTCGACCTGGCCGACGTCCTGACCAGCGGATGAGGCCCCATCTGTCACCATGGGCCCCGTGAGCAACATCGCAGGGACGGTGCGGTCGGCGACGCGCGCCGCCGGCCCCAAGGTTGCGGCCACGGCCGCCGTGGGTGCCGTCGGTGTCGGCGTCACCAGTGCCCTGGCGTCCCTGGGCGCAGCCACCTACTTCGCCCGCCGCGTCGTCACGCCCGAGCACGAGAAGAGGGACGACAGCTGGGTGCTGGAGGCGGGGGAGGACTCCGTCACGCTGCGCGCCGCGCCGCACACTCTGTCACCCGGCCGCTACGGGTTGTGGCTGGACGGTGGGCGCGGCCACGCCCGGCTCGGGGAGGTCCTCTCCCAGGACCTGTCGCCCCGCCGCGCGCTGGACCGCACTGTCACCCGGGAACTGCACGGCGTGGACTCCGGGGTGCTGGACACCGGCCCCGCCCGCTGGAACTCCTACTACTACGCCGGCGACCCCGGCTCCGCGCTCGGGCTCGACTTCGACGAGGTCATGGTGACTTCCGACATCGGCGAGCTGCCCGCGTGGCGGGTGCCGCCCGAGCAGGCGACCGGCCGTTGGGCGATCCTGGTGCACGGCCGCAGCGCCCGGCAGGAGGAGACGCTGCGCGCGATGCCGCTGCTGCACCGGCTCGGCTACACCTGTCTGGCACCCAAGTACCGCAACGACCTGGGGGCCCCGCCGAGCAGTGACGGCCGCTACAACCTGGGAATGTCGGAGTGGCGTGACGTGGAGGCCGCCATCCGGTATGCCGTGGGGCACGGTGCGCGCGACATCGTCCTCTTCGGCTGGTCGATGGGTGGGGCGGTCGTGCTGCAGACCCTGAACAGGTCCGGCCTGTCCGACTGGGTGGACGCGGTGGTGCTGGACTGCCCGGTGATCGACTGGGGCGACGTGCTGTCCCACCAGGCCGACCTCAACAAGCTGCCGCGGTCCATGGCGATCCTGGCCAGCACCCTGATGGGCCGCCGCTGGGCTCGGCCCCTGGTGGGGGTTTCCGAGCCGATCGACCTCACCGTGGCCAACTGGGTCGAACGGGCCGAGGAGCTGGTGCACCCGATGCTGGTCATCCACTCCCGCACCGACGCGATGGTCCCCTACGGGCCGTCGGAGCGGCTGGCCGCACGGCGGCCGGACCTGGTCACCCTGCACCTATGGGACGGTCCGCTGCACTGCCGGGAGTGGAACACCGACAGCGACACGTGGGAGCGGCAGGTCGCCGACTTCCTCACGAGGTGAGGCGGTAGCGCAGCAGCAGGTCGCCGTCGGCGTGCAGCACCTGGGTGGGCGTGGCGCCGACTCCCAGCGGCATAGCCTCCACGACCCGCGGACCGGTCCCTCCGGTCAGCGTGGGGCGCACCGTGAGGCACAACTCGTCGACCACTCCCGCCCGCACCCACTCCCCGAACAGGTGGGGACCGCCCTCGCACAGCACCCGCTTGAGTCCGAGAGCGCGCAACCGTGCGACCGCCTCGTCGGGCGGCACCGCGTCCGCACCGCACACCAGCACCGCGGCGTCACCGAGCCGGTCGACCAGCGCGGCCCGCGGGGTCGCGGAGGGGCACACCACGAGGAGGGCGCCTGCGTTCTCGTCATCCGCCACCAGCCGGTCCGGCAGGTCGCCGGAGGCGGTGACCACGGCCAGGGTGGGGTGGGTGGCCAGTCCTGCCGACTCCCGGGCGGCCCGCAGCGCCGCCCCAGCGGTCCGCAACCGGGTGTAGCTCTCCTGGCGTGCGGTGCCCGCCCCGACCACGACCACGTCGGCGTGGCTCCGGAGCACCTCGAACACCCGCTGGTCGGCGGGGGAGTTGATGCTGCCGGAGCGGTCGTCCGCACCGGTGGCATGACCGTCCAGCGTCGTGACGAAGTTGGCGCGGACCCACGGTCCCGGCGGCACGGCATACAGCTCCCGCAGTGCGTCTTGCGGCGGCTCGGAGGGGACCCAGGTGACCATCGCCCCATGGTGGCCCACCGGAGTGGGACCTGTCGCGGCGCGGGTCCGGGTGCCACGATGGCCCCATGGCGAAGAAGTCGGAGAAGAAGTCGAAGAAGGCCGGGAAGAAGACGAAGAAGGGCGGACAGGCGTCCGCCACCCCGTTCAGCGACGCTTTGCGGGTGGGCGAGGGCTTCGTGCTGGCCGACCTCGACCCGCGCAGCACCCCGGCGTTCGGGGGAGGCAAGAGCGAGGGGGTGGACGCCCTGCTGGCGGCGGACGAGGAGCTGGACGGGCTGCAGGAGCGCCTCTACGCCCAGGGCACCGCCGGGAGCGCCCGGAACGTGCTGCTGGTCATCCAGGGGATGGACACGGCCGGCAAGGGCGGCATCATGCGCCACGTGGTCGGCTCGGTCGACCCGCAGGGGGTGGACCTGACGGCGTTCAAGGCCCCGACGAAGGAGGAGTTGGCCCACCCGTTCCTGTGGCGGATCCGCAAGGCGCTGCCCGGGCCGGGCAAGATCGGGGTGTTCGACCGCTCCCACTACGAGGACGTCCTCATCGTCGCGGTCCACGACCTGGTGCCGCCCGCCCAGTGGAAGCGCCGCTACCGCACTATCAACGACTTTGAGCGTGAGCTGGTCGAGGGTGACACCACCCTGATCAAGGTGATGCTGCACATCTCCAAGGACGAGCAGGGGGAGCGTCTGGCCGAGCGCCTCGAGCGTCCGGACAAGTACTGGAAGTACAACCCCGGTGACGTCACCGAGCGGGGCCACTGGGGGGACTACCAGGCCGCCTACCAGGAGGTTCTGGACAAGTGCTCGCCCCCGGAGGCGCCGTTCTACGTCGTTCCGGCCGACCGCAAGTGGTATGCCCGATTGGCCGTCCAGCAGCTCCTGCTGGAGCACCTGCGGGCCCTGGACCTGACCTGGCCGGAGGCCGACTTCGACGTGGCGCAGGAGCAGGAGCGGCTCGCCGACAGCTGAGCGGTCAGGTCAGGACAGCTCCTCCCGCGGGGTGCCGGTGAGCACAACGACCGAGCGGGGCGGCACCTCGTGGGTGGCCCCGGTGAGCCACGGCGGGTCGTCCTCGCCCCACTGCCCGGTGGTGTCCACGACCACCGACCAGCTGGTGGCGTCGATCCCGTCGGGGACGGTGAACTCGACCGGCTCGTGGTGGGCGTTGAACAGCAGGAGGAACGTGGTCGTCGACGACCGGGCGCCCGTTGGCGTCCGGGCGCGGCGATCGCCTGGCCGTTGAGGAAGACCATGATGCGAGCGGGCGTAGCCGTTGGCCCACGCCTCCTCGTCCATCACCAGCCCGACGGGGCGCATACCAGACGATGTCGCCGAGCTCGCTCTGACCGCCGTGCGCGGCGTCCCCGGCGAAGAACCGGCGGCGCCGGAAGCACCGGGTGGGTGCGCCGCAGGTCGATCAGGCGGGTGGCGAAGTCCAGCAGGTCGTTCTGCCACGGGTCCAGGTCCCAGTCCATCCAGGCGATCTCGTTGTCCTGGCAGTAGGCGTTGTTGTTGCCGCCCTGGGTGCGGCCGAGCTCGTCGCCGTGCAGCGAGCATCGGCACGCCCTGGCTGACAGCAGCAGCGTGGCCAGGAAGTTGCGTCTGCTGGCGCAGCGCGCAGCGCGTTGACCTGCGGGTCGTCGGTCGGGCCCTCCGACGCCGCAGTTCCACGACCGGTTGTGGCTCTCGCCGTCGCTGCCGCCCTCGCCGTTGGCCTCGTTGTGCTTGTCGTTGTAGGAGACCAGGTCGCGCAGCGTGAACCCGTCGTGGGCGGTGACGAAGTTGATCGAGGCGATCGGCCGTGCGCCCGGACGTGCTCGTACAGGTCGGAGGAGCCGGTGATGCGGGAGGCGAACTCGCCGAGCGTCGCGGGCGTCGCCGCGCCAGAAGTCGCGCACGGTGTCGCGGTAGCTGGCCGTTCCACTCGGTCCACAGCGGCGGGAAGCTGCCGACCTGGTAGCCGCCCGTCGCCGAGGTCCCACGGCTCGGCGATCAGCTTGACCTGGGACACCACCGGGTCCTGCTGGATGATGTCGAAGAACGCGCGACAGCCGGTCGACCTCGTGGAACTGCCGGGCCAGCGTCGCCGCGAGGTCGAAGCGGAACCCGTCGACGTGCATCTCGGTGACCCAGTAGCGCAGCGAGTCCATGATCAGCTGCAGCACGTGCGGGCTGCGCATGAGCAGGCGAGTTGCCGGTGCCGGTGGTGTCGAAGTAGTGCGCGCGGGTCGTCGTCGCACCAGCCGGTAGTAGGCGGCGTTGTCGATGCCCGCGGAACGACAGCGTCGGGCCCAGGTGGTTGCCCTCGGCGGTGTGGTTGTAGACCACGTCGAGGATCACCTCGATGTCGGCCTCGTGCAGGGCCTTGACCATGCGCCTTGAACTCCGTGCACCTGCTGGCCCCGGCGTGCCGTTGGCGGCGTACGCGTTGTGCGGGGCGAGGAAGCCGATCGTGTTGTAGCCCCAGTAGTTGCGCAGGCCGCTGCTCCATGCAGGTGGTGGTCCTGGACGAACTGGTGCACCGGCATCAGCTCGACGGCGGTGACGCCGAGGTCCGTGAGGTGCTCGATCATCGCCGGGTGTCCCAGCGCCGGCGTAGGTGCCGCGCGATCGCGTCGGGGATGTCGGGGTGCGGTCATCGTCAGCCCCTTGCACGTGGGCCTCGTAGATGACGCGTGTCGTGCGTACGTCGTGCCGCGGCGGCCGGTCGTGCCCCCAGTCGAAGAACGGGGTTGACCACGACCGAGAGTCATCGTGTGCGGCGGCCGAGTCGTCCTCGTTGATCTCGCGGCGTCGGCGGTCCTCGAAGTCGGTAGGAGAACAGCGACGGGTCGCCGTCGATCTGTCCGTCGATCGCCTTGGCGTAGGGGTCCAGCAGCAGCTTGGCCGGGTTGCAGCGGTGGCCCGCGGTCAGGGTCGTAGGGGCCGTGCACCCGGAAGCCGTAGCGCTGGCCGGGCCTGACAGTCGGGCAGGTAGCGCGTGCCACACGTGGCGCGTCGACCTCGGTCAGCGCGATGCGCGCGTCTCGCGCGCCGTCGTCGTCGAACAGGCACAGCTCGACGCCGGTCGCGACCTCGGAGAACAGCGCGAAGTTCGTCGCCGGAGCCGTCATAGGTCGCGCCGAGCGGGTAGGGCTTGCCGGGCCAAATGTCCATACAGGGTTCTTTCCTCGGGTTGTGCAGGGGAGTGCGACCACCGTGTCGACGGCCCATCATCCCGTATGCCGACGCTCTCCCGCGCGTTCCACCGCACCCGTGCGGTCGGCTGGCTACCGTAGGGGGGTGCCGAACCGTGCTGACCTGCCCGGACGCGGGGGTGCCGACGCATGGTGAACGTGCGCCGCGCTGCCTACCGTGTCCTGCGACCGATCCCGGGCGCGGTCCCGTTGGTGCGGCTCGTCGCCGAGACGGTGCGGATCGCCTTCCGCTACCGGGTGACGGGGCTGTCGGCCGAGGCGGCGTTCTTTATGTTGCTGTCGATGCCTCCGCTGCTGCTGGGTCTGATCGCGGGGGTCGGCTTCATGTCCGAGTGGATCGGCGCGGTCGCCCTGTCGAACGTGACGGATGCTATCGAGGAGTGGTCCACGCGGTTCCTGACCCCCGAGGTCGTCGAGCAGCTGATCATGCCCACCGTCGAGGACACCCTGCAGGGCGGGCGTGCCGACCTGTTGTCCATCGGGTTCGTCCTCTCACTGTGGTCCGGGTCCCGGGCCCTGCACGTGTTCATGGACACCATCTCGATCATGTACGGCCAGACCGGCATCCGCGGCATCATCGGGTCCCGGGTGCTGAGCCTGTCGCTGTATGCCGGGTCGATCCTGTTCGGCTCGATCGTCTTCCCGCTGGTGCTGATCGGGCCCAACCTGCTCTCCAGTTGGCTGCCGAGCCAAGTGGAGCCGGTCCTCGTGGCCTACTGGCCGGTGGTCGGGGTGTCCGCCCTGGTCGGGCTCACGGCGCTCTACCACTTCGCCACCCCGCAGAAGTCCCCGTTCGTGCGGGACGTGCCGGGCGCAGTGGTGGCGGCCGTCATCATCGTGGTGGCCTCGGCCCTCCTGCGGGCCTGGGCGGTGGTCGCGATTGGCGGCGCCACGATCTTCGGGCCGCTCACCGCCCCGATCATCGCCCTGATTTGGTTCTACCTCATCGCCCTGGCCATCCTCATCGGGGCCGCCACCAACGCCGCGATCCGCCGGCTCTGGCCGCCGCCGGAGTACCGCGGCCCCATCGTCCGGGCCAACGAGTGGTGGGACCAGCGGCGCTCGGCCGACGACCCGCCAGCGCCCCGGCACACGCTCACCCGGGTGGACCGGCACGAGCCGGAATGACGCGTGCGGGCGGCGGTGGACGGGGCCCGACACCCCGGATTTGGGGCAGCGGCCACCCTTCGGATAAAGTTCCGTGACGCCCCAGGGGGAGACCTGAGGGGCAGACGCGGACGTAGCTCAGTTGGTAGAGCGCAACCTTGCCAAGGTTGAGGTCGCCGGTTCGAGACCGGTCGTCCGCTCTGAGGCAGCATCACCTGATGCCTCGCGGTGGAGTGGCCGAGAGGCGAGGCAACGGCCTGCAAAGCCGTCTACACGGGTTCAAATCCCGTCTCCACCTCGCAGCTGGACACCACACCGGCACGCCCGGGCGATTGGCGCAGTGGTAGCGCGCTTCCTTGACACGGAAGAGGTCACTGGTTCAAACCCAGTATCGCCCACCCGCATGTAAGGGCCTCTGAGCAGCGGAAACGTTGCTCAGAGGCCCTTCTCCTTTCTGGACCGTGCCAGATACGTGCCAGATGGATCGGTGGCTGGCGCCGGTGAGGCGCCGAGCTCGATGACTGTCCGCGACCCATCCCAGCGGGAGTTGGGCTTTCATCCCGGCTCAGACGTCCCGAGGCGGTCCACAAGGGCTCCAACACGCACTGCTACACCCAGGGCGCCTGTAGAAGGCCGAGTCCTGCGCAGGGACCGCCGGCTGGCCCGCCGTTCGCTGTCGCGCATCCGGTCATGTCCCGGGCGCGCCGGCATCGCAGAATTTGAGTCGATGCCAGATCAGCCCTCGTGTGGTGCACTGTGTCCGAGCCGCGACCGCCCCGGGTGGCCGTGCCACCGGGGCTGTCATGAAGCCGGGTCAGTTGGCCGCGTGGTACGCGTCCTGGACTTCCTGGGAGATTCGGCCGCGGCTCGACACCTTGTAGCCGTTCTTCCTGGCCCACTCGCGGATCTTGCGAAGCTGCTCGCGGTCGGTCGAGGCGCTGCTTTGGGCGGCCCCTGACTGGCGACGGCCACCGACACGTCGTGCGGCGTCGGTGTACTTCTGCATGCTGTTGGCGAACTCGTCCGCCTCCTGCTGCGAGAGGTCGATCTCGAATTCAGCGCCAAGAAAGCCGAACCTGACGGTCTGACCGTCGTCGCCGAGCTCCTGACCGGTGAGATCTGAGACGAGGATGGTGTGTACCTGCTGCGCCACTATGGCTCCTACGGGGTTGATGGATGATCGCCCAAGATCCTATGCGTAGGAACTGCGCTACGAACCGTCTTGCGTGATCCGGTCCCGGTGGCCGGGTCACCTGCCGAAAGAAGACAAGTCGCGCAGGAGGTGCGTGCCTTGCGTTCACAGCGGCATGGTCGGACGCTACGCGTTCACAGCGGCATGGTCGGACGCTACGCGACCACAGCGGCATGACCGGATGCTTGTCGCTGGGCTACGCGCCGGTGATTTCGACGGGTGCGTCGTTGCGGGCCTGTGGACCCAGCCCTTGTCATAGTCGCGCCCCGCGGGGGGTCAGTGGTCCCTGCTTCGGGATCACTGGTGGTGACTTCAAGCCTCTCGCCTCTCATCAGGCGGCGCGCCACCCGGACAGGCCGTTCAGCCGCGTACGCAGAACGTGACCTGGGCGTGACCCACGGGGCGGCTCCGCGCAGCACACTGGACTCCACAGGGAGGTGCCGGGTGCGACGGACATGGTCAGCACGACGTGGGTGGCGAACACCTGGTCAGGTGGGGGCTGGGGCGCTTCTGTCGGGGATGTTGCTGGTGGGCGCCTGTGGGACGCAGATGGGGGCAGGGCCAGGGGTGTCAGACGGAACCCCCGCCGCCACGACGGAGGGCATTGCCGGCTTCCCGGCGTGCGCCGACGTGCCCCAGTTTCGGGCCGACGAGTCGCTCTACCGGGACGAACCGGTCTACGGCAACGCAGACGAGCTGGTCCAGGACGTTCACGAGTGGGCGGCCGCGCAACCTGGATTTGTCGAGCTCGGGCTGGACCGGGAACGCAACGGGTGGGTGACGGTCTGGATCAAGGACGCCGGCGTCGAGGCCATGTCTGAGCAGATCGCCGAGCGCTGGCCCGGTGAGGGGATCGGTGGTCGTGGAGGTGCCCTGGACGGTCGGCGAGCTGCAGTCGCTCGTCACCGAGGTCACTGCGGCCCTGGACCAGGCCGGCGTGCGCTCGGGCGGGAGCGCGCTGATGCCGCACCATGGCGTGGCCGAGATCGGCCTCGGCGTGATCACGCCAGAAGCCGAGGAGGTCCTGGCCCAGTTCGTCGGGCGTCCCCTTTGCATCGAGGGCATCCCCGCTAATGCTGCACCTAAGGAAAGGGATCAGCCGCTCGCTGGTGAGGGCTGGCGTCTGCTCGGGGAGGACGAGACGGGCGAGGCCTACCGCTCGGGGGTGGCTACGACGGATGCTCAGCTGGACCAGTTGTGGGCGCAGGCCGGTCTCCAGGGCGAGCCCTCGACCGTCGAGTGGGAAAGCGAGATCGCCGTGTGGTTCGGTGCGGTCTACGGGAGCGGGTGCCCGGTACGGATGGATGGCGTGATTGTCGAGGGCGACCTGCTGCACGCGGACCTGGTGGTCCCCAACGCGGTGTACGGCTGCCCGGCTGACGCCAACCCGCACACCTTCATCGTGGCGGTGCAGCGGCAGCTGCTGCCCGAAGGGCCTTTTTCCGAGTGCAGCTCGAGGCTCGCGATCCCTATCCCGGCACCGCGGAGGAGCGCACCGTCGTCGACGTCGACCTGTCCGCGCCCGGAAGCACCGCCACCGACGAGCAGCTGCACCTAGACCCGACGCTGGTCATACCTGCCCAGCCCCCGCTCGTCACGGACGGCGATGCGCTGCACAGTGACGAAGCGGTGCGGTACGTCTACCGCGACGACCCAGGGTGCGAAGTTCCCACCCTCGGCCCACTCGGCGGAGCCGTCTGGCGGCTGGCCGACCGGGAGGCGCCCTGGGACGTGGAGAACGGTGAAGAGCTCACCCTCTATCCACTTGGCGGCGAGGATGACCAGATCATCGCCTCCACCCAGCAGATGGACTGGATCTTCGCGCGGCTCCCCCAGGGCAACACCTGCCCCTGAGTCCGCCGCAGTATTCAACTCCGAACGCAGCCTTAAGCGCCTTCGTGTCCCTGCGAAGCTGGTTCACGCTGTGAGTGGCACGACAGGACGCAATCTCCATGCGGCAAATCCGGACGTCCTCCGCGACTGCCCCGATGGCACCATATGCCTGTGGATGCGGTTCTTCGACAGGCGCTCGAGCCGATCCTGCGCGACCTCAAGCGCGGCGGCCTGGACGAACCGAGGATCGAGGATCGCGACTGGACTGGTGACTCCGAAACCACCTCGGCCATGTTGTGGAGCATCGACGGCAGCGGCTCCGGCGTCTCGGTGCTGCTCTCCGAGACACCATCTGAACGAATCGCGGACATGGCGGACCAGGTCCAGCAGTGGGCGATCGAGGATCAGTTGTGGCGCGCCGGGGCAACGAACTGGCCGCGCTGCCCTGCTCACCCAAACGCCCACCCGCTGCAGGCAGCCGCTGTCAACGACGCAGCCGTCTGGGTGTGCCCCCAGAACCGCGACGTTGTTGCCCAGATCGGGGAAGTCTGAAGGGTGCCAGTCGCCTGCCGCACCGCGGCTACTAGGAGACTTGGCGTCATGATCGGGTCGGGCCAGACTCGGTCTAGGTGCCCGGCGGGACGCTCCCTATCGCGGCTGCCCACCCTGTATGGGGGTGTGGCTCTCTCTTGGACTGTGCCTCGTCGGGCACCGCCTGACGAGGCGTGGCTCAAGAGGGGATTGCCCTGCTCGTAGTAGCACTGCCCACCTCGCCGTTCCTTATATCGGTTCGAGGCGCCTGTTGGGGGCGATGAGCATGGCAGAGGTCATCATCGGGGTCGACCCCCACAAGCTGTCCGCGACGATCGAGGTCGTGGACCGTCAGGAACGGCTGGTCGCGACCGGCCGGTTCGACACCGACCAGCGCGGGTACACCGCGATGCGGTCCTACGTGCGCACCTTCCGCCACCGTCTCTGGGCGGTCGAGGGCGCCAACGGCACCGGGCGCCCGTTGGCCCAGCGCCTGGTGGAGGACGGCAAACGCGTCGTCGACGTGCCTGCCAAGCTGGCCGCCCGGGTCCGGTTGTTCGACACCGGGCACAACCGTAAGACCGACGCCCTGGACGCCCACTCCATCGCTGTCGTCGCCGTGCGCACCCCGGGGTTGCGGGTGGTGCACCGCGACGGTGAGCTCGAGGCGCTGCGGATGCTCGCGGACCGCAGGGACGAGCTGTCCCGCCTGCGCGTGCAGACGGTCAACCGGCTGCAACGGCTGCTCGGTGAGTTGATCCCGGGCAAGCGGAAGCGGGACCTGTCGGCGTTGCAGGCCAAGAAGATGCTGGCCGGGATCCGCCCTCGTGACGTGGCCGGGCGGACGCGGCGGCGGATGGCGGTCGAGGAGCTGGCTGACCTGGTCGCCGTCGACGCCAAGCTCAAGGCGCTCAAGGCCGAGCTGAAGGCCGCGGTCCTGGCCCGCGGGTCGCACCTGATGGACATCCATGGAGTCGGCCCAGCCGGCGCGGCCCGGATCCTGGCCGACACCGGCGACGTCGCCCGCTTCCCCACACGGGCGCGGTTCGCGTCCTGGACTGGGACAGCGCCGTTGGACGCCTCCTCCGGACAGCAGATCCGACACCGCCTCTCCCGGCGGGGAACCGGCGGATGAACCACGTGCTGCACATCGCCGCGACCGTGCAGCTGCGCAACAACACCGAGGGCCGGGCCTACTTCGACCAGCAAGGTCGCCGCCGATTGACCGAGCGCGGTTCGGCATGAGCGTGAGCAGCCCACGGGTGGTCTGGGAGCATGCCTGCATGGAGCGACCCGTCACTCGATTCGTCGGCGTATCAAGCTTCCCCGGAAGAAGCGTTGAGGAGGTCACCCCGTATGAGTTCCTCACCGACCACGGCGTACGGGTCTACCTCCATGACACCGACTACCTCGGGTTCGAGCGGCCATCAGCGACGGACCTGACGCTCTACTTCGCTTTCGACCCGGAATGGATCCCAAGCGCTGCTCGGGATACCCCTGTCGTCGCGGTGGCGTTCGCAGACGTTCAATATCGCCCTCATCCCATGGCGCACACTCAGCCACCGGAAAGCGACCGTCCGCCACGCTTTGTGTACAGCCTCGACTGGGACGGGATGGACGGGTTCGCGCTCGATACCACTGAGACCCTGCTTGCGTTCACCTCCTCACGCATGGCCGTGAGCCTTCTGCCGGCGGCGCCGGAGCAACTGCAGCTAAAACCCTGACCTCGCGGAAGCGGACGCCCTCGTCGCGGCATGACCGGACGTTGCTCAGCCACTGCATCGGCCACGGGATGATCCCGCGTTCGATTCCGATCCGAGGGTCAGGTGACACCGGGGGTTGTGGCGATTCGCGTCTAGCTAGAGGTCGGGCCGCACCGCCCGAACGGCCGACAGCAGTCCCTCGGGCCGCTGCAGCCCCACCGTGTACTTGTGGCCGTTGCGCATGGTCAGCTGCACCGCGTTTCCCTTGCGCAGGGCCAGGACAGTGGCGCCATCGATCTGGCCCACTCCAAGGACGCCCATCTGTGCTAAAGGGTTCACTTCGACCCGTTGCAGTGTGGAGATTTCTCGCAGGCTGACCCTCTTGCGCCACACGGGAAAGAGACGCAGTCGCAATTCCGCAGCCGTGACCTCGACCACTCCGTGGATCACCAGGATCAGGCTCGTGACGCCCAGCCCTATGACGAGCCCGACCGTTCGATTCAGCGCCGACATGGGTTCGGTCACGGCAGCGTAGACGACGAGCCCGGCCACCACGACCGCGCCAAGGCGGACAGCCCACTGGAGTGGGGCAGGGAGGAAGAGCTTCTCCTGGAAGGCGGCCACATCGCTCACCGACCCTAGATTAACGCGAGGCCTACACCGGGCCGGCAGCACTAGAGTGGCCACGCTCCAGGCGGCAAGAGCGGATGCCTTCGCACAGCCGCCGGTGCGTGCGACGAGTGCTTCCGTCCTCCACGCGGCGCCATCGGACGCCCAGCAGGCGGGCGCCCCCGGGGCGGCAATCAGTTACCCCTCGGCGCCCGAGGCGTGGATTACTGCACCCCCTCACCGGCCCTTCGCGTCTCCCCCGCCCGACTACCCAGGGACTGAAGATCCCGTAAGGCCCTCGGTATGGTGAGGAACCGTCCACGTGGACGGTGAGCCGCCCAGCGCCTGCCTCCAGGCCGCAGACATGCCCAATAGGAGCAAGCATGGTATGCCCGATCTGTCTCGCGCGACCGGCTGTTACTGAGGAGCATGTGTGGCCGAGGTGGTACCTGGGCCGTATGGACAAAGCCGGACCACCGCCGCTTGGAAGCTCCCTGGGCGGTGATCGGTGACTTGGCTAGACACCGCCACCGTCACCGCTCAGGGGCTCAACTCATGGATGACACGAGCAAGGGGTGGGGGCGGGAGATCCTCCAGCGGGCGGCCAAGTATTTCGCCGGGGAGACGCGCTGGTGAGTCGCTTCCAGTTCGTCGCCGACAACTCCGCCACCTTCGAGGTGAAGCGACTGTGCGAGCTGGTCGAGATCGAGCGCTCCTCCTACTACGCCTGGCTGGCCGGCAGCCCCGGCACGCGAGCCGAGCGGGCTCGGGCCGATGCCGAGCTGCGCGACGCGGATCCGGGCGGTGCATGCCGGGGACAACACCCAGGGGGCGCCGCGGATCACCGCCGAGCTCAACGACAGCGCGCCTGCCAGGCGAGCGGGTGAACCACAAGCGGGTCGCGCGGGTGATGCGGCTTGACGGGCATCCGTGGCTACGTGAAGAAGCGTCGGGTGCGGACCACGATCCCCGAGCCGTCGGGGCAGAAGTACCCCGACCTGCTCAAGCGGGACTTCACCGCCGAGCGCGCCCAACGAGCGCTACGTCGGGGACATCACCTACCTGCCGCTGGCCGACGGGACCAACCTGTACCTCACTTTTACTTGGCCACCAGCGGGGACCTCACCTGGCCACCAGTGGGGACTTTGCCACGGCCATGGACACCGGTGTAACGAGCCTGAACTCGATCAGAAGGCAGCCTGCGCACAGAGCCGAAGCCCGCCCTCCTGCCGCGGGCATTGCCGCCGCCGGCGCGTGGTGCCGTGTTCGTCACGGGAGGGACTCCCGGGAGCGGGCCGGATCTGAGGGTCGTGCCAGATTCGTGCCAGATACGTGCCAGAACGACGGTGCATCTGTGACCATGACTGTCCCCATCTGACCTCCCAGCCTCCGCTTGTTTTCGCAGGTCAGAACGCTATCAGGACTGGTCAGGGGATCTCAAGATTGAGTACGTGAACCAGTTTCAAACCCAGTATCGCCCACCAACACAAGACAGCCCCTGCCCTGTACACGCAGGCCGGGGGCTTCGTCGTTCTCGGAGCGGCGTGCCAGATTCGTGCCAGACCCGACTGTTGCAGAGGCGACCGTGAGTGCCACGAGGCCGTGCGTGCAACGAGCCGGTGCCCTAGGGTCAGTGCCATGAGCACGATGCCGGCTGCTTTCCTCGGTCACGGCAACCCTATGAACGCCCTGGAGCGAAACCGCTACACGGAGGCGTGGCGGTTGTTTGGTCAGTCGGTGCCGCGGCCCAAGGCGATCCTGGTGATCTCGGCGCACTGGTACACCAATGCCACCGCGGTGACCTCCATGCCGCGGCCCCGGACCATCCATGACTTCTACGGCTTCCCGCAGGAACTCTTCGACGTGCAGTACCCGGCGCCGGGGGCCCCGGATGTTGCCGACCTGGTCGCCGACGTGGTGAAACCGACGTGGGTCGGCCAGGACATCGACTCCTGGGGGATCGACCACGGCACCTGGTCGGTCCTGCTGCACGCCTTCCCGGACGCCTCGATCCCGGTGGTGCAACTCTCGCTGAACGCCTTCAAGGACATGGACCACCACCTTGAGCTCGGCCGCAAACTAGCCCCGCTGCGTGACGAGGGTGTCCTCATCGTGGGCAGCGGCAACATCGTGCACAACCTGCGTGCGGTCGACTTCAGCAAGCCGGATGCCGGATACGACTGGGCATTGCGCTTCGACGAGGTGGCGCGGGACGTCCTGCAGAGCGACGACCCGACGCGGGTTGCGGCCCTGGACCGGCACGCCGACTTCGACGCTGCGGTCCCGACCCCGGACCACTACCTGCCCCTGCTCTATGTCGCGGGCCTTGCCGACAACCAGCCGATGGACCTGCTGGTCGACGGGCACGCGGCAGGGTCGATCTCGATGGCCGCCTACACCCTCGGGCTCGACCGGGACCTGTCGGCAGACCTGGACGCGGCGCTCAGCGCGCAGGGCGCTGCGGACCTGCCCGACGGCTTCCCCGCCCCGGCGCTCGACTGCAACCTCTGACGCTCCCGGGAAGCACCAGGGCTGGGTGTCAGCCCGGGAACTCGATGATCTGCCGGATGGCCTCCCCGTCGGCCAGGTGGTCCATCGCCCCGTTGATGTCGTCCAGGCCGATCGTGTCGGAGACCAGGTGCTCCACCGGCAGCCGGCCCTCCCGCCACATGTCGACGAAGACAGGGATGTCGCGTTCCGGGACCGCCGAGCCCAGGTAGCTGCCCCGGATCGTGCGTCCCTCGGCGACAAGGCCCAGCGGGGAGATCTCGGCCAGCGCGCCGGGGGCCGGTAGGCCGACGGTGACGGTGGTGCCGCCCGCGGCGGTCGCGGCCACGGCCGACTCGAAGGCCCGCGCGTGCCCGACGGCCTCGATCACGACGTCACCCTTGACCCCGCTGTCGACCACCTCTTGAGGGGTCAGCGCGTCCGCGGCGCCGAGGCGCCGCGCCGCGTCCAGCTTGGCAGGGACGGCGTCGACACCGATCACGGTGCAGTCGTCTAGGCCGAGTCCGGTCAGCAGCGCGGCCATCCCGACGCCGCCCAGCCCCACGACCAGCACGGTCTGCCCCGGCTCGGGTGGCGCGGCGTTGATCAGCGCGCCGCCCCCGGTGAGCACGGCACACCCCATGACCGCGGCGACCTGGGCCGGGACGTCGCTGCCCACGGGCACCACCGAGCGCCGGTCCACCACGGCATACGAGGCGAACCCGGAGACACCCATGTGGTGGTGCACCGGGGTGCCGTCACGCTGGAGGCGCCGGCCGCCACCGAGCAGTTCCCCGGCGGTGTTGGAGGCGGTGCCCGGCACGCACGGCAACCGTCCGCCGGTGCCGCAGCCGGCACACTCCCCGCACCGCGGCAGGAACGTCATGATGACCCGCTGCCCCGGGGCGAGGTCGGAGCCGCCTTCGCCGACTTGCTCGACGATCCCGGCGGATTCATGGCCCAACAGCATCGGCACCGGGCGGGGCCGGTTGCCGTCGACGACGGAGAGGTCGGAGTGGCAGACGCCCGCTGCCTCAATCCGCACGAGCAGCTCACCGGGTCCCGGCGGGTCCAACTCCAGGTCGGACACGGTCAGGGGGACGCTGGACGCGTAGGGGCGCCCGCGGCCGATCTCCTCCAGGACAGCACCGCGGATCTGCACGCAGGTTCCTTCCGTATGCCGGGCAGGTGCCGGCGGGGTGGGTGGTCGCCCCCCACAGTAGTGCGCGGAGATGCTGAGCCGAGGCCCGGGGGCGCGACGCTCAGGCGTCGATCTGGAGGTCCTCCTGTGGGGTCGAGCAGCAGAGCAGGATCTTGCCCTCATTGACCTCACGCGCTCGGATGCCACCGGCGTGCTGCATGTCGACCCGGCCACTGATCAGGGGGCACTTGCAGGTCCCGCACACGCCCTCGGCGCACGACGAGGGAAGGGTCAACCCGGCCCTGGCCGCCGCGGCCAGCACCGTGGTGCGGTCGTCGCACTCGATGGAGCGCCCGCTCTTCAGGAAGTCGATCCGGTAGGTGGTGCCCACGTCCGCGCCGGGGTCGCCCGGCGTGCCCGCTGCGGGCGCCCCGGGGGTGCCGAGGAGGAAGGACTCCTCGTGGCACCGTGCCGGGTCGGCCGCCACCAGGGCGAGGTGCTCGCGGACGGCCGCCATGAACGGAGGAGGACCGCAGATGAAGATCTCGCGCTCGAGGAGATCGGGGGCCGCAGCAAACAGTGCCGGCAGGGTCAACCGCCCGCGTGGTCCTGTCCACGCCTCTGCGGGGGAGTCCTCCTCACACAGGATGCTCACCGCCGCCAGTCCCGAGGTAGCCAGCTGCTTGAGTTCGTCGCGGAAGATGATGTCCCGCGGGCTCCGCGCACAGTGCACGAACACGACGTCGGCGCCGGCCCCGCGGTCCCGCAGGTCGCGGGTCATCGACATCAGCGGGGTGATCCCGCTGCCCGCGGACAGGAAGAGGTACTTCGCGGCCGGGTGCTCAGCCGTGGTGAAGACCCCGAGCGGCCCGCTGGCCTGGATCGTGTCGCCGACCCGAAGGTGGTCGTGCAGCCAGTTCGACACCGGCCCGCCCGGGACGCGCTTGACGGTGATGGTCGGGCTGGTCGGCTCGGCCGGTGAGGACGAGATCGTGTAGCAACGCTCCACCTCGTCCCCGTGCGCCGGCACCCGGATCGTCAGGTACTGCCCCGGCCGGAAGAGCAGCCCGGCCCCGCCGGGCAGCGCGAAGGTGAAGCTGCGGACATCGTGCGTGACGTCGGTAATCGCCACGCAGGTGAGCGTGCCGTCCAGCTCCTCGACCCACTCCTGGGTGGCCAGCGCGGTGCCGGGCGCGAGCACCTCGGTCATGCCAGGTGCTCCTGCAGCCGCTCGAGGTACCAGGTCACGAGCGCATCGACCTGATACTCGTTGGCCGAGTAAGGACCCGGCTCGTAGGCGGGGCTGCTCACCCCGGCCTGGGTGCGGGCCACGAAGGCGCCGTCCTGTTCGTTGGTCATCCGCCAGACCTCGGTGAGGGTGTCGAGGTCGTAGTCGACACCCTCGACCGCGTCCTGGTGGACATGCCACGTGGTCCGGACCAGGGTGCGGTCGGCCGCGAGCGGCAGCGCCGTGAAGGTCACGACGTGGTCCGCCAGGAAGTGAAACCACGAATTGGGTTGCAGGTGCAGGCTGAGTCGGCCCAGACGCGGGGTGTCGAGGTCGGCGAGCAACCGCGCGGAGGCGGCACTGCCGTCCCGGGTGTAGGACTCCCCGGCCCCGTCCAGCGCCTCGCGCTGCACCCGGAATGCGGTGGGTCGTCCGGAGATCTCCTCGATGGCCGCGAACGGCATACCCCGCTCGGTGCAGGCACGCTCGAGATGCGCCTCCGCGGCGAGATAGCGGGCGTGCGCCGGCATCAGCCGGGGCGGGATGTCCTCCAGTGCGTAGCCGTAGGTGGGGAAGAAGGTGCAGGTCAACTCGGGATGGCCGGCCTCGCAGTGGTAACACTCCCGGTTGTTCTCCATGACCAGCTTCCAGTTGCCGTGCTCGACCAGGTCGATCTGGGCCGCGACCTTGGTCTCGGCCAACCGGTGCGGCGCGAGGTAGGGGCCGACCCGGCGGACGACATCGTCGATGTCGTCCGGGGGAGTGGGGGAGAGGCAGATCAGCACCAACCCCTCCATCGTGCGGACGACGACCTGCTTCAGCCCGAAACAGGCCTTGTCGAACCCTGGTGGCTGATCGCCGGCGTGCAGCAGTCGGCCGTCCGTGCCGTAGGTCCACTGGTGGTAGCCGCAGACCAGGTTGCCCACCGACCCCCTCGCTTCGTGGAGGACCCGGGAGCCGCGGTGCCGGCAGACGTTGTGCAGCGCCCGCACCTGACCGTCGTCGTCCCGCAGGACGATCACCGAGTAGCGCCCCAGGTCCACGGTGACGTAGTCCCCGGGCTCGGGCACCTCAGCCTCGGTCGCCACGAAGATCCAGTGCCGGGCGAAGACCGCCTCCACGTCGAGGGCGAAGAGGTCCGGGCTGGTGTAGAAGTCCCCCTCGAGCGCGTGGCCGGGACGTCGCCGGGCCAGGAGGGCGACGGGGTCCTGCGGGGTCGCACCCGTCACGGCCGTCGGGTGCGCGGGTGGGGCGGTGGTCCCGGCGGTCGCCCGGGCGGTCACGGCGGTCATGGTCCTCCTCGATCAGGCGGTGTGGCACAGCCGCAGGGCGTCGTAGACGGCGGCGTGGATGTTGCGGCTGGTGACGGCGTCACCGATCCGGAAGAGCTGGAAGCTACCCGCGGGGTTGGTGTGGACCGTCTGTGGCTGACCCGCCAGCAGCGCGGCGTGGTCGACCTCACCGAGGTTGGTCGAGTCGGTCACCAGGTCGCGGTACAGCTCGTCGTTGGGCAGGGTGCCGTGCTCGACGACCACCCGGTCCACCACCCGCTCCACGGTCGCCTCGGCATACTCGCTGTAGAGCGTGGCCACGAGGGCCCCCGCTTCGCGCCGCACGCCGGTGAGCCGCTGGGCGAGCGTGACCTCGACATCGTGGCGGGCGAAGGTGCGCAGGTAGGCCGGGGAGTTCATGCTGCCGACCAGGGGAGCCAGGGCACGCTCTGGCGTCACGTAGTGCACCCGGGCGCCGGCGAGGGCGAGCTTCTCGGCCGCGTCCATGCCGGGCTCGGCCCCGTTGTCGTCGTAGACCAGCACGTCACCGGTGGCGCGGACGCTGCCGTCCATCACGTCCCAGCTGTCGGACACCAGGGCCTGGCCCTCGGCCAGGAAGGTGCGGTTCGGGAGGCCGCCGGTCGCGACGATCACGAGGTCGGGCTCCTGCGCCAGCACCTGGTCGCGCTCGGCGTAGGCGCCGAACCGGAACTCCACCCCGGCGTGCTTGGCCTCGGCCATCCGCCAGTCGACGATCCCGATCAGGTCGCGACGCCGGGGTGCGGAGGAGGCGAGCCGGACCTGCCCTCCCGGGGCGTCTGCCGCCTCCAACACCAGGACCCGGTGGCCCCGCTCGCCCAGCACCCGGGCGGCCTCGAGGCCGGCGGGGCCGGCGCCGATGATGACGGTGCGTCGGGCGCGGCCCGCGCTGGGGGAGATGCGGTGGGGCATGGTGAGTTCCCGCCCGGTCGCGGGGTTGTGGAGACACTTGGCGTCGCCGGACTCATAGATGGCGTCCAGGCAGTAGTTGGCCCCGACGCAGGGACGGATCCGGTCCTCCTCCCCGGCCTGCACCTTGGCCGCGAGGTAGGGGTCGGCCAACTGGGCCCGGGTCATCCCGACCAGATCGAGGAGACCGCTGCGGATCGCGTGGCGCGCGGTGGCGACATCGGCGATCCGGGCGGCGTGCATCACGGGGATGTCGACAGCCCGGCGCACCTGGCCGGCGAACTCCAGGAACGGGGCCGAGGGCGTGCCCATCGCAGGGATGCCGCGGGCCAGGGTGACGTCCCGCTCGATCGTCCCCCGGGTGACGTTGAGGAAGTCGACTCCGTCGTCGGTGTAGCGGCGCACCGCCTCCAGAGTCTCGGTGCAGCTCCAGCCCGTCGGGCTGGTCCTCCTCCATCGACATCCTGATCCCGACGATGAAGTCCTCGCCGACGGCCTCGCGGACCGCCCGGATCACCCGTCGGGGGAAGGTCATCCGCTGCTCGAGGGTGCCGCCGTAGCGGTCGGCGCGCTGGTTGGTGGCAGGGGAGAGGAAGGCATCCATCAGATGTCCCCAGTGCTGCAGCTCGATGCCGTCCAGGCCGCCGGCGGCACAGCGGGCGGCCGCGTCGGCGTAGTCGCGCACGATGCGGTCCAGGTCCCACTCCTCTGCCTCCTTGGGGAAGGAGCGGTGGGCCGGCTCGCGCACCGGTGACGCCGAGACGAGGGGCAGCCAGTCCCCGGCAAAGTTGCTCGTCCTGCGCCCCAGGTGGGTGACCTGGGACATCACGGCCGCGCCGTGCTCGTGGACCGCGTCACTCAACTGGCGCAGCCAGGGCACGACCTCGTCGCGGTGCAGCAGCAGGTTGCCGAAGGCGGGCGGGCTGTCCGGTGACACCACGGCCGAGCCGCCGATCATGGTGAGTCCCACGCCGCCACGGGCCTTCTCCACGTGGTAGGCGCGGTACCGCTCCTTGGGCATGCCCTCCTCGGAGTAGGCAGGCTCGTGGGAGGTGCTGACGATGCGGTTGCGCAACGTCAGGCCCTTCAGCGCGAACGGCTGCAGGAGGGGATCGTGCAGACCCATGTCACCCAGTGTGACCCCGCGCTCTCCTGAAGAGAATCAACAGTTCATACACATGACCGTGCAATCATGTTGCATGATCGACGAGCGGATCCAGGTGCTGCGGTTGGTGGCCGAACGGGGCACGGTGACCGCCGCCGCCCGCGCCCTCAGCTACACACCGTCCGCGGTGTCACACCAGCTGCGCACCCTGTCCCGGGACCTCGGGGTGCCGCTCCTGGAGCCGGTCGGTCGTGGGGTCCGGCTGACGGCTGCGGCCCGCATCCTGCTGGAGCGCAGCGACGAGCTCTACGCCCGCTGGGAGGAGATCCGGGCGGAGCTGGCCGAGCAGGGTCCCGAGAGGGTGGTGACGCTGCGGCTGTGCGGGTTCTCCACCGCGGCGGCCGCGCTGCTGCCCCGCGTCGCGGCCCAGGTGCGCGCCACTCATCCGCTGTGCACGGTCCGCATCATCGAGGCGGACCCCGCGGACTGCTTCGACCTGCTCCTGGCGGATCAGGCCGACGTCGCCGTCGTGGTCGCGACACCGGGTCTGCCGCCGGCCTCGGACCCACGGTTCGACCAGGCCGCGCTGCTGGAGGATCCCCTGGACCTCCTCGTGCCGGAGGACCACCCGCTCGCCGGGCGGGCCTCGGTGCTGCTCGGGGACGCGGCGGGGGAGTCCTGGATCCTGGACCGTCCCGGACGTCCGCTGCACGAGTTGGTCCAGTCCGCCTGCGCGGCGGCCGGGTTCTCTCCGTATGTCGCACACGAGGCAGCGGAGTGGGACACGGGCGCGGCCCTGGTGGACGCCGGCCTGGGGGTGGCCCTGATCCCCCGGCTGGCGCGGCTGCCCGGTGGCTACCGGATCACCCGGGTGCCGCTGCGGGGCGACCCGACACCGGCGCGATACATCCGCACGGGGGTGCGCCGGGGCAGCAGCCGACAACCGACGATCGCCACCGCACTGGCGGCGCTGGACGAGGCCGCACGCACGTCCGGCGCCCCCGGCGGTGCGCCGACGGCGCCGCAAAGGTGACGAGAACGTTACCGAGTTGCGACCCGCAAGCGCTCCCTGAGCAAGAACGGGATTGGTACGTTGTGTGATCGGCGCGTTCCTCCGCCCCCGGTAGGACCGGGTCCGTGTCCCGGTCCGCAAACCGTGCAGTGTGCCGGTTGCGGGGTGCGCCGCCGTACGAGGTGCGACGAACGGTCGCGCCGAAACGACGGGAGCTCACGACGGTGCCAGTCATCAGGGCCGATCACGTGTTCAAGGTCTTCGGACGCCGCCCGGAGCGGGCGGTGGAGCGGTTGCGGCAGGGGACGGACCGCGACGAACTGCGTGAGGAGGGCATCACCGCGGCGGTGATCGACGCCTCCTTCGACGTGTCGGAGCGGGAGATCTTCGTGGTCATGGGCCTGTCCGGGTCCGGCAAGTCCACCCTCATCCGGATGGTCAACGGGCTGTTGCTCCCCACCGACGGGACCATCGAGGTCGGCGGGCGCGACGTGGGCGGGTTGGATGCCAAGGGCCTGCGGGCGCTGCGCCGCGACAAGGTCAGCATGGTGTTCCAGCACTTCGCCCTGTTGCCGCACCGCACCGTGGGGGAGAACGCCGCATACGGCCTGGCGCTGCGCGGGCATGAACCGTTCGGAGCGGGAGGCCAAGGCCGAGCGAGGCGCTGTCCATGGTCGGGCTCGGGGGTTGGGGCGGCTCGTTGCCCGGCGAACTGTCCGGCGGGATGCGGCAGCGGGTCGGCCTGGCCCGCGCCCTGGCCGCGGGCACCGACGTGATGCTGATGGACGAGGCGTTCAGCGCCCTGGACCCGCTGATCCGCCGGGAGATGCAGGACCAGCTCATCGAGCTGCAGCACAAGCTGGACAAGACCATCCTGTTCATCACCCACGACCTCAACGAGGCGATGCGGCTGGGCGACCGGATCGCGATGATGCGCGATGGTCGCATCGAGCAGGTCGGCACGGCCGAGCAGATCCTGAACGACCCGGCCAACGACTATGTCGCGCAGTTCGTCCAGGACGTCGACCGGACCCGCGTCCTCACCGCCTCCTCGGTGATGGAGCCCCCGGTGGCGGTGCTCGGGTCCGAGCAGGGACCGCGGGCGGCGCACCGGCTGATGCGGGAGCACCAGCTCAGCGCGCTCATGGTGGTGGACCGAGACCGGACGCTGCGCGGCGTCGTGACCGAGATCGACGTCGCCGCGTGCCGTCGACCAGCAGGGGGACGACCTCGCGGGTGTGCTGCAGCAGGTCGCGAGCGTCGGCCCCGACGTGGCCGTCGCCGACCTGTTCGGAGCGTCCGCCGAGAGCCCCACCGCCCTGGCAGTGGTGGAGGAGGGCCGCCTGATCGGGGTCATCCCGCGCGTCACCCTGCTCAGCGCCCTGGGCAGTGTCGGGGGCCATGACGCCGCGAGCAGACCCGATCAACAGCCCGAGGCGGAGGGACTGGTGCGATGAGCGTGCTGCCGACCGTGGACTGGGTCCAGCCGGGGATCCCGCGGCTGCCCGTGGGCGACTGGATCGACGCCGGGTTCGACTGGGTCAAGGCCAACTTCCGTGAGTTCTTCCGCACCATCGCCGACCTCATCGAGACCTCCGTGGAGGGCCTGGCCGACGCCCTGTCCGCGCCGCCGGCCCTCGTGGTGGTGGTCGCCCTCGCGCTCCTCGCGTGGCTCGCCAAGGACTGGAAGCTCGCGCTCGGCTCGTTGATCGGGCTGGCCGCCGTGGTCGGGATGAACCAGTGGGACAACGCCATGCTGACGCTCTCGCTGGTGCTGATCGCCACCCTGATCGCGCTGGTCATCGGCATCCCCCTGGGCATCGCCGCGGCCCGCTGGGACCGGTTCAGCAGGTTCATCCGACCCGTGATGGACCTGATGCAGACCATGCCCGGGTTCGTGTGGTTGGTGCCCGTGGTGACGTTGTTCAGCATCGGCGTCCCCGCCGGCATGGTGGCCACGATCATCTTCGCCCTGCCACCCGGGGTGCGTCTGACCGAGCTCGGGATCCGGCAGGTGGACGCCGAGGTGGTGGAGGCCGGCCACGCGTTCGGCGGGACCCCACGACAGATCCTGCGCGGCATCCAGTTCCCGCTGGCGATGCCCACGATCATGGCCGGGGTCAACCAGGTCATCATGCTGGCGCTGTCGATGGCCGTCATCGCGGGCCTGGTCGGCGCGCCCGGCCTGGGCGCCCAGGTGATCTCGGCCATCTCCACGCTCAACATCGGGCTCGGCTTCGAGGCGGGTCTGTCCGTGGTGGCGCTGGCCATCTACCTGGACCGCGTCACCGCCTCGGTCGGCGGGGGTGCGCTCGGCCGCCTGCGCCGCCGGAAGCCGGGCAAGGGGGCCGAGGCTGCCGAGGAGGTGGAGATCGAGTTGGAGACCAGTCGTGGTCGGGCCTCGTCGGCCATGAAGGGGGCCACCTGAGACGGCGACATCACCCTGCGGGCCACCGGTCCGCGAGCACCCCAACGTTCCCGGCGAACGCGCCGGGGAGGGCACGAAGGAGAGGAAGAGCACGATGAAGCGCAATTCGATGATCAGACGGAGCGGCGCGGTCGTGGGGGCACTTGCCCTCGTGCTGACCGCCGCGGCCTGCGGCTCCGACGATGACGGCGGCGACGACGGCGGCGACAACGGCGCCGAGGGCGGCGACAACGGCGCCGAGGGCGGCGACAGCACCGACGGTGACGACGGCGCCGGCGGTGGCGCTGGCGGTGAGATCACCCTGGGGATCATCCCCTCCTGGACCGACGGCCTGAGCACGGCCTACCTGTGGAAGAACGTCCTCGAGAGCGAGGGCTACACGGTGACCATCCAGGAGATCCCCGAGGCCGCCCCGCTCTACACCGGTGTGGCCGAGGGCGACATCGACATCTACCCCTCGGCCTGGCCCCAGGTGACCCACTCGGCCTACATGGACGAGTACGGCGAGAACCTGGAGGACCTCGGTGCCTACTACGAGGGTGCCAAGCTGACCTTCGCCGTCCCGGAGTACACCGACATCAGCTCGATCGCCGACCTGACCGGCAACGCGGACATGTTCGGCGGCCAGATCATCGGCATCGAGCCCGGGGCCGGTCTGACGCGCGTGACCAAGGAAGACGTCATGCCGACCTACGAGCTGGACGGTGACTACACCCTCGTGGAGTCCTCGACCACGGCCATGCTGACCGAGCTCGGCAACGCCATCGAGGAGGAGCGCGACGTCGTGGTCACCCTGTGGCGGCCGTTCTGGGCCAACAGCGAGTTCGCGGTCAAGGACCTGGAGGACCCCGAGGGCGCTCTGGGCGAGGCCGAGACGCTGAACGCCATCGCGACCGCGGGCTTCAGCGAGGAGTTCCCCGAGGTCGCCGAGATGTTCGGCAACTTCTCGCTGGACGACGACGCCTACGGTTCGCTCGAGGACATGGTCGTCAACGAGTTCGGATCCGGCGAGGAGGAAGCGGCCATCGAGGCCTGGCTGGAGGAGAACCCGGACTTCATCGACAGCCTGAAGGGCTGAGGTCCCGGGGACTCAGTCCCCACCACGATCGGGAGGCCCGCACCGGGAGGTGCGGGCCTCCCGCGCGTCGTGCTGACGCCACGGCCCGTGCGTGGCACAGTGTGTGGCCGTGACTGGCCAGCAGATGACACAGCGCCCTGGACCCACCCCGGCGGAGGACCGCAGCGCCTACCGGGCGGTGACGATCTTCCCGCTCCTGGTGCTGCTGGCCGGGGTGGTCGGCTACTTCGGGGCCGACTCCATCTCCACCCAGTCCGGCCTGATCACCCCCCTGCTGGGCGTGATCATGTTCGGGATGGGGCTGACCCTGACGCTGCCGGACTTCAAGCTCGTCCTCACCCGGCCGCTACCGGTCCTGTTGGGCGTCTTCGCGCAGTATGCCGTGATGCCGCTCGTCGGGTGGGGGGTGGCCAAGGCGCTCGGCCTCTCGGACGAGCTGGCCGTCGGCGTGATTCTGGTGGGGTGCGTCCCGGGTGGCACGGCGAGCAACGTGGTCGCCTACTTGGCCCGTGCCGACACCGCCCTGTCGGTGGCCATGACCTCGGTCTCGACCCTGCTCGCCCCCGTGATGACGCCGTTGCTCACGCTCTGGCTGGTGGGCGAGCGGCTCCCGGTGGACGGCGCGGGGATGGCGACCACCATCGTGCAGATCGTGCTCATCCCGGTCATCCTGGGTCTCGTCATCCGGCTCGCGCTGCCCCGCGTGGTGCAGAAGGTGCTCCCGGTGATGCCCTGGTTCTCCGTCGCGGTGATCTGCATGGTGGTCGCGATCGTGGTCTCGTTGTCCGCCGACCAACTCCTGGAGGCGGGGTTGATCGTGGCGGTCGCCGTCATCCTGCACAACGGATTCGGCATCCTGCTCGGGTACGGCTTCGGCCGACTCACCGGGCAGACCGAGCTCAGCGCGCGCACCATGGCCATCGAGGTCGGGATGCAGAACTCCGGTCTCGCCTCGGGTCTGGCCACCACGTTCTTCACTCCGGCGGCAGCCCTGCCCGGTGCCGTGTTCTCGGTCTGGCACAACCTCTCGGGTGCCCTCGTCGCGGGGTGGTTCCGACGGCACAGCCCCGGCGGCAAGGCCGCCGGGGAGACCGACAACTAGACGGGACAGCCAGGGCCCTCAGCCGCTGACCGAGGCCAGCTCGTTCGGCACCACGGGGAGTTCGGCGTGGTCGATGACCTCCCCGGTGGACAGGTCGACCACGTGCAGGGACTGCTCGGCCGGCTCCGTCACGTAGGCGAAGGCGCCCTCAACCCGCACCGTGGGCCGGGGGTCCTGCCAGTCCTCGGGCTCCTCCCACTCCGCCACCACCGCGGTCTCCGACACGACTTCGCCGCTGTCGGGGTCCAGAGTGCGTAGGGCGCCGTCGGTGCCGAGCACCAACGCCTCGCCCTCGGGGCCGCGGGCCAGGGAGCGGAAGGAGTAGCTGGCAGGCAGGTCGACCACCTGGAGCTCTCCGGACAGGGTGTCGATCAGGGCCACCTGCGTGGGGCGTTCGAGCTCTGCATCCGGATCGGTCTTGTAGTCGCCAAGGACGACCTGGGAGTGCTCGCTGCCGGCCAGGTTGCCCGAGCGACCGTAGTCGTCGGGCGCCGCCACCTTGTGGAACTCACCGTCCCGGAAGATCAGCACCCCGTCCTCACATCCCAGCGCCACCACCTCGTCGGCCGCGACGGTTTCCCCGTGCACGCCGGGGCACTCCTCGCTGCGGGCGATCTCCCGGCCGGAGGAGTCCAGGACCAATGCGCCGCTGCGCGACTCCTCGGTGCCGACGGTGTGCAGCAGGCTGTCGTCCTCCAGGAGGACCGCGACACCGTGATGCGCCTCCGGCACGGCGAACTCGGTGACGTGGGGCAGGTGCGCGCTGGTGAGATCGTGCGGGTCGAAGACCTCGATCGCCCCGGACCCGTCGTGGAACAGGACCGTGCGGTCGGCGTGGTTCACCACGTGGCCGGGGTGGTCGCCGTCGAAGCGCAGGTCGGTCAGCAGGGGCTCGGTCGTGTAGGAGTGGGAGTGGTCACCGTGCGGCTCGCTCCAGGCGCCGGCGTCCAGCACCCGGAAGCTGTCGCCCTCGGTGAGCAGCAGGTGTCTGTCGTCCCCGGCCGGGTTGAGCCGCACGAAGCCCTCGGCGGGGAAGTCCGCGAGAACCTTCAGCGTCATCGCATCGACGACGAGCACGCCACCGTCGTAGCTGATGCCCAGCCGCGGGCTGGGGCCGGCGGACTCGGAGGTCTCCCGGGCATCGGCCGGGTCGAGCTCGTGGGTGTCCGACTCGTCGTCGTGCTCGTGCTTGTCGTCGTGGTCGTGCTCGTCGTCGTGCTTGTCGTTGTGTTCCCCGTCGTCGGTGTCACTCCGGGGCCCCGGGGCGGTGTCCCGCACCGGCCTCGGTGCGACTCGTCGGGATTCTGGGTGCCGCACGCGGCGAGGGTGAGGGCTAGGGCCGTCACCGACACGGGGAGGTAGCGTCGCTTCAAGATCATAGCGAGAATCATTATCAACTTGGCGGTGAGCATGTCAACCAGGCGTTCCGGCCAGGTGGCGACGCAACCCACGGTGACCCTCCCGGAAGAGCCAGCCATGGTTTACCCACATCGGTCCGCGGAGGATAGTCGCAGACCCCCGGCTGCCGGGCGTCATGACCTCGTGGTGGTACCGGGCCACCGTGCAATTGGGCTCCGGACCGGGGCTGAGCAACCACTGGGCCCATCCCTGCATCTCCCCGGTCACCCAGATGCCGAGCCGTCCGGTGAGTTCATCGGCGGTGCGGGGGAGCAGGGAGACGTGCAGGGTGCGGGGGAGGAAGCTGCTGACCTCGACGCGGACGGTGCGGTCCTCCAGGAGCTCGACGCCGCGCACCTGGGGCCACCAGGTGGGGTAGGCCCACAGGTCGGACAGGACGGCGAAGACGCGTCCGGGAGGGGCCGGCAGCTCCCAGGTGGTCGCATACCGGAAGGCCGCGCGTGGCCGCGTCTGCCGCATCCACCCACCCTAGGCAACCGGTGCCGTTCCGGCCAGGGCAGACGCGGGGCAGCCCCCGTGTGCCTCAGGGGTGGCCGGACGGGTCGCTGTCCCGGGGTCTGGACTGCGGGGCCTGCCCCTGCTGCCCCGGGAGTGGGACGGTGCCGCGCAGCCAGGTTTCGGCCCGTTCGGCGAGGCCGGGGAACCGCTCCGCGAGCAGGTCGCGCAGGCTGCCCGCCTCGGGGTGCTGCTGGAGCTGTCGCTCACCCGCCCGGCGGGCCCGTTCGCCCGCCTCCGCGACCTGCCGTCGGCGGGCCGGGTCGGCGGTCTGCTCCCGCAGGTAGTCCTCCCCGGCCTGACGCACCTGCTGCCAGCTGAACGGGGCGACGGTCGTGCCGGTGAGGATTCCGTGGGCCCCGCGCCCTCCGGCGAACCAGACCACGACGAGGACCAGGCTGAGCGCGATGCTGACCTCGGCCAGCTCGGTCGCCTCGGGCACTCCCAGTGCCGCAGCGATGAGCATCGCGACGGCGATCGCGGGAGGACCGACGACCAGGGCGGCACGCAGCGCCCCGCGCAGCAGCCGGTCGGCCCAGGAACGGTGCGCGGGCGGGTGGACCGGCGCGATGGTGGCCGCGGACCCCTCGAACGGCACCACGCGCATCCGGAACGCGCCCTTGCCGGGTGTCGCGCCGCCGAGCACCAGGAAGACGGTCTCGTAGAGCCAGACGATCCCCAGCTGCAGCAGCAGGGCGCTGACGACGATGGGTTGCAGGTCCTGGGCCGCGGCGAAGGCGGCCGTCCCGGCATCGGCGGTGGTGGGGCCGGCGCGCAGGAAGTCCAGGGCGTTGCTGAAGCCGGAGGCGGCGAGCACGTCGGAGGCCGCACCCCAGGACAGCGGCCAGACCACCAGCGCCGACAGCAGCAGGGCCAGCGCGGTATCGATCCCCCTCGCGAGCGCGCGGCGCAGCAACATGGGCGGCGGGTGTCCCTGGGTCGTGTCGTGGGCGGAGTCGATCATCTCGGCCTGCCTGGTCTCGCGGTTCCCCCCAGCATAGGTGTCGTCGGCTAGGACCGCCGGGCCGCCGCCTCGTGCAGCCGCCGCATCTCGTCCTCGAGCTCGGGCGCGGGTCCGGCGACGCGCGCCCCCGGGGCCACCGTCCCGATGGGCAGCGGGCTCACCGGGCCGTCCGGCAGCCCCCACGACCGCCGCCAGCCGACCAGCTGTGCGGAGGACACGGCATACACGACCCGCCCCAGACCCACCCAGGCGTGGGCGGCCGCGCACATCGGGCAGTGCTCGCCGGAGGTGTACACCGTGGCCGCGGCCCGCTGTGCCTCCGTGAGGTGCCCGGCAGCCCACCGGGCGGCGGCGAACTCGGGGTGGCGGGTGCGGTCGCCGGCGGCGACGCGGTTGCGGTCCTCGAAGACGACGTCCCCCGAGTCCAGCACGAGGATCGAGCCGAAGGGTTCGTCGCCCGCCCGGAGTGCCTCGCGGGCGAGCTCCACGCAGCGTCGCAGGTGCGGGAGGTCGGTAGGTTCCGGTGCGGGAGGCGTGGCCATCGGCCCATCCTGGCACCGTAGTCTGAGGGGCATGATGCTGCGTCGGCCGGAGGTGACCGGGTGAGCCGGACGGGGTGGTCACTGGCGCTGACCGTCGTGGTGCTGTTCCTCGCCTGGTGGGGGCTGCGCATGCTCTGGTGGCGGATGAACTACATGGTCCCGGCCTTCGGCGTCGGGCTGCTGTGCGGCGTCGCGCTCACGCTGTGGCTGGGGCGTCGGCGTCGTCCCCGGAGGGACCGGGTGGGGGAGCGCGGAGGTCTCTGAGGGCGGTCAGGTCGCGGCGAGCAGGTCCGCGGCCTGGCGCGCGATCTCCCACTCCTCATTGGTCGGCACGACGAAGGCGGCGACCGGGCTGTCGGCGGTGCTGATCCGTGCCTCGCCGGCCGCGCCGTCGTTGGCCGCCTCGTCCAGCAGTATGCCGAGCAGGCCCGCCCTGCGCAGGACGGCCGCCCGCAGCTCGGCGTTGTTCTCCCCGACGCCCGCGGTGAAGCTGACGGCGTCGAGCCGGCCCAACACCAGGGCCAGCCCTCCCAGGTAGCGGACCAGTCGGTGCACCACCACGTCGAAGCCCAGGGCGGCGTCGGGATCGCCGGCGGCGCGGCGGGCCATCACCTCGCGGAAGTCACTGCTCCCGGTGAGGCCGAGCAGCCCCGACTCCTTGCTCAGGGCCCGGTCGAAGTCCTCGATGCCGACCCCGGCGGTGCGGGCCAGGTGCCCCCCGATGCCCGGGTCCAGGTCCCCGCCGCGGGTGCCCATGACCAGGCCCTCCAGGGGGGTCAGCCCCATCGTGGTGTCCACGCTCGCACCATCCAAGATGGCCGTGGCGCTGGCGCCATTGCCCAGGTGCAGCACCACGAGGGCCACCTCGGTCTCGGGCCGACCGAGCAGGGCTGCCGTGCGACGTGCGACGTAGGCGTGCGAGGTGCCGTGGAAGCCGTAGCGACGCACCCCGTGCTCCTCCCGCCAGGAGCGGGGCACGGCATACGTGTAGGCCTCCGGCGGCATGGTCTGGTGGAACGCGGTGTCGAAGATGGCGACCTGCGGCAGGTCCGGGAAGACCTCCGTCGCCACCTCGATCCCGGCGATGTTGCCGGGGTTGTGCAACGGCGCCAGCGGCACCAGGGTGCGCAGCGTGTCGAGCACCTCCGCGTCCACCCGCACCGTCGAGGCGAAGCGGGAACCGCCGTGCACCACGCGGTGGCCGACGGCGACCGGGCCCTCCTGCGCCAGGTCCGGTCCGTGCTCGGCGAACTGGGCCGCGAGCACCTCGAAGGCGGCGTGGTGGTCGGGGACCTCGACGTCCGTCCGGTGGTCGCCCCCGCCGACGCGGTGGCGCACCGTGCCGCCGACGAGCCCGATCCGCTCGACCAGCCCGGTCGCCAGGGACTCCCCGGACGCGGGCCGGACCAGTTGGTACTTCAGCGAGGAGGACCCGGCATTGATCACCAGGACGGGACGGTCGTCGCTCATCGGCGGGCCCCTTCTGCCTGGATCGCGGTGATGGCGACGGTATTGACGATGTCGCGGACCGTGGCGCCGCGCGACAGGTCGTTGACGGGCCGGTTGAGGCCCTGCAGGACGGGCCCGACGGCGACAGCGGAGGCACTGCGCTGCACCGCCTTGTAGGTGTTGTTGCCGGTGTTCAGGTCCGGGAAGACCAGGACGGTCGCCCGACCGGCGACGGTCGAGTCCTTGAGCTTGGTCGCGGCCACCGCGGCGTCCACGGCGGCGTCGTACTGGATGGGTCCCTCGACGGACAGCTCCGGGCTGCGTTCCCGGACCAGCTCCGTGGCGGTCCGCACCTTCTCCACGTCGGCACCACTGCCCGAACCGCCCGTGGAGTAGGACAGCATCGCGACGCGGGGTTCCACCCCGAACTGGGCGGCCGTCGCGGCCGAGGAGACCGCGATGTCGGCCAGTTGCTCGGCCGTCGGGTCCGGGTTGACCGCGCAGTCGCCGTAGACCAGGACCTGGTCGGCCAGACACATGAAGAAGACCGAGGAGACGACCGACACCCCCTCGACCGTGCGGATGACCTCCAGGGCGGGGCGGATGGTGTGAGCGGTCGTGGTGATGCAGCCGGACACCATGCCGTCGGCCTCGCCTTCCAGCACCATCAGGGTGCCGAAGTAGGCCGGGTCGGCCACGGTGTCGCGCGCCATCTCCACCGTCACTCCCTTGTGCGCCCGCAGTTCGGCATACCGCTGCGCGTAGCGTTCCCGCCGCTCGTCCGTCGTGGGGTCCAGCACTTGGGCACCGTCCAGGTGCAGGCCCAGGCCGGTGGCCCGGTCGCGGATCTCCTGCTCCTGCCCGAGGAGGGTCAGCCGGGCCACGCCCCGGGCCAGCAGGATGTCGGCGGAGCGCAGGATCCGCTCCTCCGCGCCCTCGGGCAGCACGATGTGGGCATCCGCGGCCCGGGCCCACTCGGTGAGCCGGTGCTCGAACATCAGCGGGGTGACGACGCCGGAGGCGTGCTCCGCGGCCTGGGGGAGGAGCTCGGCGACGTCCAGGTGCGCCTCCACGACCGCGACGGCCGCGTCCTTCTTGCGGTGCGAGCCGGAGCCGATCCTGGGGCGGGCGTTGTGGCAGGCCGCCGCCGTGTTGAAGGTGCCGCCCTCCGTGGTGACGACCGGCAACTGCACGCCGAGCCCGTCGACGAGGCGTTGCACCTGGGGGCTGAGGGCGAAGCCGCCGTTGAGGATGATCCCGGCCAGGCTGGGGAACGTGCTCGCCCGGTGTGCCTGCAGCGTCGCGATCAGCACCTCCTCCCGGTCAGCGGGGCAGATCACGACTGCCCCCTCGGCGAGTCGGTCCAGCACGTGTGGCATCGTCATCCCGGCCACGATCAGGTGCATCGCCTCGCGGTCCAGCAGCGGCTCCTCACCGAGGAGCAGGGTGCCCTCGGTCGCGGTCATCAGGTCCCGCACCGTGGGCGCCGCCAGCACCGGGTCCGCCGGCAGCACGTAGGTGGCCTTCTGCCCGAAGTGGTCGACCAGACCCGACCGCACGCCCTCCACGTCCTCGGGGGCGACCCGGTTGGCGATCACCGCGAGCACCCGCCCGTGCCGCAGCTTTGCCTCGTGGGCGGTGAGCTCGGCCGCCGTGACCACCTCGGCGGGGGAGCGATCGATGCCCGGGACGACCAGCAGCATCGGCGCACCGATGTTGGCGGCGATGACGGCGTTCACCGAGAACTCGGTCGGGCCCGGGATGTCGGTGAAGTCCGAGCCCACGACGAGCACCGTGTCGTGCGCCTCGGCATACGCATGGAATCGCTCAACCACCACCCCGACCGCCGCGTCCGCACCCGCGTGCACCTGGTCGTAGGTGACACCCACGGCCTCGTCCACCCGCAGCGGGGAACTGGCGTGCGGCAGCAGCAGGTCCAGCAGCGGGTCGGTCACGTCCGCCTGCACGATCGGTCGGAACACCCCGACCCGTCCGCCCAACCGGGTCAACTGGGCCAGGATGCCCAGGGCGACGGCGGACTTGCCGGAGCGGGACTCCGCGGACGCGAGGTACAGACTCGTGGTCACGGCCCCGAATCTAGCGGCAACGGGGAAGGCAGGTCACCCGTTGCGCCCGCCGCCCTTGCACCGGCCTCGGGCCGGCCGCCCGGAGGGTCGTGGGAGGCTGGTGCCCATGAGCACAGACCAGATCAGGGTGTGGGTGGACGGCCGACGTGTCGACGAGGGCCCGGCGATCGCCGCGCTCGACCACGGGGTCACGGTCGGCGACGGCGTCTTCGAGACCGCCAAGATCGTCGACGGCACGGTCTTCGCGCTGACCCGGCACCACGACCGGATGGACCGCTCACTTGCCGGGCTGGGACTGCCCGCCCTGGACCGGGCCCGGGTGGAGGAGGGGATCGACGCGGTCCTCGCAGAAGGCACCATCGGTTTCGGCCGCCTGCGCTACACCGTCACCGGGGGTCCCGGACCGCTGGGGTCGGACCGGCTCGACGGCCCGCTGACCTACATCGTCACCGCCGGTGAGATGGCGCCCGGTCCGGCCAGCACGACGGTGGCCGTGGTGCCCTGGGTGCGCAACGAGCGGGCGGCGACGGTGGGCCTGAAGACCACCTCGTATGCCGAGAACGTCGTCGCCCTCGCCGCCGCCAAGGCGCTGGGCGGCACCGAAGCCATCTTCGCCAACTCCTCCGGGCAGCTGTGCGAGGGCACCGGGTCCAACATCTTCGTGGTCCGCGACGGGGTGGTGCTCACGCCGTCCCTGGAGACGGGGCCGCTGGCCGGCATCACCCGAGCGCTCACCGTGGAGTGGCTGCGCGAGGAGGGTCTGGAGGTGCGGGAGGAGGCGCTGCCGCTGTCGGTGCTCGCCGACTGCGACGAGGCATTCATTACCTCCAGCACCCGGGACATCCAGGCCGTGACCACCATCCGGGTCGCCGCAGGGGTCGACACCCTGGCCGGGCACCTGCCCGCGGCAGAGCTGCCCGAGCGCGAACTGGGGGGTGGGCCCGGCCCGGTCACCGCCCGCGCGGCGGAGATCTTCGCCCGGCTGGGTGCGGAGCGACGCGACCCGTGAACGGGCTGCTCGGCGCCTGAGCCCGTCGATTAGGATGGGTGCGCCGCGGCGGGGTACATTACCTGCCGCAACACGGACGTGTAGCTCAGTTGGTTAGAGCGTTCGCTTCACACGCGAGAGGTCAGGGGTTCGAGTCCCTTCACGTCCACCCAACGTGTCTTACGGGAACATACGACATCGCAGATTGCGGTGTGTTCGTGTTCCGTCTCTTTGCTTCGCGTCTCGCCGACGATGGTGGCGAACGGCTCGGCTAGTACCGGGCGTAGATGCTCGTCTGTGGCGACTTCCACGCGTGTGTAGAACGCCTGGTTGGCCGGGCCCACCCAGGCGGCGGTCGACCTCCGCGAGCTCGGCGCAGATGCGGTCCTGGTGGCGCTTGCGCCTGGGAAGGGCGATGGCCTCGGCGAAGCGCGCCGCGAGGAGCTGTGGCCGTCTCAGCGTGCTGGGTTCGCGGTGAGGTCGGCGAACTCCTGATCGTGTCCCGCCCCGCGCTCGTCAAACGCGGCGTCGACCTCGGCAGCGGGGCGGCGGTATTGGTCTTCGCTGTACGGCCCGAGCAGATTACGTAGGCGTAGGTCGTGCCTCTCGGGTTGGTGGCGACGTCACTGAAGCGGTTCAGGTAGAGGGCTTGCGCCGTGCCCGACGGGGCTGCGTGGAATGATTGCACGGCACCAGGTGGTCGAGAGGACGGCAGCTCATGGCAGGCGGATACGAGAAGGCGATCACGGTTGAGGCTGCGATCAGGAACATTGCCGAGCGTCGGTACCTTCTGCCGTCGATCCAGCGTAAGTTCACCTGGGACATGGGCCAGGTATGCCGCCTATTCGACTCAATCATGCAGCACTACCCAGTCAACAGCCTGATGCTCTGGAAGGTCGACTCGGCCGAGATTCGAGATGGCTTCCGGTTCTATGAGTTCCTGACCAAGTATGTCGATCGCTTCGCCGAGAACAACCCCGACTTCGATACCAAAGGTCACGGCGAGTTCTACGCCGTGATCGACGGGCAGCAGCGTCTGACCTCGCTCTATATCGGGCTGAAGGGTACTTACAGCGTCAAGAAGCACCGTGCTTGGTGGCCGAAGGCATACGACCCGGCCGTGCTGCCGCCTCGCACGCTCTATCTAAACCTCGCGGCTCCGTTGGACCCAGAGCGCAACGACGACCAGTTGATCTACGACTTCCAGTTCCTCACGGCCGACGGTGTGGCCAAGAAGTCGACCGATTCGGAGAACTTGTGGTTTGAGGTCGGTCAGATTCTCCAATTTCCGACGGTCGAGACCGATGACGAAATCGTCGACCATGTGATGGACTACCTCGATGGACTCGGTCATGGAGACAACAGGTTCGCGCGTAAGACGCTCCGTCGCCTCTACTTCGCGGTCCGTCGTGAGGCGATCCTGAACTACTTCGTAGAGGAGAGCCAGGATATCGGCCGTGTCCTCGATATCTTCATCCGAACGAATGAGGGCGGCACGCCGTTGCGGTTCTCCGACCTCCTTATGTCGATCATGTCGGCGAACTGGGAGGATGCCCGTGACCGCGTCGACGAGCTTGTGAACTTGGTCCGAACCGCGTTCGGCTTCTCCATCGACCGCGACCTGGTCATGAAGGCCGCCGTGATGATCACGGACGCCGATGTCAGGTTTCAGGCACGCAACTTTGATGCGTCTAACGTGGCGAAGATTCGCGTGGCCTGGGACGACATCAGAGACTCACTTGTCGAGTCCTTCCGCATGATCGCATCGTTCGGCCTCAACGATGCATCCCTGCGCGCCAAGAACGCAGTACTTCCGATCGCCTACTACCTGTTCCACAAGGGGCGGGATCCGGCGTCAGGTGCTCGTGGCCTATTCTCCACGATCAACAAGCCGATCGCCCACCAAGACGAGCGAACCAAGATGAGGAAGTGGCTACTGATGTCGATACTTCGCTCCGTTTTCGGTCGCGCGGCGGACTCACTGCTGACCAGCCTACGTCGGGTGATCCGCGACCACCTTGATGACGCCGACGGATTCCCGCTCGACCACATCCTGGCGGGCTACAGGGGAACGGCGCGGGACCTCACTTTCGATGACGTCTTCGTCGACAGGCTGCTTGCCACTCAGAAGGACGACCCCAACTGCTACTCGATTCTCGCGCTGCTTCAGCCGGACGTCGACATCCAGCAGATACTGCACGCCGACCATCTTCACCCGGCCGCCGACTTCGGCAAGGACCGCTTGGACAAGCGCGAGTTCCTCACGGGAAACCCGGACCTGCGTGCCTTCTTCGAGGACCGCGAGAACTGGAACGGCGTGAGCAACCTCTGGCTGCTCACCGAAAGCGAGAACACCTCCAAACAGGACCAGCCGCTGGCGGATTGGCTTGAGCCTAGGCTCGGCAAGACAGCCCTCGACCCACTCATTCCCGCCGGAACCAGCTTGGACTTCGCGGACTACAAGGACTTCATCGAGAAGCGTCGCGCCTTCCTCAAGGCGAAACTCGAAGGGCTGGTTGGCGCGAAAACGGTGGATGCGGCGCAAGTGCTTCTAGAGCCGGTTGACGTCGACTGACGGGAGCGGGTGGCGATGAGGTAAATTGAGCGCATCACGCCCCGCCGTCCTTAGGGATTGGCGGGGGCTTTTCTGGCTCTTCGCAGTTGAGGGTGTAACGGTCGTCCGCGCGTCGCTCGCTGGATGAGGGTCGAGGTCTTCCGATGATGGGAGTTCTCACACCGCCCATCCGAAAGACCTCGACGTGCCTGACGCTACTACCTTCGCGCTGCTCCTGACCTGACCACCTTCACCCGCCTGGACGAGCCTCGGCCTGGAGGTCGACCGGCCAGTTGCTCGAGCCCGACCGCGCCGTGCTTGAAGTGTCGGGTCGTGGACCCCGACGACTGGTGCCAGCCGGTGCGGCTGCCAGGGCGTGGCCAGGGACACCGTCGTCCAGTCGGCTCGCGCACGCGCCGTTCGGGTGGCGTCCCACCACCCTGCTGGTCACGGTGCGCCGGTACCGGTGCGCCGAGTGCGGTCACGTGTGGCGCCAGGACACCACCGCCGCGGCCGACGCCACGGGCGAAGATCTCCCGGGGCGGGCTGCGCCTGGGCCCTGGTCGGCATCGTGGTCGCAGCACCTGTCCATGGCTCGCGTCGCCGAGGGGCTGGGCGTGGCGTGGCACACCGCCAACGATGCTGTCCTGGCCGAAGGGCACGCGGCTGCTGATCGACGATCCGGCACCGTCTGGACGGGGTCGAGGTCCTCGGGGTCGATGAGCATTGTTGGCGTCACACCCGTCGCGGGCGACAAGTTCATCACGGTGATCATCGACCTGACCCCGGTCCGTGACGGGACCGGGCCGGCGCGGCTGCTGGACATGGTCGAGGGCCGCTCGCAAGAAAGCGTTCAAGACCTGGCTGGACGAGCGGGACCAGACCTGGCGCGACGGGGTGCAGGTGGTGGCCATGGATGGTTTCAGTGGCTTCAAGACCGCCACCACCGAAGAGCTGCCCGAGGCGGTCAGCGGTGATGGATCCGTTTCACGTAGTCCTGCTGGCCGGGGAGGCGATGGACGAGACTGTCGTCGCCGAGTCCAGCAGGAGACCTGCGGGCACCGAGGCCGCAAGAGCGACCCGCTGTACTCCGCCCGGCGGACCCTGCACACCGGCGCCGACCTGCTCACCGACAAGCAGCACCGCGCGCCTGGAGGCGCTCTTCGCCGTCGAGCAGCACGTCGCGGTCGAGGCGACCTGGGGCATCTACCAGCGGATGGTCGCCGCCTACCGCGCACCCCGATCCGCCGCCAGGGCCGTCGAGCAGATGCGGTCGGTGATCGACGCCGTCCGCCAAGGCGTCCCGCCCGGTCTGGCCGAGCTGCGTCGGCTCGGGCGGACCCTGTCTCGCCGCGCCGAGGACGTCCTGACCTACTTCGACCGGCCGCGCACCAGCAACGGGCCCACCGAAGCGATCAACGGTCGACTTGAGCACCTGCGTGGCTCGGCCCTCGGGTTCCGCAACCTGACCAACTACATCGCCCGCGCACTGCTCGAGGCCGGCGGGTTCAGACCCCAACTACACCCCTAAATGCGAAGAGCCCGAAAACTTTCCGCGGGACAATCACCGGGCGGGGCAACCCGTTGTCAGTTCGTTGCGTCCAAGCCAAGTAGCTGACACCCGACCTCCGCGGAGGAGTGATGGAGATGGGCAACCTGTCGAGCGACACCGGTGCGTTCCCGTCGGTGAGGGGTTCCGCCTGGACGTTGTTGGTGGCAGGCCTCGTGCTCCTTGGTGGATGCGGCGACTCCGCTCCGTCGGATGCCGAGGCGAGTCCGTCGGGCTCGTCTATTCCGACCCTCGATTGTGAGCTCTATGAGGACGCGGAGAGCGCGATGGAGGAGGCGCCGACTGGCCCACCGGGGTCGGATCCTGACCCGCAGATCGCGGTGCAGAACTTCGCTGGCGCGCAGGGCCTGACGTCGGAGGAGACGCGCGATCTCAAGGTCTCCGACGCACTGTGGCGCCGACTGAACCACGAGGACCGGGTCCTGTACGAGTTCCGACTTGAGCCTCACGCTGACGGTAGTTGGTACGTGCAGGGTCTGAAGCGGTGCTTCCCGTTCGAGTAGGCACTCCACGCCCAAGACAGAGCGCTCAAGGAACCGGGTCAGATGATTCCGGCACCCCAGAAGGCGAGGACTCCCAGCATCGCAGCCACACCGTTGACCAGCGTCACCCCGCCGTAGCAGATCAGTGCCGATCGCAGGGGCATCCGGGACAGTGAGGTGCAGACCCAGAAGTAGCTGGAGTTCACGTACTTGATGATGATCGACCCAGCGGCCGCGGCCAGCATCGCTGCCTCGGGGGAGAGGTCGACCTGCCCGAGCAGCGGAGCCGTGATGGAGGCCGCGGTGATGACTCCCACCGTGGTGGAGCCGGTGATGATGTTGCCGACGATCCCGAGCACGAAGGGCAGGAAGATGATCGGCAGACCGGTGCTCGCCACCCCATCGGCGATGACGTCCACAGCCGGGGTGCCCTTCAGGATCTCACTCAGCGAGCCACCCAATCCGGTCACCATGATGATCATGGCGGAGCCGCGCAGGGCCTCCTCGACCCAGGCGTCGCGCCGGTCGGCCGAGTCCTCCTTGCCCGTCATCTTGACGGACAGGATGTAGGCGATGACGACGCCCACGCCCAGGGCAAAGACGGGCCAGCTGATGAACGTCAGGAGCTGGTGGGCCGTGGTGCCTTCCTCCACGGTCAGGTTGGCGATGCTGCCGACGGCGATCAGGAGGAGCGGCACCAGGATCGGGGCATACGACATCCCCAGCGGCGGGAGCTTCTGGCCCTTGTCGACGAAGGACTCCCCGAGGAACTCCTTCGACGGCGGGGAGGGCACCCGCTTGCCAATGAGCATCGCGTAGCCCCACCCGGCAATCGAGGCCGCCAGCGTGATCACCGAGCCGATCAGGATCACGGTGCCCAGGTCGGCGCCGACCAGCGCAGCTGCTGCCAATGGGCCGGGCGTGGGAGGCACCATCGCGTGTGTGGTCTGCATGGCGCCGACGAGGCCCGTGGCCATCACACCCATGGTGCTGCCGCTCGCGATGGCCGCTCCGTGCACGAGCGGGTTGAGGATGACGTAGCCCACGTCGGAGAAGATCGCGATGCCGATGATGAATCCGGCCAACGTGAGCGCGAGTGGCATCCGGCGTCGCCCCACGAACTTGATCATGGAGTCGGTGATGCGTTCCACCCCACCGGATCTCTTCAGGAGCTCGGCGATCAGTGAACCCAGCACGATGACGACGGCAATGGACTGAATCGTCCCGCCGAATCCGACGGTGAACGCCTCGACGAACGCGCCGCGGTCCACCCCGGGGAGGAAGGCGAAGAGGACGATGGGCAGCAACAGGGCGATGAAGACGTGCCATCGATACTTGGCGATCAAGAAGAACAGCACCACGATGACGGCGGCAAATCCGATCAACGTGAGGGGCACGCTCTCGGTGACCACTATGTCCACGACTTCTCCTTTGAATAGGACTCCCAGCCGAGCAGAGAACTCCATCACCACGCGCTGGACGGCTGACGCGAGCCCACGGGCGGCGACGTTGCCACCGAGAAGGAACATTCCACTTAGTGGAATCCAAGACTCGCTAGGTCAGCGATACTGCTTCGGGCTACGGGCCCCGTCAAGTGGCCAAACCGGGCCGTTAAGGCCCTGGGCGCTGGGTTAGCCGTCCGGGCTGCTGTGAGCCCGGGCGAGGGGTTGACGCTTCCCGTCCGCCGGGTGTATTGCGGCTGCCAGCGCGGCCCGGAGGTGGTCGGGCAGGGTCGTCCTGATGGTCTCGGCGAGGGCGGCGTCTGCCGGTGACAGCGTCGTGCGCTGGTGCCGCACGAGACCCACCGAGCGCACCACGGACGGCGCGGTGAGGCGGACGACCCGCTCCGGTTCCCGCGCCACGTCATGCAGTGCGGTGAGCGCGGGCATGAAGGCCGTGGCCACGCCAGCGACCGCGAGCTCGCGGGCCAGCTGCTTCTTGCCGACCTCGACGCGGGTCCTCGGGTGGAACCCCGCCTCGGCGCAGGCATCGTTGAGCATGTCCCGCAGCTGGTTGCCGGCCTCCGGCAGTAGGACGTCCTCCTCCGCGAAGGCGGTGAGGGGTGCTGATTCGCTGCCGCACAGGGGATGTCCTGCCGGCACGAGGGCCACGAGCTCCTCCTCGAAGAGGGGCTCGGCGACCAGTTGCTGGGGCAGGCTGCGCGGCAGGATCATGAGCGCCTGGGGGATGTCGCCGGACAGCACCATCCCGCCCAGGATCGAGCTGGGCTCCTCGGTGATCCACAACTCCACACCCGGGTAGGTGTCCAGAAACTCGCTGGTCACGGCCGGCATGAGCCAGTTCCCGACCGTGCCCAGGACTCCAAGCTGGGCGTTTCCCGCGGTCAGCCCCCGCAGCGCGTCCAGGGAGGAGCGGGCCTCCTCGAGGGTCTCCAGGGAGGCGCGGATCCCGGGCAGGAACGCCTCGCCGAAGGCGGTGGGGACGACCTCGTGCGGCCTGCGCTCAAAGAGCTCCACCCCCAGCTCTCGCTCCAGCTTGCGGACCTGGGCGCTGACGTTGGACTGCACGACGTACAAGCGCTCGGCAGCGCGCGAGAAGCTGCCGGTCTCGGCAACGGCGAGGACGTAGCGCAACTGGTGCAATTCCACCCCGGGAGGCTAGCCCAAGGGTCCGCAGTGGGCCTCGGCACCCGTGGCTGTGGGTGCTGACCCGCAGCACTGACAGGCATAGGGCCGACACGCCGCGGGCAGGTGGTGCTGACCCCCAGCACTGACAGGCATAACCAAACGGCCCCACGCGTCCCTCGTCGGTGTGAGACTGGGCGGACGAGTCAGCACCGCCTCTGCGCCGACCGCCGGCGACCGTGGCGGCCGAGCGAAGGTGACATCCCATGACGCACACCGGACGGCACTTCCTGCAGATCCCGGGGCCCACCAACTGTCCCGACGAGGTGCTCCGCGCCATCTCCCAGTCGACGATTGACCACCGGGGGCCGGAGTTTCAACAGCTGGGCACCCGCGTCCTGGAGGCGGTGAAGCCGGTCTTCGGCACCAGCAACCCGGTCGTCATCTACCCGGCCTCGGGCACCGGTGCCTGGGAGGCTGCGCTGGTCAACACGCTGAGCCCGGGGGACCGGGTGCTGTGCTTCGAGACGGGCCACTTCGCGACCCTCTGGCAGGAGATGGCCACCCGGCTCGGGCTCCAGGTGGACTTTGTCCCCGGCGACTGGCGGCACGGCGTCGACCCGGCCGTCGTGCAGGAGCGCCTGACGGCCGACACCGGTCACGACATCAAGGCCGTGTGCTGCGTGCACAACGAGACCTCGACCGGGGTCACCAGCCGGATCGGGGAGGTCCGGGCCGCGATGGATGCGGCGGACCACCCGGCCCTGCTCCTGGTCGACACCATCTCCTCCCTGGGCTCGATCGACTACCGCCACGACGAGTGGGGGGTGGACGTCACCGTGTCCGGCTCGCAGAAGGGCCTGATGCTGCCCCCGGGGCTGAGCTTCAACGCCATCAGCGACAAGGCACTCCGGGCCCACGAGACCGCCGGCCTGGCGCGCTCCTTCTGGGACTGGACCCCGATCCTGGAGGCCAACACCCGTGGGTTCTGGCCCTACACCCCCTCCACCAACCTGCTCTACGGGCTCGAGGTGGCGCTGCGGATGCTGCAGGAGGAGGGCCTGCCCGAGGTCTTCGCCCGTCACCAGCGGCACGCCGCCGCGACCCGGGCCGCCGTGCAGGGCTGGGGCCTGGAGGTGTTGTGCCTGGACGAGCGGGAGTACTCCGGCTCCCTGACCGCCATCCTGCTCCCGGATGGTTATGACGCCGACCAGGTGCGCCGCATCATCCTGGACCGGTTCGACATGTCCCTGGGCGCCGGGCTCGGCAAGCTGGCCGGCACGGTCTTCCGCATCGGCCACCTGGGCCACTTCAACGACCTGACGCTGGCGGGCACCCTCAGCGGAGTGCAGATGGGGCTGAAGCTCGCCGGGGTCCCGATCGACGAGGGCGGGCTCGGTCAGGCGCTGGCCGTCCTCGAGCAGCAGTGACGCCCACCCCACAGCCGCGACCCTCCAGGAGGTCGGTCCGTTGACCGCCACGACAGCCCCCAGCCACGACCGTCACCGGCGACCACGCCGAACTCGCCGCCCGCCTCGAGGCGGAACTGCGCGGGGAGGTGCAGTTCGACGACTACAGCCGGCACCTGTTCTCCCGGGACGCCAGCATGTACGCGATCATGCCGGTCGGCGTCGTCTTCCCCCGCGACACCGACGACGTGGCAGCCACCGTGCGCATCGCCGCCGAGTTCGGGGTGGTCGTGACCCCCCGCGGGGCCGGGACCAGCCTGGCCGGGCAGACCATCAACACCGGGATCGTGCTCGACTTCTCCCGGCACATGTCCAAGATCCTCGACCTGGACCCCGAGGCCCGCACGGCACGCGTCCAACCGGGCGTGGTGCAGGACGACCTGAACCGGGCGGCCGCCCCGTTCGGGCTGATGTTCGGCCCCGACACCTCCACCAGCAACCGCGCCAACGTCGGCGGAATGATGGGCAACAACTCCGCCGGCAGCGGGTCGCTGCGCTTCGGGATGACCATCGACCACGTCCAGAGCATGGACGTGGTGCTCTCCGACGGCTCCACGGCCGTCTTCGAGCCGGTCGACGAGGCAGAGCGGGCACGCCGGGCGGAGGCGGACACGCTGGAGGGCCGCCTCTACCGTGGCCTGCCGGAGATCGTGGCGGCGCACGCCGAGTCGATCGCCACCGGGTTCCCGCCGTTCTGGCGCCGGGCGGGCGGCTACCGCCTGGACCGGCTCGCCGACGACAGCGACTTCGACCTCGCCACGTTCGTCGTCGGCGCCGAGGGCACCCTGGTGATCACCACGGAGGCGACGGTCGGCCTGGTGCCCAAGCCACGGCATACGGTGTATGCCGTGGGGCACTTCGAGAGCCCCCAGCACGCCATCGAGGCCACCGTGGACGCGCTGTCCTGCGAGCCCGCCCAGGTCGAGATGATGGACAAGACCATCCTGGACCTGTCCCGCCGCAAGATCGAGTTCGCCGACCTGGGGAACAGCCTGGTCGGCGACCCCGGGGCCCTCCTGTTCGTCTCGTTCACCGGGGACGACGTGGCCCAGCTCCAGCCCAAGCTCGACGAGGTCACCCGGCTGTGGGAGGAACACGGCCACGGCTACCACACCCTGCAGCTGGTCACCGCAGCCCAACAGGCTGCGCTGCTCAAGGTGCGCAAGTCCAGCCTCGGGCTGCTGATGGCCGCCAGCGAGGGCACCAACCGACCGCTGGCCTTCGTGGAGGACACGGCCGTCCCGCCGGAGCACCTGGCGGCCTACACCGCCCGGTTCGCCGAGATCCTGGACCGGTACGGGATGAAGGCCGGGTTCTACGGCCACGCCTCGGTCGGCTGCCTGCACATCCGCCCGTTCGTCGACCTCAGCAGGCCCGACGAGGTCGAGCGGATGCGGATCGTGGCCGAGCTGGTCAAGGACCTGGTCCGCGAGTACGGCGGCGTGAACTCCAGCGAGCACGGGGACGGGCTGGCGCGCAGCGAGTTCAACCGGGAGCTGTTCGGCGACGACCTGTACGAGGCGATGCGGGAGGTCAAGGCCCTCTTCGACCCCGACAACCGGATGAACCCCGGCAAGATCGTCGACGCGCCGAAGATGACCGAGCACCTGCGGGACGCGGCGCTGCCGCCTGCCCCGCCGCTGCGGACCCGGCTGCAGTTCGACGTCGTGGGCGGGATGCGCGGGGCGGCCGACCGCTGCATGAACATCGGGCAGTGCCGCAAGAGCACCACCGGCGTGATGTGCCCCTCCTACATCGCGACCCGCGAGGAGGAGCACGCCACCCGGGGCCGCGCGAACGCCCTGGTGAAGGCCCTGTCGGAGCCGGACCCGGCCCAGGCCCTCGGGGACGAGCGGTTGCACGAGATCCTGGACCTGTGCCTGATGTGCAAGGCGTGCAAGTCCGAGTGCCCCCTCGGGGTGGACATGGCCAAGCTCAAGAGCGAGACCCTGTCGCACTACCACGACCAGCACGGCGTGCCCCTGCGCTCCAGGGTGTTCGGCTCGATCCGGGGACTGAACCGGCTCGGCTCGGCCTTCGCGCCGCTGGCCAACGCCTCGGTGCGGATTCCGCTGGTCCGCGACGGGATGGAACGCTTCCTCGGGATCACCGCCAAGCGGCCACTGCCGCACTTTGAGTTCCAGAACCTGCGGCGCTGGTACGCCCGCCAGGCCAAGGCCGGCAGCACCGCGCCGGCCGCCGCCCCCCAGGGGACCGTGAACTTCCTGGCCGACTCCTTCACCACCTACACCGAGCCGCACATCGGCCAAGCCGCGATCGGGCTGCTGCAGCAGTCCGGGTGGGACGTCCAGCTGGCGACCACCGGGTGCTGCGGTCGCTCGGCCCTGTCCAAGGGGCTGGTCGACGAGGCGGCCAAGCGCGCCGGGGAGATGGCCCGCTCGCTCGCCCAGGACACCCCATCGGGGTCACCGATCGTCGGGTGTGAGCCGTCCTGCCTGTTCACGCTGCGTGACGAGCACGCCTCGATGCTGCCCGACGACCCGAACGTGGCAGACGTCTCGGGCCGGGTCCGGCAGGTCGAGGAACTGCTCACCGAGGCGGTCGACGACGGTCGGCTCGAGCTGGCCCAGGACTCCTGGCTGGCGGGGCGTCGCATCCTCTACCACGGGCACTGCCACCAGAAGGCCGAGGTCGGCACCGCGGCGACCGTGGCCATGCTGCGCCGAATCCCGGGCGTGGAGGTCGTCGAGCTCGACGCCGGGTGCTGCGGTATGGCGGGCTCCTTCGGCTACGAGAAGGAGCACTACGCCCTGTCCATGCAGGTCGGTGCCGACCGGCTGTTCCCGGCCATCGAAGCCGAGGACATGCAGACCGTGATCGCGGCCACCGGCACGTCCTGCCGGGAGCAGATCTTCCACGGCACCGAGCGCTCGGCCTGGCACCCGGTCGAACTGCTGCAGGAGGCGTTGGCGCCCGGCACGCGGGCCGAGGCCGACCACGGTCACCACAGCGCCGGGAGCGCCCGCTGATCCTGCCGCCGGGCCGGCTCCCCGCCCTGTAGCGTCGGGACCGTGACGGTGCTCCTGGCCTGCGGGATCGTGGGCACAGCCCTGTTCGTCGTGACCTTCCTGGTCGACGGGGCGACCCGGCCGGGATACCGCCCGACCTATCACCCGGTGAGCGCCCTCGCGCTGGGGAGCCGCGGGTGGGTGCAGACCGCCAACTTCCTGCTCTGCGGCGCGCTCATCGCGCTCTCGGGGATCGGCATCGCCACCCGGTCCGGCAGCGTGCTGCTGGGTGGTCTGGTCGTGCTGTTCGGCCTGGCGCTCGTCGCGTCCGGGGTGTTCCCCATGGACCCGATGCGGGGCTACCCGCCCGGGACACCGGATGGCACGCCCGGGGGGACCAGCCGCACCCACGACCTGCACGACCACGCGGGGGCGGCGGTCTTCAGCCTGCTGCCCGCTGCCGCCGTGGTCGCCGCCTTCGTCCTCGACGGGCCGGGCCGCTGGGGCTCCGCCGGGGTCGCCGCCGCACTGGTCGTGCTGTTCCTGGCCTTCGGCCAGGCGTGGGAGTCCGACCACCGGCTCACCGGCCTGGTGCAGCGGGTCATGATCCTCACCGGATGGGCCTGGCTGGCACTGCTGTGCTGGTCGCTCCTGCGCTGACAGGTACGCTTTCGACTCGCACCCCGACCCGACCGATAGGAGCCCCACGTGTCCGCCCAGATCACCGTGACCGTCGCCGGAGACGAGCGATCGGTGGACCCGGGCACCACGGCCGGCGACCTCTTCGCGGGGGACCGGTCGGTGGTCGTCGCCAGGGTCGACGGCGAACTGCGCGACCTCGTCCACGTGCTCACCGGCGGCGAGACGGTCGAGCCGGTCACCATCGACTCCCCGGACGGGCTGGACGTGCTGCGCCACTCCTGCGCGCACGTGCTCGCCCAGGCCGTCCAGCAGGTCAACCCGGACGCCAAGCTGGGCATCGGCCCGCCGATCCGCGACGGCTTCTACTACGACTTCGACGTCGCCGAGCCGTTCACCCCCGAGGACCTGAAGCAGCTCGAGAAGGTGATGCAGAAGATCATCAACTCCGGGCAGACCTTCGCCCGGCGCGAGGTGGAGGACGACGCGGCCCGGCAGGAACTGGCCGGCGAGCCCTACAAGCTGGAGCTCATCGGTCTCAAGGGCGGTGCCGCCGACGAGGCTGCGGAGGGTGCCTCGGTCGAGGTCGGCGGCGCCCAGCTGACGATCTACGACAACCTCGACCGCACCGGTGAGGTCGTCTGGGGGGACCTGTGCCGGGGGCCGCACCTGCCCAACACCAAGATCATCGGCAACGCCTTCAAGGTGATGCGCAGCGCCGCCGCCTACTGGCGCGGCAGTGAGAAGAACCCCCAGCTGCAGCGCATCTACGGGACGGCGTGGCCCACCAAACCCGACCTCACGGCATACCTGGACCGCCTCGCCGAGGCCGAGCGGCGCGACCACCGCAAGCTGGGCGCCGAGCTGGACCTCTACTCCTTCCCCGACGAGCTGGGCTCCGGTCTCCCGGTCTTCCACCCCAAGGGCGGCGTGCTGAAGCGGGAGATGGAGGACTACGTCCGGCGCCGGCACATCGAGGAGGGCTTCGACTACGTCGGCACGCCGCACATCACCAAGGAGGGGTTGTTCCACACCTCCGGGCACCTGCCGTACTACGCGGACACGATGTTTCCCCCCATGGAGCTCGAGGGCGGCAACTACTACCTCAAGGCGATGAACTGCCCGATGCACAACCTGATCTTCAGGTCGCGCGGGCGGTCCTACCGCGAGCTGCCGATCCGGTTGTTCGAGTTCGGCTCGGTCTACCGCTACGAGAAGTCCGGCGTGGTGCACGGCCTGACGCGGGTGCGCGGGATGACGCAGGACGACTCCCACTCCTATGTCACCGCCGAGCAGGCGCCCGATGAGATCCGGCACCTGCTGACCTTCATCCTCGGGCTGCTGCGCGACTTCGGGCTGGACGACTACTACCTGGAGCTGTCCACCCCGGACATGGAGGGGGAGAAGAAGGACAAGTTCCAGGGCACCCCGGAGCAGTGGGAGCAGGCCATCGCGGTGCTGGAGGAGGTCGCGGGGGAGACCGGCCTGGAGCTGGTGCCCGACCCGGGCGGGGCCGCGTTCTACGGCCCCAAGATCTCGGTCCAGGCCCGCGACGCGATCGGCCGCACCTGGCAGATGTCGACCATCCAGTACGACTTCAACCAGCCCGAGGGCTTCGAGCTGGAGTACCAGGCCGCCGACGGCACCCGGCAGCGCCCGGTCATGATCCACTCGGCCAAGTTCGGCTCCATCGAGCGTTTCATCGGGGTGCTCGTCGAGCACTACGCCGGTGCCTTCCCCCCGTGGCTGGCGCCGGTGCAGGTGGTCGCGATCCCCGTCGCGGAGGCCTTCGAGGACTATCTGCACGAGGTCGCGGCGACGTTGCGCGAGCAGGGGATCAGGGTCGAGGTGGACACCTCCGACGACCGGTTCCCCAAGAAGATCCGGACCGCCCAGAAGTCCAAGGTCCCGTTCATGCTGATCGCCGGCGAGGACGACCGGTCGGCCGGGGCCGTGTCCTTCCGCTACCGCGACGGGTCGCAGAAGAACGGTGTGCCGGTCGCCGACGCCGTCGCCGAGATCGTCGCCGCGGTCCGGGACCGGGTCCAGGTCTGAGCAGGGCAGGTCGGCCGTGAGCGAGGATGTCGTCGTCCGGCGGCTGGCCCCCGAGGAGGGACTGCTGGCTGCGGCGCTGCACGTCCAGTCGCTGCGGGCGGCCGGGCGATCCGCACCCGGCGGGCCACTTCGACCGGTTCGCCGACGCCTGGTCGCGGGGGTGGGCACAGCTGCCGACCTGGGTCGCCGAGGGCGACGGCGAGCACGCCGGGCTGCTGATGGTGCAGCTTGCCTGCCCCGCTGCCCGCCGGGGTCGGCTCCGCCGCCGCGGCCCCGCGTCGTCCTGCTGTATGCCGTGTCCACCGGGCCGGCCGAGCGCGCCGCTCACGCGTTGCTGGCCACGGCGTCCCGCTGGGTCCGCGAGGACGCCGGCGACGGTCCGGCAGACCTGGAGCTGGCCGAGGACGTCGCCGTGCCCGCGTCGGTGCTGGATGCGCTCGGCGCCCGCGTCGAGCAGGTGCGGCAGGTCCGGGTCCCAGCCGCGCTGACGGCGGTCAGCCGGGGTTGTAGTTGGCGATCCAGTACACGCACAGCCCGGCGAACACGATCATCGCCCAGCGGCACCGACAGCATCAGGCCCATGAAGAGGCCGACTGCCCCACCGGCGCGTCGCCGGGAGGGCCGTCAGCGCGACCACGGCGAGGAGTCGCGGCCAGCGCCACGACGGTGCCCAGGTCGTCCAGCACCCAGTAGGCCTGGGTGAGCACGACGGCCAGGACCACCCCCAGCACCGCCCCGACCCAGAGCGGGACGGCCGACTTCTTCGGCTGCGGGGGATGGGGGGAGCCGTAGGGGGACTGCTGGCCGTACGGGGGACTGCTGGCCGTACGGGTGACTTGCTGGCCGTACGGCGGTTGTTGACCGTAGGGGACCTGCTGGCCGTAGGGCTGCTGGTTGCGCGGTAGGGCTGCTGGTGGCCGTACGGCGGTTGCCCACCACCCGGGGGAGGCTGACCGCCCGGGGGAGGTGCGGCATACGGGTCCCTGGGCTGTCCCTCGTCCTCGGGGCCCTGACCGTGCAGTTCGTCACGTCACCACCACCAGAGACCCGAGCCACACGCCGATTCCGGCCAGGACGACCAGCACCCCGAGGTAGGCCAGCACCACCCGGGTGTCGCCCAACAGGCAGCGGGAGCGGGTGAGCCCGGCCCGGCGGGCGCGCCAGTAGCCGACGAACCCGAGCCCGGCGAAGAGCGCCAGGGCGAATGGCCCCGCCAGCCAGCCGAGCAGCGCGACCGTGGCGAAGATGCACAGTCGCAACGGGTCGAACGGCGCCGCCTCGGCCTCGGCGTGCGATGCCGGCGAGCCCGGGATCCCGGGAGTGACGGGGGGAGGCGCGGCGCTCACGACAGCGCCCCGGTGCGCAGCAGGTTGTCCCGACCATCCGGCATACCGGTGGCGGTGGAGATGCGGGTCCGGGCCAGCGGCGCCCATGCCTGCACGGCACAGAACGGCGCGCACTGGTGGGAGGTGTCCTCGTGCACCGTGGCCACGTGCACGCAGCACTGGGTGAGCCGCTCCTCGATCATCGTGTTGATGTCCATGAATGGCTTGACGGTCACCCGTAGCACCCGCTCGCCGAGCATCGCCCGCAGCCGCTTCTGACCACCGGGCAGGGAGGAGGAGGCCAGCTGGGTCAGCGTGCCGATCCCGAGGTCGCAGTGGGTGCAGATGTCCCGCCAGATGCTGCCGATGTCGGGGTGGGACAGCGAGGACTGCTCGCTGAGCAGGTCCAGGATCGAGTCCTTGACGACCCTCTTCAGCTGGGCCGGGAGGGCCTGGTCGGCGATCCGGTTGGCCAGCATGTCCGGCTCCAGGTCCAGGAACTCCTTGAGCCGGTCGGGGCCGATCAGGGACACCAGGGACCGCCACTCGCCGCCGTCGTCGCGCAGCAGGTAACCCACGGAGCAGCAGTGCGGGTGCGAGCACGGCAGGGCGGTGAGGTCGCGCCAGGTGACCCTCCCGTCGGTCTGCGGCCCCAGCCGCGCCAGCACCCCCGTGTGGGTGAGGCGCTCCATCGCGTCGATGCCTGTGGACCGCCCGGAGCCGAAGACGGGCTGGATGGTGACCCCGCCGACGTAGGGGGTGCGCAGACCCAGGTCCAGCACGTCGCCGATCTCGTCGTCGTTGACGCCCAGGGCCGCGGTCATCGTGAGCGTGGTGAAGATCCCTGCCGCGGACAACCGCTCGAGGGCCCGCTCCTTGAACCGGCGCAGGTCGGCCGCCCGGTGGTGCTTCGAGGCCCGGGCGGTCAGACCGTCGAACTGCAGGTAGACCTCGACCCGCTCGCGGTGCTTCGCCAGCAGCGCGAGCAGCGCGTCGTCCTGGGCGATGCGCAGCCCGTTGCTGTTGACCAGGATCCGCACGATCGGGCGGGCCACTGCAGCCTCGATGAGCTCGGCGAACTGGGGGTGCAGCGTGGGCTCGCCACCGGAGAGCATCAGCACGTCCAGCCGGTTGTGCTCGCGGGACAGCCGTGTGTCGATGGAGGCCAGGATCTCCTCCAGCGGCGCCGTCGCCATCAGCTGGGGGGCGGAGTCGGCGAAGCACGTCGGGCAGCGCAGGTTGCAGTGGTCGGTGATGTCCTCCAGCAGGATGCAGGTGTGCTGGGTCTGCATCTGCGGCAGGCCGTCCAGGTATGCCGAGGGGACCGGTTTGAAGTTGCCGCTCAGGTCCGCGGTGTGCTCCTTGGTCGGTGCCGTCCACTGCTCCAGGTAGCGCAGGATCTCGGCCGACTCGTCATACAGGGTGCGCACGAACCCGTGGTCCGGACAGCCGCGCTCCAGGAAGACCCTGCCGTCGCGCTCGGCCAGCCACCCGGACAGGCGGCGCACCTCCTCCAGCGGGCGGTCCGGCGCCTCCTCGTGGCAGTGGGGGCAGAACGCGTTGACGTAGCGGTGCACCCGGAAGTCGCGCAGCCGGGCGCCGGGGCCGATGGTCTGTGTCACGAGAGACTCCTCATCGGATGCTGCGGACCAGGTCGGGGGGTCAACGTGTAGCGGCCCCTGCGGGCCTGCCACGCTACCCGGGCCAGGAGCAGGGGCAGCACCAGGCCCAGGAACAGTTGCGGGCGGGTCAGCCCCCACCAGACGACCTCGTTGCCGCGGACGAACTCGACCAGGAACCGGAAGGTGCCGTAGGCCGCGACGTAGAGCACGAACGACTCGCCGGCGGGCAGCCGGTCCCGCAGCACCGACCACAGGACGGCGAACGCGACCAGGTGGAAGGCGATCTCGTAGCCGAAGGAGGGGTGCAGGGCGACCCCGGCAGGCGGGCCGAGACGCTCCGCGGTCGCCGCGTCGAGGACCGGGCCGAAGCCGAGCGGGTTGGGGGTCCCCGGCAGCTCGGTGAGCAGGCACCCCCACCGGCCGACGGCCATCCCGAGCGCCACCGCCGGGGCGAACAGGTCCCCGGTCCGTGCGCGGTAGCCGCACAGCCGCTTGGCGATGTGCACGCCCAGCCAGGCCCCGACCAGGCCGCCCAGGATGCTCCGGTTGCCGAACGCCCACTGCTCCATCAGCGTGGCGTTCGTGCGCAGGTCGGCGTCCTGCAGCCACGTCCCCAACCGCATGAACACGGCGCCGCCGAAGAGTGCGCCCGTGACGACATACAGCAGCCGTTCGTCGGTCTGCCCGGTGTGCCTGGCCTGCACCACGAAGACCGCGAGCGCGACCAGCACGCCCAACCCCACGAAGAACTCGTGCGTCGGCACCGGCAGGTCCGTGCCGAGCAGGTCGCCCAGGGTCGGGTACATGCTGGCCAACATATCCGCCGGGCACGTTGTGAGGGGGACCACAGCGCGCTGGCGGAATCCCTCGATGTAGTTGATCGTTCAAATGACCATGACCGTTGACACTGCCGCAGCCACCGACCTGATCGCCCTCGACCCGCAGGCGCAGGACCTGCTGTTCCGCGAGGCGCGGACCGCGAACGCCTTCACCGACGAGCCGGTGACGCGCGCCCAGGTCGAGGCCATCTACGACCTGATCAAGTGGGCTCCGACGGCGATGAACGCCCAGCCGCTGCGGGTGGTGCTCCTGGAGAGCGCGGAGTCGCGTGCCCGCCTGCTGCCGCACCTGGGCGAGGGCAACCGGGCCAAGACCGGTGCGGCCCCGCTCACGGCGATCCTGGCCGCGGACACCGCCTTCCACGAGGAGCTGCCGCGCACCTTCCCGCACGCGGCGGGCCTGAAGGACATGTTCGAGGCGAACGAGGACGGCCGGCGGGGCGCGGCGCGGCTCAACAGCGCCCTGCAGGTCGGCTACTTCATCCTCGGTGCCCGTGCGGCGGGCCTTGCTGCCGGACCGATGACCGGCTTCGACGCCGCGGGCATCAACGCCGAGTTCTTCCCCGACGGCGAGCACGAGGTGCTCGTGGTCGTCAACCTGGGGCAGCCGGCCGAGGACGCCTGGATGCAGCGCCTTCCCCGGTTGGAGTTCGACGAGGTCGTCACCGCGCTCTGAGCGGCGCACCGTCAGGCGGTCCTGGGGGGCGCCGGGCTGCCGTCAGGCGGTCTTGGCGGGCTCGAGCAGGTACACCGGGATCTGCCGGTCGGTCTTCTCCTGGTACTCCGCGTACGGCGGGAAGGCGGCCACCGACCGCTCCCACCACTCCTCCCGCTCGGCCCCCTCGGCGAGGCGGACCGTCGAGCCCGGCGTGATGCTCGGTGCCGTCCTGGACCGCGACCTGCGGGTGCGCGGTGAGGTTGTGCACCCACACCGGGTCGGTCGGACTGCCGCCCTTGCTGGCGACCGCCGCATAGGTGCCCTCGTGCTCCACCCGCATCAGCGGGACCCGCCGCAGCAGACCGCTGCGCGCGCCCCGCATGGTCACCACGACCACCGGCCGCCCGTAGACGTCCGCCGCGTCGGTCGTCCCCGCCGCGTCGATGGCATGGAGTTGCTTCTTGACCCAGCCCTCTGCCGGCTGGATGTAGTCCTCGCTGTTGGTCATGATGGTGCAAGTCCCTCCGCCCCCAACTTCTTCCGCCGGGCCTAAGATGCCCGCATGGCGCAGGGTGAGGACCGGGTCGAGGACGCGGCCGACTTCGTGGGGGCTCCCGACGGGTTCGAACGCCTCTGGACGCCGCACCGGATGGTCTACGTCCAGGGGGAGCGGCCGCCGAGCCAGGCGGGGGAGGGCTGCCCGTTCTGCGACGCGCCGGGCAAGGAGGACGGCGAGGGCCTCATCGTGCACCGGGGGGAGCACTGCTACGTCGTCCTCAACCTGTTCCCCTACAACCCCGGGCACCTGCTGATCTGCCCCTACCGGCACCTGCCGCTCTACACGGAGCTGACCGACGAGGAGACCACGGAGTTCACCGCCCTGACCAAGGCCGCGGTCACCGCGCTGGGTGAGGCCTCGGGGCCGGCCGGGTTCAACATCGGGATGAACCAGGGGCAGGTCGCCGGGGCCGGCGTCGCCGCCCACCTGCACCAACACGTCGTCCCGCGCTGGGGCGGGGACAGCAACTTCCTCCCGGTCATCGCCCAGACCAAGGCGCTGCCGCAGCTGCTCGAGGACGTCCGCACCCGGCTCGTGGCCGCGTGGCCCACCGCCTGAGCACGCCACCACCCAGTTACGCTGTCCTCGCCATGCTCAACCGCTACGCCCGTGCGCTCTTCACGGCCATCTTCACCCCCATCGCCCGGATCCTGCTGCGGTGGGGGGTCAGTCCCGACGCCGTGACCCTGGTCGGGACCCTCGGGGTGTGCGTGGGGGCCCTGGCCTTCTACCCTCGCGGCGAGCTGTTCTGGGGCACGATCTTCATCACCTGTTTCGTCTTCACCGACCTCATCGACGGCACGATGGCCCGGATCTCCGGCCGGACCAGTCCCTGGGGCGCGTTCCTGGACTCCACCATGGACCGGCTCGGCGACGGCGCGGTCTTCGGCGGGCTGGTGCTCTACTTCACCGGGGTCGGCCGCGACGACCTGTCCGCCGCCCTCGCGCTGGCCTGCCTCGTGCTCGGCTTCGTCACCAGCTACGCCAAGGCGCGGGCCGAGGGCCTGGGGCTGACCGCCGACGTGGGGATTGCCGAACGCGCCGACCGGCTGGTCGCCGTCCTGGTCACGACCGGCCTGGTGGGCCTGTTCCTGCCGATGTGGGTGCTGACCACGGTCCTGGCGCTGCTGACGGTGGCCAGCCTGGTCACCGTGGTCCAGCGGGTCGGCACGGTCCGACGACAGACCCGCGTGGGTATGCCGTGAGCCCGGTGGGCGCCGTCGGTGCCGGTCGCGCGGTGGCGGGGCGGGCCTCGGACACGGCGTCGCTGACCGCCTACCGGCTCGGCTGGCGCGGGGTCCGCCTGCTGCCCGCGGCTGCGGCCTACCGGCTGTTCGACGGGATCGCGGCCGCGATGCACCGACGCGGCGGCACGGGCGTGGACCGGATGCGGGAGAACTACCGCCGGGTCCGCCCCGAGCTGGACGACGCCGCGCTGGAGGAACTCACCAGGGAGGGGTTGCGCTCCTACCTGCGCTACTGGTGCGAGTCCTTCCGGCTGCAGGACCGCACGGCCGACCAGTTGGCCCGGACGGTGCGCGCCGAGGGCGACGGCCCGGTCAGGACGGGGCTGGCGGCCGGCACCGGCGCGGTCTGCTTCCTCGGACACCTGGGCAACTGGGACACGGCGGGGGCCTGGGCCACCCACCACCTGGCTCCCGTCACCACGGTGGCCGAGCGGTTGCGGCCCGAGGAGCTGTATGACGAGTTCGTCCGCTACCGCGAGGGGCTCGGCATGCGGATCCTGCCCCTGAGCGGGGGTGCGTCGCCGTTCCGGGAGCTGGTCCGCACGGTGCGGGCGGGGGGATTCGTCCCACTGCTGGCCGACCGGGACCTCACCGACTCCGGGGTCCAGGTGACCTTCTGCGACCGGCCGGCCCAGATGGCGGCGGGCCCGGCGGCGCTGGCCCTGGCCACCGGCGCGCCGCTCTATCCCGTCACCACCCACTACGAGCCCGACCCCGCACCGCGCCCCGAGGCCGGGGGTCACCGGCTGGTCATCACCTTCGGCCCGGCGCTCACCCCGCGGGACTCCGCCGCGCAGCGGGAGGAGCAGGTCCGGGACCTCACCCAGCAGTGCGCCGACTTCCTCACCGGGGCCGTGCGTGCCCACACCGAGGACTGGCACATGATGCAGCGGGTGTTCGTCCCGGAGCCGGCCACCGGTCCGGAGGTCCCCCGGTGAGGGTCGGTCTGGTCAGTCCGTACTCCTTCGCGGTGCCCGGCGGGGTCCAGCTGCACGTGAAGGACCTGGCGATGGAGCTGATCCGGCGGGGGCACCAGGTCAGCGTGCTGGCGCCCGCCGAGGGCGACACCGCGCTGCCCGACTTCGTGGTCAGCGCCGGGAGCGCCGTCCCGGTCCGCTACAACGGGTCGGTGGCCCGGCTGGCCTTCGGGCCGCAGGCCTCCGCCCGGGTCGACGCGTGGCTGGGGGAGGGCCAGTTCGACGTCGTGCACATCCACGAGCCGGCTGCACCCAGCGTCTCCCTCCTCGCGCTGTGGGCCGCGCAGGGGCCGGTGGTCGCGACCTTCCACACCGCCACCCTGAAGTCCCGCGCGATGCTGGTGGCCAACCCGATCCTGCGCCCCAGCCTGGAGAAGCTCTCGGCCCGGATCGCCGTGTCCGAAGCCGCCCGGCAGACGGTCACCGCCCATCTCGGGGGCACCACCGTGGTCATCCCGAACGGCGTCTACGTCAAGGACTTCCGGCCCGAGGCGGGCGACCACCGCCGCTGGGGAGCCCGCACCGAGGGCCCCCGGATCGTCTTCCTCGGCCGGTTCGGGGAGCCCCGCAAGGGGCTGTCGGTGCTGACCCGGGCCGTCCCCGCGATCCTGCGGCAGCACCCGGATGCCCAGATCCTGGTCGCCGGTCCGGGCGACGTGGCGGAGACCGCGCGGGCCCTGCCCGACCGGATCGCCAAGGTCACCCGGTTCCTGGGATCCCTGAGCCACGCGGAGAAGGTCTCGCTGCTCTCCGGCGCCGACGTCTACGTGGCGCCCAATACGGGAGGCGAGAGCTTCGGGATCATCCTGGTCGAGGCGATGGCCGCCGGTGCGCCGGTCGTGGCCTCGGACCTGGACGCCTTCGAGGCCGTGCTGGACCACGGGCGGGCAGGGGTGACCTTCCCCGTCGGTGACGCAGAGGGGCTGGCCCGGGAGGTCTGCGGCCTGTTGTCCGACCCGGAGCGCCGCCGACGCATCGCCGAGGCCGGGTCGGCCCGCGCCTGGATGTTCGACTGGTCCCGGGTGGGGGAGCAGGTGCTCGCGGTCTATGACTCGGTCCGCTCGACCAACCTGCCGCAGGTCGCGCTCGAGCCCAGCCCGAGACCCTGGACAGGATGGTGGCGTCGATGACGGTGTCCCCGGTGACCGAGGCCCTGATGTATGCCGGGCTGGCGCTGGCCCTGGTGCTGGCCGTCGGCTGGTTCCTGTCCTACACCGCCGTGCGGCTGGACCGGCTGCACCACCGGATCCAGGCCACCGCCGCGGCCCTGGACGCCCAGTTGGTGCGCCGTGCCGACGCCACCCTGGAGGTCGCCCTCGGGATGCACCTGGACCCGGCCACCTCCACCCTGCTGGCCACCGCCGCCAACCAGGTGATGGGGGCCAGCGGCGCCTGGACCCCCGAGCGGGCGGCCGCCGAGGCCGAGCTCACCGGGGTGCTGCAGGCCGCCTCCGAGGCGCTGGGCACGCTGGAGGGTCCCGCCGACGAGGCGGGCGCCGAGGCGCTGCAGCGGCTGCACGGGGCCGGGGTGCGGGTGCAGCTCGCCCGCCGGTTCCACAACGAGGCGGTGCGCGACGTCGCGGCGCTGCGCGGCAGCTGGGTCGTCCGCTGGTTCCGGCTCGCCGGGCACGCGGAGCTGCCGCAACCGGTGACCTTCGAGGATGCCTGGCCGCCCATCGCCGTAGACTGAGGCTGCGGCCCCCGCGCCCCACGACATACCCACCCCGATCACCCCCCTGTCACCGAAGGACGTCACGCGCATGAGCAGCAACGAAGCCCCCAACCAGCACCAGGCCGGGACCACCCGGGTCAAGCGGGGGATGGCCGACATGCTTAAGGGCGGGGTGATCATGGACGTGGTCACCCCCGAGCAGGCCAAGATCGCCGAGGACGCCGGCGCCGTCGCCGTGATGGCCCTGGAGCGGGTCCCGGCCGACATCCGGGCCCAGGGCGGGGTCTCCCGGATGAGCGACCCCGACATGATCGACGGCATCATCGAGGCCGTCTCCATCCCGGTGATGGCCAAGGCCCGCATCGGGCACTTCGTCGAGGCGCAGGTGCTTCAGTCCCTCGGCGTCGACTACATCGACGAGTCCGAGGTGCTGACCCCCGCCGACTACGCCAACCACATCGACAAGTGGGCCTTCACCGTGCCGTTCGTGTGCGGTGCCACCAACCTGGGCGAGGCGCTGCGCCGGATCACCGAGGGCGCGGCGATGATCCGCTCCAAGGGCGAGGCCGGCACCGGCGATGTGTCCAACGCGACCACCCACATGCGATCCATCCGCGCCGAGATCCGGCGGCTCACCAGCCTGTCGGAGGACGAGCTGTATGTCGCCGCCAAGGAGTTGCAGGCGCCGTTCGACCTGGTGCGGGAGGTCGCTCGCGAGGGACGGCTGCCGGTGGTGCTGTTCACCGCCGGCGGCATCGCGACCCCGGCCGACGCCGCGATGATGATGCAGCTGGGCGCCGAGGGCGTCTTCGTCGGCTCGGGCATCTTCAAGGCCGGCAACCCGGCGGAGCGCGCCGCGGCCATCGTCAAGGCGACCACCTTCCACGACGACCCCGACGTGATCGCCAAGGTCTCCCGCGGCCTGGGCGAGGCCATGGTCGGCATCAACGTCGACGAGATCCCGCAGCCGCACCGGCTCGCCGAGCGCGGCTGGTGACCCGACACCGCCCCCGCCGCCACACCGCATACCGACCACCGGCCCGACGCACCCGTGCGGATCGGGGTCCTCGCCGTCCAGGGCGACGTCGCCGAGCACCTGAGGGTCCTCACCGCGCTGGGCGCCGAGGCGGTCACGGTGCGCCGGCCCGCCGAGCTGGCCGCGGTCGACGGCCTGGTGCTGCCCGGTGGTGAGTCGACCACGATCGACCGGCTGCTGCGGATCTTCGAGCTCGAGGAGCCGTTGCGGCAACGGCTGCGCGAGGGGATGCCCGCCTACGGCTCCTGCGCGGGGCTGATCATGCTCGGCTCCCAGGTGCTCGACGGCCGGCCCGACCAGCGGTGTCTCGGGGGACTGGACGTCGCCGTGCGGCGCAACGCCTTCGGCCGGCAGGTCGACTCCTTCGAGGCCGATCTCGAGATCCCGGGGCTGCCGCGGGCCGCCGAGGGGCCGTTGCGCGCCGTGTTCATCCGGGCACCCTGGGTCGAGCGGGTCGGTCCGGACGTGGAGGTCCTGTCCACGGTGCACCACGAGGGCAGCGAGCGGGTGGTCATGGTCCGCCAGGGCGCGGTGTTGGCCACCTCCTTCCACCCGGAGGTCACGGCGGACACCCGCGTGCACGAGTTGTTCGTCGACATCGTGCGGGCAGGTAACATCGGGCACCGATCCGGACCGAGCACCAGCAGGAGCAAGGGAGACCGATGAGCGGGCATTCCAAATGGGCGACCACCAAGCACAAGAAGGCGGCGATCGACGCCAAGCGCGGCAAGCTGTTCGCCAAGCTGATCAAGAACATCGAGGTCGCGGCGCGGACCGGCGGTGGTGACCCGGCGGGGAACCCGACCCTCTACGACGCCATCCAGAAGGCCAAGAAGACCAGCGTCCCCAACGACAACATCGACCGGGCCGTCAAGCGGGGCTCCGGCGCGGAGGCCGGCGGCGCGGACTGGCAGGCGCTGACCTACGAGGGCTACGCCCCCGGTGGTGTCGCCCTGCTCATCGAGTGCCTGACCGACAACAAGAACCGCGCCGTGATGGAGGTCCGCACCGCGCTGACCCGCAACGGCGGCAGCATGGCCGACTCCGGCTCGGTGTCCTACCTGTTCAACCGCAAGGGCGTGGTCCTGGTCGCCAAGGAGGGCCGCTCCGAGGACGACATCCTCGAGGTGGTGCTCGACTCCGGCGCCGAGGAGGTCACCGACATCGGGGAGTCCTTCGAGATCGTCAGCGAGGCCTCCGACATGGTCGCCGTCCGCACAGCCCTGGTCGACGCGGGCATCGACTACGACTCCGCCGACCAGCAGTTCCTTCCCAGCGTCGAGGTGCCCCTGGACCTGGAGGGGGCCAAGAAGATGTTCCGGGTCATCGAGGCGCTGGAGGACTGCGACGACGTCCAGAACGTCTACGCCAACGGCGACGTCAGCGACGAGGTGCTGGCAGAGCTGGACGCCGAGGAGGACTGAGGCCGTATGCCGATCCGCACCCTCGGCGCGTCGGCCCCCCGGACGGGGGATGGGTGACGTACCGTGGTGCTGCGAACAGGTGTTCGCAGACGGTGTGAGGGAGGCGAGTACGGTGCGAGTCCTCGGGGTCGACCCCGGGCTGACCCGGTGCGGGCTCGGCGTCGTCGAGGGACGCGCCGGGCGCCCGTTGCGGATGGTCGCGGTGGGAGTCGTGCGCACCCCGGTGTCCGACGAGCCGCAGGAGCGTCTGCTGAGCCTGCAGACCGAGCTCGACCAGTGGCTGGCCGACTACCAGCCCGACGCCGTGGCCGTGGAACGCGTCTTCGCCAAGGCCAACATCAAGGGGATCATGGGCACCGCCCAGGCCTCGGCGGTGCCGATGCTGGCCGCGGCCCGGCTGGGGCTGCCCCTGGCGATGTACACCCCCACCGAGGTCAAGGCCTCCGTCAGCGGCAACGGCCGGGCCGACAAGGCCCAGGTCACCTCGATGATCACCCGGATCCTGGGCCTGGACGTCGCGCCCCGGCCGGCGGACGCGGCCGACGCCCTGGCCCTGGCCATCTGCCACGTCTGGCGCGGCGACGCCCACGACCGCCGGCACGCTGCAGCGGCCTCGGACCTGATGGTGCGCGCCCAGCGCCAGGCCGCGGCCGCCGGGCCCAACCGGTTGGCCCAGCTCCACGCCCAGGCCCGCTCCCAGCCGGTGGCCGGCCGGCGCGAGATCGTGGCCCCGCGCGGCACCGTCCCGGGCCGGGTGATCCGGCCCGGTAGTTCACCACAGAACGGACCAGCACGATGATCTCCTCGGTGCGCGGCACCGTCCTGCACGTCGGACTCGACCATGTGGTGGTCGAGGTCGGCGGGGTGGGGCTGCACGTCCACACGACCCCCGCCACCGCCGCCGAGTGCCGGACGGGGAGCGAGGCCAGGCTGGCCACGACGCTCGTGGTGCGGGAGGAGTCGCTCACCCTCTACGGGTTCCCCGGTGCGGACTCCCGGGCCCTCTTTGAGCAGGTGCAGACGGTGTCGGGCGTCGGGCCCCGCCTCGCGCTGGCGATGCTGTCCGTGCACGCCCCCGACGAGGTGCGCCGGGCGATCTCCGCCGGTGACCTGGCCGCGCTGACCAAGGTCCCGGGCATCGGGCGCAAGAGCGCCGAGCGCCTGGTGCTAGAGCTGCGCGACAAGATGACTGTCGCCGGCCCGGCGACGCCGGATGCCGCGGCCGGCGCCCCGGGCTCCGGCACGCTGGACGCCGCGCAGGAGCAGGTCCGCGAGGCCCTGGTCGGGCTGGGGTGGAGCGCCAAGCAGGCCGAGGACGCGCTCGGCAGGGTCGCCAAGGCCGACGCCGTGCCCGACCAGGTGTCCGAGCTGCTGCGGGCCGCGCTCCGGGAGCTGGGACGGTGAGCGGGCCGGAGGAGGACGGCTCGCTGGACGCCACCGCCCGGGTGGTGGACGCGGACTCCACGGAGGAGGAGCGGCGCATCGAGGCGGCCCTGCGGCCCCGCCGGCTGGCCGACTTCCCCGGGCAGCAGCGGGTGCGCGAGCAGCTGGGGCTGCTGTTGGAGGCCGCCCGGCGCCGCCAGTCCCCACCGGACCACGTGTTGTTGTCGGGCCCGCCCGGGCTGGGCAAGACGACCCTGGCGATGATCATCGCCGCCGAGCTGGAGCAGCCGATCCGGATCACCAGCGGGCCGGCGATCCAGCACGCCGGGGACCTGGCTGCCGTCCTCTCCTCGATGAGCGAGGGCGAGGTGCTCTTCCTCGACGAGATCCACCGGATGTCCCGTCCCGCGGAGGAGATGCTCTACCTGGCCATGGAGGACTTCCGGGTCGACGTGATCGTGGGCAAGGGGCCGGGGGCCACCGCCATCCCGTTGGAGCTGCCGCCGTTCACCGTGGTCGGCGCGACCACCCGGTCCGGGTTGCTCCCGGCGCCGCTGCGGGACAGGTTCGGATTCACCGGGCACCTGGACTTCTACCGCACCGAGGACCTGGTGCACATCCTGACCCGCAACGCCACGCTGCTCGACATCGAGGCCGACCCCGCGGGTATCGAGCAGATCGCCTCCCGCTCCCGGGGCACCCCACGGATCGCCAACCGCCTGCTGCGCCGGGTGCGTGACTGGGCGCAGGTGCACGGACGTCACATCGTGGACCTGCCCGCCGCGGAGGCGGCCCTGACCCTGTTCGACGTCGACGCCCGCGGCCTGGACCGGCTGGATCGCGCCGTCCTGGAGGCGCTGTGCCAGCGGTTCGGTGGCGGCCCGGTGGGGCTGAGCACGCTCGCCGTGGCGGTCGGGGAGGAGCCGGACACCGTGGAGACGGTCGCGGAGCCGTTCCTGGTCCGGGAGGGATTTATGGTGCGCACCCCGCGGGGACGGGCCGCATCACCGCTGGCCTGGCAGCACCTGGGCCTGTCAGCACCCGCCGGCACGACCGCGCAGGAGCCGCTGCCCTCGCTCGATGAGGGCGGCCGGTTCGGGGGCTGACCCGCCGAGGAGCGGGGTGTCTTTGGTCGCTACAGGTCGCTCACCTAGACTGCCCCGGGTGCACGCCGTGTGGTGCGTGCCCCGCGCGTGCCCCACGGGGTGCTGCTCCACCGGACGTTTGTAAGGACCCACCATGTCGTTTCAGGCCGCGGCGAGTTCGTCGACGGGCGGGGGCTTCGGGACGCTGATCCTGCTGGCCCTGCCCCTGATGCTCATCGCCTACATGATCTTCTCGCAGCGGCGCAAGGCCCGGGCGATGCAGCAGATGCAGTCCGAGTTCCAGGTCGGCGACGAGGTGATGACCAGCACGGGTCTGTACGGCCGCATCGCGCTGCTGGACGAGGGGATCGTGCACCTGGAGGTTGCCCCGGGGGTGCAGGTGCAGTGGGACCGACGTGCGATCGTGCGCTCCCCGCGGGCCGGTGCCCCGAACGAACCCGGCACCGAGCCCACGGAGTGATGCGTTGATGGCCAGGAAGCGCAAGCACTCCCGCAACAGGACAGCAATCCGCACGATCGTCGCCCTCGGCTTCATCATCGCCATGATCTTCGGGGGAGTGGCGGGTGCCGCGATCTGGGGCAACCCCAAGGGGCAGCTGACACCGCTGCTGGGGCTGGACCTCGCCGGTGGGCGGCAGATCGTGCTGGAGCCGGTGGTCGAGGGGAACGCCGAGGTCTCCGGCGAGCAGGTCGAGCAGGCGATCGACATCATCCGGCGCCGCATCGACGGCAGCGGCGTGGCGGAGTCCGAGGTCTCGCGGCTGGGGAGCACAAGCATCTCGGTGGCGATCCCCGGCAACCCGACCCAGTCCCAGCTGGATGCCCTGTCGCGGTCCTCGCAGCTGCAGTTCCGCGCGGTCCTGCACGCCGAGGACAACATCCCGTCCCAGAGCGAGTCCACCCCGACCCGGCAGATCCCGCTGCCGACCGGTGCCCCCGACGACGCGTCCGAGACCGCCGTCCCCGGCGAGGATCCGTCCGTGAGCGAGCCGAGCGGCCCGCTGGAGGACGAGGCGACCGCGACCGACGGTGCCTACCCCGAGGGCCTGTTGTCCGCGGGGGACGCGACCGGGTCGCCGGACGAGGAGGTCACCACAGAGGACGAGGTGGAGGTCACCGACCTTCCCGCGGAGACCGACGGGGCGGCGCCGACCGACGCCAGCGACTTCGCCTGGATCACCCCGGAGCTGCAGGAGCAGTTCATGGCCCTGGACTGCTCCGACCCCGAGGCCGCCTACGACGCCACCAGCGAGAACACCAACGAGGCCACGGTCGCCTGCTCCGCCGGGGGCCTGGAGAAGTTCATCCTGGGCCCGGCCGAGCTCACCGGGGCCAGCGTGGCCGACGCCGACTCGGGTCTGGAGATGGGCCAGGCCGGTCCCACGGGCCGGATCCAGGTCAGCCTCACCTTCGACAACGAGGGCCGCGAGGCCTTCCGCCAGATCACCTCCCGACTGGTGGGCTTCCAGCAGCCGGACCCCCGCAACCGGTTCGCGATCGTGCTGGACCGCGAGATCATCTCCGCGCCCGGGGTCAACGAGGCGATCCCGAACGGCACCGCCAGCATCGCCGGTGGCTTCACCAACGAGTCCGCCGAGACCCTGGCCAACCAGCTGAAGTTCGGTGCGCTGCCGATGTCCTTCACGATCCAGACCAGCGAGCAGATCAGCCCGACGCTCGGTGGCGAGCAGCTGCGCTGGGGGATCATCGCGGGCATCATCGGACTGTTCCTGGTGTTCGTCTACTCCCTGCTGCAGTACCGCGCGCTGGGCCTGGTCACCGTCGGCTCCCTGATCGTGGCGACCGGACTGACTTACGCGACGCTGACACTGCTCGGGACGACGCACAACTACCGACTCACGATGGCCGGGGTCACCGGTGTCATCGTGGCCATCGGTATCACCGCGGACAGCTTCATCGTCTACTTCGAGCGCATCCGCGACGAGGTGCGGTCCGGTCGGCCGTTGCGCTACGCGGTCGACACCGGCTGGCAGCGGGCCCGCGGGACGATCATCATCTCGGACGTCGTCAACCTGATCGCGGCCGGCGTCCTGTACTGGCTGTCCGAGGCCAGCGTGAAGGCGTTCGCCTTCACCCTCGGCCTGACCACGATCATCGACCTGCTGGTCGTCATCATGTTCACCCACCCGGTGGTCAGCATCCTGGCCAACACCCAGTTCTTCGGTCAGGGCCACAAGTGGTCCGGGATGGACCCGGAGCGGCTGGGCGCCAAGCGTTCCACCTACCTGGGCCGCGGTCAGTTCTCGGTGCCCGAGCCGAAACGCAGACGGCATACCCGCGAGGAGCTCGAGGGAGGGATCGTCTGATGTCCAGTTTCGCCCAGCTCGGCAACGACCTGTTCACCGGCAAGCGGTCGGTGAACGTCGTCGGCCGACGCAAGGTCTGGTATGCCGTCGCCGGTGTCCTGCTCCTGGTGTCGCTGCTCGGGATCTTCGGTCGTGGCCTCAACTTCGGCATCGAGTTCACGGGCGGCACCGAGTTGCGCGTCGGCAACGTGACCCAGATGGAGGGCTACGAGAGCCGCGCCACCGAGGCCATCAGGACCGTCACCACCGACAGCGGGGAGGTCGCCTCGACCCAGATCGGTGACAGCACCGTCCGGATCCAGACCGGGGAGATGCCCGCCAACGAGGCCAACGAGGCCGCGGCAGCGCTGGCGGAGGAGTTCGGCGTGACCGGCGACGACGTCACCTCCTCGGTGGTGGGACCCTCCTGGGGAGACACGGTCACCACCAAGGCGATCCAGGCGCTCGTGGTGTTCCTGGTGCTGGTCACCATCGTGCTGGCCTTCTACTTCCGCACCCTGAAGATGGCGTTCGCCGCGCTCGTGGCGCTGCTGCACGACGTGGTGTTCACCGTCGGGGCCTATGGCCTGCTCGGGATCGAGATCTCCCCAGCGTCGATGATCGGCTTCCTGACCATCCTCGGCTACTCGATCTACGACACGATCGTGGTGTTCGACAAGGTCAAGGAGAACACCGAGCACGCCTTCGACACCAAGCGACAGACCTACGGCGAGGCCGCCAACCTCGCGGTGAACCAGACCATGGTCCGCTCCATCAACACCTCGGTGGTGGCGTTGCTCCCGGTCACCGCGATCATGGTCATCGGGATCCTCTACATCGGGCCCGGCACCCTGCTGGACCTGTCCACCGCCCTCTTCATCGGCATCGCGGTGGGCACCTACTCCTCCATCTTCATCGCCACCCCGCTGCTGGTGCACCTGCGCCAGAACGAGGAGGAGATCCGCGAGCTGGACAAGAAGGTGGCCCGCAAGCGCAAGTTGGAGCCCGACCCGGCACCCGTGGTCGAGGACGAGGAGATCGAGGTCGACGAGGTCGGCGCCCCGCTCGCCAGCGGCGTGGCCAGCGGGTCGACACCCGCCGCGGGCCCGGCCGCCGATCCCGCCGCCCCGGGCCGACAGATCCACCCGATGGCCCAGCGGGGCCCGCGCAACCAGCCACGACGGACCCCCCGCTCCAAGCGCTGAGCTGGCCATGGACCTCGCCGCCGAGTTGTCGACCGCACTGCGGGACATCCCGGACTTCCCCGAGCCCGGGGTGGTCTTCAAGGACTTCACCCCGCTGCTGCTCGACCCGGACCTGCGCACCCGGATCGTCGACGACATCGTCGGCCGGCACCGCCACGGGGTCGACTCCGTCGTGGGGATCGAGGCCCGCGGCTTCATCCTGGGCGCCGTCGTGGCGCACGAGCTCGGCGTCGGCTTCGTGCCGGTGCGCAAGGCGGGCAAACTCCCGTGGCGCACCCACGCGGTGTCCTACGACCTGGAGTACGGCAGCGCCACGATCGAGGTCCACGAGGACGCGATCGCTCCCGGGCAACGGGTCCTGGTCGTCGACGACGTCCTGGCCACCGGCGGCACGGCGGCGGCGACCTGTGACCTGGTCGAGCGGTGCGGCGGCACCGTCGCGGCCGTCGAGGTGGTGCTCGAGATCGCCTTCCTCCAGGGGCGGGCGCGACTCGGCGACTACCCCCTGACGGCCTTGTTGACGAGTTGAGCGCGCAACCGGCCTAGAATCCCCGTATGAGTGAGGACGTCGCTGCCCCGACCTCCTCCCAGAGCACGGGTGTGCGCGCCAGGTTGGCCCGGCTGGGAGGGACCCGCACCGGGGCCAACCCGGTGCTGGAGCCCCTGCTGCGCGCCGTGAAGGCGACGCACCCCAAGGCCGACCTGAGCCTGATCGAGCGCGCCTACGGCGTCGCGGAGAAGGCGCACCGGGGCCAGTTGCGCAAGAGCGGTGACGCCTACATCACCCACCCGCTCGCGGTGTCCACGATCCTGGCCGAGCTCGGCATGACGCCCTCGACCATCGCCGCGGCCCTGCTGCACGACACCGTGGAGGACACGGCATACACCCTCGACGACCTCACCAAGGACTTCGGTGAGGAGATCGCGATGCTGGTCGACGGGGTCACCAAGCTGGACAAGGTCAAGTACGGCGAGGCCGCCCAGTCCGAGACGGTGCGCAAGATGGTCGTCGCCATGTCCCGCGACATCCGGGTCCTGGTAATCAAGCTCGCCGACCGGTTGCACAACGCCCGCACCTGGCGCTACGTCTCGGCGGAGTCGGCAGCCCGTAAGGCGGGGGAGACCCTGGAGATCTACGCCCCGCTGGCCCACCGGCTGGGGATGAACACCATCAAGTGGGAGCTGGAGGACCTGTCCTTCGCCCAGCTCTACCCCAAGGTCTACGACGAGATCGTCCGGATGGTCGCCGAGCGCGCACCCGCCCGCGAGGAGTACCTGGCCAAGGTGCGCCAGCAGATCTCCGGCGACCTCAAGGGCGCCAAGATCAAGGCCGTGGTCACCGGCCGCCCCAAGCACTACTACTCGGTGTACCAGAAGATGATCGTGCGGGGGCGCGACTTCGAGCAGATCTATGACCTGATCGCCGTCCGGGTCCTGGTGGAGACCGTGCAGGACTGCTACGCCGTCCTGGGTGCCTTGCACTCCCGGTGGAACCCTGTGCCGGGGCGCTTCAAGGACTACATCGCGATGCCGAAGTTCAACATGTACCAGTCGTTGCACACGACGGTCATCGGCCCGGACGGCAAGCCGGTGGAGATCCAGATCCGCACTCACCAGATGCACCGCCGCGCCGAGTACGGCGTCGCCGCACACTGGAAGTACAAGGAGGACGGGCCCCAGGGCGGCAAGATCACCACGGGCCCGGACGGCGGCACCGGTCCCATGGAGGGGATGGAGTGGCTGCGCCAGCTGCTGGACTGGCAGCGCGAGACCTCCGACCCGGGCGAGTTCCTGGAGTCGCTGCGCTTCGAGATCAGCGCGGCCGAGGTCTACGTCTTCACCCCCGGCGGGGACGTCATGGCCCTGCCGGCCGGCGCCACCCCCGTCGACTTCGCCTACGCGGTGCACACCGAGGTCGGTCACCACTGCGTCGGCGGACGGGTCAACGGCAAACTGGTGCCGCTGGACAGCAAGCTGGTCAACGGCGACGTCGTGGAGATCCTCACCTCCAAGTCCGACAGCGCCGGCCCCAGCCGGGACTGGCTGGGGTTCGTGGCCAGCGCCCGGGCCCGCAACAAGATCCGCCAGTGGTTCTCCAAGGAGCGCCGGGAGGAGGCGATCGAGTCCGGCAAGGAGCTCATCGCCAAGGCGATGCGCAAGCAGAACCTCCCGTTGCAGCGGCTGATGAGCCACGAGACCCTGGTCGCCGTCGCGGGGGACCTGCGCTACAACAGCATCGACGCGCTCTACGCCGCGGTCGGCGAGGGCCACGTCTCACCCGAGCACGTGGTCAAGCAGCTGGTCGCGACGCTCGGGGGCGAGGACGGCGCCACCGAGGACCTGGCCGAGGCCACCACCCCGCGGCGGGCGCGCCAGCAGCAGTCCGTGGACCCCGGGGTCACCGTCGTCGGCGCCGAGGACGTGTGGGTCAAGCTCGCCAAGTGCTGCACCCCGGTGCCGGGCGACCCCATCATGGGCTTCGTCACGACGGGCAACGGGGTCTCGGTGCACCGCACCGACTGCAACAACGTCGAGGGTCTGCAGCGCTACCCCGAGCGCATCATCCCGGTGGCCTGGGCGCCGACCGAGTCAAGCGTCTTTCTGGTGCAGCTGCAGGTGGAGGCCCTGGACCGGCCGGGTCTGCTCTCCGACATCACCCGTGCGCTGACCGAGCACCACGTCAACATCCTGTCCGCCAGCGTCCAGACCAGCCGGGACCGCGTCGCCCAATCACGGTTCACCTTCGAGATGGCCGACCCGAGCCACCTGGAGTCGGTCATCCGTGGCGTGCGTCGCGTCAACGCGGTCCTGGACGCCTACCGGATCACCGGGTCCAGCTCCGACCCGGACCGCCGCACCGCCGCGTCCTGAGCCGGTCTACGACACCGGGGAGAGGAACGCGGCGAGCGCTGCGGCATACATCGCCTGGTCGGCGACCCCCGCCAGCTCGCGCGTCGAGTGCATCGACAGGGTCGGCGCACCGAAGTCGACGGTGGTCGCACCGGTGAGGGCCGAGGTGGTGGGGCCGACCGTGGACCCACAGGGCAGGTCGGTGCGGGACACGAACGTCTGGACCGGCACGCCGGCCCGGTGACAGGCCTCGGTGAAGGCCGCGGCGCCGAGGGAGTCCGTGGCATAGCGCAGCTGGGCGTTGACCTTCAGGACCGGCCCGCCGTTCATCCGGATCCGGTGGGTCGGCTCGTGCCGCTCGGCGTAGTGGGGGTGGGTCGCGTGGGCCATGTCGCCGGAGGCGATGACCGACCCGGCCAGTGCCCGGTGGTAGTCCTCGCGGCCGCCGCCGGCGGCCAGCACGATCCGTTCCAGCCCCGCCGGCAGGTAGGTGGAGTGCGCCCCGCGCTCGGAGGTGCTGCCCACCTCCTCGTGGTCGAACAGGACGAGCACCGGCACCACGGCCGGCCCGTCGTGGTGCTCCACCGCGTCGAGCAGCGCCCGCACGCCCGCGTAGCAGGTCGCCTGGTTGTCCAGCCGGGCCGAGGCCACCAGGTCCCGCTCTCGCCCGATGCGCCGCGCGGGCGTCAGGTCGTGGGTCATCACGTCCCACGCCAGCAGGTCCTGCGGGTCGACCCCGACCTGCTCGGCCAGGAAGCCGCGGAAGTCCCCCGGCGTCGCACCCAGGCCCCAGTGTGGCGCCAGGTGCTGCTGGGCGTTCAGTTTCAGGCCGTCGGTGTGCACCGTGCGGTCCAGGTGGATGGCCAGCTGGGAGACCCGCAGCACCGGGTCGTCCACGCGCACCAGGTGCTGCCGTATGCCGTGTCCGTCCCGCACCGCGGCGCGCCCCGACAGGCCCAGGTCACGGTCCAGCCAGGAGTTGAGCAGGGGGCCGCCGTAGACCTCTACGCCCAGCGTCTGCCACCCGGCGCTGGCGCCGTCCGGTTGTGGCTTCACCCGCAGGTTGGGGGAGTCGGTGTGCGCCCCGACCACGCGGAACGGCGTGGCCGGCCCCTCGGCATACTCCGAGGACCACGCCAGCAGCGAGCCGCCGCGCACCGTCAGGTAGCGGCCGGGCTCGGCGGGGGTGGGCTCACTCTCGGCGACCTCACGGAACCCGTGGGCGGCCAGCAGGTCCGCGGCTGCCCGGACGGCGTGGAACGGGGAGGGGGAGGCGTCCAGGTAGGCGCACAGCCCCGCGGCGACGTCATCGACGTCGAATCGCTGCAACACCGCGATCAGCCGCCGAACTCGGCGAGACCGCCGCGGGCCGACTCCAACCAGGTGCGCCGTGCCTCCAGGGCCTGCTCCGCCTCGGCGATCTTCTTCTCGTTGCCACTGGCACGGGCGGCCTCCAGGTCCTGCTCCAGACCCTGCACCGCACGCTCGAGCTGATCGACCATCGACTGGGCCCGGGCGGACACCTCGGGGTTGGAGGACTTCCACTTCTGGTCCTCCACGTCGCGGACCGCCTGCTCGACCTTGCGCAGCCGCCCCTCGACCCGGGACATCGCCTCGCGCGGCACCTTGCCGGCGGCGTCCCACCGGTCCTGGATGCCGCGCAGCGACGCCTTCACGGAGTCGATGTTGTCGGAGTCCACCGGCAGCAGCGCCTCGGCCTCGACCAGCAGGGCCTCCTTGACCTCCAGGTTGGCCGCGAACACCTTGTTCTCCTCGGCCACGACCTGGTCTTTAGCCTCGAAGAAGGAGTCCTGCGCGGTCTTGAACCGCTCCCACAGGGCGTCGTCCTCCCCGCGCTGGGCCCGCCCGGCACGGCGCCAGTCCTGCATCAGGCGCTTGAACGCGCCCGCCGTCGGGCCCCAGTCCTTGCTGGTCGCCAGCTTCTCGGCCTCCTCGACCAGCCGCTGCTTGACCCGCTTGGCCTCGGCGTGCTCCTCGTCCAGCTGGCTGAACCACTGCTTGCGGGTGCGGTCGAAGGTGCCGCGGGCCGCGCTCAGGCGCTGCCACAGGCGGTTCTCGAGGTCCTTGTCGATGCGGGGGCCGGAGCGCTGCATCTGCTTCCACTCATCCAGCGTCTGGCGCATCCGGGTGCTGGCGGCCTTCCACTGGATCTTGGAGGGGTCCTTGGCGGCGAGCTCCTCGGCCTCGGCGACCAGCGCCTCGCGTGCCACCGCGGCCTCGGCCTTGGCGGCCGTGCGGGCCTCGCTCTCCAGCACCTGCTTGGCGTCGACCTCGGTCTCGATCCGCCCGACGAGCGCGGCCAGCGCCGGCAGATCGCCGACCACGTTGGCCTCACCGATCTGCTCGCGCAGCTTGCCCAGGGACTCCCGGGCGTCGTGTGCCGACAGGTCGGTCTGCGTCACCCGCTGCTCCAGCAGGGTGGCGTGGGCGGCCAGCTCGTCGTACTTGCGGGCGAAGTAGGCCAGGGCCTCCTCCGGGGGCCGGCCCGGGTAGGACCCGACCGGACGTTCCCCATCGTCGGTACGCACGTAGACGGTGCCGTCCTCGGCGACCCGCCCGAACTCGGCGGATCGGCTGTCGGCCTCGACCGCGGGGGCCGGGGGCGCCACGGGGTGCACCGCCGCCTTGCGTCCGGCCAGGGCCGCAGGTGTTGGCTTGGGCTGCTCAGTCACGAATCCGGTGCCTTCTCCTCGGTGATCTCGACCGAGAGGATGCTGATCGGCTGCACGGGCAGCCCGTCGGCTCCTCCGCCGTCCACTCCCTGCTCGGCGATCCGGTCGATGATGTCCATTCCAGAGGTGACCTTACCGAAGATGGTGTAGCCACCCCCCCGCACCGGTAGGTGGGTGTCCTCGAAGACCAGGAAGAACTGGCCCCCGTTGCTGTCCGGGTCGGCGGTGCGGGCCATCGCGATCGTGCCGCGCGGATACGCGCCGTCCGCCGGGGCGTTCTCAATGCCGAAGGTGTATCCGGGGCCACCTCGCCCGGTGCCGGTCGGGTCGCCGCACTGCAGCACGTAGATCCCCGACGTGGTCAGCCGGTGGCACGGGCTCCCGTCCCAGTAGCCCTGGGCGGCGAGGAAGTCGAAGGAGGCGACGGTCACCGGGGCCACATCGCCGAGCAGTTCGATGCCGATGTCGCCGCACGAGGTGTGCAGGATCGCCTGGTGCACCGTGCCCTCGGTGGCGGTGGGCGCCTCCTGGGCCCCGAAGGTCGGGACCGTCTCCGGCAGGGCGGGCGGCTCCTGGCACTCGCCCGTGGCGACGACGCTGGTGGCCGCCTGCTCGGCGCTCGGCTGCGCCTCGTCGCGGCCACTGTCCACCGTGGTGCACGCCCCGAGCAGCACGAGGGCAGCCACCGCCGAGGCCCAGACCCGGCGGCTCGGACGGTGCGTCATGGAACTCCTCTGCCTGGGCCTGGATGTGCTGGTCGGCCGACAGTTTAGGCAGGCCAACTCGGGGGATTGGTCACAGCCGGATGACGGTTTGGACACGATAGGGAAAGTGCACCTGCCCCGCCTCGCGGGGTGCCCCACTCGTTAGACTCGCCGACGTGATCACGCCGCGCACACCCTCCGGGGTCCTGGAACTGCTGCCTGCCGAGCAGATCGCCTTCCAGCGGATGCTGGATGTGATCCGCTCCGGCTACGAGCGCTTCGGCTTCCTGCCGATCGAGACACCGGCCTATGAGTTGTCCGACGTGCTGCTGACCAAGACCGGCGGCGAGACCGAGCGACAGGTCTACTTCGTCCAGTCGACAGGCTCCCTGGAGAAGGCGGCCGCCGGTCTCCCGGAGCTGGCCCTGCGCTTCGACCTGACCGTGCCACTGGCCCGCTACGTCGCCGAGCACGAGCACCAGCTGACCTTCCCGTTCCGCCGCTACCAGATGCAGCGGGTCTACCGCGGGGAGCGGCCCCAGCGGGGGCGCTACCGCGAGTTCTACCAGTGTGACATCGACATCATCGGCAAGGACGACCTCAGCGCCCGGCACGACGCCGAGTTCCCCGCCGTGATCCACCAGGTCTTCACCGACCTGGCCATCGGGCCGTTCACCGTCCAGCTGAACAACCGCAAGCTGATGCGCGGCTTCTTCGAGGACCTCGGCGTCACCGACGCCGAGCAGCAGGCGCGGGTGCTGCGCGAGGTGGACAAGCTGGACAAGCGCGGCGAGGACTACCTGCGCGCCACCCTGACCGGAGCCGACTTCGGCCTCGCGCAGGAGGCGGTGGACCGCATCCTGGCGTTCGTGGCCGTCCGCTCCACCTCGCACGAGGACGCCCTGGCCCGGCTGGAGGAGGTGCGCGCCGCCTCCGCGGGGTCCCCGGCGCTGGCCGAGGGGGTCGCGGAGTTGCGGGAGGTGCTCGACCTGGTCCGGGCCCTGGGGGTGCCCGAGTCGGACTACCGCCTGAACCTGTCCATCGCCCGCGGACTCGACTACTACACGGGCACCGTCTACGAGACCACCCTGGACGAGCACCCCGAGATCGGCTCCATCTGCTCCGGTGGGCGCTACGACGACCTGGCCGGGCAGTACACCAGGTCCCGACTCCCGGGGGTGGGCATCTCCATCGGGCTCTCCCGGCTGTTCTGGCAGCTGCGCGAAGCGGGCCTGGTGCACGCGGCCGAGTCCACCGTCCAGGTGCTCGTCCCGCAGATGGACCCCGAGCTGCTCCCGCAGACCCTGGCCCTGGCCACCGAGCTGCGCCAGGGCGGCATCAACACCGAGGCGGTGCTGGACGGCGGCAAGCTCGGCAAGCAGCTGAAGTATGCCGACCGCGCCGGCATCCGCTTCGTCGCCCTCCTCGGGCCCCAGGAGCTGGAGTCCGGCACCGTCACCGTCAAGGACCTGCGCCGCCAGGACCAGTTCTCCGTGCCGCGCTCGGAGGCGGTGCGTGCCCTACGCGTCGAGTTGGCCCAGCCCCTGGTTTGACCCGGCCCTGTCATCACGTGTTAGCGTGATAGCGCACTGTGACAGAGACGAGCGGGCGCCGACGCGCCCGGAGGGACGACCGATGAAGCGACGGGAGCACCTGGTTCCCCGCCAGTCGCTGGCCGAGGCGCTGGTGGCGATCACCGACGCCGACGAGATGGCGGCCTTCCTCGACGACCTCTGCACGCCCGCCGAGCTCGAGGCGCTGGCCGACCGCTGGGCCGTGGTGCCCCTGCTCGCCGCGGGCACCCCCTACCGGCAGATCCACGACGAGACGGGCGTGAGCGTGACCACCATCGGCCGCGTCGCCCGGTGCTGGGAGCACGGGGCCGGCGGTTACCGCGCGGCCCTCGCACGGCATACCGGCGGTGCCCAGCCGGCCACCGGCTGACCGCGCCGTCACCGCCCCACGCCCCCACGCGCCCGAACGACCTGGCGCCCCACCGCCCACGGAAGGTCACATGACCCCGCCTGCCATCACCCGAGACCGCCTCCGGGTCGCCATCCAGAAGTCCGGCCGCCTCGCCGACCCGGCCCGGGACCTGCTCGCCTCCTGCGGGCTCACCTGGCGGGAGAGCCGCGACAAGCTCTTCTGCTACGGCGAGTCGCTCCCGGTCGACCTGCTCCTGGTCCGCGACGACGACATCCCCGGCCTGATCGCCGACGGGGTCTGCGACCTCGGCGTCGTCGGCCGCAACGTGCTGATCGAGCACGACCTGGGCCGCCAGGCCGGCGGCGCCCCGAGCGCGCTCGAGGAGTGGCGCCAGCTCGGGTGGGGCACCTGCCGGCTGGACCTCGCGATCGGCGACGACGAGCGCTGGACCGGCCCGGAGCAACTGGTCGGCAAGCGGATCGCCACCTCCTACCCGCACACGCTGGGCCGGTGGCTGGACGAGCGCGACGTCGACGCGCAGATCGTCACGCTCGCCGGCTCGGTGGAGATCGCCCCGCGGCTGGGGCAGGCCGACCTGATCTGTGACCTGGTCTCCACCGGCGGCACGCTGGCGGCCAATGCCCTCAAACCGGTCGAGACGCTGTTGCACTCCGAGGCTGTCATCGCCGGCCCCCGGCACGCCCTGGAGGACGGCCGTGCCGACATCGCCGAGATGCTGCTGCGCCGGATGGACGGCGCGCTGCGGCTCAAGGAGACCCGCCTCCTTATGCTCCGGGCCGGACGGGACGTCCTGCCCGAGGTGCTCCACAAGCTCCCCGACGGTGGCGAGCCGACGGTGCTGCAGGTCGACGGCCGCGACGAGGTGTCGGTCCAGGTGCTGTGCCACAACGCGGTCTCCTGGCAGCGACTGGAGGACCTCAAGCGGGCCGGTGCGCACACCCTGATGGTGCTCCCGGTGGAGGGGATGCTCCCGTGAACGTCACCGTCTGGTCCGAGCTGGACGAGCCCGCCCGCGCCGAGCTGCTGCGCCGGGCCACCGCCGGCGCCAGTCCCGAGGTCACCGCCGCGGTCGCCGACATCGTGGCTGCCGTGCGCGCGGGTGGCGACGCCGCCCTGCGCGAGCTGGGGGAGCGGTTCGACGGCGTCTCCCCGCCCTGGCTGACCGTGCCGGACGTCTCGGGCGCCGGCGTCCCGGCGTCGGTGCGCGAGGCGATCTCCGAGGCGGCCGGGCGGATCCGCGCCTTCCACGAGGCCGGTATGCAGACCGGCTACCAGGTCGAGACCGCCCCCGGGGTCTCCTGCCGCCGGGTGGTGCGACCGATCCGCAGGGTCGGCCTCTACGTCCCCGCCGGCACCGCCCCGCTGCCCTCCACCGCGCTCATGCTCGGGATCCCCGCCCAGCTGGCCGGATGCCCCGAGGTGGTGCTCGCCACCCCGCCGGGCCCCGACGGTCGCCCGGACGCCACCGTCCTCGCGGCGGCCGCCGAGTGTGGCATCAGCACCGTCGTCGTCGCCGGGGGAGCGCAGGCCATCGCCGCCCTGGCCCACGGCACGGAGTCGGTGCCCCGGTGCGACAAGATCTTCGGCCCGGGCAACGCCTTCGTCACCGAGGCCAAGCGTCAGGTGTCGACCACCGAGGGCGGTCCCGGGATCGACCTGCCCGCTGGCCCCTCCGAGATCCTGGTGATCGCGGACGCCGGTGCCGACCCGGAGTTCGTCGCGGCCGACCTGCTGTCCCAGGCCGAGCACGGCCCGGACTCCCAGGTGATCCTGCTGACCGACGACCCGACTCTCGCCCGGGCGGTCGCCGAGCAGGTCGAGGCGCAGGTGGCGGAACTGCCCCGGGCCGACATCGCCCGTCAGGCCCTCGCCTCCAGCCGGCTGGTGGTGACCGACGACCTGGCCACGGCGGTGGCGATCAGCAACGACTACGCCCCCGAGCACCTGGTGCTGGCCCTGCGCGAGCCCGAGGCCTGGCTGGACCGGGTCGAGCGCGCCGGCTCGGTCTTCCTGGGGGACTGGGCCCCGGAGACCCTCGGCGACTACTGCAGCGGCACCAACCACGTGCTGCCCACCGCCGGTGCCGCTCGCTGGACCGGCGGTGTCAACGTCGCCAGCTTCCAGATCGCGATGACCGTGCAATCGGTGACCCCAGAGGGCCTGGCCGAGGTCGGTCCCTGCGCGGTCGAACTCTCCGGCGCGGAGGGCCTCCTCGGACACCAGGTGGCAGTCACCCGCCGGCTGGCCCGCGGGGCGCAGTCGTGACCGGCTTCCCGACCCAGCTGGTCCGCGAGGACCTGCGCGACTTCGCCGGCTACTCCTCCGCCCGCACCAGCTGGTCCGGGGACGCCCGCATCTGGCTCAACGCCAACGAGGCAGCGGCCCCCAACGCCGCGGACCCCGACGGCGCCATCCGCCGCTACCCCGACCCCCAGCCGGCACCGCTGGTGGAGGCCCTCGCCACGACATACGGCGTGCCCCCGGCGAACCTCGTCGTGGGCCGCGGCAGCGACGAGGCGATCGAGCTGCTGGTGCGCGCGCTGTGCCGCCCCGGAGAGGACGGTGTGGTCGTGGCCTCGCCCTCCTTCGGGATGTATGCCGTGAGCGCGCGGCTGCACGGGGTGCCCCTGCACGACGTGCCGCAGCGGGACCTGGGGGACCGGTTCGAGGTGGACACCGAGGCGGTGGCCGCCACCACACGGTCGACCGGCTCCCGGGTGGTCTTCCTCGCCTCGCCGGGGAACCCGACCGGCAGCACCGTCCCGCCCGAGGCCCTCGCCCGGCTCGCCCGCGACCTCGCCGAGGAGGCCGTCGTCGTCGTCGACGAGGCCTACCAGGAGTTCGCCTCCGGCCCCTCGGCCCTGGCACTCCTGGAGGACCACCCCAACCTGGTCGTGCTGCGCACTCTGTCCAAGGCGCACGCCCTGGCCGCGGCCCGGGTCGGGGTGGCGGTGGGGGACCCGGTGCTGATGCAATTGCTGCGCCGCGTGCAGGCCCCCTACCCGATCCCCGAGCCCGTCACCCGGCTGGCGCTGGCCGCGCTCTCACCCGAGGCCCTGTCCCACACCGCGGGCCGGGTCGCCGCAACCCTCGCCGGCCGCGAGCGACTGGCCCGCCTGCTCGCCGACAGCGACCTGGTGCAGACGGTCTACGCCTCCGAGGCCAACTTCGTGCTGGTCCGGGGCGACGCGGAGGCCCTGCTGTCCCGCCTGGCCGGCACCGGCATCGTGATCCGCGATATGCGGCACGTAGTGGCGGAGGCCGTACGCATCAGCGTCGGCACCGATGACGAACTCACCGAACTGGCCGCCGCCCTGAGCGGCCCGACACCGCAGAGGAACCCATGAGCACCGCCCGCCCCGTCCTGTTCGTCGACCGCGACGGCACCCTGATCGAGGAGCCCGAGGACTTCCAGATCGACTCCTACGGCAAGTTCCGACTGGTCGAGGGGGTGATCCCGGCGCTGCTGCGGCTGCGCGACGCCGGCTGGGAGTTCGTGCTCGTCAGCAACCAGGACGGCCTGGGCACCGACTCCTTCCCCCAGGAGGACTTCGACGGCCCCCACCAGTTGCTGCTGCAGATCCTCTCGAGCCAGGGCATCACCTTCCGCGACCAGCTGATCGACGGCACCCGTCCCGGAGGACAACGCCCCCACCCGCAAACCCGGCACCGGCATGTTCACCGAGCTGCTCAAGGACCGCGGCATCGACTGGGACCGCAGCGTCGTCGTCGGCGACCGGGAGACCGACGCCCAACTGGCCGCCAACCTGGGCATCGATGCCTATTTGGTGCCCAGCCGGGCGACCAGGTCCGGGGCGACCGTGACGTGGGACCAGATCGCCCACCGCCTCGTGGACCGCCCCCGCACCGCGACCGTGCAGCGCGACACCAGCGAGACCCGGATCCGGGTCGAGGTGGACCTGGACCGACCGGGCAGGATTGATCTAGCCACCGGGGTCGGCTTCCTGGACCACATGCTCGACCAACTGGCCAAGCACGGCGGCTTCTCCCTCACGGTCGAGTGCGAGGGCGACCTGCACATCGACGAGCACCACACCATCGAGGACGTCGCCCTGGCGCTCGGCCAGGCACTGGACGAGGCGCTCGGCGACAAGCGGGGGATCGGCCGCTACGGCTTCACGCTGCCGATGGACGAGGCCCACGCCCAGGCCGCGCTCGACTTCTCCGGGCGCCCTTACCTGGTGTTTAACAGCACCTTCGACCGGGAGCGGGTCGGGGACTTCCCGACGGAGATGGTCGAGCACTTCTGGCGCTCCCTGTGCGAGTCCGCCCGGCTCAACCTGCACCTGACCGTGTCCGGGGACAACGCCCACCACGTCATCGAGTCCGGCTTCAAGGCGGTGGCCCGGGCCATGCGGCAGGCGCTGCGCGTCGAGGGCGCCGAACTCCCCTCCACCAAGGGCGTGCTGTGAGCACCACCGTGGCGCTTGTCGACTCCGGCGGCACCAACATCGGCTCGGTCCGCTACGCCCTGGACCGTCTCGGCGTCCGCTCCGCGCTCACCTCCGACCCGGACACCATCCGCGCCGCCGACCGGGTCATCCTGCCCGGAGTCGGCGCCGCCCGCCCAGGGATGCGCCGGCTGCACGACGCCGGGCTGGTGGAGGTGCTCCGGGGATTGGAGCAGCCCCTGCTCGGGGTCTGCCTGGGCATGCAGCTGTTGTTCGAGGACTCCGCCGAGGACGGCGGCACCACGTGTCTGGGGCTCCTGCCCGGCTCGGTGGTTCCGATCCCCGGCAGCCCCACCGAGCGCGTCCCCCACATGGGGTGGAACACCTTGTGGGGGACACGCGACGACCCGGCAGTTCATGGCATACCCGCTGGCTCCCGGGCCTACTTTGTGCACAGTTACGGGGTCCCGGTGACCCCCGACACGGTCGCGGCCACCACGCACGCCGGCGACTGGAGCGCCGTGGTTCGACGCGGCACGCGGTGGGGCGCCCAGTTCCACCCCGAGCGTTCAGCCGACGTCGGCGCACGACTCCTGACAAACTTTGTCTCGGAGGTTCCTGCATGAGTGAGTTCACCGTCTATCCGGCCATCGACGTCCTTGAGGGCCGCGTCGTGCGGCTGCACAAGGGTGACTACGAGAAGGAGACGCGCTACTCCGACGACCCGGTCGCCGTCGCTGACAGCTATGCCCGCGCCGGCGCCCGCTGGATGCACCTGGTGGACCTGGACGCCGCCCGGGCCGGCGGTTACACGCTTGCCCCCGTCCTGGAGCAGATCGTGGAGCGCACCGGCCTGCAGGTCCAGACCGGCGGCGGCGTGCGCACCGCCGACGACGTCCAGAAGCTCCTCGACGCCGGGCGCCCAGCGTGTCGTCGTCGGCTCGATGGCGGTGCACCACCCGGAGGAGGTCGCGACCTGGCTGGAACGCTTCGGCCCCGACCGCATCACCGTGGCCCTGGACACCAAGGCCGCCGAGGACGGCACCTGGGTGCTCCCCGTCTCCGGGTGGACCTCGGTCGCCGAGCACGACCTGCCGACCATGCTGCATACGTATGCCGAGGCCGGGCTGACGCACCTGCTGTGCACCGACATCGGTCGGGACGGCACCCTCAGCGGCCCGAACGTGAACCTCTACACCTTCCTGACGCACGCGGTGCCGGGCGTGCAGATCCAGGCCTCCGGCGGGATGCGGCACGTGCACGACCTGCGCAGTTGCCGCAAGGTGGGCTGTGCCGGCGCGGTGTTGGGCAAGGCCCTGTTCGAGGGCCGGCTCACCGTAACCGACGCCGTCGCCGAGGAGTGGGTCGCATGAGCCTGGGCCGCCGGATCATCCCCTGCCTGGACGTGCGCGACGGCCGCGTCGTCAAGGGCACCCGATTCCGGGACCACCTTGACGTCGGCGACATCGTCGAGCTCGCCACCCGCTACCGCCAGGAGGGCGCGGACGAGCTGGTGTTCTACGACATCACGGCCAGCCCGCAGGGCCGCCGCGTCGATGCCGGGTGGGTCGAGCGGGTCGCCCGCGTGATCGACATCCCGTTCTGCGTCGCGGGCGGCATCTCCTCGGTCGAGGATGCGCGCGTCGTGCTGCACGCCGGCGCCGACAAGGTCTCGGTCAACACCCCCGCCACCCAGCGCCCCGAACTGGTCCGCGAGCTGGCCCGCGAGTTCGGGGTCCAGTGCGTCGTCGTGGGCGTCGACAGCCTGCGCGACGCCGACGGCCAGTGGCGCATCCGCCAGTTCACCGGCAACCCCGACCAGACCCAGGCGCTGCAGGTCACCACGCTGGAGTGGGTGCAGCAGGTCCAGGAGCTGGGCGCCGGCGAGGTGGTCCTGAACTGCATGGGCAGCGACGGCGTCCGCCACGGGTATGACGTGGAGCAGCTCCGCGCGGTCCGGGACGTGTGCGCGGTGCCGCTCGTCGCCTCCGGTGGCGCCGGCACCATGGAGCACTTCCGGGATGTGTTTGCCGACGCGGACGTGGACGCGGCGCTGGCCGCCAGCGTCTTCCACTCCGGTGCCGTCCCCATCCCAGACCTCAAGCGGTATCTCGCCGCCGAGGGCGTCGAGGTTCGGCCTGCACTGGAGGCAGTGTGAACGTGGACTTCAGCAAGCAGGGCGGGCTCGTCCCCGCGATCGTGCAGGACGCCCGCACCGGTCGGGTCCTGATGCTCGGCTATCAGGACGCCGCCGCGCTCTCAAGACACCCTCGACTCCGGTCTGGCCACCTTCTATAGCCGCAGCCGAGATGCCCGTTGGGTCAAGGGCGAGACCAGCGGCAACACACTGGCGGTCCGCTCGGTCCACCTGGACTGTGACCAGGACGCCGTCCTCATCCTCGCCGACCCGGCCGGTCCCACCTGCCACACCGGCGCTGAGTCGTGCTTCGACGCCGGGTCAGGCTCCGACGCCGGGTCAGGTTTCGAAGCCGGGTCAGGCCGCCACTTCCTGGCCGAGCTGGACGCCCTCGTGGCGGATCGGCATACCGAACGCCCCGCAGGGTCCTACACCTCCGAGCTGTTCGAGGCGGGCACCCGCCGCATCGCCCAGAAGGTGGGGGAGGAGGGTGTCGAGACCGCCCTGGCCGCGGTGGCCCAGGAGGACGCTGACCTCGCCGGCGAGGCGGCCGACCTGGTGTATCACCTGCTGGTCCTCCTGCGCAGCCGCGGTCTCGGGTGGGCCGAGATCGAGCAGGTGCTCCGCGAGCGGCACCAGGTCTAGGTCAGCTTCTCCAGGCGATCCTGCAGCAGGGCCCGCCGGTCGTCGTTGCCGTGCAGTGCGACGTAGTGGGGGCCGAAGACGGCCAGCAACGCGTCGTCCAGGCGGCGCACCGCACCGGGTGGGTAGCGATAACCCATCCGGTCGATGATGGCTGCGCTGTCCACCGAGGCCAGCAGGCCACCGAGTTCCTCCAACGAGGTGATGCCCAGCTCGAGCAACAACCCGGAGATCCACGCGTAGTGGTCGGTCTTGGACCACCCGGCCTCGGCAAACTTGCCGGCCAGGAAGGCGGCCAGTTCCTGCGCGCCGATCCGCGGGTCGCTCGGGTCGTGCTCGGTCTGCTGGTCGGTCAGCGTCTCCTGGATCCGGTCCCGGATCGCCGTGAACTCCCGGTCCGCCAGCTCCAACAGGCCCGCCGCCAGCGTGAATCGTCGGTTGAGGTCCGGGGCGTGCTCCTCGGGCAGATGGCCCTTGTAGCGGATGTCGTGCTCGAACTCGGCCCAGGCATGCTGCAGGATCGTGCGGACCTGCAGCGACAGACTGCGGCCCCGGAGCGGCTCCTCGCCCGGCGAGAGATCGGTCGTGGAGTCCGGCGACACCAGGATGTGCCGGCTCGCGTAGCCCCACTGGCCCTCCGCCGCGGTCTCCCGGCCCATGTCCCGGTCGTCCAGCACCGTCAGTTCGGCGGAGACCAGTTCCGCCACCGCCGCGACGTCCGCCGCCAGGTAGGTGATCACGCGCACCCCCATCTGGTCGGTGATCTCTCGGAGCGGGTCCTGATAGAGCGGGCGGCCGTCCTTCTGCCGCACCGCCTTGCCGGCAAACGAAGCCACACTCTTGGTGCGGCCCGTGATGCTCAGGTAGTTGATCCCCGCGTCGTCCAACAGGCGGGTGACCAGACCCACGAACCCCTCGGTCGTCCGGGACAGCTCCGCGTGTTGGGCGGCGTACTCCCGGACCGCATGGCGCACGATGTCGTCGCTCACCCGGTGTGGTGCCATGGGCACAGCCTGCCTCACATCGGCTGCCCGCGCCCCCAGGCACGCCTGTGCCCCGGCCCCCACAGGGGTCCGGGTCGGCGTTCTCCGGTCGAGGGTTGGGTCAGGCTGTTGCGGGCGCCACCCCGAGATCTCGCGGCGGTCGATAGCGGCGGTTGCGGGCCCACGCGGTCTGCCCGGGCTTGCGGAACTCCGGTATCCCGTCCTCGGGATGGAACCGGATCTGCCAGTGCTCCTCGTGCACCAGATGGTGGTGGAACGCGCAGAGCATCACACCCTGATCCAGGTTCGTCGGGCCGCCCTCGGACCAGGGGTCCCCTGCGTGGTGCAGCTCGCACCAGCCCGGGGGCCGATCGCACCCCGGCATGGCGCATCCCATGTCTCGCTGCCCGATCGCGATCCGCTGGTGCCGGCTGAACAGGCGGCGTAGCGCGCCGTGGTCGAGCGGCAAGGAACTCCCGTTGAAGACCTGCGGCAGGATCTGCTGGTTGCAGGCGAGCCGACGGATCTCCCCGGCGGTCAGCCGCACGCCCGTGGTCGTCGTGCCACACCCGATCCCCGAGGCCAGCTTCTCCTGCGACAGGGAGACGGCCACCACGGCGGCCGAGCCCCCGGAGCGCGCGAAGCCCTCCATCGGGGTGTGCTCGATCAGCGTGCAGAGCGCCTGCCCCAGCTTCTGCGGGTAGGTCCGCGTGTCGGGGACGAGGTCCGCTGCCCTGATGCTGGAGGACGCGGTCGCGCCCTCGCCCTCGGCCGAGGCGGCACCGCCCCCGCTGACACCGCCCCCACCGACACCCGCGCCGAACGCCCCCGTCGCGTTCCCCACGCCGTTGCTCGCTCCCTCGGGGCTCCCGGCTCCACCGAGCTGCGCCTCCTCGGCGGCGCGCAGGTGGGCACGCCTGGGGGAGGCGACGGCGTCCAGCATCGTCTTCAGCATCTCGCCGTGCAGCGCCGGGATCGTGAAGCCACCCCTGTAGGTGCCCTCGCCGGTCTCTTTCATCCAGAACTCGGTCGCCGCCCGGGCCGCCCGCTCGCGCCTGCGCACGGTCTCTTCCTCGTCCGCGTCGGCCTGCTCCCGGGTGGGACGGAATGCCTCGGTGATCCGGTCGCCGCGTGCCCGCAGGTCTCGCAGGCTCAGCGACGGCGCCTCCGCGAGCAGTGTGGTCTCGGCGGCTTCGCGCTCCTGGTCGCTGACGTCCTTGGGCAGCCCACCCAGGATCCGGGCGATGATGCCGGCCTGGGCCTGCGTGATCTTCCCCGCAGCGAAGGCCTCCTCGGTGGCGCTGGCCTTGGCCCGCTCCAGGTTGTCGCCCAGCCGGACCAGGTCGTCGCCGTCCCTCCGGTTCCCGCCGAAGTCGTCGCCCAACATCGCCCCGGTGGAGGTGGCTCCGCTCTTCTTCGCTGCGCCGGCTGCGTCCAGCGCTCGGGCAGCGGCCATCCGGTGCGCCGACACCTGCTCGGAGACACGTGCCAGTCGGGAGTACAGGGACCTGATCACCGGGGCCTCCAGCCCACCCCACGCGTTGCGGGGCACGGAGCTCACGGCGGACTCCAGGTGCGTGAGCATCTCCTCGACAGGGTGCGGCACGGGCTCGTGCACGGCGTGTAGTGGCAGGGCGGAGGCGCCATGTGGCGCCGGGTCGGCAGCGGGGGTGCTCCCCGACAACGATTCCTGATCCCACAACTCCTGCGGCTGTACCGCCATAACCCCACACCTCCCTCGGCATCCCGCCTGCCTGGTCCGGAAGTGCTCCCCAACACCCGTACCGGAACTTTGTCCTAATCTAGCGTGCCGACTCCGCTTCGTCAATACGTTCGACAAGAAAATTTGTGCGAATCTTCTGCGGGGGCGATCGAGGGCGCTGACCTGCGGTGATCACAGCAGCGCGCCACCCGGGCTACGCCGACCACTACGGCTACGCCGATCATCCCGACTACGCGCTCGGCAGGAGCCCCGCGCGGCGCAGTTCCAGCGACGCCAGGGCGGCAACCACCTCGGGGTCACCGGCACGCCAACCCCCGGCCGGATCCGTGCCGACCGTGGCGAGCCGGCGGGGGGACTGGCGCACCAGGGCCCGCAGCGCGAGGAGCTCCTGCTCACCGGCGACACCACGGGCCCGGGCGAGCGCCGTCATCCGCCGGGCGCCGAGGATGCGCACGACCAGGTAGAGACCGCCGACAATCAGGATGGGCAGCGAGGCGACCGCGACGGACAGCAGCCAGGCAAGGCTGGTGACACCCTCGTCGAGTCGCTGGCCGGCGGTGACGAGCCGGTCGCCGGCGCCAGCCGCCCCGATCAGGGGCGCTTCCAGACGGCTCCCGACCAACGGCACTTCCACAGCGCTGGCGGCGACCTCCTGTAGGCGGTCCGACCAGGTGGTTCCGGCGTCCTGCAACGGCTCGGCGGGCGCAGCCAACTGCCGCACCACACCGAAGACGCCCCGGCCCACCAACACCCACGCGACGACCCAGGCGAGCAGGAGCAGATCCCCGGCCACCTGACGGCTACGACGGGCGGGGGTCTCGGCATACCACTTCATCGGGTCCTCCTCGTGGGCGTTCCCCGGCCTGCCTCGGCCGGTTTGTCGGTCACGGGATCCACAATGACCCCATGGCGACCCAGACCGCTACGCCGACGCCCCGCCAGAGCGCACTGGCGCGGGCCGCGCGCGGCTGGATCGACCACCTCCGCGTCGAGCGGGGCGTGTCCCAGCACACCCAGCAGGCCTACTCCCGCGACCTGCGCCGCTACATCGCCTTTCTGGAGGCCCGCGACGTGCGGCGGCCCGAGGACATCGCGGAGGCCCACGTCACGCAGTTCCTCGCCCACCTGCGGGAGGGCAGTGAGGACCACCCCCCGCTCGCGGCGTCATCCGCGGCCCGGGCCCTGGTCGCCGTGCGGGGGTGGCACCGCTTCCTCGCCGTGGAGGGCGACACCCCAGCCGACCCGGCCCGCGAGGTGGCTCCGCCGGTGCCGACGCGCCGCCTGCCGAAGGCGATCTCGCTGGAGCAGGTGGAGGCACTGCTGGACGCCGCGTCGGTGGGCGACACCCCGGCCTCGCTGCGCGACCGCGCCCTGCTGGAGGTCCTCTACGGCTGTGGTGCCCGGGTGAGCGAGGCGATCGGGCTGGACGTGGACGACGTGGCGGCGGGTGGCGCGGCGGACGACGGCCTGGTACGGCTGTTCGGCAAGGGCAACAAGGAGCGCGTGGTGCCGCTCGGGCGCTACGCCCAGGAGGCACTCGAGGCCTGGCTGGTCCGGGGCCGCCCGTCGTTCGCTGCCCGTGGGCGGGGGAGCCCTGCCGTCTTCCTCAACCAACGTGGCGGTCGGCTGTCGCGCCAGAGCGCTTGGACCATCATCCAGGCAGCGGCTGACCGGGCCGGCCTGACCGGGCACCTCAGTCCGCATACGCTCCGCCACTCCTTCGCCACCCACCTCCTCGACGGGGGCGCCGACGTCAGGGTCGTCCAGGAGTTGTTGGGGCACGCCTCGGTGACTACGACCCAGATCTACACGCTGGTGACGGCACGGCACCTCCGGGAGGTCTACGCCCAGGCGCACCCGCGGGCCCAGTGACCACGATCGTCCCCGTGGTCCGTATGCCGTGGGACGGCGATGTATGCCGTGGGGCGGCGATGTGAGTATGCCGCGGGTCGGCGACGAGCAGTCGCGCGCGCCCAACGTTGGTCCGGCCCGGCGAGTCCGGTTAGGGTCGACCTGATCGGCGGGATGCCGACCACAACAGGTGAGGGCGGAGTGAGCGTGACATCCGAGGCGACGACGCAGGACGCGGCCAGCGCGGGCGGCGGCAAGCAGCACGACCGGCTTCCGGGGACCGAGACGGTCGGGTCCGGCCAGGTCGGCCCGACGGGTCGGCCGATGCCTGACTTCCCGGTGCCCGAGCCCCTGAACGGGCACGGCCCCGCACGGGTCATCGCCATGTGCAACCAGAAGGGTGGCGTCGGCAAGACGACGACCACCATCAATCTGGGTGCCGCCCTCACCGAGTACGGCCGGCGCGTGCTCCTCGTCGACTTCGACCCCCAGGGAGCCCTGTCGGTCGGTCTCGGCGTGCGGACCCACGAGTTGGACCACACCGTCTACAACCTGCTGGTCGAGCGCGGTCACGACGTCCGCGACCTGATCCAGACCACCCGCGTGGACGGGTTGGACCTGCTACCCGCCAATATCGACCTGTCGGCCGCCGAGGTGCAGCTGGTGGGCGAGGTGGCCCGGGAGATGGTGCTGTCGCGGGTGCTGCGACCGGTGCTCGACGACTACGACGTGGTCCTCATCGACTGCCAGCCCTCGTTGGGGCTGCTCACCGTCAACGCGCTGACCTGCGCCCACGGTGTCATCGTGCCGCTGGAGACCGAGTTTTTCGCGATGCGTGGGGTTGCGTTGCTCATCGACACGATCGACAAGATCACCGAGCGGCTGAACCCGCGCCTGCAGATCGACGGCATCCTCGCCACGATGTTCGACAGCCGGACGCTGCACTCCAAGGAGGTCGTGCGCAGCGTCGTCGACCACTTCCAGGACACCGTGTTCCACACCGTCATCAGCCGCACCGTGAAGTTCCCCGACGCGACGCTGGCTGCCGAGCCCATCACCTCCTACGCCAGCACGCACAGCGGGGCCGAGGCCTACCGCCAGCTGGCCCGCGAGCTCATCGCTCGCGGCGGCGCCCCCTGACCTTGTCGCAGACCCAGTCGGGCCCGCCCGACCTGGCGGACACCCCAGGCCCGGTCAGTCCGGAGGGACCGGCCGACGCGGAGGATTTGGCGGCGGCTGCCGCCCAGGCCTTCGGGGAGCCCGCCGCCCAGACCACCGGCGAGCCTGCCGCCGAGACACCGGGGGGAGTCCTCACCCGTCGGGGCGCCGCGCCGTTCGAGGTGCACCTGGACGTCTTCTCGGGCCCCTTCGAGCTGCTCCTCGGTCTCATCGCCAAGCACAAGCTCGACGTCACCGAGATCGCACTGGCCCGGGTAACCGACGAGTTCATCGCCCACCTGCGTCAGGCGCAGGAGGGCCACGACGACTGGGACCTGTCCCAGGCCTCGGAGTTCCTGTTGGTCGCCGCGACCCTGCTGGACCTCAAGGCTGCCCGACTGCTGCCCACCACCCGCGAGGACGACGAGGAGGACCTGGCCCTCATCGAGGCCCGGGACCTGCTCTTCGCCCGCCTGTTGCAGTACCGCGCCTTCAAGCAGGTCGCGAGCGAGTTCGACAGCAGGATGTCCACGGTCGGCCGGATCTTCCCCCGCGACGTCGGCATCGAGGACCGGTTCACCAGGCTCCTCCCGGAGCTGGTCTTCAGCATCACGCCCGACCAGCTCGCGATGATCGCCGCCCGGGCGATGATCCCGCGCCAGCCACCCACGGTGGGCCTGACCCACCTGCACGCCCCACAGGTCTCGGTGCGCGAGCAGGCCGCCCTCGTGGTGGAGCGCCTCCGCGGCCGCAGGCACGCCACCTTCCGCGACCTGGTGGCCGACGCCGACACCACCTTGGTCATCGTGGCGCGTTTCCTGGCCCTGTTGGAGCTGTTCCGCGAGTCGCTGCTGTCCTTCCAGCAGGACGAGGCCCTCGGCGAGCTGTCCGTGCAGTGGGAGGGGCCGGACACCGGTGCGGTGGAGATCGAGGACGAGTTCGACGACGCGGTCCCCGATACCGATCAGGCTCCTGCCGCCACGGCGCCCCCGAGGCCCCACAACGAGCAGGCACCCGCTGGCCCCCAGACCGACCCATCCCACGACGACGCCCGCACCGAGGAATCCCATGACTGACCCATCAGGCGCCGCGCCCCCGGAGGCCGACGAGATCGAGCAGGTCGCCTTCGACATCAACGACTTCCCCGGCGGTGCCCGCTCGGCAGTCGAGGCCGTGCTGATGGTCATCGACGAGCCGATCGACGAGGCCGCACTGGCCTCCGCGCTGGAGCTCCCGGTCGACGACGTGGTCGACGTGCTGGACGCCCTGGCCACGGAGTACCGCGATCAGGAACGCGGATTCATGCTGCGGCGCCTGGCCGGGGGGTGGCGGATCTACACCCGCCCCGAGTACGCCCCGGTCGTCGAGCGGTTCCTCCTCGGCGGGCAGCAGGCCAAGCTCACCCAGGCATCGTTGGAGACGCTCGCCGTCATCGCCTACAAGCAGCCGATCTCCCGGGCGCGGGTCGGCGCCGTCCGCGGGGTCAACGTGGACGGGGTCGTCCGCACCCTCGTGGCCCGCGGCCTGGTGCAGGAAGTGGGGCAGGACGGGGAGTCCGGAGGCGGAGCGGTGCTCTATGGCACCACCGACTTCTTCCTCCAGCGGATGGGGCTCGACAGCCTGGACGACCTGCCGGCTCTGGCCCCCTACCTCCCGGCCCAGGAAGTGCTCGATGAGCTGGCGGCGGAGGGACAGGCATGAGTCCGCAGGGTGAGAAGCGCGGACGCCCGGGCGGCAAGCGCGGCGGTGGCAGTGGCGGTCCCGCTGGCAAACGCGGCGGATCCCGTATGCCGAGAGCTGGCTCGGGCGGTTCTGCGGGCGGACGCGGGGGAGGCCCCCGGCGCCAGACAGCCCCGCGTCAACCGGTGCCCGATGTCGACGTCCACGACCCGTCAGGGGTGCGCCTGCAGAAGTTGTTGGCCTCCGCAGGCTGGGGGAGCCGACGGACCTGTGAGCGACTGATCGCCGAGGGCCGCGTCGAGGTGGACGGCCAGATCGTCACCGAGCTCGGCGTCCGCGTCGACCCCGGCCGCCAGGTGGTGCACGTCGACGGCACCCGCGTCGTGCTGGAGGCGGACAAGGTCTACCTGGCGTTCAACAAGCCGCTGGGCGTGGTGTCCACCATGAGCGACGACCGGGGCAGACCCTCGATCGGCGACTATGTCGGCAACCGGACCGAGCGCCTGTTCCACGTCGGCCGGCTCGACGCCGAGACCGAGGGGCTCCTGCTGCTCACCAACGACGGCGAGCTGGCGCACCGGCTGCAGCACCCCTCGTACGGGGTGCCCAAGACCTACATCGCCAAGGTCCCCGGACCGGTCGCCCGCGACGTCGGCAAGCGGCTGCGGGCCGGGGTCGAGCTCGAGGACGGGCCGGTCGCGGTCGATTCCTTCAAGTTGGTGGACTCCCAGCCCGGCAAGGCGATCGTGGAGCTGATCCTGCACGAGGGTCGCAAGCACGTCGTGCGACGTCTGCTCGCCGAGGTGGGACACCCCGTGCAGGCCCTGGCCCGCGTCCAGGTCGGCCCGGTGCGGTTGGCCGAGCTACGACCCGGCAAGACGCGGGCCCTGAGCAAGGAGGAGGTCGGCGCCCTCTACCGGGCCGCTGGTCTGTGAGCGGGTCACCCTCCCGCGTCGCCTACGCTTGTGCCCCATGAGCCGCACGCTGGACACCCCTGTCACCATCGCCGTGGACGGACCCAGCGGGTCGGGCAAGTCCAGCGTCTCCCGGGCGGTGGCCCGCGAGCTCGGGCTGGCCTACCTGGACACCGGGGCGATGTACCGGGCGCTGGCCGTGTGGTGCACCGAGCAGCAGATCGACCTGGCCGACCAGGCCGCCGTGGCGCAGGCGTGCCGCACCTTCCCCCTCGAGATGGGTACCGACCCCTCGGCACCGGCAGTGCACCTGGCGGGACGCGACGTGGGGGAGGCGATCCGCAGCGAGGAGACCTCGGCCGTGGTCTCCACCGTCGCCACCAACCTGTGTGTGCGCGAGGTGTTGCGCGAGCAGCAGCGCGCCATCATCCAGGAGGCCCGTGCGGTCGGCCGGGGCATCGTCGTGGAGGGCCGCGACATCACCACGGTGGTCGCACCCGACGCGGAGGTCCGCGTGCTGCTCACCGCGTCCGAGGAGGCCAGGCTCGCCCGCCGCGCCCGCGAGCTCTACGACTCCGCGGACGCCGAGGCGATCGCCGCGACCCACGACCTCGTGGTGCGCCGGGACCGGGACGATGCCACCGTCTCGGCCTTCTTCGAGCCCGCCGAGGGGGTTGTCGGAATCGACACCTCCTCCCTGACGTTCCCCCAGTCAGTGGCGGCGGTGCTCGAGGCCGCCAGCGCCACGGCATACGGAGAGACCACCCAGTGACCCCCCACCCGACGGAGGACCCGATGACCACCCAGACCGACCCGCAGACCGAGTTCGGCGACTACGCCCACCCGGAGCGGCTCGTGTCCACCCAGTGGCTCGCCGAGCACCTCGGTGACCCCGGCCTGGTCGTGCTGGAGTCCGACGAGGACGTGCTGCTCTATGACACCGGTCATATCCCCGGCGCCCTCAAGCTCGACTGGCACACCGACCTCAACGACCCGCTCACCCGCGACTACGTGGACGGAGAGCGCTTCGCCCAGGTGATGGGCGAGCGCGGCATCGGTCGCGACACGACCATCGTCATCTACGGCGACAAGAACAACTGGTGGGCGGCGTACGCGCTGTGGGTGATCACGCTCTTCGGCCACGAGGACGTCCGCCTGCTGGACGGCGGCCGCGCCAAGTGGGTGGCCGAGGGCCGCGAGATGACCACGGACGTGGCGACGCCGGAGGCTGTGGACTACCCCGTCGTCGAGCGTGACGACAGCACCGTCCGGGCGTTCAAGGAGGACGTCCTGGCGCACCTGGGCGGCCCGCTGGTCGACGTCCGGTCCCCGGGCGAGTTCTCCGGCGAACTGCTGCACATGCCGGACTACCCGCAGGAGGGCGCCATGCGTGGCGGGCACATCCCCGGCGCGAAGTCCGTGCCGTGGGCCCGCGCCGCCAACGAGGACGGGACCTTCAAGTCCCGCGCCGAGCTCGAGGCCATCTACCTGCAGGAGCAGGGGCTGGACCCGACCGAGCCGACCGTGGCCTACTGCCGCATCGGCGAGCGCTCCAGCCACACCTGGTTCGTGCTGCAGCACCTGCTCGGCTTCGACGCCGTGCGCAACTACGACGGGTCCTGGACCGAGTGGGGCAACTCCGTCCGGGTCCCGGTGGAGCGTTGATGACGAGCTCGTATGCCGGGGCACCCGGTGCGTTGGACGACCTGCCCGGTCCGATGGCTGAGTTGGCGCAGGACTTCCACGCCGTGAGCCAGCAGGAGCGGCTGCAGCTGCTGCTCGAGCTGAGCCAGGAACTGCCCGGCCTGCCCGAGCGGTATGCCGGCAAGCTGGACCAGATGGAGCGGGTGGACGAGTGCCAGTCTCCCGTCTTCCTCGCCGTCGAGGTCGAGGAGGAGGGCGAGCGCACGGTGCACCTGTTCTTCGACGCCCCGGCCGAGGCGCCCACGACCAAAGGGTTCGCCGGCATCCTGCGAGAGAGCCTGGACGGGCTACCCGCCAGGGACGTGCTGGGCGTGCCCGACGACGCCCCCTACCGGTTCGGCCTCGCCGAGGCGGTGTCACCGCTGCGGATGCGGGGCATGGTCGGCATGCTGGGCAGGATCAAGCGGCAGGTGCGGGCCCGCACCAGCCTCCCCCCGGCCCCGGCCGCAGAAGCGACGCAGGAGACCCCGTGACAGACCCGACCGACACCACCGCCCCCGCCGGGGACGACGGCGCCGTCGAGACCGCGCTGCGGGCCGGGCTGGAGGAGTTCGAGCTCACCGACGAGGACCTGGCACTGGTCGACGCCGGTGACGCGGACGCCCGTCCTGACTCGGTCCCGGCCACCCGTCCCGTGGTGGCGGTCGTCGGTCGGCCCAACGTGGGCAAGTCGACGCTGGTCAACCGGATCCTCGGCCGCCGGGAGGCCGTCGTGGAGGACGTGCCGGGTGTGACGCGGGACCGGGTCGCCTACGACGCCGAGTGGTCCGGGCGCGACTTCACCCTGGTGGACACCGGTGGGTGGGAGGTGGACGCCAGCGGGATCCACCTGCGGGTCGCCGAGCAGGCCGAGGTGGCCGTCGAACTGGCCGACGCCGTGCTCTTCGTGGTCGACGCCACCGTCGGCGCTACCGACACCGACGAGGCCGTGGTCCGGCTCCTGCGCCGCTCCGGCAAGCCCGTCGTGCTCGTCGCCAACAAGGTGGACGACCAACGCACCGAGGCCGACGCGGCCGCGTTGTGGTCGCTGGGTCTGGGGCAGCCCTGGCCCGTGTCGGCCCTGCACGGCCGGGGCAGTGGTGACGTGCTCGACGCGATCCTCGAGGTGTTGCCCGAGGAGTCCGCGGTCGGGGGCGCCTACGCCCGGGGAGGGCCTCGCCGAGTGGCCCTGCTGGGTCGACCGAACGTCGGCAAGTCCAGCCTGCTGAACAAGCTGGCGGGGGAGGAGCGGGTCGTCGTCGATGACGTCGCCGGCACCACGCGCGACCCGGTGGACGAGCTGATCGAGCTCGGGGACCGGGTGTGGCGGTTCGTGGACACCGCGGGCATCCGCCGGCGGGTCCACCAGACCCGCGGCGCCGACTTCTACGCCTCGCTGCGCACCCAAACCGCTCTGGAGAAGGCCGAGGTGGCCGTGGTCCTGGTCGACGCCTCCGAGGCCCTGGCCGAGCAGGACATCCGGGTGATCCAGCAGGTCATCGACGCGGGGCGGGCACTGGTCCTGGCCTACAACAAGTGGGACGAGGTGGACGAGGAGCGGCGCTACTTCCTGGAGCGCGAGATCGAGCGCGACCTCGTCCAGATCACCTGGGCCCCCCGGGTCAACATCTCCGCCCTCACCGGCCGGCACCTGCAGAAGCTCGTCCCGGCGCTCGAGACGTCCCTGGAGTCCTGGGAGCAGCGGATCCCCACCGCCAAGCTGAACGCCTTCCTCGGCGAGGTCGTCGCCGGCAACCCGCACCCGGTGCGGGGCGGCAAGCAGCCCCGGATCCTGTTCGCCACCCAGGCCGACACCCGACCGCCGCGCTTCGTTGTCTTCGCCAGCGGGTTCATCGAGCACGGATACCGGCGGTTCCTGGAGCGTCGGCTGCGCGAGGAGTTCGGCTTCCCCGGCACCCCGATCGAGATCTCGGTCCGGGTGCGGGAGAAGCGCCGACGGTGATGGCTCCGGAGCTCCCGCTCGGCGGGCTGCTCCGCGCGGGCCGGCCGATTCGGAGTCACCCGATCCGGTGCGATAAGGTTCAGGTCGCTCACGAGTTGTCCGGGCGGACCATCCTCACCGATGTGCTTCCCTGAGTGAGCCCTGGGCCGGGCGGCCCGCAACTGAATAGCTCACGGGATGTGGCGCAGCTTGGTAGCGCACCTGACTGGGGGTCAGGGGGTCGCAGGTTCAAATCCTGTCATCCCGACGAAAAGCCCTGATGAGGAGAGATCCTCATCAGGGCTTGTCACGTGTGGCGAGCTCGCCGCACGCTCAGCTCCTCAGGCGGTGTCGTCGGCGTCGCTCTCCTGGTGCTCTGAGGAAGAGGTCTGGTGCAGCCTCCGGGCCTCCAGGCGCAGTGCGACCGCACCCAGGATCGCCGCGATCAACGAGGCCAACAGCACGCCGATCTTGGCGCCCGCGAGATGGTCCTCGCTGTCGGGGAAGGACAGCTCGGCGATCAGCAGTGAGACGGTGAAGCCGATCCCGGTGAGGAAGCCGATGGGCACGAGGTTGCGCACGCCGATCCCACCTGGTGCCACCAGCGGGGTCAGCCGGGTCACCAGCAGGGTCGTGCCCAGGACCCCGATGATCTTGCCCACGACCAGGCCCGTGACGATGGCCGCCACCACCGGCTGCCCGAGCACGGACCCGATGCCGTCGCCGTCCACGATCGTCACCCCCGCGGAGAAGAAGGCGAAGACCGGGAGGGCGAACCCGAAGGACAACGGCTGCAGCCGCTCCACCAGTTGGTGCGTGCGGGGGTGGTGCTCGCCGTGGACCGGGCGCGCTGCCACCGCGAAGCCCAGGAGCACCCCGGCGATGGTCGCGTGGACTCCCGACTCGTGCATCAGCACCCAGGCCACGAGGGCCACGGGCAGCAGGACCCACCACCGCATCAGGGCCATCCTGGCGAGCACGCCGAAGGCGACGACGGTGAGGAGTGCCCCGGCCAGGGCCAGCAGGTTGATCTGGGCCGTGTAGAAGACCGCGATCACCACGATTGCCAGCAGGTCGTCAACCACGGCGAGTGTCAGCAGGAAGGTGCGCAGCGCCAGGGGCAGGCCGCGGCCGAAGACGGCGAGCACGGCCACCGCGAAGGCGATGTCGGTCGCGGTCGGGATGGCCCAGCCGTTCAACGCCTCGCGGTCGCCCATCGAGGTGACCACCACGACATACAACAGCGCCGGCACAGCCATCCCCCCGACGGCCGCGAGCACCGGCACGGCCGCCTCACGCAGGTTGCTCAGGCTGCCGGAGACGAACTCCTGCTTCAGTTCCAGCCCGACCACGAAGAAGAACAGCGCGAGCACACCGTCGGCGGCCCACGTGGCCAGGGACAGGTCGAGGTGTAGGGAGGCCGGGCCGACCACTGTCTCGGATAGTGATTGGTAGGAGGAGCGAAACGGGCTGTTGGCCCAGACCAGGGCGATCACCGCCGCGGTGAACAGCAGCGCGCCGGCCGTGGTCTCCTGGGAGACGGCCCGCACCAGCCGGGCCCGGAGAGTGGTGTCGGGAGCAGTCATCTGGGCACCTCGGCATCCGATACGTCCACCGGTCCTTCCGGTGAACGGCCGACCAGACTTCCCGGCACACCGGGGCCCACCCTAGCGGTCCGGCACCTGCGGTTTCAGCCCTTCATCGCGGACCGGATCTCGGCGACGTCGATGCGCGACTGGCCCAGCATCGCCTGGGTCGCTCGCTGTGCCCGCTCCGGATCGGGATCGGAGACCAGCTCGTTGAGCTCGCGGGGGTAGACCTGCCAGGACAGGCCGAAGCGGTCCTTCAACCAGCCGCACGGCCCGAACTCCCCGCCCTCGCCGAGGGCGTACCAGTAGCGGTCCGACTCCTCCTGGTCGTCGCACACCAACTGCAGGGAGACGGCTTCGTTGAAGGTGAAGTGCGGGCCGCCGTTGAGTGCCGTGAACGGCTGGCCCTTCAGCTCGAACTCGACCGTCATCACGCTGCCCAACGGCTTGTGGCTCGGCGTGTCGGCCGTGTAGTGCGTCGTCCTGACGATCCGGGAGTCCTCGATGACGTCGACATAGAAGGCGGCCGCCTCCTCGCCCTGGGAGTCGAACCACAAGCACGGGGTGATCGGGGTCTGCATGGCGGTGCTCACTCTCTGCTCGGAACGCGGGAGCCCGGTCGGGCTCGCTGTTCCTGACCGACCGGGGCGACACTGCGGACTCATCGGTCCGGCGCAGCCTAGGCTGTGCACCGTGAGCAACATCGAGGGGAGCGGCACCGGAGGGGAGCCGCGGCGCGGGCCGCAGGTCGTCCCCGTCCGGGACGAGTGGCTCACGGTGCCCAACGTCCTGTCGGTGTTGCGGGTGGCCGGGGTGCCGGTGTTCCTCTGGCTGATCCTGGTGCACCAGGACGGGTGGGCCCTCGTGGTCCTCATGCTCTCGGGCGTCACCGACTACCTGGACGGCAAGATCGCCCGCCGCTTCGGCCTGACCTCGCGGGTGGGGCAGTATCTCGACCCGATCGCCGACCGGCTCTACATCGCCTCCACCCTGTTCGGGCTCGCCTGGCGCGAGATCATCCCCTGGTGGCTGGTGCTTCTGCTCGTCGCCCGCGACGCCTGCATCGCCGCGATGTATCCGATCGCCCGCTACTACCGGCTGCCCGTGCCGCCCGTGCACTTTGTCGGCAAGGCGGCCACCTTCAACCTGGTCTATGCCTTCCCGCTGCTGCTCCTGGCGCACGGTGACTCCTGGCTGGCCGACGTGGCACTCCCCGTCGGGTGGGCGTTTGTCTGGTGGGGCACCGCGTTGTACTGGATCGGCGCGGGGATGTATGCCGTGCAGGTGGCGGACATGGTGGGGCAGCGGCGCCGGCAACGCGGGGCGGTGACCCCGTGAGGATGCCACGGTGGCGCCTGCCCAGGGGACGGCCCGACCCGGACCCGGGCGCGTCGATGGCGCTGCTCCGGGAGGTGCGCGACCGCCCGTTGGACCCCGGCTACGCCACCGCCGCCCGGACCCGGCAGGAGCGTGGGCTCCCCGCGTCGACCGGATCGCACAGCCTGCTGCTGATCGTCTCCGCGGTCCTGCTCGGCTTCCTGCTGACGGTGGCGGCACAGACGCTGCGGTCGCCGGACCCGGCGGCGGCGGGCGCGCGCCAGGAGCTGGTGCAGCGGATCGAGGAGCAACAACACCTCGGCGACCAGATGGTGCAGGACATCGCCGTGCTGCGCGGCGAGGTCGAGCAGTTGCAGGACGCCGCCTCCCAGGACAGCACCGGCGATCTCACGGAGGAGCTGCGGGTGGCCGGCCTGCGGGCGGGCGCCTCACCCCTGGTGGGTCCCGGCGTGGTCATCACCATGGACGACGCGGCGCCGTCTGACGACCTGGCACCGGCCGGCTCGGACGAACGGGTGCTCGCCCGCGACTTGCAGGTGGTTGTCAACGGCCTGTGGTCCCGGGGGGCCGAGGCCGTCTCCATCAACGACCAACGGCTCACCTCCACGGCGTCCATCCGGTTCGCGGGGGAGGCGATCGTCGTGGACTTCCGCGGGCTCGCCCGCCCGTATGTCGTCTCGGCCATCGGCGATCCCGAGGTGCTGCTCCAGGAGATGTCGAACGGTGCCACCGGCCGCTACGTCCAGGAGCTGCGCGACGACTACCGTCTGAGTGTGGAGGTGGTCTCCGCGGAGGAGGTCACCGTGCCCGCTGCCACCAGGCTGACCACCCGCGTCTCCACCGTTCCTGACCTTGAGGAGGACCACCGATGATTCCCCTGCTCGGACTGGTCGTCGGCATCGTCGCGGGCCTCCTCCTGGAGCCCAGCGTGCCGACCTGGCTGGAGCCCTACCTGCCGATCGCCGTGATCGCGGCGCTGGACGCGGTCTTCGGCGGGCTCCGGGCCTCGCTGGAGGGCATCTTCAACGACCGGATCTTCGTCATCAGCTTCCTGACCAACGTGGTCGTGGCCGCCTTCATCGTGTTCCTCGGCAACCAGCTCGGCGTCGGCTCCCAGCTGTCCACGGGTGTCGTCGTGGTGCTGGGGCTGCGCATCTTCTCCAACGTCGCCGCGATCCGGCGGCACCTGCTGGGGGCCTGATGGGCAGCACACCGCCCCGGCGCGGCCGTTCGCCGCGACTGTCCGGGGGCAACCTGTTGATCGGGGTCCTCACCCTCGCGCTCGGGCTCGCCCTGGTCGCCCAGGTGCGGACCACCCAGGAGGCCGACCTGTCCCAGTTGCGGGAGGCCGACCTCATCGCGCTGCTGGACGACGTGACCACCCGGGCGAACTCCCTGGAGGAGGAGGTCAACCAGCTGGAGAACGACCGGCGTCAGTTGGAGAGCGGGTCGGGCGACGTGCAGGCCGCGGCGCAGGCGCGGCTGGAGAGCTACCAGGTGCTGGCCGGCACCGTGCCGGTCCAGGGGCCCGGGGTCACGATCCTGATCGAGGACCCGGACGGGACCGTCACCACGACCATCATGGTGGACCTGATTCAGGAGTTGCGTGATGCCGGGGCGGAGGCCATCCAGGTGGGGGGCGTGCGCGTCGTCGCGTCCACCTGGGTCGGCATCACGCCCGACGGGCAGCTGACCGTCGAGGGCGTCCCGCTGACCTCGCCCTACCTGGTCACCGCGATCGGGGACTCGCACACCCTGGCCGGCGCCCTGGCGATCCCGGGCGGTCTCACCGACAGTGTCCGCCGGGTGGGCGGCGGCGTGACGGTGCTGGACAGTGCGACACTCAGGATCGATGCATTGCACGAGGCTGATGAGCCTCGTTACGCTCAACCCGTACCTTCCGAGGAGCCCTGAGGGGTGCCGCGAGGAAGCCCTGCCGGGAGCACTCCCGGCGTCCGCACCAGCAGAATGAGGAGACCCATGAGCGACCTGGACTACCCCGAGGACCTGCGCTACACGACGGATCACGAGTGGGTGAAGGACCTCGGCGAGGGCGTCGTGCGGGTCGGGATCACCGCCTACGCGCAGGATGCCCTCGGGGACGTCGTCTACGTCAGCCTGCCGGCGGTGGGGGACACGGTCACGGCGGGGGATGCCTGCGGCGAGGTGGAGTCCACCAAGTCAGTCAGTGACCTCTACGCCCCGTTGGACGGCGAGGTCACCAACGTCAATGGTGCGCTGGACGAAACGCCGGAGCTGATCAACAGCGACCCGTATGCCGAGGGCTGGATGTTCGAGATGCGCCTGTCCGACGGTGCCGCCCTGGACGGTCTGCTGGACGTCGAGGGCTACCAGGGCCACATCGACTGACTCGACTAGAGTTGCAGCACCAGTCACCGCGGGCCCCCGGGTCCGCCATGGGAGGAAGTAGGCGCGCAGTGAGCGATCGGGAACGGGAGCACCACGACCCTGGTGTGGACCCGACGACGGCGCGGATCCCGCTGGGCGTGGACCTGCCCCCGGTGGAGCACAGCTTCGAGGAGGATCCGCCGCGGCTCTCCACCGAGGACCAGCGCACCGTCGAGGCCCTCCGCCCCGGCACCGCCCTGCTCATCGTGCTGCGCGGGCCCAACACCGGCGCGCGCTTCCTGCTCGACGCCGACGAGGTCAGCTCGGGCCGCCACCCGGACAGCGACATCTTCCTCGACGACGTGACGGTCTCCCGGCGGCATGCCGTGTTCGCCCGGGAGGGCGACGGCTACCAGGTGCGGGACGTCGGCTCCCTGAACGGCACCTACGTCAACCGTGAGCGGATCGACGAGGCCACGCTCGAGCCCGGCGACGAGGTCCAGATCGGCAAGTTCCGACTCGTCTACTACCTCGGTCGCCAGTGACTCTGGCCGGGGGAGCGCAGCACGCCGACCGGGGTATGTCCATCGGGGGGGTGCTCAAGCGCCTACAGCCTGAGTTCCCCGACCTCACCCTCTCCAAGATCCGCTACCTGGAGTCCGAGGGTCTGGTCTGCCCCGAGCGCCGGGAGTCCGGCCTGCGACGGTTCTCCGAGGAGGACCTGGAGCGACTGCGCTACGTGCTCAGTGCCCAGCGGGACCGGTTCTGGCCGTTGAAGGTGATCAAGGACGCGCTGGACCGGATGGACCGTGGCCTGGAGCCGGACAAGCCCTCGGCCGTGCCCCCGGACTCTGGCCGTGGCGCCCCGGCCGCGCAGGCCCTGCCCACACCGGAGGACCTGCGTCGCCGCCGCTCGGTCCGCCTCAGCCCCGCAGAGTTGCGCGAGCAGAGCGGGCTGGACCAGGCGGGCTACGCCACGCTCAAGGCCTACGGGCTGTTCCAACTCGACGCCGCCGGACGCCACGGCGCCGACGACGTCGACATCGCGCGCCAGTGCGCGGCCCTGGCCTCCTTCGGACTGGAGCCCCGGCACCTGCGGCTGTTCCGGGTGGCTGCGGACCGCGAGGTGGGCCTGACCGAGCAGATCCTGGAGCCGCTGCGCCGCCGTCGCGCCCGCGGTGCCGAGGGGGGCGACCCGGACGCCGTGCAGGCCGAGCTGCTCGGCCACACCCTGGCCCTGCACGTGGCCCTGGTGCGGGCCGGCCTGGAGCGCCGCCGCTGACCGGGAGGGGGCGCGCCGGTCGGGCCACCCACCACGGCGCGCATCACAGCAACAGCGAGTAGCGTAGTTCCGGTGAAGGAACTCGATGTGCTCGGCGTCCGGGTGGAGATGCCCTCCAACAACCCGATCGTGCTCCTGCGGGAACGCGAGGGGCAGCGGTATCTGCCGATCTGGATCGCGGCCCCCGAGGCCACCGCGATCGCCTACGCCCAGCAGGGCGTCACCCCGCCGCGGCCACTCACCCACGACCTGATGGTCACCGTCCTGCAGACGTTGGGCCACACCCTGGACCAGGTGCAGATCACCTCGATGGAGGACAACATCTACTACGCGGTGCTGGTCCTGGACGGCGGCGCGACCGAGATCTCCTCGCGTCCCTCCGACGCGATCGCCCTGGCGCTGCGTTCGGCCACCCCGATCGTGGCCACCGACGCCGTGCTCGATGCGGCGGGCGTCACCCTGGCGATGGAGGACGACGAGGACGAGGATGAGGACGAGGTCGAACGGTTCCGCGAGTTCCTCGACTCGGTCTCGGCCGAGGACTTCGAGGCTGGGCGTGAGCCGGGCCAGGAGCCGGGCCCCGGGTGAGACCTGTGCCACACGGACGGACCACCTCCGGGGCGCGTCGGTCGTTGACGTTCTCGCTGGCTGGGCCTACCGTCAGTAAATACTGACGTTGTGATCTGTGCGGTGTCGGCGCCTCCCGGTGCCAGACGCGAACCGCCCCATCGATCCAGGAGGATGCCGTGGGCACGGGAGCCGAAGTGCGCGGTGACAAGGGAGCGAGCGGGCACGAGCCTGCCCAGGGATTGCTCTTCACCGACGACATCCCCGCCCTCGAGGAAGGCATCGGCTACCGCGGTCCGACGGCCTGCGGCGCCGCCGGCGTCACCTACCGCCAGCTCGACTACTGGGCCCGGACCGGCCTGCTGGAGCCGTCCGTGCGCAACCCCTCCGGGTCGGGCACGCAGCGGCTCTACAGCTTCCGGGACATCCTGGTCCTGAAGATCATCAAGCGCCTGCTCGACACCGGGGTCTCCCTGCAACAGATCCGGGTCGCGGTCAACCAGTTGCGCGAGCGCGGCGTGCAGGACCTGGCCCACATCACCCTGATGAGTGACGGCGCCAGCGTCTACGAGTGCACCAGCGACGACGAGGTCATCGACCTGGTCAGGGGAGGCCAGGGCGTCTTCGGGATCGCCGTCGGCAGCGTCTGGCGCGAGGTGGAGGGCACACTGTCCTCCCTCCCGTCCGAGCGTGCCGAGGAGATCGCGGACCACCCCGCCGACGAGCTGTCCCAGCGCCGTCGCGCCCGGCGCTCCGGCTGACCGTTCCAGCCCCGGCGCTCCCGCCCGGACGCCGTGGATGGCCCGGTCCACTGCTGATAGATTGGCCCCGCCTGCGACGCCGCGCGGGAGAGACCTCACCACACCCTGGTGAGGCGCCGAAGGGGCAAACTCCCCGGAAGCTCTCAGGCGCCCGGACCGCGCGGACGAGGCAACTCTGGAACGGCCCCGCCGCGGACCCGTGGCAGCCGGACAGAGGGGGAGGCAGCCTGCACTTCGTCAAAGGAGCCTCATGAACCCCGAGCAGGACACCACCGCCCGTCCCGACGTGGTCACCCGCGATGCCGGCCCGCTACCCGCAGGAGCCCTCGCAGACTTCGTGGGTCGTCATATCGGACCACGCGAGAGCGACGTCGAGCACATGCTGGGCGTCCTGGGTTATGACTCCCTGGAGACGTTGGTGGACGCGGCCGTCCCGACGGGGATCCGCACCGACCGCCCGCTCGACCTGCAGCCGGCGCCCTCCGAGCAGTCCGTCCTCGACGAGCTCCAGTCCTACGCCGGGCGCAACACCGTGAATGCCTCCATGATCGGACTCGGCTACTACGGCACACACACCCCCGGGGTGATCCTCCGCAAGGTCCTGGAGAACCCGGCCTGGTACACCGCATACACCCCCTACCAGCCCGAGATCTCCCAGGGTCGCCTCGAGGCGCTCCTGAACTTCCAGACCGTCGTCTCGGACCTGACCGGGCTGCCCACCGCCGGCGCGTCCCTGCTGGACGAGGCGACCGCAGTTGCCGAGGCGATGACCCTGATGCGCCGGGCCAGCAAGGTCGCCGCCGACGCCGTGCTCCTGGTCGATGAGCACCTGCTGCCGCAGAGCCTGGCCGTGCTGCAGACGCGGGCGGTGCCGCTCGGCCTCGATGTCGTGAGCACCGACCTGACCGGGGTGCAGGACGCGGAGACGCTGTCCGGTGCGGCGGAAGGCAGGGCCGTCTTCGGCGCGATCGTGCAGTACCCCGGTGCAGACGGGCAGATCCGTGACTGGACCGCGCTCACCGAGGCGGTCCACGAGGCTGGGGGATTGGTCACCGCCGCGGCGGACCTGCTGGCCCTGAACCTCCTCACCGCACCCGCGCAGTGGGGTGCGGACGTGGCCGTGGGCACCAGCCAGCGGCTCGGCGTCCCGATGGGCTTCGGCGGCCCGCACGCCGGCTACATGAGTGTGCGCAGTGGCCTGGAGCGGACGCTCCCGGGCCGCCTGGTCGGCGTCAGCAAGGACTCCGAGGGACGTCCGGCCTACCGGCTGGCGCTGCAGACCCGCGAGCAGCACATCCGCCGGGAGAAGGCCACCTCCAACATCTGCACCGCCCAGGTGCTCCTCGCCGTGATCGCCAGCATGTATGCCGTGTACCACGGGCCCGAGGGGCTGCGCCGGATCGCCCTGGAGACCCACGCGAAGGCGCTGCACCTGGCTACCGCCCTGGGCGCGGCGGGGGTGGAGGTGCTCACCGACCGGTTCTTCGACACCCTGACCGTCCACGTGCCCGGGCGGGCCGCCGAGGTCGTCGCGGCCGCCCTGGAGCGGGGGGTCAACCTGTGGCAGGTGGATGACGACCACGTGTTGCTCAGCACCGACGAGTCGGTGACCCAGGGGCAGTTGCACGCGGTGCTCGAGGCCTTCGGAGCCGACGCCCCGGCGGAGGCCACCACGGTGGACGAGCCGGACTGGGACGAGCAGTTCCTGCGTCGTGACGAGGTGCTCACCCACCCGGTGTTCCACAGCCACCACTCCGAGACCGCCATGCTGCGCTATCTGCGGCGCCTGTCCGAGCGCGACTTTGCCCTGGACCGGGGGATGATCCCGCTCGGCTCCTGCACCATGAAGCTGAACGCGACGACGGAGATGGAGCCCATCACCTGGCCGGAGTTCGCGGCCCTGCACCCGTTTGCGCCGCACGACCAGACCGAGGGCTCCCGGGCCCTGATCTCCCAGCTGGCGCAGTGGCTCTGTGAGATCACCGGATACGACGAGGTCAGCCTGCAGCCGAACTCCGGGGCCCAGGGCGAATTCGCCGGCCTGTTGGCCATCCGGGCCTACCACCTGGCCAACGGCGACGACCAGCGCACCATCTGCCTGATCCCCGCCAGCGCCCACGGCACCAACGCCGCCAGCGCCGTCATGGCAGGCCTGAAGGTCGTCGTGGTCAAGTCCGCCCCTGGCGGAGACATCGACCTGGAGGACCTGCGGACCAAGGTGGACCAGCACCGCGACAACCTGGCCGCGATCATGGTGACCTACCCCTCGACGCACGGCGTGTTCGAGGAGACCATCACCGAGTTGTGCGACCTGGTGCACGAGGCCGGTGGGCAGGTCTACGTTGACGGCGCCAACCTGAACGCGATGATGGGGCTGGCCCGGCCCGGCGAGTTTGGCGGCGACGTGTCGCACCTGAACCTGCACAAGACGTTCTGTATCCCGCACGGTGGCGGCGGTCCCGGCGTCGGTCCGGTCGCGGTGCGGGCCCACCTGGCTCCGCACCTGCCGAACCACCCGCTGGACCCCGCTGCGGGCCCCGAGACGGGGGTCGGGCCGGTGTCCGCCGCACCGTACGGCTCCGCCGACATCCTGCCGATCTCCTGGGCCTACATCCGGCTCATGGGTGGCGCCGGCCTCACCCGGTCCGCGCAGGTGGCGGTGCTCTCGGCCAACTACATCGCGGCCCGGCTCGCGGAGCACTACCCGATCCTCTACTCCGGCGAGCACGGTCTGGTGGCCCACGAGTGCATCCTGGACCTGCGCCAGCTGACCAAGGAGACCGGCGTCACCGTCGACGACGTGGCCAAGCGCCTCATCGACTTCGGCTTCCACGCACCGACCATGTCGTTCCCGGTGGCGGGGACGCTGATGGTGGAGCCGACCGAGAGCGAGGACCTGGGCGAGCTGGACCGGTTCTGCGAGGCGATGATCGCCATCCGCCGCGAGATCGACGACGCGGCGGGGTCGGTGGAGGACAGCGCGTTGCGGCACGCCCCGCACACCGCCCGCTGCCTCACCGAGGACTGGGACCACGACTACTCCCGGGCCCACGCCGTCTACCCGGACGGGGTCGACCCGACGCGCAAGTACTGGCCGCCGGTGCGGCGCATCGACGGTGCCTTCGGCGACCGCAACCTGGTGTGCTCCTGCCCGCCGCCGGAGGCGTTCGAGGACTGATCGGGCCCGGTCGGCGCGCCGGTGCCCCCACTGGTCCCGGCGCGCCACTGGCCCCGTGGGGTCGGGTGTGGTTGGCTCGGTCCCAGCACCCCGGAGAGGAGCCAGCCATGGGACAAGAGGTCAGTTCCGCAGCGTTCACCCGCGAAGAGCGCCTGAGCTATCGCGAGAAGGTCCTCCAGGACCTCGACGTCTTCGAGCGGATGCTCAGCGAACGCAGTTGGGACTTCACCCGTCCCCAGATGGGGCTGGAGATCGAGTTGAACCTTGTCGACCACGAATTCCAGCCGGCCCTGGTCAACGACCAGGTGCTCGAGTCCATCGGCGGCGGGGACTTCCAGTCCGAGGTGGCGCGCTACAACATCGAGATGAACGTGCCTCCCCGCCCGATGGCGGGGGACCAGGCGCACCGGCTGGAGCGCTTCCTGCGTCAGTCGCTGCAGATGGCCGGGGACGCCGCACGCCGGCACGGGGCGCAGGTGACCGCCATCGGGATCGTGCCCACGCTGGGCCCTGAGGTGTTCGAGTCCGACTGGCTCAGCCTCGGGGTGCGATACCTGGCCCTCAACGATGCGATCCTGCGGGAGCGGGGCGAGGGTCTGGAGCTGGACATCGAGGGCCCGACGGGGGAGCGGGTCGCCAGCTACTTCGAGACCATCGGGCCGCTCTCCGGGTGCACCTCGGTCCAGCTGCACCAGCAGGTGACCCCCCAGGACTTCCCGACCTACTGGAACGCCGCCTCGGCCATCTCGGCGGTCCAGCTCGCCATGGGTGCGAACTCGCCCTACCTGTTCGGCCGCCGGCTGTGGGCCGAGACGCGGGTCCCGCTGTTCAGCCAGATGGTCGACACCCGCTCGGTGGAGTTGAAGGCCCAGGGAGTGCGGCCCCGGGCCTACTTCGGGGACAACTGGATCACCTCTATCTTCGACCTGTTCGAAGAGAACGTGCGGTGCTTCCCGGCGCTCCTGCCGGAGATGACCGACGAGGACCCGGTGGCGGTGCTGAAGACTGGTGGCGCACCGGCCCTCGGTGAGCTGAAGCTGCACAACGGCACGGTCTACCGGTGGAACCGCCCGATCTATGACAACGCCCAGGGCACCCCGCACCTGCGGGTGGAGAACCGCGTGCTGCCCGCGGGGCCGACCGTGGTCGACATGGTCGCCAACGCCTGCTTCTACTACGGCCTGCTCGAGAAGATGACGAGCAGTGGCCGGCCGATCTGGACGAAGATGCCGTTCAGCGATGCTGCGGACAATTTCGACGAGGCCTCCATGCACGGGATCGAGGCGGTCCTCAGCTGGCCCGGGCTGGGCAAGGTCCCCGCCACCGAACTGGTCTCGGAGCACCTGTTGGCCCTCGCCGACGAGGGGCTCGCCGGGCTCGGGCTGCGGCGCGAGGTGCGCACGCACTACCTCGACGTCATCGAGCAGCGCTGCCAGCGGCAGACGAACGGCGCGAGCTGGCAGGTCGCCGCGACGGAACGCTACGAGGCGTCGGGGCAGTCCCGACCGGAGGCGCTACGGTCCATGTTCGCCGACTACGTGGCGAACATGGACGACAACACCCCCGTGCACGCCTGGCCGCTGCCGGAGGTGGCGCCGGCAGCTCCGGCCGACAGCGACGCGGAGGAGACGGTGGTCCTCACGGGCTGAGCCGTGCCTCGGCAGGCCCGCACCCGGGCGTGGCAGGCTGGGTGCATGAGTTCTGAAGCCCTGCGCACGGTCACTTTGACGCGAACCGGCCCCGCGGCATACCTCGCCTCCAACAACCGCGGGGGCACCCTGCCCATCGGAGCGGGGGAGTCCTCGGACTTCACCCCGGTGGAGTTGTTGCTGGCGGCGGTGGCCGGGTGCTCGGCGATCGACGTCGACCTGCTGACGAGTCGGCTGGCCGAGCCGGCGTCGTTCGACCTGGCTGCCGAGGGGGAGAAGGTCCGCGACGAGCATGGCAACCACCTGGCCTCGGTCCGCGTCGAGTTCACGGTGCGGTTCCCCGAGGGCGCCCAGGGCGACGCCGCCCGCGACAGGCTGCCGGATGCGGTCGCGCGCTCCCGGGACCGGTTGTGCACCGTCTCCCGCACGGTGGCGCTGCCGACCCCGGTGACGTTCGAGGTGTCCTGACGGTGCCGAGGGGGTGTATCAGCAGGGCTGTCCCGGACTCCTCAGGTGTGCCAGTGTGAGACCACAGCGGCCGAGCAGCGCCGCGACCCACCAGGAGGAACCCCGTGCCCGACCCCCAGATCCCCACCCCGCAGGACCCGCCGACCGACGACGACCGGATCCGCCACGGCAACCCGCTGTGGGGGACGCACGGCGAGCCCGGCAAACCGACCGGAGGCACCACGCAGGACACCGGCAAGCAGTGACGCACCCTCACAGGTCCAGCAGGACGGCCTCCCGTCGTCCGGGCCGCTGCGGGTCGTAGACCACGGGAACAGACTCCCCGGGGTGCAGCACCAGATCGTCCGTGGTGCTCGTCGTGGAGTGGATGGCACCGTGCTGGTCGATGAACCGCACGGTCACCTCGAGCCGCTGCGACTCACCGCGGTGGCCGACCCGGCGCACCCGGGTCACCGTGCCCTGGGTGCGCCGCCCGTCCCGCTCGGTCCGGCGGCGCACCCGGTGGCGGCGATAGCCGATCAGGAGCATGAGTGTCGCCATCGCGACCAGCACCAGGCCGATGATGAGGGGGACCCAGGGACCACCCGAGGCCGAGTCCTCTGCTCCGAGGTCCATGATGAGCCAGCCCAGCGGCACCCCGAGGAAGGCCAGGCCGAGTCCTCCGATGGACCAGGACAGCGCCATGCCCTCATCGACGAGCGCGCGGAGCAGGAGCGCCCCGCCCATGCCCACCGTCAGCAGGCCGAGCGCCAGGACACCTATGGGCACCACCGCCGTCGTGCTCTCCGACATGGCGAAGCCGCTGCGGAGCAGCCCACCGGACAGCGCGCACAGGGTGGTGCCGAGCACGATGGCGGCCAGGGCGGCACCCGGCCCCAGCCGACGCCGCCGCACCGTGTTGGCCATCGGCGGCGGCGGATTCCTGGTGTCGCCGCTACTCATGAGGTTTCCCTCCCCTCAGGGCAACCCCCCGGGTCACCCACCTGCTGTCCTGCTCGGAGTCTAGACATACTCCACCGACAGTGCGACTGACCGCGCCACGCCGGTCCGACCCGCGGCGCAGCTGCGGCAGCCACACCTGGTTAGGGTGGCGCATGGCCAAGTTCCTGGACATCCACCCCGTGGACCCGCAGCCGCGCCTGGTCGACCAGGTCGTGTCCGCCCTGCGCGACGGGGGGCTCATCGCCTACCCGACGGACTCCCGCTACGCCCTCGGGGCGCAGATCGGCAATGCGGAAGCACGCCAGCGCATCATCGACATCCGGCGACTGGACGACCGGCACCACTTCACCCTCGTCTGCCGGGACTTCGCTCAGCTGGGTCAGTTCGTGCAGTTGGACAACGCGGTGTTCCGTGCCGTGAAGGCCGCCACACCCGGCCCCTACACGTTCATCCTGCCGGCCACCCCGGAGGTCCCCAAGAAGCTGCTGCACCCGAAGAAGAAGACCGTCGGCGTGCGGATCCCCGAGCACCGCATCACCCAGGCCATCCTGGCCGAGCTCGGCGAGCCGATCCTCTCCAGCACCCTGCTCCTCCCGGACCAGGATGAGCCGCTGGAGCACGGCTGGGCGATCAAGGAACTCCTGGATCACCAGGTCGAGGTGGTCATCGACGGCGACGTCAGCGGCAGTGAGCCCACCACCGTCATCGACTTCTCCGACGGCACGCCGCAGGTCACCCGGGAGGGTGCGGGCGACACCACCCCGTTCGTCTAAGGGCGCCTCGCCGCCGGGCTCGGCCAGCCTCAGCCCCCGCGCCGCAGGAGGGTGAGCACCTCCAGGTGACCGGTCTGCGGGAACATGTCGAAGACCCGGGCGCGCACCGGACGCAGTGAGGGCATCGCCGCCAGGTCGCGGGCCAGGGAGTCCACGTGGCAGCTTGAGTAGAGCACGTGCTCGACGCCGGACGACTCGAGCCGGGCTGCCAGGTCCGGCCCGATCCCGCGCCGGGGAGGGTTGACCACCACGAGATCGGGGGTCTGCCCCGTCCCGAGGTATGCCGTGGCGTCGGCGGCCACGAACCGCGCCGGCACCCCCAGCGCGGCCGCGGTGGACCGGGCGCCCTCGACGGCCTCGGCCGAGGACTCGACGCCCAGCACCTCGCGGGCCCCGCCACCGGGCCGACGGGCCGTGTGCAGCGCGAAGCCGCCCACCCCGCAGTAGAGGTCCCACACCGAGGCGGGGTCCAGGTCGTCGACCCACGCGCTCGCCTGGCGGTAGAGCGCGGCGGCGACCGCCGTGTTGGTCTGGAAGAAGCTGCGGGGGCGCAGCCGCAGCGGGATGCCGTTGACCCGCATGGTCAGGTGCGACTCCGGGGTCAGCAGGACCTCCTCGGGTCCCTCGAGGACGGCCGCGTGCTCCGGCTGCAGGTTCACCGACACCACGCGGATACCCGGGTAGGCGGCGGCCAGGTCGGGCAGCTGCCGCCGGATCCGGCCGAGCTGCCCCGGGGAGCGCAGCACGAACCGCACCATCAGCTCGTCGTCGGGGGAGTGCGTCAGGATGATGTGTTTGAGTTCCCCGCTGCGGCTGGACACGGCATACGGGACCAGCCCGAGCCTGCCCACGACCTCGGTGAGGGACCCGACGACCTCGGCCAGGCCGCGCTCGTACAGGCCGCACCGGCTGAGGTCGACCCCCTCCTGGCGGGCGTCGAGGATGCCGAGGGTCGGGGCGCCACGGGTGCCGCCGGCCACCAGTTTGGCCTTGTTGCGGAAGCCGGCCGGGGCGCTGGCGACCGGGCCGGACCACGCGATGTCGCCGTGTGGCGCGAGTGCCCGCACACACCGTTCGTGCTTGTCGGTGAGCTGGCGCCCGTAGGGGGTGCCCAGCAGCGTGCAGGAGCGGCAGCGCCCCGCGGCGTGGTACTCGCAGTGGAGGACGGAGGGGCCGGGCACCCGCCCAGGGTAGTGCGTAGGGTGTGGCCGTGGCCGCGCACGACGACATCCCCCTGCACACGACCCGGGTCGGTGACACCGGCGCCCCGGTGGTGTTCCTGCACGGCCTGTTCGGCCAGGGCAAGAACTTCACCCAGATCGCCAAGGCGTTGCAGCCCGAGTTCTCCTCCCTTCTGGTCGACCTGCCGAACCACGGTCGCTCGGGGTGGACCGAGCGGGTCTCGTATGCCGAGATGGCCGATGCCGTGGCCGCTCACCTGCGCGAGGGGTCCGCCGGCAGCCCACCCGTGCACGTGGTCGGGCACTCGATGGGGGGCAAGGTCGCGATGGCCCTGGCGCTGCGCCACCCCGAGCTGGTGGACCGACTCGTGGTGGTCGACATCGCCCCCGCCGACTCGACCGACATGAGCGAGTTCGAGCACCTGCTGGGCTCGCTGGCCACCGTGGACCTGACCGCCCTGGAGCGGCGCGGCGACGCGGACCGGCAGCTGACCGACCTGATCCCCCAGCCGACCGTGCGCGGCTTCCTGCTGCAGAACCTGCGGTCGGGGGAGGACGGCTTCCGGTGGCAGGCCAACCTGGACCTGCTGCGTCGCGAGCTCCCGGCGATCGGTGGGTTCATCGACACCGATCAGCCCCCCTTCGACCACCCCGTGCTCTGGGTGGCGGGCCAGCGTTCGCCCTACATCAAGGACGAGCACGGGCCGGTCATGCGGCGTCTCTTCCCCAAGACCCGGTTGCTCACGATCAAGAGTGCCGGCCACTGGGTGCACTCCGAGCAGCCCGCGGCCTTCACCTCGGCGCTGCGGGTCTTCCTCGGCGCCGGTGCGGATGGCTGACCCGGGGCCGGTCGACGCCCGCCGCCGCACGACCTGGCGGGTCGGCGCTGCCCTGGTGGTGATGGCAGTCCTGGCAGCGCTCCTGCTGTGGCGGCCCTGGGCCGGGTCGGTGGGGGAGGGCGGATCCGAGGGGTCTGGACCCGTCGGCGGATCCGCCCCGGGCGCCGGGGCGCTGCGCGGCGCTGGGTGGGACTCCGTCCGGGAGGACCCGGAGGAGGCGTTTAGCCGCACCGGCGACTACCTGCCGCGGACCGCGGCGGAGGCGATCGAGGACCAGCCCGGCTACTACGCCGACGACTGTCACGTCGAGCAGGAAGACACCGAGATCCTGGGCTGCACCTATGGAGCCGAGGACGCCGCGACCGAGGTGGCGGTGGTGGGCTCGTCCAAGGCCGGGGTGTGGGTGCCCGTGCTGGAGGAGATCGGTCGCCGGGAGGGCTGGCAGGTCACCGTCCTGACCAAGAGCTCCTGCGCCTTCGACCCTCCGGTGCCGACCGAGAGCTACCCGGAGTGCGGCGACTACAACGAGGCGGTCCTGGCGGAGCTGGTGGCCGACCCGCCCGACCTGGTCTTCACCTCCGGCCAGGTCACGGACGGGCGCGAGTTGACCGCGGAGGAGCTCTCCGCGACCTGGCGACAGCTGCTGGACGCCGGGACTGACCACGTCGTGGCGTTCTGGGACGTGCCGGTGCCCTCCCGTCACGTGGCCGAGTGTCTGGAGGAGCTGCCGGAGGGCGGCGACCACGACTACGTCCGAGAGTGCTCCTACGAGCAGACGGACGAGGCCGGGGGCGGGATCCTGGAGGACGCGGTCGCACAGACCGACGGCGCGCTTTTGGTCGACGTGGCGGACTGGGTCTGCCCCTCCTCGTCGCTGGACCCGCGGTGCCCGCCCGTGGTCGGCGGTGTCGTCGTGTACGGCGACGGGGCGCACCTGACGACCACCTACGCCACCACGCTCACCGACCCGGTGCACCAGCAGCTCTTCGAGCTGGACCTCACCGACTCGGCCCCCGCCTCATGATCCTTCGCTATACGTGAGAACGGTTCGCACAGGCCGGAGCGGCCGGCGCTCTCCTGGGCCCCGACACGACATACTCTCGGCGTGACCATAAGGTGAGCAGGTGGACACCAGCCAGGACCTCGAGACCCCACTCAGTCGCACCGAGCGGCTGGACGACCTGCCCTTCACTGGCAAACACGGCCGGCTCCTGGTGGGGTCCGGGATCGGCTGGGCCCTGGACGCCATGGACGTCGGCCTCATCTCCTTCATCATGGCGGCGCTGGCCCAGCACTGGCTGCTCACCGACAGCGAGCTGTCCTGGCTCGGGTCGATCGGCTTCGTCGGGATGGCGGTCGGCGCCTCACTGGGCGGGCTCCTCGCGGACCGGATCGGGCGCCGCTCGGTCTTCGCCCTGACCCTGCTGGTCTACGGGCTGGCGACCGGCGCCTCCGCCCTGGTCGGAGGGCTGGCCGCGCTCCTGGTGTTGCGTTTCATCGTGGGGCTGGGACTGGGTGCGGAGCTGCCGGTGGCCTCGACCCTCGTCAGCGAGTTCTCCCCGACGCGGATCCGCGGTCGGATGGTGGTGATCCTCGAGTCGTTCTGGGCCGTGGGCTGGCTGCTCGCCGCCCTGGTGGCGACCTTCGTGGTGCCCCTGTCGGACGACGGCTGGCGCTGGGCCTTCGCCATCGGCGTCGTCCCCGCCGCCTACGCCATGGTCGTGCGACGCGGCCTGCCGGAATCGGTCCGGTTCCTGGAGGCCAAGGGGCGGCACGACGAGGCCGAGCGCGTCGTCCGCGAGTTCGAGGCCTCGGCGGGACGCCCGCACCCTGCCGTCACCGGCACCGACCAAGAGCCAGCGACCGCGGCGCCCGCCACCGCGCAGGCCACGGAGCCGATCGGGGTGCGCGACCTGTTCGGTGGGGCTCTCCGGCGGCGCACCGTCGCGCTCTGGCTGACCTGGTTCGGGGTGAACTTCGCCTACTACGGGGCGTTCATCTGGTTGCCGACGCTCCTCTACAGCCAGGGCTTCTCCCTCGTCCGCTCCTTCGAGTTCACCCTCTACATCACGCTGGCCCAGTTGCCCGGCTACGCACTCGCGGCCGTCCTGGTCGAGGTGTGGGGCCGGCGGGCGACCCTGGCCACGTTCCTGCTGGGGTCTGCGGTCGCCGCGGTGCTCTTCGGGCAGGCGGGCACCGAGACCACCATCCTGGTCGCGGGATGCGCGATGTCGATGGCGAACCTGGGTGCGTGGGGTGCCCTGTATGCCGTGACCCCCGAGGTCTACCCGACGCGGGTGCGTGCCACGGGTGCCGGGAGCGCGGCGGCCTTCGGCCGGATCGCCTCGATCCTGGCGCCGCTGTCGGTGCCGTTCATCCGCGACGTCGGCGGCACACCCCTGGTGTTCGTGGTGTTCGGTGCGGCGTTCCTGCTGGCGGCGGTGGCCGCGCTGTTCCTGCCCGACATGGCCGGCAAGGACCTCGCCGAGTAGGCCGCCTGGGTCAGAGCGGGGCGCCGGCCGCAGCGTGCTCCGGCTCGCGGGCGGCCGCGAGCTCGGCGAAGATCAGCCGGTTGGCCTCGAAGCTCTCGACCGCGGCGTCCAGCACCCGGCGACGCTGGGCACCGGTCATCTCGATGGCGTCCAGCCGCTGCCGATAGCCGTCCTTGTAGGGCTTGGGCTTGGGGATCTGCGCGAACTCGTAGAAGTGCAGGCCCGCTGCCGGGGTCCCGTAGTGACGCTGCACGAGGCGGGAGATGATCTGGCCTCCGGAGAGGTCTCCGAGGTAGCGCACGTAGTGGTTGGCGAGGATCATCTCGGGGGAGTGGTCGTGGGCCAAGGACGTCGCGTATGCCGTGGTGGCGGGACAGATCCGGATGTCGCCGTTGGCCAGGCAGGTCTCGTACTCGGGTCCGAAGTGGTGGGCCATGTCCCGCTCCAGGGCGGCGACCCGGTCCAGCCTGCGGTCGTCGACCGGGGCGACCAGCGGGTGGTCCTGGTAGTGGGCGAGCAGGGTCCCCTCCAGGGCGCGGTAGAACACGTGCTGCTGCGCGACGAGGGCGCTGAACGCGGAGGCGCAGGCGCCGCCGGCGATGAGCTGCGCGACGAACGCCGAGCCCTCGGCCTGCTCGTGGGCGGCGGCGGTCTCGGACTTGAGAGCCTCGGAGAGTGCGACGGAGCTGGTCATGGAGGACCCCCTGCGGTCTCGGTGGGCGCGCACCCCGCGGACGAGGGGCGATCAGCAGTATGTCAGAGCGTGGCCGACACCGGCATCAACCCTGGCGGGGTCTGGCTCGCACGTGGGCCCGCTCGCCCTGGCGGCCGAACAGGCTCAGGAACTCCACCGGATCGTCGCCGGCCGCACCGAACCAGTGCGGCACCCGGGTGTCGAACTCGGCGACCTCCCCTGGTTCCAGGATGATGTCGTGCTCCCCGAGGACCAACCGCAACCGGCCGTTGAGGACGTACAGCCACTCATAGCCCTCGTGCGTCTTCGGCTCCGGCTCGCCCTGTCCCGTCCCACCGGGTACCACGAACTTGTAGGCCTGGATGCCCCCGGGCCTCCGGGTGAGCGGCAGCATCGTCATGCCGTGGGCCTGCACGGGGCGCAGGTGCACCCGGGGATCCCCGGTCGGTGGGGCGTCGACCAGCTCGTCGAGGGTGACCCCGTGGGCGCGGGCCAGGGGGAGCAGCAGCTCGAGCGTGGGCCGGCGGGCGCCGGACTCCAGTCGGGACAGGGTGCTCACCGAGATCCCGGTGGTGGCCGAAAGGGTCGCCAGCGTGGTGGAGCGCTCCTGGCGCATACTCCGCAGGCGCGGGCCCACGCCGGCCAGGGCGAGATCGAGGTCGCTTTCCATGACGCCCACTTTGCCATACCGGCAACGGGAGTTGCGAGAACGGTTCTCATCGCGCGACCATCGATCCATGAGCACCCAGGAGAGCGCCGGCTCGCACACCCCGGCACAGGACAGGTTCGACGTCGTCGTGGCCGGGGGAGGGGCCGGCGGCCTGAACGCGGCGCTGATGCTGGCCCGGGCCCGTCGGTCGGTGCTGGTGATCGATGCCGGAGCCCCACGCAATGCACCGGCCGAGGCGGTGCATGGTCTGCTAGGGCACGACGGGGTGCCGCCCGCCGAGCTGTTGGCGCGAGGGCGCGCCGAGGTCGAGTCCTACGGTGGCACCGTCGTGGCCGGCGTGGTGTCGGGGGTGGACCGTGACGGCGACGACCTGCGGGTCGGGACGGCCGAGGGTGCGACCTACCGGGCCCGGCGCCTGGTCGTGGCCACCGGCCTGGTGGACACCCTGCCCGAGGTGCCCGGACTCGCGGAGCGGTGGGGGCGGGACGTCCTGCACTGCCCCTACTGCCACGGGTGGGAGGTGCGAGATCGCGCCATCGGGGTGCTGGCCACCGGGCCGATGACGCCGCACCAGGCGCAACTGTTCCGCCAGTGGAGCCCCGACCTCACGGTCTTCACCCACACCGCTGACGCCTTCACTGCGGAGCAGGCCGAGGAGCTAGCAGCAAGGGGGATCCGGGTGGTGCCCGGCGAGGTGGTGGGGATCGAGGTCTCCGGCGACCGCCTGAGCGGCGTGCGCCTGGCCGATGGCACGGTGGTGCAGCGCGAAGCGCTGGCCGTGGCCACGGTGCTGGAGCCACGGGCCGAGTTCCTCGCCGGGCTCGGACTGCACCCGGTCGACCACCCCTCCGGCATGGGCCGGCACATCCCGGCCAGCTCCTACGGGCAGACGGAGGTCCCCGGGGTGTGGGTCGCCGGCAACGTCACGGACCTCGCCGCCCAGGTGGGCGCCGCGGCCGCCGCCGGGGCGATGGTGGGGGCACAGGTGAACTTCGACCTGGTGGCCGAGGAGGTCAGGGACGCGGTCGCGGCCCGTCGCGGGACCACGGCCGAGGGTGAGGGCGCGGCATGACCTTCGACTCCGCATACTGGGAGGACCGCTACCGCACGCACCCGGCGGACCACTGCCCCTCGCCGAGCCCGCACCTGGTCGCCGCCGCCGCGCACATCCCGTCCGGGGCAGCGCTTGAGGCCGGCTGCGGCGAGGGCGGCAACGCCGTGTGGCTGGCGGGGGAGGGCTGGCAGGTGACCGCGGTGGACATCGCCCCGACCGCGCTGCGCCGGGCGACCTCGTATGCCGAGGCGCGGGGCCCGGAGATCGCTCGCCGGATCCGCTGGGTCCAGGGGGACCTCACGGCCTCCCACGACCCCGTGGCGGGGGAGCGCTACGACCTGGTCACCTCGCACTACGTTCACCCGGACGGTCCGTTCGAGCTGCTGGCCCAGCGCCTGGCGGGGTTGGTCGGACCCGGTGGCACCCTGCTCCTGGTCGGTCACGGGCCGGGCGATGCACACTCCGCCGAGCACGCCCCCGGCCACGCGTTGTGGCACCCCGGTGAGCTGGCGACCCTGCTGGACCCGGCGGCGTGGGACCTGCTGGAGGCGGGGACGAGCCGCCGCGAGGTGGGCCGCGGGCGCGTGCTGCAGGACGCGGTGCTGCACGCCCGCCGTCGCTGACCCCGCAGCAGCACCTGCGAGGATGCCGCCATGGCAGTTGAGGTGGTGCCCTACTCGACGCGGTGGCCGGCCTGGTACGAGCGCGTCGCGGCCGGGCTTCGCGACGCGCTCGCCTCGGTCCCGGGGGCCCAGGTCGAGCACGTGGGGTCCACCGCGGTGCCCGGCCTCGCCGCCAAGCCCGTGATCGACATCGACGTGGTCGTCGATGAGGCACTGGTCCCCGCGGCCGTGGCTGCCCTCGAGGTGATCGGCTACCGGCACCGCGGCGACCTGGGGGTTCCTGGCCGCGAGGCCATGGAGGCACCCGACACCGACCCGCGGCGCAACGTCTACGTCTGTGCCCGCGGGGTCCTCAGCCTGCGCAACCACCTGGCCGTGCGGGAGGTGCTGCGCCGGGACGCCGCGCTGCGCCGGGAGTACGCGGACGTCAAGCTCGCCCTCGCCGCGGACCCCGCGATGGAGATCGCGACCTACGTCGCGGGCAAGTCCGAGGTGCTGCAGAAGGTTTTGGCGAAGGCTGATCTGACCGAGGACGAGCGGCAGGCGATCCGGCAGGTCAACAAGGCCACAGCTCGCCCCGGGGACCACTCCCGAGGCGACGGGTCGCACCCTGGCGACAGTCCGCATACGGCGGCACTGCGGCTGCGGGGCCGGACCTTCGATGCCGCGCGCCCCGCGGTCATGGCGATCATCAACCGGACCCCCGACTCGTTCTGGTCCGGCAACCGGCACGACGACCTCGCGTCGGCACTGGCGGCCCTGGAGGAGGCGGTCGTCGCCGGGGCCGACATTGTGGACGTCGGCGGGGTGCGCGCGGGGCAAGAGGGGGAGCAGGTCGACGCCGCGGAGGAGATCCGGCGCGTGGTGCCGTTCCTGGAGGCCGCCCGCTCGGCGCACCCCGACCTGGTGCTCAGCCTGGACACCTGGCGCAGTGAGGTGGCCCGCGAGGCAGCGGCCGTCGGTCTGGACCTGGTCAACGACACCTGGGCGGGGCACGACCCCGACCTGGTGCACGTCGCGGCGCAGGTGGGTGCCGGGATCGTCTGCTCCCACACCGGTGGGCTGCCGCCGCGCACCGACCCGGTCGGCGTCCGGTATGCCGATGCCCACGGCGATGATGACCTGGCCGTCGTCCGTGACGTGCTGCGGGCCCTGGGGGAGGGCGCCGCACGCGCGGTGGCTGCGGGGGTGCCGACCGACCGGGTCCTGGTCGACCCGACGCTCGACTTCGGCAAGACCACCCGGCACAGTCTCACCGTGCTGCGGCACACCGCCGAGGTGGCGCGGCTGGGCTACCCGGTGCTGCAGGCGCTGAGCCGCAAGGACTTCGTGGGGGAGAGCCTGGACCTGCCGCCGGACGACCGCCTCGAGGGGACCCTCGCGGCCACGGCGGTCGCGGCCTGGCTGGGCGCGACCGTCTTCCGGGCGCACGACGTCCGGGCCACCCGACGGGTCGTCGACATGGTCGCCACCATCCGGGGCGACCGTGCCCCGCTGCTGTCGGTGCGCGGGGAGCCGTGACCGGGATGGTCGGCGCCGGTGGTCCGGCCGACTGAGTCTGGGAGGGGACCGGGCAAGGTGTGCAGCGCCCTCGCACGCCGCAAACCTTAGGCCGGGCCGCGTCCATCTACTGGTGGGTTTCCTTGTCCCGGAGCGGGGTCCTGCCTAGCGTCGAGGGCACCGAGAACCGACTCCCACGAGGTGACCCATGCGCACGTTGCTGCCCCCCCAAGGATTCCGACGCGCAGGGGGTGTCCGCACCGGTCTGTCCGGACTCGCCGTCGCGGGTCTGCTCACCGGCACCCTGGCCGCGACCAATCCCGCCGCCGAGGAGGACCTGCCGTTCCCCTCGGCCGTCGAGCCCGAGGAGGCGCCGATTCCGGAGGAGGGCCCGGCGGGGGAGCCGGAGCCTGGGCTGCTCACCGCGCCCCTGGCCGAGGACGGCCCGGCCGCCGAGGCGCCGGGCCAGGCGGTGCAGGACGGCCCGCAGACCGGCTTCGAGGAGCGTGGTGGTGCGTCGTGGACCACGCTCGAGGAAGAGCAGGAGTTCCTGGCCGAGGTCGCCGCGATCAGCGACCGGGTGTCCATCACCCGGGCGGGCACCACGCTGGAGGGGAGGCGGATGGACCTGGTCCAGATCGGTGCCGAGCCGCGCACCCCTGGCGAGGTCGCTGCCGGAAGTTCGGTGCTGTATGCCTGCACCCAGCACGGCAACGAGCCTGCGGGCCGCGAGTCCTGCCTGCAGATGATCCGCAACCTCGCGCTCGACAACAGCCCCGCCACCCGGCGGCTGCTGGACCGTTCGACGATCCTGGTGGTCCCGACGGTGAACCCGGACGGCGTCGCGGCCAACACCCGCGGCAACAGCGAGGGCGTGGACATCAACCGCGACCACCTGGCGCTGGAGACCCTGGAGGCCCGGGCGATCGCCCAGGTGCTACTGGACTACGACTCCCAGGTGGTCCACGACGCCCACGAGTACAGCGGCCGGGCCGAGGTCTATGAGCGCGACCTGATCCGTCTCTGGCCGCGGCACATGAACGTCGATGAGGGCATCTACGACCTGGCCGTCGAGTTGGCCGAGGACTACATCGACCCGACCGTGGAGTACGAGGACTACACCACCGGTGACTACGGCATCTGGTATGACGCCGACGGGCGGCAGATCGCCCAGGTCGCCGGCAACGAGGACGAGCGGATCATGCGCAACACCATGGGTCTGAAGCACCGCGTGGGGCAGCTGACCGAGAGCCGGGTCAACGACTTCTCCGGCGAGGAGTCGCAGACCGAGGGCAACATCCGACGGGTCCGCACCCACCTGCTCGCCAACCAGGCCACGCTGGACCTGATGCTGGAGCAGGGCAGCGGCATCAAGCAGGCCACCGAGCAGGCCAGGGAGGCCGCCACCGAGGAGGGCGCGAGCGGAGACCAGCCGTACTTCTTCGCCGGTGCAGACAACGCCCTGCCCACCCCGGACGCTGTCGACCTGGCCCCACCGTGCGCGTACGTCCTCACCGACACCCAGTTCCGGCAGGTGCGCACCACCCTGGAGTTGCACGGGGTGCAGACGAGTCGAGAGCGCCAGGGTGTGGTGGTCACCATGGCCCAGCCCGCGCAACCGCTGATCCCGCTCCTGTTGGACGAGCGCGCCAACTTCGGCATCACCGAGGGCGACCCGGTCGCATGTGACTGATCACCGGCATACTCACCCCTCTTGACGCCGGCGTTGGCCGGGTCCACCATCTGATTCTGAGTTTCCGCAAGGATCTCCGGAGCCCCACCGGGCCGACGGCGGCGGCTCTCGCACCCGTGGACCTCGGCACCTGCGGCACGTGCAGTGACACCTCTCGGAGGAGGCCCTCAGGCCGCCTCGCGACACACACAGTGACAACTGTGAGGGCGCCTTTCGTGCACACGCCCGACCTTTCACTCCAGCGTGAGACCAGGACGCTGGGTTCGAGGAAGAGGTGGTCCCCATGGCAATTCGCATCCCCGGGCAGGCCGTCGAGCAGGACCCGCCCGAGAGTCAGGACCTCGGTGCCCCCACCGTCGATCTGCTCCGCTCGGTGTCCCTCCTCCCAGAGGACGGTGACCAGCAGCAGGCCGGCGGGGTTCGCGCTGCCGTCTTGGGCCCCCCTGACAGTGTCTCCGTCATCGAGGCGGGTGCCACGGCGGCGGCCAAGTGGTGGTCGACCGCCATAGGGACCTCCGCTGCTGCCATGGCCGGCCTTGTGACGGCGATCTGGGGCAGCCTGGCGAAGGGGAGCAGTTGGAACCAGCCCTTCGCGATCCTGGCTCTGGCCGTGATCGCGGCTGCCGCGATCATCGGGATCGCCTACCTGCTGGGCTCCGACGTCCGGGGGAGGGCAGCCGCCACTGTCGCCACGATTGAGGCGCGTCAGCGAGTCGCCACCGCCATGATCCGCGAGGCGAGCGAGCGTTTCACCGCCCCGGACCACGCCGAGTCTGGGGCGACCCCGATCGGACTGTCACCTCTGCCGGCCCGCAACACCCGGCGTCCCTCCGAGGACGAGCCAGGGTGGCGCGCCGTGGCGATGCGCGAGGGCAAGTCGGGCACGGAGTACTTCCTGGTCAAGGGCGGGCAGTCCAGCTGGGTCGGCGCCGCGCACGTGGTCTTCCTCTAGCTGCTCGGGCGGCCCCGGCGCGCCACTCCGGGGACGGTCAAAAGCGAGTGCCCGCCCCCGGGTTCGATTGCTACGTTGGGCTGGATGCTCAGTACTGCGCTGCCCCCACTGGACTGGTCTGTCACCTGGCACGCCGGCCACCCCTCGCCCAAACATGACCCCGCGCCGGAGATCCAGACCCACTGGGTGAGCCTGGACCTGGTGGTTCTCCGGCAGAACAAGTCGGTGCACTTCGAGGCGCCGTTCATGTTCCTCCTCTTCGGTCGGCAGCGCGCGATGTTGGTCGACACCGGCGCCACGCCCGAGCCGGACTACTTCCCGTTGCGGGCGACCGTCGACGAGCTCATCGCCACCTGGTGGTCGGGGGAGGTGCCCGATGGCTACGAACTACTCGTGACGCACACGCACGGGCACGGTGACCACCGGGCCGCCGACGGCCAGTTCACCGACCGCCCACACACGACGGTCGTCGGGCACGCGCTGCCGGACGTCGTCACCCACTATGGGTTCGACGACTGGCCCGCAACGCACCGGACCGTTGACCTGGGGGAGCGGACGGTGGACGTCATCCCTGCCCCCGGTCACCACCCGTCGGCAACCGCCTTCTACGACCGGGGCACCGGCCTCTTGCTTACGGGCGACTCGCTCCTGCCGGGGCGCGTCTACGTGCAGGACTGGGACGAACTCGTCGCCTCCGTGGACCGGCTGGTCGCCTGGGCGCAGGAGCACCCCATCTCGTATGTCGTGGGGTGCCACGTGGAGATGTCGAGCACCGGGGAGGCCTACCCGATGGGGATGACCTACCAGCCCGACGAGGCACCCCCTCAGATGCCGGTAGACCGCCTCACTGAGCTCCAAGAGGCCCTCGTCTCGATCGACGGCCAACCCGGTGAGCGCGAGTTCGCGACGTTCCACGTTTGGTGGCACGGCTGAACGTGACTCCGCCGCGCAGTTCTGAGTTTGCCCTCCCGCACGCGTCCCCACCTCACGACACCGCCTGCGACTTTCATCAAGCGCATGCGGGCACGCGGAGAGCGCACTATCCTGCCGGTATCGCAATCGGCCCAGGAAGGCTGAACACATGGCGGCACAAGATATCCGTGGCGCGACCAAGCGAACGGGTCTGACTCTGATCGCAGCCGCGGCAGTGACGGTGGGCGGTGCGTACGGCGGCATCGCGCTAGCGGAAGCGACCATGGGGACGGCAACTCTTGACAACGAAGTCTATGGTGACCAGCCTCCGAGAGCAGCGAACCCGGACTACCCGAGGAACGGGCAGGGACTCACCTACGGGACAGTCGCCAAGGCGAACGTCCCAGAGGAGGAACCAAACCTGATCCTCGTGGTGTCCGACGGCGGGCAGGAAGGGTTCGTATACGCGGAACAGTTGAATCCGCCGGATTTCAAGTCTCCGCATGAAGCACTCGAGTGGCAAGACGAACGCTACGCCCGTGACTTTGTACTGGACGTGTACGAAAGCGACGGAACCACCAAGATTGGAACCTTTACCATTCCGGCAATCGAGAAGTAGTGGGCCAAGTGGCCGATACCTGCCTCGGGTTGGCCGCGACACCGCGTGACTGTAAGCCCGGGGAGCGCGCGAGCAGGGCGCAGAGAAGGGACCTCTCAGATGGAGAGCAAGAGGAACGCGGCCGTCGGCGACTCCAGCCGTCCATGGCAGACACTCTCGTCGGGCTACGAGCAGGCACGCGCCCGCGAGGACTCGCTGGATCTGCTCGTCGAGTGGCCGGCGCAGCGAGCTCTCCTTGGCGACGTCACCGGACTTGCCGTCCTGGACGCCGGTTGCGGCAACGGGGCTAAGATCGCGCAGTTGGCCGCCGACGGTGCCGGCCAGTCGGTCGGCGTGGACATCAGCGGGAACTTCATCACGCCACCACCAGGGGTCGAGCTCATCGTGGGTGACCTGTCCGACCTGTCGGCGGTCCAGGGGATTGGGGGCCGGGCGATTCGACCGGATCCTGTTTCTGCAGTCCTTTGGATACGCGGCGAACGCAGTCAAGGCCTTGCAGGCTGCGCGCGAGTTGTTGACCGAGGACGGTTTCATCCTGCTCACGAGGACCCAGCCGATTCGATACGCAGTCTGGCGCGCTGAGCAGAACGGAACTTCCCTGGGGGAGGAGTACTTCGCAAGCGAGCCCTTTGCCTACCAGCACCGAAACTGGGACGAGCAGGTGACCCTCACGAAGCGTCCTTACACGATGTCGGATCTGCTCAACGCCTTCAGCGCTGCAGGGTTGTGGATCGAGGCCACGGTCGAACCACAGATGTCCGCCGAGGTGGCCGAGCGCTATCCGCACAAGCAGGCAGCGATGAACAAGTATCTGGGCATCTTGATGTTCAAACTCAGGCCGCTGCCAACACAACCGGGCCGTTGATCGTCGCGCTGATGCAACGGCCCGCCAGGGGGAGGGAGGCCAGAGGTTCCGAGTGATCCGGCTGCGTGGTTGGCCCATCAAGACTTAACATAATGTCACTTATCGGCGATGTGCCCAGGCGTGACCATGACCGCTGCCAGCCCCTACCCGTCCTTGGCCAAGCTTGACCAAGGACGGCTTTCAGGGTGCACGAGGTATCCCCAGCGCGTCGCTGACGGCGTCGTCGATTGTGCGGAAGTTGTGCAGTCCCATCGTGCCCACGGGTTCGGTGGGGCCGGCGAGCTCGTTCCCGAATCCGTCGAAGTACAACCCGTTCCTCGTGCGGAAGCAATGGGTCGCCAGGACGTCCTTGGGCTCAAGCTGCGCATTGTCCAGGGTCTCGAAGACCCCCTGACGCCACGGCGTGGTGTTGGTCATGATGGGCGGGACCAGCAGATTTTCCGGGCCGAGCGCTGCGGCATCGGGCATCTCCTTGTGGGTTGACCACTCGGCGTAGAGGTAGATCAGGACGGCGGTCCCGGGGCCCTCGGAACGGGTCCACTGGGCCTCGGTCGAGATCACGCGTCCGAACAGGAAGGTCTCCCCCGCCAGCGCGAGCGCAAAGGCGTCGCCCTGTCGCGGAGCCTGCGGGGTGTCGGTCAGGACCCGCAGGTTCGTCCCGAGGGACGTATCCGTCGTCTGGTCAGCGACAGTGGCCTCGGGAACCTGCGTGGGGGAAGCAACAGACACCCCGGACGCCGAGGGTTGTGACAGCCACGGCTCCACGCACGCCGAGAGCTCCTTGGCAGAGACTTGCACCGCGAACTGGAGCTCGCCCTCGTCTGTGTGCAGCCGTAGATAGCTGGATTGGCCCAGGATCGAGCCGATGTCGAAAGACTCGACGTCACCACCCCAGGCACGGTCCGAGTGCTTGGCCTTGGTCGGCATGAAGGCGGCGGCGCCGTGGGTGACGCCCAGCATCCCCGGAGCCCAGAGCCGCCTGGCCTCTCCGAAGAGGCGGACCTGCACCGGCTTGCCCGGAGCGGTGCGCTCGACCGGGATCGCCACCTCGAAGGCCTCGCTGAATCCGGCAAAGCGATCCTCGACGCCCGCCTTGCGACTGGTGGCCATGGCCCAGAGAAGCAGCGCGACTCCCCCGGCCCCGGCCATGCCGACAGTGGCCTGCCCCAACGCCGGCCAGGCGACGCCGATCGCCACGGCCCCCGCGATGAGCAGGGCGAGGCCACCGACGAAGATGTTCCAGGGGCGCATGACCAGAATCTACCCAGCCGACCGGCGTCAGGTGAGACACTCCTGCGGTGAGGTTCCTGCAGGCCAGCGAGGCCGAGATCGGTCGGACAGTCCTCTACGCCGGAGAGGATGAGGCCGAAGGCGTGCTCGATCCCGATCTCCTCCGGGCCGGATGCATCCTCAAGTGGCATCACCCCGGGGTGATCAAGGACTTCTACGGCCCGGGTCTGAACCACTGCCTCGTGGAGTTCGTCGGGCTCGAGGGCGAGGTCGTCAGCACTGCGTGGGGCTTCGATCACGATGCCGACGGGCGGTATCCCGGACTGCTCGTCCCGTCAGAGGCGGAGTGGAATGCGGCGTTGTCGAGTGGCTGGTGGAACGGCCAGCGCGACAGGTGAACTCAGGGACGCGCGGGAGGGCTGACGTCCCGTGCCCCGCGCAGGGCCGTGAGGACGGCATCCACCACGGCCTCGTCGGACAGGCCCAGTCCTCGCAGGCGGAGGACCAGGGCACTGGCCTCCCGGCGCACCTCCTCCTCGGGTCGGGGCGTGGTGTTCAGGGCCGGGGCGATCACCCGCGTCCCCGCGCCACGCGCGGTGCGCACGACTCCCTCGGCCTCCAACTCCTTGTAGGCGCGGGCCACCGTGCCGTTGGCCAAACCCAGGTCCGCCGCGAGTTGACGGACCGGTGGTAGCTGGGCGCGGTCCGGCAACTGCCCGCTGAGGATCGCGTCGTGGATCTGGGCACGGACCTGGACGTAGGGCGGGCGCGGATCGGCCGGGGAGATGACCAGCCTCACGGCCGCACGACTTCCTGGGCGGGGAGCGCACCGGTCGGCAACTGTGGCGCAAACACGTGGCAGAGCGCGAGCACGACACCCAGACCGGCGAAGCACAAGACGCTCAACAGCACCCAGCCGAGAGTCAAGAAGTCGATGCCGAAGGCGGGGTGGACCTCGGTGTCGCCGCCACCGCTCAGGCCGATCAGAGCCATGGCCACGACCAGGAACGTGGTGCCGAAGCTGGCCAGGGACACGACCCCGACGACCCGCTGCGCACTCGTCCGTCGGATCAGGTCGTCCAGGTAGCGCTCGCGGGCCCCCGGGCCGCTGCGCGGCCGATCCACGGCCACGCGGAGGGCAAGCGCGGCACCGAGCAGCAGGACGACGAGTCCCACCGGAGCGAGCACCAGTCCCCGACCCAGGTCGTCCAGAGTCACGATGAGCACCACGGTGAGGCCCGCGACGACGATGCCGGCCCGCCACGCCGTGGTGGTCTGGTCCCGCCAGCGCCGAGCCACAGGATCATCAATCTGTGACCAGCGCACGCCGCCGCTCCGGAGTGCGCGCAGGAGCAGGACCGCCACCAGGCCGGCCGCCGCGATGAGCAGCAGCAACAACAGCACCAGTGCGACGGGGACGAGACTCATGGATCCTCCTTGTGTCACATGTCTGGTACAAGAAGGGTGGCGCCTGCGCGTCCGTTGTGTCAAGCCCTTGGGACAAGAGGGCCCTCGCGCGTGCTCCCCCGGCGGACGGGTGGGGTCAGGGCCGTTTCTGGAGGAGTTCGCGCGAGGAGGCAAACCCGAGGCGCTCATAGACCGGCACGGACTTGCTCCCCGACTGGACCGTGACCCGACTCGCCCCTGCGCCGAAGGCGTGGCCGGTGGCCTCGGCCACGAGGGCAGCGCCGATGCCATGTCCACGGTGTTCGGGGAGGACGAACACGCTCTGGACGTCGGCCGACAAGCGGTCCGTCACTCCGGGGCGGGCGACCCGCGGGACCAGGGCCACCCAGGCCATCCCGACCGCCTCACCCGTTGCCTGGACGGCGAGGAACGCGCGGTGCGAGGCATCGTGCGCCGCCCACCACGTGGCGAGGTCGCGCTCGAAGGCCCCGAGCGTCTGCCCGTCCTGCTCCCCTGGCGGCGCGAACCTCCAGATCAGCAGGGCCAGGGCGGTGAGGTCCGACCGGTCGGCACGACGGATCTCCATGGGCACAGTCTCCCAGGAGGGCTTGGCGGGCGTCGGGGGCCTGGCGGGTCAGACCAGCCCGGCCTCCCGCGCCGGCGCGGCGTAGGCGATGGCGAGGGTCTCCACCGTCTCGTGGGCGTTCAGACCACTGGGGTTGGGCACCACCCACAAGGCCGCGCCCTCGAGGGTTTCGGGCTGCCGCCCCACCTTTGCCCCGCGGACCCCGAAGGCACTCCGGTATGCCGTGATGCCGGCGACCGCCACCACGCCGGGTCGGAGCCGGCTCACCGTGGAGCGCAGGTGTGCCCCGCCGGCGAGCAGCTCCTCGCGGGACAGTTCGTCGGCCCTGGCGGTGGCCCGCGACACCAGGTTGGTGATCGCGATCCCGCGGTCTATCAGGTGCCTGCGATCGGCCCCGTCCATCCCGGCGGCCGGGTCGATCGCTCGCTCGAGGATCCCGGCCCGGAACAGGGCCGGGTAGAAACGGTTGCCCGGGTGGGCGAAGTGGGTCTGGGTCGCGGCCGTCCACAGACCGGGGTTGATCCCGACGAACAGCAGCCGCACCGGCGGGTCCCCGGCGTCCGGGTGCCCCGCCAGGTCTGGGACCACGGCATCGCGGTAGCGCTCCAGCTGCGCACGGGTGTAGCGCGCCACGGCAGGCCGCTCCTCTCTCCCACCAGTCCTCGAGGGTGGTTCCCCACGATGATCGCGGATCAGCTGTCCGGCGTGAGGAACGGGTCGACGACGGCGTGGAAGCCGTCCGGATCGTCGCGGCGGACGCAATGCCCGACCCCCGGCAGCAGTGCGGCTTCGACGAGCGGGTTGGTGACGAGGCCTCGGTGCCGCGCAGTCTCGCCGTCCGACGGCACCACCAGGAGGGTGGGCACCGCGATCCGTTGCAACGCCGCGACAGCATCCAACTCCCCCAACTGCAGGCGTCGGATCATCTCCCGGTCGACCCGCGGCTTGCAGGCCGCCCAGGCGTCGATCTCTGCCCTGGGCCAGTCGCTGTCCCGTCTCATCCGCCGCGCCTCCCCCACTCCCCCGTCGGCGAAGCTGTCCAGGAATCGCTCCTGCTCGGCCGCGAAGCCGTCGGGCGTGACCGGGGCACTCACCAGCGCGGGATCCTCCAACACGAGCCGGGTGAAACGGTCCGGGCGCTGGATGGCGGCCAGGAGACCCAGCCGACCCCCCAGGGAATGCCCGAGGACCACGGCCGGCCCACGACATACCGACTCCAACACCTGGACCACGTCGTCGACGAGCACGTCCATCACCGTGGCCAACTGCGTCGGGGTGAACCGTGGGGAGGCGCCGTGGCCGCGCAGGTCAGGGGCCAGCTAGTCGCCAGTGACTCCCCCACCGTTCGACCACATCTGGCCACGTAGTGCCAGCCTCCGTGAGGCCGTGGAGCAGCACGATCTCCGGGCCGCTGGGCTGGCCGAACTCGTGGATCGACAGGGTCACGGGGCACCCGCCATCAGGGTCAGGCCCGAGTCATGTGAGGGCGTCTCCCGGAGGCCGAGCCGCTCGGCCACCTGCCGGACGTGGGGCGATTCCCAGCGCAGGCACAGCACCGGCGCCATCTCCTCCCTCCGGATGTGCTTGACCGCCTCCGTGAGCAGATAGCGGGTGATGCCGACCTCGTGGGGACCCGGCCGGACGAAGAGCCGATCGATCACGAGGCACCGCTCCGTGGGGTCAGGCCGACAGATCTGGACGTGCCCGACCACGTTCTTCGTCGGAGTTACCGGCACCGGTGCCTGGTCGAAGACCCACGACACCTCGACGCGGTCGCCGACGAGCCACTCCCGGAGCCGGCCCGTGGACAAGCCCGGCTCCGGACGGCCCATGTCACTCAGCAGCACGCAGAGCCGGCCCAGGTCTTCGGCCCGTCGCTCCCGGATCATGGAAGGTTCTGGCTCACGTGCGCGCCCCGGCCGGTCACGACGTGGCGTCGTCGAGGGGACGACAGTCGTTGCGGCAGTTCGAGGCCGGGTCCACCTGGTGCCCGTGGGCCGCGGCGCGGTGCAGGACCGCGTGGGTGGGGACGATGCGCAGCTCTCCCGCGTCGCCCAGCGTCGCGTCGCCGTCCACGATGAGGGTGTAGCCCGCCTGCTCGCGCGGTGGCAGCAGCAGCGTCACGTTCGGCTTCTCCCCCACCACACGGCGGGCGGTCCTGCCCGGTTCGTCGAGCAGGAGGACGCCGTCGACCAGACGCGGGAAGACCTCGGCGACGTGTGGCCGCTCCCCGCCGCCGGTCAGCAGGTATGCCGTGTGGTGGCGCCCGAGCGCTTTGTCCAGCGAGGCGAGGTCGACAGCGATGCTCATGGCACCATCATGCCCGCCGCTGCCCCGGGCGTCAGGGGGTCCGGGCGTACCCTCCTGACATGGCAGCGACGGTGATCTCCGGTGATCGGGTGCTCCCGCCGGGTTTCGCCCACCCGCACGCGTCGGAGGAGGCCCGCCGGATCGCCGAGGACGGGCTGATCCTGCGGGTCCAGGTGGGCTCGGGCGTGCACGGCACCTCGATCCAGGGGCAGGACGACCGGGACGAGATGGGCATCTGCCTGGAGCCCCCGGCGCACGTGACGGGACTGGCCCGGGTGCCCCGTGGGACCGGCGCCACGACCCGACCCGTCTCCTTCGAGCAGTACCAGCGGCACACGGCGTGGGACCGGCCCGGTGGGCTGGCCAACCGATCCGGCGCCGGCGACCTGGACGTCGTCGTCTACTCCGCCCGCAAGTGGTGCCGGCTGGCGCTGGAGGGCAACCCGACGGTGCTCCTGGCGCTGTTCGTCCCCGACGAGGAGGTCGTGCACCGCGATGCCGCCGGCGCCGAGTTGGTGGACCACGCCGACCGTTTCGTCTCCCGGCTCGCCGCCGAGCGGTTCCTGGGCTACCTCCGGGCCCAGCGCAGGGCAATGACCGGCGAGTCCGCCGCACACACCAACCGGCCGGAGTTGGTGGCCGCGCACGGCTACGACACCAAGTTCTCGATGCACGCGCTGCGGCTGGGGATCCAGGGAGTGGAGTTCCTCACCACCGGACGGATCACCCTGCCGGTGCCCGAGCCGGAACGCAGCTACCTGCGCCGCGTCCGCCGGGGTGAGGTGCCCCTCGCCGAGGTGGTTGGTGAGATCGACCGCGCCGAGTCCCGCCTCACCGCGCTACGGCATACCTCCGGGGTGCCCGAGGAGCCGGACCGGCAGTGGGTCGACGGGTGGCTCCACCGCGCGCACCTGGCCTACTGGGGCGCAACGGGCGACTCCGGTTCCTAGGCCCCTGCCTGGCCGGGGCTCCATTCCTGCATGACCTGCTCGGCGAGCTTGCGGGGCGCCTGCAGGCAGTAGGACGCCACGAGCAGCTCGGCGACCTCCTGCCAGTCGGTCTCCTCGTCGAGGATGAGCCCCACGACGTTGCTGCCCCACCCGGCACGGAAGTAGGGCTCACCCATCGCCTCGAAGGCCATCACCTCCTCGGGGTCGGCTCGGAAGACCGCCCGGAACCGTTGGTCCTCGCCACCGAACAGGTGCGCCACCGTCGCGCTGCCCACCCGCCAGCGCACCCCGACCCAGGCGTCCTCCTCGGCGCATCGGGGTAGGGCGCCCAGCACACGGTCACACCGCTCGATCCACTCGATCGGGACATCCGGACGTTCTGCCACGGGATCACTGTGCCGCAGGGGTCCGACAGCGCGGACTCCTCGGCCTCAGCCCTGGGCCCGGACGTAGTCGGCCAGGTGGCGACCGGTCACCGTGGAGGCGTCGGCGACCAGGTCGGTCGGTGGCCCCTCGAAGACGACCGTCCCACCGTCGTGCCCGGCCCCGGGCCCGAGGTCGATGATCCAGTCCGCGTGCGCCATGACCGCCTGGTGGTGCTCGATCACGATGACAGACTTGCCCGAGTCGACCAGTCGGTCGAGCAGGCCGAGGAGCTGCTCGACGTCGGCCAGGTGGAGCCCGGTCGTGGGCTCGTCGAGGATGTAGGTGTCGCCCTTGTCACCCATCTGGTTGGCGAGCTTGAGCCGCTGCCGTTCCCCGCCGGAGAGCGTGGTGAGTGGTTGGCCCAGGCTGAGGTAGCCCAGTCCCACGTCGGCCAGCCGGTCCAGGATCTTGTGCGCCGCCGGGGTCCGGGCCTCTCCCTCGGCAAAGAACTCCTCCGCCTGAGCCACCGACATGGCCAGCACGTCGGCGATGTTGCGTCCCGCGAGGGTGTACTCCAGCACCTCGGCCTGGAACCGCTTGCCCTCGCACTCCTCGCAGGGGGTCTCCACCGTCTCCATCACCCCGAGCTCGGTGTAGATGACCCCCGCGCCCTTGCAGGTGGGGCAGGCGCCCTCGGAGTTGGAGCTGAACAGTGCGGGCTTGACGCCGTTGGCCTTGGCGAAGGCCTTGCGGATCGGGTCGAGCACCCCCGTGTAGGTGGCGGGGTTGCTGCGCCGCGAGCCCTTGATCCCGCCCTGGTCGATCACCACGACGCCGTCACGGTCGGCCACCGACCCGTGGATCAGGGAGCTCTTGCCCGAGCCCGCGACCCCGGTGAGCACACACAGCACCCCGGTGGGGATGTCGACGTCGACGTCCTGCAGGTTGTGGGTCGAGGCGGCCCGGACCTCCAGGACACCGGTGGCCTCGCGCACCGACTCCTTCAGCCGCGCCCGGTCGTCCAGATGCCGGCCCGTCACCGTGTCGCTGTCCCTCAGACCCTCCACGTCGCCCTCGAAGCAGACCTCCCCGCCGTCCACACCCGCACCAGGGCCGAGGTCGACCACGTGGTCGGCGATGGCGATCATCTCGGGCTTGTGCTCCACGACCAGGACCGTGTTGCCCTTGTCCCGCAGCTGCAGGAGCAGCACGTTCATCCGCTCGATGTCGTGCGGGTGCAGCCCGATCGAGGGCTCGTCGAAGACGTAGGTCACGTCGGTGAGCGAGGACCCCAGGTGCCGGATCATCTTGGCCCGTTGCGCCTCGCCGCCGGAGAGTGTCGCGGACGGCCGGTCCAGGGACAGGTAGCCCAGGCCGATCTGGGTGAAGGAGTCCAGCAGGTGCTGCAGGCCACCCACCAGGGGGGCCACCGACGGCTCGTCCAGCTCGCTGACCCACACCGCGAGGTCGCTGATCTGCATACGGCACAGGTCGGCGATGCTCTTGCCCGCGATCTTGCAGGCCAGCACCTCTGCGGTCAGCCGCGTGCCGTCACACTCTGGGCAGGTCTGGAAGGTGATCGCCCGCTCGACGAAGGCGCGGATGTGCGGCTGCATCGACTCCACGTCCTTGGACAGCATGGACTTCTGGATCTTGGGGATCAGCCCCTCATAGGTGAGGTTGACCCCCTCGACCTTGATCTTCTCCGGCTTGGCGTGCAGCAACTTCTCGAGGTCCCGCTTGGTGAACTTCGCGATCGGCTTGTCCATCGGCAACCCCGCCCCGGCGAAGATGCGGCCGTACCAGCCGTCCATGCTGAAGCCCGGGACCTTCAGTGCCCCCTCGGACAACGACTTGGTCTCGTCATACAGGGCTGTCAGGTCGAAGTCGCTCACTGCACCCTTGCCCTCGCAGCGCGGGCACATCCCCCCGAGATAGACGGCGTCCTTGACCATCGCACGCTCGGTGTGGCCCCCCTTCTCGGTGGTCATCACCCCGCTGGCGCGGCGCGTCGGGACGTTGAAGGAGAACGCCGTCGGCGGACCGACGTGGGGCTGCCCGATCCGGCTGAAGAGGATGCGGAGCATCGCGTTGGCATCGGTGACGGTCCCCACGGTCGAGCGCGGATTGGCCCCGATCCGCTCCTGGTCGACGATGATCGCCGTCGTCAGCCCCTCGAGCCGGTCGACGTCGGGACGGGCCAGCGAGGGCATGAATCCCTGGAGGAACGCGCTGTAGGTCTCGTTGATCATCCGTCGCGACTCGGCCGCGACGGTGTCGAACACCAGGGAGCTCTTGCCGGACCCGGACACCCCGGTGAAGACGGTCAACCGTCGCTTCGGGATCTCGACGGTCACCTCCTTGAGGTTGTTTTCCCGGGCGCCCTGCACCCGGATCAGGTCGTGACTGTCGGCGGGATTCGCCCCTGCGGCGCCCCGGGTCATCGGGTGGGTCCCTGGATTCGCAGCTCGTTGCCCGCCGGGTCCCGGAAGGCGCAGTCCCGCACCCCATAGGGCTGGTCGATCGGCTCCTGGGCCACCTCGGCCCCTGCGCCCTGCAGTTGCTCGAAGGTCGCGTCCACGTCGTCGGTGGCGAGATTGACCCCGAAGTAGGTGCCCTTGGCCACGAGCTCCAGGATGGTGCGCCGCTCGTCCTCGGTGATGCCCGTCCCGACCCCGACCGGGTGCAGCACGATCGAGGTCTCCGGCTGGTCGCCGGGCCCGACCGTGATCCACCGCATCCCCTCGTAGCCAACGTCGTTGCGGACCTCGAAACCGACGACGTCGCGGTAGAAGGCGAGGGACTCCTCCGGGTCAGTGTGCGGGAGGAAACTGGCGTGGATGCGAAGGCTCATGAGGGTCACGCTAGTGGTGACCGGTCCGACGCGGCTTCTCGATTCCTGACCGGTCGGGTGACCTTCTTCGCCACGCACGGTGGCATCCCCGCCGTGGCGTCGTCGGCCTGGGTGCGGTAGACGCTCGGCGGCACCCCCACCAGCTCGGTGAAGCGGGTGCTGAAGGTCCCCAACGAGGAGCATCCCACCGCGAAGCAGACCTCCGTGACGCTCAGGTCCCCGCGGCGCAGCAGCGCCATCGCCCGCTCGATCCGCCGCGTCATCAGGTAGGAGTACGGCGACTCGCCGAAGGCGAGCCGGAACTGCCGGCTCAGGTGTCCCGCCGACATGTGCTCACCCCGGGCCAGCGCGGCCACATCCAGGGGCTGGTCGTACTCCCGGTCCATACGGTCCCGGACACGCCGCAGCCGCGCCAGGTCACGCAGGCGCTCGGACTCGGGGGACGGACTGGTCATCGCCTCCCATCCTCCCACCCCACGCCACCTCCCGGGCGATGCTCTACTGATCAGGCAGGGCTTCCCACGCCGCGCGCAGCTCCCGCAGCAGGGCCTGCAGTGCGGGGCGCTGGTCGCTGTCCCGGCGGTGTGCGGTGAGGATGCGGCGGGTCGGCGGGTCGACCAGCGGCACGGCCACCACGCTGTCCGGCAGGGGGTCGCGCCCCAGCCGCGGCAGCAGGGTCAACCCCAGGCCGTATGCCGTGGCCCTCACCTGGGACTGATAGTCGTCCAGGACGCAGCTGATCCGGTAGTCCAATTGCCGCTCCCGGAGAGACTGCAGCAGCTTGCGGCTGCAGATGCCCGGCGAGTCGTTGACCCAGTCCTCCCCGTCCAGGTCACCGATGTCGATGACGGACTGGTCGGCGAGACGGTGGCCGACCGGCAGAACCAGGTCCACCGGGTCGGTGCCCAGGTGGGAGGTCACCACGCCACCGGGGATCTGCAGGTGGTCCTCGGTCCAGTCGTGGATGATCGCCAGGTCGAGGTCCCCCCGGGCGACCGCGGCCAGTCCCGGCTCGGGCGCACTGTCCCCCAGCGTGACGCTCACGCCGGGGTGGCGTTCCCGCAGGGAGGCGATCGCTGCCACGCAGATGCCCCGGACGGCGGTGGGAAAGGCACTGAGACTGACCGTCCCGGAGACCCGGTGGGTCAGCAGCTCCAGCTCGGCCCTGGCCCGTTCCTCCAGTGCGCTCATCTCCGCGGCGGCGCGCACCAGGACTTGGGCGGCGTCGGTCGGCACGATGTTGCGTCCCTGCCGGCGCATCAGCACCTGACGGGCATCGGTCTCCAGGCGGGCCAGCTGCTGGCTGACCGCCGACGGGCTGTAGCCGAGGCGGGTCGCGGCGGCGGCCACCGTGCCGTCCTCCACGACCGCCCGCAGAGTGACCAGCTGATCCAGGTTGAACATGCAGCGATGCTACACGGTATCCGTTAGAAACATGCGCTGGATCTTTGTGGTTGAGTCTTCCACACTGGATGCATGACCACCGAAATCCTCCTCAGCCTCCTCTACGTCCTGCTGCTGGCCGCGACCTTCCTGGTGATCGGCCGGTCCACCATCGCGCCCCGGGAGCGCCTGCCCCTCCGCAGCGCTGCCGATGTCGCCGCGACCATCCGCCGGGGCCTCTGGACGGTCAGCGATGCCGGTCAGGCGCACACGTACCCGGTGCCCGCCCCCCGCAGCGTCACCCCAGCCGCCTGACACCTCTGCGACCCCGGTCGTGGGCAGGATCTTCCCCCTGTCCGCGCCGGGGTCGACGCGTCCGCTGGCGTGGCGTGCATGAGCCGCGCCCCCGGTGGGCTATCCTCGGACGCGTTCGCGGGTGTAGTTCAGTAGCAGAACAGCCTCCTTCCAGGAGGAAGACGTGAGTGCAATTCTTGCCACCCGCTCCACTTCCCCAGCCGGTCCACGCCGTAACGTGCCGGCATGAGCACCTCCCCGACCCACACCCTGCACGACGGCACCGTGCTGCCGGCCATCGGCTTCGGCACCTACCCGCTCAAGGGCTCGGACGCCGTGACCGCCATCCGTTCCGCGCTCGACGCCGGCTATCGACTGCTCGACACGGCCGTGAACTACGGCAACGAGGCCGAGGTCGGACAGGCGGTCCGCGAGAGCCGTCTGCCTCGCGAGCAGGTCCAGGTCACGACCAAGGTCCCCGGCAGGTTCCATGCCCATGACCTCGCGGTGCGCTCTGTCGAGGACTCCCTGCGCACGATGGGACTGGACTACCTCGACCTGGTCCTGATCCACTGGCCGAACCCGAGCGTCGGGCTGTATGCCGAGGCCTGGTCCGCCCTGGTGGAGGTGCGCGAGCGTGGGCTGGCCAGATCGATCGGGGTGTCCAACTTCGGCCCCGAGCACCTGGCCCGGATCGTCGACGAGACGGGCGTGGTGCCGGCCGTCAACCAACTCGAGGTCCACCCCCTCTTCCCCCAGGAGCACATGCTCGCCGTGGACGCCGGGCTGGGCATCCTCACCCAGGCCTGGAGCCCGCTGGGCAAGCGCAACGCACCCTTCGACGACGCGCCGGTCGCCGCGGCGGCACACGCCTACGGGGTGACCCCGGCCCAGGTGATCCTGCGCTGGCATGTCCAGCGCGGTGTCCTCCCGGTGCCGAAGTCGGCGACGCCCGAGCGGCAACGGGCCAACCTGGACGTCTTCGGGTTCGAGTTGGACGCCGACCAGATGGCGGCCCTTGCCGGGTTGGCCCGGCCCGACGGCAGGCTGTTCGGGGGCGACCCGGACACCCACGAGGAGATGTGACCCGACGGTTATCCACAGGTCCCTGACGGTCTCGCACCCCGACCCGACCGGCTGCGGCACCATGGAGGACACGGGCGGCAGGGGGCCGTCCACGACGGAGGGGCAGCCATGGGCACAGGGACCACGACCGACGCCGGGACGGAGCCGCTGAACGCCGTGCAACTGCGCGGGCGGATCAGCGCCACCCCCCAGACCCGCGAGCTACCCAGCGGTGACCTGGTCGTCACCTTCCGGGTGGCGGTGCCCCGACCCCGGCGGCGCGGCCAGGGTCGGCGTGGGGCGGTGGACGCCATCGACATCGCCTGCTGGACCGCACGCACCCGGGGGTATGCCGTGCGCCTGGCCGTCGGTGACACGGTCGAGGTCGAGGGCGCCCTCCGCCGCCGCTTCTTCGCCTCCGGGCAGGGGCGGGTCTCGCGCTACGAGGTCGAGGCCACCCGGGTGCGCCGGCCACCCCGGTCGTGACGACGCGTCCCGGTGCCACCCCGCCTGCAGGACGTGCCGCGGCCGGGGTCGTATCGTCGGGGTCATGCCCGTCACCACTCCGCGCACCCACCCCCTGCGGGACGGCACCTGCACGGCATACGACCACGGCGCCCAGCTCGCCGCGTGGGAACAGCACGGCGAGCCCGTGCTCTACCTCAGCGGTCTCACCCGGCCCGGTCCAGGCACCGCGATCCGCGGAGGGGTGCCGATCTGCTGGCCCTGGTTCGGGCCCGGGCGCGACGGCGCCCACTCCCCCGCCCACGGCTTCGCCCGCATCGCCCCGTGGCGACTGGTGGACGAGGTGGCCGACGGCGAGGCCGTGCGGTGGGCGTGGGAACTGACCCCGGCCGACGTCGACGCACTGCCCGGACGCGACCGGTGGCGCCACGACTTCCACGCCCGGTGCCAGGTGGAGGTGGGCGATCAGGCCCGGGTCGCCCTGACCGTCGCCAACACCGGGGCCGAGCCCTTCGACTACGAGGTGGCCCTGCACAGCTACCTGGCGGTCGGGGACGTGGCCCGGGTCCGGGTGACGGGCCTGTCGGGAGCCACCTGGTTCGACAAGGTCACGGGCGGGGTGCACGAGCCGGAGGGCACGCTGCGGCTGCGCGGCGAGACCGACCGGATCTACCACACCGCGGACCCCGTCGAGGTGCACGACCCCGTCCGGGGGCGCACCCTGAGCATCGCCTCCGAGGGCGCCCGCGACACCGTCGTGTGGAATCCCGGGCCGGAGAAGGGGCAAGATATCGGTGACATGGCGCCGGACGACTGGCACCGGATGATGTGCGTCGAGGCAGGCAACGTCGCCGGCAACGCGGTCGTCCTGGCACCGGGCGCCACGTGGACGACGGCCACCACCATCACCGTGACACGCTACCGAGGGGAACCCGATGAGCACTGAACAACCCGGGGAGGACGAGGTCCCCTACGCGAGCGACCCCGCCGAGGAGGGGCAGCAAGCCCCGGCGCCGCTGAGCAACACCGGCACGGACCGGGCCATCGTGCTCGGCTACGGCTTCCGGGTGCTGGCCGCGTGGTCGGGACGCTTCATCCTCATCGCGGTCGCGGTCGCCATCCTGCTCTGGCTGCTGGCCCGGGTGTGGGTCGGGGTCTTCCCGATCATGCTGGCCCTGATCGTGGCCACCGTCCTTTGGCCGCCGGTCGGGTGGCTGCGCTCCAAGGGGTTCCCGCCAGCGGCGGCCGCCGCCACCGGGCTGGTGGGCGCCATCGTGATCATCCTGGGGATCTTCGCCTCCATCGCCCCTTCGGTCATCAGCCAGGCCTCGGAGGTCGTCGACTCTGCCAGCGAGGGCCTGGTCCAGGTCCGGGAGTGGCTCTCCGGACCACCCGCCAACCTGGACAACGAGCAGCTCGACGACTGGGTCGCCCAGGTGGTGGCCTTCCTGCAGGGCCGGGCCAGCGAGATCGCGGCCGGTGTCTTCACCGGCGTCTCGGCGGTCGGCTCCGGCCTGGTGACCCTGGGTTTGGTCCTGGTGTTGACCTTCTTCTTCATCAAGGACGGCCCCAACTTCCTGCCGTGGGTGCGCCGCAACGCCGGGCGCACCGCCGGACGCCACCTGACCGAGGTGCTGACGAGGGTCTGGCGCACCCTCGGCGGCTTCATCCGCACCCAGGCCATCGTCAGCGGCGTCGACGCCATCTTCATCGGGATCGGGCTGCTGGCGCTGCAGGTGCCGCTGGCCCTGGCCCTGGCCGTGCTGACCTTCTTCGGCGGCTTCATCCCCATCGTCGGCGCCTTCGTCGCCGGCTCGTTGGCGGTGCTGGTGGCCCTGGTGACCAATGGGTGGCAGATCGCGCTCGCCGTGCTGGTGCTGATCATCGTGGTCCAGCAGGTCGAGGGCAACGTGCTGCAGCCCTTCCTGCAGGGCCGGAGCATGAAGCTGCACGCGGCCATCATCCTGTTGGCCGTCGCCGCCGGCGGCACCCTCTTCGGGATCGCCGGCGCCTTCCTCGCGGTCCCGGTCGCCGCCTCCATCGTGGTCGTGCTGCGCTACCTCGGGGAGCAGGTCGACCTGGTCTCGGGGGACATCAGCGCCGACGACGTCCAGGTCGCCACCCCCGAGGGGGCCGTGCTGGCCCGGCAGACCCAGGACGACGCCGCCCGCTTCGCCCGCGACCACGGCGGGGACGACGACCCCGAGGCGGCGCTGGCCGTCGAAGAACCCCGAAAGGGCCCCCTGGGCTGGTTGCGACGGCTCTTCGGACGCCGCTGACCCCAGACACGACAACGGGGCGCCACCGGACTCCCGGTGACGCCCCGTTCTCCTGCCGCGGGCGACCTACCTGGTCGCGTCGTTCCAGGCGTCCTTGCCCTTCTCCACGGCCTGCTTGGCGTTCGCCTCGACCTGGTCCCCGCGTCCCTCGGCCTCCAGCGACTCGTTGTCGGTCGCGTCGCCCGCGGTCTCCTTGACCTTGCCCTTGGCCTCGTCGAAGGCGTTGCTGATCTTGTCTCCGATACCCATGCTGAACTCCTCTGCTCGAGCGGAACGGACACCTCCACCCTCGTCCGCCCCCGGTGCCGACGCAAGTTGAGGCGCGAGCGAACACCCGGCGTGGAGCCCCCCGCGAGGAGCCCGGGTGTGGCAGGCTCCCGAGCATGACCGACGCCGCGGTGGTTGCCGACCTCTCGCACGAACGCACCCGGGCCCACCAGCGCGCCTGGTGCTGGTACGACTGGGCCAACTCGGCCTACGTCACGACCACCGGCACGGTGCTCATCGCCCCCTACCTGACGGCCATCGCCGAACGAGCCGCCTGCCCCGACCTGGTCGATGGCGCGACCTGCACCGAACGGCTCAGCGTCTTGGGCGTGCCCATCGCGGTCGGCTCGGTGGCCTCCTACACGATCACCGCCGCGACCATCATCTCGGCGCTCGCACTGCTGTTCGTCGGGGCCATCGCTGACCGGGTGTCCCGACCGACGCTGCTGATGGGCGGGCTGGCCTGGGCCGGGTCGGTGGCGGCGATGCTGATGTTCTTCCTGACCGGCACCAACTGGCAGCTCGGCGTCGTCCTCATCGTGATCGGCAACCTGTGCCTGGGTGCCTCCACCGTCGTCTACGACGCCCTCCTGATCCGGGTGGCTGATCCCGACGACCGCGACAGAGTCTCCTCCCGGGGCTGGGCCCTGGGGTACCTGGGCGGTGGCCTGCTGCTGGCGATCAACCTGGTCGTGCTCACGGTGTACGACTCAATCGGCCTCAGCTACGAGATGGCGATCCGGCTCAGCCTGTTCTCGGCGGGGTTGTGGTGGGCGGTGTTCACCCTGATCCCGGTGATCGGGCTGCGCCGCATCCGGGGCACGACGGCCGTGCAGGTCGACCGGTCCGCCGGTGTCGTCGGCGGCTCCATCCGACAACTGATGACCACGCTGCGCGAGCTGCGGCACTACCCGGTGACCCTGACCTTCCTGCTGGCCTACCTGTTCTTCAACGACGGCATCCAGACCGTGATCGCCTCCTCCAGCCTCTACGGCACCCGGGAGCTGGGGTTCGAGGCGAGTCAGATGATCGTCACCATCCTGTTGGTCCAGTTCGTCGCCTTCGGTGGTGCCCTCATGTTCGGCCGGGCGGCCCTGCGGTTCGGAGCCAAGAGGGTCGTCCTCGCGGGCATCGTGCTGTGGACCGCAGTGGTGACCTTCGCCTTCTTCGTGCCCGCGGGCGCCTTCACCGTCTGGCTCATCTGTGCCGTCTGCATCGGGATCGTCCTCGGCGGGACCCAGGCCCTGTCCCGGTCGATGTACTCCCAACTGATCCCCCGGGGCAAGGAGTCGGAGTTCTTCAGCCTGTACCAGGCCATGGAGCGCGGGACCAGCTGGTTCGGCACCCTCCTGTTCGGCCTCATCTACCAGTTCGCCGGGTCCTACCGGCTGGCGATCATCTCGGTCATCTTCTTCTTCGTCGTCGGGGGCCTCCTGCTGACCCGGGTCGACATGCGACGGGGCATCCGCGAGGCCGGGAACGTCCAGCCAACCGTGGTCTGACCTGCACGAGTGGACCCGGGACGCGGACCCTGGATACCATGGTCGACGCTCCCGATCCTGCACCGACGCCGCTGGGCGGCTGCGGCAGGACGACGCTCCGAGAAATCCACCGGATCGGGAACACCACAAGACACGTGGACGTTGACCTCAACGAGTCCACATTTCCGCTACACCCTGTTCACCTGGCAGAGGGGAGTTCGACATGGCCGAGAGGTCGTTGCGCGGCACCAACCTGAGTTGGCTGTCGTTCGAGAGCGATGAGGGCGTCACCTTCAGTGAGCGCCAGATCGTGAGCTACACCTGCCCCGACGGCCACGTCAGCGAGTTGCCGTTCTCCGTCGAGGCCGAGATCCCGCCCCTGTGGGAGTGCCGCTGCGGGCTGGACGCCAAGCTCAACGACGGGCCGGAGCCCGAGGCCAAGGCGGTGAAGCCGCAGCGCACCCACTGGGACATGCTGCTGGAGCGCCGCTCTATCCCCGAGCTCGAGGAGCTGCTCGAGGAGCGCCTGGCGCTGCTGCGCGAGAAGCGTGGCGAGAAGCCGCGCCGTCAGCGCACCGCCTGACCCACGATCGCCAGTGCCCCGCCGCGAATCGCGGCGGGGCACTGTCATGTCCGGGTGCAGCTCAACGACCGGGCATAACTCAACGACCAGGAGGTGGGTCCTCGTCGACGATGTCCCCCTCGATCACGTCCCCGTCGATGACCTCGCCCTCGATCACGTCACCGGAGGAAGCCCCGCCGGGGGTGCCGCCCCCGGAGCGCCCGGCTCCCCCAGCCGGTCCGTAGGTGGTGCCCGGCACGACCCCGTCCAGGACCCGGCTGCCGATCACGGCCGCCAGCCAGGTGCGGGTCAGCGGCCGGGTGAACGGCAGGATCAGGAACAGGCCGGCCAGGTCGGTCACGAACCCGGGAAAGAGCAGCAGCAGGCCCCCGACCAGCACCAGGGCGGCGTCGGCCAGCTCACGGCCCGGCATCCGGCCGGAGTCCACTGCCCGCCGCAGCGACTTCCACGTCCGGCTGCTCTCCCGCTTCACCAGCACCGCACCGAGCAGACAGCACACCAGCAGGGCGAGCAGGGTCCAGCCGACTCCGATCTGGCGGCCGACGAGGATCAGCACGATGAGTTCGACGAGCGGCACCGCGAGCACGGCCGCCAGTCCCCACCGGGCACGACGGGGAGCCTGCGGTCGGCCGTTCAGTCGGCCAGCTGGTGCCACCGCTGCCCGCCTCCGGCTCGCTCCCTGGCCCGACCGACGGCGGAGGCGACCTGACGTCCGCGTCGGCTAGCCCCCCAGGCGGTGACGCGGCCGAGCGCCTCCACCACGATGTCCGTGCCCATCTTGCTGTGCCCCTGGGCCCGCTCCACGAAGTCGATCGGGACCTCCGAGACGGTGAGTCCCCGGTCCAGCGCGCGCAGCGTGAGATCCACCTGGAAGCAATAGCCCTGGGAAGCCACCTGGGACAAACCCATCTCGCGCAGCGCGTCGACGCGGTAGACCCGGTAGCCGGCGGTCGCATCCCGCACCGGGACCCCGAGGGCCAGCCGCACGTACAGGTTGCCGCCGAGGCTGAGTGCCTTCCGTGCCGTGGGCCAGTTGTGGATCGCCCCACCGGGCACCCACCGCGAGCCGATCACGACGTCCGCGGACTCCGCGGCCGCCAGCAACCGGGGCAGCTGCTCCGGCTGGTGCGACCCGTCGGCGTCCATCTCCACGACCGCGTCGTAGCCGTGGCCGGCCGCCCAGGCGAACCCGGCCAGGTAGGCGCGGCCCAGCCCCTCCTTGCGGGCACGGTGCAGCACGTGCACCTGGTCGTCCTCGTCCGACAGCTGCGCTGCCAGGTCACCGGTGCCGTCCGGGGAGTTGTCGTCCAGGACCAGGACGTCCACGTGCGGCGTGTGCTCGCGCACCCGGGCCACCACCCCCGGCAGGCTCTCCCGCTCGTTGTAGGTGGGGATGAGCACGCAGACGCGGTGCAGCGACGCGCGGGCGGAACTCATGCCTAGACCCTAACCCGGCGCGGGCCCCAGACCCGGATCGCGAGCACCACGACCAGCCCCCCGGCTGCGACCAGCTCCGGCCACGCGCCCAGCCGCACGGCCCAGGTGAGATCGGTGCGCAGCGGCAGTGCACCGGAGACGATGTCCTGGGTGAACAGGTCGGTCTGCTCGTGGACGCGACCGTCCGGGGTGATCAGGCCGCTGACGCCGACGGTGCTGATGTGCACGATGGAGCGCCCCAGCTCGACCGCCTTGACCCGCGAGGCGGCCAACTGCTGGACCGACTCGTCGGTGAAGCCGAACGTGGCGTTGTTGGTGGGCACCAGCACCAGCTCGGCCCCCTCGAGCACGTTCTCCCGCATCAGGTCATCGACCACCACCTCGAAGCAGATGGCCACCCCCAGCACCAGGTCACCGTCCTCGAGTGGCACGTCCAGCACGCCAGGCTCCTGTCCCGGGAAGAAGTCGCGGGCCACCAGGTCGACCTTGTCGCTGAACACCCGGAAGAAGTCCCGGTAGGGGATGTACTCCGCGAAGGGCACGGGCCTTTGCTTGACATAACGGTCCACCACGCCCTGCCCCGGAAGCCACAGCAGGCTGGCATTGCTCACGTGGTCCTCCGGCTCGCGCAGCACGGCCCCGACCACGACCGGTGCACCGATCCCCTCGACCGCCTCGGTGATCACCTCCGCGGCGTCAGCGTTGCGCAGGGGGTCGATGTCGGAGGAGTTCTCCGGCCAGAGCACCAACTGCGGCTGGGCGATCTCCCCGGCCGCCACGAGATCGGCCGCCGCCAGCGTCGTCCTCGCGTGCCGGTCCAGCACCTCCCTGCGCTGGGCGTTGAACTCCAGGGTCATCTCCGGCACGTTCCCCTGGACGCCGAGCACCTCGATCCCCTCCCCGTCGACCGGCCGCGGAACCGCCGCCGGGGCCACGGCGACCACCCCGGCGCCGACCAGCGCCAGGGACGCGGCCACGGCCCCACCCCGGCGCACGGCATACCGCTTCTCGGACGCCTGTGGCGCAGGAGTCCCGCGCCGACCGACGACCAGTTCCTGCACGCCGCGGGCCAGCAGTGCGCCGGACAACGCGACCGCGAAGGTGACGCCCGGTGTCCCCAGCAGGGAGGCGACCCCGAGCACGGGCGAGTCCGACTGGCTGAACGCCAGGCGCCCCCACGGGAAGCCCCCGAACGGGGTCGTCCCCCGGGCAAGTTCACACACCACCCAGCCCAGGGCCGTGGCCAGCACCGGGACCGGGGCGCTTCTCGGATCCGAGCGGCCGGAGACCCCACCGATGGCGGCGCCCAGCGCCGCGACATACAGCGCCTCCAGGACGGACAGCGCCGCCCAGGGCAGCGCGCCGACGAAGATCCCCGACCAGGACAGCAGGGGGGTGAAGTAGGCCAGGCCGGCGACCAAACCCACGAGGAAGCCGCGGAGGGCCCCCGCCCCGGTCGCGGCCAGCGCGAGTCCGCCGACGCCGACGAAGGCGAGCGGCCACACGTCGTGGGAGGGGAAGGCCAGCCACAGGCTCAGTCCCGACAGGAGGGCGAGGAGGAGGCGGGCCGGCACCCGGTCAGCGTAGGCGAGGATGCTGGATCCTCCCCACCGGCCCCGGAGACTAGCCAGGGCCCGTGCGCTGTTGGGGCCGAGGACGTGCCGCCGGGCTGACGACAGGTCCCCGTTGTCTACTAAGCGCACGGGCCCTGGCTGTCCACACCTGTCCCTGAGACACGGACCCGACCAGGGGCACGACCGTTGGTGAAGATGGCTGAGCAGCCACGGCCGGTCTCCTGGACAGGGCACGCAACCGCCTACCGGTGGTGCAGGCGATGCGGACTTGACAGACAAACCTAATCGTCGTGACGCACCTGTCAACGTGGCGCTGACCTGCGACAACGCACATTCTCGCAGGTCAGCGGCACCGCTGGAGCGGACAAATCGGGAGGGTCAATTTTTGACAGATCGGCGTGTCGCCACCGACACGCCGCCCGTCGTGTTACTCACGGGTCACCTGGGAGTGGCGTGACCTGGACCCTCGCCCCACGGCCGCTCGCGGTCGAAGACCACGTGTCCGTCCACCACGGTGCGGGTGGCCGACGGCAGTCCGGGAACGTCCTCGACGGCCACCTCGGGCAGTCCGCCCTGACGGACACCGGTGCCCGCGGGGACCTCCCACACCGCGTAGGTGGCCGGCGCCCCGGGCCCGAGCGTCCCGCCGGGTCGACCGGCGAGCTGGTATCCCGCCCGGGTGTGGGCCACGAAGGCCTCCTCGATCGAGATCCGCTCGGCCGGGTTGTGATGACGCGCCGCCGCGCGCACCCCCGCCCAGGGTGCCAGCGGGGTCACCGGGCTGTCCGAGCCCAGGGCCACCTGGACACCCGCGTCCAGCATGCTGCGCAGCGGCACGGCGGCCAGCGCCCGCCGCTCCCCCAGCCGCGCGGCATACATGCCGTCTGCGCCGCCCCACGCGGCGTCGAAGGAGGACTGCATGCTCGCCCAGATCCCCAGGTCGGCCATGGTCTCCAACACCTCGGCGTCCGGCAGTTCCACGTGCTCCCACCGGTGGCGGGAGGCCCGGACCGCCTCCCGACCGACGACCTCCGCGGCCTCGCGGAATCCCTCGGCCATGGTGTGCAGTGCCGCATCCCCGATCACGTGCCCGCCAGCCTGGAGCCCGGCACGGGTGCAGGCGACCACGTGCTCCCGGACCTGCTCGACGCTCAGGTAGCCGTAGCCGTGGTGCTCCCCCGCCGTGCCGTCCTCGGCCAGGTAGGGATCGACGACGTGCGCCGTGCGGGACCCGAAGGACCCGTCGGCGCACAGGTCGCCGGCCAGCCCGATGACGCCGAGGTGCCGGGCCAGCTCGCGGGCCTCCTCCTCGCTGTCGGTGAGACGGCCCCAGTAGGCGACCGTCCCCACCCGCCCGGCGCCCAGCCCCGCCTCCAGGACGGCCCGCACGTCCTCGAAGCTCGTCAGGTGGTCGGCGCCGGTCTCGTGGACCAGTCCGATGCCCCGCTCCGCGGCGGCGCGCAGCGCCAGGTCCAGGTAGTGCTCCCGGTCCGCCTCGGTCATGCCCGAGGTGAATGCGTTGGTCACGGCAGCGAAGGCGTCGCGCTCGACGACACCAGCCCCGTCCCAGCCGTCCATGCCGTGCACCCGGGCGACGGCCGCCATGGCCGAGGAGACGCTGGCCGAATGGGCGTCGACCCGCGGCATGTAGACGACCCCGCCGTAGGTCGCGCGGTCCAACTCGGCAGCCGTCGCCGGACGCCGCTCGACCCACCGGGTCTCGTCCCAGGAGTGCGCATAGATCGGTCGCCCCCGCGTGTGGCGGGCCGCACTCTCGATGAGTCGCAGTGCCTCGGCCAGGGACCGGGTCGCGGACAGGTCGACCCCGTCCAGTCCCTGCCCCGTCATCGTCAGGTGCACATGGGCGTCCGCGAAGGCGGGGGTGACCAGGGCCCCGTCCAGCTCGATCACCTCTCCGGCCGCGTCGACGTGCCGGGCCGCGTCCTCGTCCGTGCCGAGCCACAGCACCTGACCGCCTCCGGTGAGCAGCGCGGTGGCGTCGGGGACGTCCGCTGACACCACCCGCCCACCGCGCAAGAGCACGGTGCCGGGCTGCGGGGTGTCATCCGGCGGGGTCTGGGACTCTGGTGCGGTTGTCACCGGACCAGTCTGCCCCCTGGCGCCGACGGTCCCGACCCCGGGAGACGGTCACCGCGACCACCTCGCTCGGGAACGGCATACGTCCTGTCTGGTGGCTCTTTCACCGGAGGATCTCCGGCGTGTTGATGCCTTCACCGGAAATCCTCCGTATCATGGCCCCATGAGTGCGATCGAGCAGCCGTACCGGTACCAGCAGAAGCAGCTGGTGGAGCCGGACTGGACCAGGTTCCCGGGGTGGCGAGAGGTCACCGAGGAGCAGTGGGCGGACGTGCAGTGGCAGCGGGCCCACTGCGTGAAGAACCTGCGCCAGCTGCGCGAGCTGATGGGCGACCTCCTCACCGAGGACTTCTACGCCGACCTCGAGCGGGACCAGGCCGAGCGGGCCACCATGTCGATGCTGGTGCCGCCGCAGATGATCAACACCATGGTCAGCGAGATGACCTGGGAGGACGGGCGGATGCCCACCGCCGGTGCCGAGTTCACCGCCGCGTTCCTGGCCGACCCGGTCCGCCGCTACATGCTTCCCGTCTTCTCCGACCGGCGCACCGACTGGCCCTCGCACCCGTACAGCGCCCGCGACTCCCTGCACGAGCACGACATGTGGGTGGCCGAGGGGCTCACGCACCGCTACCCCACCAAGGTGCTGGCCGAGTTGCTGCCCACCTGCCCCCAGTACTGCGGGCACTGCACCAGGATGGACCTGGTCGGCAACTCCACGCCGACGATCACCAAGCTCAAACTGGCAGGCAAGCCGATGGACCGGCACGAGGCGATGCTGGACTACCTGCGCCGGACCCCGACGGTGCGCGACGTCGTCGTCTCCGGCGGCGACGTGGCCAACATGCCCTGGAAGAACCTCGAGGTCTTCCTGGACAAGCTGCTGGAGATCGAGAACATCCGCGACATCCGGCTGGCGACCAAGGCCCTGATGGGGCTGCCGCAGCACTGGCTGGCCCCCGACACCGTCGAGGGGGTCGCCCGGGTGTCGGCCACGGCCCGCTCGCGCGGCGTCGGGCTGGCGATCCACACCCACGTCAACAACGCCCAATCGGTCACGCCCCTGGTGGCGCAGGCGTCGCGGGCGATGCTGGACGCGGGCATCCGCGACGTGCGCAACCAGGGCGTCCTGATGCGCGGGGTCAACTCCACCTCGGCCGGCCTGCTCGACCTGTGCTTCGCCCTCGCCGACGTGGCCAACATCACGCCCTACTACTTCTACATGTGCGACATGATCCCGTTCGCCGAGCACTGGCGGCTCTCCCTGGCCGAGGCGCAGCACCTGCAGCACTCGATCATGGGCTACCTGCCCGGGTTCGCCACGCCGCGGATCGTGTGCGATGTCCCGTTCGTCGGCAAGCGCTGGGTGCACCAGGTCGACAAGTACGACGTGGAGCGCGGCATCTCCTACTGGCGCAAGAACTACCGCACCAGCATCGAGGGCGAGGACGTCGACGTCACCAGCGCGGAGTACGTCTACTACGACCCGATCTACACCCTGCCGCAGTCCGGTCAGGACTGGTGGCGCCAGCACAGCGCCGCCGACGCCGAGGCCACCCACGAGGCGGCGACCGCCGCGGCGAAGACCTCCCGGGACGCCTCCCTGGCCCAGCTCTCCTGACCCCCTCCCGTCCCATTTTCGTAGCGGTTTTGCGCCCGGATCCCCTATTTTCGTAGCGGATCTGCCGGGAGCGCGGCAGACCTTCGTCGCAGGTTGGGGCAACGGTCGACCACCGTTCGTCCCTCGTACACCCGGGGTGCCCCGAGGTGGAACCACGTCGCTGGCTACGCTGCTGTCGTGGCTCGCTCCCGCACCAAGGACCGGGCCGGCGGCACGCCGGCCACGGTGGCGCTGCAGCGCGCCGGCATCGCCTTCGTCCCGCGGTCCTACACCCACGATCCGGGGGCGACCTCCTACGGTCTCGAGGCCGCGCAGGCGCTCGACGTCGACCCGGCCCGGGTGCTCAAGACCCTGCTCGTGGAGATCGACGGCGGCCTCGGCGTCGGGATCGTGCCGGTGGCCTGCCAACTCGACCTGAAGGCGGTCGCGGCCGCGCTCGGCTCGAAGCGGGCCGTGATGGCCGACCCCAGGGTCGCCGAGAGGGCCACGGGCTACGTGGTCGGCGGGATCAGTCCCATCGGGCAGAAGAAGACCCTGCCCACGGTCCTGGACGCCTCGGCGCACGACTTCGAGACGGTGTTGGTCTCCGGGGGTCGGCGGGGCTTCGACCTTGAGCTCGCGCCGGAGGACCTGATGCGGGTCACGGGCGCGGTGTCCTGTCCCATCGCCCGCTGAGTCGCCGCGCCGGCAGATCCGCTACGAAGTTGCGGGGTGGGAGGTCAAAGTCACTACGAAAATTGGTCAGGTGGGGAGCTCGACCGGGCGGCCCTCCCACGGCGTCGACAGGACGACGGTGGTGCTGCTGGCACAGTTGGCCGCGGCACGGATGTCGGCCAGCAGTTGCTCCAGGTCCGACGGCTTGGCCAGCCGCACCTGGATCACGTAGTTCTCCCGGCCGGCCACGGACCAGCAGGAGTCGATCTGGGGAAGGTGCTCCAACCGCTGCGGTATGTCGTCCGGCGCCGAGGGGTCGAACGGCGAGAGGGCGATGAGCGCGGTCAGCGGGAGCCCGACCTTCTCGAAGTCCACGACCGCCCGGTAGCCGGTGATGACGCCGCGCTCCTCCAGCCGCTTGACGCGCTGGTGGACGGCCGAGGTGGACAGTCCGGTCCGCCGACCGAGGTCGGCATAACTCATCCGCCCGTCCTCGGCCAGGAGGGAGACGATGTGCCGGTCGAGCGCTTCCATGGGTACAGCGTAGTGAGGCAGCACCTTCGGCCGCCCGTGGCACACCCGGGTGACCGGACTCAGCCGGCGTCGGCGACGACCTCGGCCTTGAATCCCGCGGCGTTCTCCAGCCACCCGGCGTAGTAGTCCGGCCCCCCGGCGTGGGGGTAGCGCTCCTCATACAGGGGGCGCCACCCGTGGCCGGTCGCCGCCTCCATGATCGCGTCGACCTCCCCGGGCGACCCGCCGCGGAAAGCTAGGTGGTTCACCCCCGGACGCCGGCGGTCGTGCTCGGGTGCCGACAGGTTCGGCGACGTCGTCAGCGTCAGATACGCCCCGTCGGCCTCCCAGGACTCCCCGTCCGGCCACTGCTGCACCCGCTCGAAACCCAGCCGGGACAGCAGCCACCCCCAGGACCCGGCAGCCTCCGGCAGGTCAGCGACCCAGAGCTCGACGTGGTGGAATCCCGGCACGGCCCCAGCCTAGTCAGCCGCAGGCGCGCTCGACCGGTCTCTGGTCCATCTGCCGGAACGAGGGCAGCACGAACGGGGCAAGGGCCACCACCAGGTAGACCGCGCCGAATGCGAGCAGCGCCACCCGGACCCCGACGAGGTCGGTGAGGGCCCCCGCCACCAGCGGCCCCAGGGGCAGGCCCGCCCAGGCGACGGCCTTGATGGCGCCCAGCACCCGCGGCAGCATCTCCTCGGGCACCCGCTCGAACTGCACGGCCCCCACGACCGGATTGATCCCCCCGCCGGCGAGCCCGGCGGCCGCGGCGACCGCGACCACCACGGGCACCGGCGCCCCCAGGGCGAGGACGAGCAGCAGCGGCGGCCCGCCCACCAGGAAGCCGACGGAGTAGGTGAGCCAGCGGCGCAGCCGTGGCGCGAGCCAGGACCCCAGCAGGCTGCCGGTCAGCCCACCGAGGGCCAGCGCACCGGCGACCGTGCCGACGACGGCGACCGGCAACTCCTGGTCACGCACCCACGCGGGCAACAGCACGCCGGAGAGCCCCATGGAAATGAGGTTGGTGAGCGCGATCATCAGCACCAGGCCGCGCAGCACCGGCTCGCTCGCCAGGAACGCCAGTCCCTGCACCAGCCGGGTGCGGTATGCCGTGGTGCCAGCCGACGCGTCCGGCACCGCGGCGGCGCCGACCTCGCGCGGGACCCCCAGTGCGACCACGAGCCCGGCCAGGGCGATGCCGGTGCCGCTGACGGCCAGGACCAGGGCCGGCTCGAGCACGGTGAGCAGCACCCCGGCCAAGGGCGCCCCGACCAGGTGGCCCCCCTGGGAGACGCTGGCGTGCAGCCCCGCGGCCCGCTCCAGCGGGACCCGGGCGCGCCGCGCCGACCCGGGGACCAGCGGTGCGCTGCCGCAGTCGGCCACGCCCCTCAGCCCGCCGACGACGGCGACCAGGCCGAGCAGGACGTCGAACCGCAACTGACCGGCCAGGTGCAGGGCGGGCACGAGCAGCAGCACCCCGCCGGCCACCAGGTTGCCGGTCCGACTCGCCCGCCGCGGCCCGAACCGCTCGACCCACGGCCCCGCCAGCGCCTGCATCAGCACGTAGGGGGCCAGCTCGGCGAAGACGACCAGCCCGGTGCGGGAGGCGCTGCCGGTGGTGGTCAGCACGAGCCACGGCAGCGTGATCGCGGACACGGCGGTGCAGGTCACCGAGACCAGGTATGCCGTCAGGACCGCTCCGAGCGGTCGCCGGCTCCCTCGTTGGCCGGGTGCCGCGACGGGCCCGTCCCCCGGGGTCGGGCTCACCCTCCCGGTCGTCCGTGGTCGTCGGGCAGCAACTGGTACTGCAACACTGCCCGCTCCCGGTCGCCGTCCCGGTCCTCCTCGTCCGGAGCCCCAGGGCCCCGTGCCACGCCGGCCTGGTCCCGGCGGAACTGCGCGACGACGCCCATGATGCGGTGCGCCAGCTCCCTGGCCTCCGTCCGGCTCAGGCTCAGGGAGACCTCCCCCAGTTGCCAGGGCAGGTGCGGGAGCTCCTCGCGACGACCCGAGAGGCTGTCGACATACCCCAGGACCCGCTCGTAGGACACCTGAGCCGCCATCCGCAGGTACTGCTCGGCCGCCTCGACCTGTGCGGCGTCACCCTCCTGCCCGGGCACCCGGAAGGTGAAGGTCACCCCCTCCCGCACGACCCGCCAGAACCGGTCCCGCCCCGTGCCGCGCTCCGGGTCGTCCTCGACCAGGCCGGCGTCGGCCAGCACCCTGAGGTGGTAGCTGGTGACCCCGCTGGACTGGCCGATCCGCTCCCCCAGCGCGCTCGCCGTGGAGGGGCCGTCCTCGCGGAGCAGCCGCAGGAGCGTCATCCGCACGGGATGGGCCAGCGCCTGGACGTTCGCGGGGGTGACCACCGCGTACCGCTCGGGGTCGAACCACGGGGGCGGCCAGGACTGCTCGTTCTCGGACTCGGTCACGGCACCACCGTAGTATTGCAAAGTCATTTTGCAAAATGGTTTTGCGGACGCCCGGCATAGGGTGCTGCCATGGCCACGTCTGACCGCCTGCTCCTGCTGGACACCGCCTCGCTCTACTTCCGGGCCTACTACGGGGTGAAGGACCCGCAACCCGCTCCCGACGGCACCCCGACGAACGCGCTGCGCGGGCTGCTGGACATGACGGCGACCCTGGTGACCCGCTTCTCCCCCAGCCACCTGGTGGCCTGCTGGGACAACGACTGGCGCCCGGACTTCCGGGTGCAGGCGATCCCCAGCTACAAGGCACACCGCCTGCTGCCGGGTAGCGAGGTCGTCGAGGACACCCCGGAGGACCTGCAGCCCCAGGTGCCGCTGATCCGTCGCGCGCTCGAGTCGTTCGGGATCGCGGTGCAGGGGTCGGACGGCTACGAGGCCGACGACGTCATCGGCACCCTCGTGCATCGGCACCGGGGCACCCTGCCGATCGACGTGGTGACCGGCGACCGGGACCTGTTCCAGTTGGTCGACGACGCCGGCGGGGTCCGCGTCGTCTACACCGCCCGCGGCGGGGTGCGTGACGCCGACCTGATCACCGAGGAAACCCTGCGGGAGAAGTATGCCGTCGGCTCCGGACAGGCTTACGCCGACATGGCCTGCCTGCGCGGTGACACCAGCGACGGGCTCCCCGGCGTGGCCGGCATCGGGGAGAAGACGGCCGCCGCCCTCATCAACAGCTACGGCACCCTGGCCGGGGTCCGGCAGGCCCTGGCCGACGGCGACCCGGCCATCAAGGGTGCCCGCCGCAAGAACCTCGAGGCGGCCTCGGCATACCTGGACGTGGCGCCCCTCGTGGTGCAGGTGGCCCGGGACGCCCCGCTCCCCGACCACCCCGTGACCGTGCCGCGTGAGCTCGCCGACCCCGGCACCCTGCAGCAGTATGTCGAGGCGTACGGGATCGGTGGCTCGGTCCGCCGGCTCATGGAGGCGCTACGAATCGCGCCCTGAGGCTCAGCGCCCGCGGGGCCGGCGCGGCTCGCCCGGCGGGTACTCCCCGTCGTCGCTGCCGTCGTCGTGCTGGAAGAGCAGGTTCTGCAGGGTGACCTGGACGTTCTCCACCCCGGGAACGTCGTGCAGCACCAGTCCGGCCTTGTCGGTGGCGTCGGAGATCACGAGCGTGCCGCACCCGAGCACCCGGTCGATCGGGCCCTTCTCGATCCCGACGTCGTTGATCCGGTAGAGCGGGATGTCCCGGCCCCGCTTGGTCAGGATCCCCGACCGGTGGCTGACCCGCCGGTTGGTGAACACGTAGCGCGAGGAGTTCCAGCGCCAGATCGGGATCAGCACGAAGGCCGCCGCCGTGACCAGCGCCAGGGCCCCGACGATGGCGAGCACCCACATCGACCAGTCGCTGTCCCGGGCCAGCCACCAGGCCAGCACGACCACGCCGATCAGGAAGAGGAGCAGCGCGATCGGCGACAGCAGCGCCTTCCAGTGGGTGCGCATCCGCAGGATGATCTCCTCGCCCTCGGCGAGGTGCTTGTCTTTCAACGCCATGGCTGCATCCTGCCACCGCCCGGGCGCCGAGTGGGCCACCCGGCGCCGATCAGTCGAGTCGGTCGGCCGCCACCACCCCGCGCAGCATGGCATCCGCAGCCCGCGCGGCGGTGTCGGCCAGGTGCCCGTCGGCGGCCTGGGTGATCTGGCCCAGCAGATCGACCACCTGCTTGGCCCTGCGCACGAAGTCGCCCGCCGTGAGGTCGGAGTCGCGCAGCACCTCGGTCAGGTCCCGTCCGCTGGCCCACCGGTGCACCATCCAGGCGATGCCGGCGTCCAGTTCCCCGGTGAGGGGCAGCCGGTGCTCCCCCTCCTGGTCGGTCAGCCGGGACCAGATCGCCAGCATCTCGTGGTAGGCCTCGGTGACGTCGCCGGTGGGCATCCGGGGGGTGCCGGTCTCCTCCCCGCGGGGCTCGTGGACCAGGATCGACACGGCGGCCGCCAGCGAGGGCGCGTCGAGGCGCTGCCAGGTCCCCTGGGCCAGGCACTGGGCGGCGACCAGGTCCTTCTCGGTGTAGATCCGTCGTAGCCGCTGCCCCGTCCCGGTGACGACCGTGCCGCCGTCGGACAGGTAGCCGAGCTCCTCCAGCAGCTCGCAGATCCGGTCGAAGGTCCGTGCGACGGTGTTGGTGCGGGTGCCGACCCGCCTGGTCAGATCATCGGTCTCCCGGCGCAGCTTCCACCACCGTGCGGCCCACCGGGCGTGGTCCTCCCGGTCCGGGCAGTCGTGGCACGGGTGCTCCCGCAGCCGGGCCCGGAGGTCCTCGATGCGCTCCTGGATCTCCTGCTCGGCCGGGTCGGGACCGGTATGCCGTGCCGCGCCGTCGCGGACCCGCTCGGGTCGGCGGTTGGGCGGCGGGTCGAACGGCACCTTGGCGCGCAGGGTCGCCGCCAGGTCCTTGCGGGACTTGGTGTTGCGCGGGTTGAAGTGCCGTGGGATCGCCAGCTCCGCCACGGGCTCCACCGGCTCCGTCACGTCGTGGACGGTCAGCCGGCGCACCTGACCGTCGCCGGTCAGGACGGTCGGCTCCGGGGCCCGGCCGGGCTTGGTCGGTGCCGCGAGCACGACGGCCATGCCGCGTCGGCGGCCCGAGGGCAGCGAGATCACCTCGCCCCGTCGCAGTTCCTCCAGGCTGAGGGCCACCTCGGCCCGGCGGGAGGCCGAGCGGGCCCGCCCGACCTCCTTCTCCGCCTCGCTCAGCTCGCGGCGCATCCGGCCGTACTCGCGGAAGTCGCCCCGGTCACAGCGCATCGACCCGGCATACCCCTCCAGCGCCTCCTCGTTGCGCCGGGCCTGGGTGGCCAGCCCGACGACCGCCCGGTCGGCCTGGAACTGGGCGAAGGAGGACTGCAGCAACTCCCTGGCGCGCTCCCGGCCGAACTGGGCCACGAGGTTGACCGCCATGTTGTAGGTCGGCCGGAACGAGGACCGCAGCGGGTAGGTGCGGGTGGAGGCGAGGCCGGCGACCTCGGCCGGGTCGACACCACGCCGGTGCAGCACCACCGCGTGCCCCTCGACGTCGATCCCCCTGCGCCCTGCCCGTCCCGTGAGCTGGGTGTACTCCGCCGGCGTCACCGGGGCGTGCTCCTCGCCGTTGAACTTCACCAGCCGCTCCAGCACCACGGTCCGGGCCGGCATGTTGATCCCCAGCGCCAGGGTCTCGGTGGCGAACACGGCCCGGATCCGCCCGGCGGTGAACAGCTCCTCGACGATCTCGCGGAACAGGGGCAGCATCCCCGCGTGGTGCGCGGCGAACCCCCGGGAGAGCCCCTCGACGAACTCGTGGTAGCCCAGCACCCCCAGGTCGGCATCGGCCACCGTCGACCCGACGCGCTCCTCGACGGTCCGCCGGATCGCCCGGCCCTCGTCCTCGGGGACCAGCCGGGTGCCGCGGCCGAGCAACTGCTGGACGGCTGCGGTGCACCCGGCCCTGCTGAAGATGAAGGTGATCGCCGGCAGCAGGCCCTCCCGGTCGAGCCGCTCGATGACCTCCGCCCGGCTGGCCCCGCCACCGGGCAGGCTGCCCCGGGCCGGTCGCCCGTCCTCGACCCGCCCGCGGTCCCGCCCCCTGGCCTTGCCCCGCCGACCCCGGGGACCGCCGTGGTCCTCCCGCCGCCACGGCGTGTCGGAGCGACGGGTCGCCGCGATGCGTTCGCGCAGCTCGGGATTGATCCGGGTGTCGGTATGCGGACCGGCCGGGTCCGCGCGCAACGACTCCCCCTCCGTGACAAAGAGGTCGAGCAGCTCCCTGCCCACCATCATGTGCTGCCACAGCGGGACGGGTCGCACCTCGGAGACGATGACGTCGGTGTTGCCGCGCACCTCCCGCAGCCAGTCGCCGAACTCCTCGGCGTTGCTCACCGTGGCCGACAGGGAGACCACCTGCACCGACTCGGGCAGGTGGATGATGACCTCCTCCCACACGGCCCCGCGGAACCGATCGGCCAGGTAGTGCACCTCGTCCATCACCACGTAGCCGAGCCCGCGCAGGGTGCGGGAGTCGGCATACATCATGTTGCGCAACACCTCGGTGGTCATCACCACCACGGGCGCCTCCCCGTTCACCGAGGAGTCGCCGGTGAGCAGGCCGACGTTGGCGGCCCCGTGCAGGGCCACGAGATCGTGGTACTTCTGGTTGGACAGCGCCTTGATGGGAGTGGTGTAGAAGGCCTTGCGCCCGGTCTCCAGGGCCAGGGCGACGGCGAACTCGCCGACGATCGTCTTGCCGGCGCCGGTGGGAGCGGCGACGAGCACGCCCTTGCCGTCCGCGACGGCCTCGATGGCCTCCACCTGGAAGTCATCCAGGTCGAAGCCGAGCCCGGCCCGGAACCGGCCGACCGGTCCGTCCTGCGCACGGTGCCGGCGCTGGGCAGCGGCATACCGCTCGGCGGGGGTGGACATGGAGCCAGGCTACGTCAGGAGGTGGTCCCCGGCGGGACCACGACCTGCACCGCGCCGGGCAGCGTCGTGCAGGTCACCGGGAGCGGGCCGACCGGGTCCCCGTCGCCGAAGGCGACCAGGTCGGGTCCCTCGACCCGGACGGTGGCGGCGCGGCGCACCTGCACGGACGGGTGCCCGACGTGACGCCCCGAGAACACCCGGGCGAGCAGCCCGGCCGCCTGGCGGGCACCCACCCGGCCGATGACCACGACGTCCAGCAGCCCGTCACCGGGGTCGGCGTCGGGGGCGATCCGCATCCCACCGCCATAGACCGGCATGTTGCAGGCGGCCACGACCAGGGCCTCGGTGTCCCACCGGTCCCCGTCCAGCTCCAGCCGGTAGGGCTGGGGCCGCAGGTGCGGCAGCTCCGGCAGGGTGGCCGCCGCGTAGACGGCGGGGCCGAGCCACTTGGGCAGCGTCGCGCCCCGGGCCGCGATCCGGGCATCGATCGCCGCGGGGACCGATCCCAGGACGATCCGGCCACTCGGCGCCACCTCGATGAGGTCCACCGTGCGCCGCACGTCGTGCAGCAGGGAGGCGATGGCGGCGCTGGGCCCCAGGGGAACGCCGAGGGACCGGGCGTTGTCGTTGCCGGTGCCGGCCGGGACGATCCCGAGTGCGGTGTCGGTCCCCCGGCAGGCGCCCGCGGCCAGCCCGACGGCACCATCGCCACCGACCACGACGAGGACCTGGACCCCCTCCTCAACCGCCACCCGGCACGCTGCGCGTGCCTCCTCGACGCTGGCCGTCTCCAGCTCGTGCACCTGCTGACCGGCCTCGCGCAGAGCCCGGACAACCCGGACGCCCCGCTCCCCCGCCCGGCCGCGCCCGGACCGCGGGCCGCGCAGCACGGCATACCGGGTCACAACGAGCTCGCCTGGTCGTCCGGGGTGTCCAACCACTCCGGGTCCCGTTTGCGGCGGCGGCGTTCCAGGATTGCCGAGAAGCCGACGGCGCACCAGTAGAGCGCGAACATCGGGATCGACAGGGCGATCATCGTCCAGGCGCTGGGGTCGGGGGTGACGAGGGCGGCGAAGATCAGGATCCCGACGAGGGCGATCCGCCAGCCCTTGATCATCACCCGCACCGGCAGCACGCGCAGCGAGTTCAGCCCGACCATGATCACCGGCAGCAGGAAGGCCAGGCCGAAGGCGACGATGAAGTACAGGATGAAGTGCAGGTAGGTCATGGCGTCGGTCAGGTTGGCCGCGTTCTCGGGCGTGAAGCCGAGCAGCACCACGACGGTCTGCGGCAACGCCCACGCGGCCAGCGCGCAGCCGGCGAAGAACAGCGGCACCGACACCAGGAAGTAGGCCAGCGCCAACCGCTTCTCCCGCGGCCTCAGGCCGGGCAGCAGGAAGGCCCAGATCTGCCAGATCCAGACCGGGCTGGCCAGCACCACCCCCACGAACAGGGCAACGGTGAGCTGCACCGAGAACGGCTGCGTCAGACCGCCGCCGAAGTTGATGTTGATCAGGTTGTCACCGCGGTTGCGGGCGTGCTCCCGCAGCGGCTCCAGGATGAAGTCGATCAGCTCGTCGTAGAGGATCCACCCGACCACCGAGGCGACCAGGACGGCCAGGGCCGCGATCAGGGCGCGGTTGCGCAGCTCCCGGAAGTGGTCCCCCAGCGACATCCGCCCCTCGGGGTGGCGGGGACGACGCAACGACGGCACGGGTGATCGGGTGGTGCAGGGATCTGTCGGGGCTCAGGACCGGTGCGGGTCGTCGCCCGGAGGGGACTGACCGTTGGCCGTGCCGTTGTCGGCGGCGTGGTCCTCGCGGGCGGCCTCACCCCGGACGGTGTCCTGGCTGGCGGCGCTGGGGTTGTCGTCCTTGTCGCCCATCTGCTGCACCTCCGACTTGAAGATGCGCATCGAACGGCCCAGGCTGCGTGCGGCGTCGGGCAGGCGCTTCCAGCCGAAGAGGAGCACGATCACCAGCACGATGACGACGATCGACCAGGGACTGTCGAAGAGTCTGGCGAACACGTTCTGCCTTTCGTCGGAGGGTCCTGCGTGCGGTCAGTGGTGGGTGGTGCGCTGCGGCGGGATGCCCCGCCGCCCCGAGTCTATGCCTCCGGCCCCGGTGCGGGGGGCGCGCCGTCGCCGTAGTGCTCGAGGGCGGCCCGGGCGCCGTCCCGGACCTGCTCCGCCACGGACGCCGGGGAGAGCACGGTCGCCGCACCGCCCAGACGCCACACCAATCGGGCCACCCAGGCGGGGTCGGAGGTGCGCAGCGCCACCGTGACCGTGCCGTCCTCGTGGCGCTGCGCCGACTCGACGGGGAAGTTCTCCGCCACCCACGCCGCCCCGGGGGCCAGCCGCAGGTGCACCACCAGGTCGTCCGGGGAGGGTTGGAAGACCCCGGTGGTGACCTGGCGCGGCGTGGCCTCCTCCGGGGGTGTCCCGTCCTCCTCCAGCACGGTCGCCTGTTCCACCCGGTCCAGGCGGAACAGGCGCACCCCCTCGGCCCGGTGGCACCAGGCCTCGAGGTACCAGCGGCCGTCGATGGACAGCACCCGCATCGGGTCCACGTCGCGCTCGGTGCTCTCGTCGCGGGAGGCGACCAGGTAGCGCAGGTGCAGCCGACGGCGCCGCTCCAGGGCGTCCCGCACCAGCCCCAGCACCTGGCGCTCCTGCTCGTCGGTGTCGATGTCGATCCGGACCTGCGCCGACGCCTGCGCCGCCTCGCCGGCGGCGTGCTCCAGCTTGGCCAGCGCCCGGTCGATCGCCGCGTGCTCGTCGATGCCCGGCACCTCGGCCAGAGCGCGCAGCGCCACGATCAGCGCCAGCGCCTCGTCGCGCCCCAGCCGCAGCGGCCGGGCGATGGTGTCGGCGTTGCCCAGGTGGACCCGCCCGTCCTCCCAGGATGCCTCGATCAGGTCATCGGGCATGTGCCCCGGCGTGCCACAGACGAAGAGCAGCTCCAGGTCGTCCACGATCTGCTGCTCGCTCACCCCGAATTGCCCCGCGGCCTCGCCGATGTCGATGCCCTGTCGCGTCAGCAGCCACGGCACCATCGTCAGCAGCCTCCCGAGCCGATCACTCGCCGTCTCGAACGTCCGGCTCACGGCGCCCCCTCCTGTCGGATTCTCGGGTCACCCGATAATCCTGCGCGTCGTAGCGAACCTTCCCGGTCGGAAGCGCCAGGTTCCGGAGTGTAGCCAGGCTCCCCCGCGCTCGCATCGTGCGCCCCGGCCACCGCGGCCAGCATCTCCCGGACGCGATCGACCAGCTCCGGCGGCTCCAGCAGGCGCGCATCCGGCCCCAGCGACGCGACCTCCTCCGCCAGGCGCCACCCGGCCTGCGCCTCGACCGTGAGGATGTCCCAGCCCTCCTCGCCCGGCAGGACGTCTGCGGCGAGCCGACGCAGCGTGTGGCCCGACCCGGTGCGCACGGCGATCCTCCCCGACACCGGTGCCTCGGCGGTGCTGGCCGTGATCATCGCTCGCGGGTCATGGTCCTCCGGCGCCGCGTAGCCACCCGGCCGGCCCTGGCTGCGGACGGCACCGACGATCCGATCGACCCGGAAGACGCGTGGGGCCTCGCGCCCCAGGTCGTGACCGGTGAGGTACCAGTGCCCGTGCCAGGCCGTCAGCACCCACGGCTGCACCTGCCGACTCGTGACACCCGCTCCCCCACTGCCCCGGTAGTCGAAGGCGATCGCCTGCCGGTTCAACACCGCGTTGCGCACCGGCTCAAAGGCCGGGGCGTTGGTGTGCAGCAGCGGCTCGAACCCGGCGACCGACGCGTCATCCCTGGTCAGCCCGTCGCTCTCCAGCTTGCGCAGCGCCTGCGCCGCGGCCCCCGCGAGGCTGGCCTGCGACCAGGCGCGGCTGGCCAGCCCGATCACGGCCAGCTCGTCAGTCGCGAACTCGATCTCCGGGAGGGCGTACTCGCGCCGGTCGATCCGGTAGCCGGGCTCGTCGTCGAACAACGGGTCCACAGTCTCGGTGCGCAACGGGATCCCCAGGTCCCGCAGCTCGTCCTTGTCCCGCTCAAACATCCGGTCGAAGGCTTCCTCGGTGCTGTCGGCATACTGCGGCACCGCCCGGCGGATCCGGGCCTTGCTCATCGGTTGCCGGGTGTAGAGCAGCGCGATCACCAGGTTGAGCAGTCGCTCGGTCTTGGTGGAGGCGGGGGTGCTGCGGGCCATGCACGCGACGCTACCCGACGGCCACCGCCGGGGCTCGGACCTGCCGCCGCGTCGTCTATCGTCGGCGTGTGATCCAGTGGCGTGAGGGAGAAGTCGTCGCCGCCGGCCCGCGCTGGGGCGCGGCCGCCGAGGTCCGTGTCGCGCTGCCCGGCGAGCAGGATGCTCCCGTCCGTGCTCTCGCGTATGCCGATCTGCTGGGCGACGTGGGTCCCGGGGACCGGGTGCTGCTCAACTGCAACGCCCTCGACAAGGAGCTGGGCACCGGGGGCTTGGCGCTGGTCGTCGCGGTGCTCGGCCGCCTCCCGTCCGTCGCACCCACGGAGGTCGGCCACCTGGTCAAGGCCCGGTACACCCCGCTCCAGGCGGTGGTGCTCGGGGCGGACGAGCAGCAGAGCCCCCACCACGCGGTGCTGGAGGAGGCCGACAACATCGACGGGATGCCCGTGGTGACCGCCGACCTGCACTCCAGCCTGCCGGCGATCCTGGCCGGGCTGCGGGCGGACCGACCGGGGGCGCGGGCCGTCTACGTGATGACCGACGGCGGGGCGCTGCCTGCGGCGTTCTCCCGCACCGCCGCCGCCCTGCGCGAGACCGGCTGGCTGGACGCCGTGGTGACCACCGGGCAGAGCTACGGCGGAGACTACGAGGCGGTGACGGTGCACACCGGCCTGCTCACGGCACGACTCGTCGCGGACGCGGACGTCGCCATCGTCACCCAGGGGCCGGGCAACCTGGGCACCGGCACCCGGTGGGGGTTCTCCGGGGTGGCCGCCGGGGAAGCGCTGAACGCTGCCGCCGTCGTCGGGGGCCACGGCATCGCCGCACTCCGGGTCTCGGGGGCCGACCCGCGGGAGCGGCACCGCGGCATCTCCCACCACAGCCTCACGGCATACGGCAGGGTCCTGGCCCGCCTGGCCGACCTTCCGGTCCCGGATCTGCTGGGCCAGCCGGACGTGCCGGACAGCCTGGCGGAGACGGTGATCGTGCAGGCCACCGAGCTGGTCGGTGACGCCCCGAACCTGCGTCGGCACGACATCGCCCTTGACGGGCTGCTCCCCGCGCTGCGCGAGTGCCCGGTCCCCCTGTCCACGATGGGACGTGGCCTGGACGATGATCCGGCGGCGTTCCTGGCCGCGGCCGCGGCTGGACGCCACGCTGCGGCCGTGGTGGCCCGGATCGACCGGGACCAGTGACCAGCACTCCCGCTAGCGGACGTCCTCCAAGTCGACCACGAAGATCAACGTCTCGCCACCCTTGATCGCGCCGCCGGCGCCCCGGTCGCCGTAGCCCAGGTGCGGCGGGATGACCAGCTTGCGCCGGCCCCCGACCTTCATCCCCAGGATGCCCTGGTCCCAGCCCTCGATGACCTGGCCGATCCCGGCGCGGAAGGCCAGCGGCTCGCCACGGTTCCAGGAGGCGTCGAACTCCTCGCCGGTGGACCAGGCCACCCCGACGTAGTGCGCGAGGACGGTCGAGCCAGCCGTGGCTTCGGCGCCGTCACCGACCTTGAGATCCTCGATCACCAGCTCGCTGGGCGGGGTGTCACCGGGGAACTCGATCTCCGGCTTGGTCTTCTCGCTCATGCTGCGGACTCCTTCGGTGTGTGCGGTGTCGTGCCGTATGCCGACGCGTGTCTCGGTGCGCCGTCGCCACGTGGGTGGGGTGTCAGCGGGTGGACGTCAGTCGGCGTCGAGGATGTCGACGACGAAGACGAGTGTCTCGCCGCCCAGCTCCGGGTGGTCGTCGCCGTAGGCCTGGTCCGGCGGGATGACCAGGAGCACCCTGCTGCCGATCGGCTGCCCGACGAGGCCCTCGTCCCAGCCGGTGATGACCTGGCCAGCACCGACCTGGAAGCCGAACGGCTCACCACGCTCCAGGGAGGAGTCGAACTGCTCCCCGTCGCTCCACTTCACGCCGGTGTAGTGGACGGTGACCTGCTGGCCGGACTGCACCTCGTCGCCCTCACCCTCGATGAGCGGCTGGACGACCAGCTCGGCGGGGGGATCCTCCCCGTCGGGGATGGTGACCTGGGCCGGCGAGGTGCCGTCGGCCTCGACCGTGGGCAGGCCCTCCTCCGGCTCGACCTCGGTCCCCTCGGCCTGGCTCAGCGGCACGTGGGCCGAGACCACCTCAAGGTAGACGACGAGCGTGTCGCCGCCGCCGATGCCGAGGTCGGGGTAGCCGTCGGGGCCGAAGCCGTCCTCGGGGGACATGGCGGCGATCACCTCGGCGCCGGGGGCGGTGCCGACCAGGGCGTTGGTCAGCCCCGGGAGCAGGTCCTGCAGCGTCAGGTCGAAGGTGACCTCCTGGTCGTCGGCGACCGAGTTGACGATCTCCTCCCCCGTCGTGCCGTTCACCATGATGTAGCGCGCCCGCACGTGGTGCTCGGCGGTGATCTCCTCACCGTCACCCGGCGTGACCTCCGTGGTCTCGGACTCCGCGACGGCGAACGGCACGTCACCCTCGGCGAAGAGCTCCCCGCCCAGGGTCAGGGCCGGGGCACCGTCGACGTCCTCCACCGCCACGTCCGCGAGGTCCCCGCGGGGGGCGACTGAGGTGGCGGCGGCGTCGTCACCGGCCGAGGCGGTCGCCTGGTCGGTCTCGGTGCTGCCGTTGTCGCCGTCGTCGGAGCCGCAGGCGCCGAGCAGCAGCGCCGTGGTGAGGGCTGCACCGAGCAGCCGGAATCGTGGAGAGCGCACGCGCCATCCTGTCTGTCGCAGGTCGTTGGGAACACCCCAGCCTAACCCGCGCCGCCTGGGAGGTTGCTGGGTGCTCAGACCAGCCGGTGCGTGCCGGGCCGCACGCCGGAGCGGATCGACTCGATCAGGTCGGTGATCCGGTGGTCCTCGCTGATGAACGGGTCCTTGCACAGCACGGTGCGCTGGGCGGCGTCGTTGAGCTTCAGGTGCACCCAGTCGACGCTGAAGTCGCGGCGGTGCTCCTGCGCGGCGCGCACGAAGTCGCCGCGCAGCTTGGCGCGGGTGGTCTGCGGCGGGGTGTGCGTGGCGGTCTCGATCTGCTCGGGCGTCACGACCGTGGCCGCACGTCCGCGACGAGTCAGGATGCTGAACAACCCCCGGGTGGGGTGGATGTCGTGCCAGGCCAGGTCCAGTTGTTGCACCCGCGGGTGCGTCAGCGGCAGGTCGTGCGCCTCGGCATACTCCCGCAGTGTGCGCAGCTTCATCACCCACTCGACCTCGGTGTCCACCAGCGAGAAGTCCTGCGTCTGCACCGCCCGCAGGGTGCGTTCCCACAGGTCCAGCACGGAGCGGTAGGGCTCGCGCTCGGCCAACCCGGACGCCTCGGCATACCGGCTGACCCGGCTGAGGAACTCGGTCTGCAGGTCGACGGCGGTCATGGTGCGCCCGTTGGACAGGGTGAGCGTATGCCGACCCTCCAGATCGCGGGAGATGTCCCGGATCGCGCGGATCGGGTTGTCCAGGGTGAAGTCGCCCAGGGGGGTGCCGGACTCGATCATCTTCAGCACCAGGTCGGTGCTGGCGACCTTGAGCCGGGTGGTGGTCTCGCTCATCGTGGAGTCGCCCACGATGACGTGCAGCCTGCGGAACCGCTCGGCGTCGGCGTGCGGCTCGTCCCGGGTGTTGATGATGGGCCGGGACCGGGTGGTGGCCGAGCTCAGGCCGTCCCAGATGTGGTCGGCGCGCTGGCTGATCAGGTAGACGGCATGGTCGCCGGTGACGTGCAGTCTGCCCGCCCCGGCGATCAGCTGCCGGGTGATCAGGAACGGGATCAGGGTGTCGGTGACCCGACTCAGCTCGCCCTGGCGCCGGATCAGGTAGTTCTCGTGGCAGCCATAGGAGTTGCCTCGCGAGTCCACGTTGTTCTTGAGCACGTAGACCCGGGAGTCGATGCCCTCCTCGGCCATCCGGTGCTCGGCGTCCAGCGCCAGGTCGTGCAGGATCGACTCCCCCGCCTTGTCGTGCGCGACGAGCTCGTCAAGGTCGTCGCACTCGGCGGTGGCGTACTCGGGGTGGGACCCGACGTCCAGGTAGAGGCGCGAGCCGTTGCCGAGGAAGACGTTGCTGGAGCGGCCCCAGGAGACGACCTTGCGGAACAGGTAGCGGGCGACCTCGTCCGGTGCGAGCCGGCGGTCCCCGGTGAAGGCACAGTTGACACCGAACTCGGTCTCGATCCCGAAGATCCGGCGTTCCATGACCTCACCCTAAGCGGTGGCCGGGGACCGCCACGGGTCAGGACTCCTCGTCGTCCTGCTGGGTCTGCGGGTTGGTGGTCGGCACGCCGTCCCCCGCCGGTGGTGGCGCCGACGGGGCGTTCTCGCCGGTGAGCGTGTCGTGCGGGCCGGGGCGGGCGTCGTCCTGGGTCGGGATGTCGGTGGTCGGGGCGTCGCCGTCGAGCAGCGCGTCCAGCAACGGGCCCCCGATCCGCCGGAAGGTGCGCCGCGGGCGACGCCGGTCCAGGACGGCCACCTCCAGGTGCTCGGGGCCGAGCTCGCGGGGCTCGCCCTCCTGGTCCACCGCGAGCAGGTCGACCGCCAGCCGCAGCACGACGTCAAGGGACTGGTCCGGCTCCCACCGGTCGCGCAGCCCCGTGGTCAGCGCCTCGCTGGCCCCACCCATCGCGACGAAGCCGCGTTCCTCGGTGACCGACCCGTCGTAGGTCAACCGGTACAGCTGGTCACCGGCGGGCTCCACCCCCACCTGGGCCACCGCGATCTCCACCTCGTAGGGCTTGGACTCCTGGGTGAAGACCGTGCCGAGCGTCTGGGCGTAGGCGTTGGCCAGGCCCCGGGCGGACACGTCGCTGCGGTCGTAGGAGTAGCCGCGCAGGTCGGCATACCGGATACCGGCGACCCGCAGGTTCTCGAACTCGTTGTACTTGCCCACGGCGGCGAAGGCGATCCGGTCGTAGATCTCGGAGACCTTGTGCAGGGTGCTGGAGGGGTTCTCGGCCACGAACGCGATGCCGTTGGCATAGCCCAGGACCAGCACCGACCGACCCCGCGCGATCCCCTTGCGGGCGAAGTCGGCCCGATCCTTCATCAACTGCTCGGGCGAGACGTACATCGGGAAGGTCATCGGGCACCTCCGGGGTTGCCGCGCCGTCGCTGGACCAGGTCACCGACCATCGCCTCGAGTATGTCGTCAGGCAGGTAGCGCACGCCGGCTGCGGTGACCACGGCGCAGGTGGGGTAGATCTGCCGGGCGGGGTCGGGCCCGCCGGTGGCCGAGTCGTCGTCGGCTGCGTCGTAGAGCGCCTCGACGGCGACGGAGACGGAGCGCGCCTCATCCATCCCCGGGTGCCACAGCTTCTTCAGCGAGCCGCGGGCGAAGAGCGAGCCTGAGCCGATGCTGTGGTGCCGTTCCTCCTCATAACACCCGCCGGTCATGTCGTAGGAGAAGATGCGCCCGTCCCCGCGGGCCAGGTCGTAGCCGGCGAACATCGGGAGCACGGACAGGCCCTGCATCGCGTTGCCGAGGTTGCCCCGGATCATCGCTGCGAGGCGGTTCGCCTTGCCCTCCAGCGAGAGCAGGGTGCCCTCGATCTTCTCGTAGTGCTCGAGCTCTACCTGGAACAGCTTGACGATCTCGATGGCCACCCCGGCCGTGCCGGCGATCCCGACGACGGAGTACTCGTCGGCGGTGAACACCTTCTGCATGTCCCGGTTGGCGATGAAGCTGCCCATCGTGGCCCGGCGGTCCCCGGCGACGACCACGCCGTCGGCGAAGGTCAGCGCGACGATCGTGGTGCCGTGTGGGGCCTCGACGGCACCCTCACCCACCCTGGCGCCCCCGCCGGGCAACAGGTGTGGGGCGTGGCTGCCCAGGAACTCGGTGAACGAGCTGCTCCCCGTGCTGCGGTAGCTGGCCGGCAACTGGGACTCGGGTCTCCCGCTCACTGGCCACCCTTCTGCACGAAGCCGTGCACGAACTCCTCGGCGTTGGACTCCAGCACCCCGTCGATCTCGGCCAGCAGGTCGTCGACCTCGGCGTCCCGCTTCTGGTCGGCCGCCTGCGGCGCGGCCGCCGGCGGCTCGGGTGGGGTGTCGGCGTCCTCGCGGCGCTCGGGCCTGCGCTCCTGCTCCTGACCGGCCATGACGTCGTCCTCTCCGTGCTGTCCCGGGCGTCGGCACCCGGTGGGGTCGACCCTAACGCGCGGCCAGCGCCTCCAGGAAGGCGGCGGCGTCCTGACTTGCCTCGAGCAGCTCACCGGTGTCCTTGCGGGTGCCCAACAGGGGCTCGGGCAGGCTCACCCGGCGCAGCCCCCGGGCCCCGACCCCGAAGACCACCGAGTCCCAGGAGGCGGCCCGGATCTCCTCGGGGTACCGGCTGACGCAGCTGCCCCGGAAGAAGGCACGGGTGTCCTCCGGCGGGGTGTGCACCGCCGTCTCGACGGCGGCCGGGTCGACCAGGGCCCGCAACCGGCCGCTGTCGCGCATCCGTACTCCCAGCCCCCGGGTGGCGTCGAGGTCGGAGTACTGGATGTCGATCGCTGCCAGCTTCGGGTCGCCCCACTCCAGGCCGCCCCGGTCCCGGTAGGCCTCGAGCAGCCCCAACTTGGCCACCCAGTCCAACTCGGCAGCGCAGCTCATCGGGTCGTGGGCGAGTCGTCCGGTGATGTCGTCCCACAGGTCGAGGACCTCGGTGGTGTCCGGGTCCGGCTCCCACCCCGGCACCTCGTCCGCGGCCAGCCCGGCCACCGCCTCCCGGTATGCCGTGAGGATGTCGAGGGCGCGCACCGCCCGTCCGTCCGTGGTCGGGACGGTGGCGCGCAGGCTCGGGTCGCGCGAGAAGATCCGGATCGCCGCGACCGGGTCGGCCAGTTCGAGATCCGGGGCCCGGTCGTGCTCGATGAGACGCAGCACGAGGCTGGTCATGCCGACCTTGAGCAGGTTGGCCGTGTCGGCGATGTTGGCGTCGCCGACGATGACGTGGAGCCGCCGGTACTTCTCGGCCGAAGCGTGCGGCTCGTCCCTGGTGTTGACGATGGGGCGCTTCAGCGTGGTCTCCAGCCCGATGTCGGTCTCCACGTAGTCGGCCCGCTGCGCGATCTGGAAGCCGGGCTCCTGGGAGCTGACACCGATGCCGACGCGCCCCGCGCCACACACCACCTGGCGGGCGACGAAGAAGGGGATCAGGGCCCGGGCGATGCGCAGGAACGGCACCTCGCGGGGCATCAGGTAGTTCTCGTGGGTGCCGTAGGAGGCGCCCTTGCCGTCGACGTTGTTCTTGTAGATCCGCAGCGCCCGGCCCTGGCCGGCGAGGGCGTCGCAGGCCTGCCGCATGACCGACTCCCCGGCGCGGTCCCAGGTCACGGCGTCGCGCGGCGTCAGGACCTCCGGTGAGGAGTACTCCGGGTGCGCATGGTCCACGTAGAGGCGGGCGCCGTTGGACAGCACCGAGTTCGCCGTCGCGGGATCGTCCTCGTCGGTCAGCTGGCTGACGTCGGCCAGGGCGCGGGCCATCTCATAACCCCGGGCGTCGCGCAACGGCGTCTCGTCCGCGTAGTCCCAGCCCGAGCCCGTGGGCAGGGCCCGCCCCGGACCGGCGGACACGACATACGAGCGCACCGCCTGCCCGGAGAGCAGGATCGGGTTGGCGCCCGGGTCACCCTGCGCGGTGATCCCGAACTCGGTCTCCAGACCCATCACCCGGCGTGCCGTCATGTCCCTAGCCTAGGCGTCCGGCCCGCCGATCCCGTCGATCAGGTCCTGGGCGAACCGGCCGTACTCGCGGGCCGCCCGGTCCAGGTCGGTGACCCCGGGCGGCAACAGGCGGAAGGTCCGGGTGCCGGCCGCCAGGCCCAGCATCAGACAGGCCAGCAGGTCCGCCCGGTGCGCCACGGCGGGGTCGTCCGCGACGAGCTGGTCGAACCGGGCCAGGAACCGGTCGCGGAACTCTGCCCTGGCCGCTTCGGGGTCCGGGGCGTCGGCCACCAGGTAGAGCGCCCGCAGCCACGGCTCTGCGACGTCCTCGTCGCGGCGGGTCAGCATGCGCCGGACCAGCCGCTCCCCCAGTCCCTCCAGTGGAACGTCCGGCTCCAACGGGGCCGGCTCGAGTGGTGTCGCGTCGGCATGCAACTGTTCCTTGGAGCCGCCGACCTTCATCACCAGCGCCGCGGAGACCCCGGCCTCGGCCGCGATCTCCCGGATCGTGACGGCGCCGTAGCCACGCTCGCCGAAGAGTCGCCTGGCGACCTGCAGGACCTGCTCGCGGGTGCCCGGCTCAGCCGTGTCGCTCACAGCGCGGCCCGCTCGGGGTGCTGCGGCACGCCGGTGACGATGTCGATATCCAACGTGGTGGAGGTGGAGCCGACCTGGACGGCCCGCGACCGGGTGCGGCAGGAGTCCGGCTCGACGACGGTGAGCACATAGCGTCCGGGGGGCGGCAGCCCGATCTCGTAGCGTCCCTCGTCGTCGGCGTGGGCGGTGGCGGCGTACTCCCCGGAGTGGCGGATCAGGGAGAGCATGGCCCCGGGCATCGGCTCCCCCTCGTCGGTGACCAGGCCGGTGAGGGTGAGGCGTCGCACCAGCTGGATGGTGTCGATCTCCTCCTCGCCCAGGTCGACCAGACCAGACTGGGGCGCCCATCCGTCGGCCGAGACCACCACCAGGTAGCGGGCTGCTCCGGGGAGGGCGAGGGCGAACGAGCCGGTGTTGTCGGTCCGGCCCCAGTCGATGTGCCGCCCGTCCGCGTGCAGCACGGTGACGACGGCCTGCTTGACCGGCTTGTCTGAGCGGCCGGTGACCAGTCCGCGGATGATCAACTCCTGCTCGGTGCCCTCCGCCTTGACCTCGTCCCGCTCGACGGTGACGTGCTCGTCATCGGGCCGGGCCTCGCGCGGGGCGACCGGGGCAGGCCGCCGGATGAAGGCTGCGATGGTGGCCCCGCCCAGCGCCGCGGCGGTGCCCAGCCAGAAGACCAGCTGGTAGCCCTCCAGGCTCGGCACCGACGCCCCGTCGACGTCCATCACCATCGCGGCGAACACCGCGGCCACCGTGGCGCTCGCGGTGGAGGTCCCGATGGATCGCAGCAGGGTGTTCAGCCCGTTGGCGGAGGCGGTCTCGGTGATCGGGACCGAGCGCATGATCAGGATCGGCATGGCCGCGAAGGCCAGCGCGGTGCCGACCGAGCCGATCGCGGAGGCGAGCAGGACCTCCAGCAGGTTGGCGTGCAGGAACACCCGGAGCACGAAGCCCACGGCCATCACCAGGCCACCGGTGAGCAGCATCTCCCGGGCGCCGAACCGGCGGATCAACCACGCCGCAGCCGGTGACATCGCCACCATCAGGATGCCCGAGGGCAGCATCGCCAGCCCGGTCTCGACGACGGACAGGCCGAAGCCGTAACCCGTGGCGACCGGCATCTGGACCTGCTGGGCGCTGGTCAGGAAGTTGGTGAACATCGCGAAGCCGATGAGCACCGACGCCGCATTGGTCAGCAGCACGGTGCGCCGCGTCGAGGTCCGGATGTCGACCAGGGGCTGGCCCGAGCGCAGTTCCCACGGCACCCAGGCAGCCAGGATCAGGACGGCCAGGATGAGCAGCACGATGGTCCGCTCGGAGGTCCAGCCCCAGGTGCCCGCCTTGGAGATGGCGATGAGCAGGCAGGTCAGCGCGGCCGACAGGAGCAGGGCGCCGGCGTAGTCGAAGCGGCCTCGCGTGCGCACGGTGGACTCGGGGACCACCCACACCACCAGCGCCAGCATCACCACCGCGAATCCGCCGGACACCCAGAACAGGGCGTGCCAGTCCAGGCTCTCGTAGATGACACCCGCCAGGGGCATCCCCACCGCACCGCCGATGCCCAGCGTCGCGCTCATCAGGGCCACGCCGGACCCGACCCGGTCCGCGGGCAGATGGTCGCGCATGATGCTAATGCCGACGGGCACCAGACAGGCCCCGAAGCCGGTCAGGGCGCGACCCGTGAGCACCAGCGGCAGCGACGGGCTCAACGCGGCGACGAGGGAGCCGACGATGACCGTGACGAGGCAGACCACCATCATCAGGCGCTTGCCGAACATGTCGGCGAGCCGGGAGACGATCGGGGTGCCCACGGCAGCGGTGAGCAGGGTGACGGTCACCAGCCAGCTGGCGTTGTCGCTGCTGGTGCCCAAGATCTCCGGGAAGTCCGGCAGCAGGGGCAGTACCAGGGTCTGCTGCAGCGAGACCAGCGTCCCGCACAGGGCCAGGACCGTGATGATCAGCGGGGTGGAGGGAACCCTCCGGGCCGGGGCAGCGGACGGCGCCGCTGCGTCGTGGGACGGGGAGCTCCGGGGCACGATCCTCCTAGCGGGGTGAACGAGCGTTCACCCCGCAGTCTACCCAGCCGGACTCCAGCCCGTGCTACCGGCGTTGGGCGACGGCGAAGACCCGCCGGAACGGCAGCACCGTGCCGTGCGGACCCTCGGGGTAGGCCTGTCGCAACCGGTCCTTGTACGCCGCCACGAACTCCTCCTGCAGCCCCTCCGGCAGTGCCTGCAGCACCGGGCGGGCACCCGTCCCGCTGATCCACTCGAAGACGGGGTCGGGCCCCTGGAGGACCTGCAGGTACGTGGTCTCCCAGGCGTCCACCCGGCACCCGGCGTCCGTCAGCGCCTCGAGATAGTCCACGGGACCCGGCAGGGAGAACCGGTCCGACGCGGAGGCGGCGTGCTCGGCATACGGCTCGGTCCGGGCCATCTCCCGCAGGATCGCGTGCAGCGGCGCGTCGTGGTTGCCGGGGATCTGCACCGCGAGCCACCCGCCGGGGCGCAGCCGGTCGACGAGCCCGGGCAGCAGGGACAGGTGGTCCGGCACCCACTGCAGCGTGGCGTTGCTCACGATGACGTCGTATGCCGAGGCGTCCGTCTCCGCTGATCCAGTCACGCAGGTCCTGCTGTCAGGAAGGAGAGCCGACCGTCGCCCTGGTCGCGCGCGACGGCGGCGGCACGCTCGATCATCTCGGCCGAGGAGTCGACGCCCAGGACCTGGGCGTCGGGCCACCGCGGGAGCAGCGAGGCGGTCAGCGTCCCCGGCCCGCAGCCGAGGTCGGCGACAGCGGTCACCTCGCTGGCTCCGGCCCCCACCCGGGCCACCAGGTCGTGGAACGGCCGATCGCGGTGGTCGGCGAATCGGACGTACTGCTCGGGGTCCCAGGTGGGCACAGCTTCGACTCCCTCACTCCGGCATTTATCTTGATGTCAAGATATCACGCCGGCGATCAGGACGTGCGGTAGGCCGAGTCCGGGACGTCCGTGACGAACATGTGCCCCGGCGCGTGGGTGATCGCGAAGGGCGGTTGCGAGGCCATCAGCGCGGCCTGCGGGGTCACGCCGCAGGCCCAGAAGACCGGGACGTCCCCGTCGTGGAACTCGATCGGCTCGCCGAAGTCCGGGGCGTCGAGGTCGGCTATCCCGAGCTGCTCGGGCGCGCCGACGTGGACCGGCGCCCCGTGCACCTGCGGCATGCGGGCGGTGACCTGCACCGCCGTCGGCACGAGGGCGGCCGGCACCGGGCGCATCGAGACCACGAGCGGGCCGGACAGTCGACCCGCCGGGCGGCACTCGCGGTGGGTCCGATACATCGCCACGTTGCGGCCCTGCTCGATGTTGCGGACCGGGACCCCGGCGTCGAGCAGGGCCTGCTCGAAGCTGAACGAGCAGCCGACCAGGAACGCGACCAGGTCCTCGCGCCACAGCGCCGTGATGTCGGGCACCTCCTCGACGAGCTCGCCGTCGCGCCACACCCGGTAGAGCGGCAGGTCGGTGCGCAGATCGGCCTCGGGGGCGAGCTCGGTGCGTGGGGAGCCGGCGTCCGTGACGTCCAGGAGCGGCACCGGCTGGGGGTTGCGCTGCCCAAACAGGAGCATGTCCCAGGCCCAGTCCCGCGGCAGCACGACCAGGTTGGCCTGGGTGAAGCCCGGCGCGTGCCCGCTGCTGGGGGCGACCATGGCCGGAGCGGTATGCCGTGCGGGCCCCGGCGTGGCGTGCTGAGATCGGGCGCCGTCATGACCGCAACCCCGCCTCGAAGGCCTGCGAGGATGGACTGCTCGGACAGCGCCGAGGTACTCCTCCAGGTAGTCCCCCGCCTCGGCGAAGCGGCCGGCCCGCAGCAGCTCGTAGGCCGTCCGGTTGCGCTCGACGAACGGCTCGTAGAGGCGGCGCGGGTCGTCGATCACCGCGAACACCAGCCGCAGCTCGGCCGACAGCCGCCGCATCGTCGAGTTCACGCCGAGGGCTGCCCGCGAGGGCCACCAGGGCAGCGGTGGAAGTGCATGTTCGCGGTGCCGACATCGACCCAGCGCTGCGTCCGCGACCGCCGCGTCCGCCTCGGCCAGGGCCTCGGCGAGAGGCGCCAGCCGGTCCACGTCGGCCGGCACGAGGGAGCGCACCACCGTCGGCTCCAGGAACCGTCGGATCCGGTAGACATCGCGCACGTCGGCGCTGGTCAACTCGCTGACGAAGGTGCCCCGGTTGAAGCGCGTGCACGAGCAGCCCATCGTGCGCCAGCACCCGGAAGGCCTCGCGCAGGGTGTTGCGCGAGACCCCCAGCTGGCCGACCAGGCGCTCCTCGGACAGCCGGACCCCTGGCTGCAGCCGCCCCTCGGTGATCCACTCGCTGAGCTCGGCCGCGGCCCGGGCGGCCTGGCTGGATCCGGCAGTCGTTGACGTCACTCATTCATCATGCCCGGAAACTTTTTGTTGAACAACCCTCGACAGATTGTTCAACAATCGCTACCGTCGTCGCGCAACGGCCCATCCCGGGTCGACGCACCAGGAAGAACTCGAGGAAGAGTCGCCCATGGCCGAGCAGCACACGTCCACGACCGACACCGCGAAGGTCCCCACCCCCACCGGGAAGGGCACGCTGCTGGGAGCCATCTTCCTGATGGCCACCTCGGCGATCGGCCCGGGGTTCATCACCCAGACGACCAACTTCACCGTCCAGCTCGGCGCGGCCTTCGCCTTCGCGATCCTGATCTCGATCCTGGTCGACATCGCGATCCAGACCAACGTCTGGCGGGTCATCGGCGTCTCGGGCCGCCGCGCCCAGGAGCTGGGCAACGCCGTCGTCCCGGGTCTGGGCTACTTCATGGCCGCACTCCTGCTGGTGGGCGGCCTGGTCTTCAACATCGGCAACGTCAGCGGCGCGGGGCTGGGCGCCAACATCATGGTCGGCGTGGACGCCAAGATCGGCGGCACGGTGCTGGCCGTCGCGGCCGTCGCCGTCTTCCTCTCCAAGCGGGCCGGTGTGGCCATGGACCGCGTCGTCGTGGTGCTCGGTGCCCTGATGATCGGCCTCACCGCCTACGTCGCGGTCACCTCCTCCCCTCCGGTCGGCGACGCACTGAAGAACAGCGTGCTCCCGGAGGAGATCAGCTTCCTGGCCATCACCACCCTGATCGGCGGGACCATCGGCGGCTACATCATCTACGCCGGGGCGCACCGGCTGGTCGACGCCGGGGTGACGGGTCCCGAGCGGGTCCGCGAGCTCACCCGCAGTGCCATCGTCGGCATCCTGGTCACCGGTGTGATGCGGGTCATCCTCTTCCTGGCGATCCTCGGCGTGGTGCGCAGCGGGGCCGACCTGGACCCCGAGAGCCAGGCCGCCTCGGCCTTCATGGCGGCGGCCGGCGAGGTCGGCTACCGGATGTTCGGCATCATCTTCGCGGCCGCCGCGCTCACCAGTGTCATCGGCTGCTCCTACACCACCGTCACCTTCCTGACCTCCCGGGTGAAGACGTCGCGACAGACCACCAACCTGCTGGTCATCGGGTTCATCGCGCTGTCCACCATCCTCTTCCTGTCCATTGGTGCGGCACCGGCCCAGCTGCTGGTCTTCGCTGGCGCCTTCAACGGGATCCTGTTGCCCGTCGGCATCGGGGTCATCATGTGGGTGGCCTGGCGCCGCCGGGACCTGCTCAACGGCTATGAGTACCCGGTGTGGCTGGCGGCGCTCGGCACGGCAGCATGGGTGCTGACGATCTACCTCGCGGTGAACTCGATCCGCCCCGCCATCGAACTGATCACCGGCTGAGCGACCAACCCGACAGACGAATCGACCGAAGGAGCCGACATGGACACCGTCGACCTGAACTCCGACCTCGGCGAGGGCCTGGGCAGCTGGACCATGGGTGACGACGACGCCCTCCTCGACATCGTCACCAGTGCCAACGTCGCGTGCGGCTTCCACGCCGGGGACCCCAGCATCATGCGCCGGGTCACCGAGCACGCCACCCGGACCGGCGTGGCGATCGGGGCCCACGTCGCCTACCGCGACCTGACCGGCTTCGGTCGCAGGTTCGTCGACGTCGACGCCGACACCCTGCGCGACGAGGTCACCTACCAGATCGCGGCCCTGACCGGGATCGCCGGCCTCACCGGCGGCTCGGTCCGCTACGTCAAGCCCCACGGCGGGCTCTACAACACCATCGTCACCCACGAGGCGCACGCGTCTGCCGTGGTCGGCGCCGTCAAGGACTACGACGCGTCCCTGACGCTGATGGGGCTGCCGGGGTCCGTGGTGCTCCGGCTCGCGGAGGAGGCCGGGTTGGCCACCGCGCACGAGGCGTTCGCCGACCGGGCCTACACCCCGGAGGGCCACCTGGTGTCCCGCAAGGAGGCCGGAGCGGTGTTGCACGACCCCGAGGAGATCGCGCGGCGCTGTATCGCCATGGCCACCGGGGAGCCCATCGCCGACGTCAACGGTGACCCGCTGACGTTGCGCCCCGACTCGATCTGCGTGCACGGAGACACCCCGGGCGCGGTCCAGATCGCCCGCACGGTCCGGTCGGCGCTCGAGGACGCCGGGCTCGTGCTCGCTCCGTTCACCCGCGACCGATGAAGGTCCTGCCCAGCGGCTCCCGCGGACTCCTCCTGGAGTTCGAGAACCTCGATGAGGTCCTGGCCCACTACGCCCGGATCCAGGAAGAGTCCCTGCCCGGAGTCCTCGACGTGGTCCCCGCGGGGCGCACCGTCCTGGTCGTCGCCGACCGTGACACCGACCTCGGCGGTCTGGCCACGCGACTGCGCGGGCTGCGCCCCGGCGAGCACGAACGGTCCGAGTCCGCCCCGGTCGAGGTCCCGGTCCGCTACGACGGCGAGGACCTGGCCGACGTCGCCGAACTCCTCAGCATCTCCGTCCCCGAACTCGTGCAACGGCACCGGGAGGAGGAGTGGACCGTGGCCTTCTGCGGGTTCGCCCCGGGCTTCGGGTACCTGACCGGAGCCACCCACGACTGGGACATCCCCCGCCGCAGCAGTCCCCGCACCAAGGTGCCGGCCGGGTCCGTGGCGCTGGCCGGCGAGTTCACTGGGGTCTACCCCCGGGAGTCCCCCGGTGGCTGGCAACTGATCGGCCACGCGGAGGTCGAGGTGTTCGACCTGCACCGGGAGACCCCCGCGCTGCTGGTGCCCGGTGCCCGCGTCCGGTTCGTGGAGGCATCGTGAGCACCGGCGATCGGCAGCGCACGCTCCGGATCCTGGAGACCGGCCCACTGACGACCGTCCAGGACTTCGGCCGCCCCGGGCAGGCCTCCCTGGGTGTCGGGCGCTCGGGCGCCTGCGACCGCGGCAGCCACCGGCTGGCCAATGCCCTGGTCGGCAACCACCCCACGCTGGCGACCCTGGAGGTCACCTTCGGCGGCCTCGTGGTGGAGAGCGACCAGCCGCTCGTCGTGGCCACCGCAGGGGCACGCTGCCCCGGCGCACCGCACCTGTCCCCCTTCACGCTGCGCCCCGGCGAGACGCTGCGCCTCGGCACACCTGCGGCAGGACTGCGCACCTACCTCGCCGTGCGCGGCGGAATCGCCGTCGACCCGGTCCTCGGGTCCCGGGCGACGGACCTGCTGGCGGGTCTCGGACCAGCCACGCCCTCCCCCGGCGACGAGCTCCCGGTCGGGCACACGCCCCGCCCCGTGCCGGGTGTCGACGTGGCGGCCGTGCCCGAGCCGGACGGAGGGCGGCTCACCGTGCACGTCACCCCCGGCCCCCGCGACGACTGGTTCGGCGACGCGGGCTGGGACCACCTGACCAGCCAGGTCTACACCGCCACCAGCCAGTCCAACCGGGTCGGTGTGCGGTTGGACGGTGAGCCGCTGCAGCGGCTCACGGAGGGCGAGCTCTCCAGCGAGGGGATGCTGCGCGGCGCCCTCCAGGTCCCCCCGTCTGGCCTGCCCGTGCTGTTCCTCGCCGACCACCCGGTCACCGGGGGTTACCCGGTGATCGGCTACGTCGACGATGACGACGTCGACCGGTGCGGGCAGCTACGTCCCGGCCAGGAGGTCCGGTTCAGCACGGTCTCGCACCGCTGACCGTGGGGCGCGATCCCCGCCGATAGGGTGCACCGTCATGGGCACCGCGATCGCCGTCACCATCGGTGTCCTCGTCGTCGTCGCCGGCGCGGTCCTGCTGGGGTGGCTGGTGCGCTCCCGGCTCGTGCTGGGCAGTCCTGAGGACCAGGCCACCTACCGGGTGCTCCACATCACCAGCCTGGCAACCCCCGAGCTGCGGGCAGGGCTGCACGCCGGAGCCGGGCGCGCGGCCCGGCACCTGAGGTCCCTCCTGGGCACCGAGGCGCTGGCCCTCACCGACGGCGAGGACCCGCTCGCCTGGGACGGTGCGGGCGGTGACCTGCACGCCGTCGACGCCCCTGGCCACGCCGCCGACGCCGTGCTGGACGGGTCCACCGCGGTGCTGGGGCCGGATGCGGTGTCCTGCACGGACCCGGACTGCCCGGTCAAGTACGCCGTGACCGCGGCCCTGACCACCGAGGACCACGTCGTGGGCGCCCTCACGGCATACACCTCCAACCGTCCCTCGGCGCGCCTGGTCCGCGCGGTGGAGGAGGTCGCCGCGTTCGTCTCCGGCCAGCTCGAGCTCGCCGAGCTCGACCAGTCCCGGGCCAAGCTGGCCGAGGCGGAGATCCGGGCCCTGCGGGCACAGATCTCCCCGCACTTCGTCTACAACTCCCTCGGGGCCATCGCCTCCTACGTGCGCACCGACCCCGAGCACGCCCGCGATCTGCTGCTGGAGTTCGCCGACTTCACCCGCTACTCCTTCCGCCGCCACGGCGAGTTCACCACCCTGGCCGAGGAGCTGCGCTCGATCGAGCGCTACCTGATGCTGGAACGCGCCCGCTTCGGCGAGCGGTTACAGGTCACGCTGCGGGTGGCCCCCGAGGTGCTGCCCGTCGCGGTGCCGTTCCTGTGCCTGCAACCCCTGGTCGAGAACGCCCTGCGCCACGGGCTGGAGGGCAAGCGGGGCAGCGGCCGCATCGCGATCGTGGCGGAGGACGCCGGCAACGAGGCCAGCATCAGCATCGAGGACGACGGGGTGGGGATGGACCCGGAGCGGGTGCTCGCCACCCTGGTCGGGGAGAGCGGCGACCACGTCGGCCTGGGCAACGTCGACGAGCGGCTGCGGAGCGTCTTCGGCGACGAGTACGGGCTGGTCGTGGAGACGGCACCCGGGGCCGGCACCAAGGTCAGCATGCGGGTCCCGAAGTACGCCCCGGGCGTCCACGCCAGCTGAGTGACGGGCGGCTACCCTTCCGGTATGCCGTGCGTCCTCGCCGTCGACGACGAACCGCCTGCCCTGCGTGAACTCGCGCACCTGCTGCGGGCCGATGGGCGTTTCGACCGCGTCCTCACCGCCGAGGACGGTGCCGGTGCCCTGCGCGTCCTGGAGCAGGAGGACGTGCAGATCGTCTTCCTCGACATCCGCATGCCCGGCCTCTCCGGACTGGACCTCGCCCGCGTGCTGGCGCGCTTCAGGCAGCCGCCCGCCGTCGTCTTCGTCACGGCCTACGACGACCACGCTGTCGACGCCTTCGAGCTGCAGGCCGTCGACTACGTCATGAAGCCCTACCGTCCGGACCGGCTGACCGCAGCACTCGACCGGGCGCTACAGCACGTGGAGGGGCCGGAGGAGGGCAGCCGGGCCGGCGACGAAGAGACCATCCCTGTCGAGCTCGGTGGGATCACCCGGTTCGTGCGCCGTCGCGACATCCGCTACGTCACCGCCCAGGGTGACTACGCCAGGTTGCACACCACCGAGGGCAGCCACCTGCTGCGCGTCCCGCTGACCACGTTGGAGCAACGGTGGGGCGACGCCGGCTTCGTCCGCATCCACCGCAGCCACCTGGTCTCGTTGACCCACGTGCAGGAGATCCGGGTCGAGGGAGGTCGCTACACCGTCCTCGTCGGTGACGAGCAGCTCGCCGTGAGCCGGCGGCATACCCGTCAACTGCGCGACCTCCTGGTGAACAGGGCCGGCGGATGAACGAGCGCGTCACCGTCACCCACCCGCGGCGCAGCCGACCCCGGATGCGCCCGGCCACCGTGGTCTCCGAGATCGACGAGCAGACCGGGCTGGGCGAGGTCTACATCACCTCCCTGATCCGCTCCCAGCTGCGGCTGGGCGCCGCCGTGCTCGCCGTCTCCCTCGGGGTGCTCGCCCTGCTGCCGCTGGTGTTCCGGGTCTTCCCCGCCGCCACCCAGGTGCACGTGTTCGGGATCACCCTGCCGTGGGTGCTGCTGGGCTTCGTGGTCTACCCCGCGCTCGTCGCAGCCGCGTGGTTCTACGTGCGCAACGCCGAGCGGGTCGAGCGTGACTTCGTGGACCTCGTCCACCGCCGATGAGTCCGACGCTTGGCCTGGTCGCCATCCTGGCGACCGCCGTCCTGACCATCCTCGTCGGCGCCATCGGCGTCCGCGCCTCCCGCACCACCAGCGACTTCTACGTCGCCTCGCGGTCGGTCACGCCGTGGTGGAACGCCTCCGCGATCGGTGGCGAGTACCTCTCCGCCGCCTCGTTCCTGGGCGTCGCGGGCCTGGTCCTGGCCTACGGCGCGGACATGCTGTGGTTCCCGGTCGGTTATACCGCCGGATACCTCGTGCTGCTGGTCCTCGTCGCCGCGCCGCTGCGCCGCTCCGGGGCCTACACCCTGCCCGACTTCGCCGAGGCACGTCTGGAGTCCCTCCCCGCCCGACGCGCTGCCAGCGTGCTGGTGGTCACCATCGGGTGGCTCTACCTGCTCCCCCAGTTCCAGGCCGCAGGTCTCACCGTCCGCACCGTCACGGGGGCCCCGCGCTGGGTCGGCCCGGTCCTGGTGGCGGTGGTGGTGCTCCTCGGGGTCGTGGCCGGGGGGATGCGCAGCATCACGTTCGTGCAGGCCTTCCAGTACTGGCTGAAGCTCACCGCGCTTGCCGTCCCGGCCGTCTTCGTGCTGCTGGTGTGGCGCGCCGACGGGCTCCCCGAGGTCAACCACGAGGGGCCACCGACGTTCGCAGAGGTCACCACCGTCGAGATCGCCACCGGGGTCTCCATCGCGGTCACCGACCCGGTCCTGGTCGAGGTGGACGGGACCGTCGACGGGACACCCCGGGACGGTCCGGTGCTGCTGGACACGGGAAGCCACGATGTCGCGGCTGGCAGCGAGTTGACGTTCCCCGCCGGGTCGGCCATCCCGCACGCCGACGCCCTCCAACCGCTGGCCGGCGAGGACTGGGTGTTGCCACTGCGCTCGAACTCCGAGTACCCGTTGTACGCCACCTATTCGCTGATCCTGGCGCTGTTCTTCGGGACCATGGGACTCCCCCACGTCCTCGTCCGCTTCTACACCAACCCGGATGGCCGAGCCGCACGCCGGACCACCCTGGTGGTGCTGGGTCTGCTCGGGATCTTCTACCTGCTGCCCACGGTGTACGGCGCGCTGGGTCGTCTCTACACCCCCGACCTGCTCCTCACCGGGCGCACCGATGCCGTCGTGCTCCTCCTCCCGGGTCGACTCATCGACGGGGTCGCTGGGGAGGCGCTCTCCGCGCTCGTCACCGCCGGTGCCTTCGCGGCCTTCCTGTCGACCTCGTCCGGGCTGACCATCTCCGTGGCGGGCGTCCTGTCCCAGGACATCATCGGCCGTCGCGTCCGCAACCCGGTCACCGCCTTCCGGCTGGGCGCGTCACTGGCCCTGCTCATCCCGGTCGTGCTGGCGCTCCTCAGTCCCTCCCTCGGCATCGCCGACGTGGTCGGCCTCGCCTTCGCAGTCGCTGCCTCCTCGTTCTGCCCCCTCCTGCTGCTCGGAATCTGGTGGCGCCGCCTCACCGACGCGGGAGCCGTCGCCGGCCTGGTCACCGGCGGAGGCCTGTCGACCCTGGCGGTCGCGGCCACCATCCTCTGGGCGCCGGACACCGGGCTGTGGGCGGCGCTCCTCGCCCAACCCGCGGCCTGGACGATGCCCCTGGCGTTCCTGACGATGGTGGTGGTCTCGCTCCTCACCCCGCAGCGCATCGCCTCCGGGGTGGGCCGGACCATGGTGCGGCTGCACACCCCCGAGAGCGTCGACCTCGACCGGGGCGACTGGGACCCCGAGGACCGCTGGCGCTCCCGCGCCAGCTGACGCCGCAACCGTTCGTCCGCCCGGGGCGACCGTTCGTCGCAACCCTCGCGTCCGCATACCGACGCCTCGCTGCCGCTGACCGCGTGACCCGCGCGGCACCCTCCCCCGCCCGCATGACGCCGCCCTAACGTGACTCGGGTCACGCCGCCGTGACCCGGCGGACCCGACCCAGCAGAGGAGTTCCCTGTGTACGTCTCCGATCCGCCCTCCCCAGAGGTGAGCTGATGGATACCCAAGAACGTGAGCGGTACTGGAAGCGCAACCTGCGGCTCATGGCCGGGCTGCTGACCATCTGGGCGCTGGTCTCCTTCGGCGCCGGCATCATCTTCGTCGAACCGCTCAACAACATCACCTTCGTGGGTGTGCCGTTGGGCTTCTGGTTCGCCCAGCAGGGCTCGATCATCACCTTCCTGATCCTGATCGCCGTCTACGTGTGGCGGATGGACAAGCTCGATGCCGAGTTCGGCATCACTGAGTACGAGGAGGAGGTGCACCACTCGTGAGCGACGTGCAGCTGTGGACCCTGATCTTCGTCGTGCTCTCCTTCTCCCTCTACATCTACATCGCCTACGCCAGCCGGGTCAGCACCACCTCCGGCTTCTACGTGGCCGGCGGCGGCATCCCCGCACCGGCCAACGGCGCCGCCATCGCGGCCGACTGGATGAGCGCCGCATCGTTCATTTCGATGGCCGGCATCATCGCCTTCAGCAGCAACGGCTACAGCGGCTCGGTCTACCTCATGGGGTGGACCGGTGGCTACGTGCTCCTCGCCCTGCTGCTGGCGCCCTACCTGCGCAAGTTCGGCAAGTACACGGTGCCCGACTTCGTCGGTGACCGGTACTCCGAGGCCGCCCGCCTGGTCGCGGTGGTCTGCGCCATCGTGGTCTCGTTCGTCTACGTGGCCGGCCAGATGTCCGGTGTCGGCGTGGTGTTCCAGCGGTTCCTCGGTGTGGACACCACCGTCGGCGTCATCATCGGCATGGTCATCGTCTTCATGTATGCCGTGCTCGGCGGGATGAAGGGGATCACCTGGACCCAGGTGGCGCAGTACTCGGTCCTCATCGTGGCCTACCTCATCCCGGCCGTCGCCATCTCCCAGAAGCTCACCGGCATCCCGGTCCCGCAGGTCGGGTTCGGGCAGATCATGGACGAGCTCAACGGCCTGCAGAACGACCTCGGCCTGGGTGAGTACACCTCCGCGTTCACCCAGATGAACATGCTGAACATGATCCTGATGACCGCGACGCTGATGTTCGGCACCGCCGGGCTGCCGCACGTCATCGTCCGGTTCTACACCGCCCGCAGTGTGCGTGCGGCACGGTTCTCGGCACTGTGGGCGCTGTTCTTCATCTCGCTGCTGTACACCACCGCACCGGCCATCGGCGCGTTCAGCAAGTTCAACGTGCTGGACCAGATCCCGGGCACCGCGGTCGATGACGTGCCGCAGTGGTTCACCTCCTGGCAGGAGGTCGGCCTGATCACGGTCAACGACCTCAACGGCAACGGGATCATCGACGTCGACGGCGGCATCGGCGACGCCTTCGAGCTGGCGATCAACAACGACATCGTGGTGCTCGCCACGCCGGAGATCGCCGGGCTGCCGGCACCGATCATCGGCCTGGTGGCAGCGGGCGGCCTGGCCGCGGCGCTGTCCACGGCATCCGGTCTGCTCCTGGTCATCTCCTCCTCCGTCGCCAACGACGTCTACTACAAGAAGATCAACCCGCAGGCCACCGAGGCCCGCCAGCTGATGGTCGGCCGGATCGCCATGGGCGTGGCGATCGTCGTCGCCGGCTACCTCGGCATCAACCCCCCGGGGTTCGTGGCACAGGTGGTGGCACTGGCCTTCGGACTCGGGGCCGCCAGCTTCTTCCCGATCCTGGTGCTCGGGATCTTCTGGAAGAAGTGCACGGCGGCCGGTGCCACGGCCGGCATGGTCGCGGGCCTGGGGACCACCCTGGCCTACCAGATCTGGACGATCGACATCTACGGCGGCAGCGACGGCCTGTTCGGCATCACCGAGACGAGCTTCGGCGCGGTCGGCATGCTGATCAACTTCGCCGTCACCATCGTGGTGTCGCAGTTCACGGCCAAGCCGACCGAGACGATGCAGAAACTGGTCGAGGACATCCGCTACCCCGGGCGCAGCGAGCTTGTCGCGGCGCACGCCAGCGGGTCGATCGACGAGGAGTTGCTGCACGGCGACCACTCGGACGACGCGGACGGATCCCCGGGTCGGGACTGACCGCGCACGACCACGCCGGTGGTGCGCAGCACGGACCTGAGATGTGCTGCGCACCACCGGCACCACCACCGCAAACCCCACCGCACACCCACCGCACACCCGCACCGCTCTCGCCGCCCACTCCGGCGGCACCGACGTTAGGCTGACACCGATGGCCACCCCGACCGCTGCCCCAGCCCGTGCCCGCCGGCGCAAGATGCCCGGCCAGCTGCGGCTGCTCGCGGCCGCCGCGATGATGCTGATCGGCGCCTTCCTGCCCTGGCTCTACACCCCCGTGGGACAGATCTCGGGGATGCGTGGCCCGGGCATGTGGACCGCCACCTTCGCCATGATCGCCCTCGCCGGGGCGCTGGTCCCGATCCGGACCCTGGCGATGTGGCAGGCGGCCGTCTGCGCGATTCCTGCCATCGTCCTACCGCTGTGGCAGTTCTGGCGGGTCTTCAGCCAGGTCGGCATGGAGGGCTGGATGCCCGGTCCCGGGCTGGTGCTGACCCTCGCCTCGGGCGTGCTCTGCCTGGTGGCAGCCCGTCAGCTGTACCAGCTCCGCAGCGCCTGACCCACCGCACCTCCCCCGCCACACCTCGCCGACCGCGCCCACCGGGGTCCTCCCTCCGGCGCACCGCGGACCGACTTTCGGCCACGCAGGACCAGACTTGCGGCCGATGTGCCCGTCCCCACACCCGTGGTGGGCTGGTGCTCTCGCACCGGCAGGAGGACCCACGATGCACACCCGCACCAGCGACACGACATACCGGTCCCGCACCGTCCCGGCGAGCGTCTCCCACGCGGAGATCGCCGGGATCCACAGCGGCCATCACCGGGGCCGGCGTGCCCAGCGCACCGCCGGCGTCCGCCACCTGCTCCGGCCCGCCACCAGCACCGCGCCCGCGTTCCCCCTCGGGTACGTCCGGCAGGGCCCCCGGGTCAACACCCCGGCGCTACTCCTCCCCGGTGACCCGCGGGTCGCCTCGGTGCTGCCCTATCGAGGGCTGCGCGCCCGCGCCGCCCGTGACGGCCTCGATGTCCTCATGGTCGAGCACCGGGGCATCGGGCTGTCCCGGCTTGACCTGACCGGCGCCGAGTTGCCCCCTGCGGGACTGGCGCTGGAGGCCGTCGTCGAGGACCTCGTGGCCGTCCTGGACCGCGAGGACATCGACCGGGCGGTCGTCCACGGCTCCGCCTACGGTAGCCACCTCGCCGTGGCGCTCGCGGCGCGGCACCCGGACCGGGTGGCCGGCATGGTGCTGGACTCCCTGGCACTCGACGGGCACGCCCAGTCCGCCGCGCAGTCCCACGCCCGCTCCCTGCTCTGGGACGGCGCAGGGCTGGCGACCGCCCGCGCCGCCGCGTTGCTGCGCGAGGTGGTGGCCCGCGGTGTCCCCGAGGACGAGGCACTCTCCGTTGCCCGCACGGCATACGAGGCCGGCGGGCTCCCCCTGCTCGAGCGGCTCTTGTCGCGGCACCTGGCGGGGCGGGCAGGCCGGAGCTGGCGCTGGCTCACCCGCCTGTCGGGCCCCGGGAGGCCCAGCATCCCCTATGTCTGGGAGGCCGACCGGGCGGGGACGCCCACATCCCCAGGTGGGCCGTCGGCGATGGCCGAGCCGCTGGACCTCCGCACCCTCCTGCCGACGTTCGACTGGCCCACGGTGGTGCTCTCCGGAGACCGGGACCTGCGCACGCCACCCCCCATGGCCCGGGAGGCCGCGGGACTACTCGTGGACCCGCTCCTGGTGCCCCTGGCCGACACCGGCCACGACGCCCTGGACACCCACCAGTGGGCGGTGCTAGAAGCCGTGTATGCCGTGCGCGACGGTGAGCTGGACCAGCTCACCGACCGCGTGGGCTCGGTGCGGCGCCGGGGACGCGGCGCGCGCGTCTCCACCCTGGTGCGGGCCATGCTGCTGGCGGACCGGGGACTGCCTCAGAGGTACTGACCGGTGTTGCCCCGCTCCAGGGACCGCCCGGGGCTCGCCCCGTCCTTGCCGGACACCAGGGTGCGGATGTAGACGATCCGCTCCCCCTTCTTGCCCGAGATCCGGGCCCAGTCGTCCGGGTTGGTGGTGTTGGGCAGGTCCTCGTTCTCCTTGAACTCATCGACGCAGGCCTGTAACAGGTGGTCCAGGCGAAGTCCGTGCGCGCCCACGGTCAGCAGGTCCTTGATGGCCATCTTCTTGGCCCGGTCCACGATGTTGTTGATCATCGCCCCGGAGTTGAAGTCCTTGAAGTACAGGATCTCCTTGTCGCCACCCGCGTAGGTGACCTCGAGGAACTTGTTCTCCTCGATCTGGGCATACATCCGCTCGACGGCGGCGGCGATCATGGCACCGAGGGTCTCGGCCCGGTCACCGTCGTGGGCCGCGAGGTCGTCGGCGTGCAGCGGGACCGAGTCGGTGAGGTACTTGCTGAAGATGTCGCGGGCGCTCTCGGCGTCGGGCCGCTCGATCTTGATCTTCACATCGAGCCGGCCGGGGCGCAGGATGGCCGGGTCGATCATGTCCTCCCGGTTGGAGGCCCCGATCACGATGACGTTGTCCAGCCGCTCGACGCCGTCGATCTCGGCCAGCAACTGCGGCACGATCGTGGTCTCCACGTCGGAGGAGACCCCGGACCCGCGGGTGCGGAACAACGACTCCATCTCGTCGAAGAAGACCACCACGGGCGTGCCGTCGCTCGACTTCTCCCGCGCCCGCTGGAAGATCATCCGGATGTGCCGCTCGGTCTCCCCGACGTACTTGTTGAGCAACTCGGGGCCCTTGATGTTGAGGAAGTAACTCGTGGCGTCGGTGCGTCCGTTCTTCTCCGCACTCTTGCGTGCCAGGGAGGCCGCGACCGCCTTGGCGATGAGGGTCTTGCCGCAGCCGGGCGGGCCGTAGAGCAGCACGCCCTTGGGCGGGCGCAGCTCGTGCTCGGCGTAGAGCTCGGTGTGCAGGAACGGCAGCTCGACAGCGTCCTTGATCTGCTCGATCTGGCTGGTCAGGCCGCCGATGTCCTCGTAGGAGATGTCGGGCACCTCCTCCAGCACCAGCTCGCTGACCTCGGGCTTGGCGATCCGTTCGTAGACGAATCCGGCGCGGCCGTCCATCAGCAATCCGTCACCCACGCGGAAGGTGCCCGCCTCGAGCGAGCCCGCCACCCGGCATACCCGCTCCTCGTCCCCGCGGACCAGGACCAGGACGCGCCCGTCCTCCATCAGCTCCTTGACCGTGACCACCTCGCCGACGGTCTCGTAGGCCGCGGCCGCCACGATGGTCTGGGCGTCGTTGAGCAACACCTCGCGTCCCGGCTCCAGGGCCGCCTGCGGCACGTCCGAGAGGGCGGTCGTGCGCAGCTTGCGGCCGCCCAGGGAGATGTCCACCAACCCGTCGCGGTGCCGCTCCAGGACCAGGGCATGGCTCAGCGGCGGGTTGCCCATCGCGTCCAGGTCCTGGCGCAGGTTCAGGATCTGCGCCTTGGCGTCCTTCAGGGTGCGGGTCAACTGCTCGTTCTGCTGCTGCATCCGGCCCAGCCGCTGGTTCAGGTGCATGACCTGCTGCTCCAGCTGGCGCGTCCGGGCGCCGCTCGTCGCGGAGCGGGGCGGGCCCTCGTCCCGGTCCGGCTCGTTCGGTGTCTGGGTCACGACGCCTCCTTCCGGTGCTCCCCTACGCTAACCCGCGGAGGTGGACCGGCCCTACCGGACCCACCGGGCACCCCGACCTACGACCCCTCCTGCTCCGGCGGGGTCGTGCCGGCCTGGCGGTCGACGTCGCGGCGCACCCGCCGGATCCGCTTGTCCGACCGGGTCCGTTCCCCGAGGTCCTCGGGGGTCCACTCCTCCTGGGCCGGGGTGTAGTCCGAGCCGTACGCCCCCGCCGCCGGACGCCGCTTGCGCAGCGGGGCGGTCGTGCCCGGCGCGAGACTGCGGACGGTGAGGAGGAAGCCGGTGTGCCCGTGCATCCGGTGCTCGGGACGCACGGCCAGGCCCTCCAGGTGCCAGCCACGCACCATCGACTCCCACGCCTGCGGCTCGGTGAACCCGCCGTGGTCCCGCGCGGCCTCCGCCACGCGCGAGAGCTGGGTCGCCGTGGCGACGTAGCAGATGAGCACGCCGCCCGGCGTGAGCGCCCGGTGGACCACCTCGAGGCAGTCCCAGGGGGCCAGCATGTCCAGGACGACCCGGTCGATGCTCCCGTCCTCGACGGTGTCGGGCAGCGCCTCGACCAGCTCGCCGACGGTGATCTGCCACGCGGGGTGGTCGGTCCCGAAGAAGACCTTGCCGTTCGCCCGGGCAATCGCGGCGAAGTCGTCCCGGCGCTCGAAGGAGTAGAGCCTGCCCCCGTCCCCCACGGCCCGCAGGAGCGACAGGCTCAGGGCCCCGGAGCCGACACCCGCCTCGACCACCCGGGCACCGGGGAAGATGTCGGCCATCGTCACGATCTGCCCGGCGTCCTTGGGGTAGACCACCTGGGCACCGCGTGGCATGGACAGGACGTAGTCGGACAGGAGGGGACGCAGCGCCAAGTAGGAGGCGCCGGAGCTGTGCGTGACCACCGTCCCGTCCGAGGCCCCGATCAGGTCGTCGTGCCGGATGTGTCCACGGTGCGTGTGGAACTGCTTGCCGGCCTCGAGGCTGATGGTGTGCATCCGCCCCCGTGGGTCGGTCAGTTGCACCCGGTCCCCCACGCGGAACGGGCCCCGGCGCAGGTCCGCCCCCGTCGGGGAGTCGGTGCTCTCGTCGGGCAGGGAGGGGTTCAGGGGGTCACTCACGGGGGGACAGTCTAGGGCCGGGCCGAGCCCCTGCGGTCAGTCGCCGCGGCCGTGCACGATGCCGAGGAGGCGGCCGGCGGGGTCCTGCACGGCCACGAGTGGCGTCCCCAGGGTCTGCATCGCGATCACCACCTCGGTGATCGGGTCGTCCAGCCCGGCCGTGACTACCCAGCCGCGGGGCTGGTGCTGGACCACGGCGCCGACGGTCGTCTGGCCCCGCAGTGACGCGGGCACCCCCTGCAACGCGGTGAGGTCGAGGATCCCCACCGGTCGTCCCGAGCCGTCCACCGCCACGGTGATCGACGTGGGCGCCAGGGGCGGCAACTGCGCCGTCGGCGTGTCGATCCCGACCACACCGACCGGGAGCACCACGTCACGCACGACGGTGCCCTCCAGGTTGCGGCGGGCCTTGCCCACCCGGATCGCCTCGCTCGCGCCGAACCACAGGAACCCGCCGATGAGCACGAGCCACAGCACACGGGTCATGGTCACCTGCTGCCCCGACACGACCGGGATGCCGATCGCCCACCACAGCACGCCGAGCACCACCAGACGGCCGCACCACCCGGCCACCAGGGTGCCCAGCCCACGGCTGCCGGTGAGCCGCCAGACCAGGGCGTCCACCAGGAACCCCCCGTCCAGGGGCAGCCCCGGGAGCAGGTTGAACGCCGCGACGAAGGCGTTGGCGTAGGCGAACCCGGCCGCCAACAACCACGGGACCCCCGGCGACAGGGTCTGCACCAGGAGCCACCCCATGGCGGCGAGCACCGCGTTGGCGGCGGGGCCGGCGATGGCCACGGTCGCGCTGCGCCCGGGTGTGGAGTCCGCCGAATCGTAGGCCGTGTGGCCGCCCCAGAAGTCGGCCACGATCCGGTTCACCCGGTAGCCGCAGGCCTGGCCCACCAGGGCATGGGCCGCCTCGTGCACGAGCACCGACAGCAGCAACAACACGGCGAAGGCGCCGGCCACGGCATACGAGCCCGCCCCGAGGTCGGGGACCAGCCGCTGCACCACGGGACCGAACAGGGCGATGATGACGGCAGCCACCAGCAGCCAGCTCGCCCCCAGGTACACGGGGACCCCCGCGAGCCGACCAACCTGCCAGCCCGGGGTCCGGCGGCTGGTCGAACCCGTCATGGCATGAGCGTAGGCGACGCGCCCGCGCCGGTGTCGGTGGCGGTCCGTAGGGTGCCTCCCATGGCACCAGCACTGTCCCCGAGCCGCGCCTCGGACTTCATGCAGTGCCCCCTGCTCTACCGGTTCCGGGTGGTCGACCGGTTGCCCGAGCCGCCCAGCGCCGCGGCGGCCCGCGGCACCCTGGTGCACGCGGCACTGGAGCGTCTCTTCGACCTGCCCGCCGCCGAGCGCACCCCCGAGGCCGCGGTGGCGCTGCTGCAGCCGGAGTGGGCCCGCCTGGTCGACGCCGAGCCCGACCTCGCGGCGCTGGTGTCCAACGGTGCCGACGCGGAGGGTCCCGATCCCGACGCCTGGTTCGCCGCGGCCGCCGAGCTGGTCAACCGCTGGTTCACCCTGGAGGACCCGCGGTTCCTCGAGCCGGCCGAGCGGGAATTGTATGTCGAGGCGGAGGTGGACGGGCTCGTCCTGCGGGGCTATGTGGACCGGCTGGACGTGGCCCCGGACGGCCGGTTGCGGGTGGTCGACTACAAGACCGGCCGCGCCCCCTCGGAGCTGTTCGAGGGCAAGGCCCTGTTCCAGATGAAGTTCTACGCTCTCGTGCTGTGGCGCACCCGCGGGGTCGTCCCGACCATGTTGCAGCTGGTCTACCTGCGCGACGGGCAGGTGCTTCGGCTCACCCCGGACGAGGACGACCTGCTCGCCACGGAGCGCAAGGTCCGGGCCCTGTGGGCGGCGATCGAGCGCGCCGCGACGACCGGCGACTGGCGACCACGCAAGTCCCGGCTCTGCGACTGGTGCCACCACCAGTCGCTGTGCCCGGAGTGGGGTGGCACCCCGCCACCGCTGCCGGAGGACGCCGCATTGCGGGCGGTCGACCCGCGCCGGACGGGCGAGGCTACGCCTGCGCAGGACGCGACTGAGTGAGCCCTGCCACCGCTTCGGCGAGATCGCCGGCGGACAGCCCTTCCAGGCTGGGCAACTGGACGGTCCCGGGCAGTTCCGGCACCGACACCATGTGCGGCACGACAATCGTCGGCACGCCGGCCGCGGTCGAGGACCGCGCCCCAGTGGGTGAGTCCTCCACGGCGACGCAGTCTTCCGGCCGGAGTCCCAGGGCCTCGGCCGCCAACAGGTACGGATCGGGGTGCGGCTTGCCCCGCGGCACGCGGTCCCCCGTCACCACGGTGCTGAACGTCCCGTCCGGCAGCGACTCGAGCAGGACGTCCGCGAACGCGGCATAGCTCATGGTGACCAGGGCCATCGGCACCTCGAGCTCGCCGAGCTCGGTCAGCAGCTCACGGGCACCCGGCCGCCAGGGCAGTCGCTCCCGGGTACGTCGAATCACCCCGGTCAGCAGCCGGTCGACGACCTCCTCGGGGGTCCCGGTGACCGGCGTCCGCTCGAGGATGGTCCGGGCGGACACGAGCAGTTCGTTGCCGACCAGGTCCAGGGCGTCCCGCTCCGACCAGGTGCCACCGGCCTCACCCACGACGGCGTGCTCCTCGGCCATCCAATATGGCTCGGTGTCGATCAACGTGCCGTCCATATCCCAGAGGACGGCGGCGGGGAGGGCGCGGGCGAGGGGTTCACGGCTCACCGGACGATCGTAGGTGCTGGCCATCGGGGGCCGGGACCGTAGGGTGAGACTGCTGGCACCGAAACCGGAGGTGGTCATGATCGAACTCGAGGAGATCCCCGAGCTGCGCGACCCTGTCGTCGTCGCGGCCTTCGAGGGCTGGAACGACGCCGGCGAGGGCGCCACCAGCGCGGTAGCCCACCTGGTCCGGGCCTGGGACGCCCAACTGGTGGCGGCGATGGACCCCGAGGACTTCTACGACTTCCAGGTCAACCGGCCCAAGGTGAGCACCACCGACGGGCAGCGCAGCATCCAGTGGCCGACCACCCGCATCCTCCTGGCGCGGGACACGCCGATGGGCCGCGACGTGATCTTCGTGCTCGGCATCGAGCCCTCCGTCCGGTGGCGCACCTACAGCTCCGAGCTCCTGGCCTTTGCGCTGCACCACGGCGCCACGCTCTTGGTCACCCTCGGCGCACTGCTGGCCGACGTGCCGCACAGCCGCCCCATCCCGGTCAGCGTGAGCACCGAGGATCCCGAGCTGCGCCGCTCCCGGGACCTGGAGCGCAGCACCTACGAGGGCCCGACCGGGATCATCGGCGTCATCGTCGACCAGGCCCGCCAACTGGACCTCCCGGCCCTGTCGGCCTGGGCGGCCGTCCCCCACTACGCCGGGGGCCCGCCCTCCCCCAAGGCCGCGCTGGCTCTGGTGAGCCGGCTCGAGGAGCTGTTGGAGTGCGTGATCGACGACGAGGAACTGGTCGAGGCGGCCCGTGCCTGGGAGCACGGCGTCGACGACCTGGCCGCCTCGGACGACGAGGTCGCTGAGTACGTCCAGTCCCTCGAGCAGGCCCAGGACACCGCAGACCTCCCCGAGGCCAGCGGCGACGCGATCGCCCGCGAGTTCGAGCGCTACCTGCGCCGCCGCGGTGATCGCGACGGCGGAGGCCCCGCCCACTAGCGACCGGACGCGTGACCTGGCGGCTCACACCCCCCACCGGACGCGTGACCTGGCGGCCCCACACCCTCACCGGACGCGCCATCTGGAGGTCCGGAACGGATTCGGTCGGCTGCCTCCCCGTAGGGTGGCGGGGTGACTCACGGTGGCCGGATCCGCAATCTGGCCGTGGGGATCCTGGTCCGGGAGGGACATCTCCTCGCCGAGGAGTACCCGGTCATCCCGGGCTACCACCGGTTCGTCCGGGCAATCGGCGGGGGTATCGAGTTTGGTGAGCGCGCCGTGGAGGCACTCCACCGGGAGTTTGAGGAAGAGCTCGGCGTCGCGCTCGAAGGCACCCGGCTCCTCGCGGTGAGCGAGAACCTCTTCACGATCCTGGATGACCCCGGGCACGAGGTGGTCCACATCTTCGCGATCGAATGCCGGGCGCTGGAGCGCATCCCTGTGGGCGCGCGACGCTCCGTGCTCGATGCGGAGTCGACCGTGGGGTGGTACCCGCTCGAGGGCTTGGCCCGCGACGACCCACCCCTGTATCCGGCTGGAGTGCTGGACGCTGCCCGCTCACTAGGCCGCTGACCTGCGGTGTCCTCCATACGAGGACACTTCCGAGCCAGCCCCACCAGGACGAGGCCGGCCGCCGTAAGCCGAACCCCGGCAAACCTCGCGTGGAGCCTGAAGGGGCCTATAGGCCCCGAAATCCTCCACACGAGACACGACGGCGCCGATCAGTACCCCGCGCGCCTCCAACGCACCAAGCAGCACCGTCCTTGACCCCACCGACCTGCGATGTCCTCCTCACGAGGACACTTCCGAGCCAGCCCCACCAGGACGAGGCCGGCCGCCGTAAGCCGAACCCCGGCAAACCTCGCGTGGAGCCTGAAGGGGCCTATAGGCCCCGAAATCCTCCACACGAGACGCGACGGCACCGACCCGCACCGTGGACGGCGCCGACCAGCGCGTGCGCGGCACCCCGCACCGGGCGCCACACGGCGCCACGCGACCTACAGCGCGACGCCCAGGAGCGCGTCGACAGCCTGGGCCACCGGATGCCCAGCACCGTCCTCTCCACCAGCAGGCGCCGCACCGTCCGGGGACGACTCCATCACCCCGGCAGCCCACTCGTCGACAACCGCCAACGCCCGCGGTGCATCCAGGTCGTCGGCCAGCGCGGCCCGCACCGCGGCGACAACCTCGGCCACCGCACCCTCGTCGACGACACCAGCATCGACCGCCCGCCGCCACAGCCCCAACCGCTCCCGGGCGGCGTCCAAGAGCGCGGGGACGTACTCCCAGTCCTGCCGATAGTGCTGTGCCAGGAGCACGAGCCGGATCGCCATCGGATCCTCTCCGGAGGCCCGCAGCCGCGACACCAGCACCAGGTTGCCCTTGGACTTGCTCATCTTCTCGCCGTCCAGGCCCACCATCGCCTGGTGCACATAGGTCGTCGCGAAGGGCCGCCGACCCGTGACCGCGGTCGCCTGCACGGCGCTCATCTCGTGGTGCGGGAACACCAGGTCGGTGCCACCACCCTGGACGTCGAAGGACATCCCCAGGTGGCGCAGCGCAATGGTCGAGCACTCGATGTGCCAGCCGGGCCGCCCGTCGCCCAGCTCCCCACCGGGCCAGCTCGGTTCCCCCTCCCGGGCCGCCCGCCACAGCAGCGGGTCAAGAGCGTCCCGCTTGCCCTCCCGGTCGGGATCCCCGCCCCGCTCGCCGAACACCTCCAGCATCTGCTCGCGGGTCCACCCCGACACGGACCCGAAGGTCGGCTGGGTCGCCAGATCGAGGTAAACGTCCGCGCCGGTCCCCTCCCTCTCGGGCACCGGGACGCGGTATGCCGTTCCCGCCTCGAGCAGCTGGGTCACCGCGGACACGTCGTCGGGGATGCCCTCGACCGCGCCCACGTACTGCTGTGGCGCCAGGACCCGCAACGCCTCCATGTCCTCGCGGAACAGGTCGATCTCCTGGGCGGCCAGGTCCTGCCAGTCCACGCCGTCCCGAGTAGCCCGCTCCAGCAGCGGTTCGTCGACGTCCGTGACGTTCTGCACGTAGGTCACCGCCAGCCCGGCATCCCGCCACACCCGGTTGACCAGGTCAAACGTCACGTAGGTGGCGGCGTGGCCGAGGTGCGTCGCGTCATACGGCGTGATCCCGCAGACATAGATCCGCGCCTCCCCGTCGTCGGGGTGCACGGTGACGCGCCCGGCGCTGGCCGTGTCGTGGACGCGCAGCGGGCCGCCGTGTCCGGGCAGACGGGGCAGGGTCGGGGAGGTCCAGGACTTCACAGGCGGAGCCTAACCACCTCACCACAGGGGCCACGGGAGCGGGTATCGGTCGACGGGAGGGGTGGGGAAGGTCCCCGTCTCGAGCAGCGCCGCGGCGCGCTCCCGGACGGCCCCTACCTCGGCCTCGCTGATCACGGTGCACAGCCGGGTCCGCCACCCAGGGTCATCGAGCCGGTTGAGCAGCCGCCCCAACGCGGCCACGTCGCGGTCCGGCAGCGGGTCGCCCGCCCAGCCCCACAACACGGTCCGCAGTTTATCCTCCACGTGCAGGCTCACCCCGTGGTCCACGCCCCACAGTCGCCCGTCACCGTCGCGGAGCAGGTGGGCACCCTTGCGGTCGGCGTTGTTGAGGACGACGTCCAGCACGGCGAGCGAGGCCAGGCCGGGGTCGTCGGCGTGCACCACCAGCAGCGGCTCGCCCTCAGGGCTCTCGGCCTGCAACACCGGCAACCACCCGGGCTCCAGGCCGTCCGGGGTGACGACCTCCAAAAGCCCGCCTCCGGGCCGGGTGAGCAGCTCGGCGGGCTGGTCGATCCACCACTGGAGGGAGCCGGATCCCAGTGGCCCGTCGCGCAGCACGGTGGGAGGCACCAGGTCCCAGCCGCCTGCGGCGGAGATGAGGTATGCCGACACCTCCCGACCCGCGAGCGTGCCACTGGGGAAGTCGTGCAGCGGGCGCTCTCCGCGGACCGGCTTGTAGACCGCGGCCCCGACCTGGGCGTCAGGGTCGCCGGACGTGCCGAGCCGCACCTTCAGGGTCAGATTGGACGCGTCGCGAAGCACACCCTCGACCTCCAGGGGCGCCGTCCGGAGGAGTTCCTCCCGCTGCGGGCCGTCGCTCACCGCTTGTAGCCGTTGGCCCTCGGGCAGATGTGTCCGGACGGGTCCAACGGGTTGCCGCAGAACGGACAGTTGGGCCGGCCACCCTCGACGGCGCGCGCACACCGCTCGGCGAAGCCGCGGGCCTGCGCGGGGGCCAGGACCACGCGCAGCACCTGACCGTCACCGTCGTCGTCGGTGTCCTCCAACTGCTCGGCCAGGTCCTCGGGGAGCTCCTCCCCCAGGGCCTCGCCGAGCGCCTGCAACTGTTGCAGCTCCTCCGGGACCGCCTGCTCCAGGGCCTCGATCACCACGACCTTGCGGGCGGGGTCCCAGGCCAGGCTCAGGCTCTGCACCCGGAAGTCGTCCTCGATGGGGGTGTCCATCGGCGCGTTGTCCGGGAGCGCGTCGGTCGCGGCGGGGTCGAGCTCGTCGGCGACCTGCTCCAGGAGTTCGACCAGTCGCTCGCCCAGGACGCTGACCTGTTGTTTCTCCAGGGATACCGACGTGACCCGCGCCCCCTGGGAGACCTGGAGGAAGAAGGTTCGCTCGCCGGGCGGTCCCACCGTGTCGGCGATGAACCGGTCCGGCAGGTCGTACTCGTTCACCGGCATGCCAGCACCCTAGACGTTCCCCGCCCCGCCCCCGACCGGGGCATCACCGTCCGCGCCCACCGGCTCAGACGGGCGGGGTGGGAAGGTGATCGGGTCGCTGCCCGTGTCGTTCACCCGCAGCACAACGGGATGCCGTCGGGTCTGCTGCACGATGCTGAGCGAGCCGGGATCGATCACGATCCGCTGGAAGCGGTCCAGGGGGGTGCCCAGCGCGTCGGCAAGCAGGGCCTTGATGACGTCGCCGTGGCTGACCGCGACCCACACGGCGTGCGCTCCGTGCTCAGTGGCCACCCGGGCCTGCCAGGCGGCGAGGGCGTCCCGAGCCCGTTGCTGCATCTGCTGCAGCGACTCGTGCGGATGGGTCGGGTCCGCGGGGAACACCACCGTGCTGGGGCGGTCCTGGACGGCCCGCCACAGTGGCTCACGGGCGAGATCCTTGAGGGCTCGGCCGGTCCACGCGCCATAGTGAGCCTCGCCCAGGCGGTCGTCGGTATGCAGTGCCGCGCCGCTGGCCACCCCGTCACCGGAATCGGCCCGGGCTGACAGGATCGCCTCCGCGGTCTCCCGGCACCGCTGGAGGGGGCTGGACACCACGGCGGCCACGGGGGCCGCTGCCAGGCGTCGACCGAGCTGTGCCGCCTGTTCTGCGCCTCGCTCGTCCAGCGCGACGCCGGGGGTCCACCCGGCGAGGATGCCCTCGACGTTAGCCCGGGTGCGTCCGTGCCGGACCAGCACCACGAACGTCATCGGAGCAGACCGGCCTGCTCCGCCGCCAGTGCGGCGACCTCGAGGGCATGGATCCGGGACGGCAGGTCCGGCCCGGTGGGGGCGACCGACAGAGTGGTCACCCCGGCGTCGGCGAAGCGGGTCATCCGCTCGGCGATGCGCTCCTGCGGGCCGAGCAGGCTCGTTTCGTCGATGAACTCCTGCGGCACCGTGCCGGCCGCTTCCCGCAGCCGGCCGGAGAGGTAGAGCTCCTGCACGGACGCAGCCGCGTCCTCATAGCCCATCCGAGACGCCAGTTGGTTGTAGAAGTTCTGCGTGCGGGACCCCATCCCTCCGACATATAGCGCGGCGTAGGGCCGGACCTGGTCGGCGCACCGGGCGACGTCGTCCCCGACGACCACGGGCACGGTCGGGTCGACCTGGAACGCCTTGTCGGGATTGGCGGCACGCTGCCGACCGCGCTCGATCGCGGCCAACTGTTCGGCGGCGAAGTCCGGGGAGAAGAAGACACCCAGCCAGCCGTCGGCAATCTCACCGGCCAGCTCGAGGTTCTTGGGGCCGACGGCCGCCAGGTAGATGGGCACCCGCGTGCCGGTGGGTTTGGCGGCCAGCTTCAGGGCCTTGCCGGGGCCGTCGGGCAGCGGCAGTGTGAAGAACTCGCCGTCGTGCGCGACGGTCTCGCGGGCGAGGGCGGCGCGGACGATCTCGACGTACTCACGGGTGCGTGCAAGGGGTTTGGCGAACCGCACCCCGTGCCAGCCCTCGGAGACCTGGGGCCCGCTGACGCCCAGGCCGAGGCGGAACCTGCCGCCGGAGAGCCCGTCGAGGGTGGCGGCCGTCATGGCTGTGGCGGCCGGAGTGCGACCGGGGATCTGCATGACCCCCGCGCCGAGGCCGATCCGCGAGGTCCGGGCACCGACCCAGGACAGCACGCTCGGCGCGTCGTAGCCGTAGGCCTCCGCGGCCCACACCACCGAGTAGCCGAGCTCGTCGGCCCGCAGCGCCAGGGCCAGGTTGTCCGCGTCGTTGCCCACGCCCCAATAGCCGCAGCTCAGTCCCAGTTCCACGTCTCAGCCACGCTCCTGCTCGTCGTCGTCGTCAGCATCGTCATCGCTGTCGTCGTCATCGCTGTCGTCGTCATCGTCGTCATCTGCGTCGTCGCCATCTTCGTCGACGTCGTACTCGTCGTCGTCCAGCCCGACGTAGGTCGGCGCGTCGTCGAACTCATCGTCCTCGTCGTCGTCGAAGCCGTCGTCTTCGTCTTCGTCGCCTTCGTCGTCATCATCATCGTCGGGGACGTCGTCGAACTCGGTCTCGTCGACGAGGTCGTCGTCGTCCTCGTCGTCGTCGGTGTAGATGTCGAGCGGGGTGACCTCCCCGTAGGCGTCCAGCAGCGCGTCGTCGTAGGCCTCGAACGCGTCGGCGACCTTCTGGTAGGCCGCCTGCACCGCTGGGTCGTCGTCCCCGCGGCGCACCGCCGAGAGCTCAAGATGTGTCTCCAGGGCCGCCACGAGGGCAGACAGCGCAGCGCGCGGGTCGGATGTCATGCCATGACCGTAGCGTCAGATGGGGCCTGGGCACACGGATTTCGGCCGTGCCACGGCCCGGCTGGTGGACAACCCGCCCGGTGCCGTCGCAAGATCAGGGCAATGATCGAGTACGAGTTCCAGGAGCTCACCTTCGGGCGCGACCAGACCCGCGCCGAGGTGCGCCAGGTGCTGGCCGAGAAGGCCGAGTACGGCAACTGGGAGCTGCACCGGGTCCGCCTCTACTGGGGCGGGGTCCGCAAGGCCTGGTTGCGTCGCAAGATCATCCGGGTCCGGCGCACTGCCTGAGCGTGCTCAGCAGTCCTCGATGAGGCGCTGCAGCACCCGGGCCCCGAACTCGACGGCCTCGACCGGGACCCGTTCGTCCACCCCGTGGAACATGCCCACGAAGTCCAGGTCCGGCGGCAGCTGCAGTGGCGCGAAGCCGTAGCCGGTGATGCCCAGTCGGGACAGGTGCTTGTTGTCGGTGCCGCCGGAGAGGCAGTAGGGCAGCACCCGGGCACCGGGGTCCTCCTTGAGCAGTGCCCGCTTCATTGAGTCCACCAGCTCGCCCTCGCTGGGCGCCTCCAGCGCGACGTCCTTGTGCACGATCTCGACCTCGACGTGCTCGCCGGCCAGCTCACGGACGGTGTCCATCAGCTCGTCCTCGTGGCCGGGGAGGAAGCGGCAGTCCAGCGCGGCCGTCGCCGTCTGCGGGATGACGTTGTGCTTGTAGCCCGAGGTCAGCATGGTGAAGTTCGAGGTGTCCTGCAGGGTGCCCTCGACGAACCGGCGGGCCCCGCCGAGGCACTCCAGCACGGGGGCGACGTCGTCCTCCGCCCAGGACCGACCGGTGATGCCGGCGACGCCGTCGAACAGTTCCCTGACGGAGGCGACGTAGGAACGCGGCCACACATGGGCGTTGATCCGGGCGATCGCCTCGGCGAGCCGCACCACAGCGTTCTCGGGGTTGGGGACCGAGCCGTGGCCGGCCCGCCCGTGGGCGTGCAGGCGCAACCAGGCGATGCCCTTCTCCGCGGTCTGCAGCAGGTAGGCCCGGGTAGGCGCGCCGGTGGCCTCCTCCTCCAGGGTGATCGAGAAGCCGCCGACCTCGCTGATCGCCTCGGTGCACCCCTCAAACCACTCCGGGTGCTCGGCGACGACGTGCCCGGCCCCCTTGACGCCACCGGCCTCCTCGTCGGCGAAGAAGGCCCACACGATGTCGCGGGGCGGCTTCTGGCCGGTCCGCGCCAGGTGCCGCAGGTTGGCCAGGAGCATCGCGTCCATGTCCTTCATGTCGACCGCGCCGCGCCCCCAGATCAGCCCGTCCCGGATCTCGGCGGCGAACGGGTCGACGGACCAGTCCTCGGCCTGCGCCGGCACCACGTCGAGGTGACCGTGCAGCACCAGGCCGGGGCGGCCGGGGTCACGCCCCTCGGTGCGGACCACGACGCTGGCCCGGCCCGGGTCGGACTCGGTGAGCTGGGGGTCCAACCCCACCTCGGTCAGCAGCCCCATCACGTACTCGGCCGCGGCCCGCTCCCCCGGCCCGGTGCCGTCGCCGTAGTTGCTGCTGTCGATGCGGATCAGCTCCTGGCAGATCCGGACGACCTCGTCCTGCGGGGAGGGCACGTGGGTGGGGTCGGCGTCGCTCATACCAGCAGGTTAGCCCCACGGTGGCGCGCCCGCTCAGGCCCCCAACAGCTCGGCATACCGCTCCAGATCCACGTTTCCTCCGCTGAGGACCACCCCGATCCGACCGCGCACCGGGACCGCGCCCGCCCGCACCGCCGCGAGCCCCAGCGCGCCGGTCGGCTCGACCACCGTCTTGAGGGTGCTGGCCAGGAGCCGCATGGTGTCCACGAGCTGGTCGTCGGTGGCGGTGACGATCCCGGCGACGTGGCGCCGGATGATCGGGAAGGTGAGCTCGCCCAGGTGCTGGGTCTGGGCGCCGTCGGCGATGGTGCGCGGCGTCTCGATGTGCACGATGCGGCCCTCCCGCAGTGACCTCGCCCCGTCGTCCCCGGCTGCGGGCTCGACGCCGTACACGGCGCACCCGGGCGCGAGCTCGGCGGCCGCCAGCAGGGTCCCGGAGAGCAGGCCGCCCCCGCCCAGGGGCACCGCCAGCACATCCAGGTCCGGCACCTCCTCGAGCAGCTCGGCCGCCGCGGTGCCCTGCCCAGCGATGATGTCCGGGTGGTCGTAGGGCGGCAGCACCGTGCCACCGGACTCCCGCGCGAGCGCGCGGGCGATCTCCTCCCGGTCCTCGGCATACCGGTCGTAGCGCACCACCGTGGCGCCGTATCCCTGCGTGGCGGCGACCTTGCTGGCCGGGGCGTCGTGCGGCATCACGATGGTGGCGTCGATCCCCAGCTCGCGGGCAGCCAGCGCGACCGCCTGGGCGTGGTTGCCGGAGGAGAAGGCGATGACGCCCGCGGCGCGACGTGCGGAGTCCAACCGGCTCAGCGCGTGGAACGCCCCGCGGAACTTGAAGGCGCCCATCCGTTGCAGGTTCTCGGCCTTGAGGTAGACCTGCGCACCGACCGCCTCATCGAGCCGGCGCGACCGCAGCACGGGGGTGCGGTGTGCCACGCCGGCCAGGTGCTGGGCCGCCTCGCGCACGTCCTCGTATGTCGGCAGTTGGCTCATGGGGTCATCCTCGCCGGGCGGGGCGAGGGTGACAATCGGGGCCTCCGGCAATCCGGATCGGCACCTGCTCCGTAGAACTCCCATGAGGCCCTTCCGGTTGACCGCGTCCCTGGCCCTGGCGGCCGCCCTGCTCACCGGATGCGGGGGCGGACGACGAGCCACAGGAGGAGGGAGCCGGCGGCGGTGGGGACGGCGCCGCGGCCGTCATCACGATCGTGGACTTCGGCTACGAGGTCGAGGGGCCCGTCGAGCCGGGCTCGGAGGTCACCGTTGTGAACGAGGACTCGGTGGGGCACACCGTGACCTCCGACGAGGAGGGGCTGTTCGACCTGAACCTCGGCCCGGGCGAGGAGGGGTCGTTCACTGCTCCGGCGGAGGCCGGGGAGTACTCCTTCTTCTGCATCCCGCACCCCAACATGGTCGACACCCTGGTGGTGGAGTGAGGCTTGAGCCGGCCCTGCGCTGTGTCGTCGCCGCGGCACTGGCGGTCGACGCCGTCGTCCACCTGAAGCTGGCCTCCACCATGCAGTTGGCCGCCCCCGGCGGCATCGGCGGCGGGTGGCTGTTCCGGTTGCAGGCGATCGCGGCCCTCCTGGCGATCCTCTACCTGGTGCTCCGGCCCTCGACCGCCGCCTACCTGGTGGCCGGTGTAGTGGCCCTGTCTGCCTTCGGGGCCGTGATCCTCTACAGCCTCGTCAACGTGCCCGCGCTCGGCCCGATCCCCTCCATGTACGACCCCCAGTGGCACCCGCAGAAGACGGTGAGCGCCGTGGCCGAGGGCATCGGCGTGGTCGCCGCGGGCCTCGGCGCGTGGCTGACGTCCCGCCGCTGATTATTGCATTTGTGCAATCCTGCAGTTCTGCATAGACTGCACTTGTGCAACCCCCAGCCCCCACTCTCCGAGAGCGCAAGCGTCTGGCCACCAGCCGGGAGATCCACGACGCCGCCGCCGACCTGACGCTCGCCCACGGGCTGCAGCAGGTGACCGTCGAGCAGATCGCCGAACGGGCCGGGATCTCCCAGCGCACGTTCTTCAACTACTTCGCCGGCAAGGAGGACGCGGTCCTGGGCGTCCGGGAGCCGCAGCTCTCGGAGGAGACCCGGGCGATCCTGTACGACGAGTCGGCCGGTGACGTGCTGACCCGGGTGGTGCTCCTGCTCGGTGCGGTCCTGCGCTCGACGATCACGCCAGGATCCTCCAAGCCGCGGCGCAAGCAACTGGTCCAGGCCCATCCCGAGCTGCGCGCCCGCATCATGACCCGCATCGGCGATGCCGAACGGATGGTGCACCACGCCATCACCGAGTCCACCGTGGGCGACAGGGACGTCCCCGCAGACCTGCACGAGCTGGTCGGCCGACCCGAGAAGGTCCACGCCCTCTTCTACCTCGCCGGCGCGATCGTGCGGTTCATCCACGTCAACGACCCTGGGGGCGTCTCGAGCGACGATCCCGACACGGTCCGCCAGGGCATCCAGACCTTCCGAGAGGTAGTCGCGTCCACGCTATGACCCCCCGCACCACATCCCCCTCCTCCCCCAGCGCGCCGGACCAGCCGCTGGACCGCAGCATCACCCTGCTCTTCGCCGGGCTGATGGTGACCATGCTGCTCGCCTCGCTGAACCAGACGGTGCTGTCCACCGCGCTGCCCACGATCGTCGGCGAGCTGCACGGCGTCGACCAGATGCTCTGGGTAATCACCGGCTTCATCCTGGCCTCGACCATCATGATGCCGATCTACGGCAAGGTGTCCGACCTGCTCGGCCGCAAGCCAGTGCTGCTTGCCGCCATCATCATCTTCGTCGCCGGATCCGTGGCCGCCGCCCTCGCCGGGGACATGACCGACCTCATCGTGGCCCGGGTCATCCAGGGCGTGGGTGGCGGAGGCCTGATGATCCTTTCCCAGGCGGCGATCGCCGACGTCATCCCGGCCCGCCAGCGCGGCAGGTACATGGGCATCATGGGCGGGGTCTTCGCCTTCGCGTCCGTCGCCGGCCCGCTCCTGGGCGGCTGGTTCACCGAGGGCCCCGGCTGGCGGTGGGTGTTCTGGATCAGCCTGCCCCTCGGCATACTCGCGGCCGTCGCGACGGTCGCGTTCCTTCCCGCGCCCCGCAAGCTCCCCACCCGGCCCCCGATGGACTACCTGGGCATGACCCTGATGGCCCTGGCCACCACGTCCCTCGTGCTGGTGACGACCTGGGGCGGCGGCGAGTACGCCTGGGGCTCCCCCGTCATCCTGGGCCTCGGCGCCACGGCCGTCGTCGCCACGGCGCTGTTCGTCTGGGCGGAGTCCCGCGCGAGCGAGCCGATCATCCCGCTCTTCCTGTTCGCCCAGCGCAACTTCACGGTCACCACGGTCGCGGCGCTGCTCACCGGGGTCGCCATGTTCGGGGCGATCAGCTACCTGCCCACCTACCTGCAGATGACCACCGGCCTGAGCGCCACCGTGGTCGGCCTGCTGATGGTGCCGATGATGGGGTCGTTGCTGCTCACCTCGGTAGTGACGGGTCGGATGGTCACGGCCACCGGGCGCTACAAGGCGCTGCCGATCCTGGGGTCGATCGTCCTCGGGGTCGGGTTGTTCCTGCTCTCCACGCTGCAGTACGACTCCCCCACCTGGGTGGTCTGCGCCTACATGGCCGTCATGGGCCTGGGTCTCGGATCGAGTATGCAGATCCTCACCCTGATCGTGCAGAACACCTTCCCGGCGGCCCTGGTGGGCACCGCCACCGCGGCGACCAACTACTTCCGTCAGGTCGGGGCCACGCTGGGCACGGCCGTGGTCGGCAGCCTGTTCACCGCGCGCCTCACCGACCTGATCACCGGACGGATCCCGATGGGCACCGGCCCGGCGGACGGCTCGCACTCGCTCACCCCCGACCTGGTCAACCACCTGCCGGACGAGCTCCGGGCCGTGGTCGTGGAGTCCTACCACGACGCCCTGATCCCGATCTTCCTCTTCATGGTGCCACTGGCCGTCGTGGCTGCCCTGGTGCTCCTGCTGGTGCACGAGAAGCCGCTGGCCACCACCATCGAGGAGAACGTGGCTCAGGAGTCGCTGGCCGAGGGGCAACTCGTCGTCCCCGGATCAAAGTAGCCCCCCGGGTCTCAGGTCACGACTGTTCGTCACCACGCGAGAGAGCGAGCGTTCGACGCTGGATCGTCTACCCACGGACCTGACTCCGGCTCGCGTTCAGACCGGGCGCACAACTATGGCCCCCACTCTCACGCGGAAGGTGGGGGCCATAGTTCGTTGTTCAGCAGACGACGAGTCGTCGCTCTTCGGTGACGAGGGTAAGGGACTCCACGTGCACCGGGCCGCGCTCGTCATCGGAGACCAAGACCATCGTCACGGCCTCCGTGAGTGCCTCCACCAGCTCATCTTCGGTATCCCCGGAGGCGAAGCACCCCGGCAGCTCGTCCACCTCAGCCCACAGGCTGCCGTCATCCTGGAAGTGGACGCGGACGGTGAACTCCATGCGTTGCTGCACAGTCACACCTCACTTGGTCCTGGGGCCGGAGAGGCCCGCCTGCTTGAGTATGGCACTTGTCAGGCTGGGCGAGTAGTCGCGTCCCTTGTGCATGGGCAGCGTGATGGGTCGCTCACCTGACTTCGTCATCTTCACGTTGTGCTTACCACCCAACGTCTGAACCCAACCGTGCTGTTCCAAGAGCCGGATGGCCGACTTCTGGTTCAGCACCTTGGGGAGTTTACGGATCACGTCCCGGACGGTACTTGACGTCACCGACACTCGCCCCGTCCTCCTTCGCGAGGGCGGGGGCACTCTCGTGTTGTCAGGAAGTGAGCGCGAGGCGCAAGTCCAGTTCCACCACCGAGGCGTACGCGCCCCGGTCCGCGTCCGCTGCAGGAATGTCAGGGAGTACCCCGACACGATGGCGGTTGATCGAGCAGTGTCAGGGCCTCTTCGTGACCCCGGTACTGCAGGCGTTGCAGCCAGGAATCTCCCGCTTCGGTAGAGCCGAAGCTGCGAACATGTTGTCGCTCTCCGTGCCGCCGCTGGATGCGATAGGACGTCCCAGCGGCCGTCGTTCTCGTGCTGATGAAGCTGATTCGACGGCCTATCTGGTGCTACCTGACCGGTATCACTCGGTGCCGCCATACCGTCTGACCTGCGGTACTGCTCGGTGTCCGGAGGGGGACTTGAACCCCCACGCCCGTTAAGGGCACTAGCACCTCAAGCTAGCGCGTCTGCCATTCCGCCACCCGGACGAGGGTGTGCGCCACCGGGCTGTGCTCGATGGGCAACGACGGGAAAGATTAGCACGCTACGAGCCGTCCTTCGCAGTCGAGGGGCGCCAGTCGGGAGGCTCGCCGCGCCCCAGTGCCGGGTCGTCGGCGGAGAAGGTCCGCACCCGTCCCGGCGGGGTCAGCGGACCCTCGAACCGCACGCTGACCCGGCCCCGTCCCGCCCCCCAGACCCATCCCGGGCCGAACTCCTCGTGGGCCACGTCCTGGCCCGTCGCCCAGGTCGACCCGCGCTGGTCAAACACCGCCACCCGCTGCAGTCCCCCGGCCTGATCGTCCACCTCCGGAGTGACCATGGGTCCGCCGCTGTCGGGGTAGGCGACGACCGGTCCCGTAGGCGCACCCAACAGGTCGGCGCCCAGCAGTTCGTCCTGGGCGTGCGTGGTCAGCCCGGAGACCCCAACACCCAGCAGCCGCAGGCCCGAGCTGATGTCGACCGTGCCGAGCAGCCGGCGGGCCTCCCGCAGGATGACCCCGGCCTCACCGGTGGCGTGCGGCAGCGTGCCCGACCGCGTCATCGTGGTGAAGTCGTGCTGCCGGGCCTTCACGGTGATGGTGCGCCCGAAGTAGGCGGCGGCCCCGAGTCGCGCGGTGAGCCGGCGCACCAGGGCCTCCAGCTCGGTGTCCAGGCCGGCGCGGTCGGCGATGTCGTGCTCGAAGGTCTCCTCCACCGACACGCTCTTGGTCTCCCGGTCCACGGTGACCTCCCGCTCGTCCCTGGCCCGGGCTAGCTCGTGCAGCCCCCCGCCGTGTGCCTCGCCGAAGATCGCGACGAGGTCGGCCCGGGAGACCCGCGCCAGATCACCCACCGTCTCCACCCCGAACGCGTGCAGCCGGGCTGCGGTCGCCGGACCCACACCCGGCACCGACCGCACGCTCAGCGGGTGTAGCACGTCCTCCTCGGTGCCCGGCGCGATCACGGTCAGACCGGCCGGCTTGCGCAGCTCGCTGCCCAGCTTGGCCATCATCTTGGAGGTGGCGATGCCGACCGAGGCGGTCAACCCACCGGTCTCCCGGGTGATCTGCGCCATCAGGTCGCGACCCAGGGCGGTCAACCCGTCCTGCGAGAAGTCCACGCCCTCGGCGGCGGACAGGTCCAGGAACGCCTCGTCCACCGACACCTGCTCCAGCACCGGCGAGACCTCCCGCAACAGGTCCATCACGACCCGCGAGCTCTGCCGGTAGGCCTCGAACCGTCCCCCCAGGAAGGCCGTGCCCGGCGGACACCGGCGCCGGGCCTCCGCCGTGGGCATCGCCGACCGGGCACCGAAGGCCCGCGCCTCGTAGGAGGCGGTCGACACCACGCCCCGGCCCCCGATGCCCCCGACCACAACCGGCTTGCCGCGCAGCGAGGGCTTGTCCCGCTGCTCCACCGCCGCGAAGAAGGCGTCCAGGTCCAGGTGCAGGATGCTGGCCTGGGGGCGGACACGGGGCATGCGGCCACTGTTCCACAGCACACCGACCGCCCCGTCCGGGAACCCCGGTGGCAGACCCGACTAGTGTGCTGCGGGTGCTCGATCATGTGACCGCCGTCCGCTACGTCGTCCCGCTGCGCGAGGGCGGCTCGATGCCGGGCGTCGTGGAGGGCGAGGACCTCGGGACGTATGTCGTGAAGTTCCGCGGCGCAGGACAGGGCCTGAAGGTGCTGGTCGCCGAGGTGATCGTCGGCGAGCTGGCACGCCGGCTGGGTCTGCCCGTGCCGCGGATGGTGACGCTGAGCCTGCCGGAGGCGATCGCCCGCTACGAGGCCGACGAGGAGGTCCAGGATTTGCTCAACGCCTCTCCGGGCAGCAACCTGGGCATCGACCTGCTCCCCGGGTCGCTCGGCTACGACGGGTCGCGGCCGCCGGACCCGGAGTTGGCCGCGCGCATCCTGTGGCTCGACGCCTATACGGCGAACGTGGACCGCACTTGGTCGAACCCCAACCTGCTCACCTGGCACCGACAGACCTGGCTCATCGACCACGGGGCCGCCCTGTACTTCCACCACTCCTGGCCGAGCAAGGCCCCCGACGCCGACCGCTTCGCCAATCAGCCCTTCGGGGCGCAGGATCACGTCCTGCGTGCCGTCGCTGATGGTGTCGACCTCGCCGGTGTTCATGAGGAGATGTCCACCCGCATCGACCCGGCCCTCCTCGCGGAAGTCCTCGCGCTCGTCCCGGACGAATGGCTGGAGACCACCGAGCAACTGCCGGACGCACCCGCCGTGCGCACGGCATACATCGATCATCTGCTCGCCCGCGCCGGCAACCCGCAGGCCTGGCTCCCCGGGGGTGCCGCGTGACCGCCTACCCCTACCAGTACGTCGTGCTCCGGCTGGTCCCCCGCGTGGAGCGCGAGGAGTTCGTCAACGTCGGGGTCGTGCTCTACAGCCAGCAGGCCGACTACCTGGCCGGGCGGTTCCACCTGGACGAGGACCGCGCGCGGGCGCTGGCGCCGGACCTGGACGTCGCCGCGGTCCGCGACGCGCTCCGGGCCGTGTGCGGGGTCGCTGCCGGTGAGCACTCCCCCTCCACGCCGCGGCTGGACCGGCTGGGCCCGCGGTTCGGCTGGCTGAGCGCGCCGCGCAGCACGATCATCCAACCCGGGCCGGTGCACGGCGGGGTCACCACGGACCCGGCTGCGACGCTCGAGCACCTGGTGCGCATCCTGGTGACATGACTGCACCGCTCGCCCTCACCTGGCACCCGATCACGCAGCGCCCCGACCTGCTCGCCGAGCCGGTGCGCGCCGCACTGCTGACCTCGCCCGTCCGTGACGACATCGAGGTCACCGAGATCGACCCGGACCTCGCCGACACCCAGGCCCTCGTGGACGCCACCGACATCACCCTGGAGGAGTCGGCCAACTGCATCGTCGTGCTCGGCCGCCGCGGGGAGAACGAGAAGGTGGCGGCGGCGCTGGTGCTGGCGCACACCCGGGCGGATGTCAACACCACGGTCCGCAAGTCGCTGGACGTGCGCAAGGCCAGCTTCATGCCGATGGAGCGGGCGGTCGAGGAGTCGGGCATGGAGTACGGCGGGATCACCCCCGTCGGGCTGCCCGCGGACTGGCCGGTGCTCGTGGACGCCCGGGTCGTCCAGGCCCCGCACGTGGTGATCGGGTCGGGCCTGAGGCGGTCCAAGCTGCGCCTGCCCGGCGCGTTCGTGGCGACGCTGCCGACCGTCGAGGTCATCGACGGCCTGGGCCGCTGACGGGCCGCAACCCGGCCGCGGCTCCGGCCACAGTCTCGCTGAGCCGGTCCAGGTGCTCGGAGGCCAGGCGCCAGCGCTGCCAGTAGAGCGGCACGTCCCGGTGGCCGTCGGCGACGCGCACCAGGCGTCCGTCCTCGAGCGCCCCGCCGAGCTGGTGCTCGGGCACCATGCCCCACCCCAGTCCCGCCAGCACGGCCGCGACGAACGCCTCGGACGAGGGCACCTCGTGCACCGGCGGCTGCAGCCCGCCGCGCGCAGTCAACAGGTCCTGTTGCAGCGCGTCCTTGGCGTTGAAGTCCACGACCGGCATGGTCGCCAGGTCCACCGCGCCGTCCCGGGTGTACCGCTCGACCAGCCCGGGCACCGCCACGGGGAGGTACCGCATCGCGCCGAGGCGGCGCACGCCGCACCCCGAGACCGGCCGCGGGTCCGAGGTGATCGGCCGCCATCACCTCACCCTGGGCCAGGAGCGCGTCCGTGAGCTGCTGGTCCTCCACGCGCAGCCGTAGGACGGCGTCGTCCCAGCCGGCCACCGTGGCGAGCACGGGTCGGAACCAGGTGGCCAGGGAGTCGGCGTTGACCGCGACCGGCAGGACGGCCCGCCCCTGGTCCGGGCCCCCGAGGGCGGAGGCGACCTCCTGCTCGACCAGCTGCACCTGGCGGGCGGCACGCAGCAGGACCGTCCCGTCGCCGGTGGCCCGGCAGGGCGTGCCCCGCTGGACCAGCACCCGCCCGGTCGCGGACTCCAGGGCCCGGATGCGCTGGCTCACGGCCGACGGCGTCACGTGCAACCGGCGGGCGGCGGCCTCGAAGGTGCCCTCCTCGACGACGGCGAGGAGGGCCCGGAGCTGTTCGTGGTGCATGAAGCAATGCTACGCATACCTCAAGAATCATTCGCTTCCCTTCAGCCCGCGTCCGGCCTAGCGTCGATGGTGTGATTCCCGTGGTCGCGACCGGCTTCGTCACCGGTCTGTCCCTCATCGTCGCCATCGGCGCCCAGAACGCCTTCGTCCTCCGCCAGGGGCTGCGCCGCGAGCACGTCGGCGTCGTCATCGCGGTGTGCGCGGTGGCCGACTTCCTGCTCATCGCCCTGGGGACCGCCGGGGTCGGGGCACTGGTGGCCTCCCACCCGCGGGTGCTCACCGTGGTCACCTGGGCGGGAGCGGCCTACCTGCTGTGGTTCGCGGCCCGCTCGGCCCGGTCCGCGATGCGGCCCACCGCACTGACCCCCGACCGCCCGACCTCACGGAACTCGGTGCTGGCCACGGCGCTGGCCCTCACCTTCCTCAACCCGCACGTCTACCTCGACACGGTCCTCATGGTGGGCACCCTGGCCTCGGCCCAGGGCGACGCCCGCTGGTGGTTCGCCGCGGGAGCCATGGCCGCGAGCCTGGTCTGGTTCCCCGCCCTGGGGCTGGGCGCGCAGGGGCCTCGCCGCGGCCCCTCTCCTCGCCCACGACGTGGCGCGTCGTCGACGGGCTCGTGGCCGTGGTCATGGTGGTACTGGCCGTCCGGTTGCTCGCCGGCTGACCCGGGAGCTGGGGGACCCGACGACCCGGGGGCTACCCGAGGTCGTAGCGCACGCAGACCGTCCGGTATGCCACGTCAACGGCCTCCTCGACGCCCACTCCCGGGTGGTCCTCCACGAGGGTGCGCCGCACGTGCGCGGCCACGGCCCGCTGCTCGTGCGCCGGTGAGGCGAGGTAGTAGGAGCGGGTCGTCACCAGGTCGACCAGGTCACCCAGCAGCATCCGGTCGGTCCAGGAGACCGTATGCCGTCGGGCGGGGCCGAACCCGCCGACCGGTCCCACCAGGCTGGCCTGGTCCTCGGCATCCCTGCCCCGCGGCCACGCCATCGGGGTGGTGTGCATCGCCTCCTCGAAGCGGTCCAGCCAGGGCACGCTGACGTCGAAGACGTTCCAGACCAGCCCCAGTGCGCCCCCCGGCCGCAGCACCCGGGCCACCTCGGCCGAGGCCGCGGCGACGTCCACCCAGTGCCAGGACTGGGCGAAGGTGATCACGTCGGCGCAGGCGTCCGGCAGCCCGGTCGCCTCGCCGGTGCCGTCCTGCACCGGCACCCCGGGCAGCGCCGCCCGCAACTGGGCGCGCATGGCCTCCGAGGGCTCGACGGCGGTGACCCGGTGTCCCAGCCCGGCCAGGACGGCGGTGAACTTCCCCGAGCCGGCCCCGACGTCCACGACGTCCCGTGGCGGCTCCCCCACCATGAAGCTGGCCGCCTCCTCGGGGTAGCCCGGGCGGAGCCGGGCATAGCGGTCGGCCCCGACGGTGAAGCTGCCGGCCAGCCGCTCCCGCGCGTCCGGACCCTGGCTCTCGCCCGGTCGCCGTCCGTCAGTCACCCCAGCATCATCGCAGCGCCCGGCACAGGCGGTCAGCGCAGCGCCCAGAAGGCCACGGCCGACGCCGCGGCGACATTCAGCGAGTCCACCTCGCCGGCCATCGGGATCCGCACGGTCAGGTCCGCCCCGGCGATGGTGCGGGCACCCAGACCGTCCCCCTCCGTCCCCAGGACCAGCGCGAGCCGCTCCGGTGGGTCTGCGGCCAGGTCGTCCAACGACACCGAGTCCTGCCCCAGCGCGAACGCCGCGACGGTGAACCCGGCCGCACGCAGCACGTCGATCCCGGACGGCCACGGGTCGATCCTGGTCCAGGGCACCTGGAAGACGGTGCCCATCGACACGCGCACCGAGCGCCGGTAGAGCGGGTCGGCGCACCGCGGCGTCACCAGGACCGCGTCCACCCCGAGCGCCGCCGCGGACCGGAACACCGCCCCGACGTTGGTGTGGTCCACGATGTCCTCGAGCACGGCCACGCGTCGGGCGCCGGCGAGCAACTCGCGCGGCTCCGGCAGGACGGGACGCTGCATCGCGGCCAGGGCCCCCCGGTGCAGGTGGAACCCGGTCATCGACTCGATCACCGGCGCGGTCGCGGCATACACCGGTATGCCGTCACCCGCCGCCCGCGCGACGAGGTCGCCGAGGTCGGTGAGCCAGCGGGGCGCCATGAGCAGCGACCGGGGCCGGTGCCCCGCGACCAGCGCCCTGCGGATGACCTTCTCGGACTCGGCCAGGTAGAGCCCCCGCTCCGGCTCGATCACCCGGCGCAGCGCCACATCGGTGAGCGAGAAGTAGTCCGCGACGCGCGGGTCGGCGGGGTCCTCGATCCAGGTGACACCCGGGGGCAGGACCTCGGGCCGCGGGCTCGCGGTCGGGCGGCGCGTCATGTGAGGAGCACCACGATCGCGACGGTGCCGATCACCACGATGACGCTGCGCAACAACCAGGGAGGCATGGCCCGGCCGACCCGGGCGCCGATGAACCCACCGGCCAGCGAGCCGATGGCGACGAGACCGACGATGCGCCAGTCGATCTGCGCGGGCTGCACCACCAGGAAGGTCAGGGCCGCCACCAGGTTGACGATCAGGCCCAGCACGTTCTTGATGCCGTTCAACTCCTGGATCCCGAGCGGCAGCAGCACGCTCATCAGCCCGATCAGCAACACCCCCTGGGCTGCGCCGAAGTACCCGCCGTACATCCCGGCGACGAGGATCCCGACCAGCAGCGCGATCCAGCGACCCCGGGTCATCGTGTGGGCGTGCTGCCCGGCCGCCCAGCGGTTCAGCCGGGGGCCGGCGACCACGAGCAACAGCGCCAGGGCGATCAGGACCGGAACGATCGTCTCGAACGCCGACTCCGGCAGCACCAGGAGCAGCAGGGCGCCGATGATCGCCCCGGCGAACGAGGCGGGGGCCAGCCGGGTCAGCATCTGCCGGGATCTCCCGAGCTCGGTGCGGTAGCCCCACGCCCCGGACATCCCGCCGGCGACCAGACCCAGGCTGTTGGAGATGTTGGCGGACACCGGGGGGTGGCCGAAGAACACCAGGGTGGGGAAGGTGATCAGGGTCCCGGACCCGACGATGGTGTTGATCGTGCCCGCCGCCATCCCGGCCAGGGCGATGGTGAGCGCCTCGACCCAGGTCACGAGGGGGAACCGGCCCGCGCCGCCCAGCGCGGGCCGTGCCGGTCCACCACCAGGGGCAGGCCGAAGGTCTCCGAAAGGTTCTCCGCGGTCAGGGTCACCTCGATCGGACCGGCCGCCACGACCCGGCCCTCGCGCAGCATCAGGATGTCGGTGAATCCCGGCGGGATCTCCTCGACGTGGTGGGTGACCAGGACCATCGCCGGGGCGGTGACATCCTCGGCCAGCACCTGCAGCCGCCCCACCAGGTCCTCCCTGCCCCGCAGGTCCAGGCCGGCGGCGGGCTCGTCCAGCAGCATGAGTTCCGGGTCGGTCATCAGGGCCCGGGCGATCTGCACCCGCTTGCGCTCCCCCTCGCTGAGCGTGCCGTAGTGCCGCGACGCCAGGTGCGCGACCCCCATCGCCTCCAGCAGGTCCCCCGCCCGCTGCAGGTCGAGGTCGGCGTAGTCCTCGCGCCAGCGCCCGGTCACGGCGTAGGAGGCCGTCAGCACCACGTCGGCCACCTTCTCCTCACCGGGGATCCGGTCGGCCAGCGCCGCGCTGGACAGGCCGATCCGGGGCCGCAGCTCGAAGACGTCGACCGTCCCCAGGACCTCACCGAGGATTCCGGCCACCCCGGTGGTGGGGTGCATCCGCGCGGAGGCCACCTGCAGCAGCGTCGTCTTGCCGGCGCCGTTGGGCCCGATGACGACCCACCGTTCCCCCTCCTCCACCGACCAGTCGACGTCCTGCAGCAGTTCGTTACCCCCGCGGGTCACCCCGACGCCGGCGAATTCCAGGACATCGCTCATGGGCCGCAAGACTAGTTGCCCCACCCGTGTCCGGCGCCTACCGGGTCCGACCGGGCACTCGGCATACGATGCGGCCGTGGCAGTCCTCCCAGCGAGTGTGCGCGTCGCGTTGTGGGCCAGCGCGGCGTTCGCCGGTCGCGTGCCGGTGGCCGAGGTCGCCGAGCGGGCCATGCCTGACCTGGACCACTGCTCCGGCCTGACCGAGCGCCTCGAGGTCTGGCGCGATCTGGGCGAGCAGGTGCTGCTCGTGGCGCTCCCTCGTCCGGGCGATCTGACCGGCCTGCCGAGCGGGTCCCAGGAGCTGGTCGGCGCAGCGCTCGAGGCCGAGGAGCTCGTCTTCGTGCCCGGCATCGGCGGGGCCCTGGTCCCGAGCATCGAGGAGTTCGGCCCGGAGGGTGACCGGGGGTGGCAGGCGCGCTGGACGTTCTTCGACGCCGACCCGGTGCCAGCACACGTCGTCCAGGCGGTGGCCCTGCCGGACGTGGAGTTGGCGCTGCGGCGGGAGACCGGGGAGCTGACGGCCCGGCTGGCGGCGACGGCGGCGACCCCGATCGGCGGCGAGCACCTGGAGCGACTCGCCCGCCGCACCGTCGACGAGGACTGGGGCGTCCCCGACGGCCTGCCCTCCCGCGCGGTCCGGGTGATCGAACTCGCGGGCTCGCTGACCTCCCTGGCCGAGATCGGGCTGGACGGCCGCCTCCAGAGCGTGGACTCAACCGGCACGCTGCAGCGCGAGCGCATCCTCCAGGAACTGCACGACCGCGCCGCCCGCGCGCTCGTGGCCGCGACCAACGTCGCCTCGATGCACCTGGCCGGCTGGCGCTGACCATTTTCATAGCGAGTTTGTCGCCCCATCCCGCATTTTCGTAGTGGATCTGCGCGGGCCGTGCGCGGCAAACCCGCTACGAAGATTGTCGTGGGCGCAGCAAACCCACTACGAAAATGGGGGGGTTCAGCGAAGGACGTGGCGGTAGACCTCGACCGTGCGCTCGGCGACCGTGGTCCAGGAGAACTGGTCGATGGCCCGCTGACGCCCGGCCTCGCCCATCCGCCCGGCACGCTCGGTGTCCGACACCGCCTCGCGGATCGTCGCCGCGAGGTCGGCGACGAATCGGTCCTCGTCCAGCGGCGTCCCGGTGCCGTCGGTCATCTGCTCGATCGGCACCAACCAGCCGGTCTCCCCGTCGACGACCACCTCCGGGATGCCGCCCGTCGCAGTGGCGACGACGGCCGCGCCACAGGCCATCGCCTCCAGGTTCACGATCCCCAGGGGCTCGTAGACGGACGGGCACAGGAACACGGTGGCGTGGGACAGGAAGGCGATCACCTGCTGGCGCGGCAGCATCTCGGCGATCCACACCACGGGGGAATCGGCGCCGCGCTCACGGCGCAGCTCGTCGGTCAGGCCCTCCACCTCGGCCTTGATCTCCGGGGTGTCCGGCGCCCCGGCCAGCAGCACGATCTGCAGCTCGGGCGGCGCCTCCCGCAGGGCGCGCAGCAGGTAGGGCAGGCCCTTCTGCCGCGTGATCCTGCCGACGAAGACGGCGCTGGGCCGGTCCGGGTCAACCCCGTGGTCGGCCAGCACCGCGCGCGCCGCCTCGCTGGTGTCACGCTGCCACAACTCGGAGTCGATCCCGTTGTGCACCACGTGCACCCGCTCGGGGTCCACTTGGGGATAGCTGGCCAGAATGTCGGCCCGCATGCCCGCCGACACCGCGATCACGCCGGCGGCACCCTCGTATGCCGTGCGCTCGGCATACGAGCTGACGGCGTAGCCCCCGCCCAGCTGCTCGGCCTTCCACGGGCGCATCGGCTCCAGCGAGTGGGCGGTGAGCACGTGCGGGATGCCGCCCAGCAGGCCACCCAGGTGGCCCGCCATGTTGGCGTACCAGGTGTGCGAGTGCACCAGCTCGGCACCCGACGTGGCGACATCGTCCGCCATCGCCAGGTCGACCCCGAGGGTGCGCAGGGCGGCGTTGGCCTCCCGCACCGTGTCGGGCACGCCGTAGCCGGTGGTCCCGGGCTCGTCGACGGGGTCGTCGAACGCGCGGACCTGCACCTGCATGTCGGGCAAGCCACGCAGGGCCCGGGTCAGCTCGGCGACGTGGACCCCGGCGCCTCCGTAGATGTGCGGCGGGTACTCGCGGGTCAGGATGTCGATTCTCACGGACACCACGCTAGTGGCACGCGCAACCCCTAGAGGAGAGACGCGAACTACCCTAGGTTTGGGCCATGGTGACCCGAGGAACAGCGCGCCCCAAGGTCCTGGCGATCGTGCTCGCCGGGGGTGAGGGCAAGAGACTCATGCCATTGACCGCCGACCGGGCCAAGCCGGCCGTGCCGTTCGGCGGCATCTACCGCCTGATCGACTTCGCCCTGTCCAACGTGGTGAACAGTGGCTACCTCAAGATCGTAGTGCTCACCCAGTACAAGTCACAGAGCCTGGACACGCACGTGACCAAGACCTGGCGGATGTCCACCCTGCTGGGCAACTACGTCGCACCGGTCCCGGCGCAGCAACGGCGCGGCAAGAGCTGGTTTGAGGGCAGCGCAGACGCGATCTACCAGAGCATGAACCTGATCCACGACGAGAAACCCGACATCGTCGTCGTGGTGGGCGCCGACCACGTCTACCGGATGGACTTCTCCCAGATGGTGGCCCAGCACATCGAGACCGGCGCCGGGGTCACCGTCGCCGCCATCCGGCAGCCCATCTCGCTGGCCGACCAGTTCGGCGTCATCCAGGTCGACGAGGACCACGGCACCAAGATCGAGGAGTTCCTGGAGAAGCCCAAGGACCCCAAGGGCCTGGCCGACAACCCTCAGGAGGTGCTGGCGTCCATGGGCAACTACGTCTTCGACGCCAAGACCCTCGAGGAGGCCGTGACCGCGGACGCGGACGACCCGTCCTCCAAGCACGACATGGGCGGGGACATCGTGCCGGCCTTCGTCCGCTCCGGGGGCGCCCACGTCTACGACTTCAAGGACAACGAGGTCGCGGGCACGACCGACCGCGACCGGGGCTACTGGCGCGACGTCGGCACCATTGACTCCTACTACGACGCACACATGGACCTGGTGTCGGTGCACCCCGTCTTCAACCTCTACAACGACGAGTGGCCGATCTACACCAACTACGGCTACCACCCGCCGGCCAAGTTCGTGCACGGTTCCCAGGACCGGATCGGCAACGCGGTCAACTCCGCCGTGTCGCCGGGCGTCGTGGTCAGCGGCGCCTCCATCAGCGGGTCGGTGCTCTCGCCCCGGGTGCGGGTGCACAGCTTCAGCGCGGTGTCGCAGTCGGTGCTGATGGACGGTGTCGACGTGGGCCGCAGCTGCCAGATCCACCGGGCGATCATCGACAAGAACGTCGTGATCCCCCCAGGCGTCAGCATCGGGGTCAACCACGACGAGGACCGTGCCAGGGGATTCACCGTCACCGACTCCGGGCTGGTCGTCATCGGGAAGGGCACGGTCATCCCGGGCTGATCAGGTGCACGGGACTGGCCCGGGGACCCAATAGAGTGCTCCCATGTCTGACGCGGTCCCGCATCCGTTCCAGCCTGTCCCCGAGGGGCAGCGCACCCTCTTCATCATCGGCGGCGCCGAGGACAAGCGCCGGCGACTGGTGGTGCTGCGACGTTTCGTCCGCCTCGCCGGCGGCCGTGACTCCCGCATCGTGGTGATCCCCACCGCCTCCTCGATGTCGGCGGAGGCTGTCGAGGTCTATAGCAACGTGTTCGGTCGACTGCATGCCCCGGAGGTGACCGAGGTCAACCCCCAGACCCGGGCCGAGTCCTCCGACACCGAGCTCATCGAGCGGATCGACGCGGCCACCGGCGTGTTCATCACCGGCGGCAACCAACTCAAACTAGGTCAGCTCATCGTCGGCACGCCCTTGCACGACGCCCTGCGGCGGGCCTACGAGCGGGGCGCCGTCGTGGGCGGCACCTCCGCCGGGGCCTCGGTCCTGAGTCAGTTCATGATCTCCATGGGCGAGGAGGGCATCGTGCCGCGGCAGCGCAGCAGCCAGCTGACTGCGGGCCTCGGGCTGCTGCCCGGCGTCATCCTCGACCAGCACTTCGACCAGCGCACCCGCTACGCCCGGCTGCTCTCCCTGGTGGCCGCCTCCCCCAGCCTGTTGGGGATGGGGATCGACGAGGACACCGCCGCCGAGATCGTGGACGAGAACGAACTCACCGTGGTCGGCTCCGGAGCGGTGTATGTCGTGGACGCCCGGCAGGCGGTCAGCGACGCCCACGAGGCCCGCCGTGACGCCCCGCTCCTGGTCTCCGGGGCCGTGGTCCACTCCCTGCCCTACGGGGCGACCTTCGACCTCGCCTCCGCCTCGTTGACCGACTTCGTCGAACGGCATGCCGAGGTCGCCGTCATGACCTCCCCCACCGACGTGCACGACACCGCCAACGTCGCCGCAGCGCTGCGTCGCTGAGCAGCAGACACGCACCACCAGCAGAGATACAGGAGAACGTCCGTGAGCCAGACCCAGGCGACCCCTGACCGTCCCGCCGCACGGGAGCTGCGCATCGTGGAGAAGCGCGTCTACCGCGGCCCCAACGTGTGGAGCTACGAGCAGGCGATCCACCTGGTCGTGGACCTGGGTGTGCTGGAGCAGTACCCCTCCAACACGATCCCGGAGTTCACCGAGCGGCTCCTGGAGTGGCTGCCCGGGCTGTCCCGCCACGTCTGCTCGCGGGGCCGGCACGGCGGGTTCGTGGAGCGGCTGCACGAGGGCACCTGGATGGGCCACATCGCCGAGCACATCGCCCTGGAGCTGCAGAACGAGGCCGGTCACGAGCTGCGTCGCGGCAAGACCCGCCAGGTCAAGGGCCAGCCGGGGCGCTACAACGTGATTTTCGGCTTCGTCGACGAGCGGGTCGGGCTTGCGGCGGGCGCCCTGGCCGTGCGGATGGTCAACGACCTCGTCGAGCGGGACGAGTCCTTCGACTTCTCCGAGGAGCTGGATGACTTCCTGCGGCTGGCCCAGCGCACCGCCTTCGGGCCCTCGACGGCCGCCATCCTTGAGGAGGCCGTGAGCCGGGACATCCCGTTCATCCGGTTGAACACCGCGTCCCTGGTCCAGCTCGGGCAGGGGGTGCACGCCCAGCGGATCCGCGCGACCATGACGTCCGGGACCGGCGCCCTGGCGGTCGACATCGCCAGCGACAAGTCGCTCACCAACACCCTGCTCAGCTCCGCCGGTCTGCCGGTGCCTCTCGCCGAGACCGTGCGCACCGAGGACGGGGCGGTGGCGGCCGCTGCCCGGATCGGCTATCCCGTGGTGGTCAAGCCCCTGGACGGCAACCACGGCCGCGGGGTCGGGATCAACCTCGCCGACGAGGCAGACGTGCGGGCCCACTTCCCGGTGGCGGCCGCACAGTCCCGGCGCGGCGTGATGATCGTGGAGTCCTACATCACCGGCAACGACTACCGCTGCCTCATCGTGGGCGGCCGGATGCAGGCCATCGCCGAGCGGGTGCCGGCCCATGTGATCGGGGACGGCACCCACACGGTGAGCGAGCTGGTCGAGATCACCAACGCCGACCCACGCCGGGGCGTGGGCCACGAGAAGGTGCTCACCCGCATCGCGGTGAACGAGCAGGCGATCGAGCTGGTCCGGATGCAGGGCCTGGAGATGGACTCGGTGCCCCCGGAGGGCGAGATGGTCAAGCTGGCGCTCACCGGCAACATGTCCACTGGCGGCATCTCGGTCGACCGGACCTTCGACGCCCACCCCGAGAACGTCGAGATCGCCGAGGAGGCGGCCCGGATGATCGGGCTCGACGTCGCCGGCATCGACTTCATCTGCCCCGACATCTCCGCCCCGGTCCGGGAGACCGGCGGCGCGATCTGCGAGGTGAACGCCGCCCCCGGCTTCCGGATGCACACCCACCCCACGGTGGGCGAGCCGCAGTTCATCGCCAAGCCCGTCGTCGACCTGCTGTTCCCGCCCGGCACGCCGTCCCGGGTGCCGATCGTGGCCGTCACCGGCACCAACGGCAAGACCACCACCTCCCGGATGGTCGCCCACATCATGAAGGGACTCGGCCGCCAGGTCGGCATGACCTCGACCGACGGCATCGTCATCGACGAGCGCCTGGTCAAGCGCTCGGACGCCTCGGGCCCCAAGTCCGCCCGGATGGTGCTGCAGAACCCGCGGGTGGACTTCGCGGTCATGGAGGTCGCCCGCGGCGGCATCCTGCGTGAGGGACTGGGTTATGACCGCAACGACATCGCGGTCGTGACCAACGTGGCGGCCGACCACCTGGGCCTGCGCGGCATCGACACCGTGGAGGAGCTGGCGGCCGTCAAGCGCGTCGTCGTGGAGGCCGTCCCGCGGGACGGCTTCGCGGTGCTCAACGCCGACGACCCGCACGTCCGGGAGATGCGCAAGCACTGCGCGGGCAGCATCGTCTGGTTCTCGCTGCAGCCCCCCGGCTCGCCGGAGCGGGAGTTCATCGAGGCCCGCCTGCGGCGCGGCGGCCGGGCCGTCGTGCTGGAGCCGACGGACCGCGGCGAGATGATCGTCATCCGGCACGGACGGCGCAGTATGCAGTTGGCCTGGACCCACCTGCTGCCCGCCACCTTCGGAGGGGCCGCCCGGTTCAACGTCGCCAACGCCATGGCGGCGACCGGGGCCGCGTACGCGGCCAATGCGCCGCTGCACGACATCCGCCAGGGACTGCGCACCTTCACCACGACGTACTACCTGTCCCCCGGACGCCTCAACATGCTCGACGTCCGCGGCACGACCGTCTTCGTCGACTACTGCCACAACCCCGCGGGCATGCGGGCGCTGGGCACCTTCGTGGACAACTACGCCGAGCAGCGTGCCGCCCAGGCCGACGCCACCCGGGTCAGCCGGATCGGGCTGGTCGGCGCAGCCGGTGACCGGCGGGACGAGGACATCGTCGAACTCGGCGCCGTCGCCGCGGACTTCTTCGACGTCATCGTCGTGCGGGAGGACGACAACACCCGGGGCCGGGCTCCCGGTGCTGCCGCCGAACTGGTCGCCCAGGGCATCCGGCAGCGGATGGACGAGGGCGCACGGTGCCGGGTGGTGGAGATCGTCCCCGACGAGGTCGCGGCCGTGCGACACGCCATGGTGCTGGCCAACGCGGGTGACCTGGTGGTGATGTGTGTCGACAAGCACGCCCGGGTGCTCAACGAGCTCGAGGAGCTCGGCCACTCCGCGTATGCCGGCGCCCGCGCCGACGAGGACCGACCCGGCGACCCCGACCTGGACCCGGTGGAGCTGCACGAGGCGGCGGAGGCGTCGGCCGAGGAGGCGAAGACCGACTACACCGAGGTGGACCTGCCCGAGGGCGGAGAGACTGAGGGCTGAGGGCTGCTGGCTGAGGGCTGAGCCCGGCGCTACGGCGTCTCTTCGCCGCGCAGCTGCGCGGTGAACCGCTCCAGCTCCTGGGCGTAGTTGCGCATCGCCCGGCGGTATCCGCTGTCGTCGGCCCCGGTGGAGTGCTGCATGACGTACTCCACGAGCCGGGCCACGCCCACGCGGGGACGGTCCTCGTCCGCGTCGACCAGCGACTGCAGCACCACCACGACCGCACTGTCGGGGCGGATGGCGGCCAGTTCCTCCAGCAGGTCGGCGGCCTCAGCCCGCTGGTCCAGGTTGCGCAGCGAGGACGCCAGCCCCACCTGGGCGCGGAACCGGTGCGGCTCCCGCAGCCCGTCGGCCAGCGCCTTCCGGTAGTGCGCCACGGCCTGGCTCTCCTCGCCCGCGTTGTCGAGGGCGGAGGCCAGCTCGTAGACCAACCTCGGGTCGCCGGGGGCCTGGTCGAGCAGCGTGCGGGTGGCCTCGATCCGCTCGGCCGCGGGACGCTCCCCGATCGCGTTGAGCACCGCCTCCAGCTCGTGCTCCCCGCGGGCGGCCACGACCTTCTTGCGGATGGCACGACCGCCGTCGGGGGTCGCCCCGTGCTCCTCCAGCCACGCGACGACGGCGCCGCGCTCGGCGTGGCACATCAGGGCGACCACGTCGCCGTCGGTCATCGACTCGACCATCGCCGCCAGGCCCTCGACCTCCGTGGCCGAGGATCCGCTGGCGACCGCGCCGACCGAGGCCAGCCCGCGGACGAACTGCTCCTCCAGGTTCTCCAGGGAGCGGCCCCGCAGGTAGTGCCCCTTGTGGGTGATCTGCACGCGGTCAGCCCGCCGGCCGGCGATCTCCCCGAGGCCGCCCAGGATCTCGTCGGTCCGGTCCCCGACCCCGCCCAGCCCCAGGTGGATCCTGGAGCCGGGGGGACGCAGGCCCTCCGCAACGTCGAACAGTGCTTCCAGGCCAGCCTCGTTGTGCGCCAGGTCGACGATGACGGTGCCCTCGCCTCCGCCGGGCACCGGGATGGTCCACACGTTCATCCGGCCGGGGTTGTGCTGCAGGTCGGGGGTGAAGGTGCGCAGCGCCTCCACGACGCCCTCGCGGGGCAACCCGATGCCCAGCCCCGCGGCGGTCGCGGCCAGGGTGTTGGCGATGTTGTGCTCGCTGAGTCCCGACAGGGTCATCGGGACGTCCAGGATTCGGATCAGCCGGTCGGGGTCGGCGTCCCGGCGCAGGATGACGATGGCACCCTCAAGGATGGTGATGCCGCGCCCGCCGCGGTCCAGGGTCTCGCGCAGGGCCGGCGAGTCCGGGTGCAGGCTGAACATCCAGATCCGCCCGCTGGCGGTGCTGGCCATCGACCGGACCCGGGGGTCGTCACCGTTCAGCACGACCCAGCCGTCCTTGCGGGTGACCCGGGTGATGATGCTCTTGACCTCGGCCAGCTGGTCGACGGTGTCGATCCCCTGGGTGCCCAGGTGGTCAGCCGTGACGTTGGTGACGACCGAGACGTTGTTGTGCGCCACCCCCATGCCCTTGAGCAGCAAGCCGCCGCGGGCGGTCTCCAGAATGCCCACCTCGACGCTGCGGTCACTCAGCACGTGCCGCCCGCCCGAGGGGCCGGAGTAGTCACCCGCGACCACCTGGTCGCCCTGGATGAAGACGCCCTCGGTCGAGCTCCAGCCGGTCCGATTGCCACAGGTCATGGCCATGTGGGCGAGCAGCCGGGTGGTGGAGGTCTTGCCGTTGGTGCCGGTGACCGAGACGACCGGGATGCGGGGTCGGACCAGGGTCGGGCGCTCCCCCGGTTCCGCCTCCGTGACGGCGGCGACAGCCTCCGCGACCGCGTCCTCGGGTGGGTCCCCCGCGAGCAGCCGGGTCAGCGCGGGCTCCAGCGACTCCCCCATCGCCGTGGCCCGGCCGCGGTGCCGCCACGGGAAGGCCACGACAATGCTGTCCAGGTCGGCCGCAGGACGACCGCGGACTCCCAGGCGGGTCCCGCTGGCCTCGGCCACCCGACGCACCACGGTGCTGACCAGGCGCACCAGGAACCGGTGCCGCTGCTCGGTGTGCGGTTTGCCGGGCGCGACCCGGCGCAGCCCCAGGCTGTCCGCCAGGGCCTGGACGACCTCACGGCTGGCGCCCTGGTAGCCCGGGACGTCGATGCTGACCTTGACGGTCGGGCGCGGGAAGTAGAGGTTGGGCCCCTCCAGCAGCCGGACCTCGCGCACCGTGACCGGGGCCGGGGCGGTGCCCTCCTCGTGCAGCTCGGACACTCAGAAGCCCATCGCGTGGAAGCCGCCGTCGACGTGCACGATCTCACCGGTCGTGGCGGGGAACCAGTCCGACAGGAGCGCGGCGCAGGCCTGCGCCGCGGGCACCGGGTCCTTGATGTCCCAGCCCAGCGGGGCGTGCTCGCCCCACCGGGCGAACTGGTCGAACATCGGGATGGACTTGGCGGCCGTGGTGGCGATCGGCCCCGCCGACACCAGGTTGCAGCGGATGCCCTTCGGGCCCAGATCCCGCGCCAGGTAGCGACTGGTGGACTCGAACGCGGCCTTGGCCACCCCCATCCAGTCGTAGACCGGCCAGGCGTAACTGGCGTCCAGGGTGAGCCCGACGACGGACCCGCCCTCCTTCATCAGCGGCAACGCCGCCACGGCCAGCGCCTTGAGCGAGTAGGCCGACACGTGCAGCGCGGTCGCGGCGTCGTCCCACGTGGCGTCCAGGAAGTTGAACGCGCCCTGGGGGGCGAAACCGATCGAGTGCAGCACCCCGTCGAGCTGGTCGACGTGCTCGCCCACCCGCTCGGCGAGGGTGTCCAGGTGCTCCTGGTCCGCCACGTCGAGCTCGACGACCGGGGCGGGTCGGGGCAGCCGCTTGGCGATGGACTGGGTGATCCGGAAGGTCCGGCCGAAGGAGGTCAGGACCACCTCCGCGCCCTGTTCCTGGGCCAGCTTGGCCACGTGGAAGGCGATGGAGGATTCCATCAGGACACCGGTGATGAGAAGCTTCTTGCCGTCGAGGAGCATGGGGGAAGGATAGTCGGGTTGGCCCACGTGTCAGTGACCCATGCCGAGGCCGCCGTCGACCGGGATCACGGCACCGGAGATGTATGCCGCATCCGGACCGGCCAGGAACCGCACCACACGCGCGACCTCCTCGGGCGCGGCGAAGCGGCCCGCCGGGATGGCCGAGAGGTACTGCTTCTTGCGGTCCTCGGGCAGTTCCCCGGTCATCTCCGTGTCGATGTAGCCGGGTGCCACCACGTTGGCGGTGATGTTGCGTCCGCCCAGCTCCCGGGTGATGGAGCGGGCCAGCCCCACCAGCGCCGACTTGGAGGCGGCGTAGTTGGCCTGCCCGGGCGACCCGTAGAGGCCGACCACGGAGGAGATCAGGATGATCCTGCCGTTCCGGGCCCGGATCATCCCCTTGGCGGCCCGCCGGGCGCAGCGGAAGGCCCCGGTGAGGTTGGTGTCCACGACGGCCCCGAAGTCCTCGTCGCTCATCCGCATCAAGAGGGTGTCCTTGGTGATCCCCGCATTGGCCACGAGGACCTCGACCGGACGGCCGAAGATCTCCTCGGCGGCGGTGAAGGCGGCGTCGACGCTCTCGGAGTCGGTCACGTCGGCGATCACACCGCGCAACCCCTCCGGTGGCTCACCACTGCGGTGCGTGATCACGACCTCGTCCCCCGCGGCGGCGAACTCGCGGGCGATCGACAGGCCGATCCCGCGGTTGCCGCCGGTGACCAGGACCGTCCGGGCATTGTCTTCAGGCTGCTGGGTGCTCACACCGCACACGGTAGTCGTATCGTGGAGTGGTGCGCAGGTCTCACTCCCCCCAGTCCGTCACGAGTGTCGGCTCCTCTCCCGCGGAGGACCGTCGCAAGCGGATGCGCACCTACCTGGTCGCGATGGCCTTCCGGACCGTCTGCTTCCCCCTCGCGGTCTGGGCGCTGGTCAGCGGTTGGGTGGTGGCGGGGTGGATCCTGGGCATCGTCGCCGTCGTGATGCCGTCCCTGGCCGTGATGCTGGCCAACGCGGTCGACCAGCGGCGTAGGCCCGCGGGCCCGGTGGAGTCGCCCCTGCGATCCCTGCCGCCCGCGCAGTGATGACGGCCGCCGGACCCGCCCACGAGCTCGTCTGCAGCGCGCGCGCCTGTCGTGACCGCGCGGCATACGGCGTGGTGTGGAACAACCCCTCGGTGCACCGACCCGAGCGCCGCAAGGTCTGGCTGGCCTGCGGGGAGCACCGGGAGTCGCTTGCCGCGTTCCTGTCGTTGCGCGGGTTCCTGATCGAGGTGCTGCCGGTCGAGGACCTGGGTCCCGGGGACGGCTGAGCGGTGCTGCGTCGTCTCTTCAGCCGGGCCTGGGCCGGCGCGCTGGTCCTCGCCCTGGTCTTCGCCGTCGCGGCGGTCCTGCTCGGCAACTGGCAGTACTCCAAGCACGTCGAGCGCGTCGCCAACCGGGACCGGGTGGAGGCGCACTACGACGCCGCCCCCGTGGCGCTCCAGGACGTCCTCACCACCGACCGAGACCTGACCGAGGAGCAGGAGTGGACCCGGGTGAGCGTGGCGGGACGCTACCTGACCGACGAGCAGCTCATGGTCCGCAACCGGCCCTACGACGGCACCTTCGGCTACGAGGTCCTGGTGCCGCTGGCTCCCGACGACGGCTCCCCCGCCGTCCTGGTGAACCGCGGGTGGGTGCCCAACGCCGAGGACGCGGCCACCCTGCCCGACGTGCCAGCCCCACCGGAGGACCAGGTCACCGTCACGGGGTGGCTGCGGCCCGGCGAGCCCAGCCTGGGTCGTTCCCTCCCGCAGGGCCAACTCGCCTCCATCAACGTCCCCGAGGCGCAGGCCGCGATGCCCGACGACACCACGCTGCTGGGCGGCTACCTGGTGCTCGGCGAGGAGGATCCCGAGGCGGAGCGTCCCAGGCCGCTGGCCAGCCCGCGCACCGATCTCGGCCCGCACTTCGCCTACGCCCTCCAGTGGTGGCTCACCTCGCCCGTCGGCTTCGTCCTGGTCTACGTCTTCGTGCGCCGCGACCACCTGGACGCGCTGGCGGCCGGCGGGGACGGCGACTGGACCCGGGACGCGACCGCGCGGCCGCCGCGGCCCAAGAAGGTGCGCATCTGGGACGAGGAGGACGGCTGACTCCGTCGACACTCAGTCGGAGTCCGTCCCGCCCTCCCGGAACTGCGTCTCGTAGAGCACCCGGTAGACCCCGCCCTCGGCGAGCAGCTGCTCGTGGCTCCCCTGCTGGACGACCCGTCCCCCGTCGATCACCAGGATCTGGTCGGCGTCCCGCACGGTGGAGAGGCGGTGCGCGATCACCAGTGACGTCCTGCCCTGCAGCGCCGTCTCCAGGGCACGTTGCACGGCCGCCTCGGACTCGCTGTCCAGGTGGGCGGTCGCCTCGTCGAGGACGACCACCCGAGGCGACCGCAGCAGCAACCGGGCCAGGGCCAGGCGTTGCTTCTCGCCGCCGGAGAGGCGGTGGCCCCGGTCGCCCACGACGGTGTCCAGTCCGTCCGGGAGCCCCGCCACGAGGTCCTCCACCTGCGCAGCCCGCAACGCCGCCCACACCTGCTCCTCGGAGGCGCCGGGGTCGGCGTAGAGCAGGTTCGCCAGGATGCTGTCGTTGAACAGGTGGGCCTCCTGGGTCACCACTCCCACGGTCTCGCGCAGCGAGCTCATCCGGACCTCCCGGAGGTCCACACCTCCGACGCGCACCGTCCCCTCGACGGGATCGTAGAGGCGGGACACCAGGCTGGTGAGCGTGGTCTTGCCGGCGCCGCTGGGGCCCACGAGGGCGACCATCTGACCGGGCTCGATCCGCGCGGTGACCTCCTGCAGCACCGCGCGACCGTCCTCGTGCTCCACACCGGGCCGTTGCTCCAGCGAGGCGACGGAGACCTCCTCGGCCCGGGGGTAGGCGAAGGTCACGCCCTTCAGCTCGATCCCCACGGGCCCGTCCGGGATGTCCCGCGGCTCGGCAGCCTGCGTGACCAGCGGCGCCAGGTCGAGCACCTCGAAAATGCGCTCGAAGGAGACCAGCGCAGTCATCACGTCCACGCGTGCGTTGGACAGCGCGGTCAACGGGCCATAGACCCGCCCGATCAGTGCGGCCATCGCGACCAGCGTCCCCACCGAGAGCTCGCCGGCCACCGCCATCAGGCCGCCCATGCCGTAGACGAGCGCCGTCGCCAGCGAGGCCACCAGCGCCAGACCGGCCGTGAAGACCGCCCGGTTCAGCGCGATCGAGACGCCGGCATCACGCACCCCCGCCGCGCGCTCGGCATACTCCCTGTTCTCCTGCTCCGGGCGGCCGAACAGCCGCACCAGCAGTGCCCCCGCCACGTTGAACCGCTCGGTCATCCGGGTGGCCAGGTCGGCGTTGAGGTTCATCTGCCGGCGGGTGAGCGCGGAGAGCCGGTCCCCCATCAGCTTCGCGGGGACCAGGAAGACCGGCAGCAGCAGCAACGCCAACAGCGTGATCTGCCAGGACATCGTCATCAGGACGGCGAGCGTCAGCGCGAGCGCGACCAGGTTGCTGACCAGCCCCGACAGGATGCTGGTGAACGCCTGCTGGGCCCCGATGACGTCGGTGTTCAGCCGGTTGACCAGCGCGCCGGTCTGGGCCCGGGTGAAGAACGCGATGGGCTGGCGCAGCACATGGGCGAAGACCTCGGTGCGCAGGTCCAGGATCAACCCCTCGCCGATCCGCGCGGAATACAGACGGGTCGCCACCGTGAGCAGCGCCTCCAGCATGGCGAGGACCGCGACGACCCCACCGAGCACCATCACCAGTCCCCGGTTGCCGGGGACCACCCCGTCGTCGATGATCGCGCGCAGCACCAGCGGCACGGCCGTGATCAGGGCGGCCCCCAGCACGGTGAGCACCAGGAACACCGTGATCTGGGGCAGGAAGGCACGGCCGTATGCCGACACGCGCCGGACCGTGCCCGGCTGCAGCCGGTGCTCGGTCACCGTGCGGTCCTTGGTGAAGCCCCGGACTGTCGCCCCCGGCCCGCGCCCCAGCGTCACGGAGTCCTCCTCTCGCCGGCCACTGCCCTACCAACCCCGATCAGGGGTGTGCCATTCCGGAGCCGAGAGGTCGCACCACGCATCTCAGGCGAGGGCGATCAGGTCCAGGTAGTCCGGACCCCAGTGGTCCTCCACCCCGTCCGGGAGCAGCAGCACCCGCTCGGGCTCCAGTGCCGCGACCGCCCCCTCGTCGTGGCTGACGAGGACGACGGCCCCGGCGTAGGACCGCAGCGCAGCCAGCACCTCCTCGCGGCTGGCCGGGTCCAGGTTGTTGGTGGGCTCGTCCAGCAGCAGCACGTTGGCGGCCGACACCACCAGGATGGCAAGCGCCAGCCGGGTCTTCTCTCCGCCGGACAGCACGCCGGCGGACTTCTCCACGTCGTCGCCGGAGAACAGGAACGACCCGAGCACCTTGCGGGTCTCGGTCTCCCCGAGGTCCGGAGCGGCCGACTTCATGTTCTCCAGGACGGTCCGCTCCACGTCGAGGGTCTCGTGCTCCTGGGCGTAGTAGCCCAGCTTGAGCCCGTGGCCGGGGGTCACCTCGCCGGTGTCCGGGTCGTCCAACCCGGCCAGGATCCGCAGCAGCGTCGTCTTGCCGGCCCCGTTGAGCCCCAACACGACCACCTTGGAGCCACGGTCGATGGCCAGGTCGACGTCGGTGAACACCTCCAGCGACCCGTAGGAGCGGGACAGCCCCTGGGCGGTGAGGGGGGTCCGGCCGCAGGACGCCGGGGTCGGGAAGCGCAGTTTGGCAACGCGGTCCTGCGCCCGATCCCCCTCGACGGAGGCCAGCAGCCGCTCGGCCCGGCGCGCCATGTTCTGTGCGGCGACCGCCTTCGTCGCCTTGGCACGCATCTTGTCGGCCTGGGCGAGCAGGGCCCCGGCCTTCTTCTCGGCATTGACCCGCTCCCGCTTGCGGCGGCGCTCGTCGGTCTCCCGCTGCGTGAGGTACTGCCTCCACCCCATGTTGTACTGGTCGATCTCGGCCCGGTTGGCGTCCAGGTGGAAGACCCGGTTGACGATGGTCTCGATCAGCGCGACGTCGTGCGAGATCACCAACAACGCGCCGGGGTAGGTCCGCAGGTAATCCCGCAGCCAGACGATGGAGTCGGCGTCCAGGTGGTTGGTCGGCTCGTCCAGCAGCAGCGTGCCGGCGCCGGAGAACAGGATCCTGGCCAGCTCCACCCGGCGTCGCTGTCCACCGGAGAGGGTCTGCAGCGGCTGCCCCAGCACCCGGTCCGGAAGGCCCAGGCTCGAGGCGATCGTGGCGGCCTCGGACTCGGCGGCGTACCCACCCCGCGCGGTGAACTCCGCGTCCAGCCGGGCGTACCGGTTCATCGCCTTCTCCCGGACGGTGTCCTCACCGCTGGCCATCGTCGCCTCGGCCTGGCGCAGGTCCCGCAGGATGCCGTCCAGCCCCCTGGCCGACAGGATCCGGTCCCGGGCGAGCACCTGAAGGTCCCCGGTGCGCGGGTCCTGCGGCAGGTAGCCGACCTCACCGGACCGGGTCACCCCTCCTGCGGCGGGCAGCGCCTCCCCCGCCAGCACCTTGGTCAGGGTGGTCTTTCCCGCGCCGTTGCGGCCGACCAGACCCACCCGGTCACCCGGCCCCACCCGGAAGTTCACGTCCTCCATCAGCAGGCGCGAGCCCGCGCGAAGTTCCACACCCGTCGCCACGATCACCGAAACGCAACTCCTCAACATCGTGTCCAGAACGGGTCGTTTGACTAGTCTACGCGGGACAGGAGGATGCTGTCGCAACCTTTCCGGGGCGCCGGTGCCGCGGACGAGACCTCACGGAGGCAGGATGACGTTCAAGGAGAATGCCCGGCTGGACACGTCCCAGGTCGGCGGGGGCGGCCGGGGAGGCGGCCGCGGCGGCGGGGGCATCGCCGTGGGTGGTGGCGTCGGTGGCCTGCTGCTGGTGATCCTCTACATGCTGCTGCAGGGCCTGGGCGGGGACGGGGGTGGCGGCACGGGCAGCAGCGGCTCGCCGTGGAACTACAGCCCCATGCAGGTCTCCGACGCCCAGGAGGGCGCGACGGAGGACTTCTCGCACTGCCAGACGGGGGCGGACGCCAATGAGCACACGGACTGCCGGATGATCGGCACGGTCAACAGCGTCCAGCAGTACTGGCGCGGAGCCCTCGAGGGCTACCAGCCGACCCGGACGATCCTGTTCTCCGGCGTCGTCGACACCGGGTGCGGCACCGCCAACAGCCAGGTCGGCCCGTTCTATTGCCCGCTCGACCAACAGATCTACATCGACGTCAGCTTCTTCGAGCAGTTGGAGGCGATGGGTGCCGACGGCGGCGCCCTGGCGCAGATGTACGTCGTCGCCCACGAGTACGGGCACCACGTGCAGAACCACACCGGTGCCCTCTCCCGGGCCCAGCAGGACCCGCAGGGGCCGGAGTCCGGGGCGGTCCGGGTCGAGCTGCAGGCCGACTGCTTCGCCGGGGTGTGGGTGGCGCACGCCGACGGCACCCGGACCGGCTCGGAGTCGGAAGCCATGCTGGAGCCGGTGACCCGGGACCAGATCAACTCGGCCCTCTCGGCCGCGGAGGCGGTGGGTGACGACCGGATCCAGGAGCAGGCCCAGGGCCGGGTGACCCCCGAGAACTGGACGCACGGATCGTCTGCACAGCGGCAGCACTGGTTCATGACCGGCTATGAGTCCGGTGACCCCAACACGTGCGATACCTTCGGGACCGACGACCTGGGCTGAGCAGCGGGCGGGCCCAGCACCTCGGGCCGGGGACAGGCCACCGGGGTCAGGCCTCGCGCAGCCGGATCCGCACCGCTCGCCCTCGGCGCAGCGCGGTCTCCAGCACGCTGAGCCGCGGGTCGGGGATGTCATAGAGTTCTCGCCGTGGCAGGGCCGACAGGGGGGCGAGTCGCGGCTCGCCCAGCACCTGCCGCACCAGCGCCCGGTCGCCCCCCACGACCAGGCCGCCGGGACGGGGACGCAGCACCCGGTCGGCCGCGAGGCCCGCGACGGTGGCGGCCAGGGCATCGGCCTGATTGCCCCGCCGGCGAGAGAACCGTTGCTGGGACCATCCGCCCGCGGCGGTCCGCGACTGCACGTAGCGGGTGCCGCACTTGTGGTCGGTGAGCCGGTCCCCCTCGGCCGACCCCACGGCATACCCTCCCCTGCGGACGAGCACCAGCGCGAGCCGCGCCGGCGGGGCGCCCCACCCGACCAACCCGCGCCGATTCACGGGCACGGGGACCGCGCCCTCGACGGGCCAGGTCTCAAGGTCGGCGACTGAGCCGTCGGCGGCCACGAGCCGCAGCGTCGGAGTCCCGTCCGCGCTCACGTCGTCGTCGGGCCAGCGCAACGGGCCGTGCCGGTCGGCGAACCCGTCGACCCACCGTCCCAGGCGGTGCTGGTCCACCTCGATGAGCCGGGGCGGTGCCCCCTCCGAGCGGTCCAGGGCTCAGACGTTGAAGCCGAGGGCGCGCAACTGCTCGCGACCCTCGGGGGTGATCTTGTCCGGACCCCACGGCGGCATCCAGACCCAGTTGATCCGGTAGCCGCTGACCAGCCCCTCGAGCGCCTGGTCGGTCTGTTCCTCGATGACGTCGGTCAGCGGGCAGGCCGCGCTGGTCAGGGTCATGTCGATGACCGCGTGCGACTGGGCGTCCACGGTCACCCCGTAGACCAGGCCGAGGTCGACGACGTTGATCCCGAGCTCGGGGTCCACGACGTCACGCATCGCCTCCTCGACATCCGCGACGTTGGGCGGGGTTGCGGTCTGGCTCATCGCTCCTCCTCAGGACGAGGTACTACTGCTCTCAGGGTCTCACGTCGGCGGTCACGGCGGTGGCCTCCGGCACGCCCGCCCGGGTGAGGGCATCGGTGAAGGCGGACCACCCCAGCAGGGCGCACTTGACCCGGGCCGGGTAGCTGGCGACGCCGGCGAACGCGACGCCGTCCCCGATCTCCTCGGGGTCACCGGCGTCCTGGCCCTTGCTGGTCAGCATCGCCCGCATCGCGCGGTAGGTGGCCAGCGCCTCCTCGACGCTGTGGCCGATGGTCTCCTCGGCGAGCACCGAGGTGGAGGCGATCGAGATGGCGCACCCCACGGCGTCGTAGGAGACGTCGCGCACGGTGTCGCCGTCCAGCGTGACGCGCAGGGTCACCTCGTCGCCGCAGGTCGGGTTGATGTGGTGCACCTCGGCGGCGTACGGCTCCCGCAGGCCCGCGTGCTGGGGGCGCTTGGAGTGCTCGAGGATCAGCTCGGCATACAGCTCCATCAGGCGCTCACCCCGAAGACCTCGGGGACCCGGTCAAGCGCGGCGACGAAAGCGTCGACGTCCGCGGTCGTGCTGTAGACGTGGAAGCTGGCGCGGGTCGTGGCCGGGATCCCCAGCCGCCGGTGCAGCGGCCACGCGCAGTGGTGACCGGTCCGCACGGCGATGCCGTGCTCGTCCAGGATCTGGCCCACGTCGTGCGGGTGCACCCCGTCCACGGTGAAGGCCACCGCGCCGGCCCGCAGCGCCGGGTCGGTCGGACCGATGGGGCGGACCCACGCCCGCTCGGCCAGGCGCTCAAGGGTGTATGCCGTGAGGTCACGGTCGTGCTGGGCGACCCGCTCCATCCCGAGCTCGGCGAGGTAGTCACACGCCGCCGCCAGCCCCACGGCCTGGGCCGTCATCGGCACCCCGGCCTCGAACCGTTGCGGCGGCGGGGCGTAGGTCGACCCCTCCATCCGGACCAGCTCGATCATGGAGCCGCCCGTCAGGAACGGCGGCATCGCCGCCAGCAGTTCGGGTCGTCCCCAGAGCACCCCCACGCCCGAGGGGCCGAGCACCTTGTGCCCCGTGAAGACTACGAAATCAGGACCGTTGTCCACTCCGCCCGGGCCGAAGGCCCGAACGTCCACGGGCAGGTGCGGGACGGACTGGCAGGCGTCCAGCACCGTCAGCGCTCCCACGGCACGGGCCGCCGCCACCAGGGCGGCGACGTCGTTCACCGTGCCGAGCACGTTGGACACGTGGGTGAAGGCCAGCACCTTGGTGCGCGGGCCGATCACCTCCGTGGGGTCCAGCAGGGTGCCGTCGTCGGCGAACCCGATCCAGCGCAGGGTCGCCCCCGTCCGGCGTGCCAACTCCTGCCAGGGCACCAGGTTGGCGTGGTGCTCCATCTCGGTGACCACGATCTCGTCACCCGGTCCCAGCCGGAGCCGGGCCGCCACCTCGGGGTCTGCCCCCTCGATGGCCCCCGGCGCCCCGGCGTTGCTCATCGCATAGGCCACCAGATTGATGGCCTCGGTGCCGTTCTTGGTGAAGACGACCTCCTCGGGCCGTCCACCGATGAAGCCGGCGACCGTCGCCCGGGCCTGCTCGAAGGCGTCGGTGGCCTCCTCCGCGAGCTGGTGCGCCCCGCGGTGCACCGCGGCGTTGTGCGTCAGGTAGTACTCCCGCTCGGCGTCCAGGACGCACAACGGCTTCTGTGAGGTCGCGCCGCTGTCCAGGTAGACCAGCGGGCGACCGTCACGGACCGTCCGGGACAGGATGGGGAAGTCGGCCCGGATCCGGGCCAACTCCACATCCGTGAAGGCCGTCACTGCTCAGGCCTGCACCGTCTGGTAGCGGTCGTAGCCCTCTTCCTCAAGACGGTCGGCCAGCTCGCGGCCACCGGACTCGGCGATCCGGCCCTCGATGAAGACGTGCACGTAGTCGGCCTGGATGTAGCGCAGGATCCGGGTGTAGTGGGTGATCAGCATGACGCCCAGCCCGGTGGTCTCCTTGACCCGGTTCACGCCCTCGGACACGACCTTGAGCGCGTCGACGTCCAGGCCGGAGTCGGTCTCGTCCAGGATGGCGATCTTGGGCTGCAGGAGCTCCATCTGCAGGATCTCGTGCCGCTTCTTCTCACCACCGGAGAAGCCCTCGTTGACGTTGCGCTCGGCGAACGTGGTGTCCATGCGCAGCTGCTCCATGGCGCCCTTGACGTCCTTGACCCAGGTGCGCAACTTGGGGGCCTCGCCGTCGATCGCGGTCTTGGCCGACCGCAGGAAGTTGGAGACGGTCACGCCGGGCACCTCGACGGGGTACTGCATGGCCAGGAACAACCCGGCCTGGGCGCGCTCGTCGACCCCCATCTCCAGCACGTCCTCACCGTCGAGGGTGACGGTGCCGCTGGTCACGGTGTACTTGGGGTGGCCGGCGATCGAGTAGGCCAGCGTGGACTTGCCCGAGCCGTTGGGGCCCATCAGGGCGTGGGTCTCACCGGAGTGCACGGTCAGGTCGACGCCCTTGAGGATCGGCTTGGGGCCGGCCTCGGTCTCGACGCTGACGTGCAGGTCACGGATCTCAAGAGTGGTCATGTCTTCTTCGTCCTCGTGTGTCGGTATGCCGTGTCGCGGCAGGTCTTCAGTCGTTGATGGCGACGTAGACGTCGTCGCCCTGGATCTTGACGGTGTGCACGACGACCGGTTGAGTCGCCGGCAGGCTGAGCGCGCGGCCGGTGACCATGTCGAACCGGGAGCCGTGCAACCAGCACTCGATGGTGGAGTCCTCCACCTCGCCCTCGGACAGGGAGATGTTCTCGTGGGTGCAGGTGTCGTCGAAGGCGTGGACGCTCCCGTGGGAGTCCCTCGCGATCGTCACCATGCGGCCGTCGAAGTCGGCGCGCACGGCGCCGGTCTCCGGCAGGTCCGCCAACGTGCACACCCGCACGTATCCCTGGTCCTCGGGCACGGCGCTCATGCAGGCTGTTCCTGGCTGCCCATGTCCTTGGCGAGCTCCTCCTCGATGGCCGTCATCAGGGTGTCGACCACCTCGGGCACGCCGATCTTGGCGATGATGTCGGCGAAGAAGCCGCGCACCACCAGGCGCCGTGCCTCGGTCTCGTCGATCCCGCGGGACATCAGGTAGAACAGTTGCTCGTCGTCGAACCGGCCGGTGGAGCTGGCGTGACCGGCGCCGGCGATGTCGCCGGTCTCAATCTCCAGGTTCGGCACCGAGTCGGCGCGGGCGCCGTCGGTGAGGACCAGGTTGCGGTTCAGCTCGTAGGTGTTGATCCCCTCGGCCTCCTTGCGGATCAGCACGTCACCGACCCACACGGTCCGCGCGGTCTCCCCCTGCAGGGCACCCTTGTAGGTGACCAGGGAGTCGCACCGCGGCGCGTTGTGGTCGATGAAGGAGCGGTGCTCCAGGTGCTGCCCGGCGTCGGCGAAGTAGACACCCAGCAGGGTGGCGTCACCGCCGTTGCCCGCGTAGCTGACGTTGCTGTTCACCCGCACGATCGCGCCACCGAGGGTGACCGCGATGTGCTTGTAGGTGGCGTCGCGTCCGACCCGGGCCTCGTGCTGGCCCAGGTGCACCGCGTCGTCCTCCCAGCGCTGCAGGCTGACGACCGTCAGGTCGGATCCATCGCCGACGACGACCTCGAGGTTGCCGGTGTGGTCGGCGCTGCCGGTGTGGTCCAGCACGACCAGCGCCTTGCTGTGCGCCCCGGTCTCCAGGACGTAGTGGGCGTTGCTGCGGCGGCCCGCGCCGTTGCCGTGCACGGCGACCCGCACCGGCTCGGCGACCTCGGCGTCCGCAGCAACCGCCAGGTGCAGCGCCTCTGCCGTGTTCGCCGAGGCGACGGCGGCGCCGCGGTCCTCGGGGACCAGGACGCTGCCGCGGGGGGCCTGGCCCTGGGCCAGGGTGCCCACGGTCACGTCCGCGGGGGCCTGCACGTCGAAGTCCGCGGCGTTGTCACCGGGACGGTCGTCGGTGGCCTCGTCGGCGAACACACCGCCGAGCCGGTCGACAGGAGTGAATCGCCACTCCTCCTCGCGACCACTCGGGACGGGGAACTCGGCCACGTCGAAGGAACGGGTCCGGGCTGCCCGCGACTCGTCCGGGACCCGCCCCACCTGGGACTGCGGGTCAGTGTGGTCCGTCCCGGAGGACGGGGTTGTGGTGTCGGTGACCAGGGTCATCAGCCGACGGCTCCTTCCATCTGCAGCTCGATCAGGCGGTTCAGCTCGAGGGCGTACTCCATCGGCAGCTCACGGGCGATGGGCTCGACGAACCCGCGCACGATCATGGCCATGGCCTCGGTCTCGGACATCCCGCGGGACATCAGGTAGAACATCTGGTCCTCGGACACCTTGGAGACGGTGGCCTCGTGACCCATCTGGACGTCGTCCTCGCGGACGTCGACGTAGGGGTAGGTGTCGGACCGGGAGATCTGGTCGACCAGCAACGCGTCGCACACGACGCTCGACTTGCTGTGGGCCGCGCCCGCGAGGACCTGCACCAGGCCCCGGTAGGAGGTCCGACCGCCACCGCGGGCGACCGACTTGGACACGATCGTCGAGGAGGTGTGCGGGGCGGCGTGCACCATCTTGGCGCCGGCGTCCTGGTGCTGGCCCTCGCCGGCGAAGGCGACGGACAGGGTCTCGCCCTTGGAGTGCTCGCCGAGCAGGTAGACGGCCGGGTACTTCATGGTGACCTTGGACCCGATGTTGCCGTCGATCCACTCCATGGTGGCGCCCTCGGCGCAGGTGGCGCGCTTGGTGACCAGGTTGTACACGTTGTTCGACCAGTTCTGGATCGTCGTGTAGCGCACGTGGGCGTTCTTCTTCACCACGATCTCCACGACGGCCGAGTGCAGGCTGTCGGACTGGTAGATCGGGGCGGTGCAGCCCTCGACGTAGTGCACCGAGGAGCCCTCGTCGGCGATGATCAGGGTCCGCTCGAACTGACCCATGTTCTCGGTGTTGATCCGGAAGTAGGCCTGCAGCGGGATGTCCACGTGGACGCCCGGCGGCACGTAGATGAAGCTGCCGCCACTCCACACGGAGGTATTGAGCGCGGCGAACTTGTTGTCACCGACGGGGATGACCGAGCCGAAGTACTCCCGGAAGAGGTCCTCGTGCTCGCGCAGTGCCGTGTCGGTGTCGAGGAAGAGCACGCCCTTCTCCTCCAGGTCCTCGCGGATCTGGTGGTAGACCACCTCGGACTCGTACTGCGCGGCTACGCCGGCGATAAGCCGCTGCTTCTCGGCCTCGGGGATGCCCAGCCGGTCGTAGGTGTTCTTGATGTCCTCGGGGAGCTCGTCCCAGGTGGTCGCCTGCTTCTCGGTCGAACGGACGAAGTACTTGATGTTGTCGAACTCGATGTCGGACAGGTCCGAACCCCAGGTCGGCATCGGCTTCTTCTCAAAGAGACGCAGTCCCTTGAGGCGCTCCTTGAGCATCCACTCCGGCTCGTTCTTCAGCGCCGAGATCTCGGTCACCACGTCCTCGCTGAGGCCGCGGCGGGCGGTGGCGCCGGCGACATCACTGTCGGCCCAGCCGTACTCGTATCGGCCCAGGTCCTTCAGACCTGGGTTCAGCTCTTCAATGTTGGTGCTCATCGCGAGGACCTTCCTTCGTGAGTCGAGTCGGTGGCCGGTGGCTCCTGGACGGGACCAGCGGACTGGGCGTGTGCCAGCGCGCCGGTGGGGACGAATGTGGTGCAGACGTGCTCGCCGCCAGCGAGCGTGGCCAGGCGCTGCACGTGCACGCCCAGCAGGCGGGAGAACGCTTCGGTCTCCGCGTCACAGATCTGGCGGAACTCGGTGGCCACGTTGCGCACCGGGCAGTGCCCTTGGCACAACTGTAGGCCGGTCAATCCTGTTCCCTGCCCCACGGGGCGGGTGCTGGCTGCGAAGCCCTCGGCCGACAGTGCGCCGGCCAACGCCTCGGTGCGCGCCGCGACGTCGTCCCCGGCGGCCTCCACCGCCGCGACGAGCCGCTCCTCGAGCTCGGCGATCTGCTCCTCGGCGAACGCGGCAACGGCATCCTCCCCCGCGTGCGTGCCCAGGAAGCGCAGCGCGGCGGTGGCGATGCCGTCGTAGGTGGTCTCGAACTGCTCCTGGCCCACGTCGGTGAGCACGAAACTGCGGGCCGGACGGCCCCGACCTCGGGTGCCGGCCGGTCGGACGGCCTCGTGCTCGGCGATCATCCCGGCCTCGCACAACGCGTCGAGGTGGCGCCGCACGGCGGCGGGGGTCAGCCCGAGAACCTTGGCAAGATCGCGGGCCGACACGGGGCCCTGTTCACCGATCGCACGACGGACGCGGTCCCTGGTCCGGGACTCGGCAGCACCGTCGGCCATAAACACAAGATCAGTGTGACCTATTTGCTGACCTGCCACAAAGCCAGGGAAGCCTAACCTCACGGGCATCGTGTGGGCCGATCCGGTGCCTGCGGTTGCCCGTCGGTCGCCTACAGTGACCCCTCGTGATCCGCTTGCACGAGGTGACGCGCCACTTCGGTGCGGTGCGTGCCCTCGACGGTATGTCGTGGACGGCCGAACCCGGCCAGGTCACCACGCTGCTGGGCCCGAACGGCGCCGGCAAGACGACGTCGGTCGAGATCGCCGAGGGCCTGCAGCAGGCCGACTCCGGCCGGGTCGAGGTGCTGGGTCGCGATCCCTGGCGGGCGGACGCCGCACACCGGTCCCGGGTCGGCGTCATGCTCCAGGACGGGGGGCTCCCCCAGCAGGTGCGACCGATGGCGCTGCTGCAGCACCTCGCCTCGTTCTACTCGCGGCCGGCCGACGTCGCCGACCTCGCCGAGACCCTGCGCATCCCCGAATTCGCCGGCACCACGATCCGCCGGCTCTCCGGTGGGCAGCGCCAACGGGTCGCCCTCGCGGCAGCCCTGGTCGGCCGGCCGGACGTGCTCTTCCTGGACGAGCCGACGGCCGGGCTCGACCCGCACGTGCGGCGCGACGTGTGGGCCCTGGTCCGTCGCGCCGCCGAGGACGGGGTCACCGTCCTGGTGACCACCCACTCCTTCGAGGAGGCAGGCCGCCTCGCCGACCGTGTCGTGGTCGTCACCTCGGGCCGCGCCGTCGCCGAGGGGAGCGTGGCCGAGGTGGCAGGTGCCGGGACCCTCGAGGACGCCTACTTCGCGCTGACCGAGTTGGAGGGCACGGGATGAGCGCGGGCGCCGACACCGCACGCTCCGACCACGCCGGTCCCGCGACCTCGCACCAGCGCGTGCTGGCCCAGGCGCGCTTCGAGGCCCTGGGCCTGCTCCGCCACGGCGAACAGCTCCTGGTCTCGGTCGCGCTGCCGCTCCTGGCGCTCGTCGGCCTGGCCATCAGCTCGACCCCGGACCTGGGCGAGGGCCGTCGCATCGACGTGGTCACCGCCGGTGTGGCCGCCATGGCCATCCTCTCGACCGCGTTCACCGGCCAGGCGATCCTGCTCGCGTTCGAACGCCGCTACGGAGTACTCCGCCTGCTGGGCACGACCCCGCTCGGACGGTCCGGCCTGCTGGCGGGGAAGGCGATCTCGGTCCTGGTGGTCCTCGCGGTGCAGGTGCTCGTGCTCGGCACGGTGGCGCTGGCCCTGGGCTGGCGTCCTGACCCGCTCGGGGTCCCGCTGGCCGTGGTCCTCGGGCTGCTCGGCACCGCGTGCTTCGCCGCCCTGGCGCTGCTGCTCGGCGGCACCCTGCGAGCCGAGGGGGTGCTCGCCCTGGCGAACCTCGTCTGGATCCTGCTGGTGGCCGGTGGTGGCGTCCTCGTGCCGACGGAGCAGCTGCCGGGACCGCTCCCGGGCCTCGCCCGACTCCTTCCCTCCGGCGCGCTCGGGGACGGGATGCGTGCCGCCCTGGTGGAGGGCCGGCTCGACCTCGTCGCCGTCCTGGTCCTGGCGGTCTGGGCGGCCGCCGCGGCGGCGCTGGTGACCCGTGTGTTGCGCTGGAGCGACTGACCTATCCTGACGGAGTGACCCACCCCTCCCCCTGGCTCCGCCGGATCCTGCTCGCCAACCTGACCCTGCAGGTGTTGATCGTGGTCACCGGCGGCCTGGTGCGGCTCACCGGCAGCGGGCTGGGGTGTCCGACGTGGCCGGAGTGCCACCCGGGCTCCTACACCCCTGTGTTGGAGGACTCGGCGAGCTACCACCCCTACATCGAGTTCGGGAACCGCCTGCTCAGCATCCTCGTGGGGTTCGCGGCGCTGGCTACCGTCGTCGCCGTCTTCCGGTGGGCCCGGGCCCGCCCGCCGATGCTGCTGCTGTCCGGGACGGTGCTGGCGCTGACGGTCACCCAGGGGGTGCTCGGGGGCATCACCGTCCGCACCGGGCTGCACCCGACCACCGTGATGGCGCACTTCCTGATCTCGATGACCCTGGTGGCGATCAGCACCGCCCTCGTCTGGCGGGAGCGTCAGCACGACGGCCCGGTCGAGCACCTGGTCCCGCCGATCGTGCGGCGTCTCGCCCTGTTCACTGCGGCAGTCCTGGCCGCCGTGCTGGTCCTGGGAACCGTCGTGACCGGCTCCGGTCCCCACTCCGGGGACGCCGAGCAGCCGGCCCGGTTCGGGTTCGACCCGCGGACGATCTCCTGGCTGCACGCCGACTCGGTCATGCTCTTCATCGGCCTGGTCTTGGCCATGCTGGTGGCGACCAGCCTCGTCAAGGGGGCCTCCCGCTCCCGGGAGGTCTGGGGCTACGTCATGCTGATCTCGCTGGCCCAGGGCCTGGTCGGCTACACCCAGTACCTCGCGGGGCTCCCCGAGGCCCTCGTCCTCATCCACATGCTCGGCGCCGCCCTCCTCACGGTGGCAGTCACCCTCGGCGTGCTGACCCTGTCGACGCGCCGCCCCACCCCTGACCTCAGCGCCTGACCTTCCCGGAAGCGCGACAAACAGGTCCATTCGGCGCGAGCGAGCGAGACGTCAGGCCAGGGGAAGCGCCCAGTGCAGCAGCGGATCGACGGCGACGCCGAGGAAGAGCAGCGTCAGGTAGCTGATCGAGTAGTGGAACAGGCGCATCGCACGCAGCCCGGTCCCGGTGACGCCACGCCGGGCGCGCGACAGCAGCGCGTGCGCCTCGACCAGGAAGACCCCGCCGGCGACCACGGCGGTCACGGCATACACCCAGCCCATCCCCCCGACCGGCACCAGCGCCAGCGACACCAGGACCGTCGCCCAGGAGTAGGCCACGACCTGGCGACCCACGGCGATGTCCTCGGCGACCACGGGCAGCATCGGCACGCCGGCGTTGGCGTAGTCCTCCTTGAAACGCATGGACAGCGGCCAGTAGTGCGGCGGGGTCCAGAAGAAGACGACGAGGAACAGCACGAGCGCCGGCCAGTCGAGGCTGTTGGTGACCGCGGACCAGCCGATGAGCACCGGCATACACCCGGCAACCCCGCCCCAGACGATGTTCTGGCTCGTGCGTCGCTTGAGGACCACCGTGTAGAACCCGACGTAGAGCACGATCGCGGCCAGCCCCAGCCACGCGGACAGCCAGTTCACCAGCAGCCCGAGCCAGGCCACGGACGCCGCCCCCAGCGTGACGCCGAAGATGAGTGCGTTGCGGGGACTGATCGCTCCGGTGACCAGCGGGCGGTTCTCCGTGCGGTGCATCCGCGCGTCGATGTCGCGGTCCAGGTAGCAGTTCAGCGTGTTGGCCGACCCGGCGGCCAGCGATCCCCCGACCAGGGTGGCGAGGATGAGCCACACCGAGGGGACGCCGCGTTCGGCCAGGAACATCACCGGGAACGTGGTCACCAGGAGCAGCTCGATGATCCGCGGCTTGGTGAGTGAGACGTAGTCGCCCACGACCTGCCTGAACGGGCGTCCCGGCGCCTGCTCCCCGACGGTCGAAGGGCGGCGGTCCAAGGCGGTCACGGTGTCCCTTCGCGGTGGGTCGGGTTGGGTCTGGCGGTATGCCGGGGCGTGCGACTCGATGGTACCCGCACCGGGGTGCTGCGTCGGCCGGGCCCGCGCACTAGAGTCGACACCGTACGAGGTGCTGCCCGGCACCGCCGCGTATCCGGCCCACGGAGCAAGGAGTCCCGATGTCCGATCACGTAGTCGATGCCCAGGTGACCGGAGGTCGTGACGAGGGTCTGACCCGGCCGGTGGCCACCAACGCCGGCTGGTCGGACCTCGATGTCCGGGCGGTCGACACGGTACGGATCCTGGCCGCCGATGCCGTCCAGAACACCGGCAACGGCCACCCGGGGACGGCGATGAGCCTGGCCCCGCTGGCCTACCTGCTCTACCAGCAGGTGATGCGGCACGACCCCAGCGACCCCCACTGGCTGGGCCGCGACCGCTTCGTGCTCTCCGCGGGACACTCCAGCCTGACGCAGTACATCCAGCTCTACCTGTCTGGCTACGGCCTGGAGATGGAGGACCTCAAGGCGCTGCGGACCTGGGGGTCCAAGACCCCCGGTCACCCGGAGGTGCACCACACGACCGGCGTCGAGATCACCACCGGTCCGCTGGGCTCGGGGATGGCGTCGGCGGTGGGGATGGCGATGGCGCAGCGGCGCCAGCGCAGCCTCCTGGACCCGGACGCCCCGGCGGGCGACTCCCCCTTCGACCACCACGTGTGGGTGATCGCCTCCGACGGTGACCTGATGGAGGGCGTGAGCTCGGAGGCCAGCTCGTTGGCCGGCCACCAGGAGCTGGGCAACCTGACCGTCGTCTACGACCAGAACTACATCTCGATCGAGGACGACACCGACATCTCCTTCTCCGAGGACGTCGCGAAGCGCTACGAGTCCTACGGCTGGGAGGTCAAGACCGTCGACTGGCGGGCCACCGAGCCCTACACCGAGGACGTCGACGCGCTGCTGGCAGCCCTGGAGGAGAGCCGCGCGAGCGTGGACCGCCCGACGATGGTGATCCTGCGCACCGTCATCGCGTGGCCGGCGCCCACCAAGCAGGACACCGGAGGGTCCCATGGGTCCGCCCTCGGCGACGAGGAGGTGGCGGCCACCAAGAAGCTCCTGGGCTTCGACCCGGAGGTGCACTTCCCGGAGGAGCCGGAGGTACTGGCCCACGCCCGCACTGTCGTGCAGCGGGGCCAGGAGGCCCACGCCGAGTGGGAGCCGCGATACCAGGGGTGGAGGGACGCCAACCCGGAGCGCGCGGCGCTGCTGGACCGGCTGGTCGAGCGCAGGCTGCCGGACAACCTCGATGAGGCACTGCCCGTCTTCCCGGCCGACGAGAAGGGCAAGGCCACCAGGGCTGCATCCGGTGACGTGCTGACCGCTCTGGCCGATGTCCTGCCCGAGCTGTGGGGCGGATCTGCGGACCTGGCCGGGTCCAACAACACCACGATGAAGGGGCAGCCCAGCTTCGTGCCGCCGGCGAAGGCCACCAAGGAGTTCCCCGGCGACCTGCACGGCAGGACCCTCCACTTCGGCATCCGCGAGCACGGCATGGGGATGATCCTCAACGGCATCGCGCTGGAGGGGCTCACCCGTCCCTACGGCGGCACCTTCCTGGTGTTCTCGGACTACATGCGCCCGGCCGTGCGGCTCGCGGCGCTGCAGCAGCTCCCGGTCATCTACGTGTGGACCCACGACTCGATCGGGCTCGGCGAGGACGGCCCGACGCACCAGCCGGTCGAGCACCTCGCGGCGCTGCGGGCCATCCCGGGCCTCGATGTGGTCCGGCCCGCCGACGCCAACGAGACCGCAGCCGCCTGGAAGGCCGCGCTGGAGCACACCGAGAGCCCCACCGCACTGGTCCTCACCCGCCAGAACGTCCCCACCTTCGACCGGGACGAGTTCGGCTCGGTAGACGGGGTGGCCCGGGGCGGGTACGTCCTGGCCGAGGCCGACGGCGACTCCCCGGACGTCGTCCTGATCGGCACCGGCTCGGAGGTCCAGCTGGCGGTCGAGGCCCGCCGACTGCTCGCCGACGAGGGAGTCGCCGCCCGGGTCGTCTCGCTCCCCTGCCGCGAGTGGTTCGACGCCCAGGACCAGTCCTACCGCAACGAGGTGCTCCCCCCGCAGGTCCGGGCCCGGGTCAGCGTCGAGGCCGGCATCGCGCAGGGATGGCGCGAGCTGGTCGGGGACGCCGGCCGGATCGTGAGCCTGGAGCACTTCGGCGCCTCGGCCGACTACCAACGCCTGTTTGCCGAGTTCGGGATCACCGCCGAGGCGGTTGCCGCCGCGGCACGGGACTCGATCGCCGCAGCGCGTGGGGACGAAGCCCCGGCGCAGAGCACCCCGCCCGACCCCACCGGCAGCGAAGCAACCCTCGGGGACGCCTGATCCGGGCACCCCCACGACCTGACTCGCCCAAGGAGACACCGATGACCCAGCAGCACAGCAACCCCCTGGCAGCCCTGTCCGAGGCGGGGGTCTCGATCTGGCTCGACGACCTGAACCGGCCGATGATCACCGGCGGTGACCTGCAGTCCCTGATCGATGAGAAGTACGTCGTGGGGGTCACCACCAATCCCACGATCTTCGCCAACGCCCTCTCCGGCGGGGAGGCCTACACCGACCAGGTCAAGGAGCTGGCGGCGGCGGGCGCCGACCTGGACGCGGCGGTGTTCGCCCTCACCACGACCGACGTGCGTAACGCCTGCGACGTCATGCGGCCCGTCTACGACCGCACCGGCGGGGTGGACGGTCGGGTGTCGATCGAGGTCGATCCCCGGTTGGCCGCGGACACCGACGCCACGGTGGAGATGGCCAAGCGACTGTGGGCCGAGATCGACCGCCCCAACCTGTTCATCAAGATCCCCGCCACGGTGGAGGGTCTGCCCGCGATCAGCCAGACCCTGGCCGAGGGCATCAGCGTCAACGTGACCCTGATCTTCTCCCTGGACCGCTACCGGGGTGTGATGAACGCCTTCCTCACCGGGTTGGAGCAGGCCCGCCAGAATGGGCACGACCTGTCCACCATCCACTCGGTGGCCTCCTTCTTCGTCTCCCGGGTAGACACCGAGATCGACGCGCAGCTGGACGCGCTGGGCAGCGAGGCCGCGACCGCGCTGAAGGGCAAGGCCGGGGTGGCGAACGCTCGGCTGGCCTACCAGGCGTTCGAGGAGGTCTTCAGCACCCCCCGCTGGCAGAACCTCGCCGACGACGGCGCGCACCGGCAGCGCCCGCTGTGGGCCTCCACCGGGGTGAAGAACCCCGACTACCCCGACACCCTCTACGTGACCGAGCTGGTGGCCCCCGACACGGTGAACACGATGCCCGCCAAGACGTTGCAGGCGACGGCCGACCACGGCCAGATCTCCGGTGACACCGTCACGGGCGGGTATGCCGAGGCGCAGCAGGTGCTCGATGACTTGGAGCAGGCGGGGGTGTCCTACGTCCAGGTGGTGGAGACCCTGGAGACCGAGGGGCTCGACAAGTTCGAGAAGTCCTGGGAGGAGCTGTTGTCCGACGTGCAGCAGGAGCTGGACCGGTTCTCCGGGGAGGCACCGTGAGCGCACTCCTGCTCCAGGCCTCGCGCGCCGCGGCACAGGCCCTGGACGCGGTCGTCCCGGGGCTGGTCGAGGACCGTTTCGCCTCCCGCCTGTTCGCCCAGGATCCCACCCTCTGGGGTGAAGCCGCCGAGGAGGAGGCCGGCAAGCGGCTGTCCTGGGTGACCCTGCACCGCACCTCCCGACCGCTCGTCGGCGAGGTCGAGGCCCTGCGCGAGGAGTTGCGCTCCCGCGGGGTGGACCGCATCGTGCTGTGTGGCATGGGCGGGTCCTCCCTGGCCCCCGAGGTCATCTGTGCCACCGCCGGGGTCGACCTGGTGGTGCTGGACTCCTCCGACCCCGACATGGTCCGGGCCGCAGTCGAGGAGGGCCTGGAGCGGACCGCCGTCGTGGTCTCCTCCAAGTCCGGCTCGACGGTGGAGACGGACAGTCAGCGCCGGGCGTTCGTCGGCGCGTTCACCGACGCGGGGATCGACCCCACGGAGCGGATCGTGGTGGTCACCGACCCGGGCAGCCCGCTGGACCAACAGTCCCGCGCCGACGGCTATCGGGTCGTGAACGCCGATCCGGACGTCGGGGGGCGCTACTCGGCCCTCACCGCGTTCGGTCTGGTCCCCTCCGGGCTGGCCGGCGTCGACATCGGTGGCCTGCTCGACGAGGCCGAGGAAATCGTCGACCTGCTGTCGGAGGACGACCGCAACAACCCGGGCCTGGTGCTGGGAGCTGCCCTGGCGGGAAGCACCCCGCTGCGGGACAAGGTGCTCCTGGTCGACCGTGGCTCCGGCATCGTGGGATTCCCCGACTGGGCCGAGCAACTCATCGCCGAGAGCACCGGCAAGGAGGGCACCGGGCTGCTCCCGGTGGTGGCCGACCCGACGGCCGAGACCGTCCTGCAGGACGCGGCGGACGTCACCGTGGTGCACCTGGTGGCCGACGGCGACGACGGTGAGGACGGCGACGACGAGTCTGCCGACTGGGACGAGCCGACCGGAGCAGCCTCGCTGGTCCGGGTGGGCGGCCCGCTGGGTGCCCAGCTGTTGCTGTGGGAGGTAGCCACGGCGGTCGCGGGCCGGGTCCTGGGGATCAACCCCTTCGACCAGCCCGACGTGGAGAGCGCCAAGCAGGCCGCACGCGAGGTGATGGCGGCAGGCGGCGGCGCCCAGGACGCCCCGTTGGCCGTCGACGGTGCCCTGGAGATCCGCGCGGCGAACCTTGACCCGGAGTCCGTCGGAGGCGGCCTTGGACAGGCCGTGGCTGCGCTGCTGGACAGCCTGGACCCCCACCAGGGATACCTGTCGATCATGGTCTACCTGGACCGGCTCACCCACGCCGACCTGGCCGACGTCGTCGACCCGTTGACGAGCTCGCTGCGTCGGCCCGTGACCTTCGGCTGGGGTCCACGCTTCCTGCACAGCACCGGGCAGTTCCACAAGGGCGGACCGGCCGTCGGCGCCTACCTCCAGGTGACCGGCACACCCGCGGCCGACTACCCCGTGCCGGGCAAGGACTACACGTTCGGGTCGTTCATTGCGGCGCAGGCCGCCGGGGACGCCCAGGTGCTTGCCGGACACGGCCGACCGGTGCTGCGGCTGCACCTGACCGACCAGGACGCCGGCCTGGCCCAGGTGCGTCAGGCCCTGGCCGGCCAGTGAGCGCGGCCGCCGCACGGGTCAGCGCCGACCACAACCCGCTGCGCGACCCGGGCGACAAACGGCTGCCCCGGATCGCCGGCCCCTGCAGCATGGTCATGTTCGGGGTGACCGGAGACCTGGCCCGCAAGAAGCTGATGCCGGCCATCTACGACCTGGCCAACAGGGGGCTGCTGCCCCCCGGCTTCTCGCTCGTGGGGTTCGCCCGACGGGACTGGGCGGACCAGGACTTCAGCAAGGTGGTGCACGACTCGGTCCGGGAGCATGCCCGCACCCCCTTCCGTGAGGAGGTCTGGCGCAGCCTGGCCGAGGGGTTCCGGTTCGTCCCCGGTGCCTTCGACGACCCCGCGGCCTTCCGACTCCTGGCGCGCACGGTCCGGGCACTGGACGAGGAACGCGGCACCGGGGGCAACCACGCGTTCTACCTCTCGATCCCGCCCGACTGGTTCGCCCCGGTCTGCGACCAGCTCAAGACCTCCGGGCTGAGCGACCCCCAGCCGGGCACCTGGCGCCGGGTGGTGATCGAGAAGCCGTTCGGCCACGACCTGCGCAGCGCCCAGGAGCTCAACGAGATCGTCGAGTCGGTGTTTCCCGCCGACTCGATCTTCCGGATCGACCACTACCTGGGCAAGGAGACGGTGCAGAACCTCCTGGCGCTGCGCTTCGCCAACCAGCTCTTCGAGCCCATCTGGAACGCCAACTACGTCGACCACGTGCAGATCACGATGGCCGAGGACATCGGCATCGGCGGCCGCGCCGGATACTACGACGACGTCGGGGCCGCACGGGACGTCATCCAGAACCACCTGCTCCAGCTGCTGGCGCTCACCGCCATGGAGGAGCCGGTGTCCTTCACCGCCCACGCCGTGCGCGCCGAGAAGGAGAAGGTGCTCACCTCGCTGCGACTGCCGGACGACCTGCGCCACGCCACCAGCCGGGCCCAATACGCCGCGGGCTGGCAGGGCGGTGAGCGGGTGGTCGGCTATCTCGGCGAGGACGGGGTGGCCGCGGATTCCCGCACGGAGACGTATGCCGCACTGAAGCTCGAGGTGGACACCCGCCGCTGGGCGGGTGTCCCGTTCTACCTGCGGGCTGGCAAACGGTTGGGCAAGCGCGTCACCGAGATCGCGGTGGTTTTCAAACGGGCCCCGCACCTGCCGTTCTCCAGCACCTCCACCGAGGAGCTGGGCAAGAACGCCGTCGTCATCCGGGTGCAGCCCGACGAGGGTGTCACGATGCGGTTCGGTTCCAAGGTCCCCGGGAGCCAGATGGAGGTCCGCGACGTGACCATGGACTTCGGCTACGGGGCGTCCTTCACCGAGTCCAGCCCCGAGGCCTACGAGCGCCTCATCCTGGACGTCCTGCTGGGTGACCCGCCACTGTTCCCACGGCACGAGGAGGTCGAGCTCTCCTGGAAGATCCTCGACCCGGTCATCGACTACTGGCGCCGCAGCAAGACGCCACCGGAGGAGTACCGGGCCGGGACCTGGGGGCCGGCGGGCGCCGACGAGATGATGCGCCGGGACGGGCGCGAGTGGAGGCTGCCGTGATCGTCGACCTGCCCAGCACCACGACGAAGGACATCAGCAAGAAGCTGCTCCAGTTGCGCAACGAGGTCGGCGCCATGGCGATGGGCCGGGTGCTGACGCTGCTGGTCGTCACCGACGACACCGGGGCCGACGCGGCGATCCGCGCGGCCAACGATGCCACCCGCCAGCATCCGGCGCGGATCATCGTCGTGGTCCGGGCGAACCGCCGCGGCTCGAACCGCCTGGACGCGCAGGTCCGGGTGGGCGGCGACGCCGGTGCCAGTGAGATCGTGGTGCTGCGCCTCTATGGCCAGCTCGCCGACCACTCCGAGTCGGTCGTCACGGCCCTGCTCCTCCCGGACTCCCCCATCGTGGGGTGGTGGCCGCAGGATCCGCCGCAAGATGTCGCCGGCAGTGCCCTGGGCCAGATCGCGCACCGGAGGATCACCGATGCGGCGGGGGGCAGCAGCCCGCGCACCGAGCTGCGCCGCCGGGCCAAGCACTACCGGCCCGGGGACACGGACCTGGCCTGGACCCGGTTGACCCGCTGGCGCGGGGTGCTGGCGGCCGCACTGGACCAACCGCCCTACGACGACATCACCGCCGCGACCGTCACCGGCGAGCCGGACAGCCCCAGCACCGACCTGATGGGCGGCTGGCTCGCTGCGGCCCTCGGGGTCCCGGTGCGCCGGGCGCGCAGCACCCCCGGGACAGGCCTGGTCTCGGTCCGGCTGGAGCGCCCCGGCGGACCGGTCGACCTGGTGGTCGCGGACGGCTCACGCACTGGACAGCGCGTGGGCACGCTGAGCCAGCCCGGCCAACCCACCCGCCAGGTGCCGTTGCCCGACGCTCCCCTGCCCCAGCTCCTGGCGGCCGAGCTGCGCAGGCTGGACGCCGACGAGGTCTACGCCCGCGCGCTCGGGGAGGGCCTGCCACGGGTCGGCAAACCCACCACCCGCAGCGAGGCCATCCGCCGGGGCCACGCCCCCGAGGGGCCCGCGCCGGTGGCCGAAAGCGATCGCCCCGACCTGGCGCCCGAGTCCCTCGAGAACGCGCCCGCCCCGAGCGACCGGGTGCAGGGCGATGCCCTCCAGCAGCGGATCCGCCAGGGCCTGGCGGGATTCGACCGCGGTCGCGTGCGGGTGGGCGAGGACGCACCGGCGGTGGCGGCCGAGGTGGCGCGGGAGGTGGACCGGGTGGTGCGTGAGGCAGTGGCCGAGCGCGGCGTCGCCCATCTGGTCCTGACCGGTGGTTCCCTGGGGATCGCCACGGTGGCCGCACTGGCCGACCTCGATCCTGACCCCGACGTCTGGCAGCAGGTGCACCTCTGGTGGGGCGACGAGAGGTTCGTGCCCGAGGGGCACGAGGACCGCAACGTCCAGCAGTCCCTCGACGCGGGGCTGGGACGTCTCCCGGTCCCCGCGGACCAGGTCCACGCCGTCCCGGCCGGGGACAGCGAGTCCGACCTGCCGCAGGCGGCCCTGGCGTATGCCGTGTCGCTGGCCGAGCACGCACCCTCCGACGCGGTGGTCCCGGTCCCCGAGTTCGACGTGCTGTTGCTCGGGGTGGGACCGGACTCCCACGTCGCCTCCCTCTTCCCGGGCCGTGAGGAACTGCTGGTGGCCGACCGGACGACGGTGCCGGTCTCGGGGTCGCCCAAGCCCCCGCCGTTGCGGGTCTCCCTCACGGTTCCGGCGATCCGGGCGGCGCGGCGGGTGTGGTTCACCGTCGCAGGGGCCGACAAGGCCGACGCCGTCCGTGCCGCGCGGGAGGTCAGGGAGGACCCTCAGGTGCCCGCGTCCTGGCCCCAGGGCACCCTGGAGACGGTGTGGTGGTTGGACCGCGCCATCGCCGAGGCCATCGACTGACTCCCTGAAGGTGGCGGACCGGGTCAGTCCCGGGCGCGGCTCCCCTGCCCGACCCCGCGGGACCGCATGGTGCGCAGCGCCTCCTCGAGCAGTTCCGCCCCCGCCTGCTCGGAGCGGCGCTCCTTCACGTAGGCCAGGTGCGTCTTGTATGGCTCGGTGCGCGGCGGCGCGGGCGGGTTCTGCTCGTCCTGGCCGGCCGGGAACCCGCACCGCGGGCAGTCCCACTCCTCCGGGACCTCCAGGGCCTCGTCGTTGGCGAAGCTCGGCCGCGTCTCGTGGCCGTTGGCGCACCAATAGGAGATGACGACACGGGGCGCGGTCTCACCGCGCTCGGCCTCCCCCATCGGTCCGGCTCCGACCCGGCTCCCTCTGATGGCGTTCGTCCCGACCACCGTTGCTCCTCACGTCACAGGGGTTGTGTGGGCACACTACCCCAGTGACCTGCGGGTTTGAAGGGTCTCCGGGCACCCGGAGTGGCGCACGCGTCGGTCAGGCGAAGCGGATCAGCAGGCCGATGCCCACGATGGAAGCGACCCAGATGACCGAGACCGCGACGGTGATGCGGTTCAGGTTGCGCTCCGCGACGGAGGAGCCGCCGAGGCTGCTGGACATGCCCCCGCCGAACATGTCGGACATACCGCCGCCCCGACCCTTGTGCATGAGGATCAGCAGCACCAGGAAGATGCTGCTCAGTGCGAGCAGCACATCGAGGAAGATCCGGACAGCGGTCACTGCAACACCTTACGTAGGGACGGAATCAGAACGAGCGCGAAGAACAGGGTAACCCACGAGGACGGGGTCTCCGTGTCACCCCTGCCCGCCGTGGTGGTCCCGGTAGCGGCAGATGGAGACGAAGTCCTCCACCTCGATCGAGGCGCCGCCCACGAGCGCACCGTCCACGTCCTCCTCGGCCATGATGGCCGCGACGTTGCCGGGCTTGACCGACCCGCCGTACAGGACCCGCACGGCGTCGGCGGTGTCACCGCTCGTCAGCTCCGCGAGCCGGGTCCGGATTGCGCCGCACACCTCCTGGGCGTCGGCCGGCGTGGCCACCTCGCCGGTCCCGATCGCCCAGACCGGCTCGTAGGCCACGACGATCGTGGCGACCTCCTCGGCGGAGAGTCCTTCCAGCGCGGCGTCCAGCTGGGCCAGGACGTGGGGCACCTGCTCACCGGCCTGGCGCACCTCCAGCGCCTCCCCGACACACAGGATCGGGCTGAGCCCGTGCCGCAGCGCCGCCCGCACCTTGGCCGCGACCGTCGCATCGTCCTCCCCGTGCAGCGCACGGCGCTCGCTGTGTCCCACCACGACATACGTGCATCCCAGCTTGGCCAGGAACGCCCCGGAGATCTCCCCCGTGTAGGCCCCGGCGTCGTGCTGGGAGAGGTCCTGACCGCCGTAGCGGAGCTCGAGCTTGTCGCCCTGCACGATGGTCTGGACCGAGCGCAGGTCGGTGAACGGCGGCAGCACGGCGACCTCCACCGCACCGAAGTCGTGCTTGCCGTCCCGCAGCCCCCAGTCCAGCTTCTGCACCAGGTGCGTGGCCTGGAGGTGGTCCAGGTTCATCTTCCAGTTGCCCGCCAGCAGCGGGGTGCGCTCGGCCATCGGTCCTCGGCTCTCTTCTCGCGTATGTCGTCAGTCGGGCCCGGCGGCGACGCCGGGGCATGGTGTGGTCCGGGGCCTCAGTCCTCCAGCACGGTGAGGCCGGGCAGTTCCTTGCCCTCCAGGAACTCCAGGGAGGCGCCGCCCCCGGTCGAGATGTGCCCGAAGTCCTCGTCGGAGAACCCCAGCTGGCGCACGGCGGCGGCGCTGTCCCCGCCACCGACGACGGTGAGGGCACCGTCCGCGGTGATGACCACCAGGGCACGAGCGACGGCCTCGGTGCCCGCGGCGAACGGGGCCATCTCGAAGGCGCCCATCGGCCCGTTCCAGAACACCGTGCGGGTGTCCGCGAGACGCTCGGCGAACGCCCGGGCCGAGTCGGGCCCGATGTCCAGGCCCATCCGGTCCGCCGGGATGTTCTCCACCGGCACCACCTCGTGGTCGGCATCGGCGGAGAACTCCGTCGCCGCGACGACGTCCGTGGGCAGCACGATCTCGACCCCGCGCTGCTGCGCCGTCTCGAGGTAGCCCCGCACCGTGTCCACCTGGTCGGCCTCGAGCAGGCTCGTGCCCACCTCATGGCCCTGGGCCTTGAGGAAGGTGAACACCATGCCGCCACCGACCAGGATGCGGTCGGCCGTGCCCAGCAGGTTCTCGATCACCCCGAGTTTGTCGCTGACCTTGGCCCCGCCCAGCACCACGGCATACGGGCGTTCCGGATCCTGCGTGAGGCGACGCAGCACGTCCACCTCGGTGCCTACCAGGCCACCGGCGGCGTGTGGCAGACGCTGCGCGATGTCATAGACGCTGGCCTGCTTGCGATGCACGACACCGAAGCCGTCGCTGACGAAGACGTCGGCCAGGGCGGCCAACTCGTCGGCGAACGCGCCGCGCTCGTCGTCGTCCTTGGCGGTCTCGCCCGCGTTGAAGCGGAGGTTCTCCAGGAGCAGCACCTGCCCGTCCTGGAGGCTCGCGGCCAGGTCCCGCGCCGAGTTGCCGACGGTGTCGTCGGCAAAGGCCACCGGGGCGCCCAGCAGCTCGGAGAGCCGGCTCGCTACGGGCCGCAGCGAGTAGCGCGCCTCCGGCACGCCCTTGGGGCGGCCCAGGTGGGCACAGACGATGACCCGGGCCCCGGCCTCGGCCAGTGCCTGCACCGTCGGGACGGAGGCCCGGACCCGGCCGTCGTCGGTGATCGTGCCGGATTCGTCCAGCGGAACGTTCAGGTCGCTGCGGACCAGGACGCGACGGCCGCGCAGGTCTCCCAGGTCCTCGACGGTCTTCATGGCTCCCGTCCGCCTCAGAGGGAGGCGCCCACGAGGGCGGTGAGGTCCACCAGGCGGTTGGAGTAGCCCCACTCGTTGTCGTACCACCCGACCACCTTGACCTGGTTGCCGATCACCTTGGTCAGGCCGGCGTCGAAGATGCAGGAGGCCGGGTCGGTCTCGATGTCCTTGGACACGATCGGGTCCTCGGTGTAGCGCAGAATCCCCTGCAGCGCACCCTCGGCGGCCGCCTTGACCGCCGCGTTGACCTCCTCGACGGTGGTCTCGCGGCCCGCCTCGAAGGTCAGGTCGGTCGCGGAGCCGGTCGGCACCGGGACGCGGAGGGCGTAGCCGTCCAGCTTGCCGACCAGGTCGGGCAGCACCAGGCCGATGGCCTTGGCGGCCCCGGTGGAGGTCGGCACGATGTTGAGCGCCGCGGCCCGCGCGCGACGCAGGTCCTTGTGCGGCCCGTCCTGCAGGTTCTGGTCGGCCGTGTAGGCGTGGATGGTGGTCATCAGGCCCTTGACGATGCCGAACTCCTCGTGCAGCACCTTGGCCATCGGGCCCAGGCAGTTCGTGGTGCAGGAGGCGTTGGAGATGATGTGGTGCTGCGCCGGGTCGTACTCGCTGTCGTTGACCCCGAGCACCACCGTGAGGTCCTCGTTCTTGCCGGGGGCGGAGATGATGACCTTCTTGGCCCCGCCGTCGATGTGTGCCTTCGCCTTCGTGGCGTCGGTGAAGATCCCGGTGGACTCCACCACCACGTCGGCGCCCAGGTCGCCCCACGGCAGGGCCGCCGGGTCCTTCTCGGCGAAGGCCTTGAAGGACTGGCCGCCGACCTTGATCTCGTCGTCGGTGGAGGTCACCTCCTCCTCCAGCCGCCCCAGGATGGAGTCGTACTTCAGCAGGTGCGCCAGCGTGGCGTTGTCGGTGAGATCGTTGACCCCCACGATCTCGACATCGGCCCCCGAGGCCAGGACGGCCCGAGCGTAGTTCCGGCCGATCCGGCCGAAGCCGTTGATACCAACACGAACGGTCATGGTTGCCTCCCGTGGCAGTGGGTGCGGCCGGAGCCGCGGTGGAATGGGTCGTCCTGGTCCAAACCTAGGGGATGGATCAGTCGTCGAACATCTCCGGGGTCAGGTTGGCGTCGGTGCCATCGATGCCCAGGTCCTCCGCCCGCCGGTCGGCCATGGCGAGCAGCCTGCGGATCCGACCCGCGACGGCGTCCTTGGTCATCGGCGGGTCGGCCAGCTGCCCCAGCTCCTCCAGACTGGCCTGCTTGTGCTGCACCCGCAGCATCCCGGCGACCCGCAGGTGCTCGGGGACCTCGTCGGCCAGGATCTCCAGGGCCCGCTCGACACGGGCGCCCGCCGCGACCGCAGCGCGGGCCGAGCGGCGCAGGTTCGCGTCGTCGAAGTTCGCCAGCCGGTTGGCCGTGGCCCGCACCTCGCGGCGCATCCGGCGCTCCTCCCAGGCCAGGACCGCGTCGTGGGCGCCCAGCCGCGTCAGCATGGCCCCGATAGCGTCGCCGTCCCGGATGACGACACGGTCCACCCCGCGGACCTCGCGGGCCTTGGCGGCGATCCCCAGGCGGCGCGCCGCCCCGACCAGCGCCAGCGCCGACTCGGCACCGGGGCAGGTGATCTCCAGGGCCGACGAACGGCCCGGTTCGGTGATCGAGCCGTGCGCCAGGAAGGCGCCGCGCCAAGCCGCCTCGGCGTCGCACACGGAGGCGCCCACGATGCGTGGCGGCAATCCCCGCACGGGCCGGCCCCGATGATCGATCAGTCCCGTCTGTCGGGCCAGCGCCTCCCCGTCGGAGGTGGCCCGCACGACGTACCGCGTGCCCTTGCGCAACCCGCCGGGGCTCATCACCACCAGCTCGCTGGTCGCGCCGTAGACGTCCCCCATGAAGGCACGCAGCCGCCGGGCTGCCTGGGCCGTGTCCACCTCGGCCTCGATCACGATGCGGCCCCCGATGATGTGCAGTCCCCCGGCGAAGCGCAGGATCGTGGAGACCTCGGCCTTGCGGCAGCAGGTCTTGGTGACCGGCAGCCGACTCAACTCGTCCTTGACCTTGGCGGTCATCGCCATCGCCGTCATCCTCCCGTTGCGTGTGCGACCCGAGACTGGTTCAGCCACCCAGGATCACGTCCCGGTAGGCAGCGGCGAGGCGCAGGGTGTCGTGCTCGGCCCGGGACCGCATCTTGCGGACCGGCGCGACCATCAGGTCGGCCCCGACCCCGGCCGCGACCTCACGCAGGACGCGGTCGTCGGACCGCACCACCGTGGGGTCGACCACCACATAGTCGAGCTGCAGGTCGGGCGCGTGGGCGGAGAGCACCTCCAGGTGCTCGGCCGCCGAGAAGCCATGGGTCTCGTCGTCGTCGGTGCCCACGTTCAGGGTCAGGATCCGGCGCGCCGGGGTGTCGACCAGCGCCTGCTGCATGTCGGGGACCAGGAGGTGGGGCATCACGGAAGTGAACCACGAACCGGGCCCGAGGATCACCCAGTCGGCCAGTTTGACGGCCTCCACCGCCTCGGCGCAGGCGGGCGGATCCTCCGGGAGCAGGCGGACGCTGACCACCCGACCGGAGGTCTTGGCCACGGTCGACTGGCCGCGCACCACCGTCAGGTCCTCGTCGTCCTCGGTGTCGCCGAGGCCGGCCACGGTGGCCTCGATGTCGAGCGGGATGGAGGACACGGGCAGCACCCGGCCCCGGGTGTTCAGCAACCGGCCGACCAGGTCGAGGCCGCGCACCGGGTCGTCGTCCAGGAGCTCCCACAGCCCCATGATCAGCAGGTTGCCGATGGGGTGTCCGGCCAGGTCGGACTGGCCGGACAGCCGGTGTTGCAGCACGGCGCTCCACTGGTGGCCCCAGACGGTGTCTTCGCAGAGCGCGGCCAATGCCATCCGCAGGTCCCCGGGCGGCAGGATGTCGAACTCCCGTCGGAGTCGGCCGCTGGACCCGCCGTCGTCGGCCACGGTGACGACCGCGGTGATCGCCTCGGTGATGTGTCGCAGCGCCTGCAACGATGCCGAGAGCCCGTGGCCACCGCCCAGGGCGACGACGCGTTGCGGCCCCTGCACGCTGGTGCTCATTCCCGCCCCAGGTCACGGTGGAGGGCGGTCACGGCGACCCCCTCGGGCAGGTTCATCTGCGCGACGATGGCCTCGGAGACGGCCACCGAGCGGTGCTTGCCGCCGGTGCACCCGACCGCGATGGTGACGTACCGGCGGCCCTCGGCGAGGTAGCCGGCCGTGGCGATGTCCAGCATCCGGCAGGCGGTCTCGACGAACTCGGCAGCGCCCGGGCGGGAGAGCACGAAGTCGCGGACCTGCGGGTCCTTGCCGTTGTAGGGCCGCAGCTCCGGATCCCAGTACGGGTTGGGCAGGAACCGCAGGTCGAAGACGATGTCGGCGTCCAGGGGGATGCCGTACTTGAAGCCGAAGGAGAGCACCACCAGCCGGAGCCGGACGCTCGCGTCCGCGTTGAGCAGGTCGTCGACCTTGGCGGTGAGCTGGTGCACGTTGTAGCCGGTGGTGTCGACCACGACGTCAGCCATCGAGCGCATGTCCCCGAGCACACTGCGCTCGCGCTGGATGCCGTCCAGCAACAGCCCGTCGCCCTGCAACGGGTGGGGGCGGCGCACCGACTCGAACCGCCGGACCAGCGCTTCGTCGGAGCTGTCCACGAAGACGATCCGGGGATTCCACCCGCGGGACCGCAATTCCCGGACAGTGCCCTGCAGCTCGGTCGAGAAGTCGCGGCTGCGGGCGTCGATCACCGCGGCGACGTTCTGCTCGCGGGGGTCCTCACCGATCAGCTCGACCAGCGGCAGCAGCATCCGCAGCGGCAGGTTGTCCACGACATACCAGCCGCGGTCCTCCAGCAGGTTGGCGGCTGTGGTGCGACCGGCTCCGCTCATCCCGGTGAGCAGGACGAACTGGTGCGTCGGCCCGGCCTCGCCGCTGCCTGTGGTCGTGGCCCGGTCCATGCGCCCTCCTCAGTCGACAACTTCGCCAGTGGTCAGGTTAACGGCGGGGACGGCAGTCTCCGAGTCCGCGCTCAGCTTGACCAGGATGGCCTCCGCCAGGGCCGGCCCGATCCCCGGCACCTCCACGAGGTCCTCGGCCCGGGCCTGCCGGATCCGTTTCACCGAGCCGAACCGGCGCAGCAGCGCCTTCCGGCGGGCCGGCCCGAGGCCCGGGATGCCGTCGAGCTGGCTCGCCGTCATGCTCTTGGAGCGTCGTTGCCGGTGGAAGGTGTTGGCGAACCGGTGGGCCTCGTCCCGCACGCGTTGCAGCAGGTAGAGCCCCTCGCTGGTGCGGGGTAGGACGACCGGGAACTCCTGCCCGGGCAACCACACCTCCTCCAGCCGCTTGGCCAACCCGATCACCGAGACGTCCGTCACGCCCACCTCGGTCATCGCCGCCTGCGCGGCGTTCACCTGGGGCAGGCCACCGTCCACCACCACCAGGTTGGGCGGGTAGGCGAACCGTGCGGGGCGACCGTCGTCCCCGGTCTGGTCCTGCGGTTCGGCCAGGTGCCGGAAGCGCCGGGTCAGCACCTCATGCATCGCGGCCGTGTCGTCGGAGTCGCCCTCGCGCACGATGAAACGCCGGTACTCGGACTTGCGGGCCAGACCGTCCTCGAAGACCACCATCGAACCCACGACGTCGGTGCCCTGCACGTGGCTGATGTCGAAGGACTCGATCCGCAGCGGCGCCTCGTCGAGCTCGAGCACGTCCTGCAGCTCCTGCAGGGCCTGGCTGCGCAGCGTGAGGTCACCGGAGCGGGCCACCTTGTGCCGAGCCAGGGACTGCTGGGCGTTGCGTCCCACCGTCTCCAGCAGGGTCCGCTTCGGGCCGCGCCGCGGCACCCGCAGGTCGACCCGTGCACTCCGCAGGCCCCCGAGCCACGCCACGAGGTTGTCGACGCCTGCGGGCAGGATGGGGACGAGGACCTCCCGGGGCACCGCCTCGGGAGACTCCCCGCCGTAAACCTGCTGCAGCAGGTGCTCCATGACCTCGGCGGTGTCCTCGGCGCCCTTCTCGCTGACCCAGCCCCGTTGCCCACGCACCCGGCCGCCGCGCACGTGAAAGACCTGGACGGCGACCTCCAACTCGTCCTCGGCGAGGGCGAACACGTCGGCGTCGGTCGCGTCGGGGAGCACGACCGCGGACTTCTCCAGGGCCTTCTGCAGCGCGGCGATGTCATCCCGCAGCCGGGCCGCCTGCTCGAAGTCCAGCTCGGCGCTGGCGGCCTTCATCCGCTGCTCGAGGCGCTTGACGAACCGGCCCGTGTCGCCCGCCATGAAGTCGCAGAACTCTGCGGCGATGGCCCGGTGCTCCTCGGCGCTGACCGTGCCCACGCACGGGGCGGCGCACTTGTCGATGTAGCCCAGCAGGCACGGGCGCCCCACTTGGCCGGCCCGCCGGAAGACACCCTTGCTGCAGGTGCGGAGCGGGAACACGCGCAGCAGCAGGTCCAGGGTCTCGCGGATGGCCCAGGCGTGGGCGTAGGGCCCGAAGTAGCGGGTGCCCGGCTTCTTCGCCCCCCGCATCACCTGGGCGCGGGGAAACTCCTCGCCCATCGTGACCGCCAGGTAGGGGTAGGACTTGTCATCGCGGTACTTGACGTTGAAGCGCGGGTCGAACTCCTTGATCCAGGAGTACTCCAGCTGCAACGCCTCGACCTCGTTGCGCACCACGGTCCACTCGACGCTGGCCCCGGTGAGCACCATGGACCGGGTGCGCGGGTGCAGTGCCGACAGGTCCTGGAAGTAGGAGCTCAGCCGGGGCCGCAGCGACTTGGCCTTGCCGACGTAGATCACCCGGCCGTGCTGGTCGCGGAACCGGTAGACGCCCGCGTCGGTGGGGATCTCCCCGGGCTTCGGCCGGTAGCTGGAGGGGTCGGTCATGCCGAGGAGGAGCGGCGGGTCCGCGCCAGCAGGGGCGCGAGGAAGCGACCGGTGTAGCTGTTGGCCTGCTGCGCCACCTGCTCCGGGGTGCCCTCGGCGATCACGCGGCCACCTCCGACTCCGCCCTCGGGCCCCAGGTCGATAACCCAGTCGGCGCTCTTGATGACATCGAGGTTGTGCTCGATGACGATGACGGTGTTGCCCTTGTCGACCAGTCCCTGCAGCACCCCCAACAACTTGCGGATGTCCTCGAAGTGCAGGCCGGTCGTCGGCTCGTCGAGCACGTAGCTGGTGCGCCCGGAGGACCGCTTCTGCAGCTCGGCTGCCAGCTTGACCCGTTGCGCCTCGCCGCCGGACAGGGTCGGGGCGGGCTGCCCGAGCCGCACGTAGCCCAGGCCCACGGCGACCAGCGTCTTGAGGTGACGCGCGATGGCCGGGACGGCGGCGAAGAACTCCGCGGCCTCCTCGATCGGCATGTCCAGCACCTCGGCGATGGTGCGCCCCTTGAAGTGCACCTCGAGGGTCTCGCGGTTGTAGCGCGCCCCGTGGCAGACCTCGCAGGGGACGTAGACGTCGGGCAGGAAGTTCATCTCGATCTTGAGCGTGCCGTCGCCGGAGCACGACTCACAGCGCCCGCCTTTGACGTTGAACGAGAAGCGCCCGGGCAGGTAGCCGCGGATCTTGGCCTCGGTCGTCTCGGCGAAGAGCTTGCGGATGTGGTCGAACACGCCCGTGTAGGTCGCGGCGTTGCTCCGCGGGGTCCGCCCGATGGGGCTCTGGTCGACGTGCACGACCTTGTCCAGCTCGCCGAGTCCCTCGACCCGGGTGTGCCGCCCCGGGACCCTCCGGGCACCGTTGAGCTGGTTGGCCATGACCGTGTAGAGGATGTCGTTGACCAGCGTCGACTTGCCGGAGCCGGACACGCCGGTGACCGCGATGAGGTTGCCCAGCGGGAAGGACACCGTGACGTTGTCGAGGTTGTTCTCCCGGCCCCCGATCACGGTGACGGCGCGACCGTCCTGGGGGCGCCGCTCGGCAGGAGTCTGGATGACGCGCCTCCCGGAGAGGTACTCCCCCGTGATCGAGTCGGGGTGCGCCAGGAGGTCCTGCACCGTGCCGGAGTGCACCACCTGGCCGCCGTGCTCGCCGGCGCCCGGCCCGATGTCGACGACCCAGTCGGACGCGGCGATGGTGTCCTCGTCGTGCTCCACCACGATCAGCGTGTTGCCGAGGTCGCGCAGCCGGGTCAGGGTCTCGATCAACCGGTGGTTGTCCCGCTGGTGCAACCCGATCGACGGCTCGTCCAGCACGTAGAGGACGCCGACGAGCCCCGACCCGATCTGGGTGGCCAGCCGGATCCGCTGCGCCTCACCGCCGGACAGGGTGGCGGCGGGTCGACTCAGCGCCAGGTAGTCCAGGCCGACGTCCAGCAGGAAGCCGAGCCGGGAGTCGATCTCCTTGATCACCCGCTCGGCGATCTGCCGCTCCCGCTCGGTGAACTCCACCGTGGCCAGGAAGTCGCGGCACTGGTCGATCGGCAGGGAGCACACCTCGGCGATGCTGCGTCCGCCCAGCAACACCGCCAGGATCTCCGGCTTGAGCCGGGCACCCTGGCACGTGGGGCACGGGACCTCGCGCATGTAGGCCTCGTAGCGCTCCCGGCTGGAGTCCGAGTCGGTCTCGGCGTGCTTGCGCTTGACGTAGGGGATGACCCCCTCGAACCCGGTCGAGTAGGACCGTTCCCGGCCGAACCGGTTGCGGTAGCGCACATGCACCTTGTGCTTGTAGCCCTGCAGGATGGCGTCCCGGGCCCGGCCCGGCAGCGAGCGCCACGGGGAATCGAGGGAGAACTTCAGGTCCTCCCCCAGGCCGCCCAGCACCCGCAGGTAGTAGTCGGTGATGCCCTGGGCGTTGGACCAGGGGGCGATCGCGCCCTCCAGGATGCTGCGATCGGGGTCCTGGATGACCAGCTCGGGGTCGACCTCCAGCTCCACTCCGATCCCGGTGCAGGCCGGACACGCGCCGAACGGGCTGTTGAACGAGAACGACCGCGGCTCCACCTCGTCCAGTGCCAGCGGGTGGTCGTTGGGGCAGGCCATGCGCTCGGAGAAGCGGCGCTCCGGCGGCAACTCCCCCGCACCCTCCGCCGAGACGTCCACGAAGTCGACGACCAGCATGCCCCCGGCCAGTCCGAGCGCGGTCTCCACCGAGTCGGTGAGGCGGCGCCGTGCGCCCGCGTCGTCCGGCCCCTTGGCGACCAACCGGTCCACCACCACCTCGATGGTGTGCTTCTTCTGCTTCTCCAGCTCGGGCGGGTCGGTGAGCGCGACCACGTCACCGTCCACCCGGGCTCGGGCGAAGCCCTTGGCCTGGAGCTCGGTGAAGAGCTCGACGAACTCACCCTTGCGCGACCGCACGACCGGCGCCAGCACCTGGAAGCGGGTGCGGTCCGGCAGCTCCAGCAGCCGGTCGACGATCTGCTGCGGGGTCTGCCGGGTCACCGGCTCCATGCACACCGGGCAGTGCGGCCTGCCGGCCCGGGCATACAGCAGACGCAGGTAGTCGTAGACCTCGGTGATGGTGCCGACGGTCGAGCGCGGGTTGCGGTTGGTCGACTTCTGGTCGATCGACACCGCCGGGGACAGCCCCTCGATGAAGTCGACGTCCGGCTTGTCCATCTGCCCCAGGAACTGCCGGGCGTAGGCGGACAACGATTCGACGTAGCGCCGTTGCCCCTCGGCGAAGATCGTGTCGAACGCCAACGAGGATTTGCCGGAGCCGGAGAGGCCGGTGAAGACCACGAGCGCGTCACGCGGCACATCGACCGAAATGTCCTTCAGGTTGTGCTCGCGGGCACCCCGCACGACCAGACGGTCGTGGCGCGGGCGGCCGAGGACGGCGGGGCTGGTCTGGGACTTGGACGGCACGTACAGCATGGTAGGTGCCGCCACCGACAGAGGCCGCACGAACGCCGATCGCCGCCCCTCGACAACGCGCCGGCCCGGCGCCCCGGTGGGTGGGGTTTCCCGATGACCGAGCGTTATCGGTATCATCACGCAACTCGTCGGGCCGACGCCGTCCCGTGCCTCCTCGCGCGCTTTGGCGCCCCCAACCCACGACCTGGACGGTGCTATGACCTCTCTGACGCCCGCTCCTGCGCAGGCCCCCGACCAGGGGCTCTATGACCGCACGTACGAGCACGACGCCTGCGGTGTCGCGTTCGTCGCGACGCTGCGCGGCACCCCCGGTCACGACATCGTGCAGCACGCCCTCACGGCGCTGCACAACCTGGACCACCGGGGTGCCGTCGGGGCGGAGCCGGCGAGCGGCGACGGGGCCGGCATCCTCACGCAGGTCCCGGACGACTTCTTCCGCGGGGTCCTGCCCGTCGACCTGCCGGAGGCGGGGCGGTATGCCGTGGGGACGGTGTTCTTCCCGGTCGGCTCGGACGTGGCGCAGCTGACCGAGGCGATCGAGCAGATCATCGACGAGTCCGGGCTGACGGTGGTGGCCTGGCGCGAGGTGCCGGTCAACCCGGAGCCGCTCGGCCCCATCGCCCGCAGCACCATGCCGGTGATGCGCCAGCTGTTCGTGGCCTCGCAGAGAGGTGAGAGCGGCCTGGCGCTGGAGCGCCGCGCCTGGGTGGCCCGGAAGCGGATCGAGCGGGCCACCACGGCATACCCGGTGTCGTTGTCCTCCCGGACCATCACCTACAAGGGGATGCTGACCACCGACCAGTTGCCCGCGTTCTTCCCCGACCTGCACGACGAACGGTTCGCCAGCACCCTGGCCGTGGTGCACTCCCGGTTCTCCACGAATACCTTCCCGTCGTGGCCGTTGGCTCACCCGTACCGGGTGATCGCGCACAACGGGGAGATCAACACCGTGCGGGGCAACCGCAACTGGATGAACGCCCGGGAGAGCAACCTGGCGGGCGACGACTTCCCCGCCGACCTCTCCTCCGTCCTGCCCATCTGCACTCCGGGGGCGAGCGACTCCGCGACCTTCGACGAGGTCCTTGAGCTACTCCACCTAGGGGGCCGTTCGCTGCCGCACGCGGTGCTGATGATGGTGCCGGAGTCGTGGGAGAACGACGAGGCGATGGACCCGCAGCTGCGGGCCTTCTACGAGTTCCACTCCATCCTGATGGAGCCATGGGACGGCCCGATGAACCTGGTCTTCACCGACGGCACCTCGGTGGGCGGGGTGCTGGACCGTAACGGGTTGCGCCCGTCGCGCTACTGGATCACCGACGACGGCCTGGTCGTGCTGGGCAGCGAGTCGGGTGTGCTGGACCTGCCCGAGGATCGGGTCGTCCGCAAGGGGCGGGTGAAGCCGGGCCGCATGTTCCTGGTCGACACCGAGGCCGGCGAGGTCGTCGACGACCGCGCGCTGAAGGCGGAGCTCGCCGCGGCCCAGCCCTACCGGGAGTGGCTCGACGATCACCTGGTGCGGTTGTCCGACCTGCCCGAGCGAGCGCACGTGCGGCACACGCACTCCTCGGTCACCCGGCGCCAGCAGATCTTCGGCTACACCGAGGAAGAGCTGCGCGTCATGCTCGCCCCGATGGCGCAGTCCGGCACCGAACCGCTCGGCGCCATGGGCTCCGACACCCCCATCGCGGCGCTCTCGGACCGCCCCCGCCTCCTGTTCGACTACTTCGTGCAGGCCTTCGCCCAGGTGACCAACCCGCCGCTGGACGCCATCCGCGAGGAGGTCGTGACCTCGCTCGCTTCCTCCACCGGACCCGAGTTGAATGTTCTTGACGAGTCCCCGGAGCACGCGCGCCAGGTGGTGCTCGACTTCCCGGTCATCGACAACGACCAGCTCGCCCAGCTCCGCCACATCAACCTCGAGGGGTTGCACCCCGACCTGGCCCCCGTGGTGGTCCGCGGCCTCTACCGGGTCGACGGTGGTGCGCGGGCCCTGGCCGAGCGACTCGCGGAGATCTGCGCCCAGGTGTCGGAGGCGGTGGAGCGCGGCGCGTTCTTCGTCGTCCTCTCCGACCGCCACTCCGACCGGGAGCACGCCCCGATCCCCTCGCTCCTGCTGACCAGCGCGGTGCACCACCACCTGGTCCGCGAGCGCACCCGCACCCGGGTGGGGCTGCTGGTCGAGGCCGGCGACGTGCGGGAGGTGCACCACGTCGCCACCCTGGTCTCCTACGGCGCCGCCGCGGTCAACCCCTACCTGGCGATGGAGTCCGTCGAGGACCTCTGCCGCTCGGGCCGCCAACTGGATGGTCTGGACCCCGACGTGGCCATCGCCAACCTCATCAAGGCACTCGGCAAGGGTGTGCTGAAGGTGATGAGCAAGATGGGCATCTCCACGGTCTCCTCCTACCGGGGCGCCCAGACCTTCGAGGCGGTCGGCCTGGCCCAGGACCTGGTCAACCGCTGGTTCACCGGCACTTCCAGCCAGCTGGGCGGCGCGGACCTGTCCGTCATCGCCGAGGAGGTAGCGCGGCGGCACTCCGTCGCCTACCCCCTGTCCGGCATCGCGCCCTACCACCGTGACCTGGAGATCGGCGGGGAGTACCAGTGGCGCCGTGAGGGACCGCCGCACCTGTTCAACCCCGAGACGGTGTTCCGCCTGCAGCACTCGACGCGGACGGCGCGCTACGACATCTTCCGGCAGTACACCGACCTGGTCGACGACCAGTCCGAGCACCTGATGACCCTGCGCGGCCTGCTCCAGCTGAGCCCCGACCGGGAGCCCGTGCCGCTGGAGGAGGTCGAGCCGGTATCGGCCATCGTCGCCCGCTTCTCCACCGGCGCGATGAGCTACGGGTCCATCTCCCGGGAGGCCCACGAGACCCTTGCCATCGCGATGAACCGGCTCGGCGGCCGTTCCAACACCGGTGAGGGCGGCGAGGACGTCGACCGGTTGCTGGACCCGGAGCGCCGCTCCGCGATCAAGCAGGTGGCCTCCGGGCGGTTCGGCGTGACCAGCGCCTACCTGGTGCACGCCGACGACATCCAGATCAAGGTGGCCCAGGGAGCCAAGCCGGGCGAGGGCGGACAACTGCCGCCCGGCAAGGTCTACCCGTGGGTGGCGGCGACCCGGCACTCCACCGCCGGGGTGGGCCTGATCTCCCCTCCCCCGCACCACGACATCTACTCGATCGAGGACCTGGCCCAGCTGATCCACGACCTGAAGAACGCCAACCCGGACGCCAGGGTGCACGTGAAGCTGGTCAGCCAGGTCGGCGTCGGGACCGTCGCCGCCGGTGTCTCCAAGGCACACGCGGACGTCGTCCTCATCTCCGGGCACGACGGCGGCACCGGGGCCAGTCCCCTCACCTCGCTGAAGCATGCCGGGACCCCGTGGGAGCTGGGCCTGGCAGAGACCCAGCAGACCCTGCTGGCCAACGGCCTGCGGGACCGGATCACGGTCCAGGTGGACGGCCAGCTGAAGACCGGCCGCGACGTGCTGATCGCCGCGCTGCTCGGCGGGGAGGAGTTCGGCTTCGCCACCGCTCCCCTGGTGGTCTCCGGCTGCGTGATGATGCGGGTGTGCCACCTCGACACCTGTCCCGTCGGGGTCGCCACCCAGAACCCGGAGCTGCGGGAGCGCTACCAGGGCAAGGCCGATCACGTGGTCACCTTCTTCGAGTTCATCGCCGAGCAGGTGCGGGAGCTGCTCGCCGGGCTCGGGTACCGCACGCTCGACGAGGTCATCGGCCGGACCGACCTGCTCAACGCCGTGCGCGCCGTGAACCACTGGAAGGCCGACGGCCTGGACCTCACGCCGCTGCTGCACCTGCCCGAGCTCTCCGACGGCGCGTCCCGCCGCCGGACCACGGGGCAGGACCACGGCCTGGACCGGGCGCTGGACCACCAGCTGATCGCCGCCGCGGAGCCGGCCCTGATCGACCGCACCCCCGTCACCGCACAGTTCGCGGTGCGCAACGTCAACCGGACCGTCGGCACGATGCTCGGCAACCGGGTGACCCGCGCCGCCGGCCCGGAGGGGCTGCCCGACGGGACGATCGACTTCACCCTGACCGGGTCCGCTGGCCAGTCCTTCGGCGCCTTCCTGCCCCGCGGCGTGACGCTGCGCCTCGTGGGCGATGCCAACGACTATGTCGGCAAGGGCCTGTCCGGCGGCAGCATCGTGGTCCGCCCGGCCGACGGGGCCGGGTTCCTCACCCAGGACGGCGCCGAGGCCCAGGTGGTCGCCGGCAACGTCATCGCCTACGGGGCCACGTCCGGCCAGCTCAACCTGCGCGGCGTCGTCGGCGAACGGTTCTGCGTGCGCAACTCCGGCGCCATCGCCGTCGTGGAGGGCGTGGGCGACCACGCGCTCGAGTACATGACCGGGGGCACCGTCGTCGTCCTCGGGCCGACCGGTCGCAACCTCGGCGCAGGGATGTCCGGCGGCACGGCATACGTGCTCGACTTGGACCGCGACCGGGTGAACCCGCAGGCACTGGGCGGTGACCTGCTGCTGCTCGAGGTGGAGCCCGGCTCCGCCGAGGCCGCCACCGTGCGCGAGCTGCTCGAGGGGCACGTGCAGCTCACCGGGTCCACCGTCGCCCAGGCCCTGCTCGACATGGGCGAGGCCGCCTGGGCCAGCCGGTTCACCCACGTCACCCCGCGCCAGTACGCCAGCGTCACCCGGATCCGTGAGCAGGTCCGCGAACGCGGCGAGGACCCGGACGGTCCGCACGCCTGGCAGCTGATCCTGGAGGAGTCCCATGGCTGACCCGAAGGGCTTCCTGAAGCACCGCGACCGTTCCGAGCAGCCGTCCCGACCGGTCCCCATCCGGATCCAGGACTGGCACGAGGTCCACACCTCCCAGGAGGACCGCGTCCTGCGCGGACAGGCATCGCGCTGCATGGACTGCGGCATCCCGTTCTGCCACCAGGGCTGCCCCCTGGGCAACCTGATCCCGGAGTGGAACGACCTGACCCGGCGGGGCAACTTCCGGGAGGCCATCGAGCGACTGCATGCCACCAACAACTTCCCGGAGTTCACCGGCCGGCTCTGCCCGGCGCCCTGCGAGACTGCTTGCGTGCTGGGGATCAGCCAGCCGCCCGTGACGATCAAGCAGGTCGAGGTCTCGATCATCGACCGGGCCTTCGACAACGGCCTGGTCACCCCGGAGGAGCCGGACTGGCTCAGCGGCAAGACGGTGGCCGTCGTCGGCTCGGGCCCGGCGGGCCTGGCGGCCGCCCAGCAGCTGGGACGTGCCGGTCACACCGTGGTCGTCTTCGAGCGGGACGATGCGGTCGGCGGGCTGCTGCGCTACGGCATCCCGGAGTTCAAGATGGAGAAGGCGGTGCTGGACCGGCGGCTGGTCCAGCTGCGCGGGGAGGGCATCCGGTTCAAGACCGGCGTGGCCATCGGCGGGGACGGCCCGGACGACATGTCCCTGACCGACCTGCAGGAGCGGTTCGACGCGGTCGTGCTCGCCACCGGCTCCACCGTCCCCCGCCCGGTCGGCACCCCCGGCGAACACCTGGCCGGCGTCATGCCCGCGATGGAGTACCTCGTCCCTGCCAACCGCGAGGCGCTCGGCGGCGAGCCGGGCCCGAGCGCCGAGGGCCTAGATGTCGTGATCATCGGCGGGGGCGACACCGGCGCCGACTGCTACGGCACAGCGATCCGGCAGGGCGCCCGGAGCGTCACACAGTTGGACATCAGGCCGCAGCCGCCGACCGACCGGCCGGAGCACCACCCGTGGCCCATGTACCCGTTGATCCACCGCGTGGGCGACTCCCACGAGGAGGGGGGCGAACGGGTCTTCGGCGTCAACACCCTGGAGCTGCACGACGACGGCAACGGCCGGGTCAGCGGGGTCCGGGTCGTCGACGGCGAACGCATCGACCGCCGGTTCGACCCGTATGCGGGCACCGAGCGGGACCTGCCCGCGCAGTTGGTCCTGGTGGCGCTGGGCTTCACCGGCCCCGAGCCCGAGGTCGCCGGCGACCTCGAGCTGGAGCGCACCTCCCGCGGCAACTTCGCCCGGGACGAGCGGTACGCCACCGCCCACGACGGCGTCTTCGTGACCGGCGACGCCGGGCGCGGTCAGTCACTCATCGTGTGGGCCATCGCCGAGGGCCGCGCCTGCGCCGCCGCGGTCGATGAGTACCTCATCGGCAGCACCTCCCTGCCCTTCCCCGTCCGCCCCAGCGACCAGCCCATCTCGGTCTAGCCCCACCCCCCCACCCCCCACCCCCACCCCACCCTCGACCGGACGCGTCGTCTGGCGGTCCCAGCCCGCACCGGACGCGTCGTCTGGCGGTCCCAGCCGGCACCGGACGGGTCGTCTGGCGACCACACGGCATACAGGGAGGTGCTGCAACCCTGTCGCCGCGGGCGCACGGTGGGCATGATGGACCCATGGGCACCGTGACGGTCGGCACCTTCAACGTGGAGAACCTGTTCGCCCGGCCCAAGGCGTTCGACACCTCCGACTGGTCGGTCGGCGAGCCCGTCCTCGCCGCCTACCGCGAGTTCACCGACCTCAGCGCGAAGACCACGTATGACGACGCGGACCGGACACGCCTGCGGGAGCTGTTGCTCGTGCTGGAGATCTACTACCGCAACTGCCACGGAGCCATCCGCCGCCGGTTCAGCGCCGATCCACCGTGGGCCTGGCTGCGCAAGAACCGCGGCAGCTTCGACCGCGAGCCCGCGGACCCGACGCAGGACGTGCAGATCGTGGCAGCCGGTCGCGGCGACTGGATCGGCTGGGTGGAGCTGGCGACATCCGTCAGCGACGAGATCGGGATCGCCATGACGGCCCGGGTGATCCGGGACATCGACGCAGACATCCTGGCCATCGTCGAGGCTGAGGACCGACCCTCGCTGCAACGGTTCAACACCGAGTTCCTCGCGGGGATGTACCGCCACGTCATGCTGGTGGACGGCAACGACGCCCGCGGCATCGACGTGGGCCTGCTGACCAAACCAGGCTTCGAGATCCGCTCGATCCGCTCCCACGTGGACCTGACCGACGCCCGGGGGCAGGTCTTCAGCCGGGACTGCCCGGTCTTTCGGGTGATCACCCCGGGCGGCGCCGTCCACCTGGCCGTGAACCACTTCAAGAGCCAGTCCGGCGGCGGCGGAGCGACGCGGCGCAGGCAGGCCGAGGCGGTGCGCGCCATCGCCGACGACCTGGTGTATGCCGGGGAGCGGGTGATCGTGCTGGGTGACCTGAACGAGGGGCAACCGGACGAACAGACGCCGGCGGCGAACCTGGCGCCGCTGTTCGATCCCGACGGGCCGCTACGGTCCTGCTTCGACCACCCCGAGTTCGACGTCGGGCCACGTCCGGGAACCTTCGACACCTGCAGCATCCGCAACCGGCTCGACTACCTGCTCTACTCCACCACGCTGGCCCGTGCCTTCCGCCGCGGCACCGTCCACCGGGCCGGGCTGTGGGGCCAGCGCAAGACCCGCCCCACTGCGTGGGAGACCTACCCCGAGATGACCGCTGGCATCCACCAGGCCTCGGACCACGCCGCCGTCACCGCAACCTTCGACCTCTAGTCGAGGTCTAGGTCCTGTGTAGGAGCGCCGCTTCCCAACCGTGCGGGGCGTTCCAACGCACCCGGGGAGGAAACGCCGCGGCGAAGGGTTGTCATCGGCGGGGGTCCACCCTAAGTTGGACCCGCTATCGGGGCCTCCTGTCCGCATACCGAACGCACCGGGCGCGCCCGGGCTGCCAGATGTGTCCAGACCTCGACTGCCCCAGGTCAACGACGCCCCCGAGGAGAACCCATGCGGAACCGCAAGGTCTGGACCCTGCTCATGGTCACTGCACTGGCGGTCACCGCCGCCGGCTGCGCGGAGGACGAGGGAGGCGACGGGGACGGCTCCACCGGAGGGGGCGGCGACGAGTCGGGGCCGATCAAGATCGGGGTGGTGCTGGACATCACCGGCGCCGGGGCGAGCCTCGGCGTGGCCGAGCGCGAGACCATCGAGATGCTGGCCGACCAGGTGAACGAGGACGGCGGGATCAACGGCCGCGAGGTCGAGGTCCTGATCGAGGACAACCAGTCCACCGAGGACGGCGCGGCCAAGGTCACCAGCTCGCTGCTGTCGACCCAGGAGGTCGACATCCTCATCGGTGCCTCCCGGACCGGCCCGAGCCTCGCTATGCGCCCGCTGGCCGAGGAGGCCGAGATCCCGATGATCTCGCTGGCCGCCAACCAGGCGATCATCGACGGCTCCGAGTGGGTCTTCAAGACCGCCCAGAACGACCGTGTCGTGCTGGAGAAGATGGTCGACGACATGTCGGCCAAGGGCTACACCAAGGTGGCCATCGCCCGCGACGCCTCCGGGTTCGGCGAGGGCATCCCGGAGATGCTCGTCGAGATCGGTGAGGAGGCCGGGATCGAGGTCGTGGCCCAGGAGAGCTTCGCCCCCGACGCGACCGACTTCACGGCCCAGATGGTGAACCTGCGCAACGCCGACGCCGACGCCGTCGTGATCTGGGGCATCCCGCCGGCCGCGGCCCTGGCGCAGAACGCCTACGTGCAACTGGACGTCGGGGCCCCCGTCTACCAGTCCCACGGCATCGGCAACCAGGTGTTCCTGGACGAGGCCGGCGCCAACGCCGACGGGCTGCTGGCACCGCTGGGCCGGATGCTGATCGCCGACCAGCTGGCCGACGACGACCCGCAGAAGGCGGTCGTGCAGACCTTCATCGCCGACTACACCGAGGCCTACGACAAGGCGCCCTCGACCTTCGCCGGTCACGCCTACGACGGGTTCATGATCGCCGTCGACGCGATCGAGGCCGTGGGCACGGACCCGGAGGCGCTCCGGGACCACCTGGAGAACGGCATCAGCGAGTGGCCCGGCGTGTCCGGTGTCTTCACGATGACGCCCGAGGACCACTCCGGGCTGACCAAGGACGCGCTGGTGATCGTGGAGGTCCAGGACGGTCAGTGGCAGCTGGCCGAGGGCCAGTAGTCGATGACCGACTTCCTGCAGCTCGTCTTCTCCGGGCTCGCCCAGGGCTCGGTGTACGGGCTGGTCGCACTGGGCTTCGTCGCGATCTTCTCGGTGCGCGAGATCGTCAACCTGGCCCAGGGCGAGTACACCGCCCTGGCGGGTCTGGCCGCGATCAGCGGTGTCGCCGCCGGGCTCCCGCTCCTGGTGGCCATCCTCGTGGTCGTCCCGCTCGTGGTCCTCGTCTCGGTGCTGATCGAACGGGTCGCCATCCGACCGGTCCGGAAGATGACGCCCCTGGTCTCCATCATCCTGACCCTCGGCGTCTCGACCGCGGTCAAGGCCGTGATGCTCCTGATCTGGGGGCCCGAGGCCCGCAGCCTGACCCGCTTCCCCGGCTCGGACCTCACCATCGCCGGCGTGAGCATCCGGGCCCAGGAGCTGTGGATCCTGGGCATCGCCGCCGTCGTCGGGTATGCCGTGGTGTGGTTCTACGAGCACACCATCCGTGGGAAGGCGCTGCGGGCGTGTGCCGAGCAGCCGGTCGCGGCCCGTCTCGTCGGCATCTCGCCGAAGAAGGCGACCATGATCGCCTTCGCGATCGCCGGGTTCGTCGGGGCCGTGGCCGGTGTGGTCGGCGCCCCGATCTACTTCGCGTCCTGGGAGCACGGCCTGACCCTGGGCCTGAAGGGCTTCGTCGCCGCGACCCTCGGCGGCCTGGTGTCCTTCCGCGTGGCCTTCCTCGGCGGGCTGATGCTGGGCGTGCTGGAAAACCTGGTTGCCGGCTACGGCGACACCGGCTTCCGCGACGCGGTGGCCTTCGTCGTGCTTGTCCTGGTGCTGGTCATCCGACCGCAGGGCCTGGCGCTGCGCGGGACGGGGGTGCGGGTCTGATGGGCCGCTTCCGGGTCGTGCTGCCCTACCTGCTGTTGGCCGCCGTGCTGGCCGTCTTCCCGATGGTGGCCTCCACCAGCCTGGTCAACCTCGGCGTCTATGTCCTGATCTTCACGATCGCCGCGATCGGTCTCTCGCTGCTCATGGGCCTGGCCGGGCAGGTCAGTCTGGGCCACGCGGCGTTCTTCGCCGTCGGCGCCTACACCCAGGGGATCCTGGTCACCCGGTACGACGTGCACATGGTGCTCGCGATCCCGGTGTCGGTCTTCATGGCCATGCTGCTGGCGTTCCTGGTCGGTCTCCCGCTGCTGCGGTTGCGGGGGCACTTCCTGGCGCTGGCGACCCTCGGCCTGGGCATCATCGTCACCGTCGTGGTGCGGGAGCTGCAGTACACCGGCGGCACCAGCGGCATCTACGGCATCCCCAAGCCGGACATCGGCGGCCGGGTCTACAACACTCCCGCCGAGTACTTCTGGTTGCTCGCCCCGGTGGTGCTGATCTGCCTGGCGCTGGCCGCCAAGCTCACCAAGTCGCGCACCGGCCGCGCCCTCGGTGCGGTGAACGACTCCGAGGTCGCCGCCGAGTGCCTCGGGGTCAATACCTTCACCCTGCGGCTGCGGGTCTTCGTGCTCGCCGCGGGGTATGCCGGACTTGCCGGGGTGTTCTACGCCCACTGGCTGGCCGTGGTCAGCCCGGAGGCCGCCAACTTCCCGCTGTCGGTCTCCTTCCTGCTCATGGTCGTGCTCGGCGGCCTGGGCACCGTGTGGGGGGCCCTCACCGGGGCCATCGTCGTCGAGGTCCTCGACGAGGGGATGCGCGACCTGATCCCGCACCTCATCCCGGGCGCGTCCGGCGAGGTGCAGCTGCTCGGCTTCGGCGTGGTCCTGGTGCTGGTGGTCATCCTGATGCCGGGCGGACTGGCGCAGCTGTGGCACACGGTGCTGCACCGGCTGGGACGTCGCACCACCGACCCGGGCGCGGAGGAACCGGTGGCGAAGTCGCTCGGCCCCGAGCTCGACACTCTCCTGGCCGAGGCCGACGTCCCGGAGCCGGGCACCACCGTGCTGGAGGTGCAGGGCGTCACCAAGCGCTACGGCGGGGTGACCGCCCTGTCCGAGCTCGACCTGCAGGTGGCCGCCGGCGAGATCGTGGCGCTCATCGGCCCGAACGGCGCCGGCAAGACGACGGCGTTCAACATCATCACCGGAGTCATGCCCCCCACCGACGGGCAGGTCACGGTCCGGGAGCAGAACGTCACCGGCCAGCGGCCGCACGTGGTCGCCGGGCTCGGGGCCACCCGCACCTTCCAGAACCTCCAGGTCTTCGGCTCCAGCACCGTGCGGGGCAACGTCAAGGTGGCCCGCCACCTGCGCAGCCGCGCCGGGGTGCTGCGGGGCATGCTCGGCCTGGACCGCGGTGAGGAGCGGGCCATCGCCGAGGACGCAGAGCGGGTGCTCACCGCGGTCGGCCTGGCCCACCAGGCGGACCGTCCGGTCACCGCCCTCTCCTTCGGCCAGCAGCGCCAGGTCGAGGTCGCCCGCGCCCTGGCGCTGGCCCCCACAGTGCTGCTCCTCGACGAGCCGATGGCCGGCCTCTCCGGCGCCGAGCGGGCACACCTGTCGGCCATGCTGCGCCGGGTCCGGGAGTCGGGCATCGCGGTGCTGCTCGTCGAGCACGACGTTGCTGCCGTGATGGCTCTGGCCGACCGGATCGCGGTCCTGGACGACGGCCACCTGATCGCTCTCGGGGAGCCCGCCGAGGTGCGGGCCAACCCGGCCGTCGTCGCCGCCTACCTCGGGGTCGACGACGAGGCGGAGCAGGTCGTCCGCGCCGCCGCCGAGGAGGTCCAGCAATGACGAGCCTGGTCGTCACCGGTCTCCACGCGGCATACGAGCGACTGGAGGTGCTGCACGGACTGGACCTGCAGGTCTCCCCCGGCGAGATCCTCGCCGTGGTGGGCGCCAACGGCGCGGGCAAGTCCACCCTGCTGCGCGCGGTGAGCGGGCTGCTGCCGCCCCGGGCGGGAACGGTGGCCCTCGAGGGCAAGGACATCACCGGTCTGGGCGCCGAGAGGATCGCCGCGCTCGGTCTGGCCCACGTGCCGGAGAACCGGCTGGTCTTCCCCTCCCTCACCGTCGCCGACAACCTGACCCTCGGGGCGTGGACCCGGCGCGGGGGCGGCAACACGGCGGCCATGACGGCAGAGGTCCTTGAGCTGTTCCCTCGGCTCAAGGACCGGCTCGGCCTCCAGGCGGGATCCCTGTCGGGCGGGGAGCAGCAGATGCTGGCGATGGGCCGTGCCCTGATGGCCGAGCCGAGCGTCGTCGTGCTGGACGAGCCGAGCCTGGGCCTGGCGCCCAAGGTGGTGGGTGAGATCATCGCTGCACTGGCTCACCTCCGGGACGAGCGGCAGTTGGCCGTCCTCCTGGTGGAGCAGAACGTCCGGGCCGCCTTCAAGGTGGCCGACCGTGCGGTGGTGATGGACCGCGGTGAGATCGTCACCGAGGGCACCCCGCAGGAACTGAGCGCCGACGAGCGGGTCCAGGCGGCCTACCTCGGCGGCACGACTGGAGGAGACCGATGAGCAAGCCGTTCGCATCGTCCACGGACCTGACCGCCAAGACCGAGACCCTGGAGGTGCTGGCGGACGGTGTCTACGCGTTGACCGCGGAGGGGGACCCGAACGTCGGCGCGATCGAGGGCGAGGACTTCGTGGTGGCGTTCGAGGCGCGGGCCACCCCGGCGGCGGCCCGGGACTGGTTGGCCCAACTGCGCGAGCACACCGACAAGCCGGTCCGCTACCTCGTGTTGTCGCACTACCACGCGGTGCGGGTGCTGGGCGCCAGCGCTTTCGACGCGGCCGAGACGATCATGCACGAGACCACCCGGCAACTGGTCGAGGAGCGCGGCCAGCAGGACTGGGACAGCGAGTTCGGGCGGATGCCCCGGCTGTTCAAGGATCCCGAGGAGATCCCCGGCCTGACCCGCCCCTCCCTGACCTTCTCCGACGAGCTGAGCATCCCGCTGGGCGGCGACCGCGGTGACCTGGTGCTGAAGTTCTGCGGCCGCGGGCACACCGAGGGCGACATCGTGGCGTGGGTCCCCAAGCACGGGGTGCTGTTCGCCGGTGACCTGGTGGAGGCCGAGGCCGCCCTCTACACCGGCGACGCGTTCCACCACGACTGGATGAGCGGCACGCTGGACGCCGTCGCCGAGTTCGGCGCCACCTCGCTGGTCGGCGGCCGCGGGGCGGTCGCCCAGGGTGAGGACGGGGTCCGGGCCGCGATCGCGCAGACCCGCCACTTCCTGGAGGTGATGGTGGAGCAGGTCACGGCCGTGCACGACCGCGGTGGAAGCCTGAAGGAGGCCTTCGACGCCAGCCATGCGGCGATGGTCGAGGAGTACGGCCGCTGGCCGATCTTCGAGCACTGTCTGCCGTTCGACGTGTCCCGGGTGTGGGACGAGCTGGAGGGCATCGAGCGCCCGGTCATCTGGACGGCCGAGCGGGACCGCGAGGTCTGGGCCCAGCTGCAGGGTTGAGCACCCGACCACACAGGGAGGTGAGGGCACCGGTGCCCCTGCTGCACGACATACCGGTCCTGAGCGGTGCCGACCACACCGTCCTGGTGCTGGGCAATGGCCCCGTCGGGCAGACGACGGCGCTGCTGCTGGCCCGGTGGGGCGTCCCGACCGTGCTGCTCGACTCCCGGCCGGCGCGGGACCGGGTCGGCAGCAAGGCCATCTGCCAGCAGCGTGACGTGCTGGACGTGTGGTCGTGGGTCGGCGCCGCGGCGATCGCCCAGGAGGGCCTGACCTGGCAGACGGCCCGCACCTTCTACCGCGACCGCGAACTGTTCAGCGTCGACCTTCCCGACCCCGGGCGCTCTCCCCTGCCGCCCTTCGTCAACCTTTCGCAGAGCCGCACCGAGGAGATCCTCGACGGACTCATCGCCGATCAGCCGCTCATCGACGTCAGGTGGGCCCACGAGGTCACCGGCCTCGAGCAGGACGCCGACGGGGTCCGGGTCCGCTGCACGACACCGGCCGGCGAGGAGGAACTGCGCGGTGCGTATGCCGTGGCCGCCGGGGGCGCCCGCGGGTCGGCCCTGCGCCGGATGCTGGGGGTGGACTTCCCGGGCCGCAGCTTCGCCGACGCCTTCCTGATCTGCGACATCCGGGCGGACCTCCCCGGGTGGGAGCAGGAGCGGCGCTTCTACTTCGACCCCGACTGGAACCCCGGCCGGCAGGTGCTGATCCACCCGTGTCCGGACTCCACGTTCCGGATCGACTGGCAGGTGGAGCCCGAGTTCGACCTGGACGCCGCCCGCGCCGACGGCTCGCTGGACGCCCGGATCCGGCAGATCATCGGCGACCGCGACTACGAGGTCGTGTGGTCTTCGCTCTACCGGTTCCATTCCCGGATCGCCACCACGCTGCAGGTCGGGCGGGTGCTGTTGGCCGGCGACCTGGCCCACCTGGTCGCCCCCTTCGGGGCCCGTGGCCTGAACTCCGGGGTCGGTGATGCCGACAACGCCGCCTGGAAGCTCGCCTTCGTGCTGCACGGGTGGGCGCCGCCCTCCCTGCTGGACAGCTACGCGCAGGAGCGGGGGGCTGCGGCGAGGGAGAACCTCGAGGTCACCACCGCGACGATGGACTTCCTGGTCCCCCAGGACGAGACGTCCCACACCCACCGGCACCAGGTCCTGCAGGCCTCGCTCACCGACCCCGCGGCACGCGGACAGGTCGACTCCGGGCGCCTGGCAGAGCCCTTCTGGTATGTCGACAGTCCCCTGACCACGCCCGACCCCTCGCGCCCGTGGCCGGGTCGGCCACCCCGCGGGCACGCGCCCGCGCCGGTGCCCGGGGTGGTGCTGCCCGACGCCCCGGTGTCGCTGGCCGGGCACCCGGGCGTGACCCGGTTGCGCGAGGTGGTGCGCGGGGCGGTCACCGTGCTCGGTCCCCGCGCGCAGCACGAGGCCCTGCGTGCCGTGCTCTCGCAGGGGCTGCCGCCCGGGGCTCCCCGCCAGGTGCTCGACCTCGCCGAGGTCGACCCGGAGGGAACCGTCGCCTCCGGTCTGCGCAGCAGTCCCGGCGACCTGTGGGTGGTCCGGCCGGACGCCTTTGTCGCGGCCCGGGCGGAGGGCCTGGGTCAGGTGGGGGACGCGGTCCGCCGTGCGGTGGCGGGTGCCTAGACTGGCGCCATGTCCGCCTCCCCGAAGCCCTGTCACGTCGAACCCGGGGGCCCGTCGTGGGTCGGCAACCTGGGCAACGCCATGGTCCGCAAGCGCAGCGTCTCCGAGCAGGACAACAACGCCTACCTGGTGACCTGTCGCCGGACCGGTGAGCAGCTGTTGATCGACGCGGCGGACCGGGCCGATGCCGTGCTCGACCTGGTCGACTCCGGGTCCGGCCAGCTGCAGCTCGTGGTCACCACCCACCAGCACTGGGATCACCACCGCGCTCTCGCCGACGTCGTGGAACGGCATACGCCCGCGACCGCCGCAGGAGCGGCCGACGCCGAGGCGCTGCCCGTGTCGCCCGACGTGCCGCTGGAGCACGGTGCCACGGTCACGGTGGGTGAGCTGACGCTCGAGGTCATCGGGCTGCGCGGCCACACCCCGGGCTCGGTCGCGCTGGCGCTGCGCGACGGCGCCGGCGGTGTGCACCTCTTCACCGGCGACAGCCTCTTCCCCGGTGGCCCTGGCAAGACCTGGAGCAACGAGGACTTCACCTCACTGATGGACGACCTGGAGGAGCGGGTGTTCGGTGTCTACCCGGACTCCACCGTGGTGCACCCCGGTCACGGTGACAGCACCACCCTGGGCGCCGAGCGAGCACACCTGCCCGAGTGGCGCGACCGGGGATGGTGACCGGTCCCACTCCTGCCGCGAAGGGGTTGGGCCGGGTCGACCCGGTCTTCCTCGTCCTGGTCGCGGTCGTCTCCGTCCAGTTCGGCGGGGCGCTGGCCGCGACCCTGCTGCCCCTGATCGGGGTGGTCGGGTCGGTCTCGCTGCGCCTGACGCTGTCGGCCGTCCTGCTGGTGGCCGTGGTGCGACCGCGGCTGCGGGGTCGCACCCGCGGCGACTGGGCCACAGTCACGGCCTTCGCCGCGGCGCTGACCTGCATGAACCTGGCCTTCTACGGCTCCCTGGAGCGGCTGCCGATCGGGGTTGCCGTCACCATCGAATTCCTCGGGCCGCTGACGCTGGCTGCCCTCACCTCGCGCCGGGGGCGCGACCTGGCCGCCGTGGCAGGGGCCCTGGTGGGGGTGCTGCTGATCTCCGAGGCGCTGACGGTGCCATGGGACGAGCTCGACCTGGTCGGCATCGGGATGGCCGCGACGGCGGGTGCCTGCTGGGCCGGCTACATCCTGCTCAGCAGCCGCACGGGCGAGCGGTTCCAGGGGCTGGACGGGATGGCCATCTGCCTGACTATCGGCGCGGTGTGTCTGCTGCCGTTCGGCTTCTGGCAGGCAGGGTCCGACCTGTGGTCCACCGAGGCGTTGCTCCGGGGCGCGGGGATCGCCCTGCTCTCCAGCGCGATCCCCTACTCCCTGGAGCTGGTCGCCCTCCGCCGCCTCGCCGCCGGGGTGTTCGGGGTGCTGCTCAGCCTCGAGCCGGCCGCCGCGGCGCTGGCCGGGCTGCTGATCCTGGACCAGAGCCTGCAGGCGCTCCAACTGGTCGGGATGACCCTGGTGGTCGCCGCCAGCATCATGGTCCTCGGTCGGCCCCGGACCCAGATGCGCGACTGAACCCCCGACGGTCAGTCGGGGAGGTCCTGGTCGCCGGCCGAGGCGTGGCGCTTGGCGTCGTTGGAGCTCTTGATCAGGCTCAGCACGGTGGTGACCACCAGGATCCCGATGATGACGGACAGGGACAGCCAGATCGGCACCTCGGGCACGCCGTGGATGGGCTCGCCGCCGTTCACGAAGGGCAGGGTGTTCTCGTGGAGGGCGTGCAGGATCAGTTTGACGCCGATGAAGGCCAGCAGCACCGACAGGCCCAGGCCCAGGTAGACCAGGCGCTGCAGCAGGCCACCGATGAGGAAGTAGAGCTGGCGCAACCCCATCAACGCGAAGATGTTGGCCATCAGGACCAGGAACGGGTCGCGGGTGATCCCGAAGATCGCGGGGATCGAGTCGAGGGCGAAGAGCAGGTCCGTCATGCCCAGGGCGAGGATCACGATGAACATGGGGGTGAACACCTTGGCACCGTTCTCGACCACCCGGACCTTCGTCCCGTGGTCCCAGGACTGTGTGAACGGCAGCGTCTTCTCCACCCAGCGCAGCAGCGCGTTCTCCTGGAACTCCTCCTCCTCGTGGTCGTGACCGAGGTTCTCCTTGGCCAGCTTGATCGCGGTGTAGATCAGGAAGGCACCGAAGATGTAGAAGACCCAGGACCAGGCCTCGATGGCCTGGGCCCCCAGCATGATGAAGATCGCCCGCAGGATCAGGGCGATCACGATGCCCACGAGCAGGGCGAACTGCTGGTACTTCCGGGGCACCTGGAACTTCGCCATGATGATGATGAACACGAACAGGTTGTCGACCGACAACGAATACTCGGTCAACCAGCCGGCGTAGTACTCGGCGGCGAGTTGGCCTCCCCCGCCCGGGGCCAGCAGCACATAGATGCCGAACAGCAGCGCCGCGGAGATGTAGATCCCCAGGGCGGTCCCCGTCTCGCGGTTGGACGGCACGTGGGGGCGACGCCCCAGGACCACCACGTCGAAGACCAGGACCAGGATCGTGACGCCGACGACAGTGGCGATCACCCACATGGGGGCGAATGAGTTCCCGAAGACCACGGTGGCTCCTTCCGGTCAGGGAGCACGATATCCGCCGTACCCCGACAGCGCACCCCACCGCGCGGTGGGTCGGCTCAGCCGGTGGCCTCCCGCATCTGCCGCAGCTCCTTCTTCAGGTCGGCGATCTCGTCACGCAGCCGCGCCGCCAATTCGAAGTGCAGGTCGGTGGCGGCAGCGTGCATCTGGTCGGTCAACTCGTGGATCAGCTCCGCCAGCTCGGTGGCCGGCATCGAGTCGGTCGACCGCGCGCTGCCCGCCACCCCGGCGTCGGCCGCCACCGTGGCTCCGGTGGGCCGGCCACCCTTGCCCCGTGACTGGTTGCGGCCGCTGCCCATCAGTTCCTGGGTGTCGGCGTCCTCGCGTTGCAGCATGTCGGTGATGTCGGCGATCCGCTTGCGCAACGGCGTCGGGTCGATCCCGTGCTCGGCGTTGAACGCCAACTGCTTCTCCCGGCGCCGGTCGGTCTCCTCCAGCGCCTCCTGCATCGAGGGGGTGACCCGGTCGGCGTACATGTGCACCTGGCCCGACACGTTGCGGGCGGCCCGCCCGATGGTCTGGATCAGCGAGCGGGTCGAGCGCAGGAACCCCTCCTTGTCAGCATCCAGGATGCTCACCAGGGACACCTCGGGCAGGTCCAGCCCCTCCCGGAGCAGGTTAATCCCGACCAACACGTCGTGCTCCCCGGTGCGCAGCCCCCGGAGCAGCTCGACCCGCCGCAGCGTGTCCACCTCCGAGTGCAGGTAGCGCACCCGCACTCCCCGCTCCAGCAGGTAGTCGGTGAGGTCCTCGGCCATCTTCTTGGTCAGTGTGGTGACCAGCACCCGTTCGTTCTTCTCGACCCGCTCGTTGATCTCGTGCAACAGGTCGTCGATCTGGCCCTTGGTGGGCTTGAGCACCACCTGCGGGTCGACCAGGCCGGTCGGGCGGATGATCTGCTCCACGACGCCGTCGGACTTGGCGATCTCGTAGTCGCCGGGGGTCGCGGACAGGTAGACCGTCTGCCCGATCCGGTCGAGGAATTCCTCCCACTTCAGCGGGCGGTTGTCCATCGCGCTAGGCAGCCGGAAGCCGTGGTCCACCAGCGTGCGCTTGCGCGACATGTCGCCCTCGTACATGGCGCCGATCTGCGGCACCGTCACGTGCGACTCGTCGATGACCAGCAGGAAGTCCTCTGGGAAGTAGTCGAGCAGACAGTTCGGCGCCGAGCCGCGGTCCCGACCGTCGATGTGCAGCGAGTAGTTCTCGATGCCCGAGCACGAGCCCACCTGGCGCATCATCTCCACGTCATAGGTGGTCCGCATCCGCAGCCGCTGCGCCTCCAGCAGCTTGCCCTCCCGTTCGAAGGCAGCCAGCTGCTCGGCCAGCTCGGCCTCGATCCCGCTGATCGCCCGCTCCATGCGCTCCGGGCCGGCGACGTAGTGCGAGGCCGGGAAGACGTACATCTCCTGCTCCTCCCGCACCACCTCACCCGTCAGCGGGTGCAGCGTGTAGAGCCGGTCGATCTCATCGCCGAAGAACTCGACCCGGACCGCCAGCTCTTCGTACTGCGGGATGATCTCGACCGTGTCACCGCGGACCCGGAAGGTGCCGCGGGTGAAGGCCATGTCGTTGCGGGAGTACTGCATCTCCACGAACCGGCGCAGCAGCGCGTCCCGGTCCACCTCGTCACCGACCTTGAGCCGGGCCATCCGGTCGACATACTCCTGCGGGGTGCCCAGGCCGTAGATGCAGGAGACCGACGCGACCACCACGACATCGCGCCGGGTGAGCAGCGAGTTGGTCGCCGAGTGCCGCAGCCGCTCCACCTCGTCGTTGATCGAGGAGTCCTTCTCGATGTAGGTGTCCGTCTGCGGGACGTAGGCCTCCGGCTGGTAGTAGTCGTAGTAGCTGACGAAGTACTCGACCGCGTTGTGCGGCAGCAGCTCCCGGAACTCGTTGGCCAACTGCGCCGCGAGCGTCTTGTTGGGCGCCATGACCAGCGTCGGCCGCTGCACCTGCTCCAGCAACCACGCCGTCGTGGCGGACTTGCCGGTGCCCGTCGCGCCGAGGAGCACGACGTTCTGCTCGCCGGCGTTGATCCGGGCCGCCAGGTCGGCGATCGCGGCCGGCTGGTCGCCATTCGGGGAGAACTCCGAGACCACCTCGAAGGGTGCGACGGTGCGCTGCAGGTCGGTCGTGGGACGCATGACTGCGACGCTACTGCGCGGCACCGACAGAGCGGGCATCGGGACCGTGCAGCACCACGCTGACCAGGCGCCCCGGGTCGGCACTGCCGTGCTCGTGGGTGCCGGTGGCCGGGAACCCGCCCTCCCGCAGACGACGCCGGAGCGCCGGGTCGGCGGGGTCGATCACCTGCAGTTCGCTGCGCACGACCGCACCGTCAAAGGTATGCCGTGCCGTCGCCAGGTCCTCCCCCACCAGGTGGGCAAGCCGTCCTGCGACGCGGTCGGCACGGCCAGGGAGGTGCTCACCGGGGGTCGGGGCCACCGCGTGCTCGGTGCGGACCGCGTGTCCCGCCCCGAGGTTGTCCACCATCGGCCGCAGCCGCTCGGCATACAGCCGGTCCACCTGCCGGAGCAGCGCCTCCCGGGTGCCGTCGTTGTCGAGCCACGCGTCGGCGACCGCCCGCCGTGCCGGGTCGTCGGCCTGGGCGTCCATCCGGGACCGGGCCTCCTCCCGCGTCATCCCCCGGGTCGTGGCCAGGCGTTCCAGCCGGGTCTCCGCCGAGGCGCCGACCAGCACCACCAGGTGGTAGCGCGGCGCATACCCCAACTCGACTAGGAGGGGGACGTCGTGCACGACCACCGTGCCGGCGGGCAGCCCCTCCCGCAGCAGGCGGGTGCGTTCCACGATCAGCGGGTGGGTGATCGCCTCCAGGTCCTGCCGGGCCGCGGTGTCACCGAAGACGAGTCGCCCCAGGGTCGCCCGGTCCAACGCCCCCGAGCCGTCGACGACGCCGGGGCCGAACCGTTCCACCACCCGGGCCAGGCCCGGCGTGCCAGGGGCCACCACCTCCCGGGCGATCTGGTCGGCGTCCAGCACTACCGCCCCCTGCTCGGCCAGGCGCCCGGAGACCGTCGACTTGCCGGAGCCGATCCCGCCGGTCAGTCCGATCCAGAGCATGTCCCCACCCTAGACGGCACCTGCGGGCCCCACCGGCGGGAGCGAGCCCGCCTAGCATGGGGTCCATGGGACGACGCATCATCGTGACCGGCGGTGGCACCGGCATCGGGAGGGCGGCCGCTGCCCGGTTGCTGGACGGTGCGGACGAGGTGGTCCTGGTGGGCCGGCGCGCGGAGGTGCTCCGCGAGGCCGCCGAACAGCTCGGCACCACGGCACAGCCGGGGGTCCGCCTCACGCCACGGCCCTGCGACCTGACCGATCCCGCCCAGGTGCAGGAGCTGGCGGTCCAACTCCGGGACGGGCCGACGATCGACGTCCTCGTCGCCAACGCCGGCGGCAACGCGGGCCACGGCGGCGGCGACGGCCTGGCGGAGCTGGCCGCCGCCTGGCGCGCCGACTTCGAGGGCAACGTACTCTCGGCGGTGCTGGTGACCGAGGCGCTGCTGCCCCACCTGAGCCGGCCCGGGGGGCGCATCGTGGCGATGAGCTCCATCGCGGCACTGCGTGGATCCGGGTCCTACGGGGCTGCCAAGGCCGCCGTCAACGCCTGGGTGCTGTCCCTGGCGACCAGGGTGGCCGCAGACGGCATCACGGTCAACGCGGTCGCCCCCGGGTTCGTCCCCGAGACCCCCTTCTGGGAGGACCGGCTCGCCGCCAACCCCTCCCTCTACGAGAACCGGGTGGCGCCGATCCCGATGGGCCGTCCCGGCACCCCGGACGAGGTCGCGGCCGCCGTCGCCTACCTGGCCTCACCCGACGCCGGGTGGACCACAGGCCAGATCCTGCAGGTGAACGGGGGCACCCTGCTGGGTCGCGGCTGACCGATCGCACCCTGCCGGCACACGGCAGAGGCCCGGCTCCCCGAGGGGAACCGGGCCTCACGGCATACCGGGCGGGTGCCCGGCGGTGCTCAGTTGCCGGTGAGCTTCTCGCGCAGCGCGGCCAGCGCCTCGTCCGAGGCCAGGGTGCCGGTGGCCTCCTGCGGCGCGACCGGGGTCGCGGCCTCGGTGCCGGAGGAGTAGGACGCGGACGCGGCTGCGGTCTCCTCGGTGGAGGTGGACTCCGCCTCGGCGGCAGCCTCGACCTGGGTCCGGTGGGCCTCCCACCGCTCGTGGGCGTCGGCGTACTCCTTCTCCCACTTCTCGCGCTGGGTCTCGAAGCCCTCGAGCCACTCGTTGGTCTCCGGGTCGAAGCCCTCGGGGTACTTGTAGTTCCCCTCCTCGTCGTACTCGGCCGCCATGCCGTACAGCGTCGGGTCGAACTCGGCGGTGACCGCCTCGTTGGCCTGCTTCAGCGACAGCGAGATCCGGCGACGCTCCAGGTCGATGTCGATGACCTTGACGAAGATGTCACCGCCCACCTGGACGACCTGCTCCGGCAGCTCCACGTGGCGCTCGGCCAGCTCGGAGATGTGGACGAGACCCTCGATGCCGTCCTCGACGCGCACGAACGCACCGAACGGCACCAGCTTGGTGACCTTGCCGGGCACGACCTGGCCGATGGCGTGGGTGCGCGCGAAGTGCTGCCACGGGTCCTCCTGGGTCGCCTTCAGCGACAGGGAGACGCGCTCGCGGTCCATGTCGACGTCGAGCACCTCGACGGTGACCTCGTTGCCGACCTCGACGACCTCACCCGGGTGGTCGATGTGCTTCCAGGACAGCTCGGAGACGTGCACCAGGCCGTCGACACCGCCGCCCAGGTCGACGAACGCACCGAAGTTGACGATGCTGCTGACGACACCGGAGCGGACCTGGCCCTTGGCCAGTTCCTTGAGGAAGGTGGTGCGCACCTCGGACTGGGTCTGCTCAAGCCAGGCGCGGCGGGACAGGACCACGTTGTTGCGGTTCTTGTCCAGTTCGATGATCTTGGCCTCGATCTCCTTGCCGACGTAGGGCTGGAGGTCGCGGACCCGGCGCATCTCGACCAGGGAGGCCGGCAGGAAGCCGCGCAGTCCGATGTCCAGGATCAGGCCGCCCTTGACGACCTCGATGACGGTGCCGGTGACGACGCCGTCCTCTTCCTTGACCTGCTCGATGGAGCCCCAGGCGCGCTCGTACTGGGCGCGCTTCTTGGACAGGATGAGGCGGCCTTCCTTGTCCTCCTTCTGGAGGACCAGGGCCTCGACCTCGTCGCCGACGGTGACGACCTCAGAGGGGTCGACGTCGTGCTTGATGGCCAGCTCGCGAGAGGGGATGACACCCTCGGTCTTGTAGCCGATGTCGAGCAGGACCTCGTCCCGGTCGACCTTGACGATGACACCCTCGACGATGTCGCCGTCGTTGAAGTTCTTGATCGTCGCGTCGATCGCTGCGAGCAGCTCCTCCTCAGACCCGATGTCGTTGATCGCGATCTGGGAGATGGCCTTCTCGGCCGCAGTGGCAGTCATGTAGTAGGGACTCCGATTGGTTGGCATAGTGTGTGGCAGACCGTGCCCGGGACGGGTCCGGTCCACCGGGGTGGACAGACATTCAGGCGCGCGTGAGCACACGCGACGCGCTCTGCCAGCCTACTCGGGCGCGTCCATCCGGGTCAATCCGGGCCTGCCACACTGGCGCCATGCCGGAGTCCGTGAGCAGGAGACCCGCCGACCACGCCGAGAGCGTGCGGGCCAGCCGCTCCTGGTGGGACGCGGAGGCCGCCGCCTACCAGGCCGAGCACGGGACCCTGCTGGGTGACGCCGAACTGATGTGGGGTCCGGAGGGGGTCTACGAGTCCGACCTGCACCTGCTGGGGCCGGTCGCGGGGCTGGACGTGCTGGAGTTCGGGGCCGGGGCCGGCCAGGGCAGCCGCTGGTGCGCCGCGCAGGGAGCCCGGGCCGTGGCCACCGACCTCTCCGGCGCCATGCTGCGGCAGGGCGCCGCCCTGGACGCCGGCCGCCGCACCCGGCCCTCGGCATACGTGGAGTGCGACGCGGCCGCCCTGCCGTTCACGGACGCCTCGTTCGACGTGGTCTTCTCCGCCTACGGCGCGCTCCCCTTCGTCGCCGACTCGGCGGGCGTCCTGCGCGAGGTCGCCCGGGTGCTGCGGCCGGGCGGGCACATCGTCTTCTCGGTCACCCACCCGTTCCGCTGGTCCCTGCCCGACGTGCCGGGGCCGCAGGGGCTGGAGGTCCGCCACTCCTACTTCGACCGCTCCCCCTACGTCGAGCAGGACGGTGCGGGACGGGCCACGTATGTCGAGCACCACCGGACCATGGGTGACCGGGTGCGGGAGGTGGTCGCCGCGGGGCTGGTCCTTGAGGACCTGGTGGAGCCGGAGTGGCCGGACGGCGCCGAGCACGAGTGGGGTGGCTGGTCACCGCTGCGCGGACGGCTCGTGCCGGGCACCGCGATCTTCCGGGCGCGACGGCCCTGACCTGCGGGGACCACCCCGGACCGGCGAGGTCACAGGTTGGTCACAACCGGCCCAATCGGGGCCGTCCCGCATTAGGGTTTGGCCCACACACACCGGTGCGTGGACTCGTGCCGGTACCTGGCGAGAGGGAAACGATGCGCAGGAAGACGCACTTGAAGGCCGTGGCGACGTTGTCCGCCCTGGCCCTGCTGGCCGCGTGCGGTGGCACCGACGACGAGGGCGGCGATGACGCCGCCGAGGAGCAGGCGACCGAGGACACCGGCGCCGAAGAAGACGCCGAGGACACCGGCGACGACGCCGAGGACACCGGCGACGAGGCCGAGGAGACCGAGGGCGGCGACGACGCAGCCCCGCCCCCGGCCGACGCCCCCGCGGAGTTCACCCTGGGCTACGTGCTCCCCGAGACCGGGCAGCTCGCCCCGCTGGGTCCGCCCCAGTTCGCCGGCGTCGGGCTGGCCGTGCAGGACATCAACGCCGCCGGCGGTGTGCTCGGCTCGGAGATCCCCGAGCCGATCGCCGGTGACGAGGCCGGTCAGGACTCGGTCGCGCAGGCTTCGGCCGACCGCATCCTCGGCGAGGGCGTCAGCGCCATCATCGGCGCCGCGGCCTCGGGTATGTCGTTGGCCATCTACGAGCGGGTCACCGGCGCCGGCGTCATGCAGTGCTCCGGCTCGAACACCGCCCCGACCTTCACCGACCTGGACGACAACGGTCTCTACATCCGCACGGCGCCCTCGGACGCCCTGCAGGGACCGGTCCTGGGCAACCTGATCGTCGAGGACGGCTGGTCCAACGTCGCGATCCTGGCCCGTGCCGACGACTACGGTCGCGGTCTGGGCGACGCGACCGCCCAGGCGCTGGAGAACGCTGGTGCCTCCGTCGCGATCAACGAGACCTACGACCCGGCTGCCACCAACTTCGACGGTGCCATCGAGTCCGTGGTCTCCTCCGGCGCCGACGCGGTCGTCGTGGTGGCATTCGACGAGGGCGCCCAGATCATCCAGGGCCTCATCGAGAACGGCCTGCTCCCGGGCGAGGTCGGCTTCTACGGCGCAGACGGTCTGCGGATCCCGGACCTGGGCAGCCTGGTCAGCGAGTCCGACCCGAGCGTCATCGGCGGGATGAAGGGCACCGCCCCGGCCTCGGCCGACAACGCCGACTTCCTGGCGGCGCTGGCCGAGTTCGCCCCGGACCTGGGTGACAACACCCAGTTCGCCCCGCAGGTCTACGACTGCGTGGTCACCATGGCGCTGGCCGCCGAGGCTGCCGGGTCCGCCGACCCGGAGGACTTCAAGGCCGAGGTCGTCAACGTCACCCGCGACGGCGAGGCGTGCACCTCCTTCGAGGAGTGCAAGGCCCTGCTCGACGAGGGTGTCGACATCGACTACAACGGCGTGAGCGGCCCGCTGGACTTCGTCGACGCCGGTGAGCCGGGTCGGGCGACCATCGAGATCTACGGGTACAACGACGCCGGCGAGTTCGAGTCCCTCGACTCGGTGGAGTCCAACCCTGAGGAGAGCCGCTGACACTCCCCGTCCTGCCGGCGTGACACGGCAGGACTGAGGTCACACAGACCGGCCCCCCGAGTTCGCTCGGGGGGCCGGTCTGTTGGTATCGGGTGCTGCTCGCCGGGTGTCAGCCGTCGATCCGCGCCAGGGTGCCCAGGTAGAGCTCGATCACCTTGGGGTCGTGGGCCAGCTCCTGGCCGGTGCCGGTGTAGGCGTCCTTGCCCTGGTCGAGCACGTAGGCGCGGTCGGAGATGTCCAGGCACTGGCGGGCGTTCTGCTCCACCATGAGGATGGACACCCCGGACGAGTTGATGGTGGCCACGGCCTCGAACACCGTGTCCTGCATGATCGGTGACAGGCCCGCGGACGGCTCGTCCAGAAACAGCACCTCGGGATCGGTCATCAGGGCCCGGCCCATCGCGACGACCTGGCGCTCCCCACCGGACAGCGAGCCCGCCTTCTGCGACTTGCGGTCGGCGAGCATCGGGAACAGGTCGGCGACCGCCCCGAACCGGGTGTCGTACTCCTTGGGCCGCAGGTACATGCCCATCTGCAGGTTCTCCTCGATGGTGAGCGAGGGGAACACGTTGTTGTTCTGCGGGACGTAGCCCAGGCCGTCCCCGACCAGTTTGTGGGCCGGGCGCCCGGTCACGTCGCGTCCCTTGAGGAGCACCTGACCGGACCGCACCGGGACGAGCCCGAACATGGTTTTGATCAGGGTCGACTTGCCGGCGCCGTTCGGGCCGATGATGCCCACCAGTTCGCCCTTGTCGACGTAGACCGAGCACCCGTTGAGGATGTTGACCTCGGGGATGTATCCGGAGACCAGGTCCACGGTGCGCAGTTGTGCCTCGGTGGTCCGGCCCTCGCCGCTGCTCAGGGTGTCGGGGCTCACGACTGCTGCTCCTCGTTCTCGCCGGTGACGGGTTCGGACTCCGGCGCGTCGTCCTCCTGGTGCAGGGCCCGCCTGGAGCCCAGGTAGGCGTCGATCACCTGCGGGTTGGTCCGGATGTCGTCCGGTCGCCCCTCGGCGATGACCTTGCCCTCGGCGAAGCAGACGATCCAGTCCGAGATCGACATGATGACGTCCATATCGTGCTCGACCAGGATGATCGAGGTGCCCTCGTCGCGCAGGGCCTGGATGTGTCCCAGCAGGGACTGGGTGAGCGCGGGGTTGACGCCCGCCATCGGCTCGTCCAGCATCACCAGGCTCGGCTCGACCATGAGGGCGCGCGCCATCTCCAACAGCTTGCGCTGACCACCGGACATCGTCCCGGCGAACTCGTCGCGCATGTGGGTCAGCCGGAACCGTTCCAGGAGCTCCTCGGCACGGTTCTGGATCTGCTGCTCCTGGTCCTTCCAGAGGAACCGGAGCGGGGCGATCCCCATCCGCTCCCCCCGTTGCGCGGTGCTGCCCAGCATCACGTTCTCCAGCGTCGTCAGGCGCATCAGGGCCTTGGTCAGCTGGAAGGTGCGCACCATCCCGAGGCGGGCGATCCGGTAGGCCGGTTTGCCGCTGATGTCGGTGCCGTCAAAGCTCCAAGTGCCAGAGTTCGGGGTGTCGAAGCCCGACACCAGGTTGAAGAAGGTGGACTTGCCCGCGCCGTTGGGTCCGATGAGCGCGGTGATGGTGCCGCGCTGGACCTCCAGGTGGTCCACGTCCACCGCGGTGAGGCCACCGAACCGGCGGGTGATGCCGTCGGCCACCAGGATCGGGTCCGGCTTCGCCACGCCGGGCTCTGCGGCGACGTCGCGCAGCGCCTCGGCCGCGCGGGCCGCGCCGACCGAGGGCGCCTGCTCCTCCAGCGCCTGCTCGACGCCGACCAGCTCCTCCCGCTCGGAGAGGACCTGGTCGTCGAGCTCGTGCTCGTCAGCGGACATCGAGACGCAACTCCTTCTGGTTGCCCAGCAGACCCGCGGGCCGGAACATCATCAGCAGCATCAACCCCAACCCGACGGCGGCGAAGCGGACGGCACCCACATCGCTGGAGACCATCACGCTGGAGGGGATCAGACCACTGCCGATGGCCTGCCGCAGGAACGCGTCGAGGAAGGTCAGCAGGAACCAGAAGACGATCGAGCCGACGATGGGTCCCACCACCCGGCTGGCGCCGCCGAGGATCATGATCGTCCACAGGTAGAAGGTGATGATGGGCATGAAGCTGTCGGGGTTCAGCGCCTGGGTGTTGATCGCCAGCAGGGAGCCGGCCAGCGCACCGAAGGCGCCGCCGAGGATCAGGCTCTGCATCTTGTAGGCGAACACGTTCTTGCCCAGGCTGCGGGCCGCGAGCTCGTCCTCCCGGACCGAGCGCAGCACCCGGCCCCACGGGGAGTGGATGAGGAGCCCGACCAGCAGGGTGGCCAGCAGCGTGGCACCCCAGGCGACCGTCATCACCCACAGCGATCGGCTGCTGAAGGTCAGCCAGCCCAGGCTCAGGTCACTGGAGTAGGGGTTGAGTGAGTAGAAGCCGCCCGCGAATCCCTTGAGGCTGAACACGCCGCCGGTCAGCGGCTCGGCCCATTCCGAGCGATAGAGATAGCGCAGCACCTCGGCGGCCGCGATCGTGGCGATCGACAGGTAGTCCCCCCGCAGCCGGAGCGTGGGTATGCCCAGGATCAGCGCGAGGACGACCGCACAGCCGATGCCGATGAGCACGCCGACCCACAGCGGCAGACCCCAGGACACCACCGGGACGGCCGTGCCGTAGGCGCCGACCAGCATGAAGCCCACCTGGCCGAAGTTGAGCAGCCCGGTGTAGCCGAAGTGCACGTTCAGGCCGATCGCCGCGAGGGCGTAGATGGCGGCCTCGGGGCCGAGCGCACCGCGGATCGCGTTGCTCAGGATGTTGAGAAAGTCGATATCCATGGTTCCTCCCTCACCCCACCCGTTCGCGTCGGCCGAGCAGGCCCTGTGGTCGGAACAGCAGCACCAGGATCATCACCAACAGCGCCCACATGTATTGCAACGACGAGGGGAACCACAGGTTCGAGAGTTGGATGACGATGCCGATGCACAGCGCGCCCACCATGGCTCCGTAGGCGCTCCCCAGGCCGCCGAGGATGACGCCGGCAAACATCATGAGCAGCAGGGTGAAGCCCATCTCCGGGTAGACGCGTTCGCTCAGCCCGTACAGGACTCCGCCCAGGCCCGCCAGGGCGCCACCGAGCAACCAGACGATCATGACCACGCGGTCCACGTCGATCCCGGAGGCCTGGGCCAGGTCGCGGTTGTCGTTGACCGCGCGCATGGCCTTGCCGATCCTGGTCTTCTGGAGCATCAGGGCGACGCCGGCCAGTACCGCGAAGGCCAGCAGCGTGATGATCGCGTCGCGCGGGGTGATCCGGAACAGCCCCAGGTCCCACGCCTGCTGGAGCGCGTACTCGTTGTACTGGCGTCGCGAGGGGCCGAAGACGACCTGGATCAGGTGCCGCAGCAGCAGCGCCAGGCCGATCGCGACGATGAACATCTGGATCAGCCCGGTGCCCTTCTTGCGCATCGGTCTCCACACCGCCAACTCGAACCCGCCGGCGAGGGCAGCCGTGGCGACCATCGCCAGCACCGCCGCCAGGATGAGTGGCAGCGGGCCGCCCGCGCTCGAGAGGTAGAAGGCGACGACCGCACCGAAGGTGACGAACTCGCCGTGCGCGAAGTTGATCAGGCGCGTGGTGCCGAAGACGAGGGAGAGGCCCACGGCGGTGATCGCGATGATCGCGCCGAACTTGATGCCCTCGACCAGCAACTGGGCGAAGCGGCCGCTGAACCCGCCGCCGGTCGCGGCCGTCGGCGCGCCGTCGTCGTCCGCGGCCACCAGGGCGAAGACGACGTTCTGGTTGGCGCCGGGCCGGACGGTCACCCCGCTCACGGTGTCACCGCCCTCGTTGCGGAAGGTCACTCCCTCGGGCAGGGCAGCCGGGTCGATCGAGGCGGTGTAGTTCCCCGGACCGGGCAGCGCCACCTCCCACTGGCCGCTGTCGTCGGTGGTGCCCGTCCCGACCTCCGTGCCGTCCCGGCTGACCGTGACTTCGAGGCCGACCAGCGGGGCCCGGTCCGGCCCGCGGATGGTGCCCCTGAGGTTCTCGCTGCCCTCCTGGTCCTGGTCGTCCTCGTCCTCGTCGCCGGCGGTAGCGGTCGCCTCGTCGCCGGCCACCAGGGCACGGGACATCGAGTGCGCGGACAGGGGGGCTGGAGGACTGGCCGGTACACGGTCGGCCGGACCGCCAGCCAGGGTCGCAGCGGATGCTCCCGGGGCCAGACAGAGGCCCAGGAACAGGGCTGCGAGCAGGGCCATAAGGCGGGCTCGCACGGGTTCTCCTTCGGATGTCTGCGGGGAGTAAACCACACCCTGACCGGCGACAACAGGCTTTCGGAGCCGCTCGGTGCCGAATCGTGACCTGGGACCGGTCAGTGGGCAGCGTCGTGCCAGCTGCGCCCCCACCCGACGCTGACATCCAGGGGCACGTCCATGGCGACCGCGGCCCCCATCTCCTCCCTGACGATGGCCTCCACCTGTGCCTTCTCCGCGGTCACGACCTCGAGCACCAGCTCGTCGTGCACCTGCAGCAGCACCCGGGACTGCAGTCCCGCCTCGGTGAGGGCCCGGTCGACCCGGAGCATGGCCACCTTGATGATGTCGGCCGCCGACCCCTGGATCGGGGCGTTGAGCGCCATCCGCTCGGCCATCTCGCGGCGCTGCCGGTTGTCGGAGTTCAGGTCCGGCAGGTAGCGCCGCCGGCCCAGCATGGTCTCGGTGAAACCGGTGGACCGGGCCTCGGCCACGACGTCGCGCAGGTAGTCCCGCACCCCGCCGAACCGGGCGAAGTACTCCTCCATCAGCCCCTTCGCCTCGTCGGTGGAGATGGTCAGCTGCTTGGAGAGCCCGAACGCGGAGAGCCCGTAGGCCAGGCCGTAGCTCATCGCCTTGACCTTGGAGCGCATCTCGGCGGTGACGTCCTCGGGCTCCACCGAGAAGACCCGGGACCCCACGAACCGGTGCAGGTCCTCGCCACTGCGGAACGCCTCGATCAGGGCGGTGTCCCCCGACAGGTGCGCCATGATCCGCATCTCGATCTGGGAGTAGTCGGCCGACATCAACTCGTCGTAGCCCGGGCCGACCACGAACGCCTCCCGGATCCGGCGCCCCTCCTCGGTGCGGATCGGGATGTTCTGCAGGTTGGGCTCGGTGGAGGACAGTCGCCCGGTGGCGGCGATCGTCTGCTGGTATGTCGTGTGGATCCGACCGTCGTCGGCCACCGACTTCAGCAGTCCCTCCACGGTCACCCGCAGCCTGGTGTTGTCGCGGTGCCGGAGCAGCGCCTCCAGGAACGGATGCTCGGTCTGGGCGTACAGCCCCGCCAGTGCCTCGGCGTCCGTGGTGTAGCCGGTCTTGGTGCGGCGGGTCTTGGGCAGCCCGAGCCGGTCGAACAGGACGGACTGCAACTGCTTGGGCGAGCCCAGGTTGACGGTCTCGTCCTCGATAGCGTCGTAGGCGTCCTGCTGCGCCTGCTGCATCCGCCCGGCGAAGTCCGCCTCAAGGCGTTCCAGTCCGGGGACGTCCACGGCGATCCCGACCCGCTCCATCTGGGCCAGCACGCTCGCCAGCGGCAGCTCGATGTCCGCGAGGAGGGAGGTGCCCTGCACGTCGGCCACCTCCTCGTCAAGGGCGGCGGCCAGCTCCAGGACCGCGCGGGCGTGCACCATCGCCGAGCGGGCGGTCGCCGTGCGCGCCGCCTCGTCCGCGTCGTCGCCGAAGGACAGGTCGAGGGTGCCCTGGTCCTCCTCCTGGGTGTCGAGCCGCAGCTCGCGGTGCAGGTAGCGCAGCACCAGGTCGGCCAGGTCGTAGGACCGCTGGTCGGGCCGGACCAGGTAGGCGGCGAGCGCGGTGTCGCTGACCACCCCACGTAGCGGCAGGCCGCGCGCGGCCAGCGCCTGACCGGGCCCCTTGAGGTCGTGCAGCACCTTCGGGCGCTCGGGGTCGCCGAGCCACCCGGCCAGCGCGGACTCGGCCGTCTCGTCCAGGCCGGACAGCTCGACATACGCGGCCGTGTCGTCCGCCGCCAGACCGAGCCCGGTGACGTCCCCGGTCCCCCGTGCCCAGGACCCCAGGACGTGCAGCCCCACCCGCTCCCCCGTCCCGCCGTGCGTGGCCAACCAGTCCGCCACCTGGTCGGGGGACAGTTGGGCACCCTCGACCTCGATGCCCTCCTCCGCCTCGTCCTCGACGGAGTCCAGGGTCTCGAACAGGCGGTCGCGCAGCACGCGGAACTCCAACCCGTCGAAGAGCCGGTGCACCTCCTCCCGGTCCCAGGTGCGCCGCTCCAGGTCCTGCGGCGTGCTTCCCAGCTCCACATCCGCGACGAGCTGGTTGAGCTGCCGGTTGCGCAGCACCTGGGCGACGTGGTCCCGGAAGGACTGGCCGGCCTTGCCGGTGAGGGCATCGGCGTGGTCCACGACGCCGGCCAGGTCACCGTGCGCGGTGATCCACTTCGCCGCCGTCTTGGGCCCGACTCCGGGGACCCCCGGCAGGTTGTCCGAGCTCTCCCCCACCATCGCGGCGAGATCGGAGTAGCGCGCCGGCGGGACCCCGTACTTCTCCTGCACCGCCTCCGGAGTCATCCGGACCAGGTCGGAGACGCCCCGGCGGGGGTAGAGGACCGTCGTGGTGGTGTCGACCAGTTGCAGGGTGTCGCGGTCGCCCGAGCAGATCAGCACCTCCATCCCCTCGGCCCGCGCCTGCGTCGTGAGCGTGGCGATGATGTCGTCGGCCTCCCACCCGTCCAGCTCCACGTGGGAAATCCGCAGCGCGTCCAGCACCTCCTTGATCAGGTCCACCTGACCGCGGAACTCCGAGGGGGTGGTGGCGCGACCGGCCTTGTATTCCGGGTACTGCTCGGTGCGGAAGGTCTGCCGGGACACGTCAAACGCAACCCCCACGTGGGTTGGCGCCTCGTCGCGCAGCACGTTGATCAGCATGGAGGTGAAGCCGAACACGGCGTTGGTGCTCTGCCCGGTCGAGGTCGAGAAGTTCTCCACCGGCAGCGCGAAGAAGGCGCGGTAGGCGAGGGAGTGTCCATCAAGCAGCAGCAGTCGACTCACGCATGCCACCCTAGGGCCCATGACCGACAGACCCGCACCGGTACTCACCGCCGACCAGCTCGCTGCCTTTCCCTCCGGCGCCCTCGTCGAACGCATGGGCATCGAGTTGCTCGAAGCCAGCGCCGCGCGCACGGTGGCGCGCATGCCGGTGGAGGGCAACACCCAGCCCTACGGACTGCTGCACGGCGGTGCCAGCGCAGTCCTGGCCGAGACCGTCGGCTCGGTCGCCTCGGCACTCCACGCCGGGACGGACCGGATCGCCGTGGGCGTCGACCTTAACGCCACCCACCACCGCGCCGTCCGGTCGGGGACGGTGCGCGCGGTCGCCACACCTCTGGCGCTGGGCCGGTCGGTGGCCTGCTACGAGGTGGTGATCACCGACGAGGAGGACCAGCGCGTCTGCACCGCCCGTCTCACCTGCCAGTTGCGCGACCGCCCGCCCGCCTGACGCCCCGGGTCCCCTCGGGGCCGCCTCACGGCATACCCTGCGCCTGTGGACGCACCCTTCCCCGGCATCGGCACGCTGGTGAACGTGGCCCTGGTCATCGCCGGGGCCCTGGCCGGGATGGCCTTCGGGCAGCGGCTGCCCGAACGGGTCCGCCGGCTCGTCACCGACTGTCTGGGTCTGGTGACGCTCCTGGTCGCCGCCCTGTCTGCCCTGTCCGTGACCGAGCCGTCGCTGGAGGCCGCGGTTGGCTCGGGGGTCCCGGTCCTGATCGTGCTCGGCAGCCTGCTGATCGGCGGCATCGTCGGGTCGCTGCTGCGGATCGAGGACCGGCTGGAGGGGTTGGCCGGGGTGATCCAGCGGTATGTCGCCCGGCGGGCACCCCGCACGGCGCAGGCCGAGCTGGGGGCCGGTGAGCTGACCCCGCGGGAACGCTTCATCGAGGGATGGCTGACCACGTCGTTGCTGTTCTGCGTCGGCCCCCTGACCATCCTGGGCTCGCTCAACGACGGCCTCGGCCGGGGCGTGGACCAACTGGTCCTGAAGTCGGTGCTGGACTGCTTCGCGGCGATGGCGTTCGCCTCGACCTTCGGCGTCGGCGTGCTCTTCTCCGCGGTGTCGGTCGCCGTCGTGCAGGGGTCGCTCACCCTGGTGGGGGTGTTGCTGGGGTCGGTGTTCCCCGACGCCCACATCTACGCCCTCACCGCAGTCGGCGGGCTGCTGCTGGTGGGCGTGGGCCTCCGACTGCTCCGGATGAAGGACATCCCGGTCGGCGACCTGCTCCCGGCGCTGGCAGTCGCCCCGGTCCTGGTGTGGGCCGTCAGCAGCCTCACCTGACCGGCGCCACCGACCCGCGGGTGCTACTTCTTCTTGCCCTTGTCCAGCGACTCGATGATGGCCTCGGCGACCTCGCGCATCGACTGACGCCGATCCATCGCCGCCTTCTGGATCAGGCGGAAGGCCTCGGCCTCGGTGAGCTTGGAGCTGGACATCAGCAGACCCTTGGCGCGGTCCAGCTTCTTGCGGGTCTCGAAGCGCTCGGTGAGGTCGGCGACCTCGGCCTGCAGCGCCTGGAACTCCACCCACCGGGGCCGGGCGATGTCGATTGCCGGGAGGATGTCGCTGGCGGTGAACGGCTTCACGACGTAGGCCATCACCCCGGCCTCCCTGGCACGCTCGACCAGGGTGCGGTCGCTGAATGCCGTGAGCATGACCACGGGGGCCAGACCCTCCTTGCCCAGCACCTCGGCAGCGGTCAGCCCGTCCATCACCGGCATCTTGATGTCCATCACGACGATGTCCGGCGCCAGCTCCCGGGCGAACTCCACCGCCTGCTCACCGTTGGCCGCCTGCCCCACGACCTCGTGGCCGGCCTCCTCAAGCATCTCTGCCAGGTCGAGCCGGATCAGGGCCTCATCCTCGGCGACCACGATGCGCAGGCCGCCGGAGGGGCCCTCCTCGGGCTCGGGCGACTCGAGCTCGTCCGGTGCCTGCGCCGGCTCCAGGGGCTCGGCGGGCTCTGCTGCTGCTGGCTTCTCCGTCACGCGGGCAAGCCTAGCCCGTGCCGGGGCCTGACCAATCACGCACGCCGCGGGGAGGGCCCCCTGTGCCGGGTGCGAAACATCACACCGGCTGCGGGAACCCTGGGCCCGACCGGGTCGGGGGATCGTTCGGCCGGGGTAGCAGCCGGTATGCTGTGCCGGTCCCCCAGCCGGGGTGGTGGAATGGCAGACACGGAGCACTCAAAATGCTCTGCCCGAAAGGGCGTGCGGGTTCAAGTCCCGCTCCCGGCACGTATGCGCCGCCCGCCCCGTGACGGGCGGCGTCGCGTGTGCCGGGCCGGCTCTGACCGGCCCGGGGCCGGGTCAGGTGGCGGGGCGGTAGGCCGGTGCGACCCCGGAGACGGCGTCGCCGACCCGGTGCAGGCGCAGTGCGTTCGTGCCACCGGGGGTGCCTGGCGGGGACCCGGCGACGATCACCACGAGTTCACCCTCGCTGCAGCGGCGCTCCCGCAGCAGCGCCTCGTCCACCTGGGTGACCATCTCGTCGGTGTGCTCGACGAGGGGGGTGAGGAACGTCTCGATGCCCCACGACACCGCCAACTGGGACCGCGTGGCCGGCTCCGGCGTGAACGCGAGCATCGGGATGCGCGAGCGCAGCCGGGACATCCGCCGCGCGGAGTCGCCCGTCTGGGTGAAGGTGACCATGTAGGTGACCTCGAGGAACTCCGCGATCTCGGCGGCCGCCTTGGTGACCGCGCCCCCGGTCGTGTGCGGGTTGGTGCCCAGCGGCTGGATCCGGTCCAGGCCGTGCTCCTCGACGTTCTCGATGATGTGCGCCATCACCTCGACGGCCTTGATCGGCCAGTCCCCGACGCTGGTCTCGCCGGAGAGCATGATCGCGTCTGCCCCGTCCAGCACCGCGTTGGCGCAGTCGCTGGCCTCGGCCCGGGTCGGGCGCGGGTTGCTGATCATCGACTCGAGCACCTGGGTCGCGACGATCACCGGTTTGGCGTTGCGACGGGCGATCTCCACGGCGTGCTTCTGGACTAGCGGCACCGCCTCCAGGGGCAGCTCGACTCCCAGGTCGCCGCGGGCCACCATGATGCCGTCGAAGGCGTCGACGATCTCCTCGAGGTTGTCCACGGCCTGCGGCTTCTCGATCTTGGCGATGACCGGCAGCCGCACCCCCTCCTCCTCCATGATCCGGTGCACGTCCTCGACGTCGGCCCCGGAGCGCACGAAAGAGAGGGCGATGAGGTCCACCCGGGTCCGCAACGCCCACCGCAGGTCTTCGGCGTCCTTCTCGCTCAGCGCCGGGACGCTCACCGCGGTGCCGGGCAGGTTGATGCCCTTGTTGTCCGAGACGGTGCCCCCGATGATGACGGTGCACACGACGTCCGTCTCGGTGACCTCGTCCACCGTGAGGTGGATCTTGCCATCGTCGATGAGCAGGTCGTGCCCCGCCTTCACGTCAGCGGGGAGACCCGAGTAGGTCGTGCCCACCTCGTGGCGGTCCCCCGGGACGTCCCGGGTGGTGATAACAAACCGGTCACCGGGAGCGAGCTCAACCGCCCCGGAGGCGAACCGCGCGGTGCGGATCTTGGGCCCCTGGAGGTCGGCCAGCACCGCGACGGCGTGCTGCGCCTCGTCACCGGCCTGGCGGACCAGGCGGTACCGCTCGTCGTGGTCCTCGTGGGAACCGTGGGACATGTTCAATCGGGCGACATCCATGCCCGCCCCGACGAGCGCGAGCACCTGCTCGTAGCTGTCAGTGGCGGGACCGAGGGTGCAGACGATCTTGGCTCGACGCATGGGACCACCCTATGCCCGATCGGAGGCTGCGCCGTCCCCCTCCGGCACGGTGGCGCTGGCTGCGCCGTCCTGGCCCGCACCGTGGTCGCCGCCTCGCACCGGGTAGTCCCGGCGCCGCCCCATGGCCAGGTAGAGCACGAGCCCCAGCAGGAAGACGCCGATGGACACCCACACGTTCACCCGCTGGCCGAACACGATCTCGGCAGGGTCGGTGCGCATCAACTCGAAGAACAGTCGGCCCAGGGTGTATCCCATGACGTAGAGCGCGAACACCTGGCCCCGACCGAACCGCACCCGGCGGTCCAGCAGCACCAGCACGGCCGCCACCAGGAGGCACCACAACGACTCGTAGAGGAAGGTCGGCTGGAACGTCCCCAGCACGACCGCGTTGCCGTCCGCGTCCCGCACCGCCTCGCCGGCACCCTGGTCCCAGCGGTGGATGGTCAGCGCCCACGGCGCGTCCGACGGCCCGCCGTAGAGTTCGTTGTTGAACCAGTTGCCCCACCGGCCCAGGGCCTGGGCCACGAGCAACCCGGGCGCCATCGCGTCGGCGAGGTCCAGGAAGTTGTGGCCGTGCCGGCGGCTGCCGATCCAGGCGCCGACGGCCCCCAGGGCGATCGCCCCCCAGATGCCGAGCCCGCCCTCCCAGATCTTCACGACGTCGGCGATGTTGCCGTTCTCCCCGAAGTAGGCACGGGGGCTGCTGATGACGTGGTAGATCCGGCCCCCGAGGATCCCGAAGATGATCGCCCACAGGGCGACGTCGTAGATCTCCTCCCCCGTGCCGCCGCGGGCCCGCATCCTGCGGCTGGTGATCCAGATCGCGGCGATGATGCCCAGCAGGATGCACAGGGCGTAGGCGCGGACGGGCACCGGCCCCAGCCACCACACCCCGGTCTCGGGGCTGGGCAGCGCCGTGGGCAGCACCACGGCCGCGCTCACCGGACTCACTGGTGGGCCTCGATCACGGAGTCCCAGGCGTTCGGGTCATTCATCAGCAGGTTCATCTCCTCGGTGGAGATCTCCTCGCCGTCGATGAGGACCCGGGGCGAGCCGGTGATGTTGTCCCGGTTGGCCCGCTCCTGCATGTCGGCGATGTAGTCCTGGTAGGTGAGCGCGCCGTCCCCGTCGGGGGTCGTGCAGGACGTGAACGTGTCCAGGTCGTCCCCGCTGATCCCGGCGTCCTCGGCGAACTGCAGCAGCTGCTCGTCGGTGAACCCGCTGCCCTCCTCGGTGGGCTGCCCGAGGAACACCTCCCTCTGGTATGCCGTGAAGGCGCCGGCGTCGTCGGCGCACAGGGCGGCGTTGGCCGCCCGGGTGGAGGAGTCATTGCCCAGCTGGCCGTCCAGGAAGGACATCACGGTGGTCACCAGGCCGATGTCCCCGTCCCCAGCCGACTGCGCGATGGCCTCGCCTGAGGTGGTCTCCAGCAGGCCGCACCACGGGCACTGGAAGTCGACGTAGACGTGGACCTGGGGCGCGCCCTCCCCCTCGGCGGTCACCACGCCCCTGCCCTCGCTGAGCGCGTTGACGGAGCCGTGGTCGGCCCGTCCGAATCCCCCGGCCGAGCCCGCGTCCTCGCCGACTCCGCCGCCGCCCCGGGTGAACAGGTACACCACGACCGCTACGATCGCGACCACGACCACCACCACGCCCCCGATCAGGGCACGTGGGGGGCCGGTGGGCGGAGCGGGTGCCTGGGGGGCGGGACGGCGGGGCATCAGGTGGTCCTTCCGGTCTGCGGCTGACGGGTTTGCGGGCTCTGCGGGAGCAACGTGTCGAGGGCGAACGGAGTGCCCGGTCGCACCACCAACCAGGCGGCGGCCGCCACCAGGCCGAGGTCGCGCAGGATCTCGGGGAGGTACTGCTCCTGGCCGGGCTCGACCGGACCCCCGGTGCCGAAGCACCCGCAGTCGATGCTCAGGCCCCGTGCCCAGGCCGAGGCGATCCCCGCGATGAAGGCGACCATGAGCAGCCCGCCGAGGAGTGCGCTGACCCGGGTGAAGAGGCCGAGGACCAGCAGCAGCCCAAGGGCGATCTCGACCACGGGGAGCATCGTCCCGATCATGCGGGAGACCTCGTAGGGAAACAGCTGGTAGGCAACGACCGACTGGATCGAGCCGGTGAGGTCCCGGATCTTCAGCCACCCGGCTGCCAGCAGCACTCCCCCGAGGGCCAACCGGGCCACCAGGCCGACGAGGCCGAGTGCCCGGTCCCGCGTCATCGGCGCCGGACCCCGGCGGCGAGCTCCCGGGTGAGAGCGTGGAGGGTTGCCCCACTCGGGTCGTCACCGAGCGCCTTGACCAGCGCCGATCCGACGATGACACCGTCGGCGTAGCCGGCGACCTGCGCGGCCTGCTCACCGGTGGACACGCCTAACCCGACACACAGCGGCAGATCGGTCACCCGGCGGGTGCGCTCGACCAGGGTGGTCGCACTGTCGGCCACGCTACCGCGCACACCCGTCACCCCCATGGTGGAGGCGACGTAGACGAACCCGCGGCAGGCCCGGACCGTCATCTCCAGCCGGACGTCGGTGGAGCTCGGGGCGACCAGGAAGATGGGGTCGACCCCGTGTGCCTCCGCGGCCGCCCGCCACTGCCCCGCCTCGTCCGGGATGAGGTCCGGGGTGATCAGGCCGGCGCCGCCGGCCTCGGCGAGGTCGGCGGCGAACCGCTCGACGCCGTACCGGAGCACCGGGTTCCAGTAGCTCATCACCACCGGCACGGCGCCCGCCTGGGCCACGGCACGCACGCAGCCCAGCAGCTGGGCGAACCGGAAGCCGCCGGCCAGGGCGCGCTCCGCGGCGTTCTGGATGACCGGCCCGTCCATGAGCGGGTCGGTGTAGGGGACGCCGACCTCGACGATGTCGGCGCCGGCGTCGACGACCGCCCGGACGGCGCGGATCGAGCCCGCGATGTCTGGATACCCTGCCGGGAGGTAGGCCACCAGCGCGGCCCGGTTCTCCGCGCGGCAGGTGGCGAAGACCTGGTCCAGTGCGCTCATCGGGCGTTGCCCTCCTCGTCGACCAGTCCGAACCATGTCGCGGCCGTGTCCACGTCCTTGTCGCCGCGGCCCGACAGGTTGATCACGATGACCGTGCCCGGGGCGGACTCCCTGCCGAGCCGGAGCGCGCCCGCCAGGGCGTGGGCGCTCTCCAGTGCGGGGAGGATGCCTTCGGTCCGACACAGCAACTGGAAGGCGTCCATCGCCTCCTGGTCGGTCACCGGCTGGTATTCGGCCCGGCCCGAGTCGCGCAGGAAGGAGTGCTCGGGGCCCACGGAGGGGTAGTCCAGCCCGGCCGACACCGAGTGGGACTCCAGGGTCTGACCGTCCTCGTCCTGCAGCAGGTAGGTAGCGGCGCCGTGCAGGACGCCCGGCGTGCCGGTGCTGAACCGGGCGGCGTGCCGGCCGGACTCGATGCCCTCACCGCCCGCCTCGAAGCCGACCAGCCGGACCGAGGGCTCGCCGACGAACCGGTGGAAGAGGCCCATCGCGTTGGACCCGCCGCCGACGCAGGCGCAGACGATGTCGGGCAGTCGCCCGACCCGCGCCATGACCTGCTCGTAGGTCTCCTCGCCGATGATCGCGTGGAGGTCCCGCACCAGGGTCGGGAACGGGTGCGGTCCCGTGACGGTGCCCAGCAGGTAGTGGGTGGTCTCCACGTGGGTGACCCAATCCCGCATCGCCTCGTTGATCGCGTCCTTGAGCGTGGCGCTCCCGGTCGGCACCGCGACGACCTCGGCCCCGAGCAGCCGCATCCGGGCGACGTTGAGGGCCTGGCGCTCGGTGTCCTTCTTGCCCATGTAGACGGTGCAATCCAGCCCCATCAGGGCCGCGGCGGTGGCGGTCGCGACCCCGTGCTGGCCCGCCCCCGTCTCGGCGATCACCCGGGTCTTGCCCATGGCACGGGTCAGGAGCGCCTGGCCGAGCACGTTGTTGATCTTGTGCGAGCCGGTGTGGTTCAGGTCCTCGCGCTTCAGGAAGATCCGCGCGCCACCCGCGTGCTCGGCGAACCGGGGAGCCTCGGTCAGCGGGCTCGGACGGCCGGTGTACTCCCGGTGCAGCCGGGCCAGCTCACGCCGGAACTCCGGGTCACGCATGGCCGCCAGCCGTGCGGCATCCAGCTCCTCCAGCGCGGCCACCAGCGCCTCGGGGACGTAGCGTCCCCCGTGCTGGCCGAACCGTCCGGCCACCTGCTCGGTCACGGTCGGGCTCCTTCCCTGGTCGGGACCTGCACCATCTCACGCGCCCCGCGCACCGGATCGCCGCCGGTGACTAGGGCCTCCCCCACGAGGACCACGGCGGCGCCAGCTGCGGCATACGTCGCGACGTCCGCGGCGCCGCGCACGCCCGACTCGGCGACCAGCACGATGTCGGCCGGCACGCTGGGGGCCACCCGGGCGAAGGTGTCCCGGTCCACCTCGAGGGTGCGCAGGTCGCGGGTGTTGATCCCGATGATCCGCGCACCCGCCGCGGCCGCCCGCTCGGCCTCCTGCTCGTCGTGCACCTCGACCAGGGCCTGCATGCCGAGCTGCTCGGTGAGTTCCAGCAACGCGGTCAACCGGGCTTGGCTCAGCGCCGCCACGATCAGCAGCACGAGGTCGGCCCCGTGGGCCCGGGCCTCCCAGACCTGGTAGTCCTCCACGATGAAGTCCTTGCGCAGCACCGGGACGTCCACTGCCGCCCGGACGGCGGCCAGGTCCTGCAGCGATCCCTGGAAGCGGCGGCGCTCGGTGAGCACGCTGATCACGGCAGCGCCCCCATCCTGGTAGGAGCGGGCCAGCGCCGCAGGGTCGGCGATGGGGGCCAGGTCGCCCTTGGAGGGGCTGCGCCGCTTCACCTCCGCGATGAGGCGCATCGTGGGCCCGGGGGTGAGCGCGGCCAGGACGTCCAGGGCCGGGGGTGCGGCCAGGGCCTGCTCCCGGAGCACGGGCAGCGCGAGCTGCTCCTGACGCTGGGTGAGATCCTCCAGCACCCCCGCGATGATCTGGTCGAGCACGGTGGTCACCGCGTCAGACTAGACGGGCCGGCTGGGAGGCCGCCCAGCGGGTCAGTGCTTGCTGCTCTCCCACTCCTCGCCGTAGCCGGCGGCGTGCATGCCGTACCAGGCCAGGGCGCCGACCACCACGAGGACCGCACCGGTCCACATCATCCACGGCAGGGCGAGCATCACGCCCAGCCCTGCCACGGTGCTGGCCACGATCAGGAGGACCACGCCGGTCCAGGCGGCGGTGGAGTGGCCGTGTCCGGGCTCGCTCATGGGTGGGGGCTCCTTCGTGGTGCGTGCGGGCGCCTCCATCATGCCAGGTCACGTCCCGTGTCGTCGTCCCCGGGCTCGTCCTGTGTCGGGTCCTCACCGGCCGAGAGCCGCTCCCAGGTGTCGGAGCCGTAGCCCGCGCCCGCCTCCCCGGCTGGTCGTGCCTCGCGGTGGCCCTCCGGCTCGTCCCTGCCGTTGCCACCGGCCGCGCCGGGACGGGTCCCGCCACCCTGGGGGAGCAGGCGCAGCACGCCTGCCGCGAGCAGGGCCAGGACGGCCACCAGGGCCAGGGAGACCACCCAGGTCGGGTCGGCCTGGACCTGCCGTGCTGCCTCCCCGCCCCCGGTGATGGCGGTCCGGTCCTGCAGCGCGGGGGCCGCGGCGCCCGCCGGGTCCCGCAGGGCTCCCACGACGGGCACCCCCGCGACCAGGCTCGCCAGGACCAGGCAGGCCCCGCCCAGGCGACGCACGACGGGCGAGCCGACCAGACCCACCAGCAAGGCGGCCCCAGCCAGGAGTGCCGCTGCCGGGACGGCGGGGCTGAGGTCGCTGCCGGTCAGGGTGATGCTGGCCGCACCGACCACGGCGTCCTCGGTGCGGGCGTGCAGCCACGGGCGGGCAGACCCGACCAGCAGGACGACCGCACCTAACAGGGCGGCGACCACCCAGAGCCGGGAGCGGGCGACCGATCGCATGTCACCCATTCTGCTGCTGCGCCGCCCAGGACGCGTGCATCCGGGTGTAGACCCCGCCCGCCCCCACCAGCTCGCGGTGCGGCCCGACCTCGACGATGCGCCCGCGGTCGACGACGACCACCGTGTCGGCGGCCTCCGCGGTCGAGAGCCGGTGGGCGATGGCCACCGACGTGCGACCCCGCGTCAGGCCCTCGAGGGCACGCTGGATCCTGACCTCGGTGGAGGGGTCCACGGCGCTGGTGGCCTCGTCCAGGACGAGCAGGTCCGGGTCGGCCAGGTAGGCGCGCGCGATGGCCACGAGTTGGCGCTCGCCGGCCGACAGCGACTCCCCGCGCTGCCCGACCTGGGTCTGCAACCCCTGCGGCAGGGTGTCCAGCCAGGCATCCAGCCCGAGCTCGGTCAGGGCCAGCTGGACGTCGTCGTCGCTGGCCTCGGGCCGCCCGAAGCGGATGTTGTCGACCAGCGGCTGGTCGAACAGGAACCCCTCCTGCGGCACCATGACGACCCGGCGGCGCAGCGACCGGAACGCCACGTCCCGCAGGTCCACCCCGTCGACGAGGACCCTCCCGCGGGTGGGGTCCATCAACCGGGTGAGCAGCTTGGCGATCGTGGTCTTGCCCGAGCCGGTCTCCCCCACGATCGCCACCCTGCTCCGCGGCGCGAAGGCCAGCGAGACGTCCTGCAGGACGAGGTCGCCACCCGGGTAGGCGTAGGCGACGTCCTCGAAGTCCACCGTGATCGGGCCGCGGTCCAGGACGACCCCGTCCTCGGGGTCGGACACGTCCGCGGGGGTGTCGATGACGCCGATGACGCGGCGCCACCCGGCGACGGCGTTCTGCAGCTCGTTGAGGATCTCGGTGGCCATCAGCACCGGCTGGGTGAACAGGTTGACCAGGAACAGGAACGCCAACAGCTCTCCCAGCGTCACCCGCCCGTCGACCGCCAGCACGGTGCCCACCACCAGCACGATCGCCAGGGTCAGGCCGGCGAAGGCCTGGCCGGAGACGAACGCGGTGACGGACCGGATCTGCGCGGTGATGGCCGACGCGCGGTGCGCCTCGATCGCCCGGTCGATCCGCTGGGCGGTGCGTCCCTCGACACCGTAGGCGCGGATCGTGACCGCCCCGACGATGGACTCCGAGATGGCGCCGAGCATCTCCCCGACTCTGGCCCGGACCGTGCCGTAGGCCCGGCCGAGCATCGGCTGGAACCACCTGATGAGCAGCGCCAGTGGCAGGAAGCAGGCGTAGACCACTCCTGCCAGGATCGGGCTGTAGACCAGCATCAGGATGGTCGCCAGCAGGATCTGCGCGGTGGAGATCAGCAGCATCAGCCCGCCGAACTGGACGAACATCGAGATCGTGTCGACGTCGCTGGTCACCCGGGACACCAGGGAACCCCGGCGCTCGGTGCTCTGCGTGAGTACCGACAGGTTGTGGATGTGGCGGAATGCGTGCATCCGCAGCGTGGCGAGGCCGGACTCCGCCGCCTTGAACAGGCGGTAGTTCACCAGGAACTGGCAGAAGCTCGTGACGGCCACGACCCCCGCCGCGGCCAGCACCGCGATGAGCACGAACTGCACGTCGGGGCCGCCCTCGGCGAGGATGCCGTGGTCGGTGACCTGCTGGACCACGAAGGGGATGACGACCCGGCCCACGGTGGTCACCAGGGCCAGCAGGGCGGTGACCAGCAGCCCCTTGCGCAGCTCGGGCGACAGCTCCAGTCCTCGCCGCAGCGTGGCGATCGTCCCCAGGTCAGAGGTGCTCTCGATCCGGGTGTCGCCGACCTGCCCGTCCCGTGCTGCGGCGCTCACTGCTGCTCCTCCTTGGCCGCGACGGCGGCCCGTTGTGCGGCCTCACGGGCGTAGGCGGTGACGAGATCGGCATACCCCTGGCACCGGGCCAACAGCTCCTCGTGGCTGCCCTGGTCACGCACTCGCCCACGCTCCAGGTAGACGATGTGGTCGGCCAGCATGATGGTGGCCATCCGGTAGGCCACGACCAGCACGGTCATGCCGTCCTTGGCCCCGCGCAGCCCGGCGAGGATGTCCTGCTCGACCGCGGGGTCGACGGCACTCGTCGCGTCGTCCAGCACGAGCAGCCGCGGATTGCGGATGACGGCCCGGGCCAGCGCGATGCGCTGCCGTTGCCCGCCCGACAGGGTGCCGCCCCGTTCGCCGACCACGGTGTCCAGGCCATCCCCCAGTGCGCTGACGAACTGGTCAGCCTGGGCGATCCGCAGGGCCGCCCACACCTCCTCGTCGTCCGGGGCCTCGTCGTCCGAGCCCCCAGCCTCACCGACGCCCAGCACGACGTTGTCCCGGACGGTGTCGTCGAACATGAAGGTCTGCTGCGCGACCAGCGTGGCCACAGCCGGCACCTCCCCGTGCCGGACCGTGCGCAGGTCCACCCCGTCCAGGGAGACCCGTCCCGAGTCGGGGTCGATCAGCCGCAGCACGAGGTTGGTCAGCGTCGACTTGCCGGAGCCGGTCGGACCGACGAGGGCGGTGGTGCTTCCCGCGGGGATGTCCAGCGTGACGCCCCGGATGGCCGGGGTGCGCTCGGTCACCCCGGAGGTCCCGGCATACGGGTCGTGTCCGCCGGCCGCTTCCGCCGCCGCCTCCTCGCTGCCCAGGACGCTGTGCTCGACCCGGTCCTCGTAGGCGTAGTCCACCGCGTCCGCCCGGGAGTGGGCGGCCCCGTCGCGTGCCAGTTCCCCCGCGCCGAAGTCCATCGACCCGCGGGATTTCAGGACCGCGTCGACCCGGCTGAACCCGACCACGGTGCGGGGCAGTTCGGCGAGCACCCAGCCCAGGGCCCGCACGGGGAAGGCCAGGATCGAGAAGAGGTAGGCGATCTGGACCACCTCGGCGGCCCCCAGGTGGCCCCCGGCCACCTGGGCGGTCCCGACCGCGAGGACGGCCAGCGTCCCGACGGTCGGAATCGCCTCGATGACCGGCTCGAACGTGCCGCGGGTGCGTCCGACCTCGATCAGGCTGTCGCGCAGGTCGTGGGTGACCCGGCGGAACCGCTCGGCCTCCTCCTGCTCCCGGCCCATCGCCTTGACGACCAGCCCCGCCTCGAAGGACTCGTGGGCCACCTCGGCCACCTCGGCGCGCAACTGCTGGGCCTGGGTGATCTTCGGCGACATGACCCGCTGGAAGACCAGGTTGGCGGCGAATAGCCCCGGGAAGACGAGGAAGCCGATGAGGGCCAGGAACGGGTCGATGACGATCATCTGCCCCCCGGCGATGACCAGCATCACGATGACGCCGATCGCCATCGGCAACGGGTTGAACACCTGCCAGGTCGCCTCGATGTCGCTGTGCGCGTTGGACAGCAACTGCCCGGACGGGTGCGAGTGGTGCCAGCTCAGCGGCAGCCGCAGGTACTGCCGGGTGACCCGGCGCCGGTAGGAGGCCTGCAGGTTGAACCCGGCGACTGTCGCGAAGACCCTGCGCAGGATCACGCCGGTCACGTTGACGACCAGGATGCCCGAGAGCACCAGGAAGATCGTCCACAGACCACCCGCGCTCACCCGGCCGTCGGCGACCGCCGGCGTCACCACCCGGTCCGTGACGTAGCCGATGCCCCAGGCGGTGGCCACCGTGGCGGCCGCCCACAGGACCGCGCCCACGACCGCGATCGAGAACCAGCCCTTCTGCTCCTTCATCCCCAACCAGATCACCCGGAGCCCGCGGCGCAGCACCGCGGGGGTCGGTACGGGGGGCCGGAGCGGGCGGGCGCCCGGTGCGGAAGTCACGTCGCGGTGGTCCTCTCGGTGCAGGGAAGCAGGCCAAGGCGGGGTCCCGGGCCCACCCCGGGCCGCGGGAAGTGTCGGGGGTGCGTCTTGCATCTTCGCACGCGGTGTTTGGATGGTTCACATGACCCTCGCCCGCGACCATCGCCGCGCCCTGTGCCAGACCGCCCTGGAGGTCGGCCCCGATGCCCCCACGCTCTGCCCGCCGTGGACGGTGAGCGGCCTGCTCGCCCACCTGGTCGTGCGGGAGTCCCGCCCCGACGCCGCACTGCTCTCGGCCCTGCCGCCGACCGCGGCGCGTGGCGACCGGGTCAGGGCGGACATGGCGACCTCGCTGCCGTTCCAGGACCTGGTCGACCGGGTCGCGTCCGGGCCGCCGCCCTGGTGGCCGACCCGGCTGACCCCTGTCGCCGAGGTGGCCGACCTGCTGGAGTTCGTCATCCACCACGAGGACATCCGCCGCGCCCAGCCGGGCTGGCAGGCCGCCCCGGTCGAGGAGCGCACCGCCCGCGCGGTGTGGGCCCAGGTCCGGCGCGCCGCCCGCCTGTTCACCCGGGGCAGCCCCGTCGGCATCATCCTCGTGGCACCCGGGCACGGCCGGGCCGCCGTCCACGGCCCGCCGTCGCGCGACACCGGGCTGGGCAGCGTCGTCCTCACCGGCTCCCCCGTCGAGCTGGCCCTGCACGTGTCCGGCAGGACGGACGTCGCCGACGTGGCCGTGGACGGTGACGCCGCGACCGTGAGCGCCTACCGGGAGCACCTGGACCGCTCGTGACCGATCCGGGTCCGCTCGTCGACCGGGTGGTGGACCAGTTGGTCCGCACCGCCCCGGGGCCGGGCGGGGTCCGGCTCGTCGGGATCGACGGGCGCAGCGGGGCAGGCAAGAGCGACCTCGCGGTCGCCCTGGCCGCCCGGCTGCCTGCGACGGTCGTCCACCTGGACGACCTGTATCCGGGGTGGCAGGGGCTGGCGGAGGCGCTCCCCCGGGTCTGCGCAGGCCTGGTCCTGCCCCTGGCGGACGGTCACCCCGGCAGTTACCGCCGCTATGACTGGGTCCGGGCCCGGTCGGCGGAGCTGGTGACCGTCGCCCCTGCCGACCTGGTGGTGATCGAGGGGGTCGGTGCGCTCGCCCTGGACTGCGTGGACCGCTACACCCTGCGGGTCTGGCTCGAGGCACCCGCTGCCACCAGGAGGAGCCGGGCGCTGGCCCGGGACGGCGCCACCTTCGCCCCGCACTGGGCCGAGTGGGCAGAGCAGGAGGAGGCGGTCTACGCCCGGCACCCCGCCCGGGTCGTCGCCGACCTGGTGCTCGACACGTCGTGACCCGGGCGCGTTATCCGACGCCGCCGGTGTGGTGCTGCACCAGCGCGCTGAGCCGACCGGCCTCGGCCCGGCCGTAGGCCCCGTCGGCCCGCTGGATCGCCATGACGGCGACCTCCTCGGTGTCGGTCAGCTCCAGCACCACCCACGGCATACCCCCCGAGAAGCCGACCGAGGCGACCTGGGCCCACTCCAGTTCGTGGGTGTGCGCCAGGTTGACCACCCGCAGCCCGTCCGGTGTCGGCACGGCCCGGAGCGCGGCGTACCGGTAGAGGAAGGCCGCCACGGCGACGGCGAACACCACCAGGAACACCCGGTCCCAGACCCCCCAGCCGAAGGTCCCCTCCGACGGGATCACGACGGCGAGATAGCCGAAGGCCAGGACGAACGCGAGGGCACAGCCGAGCGCGACGTAGCGGCCGCGGCGCGGGCGGAACGGGGCGTAGGGGTCCCGCCCGGCCGTTGCGGACGACGACGGCGGAGTGGGGCGGGCGCTCACCCTCCCAGGCTACGTCGTCCCCTTGGGCCTGCCACCGGGGCCTGTCGCGGCGGACTCCGCAAGGTTCGGACCGGCCCCGGACGGCGCCTCGACCAGGGCTGCGCGCCGCCAGACCAGGAAGCCGGCGAGCACGAAGGCGCCATACACGGCATACAGGATGGCCGAGGGGAAGTAGCCGCTGTGCCACAGCAGGGGGACGCCCACGAGGTCGACGGCGATCCAGCACAACCAGAAGTCGGTCCACCCGCGGGCCATGGCGAAGGTGGCGATGATCGACCCGACGAAGATCCAGGCGTCGGTCCAGTAGTACCAGCGTGGCGCGGGCCAGCCGGCTCCCACCGTGGCGAAGATCCACTGGGCGAGGACGACACCGCCGGCCCAGGCCAGCAGGTAGCTGACGCGTTCGGCGCCGCTCGCCCACCGCGGGGTGATCGCCGGGGCGCCAGCCTCGCGGGTGCGGCGCGAGCGCTGCCACTGCCACCAGCCGTAGGCGCTGGTAATCACGAAGAACACCTGGCGGGCCGCCTGGCCGAAGAGGCTGTGCTCCTGCGGGTTGGCGAACCACACGCCCATGAACACGGTGAACAGCAGGACGTTGCCCACGATGCCCACGGGCCACGCCCAGATCCGGCGCCGCATCCCCCCGAGCGCGGAGGCGAACCCGAAGAGGTTGCCGACCACCTCGCGCCAGGCGATGTCGTGCCCGGCGATCGTGAGCTGGGCGTAGAACAGGTCGTTCCAGGTGTCCATGGTGCGGCAGCTCAGTGGGCGTGCGCGGCCGCGAGCTCCCGCAACCGGTCGATCGCGCCGCCAGCGTCCTCGGCCCCGTAGACCGCCGAACCGGCGACGAACACGTCCGCCCCCGCCTCGACGCACTGGCCGATGGTGTCGGGCGACACGCCCCCGTCGACCTGGATCCAGATCTGGCCCCCGTGCCGCCTCACCGCCTCGCGGACCTGGCGGACCTTGGGCATCTGGTCGGCCATGAACGACTGGCCGCCGAACCCCGGCTCCACCGTCATCACCAGCACCATGTCCACCTCCGGCAGCAGGTCCGCATACGGCTCGAAGGGGGTGCCCGGCTTCACCGCGAACGCCGCCCGGGCTCCCTCGGCCCGGATCGCGCGTGCGGTGGCCACCGGGTCCGCCGCGGCCTCGATGTGGAACGTGACCGAGTCGGCACCGGCGCCGGCGTACTGCGGCGCCCAGCGGTCGGGGTCCTCGATCATCAGGTGGGCGTCCAGCGGCACGGGGCTGACCCGCGCCAGCGCCTCCACGACCGGCAGCCCCAGGGTCAGGTTGGGCACGAAGTGACCGTCCATCACGTCCACGTGGGCCCAGTCCGCCCCGCTGATGCGGTGCAGTTCGGACTCCAGGTTCGCGAAGTCGGCGGACAGGATGCTCGGGCTGATCTGCAGGGTCACATCACGTATGTTGACGCGCCGCGTTCAACGAATCAAACCCGCAAGCGGCGAGCAAAATCCGCCACGCTGAACAGTCGTAGTGCTGGGCCCGCCATCCCCGCCACGCTGAACAGTCGTAGTGCTGGGGCCGCCATCCCCCCTTTCAGCAGCACCAGCACCGCGACCGTCTAACTCATCGAGTCCACTCCTACCAGTGGGCCCATTTCACCGACGGGTCAAAGTAGACCGAAGTCAGTCCCGGAACGGCCTGCGGCGGACCGACGCTAGTGAACAAAGTCTTGGTGAAGTTGTTGCAGTTCGTGATGTACGTCCAGCCGTGTCCCATCCATGGTGCGGGCGACAGGCTCGCACAACTCAGGGGCGCGAATAGATTTTCGCTCACCTCGACCTGGCTATTCTCTGACTTAGGCTCATCTGCACTAACAGCACCCTGGTGCACCGTCGTCGTCGCACCAGAAGCAACTGCCGGCGACAATAACCCAGCCACCATCATGGCACCGGCGAACGACGCCAAAATCCTACTTCTTGACTTCATGGCCATTCCTCTCTGTTGAGTAGCGGTCATATACATCAACATACCCTCAACCACGAACCACGTCAACCTCCATCCAACAACCAATCTCGGAGAACAGCAGCCGCGCAGGTACAACTCGCCAAAGTTGAACGACCATGCCTGAATCGATACTGGCACGCAGCCTTTCAAGAGCCGACAGCGAGGGCCAGCCGAGAGAATACCAACGCATGCGCGCCCAGACCAAGACTTCGACCACTCGCTGCCACCGGCGCCGAATGGCGTCGACATGCTCGTGATGGTCAATGGGTCGATACGAGCATCCGAGGATCCTGCGCGTCATCACTGAAGACTCCAGGCATCCACCCCGACCGAAAGCACTAAGCAGGCAATCGAGCGCCCACTCAGTGGCAGGCATTCAATCAACCAAAGCCGCATCCGTACACTTTCCGCCTGAGAAATCGAACCGGTCGCGGAACGCTGCGGCAAAAAGTTCCAGAATCGGGAGGCGATTGCGTGTGGACACTGCATACATAGGGCCTACATTAGTTCAGAGCGGCGACGCGCCCACAACGACGGCCCCTCGGATTCCTCACTTACACCGCCTCCCCACCAAAGAACCCCACGCGGCTGGTGGCCATCACCCCCGCTTCCAATATCCCCATCCTTCTCTAGGCAACAGGATGCGGCGCGCCAGCACGCCTAGCCCACTCCTCTTCGAACTTCCATCTCAACCCCGAAGGCATCGACTTGAGACACCTCGGCTTAAAGTCTCGGGTCCGCCTATGACGGTAGCCAAAAGACGGGACTATCGCGCCCGGGACCAATATCTTTACGCACGAAAGTCCGGCCGCGACATGCGTGCTAGTTGTGAGGTCAACACGCAAAATTTGCCTACCAGTGCTGGCCGCATCTTTTATAAGTCCGTCCAAGGCACTTCCTGCGAAAAAGCCTCCAGGAAAACATCTATTCGAAGCAGCATCGCTGTCAACAAATGTGTCATTCTGTAACCACATCTCCCACAGAGGCCACAACTCCGGGCTCACATAGTGGATAAGCCCGTGATCCTCTACATCCCGCACCCTACTGAATGCCGTCTTCGAAGTCCAGTCACTAGATGCCCGGACTACTTCAACAATCCCTCGCCGGACACTGACGAATTCGCTTAGCGCCTTGTCGATAGCCTCGCCCAAGCTGAAGCCTGCGGCACACCCAAGATTTGGCCTTCCTCCCTCGCCGTCGTCTCCTGCTACCACAACGCACACGCCTGCCCCCCAAGCCAAAGGCAGTTGACGCACCCGAATTCTGGAACAGCCCAACTCCTGGCTCAACGCCAACCATTTTTCTAACCGATTCACGGGAAGATACGACGCTGGGTTCAACCGAACCCCGGGGCCCCCGCGTACCAAGCACTTAGCCCGGGTCTTTCACGACGCGAGGGTGTGAGCGGCGTGTAGAAGCACCGAAGTGCTTCCTGATCAGGGGAAACTTGGACTGGTCTAAGGTCCCAGGTTGCCCAGCAGAAAGCACTCGGTAGGTGAAGCGTACTTCGTGGTCCTCTGGTCTGTCCGTCAGCGCTGATGGTGTCGGCGTGGTCGCCCATGCCGGCAGTGTCGGGTTGCGGCTGCTGGCCGAACGCACCGGCCTTGACCGGGCAGCTCTCGACGGCGATGGCACGAGCCTCGTTCGTCCCGGTCCACGACCGTGGGCAGGTGTTGGTCGACGTCGCGGTGATGCTTGCCGATGGCGGGGAGGCGATCGCCGACATCGACGTCCTGCGCCACCAGAGCGAGGTGCTCGGACCGGTCGCCTCAGCGCCGACGGTGTGGCGGGCCCTGGACGAGGTCACGGCCGGTCAGACCAAGAAGATCGTGACCGCACGGGCACGGGTGCGTCGCCACGTCTGGTCCCACATCCCCGGCGGACTGCCGGCCTCCAAGGTCGCCGGGCGGAACCTGGGACAGGTAGTGGTGCTGGACGTGGACGCCACGATCGTGGTCGCGCACAGTGAGAAGGAACAGGCGTCCCCGACCTACAAGCGCAACTTCGGGTTCCACCCGATCGGGGTCTGGTGCGACAACACCGGTGAGTTCCTGGCCGGGATGCTGCGTACCGGCCGGGCCGGGTCGAATACCGCCGCCGACCACATCCAGGTATTGACCGAGGCGATCGCGCAGGTACCAGCCGCCCAGCGCAAACACTTGCTGGTCCGTTCCGACAGCGCGGGTGCCTCCCACGACCTGCTGGACTGGCTCACCACCACCGGCCAGGTCCGCGGCCGCCACCGTGGAGTACTCGGTCGGGTTCGCGATCACCGACCCGCTGCGCAGGGCCATCGCCCTGGTCCCCGAGGACATCTGGACGCCGGCGCTGGACGCCGACGGTGGTCTCCGCGCCGGGGGTGATGTGGCCGAGCTGACCGACCTACTCCCGGCAGGGTTGCTGGCCAGATGGCCGGATGGGATGCGGGTCATCGTGCGGCGTGAACGGCCCCACCCCGGCGCGCAGCTGTCGCTGTTCGAGGAGGCCGACGGGTGGCGCTACCAGGCCTTCGTCACCAACACCGGTGTCGGACAGTTGGCCTTCCTGGAGGCCCGGCACCGGGCCCACGCCAGGGTCGAGGACCGCATCCGGCACGCCAAGGACTCCGGCCTGGGACGCTTCCCCTCTCGTGAGTTCGCGATCAACTCCACCTGGCTGCTACTGACCGGCATCGCCGCCGACCTCATCGCCTGGACCCGACTGCTCGCCCTCACCGGCGATGCCGCCGTCCTGGCCTCCTGCGAGCCCAAAGCGCTGCGCTACCGGCTCCTGCACGTGCCCGCCCGACTCACCCACGGCGGACGTCGCCGGCGCCTGCGAATCCCGTCCACCTGGCCCTGGGCGCCCGCGATCGTGGCAGTCTTCGCCAACATCGCCGCGATCCCACAATCAGCCTGACCACCCGTCCACCCACGACATCACCAACCGGAGAACCGCAGCCCGGCAGCGCCAGCCGGCGCTACGCCATGCCCCCACACCGGAGCCGGACAGAAACGACGATCACGCCCCCGAGACCCTCACCAGCCCGAACTCATGAAAGACCGGGGCTAGCAGGGCCGTAGCGTCGAGTCAAGGGTTTGTGCCCACTTGTGTCCCACAGTTGCGGGTACGTCCGGTTGTATTGCGTTGAGGGTCGACACTCGTTCTGTTGTCTCAGATGGAAATGGGCGATATTTGCGGCGCTTCTGACATACCTGTGGGTCATTTGCGGCCCGGGAGGACGGGTCGGTGGCCGCCGAGGCTGAGCATGGCCATGGCGATGAGGGCCTGGGGGGACTTGAAGCCGAATGCCATTCTGGTGATCAGGCGAATCTTGGTGTTCGTGGACTCGATGAGTCCGTTGGACAGGTTGTGCTCGATCGAGGCCAGGATCCGGCTTCGGTGTTTGACGATGCGTCTTTGCAGCTTCACGAAGGCGGGGATGCGGCAGCGGCGGGCCCAGCTGATCCACTTCTCCAGCGCTTCGACGGCCTCGTCGTAGGGGAGTTGGAACACCCACCGCAGACCCTCTTTGAGCAGGTAGGCGCGGTGCAGCCGCGGGTCGGTCCGGGCTACCCAGGCGAGCTTGGTCTGCTGGTTCTCGGTGAGGTTCTGCGGGTTCTTCCACAACGCGTACCGGGCGCCCTTGAGCGCCTCGGCTCGCTCGCTGGCCGGTCGCGGTGGCGCGTCAGCCCGCGGACGCCCGCGGCCTCGCTTGGGTTCCTTGCGGGCCAGTGCCCGCGCGTCGTTCCAGGCGCCGCGGCGGACCTCGTCGAGCGCGTCGGTGGCCCAGGAGACGATGTGGAACGGGTCGGCCACCCGTACCGCGTTCGGGCACCGGTCGGCCACGACAGTGTCGATGAAGTCGGCCCCGTCCGCGCTGACGTGGGTGATCTGCTTGCAGCACTCTTCGCCGAGGAGGTCGAAGAACTCGTTGACGGTGGCGCTGGTGCGTCCCGGTGCGGCCCACACCAGCCGGCGCTGGTCGTGGTCGACCACGACCATGAGGTACTTGTGGCCCTTCTTGTAACTGATCTCATCGATCCCGATGCGCCGCAGGCCCTCGAACCTGTCATGGGCAGCGTCGATGTCCTCCCAGACGCGGGCGATGATCGAGCCGACGGTGCGCCAGGCGATCCGCATCAGCTCGGTCACCGTGGACCTCGAGGCCTGGGTCGCCAGCCACGCCACCTGATCGTCGAAGGCGTAGGTGTGGCCTGCGTCGTGGCGTGCCCAGGGCACCGAGGCGACCACCACCCCGTGAGCGCGGCACCGCACCCGCGGTGTGTCGGCCTCCACCTCGGCGCGGATGGTGCCCAGGTCCAGTGCGCGCCACCGTCGCCGACCCGGCCCGGCGTCATACCTTGGGCTGCGCCGCCGGCACTTCCCGCACCGGCCGCGCGCCCGCGCGGTAGGCCGCACGTGCGCCACCAGCACCTCGGCGTCCTCGTCGAACTCGACCCGCTCGAGCACCGTCCTCTCGATTCCGAGCAGGCTCCGCCATAGGCTGACATCACGCACGCCGTTCTCCTGACCGTCGGCTTCTGTTCCTCGACAGCTCAGAAACCTACGCAGGGAACGGCGTGCGCCCCTACTCCGGCGCGCTCAGGACCCACAGATGTGTCAGGAGAGCCATATTTGCTTTGGGGGTAGAAACACATCATACTGAGCATTGCTTGGACATTGAAACCATGAATGATTGGCCACCATCCACTGCATGGCCTGCGCGCATTTACGAACGCAAGCCCATCATATTGACGTGCAAGTGTGAGAATCGATACAGGGAGGCTAGGGAGAGGCGGCTCGGGGATTGCTGGATGTCTCACAAGGCGACTGTGCTTTGGCTGGCAGACATGGCATTCTTTCAGCAGTAGGCAACGCAATTCTCTGCTTATAGACTGTTTATTCCCTGAGTACTAGTTTTCCGCTCGGAATGGATTGAACCGGTGGCCAGATCTGACTATCGACCCGGAGTGGCGGGGGAATGTATCGCCGCATAGGCGAACGTGGACTTTCGGCATCGACAACGATAGATGTCCCATCGGTTGGGGGCTACTCTGACACTGTTCCCCGGCGGAGCAAAGCGAGGAACATGCTGTCCGTGTCGTGCCTGTGCGACCAGAGCTGGCCATGGGGGCCCAGCCCGGTGTCCGGCAACTGCTGCCCGTCCCGCCCGCGCAGGAGGGGGCGCACCTCCTCCAGGGTCACGTCGCCCCGGCGCTTGACGGTGTCTTGCACCACGAACTGGGTCTCGGCCAGGTGGGGCGAGCAGGTGGCGTAGACCACGACGCCGCCGGGGCGCGTCGCGTCCATGGCCGAGCCGAGCAGCTCGCGCTGCAACGGTCCCAACCCGGTGAGGTCCTCCGGAGTGCGCCGCCACCTGGCCTCCGGGCGCCGGCGCAGGGCTCCTAACCCGGTGCAGGGGACGTCGACCAGGGCCCGGTCGTACCGGCGCGGCTCCTCGACGCCGACCTCCCGCCCGTCCCCCACCGTGACCTCGACGTCCCCTCCGGCGGCACGCACCGCGTCGAGGGTGTGACGCACCAGCTCCGCCCGGTGCGGGGTCACCTCGTTGGCCCGGAGCCGGGCACCGCGCCCCATCGCCACGGCCGCGAGCAGGCCCGCCTTGCCGCCGGGTCCGGCGCACAGGTCCAGCCACTCGGTATCGGGACCCTCCAGCGCCGCTCCTGCCAGGGCCAGTGCTACGAGCTGGGAGCCGGCGTCCTGCACGGCTGCCCTGCCGTCCCGGACGGGCCCCAGTGCGGCAGGGTCCCCGCCCGGCAGGGTCCAGGCCGTCGGGGCGAGCGCGCTCGGGGTGGCGCCGGCGGCGCGCAGCTCCTGCTCCGCGCCGAGGCCGGGCCGGGCCGCCAGGGTGAGGGGGCCGGGGGTGTTGTGGGCGTGGAGCAGGTCCGCCAGGTCCTGCGCCACGGTGGCCGCCGTGGCACTCCCGTGCCCGAGCAACGCCGCCCGGAGCGCCCGCACGATCCAGCCGGGGTGCGACTCCCGCAGCGCGAGACGGTCCAGGTCGTCCCGCAACGGCTCGGTCACCCGGGCCACCCAGGCATCGCGGTCGGCCTCGCTGACCCGGCGCAGTACGGCGTTGACGAAGCCTCCCGCACCGGCCCCGACGTGCTGCCGGGCGATGGCTACGGTGGCGCTGACCGCGGCGTGGTCCGGCACGCGCATCCCCAGCAGTTGGTGGCAGCCCAGGCGCAGCACGTCCAGCACGGGCGGGTCGACCTGCGCCAGCGTGCGGTCGCCCGCGGCGCCGACGACGGCGTCGTAGAAGCCCTGGAGCCGGATGGTGCCGTAGCAGAGCTCGGTCGCGAAGGCGGCGTCCCGACCCGACAGTCCTGCCCGCCGCAGCTGTCGTGGCAGCTCCAGGTTGGCGTAGGCGCCCTCGGCGACGGCGGCCATCGTCAGGTAGGCGACCTCGCGGGCCGGATCCGCCGTGCGCGCCCGTTGCGCGGGCCGCTGCGCCGTCCGCTGGCGCGGTCCGCGCCGGGGCCTGCGCTCAGCCACCCAGCACCTCGCCCGGTGTCGGACGGGCCCCGCGGGCCCAGTCCAGGGCCGACATGGCGCGCTTGCCGGGCGCCTGGACGTCGCCCAGCAGCACCTCGCCGGTGCCGGCGCCCACGCGGACCTCGTGCCGGCCGACCCGCAGCTCGCCCGGATCCAGCCGGCCCGACCCCTCCGGGCCCTCCCCCGTCTCGTCCGGCGCGGGCAGCCGCACCGGGTGCACCTTGAGCCGGTCACCACGGAAGGTTGTCCACGCCCCCGGGGCAGGGGTGCAGCCACGCACCAGCCGATCCACGGCATACGCGGGACGGTCCCAGTCGATCCGGCCGTCCGCCGCCTCCAGCTTGGGCGCCAGGCTGACCCCGTCGGCCGGTTGGGGCCGACCGGAGAGCTGACCCGACTCCAACCCGTCGAGGGTGGCGACCAGCAGCTGCGCACCCGCCAGGGACAGGCGGTCCAGCAGGTCGCCGGCGGTGTCGGTGGGCCGGATCGTCTCGGTCAGTGTGCCCAGCACCGGGCCGGTGTCCAGCCCCTCCTCGATCTGGAACGTGCTCGCGCCGGTGACCTCGTCCCCGGCGATGATGGCGTGCTGCACCGGGGCCGCGCCGCGCCAGGCGGGGAGCAGCGAGAAGTGCAGGTTGATCCACCCGTGGGGAGGCAGCGCGAGCAGTGCCGGTGGTAGGAGCGCACCGTAGGCCACGACCGGGCAGGCGTCGGGGGCGAGCCGCTCCAGGGCCTCCTGCAGCTCCGGGTCCCGGGCCGAGGCAGGCGTGAGCGCCGGCACTCCAGCCGCTTCGGCTGCCTCCCTGACGGGCGACGGCCGCACCGACCGTCCCCGGCCCGACCGAGCGTCGGGGCGGGTAAGGACGGCCACGACCTCGTGAGTGGACTCCAGCAGTGCCTGCAGGCTGGGGACGGCGGGCTCGGGGGTGCCGGCGAAGACGACCCTCATCGGGCTCTCGTCACTCGTTGAACTCCCCGGTGCCGTGGAAGGTCTCGTGGAACTCGTCGGCGTCGACCTTGATCTCGGCGATCTCGTCGCCCAGGTCACGCAGCAGGTCGTGGCGCTCCTGGCGGCGGACGCGCTGCTGGACCGGGTCGGGGATGGGCGCCGCCGCGATCAGCCGCTGGGTGTACTCCTGGGTCGGGTTGGCCATCACCTGCTCGCGCGGGCCGGCCTCGACGACCCTGCCGTTCTGCAGCACGACCACCTGGTGGGCCAACAGGTCGATGACCGCCAGGTCGTGGCTGACGAAGAGGCAGGCGAACTGGTAGCGCTGCTGGAGGTCGCTGAAGATGCCCAGCACCTTGGCCTGCACGGAGACGTCCAGCGCCGAGGTCGGCTCGTCCGCGACGAGGAGCTCGGGGTCCAGGGTCAGCGCCCGGGCGATGGAGATCCGCTGGCGTTGGCCACCGGAGACCTCGTGCGGGTACCGGTTGTAGACCTCACGGGGCAGCTCCACGGCATCGAGCAGCTCGTAGACCTTGTCGCGGCGCTCCTTCTTGGTGCCGACCTTGTGCACCACCATCGGCTCGCTGATGCACTCGCCGATCGGCAGCCGCGGGTTCAGCGACGCCGCGGGGTCCTGGAAGATGACGCCGATCCGCTTGCGCAGCGCCTTGAGCTGGGCGCGCTTCATCCCGCGCAGGTCCTGGCCGAGCAACTCGAAGGAGCCCCCGACCGCCGGGATCAGACCCAGGGCACAGCGACCGATGGTGGACTTGCCCGAGCCGGACTCGCCCACCAGGCCCACGATCTCACCCTTGTGCACCTGGAAGCTGACGTCGTCGACAGCGCGGAACGGTGGCTTGCCAAGGCGGTGGTACTCGATGACCAGGTTGCGCAGGTCGATCGCCAGCTCGCTGTCGGCGGTGGTGTCCCGCTCCTGGATACTGATGCCCATCTGGTCCCGGCCGCCACCGAGGCGGGGCACCGAGTTGAGCAGCATCTTGGTGTAGTCGTGCTGCGGGTTGAGCAGCACCTCCTCCGCGGTGCCCTGCTCGACCAGCTCGCCCTTGAACATCACCGCGACCCGGTCGGCCATGTCGGCGACGACGCCCATGTTGTGGGTGATCAGCAGGATGCCGGTGTTGAGCTTCTCCTTCAGCGACCGCAGCAGGTCCAGGATGTCGGCCTGGACGGTCACGTCGAGCGCCGTCGTCGGCTCGTCGGCGATGATGACCTTGGGGTCACAGCTGATCGCGATGGCGATGACCACGCGCTGGCGCTGACCACCGGACAGCTCGTGCGGGTACTGCTTGACCCGTCGCTCCGGCTCGGGGATACCGACCATGCCGAGCAGTTCGACGGCCCGGTCCAGGGCGGCCTTGCCCGAGGCGATGCCGTGCAGCTCCAGCGACTCGGTCAGCTGGGTGCCGATGGTGAGCACCGGGTTCAGCGCGGTCATCGGCTCCTGGAAGACCATGCCGATGTCGTTGCCCCGCAGCCGGCGCATCCGGGTCTCGCTGAGCGTGGTGACGTCATGCCCGTTGACGATGACGTTGCCGGCGATCCGCGCGTTGCGCGGCAGCAGCCTCATGGCGGTCATCGAGGTGACCGACTTGCCGGAGCCGGACTCGCCGACCAGGGCGACGACCTCGCCGGGCTTGACGTCCAGGGAGATCCCCTTGACGGCGTGCACCGTCCCGAACTCGGTGCCGAAGCGGACATCGACGTCCTGGAAGTCCAGGACGGGCTCGGTCCCCACGGTGGTGGTTGCGGTCATCAGTCTGCACTCCTGCTCTGGCGCGGGTCGAAGGCGTCACGCAGGCCGTCCCCGAGGAAGTTCACGGAGAGGGCGATCGCCAGGATGGTCAGGCCGGGCCACCAGAAGAGCCACGGGCGGGACTGGAAGGAGTTCTGGTAGGTGGAGATCAGCAGGCCCAGCGAGGTGTCCGGTGGCTGCACCCCGTAGCCCAGGTAGCTCAACGAGCTCTCCAGGAGGATTACCGACGCGATCGTCAACGTCGCGCTGACGATGATGGTACCCATCGTGTTGGGCAGGATGTGCTTGAAGATGGTCCGCCCCGGGTTGGTGCCGATCGCCTCCGCGGCGGTGATGAACTCCCGCTCCCGCAACGACAGCACCTCACCGCGCACCAGGCGGGCCAGGCCGGTCCAGGAGATCAGGGCCAGCATGAAGGTCAGCGCCCAGATCCCGCCACCGGACATCTGGCCCAGCACGGCGGCCAGCACCAGCAGCGGCATCACGATGAACAGGTCGGTCAGCCGCATCAGGACGGCCTCGATCCAGCCGCGGAAGAACCCGGCCATCGCACCGATCAGCGTGCCGATCGCGGTGGTGACGATGCCCACCGTGAAGGCGATGAACATGGACCGCTGGGTGCCACGCATGGTGAGCGCGAAGTAGTCCTTGCCGGTGTTCTCCTGACCGAACGGGTGCTCCCCCAGCGTGGGCGGGAGCAGGCCCAGGGTCGGGCGGCCACCGTCGACCACCGAGGCGGACTCCCAATAGGTCTTGCCCCACCAGCCGGGCAGGAAGGCGTAGCCGATCGAGGTGAACGCCATCAGCGTCACGAAGACCAGGACCACCAGGGAGGCCATGGCGGCCTTGTGGCGGAAGAAGCGGCGGCGGATCAGCTGGCCCTGGGAGTAGGACTTCTGGGAGAGGTCGATCTCCTTCTCCACCGACAGCTCGGCTGGGATGTCGGTGTCGGCGCGGTGCTGCAGCGAGCCGGGGTCCTGCTGGCCTACCACGGGCGAGATGTCCTCGTCGCCCGTGCCGGGCAGGTGGGGCCGCTCCCGGTCCGGGTGTGCGTTCTCGTTCTGCGGGCGGTCATTGTCATCACTCATGGGTTCCTCCGGGGACTGTCAGGGCGGCGGGGGCGGTGGTGGTCACCGGCCTCACGTCCTGATCCGCGGGTCGAGGAAGGCATAGGCAATGTCGGCGGCCAGATTCATCAGCACCGCCGCGGTGCCGGTCACCAGGTAGAACGCCATGACCGGCATCGGGTCGACGCGGTCCAGTCCCTGCTGGAACAACGAGCCCATCCCCTGCCAGCCGAAGACGGACTCCGTGACGACCGCGCCACTGATCAGCCCGGCGAAGTCGAAGGCCACGATCGTGGTGATCGGGATGAGCGCATTGCGCAGCGCGTGCTTGCTCATCACGACCCGTTCGGACAGACCCTTGGACCGTGCCGTACGCACGTAGTCCTGCTGGACGGTCTCCAGCATCGAGGCCCGGGTGTAGCGGCTGTAGGAGGCCAGCGAGATCATCGTGAGCACGATGGTCGGCAGGATCAATTGCACGCCCCAGTCCCACACGCCCGTCCAGAAGGGTCCGGAGAAGTTCGGCGTGCCCGACCCGATGGTCCCGATGACCGGACGGTTGCCCTTGGCCTCCAGGAACAGGCTGAAGTTGCGCAGCAACTGGTCCAGCCCGGTCATCACCGCGAACGTCACGGCGGTGCCGATCGACACCCAGATGGCCACGCCCTTGTCCCAGCCGCCCCAGAACCACCCGATCGGGATGGCCACCGCGACGGAGACGAGCAACATGATGAGCAGGCGGGTGTAGCTGGCGTCGTTGATCCAGCCCGAGAAGGCGAAGAACCCGATGATGCCCGCCCCGATCGTGGTGAGCGAGGCGTAGAGGATGTTCCTGTTCTTCAGCCCGGTGGTCAGGACGGTCAGCAACACCCCGGCGGCCAGGGCGACGACGACAATGATGCCGAGGCCGAGGGCCGGCCTGCGCCACCAGCCCACCGAGTCGAAGTAGGTGATCGCACCGAAGATAAACAGCGCGGTGACCCCGAAGGTGAGCAGCCGTCTCTTGCCCTCACCCCCCATCAGGGAGGCCAGGGCTATCCCTGTCAGGAGGGCTAGGACGATCGCTGTGACCAGTGACACCGATGGATCGGCGATCCACTGGTTGAACTTGATGGCGCCGAACTGCTTGAGAAGGACGGCGAACCAGAAGACCGGCAGGGAGAAGAAGAGGAAGGCCATGAACGTCACGGCGTAGTCGAAGCCGGAGTACTGCCGGATGGCCGCGAGGATGCCGAGGGTGACCCCGATGATGATCGCCAGGATGGTGGCCAGGGTCACCAGCCGCAGGGTGCTGGAGGCCGCGTCGCCCAGGGCCGCCGTCATGTCGACACCGGTCGAGCTCCGCCCCAGGTCACAACTGAGCGTGAAGCACTTGCCGATGCCGACCAGCCACACCCAGTAGCGCTGGTACCACGGGAGGTCCAGCCCCATCTGCCGGGTCCGCTGCAGCATCTGCGTCTGGCGGTTCTCGTCCCGGCTCTCCCGGAGGTCCTTCAGGGGGTCCCCGGAGTTGATGGTGAGGACGAACAGGAACACGGATCCCAGGAGCAGGATCAGCGCAGAGATCCCCACTCTGCGGAGAATGAATCGCAGCACAGACACTTCCCTTTCAGGAGTCGGCGCACCCTCGGGCTCGGTCGCTGGAGCCTAACGCAGAGAACACGCGCTGTCATCGTCGGACACGGGCAGGTCTCACAGCCGACTGTGGGGCGGGAAGAAAGTTCTCTCCCCGCCCCACAGGCTGGTTGATCAGGGTGGCACGGGTCAGGTGCCGTACAACCGGTCAGGGCGACCGGTCAGCACGTCACTGAGCGCGCACCCACTGCTCGGCGTTCCAGGCGATCTGCGTCTGGGTCGCGTTGAAGATCACGTTCTCGATCGAGGCGTCGTGCGCCACGACACCCGGGAAGGCGAAGACCGGGATGCCGTACAGCTCGTCCCAGAGCACCTTCTCGATGATCTTCACCTGCTCCAGGTGGACCTCCGGGTCCACCGTGCCGGACAGGGTCTCCCAGGCCGCGTCGACCTCCTCGTTGGCGAAGCCACCGTAGTTCTGCTGACCGTCGGTCTCGTAGATGGCCTGGCCGGACGCGATCTGGCCCGAACCGGCCCAGGCGAACAGCGCCACCTCCCAGTCACCGTTGTCCAGGGTGGTGCCGAAGAAGTCGGCGTTGCCCACGTCCTCGATCTCGAACAGCTCGGCGTCGTTGCAGCTGGACGCGATGAGGCTGACCTCGTCGGTACGACGCTGGTTCGGCGCGGAGTACCCGATCCGGATCGGCACCGGGGTCTCCAGGCCGGACTCGGCCAGCTTGGCCTTGGCGCCCTCGATGTCCACCTCGTCGTAGCGACCGTCGTAGGCCGCGTCGACGACCTCCTGGTAGTCCTCCTGGAAGGGGAACTTCTCCCGGGCGTTCATCACGACAGCCTCGGGGTTGATCGGCGCGATGAGGTTGTCGATGATCTGCTGGCGCGGGACGCACATCGCGAACGCCTCGCGGGCGGCCAGACCACCGTTCTCGTCCGCGAACGGGCTGTCCTCGGCGAAGTTGAAGTCCAGGTGCTCCCAGGTCATCTCGTCGCCGTTGAGCAGGGTGATCCCGTCGCCGAGGTTCTCGATCTGGGTCACCGTGTCGACGGTGGCCTGCGGCTCGATGATGTTGAGGTCACCGTTCGCCAGCGCGGTCACGTGGGTCTCGGCAGCCGCGAAGCGGAAGGTCAGGTTCGCGGTGGCCGCCGGGGTGCCCCACCAGTTCTCGTTCGGCACGAGGGTGATGTACTCACCGGAGCTCCAGGTGGCGCCATCCAGCGAGTACTGGCCCGAGGACGGCACGATGGCGGGGTCCGGCAGGTTCTTGTCCGGGGACAGCCAGCCCTCGTTGAAGAAGTCCGCGGTCTCGCTGACCGTCTCGGCGTCGCGGTCGATGATGGCCTGGCTCAGGTCCTCCAGGCTCATGCCGGACTGCTCGGCGACCACGTGGGCCGGGAACACACCAGCGACGATGATCTCCCAGTCAGGATACGGCGAGCCGTACTCGACGGTGAAGGTCTTGCCGCCGGGCTCGCCCTGCGGGCCCTCGGGCACGTAGCGGCCGAAGGAGTCGGCGACGTTGTTGAACACCGGGTCGGCGTCCTCACCGAAGATCGCCGGAGCGTTGTTGGACGCCCAATCGAAGAGGTAGTCGTCGTAGGTGATGGGTGTGCCATCTTCCCAGACCGCCTCGTCGGAGATGGTGTACTCCACGATCAGCGGGTCCTCGGAGGTGACCTCGTAGGTGCCGAAGTCGGTGTCCGGGATGATGGTGCCGTCGTTGCCGTAGTACATGAAGCCCGAGCTCAGTCGGGCGTTGATGACGGCGTTGTAGACCGAGTTGGTGTCCACCAGGTTGCCGTTGTACCCGGACCACTCGACCTCACCGACCGAGTAGAAGATGTTGTCGTCGGCCGTGGTCACGTCACCCAGGTCGGGCTTGGCGCCGGCGGACTCAGAGCCGTCGCCCTCGTCAGCCCCGCCGGTGGCGGACTCGTCGTCGGTGTCGGTGCCGCCCTCGTCGCCGCCGCCCTCTTCAGCCTGCGTCGGCTCGTCGTCGCCGCCGGAGTCGGACGTGCAACCGGACAGCACCAGGGCTCCCGCGGCCACGATGGCCATCGTCGTGCGCCTGATCTTCAATGTTCCTCCTGGATGAATGGACCCATTCGACAGGCGGGTGTCGGCCTCCTCCGGCCGGCACCCGGCAGCCTGCGAACGCGCCGGTGGTATGCGAGAGCCAAGTTATGCACTGGTTTCGGCGTTTGCCATCGAAGTCACCGCTTGGTGACCCGATCGTTACCGACTTGAGACGAACGCGCCGTCGTCTCACTCGCCGAGGTCGCCCGGGTCCAGCCGGATGCGCAGTTCCCCGTCGGCCCGCCGGGCGCTGCGCGCCGCACGCAGCGAACGCAGTTGTGCCACCAGCGCATCCGGCGCCCCGTCCGCCCGCAGCACGGCCCGCACGGCAGCCCCGGCCGGCAGCGGCCCGAGCACCGCGATCCCGTGGGCTGGCCCGTCCAACGCGGTGAGGGCCTCCTGGACCACCTCCGCGTCACCGGTCAGGGTGGCGGTGCGCCGCGTCGGGGGCAGCCCGAGGGCGAGGCGCTCGGCGTGCTCCTGCTCGGCGAACCAGCCGGGCGCCCAGCGGACCAGTGCCTCGACCGGCCGGATCCCGCCGTGGGCCGGCACCCCGACCAGCACGACCCGACCCCCACGATGGCCGGGTCGGGTCAGGGCCGCGGCGGCCGTCCACCGCCGGTGGGCCTCGGCGGCGCTGTCCAGCCCTGCACGGTCCAGCAGGGCCCACCCGTCGAGCAGCAGGCTGGCGGCATACCCCCCGCGAGCCACCGGCTCCGCCCCGGGGGTGGCCACCACCACGGCAGGAGTGTCGGGCACCGTCCCGAGCACGTGTCCCCCACGGGAGGTCCGGACCGGCACCCCGGTGAAGGCACGACCGATCTCCTCGGCGGTGCGGTGCTCCCCCACCACGCTCGAGCGCCGCCCGGTCTCGCCGCAGTGCCGGCACGGTCGTCCCTGGTCGGGCACCCCGCACCAGGCGCAGACGGCCGGCTGGTCCGGACCGGCCAGGTGGACCGGACCCTCGCAGGCCGAGCACCGCACCGCGGTGCGGCAGTGCCGGCAGGACAGCCCGACCAGATAGCCGCGGCGCGGCACCTGGACCAGGACCGGCCCCTGCCCGAGCCCCTCCTTCACGACGCGCCAGGCCACGCTGGGGATGCGGGCCCGTGCCGCGGCGGGGTCCGACCTCTCCTGGTGCCCCTCCCCCGCGACGATGACCTGCGGGGCGCGCTGTCGGACGGTCGCGGGCGCCGCGCCCACCGGCCGCACCCATCCCTGGGTGACCCAGTGCTGCAGTGCCGGGCTGAGGGCGAAGCCGCCGGCGAGCAGCCCGGCGCCGGTGAGCTCGGCCCGCCGCCGGAGCACCTCGCGGACGTGGGGGTAGGGGCTGCGCGGCTCCTGCAACAGGTCGTCCCCGTCGTCCCACCAGGCGACCAGCCCGAGGTCCCGCACCGGTGCGAACGCGGCCGAGCGGGTGCCGATCACGATGTCGGCGTGACCCCGCAGGGCACGCAGCCACGCGGCGTAGCGCTGCTCGGGGCCCAGGTCGGCGGTCAGCCGCTCGTGGGAGTCCTCCCCGAGCCGCCGGTCGAGCGCCGCCGCCAGACGGTCCAGGTCCCGGTGGTCGGGCAGCACCACGACGCTGCCGCGCCCGGAGGCCCGCACGGCCGCGACGGCCTCGGCCAGCGCCTCCGGCCAGCCGGTGTCCGCCCCACCGTCGGGCAGGGCAGTCCATGCCGCGGCCGGCCCCTCACCGGAGGCCAGGCGGTGCAGCAGTGCCGCGCCCGCCGGGTAGTCCCCCCAGGCAGCGCCTGGAGGATCGCCGCCCGGCGCAGCCGCGGGGGCCTCGTCCTCGGTGGACAGCTCGTCGGGCGGCGGCACGGCGCCCTCCGCGCGGGCGTGCCGCGGGGGGACGGCCAGCCGCACGACGTCGGACAGGGAGCCGGCGTAGTGGTCGGCCAGTTCGCGGCACACCCGGCGCAGGTGGGGGGTCAGCACCGGCTCCGGGCTCACCACCCGGCGAAGAGGGGCCAGCGTCCCCAGGTGCTCGGCCTCGTCCTTGCGGGCCGTGACGTAGCCGTCACGGTCCTGGCCGGCGAACCGGACCCGGACCCGCACCCCGGGGACCGCGGTGGCAGCAAGTTCCTCTGGCACGCGGTACTCAAACGGACGGTCCAGGTGCGCCAACGGCGTGTCCACGAGCACCTCGGCCACCGGGTGCTCGACCGCGCGGCCAGCCCCCTGCTGCGACGAGCCCCCCGACCCGGCCGGCTCGGGCACCAGCGCGAGCTGCTCCCCGTCCGGTTCCCTCGTCATACGGCCTGTCTACCGCACGTGACCGACACGCCGCCCGGCCTGTCCACCGGCGGCACCGGTCAGATCGCGGACAGCAGCGCCTCGACCCGGTCCAGCGCCTCCCAGGTGAAGGGGCGATCCACCCCAGCGGCGGTGGTCCGGCCGAAGTGGCCGTAGGCCGCCGTCGGCTGGTAGATCGGGCGCAGCAGGTCCAACTCCTCGATGATCGCGGCCGGGCGCAGGTCGAAGACCTTGTCGATGGCGTCCTGGATCCGCTCGACCGGGTGGTTCTCGGTGCCGAAGGTCTCCACGTAGAGCCCCACCGGCTGGGCGGCCCCGATGGCGTAGGCGACCTGGATCTCGCAGCGCGCCGCGAGCCCGGCCGCCACGACGTTCTTGGCGACCCAGCGCAGGGCGTAGGCCGCCGAACGGTCCACCTTCGAGGGGTCCTTGCCGGAGAACGCGCCGCCCCCGTGCCGGGCCATGCCCCCGTAGGTGTCGACGATGATCTTGCGGCCGGTGAGTCCGGCGTCCCCCATGGGGCCGCCGGTGACGAACTTGCCGGTCGGGTTCACCAGCACGCGGTGGTCACCGGTCTGGATGCCCACCCCGTCGTCCTGTGCCCGGGCCAGCACGGGGTTGATGACGTGCGCGATGATGTCGGGCTCCAGCTGGTCGGCGAGGGAAATGTCGGCACGGTGCTGGGTGGAGAGCACCACGGTATCCAGCCGCACCGCGCGGTCTCCGTCGTAGCCGATGGTCACCTGGGTCTTGCCGTCCGGGCTCAGGTAGTCCAGCTCCCCGGACTTGCGCACCTCGGTGAGCCGCTCGGCGAGGCGGTGCGCCAGGAAGATGGGCAGCGGCATCAGCTCCGGCGTGTCGTTGCAGGCGTAGCCGAACATCAACCCCTGGTCCCCCGCGCCGAGCAGGTCCCGGGCGTCCTGGGTCGCCCCGCTGCGGTGCTCGTATGCCGTGTCCACCCCCGTCGCGATGTCCATCGACTGCTCGCCGATCGAAACCTCGACACCGCAGGTGCGCCCGTCGAAGCCCTTCTCGGAGCTGTCGTAGCCGATCCCCAGGATCGTGTCGCGCACGATCCTGGGGATCTCGACGTAGCCCGTGGTGCGCACCTCGCCCGCCACGTGCACCAGGCCGGTCGTCACCATCGTCTCGACCGCCACGCGGGCCCCGGTGTCCTGTCGCAGCAACCCGTCCAGGATGCCGTCGCTGATCTGGTCACAGATCTTGTCCGGGTGGCCCTCGGTGACGGACTCGGAGGTGAACAGGCGGGTCAACGGCGCTCTCACTTTCGCGGCATCGGAACGTACTAGGGAGCCCGATGCTACAGGAACGGATGGGGCCAGGGGTTTGGAACCTGGCCGTCCGACGCCGCGTCCCCTCCAAGAAGTCTAGGAAGGTCCCGAAGTCGACGGTTGGCATGTCCGAACGTCATAGGCACAAGACCAGGCACCAATACCTTGGCGCACCGAACGCCAACGCTTTCGTGCTCTCGCTCGGACTGGTCCACCGCGTATATTTCAAAGCCATGTTGGAGTAACGAGTCTCGAATCCAACCAAGCGACGCAGCGATGTCCCCATCAAACGGCACCGTCGGCATCTCCTGAACAGCTACCTCCTCCGACGCATTCTCAGCAAATTCAAGTCTCGCACGACTTGCTTCGGACCCAAACGCCAAGGCATGGTCGCTGAGTTCTTCTACGAGATTGGGATCCTCTTGCATAGCTAGTCCACGAGCCCGCTGCTCATCGTCCGCCCATCGGATAACCAGGCCTGCCACTCCCGTCATTAACTCGATCAGAGCCGACCTGATCGCAGACTCAGGGTCCAACCCTGCACCTCCGGCACTTACGACACAGGGTCCGTCTCCAGTACCCAGCGCCAGCGACCAAACGCTCGGGACACCAAACTCCTGGGTTACGTCCAGGATAACAACATCTAGGTTGAACTCGGCCTGAATAAGATTGATCAGTAGGAGACTCTGCCCGTCTCGAACACTCGACGGATCAATCCTGCGCCCAGGCTTCCTCAAGTACCAGTGACGAAGGAAGGCATCACGTTCGATAACCTCTAGAGTCCCGTACAGAACAGCCTCCTCCAACGAAGCACCCAGCGCGCAGCCGTTGGATACCTCATATAGAATAGCCTCTTCGGAAGGCCCCTGCTGGCCGATTCCGTAGTACGCAAGACCCTCGGGAATAAATGCTTGAACATTGTCAGTCAATCGCCTCCCCAGAACCCACCGATACAGCCCCTGAGCGTCAAATTCAGCATACCGAAAATCACGGTCGTCATATGCCTCTTGAACGTGACGTCCCAGATCCCTGGGATCAAGCGCCAGTCCAGGCAACTCCTCCCAACTGGAGACGATTGCACCCGTATCACGGCCGGGCATTGCACCGAGCCGCTCAAGACCCTCTAGAATGGCTATCAGTCGGCTCTCTGCACGCGTCATCGCACGCCCGTACCCCGTCGCCAGGGAAAGAGTGCGCATCGGGAGATGGGCTGCAGCTGTGACCAGGCCGGGAAACTCCCGTTCCTCGATGAATCTGATCACGCCGTACCTCTCATCAACCAGCCTCTCTTCAAGACTGGTCAGTTCAGGGACAAAGTCCCTGCCGCGCGCACCCATTCCTGCTTGAGCATGAACACCAGAGAATCTCAGGCGCTTAGTGGGGCGATGCTCCCGCTCCTTGTCGCACTCACAACCCGCAACAGGAACAAATCGGCGTACACTCCAAGTTAACTCGCGAAGATTCACTGTCCCAAACCAGTTCGCGCCCCGGATTGGCCTCATGCCCGCGATCTCTCGCAAAACAGCCAGCGTCGGTTCCACGCAGCCGCCATCCAGCAACGGCGTCGTCCGCTCAGGCGAAGCAATCACTTCAGAGACCGCCCGCCGATAGCCGGACTGACTATGCTGGTTGTTCGCATCACGAAACTCCAGACACATACCGCACCCATCCCAGATTTGACCAGTGCGCGGTCCGATGAGTATCTGATCAAATTGCACAACAACCCCAAGCCACGACGTGAACGAATCTTGGTGATTCGCCACACGTGAGGTCCCACCTAGCTCTTCGAAGGACGCCCACCCATCGCTCACTACGCACTCGAGAACAGATCCTCCAGCCAAGGTAAGGCCACCGGCCCCTGGGAACTGCGCCCGCAGAGTTTCCGCCAGAAGCCCTTCGCCGCTCACAATAATTTCGCCATCCATCACGAAGCCCTCCAGGATAGACGTACGCAGCGCGACCCAGGACAGTTCGAGATGTCACCAACTGACCCAAACTCCAACGAGACATCAAAGACTTCCGACAGCCTACGGGTTGCTTCGACAAGACGGTTTGAGCTGACTCGTGTATCCAGCACTGAGTCGACTCTGAAGGGGCTTACGTTTCCGGGCAACCCTCCTACCTCAGGCGGACGTTGAGCTTCGCCTAGGTTACCCAAGAAGATCCGTTCGACGGTGTCGTCAAGGGTGACCCCAATCCCCTCAGATTTCCCCTCTCTGCTTTCTAGCTCGACCTTCCAGAAAGCCCCACCCAGAATGGCGCGCGCCGAGTAGCGATACCGGTGACCTAGGGCCTCAGTTACTGCTATGGCCTTTAAGGCACCGCGCGCGCGCAAACCCTGGCGGATCTGATCATGCCCCAAAGGCTCATCGCCTTCGCTCTGAAGATGCCCAAGAGCCAACTCAGCCGCTTGGCCTAGTGCTGTCGTCATCGCCTCCCCCCATGTGCTCCGTGCTGCAAAGACAGTCCCAGCCTCTCGGCCGCCACCAAGGGGTGGACTCAGATCCCTCATCGAGGGAACCCTGCCTGTCACCACATCCAACAGGCCCTGAGCCATGGCCACCGTCCTCACTTCCCTGTATCGCCACCCGCACGTCAACACCTGGGCCTCACCGCCCCCACGGCCTCGGGCACACGCCAAGCGAATCGGAGCCTGAGTCCAGTCTTCATCACTGAGAAACTCCAGTGGCCCAACTCGCTCAACTACGCATGGGCCGAGAAGTCTGTCCGCGTCAGAGGGAACGACAGGATCGTCCCCCTCCAGTATTCGCTCAATAGAGACGTCGCCACCGACCCATTCAACAAGCGGACCAGGGTCTAGCCGCACAACGGAGACACGCCCACCGCCTGATATCAGAACCGCGTCGCCGTCTACTGTGAGGTCGCTCAGAGACTCAGCACTCTGGACTAGTCGAGCTGCCTGGCCCCCGATCAGGCTCCGCTCCCGGTGACTGCAAGGGCTGAGGCTCTTGACCCGATCGATGACTTGTAACAAACAACCGGGAGAGCCGGCCAGGAGTGCCCCCGGACCGATGCACACGAGGGCCAACGGCTTGACACCACGGTCGAGGCCACGCACTGCCTCGGCCCACTTGCTCAACAGACCTCGCGGATCTTGCCGACAGGCGTCGAGACATACGAGGACTCGCCCCTGAGGCCTATCGCCCTTACCCTCGTGACGGGACTCTCCGAGTACAGCCTGGAGCGCATCCACCCAGTTCTTGTCTCCCCGGGCCTCCAACAGGGGAAACGTGGGAGTCCCCGCGCCTGACGGGGCAACCACCTCCTCGATCACACCAGCGGACTCCAGCAGTCGAATAACTCCCAGCATAGCCTCGGCGTTTACAGCCTGTAGGCCATCAACCGCCTGCTCACGCGTTCCTACATTTGTCCAGGAAGCGCGCAAATGGTCGATGTACCAGCGGAAGCGATCGCCTTGAACGAATTTTGGCCCGTCAGGGCCCAGAATAACGCCGCCGCGCTCCCCAGGTGAGACATGGAAACCGGGCGCAAAGCGCAGAACCTTTCTCACAACGCTCCTCCGACAGACAACTCGCCCAATGCTTCGAAGTAGGAGTATTCTTCAGGCAAAGCGCGACGCAGAGCATCCCCGCTTCCTGAGCCGACCCCAGAAACACCCACACCCTTCGCCGCCGCGACCAAATAGACAGCTTCCATCATTGCCCCCACCTCTTTCAGCATGGTTACATACGGTATGCCCGTATACTTTGCGCTATACAGGCGGTAGTCACCACCAAACACCAACATCGCCGATGGCAGCTCGCTATCCATACTCCTAGATGCGCTCTTTAGGATTGAGAGCGCAGCTAGGCTGGGCTCCGAAATTCTCACTAGCTTTCCGCGGAAGGCATCCCAGCCATACACGCCGGGCAGCAGGCCGACAACATTGCGCGCCACCAAGAATGATTCAATCCCGTAGAATCCCCCTCCGCTAGGATAAGCCGCCCTGATCCGCCGGCCAGTATCATCGTCGACGAGCTCCTTTCGGAGTGCAGCGAGGAGAATGCCGAGGATATCACTGGCGTGAACGGCGTCATCGCCATCCTGCGGCCTTGTTGATCTTCGACGGTCCATGATGCGGCCAAGAGCCCGCACATCATCGCTGACTTCGCCGGACTCCTCGACATCGACCACCATAAGGTCGTCGCGCAGACTTATGTCTCGACGGCCCTGCAGCTTCGAAATGTCTCCATAAAAACCACGCGGTAGTCTCGAACCCCAAGCGTACCTACTTCTATCGTGAAGGACCCCATCGGCCAACTGCCAGGGCCAATTGTCACCGAAGGACCTGTCGTTGCAGTCCTTGGCACACCGTGCTAGGCCGCACCGCACCAGGTCCGCGACGAGCAGGACTCCCAATCGGTCTTCCCGATCCGTCACGGGTAGGGATCCTGCACCCCAACGGAGTCGTTCGAGCACACGATGAATATCAGGTGTTTCCAACCGCAAATGCCCGGCCGATCCCGGTCGCCAAAGATTGCTGAACCCAGAGTGCACCTCAGCGATCACGTTGTCAAAGAGTGTTGCCTGCTCGGGCGTTACCATCGAACCACACTCGCAGGCTGACTCCCGGTGAGGAAACACAACGTACTCAACACCTGATGCAGTGACAACTCTGGAATCCAACCAGCCTTGCAGACGGAGCCGGCGCGCGTTCTCCGCTCCGACAGTCGAGACCCAATTGTCCCATTCCCGGAACCCGGACAAACACTCGATATCTGCCACGGTAAGTTCATGTATGGTGAACTCCCGGTACTCGCAAATAAGGGTGATGCCGGTGCGACCCGGCCGGCCCTCCACTCCACTTCGCAACGAGAACTGCTCTCGGATCACTTCATGCATTCGGCCACTCCCAGGTTCGCATCTCTCTTATGCGTTCAATCGCCCTCTGCCCTGTCACCCGCTCGCCCGTCCGAGAAAGCAGGTAGGCCAAATAGTACCGATCTTGGGGCTGAAGACCCAAGCGAGTCAAGTTCAGGTACACGAGGTTCAGCAGGAATCGCAGGGCCTGGAAGTCTTCGGATTGGCCCACGCGTCGCCACCACGAGTCGTCCGAAAGCAAGCGAGAATGAAAATCACTCATTGGTAGCGTCTTCGGCGCAGGCCCCTCGCCTGACAAATGGGCCGGCCGGTTGCCGCCGTGGATACGCACGTGACTCTGAACGGCCTTCACTAGCGGCACCCCACCAACGTCGCGAACGAGGGGGGAACTTATTCCTCCCACACGGCTGACGGCACGATCACGTAGTTTTGATTCGTTCGCGGCGAAACGCTTTTCCCAGCGCTCTCTTATTGAACCCTGGTGATCCTCTCGAAACAAGAATCCTTCTGCGTGTGAAGTGTAACTTGGAAAGACGTCCAGGAGTCCTCGAATGGACGCAATATTCGCCACGTCTATAAGCGCCTCCAGTGCGACTTGTAATCTATCATTCCGACTCGGCTGGGTTCGCAGAATCTCGATCACATGAGGATCCGTCTTCTCGAGATACCATGCCTGAAGTTCTTCATGCTGTTTGTTTCCATGCACGTGAAGCCGCTGATCGTATTCTCGCGCATGAACGGTCAGATCCGGACGCCACTCGAGTTTGCCTCTAATTGCTTCCGCTTCCGTCAAAGCGGCCTCTAGCTTGAGTCTATCGCTATTCGCTCTGGCCACCGGGCTTGAGGCGTCGAAAATCGGTTGAACAAGGTGTTGCATCGCCTCGACAAGTACGGCGCCCTCGCCGTGTGGTGTCAACTGACCTTCGCCATCCCGACGGAGGTGCACCCCGACATGATTCCCCCTGAGCCACGAGCGAGTAAAATAGCCTGCAACACCGCGGCGAGAACAGTCAGAATAGAAGGCCGAGACTGGCCCAACAATTATCTCGTCCAGGCTTCCTGCATGCCGGTGAATCTCAAGCGACATCGAGTATCCTCCCATCACGACCTGCTCTCCAAGACACCCCTGAGTTCCGACTCTATTGCCAGTCGAACGCCCAGCCGATTAGCGGCCATGTGCACGCAATTGTACGTCAAGCGGTCGTGGTACCGAACCGGAGTGGCGCGAAGGAGCGCCTCCAAGCTGTCGGCCCATAAAACCAGTTCATCGGATGCCCCTTCAGCCTCAGGTTCGCGCTTCCACGTAGCTATCGAAACGTTGACTACCTTGGCGACAGCGTCTCGAGTGAGCCACGAATCGCTCGATCTCTTGGCTGTAAGACTGCCGCCAAGTCCCGCCAGTTCCTTTGGTTGCACTCCCCGGAGCAAAGCCGCGACAAGGAGAATCGCCAACAGACGGACTTCACGCCCCTCTGGAGATGAGCGGGACACAATCGCGGACGCGAACCGGCTGCAGTTCACGAAGTGCTCCTCAACCCAACCATGGTAGGAGGCGCCCGCGTAGAAGCGACCTTCCGGCTGATACTGATACTCCTCGACCGTGCCTGGCTGCCGGAGGCGGGTCTCGAAGCTATGCATCCCTTCCCGCCGAGCGTGCTCTGCTGACCGTCTCAGGTACGACTTGATCTCTTGGTCGCTAGACCACGCACGTCCGACTCCGATCTCCAGGCCCTCAAGGGACTTCCGCACGGAAGATTTCACCACAGTAGCTGGGTCGAGTCTCACGCGCAGATGTAAGCCACCCTCCCAATGGCGGATGAACCACCACCGCCAGTCATCTTTGCGGCCGATGTCCTCGAGGGTACAGATGAGGGTGTCAGGGTCCTCCCCGCGGGGACCATAGAAGACGCGGAACTCATACCAGTCGCCAGCGGACAGCTTCATACTCACGGCACCTCCAACGCGATCTCCGACACGAAATCTCGGTGGCCATAGTCGGAGATGGCCGGATTTACACTCTCTATGAGCACAGAACCCCTGGTACTTCGCACTTCCTGAGCGAACACAGCTACCGACACGGGGGACGCGAAGTCTAGGAGGAGGGGTTTTCGTTGCTTGCGCGGGCTGTGACGCTCTTCGACAGCCTCGAGCATACGATACATGCAGAATCGGGGCAGGGCGAAAACACTTTGTAAATCAGCGAGCAACGTGAACTGATCAGAGTCCGCCGCGGCACAAATGGGCTCCAAGATCTTACGCTGAACTATCCATCCAGCCCTACGAAGCACCATTAGCTCACCGAGTTTGATTTCGGGAAGGTAAGTGACGCCGTCGCTCAACTCCTCGCGCCCGAGCGTACGAAGGGTCCACCAGGGAGCAAATCCAGGATACTGGCCCCCTATAGCTACGGCAAGCCGTTGAAAAGGTGGCAGCATTTCCATCGCTACGCGTGATACCGCAGCTGGCGTCACCTCGACGCCGCTGCCACGCTCGCAAACTACAAAGCTCTCCATCGCTTCGTTGTAGACAAGGTCCAGGCTACCTGCCGCAACTTCGTTCTCGAGGGGCACGAGGCTGTCACTACCCACAGTAAAGCGTCGCCTCCCAGAGAATGCGCTAATGCCGAATCCCCCAAGCGCGTGGGAAAGGGGAGCGACTTCAAGGACGTCACGCAACGAGTCATTTGTCGTCGGCGGTTCCACAGCTCCGCCGGTCACATAACTCATTCGAGCTTGGAAGGATCCGAAGCCCACGTACACGCTATTGAGAACAGTATGGTCAATGTGTTCACGTGTCCCAGAACGCCCGATAACCTGGAGGTGACACTCGATCGCCCCGGGACGGTATACAGATCGCAACTCTGAGAGCTTCTGACGCAACTCTTCAGGATCCAGACTCAAAACGCTCGTGCCGTCAGGGGCACTGCGCCGCTGAGCTAGGCCGTCGATCGAAGTGACGACACTCGACCTTCGTCGAAGCTCCCGGCTAACGTTCGGATGTTCCTTCTCCGCTCTTGACCCGGCCACTGGTCGTCGACTTAAGATGCACTCGAACACGGATCCGATAGAACTACCAGTTCTAATTTCCGCACGCATCTCCTGCCACACTCGAGTCAATGGGGAGTTCTCGCGTTCACACCCCCGCCAGTCCGTTAGCGCTGCCTGCATGAGTCTGCCAGGTCCCGTCAATTCTATCAGCGGCAGAAGGACCTTCAATAGGTTCACTTGATCCTGCCAGAATGCGCCATTTCCTCTTCCCAGAACGGGCAGGCTAACCGCTGGCTCCTCCGTCACTGACGGTGGTGGTGTAATGAGGCCTTCATCTCGCTGCTTGCTACCCGAGACTTTGCTGGAATGCTGCGGCTCCGTGATGATCCGCTTTAGCCCGAGAGACGAAGCAATGTCCGCTGAACGGGTGCGAGGAGTTCCTTCCTCGCGCGAGAATTCGACACCTTCCCACCACTGGCTCACGGGAAGCCGGACGCAGGGGTCCTCCAGTAGGCCAAGCCGCTTCAAGTCTGCAGCGACACCAGTGGGGAGGACGGATTCCGGTAGGGGGCGACAGACAGTGTCCGCGGCCCTCAACCACGATCCCAAAATGTCTGGCAAGTGATTAGGAGCCGCCATAAGGCGGGAGTCACTTCCCTCGTCGACGATCCAGCAGCGGCCCAGCCACGTGGCGAGTGTAGGATTCAGCCGCAGTTCCGACTGTGCGGTCATCCTTGTCGCAACTGGCAAGAATCCAGGCGGCGGCACAGGAACAAACGCCTGATACCGTGCTGCATCAGTATCCAATGACAATTGCGCTTCTGCGTGCTGCATGATCACTGGCCCGACCACGCCGAACGTCGCGAGTGGGCTCGTTTTGACAGAAGCTCGGGTCAAGTATTTGTAGAACGTCCTAACGAGCCGATTCACTGCTGTCGGGGCGCTCAGCGATGAGTCGAATTCGGATGCCAGTTTGGCGTTCGCCCGTTTCACAGAATGCAAGAATGCTGGGTCGGAGCACCTCTGGCGAAGCCTCTGGATTTCCCTTTGGAGTTCGGCGGTGTATTCTGCTTGGAACTGAGCGAGCATTTTGTCATATTGATCGCGGCTAGTTGCGTATGCGCCGAGCCATCTCTCTGCCCGAGGTCCGAGTGAATCTGTCGACTCATTCCATGGCTCAGGAATGGCTCTGTAGTTGTAGGCAGCGCGGCGCAGGTTTAAGAGCGAGGCCCTGGACTCGCCAGACGGAGCCTGCGCAACTTCCCCAGTCAGAAATTCGGACAAGTCTTTTCCGACTTGCACTGACTCCGCCTTCATCACTTCAAGGTTCTTGGCCAGTTCCAGCAACCGAGTATCGCTCGCTAGAATGCCCACGCGACACGGAAACCAAGGTGTGCGCGCAAAGGCCGAGAGTGCAGAAACTGCGCTCTCGGCCTTTGCTACTGTGCTTTCAGAACTGCTCACTGAGCGGCAAGCCCGTGGGCTGGTTGCTCTGGCTGCACGATGCACAGCTACAGTTGGCGATCTGAGTGTCCGTAACCGATGCGCCGTTCTCTGCCATAGCATGAGCGGGCGTCAGGCTCTCAAGTGCAGGGCCGTCCGCGATCATTTCGAACTCGTCGAGCGCCAACTCGCTCGTGTTGGTGTCTTTGCTGGTCATGGCTATCACTGCCTTTCCTCTGGAGATCCAACATGAGTGCTTTGCACGTTACTGCACGCTCGGCCGTTCGTCAATGCGGCCCGTCCTACTCAGGTGATGTGCACGTTCCATGACTATCTGGCGAGAGGAGCAAGAGACGTTAGCCCGGATCGTTCACGACTCGGCGGCGTGATTGGCGCGTTGAAACACCGAAGTGCTCCCTGAGCAGGGAAGACTTGGACTTGTCTAAGGTCCCAGGTCGCCCAGCAGGAAGCACTCGGTAAGTGAAGCGTACGTCGTGGTCGTCCGGTCTGTCCGTTACCTCCGATGGTGTCGGCGTGGTGGCCCACGCGGGCAGTGTCGCAACCCGGCTTCTGGCCGACCGGGTCGGCCTGACGAGCGAACTGTCCAAGGCGATGGTGCGCCGCAACTTCTACCCCGGTCACGACCGCGGCAGGGTGCTGAGCGACGTCGCGGTGATGCTGGCCGATGGTGGTGAGGCGATCGCCGACATCGACGTGCTGGCACACCAGTCCAGCGTGCTCGGTCCGGTCGCGTCGCCACCCACGGTGTGGCGCACGCTGGATGAGGTCACGCCTGGTCGGTTGAAGAAGATCCAGACCGCTCGGGCGCGAGTCCGCCGCCACGTGTGGTCCCAGCTGCCCGGCGGTGTGCCGGCCAGCAAGGTTGCTGGAACCGACCTGCGCGATGACCTGATTGTCCTCGATGTCGACGCCACGATCGTGGTCACTCACAGATGCTTCTATGTCTGTCAAGCGGCCAGTGAGAGTTCTCTTTGAGCCGCCGCGTGTGACTCCAAGTGCCGGTAGATCTGGCGGGCGATCGCGCGCTTGAGGCAGCGTTTGATCTCTCGGGGTGTCTTGCCTTCCTGGGTCCGTCGGGCGGCGTAGGCCTTGGTCGCCGGATGATGCTGGAGTCGTGAGAGCGCCACAGTGTGCAGTGCTCTGTTGAGCTGTCGGTCGCCGGCGCGGTTGAGCCGGTGCCGCACGGTGTTTCCGCTGCTGGCCGGAATGGGTGCTGCACCGGCGAGGGAGGCGAACGCGGCCTCGTTGCGGACCCGGCGGGCGTGGGACCAGGAGATGATGAACTGGGCCGCGGTGACCGGGCCGACGCCTGGAAGGTCCAGCAGGGAGGGGCAGATCGTCATCACGAGTTCCTCGATGTCGCTTTCGTGCTCGGCGGCCTCGGCCTCGAGGAACAACGCGCGTCGAGCAACGGCGCGGATGGCTCGGATCGTGGTGCGGTGCTCGACCGACTGCGCCGGAGAGGTCCGCAGGCGGGAGCAGCGCTCGAGCTGCTCGTCGGTGGTGCCGCGGCGCAGTTGATCTCGCAGCGCCTGCGGGGCGTTGACGATGAGCGCCTTGAGCTGGCCGATCGCCTTGGTGCGGCTCACCACGGCGCCCTGCCGAGCGGTGAGCAGCACCCTCAGCGCCTCGCGGTCGCCCCGGGCACGCGGCGCCGCCAGGTGTTCACGCGAGAGCGCCTCGCGGGCGGCGCGGACGGCGTCGAGCTCGTCGCTCTTGGCGCCGTTGCGACGGGCCGGCCGCGAGGGTCGGTCGATCTCGACGACCCACTCACCCCGCTCGAGCAGGAACGTTGTCAGCCCCGAGCCGTAGCTGCCGGTGCCCTCGATCGCCCAGACCCGCCGGCCCGACGCGTGCTTGGTGGCGAAGGCGTAAGTGCGCTTGTACCCCATGGCGTCGGTGGGGCACTGCAGGTCGTCGACGACGCCGCCTGTGGCGGCCTCGACGATGGCAGCGGTGTTGGTGTCGCGGTGGGTGTCCACGCCGATGACGTAGTCCACCTGGCCTGCGAGCATGGGTTGCACGGTGCTCTCCTTCGAGGATGGGTGCCGATGTCGGCACCGGTCTGGGTGCGGTCACCGCGCGGCAGGACTGTGATGAGGCACGACATCTGTCGGCCAGGCTTCTGATCAGGCCAGCGGTCGGTGGGCCAGGCCGGTGCCGGCGACCACGACGACAAATCCAACGCGAAGGCGCGACCCAAGCACGGGCCGGCCAGTGAGTCATTCGGGTCAGTCATGGTCACCGGCACCGACTCTGGCAGACGGACCGCAGCTGAGGCCTCGGACCGCCCGCGGCGCTCATGGCGTGAGCGCTTGACACGGAGTCTCACAGTGTGTCTTGCCCGTGCCCGGCGGGCCCAGGAGGACGACGTTGCGGTGCTCGGTCAGCCAGGCCCCGGAGGCCAGGGCCTGCACGGGGGTGCGGGCGGCGGGCTGGTGCTCGAAGTCGAAGTCGTCCAGGGTCTTGGCAGCGGCCAGCCCGGCGGCGCGGATGCGCAGCTGGGCGCCGGAGGCGTTGCGGGCGGCGACTTCGCGTTCCAGGACCGCGGCCAGGTAGTCCTCGTGGGTCCACCCGGCTGTCGCGGGCGTGCTCGGCCAGCCGGGTAGCGGACTCGGTGATCCGGGGTGCCTTGAGCGCGGCAGCCAGGTGAGTGATGGTCTTGATCGTCTCGGCTGCCGGGGCTGTCTTGGTGGTGCTCACAGCTGCCCTCCTGCCTGGACGTCCAGGCCGAAGGCCCGGTCGTAGTCGCCCAGGTCGCGGAACAGGTCCTGGCTCTGATCGGGAACCTCGCCCCCCTGGTCCCGCCCCTGGTAGGCGCGGCGCAGGGCCGCAGCTGCTTCGACGTGGGCCGGGTCGGTCACCGTCATCCCGCGGGCCCACCTGCGTGGGTGCTCGGCGACCAGCCGGCCGCCGTGCCGGACACGGACCATCTCCAGGTCAGCGGCCACGTCGACCCGGCCGCCGATCGCGGCAGGGTGCACCGAGTAGTCGCTGGTGTCGATACGCACGTAATAGTCCCGGCCGAGGCGGACGTGGTTGCGCCAGCCCAGGTGCAGCAGCGCCGGTGGCAGGGGCAGCATCGTTGTCCTTGTCCGCGGCGAGCAGGTCCACCGGACGGGCCTTGATGGTGCGTACCGTCCGGGCTGTTCGCGGTGATCCAGCCAGGTCGGCGAACTGGTCGTTGAAGTCGGCTGGTGATTCGAAGTGCCGCCCTGGCATGAACGAGGTCTCGAAGAAGCCGTTGCCTCGCTCGACCACTCCCTTGGACTCCGGGTCCCGCGGTGGCAGCAGCACCATCTTGGTGGCCAGAGTCACCGGAGAACACGGCGGTCGGTTCGGTCAACTTCTTGCCCCGCCCGATGCCGGGTTCGTTGTCCCAGATCAGGCGGCGCGGTACCCGTCCCAGCTGGGCCAGCAGCAGCCATATGCCCAGCAGCAGGTCCTCACACTTGCGGGTGGGGATCATCCTGGCCAGGATGAACCGGGAGAACGCCAGGGTCATCACCAGCACCGGCAGCAACGCCCTGGACCCGTCCTCCAGCAGGATCTTGCGCGGCGGGAACCACAGGTCGCACTGGGCCGCGTCAGCCGACCGACCAGGTCAACCGGTCCGCCGGATCGATCGGCCGGTGGTCGACCCGCACCCGGTTCACGTTGTCCCTAAACCACCGGATCGACCCGGTCCACCCGACCCGCTCAGCGACCACCGTCGCCGGCATATCCGGAACCTCTGCCAGCAGCGCCCGAACCCGCGCCTCGTACGGCGTGAAGGACGTCGGTCCGCTCTTTCGCTCGTACTTCGGCGGCCCCGCCGAGGCGACCGCCTTGGCGACCGTGGTCCGTGAGATCCCCAGCTCCCTGGCGATCGCTGCCTTCGGCTTGCCGTCAGCAGCCAGCCTCCTGATCAGTGCCCAATCTTCCATCGTGATCACTCCCTAATCGTGGTAGAGGTGACCAGTCTTCGAGCGCCGTACCTGACCAGTTTTCAAGCGCCGCTGACAGGCGGAGCGGGACGATGCGCCACCGCGAATGCTTGGTCGGACTGTGCGTGGCGCCACATTGAGGTGGACCACATGTCGCTCGTAGCGCTGCCACAGGGGGCTGAGATCCACCGCTGACGTCCCAAAGGGGGGTGTAGGTCTCGCTCCGGCCCGTGCGCGTTGGTGGGAGGCTTGTGGCCGAGCCGTCGGCCGATGAACACCATGGCCTCCAGAGGCGATGACGTCTAGTCCTAGATCGTGCCCCGGCCGGCGGGTAGGTCGCCCGTCGAGTGCTGATGGGGTGTCGTGCCCCGCCCTGATTTGTGGGGGTGGTGAGGACTGATCCATGAGGTCGCTCTACCTGGGGGGTCCTCGGCTTACAGAAGGCACTTGTGCTCGACCCCTCTTGGCCGGGCGTCAACCGCCTCACCTGGTCTAGGGGTTGAGGCGACCGGGGTCGCCTCATACCGCCTAGCCCCACCTCGCCGAACGGACGCCTCATCCGAACTCGACAGTCACCGCAGTGGCATCACCGTTCGATCCCGTCCCAAGTCGCCTGCCCGAATCGCGTGTCGGGTGGGAGAAGTTTCAGGAAGGCCTCCCTCCCTGAGGGGCCCAGTCCAGGTGATTGGACTGGATGAATAGCCAAGGGCACGATCAGATTTGTGAGAGCAAGTCGGCCACCTCGTCCCACAGCGCCGCGGCCACGACGGACTTGTCCGCCGGTCCCACCGTGCGCACCTCGTCGCGGTCGGGCCGCAGCAGGTGGACGGTGCTCTCGTCCTGGCCGAAGGTCAGCTCCCGGCCGACCTCGTTGGCGACCAGCAGGTCGCACCCCTTCCGGGCGAGTTTGTCCCTGGCCAGGCCGATCACGTCCCCCGAGGCGTCGCCGGTCTCCGCGGCGAAGCCGACGATCACCGGGTGCGTGGCCGGCCCCCGGTCCTGCACCAGCCCGGCGAGGATGTCCGGGTTGCGCACCAGCTCGACGACCGGGGCCTCCGGTGCCCCCGGCTCGTGCGACTTCTTGATCTTGGCCTGCTCGTAGTGCTTGGGCCGGAAGTCGGCGACCGCCGCCGTCATCACCACGACGTCCGCGCCGGCCACGGCAGCGGTGACCGCCTGCTGGAGGTCCAGGGCGGTCTCGACCGGCGTCACCTCCACCCCCGGCGGCGCCGGGAGGTCGACGTTCGCCGCGACCAGGCGCACCGTGGCGCCGCGCTCGGCCGCGACCCGCGCCACGGCATACCCCTGCTTTGCCGGAGGAGCGGTTGCCCAGGAACCGGACGGGGTCCAGCGGCTCCCGGGTGCCACCGGCGGAGACCACCACGGTGCGCCCCGCCAGGTCCTGTGGCACCTCTGGCGGACTCCGCACCCGGCGGCGTCGTCGTCGCGGGTCCCCCCGGAGGCCGCCGACTCGACCACGCGCAGGCACTCGGCAAAGATGTCGGACGGCTCGGGTAGGCGTCCCGGGCCGGTGTCGGTGCCGGTGAGCCGCCCGGAGGCCGGCTCGATCACGTGCACCCCCCGCTCGCGGAGCGTGGCGACGTTGGCGACCGTGGCCGGGTGCAGCCACATCTCGGTGTGCATGGCGGGCGCCAGCACCACCGGGCAGCGGGCCGTCAACAGGGTGTTGGTGAGCAGGTCGTCCGCCAGCCCGTGGGCGGCCCTGGCGAGCAGGTCGGCGGTCGCGGGCGCCACCACCACGAGGTCGGCCTGCTGTCCCAGCCGCACGTGCGGCACCTCGTGGACCTCCTCGAACACGTCCTCGGCGACCGGCCGCCCGGACAGGGCGGCCCACGTCGCGGCGCCCACGAACTGCAGCGCCGCCCGCGTCGGGACGACGGTCACCTCGTGTCCGCTCTCGGTGAAGTGGCGCAGGAGACCACACGCCTTGTAGGCGGCGATCCCCCCACTCACTCCCAGCACGACCCGCATGCGACGACTCCTGGCGTCTCGGTGTCCGGGGTGGGGGTGCGTCAGGGCCGGGGCCTCAGGCCTTCTCGACCTCGGACAGGTGCAGCTTGCCCTGGTCGACTTCCTGCAGCGCGATGGACAGCGCCTTGTCGGTCACGTCCGACTCCACGAGCGGGCCGACGTACTCCAGCAGGCCCTCGGACAGCTGGGAGTAGTAGGCGTTGATCTGCCGGGCACGCTTGGCGGCGTAGATCACCAGGGCGTACTTGGAGTCAGCGCGCTCCAGCAGGCTGTCGATGGGCGGGTTGGTGATGCCGTCGGGGTTGGCGATGGTGCCGATCACGTCGTGTGTTTCCTCACGGGTAGTCCGGTCGTGTGGGGGTCAACCATCAATGATACGAGTTCGGAGGCCGCTCTGGCGACCTGGTCGTTCACGATGGTCGTGTCGAACTCGGCCACGGCGGCCAGTTCGGTGCGAGCGGTGGCCAGGCGCGCCTCCCGTTCCTCCTCGCTCTCGGTGCCGCGGCCGACCAGCCGATCCACCAGCTCCTCCCACGAGGGAGGTGCCAGGAAGACGAACAGCGCCTCCGGCATCCGTGCCCGCACCTGGCGCGCCCCCTGCAGGTCGATCTCCAGCAGCGCGGGCCGGCCCGCCTCAAGCGCCTCGAGCACCGGCGTCCGGGGCGTGGCGTACTTGGCCCTGCCGTGCACCACGGCCCACTCCAGGAACTCCCCCGCAGCCCGCATCCGCTCGAACTCGGCGTCGTCCACGAAGTGGTAGTGGACCCCGTCCACCTCGCCGGGTCGTGGGGGCCGGGTCGTCATCGAGACGGACAGCCACACCTCCGGGTGGTGGGCCCGGACGTGGGCCGCCACCGTCCCCTTCCCGACCGCGGTCGGCCCCGCCAATACCACGAGGCGGCGGGTCGGCTGCGGCCCCTGCCCCGCGTCGGCCCCGTTCCCCTGCGCGGGGTCGGTCACCACGGGGGCCGTCAGGCCTGGCTGAAGCGTTCGAGCAGCTTCTGCGCCTGGTTGGCCCCAAGCCCCCGCACCCGCCGGCTCTCGGAGATGCCGACCTCCTCCATGATCTGGCGGGCCCGGACCCGCCCGACCCCTGGCATCGACTCCAGCAGGGCCGAGACCTTCATCTTGCCGATGACGTCATTGTCCTTGCCCTCCGCGATCACCTCGGCGAGCGAGCCCTGGGCGTTCTTCAGGCGGTTCTTGACGGCCGCCCGCTCACGGCGCGCTGCCGCCGCCTTGGCGAGAGCCTCGGCACGCTGCTCGGGTGTCAGCTGGGGAAGAGCCACGGTCAAACTCCTTGGTCGCTTCGTCTGGTCGGGGTGCGCGCACCGGCCCCCCTGGGGTCGGAACGCTAGCAGCGAACTTATCCACTAGGTCCGCAGGCTGCCAACCCGAGCTCGCAAGTCGGTCAGTCCCCCAGTGCAGTCGACAGGTCGGCGGTCCACCTGTCGACGGCCTCCCGCAGGGCGGACACGTGCGGGCCCTCCTGCAGCAGAGCGCGACTCACTGGGACCAGCAGCCGCCGCCGGGCCTCCCCGAAGGACTCGCGCAGATCCTCGGGGCGCGCGCCCTGGGCCCCGATCCCCGGCGTCAGCAGCACCCCGTTGGCGCCCGCGAGGTCCAACCCGAGGCGCCGCGCCTCGGGGCCGACCGTGGCCCCCACCACCAGGCCCACGTGCCCGACCGGGCGCGCCCCTTCGTTGTCGGCCGCCGCCGCGCTCACGATCCGGGCCGCCACGGCCGGCTCCCCCTGGTGCTGCACCTGGGCACCCTCGGGGTTGGAGGTCAGGGCGAGCACGAAGACCCCGCGACCGGTCTCCGCGGCCAACCGCACCGCGGGTGCCAGCGAGCCGTAGCCCAGGTAGGGGCTGACCGTCACCGCGTCCGCGGCCATGGGGGCTCCGTCCGCCAGATAGGCCTGGGCGTAGCCGTCCATCGTCGAGCCGATGTCGCCACGCTTGGCGTCCAGGACCGACAGGGTCCCGCTGCCCCGCAAACGGGTCAGGGCGTCCTCGAGCACCTGCACGCCCGCGGCCCCGTGACGCTCGTAGAAGGCCGCCTGGGGCTTCACCGCCGCGACCCGGCCCACCACCGCGTCCAGGACCGTGTCGGTGAAGGACCGCAGTCCCTCCGGTGCGTCCGGCAGGCCCCACTGCGCCAGCAGCGCGGGGTGCGGGTCCAGTCCCACGCACAACGGGCCGCTGCGGGCCATGGCCTCGGTGATCCGGACGCCGAACGGGTGCTGCTGCGTCATCCTGTCTCCTCCTGGTGGGGGTGGCCCTCGCCCTGGTGGCGGGCGACGGCGTCGGTGATGTGCCAGAGGGCCCCGGGGTCGCCCAGCAGTGCCGTCCCGACCTGGACGCCGTGCGCACCCAGCCGGAGCACCGTGCTGGCGGTCGTGGCATCGTGCACCCCGCCCCCGGCGACGATCGGGACCCGAGGGACCCGACCCTGCTCCATGGCCGCGACCATCCGGGAGACCGCGCCCGCGGTGACCCGGGCGACCGCAGGGCCGGCGAGACGGGTCCCCGCCGGGTGGGCCGCGACGGTCCCGCTCAGGACCAGCGCAGCCGCGCCGCCGGCGACCGAGGACCGGGCCGTGGCCACGGGGTCGGCGCAGTCCAGCCCGATCTTGGCCAGCAGCGGAAGGTCGCGCGGGAGCAGCTCGCGCAGCCGGGCCATGAGCCGGAGACACTCCTGCTCGTCGTCCTGGAACCCGCCGCGCCGACCGTCCCGCGCCAGGTCAGCCGCGGCCAGGTCCACCTCGACCGCACACACGGTGTCGAAGTCGAGACCGCGGCGCAGGCGGGTCACCACGTCGGCGACCTCGGGGACGCTGCCGCCCCGCACGGCACACACGGTGGGCAGGTCGCGGGCGGCCAGCCAGGGTAGGTGCTCGGTCACGACGGTCCGCACCGGGAGCACCGGCGCGGGCGTGTGCAGCAGTCCACCGGGGACCTGCTCGAGCGCCACCGGGTCGGGTGTCGCGGCGACCGGGTTGCCCACCGGCCCCAGGAGCACGGCGTCCAGCCGGGCCAGGTCGCCGCACCGGGCCAGCTCCGGGCCGGTGCCGCCGCACCCCGCGGCAGCCGTCACCCGCGGGACCCCCGCGCCGCGCCAGGACCTCATGACACGCTCCCGGAGGGCGGCAGCAGGAGCTCACCGGCGAGCACGGGTCCGACGGTGCAGGGTCGGACGGCGACCGGGGTCCCCGCCCCGTTCGCCGGGTGCACGTGGACGGTGCACGCCCCGCACAGCCCGACACCGCAGACCGGTGCCTCCGTCCCGGCGTCGAAGGCGGCCACCTGGCTCACCACCCCCGCCGCCGCGGCAGCCGTGGCTGCGGCGCGGACGACGCCGGCGGGCCCCACGGCATACACCACCCCTACGCCGTGCCGGCCCACCAGGTCTGCCACCAGGGCCCCCACGTCCTCCCCCTCGGTGAGGACCACCCCGGCCGCCCCGCGGCGCACCGGCGCCGGGTCCAGGTGGCGCCCCTGATCCCGCGCGGTGAGCACCGCGTGCACAGGAGCCCCGCGTGCCGCCAGCAGCCCGGTCAGCCACCGCGCCGGTCCCTGGGCGAGCTCGTGACCCACGACCACGGACGGGACCGGCTGCGTGGGCAGCGCGAATCCCCGGCCCAGCGGACCGGTCAGACGCACCCGGTCCCCCGGCACCAGCTCGGCGGGCGGCAGGACCACCTCAAGGGTCGTCGGGTGCCCGGCACCCCCATGCGCCCCCGTCAGCCACCAGGTGCGCGGCAGCACCCGGCCGCCGCCCGGCTCGGGCGGGACCAGGACGAACTGGCCCGGCCGCGCCGGCTGGGGCGGCCCGGGGACGGTCAGCGCGACCAACTGGAAGGCGCCATCCAGCCGGGTCGAGACGACCTCGGCCTCCCGGGGGCCCGCCACCGCCGTGTTCACGGCGTGCCGGTGCCCCGGTCGCTCTCGCCCGGTCCGCTCGCCGCGGCCTCGGGTGCCCGGCCGTAGAGGTCGAGCCGGGCCGCGTGCTCCTGGAGGGAGGCGACCCGGAGCCGGCCGGTCTGCGTGGCCTCGATCCCGAGGACCGCCGCACCGACCTGCTGCACCGTCGTGATGATCGGGCGGTCCAGGCTCGTGGTGGCGGCCCGGATCGCATAGCCGTCGGCCCGGGCATCCCGACCGGACGGCGTGTTGATCACCATGTCGATCCGTCCGTCGGTGATCAGCTCCACGATGGTGGGCTCGCCATCAGCACCCGCACCCTGGCTGTGCTTGCGCACCACCTGGGCGGGGATGCCGTTGCGCCGCAGCACGTCGGCGGTGCCCGCGGTCGCCACCAGGGTGAACCCGAGGTCCACCAGGCGCTTCACCGGGAAGATCATGGAGCGCTTGTCCCGGTTGGCGACGGAAACGAAGACGGTGCCCGAGGTCGGCAGCGCGGTGCCGGCGCGCAGCTGGCTCTTGGCGAACGCCGTGCCGAAGTCCTGGTCGATGCCCATCACCTCACCGGTCGAGCGCATCTCCGGGCCGAGGATCGAGTCCACGGCCTGACCGGTGGTGGTCCGGAACCTGCGGAACGGCAGGATCGCCTCCTTGACCGACACGGGGGCGTGCGCCGGCAGCAGGGCACCGTCGGTGTCGCCGGGGGGCAACAGCCCCTCCTCCCGCAACTGCGCCACGGTCGCGCCCAGCATCACCCGGGCCGCGGCCCTGGCCAGGGGCACACCGGTCGCCTTCGCCACGAACGGCACCGTCCGGCTGGCCCGCGGGTTGGCCTCCAGGACGTACAGGACGTCCTGGGCCAGGGCGAACTGGACGTTGATCAGGCCGCGGACCCCGATAGCCTCGGCCAGCAGGCGGGTCGCCTCCCGGACCCGCGACATCTCCTCCCGGCCCAAGGTGACCGGCGGGAGCACGCAGGCGGAGTCCCCGGAGTGGATGCCGGCCTCCTCGATGTGCTCCATCACCCCACCGAGATAGAGGTCGCGCCCGTCATAGAGCCCGTCCACGTCGATCTCGATGGCGTCGTCCAGGAACCGGTCGACCAGCACCGGGTGCTCCGGCGCCGCGTCGGTGGCCCGGGAGACGTAGCGCTCCAGAGCCTCGTCGTCGTAGACGATCTCCATCCCCCGACCGCCGAGCACGTAGCTGGGTCGCACCAGGACTGGGTAGCCGATCTCGTGCGCGACCGCGAGGGCCTCCTCGGTGCTGTAAGCCGTGCCGTGGCGCGGTGCCGTCAGACCCGTGTCCGCGAGCACCCTGCCGAAGGCGCCCCGGTCCTCGGCCAGGTGGATCGCCTCCGGAGAGGTGCCGACCACGGGCACCCCCTCGGCCTTGAGCGCGGCCGCCAGCCCCAGGGGCGTCTGCCCGCCCAGCTGCACGATCACCCCCGCGACCGGACCGGCCTGCCGCTCGGCATACACCACCTCGAGCACGTCCTCCAGGGTCAGCGGCTCGAAGTAGAGCCGGCTGGAGGTGTCGTAGTCGGTGGACACCGTCTCGGGGTTGCAGTTCACCATCACCGTGTCGAAGCCGGCCTCGCGCAGCGCCAGCGAGGCGTGCACGCAGGAGTAGTCGAACTCGATGCCCTGTCCGATCCGGTTCGGGCCCGAGCCCAGGATCAGCACGGCCGGCCGGTCCCGCGGGGCGACCTCGGTCTCGGTGTCGTAACTGGAGTAGTGGTAGGGCGTGCGGGCGGGGAACTCACCGGCACAGGTGTCGACCGTCTTGAACACGGGGCGCACCCCGAGCGCGTGCCGCAACCCCCGGACGACCGGCTCGGCCATGCCGGTGATCTCGGCGACCTGCGCGTCCGAGAACCCGTGCCGCTTGGCACGCCGCAACAGTTCCGGCGCCAGCTGGCCGGTCGCCCCCGAGGTGGCCTCCACCAGTTCCGCGGCCAACTGGTTGATCAGCACGATCTGGTCCAGGAACCACGGGTCGATCCCGGTCGCCCCGTGCACCTCCTCGACCGACAGCCCGCCGCGCAGCGCCTGCTGCACCAGCACGAGCCGGCCGTCGGTCGGCGTCCGGGCCTGCTCCAGCAGCGCCCGGGCCATCCCCTCGGTCGGCTGCTCGTCGGGGCGCCAGTGGAAGGAGGACCCCTTGCGCTCGACCGAGCGCAAGGCCTTCTGCAGTGCCTCGGTGAAGTTGCGCCCGATCGACATGGCCTCGCCCACCGACTTCATCGTCGTGGTCAGCGTCGGGTCGGCCGCCGGGAACTTCTCGAACGCGAACCGCGGCACCTTGACCACCACGTAGTCCAGCGTGGGCTCGAAGGCCGATGAATACCGGGGGAACCCGGGGGGCGGAGCCCCCCGGGTGAGGTGATGTCGTTGGGCACCTCGTCGAGGGTGTAGCCCAGCGCCATCTTGGCGGCGATCTTGGCGATCGGGAAGCCGGTGGCCTTGGAGGCCAGCGCCGAGGAACGGGATACCCGGGGGTTCATCTCGATGACGATGACCCGGCCGTCCTGGGGGTTGACCGCGAACTGGATGTTGCACCCGCCGGTGTCGACCCCGACCTCGCGGATCACGGCGATGCCGATGTCCCGCAGCCGCTGGTACTCCCGGTCGGTGAGCGTCATCGCCGGCGCCACCGTGATGGAGTCGCCGGTGTGCACGCCCATCGGGTCGAGGTTCTCGATGGAGCAGACCACGACCACGTTGTCCGCACGGTCGCGCATCACCTCCAGCTCGTACTCCTTCCACCCCAGGATCGACTCCTCCAGGAGCACCTCGGTGGTCGGGCTGTCCTGCAGGCCGGCACCGGCGATGAGACGCAGCCCGGCCTCGTCGTGGGCGAAGCCGGACCCCAACCCGCCCATGGTGAAGGAGGGACGCACGACGAGGGGGTAACCCAGCTCCTCGGCCGCGGCCAGACACTCCTCCATGCTGTGGCAGATGCGGCTCGCCGCGACCTCGGCGCCGCACCGCTCGACGACGCCCTTGAAGGCCTGCCGGTCCTCGCCGAGCTCGATCGCCTGGACGTTGGCCCCGATCAACGGGCAGCCGTAGCGCTCCAGGACGCCCGACTCGTGCAGCGCGATGGCGGTGTTCAGTGCCGTCTGCCCGCCCAGCGTCGCCAGCACCGCGTCCGGGCGCTCCTTGGCGATGATCGCCTCGACGACCTCGGGGGTGATCGGCTCCACGTAGGTGGCATCGGCCACCTCCGGGTCGGTCATGATGGTGGCCGGGTTGGAGTTGACCAGGACGACCCTGATCCCCTCCTCCCGCAGCACCCGGCAAGCCTGCGTGCCGGAGTAGTCGAACTCGGCCGCCTGCCCGATGACGATCGGGCCGGAGCCGATCACCAGGACGCTGGCGATGTCCTCACGCCTGGGCATCTGCACCTGCTCTCTGCTGCATCAGATCGGTGAACCGGTCGAAGAGGTAGGCCGCGTCGTGCGGACCGGCGGCCGCCTCCGGGTGGTACTGCACCGAGAACGCCGGGGCGTCCAGGCACTCCAGTCCCTCGACGACGTCGTCGTTCAGGGCGATGTGGGACACCCGCACCCGCCCGTATGCCGTGTCCGCCGGCTCGTCGGTGGCGTGCGGCCACTCGACGGCGAAGCCGTGGTTGTGGCTGGTCACCTCGACCTTGCCGGTCGCCCGGTCCAGCACCGGCTGGTTGATCCCGCGGTGGCCGAACGGCAGCTTGTAGGTGCCCAGGCCCAGCGCCCGGCCCAGCAGCTGGTTGCCGAAGCAGATGCCGAAGAACGGGATCCCGGCCTCCAGCACCCGGCGCAGCACCGCGACCTCGGAGTCCGCGGTGGCGGGGTCCCCGGGGCCGTTGGAGAAGAAGACCCCGTCCGGGGCGAGCTGCTCGATCTGCTCGAACGTCGTCGTGGCCGGCAGCACGTGCACCTCGATGCCCTGCTCGGCCATGAGCGCGGGCGTCGTGCCCTTGATGCCCAGGTCCAGCGCCGCCACGGTGAACCGGCGCTCCCCGACCGGCTGCACGACATACGGCTCGGTGGTGGAGACCTCGGCGGCGAGCGCCGCCCCGGTCATCACCGGCGCGTCGTGCACCCGGGCGAGCAACTGCTCGGGGGTCTCCCCGGCGGCCGGGCCGGAGAAGATGCCCGCCCGCATGGCGCCCTTGTCGCGGATGTGGCGGGTGAGGGCACGCGTGTCGACGCCGCTGATCCCGACCACGCCGTGGTCGGCCAGCGCGGTCTGCAGGTCCCCCTGGGACCGCCAGTTGGAGGGGCGGATCGCGGGGTCGCGCACGACGAACCCGGCCACCCAGATCCGCTGGCTCTCCATGTCGGTCGCGTTGACGCCGGTGTTGCCGATGTGCGGCGCGGTCATCACCACCACCTGGCGGTGGTAGGAGGGGTCGGTGAGGGTCTCCTGGTAGCCGGTCATGCCGGTGCAGAAGACGGCCTCCCCGACCGTCTCACCGACCGCGCCGTAGGCCTCGCCCGGGAACGTGCGGCCGTCCTCGAGCACGAGCACCGCCGGGGCGCTCACGCGTCCGCTCCCCAGACCAGGCCCTCGCGGGCGGTGACCCGGCCGCGCAGGATGGTCATGTGCACGCCACCGGTCAGCTCGTGGCCGTGCCAGGGGTTGTTGCGCGACAGCGACTTGGACGTGGCCGCGTCGACGGTGACCGTACGCGCCGGGTCGACCAGGGTGACGTTGGCGGGTGCTCCGACCGTGAGGCCCTGGCCCTGGCTGTCCAGCCGGGCGATCCGGGCCGGGGCGGTGGACATCGTGCGGGCCACGTCGGCCCAGGACATCCGGCCCTCGCCGACCATGACGGAGCTGACGACCGACAGGGCCGTCTCCAGCCCCAGCATCCCGAACGCCGCATCGACGAACGCGTGCTCCTTGTCCTGGCGCACGTGGGGGGCGTGGTCGGTGGCGACGATGTCGATCGTCCCGTCGGCCAGGCCAGCCCGCAGCGCCTCGACGTCCTCCGCGGGGCGCAGCGGCGGGTTGACCTTGTAGACCGGGTCGTAGGAGCTGAGCAGGTCCGTGGTCAGCACCAGGTGGTGCGGCGTGACCTCGGCGGTCACGTCGATCCCCTGCGCCTTGGCCCAGCGGACCACCTCGACGCTGCCGGCGGTCGAGACGTGGGCGATGTGCACCCGAGACCCGGTGTGCCGGGCCAGCATGACATCGCGGGCCACGATCGACTCCTCGGCCACGCCGGGCCAGCCGGGCAGGCCGAGGCGGCCGGACAGCTCGCCCTCGTGGCAGCAGGCGGTCGGCCCGGCCAGCGACGGGTCCTGCGCGTGCTGGCTGACCACGCCGTCGAAGGCCTTGACGTACTCCAGGGCCCGGCGCATCAGCCGGGCGTCGTGCACGCACTTGCCGTCGTCGGAGAACACCCGGACCTTCGCGCGCGAGCGGGCCATCAGCCCCAGTTCGGCCAGCTCCTGCCCGGCCAGTCCCTTGGAGACCGCCCCGACCGGGTGGACGTCGACGTAGCCGGCGCGCCCGCCGAGGTCGACGATCCGTTCGGCCGCCTCGGCCGTGTCGGTGACCGGGCTGGTGTTGGCCATCGCGAACACCGCGGTGTAGCCGCCCGCGGCGGCCGCCTGCGATCCGGTGTCGATCGTCTCCGCGTCCTCCCGCCCCGGCTCGCGCAGGTGGGTGTGCAGGTCGACCAGGCCGGGCAGGGCGATCATGCCGTCGCCGTGGTAGCGCTGGGCGTCCGAGGGCGCCTGGTCCGCGGCGTCCGGGCCGGTCGCCGCGATCCTGCCGTCGACGAGCAGCAGGTCGCCGACGCCCTCCCCGAGCAGGTCGGCTCCGACAATCAGCAGGGGCTTGACGTGATCGTGGCGCTCATGCGGTGGTCCCTTCGCCGGACAGCAGGTGGTAGAGGATCGACATCCGGACCGCGACTCCAGCCGAGACCTGGTCCAGGATCAGCGACTGGGCGGCGTCGGCCGCGTCGCCGGAGATCTCCAGCCCGCGGTTCATCGGGCCGGGGTGACAGATGACGGCATGGTCCGGGAGGAGACGCAGGCGGTCCTTGGTGAGGCCGTACGTGACGGCATACTCCCGGGCGGTGGGGAAGAACCCGCCGCTCATCCGCTCCCGCTGAACCCGGAGCATCATCACGGCATCGACGGTCGGCAGCACCGCGTCCAGGTCATGGGAGACCGTGACGTCCTCGGCGTGTGCCCAAGGCCCCATGCCAGCGGGGAGCAGCGTCGGCGGCGCCACGAGGGTGACCTTCGCGCCGAGTTTGCGCAGGCAGAGCAGGTTGCTGCGGAAGACCCGGGAGTGGGTCAGGTCGCCGACCATCGCCACGTGCTTGCCCTCGAGGTCACCGAGCCGGTTGCGCATCGTATAGGCGTCCAGCAGCGCCTGGCTCGGGTGCTCGTGGGTGCCGTCGCCCGCGTTGACGATGGAGCACTTGGTCCACTGCGCGATCTGCGCCGGGGCACCGGAGGCCATGTGCCGGATGATCATCATGTCCACGCCCATGGCGTCGATCGTCATCACGGTGTCGCGCAACGACTCGCCCTTGGAGATCGAGGTGCCCTTGCCGGTGAGGTTGATGGTGTCGGCGGACAGCCACTTGCCGGCGAGCTCGAAGGAGCTGCGAGTGCGGGTGGAGTCCTCGAAGAAGAAGTTGATGATGGTGCGGCCGCGCAGCGTCGGCAGCTTCTTGATCTCACGGTGCTGCACCTCGTGCATGCTCTCCGCGGTGTCCAGGATCTCCAGGATCTCCTCGCGGGCGAGGTCCTCGATCGAGAGCAGGTGCTTCACTGTGCCTCCCCCGCCCCCGAGATGACGACCCGGTCGGCGTCGTCGACCTCGCTCAGGCGCACCGAGACCCGCTCGGACTTGGCGGTCGGCAGGTTCTTGCCGACGTAGTCGGCGCGGATCGGTAGCTCCCGGTGCCCCCGGTCCACCAGCACCGCCAGGCGGACCGCCTTGGGCCGGCCGAGATCGGCCAGGGTGTCCAGCGCTGCCCGGACCGTGCGGCCGGAGTAGAGGACGTCATCGACGAGGACCACGACCTTGTCGTCGATCCCGCCCTCCGGCAACTCCATCCGCTCCACCTGGCGCACCGGCTGGGAGCGCAGGTCGTCGCGGTACATCGTGATGTCGAGCGTCCCCACCGGCACGTCGACCCCCTCGACATCGTGCAGCACCCCGGCCATGCGCCGTGCGAGCGGCGCGCCACGGGTGGGGATCCCGAGCAGGACGAGGTCCTGCGCCCCCTTGTTGGCCTCGAGGATCTCGTGGGCGATCCGGCGCAGCGCCCGGGCGATCTCCGGCTCTGCCAGCACCACCCGTCCGGCTCCTGCGGCGGTCTCGCCGGTCGCCCCCTCGTGCTGGGGAGCCTGGTCACGGGCAGGGCACATCAGGCCCACTCTCCTTCCCCGCCTCACAGGACGGTGGTTAAAGGATCTGCGTCGGTCACCCCACCCTACCTCGACCGGCCCTCTCCCCCCCACCGGACGCACCACCTGGCGGTCCCCCCACCCCACCGGACGCACCACCTGGCGGCCCCTCCACCCCACCGGACGCACGACCTGGCGGCCCCTTACGGTGGGCGGGTGGATTCGGCATACGGACGCTGGGAACCACTGGGTCTCGGCGCGGCGGTCGAGATCTTCCACCCGACGCCGGTCCGATGCTGGATCACCGGCGGACACGCACTCGAACTGCACACCGGCAGGTCATGGCGGGCGCACGACGACATCGACGTCGCTCTGCTGCGCCAGGACTGCCCCTCGCTGCTCGGCCGCCTGGAGTCCAGCACCGGCTGGACGGCGTGGGTGGCGGCAGCGGGAGTGCTCAGCCGGTATGCCGGGCAGGACCTCGACGTGGAACGTCACGAGAACAACGTGTGGATGCGCCGGGGCGAGGACGGGCCATGGGTGATGGATCTCACCGTGTCGCACGGCACGGACGAGTCCTGGGTGTACCGCCGGGATGACGCGTTCATCCTGCCGTGGGAGGTGGCCGTGCTGCGGTCCCCGGACGGCATCCCGTATCTCGCGCCAGGGCTTCAACTGCTCTACAAGTCGGCCCGGCCGCGCGCGAAGGACACCCTGGACGCCCGCGAGACGATACCAGCCCTCAGCGCGGCCGACGCCGCACTGCTCAGGGCACGACTGCCCGTCGACCACCCGTGGCGACACCTGCTGGACGAAGCCTGTGGATAGCCGCGACGTCCCCTCCCCACAGGGGGCCAGTCTGGGGTGGTGGCCGACCTGTTTAGTGAACTCCCCCGCCCCTTCCGCTGGCGTGATGTGTCAGCGGCTGGCTTCACACGGCACCACCTGCGGCACGCCCTGAGCACTCGCGAGATCAAGCGGGTGGCCCACGGCCTCTACGTGCCATCCGTCACTGTGGAAGACGCTGAGCCGTGGGAGTTACTCCGCGCCCGTCACCTCGACAAGTGCGCTGAACTCCTGTCGCTGCATCCGGGGCACGCGGCCAGTCACCAGACGGCGGCAGTCCTGCATGGCCTCGATCTGCGACTTCATCCCGACATGCCCGTGCATCTCACCGCGATCGAGCGGTTCCCCACGTCGCGGCAGGTCGAAGGCGCCGTTCTGCATCATGCAGACTCCGTACAGAACGCCACGGTCGTGGTCGATGGACTGCGGGTGACGACCGTCCCACGGACCGTTGCTGACGTCCTGCGCACCTCCAAGCCCCCACACTCGGTCGCCGTGCTGGATGGTGCGGTGCGTGACGGGCTGGTGACCGCCGCAGCAGTTCGCTCGGAGTTGCGGGAACAGGTTCGATGGCGAGGGCGGCCAAGGGCCCTGGAAGCCTTCGCGCTGCACGACCCGCATCGGGAGACCTGGCTGGAGTCCTACTCGTTCGTCCAGTTCCACGGGTTGGGGCTCCCCCTCCCGCTGCCGCAGGTGGAGATCCTCGACGAGGGGTTCCACCTGGTGGGCCGCGTGGACGGTCTGCTGGAAGAGACCGGCACATTCCTGGAGGCCGACGGATCGGCCAAATACCTGCTGCCTATGAAGGATCAGGGGCTCAGCGAGACCGAGTCGATCCAGCAGTCGATGGCGCTGCAGCAGCAACGTCACGAGCGGCTGCTCGCTCTCGGTCTCACCGGCGCGCGATGGACCACGACGGAAGCGGTCCGGGAGCCCGAGGTCGTCGTCTCCCGGATTCGGGTAGCCATGCACCAGGGGCACCCCACGAAGTTCCGCGGGTGGCTACGCATCGGCGGTCAGGTGATGTCGCTCCACGAGGCCGCTCGCCTTCGCCCTGCACCCCCACCAGTGTCACGCGGGTTCTGGTGAGATCGCCACCTGGCGCGTCCGGTGCCCTTGGATGACCGCCACATGACGCGTCCGGTGGGGGTCTGGGACCGCCAACTGGCGCGTCCGGTCGACTAGGCGAGGGTGAGCTTCACCTCGGAGACACGCGCGAGGAGGCCGTTGACGAACTTCGGGGAATCGTCGGTCGAGAGGCGCTGGGTCAGCTCGACAGCCTCGGCGATCGCGACCGAGTCGGGGACGTCGTCGTTCCAGACGATCTCCCACGACGCGATCCGGAGGACGGCGCGGTCGACAGCGGGCATCCGGTCCAGCGGCCACCCCTGGCTGTAGGTGGACAACACCTCGTTGATCGCCGTCCACCGCTCCACGACGCCCCGCACCAGCTCGGTGGTGTACTCCGGCAGCGGGTGCTGCGTGGTCGGCGCGGCCACCCGCTCGGCGAGCAGGTCGGCAACGTTCACCTCGCGCAGTTCGGCCTCGAACAGCAGCTCAAGCGCGCGCTTGCGGGCCTTGGTCCTGGCTCCCACGAAGGGTCAGTTCACCCGGCCGAGGTAGGACCCGTCGCGGGTGTCCACCTTGACCTTGGTGCCGGTCTCAAGGAACAGCGGCACCTGGATCTGCGCGCCGGTCTCCAGGGTCGCCGGCTTGGTGCCGCCGGTGGAGCGGTCGCCCTGCAGGCCCGGGTCGGTGTGCGTGATCTCGAGCACGACCGAGGGGGGCAGCTCGATGTAGAGCACGGTGCCCTCGTGGGTGGCGATCATCGCCTCGCTGTTCTCCAGCAGGTAGTCGCTGGCGTTGCCCATCACCTCGGGGGACACCGGGACCTGCTCGTAGGTCTTGGAGTCCATGAAGATGAAGTCCGTGCCGTCGTTGTAGAGGTACTGCATGTCCGAGCGGTCCACCGTGGCGGTCTCGACCTTGGTGCCGGCGTTGAAGGTCTTGTCCACGATCTTGCCGGACGTGACGTTCTTCAGCTTGGTGCGCACGAACGCCGGGCCCTTGCCGGGCTTGACGTGCTGGAACTCCTGCACCTGCCACAGCCCGTTGTCCATGCTGAGGACCATGCCGTTCTTCAGGTCGTTCGTCGTTGCCACAGGCGTCTCTTTCGTATGCGGAGGGGCCGCCCCGGCGCGCGAGGGCACCACGGGAGGGGCTGCGGGATCGCAGACCAGTTTAACGGCTCGTCGGGGGTCGTCGCGATCCGCGACCCGTTCACCGCCCGGCGAGGGCCCGCAGCGCCAGCAGGTAGGACGCGGCTCCGAAGCCTGCGACGGTGCCCGTGGCGGACCGGGCCACCACCGAGGTGTGCCGGAAGGACTCCCGGGCCGCGGGGTTGGACAGGTGCACCTCGACCAGCCGCGAGCCGCACCCGACCAGGTGCGCGCAGGCGTCGCCCACGGCGTAGGAGTAGTGGGTGAAGGCCGCCGGGTTGAGCGCGACGTCCCAGCCGGCGCGGGCGGCCTCGTGCAGCCAGCCGATCAGTTCCGCCTCGTCGTCGGTCTGCCGACAGTCGACGGTCAGGTCCAGTTCGGCTGCGGCAGCACCGACCTGTTCGTGCACGTCGGAGAGGGTCAGGGTGCCGTAGATCTCCGGCTCCCGGCTGCCCAGGGCCGCCAAGTTGGGTCCGCTGAGGACGAGCACATGGCGCGACACGACGCCATCCTATGCGGCAGAGTGTCGGCCATGAACTGGACCAAGGCCCTGGCGCTCCCCGCTGCCGGGCTGGCCGCCCTGGCCGCCCGGGACCTGACCCAGCGCAAGCACGCGATCCTGCGCACCTTCCCCGTCGTGGGGCATTTCCGCTACCTGTTGGAGGGGGTCGGACCCGAGCTGCGGCAGTACATCGTCACCGACAACGACGAGGAGCGGCCGTTCAGCCGCGACCAACGACGCTTCATCTACGCCAGCTCCAAGCTGGAGAACCCCTACTTCGGCTTCGGCACCGACAACGACGTGGAGCACGCCGAGGGGTATGCCGTGCTGAAGCACCGCACGTTCGCGGAGGTCTCCCCGAGCACCCTGCCGCACTCCGGGGAGCAGGACGTGCTCCCGTGCGCCAAGGTGCTCGGGGCCGCCCGCGGCCGGGCCAAGGCGTTCCGACCGCAGTCGATCATCCACGTGTCCGCGATGAGCTTCGGGTCCCTGTCCGGCCCGGCGGTCGAGGCGCTGAACCGCGGGTGCGCCGGGGCCGGGGCCCTGCACAACACCGGTGAGGGCGGCATCTCCGAGCACCACCGCCAGGGCGCGGACCTCATCTTCCAGATCGGCACCGCCTACTTCGGGTGCCGCGACGAGGACGGCGCGTTCAGCCTGGAGCGGCTCAAGGACCTGGTCGCCTCGGCCCCCGTGAAGGCGATCGAGGTCAAGTTGAGCCAGGGCGCCAAGCCCGGTCTGGGCGGGATGCTGCCCCAGGCGAAGATCACCGAGGAGATCGCCCAGATCCGCGGTATCCGCCGGGACCGGGACTGCGCCAGCCCCTCCCGGCACGCCGAGTTCGACAGCGTCGACTCCATGCTGGACTGGATCGAGATGATCGCCACGGAGACCGGGCTGCCGGTCGGGATCAAGTCGGCCGTGGGCGACCTCGCGTTCTGGGAGGAGCTGGCCGAGCAGATGGCCACCACCGACCGGGGCGTGGACTTCATCGCGATCGACGGCGGGGAGGGCGGCACCGGCGCCGCGCCGCTGAGCTTCTCCGACTCGGTGTCGCTGCCGTTCCGGATCGGGTTCCCCCGGATGTACCGGCTCTTCGCCGAGCGCGGCCTGACCGAGGACATCGTCTTCATCGGCGCCGGCAAGCTGGGCATGCCCGACAGTGCCGCCGTGGCCTTCGCCCTGGGCGTCGACATGGTCTACGTGGCCCGGGAGGCGATGATCTCGATCGGGTGCATCCAGGCGCAGCACTGTCACAACGACCGCTGCCCGACCGGTGTCGCCACACAGAACCCGTGGCTGACCCGCGGGATCGACGTGCCGTTGAAGTCCGAGCGGGCCGCCAACTACCTGCGGGCCTGGCGCCGGGAGATGCTCAAGCTGGCGGAGGCCTGCGGGGTGGTGCATCCCGCGATGATCGACGCCGACCAGGTCGAGATCCTCCTCGGCAACCGCTCAGCGACCCCGTTGCGCGAGGTGGCCGGCTACGAGCAGGGCTGGGGGCTGCCGGCCGAGCAGGACCTGGCGGCGTTGCACGACCTGATGGCGCCGGCCAGCCGAGGCGGCAGCGCCCGCCGCTCGGCCACCTCACGGGGCGGCGCGCCGCTGCACCCTCAGGAGGAGACGGCCCGGTAGGCCTGCTCCAGCAGTGCCTCGTCGGGCCCGGTGAGCAGGCCGGGTGAGGCCAGCCCCTCCAGGACCACGAATCGCAGCGTGCTCCCCCGGGCCTTCTTGTCGCGCCCCATCGCCGCGCGCAGCGATGACCAGGAACCGCCGTCGTATGTCGTGGGGAGGCCGACCGCGGTCAGCAGCCGGCGGTGGTGGGCCACCAGGTCCTCCTCGATGAGGCCCGCGGCGCGGGCGAGTTCGGCGACGAAGACCATACCGACGGCCACGGCGTCCCCGTGGCGCCAGGTGTAGCCCTCCACCTGCTCGATGGCGTGGGCGAAGGTGTGGCCGTAGTTGAGGATCTCGCGCAGCGAGGCCTCCCGCAGGTCGGCGGCGACGACGTCGCTCTTGACCCGGACGGCCCGGGCGATCAGCTCCACGGTCACCGGCTCCCGGGGCCGGGTGGCTGCCGCGGGGTCCTGCTCGATGAGGTCCAGGATCTCCGGGTCCCGGATGAAGCCGCACTTGATGATCTCGGCGAGGCCGGAGACGTAGTCGCCGGGTGCCATCGAGTCCAACCAGGCCGGGTCGCACAGCACCGCCCGCGGCGGGTGGAAGGCCCCGACCAGGTTCTTGCCCTCGGCGGTGTTGATCCCGGTCTTGCCGCCGACCGCGGCGTCGACGACGCCGAGCAGCGAGGTCGGCAGTTGCACCAGGTCGACCCCGCGCAGCCAGGTGGCGGCGACGAACCCGGCGAGGTCGGTCGCCGCTCCCCCGCCCAGCCCCACCACGAGGTCGTCGCGGGTGAACCCGGCGCGACCCAACTCGGACCAGGCCCCAGCGAGCACGCCGACCTCCTTGGCCGCCTCGGCGTCCGGCACGCAGTGGAGGTGGGTCTCCCCACCGGCCGACGCGACCACCTCCCGCACCTGCTCGGCCAGATCCTCGCGGCCGGGCTGGTGCACCACCATGACCCGGCGGCCCTGGCGCACCAGGGCGCCCAGCTCGGACAGCACGCCCGGGCCGACGTGCACGGCATACTCGCGGCCCACGGGCACCACCTGTGGCTCGACCTGCGCCCCGCTCACTGCTCCCCCACCAGCTCCCGGACCTCGCCGGCGACCTCCTCGGGGGTGCGTCCGCCGGTGTCGACGCGGTGCGTGGCGACCGCCTGGTAGGTGGCCCTGCGGGCGTTCATCATCCGGGTCCAGCTGGCCCTCGGGTTCACCGCCAGCAGCGGTCGTGACCCGTCGAAGCCGACCCGGGACGCGGCGTCCCCGATGGCGACGTCGAGAAAGACCACACGGTGGCCCTGAAGCGACTCCTGCACGGTGGGGTCCATCACGGCCCCGCCACCCAGTGCCAGGACGCCGTCGTGCTCGGCGAGCGATCGCACCACCTGGGCACGCTCCAGCTCCCGGAACCGTGCCTCACCGTCCTCGACGAAGATGTCACTGATCGTGCGGCCCTGGGCGGACTCCACGGCGGCGTCGGTGTCCAGGAAGGCGACGCCCAGGTCCGTCGCGAGCAGGCCGCCGACCGTGGTCTTGCCCGCGCCGGGCGGCCCGACCAGCACGACCCGCGGGCTAGACATCCCAGTCCCCGCGCATGGTCTCGGGGATGGCGTCCAGGTAGGAGCGCAGGTTGCGGCTGACCTCGGCGACGGAGTCGCCACCGAACTTCTCCAGCACCGCGTCGGCCAGGACCAGGGCGACCATCGCCTCGGCCACGACGCCGGCTGCCGGGACGGCGCACACGTCGGACCGCTGGTGGATGGCGGTGGCCGCGCTGCCGTCGGTGACGTCGATGGTCTGCAGCGCCCGCGGCACGGTGCTGATCGGCTTCATGGCCGCGCGGACCCGGAGCACCTCGCCAGTGCTCATCCCACCTTCGGTGCCCCCCGAACGCAACGTCCGGCGGCGCACCAGGCCCTCCCCGTCACGCTCGATCTCGTCGTGCGCCTCGCTGCCGCGCCGGCCCGCTGTGCGGAAGCCCTCGCCCAGCTCGACGCCCTTGATCGCCTGGATCCCCATCAGGGCCCCCGCCAGCCGGGAGTCCAACCGGCGGTCCCAGTGCACGTGGGAGCCCAGCCCCGGCGGCAGGCCCCAGGCCAGGACCTCGACGACACCGCCCAGGGTGTCACCCGCCTTCTTGGCCGTGTCGATCTCGCCGACCATCGCCGCGGACAGGTCGGGGTCCAGGCTGCGGACCGGGTCCTCGTCCAACCGCGGCACGTCCGCGGCACGGGGCAGGTCCTCCACCAGCGGTGCGTCGTCGTCGGCCGTGGCACGGGAGGCGGTGCCGATCGCGACCGTGTGGCTGACCACCTCGACGCCACAGGCCTGCTCCAGGAAGGCTGCGGCGACGGCGCCCAGCGCGACCCGGGCGGCGGTTTCCCGGGCCGAGGCCCGCTCCAGGACCGAGCGCGCCTCGTCGAAGCCGTACTTCTGCATCCCCACGAGGTCGGCGTGGCCGGGGCGGGGACGGGTCAGCGGGCGGTTGCGGGCCAGTTCCTGGGGCGCTCCCACGTCGTCGGCCCTGGCCAGGTCGTCGGCGTCGACCGGCTCGGGTCCCATCACCGACTCCCACTTGGCCCACTCGCTGTTGGCGATCTGGAGCGCCAGGGGTGAGCCGAGTGTCACCCCGTGGCGCATACCGCCCAGGAAGCTGAGCCGGTCGGCCTCGAACGACATCCGGGCGCCGCGGCCGTAGCCGAGGCGACGCCGCGCCAGGGCGCCCTCCACGGCGGCCCGGTCCACCCGGACACCTGCGGGCAGCCCCTCCAGGACGGCGGTCAGGGCGGGGCCATGGGACTCCCCGGCGGTCAACCAGCGCAACATGGGGAGAATCCTGTCACGGGTTCAGAACAGCCCGGACAGCACGTCCGGCGGGACCATCGCCCCCAGCAGTGCACCGAGCATCATGGGCGGGCCGTAGGGCAGGTGCCCCCGGAAGGTGACCCGGCCCAGCACGAGCAGCGCCACGGCGAGCAGGCCCCCGAGGAGGAATCCCGCGTACATCCCGACCACCACGGGTTGCCAGCCGAACCAGCCCAGTCCGGCGCCCAGCAGCGCCGCCAGCTTGACGTCGCCCAGGCCGAGGGCCAGCGAGCCCCGGGCCAGGGACGTCAGCGCCAGCAGCAGGTAGCCGAGCCCGCAGGCGAGGCCGGCGACGAGGGCCCCGACCCAGGTGCCGAGCCCGCCGCCCAGCAACGCGGCGACCAGCAGGCCGAAGGTCAGGGTGCCCATGGTCGGCCACATGATGCGGTCCGGCAGCCGGTGCACGTCCATGTCCATCGCGGCCAGGCAGACGCAGGCGAGCACGACCACGAGCGTGGTCAGCAGGAGCACGAGTTGGATCCACCCCTCCCTCCCGCTGCCCACACCCGGGTCGACGACGTCCCCCACCCCGCGCGCGGGGTCGGACATCACGATGCGCCAGGTCAACGCGCCGCCGGCGATGGCCATCCACGGGGGGACCCACCAACGGCTACCGGGCAGCGGGAGCTCCTCCTCGTCCGGTTTGCGGTAGGTCACCCAGCGCAGCCACCGGGCCACGGGCAGGCCCGCCAGGGACAGTCCCGCCACGACGAGCGTCAGATACCAGGGGTTCATCCCGTGCTGACCTGGGGCAGGACCCCCGCGAGGGCCCCGCGCATCGCCGCCACCGGCGCGTCCCGCCCTGTCATCAGGTGCACCTGGGCCGCGGCCTGGTGCAGCAGCATGCTCCACCCGCCGACGACGGTGCGCCGGTGTCGGGCGACGTCGGTCGCGAAGGGGCTGGGCCAGGGTGCATACGTCACATCGAACACCACACCGCCCCCGGATACGGGAGCGTCGTCCACAGGCGGCGTGGCGCCCGGGGGCACCGTGCTCAACACCAGGTCCGCCCGCACCCGTCCCTCGGTGGCACCGGACGGCGCCCACCCCGCATACGGGACGGCAGTCACCGTGATCCCCAGGTGCGCGGCCAGCGCGGCCGTCTCCGGGCGCACCCGGTCCCGCACCACGAAGCGGACGGCCCGCACCCCGAGCCGGTGCAGGGCCACCAGGGCGGATCGGGCCGTGGCGCCGGAGCCGATCAGGTCGACGAGTGCCGGCGTCGTGACCCCGGCCTCCCGGAGTGCCTCGACCAGCCCCGCGACATCGGTGTTGTCCGCGCGCCAGCCGCCCGGGCACCGGGTGAGGGTGTTCGCCGCACCGACCAGCAGTGCCTCCTCACCGGCCTCCACAGCCAGCGCCAGCGCCTCCTCCTTGCCGGGCATGGTCACCGACAGTCCCGCCCAGGCTCCGTCCAGGCCCGCGACGTGCGCGGCCAACGCGCCCGCGGGCACCCGGTCCCGGTGGTAGGTCCAGTCACCCAGCCCGAGCGCGGCATACGCGGCCGTATGCAGCACGGGCGACAGCGAGTGGGCGATCGGGTCACCGACCACCCCGGCACGGCGCTCCATGGGTCAGCAGCGGTCCGGGTTCTCCCGGCACCAGGCGTGGAACTTCTTCTCCTCCTCCTGGTGCTCCTCGTAGGTCTCGGTGAACACCGTCTCGCCGGTGTCGGGGTTCACCGTCACGAAGAACATCCAGTCGCCCTCGGCGGGGTTGAGCGCCGCCTCGATCGCGGCCGCGCCGGGGCTGTTGATCGGCCCGGGCGGGAGGCCGGTGTTGCGGTAGGTGTTGTAGGGGTCGTCCACCTCGCGCTGCTCGTCGGTGGTCCCGGCGTGCCCACGGGCCTGGGCGATGAAGTGGATCGTGGAGTCCAGCCCGAGCGGCTCGTCGTCCTCCAGCCGGTTCTGGATGACCCGGGACACCTTGCCCAGGTCGTCGGGGTTGGAGGCCTCCCCCTCGATCAGGCTCGCGATGACGAGGGTGTCGTGCATGTCCTCGGAGCTCACGCCGAGGCTCTCGTAGCGCTGCTTGCCCAGGTTGACCATCTGCTGGAGCTGCTCCTGCGGCGTGTCGTCCGGGGCGAAGGCGTAGGTGTCGGGGGCGAGGTATCCCTCCAGCTCACCGTCGGCGCCCTCGGGCAGGTCGAGCGACTCGGGGTCGACCTCCTCGTAGTCGGCCACGTCGTTGCCGGTCTGCTCGGCGAGCAGCGCGAACACCTCGGAGACCCACAGGCCCTCCCGGACGGTGACCCGGGCGACGTTGCGGCTCTCCGGGTTCAGCAGCCCTTCCAGGGCCGCGCTGGCGCTCATCTCCTGGGCCAGGGTGTAGCTGCCCGGTTGGATCCCGGTGGCCCGCGGGTCGGCGGCGGCCACGTTGGCGAAGGCCTCGGCGCTGGCCACGACCCCGGCGTCGGCCAACACCCGGCCGATCTCGCCACCGCCGGCACCCTGCGGGATCTCCACCTGCACCTCACCGCTGCCGGAGCCCTCGAAGTCCTCCGGCGCCCCGCTGCCGAAGTCGAAGCTGGGGATCAGCCCGCCCAGGGCCCGGCCGCCGAAGTAGCCGGCCCCGAGCACGATCACCAGGGCCGCGACGATGGCGGTCCACCGCACAGCCGGGTTGTGGTGCTTGCGCTTGCGGCGCGGCTCCAGGTCGTGGTCCAGGTGGTCGTCGTCGGGGTGCAACCCCGCCGCGATCACGTCGTCGGCCAGCGTCTCGTCGTGCTCGGTCAGCCATTCCTCGTCCGCGCGGTGAGCATCGGCACCGTGCTCGTCCGTGAGATAGGCAGGTTCCTCGGCAGGGTGCTCCTCGTGGGCGTGCTCGTCGTGGCTTGGCTCGTCGTGCGGACGCTCGGCGTCCGGGGACTCACTGGTCGTCGAGTCGTTCTCAGGGGGTCGAGTCACGGCTGCGGTCCTTCGTGTCGGGCCGCGGACCTCTTGGTCCGTGGCTTGCGTGCACCCACGGGTTCGCCGGCCGGGCGACCGGTACTGCGTTCGGCGTCCAACGCCGCCTGCAGGATGAGCACTGCGGCGGCCTGGTCGATCCGGGAGCGGTGCGCTCGGCCGTGGACCCCGCTGGAGCGCAGGGCACGGTGGGCATCAACGGTCGTCAACCGCTCGTCGAACAGTGTCACCGCCACCGGGGCGAGGCGGAGGTGCAACGTTGCAGCGTAGTCGCGTGCGCGCTGCGCGGCTACTCCCTCGTCACCGGAGAGTGACCGCGGGAGACCGACGACGACCTCGATCGCCGCTGTCTCCGAGGCGATCCCGGCGATCTGGTCGACGTCGGCACCATCCTGCGGATCGCGCTGGAGGGTGGCGACGGGGGTCGCCAGCATGCCGTCGGGGTCGCTCTGGGCCACCCCGACCCTCACCTGACCTACGTCAACCCCCAGCCGCACACCGCGCCGCACGCCGGGCTACCTGGGCAGGCCCACGTGATCGGCAACGGCGTGCTCGACCGCAGCCAGGGCGGCCGGGACCTGGGTGGGGTCCTGGCCCCCGCCCTGCGCGAGGTCGTCCTTGCCGCCGCCCCCGCCACCCAGCGCCTGGGCGGCAGCCTTGACCAGGGCCCCGGCCTTCACCCCAGCCTCTCTCGCGGTGGGGTTGGTGGCGACGACGATGGCAGGCCGGTCGTTGTTCACCCCGGCCACGGCGACGACGGAGGCACGCTCGTTGCCCAGCCGTTCGCGCAGGTCGGTCGCCAGGGACCGCAGTTCGTCCCCGGCGACCCCGGTGCCGGCGTCGTGCGTCAGGACCCGGATCCCGGAGACGTCCTTGGCCTGCTCGACGAGCTGGCCCGCGGCCGCGAGCACCTGTTGCTGCCGCATGCCGGCGATCTCCCGCTCGGCCTCCTTCAACCGGCCCAGCACCTGGGACACCCGGTCGGTGAGGTGCTCCGGGCTGACCCCCACCAGGGAGGTCAACTCGGCCACGAGCGCCCGCTCCTTGGCCAGGTAGTGCAGGGCGTCCATCCCGACCAGCGCCTCCACGCGCCGGGAGCCGGAGCCGACCGAGGACTCCCCGATCAGGGTCAGCGCACCGACCTGGGAGGAGTGCCGCACGTGGGTGCCACCGCACAGCTCGCGCGACCAGGGACCGCCGATCTCGACAACCCGCACCTGCTCGTCATACGTCTCGCCGAACAGCGCGAGCGCCCCCTGCTCGCGGGCCTCGGGCAGGGTCATGTAGCTCGCCGACACGGGCAGGTCTTGCCGCAGCGCCAGGTTGGCGACCTCCTCGATCTCCGAGCGGGTCTCCGGCGACAGCGAGGAGTTCCAGGCGAAGTCGAGCCGCAGGTAGCCGGGCTTGTTGTAGGACCCGCTCTGCAGCGCGTTGGGGCCCAGCACCTGGCGCAGCGCCGCGTGGACGACGTGCGTGCCCGAGTGCGCCTGACAGGCCTGCACCCGCCAGTCGGGGTCGACCAGCGCCTGCACGCCGGTGCCCTCGGCCAGCTGGCCCTCCTCGACCTCGACGGTGTGCACGATGAGGCCCTTCACCGGGCGCTGCACGTCCCGCACCCGCAGCCGGACGCCGTCGGCCTCGATGATGCCCTCGTCGGCGATCTGACCACCGGACTCGGCGTAGAAGGGGGTGCGGTCCAGCACGAGCATGCCGCGCTGCCCCTGCTCCAGCACCGGCACCCGGGCCCCGTCGACGACGAGTCCCTGGACCGAGGCCTCGGCGGTCAGGGTCTGGTAGGCCAAGAACTCCGTGGCGCCCCGGTCCCGCAGCTCCCGCCACACCTCGGTGTCGGCGTGCCCGGACTTCTTGGCGCGGGCATCGGCCTTGGCGCGCTCCCGCTGCTCGGTCATCAACCGGGTGAAGCCCTCGCGGTCCACCGACAGGCCCTGCTCCTGCGCCATCTCCAGGGTCAGGTCGATCGGGAAGCCGTAGGTGTCGTGCAGCGCGAACGCCTGGTCACCGGCCAGTTGCCCGGCGCCTTCGGCCTTGGCCCGGGTGACGGCGGTGTCCAGGATCGTGGTGCCCTGGGCCAGGGTGCGCCGGAACGCGTCCTCCTCCGCGTAGGCGACCTGGCTGATCCGCCCGAACATCGGCTCCAGCTCCGGGTAGGACTTGCTCATGGCCTCCAGGCTGATCGGCAGCAGCTGCGGCAGCGCCGGGTCCTGCACGCCCAGCAGGCGCATGGACCGCACGGCACGGCGCAGCAGGCGGCGCAGCACGTAGCCGCGCCCCTCGTTGCCCGGGGTCACCCCGTCGCCCATCAGCATCAGGCCGGAACGGACGTGGTCGGCGACCACCCGGAACCGGACGTCGTCACCGTGGTCGGCGCCGTAGTGCCGCCCGGAGAGTTCCTCGGCCGCGGCGATGACCGGGTAGACCTCGTCGATCTCGTAGAGGTTGTCCACCCCCTGCAGCAGGTAGGCCACCCGCTCCAGACCCATCCCGGTGTCGATGTTCTTGTTCGGCAGTTCCCGGGCGATGTCGAAGTCGACCTTGGACCGGACCTCGGAGAGCTCCTCCTGCATGAACACCAGGTTCCAGATCTCCAGGAACCGGTCCTCGTCGACGACAGGCCCACCGTCGGGGCCGTGCTCGGGGCCGCGGTCGATGTAGATCTCGCTGCACGGGCCCCCTGGGCCGGGAACCCCCATGTGCCAGTAGTTGTCCTCCCGTCCCCGGCGCTGGATGCGGTCGTGCGGCAGCCCGGCCACCCGGTGCCACAGGTCTGCGGCCTCGTCGTCCCCCTCCAGCACGGTCACCCACACGGTGTCGGGGTCAAAGCCCAGGAACCCCTCGTCCTGGGACCCGGTGACCAGCTCCCACGCGTAGGAGATGGCCCCTTCCTTGAAGTAGTCGCCGAAGGAGAAGTTGCCGTTCATCTGGAAGAACGTGCCATGCCGGGTGGTCTTGCCGACCTCCTCGATGTCCAGCGTGCGCACGCACTTCTGCACCGAGGTGGCCCGCTCCCAGGGCGGGGTCTGCTGCCCCAGGAAGTAGGGCTTGAACGGCACCATCCCGGCGTTGACGAACAGCAGGTTCGGGTCGTCATACAGCAGCGGCGCGCTGGGCACCACCGTGTGGCCCTTGCCCTCGAAGAAGGACAGCCAGCGACGGCGGATCTCGGCGGTTTCCATGGGCTCCTCATGCTCGAACGGGGTCGGGACACTCTAACCGGAGGACTCCTCACCCCGGATGATCCCGCGCAGCTGGCGCCAGCGCGGGCCCAGCCGCTCCTCCCAGCCGCGGTCGGTGGGCTGGTAGTAGTCGGCGTCGACGAGGTCGTCGGGCAGGTACTGCTGCGGCCCCACCCCCGCCGGCTCGTCGTGGCTGTAGCGGTAGCCCTCCCCGTGGCCGAGGTCGGCCGCCCGTGCGTAGCCGGTACCCCGCAGATGGGCGGGCACTGCCCCGCCGCGCCCGGCGCGCACGTCCTCGATGGCGGCGTTGATGCCCCGGTAGGCCGCGTTGGACTTGGGGGCCAGGGCATTGTGGACGACCGCCTGGGCCAGGATGATCCGGGCCTCCGGCATCCCGATCTGGGCGACAGCGTGCAGCGCCGCGACCGCGGTCTGCAGGGCCGTCGGGTCGCCCATTCCCACGTCCTCGCTGGCGGCGATGACGATCCGCCGGGCGATGAACCGCGGATCCTCCCCGGCCTCCAGCTGTCGGGCCAGGTAGTGCAGTGCCGCGTCGACGTCGCTGCCCCGCATCGACTTGATGAACGCGCTGGCGACGTCGTAGTGCTGGTCCCCCGCCCGGTCGTAACGCACCGCGGCCTGGTCCACCGCCTGCTCGGCCGCCGCGAGGGCGATCACGACCTGATCCTCCTCGCGGCCTGCCGCGACGGCGTCCTCGGCGACCCCGGCGGCTGCCTCCAGCGTGGTCAGCGCCCGGCGGGCGTCGCCGCCCGCGATCCGGATGATGTGCTCCCGGGCCTCCGGCTCGAGGGTGAACCGGTCGGCCAGCCCCCGCTCGTCCTCCAGCGCCTCGTCGAGGACCTGCCCGACCTGCGCGTCGTCCAGGGACTGCAACCGGATCAGCATGGACCGGGACAACAGCGGCGCGATGACGCTGAACGAGGGGTTCTCGGTCGTCGCGGCCACCAGGATCACCAGGCGGTTCTCCACACCGGGGAGCAGCGCGTCCTGCTGGGCCTTGCTGAACCGGTGGATCTCGTCCAGGAACAGCACCGTCTGGCGGCTGTAGAGGCTGCGCTCCCGGGTGGCCTGCTCCATGACCGCCCGCACATCCTTCACCCCCGCGGTGACCGCGGACAGCTCGACGAAGGTCCGGCCCGCGGCCTGGGCCACCAGGTGGGCCAGCGTCGTCTTGCCCGTCCCCGGCGGACCCCACAGGATCGCCGACAACGGCCCCGCGGCACCGCCCTGTCCCTCGATCAACCGGCGCAGCGGACTGCCCGGGCGCAGCACGTCGGCCTGGCCGCGGACCTCCTCCAGGGTGGCCGGTCGCATCCGGACGGCCAGGGGCGGGCGCAGGTCACCCGTCTCGTCCACTTGCTGGGCGAACAGGTCGCCACCGTCGGATCCGGGCACGTGGGCAGGTTAACCCGCGCTGCTGGACGCACCGGGCATCCCGCGCCCGCCGACCCCCACCCGGTCTGGGGCAAGCGGTGCGGAGTCTCTCGTCATACCCCGGGATGACCCGGCACCGCCCCCCGGCGACCGACGTCGCACTTCAGAACGGTCCCGCGGATCGATGCGCGTGCGCACCCTCCCGGCGCAGGCTTGAGACATGAACGAGTACCCCTCCGACAACCTGGTGACCGCGCGCGCCGCGGCCTCCCTTCCGCCCCTGCTGCACAGCCTGGCGGCTGGTCTCCTCGCCGTCGCCGCGGCCTGGCTCGCGACCTGACCGCGGGCCGGCTCTCACCACTTTCCTACGATGTGGCGGTGCTCGACCGACCGCTCCGCCCCGTGGGCAGCCACCGGGACCTATTGGATCTGACCCGGGACGACCCGTTCGTCCGGTGGGCCGTCCCCGACCCGTTTGAGGGCGCCGTCCTCGCCGGCGCCGGTGCGGTCGCCGTGGAGCGATTGGGCACGCACCGGCACGGCCTGTGGTTGATCCCGCTGTCCACCGGCACCCTGTCCCCCGAGGTCGGGCTCGCGGACCTGCTCACCGGGTTGCGCGAGGAGGGGCATGTCGCGCGGCTCGGCGTGAACGGGCTGTCGATCCCGCAGCCGTATGCCGCGGTGCTGGCGGCGCACTTCGACCTCGCCGGCGGCGGCGAGTGGGATTTTATGTGGACCACCTCGGCGCCGGCTCCGGCCCGCGGCGAAGAGATGCTGGTGGAGTTGGACGACGTGGCGGATGCCGATGCGATTTCGGTCCTGTCCACGGAGCACAGCCCCACCGCCGAGGGTGAGCCGGGGACGGGCCGGACCGTCCTGTGGCTCGGCCTCCGGAGCGGTGACGGAGCGCTGATCGCGGCCGGCGGCATGCAGCTCCTGAACTCCGGGGCCCCGCACCTGGCCGGCATCGTCGTCCACCGCGACCACCGGGGCAGCGGACTCGGCACGGCCATCACGGCGGCACTGACCCGCCACGCGCTGGGAGCACACGGGGTGTGCACGCTCGGCGTGTACAGCGCGAACGCCACCGCCCTGTCCGTCTATCGCCGCCTCGGCTACCGCACCGCCTACCCCTGGCACAGCCGCCGCCTCGCCTGACGGTCGCCCGGTGCCCAGCCGTGGGCGCCGCACCGGTCAGCGGGGCCCGAGTGGAGGCACCCGCCTGATCCCGAACTCGCGCAACACCCGTCGTGCGGCGTGCAGGCCGGACATCCCGTGGACCCCGGGCCCCGGTGGAGTGGACGCCGAGCACAGCCACACCCCCGGCGCCACGGCATACGGGTCCCGCCCCCACGACGGCCGGGCGACCATGTGCCGCATCGTGACGAGTCCCCCCGAGATGTCGCCCCCCGGGTAGCCCGCGTTCTGCTCCGACAGTCGGGAGGCCGGGGTGACGACGCAGTCCACCACGACGTCGCGGAATCCGGGTGCGAACCGTTCCACCTGGGCCTCCGCCGCGGCGCGCAGGTCGCGCGTCGAGCCCTGCGGGACGTGCGCGTAGGCCCACAGCGGCCGCAGCCCCGAGGTCCCGAGCCGCCCGGGGTCGTGCACGGTGGGGTCGCTGACCAGCATCACCGGGTGCTCCGCATGGCGCCCCGCAGCGACCTCGGCCTCGGCCGCCCTGGCCTGGGCCACCGACCCGGCGAGGTGCACGGTGCCAGCCCGCCCTACCTCCGGATGTGCCCAGGGGACTGGCCCGGAGAGCACAAAGTCCACCTTGCACACGCCGGACCCGAGGGGCAGCTGCCGCAACCGTGACCGATGGGGCTCGGCCAGCAGCCCGGCGGCGACCGCGACGTGGGTGTCCAGGACCACGGCCCGCGCCGGGGGGATGTCCGCGCGGGACCGGACGGGGTGGTCGAGGACGAGCCTGCCCCCGTGGGACTCCAGGTCGGCGACCAGCGCCCGGGTGATCTCCCCGATGCCGCCGCGCACCAGCGGCCAGCCGGTCGGGCTGTGCGCCAGGGCACCCAGGTAGGCGGCGGTGCCCGCGGCCGCGAGCGAGGGCAGCGCAGTGATGCTGTGTGCGGCCACCCCGGTCACCAGGGCCGGGGCGACCTCGGCCCGCCACCACGGGTCGGTGACCGCGCGGGACAGCAGTCCCAGCGCCCGGGTGAACGCGGCCCCCGCCGCGGCCAGCCCCGCGGGCGTGGTGGCGGCCCGGGGCAGCGAGCGCTTGTCGGAGAGTGCCAGTGCCGCCACGTCCCGGTGGTGCCGCACCAGGGGACCCATGAGGGTGCGCCACCGGGGCCCGTCCTCCCCCAGCCCGGCCACGGTCCTGGCGAGGTCCCGGTAGGCGATGCCGGCCCGCCCATCGTCCAGCGGATGGGCGTAGGACACCTCGGGGACGATGAGCTCCACACCCCGGGCCGGCAGGTCGAACGCGGCAAAGAACGGTGACGACGGCGCGGCAGCGGGCACCGCGGCGCACACGTCCCGGAGCAGTCCCTCGCCCCCGGGTGCGCCGGGCGCCCGGAACGGCAGCGTCCGCACCCCGCCCCCCGGGCTCGGCTGCCCCTCCATCACGGTGACCCCCAGCCCGGCCCGCGCCAGGGTCACCGCGGCCGCGAGCCCGTTCGGCCCCGACCCGACGACCACGACGTCCGGCGCTGCGGGAGGGCTCACCCCCACACCCTACGGACCCCACCCCCACCGGACGTGTCGTCTGGCGGTGCGCACACCCCACCGGACGTGTCGTCTGGCGGTGCGCACACCCCACCGGACGTGTGGTCTGGCGGTGCGCACACCCCACCGGACGCCTCGTCTGGCGGTCAGGCGGGGCACCGGACGTGCCGTCTGGCGATGTGGGTCTGGTGCCCGGGAAGCGGCGGTGCCACACTCAGAGCGTGGGCGCGTTGACCCCGGTCCTGCGCACCGAGCGGCAGGCACTGCTCGACCTCCTGGAGACCCTGGATTCCCAGCAGTGGGCCACGCCCTCACTGTGCGCCGGCTGGACGGTCCAGGATGTGGCCGCCCACGCGGCATACGGGCAGTCGCTCCGGCCGCACGAGATGGTGGGCGAGTTGGCACGGTCCCGCTTCGGTTACAACCGGATGATCGCCGAGTCGGCCGTCCGGTGGTCCGGCCGAGGCACCGACGCCATCCTGGACCGGTTGCGACGCAATGTCGCCGAGGATGCCGGCCCACCCGGCCTGCCGCAGATCCTGTCCGTGGTCGACGCCACCGTGCACGCCCTCGACGTCCGGCGTCCCCTCGGACGGCCCCGCCCCGTGCCAGCCGAGGCCTTCCGCCCGGTCGCGAGCTGGCTCCTGGCCGCCCGCTGGCCGTTCACGATCCCGGTCAGTGGCGGCCCGTCGCGCCGGACGGCCGACCTCCGGCTCGTCGCACACGATGTGGACTGGACCCATGGCCAGGGACCCGAGGTCCGCGGCAGCGCCGAGGCGATGCTGCTCGTCCTGTCCGGACGTGGTGTGAAGCCCGCGGAGCTCGAGGGGGACGGCGCCCCCGAGCTCCTGTCACGGCTCAGCTCTCGGCCGGACTGACGTCCTCGACGCCCTGCACCGGCGGGGCGTCCGCCGCAGGCACCGCGTCGACCCCGGCCTCCTTGCGCTGGGCCGCGGTGATGGGGGCGGGCGCCGCGGTCAGCGGGTCGAACCCGCCACCGGACTTGGGGAAGGCGATGACGTCGCGGATGGACTCCGTCCCGGCCAGCAACGCCACGATCCGGTCCCAGCCAAAGGCGATCCCACCGTGCGGCGGGGCCCCGAACTTGAACGCCTCGAGCAGGAAGCCGAACTTCTCCCGGGCCTCCTCCTCGGACAACCCCATGATGGCGAAGACCCTCTCCTGGACGTCCCGGCGGTGGATACGGATCGACCCACCGCCGATCTCGTTGCCGTTGCAGACCAGGTCGTAGGCGTAGGCCAGTGCGGAGCCCGGGTCCTCCTCCAGGGTGTCGAGGAACTGCTCCTGCGGGGAGGTGAACGCGTGGTGCACGGCCGTCCAGGCGCCACCACCGACGGCGACGTCACCCGCGGCGACGGCCTCGCTGGCCGGCTCGAACAGCGGCGCGTCGACCACCCACAGCAGCGACCAGGCCGACTCGTCGATGAGGTCGCAACGGCGCGCGATCTCGGTGCGCGCCGCCCCGAGCAGCGCCCGCGTGGACTTGACGGCACCGGCCCCGAAGAACACGCAGTCCCCCGGCTTCGCGCCAACGTGGGCAGCCAGGCCGTCCCGCTCCGCGTCAGTCAGGTTCTTGGCGACCGGCCCGCCGAGCGTGCCGTCCTCGGCCACGGTGACGTAGGCCAGCCCCTTGGCGCCCCGCTGCTTGGCCCACTCCTGCCAGGCGTCGAACTGGCGCCGCGGCTGGCTGCCGCCACCGGGCATGACGACCGCCCCGACATACGGGGCCTGGAAGACCCGGAACGGGGTGTCGGCGAAGTACTCGGTGCAATCCACCAGCTCGAGGTCGAAGCGCAGGTCGGGCTTGTCGGACCCGTAGCGGGCCATCGACTCGGCATACGTGATCCGCGGGAACGGGGTGGGCAGGTCGACACCGATGACCTGCCAGACCGCCGTGGCGATGGCCTCGCCGAGCTCGATGACGTCCTCCTGCTCGACGAAGCTCATCTCGATGTCGAGCTGGGTGAACTCCGGCTGCCGGTCGGCGCGGAAGTCCTCGTCCCGGTAGCAGCGGGCGATCTGGTAGTACCGCTCCAGCCCCGCGACCATGAGCAACTGCTTGAACAGCTGCGGGCTCTGCGGGAGGGCGTACCAGGACCCGGGCTGCAGGCGGGCCGGCACCAGGAAGTCACGGGCACCCTCGGGGGTGGACCGGGTCAGCGTCGGGGTCTCGACCTCGACGAAGTCCCGCTCGTCCAGCAGGTTGCGGGCGGCCGCGTTCACCTTGCTGCGCAGCCGGAGGTTCTGCCCGGCGGCGCTGGCACCCGGGCGGCGCAGGTCCAGGTAGCGGTGCCGCAGCCGCGCCTCCTCACCCACGGAGACCCGCTCGTCGATCTGGAACGGCAGGGCCTCGGACTCGCTGAGCACCTCCAGGTCGCCGGCGACGACCTCGATCTCACCGGTCGGCAGGTCCGGGTTGGTGTTGCCGTCCGGCCGCACCCGAACGCTGCCGGTCACCTTGATGCAGTACTCGTTGCGCAGATCGTGGGCCCCGCCCTCGGCGAGCACCTCGTCGCGGGCCACCACCTGGACGACGCCGGAGGCGTCCCGCAGATCCAGGAACGCCACCCCGCCGTGATCGCGTCGCCGGGCAACCCACCCGGTGAGCGTGACGGTCTGGTCGGCGTGGTCGGCACGCAGGGTGCCGGCCCGGTGTGTTCGGAGCACGGTGGAACCTCTGGTCGGGATCGTGGTGGTCGCGTGGCGGTCTGCCACGCGGGCACCAGTCTACGGATATGTTGGACGACGCCCGACTCCACGACCCGAAGGACGTCCACGTGCGCCGTGCCATCCTCGCTCCGACCCTCACTGCTGCCCTCCTGCTGACCGCGTCGTGCGGCACCGAGGAGGAACCGCCGGCGGATCCGACCACCGCCTCCGACGTCGCCGACCCCATCCAGGACGACCCCGGGCGGGACGTCGGCGACGAGACCGAGCAGGACTCCGAGGAGGACACCGCCGCAGTGCCGCCCGCCGAGGAGGACGAGGAGTCGGAAGACGGCGAGGGCACCGAGACCGAGTCGGCCGAGCCGTCGGAGTCCGACGAGGCCGAGGAGACCACCGACGCGGCGGCACCCCCGGCCGAGGAGTGCTCCAGCAGCGGCTACACCCCGGGCGACCTGAACGCCGGCGACTCCCCCCAGCCCGTCGTCGACCAGGCGACCTCGCTGCTGGACGCCGCGGTCGGCTGCGACTCGGACGCGTTGATCTCCGCCGCCGAGGCGGACCAGCCGACCCTGTCCTTCGGGGAGACGCCCCCCGAGGAGGCCCTCGGGCTGCCCGACGTCGAGGGTCGCTACCTGGCTCTCGCGGTCCTGCTCACGGCAACCAGCCCGAGCCAGGAGACCTACGAGGGCGACGGCCCCGTCACGGTCTGGCCGGCCGCCTACTCCCTGGACGCGACCGACGAGGACTGGCAGGAGATCGTCGACGCCGGGCTCTACCCGCAGGAGGAGGTCGACCGCATGCGCGGCGCCGAGGGCTACTCGGGCTGGCGGGTCGGCATCGCCGGGGACGGCACCTGGCTCTTCTTCGTCGCCGGCGACTGACCGGCGGCCGCGCGGGTCACCCCGCCAGCGCCCCCGGGGCCAGGCGGGACCAGCTCGCCCGGTCCGCCCACACCGAGGCGGGATCGACGTATGCCGTGAGCGCGGCGGTGAGGTCGGGCTCACCCGACCCGCCGAGCGCCTCCGAGGCGATCCACCGGGCCACCCCGGCGAGGAAGTCCGCGAGCTGGACCCGCGGGTCGGTCGTGGAGTCCACCAGGCGGATCCCGGCGAGGCAGCCGTTCATCCCGCGCGCCAGGGACGCCACCCGGTCCGGGGAGAGCGAGCGCTGTTCGTCGTGGACCAGCAGCACCGGTCGGTCCGGCGTCCCCCACAGGTGCACGGCCCGCTCGATGGCTGGGAATAGCGGATCCAGCGTGGGGATCGACGCGGCGTCCCCTACGAGTGCGGGCCGCAACCGTTCGGCCCGGGCACGCGTCCCGGCCAGGCGCTGGCACACACCGGTCCCGGAGTGGGGCAGCGCGTCCAGGGACCCGTAGAAGGCCCCGACAGGGTCTGCCGGTTCCTCCACGGCCCTGGTCCGCATCAGCTCGTTGGCGGCGTGCAGGAACGCGTCCCACCGGGGCCCGGTCCCGCTCCCGGACGGGTACAGCGAAGTCGCAGCGTCCGCGTCCACGAGCAGGAACTGGGTGAGTCGCCGCAGCAGGAAGTACTCCTTCTGGACCAGGTGGACGCGCGCGCATCCGTGGACCGGCCCGTCCGGACCGAGGAACCACCTCAGCACCTCCCGGTGCTTGCGCCGGAGCAGGTGATTCGCCTTGTACTCCAACGCCGGCGACCCGATGAGGTCGCGGATGTCCGCGACGGCTCCCTCGGCCAGCGGACGCGGCACGGCCACCGTGGCGTGGGCGAAGACGTCGGTCGTGGCTCCCGCCAGGTGCTCCCCCTCGGCGCCGGACTCATCGCAGGCCACGTCCAGCACACCGTCCTGGGTGGGCAGGGTCGGGCGGGACACGTGCGTCATGGCCGGCCTCCCTGGTCGAGGCCCTCCATCGTGCCCACCCGGACCGGGCCGGGCAACCGCTTTGTGCCGCCTATTCCCAGGTGAACCCGTCCATCGCCCACATCAGGTCCGCCCACTCCGCCTCCGGAGCGACGTCCGCGTCTTGCGCCGGTGCGGCGGCCCGGGCCACGGCCAACGCCGAGTCCCCCATCCGCACGACCTCCGCGGGCACGGGCTCCCCACCGGGTATCTGCAGCGTGGCGCCGGTCGCGCCCTCCGGCATCCGCTGGGCGACCAGGAACTCCAGGGTGCCGTTCGAATAGTCGCCGCCGAGCACGTAGGGGTCGGCGAGTCCAGCGGGCAGAACCGCGACCCCGTGGGCCGCCACTGCGGGGTACCCCTCCGCCGCCGCAGACTGCTGGACGCACCAGAGGTCGACGCTGGGCACGTAGCAGGCGGCACCCTCGAGCGAGGTCAACTGCTGCGTCAGGACATCCCCACCCGAGCCGAGCGACAACTCGCCGCCCCGCCCGATCAGCACGTCGGCCACGTCCTCGGCGATCAGTCCCTCGTACACGCGGACGCTCATCGCCTGACCCTCGATCTCTAGGCCGTCCTGGAGCTCGGGGAACCCGGACTGGTGGCCCCGGATCAGCACCATCGACCAGTCCGCCTCGCCCGTCGGTGAGACCACGACGGTGCGGCTGTGGCTGGTCCAGACGTCCACGTCCCCGGCCAGGGACGTCACGAACTGCACCGGGGCCCCGTCGAGGAGCAGCCCATAGCCGTCGTCCCCGGTGGTGACCTCCAGGTCGGGTGGCGGGAAAGTGGCCGACACCTCCTCCAGCACCGTTCCGTCGGCGAGGCGCACCCCACCGACGGAGAGCTGCTCACCCGACTCGGCCGGCACCGAGAGCAGCGCCACCGCCGCGTCCGGGGTCTGGACCACGACGGCGTCGGCGCTCTCCACCCACCGCAGGTCTCCACCGGCGGACCGGACCTGCGCCTCCGTCGGCGCGGGCTGGGACGGGTCCCACCCCGGGACTGCGACCACCACGCCCGCTGGGATCCGCTGGAACTGCACCTCGGTCCCGGTCGTCGGGCCCAGCACGAACTGTCGCCGGTCCGGGTCGTCCTGCTGGGTCAGGATCAGCTCGCCATGGGTCTCTTGGCTGAGCGAGACGCTGAATGCGTGCCCGAGAAGGGTGACGCCCTGCTCCATCGGCACGACCCGGCCCTCCTGGTCGGTGGTCGCCGGAGACGGCGCCACCTGCTCCTGCCCGCCCAGGTGGGTTCCACCGAGCCACACGCCCCCCGCCAGCACGAGGGTGGCCCCGATTCCGGTGAGCCGACGACGCCGCACCCTGCCCCGCCCGGCGGCCAGCACGGCCGCGCTGTCGAGATGCAGCGCAGGGCCCTCCCGCACCGCACGGTCCAGCAACTCCACCACGTCACGCTCGTCCGACATGGGACTCGTCTCCTTCCCGCAGGATCTCCCGCAACTTGGCCAGGCCGCGTGAGGCCGAGCTCTTGACGGTGCCGACCGAGGTGCCGAGGCTCTGAGCGGTCTGCTCCTCGGACTGGTCCAGGTAGTGCCGCAGCACGACCACCTCACGCTCCCGCGGCGGCAGCTCCTGCAAAGCCCGGACCACGTCGAAGTGTCGACCCGTGTGCGGGTCGCTCCCGGCACGCTCGGCGGGCTCGGCGACCAGCACCTCGTGGCGCCGGCCGCGCCAGGCGTCGGTGTGCAGGTTGGTCAACACCCGACGGGCGTATGCCGTGGGGTTGCCGCCGCGGACCCGCCGCCAGCGGACGTAGAGCCGGGTCAGGGTCTCCTGGACCAGATCCTGGGCTGCGTCCGCGTCCCCGGTGAGCAGCCAGGCGCTGGCGAGCAGGCGCGGCGACACGGCGTCGACGAACGCCACGAACTCCTGCTCCTGATCGCTCCGCACGCCCGCTCCTCACCGTGGTCGGCCGCTCCACCCGGAGACGGCACCGTCACCATTCTCAACGGCGTGCCGCCCCGAAAGGTTGAGTCCGCGGGGTGCGTCAGCCCAGCCGCGGGTGGGCGGGCCAGGGGGTGTCGACCGGCCGGAGGGTGTCCCACCCGCGGGCCAGCGAGGCCTGGGCGCTGAGCACGCCGATGGCGACGGTGGCGTTGCGCAGCCGCCCGGCCAGCACCGCGTCCACGGCCAGGTCAAGGGGGACCCAACGGGTCGGCATACCGAGCTCCTCGGCCTCCCGGGTGAACCGCTCACCCTCGGGCACGTCGGCCAGGTCCCGGGCCAGATAGACGCGCAGCGCCTCGCTGACCCCGCCCGGTGAGGAGAGGTAGTCGGCGAGCAGGTGCCAGGTGGCGGCCCGCAGGTCGGCCTCCTCGTCCAGCTCCCGGGCGGCACCGACCCACGGCGCTTCCCCGGCGACGTCGAGCAGCCCCGCGGGAAGTTCCCATTCGTGGGCGCCGATCGGGTGGCGGTATTGCTGGATGAGCAGCACCTCGGGCGCGCCGCGGTCCTCCCGCAGCGCGAGCACGGCCACGGCACCGGGGTGGTCGACGTACTCCCGGACCACCTCACCGGCCTCGCCGAGGTCGACCCGGTCCCGGCGCACGTCCCAGACGCGGCCGTCGAAGACGACGTCGGACTCACGCACCGGCGACCGCTCGAGGCGGTCCTCCAGCTCGGCGGCGACGGCGCGGGGGGCGTCCAGGGTCATGCGCTGTGGGTGCGCTCCACCTCGACGAGGCGCTGGCTGCGCTGCACGTCGAGGGCGGCGCCGACCAGTCCGGCGAACAGCGGGTGCGCCCGGTGCGGGCGGGACTTGAACTCCGGGTGGGCCTGCGTGGACACGTAGTAGGGGTGCACGTCGGCGGGCAGCTCGACGAACTCCACCAGGGACCCGTCGGGCGAGGTGCCGCAGAAGGTCAGTCCAGCCTCGGCGAGTTGGTCCCGGTAGCCGTTGTTGACCTCGTAGCGGTGCCGGTGCCGCTCGGTCACCGACGTCGACCCGTACGCCTGTGCTGCGACCGACCCGGACTCCAGCGCGGCCTCGTAGGAGCCGAGCCGCATGGTGCCCCCCAGGTCACCGGCGCCCTCGACGAAGGCCTTCTGCTCCTCCATCGTGGCGATGACCGGCGCCGGACCGTCGGGGTCGAACTCGGTGGAGCTAGCACCCTCGATCCCGGCGACGTTGCGGGCGAACTCGATGACCATGGCCTGCAGCCCCAGGCAGATCCCCAGCGTCGGCACGCCGCGTTCCCGGGCCCACCGCAGGGCACCGATCTTGCCCTCGATGCCGCGCACCCCGAACCCGCCGGGCACCAGGATGGCGTCGACCCCGCCGAGGGCCTTGCTCGCCCCCGCCTCGGTGCGGCACTCGTCGGAGGCCACCCACCGGATGGAGACCTTCGCGTCGTGGTGGAACCCCCCGGCGCGCATCGCCTCGCTCACCGACAGGTAGGCATCCGGCAGGTCGACGTACTTGCCGACCAGGGCGATCTCCACCTCGTGCTCCGGCTCGTGAACCCGGCGCAGCAGGGAGTCCCAGTCGGACCAGTCGACGTCGCGGAACGGCAGGCCCAGGTAGCGCACCACGAACGCGTCCAGCCCCTCGGCGTGGATCACCTTGGGGATGTCGTAGATGCTCGGGGCGTCCATCGCGTTAGCCACCCCGTCGACGTCGACGTCGCACATCATCGAGATCTTGCGCTTGATCGACGTCGGCACCTCGCGGTCCGAGCGCAGCACCAGCGCGTCGGGGGTGATGCCGACCTGGCGCAACTGGGCGACCGAGTGCTGGGTCGGCTTGGTCTTCAGCTCACCGCTCGGGGCCAGGTAGGGCACCAGGGAGACGTGGAGGAAGAAGCAGTTGGACCGGCCGACGTCGTGGCGCACCTGCCGGGCCGCCTCCAGGAACGGCAGCGACTCGATGTCGCCGACCGTGCCGCCGATCTCGGTGATGATCACGTCGGGTCGCTCGTCCGGGGGCAACTCGGTGGCGTCGGCCCGCATCCGGGCCTTGATCTCGTTGGTGATGTGCGGAATCACCTGCACCGTGTCGCCGAGGAACTCACCGCGGCGCTCCTTGGCGATCACGTCGTTGTAAACCTGCCCGGTCGTCACGTTTGACCGGCCCCGCAGGTTGGTGTCGAGGAACCGTTCGTAGTGCCCGATGTCGAGGTCGCACTCGGCGCCGTCCTCGGTCACGAACACCTCGCCGTGCTGGAACGGATTCATCGTCCCGGGGTCGACGTTGATGTAGGGATCGAGCTTTTGCATGGTGACCTTGAGGCCACGCGCCCGGAGCAGCAGGCCCAGGCTCGATGCGGTCAGTCCCTTGCCGAGAGAGGAAGCGACTCCGCCTGTCACAAAGAGGTGTTTCGTCTGGTCTGCCACGGGCTGTCAGTCTACGTCACCGGGTGCGGGGGTCAGGTCAGCGGCTCGCCCGTATGCCGTGAGCGCGGCCCGGACGGCGTCCTCACCGCTGGGCAGTTGTCCCGCCCGCAGGAGGGCGCGCTCGCGCAGTTCCGCACGCAGGTCCGCGTCGGTGAGCACGCCTGCGAGGCCGGCAGCCAGTGCCTCCGGGTCGTCCCCGGGCACCAGCACCCCGCCCCCGTCGAGCACCTCGGCGGTGCCGCCGACGTCGGTCGCCACGATCGGGACACCGACGCTGAGCGCCTCCTGCACCCACACCGGCTGTCCCTCCCACCGGGCCGAGGAGACCGCCACGTCGGCGGCCGCGAGCAGGTCCGCGACGTCGTCCCGGTGCCCCAGGAGGGTCACCGGGAGCGAGAGGCGGTCGATGGTGCGCTGCAGGGACTCGCGCTGCGGGCCGTCCCCGACGATGGCGACCTGCAGGTCGAGGCCGGTGAACTCCTCCCGGCCCAGCACCTCGAGCAGCCGGTCGAAGGCTTTCTGCGCCGCGAGGCGTCCGACGCTGACGACCAGCATCTGGCCGGGGGTGACCCCGAGCGCCGCCCGGACGGTCTCCGGGCTGGTCTGCGGCACGGCCCGCGCTGCCGCGACGACCGCGCGGTCGGTCTCGGTCGCGCCCCGCTCGCGGGCCCGCTCCAGGAGGTCCTCGGAGACCCCCAGGAACAGGTCGGCGCCCTGGCAGACCTTGCGTTCCAGTCCGCGGTGCACGGCCGCGGCAAGCCGCCCCTCCGGTGCCGCGTTGTGGCTGGTGACGACCACGGCCGGGCTCGTCGCCTGTCCGCGGGCGAACAGGGCGAGCGCACCGGCCCGCAACCCGTGGGCGTGCACCACCTCGTGCCCCTCCATCGCAGCCCGGAGCGTGGCCGTGGCCGCACGGTCCCTGCGGGGCGCGGGGCGGGAGCCGATGTCGACCGGCACCACCCGGGCGCCGGTGCCCTCGATGTCGAACCTGGCGGCCACGACCTGCGGGCAGGCGACCGACACCTGGTGCCCTTCGGCGACCAACCCGGCTGCCAGGCCGGTCACGTGTCGCCCGACGCCACCGGCCACCAGGCCCGTCACCAGCAGGATGTCCGTCACGACCTCAGTCTGTCCTATCCCGGCCCCCGGGGCCGCTCCGGGTGATGGCCCGACGGATCCGCAGGAAGGTCTCCGGGGCTACGGCACGCACCCCCAGGAGCCCGGCCGCGAGGACGGTCGGGCCGGTGACGCCGGCCGACACGACCGCCTCCCACGGGCCCGCCGGCGACCAGGCCACGCCCAGCACCTCCCGCAGACCGAGCACGACCAGGGCACCGAGCGCGGCGACGACTGCCGGGCGCAGGCTCCCCGCGAGCGCCCCCGGCCCCCAGTCCCGCCGCACCTGGCGGGCCTGCAACAGGGCTGTGAGGGTCATGCCCAGTGCGCTGGCGGCGCCGAGCACCACCAGGGTGTGCGACGCCGTGGCGCCCTGCGCGGGCGCCAGCAGCAGGAGGGGGAGCGCCGCCGCGAGGAGCCACCCGGCGGCCACGGAGCCGGCGGCCGCCCGGGCGCTGCCGTGGGCATAGAGGGCCCGGGTGAGCAGTGCGGCCAGGCCGAATCCGGCGAGCCCCGGGGCGTAGGCGGCCACGGCCGTGGGCAACGCCTCCAGCGCCCCCCGTCCCGCACTGCCCGCCCCGGCGTCCAGCGCCAGGAACAGTTCGCCGACCTCACGCCGCACCGCCACCAGCGCGACCGCGGCGACCACCCCCGTGGCCAGCACCGCCTGCGCGGTCCGGCGCAGCGTCGCCGTGGCCTCCCCCGGGTCGGTGAGCCGGGGGAAGGCCGCGGTGGCCAGCGGCACGGCCAGCACGGCATACGGCAGCAGGTAGACCGTCTGGGTGTAGGTGAAGACGTTGACCACGCCGACGTCCGCGGAGCGGTTGGCCAACCACACGGTGGCGAGGACACACAGCTGTTGGGCGCCCACGGCGATCAGTCCCGCCACCGCCAGGGCCCCGGCCCGGGACCCGGTCCCCTCCGGGAAGCGCCACGTGGGGCGCAGCCGCACCCCGGCCCGCAGTGCCGGGAGGAACAACGGCAGGCTCAGCGCCACGACACCGGCGGTGGTGCCCCAGGCAAGCACCAGGATGGCCTCGCGGCCGGCGTCCTCCGGCGCCGGGCCCTCGCCCCGCAGCATGCCGTAGGCCAGGTAGGCGGCGATCACGACGAGGCTGGACAGCAGCGGGGCCAGGGCGGCCGCCAGGAATCGTCGGTGCGCCTGCAGGACGCCGGCCAGCACGATCCCGATGCCGTAGAGCACCACCTGGGGGGCAAAGATCACGAGCATCAGGGCACCGGTCCGGGTGGCCGATGGCTGCTCGCAGCTCTGCTCACCCAGCAGTGCGCCCGCGATCGGTCCGGCGAGGAGCGCGACGACGACGGCCAGCGGCACCAGCAGGCTCAGCGCCCAGGTCAGCAGCGCCGACGCGGTCCTGTCCGCCGCGTCCTCGGCGCCCCGGTTCAGGTGGCCCGCGACGAGGGGCACGACGACTGCCGCGAGCGCCCCACCGGCCGCGATCTCGTAGAGCACGTTGGGCACCTGGTTGGCCGTCGCGTAGATCTGGCCCACGCAGGTCGCCCCGACGGAGTGGGAGAAGACGAACCAGCGGCCGAGCCCCACCACCCGGGAGACCAGCGTGGTGGCCGCGATGATCCCGGCCCCGGCCAGCAGGCTCCCGGCAGCCAGGCGGGGGCTGGGAGCGCTCACCGCGGTGGGCGCCCCAGCGCGTCGAGTTCGCGCAGCACCGGGGTCGACTCGATGACGGCGGTGAAGCTGACCCGCTCGGAGGCCAGGGTCAGGCCGGTGATCACGCCCAGGGCGACCATCCGCCCCGGACCGCGCCACCGGTCCACCATGGCCAGGCCCACCAGGGCGCCCAGGGGGTTGGCGCCCGTGTCGCCCAGCATGCTGGTCCCCGCCAGGTCGGCGGGCAGCAGGGCCGCTGCCGTGCCCGCCACGACGCCCGCGACCGGGGACCCCGGGCCGGTGGACGCGAGCGGCACCGACCCGAGCAGCCCGGCCTTCAGCGCCCTCCCGGGGCGCAGGTCCAGCAGGTTGGTCAGGTTGGCAGCACCGGCCACCACGGCCCCTCCCACGACGGTCCGCCACAGCGCAGGCACGGGCGGCTCCCCGGCTCCTGCGGGCGCGGACGCCCGGTCCACCAGGGCGCAGGCGACCAGACCGGTCCCGGCGAGGACCAGGATCTTCAGCGACCCGGTCGTCACCCGGCCCTTGGCCAGGGCCCCGAGGTGTCCTGCCAGCCCCTTGCGGTCCGTGTCCTGCCGCAGGTCGTCGACCGCGCCGACCCAGCCCGCTCCCCCGGCGGTGACGACGACGGCGGCGGATCGCGCGGCCCCCGCCCCGGCGACGGGTCCGCACAGGGCCGCGGTCCCGGCGGCACCGGCCACCAGGGCGACGCCCTCCAGCAGGGTGACCTGGTCACCGGCGTGGTTGGTGCGGGACCAGCGTCGTCCGCCGCCGGGCACCGGACCCGTCCTGAGCCGGTGCCACAGCACGCCCGTGAGCCCGGCGGCCGCAGCGGCCAGGGCCAGGTCCCGCACCCGCGCCCCGCCCGGGATCGGTCCGCTCACGGTGTGGCCGTGGCGTCCGAGGTGTCGCCCGCCGGGTCGGAGGGTTCGCCGCTGCTGTCGTCGTTGCCGCCCGGCTCCCCCTCGGTGGGCGACATCCCGCTGCCCGGTGGCAGGGTGGCCACCGGGGGCTGGACCACGGGTCCGGTGGGGCCCTCCCCGTCGACCGCCCGCGAGGCGGGCATCTGCGGCGCCACCCCCTCGGCACCCGGGCCCACCCCCCACTGGCCGAACTGCCCGACGAGCGCCTGGCCGAGCGTGAGGACGAGTGCCACCTGACCGGTGTAGGAGTCCCCGTTGTCGACCGTGGCGACGGTGTCGGCGACCGACCCGTCGCCGCGCACCGCCTGCAGCAGTGCGTCGTGCGTCTGACCCTCCGGGTTCTCGAAGTGTTCCGTGCCGTAGCCGAGGACGACGGTCGGCATCTCGATCGCCCCGAGTGCCGCGACGAGGTCCAACCGGGCCGCCAGCAGGCCGGCTCCGTCCTCGTCCTGTTCCACCGCCGCCTGGCTCAGCCCCCCGCTGATCACCACGACCGCGTCGGGCGGCCCGAGGTCGGGGGTCCCGGGGACAGCCACGTTGTCGTGGTCCTCGTCCCGGTCGACCTCGACGAAGTCCAACTCCTCCAGCCGTTGCTGGGCCACCGCCCACTGACCGCTCTGGCCCGGCTCGTCCACGCCGGCGATGACTGCGGCCAGGACGGTGCCGAGCGTCGGCTCGCTGCCCTCGCGGGGCTCCGGATCACCGACGAGGGCTGCCAGTTCCTGGGCCAGCTCGTGTCGGGTCGCCGCGAGCTCAGGGTCCTCTGCCTCGTTGCGGTACCAGGTGGTGGCGACCACCTGGCCACCTGCCCGGGCGACCGTGTCGCTGACGGTGTCGTGCATGGTGTTGTCGGCCCCGGGCAACATCACGATGCCCACCCGCGTGTCGGCGAGCCGGTCCTGCGTGGCCACCGGCGCCAGGATGGAGACCAGTTCGTCCTTGGCGTCATTGCGCAGCTGGGTGTCATCGAGCTCGGCACGCAGCAACGCACGTTCGTCCCGGAGCTCGGACACCTGGGACTCCAGGGTGTTGCCGAGCTCCTCGCGCAGGGGACCGGCGCCCAGGACGATGCCGACCGCCAGCGCCAGGAAGACCGCGACGAGCGAGACGATGTGGTAGCGGAAGTCGATCACCCGAAGATCCCCCCGACGAAGGCCCAGAAGTCGTCCCAGCGCACGGCCAGCACCTGGAACAGGGTGCGCCCGCCCGGTGTCGCGGCCAGGGCAGCACCCACTGCGAGCAGTCCGGCGATCACCAACCAGATCAGTGCGGCACCGGAGATCCGGGAACGGTAGAGCAGGCTGACGCCCTTGGCGTCGACCAGTTTGCCGCCGACCCGCAGCCGGGTCAGGAACGTGCTGGCCATCCCCTGGCGGCCCTTGTCCAGGAACTCGATGAGCGTGGCGTGGGTCCCCACCGCCACGATCAGCTCGCACCCGAGGCCGTCGGCCAGCAGCATGGCCACGTCTTCGCTGGTGCCCGTCGCGGCGAGCACGATCGGGTCGCTGACCCCCAGCGCCTGCACCCGGTCCAGCCCGGGTGCCCGCCCGTCACGGTAGGCGTGGACAACGATCTCCGCCCCGGAGGTGAGCGCCCCGTCGCTGACCGAATCCATGTCGCCCACGATGAGGTCGGGTCGGTGCCCCAGCTCGACCAGGGCGTCCGCCCCGCCGTCCACGCCGATCAGCACCGGCTTGGCCTCCCGGATGAAGGGGCGCAGCGTCTGCAGGTCCTCCTTGTAGTGGTACCCACGGACGACCACGAGGGCGTACCTGCCCCGCATCGGGGTGCTCAACTCCGGCAGGTCGATGCCGTCGAGCAGCAGGTGCTGCTCGTTCTTGACGTACTCCATCGTGTTGCGGGCGAAGGAGGAGATCTGCTCCGAGACGTTGCCGCGGGCCGCCTCCATCGCCTCGTGGACGTCCGGCAGGGTGAGCCGGGTGCCCTCGGCCAGGACCGCGTCGTCGACCAGCACCCTGGTGCCCTCGAGTCGCCCCTCGGCCCCCTCGGTGACCTGGGTCATCAGGGTCTCACCCGCCCGGTCCAGCAGGGGGATACCGGCCTCCAGCAGGATCTGGGGCCCGAGGTTAGGGTAGGCCCCGCTGATCGAGGCGGCAGCGTTGACGACGGCACTGGGACGGCAGGCCACCAGGGCCTGGGCACTGACCTGGTCGAGGTCCTCGTGGTTGATCACGGCGATGTCCCCGGGCGTGAGCCGTTTGGTGAGGTTCTTGGTCCGCGGATCAACCCGGATGGGCCCGGCGACGGGTGAGTCCTCCGGGACGTCCCGGTGCGCCGGCCGTCTGGACAAGGTCATGATCGCCCATCGTGCCAGACCGCCGCCCGTGTTCGGCGCTGGTCAGCCCCCGGCGCGCTGCACAGCGTGCTCCGCGAGCAGCTCTGCGGCGTGCTCCAGCGCCGCGCGGGAGTCGCTGACCCCGCCGAGCATCCGGGCGATCTCGGCGACCCGGTCCTCCCCCTCGACCGGGTGGACCCCGCTCGAGGTGACCTGGCCCTGCGAGCTCTTCTGCACGACCAAGTGCCGGTCGGCGAACGCCGCCACCTGCCCCAGGTGGGTCACCACGATCACCTGCGCGTGCCGGGCCAGCGCCGCCAACCGCGCCCCGAGGTCCAGTGCCGCGGCGCCGCCCACTCCCGCGTCCACCTCGTCGAAGACATACGTCGGCACCTCGCCCTGCGCGCTGACCACCTCCAGTGCCAGCATCACGCGGGACAGTTCGCCGCCCGAGGCTGCCCGGGTCACCGTGCGCGCGGGGGTTCCCGGGTTGGCCGCCAGCCGGATCTCGACGTCGTCCAGACCGTGTCGCCGTGCCCTCACCCGGCCCTCCCCGGGGACCTCCAGGCCCTCCTCGTCCGGGGCGCTGCCCACGGCCACCACGACCTCGGCCGACCCCATGGCCAGGTGGGCGAGCTCCTCGGTCACCCGGGCGCCGAGCGTCTGTGCCGCAACGCGCCGCAACGCGCTCAGGTCGACGCCGCGTGACAGCAGCTCCTCCCGGGCCCGCTCCACCTGCGCGGTCAGCTCGACGATCCGGTCGTCGGACCGCTCCAGGTCGGTCAGTCTGCCGGCCGACTCCTGGGCCCAGGCCAGCACCTCGTGGGTCGTGGCCCCGTAGCGACGCAGCAGGGCGGTCAGGGCGGCCTGGCGTTCCTGCACGTCGGCCAGCCGTTGCGGGTCGGTCTCGACCCCGGCGGCGTAGGAGGCCAGATCGGAGGCAAGGTCAGAGGCCAGGTAGCCCAGCTCCGCAGCCCGTCGACCCAGGTCCGCCAGGGCGGGGTCGTGCTCCCCCGCCTGCGTCAACGGTGGGGTGACCCCGGCCAGCAGGTCCGACACCGGGGTGTATCCCTGCGCGTCCTCACCGGTGAGGACCTCGTGCGCCTCCTCCGCGGCCCGGCGCAGCGCGTCCCCGTGACCCAACCGCTCCGCCTCGACCCTCAGGTCCTCCTCCTCACCGGGGTGCGGGTCCACCGCCTCGATCTCCGCCAGCGCGGTCCGGAGCATCTCGGCCTCCCGGGTGCGCTCCCCCACGGCTCCCCGCAGCGTGGTGAGGTCCTCCTGCGCGGCCAGCCACTCGTCATACACCTGCTCGTATGCCGTGCGAGCGGCGGTGAGTTCCTCCCCGCCGAAGGTGTCCAGCAGGACGCGGTGCTGGTCCGGCCGCCGCAGCCGCCACTGGTCGGCCTGTCCGTGGACGGCGACGACCAGCTCGCCGATCTCGGTGAGCACGCCGACCGGTGCCGCGCGGCCTCCGACATGGGCGCGGGAGCGACCCTCGGCGCTGACCGTCCGCACCAGGATCAGTCCGTCCTCGACCTCCCCTCCGGCGCCCTCCGCCCGCTCCAGCGCCGCGTGCCCGGCCGGGAGGTCCAGCTCGCCCTCCACGACCGCCGCGCGGGCCCCCGAGCGCACCAGGCTCGAGTCGGCCCGGTCACCGAGCAGCAGGCCCAGCCCCGAGACGACCATGGTCTTGCCGGCGCCGGTCTCCCCGGTGATGACGTTCAGCCCGGGCGCGAGATCCAGCTCGGCGTCGTCGATGACGCCGAGCCGCTGGATCCGGATCCGGCTGAGCACGCTGTGATTCTAGGTCGCCGCACCGTCGGGGCGACCCCGCCAGCCCTGGACCGGGAGCTGGAACTTGGCGACCAGCCGGTCGGTGAACGGCGAACTGGTCAGCCGCGCCAGGCGCACCGGCACCCCGCTGCGCCGCACCTCGATGCGGGCGCCGGGAGGGAGGTCCACGGCACGTCGGCCGTCGCACCACATCACGCCGGTCACCCCGGCGTGCGGGACCACCTCGACGGCCAGGTGCGTGTCCGGGCCGAGGACGAGCGGGCGGGCGAACAGGGCGTGCGCGGAGATGGGCACCACCAGGAGGGCCGCGACGTCCGGCCAGACGACGGGTCCCCCTCCGGAGAAGGCGTATGCCGTGGAGCCGGTGGGCGTGGCCATCACCACCCCGTCACAACCCCAGGTGGACAGCGGGCGGCCGTCGATCTCGACGGTGAGCTCGAGCATCTTCTCGCGGGCGGCCTTCTCCACACTCGCCTCGTTCAGCGCCCAGCTGTGGGCCACCCGGGCGCCGTCGCGGTAGACGTCGACCTCCAGGGTCATCCGCTCCTCGACCGTGTAGTCGCGGGCCACGATCCGGTCGACGACCTCGGTGACCTCCTCACGCTCCGCCTCCGCGAGGAACCCGACCCGCCCCAGGTTGACGCCGAGCAGGGGGGTCCCGGCGTCCCGGGCCACCTCCGCGCCGCGCAAGATGGTGCCGTCCCCGCCGAGGACGACGACCAGCTCGGAGTCGCGGGCCAGGGCCGCCTCCGGGGGCACCCAGTCGGCGCTCACCGTTCCGGCGGTCTCCTCGATGGTGGCCACCTCGACCCCGCGGTCCCGCAGCAGCGCGGCGAACTCCCGCGCCAGGGGCTGCACCTCGGGCCGTTGCGGGTGGGTGAGCATCAGCACGCGGCGTGTCATGCCGGCTCCTCCCCGGTCAGCTCCTCGATCCGGAGGGTGATCTCCGGCGTGCTCATCATGCCGGGTGCGGCCCCGGCCAACCACAGCAGGTACTCCACGTTGCCGTGGGTGCCGGTGACGGCCGACCGGGTCAGGGCGCTGACGCCGAGGCCGACCTGTGCGGCGGCGGCCACCACCCGGGCGATCGCCGCCGCCCGGTCCCTGGCCCGGCGCACCAGGCCGCCCTTGCCGAGCCGTTCCCGACCCACCTCGAACTGTGGCTTGACCAGCAGCACCATCGCCCCGCCCGGTGCCAGCAGCAGGGCCATCGACGGCAGTGCCGTGGTCAGCGAGATGAAGGACAGGTCCGCGACGACCAGGTCGAAGGGCGGGCCCAGGTCATCCGGGCGCACCTGGCGGATGTTGATGCCCGGCAGGTCCCGGACCCGGTCGTCCTCCGCCAGCTCCGCCACCAACTGTCCGCTGCCGACATCCAGGGCGGTCACGTGGTCGGCCCCGGCCCGCAGCAGCACCTGGGTGAACCCGCCGGTGGAGGCGCCGACATCGAGGCAGCGCCGTCCGGCCACGTCCAGGCCCAGCGGTGCCCACTCCTCCAGTGCCGCCCGCAGCTTCTCTGCGCCGCGGCCCACCCAGTCCTCCCCGGGCCGGTCGACGGCGACCTCGGCACCCGGCGGCACGGCATACGACGGCTTGTGGATCACGCGCCCACCGACGCGCACCCCTCCGGCACGCACCAGGTCCTGCGCCTGCCCCCGCGAACGGGCCAGCCCGGCATCGACCATCAGCCGGTCCAGACGGGTGCCCTCAGACACGGGACGGCTCGCTGTCGGGCACGGAGCGCCTGCCGTCAGGCACCCGGTCGCGGGGCGTCGCCCTCCGGCGCGGCCGGCTCGCTCAGCCGGTGCTGCAGCCGACGGTGCGCCTCGGTGGCGGCGGCCACCCGGTCCGGGAGGGCCCCGTCGGCGTGCTCGGCGAACTCGGCGAGGGCCTCGTCCACGACGGGATCGCCGGTGGTGGGGGCGGGGTTCTCGGTCATCGGCTCCACGCTACCTGGTCGGGGACGCACGCCGGGGTCATCGACGTCGGCGTGCCCGGCCGTCGCCCAGGTCCAGGTCGCGCGGGCTCGCGCAGTCCCAGGTCACGCGGGCTTGCCCAACCCTAGGCCCCGTAGGCTTGCGCATTCCCAAGTCACGCGGGCTTGCCCAGTCCCAGGTCGGGGATGGTGTCGACGATCAGGTCGGGCCGTGACCCCTGGGGCGCAGCCGCCACGTCGTCGCGCCCGTGCACCCCGGTCAGGACCAGCGCGGTGGGGATGCCCGCCGCACGGGCCCCCCGGATGTCGGTGTCCAGCCGGTCCCCCAGCGCGAGCACCTCATGAGGCGCCAGGCCGAGCACATCCAGGGCCGCCTCGAACGCTGCGCGCTCCGGCTTGCCGAGCACGATGTCGGGTGCTCGGCCGGTCGCGTGGGACACCGCTGCCAGCAGCGAGCCGTTCCCCGGGGCCAGGCCTCGTTCGGTGGGCAGTGTGCTGTCCGCGTTCGTGGCCACCCACCGGGCACCGGCGTTGAGGGCGTAGGCGGCCTCGTTGAGATCGGCGACGGTCAGCTGCGGCCCGTAACCCTGCACCACGACCCACACCGGCTGGCCCGTCCCCTCAGCCAGCTCGGCCGGGCCGACGGTCTGCACACCGGCACGTTCCAGGCACAAGCGCACGCCGGGCCCACCGACGGCCAGGGCCACCGCATCCGGGGCGGGCGGAGGCAGGGACGCGACGTGGGCCGCCGCCACCATCGAGCTGGTGAGCACCTCCCCCGGCTCCACGGTCACTCCCAGCGCGCGCAGCCGGTCCTCCACGTCCTCGGGGCGGTGCCCCGCGTTGTTGGTCAGGAACAGCAGCCTGACTCCCGCCGCCCGAGCCTCCTCCAGACCCTGCACTGCGCCCGGGCAGGCTTCGCCCCCGCGGTAGACCACGCCATCCAGGTCGCAGATCAGCCCGCGGTAGCGCTGGGTGTCAAGCCGCTCCGGCATCTCCGTCACGCCCGGCCGTCCTCGGTGGCCGCCTCGGCCCCGTCGACCGGGACCTCCTCGTCCTGCGGATCGGCCACGGCCTCGCGCTCCGGTTCGGCCTCCAGGTCGCGCTCCGGCTCGTCCACGTCCTCCAGGTCGGTGAGCGCGATGCCGTCGAGCTCGGCGAGTCGCTCGTCGGCGTCGGTCTCCGCGGCAGCGTCGGCGTCCAGCGACCGCGCGAACCACTCCCGCGCCTCGTCCGCCCGGTCCACCGCCAGCAAGGCGTCGGCATACGCATAGAAGAGTCGTGCCGCCCATGCCTGGGTCGGGCGCGTGGTCCGGGCGAGGTCACGCAGCGTGGCCACCGCCGCGTCGTGCTGCCCCATGTCGCGACGGGCGCCGGCGACCACGATGGCCAGCTCGACCCGGTCCGCGCGCGACAGAGTCTCTGCCTCGGGGCCGGCGGCCAGGTCCAGGGCACGTTCCGGTCGCCCCAGCCCACGCTCGACGTCAGCCATCTGCGGCAGCAGGTGGTTGCTTCCCGACAGCCGGCGGGCCGTGCGGAACTCCGCCAGCGCACTGGACCACTCACCGCGCCGGTAGTGCACGACGCCGAGCGCCTCGCGCACCGAGGCGACCCGACCGGCCCGACGTGACGCGGTCTTCGCGTGCTCCAACGCCCGGTCCAGCTCTCCCTCGGCCATCGCCATTCCGGCGGCCACCAGGTGCTCGGCGACGCCCGCAGCGTTGTCCTTGCTCAGGGTGCGCAGTTCCTGCCACACCCCCCGGTCCAGGGACGAGGTGTCCACGCCCTCGGGGATCTCCGGCTCGGGCGTCCGGCGTGCAGTGCGCTCCCGCTCCCGGTCTCCGTGCGGACGGTCGTAGCGATCGCCCGACGGGCGGCCGCCAGGCCCGCCCCCAGCCCTCGGCGGACGGTCATCTCTACGAGGCCGGTCATCCCTGCGCGGCCGGTCGTCCCTGCGAGACCGGTCGTCCCTGCGGGGGCGGTCCTCGCGCCTGTCACGCGCCCCGGCACCCTCACGCTCCTCCCACCGGCCGCGCTGATCCCGTCCTCCGCGGCGCTCGTCGCGTCCGCCACGCCGCTCACCCCGGTTCTCCCAGCCGCCGCCCCCCCGCTCGTCACGCCGCCCGTCTCGCCCTCCTCGGTCGTCCCAGCCGCCGCGCCCACGCTCGTCGCGTCCGCCACGCCGCTCACCCCGGTTCTCCCAGCCGCCGCGCCCACGCTCGTCGCGTCCGCCACGCCGCTCACCCCGGTCATCGCGGCGACGGTCGTCCCAGCGGCCACCGCCGTCCCGGTTGCCGCGCTCCTCCCACGCGCGCTCCCGCCAGCCCGCCCCACCGGCACGCCCGCCACCGGAGTACCCCCGCCCATCGTCCCTCCCACGTCCCGCGCCCCGGGATGCGCCATCAGCCCACCTGTCCCCAGGGGAACCTCCACCGCGGGGACGCTCACCGGCGCCGCCGCGAGACTGTTGCGGGCTGCGCCGACGCCCGTCGCCGTTGCCCCGACTGCCCGATTCACGATCGCCGCCCCGTCGCCCCGCGTCCCGGCGCCGCGAGTCACGGCGCTCGAAGTCTCCGGTTCCGGATCCGTCGCGGGACGACCGCTCCTCGGCGTCTCGCTTCTCTTGGTCCTCGTTGGACACCGTGCCTCCTGGGGTAGCTGTCGTGTTCCGCACCAGCGCGCCGCGCGTCCGGCCGGACAGGAAACTCTATCCCGCTCACAGACCGCGCCATGCCCCACCACCGATCGCCGATGCCACGATACTTCGGTGTATTCGGTGTGCGGGGGTGGGTGTTGGAAGGGGTGGGGATATGAGTCAGCCCCGTGGGTCCAGGTGTGCTGGTCCCACGGGGCTGACTGAATGGTTGTCCGGCGGTGTCCTACTCTCCCACACCGTCTCCAGTGCAGTACCATCGGCGCTGAGAGGCTTAGCTTCCGGGTTCGGTATGTGACCGGGCGTTTCCCTCTCGCTATGGCCGCCGTAACTCTATCGAGTTGTGGTCGATCCTGTTCCCGACCGTATCTCGGGAACCACACAGTGGACGCGTAGCATTTTTGTTGTTTAAGTTATCGGCTTATTAGTACCGGTCAGCTCCATGCATTACTGCACTTCCACATCCGGCCTATCAACCCAGTGTTCTAGCTGGGAGCCTCTCGGGGTAAACCCCATGGAAACCTCATCTTGAAGTGTGCTTCCCGCTTAGATGCTTTCAGCGGTTATCACGTCCGAACGTAGCTAATCAGCGGTGCCCTTGGCAGGACAACTGACACACCAGTGGTTCGTCCAACCCGGTCCTCTCGTACTAGGGTCAGCTCTTCTCAAGTTTCCTACGCGCGCAGCGGATAGGGACCGAACTGTCTCACGACGTTCTAAACCCAGCTCGCGTACCGCTTTAATGGGCGAACAGCCCAACCCTTGGGACCGACTCCAGCCCCAGGATGCGACGAGCCGACATCGAGGTGCCAAACCATGCCGTCGATATGAGCTCTTGGGCAGGATCAGCCTGTTATCCCCGGGGTACCTTTTATCCGTTGAGCGACGGCGCTTCCACAAGCCACCGTCGGGTCACTAGTCCCGACTTTCGTCTCTGCTCGACATGTCTGTCTCGCAGTCAAGCTCCCTTGTGCACTTACACTCGAAACCTGATTGCCAACCAGGCTGAGGGAACCTTTGGGCGCCTCCGTTACTCTTTGGGAGGCAACCGCCCCAGTTAAACTACCCACCAGGCACTGTCCCTGATCCGGATCACGGACCGAGGTTAGATATCCAGAACGACCAGAGTGGTATTTCAACGTTGACTCCACCGACACTGGCGTGCCGGCTTCATAGTCTCCCACCTATCCTACACAAGCCGTACCGAACACCAATACCAAGCTATAGTAAAGGTCCCGGGGTCTTTCCGTCCTGCTGCGCGTAACGAGCATCTTTACTCGTAGTGCAATTTCGCCGAGTTCGTGGTTGAGACAGTGGAGAAGTCGTTACGCCATTCGTGCAGGTCGGAACTTACCCGACAAGGAATTTCGCTACCTTAGGATGGTTATAGTTACCACCGCCGTTTACTGGCGCTTAAGTTCAGAGCTTCGCCGTGAGGCTAACCCGTCCCCTTAACGTTCCAGCACCGGGCAGGCGTCAGTCCGTATACATCGTTTTGCAACTTCGCACGGACCTGTGTTTTTAGTAAACAGTCGCTTCTCCCTGGTCTCTGCGGCCGTTCAGGCTCGGGCAGCAAGTGCCGTCACCCTCTGGGCCCCCCTTCTCCCGAAGTTACGGGGGTATTTTGCCGAATTCCTTAACCACGATTCACTCGATCGCCTTGGTATTCTCTACCTAACCACCTGAGTCGGTTTAGGGTACGGGCGGCTATGACCTCGCTAGGAACTTTTCTAGGCAGCATAGGATCACCCTCTTCCCGCATACGCGGTCACTATCAAGCCTGGGGCACATGGGGTGCGGATTTGCCTACACCCCGCCTTACACTCTTAGACGTGGACTACCATTCCCACGCGGAGGCTACCTTCCTGCGTCCTTCCATCGCTTACCTACTACAACGTCGGGTCGCGCGTTCCACGAGTATCACTCCGAAGAGATCAACACGCTTCAGGCGCTTAGCATCAGATGATTCGGTATTGGTCGGTCTTTCGCCGGTCACCGGAATATCAACCGGTTGTCCATCGACTACGCCTGTCGGCCTCGCCTTAGGTCCCGACTAACCCAGGGCAGATTAACTTGACCCTGGAACCCTTGGTTATTCGGCGGACGGGTTTCTCACCCGTCATTCGCTACTCATGCCTGCATTCTCACTCGTGTGGCATCCACGGCTGGATCACTCCGCCGCTTCACTCGCCACACGACGCTCCCCTACCCATCGACACGCTTGGACCAGACCCGAAGGTCTGGCCGGGCAAATGTGTCAATGCCACAGCTTCGGTGGTGTGCTTGAGCCCCGCTACATTGTCGGCGCGGAATCACTTGACCAGTGAGCTATTACGCACTCTTTAAAGGGTGGCTGCTTCTAAGCCAACCTCCTGGTTGTCACAGCAACTCCACATCCTTTCCCACTTAGCACACGCTTAGGGACCTTAGCTGGTGATCTGGGCTGTTTCCCTCTCGACTACGAACCTTATCGCCCGCAGTCTCACTGCCATGCTCTCACTTACCGGCATTCGGAGTTTGGCTGACGTCAGTAACCTGGTGAGGCCCATTAGCCATCCAGTAGCTCTACCTCCGGTAAGAAACACATGACGCTGCACCTAAATGCATTTCGGGGAGAACCAGCTATCACGGAGTTTGATTGGCCTTTCACCCCTACCCACAGCTCATCCCCTCAGTTTTCAACCTAAGTGGGTTCGGTCCTCCACGCGGTCTTACCCGCGCTTCAACCTGGCCATGGGTAGATCACTCCGCTTCGGGTCTAGACCCAGCGACTCAATCGCCCTATTCGGACTCGCTTTCGCTACGGCTTCCCCACACGGGTTAACCTCGCCACTGAGCACTAACTCGCAGGCTCATTCTTCAAAAGGCACGCCGTCACCCCACAAGGAGGCTCCGACGGATTGTAGGCACACGGTTTCAGGATCTATTTCACTCCCCTCCCGGGGTACTTTTCACCTTTCCCTCACGGTACTTGTCCGCTATCGGTCACCAGGGAATATTTAGGCTTAGCAGGTGGTCCTGCCAGATTCGTACGGGATTTCTCGGGCCCCGTACTACTTGGGAGCACTTCCACGGAGTTCATGACATTTCGACTACGGGGGTCTCACCCTCTGTGCCGGGCCCTTCCAAGCCCTTCGTCTATGACACGAATTTCTTACTCCGCACTGTCCTGGTAGAGACAGTAAGAAGGTCCCACAACCCCGACCATGCAACGCCTACCAGCTATCACACATGATCGGTTTGGCCTCTTCCGCTTTCGCTCGCCACTACTCACGGAATCGCGGTTGCTTTCTCTTCCTGTGGGTACTGAGATGTTTCACTTCCCCACGTTCCCTCCGCTCGCCCTATGTGTTCAGGCGAGGGTGACTGGAGATGAATCCAGCCGGGTTTCCCCATTCGGAAATCCTCGGATCAATGATCTGGTTATCGACTCCCCGAGGCTTATCGCAGATTCCTACGTCCTTCATCGGTTCCTGGTGCCAAGGCATCCACCGTGTGCCCTTAAAAACTTAAAGCCACAAAGATGCTCGCGTCCACTGTGCAGTTCTCAACATACGGGCGGCGCCCCGGTCAACCGGTCGCCTACCCTCCCACGCGAACGCAGGACAGCGGTTCAACCACAACCAGGGCCCGACCGCCCCCTTACCGGGGCCGGCCATGAGGTCAAGCGCAAGCGCCCGAGTCCTCAGGACCCAACAACGTGCCAAGCCCACCCGAGGCCCGAACTGCTTTCCACACCGGGAAACCCCGGTCGTACTCACAGCCCGCGCACCGCGCAGGCCAACTAATCAATGTTCCACCCTGAGCAACCTCCCCGGAACACTCGTCCGAGGCAGGCCTCCTGGACCACTCACGTGGCCAGATGCTCCTTAGAAAGGAGGTGATCCAGCCGCACCTTCCGGTACGGCTACCTTGTTACGACTTAGTCCCAATCACCAGTCCCACCTTCGACGGCTCCCTCCACAAGGGTTGGGCCACCGGCTTCGGGTGTTACCGACTTTCGTGACTTGACGGGCGGTGTGTACAAGGCCCGGGAACGTATTCACCGCAGCGTTGCTGATCTGCGATTACTAGCGACTCCGACTTCATGGGGTCGAGTTGCAGACCCCAATCCGAACTGAGACCAGTTTTTTGGGATTCGCTCCACCTCGCGGTATCGCAGCCCTTTGTACTGGCCATTGTAGCATGCGTGAAGCCCAAGACGTAAGGGGCATGATGATTTGACGTCATCCCCACCTTCCTCCGAGTTGACCCCGGCAGTCTCCTATGAGTCCCCGCCATAACGCGCTGGCAACATAGAACGAGGGTTGCGCTCGTTGCGGGACTTAACCCAACATCTCACGACACGAGCTGACGACAACCATGCACCACCTGTATACCGACCTTGCGGGGCACCCATCTCTGGGTGTTTCCGGTATATGTCAAGCCTTGGTAAGGTTCTTCGCGTTGCATCGAATTAATCCGCATGCTCCGCCGCTTGTGCGGGCCCCCGTCAATTCCTTTGAGTTTTAGCCTTGCGGCCGTACTCCCCAGGCGGGGCGCTTAATGCGTTAGCTGCGGCACGGAACTCGTGGAATGAGTCCCACACCTAGCGCCCAACGTTTACGGCATGGACTACCAGGGTATCTAATCCTGTTCGCTACCCATGCTTTCGCTTCTCAGCGTCAGTTATGGCCCAGAGACCTGCCTTCGCCATCGGTGTTCCTCCTGATATCTGCGCATTCCACCGCTACACCAGGAATTCCAGTCTCCCCTACCATACTCTAGTCTGCCCGTACCCACTGCAGGCTCGGGGTTAAGCCCCGAGTTTTCACAGCAGACGCGACAAACCGCCTACAAGCTCTTTACGCCCAATAATTCCGGACAACGCTCGCACCCTACGTATTACCGCGGCTGCTGGCACGTAGTTAGCCGGTGCTTCTTCTGCAGGTACCGTCACAAAAGCTTCTTCCCTGCTGAAAGAGGTTTACAACCCGAAGGCCGTCATCCCTCACGCGGCGTCGCTGCATCAGGCTTTCGCCCATTGTGCAATATTCCCCACTGCTGCCTCCCGTAGGAGTCTGGGCCGTGTCTCAGTCCCAGTGTGGCCGGTCGCCCTCTCAGGCCGGCTACCCGTCGTCGCCTTGGTGAGCCACTACCTCACCAACAAGCTGATAGGCCGCGAGTCCATCCCTTACCGAAAAACTTTCCACCCGATGCGGATGCCCGCTCGGGTCGTATCCAGTATTAGCACCGGTTTCCCGGAGTTATCCCAGAGAAAGGGGCAGGTTACTCACGTGTTACTCACCCGTTCGCCACTGATCACCCGGAGCAAGCTCCGAGGTCACCGTTCGACTTGCATGTGTTAAGCACGCCGCCAGCGTTCGTCCTGAGCCAGGATCAAACTCTCCGTTAAAGCACAGTACAGACCCCAAAGGAGCCTGAAACCATAACCCAACAAAGGGCTGAAACTAGCTGAGCAGAACGAGTCAACTGACTCGATCTTCATCAACCAAAGGATATTCGAAGCAGGACAAGCAACAACCAACCACAACGGTCAGCCACCACCCACCCCACGACGAGGTTATTGGCATTGATTTTTGGCACGCTGTTGAGTTCTCAAGAATCGGACACACACCAACCACCACAACCCAACCGGGCCGAAGCAATCGGGGCAACCTGACTATCGTAACCGAGCCAATCTCCCGCGTGCAAACCCGGGCTTTCGCCTCGGTCCGCGTGATGATCCGGATCGGTGTCGCTGCTCAGGATTGGCCTGTGCTGCGAGGATCTACAGTACCAGCAGTCTCGGTCGGCTGCCAAATCGGCTAGCCGCGCCGGCGCAGGGGCACAGGCGACGGCCGCCACGGTCGGTTCCGGCGCGGCTCGGCCGGCTAGCGGTCGGCCTGTCGCGCGGCGATGGCCTCGGTGATGGCTTCGGCATCTCCGTCCTCGACCCCGAGGACGGCGGCCCAGGCCAGGACCAGGTCGTGGTGGTACAGATGCCCGTGACCCGCAGCGGTGGCGTTGCCGAGCGCCTGGTCCGTCGTGACCTGCCAGAAGGTGACCAACGGCAACCACGTGATGTCGGGGTTGACGTCCGTGCCGGCCTTCTCACGGATCCAGTCGGGGCTCGAGGAGATCAGGTCGAACTCCCATCGTGAGATGGGGTCGGAGGCATGCTGAAGGTAGACGATCCTGGGATCCTCCCACTCCCCCAGCGGCCTGCCGTAGATGTCGGCGTGCAAGTCCGCAGGCCTGGTCACGAATCGAAGGTGTCGGCCGTTGTCCACGACGGGAGCGACTTCGGGTGACCCCTGCTGTCGGGCCTCGGTGATGCTGCGCCACAGCGGTGTGAACGCCGGGGTGCCGATCCAGACGGCCCCGTCCACCCGCTCGACCAAGTCCTCGACGTCCGCGAAGGCTCCGTGGCCGCCGAAGGCGCCGAGGGACTCCCCTGCCACCATCAAGCGGGGCCGCGACTGCTCGGGCAGGGTTTCCCACTCGGCGTGGACCCGATCGAAGAAGGTCTTGCCCGCGGCTGGCGGCCGGACACGATCGGCGATCAAAGACAACGGGCTCGGCAGGTAGGAGTACTGCATGGCCGCCACAGCCACGTCCCCGCCGGTGAGGTACTCCAGGGACTGCACCGACCACTCGTTCACCCACCCGGTGCCCGTCGTGTTGTAGACGACCAGGACCTCGCGGTCGAAGGCGCCCGTGCGGTGCAGCTCCTCGACGACCCGGTCAGCAACCGCGTCGAAGGTGTCCGCATGGCCCAGCCCGCCATAGACGCGCACAGGTTCCACGGCGGGACGGCCGGTCACGGCTCCGATCTCCTCGACCGAAGGACCGCCGGTCACGAAGACCTGCCCCTCCTGACCGAGGGAGTTCCACGCGAGGAGCGACCCGGCGCTCCCCGAGCGCTCGCTCACCGACGGCGGGACGACTCCCTCACGTGTCTGCTCATTGACCTCGTAGAACCGCTCCCCCAGGGCCTGGCTGACCCTCGACACCACCACGGCGTTCGTCGTCCACACGGCGATGACCGCCACCACGACTGCGGCAGCGACCGCAGCAGCCCAGCGCGGGACGACGGGAGGCACCCGAGAGGCCACAGCTCCCGCCGCATACCGCAGGCACCGTCCCAGCAGGACACCGACCACCGCCAGGACGATTCCCAGGACGAGGGCCAGCGCTGACTTCCACGCTGCCGGCGGATCCATCTGCACCAGCTCGGCGGTCAGACGTTGGCCTCGCAGTGCCCAGACCCAGTACCAGAAGAACGCCACGCCAATGACGACCCATCCGCCCACCACGACGCCACGTGCAGGGGTCGATGTCACCTCCACCCGGACACCGAGCAGGACCGTGAGACGCCGGACCGCCCAGACCACCAGCACGGTGAGGCCGTAGACGATGCCCGCGGTCACGCCGGCAGCGGCACCTTGGAGTGGCCAGGTGCGCGGCAAGAGACTCGGCGAGAACGACGCCACCAGCGCCAGGGCCGCGAAGACCAGACCCCAGCCGGAGGCAGGTGATCGCCACACCTGCCCGAGGCCGCCACGGGACACGCTCCCCAGTCTGGCACCAGCCCGCGCCCTCGCGGAAGGGACCTGCGCGGTGTGCGGGGGTGGGTGTTGGAAGGGGTGGGGATATGAGTCAGCCCCGTGGGTCCAGGTGTGCTGGTCCCACGGGGCTGACTGAATGGTTGTCCGGCGGTGTCCTACTCTCCCACACCGTCTCCAGTGCAGTACCATCGGCGCTGAGAGGCTTAGCTTCCGGGTTCGGTATGTGACCGGGCGTTTCCCTCTCGCTATGGCCGCCGTAACTCTATCGAGTTGTGGTCGATCCTGTTCCCGACCGTATCTCGGGAACCACACAGTGGACGCGTAGCATTTTTGTTGTTTAAGTTATCGGCTTATTAGTACCGGTCAGCTCCATGCATTACTGCACTTCCACATCCGGCCTATCAACCCAGTGTTCTAGCTGGGAGCCTCTCGGGGTAAACCCCATGGAAACCTCATCTTGAAGTGTGCTTCCCGCTTAGATGCTTTCAGCGGTTATCACGTCCGAACGTAGCTAATCAGCGGTGCCCTTGGCAGGACAACTGACACACCAGTGGTTCGTCCAACCCGGTCCTCTCGTACTAGGGTCAGCTCTTCTCAAGTTTCCTACGCGCGCAGCGGATAGGGACCGAACTGTCTCACGACGTTCTAAACCCAGCTCGCGTACCGCTTTAATGGGCGAACAGCCCAACCCTTGGGACCGACTCCAGCCCCAGGATGCGACGAGCCGACATCGAGGTGCCAAACCATGCCGTCGATATGAGCTCTTGGGCAGGATCAGCCTGTTATCCCCGGGGTACCTTTTATCCGTTGAGCGACGGCGCTTCCACAAGCCACCGTCGGGTCACTAGTCCCGACTTTCGTCTCTGCTCGACATGTCTGTCTCGCAGTCAAGCTCCCTTGTGCACTTACACTCGAAACCTGATTGCCAACCAGGCTGAGGGAACCTTTGGGCGCCTCCGTTACTCTTTGGGAGGCAACCGCCCCAGTTAAACTACCCACCAGGCACTGTCCCTGATCCGGATCACGGACCGAGGTTAGATATCCAGAACGACCAGAGTGGTATTTCAACGTTGACTCCACCGACACTGGCGTGCCGGCTTCATAGTCTCCCACCTATCCTACACAAGCCGTACCGAACACCAATACCAAGCTATAGTAAAGGTCCCGGGGTCTTTCCGTCCTGCTGCGCGTAACGAGCATCTTTACTCGTAGTGCAATTTCGCCGAGTTCGTGGTTGAGACAGTGGAGAAGTCGTTACGCCATTCGTGCAGGTCGGAACTTACCCGACAAGGAATTTCGCTACCTTAGGATGGTTATAGTTACCACCGCCGTTTACTGGCGCTTAAGTTCAGAGCTTCGCCGTGAGGCTAACCCGTCCCCTTAACGTTCCAGCACCGGGCAGGCGTCAGTCCGTATACATCGTTTTGCAACTTCGCACGGACCTGTGTTTTTAGTAAACAGTCGCTTCTCCCTGGTCTCTGCGGCCGTTCAGGCTCGGGCAGCAAGTGCCGTCACCCTCTGGGCCCCCCTTCTCCCGAAGTTACGGGGGTATTTTGCCGAATTCCTTAACCACGATTCACTCGATCGCCTTGGTATTCTCTACCTAACCACCTGAGTCGGTTTAGGGTACGGGCGGCTATGACCTCGCTAGGAACTTTTCTAGGCAGCATAGGATCACCCTCTTCCCGCATACGCGGTCACTATCAAGCCTGGGGCACATGGGGTGCGGATTTGCCTACACCCCGCCTTACACTCTTAGACGTGGACTACCATTCCCACGCGGAGGCTACCTTCCTGCGTCCTTCCATCGCTTACCTACTACAACGTCGGGTCGCGCGTTCCACGAGTATCACTCCGAAGAGATCAACACGCTTCAGGCGCTTAGCATCAGATGATTCGGTATTGGTCGGTCTTTCGCCGGTCACCGGAATATCAACCGGTTGTCCATCGACTACGCCTGTCGGCCTCGCCTTAGGTCCCGACTAACCCAGGGCAGATTAACTTGACCCTGGAACCCTTGGTTATTCGGCGGACGGGTTTCTCACCCGTCATTCGCTACTCATGCCTGCATTCTCACTCGTGTGGCATCCACGGCTGGATCACTCCGCCGCTTCACTCGCCACACGACGCTCCCCTACCCATCGACACGCTTGGACCAGACCCGAAGGTCTGGCCGGGCAAATGTGTCAATGCCACAGCTTCGGTGGTGTGCTTGAGCCCCGCTACATTGTCGGCGCGGAATCACTTGACCAGTGAGCTATTACGCACTCTTTAAAGGGTGGCTGCTTCTAAGCCAACCTCCTGGTTGTCACAGCAACTCCACATCCTTTCCCACTTAGCACACGCTTAGGGACCTTAGCTGGTGATCTGGGCTGTTTCCCTCTCGACTACGAACCTTATCGCCCGCAGTCTCACTGCCATGCTCTCACTTACCGGCATTCGGAGTTTGGCTGACGTCAGTAACCTGGTGAGGCCCATTAGCCATCCAGTAGCTCTACCTCCGGTAAGAAACACATGACGCTGCACCTAAATGCATTTCGGGGAGAACCAGCTATCACGGAGTTTGATTGGCCTTTCACCCCTACCCACAGCTCATCCCCTCAGTTTTCAACCTAAGTGGGTTCGGTCCTCCACGCGGTCTTACCCGCGCTTCAACCTGGCCATGGGTAGATCACTCCGCTTCGGGTCTAGACCCAGCGACTCAATCGCCCTATTCGGACTCGCTTTCGCTACGGCTTCCCCACACGGGTTAACCTCGCCACTGAGCACTAACTCGCAGGCTCATTCTTCAAAAGGCACGCCGTCACCCCACAAGGAGGCTCCGACGGATTGTAGGCACACGGTTTCAGGATCTATTTCACTCCCCTCCCGGGGTACTTTTCACCTTTCCCTCACGGTACTTGTCCGCTATCGGTCACCAGGGAATATTTAGGCTTAGCAGGTGGTCCTGCCAGATTCGTACGGGATTTCTCGGGCCCCGTACTACTTGGGAGCACTTCCACGGAGTTCATGACATTTCGACTACGGGGGTCTCACCCTCTGTGCCGGGCCCTTCCAAGCCCTTCGTCTATGACACGAATTTCTTACTCCGCACTGTCCTGGTAGAGACAGTAAGAAGGTCCCACAACCCCGACCATGCAACGCCTACCAGCTATCACACATGATCGGTTTGGCCTCTTCCGCTTTCGCTCGCCACTACTCACGGAATCGCGGTTGCTTTCTCTTCCTGTGGGTACTGAGATGTTTCACTTCCCCACGTTCCCTCCGCTCGCCCTATGTGTTCAGGCGAGGGTGACTGGAGATGAATCCAGCCGGGTTTCCCCATTCGGAAATCCTCGGATCAATGATCTGGTTATCGACTCCCCGAGGCTTATCGCAGATTCCTACGTCCTTCATCGGTTCCTGGTGCCAAGGCATCCACCGTGTGCCCTTAAAAACTTAAAGCCACAAAGATGCTCGCGTCCACTGTGCAGTTCTCAACATACGGGCGGCGCCCCGGTCAACCGGTCGCCTACCCTCCCACGCGAACGCAGGACAGCGGTTCAACCACAACCAGGGCCCGACCGCCCCCTTACCGGGGCCGGCCATGAGGTCAAGCGCAAGCGCCCGAGTCCTCAGGACCCAACAACGTGCCAAGCCCACCCGAGGCCCGAACTGCTTTCCACACCGGGAAACCCCGGTCGTACTCACAGCCCGCGCACCGCGCAGGCCAACTAATCAATGTTCCACCCTGAGCAACCTCCCCGGAACACTCGTCCGAGGCAGGCCTCCTGGACCACTCACGTGGCCAGATGCTCCTTAGAAAGGAGGTGATCCAGCCGCACCTTCCGGTACGGCTACCTTGTTACGACTTAGTCCCAATCACCAGTCCCACCTTCGACGGCTCCCTCCACAAGGGTTGGGCCACCGGCTTCGGGTGTTACCGACTTTCGTGACTTGACGGGCGGTGTGTACAAGGCCCGGGAACGTATTCACCGCAGCGTTGCTGATCTGCGATTACTAGCGACTCCGACTTCATGGGGTCGAGTTGCAGACCCCAATCCGAACTGAGACCAGTTTTTTGGGATTCGCTCCACCTCGCGGTATCGCAGCCCTTTGTACTGGCCATTGTAGCATGCGTGAAGCCCAAGACGTAAGGGGCATGATGATTTGACGTCATCCCCACCTTCCTCCGAGTTGACCCCGGCAGTCTCCTATGAGTCCCCGCCATAACGCGCTGGCAACATAGAACGAGGGTTGCGCTCGTTGCGGGACTTAACCCAACATCTCACGACACGAGCTGACGACAACCATGCACCACCTGTATACCGACCTTGCGGGGCACCCATCTCTGGGTGTTTCCGGTATATGTCAAGCCTTGGTAAGGTTCTTCGCGTTGCATCGAATTAATCCGCATGCTCCGCCGCTTGTGCGGGCCCCCGTCAATTCCTTTGAGTTTTAGCCTTGCGGCCGTACTCCCCAGGCGGGGCGCTTAATGCGTTAGCTGCGGCACGGAACTCGTGGAATGAGTCCCACACCTAGCGCCCAACGTTTACGGCATGGACTACCAGGGTATCTAATCCTGTTCGCTACCCATGCTTTCGCTTCTCAGCGTCAGTTATGGCCCAGAGACCTGCCTTCGCCATCGGTGTTCCTCCTGATATCTGCGCATTCCACCGCTACACCAGGAATTCCAGTCTCCCCTACCATACTCTAGTCTGCCCGTACCCACTGCAGGCTCGGGGTTAAGCCCCGAGTTTTCACAGCAGACGCGACAAACCGCCTACAAGCTCTTTACGCCCAATAATTCCGGACAACGCTCGCACCCTACGTATTACCGCGGCTGCTGGCACGTAGTTAGCCGGTGCTTCTTCTGCAGGTACCGTCACAAAAGCTTCTTCCCTGCTGAAAGAGGTTTACAACCCGAAGGCCGTCATCCCTCACGCGGCGTCGCTGCATCAGGCTTTCGCCCATTGTGCAATATTCCCCACTGCTGCCTCCCGTAGGAGTCTGGGCCGTGTCTCAGTCCCAGTGTGGCCGGTCGCCCTCTCAGGCCGGCTACCCGTCGTCGCCTTGGTGAGCCACTACCTCACCAACAAGCTGATAGGCCGCGAGTCCATCCCTTACCGAAAAACTTTCCACCCGATGCGGATGCCCGCTCGGGTCGTATCCAGTATTAGCACCGGTTTCCCGGAGTTATCCCAGAGAAAGGGGCAGGTTACTCACGTGTTACTCACCCGTTCGCCACTGATCACCCGGAGCAAGCTCCGAGGTCACCGTTCGACTTGCATGTGTTAAGCACGCCGCCAGCGTTCGTCCTGAGCCAGGATCAAACTCTCCGTTAAAGCACAGTACAGACCCCAAAGGAGCCTGAAACCATAACCCAACAAAGGGCTGAAACTAGCTGAGCAGAACGAGTCAACTGACTCGATCTTCATCAACCAAAGGATATTCGAAGCAGGACAAGCAACAACCAACCACAACGGTCAGCCACCACCCACCCCACGACGAGGTTATTGGCATTGATTTTTGGCACGCTGTTGAGTTCTCAAGAATCGGACACACACCAACCACCACAACCCAACCGGGCCGAAGCAATCGGGGCAACCTGACTATCGTAACACCCTGGGACTCTTCCGCGTGACCGCGGGCCGTGGGTCATCCGGCGATGCCGAACGACGCTCAGAGTGTGGTGGTCAACCTGCGGGACCGGCCACCGGAGGAATCCTCGGTGTCCGTGCCTCCCTCTCGGGCTGACGAGGTAAAACAGTAGGCGAACTTCCGGCCGAGTACAAATCGGCTGGTCAGAGGCGTGCGCCCGGTGGCGCGGCCCCCTACGGAGCGACACACCACCGGACACACGGTTCAGTCCCGCCGGGCGGCCGCGAGGTTCTTGCGCCCGCGGCGCACCAGGGCGACCCGCCCGTGGAGGAAGTCGGACTCCCCCAGCGCGTGGTCGGCGTCGGTGACCTTGGTGTTGTTCACACTCGCCCCGCCCTCGGCGACGGTGCGACGTGCAGCTCCTCGGCTGTCGGCCAGGCCGGTGGCCACCAGGGCGTCCACGATGGTGTCGCCGGGGGCGACGGTGCCACCGGGGAGCTCGGCCGTGGCATCGAGCAGGGTCTGCTCGTCCAGCCCTGTCGGGTCACCCTTGCCGAAGAGCACCTGGCTGGCCTGCTGCACCTGGGCGGTATGCGCCTCCCCGTGCACCAGGGTGGTCACGTCGCCGGCCAGTGCCCGGTGGGCCTCCCGCAGGTGCGGCCGCTCCGCGAGTGACTCCTCGAGCGCGGCAATCTCCTCGGGGGTCCGGTCCGTGAACACCTTGAGCAACTGCACCACCGTGGCGTCCTCCACGTTGATGAAGTACTGGTAGAACGCGTACGGGCTGGTCATATCGGGTGAGAGCCACACCGCGTTGCCCTCGGACTTGCCCAGCTTCTGCCCGGACGCGTCGGTCAGCAGCGGGGTGGTGAGCGCGTGCGCCACCTTGCCCTCGGCCCGGTGGATGAGATCCACCCCGGCGGTGAGGTTGCCCCACTGGTCGCTACCACCGGTCTGCATGGTGCAGCCGTACTCCCGGAACAGGTGCAGGAAGTCCAGGGCCTGCAGCAACTGGTAGCTGAACTCGGTGTAGGAGATACCCTCCTGGCTCTCCAGGCGCGCCGCGATCGCCTCCTTGCGGATCATCTGGTTCACCCGGAAGTGCTTGCCGACGTCACGCAGGAAGTCCAGCGCCGACATCGGGGCCGTCCAGTCCAGGTTGTCCACCAGGATCGCGGCGTTGTCGCCCTCGAAGTCCAGGAACGGCCGCACCAGCGCCTTGATCCGCGCCACGTTCTGCGCCGTCTGCTCCTTGGTCTTCAGCACCCGTTCCGAGGTCGGCTTGGGATCGCCGATCTGTCCGGTGGAGCCTCCGACGAGGCAGAGCACGCGATGCCCCGCCCGCTGCAGGTGCCGGAGCACCACCAGCTGGACCAGGTTGCCGAAGTGCAGCGACGGCGCCGTGGGGTCGAAGCCGCAATACACCGTGACGGGTCCCTCGGCGAGCGAATCCCGCAGGGCGTCCTCGTCGGTGGTCTGCGCCACCAGGCCGCGCCACTGCAACTCGTCGAAGATGTTGCTCACGGTTGTGCTTCCCTTCGTCCCTCGTGGATCGGCTGCCCGGGTCCGGGTAGCCGGACCTATCCTGCCCTGTCGGCGGAGGCAGACCTATCCGGCTCTCCCGCGACCCCGTGATCCGACCCGTCGCGGGGCCGCCGGGCGGTAGGCCGAGACGGTGGGGTCGTCCTCAAGCCAGAACCGCCAGGGGTATGCAGTGCCGTCGCCTCCCCGTCCCCGCACGCCGACCCGGGGGCCCGTGCCGATCCGTCCCGCCGGCTCCCCCGGCTCCAGCCAGATCGCGGTGTCCTCCGCATACAGGTCGGTCCCGTTGACCGACAGGTCCAGGCCCAGCGCCCGGGTCAGCCGGGCCGGCCCGCGCGCGAGGTCGCGGAACGCCGGCGGGCGCTGCCGGCCCTGCCTCCGCTCCCTGGCCAGGTCCTCCCCGGCCACGACCTCCCCGGCCCGGAGCAGCACCGCCTGGGCGGTCCCCTCCACCCCGCAGACGACGTTGATGCAGTGATGCATCCCGTAAGTGAAATAGCAGTAGAGGAACCCTGCGGGACCGAACATCACGGCATTGCGCGGGGTCCGCCCCCGGAACGCGTGCGACCCGGGGTCCTGCTCCCCGGCATACGCCTCCACCTCGGTCAACCGGATGCCGACCCCCTCATGCCACACGGTGCACCCGAGCAGATCGGGCGCCACCTCCAGGGCGGGCCGGGTCAGCAGGGCACGCTCCACCCTGGGCCGGGCCGGACGGGGGGAGCGGGACACGTATGCCGTCAGTCCCGGATGTGCGGCATGTCCTCCACCCAGTGGCGGGCTCGGGCGAGTTCCTTGAGCAGGTGGGCCCGTTGCTCAGAGACCCGCGCCGGCGCGGTGCCCCCGTAGGCGTCGCGGGAGGCCAGCGAGCCCGGCACGGTCAGCACGCGGCGGACGCCGGGGTTCAGGTGGGGACTGATCGCCGCGAGGTCCTCGTCGCTCAGGTCCTCCAGGCCGATGCCCCGCTGCTCACAGACCTGCACGCAGGCGCCGGCCACCTCGTGCGCGACGCGGAAGGGCACACCCTCGCGGACCAGCCACTCGGCCACGTCGGTGGCGAGCGAGAAGCCCTGGGGTGCCAGCTCCTCCAGGCGCTCCGGATGGAAGGTGAGCGTCTGGACCATGCCGCTGACCGCGGGCAGCAGCACCTCGAGGGTGTCGATCGCGTCGAAGACCGGCTCCTTGTCCTCCTGCAGGTCCCGGTTGTAGGCCAGCGGCAGCCCCTTGAGGGTGGCCAGCAATCCGGCCAGGTCACCGATCAACCGGCCGGCCTTGCCGCGCGCCAGCTCGGCGACGTCGGGGTTCTTCTTCTGCGGCATGATGCTGGACCCGGTGGAGTAGGCGTCGTCCAGGGACACGAAGCCGAACTCCGCGGTCGCCCACAGGATGACCTCCTCGGAGATCCGGGAGATGTCGACGCTCACCATCGCCGCCACGAATGCGAACTCCGCGGCGAAGTCGCGACTGGCCGTGCCGTCGATGGAGTTCTCCGAGGCGGCCCGCATGCCCAGGTCGGCGGCGATCGCCTGGGGGTCCAGGCCGAGCGAGGACCCCGCCAGGGCACCCGACCCGTAGGGCGAGACGGCCGCGCGCACGTCCCAGTCCTGCAACCGGGAGACGTCCCGCAGCAGTGCCCAGGCGTGCGCCTGGAGGTGGTGGGCCAGCAGCACCGGCTGCGCGTGCTGCAGGTGGGTGCGCCCGGGCATGGCGACCTCGGGGTGCCGGGCGGCCTGCTCCACGAGCGCCTCGACCACGGCCAGCACCCGTCCGGCCAGCAGCCGGGCCTGGTCCCGCAGGTACATCCGGAACTGGGTGGCCACCTGGTCGTTGCGCGAGCGCCCGGCCCGCAGCCGCCCCCCGACCTCCGGCCCGGTCCGGTCCATCAGGCCGCGTTCGAGGGCGGTGTGCACATCCTCGTCCTCCGGCCGAGGCAGGAAGTTGCCCGTGCGGACCTCCTCCAGCAGGCCCTCCAGCCCCTCCAGCATCCGCTCCAGGTCGGCGGCGTCCAACAGGCCGGCCTTGTGCAGCACCCGGGCGTGCGCGCGGGAGCCGGCGATGTCATAGGGCGCCAGCCTCCAGTCGAAGTGGGTCGACCGGGACAGCTCGCTCAGGGCGTCGGCTGGGCCGCCGGCAAAGCGGCCGCCCCACAGGCTCAGGCTCATGGGTCCATTCTCACTGGTCGACGGCCCGGCCGCCACGACGGGGGGCTGGCGGCGGGAGTTCGGCTGCGGGAGTTCGGCGGCGGTTCAGCGGCGGGACCCGCCGGACTCGGCACCCGCCAGCGCGAGCAGCCGGCCGGCGATGTCGGCTCCGCCGTCGGGGGCGAGGGTGATCACCAAGATGGTGTCGTCCCCGGCGATGGTGCCGAGGATGTCGGGGCTGCCGCTGCGATCGATGGCGGACGCGAGGTACTGCGCGGCTCCCGGCGGGGTGCGCAGCACGACCTGGTTGCCGACGGAGCGCGCCGACACCAGGAGCTCCTCGCACAGCCGCGCCAGGCGGCTGGGGGCCTCGCCGACGTCCTGCGCCGGGCGGGGCGTCGCGTCACCGCCCTGGCCCGGCACGGCATAGAGCAGGCTGCGCTCCTCCCCCGCCCGCACCTTCACGGCACCCAGCTCGAGCAGGTCACGCGACAGGGTGGCCTGCGTGACGCTGATGCCGTCCTCGGCGAGTAGCTCCAGCAGTTGCCCCTGGGACGCGACGGCGTGCCGCTCAAGGAGGTCCACGATGCGTTGGTGGCGGGCCGCGCGGGTGGCAGGGATGGCGCCGGCTGCCAGGTCGCTACTGGTACTCACCCGCACAAGTATACCTTCGACTGCATACTCATGCAGCGAGTGACGGCGCGACGGACCTCAGGCCAGGGGGTCGTCCGCTCCCCAGGGCCGCAGCCGCAGGGCGCGGGCGTCCTCGTCCAGTCCCTGGGCCGACATCGCGCGGAGCTGCTCGAGGGAGTCGGCACCGGCACGGACCATCCGCCCGGAGAAGCCGTCGAGCTCACCGTCTGCGAACGCCAGCGCGATCGCGGTCACGTCATCGGGGTCAGTCCAGTCGGTGCGGCCCACGTGCATCTGCATCGAGTGGGTCATGTCGGTCTCGACCACCCCGGGGGCGAGGTCGAGGGCGAAGACCTGGTGCTCCGCCCCGGCCAGCGCGACCCCGCCGGTGATCCGGGCGAGGGCGGACTTGGAGGCGCAGTATGCCGTGAGGTCGGCCCGTTCGCGGGTGCCGGCGCCGCTGTTCAGGTTGATCACCCGGCCCCCGCCCTGGGCGATCATCACCGGGACGACGGAGCGGCTGGTCAGGAAGGGACCCAAGACGTTGGTGACCATGGTCTGCCACCAGGTGTCGGGGTCGGCCTCCCAGAGCGGGACCTCCGGCTCGATCAGGCCGGCGTTGTTGACCAACAGGTCGATCCGCCCGTGCTCGGCCACGACCCGCTCCACGGTGGTGTGCACCGCCTCGGCGTCCGTAACGTCGCACGCGAGCAGCGGCACGCCGTCGGGCCCGCTGCCGCCGCTGCGGGAGAGACCCACGACCGTCCACCCGGCACCCATGAGGGCCCGGACCAGGTGGGCACCGATCCCGCGGGAGGCACCGGTGACGAGCGCGACCCGGCTCATCGCTGCACCGCCCCGTGGTCCTGGGCGGCGCGGGCCACGGCCGCGTCGCGGGCGGCATTGACCTCCGCGGTCTTCAGGGTCCGGTCCGGTGCCCGGAAGGTCAGGTGGAAGGCGAGCGACTGCTCGTCGGCGGCGATCTGGTCGCCGCGGTAGACGTCGAACAGCAGGATCGACTCCAGCAGGTCACCCGCACCGGCGCGCAGCGACTCCTCGACATCGCCGTAGCGGACCGAGCGGCCGACGACCAGCGCCACGTCCGAGCCCGCGACCGGGTGCGTCGACAGGGGCCGCCCCGCCTCGCGGGCCTCGCTGGCGGCGATCAGCACGTCCAGGTCGAGCTCCGCCGCGGCCGTCCGGTCCGGCACGCCGAGCCGCTGCACGACCTTCGGGTGCAGCTCGCCGGCCCACCCGACGGTCGTGCCGTCGGGCAGCGCCAGCTCCACGCACCGCCCCGGGTGGAACGGCGCCCGTTCGGTCTGCAGCCGCTCGACGGCCACCCCGAGGAGGTCGCACACGGCGTGCGCCCAGCCCACCACGTCAGTGACGTCGGCGGCACGGCCCCCGCCCCACCAGCCGGCCCGGTCCACCTCGCCGGTCGCCACCAGCGCGACGTGCCAGGGCTGCTCGGGGACCGCGTCGCGGATGGCCCGCAGGGTGTCCTCGTCCGGCTTCGCACCGACGCCAGGGACGGGCGCCGCGGCCCCACGGGTGGGCCGGGTGACGGTGCCCAGCTCGAACAGGGCGACGTCCTTGGCACCCCGGGAGACGTTGCGCCGCAGCGCCTCGGGCAGCGTCTGCAGCAGCTCGGTCCGCATCAGCGGCGCCTCGTCGGACAACGGGTTCGCCAGGCGCACGGCATACCGCCGTTCGTCCCCGGCCCCGAGACCGAGCTCGGCGAACCGCGCCTCCCCCACGAACGGGTAGGTGAGCACCTCCTGCAGGCCCTGACCGGCCAGCGCGTCGGCGACCTGCCGCCGGACTCGTTGCGCGTGGGTCAGCCCGCGCCCGCCGGGGGCGGAGGGCAGCACGGACGGGATCTTGTCGTAGCCGTCGATCCTGGCGACCTCCTCCACCAGGTCCGGCGCCGCGGCCAGGTCCGGGCGCCAGCTCGGCGGGAGCAGATTCAGGCGTCCCTCGCCGGCGTCGGTGACCTCGCACCCGATGAGCTCAAGGACCTCGCGCACCCGCTCCGGGGGGTAGTCGACGCCCACGTAGCGGCTCGGCAGGGTGACGTCCAGCTCGATCGGCTCGCGCCCGGCCACGGAGCCGGCGTCGGTGACCTCGGCGTCGGCGGTGCCGCCGCCGTACTCGACCATCAGGTCCACCATGAGCTGGGCAGCGGCCCCGGCGAGCTCGGGGTCCACGCCCCGTTCGAACCGCTTGGACGCCTCCGTGGAGAGCCGGTGCCGCCGGGAACTGCGGGCCACGGTCCGCGGGTCGAAGTGGGCCGCCTCGATGAGCACCTCGGTGGTCCCCGGACCCACCTCACTGGTCGCCCCGCCCATCACGCCGGCGATGCCGAGCACCTGCTCCGGTCGGTCCCGGCCGCCGCCGTCGGTGATCAGCAGGTCCTCGGGATCGAGGGTGCGCTCCACGTCATCCAGCGTGGTCAGCGTCTCCCCCGCCCGGGCACGGCGGACCACGACCGGCCCGCCGAGGGTGGCCAGGTCGTAGGCGTGCGTGGGCTGGCCGAGTGCGAGCATCACGTAGTTGGACACGTCGACGGGCAGCGAGATGGGCCGCATCCCGGCCTCGGTCAGCCGGGTGGCCATCCACGCCGGTGTTGGTGCCGCGGGGTCCAGCTCGCGCACGATCCGGGCCACGAAGCGGTCGCAGCCCGGCACCCCGCCGAGCGGTGCCTGGTCAGCCAGCTCCACGGCATACCCCGTGTCGGTGGCGGAGGGCACGGTGAGCGGACCCCCGTCACCGCGGGTGCGCACCAGCGCGGGGTCGCGGTAGGCCGAGCCGGTGCTGTGGGAGTACTCGCGGGCGATGCCGCGCAGCGAGAAGCAGTAGCCGCGGTCCGGCGTGACGTTGACCTCCACGACCTCGTGGTCGAGCCCGAGGACGGGGATGAGGTCCTGGCCGGGGACCAGGCCCTCGACGGCTTCCTGCCCGAGGAACTCCGGCAGCACGATGATGCCGTCGTGGTCCTGCCCCAGGCCCAGCTCCAGGGAGGAGCAGATCATGCCGGCGCTGACGTGGCCGTAGGTCTTGCGGGCGCTGATCTCGAAGTTGCCGGGCAGCACGCCCCCGGGCAGGATCACCGCGACCAGGTCGCCGGCGGCGAAGTTGTGCGCCCCGCACACGATGCCCTGGGGCTCGCCGGTCCCGTTGGCGTCCGCCACGTCGACCTGGCACCAGTTGATCGTCTTGCCGTTCTTCTGCGGCTCGGGGGTCACCTCCAGGACCCGGCCGACCACGAGGGGGCCCTGCACGTCCCCGCCGTGCAGGCCCTCCTCCTCCAGGCCGACCCGCACCAGGTCGGCGGCGATCTGCTCGCCGGTCGCACCGTCGGGCAGGTCCACGTACTCGGCCAGCCACTCCACGGGTACCCGCATCAGATCTCCCTCCCGAACTGGGTGTTGAACCGCACGTCGCCCTCGATGATCTCCCGCATGTCCGCGATGGTGTTGCGGAACATCAGGGAGCGTTCGATGCCCATCCCGAAGGCGAACCCCTGGTAGCGCTCCGGGTCGATGCCGCAGGCGCGGAGCACGTTCTGGTTGACCATGCCGCAGCCGCCCCACTCGATCCAGCCGGTGCCGCCACACGTCCGGCACACCGGGTCCTCGCCGCGACAGACGAAGCAGACGAAATCCATCTCGGCGCTGGGCTCGGTGAACGGGAAGAACGCCGGGCGCAGCCGGGTGGTCAGCCCCTCGCCGAACAGCTCGCCGGCCAGCCGGTCCAGCGTCCCCTTCAGGTGGGCCATGGTCAGGCCCTCGTCGATCGCGATGCCCTCCAGCTGGTGGAAGACCGGGGTGTGCGTGGCGTCCAGTTCGTCGGTGCGGAAGGTCTTGCCGGGCACCGCGACGTAGAGCGGGGCGCCCCGCTCCAGCAGCGACCTGGCCTGGACCGGCGAGGTGTGCGTGCGCAGGACGAGGCCGGCGTCGGCCGGCTCGACGAAGAAGGTGTCCTGCATCTGGCGGGCCGGGTGGTCCTTGTCGAAGTTGAGCGCGTCGAAGTTGAACCACTCGGCCTCGACCTCAGGCCCCTCGGCGATCTCCCAGCCCATGCCGACCATGACGTCGGCCATCCGCTCGGCCGTCAGCGTCAACGGGTGGCGGCGGCCGATCGGCCGGCGCCCGGGTGCCGCGGTCAGGTCCAGCGCCTCCTCGACCAGGATCCGCTCGTCGCGCTCGGCCTCCAGCTCGGCCTGGCGCTCGGCCAGCGCCTTGCTCACCTGCCCCCGCGCCTGGCCGACCCGCTTGCCGGCCTCGGCCTTGGCGCTCGGCGGCAGCGCCCCGATCTCCCGGTTCGCCAGGGCCAGTGGGCTGCGCTCCGCGGCGTGCGCCAGCCGCACCTCCTTGAGTTGCTCCAGGCTGGTGGCGCCGCTGATCGCGGCCAGGGCATCGGCGACGTTCACCTCGATCGCCCCGGGGTCGAGGGCGCTCACCTCGACGGGGTCGTAGTTCGTGTTGGGTCCGGACACGCGCGCCAGTCTAGGCAGCGCGGCGCCCCGGTCGGATTATCGGGTCACCCGATGATCCCGCGCCCCGTAGGAGAAGCTTCCCGGTCGATAGCGCCAGGTTCCAGGGTGAAGCCGACCTGGCGTCGCGGCTCGGGGGTGACGGCGGTCCCGTGCAGCGCTACGGTCAGATCGTGAAGGCCGTCGTCTACGACCGGTACGGACCGCCCGAGGTGCTCCGCCTGGACGATGTTCCGCGCCCCTCGCCCGGGCCGGGCCAGGTGCTCGTCGAGGTGGCCGCCACCTCGGTCAACCTGGCCGACTGGGAGTGCCTGACCGGCAGCCCGTTCTACTCCCGCTACTCCGGCCTGCGCCGCCCGGGCAACCGGGTGCTCGGCTCGGACGTGGCCGGCCGGATCGCCGCCGTCGGGCACGAGGTCGAGGGGTTCGCGGTCGGGGACGAGGTGTATGGCGAGTGCCCGATGGGCGGATTCGCCGAGTATGCCGTGGCGAAGGCGAGCGCGATCACCCACAAGCCCGCGGGGCTCACCTTCGCCCAGGCCAGCACGCTCCCGCAGTCCGGGGCGATCGCCTCCCAGGGGGTCGCTCAGGCCGTGCCCGGTTCTCGGGTGCTGATCAATGGGGCGGGCGGTGGGACCGGCATGTTCGCCATCCAGCTGGCCAAGGCCGCAGGTGCCCACGTCACCGGCGTCGACAACATTCACAAGCAGGATTCGATGCGCTCGCTAGGCGCCGACGACGTCGTCGACTACCAGCGCACCGACTTCACCCGGCTCGCGCCCTGCGATGTCGTGCTCGACCTCGTGGCGCACCGGTCTGTCTTCGCCTTCCGACGGATCGTCGCTCCCGGCGGACGGTACCTGGTGGTCGGGGGTCCGACGCGCACGCTACTTCGGACGGTCACTGCCGGGACTCTGGTCGGCCTCACCAGTCGCAGGCGGATCGGCGTGCTCCTCGTCAAGACAGGCCCGGCCCACTACGCCGACCTGGCTGACCGGTGCGCCGCCGGCGAGGTGGAGATCCGGATCGACCGCACGGCCGGCCTCGACGAGGTGCCCAACGCCCTCGCGCTCGTGGGCACCGGGCGCGCCCTGGGCAAGGTCGTCATCGAGCCCTGACCCCGCGACGTCTGGAGCTGACAACCCAGCCGCCAGGGAGCCGCGCCGTCCCATGGCCCGCCAGGGAAGCAGCACCACCGACAGCAGCAGCCCGATCCCGGCGACCGCGATGGCGGTCCGCGTGCTCGTGACCATGGCCAGCACACCCCAGGCGGCGATCGCCGCGGGTTGCACAATCCGGTTGGTGATCGACCAGGCCGCCGAGGTCCGCGACATCAGCCCGTCCGGGACCTGACCGAAGCGGTAGGACACCCACACCGGGTTGAAGACCCCCGCACACAGCAGGAGCAGGAAGTCCGCGACGACGATCGTCACCAGCCCACGAGTGCCCGCCGGGGCGAAGGCGATCGGAACCAGCCAGAGGGTGCGGAGGACGCCGGCGACCAGCAGCACCCGTGTCGTCCCGTGCCGGCGCTCCAGGTGCGGGGCGAGCGCCGCCCCGAGGAGGCCGCCGAGGCTCGGCAGGCCCAGGGCCAGCCCGTACTGCCACGGCTCCAGCCCCAGGTCGCGCAACATCAGGACCGCGATCAGCGGCGAGGCGGCCATGATCATGGCGCCGAAGAGCATCCCGTTGCAGAAGAGCGCACGCAGCGTCGGGTGTCCCCACAGGAAGCGCCAGCCGGCCCCGACCTCGCTGGCCCAACCCTGCCCGCCCGCCCGCACCGGAGGCGGCTTCTCGGGTGTGCCGATGCGCCGCAGCCCGAGGGCCGACAGCAGGAAGGTCACCGCGTTGACCAGGACGGTGACGGTCGGACCCAGCACCCCGACCAGGGCGCCCCCCAGCGGGGGTCCGGCCGTGCCGGCCAGCCACTGCGTGGTGTCGATCCTGCTGAGCGCCACCGTGCGACGGTCCGCCGGGACGAGCGCCTTCAGGTGCATCCCGCTGGCCGACACGGACAGCACCAGCCCCAGGGACGAGGCCACCGCGACGAGTGCGAGGTGGGGATAGCTGAGCAGCCCCAGCCAATGCGCCACCGGGATGCTGGCCAACGCCAGGCACCGGAAGAGGTCGGAGCCGATGAGCACAGGGCGCTTGCGGCGATACTCCACCCACGGGCCGAGGGGCAGAGCCAGGAGCACACTCACGACGCCCGCCAGTGCTGCCAGCATCGAGACCTGCAGGTCGGAGGCGTCCAGGACCACGACGGCGATGAAGGGCAGGGCCCCCATCGCGACAGCACTGCCCACCTGGCTGGACACCGTGGCCGCCCACAGCCGGTTGAAGTCCCGGCCCATCCCCGCCCCTCGGTGCATCGGCCAACGCTAGCCACAGCCACGTCATCCGCTCTGGCGCCACGCCAGTGACCCCCGTGAGTGCTCAGCGGCCCCGGCGCCAGGGGCCGGCTTCACCCCGGATCCTGGCGCGCGATCGGGCGGGTGGGGCGATCAGGCGGTCGAGGAGGCGTGCAGGCAGACGGTGGCCGCCATCGCCAGGTTCAGGCTCTCGGCGCGAACGATGGGGACGGCGACGACGTCGTCGCACTGGTCCACAATCTCGTCGGGCAGGCCCCACGCCTCGTTGCCGAGCACCCAGGCGTGCGGGGAGGCGAGGTCGGCGTCGGGCAGCATCGTCGCCCCACCGCCGTCGGCGGCGAGCAACCGCAGGCCGGCGTCGCGGCAGGCCCGCAACAGGTCCGCGACAGGCACTCCCCGGACGAGCGGCAGGTGGAACAGCGACCCCACCGTGGACCGGACCACCTTGGGGTTGTAGACGTCGACGCTGGCGTCGCTGACCAGCACGGCAGCAGCCCCGAAGGCATCGGCGCCGCGGATCACGGTGCCGGCGTTGCCGGGGTCGCGCACGTTGGTCAGCACGACCACGAAGCCCCCGCCGGAGACGGACTCGAGCGCCTGCGCCAGCGGCACGTCCACGGGAGAGGCGACGGCCAGCACGCCCTGCGGGTGGGGGGTGTCGGTCATCGCAACGAGCACGTCCTCGGTGCAGGTCCGCACCGCGACGCCCGCCTCCCTGGCCACGGCGACCAGCTCGGCATACCGGGCCCCGGCGGCCTCGGTGACGTAGACCTCCCGGGCCGACCCCACGGCATACCGGAGCAGTTCCCGGACCGCCTGCGGGCCCTCCACGACGAAGCGTCCCTGCCGTTCGCGGACAGCACGACGGCCCAGGGACCGCACCGCCCGGACCCGCTCGCTGCGCGTGTTGCTCAGCAGCGGGAGGTCGGGGGTCGCGGTCACCTGGGCCGTCGTCGGGTCGTGCCCGCTCAGGCGGCGGAGGTGTCGCCGGAGGTGCCCTCGGACTGCGCCGGGACGTTGGCCTTGGCGATCTCCACCAGCTTGGCGAAGGCGGCCTCGTCGTGCACGGCCAGCTCGGCGAGCATGCGGCGGTCCACCTCGATCTCGGCGGCCTTCAGGCCCTGGATGAACCGGTTGTAGGTCATCCCGTTGGCGCGGGCGCCGGCGTTGATCCGCTGGATCCAGAGGCGACGGAAGTCACCCTTGCGGGCCCGGCGGTCACGGTAGCTGTAGACCAGCGAGTGGGTGACCTGCTCCTTGGCCTTGCGGTACAGGCGGGACCGCTGGCCCCGGTAGCCGCTGGCGCGCTCGAGGGTAACCCGGCGCTTCTTCTGGGCGTTGACCGCCCGCTTCACGCGTGCCACGTGAGTACTCCTTGTGTGTCAGTCAGTGGTGGTGGCTCGGGCTCAGCGGCCGAGCAGCTTCTTGGCGGTCTTCTCGTCGGCGCCGGAGACGACCTTGTCGTTCACCAGGCGGCGGGCCTGGGTCGCGCGGCGCTCCTGGAACTTGTGGACGTGGCGGGCGCGCTGGTGCATGACCTTGCCGCTGCCGGTCACCCGGAACCGCTTCTTCGCACCACTGTGCGTCTTCATTTTCGGCATGTGCCGATCTCCTTGTTGCTCTGGCGACCGCGGACGGTCGCGCGTGCTCCTTGCGTCAAACTTCGGGCACGGGCCAGCGGGCGCGGCGTGGCTCGCCGCGCTCCGGCCCGGTGGTTCAGCTCGCGGGGGCCTGAGTGGTCTCCGCGCCGGTGTCCGCCTCCTCGGCGGTGCGGGCCGCATCCCGGGAACGCTGCTGGTCGCGGCGCTTCTCGTCGCGGACCGCGGCCTTCTTCTTGGACGGGCCCAGGACCATCACCATGTTGCGGCCGTCCTGCTTGGGCGCGCTCTCCACGAAGCCCAGCTCGGCGACGTCCTCGGCGAGGCGCTGCAACAGCCGGAATCCCAACTCCGGCCGGGACTGCTCGCGGCCCCGGAACATGATGGTGACCTTGACCTTGTCCCCCGCCTTGAGGAACCGCTCGACGTGGCCCTTCTTGGTGCCGTAGTCGTGCGCGTCGATCTTCGGGCGGAGCTTGATCTCCTTGATGACCGTGTTGACCTGGTTCTTCCGGGCCTCACGGGCCTTCATGGCGGCTTCGTACTTGTACTTGCCGAAGTCCATGAGCTTGGCGACCGGCGGGCGGGCCATCGGCGCCACCTCGACCAGGTCGAGGTCCGCCTCCGCGGCCAGCCGCAGCGCGTCCTCGACGCGGACGATGCCGACCTGCTCGCCGTTCGGGCCAACCAACCGCACCTCGGGGACCCGGATGCGCTCGTTGATACGAGGTTCGCTGATGTGCTTGCTCCTTCATCGTCGGTGTGGACCCCGGGGACGAGAAAGGCCTCCCGTCACCTGGGTGCACGAGAGGCCGGAGCAGCCGTGGTCCACCGAGCAGCCGCCGTATGCCGTGTCGCCACGGCTGATACGCCGACGCACCATGTGCCCGCCCTGGCTGGGCGACCCACGGTCGCGGACCCTTGACCCGGCAACCCTGGGGTCGTCGCGGGTGGAAGCGCTAGGCCTCTCTTGCACGTCGTGCGCCCGCCCATCCACCGCCGGTGGCTGCGCGTTCGTACGACTGGTCCCGACAAGGATAGCAGTTCCGGACGCCTCACACGGACCGGACGGTCGCTACCCCCCGGCCCGGAGCCCGAAGGCCAGTGCGTCGATCCGGGCCCGGACCTCGCCGTCCGCGGCGATCCGCTGACCGATGCCGGTGACCAGTTCCTGCACCACTGCGGGCCCCAGCCCGTCCACCAGCCCCAGCTCGATGCGCAGCGCCCCGCCCGGCCCGGCAGCCAGGGCGTGCCCGGTGACCGCGTCCACGTCGCGGACCGCAGCCGCGACCGCCGCGGCGACGGCCGGGTCCTGATGCGGCGGGCACCAGCGGCGTCCCATGGCCAGGGCCCACACCATGGACCCACGCAGCACGTATGCGGGGGCCGCCTCCCCCACCGGCGTGCCGGGTGGCGGGGGGTCGAGCACGATCACCTGGCATCCCTCCTGCACCGCGGCCTGGGCCGCCCGGGACGCCTCCACGGGGACCGGGCGGGCCTGGGGGTCCCACCGGGCGAGCGCGGCCAGGTCGGTGAAGGCCGGCAGCGCCCGGGTGCCGTCGGGGGCGGTCAGGGTGACGGCGGCCATGTCGCTGGAGGCGTCGGCCGCCAGGCCGGTCGTGGCGGACTGCGCGGTCTCGCCGGGCACGGCGACCACCGGCACCAGCAGGCGGGCCGCGGCCACCGCCTGCACCAGGTCCCGCTCGTCCTCGGGCGACGGTCCCTCCCCCTGCGACCGTCCCGCGGCACGCAATGCCGCCAGGGCGTCCGTCAGCGCGGCGTCCGCGGTGCCGGTGTCGTCGTCGAACCCGCTGCCGGTCAGCGTCCGGCCGGCCCACGGCACCCCCGCGGTGTCGTGGCCCCGCGCGGGATCGTGGCCGACGAACCGATCTCCGCTCACGAGGACACCCCCGCCGCCGTCTCCAGGGCCTCGGACAGGGTGAACGCCCCGTGGTACAGGGCGGAGCCGAGCACCACCCCCGTGACTCCCGCGTCGCGCAGCGCGGCCAACCGCGTCAGGTCGGCCAGCGAGGCGACGCCGCCGGAGGCGATGACCCCGCCGGAGACGGCCTCGGCGACCCGTTGGAACAGCGCCGTGTCGGCGCCGTGCCGCCGCCCGTCACGGGCCGCGTCGGCGACGACGTAGGTGCGGCACCCCACCGAGGACAGCGCCCCCAGCACGTCGTCCAGGGGGCCCAACCGCGCCTCGGTGCCGCGGGCCACCACCTCCGCACCGTGCACGTCGACGCCGACCGCCACGCGATCGGGATCGGACCGCACCGCGTCGCGGACCCAGCCGGGATCGCGCAGCGCCGCGCTGGAGAGCACGACCCGGGCCGCGCCGGTGCCCAGTGCGGCCGTCAGGGACTCATCGTCGGCCAGACCTCCGGAGAGCTGGACCGGCACCGGCAGGGCCTGGACGATGTCGGCCAGCTGGGCGGCGTTCTGTCCCCTGCCGAAGGCGAGGTCCAGGTCGACCAGGTGGACCCACCGGGCGCCCTGGTCCACCCAGCCGCGGGCCACGGCATACGGGTCGGTGTCGCCCCGACCCACCACCTGGGCGGCGCGACCTCCGGCGACGTCGACCGCGGGGAGCAGAGTGAGGGGCCCGCTCACGCCTCCAACTCCAGCTCCCGGCGCAGCAGCACGGCATCGCGCACCGCGTCCTCGAAGTAGGCGACCTCCGCGCCGGAGGGCTCGCGGTCGATCGCCCCGGCCAGGTCGTCCACCCCGCCCCGGTCGATAAGCAGCCGCCCCCCTGGCAGCTCGAGCACCGCCGTGATGGCGGCCAGCAGCTTGTGCGGCGCCAGATGGCGCTCGGCCAGGATCTCCACGAGCTCGCGCTTGGAGCCCCCGCCGGCGACCCGCAGGAGCATGCTCGGCGGTGCCACCTCGAGGTCCGGCGGCCGCTGGATCCCACGGGTGGGATCCCACACCACCCACCGGATCCGCCGCCGCAGCGAACGGGTCTGCACGGTGATGACGGCCCGCCCCCCGATCGCGAAGAAGCCGAGGGCCGGGCCGATCTTGGGTGAGACGTGCCGGGCGGCCAGGACCGTCAGCGCGTCGTCGTAGGGCGCTCCGGCCAGGGAGGGGCCGTTGGGCAGCACCGCCGTCCAGCCCGGCAGCGGCGCGACGGTGACGGGCACGACGCCGCGGCGCGCCCACGCGGACACCTCCGGCGGGGCACCGCGCACCAGCAGCAGACCCGCCTGCTCCTCCTCGGCGCCGGCGGCGCCGGAGGGGGTGCGGGTGTCGGGGGTCACCGGACCATCCTACGAACGGCGACGGCCCGAAGTGCGCGGCGACGCGGCCGTTCCCGGCGGCGCCTCGTAGAACAGTCGCTCCACGACCTGGCGGGCGCGGCGTGCACCCCGGCGCCACTCCTCGGCCAGCGTGCTCCCCGACCCGGGCGGTCGGCCCAGCACCCGACAGATCCCCTCGGCGTCCCTCAGGTGGCTGGGCACCGAGTCGACCGGGCGCCCGCGCCACAGCACCCCGACGTCGCGCAGCCGGGACCCCAGCACCCAGGACCGGCGCAGCACCGCCGCGTCGGCGTCGGCGACCCGGCCCGCCTCGACCAGGGCGTCGAGGGCGTCGAGGGTGCTGGTGGTGCGCAATCCCGGCAGCTCGTGGGCGTGCCGCAGCTGGTGCAGCTGCACCACCCACTCGACGTCGGTCAGACCGCCCATGCCGAGCTTGAAGTGCGTCCGCGGGTCGGCACCGCGCGGGAGGCGCTCGGCCTCCATCCGGGCCTTGAGCCGGCGGACCTCGCGGACCGCCCTGGCGTCGATCCCCTCCGGCGGCCACCGGAGCGGCTCGATGAGCTCGACGAACCGGGTCCCCAGGTCGGGGTCCCCCGCGACCGGCCGGGCCCGCAGCAGCGCCTGTGACTCCCACCCGGCCGACCAGCGCTGGTAGTACGTGCGGTAGGAGTCCAGGCTGCGCACCAACGGCCCGCTCTTGCCCTCGGGGCGCAGCGTGGCGTCCAGCTCCAGCGCCGGGTCGGGCCCGTTGCCGGTGAGTCCCTTGCGCAGCTCGGTCACGATCGCCAGGGCCTGCTCCGCCGCCCCGTCGACCCCCTCGGTGACCGGTTCGAAGACATACATGACGTCGGCGTCGCTGGCGTACCCCAGCTCGGCCCCACCGAGCCGCCCCATCCCGACCACCAGGATCCGGACCAGCGGGTCGTCCTCGCCGACAACGGCGCGGGTGGCCACCTGCAGCCCCGCTTCGAGGAGGGCCTCGGTCAGGCCGCTCAGCGACGCACGGACCTGGGCGTCGTCCAGTTCCCCGACGAGGTCGGCAAGCACGATCCGGAGCAGTTCCCTGGCGCGCACCGTGCGGACCGCCTGGAACGCCTCGTCCCGCCCCTCGTGACGACCGGCCGCCGCCAGCAGGCGGCTGCGCAGCGTCGCCAGGTCCAGCCTGGCCAGACCCCGCGCGTCACCCAGCAGGGCGACCGACTCCGGGGACCGGATCAGCAGGTCCACGGCATACCGGCTGGTGGACAGCACGTGGGCGAGCCGCTCGGCCGCCGACCCCTCGTCGCGCAGCATCCGCAGGTACCAGTGGGTGGTGCCCAGGGTGTCGCTGATCTGCCGGAACGCGAGCAGCCCGGCGTCCGGGTCGGCGCCGTCGGCGAACCAGCCGAGCATGACCGGCAGCAGGTGCCGCTGGATGGTGGCCCGCGCGGCTGACCCCCGTCGGTGAGCGACTCCGAGGTGCCGCACCGCGCCCGGCCGGGTCCCGGAAGCCCAGCGCCGACAAGCCGGTCCGTGGCGGCGTCGGTGCGACAAGCGCACGCTCGTCGGTGGACAGCCGGGCGACCGCCGCCAGCAGCGGTCGGTAGAAGAGACGCTCGTGCAGCCGGCGCACCTCGCGCTGCTGTCCGCGCCACCGCTGCGACGATGGCCGTGGCCGCGTCCGCGCCGCTCGCCCAGGGATCGCCCGAGCCGACGCAGGTCAGCCTCCGTCCGACGGCATCAGGTGGGTGCGCCGCAGCCGGTACAGCTGGATGCGGTGCTCCAGCACTCGGAGCAACCGGTAGGCCGCGTCGAGGGCCGCGGCGTCGTCCCGTCCCACGTAGCCGCCGTCGCCGCAGCGCGGCGAGCGCCTCGAGGGTGGTCTCGGAGCGCAGCGACTCGTCGGCCCGGCCGTGCACCAGCTGCAGCAGCTGCACGCTGAACTCGATGTCCCGCAGTCCGCCCGGTCCGAGCTTCAGCTGACGGTCCGCCTCGGCCGTCGGCACGTGCTCCGTCGACGCGGCGACGCATGCGCCTGGACGCTCGTCGACGAACCCGTCCCGCGCTGGAGGCGGACCAGACCAGCGGCTGCCACCAGGTCGAGCGCACTCCCGCGACAGGTCCTCGTCCCCCGCGGCGTGCCGCGCCTTGAGCAGCGCCTGGAACTCCCAGGTCTTGGCCCACCGCTGGTAGTACTCCCGGTGCGAGGCCAGCGACGCGGACCAGCGGCCCCTGCTTGCCCTCGGGCCGCAGCGCGGCGTCGACCGGCCACAGGCTGCCCTCCGCGGTGGCCTGCGCCGCAGATCCGGATGACGGCCGTCGCCAAGCCGGGCCCCCACCCGCACCGCGCGGTCCTCGTCGCCCCCGTCGGCGGCACCCGCAAGGAAGATCACGTCGACGTCGCTGATGTAGTTCAGCTCGCGGCCACCCGTCTTGCCCATTGCGATGACGCGAGACAGGCGCACCCGCGTCGGAGTCCGGCTCCTCGTCCGCGCGCCAGCCGCGACCGCGACCTCCAGCGCGGCGCCCGCCAGGTCGGCCAGGGCCGCCGCGACCACCGGCAGCTCCTCGGTGGCGTCGGCGGCCGTGAGGTCCTCGACGGCGATGCGCGGCCAGCTCCCGGCGGTACCCGACGCGCAGCGCGTCCATGGCCGCCCGGCCGCCCAGGTCGCGCCCACCCCGTCGAGCAGCCGCTGGGTGAAGGCCTCCTGCGTGGTGCGACCGGCCCAGTGGCCCCGGGGTGGCGGCTCGGCGATGTCCGGGACCTGCTCCGGGTGGTGGATCAGGTGGTCTCCCAGGGCGGTGGAGGCGCCGAGCACCGCCAGCAGCCGCTCCCTGCGGGTGCCCGACGTCCCGATCAGCTCGCGCCAGACCGGGGTCAGACTCCTGCAGCCGGACCAGCCCCAGCAGCGCCAGGTCGGGGTCGGCGACCGCGCCCAGCTCCCGCACCAACGACCCGGTCTCCATGGCCGGGACAGCGGCGGACAGCTCCTCCAGCAGGCCCGAGGCCCGCCGCGCGTCCGCGAAGCCGCCCCGTGCCAGGTCCCCGCCGGTGGGTCCGGGGGGCCGGCCCGCGGTCACAGCCGCTCCAGGTACCGATCGAGCTCGAACGGGGTGACCTGCGCCCGGTAGTCGCTCCCACTCCTGCTGCTTGTTGCGCAGGAAGAAGTCGAAGACGTGCCTCCCCGAGCGTCTCGGCGACCAGCTCGCTGTCCTCCATCACGGCGATGGCCTCCGACAGCGACTGCGGGCAGCGTCGGCGATCCCCATGGCACGCCGCTCGTTGTCGGTGAGGGCCCACACGTCGTCCTCGGCCTCGGGCGGCAGCTCATAGCCCTCCTGGATCCCCTTGAGGCCGGCCGCCATGAGCAGCGCGAACGACAGGTAGGGGTTGCACGCCGAGTCCAGGGACCGGATCTCGACCCGGCTGGACTGTCCCTTGCCCGGCTTGTACATCGGCACCCGGACCAGGGCACTGCGGTTGTTGTGGCCCCAGCAGACGTGGGCCGGCGCCTCCGCGCCGCCCCAGATCCGCTTGTAGGAGTTGACCCACTGGTTGGTCACGGCCGAGATCTCCCGGGCGTGCACGCAGGAGCCCGGCGATGAACCGGCGCCCCGTCTGACTCAGCTCGTAGTGACGCCCCGGGCTCGTAGAAGGCGTTGCGTGTCGCCCTCGAACAGCGACACGTGGGTGTGCATGCCCGGACCCGGGCTGACCGGCGAGCGGCTTGGGCATGAACGAGGCGTAGCGCCTGGTGCCGCAGCGCCACCTCCCGGACCACCGTGCGGAACGTCATGATGTTGTCCGCCGTGGACAGTGCGTCGGCGTAGCGCAGGTCGATCTCGTTCTGGCCCGGGCCGCCCTCGTGGTGGCTGAACTCCACCGAGATCCCCATCTGCTCCAGCATCGTGATGGCCGCGCGGCGGAAGTCGTGGCCGTCGCCGCGGGCGACGTGGTCGAAGTAGCCGGCCTGGTCCAGCGGCACCGGCGGCTGGCCGGAGACGTAGGGCTCCTTGAACAGGTAGAACTCGATCTCCGGGTGCGTGTAGAAGGTGAAGCCGGCCTCCGCCGCCGCGTCCAGGGCGCGCTTGAGCACGTGGCGCGGGTCCGAGCCGGCCGGGCTGCCGTCCGGCATCAGGATGTCGCAGAACATGCGGGCGGTCCCGTGGTGGTCGCCCCGCCAGGCCAGGGTCTGGAAGGTGCTGGCGTCGGGGCGCACGATCATGTCCGCCTCGTAGACCCGGGTGAACCCCTCGATGGCGCTGCCGTCGAAGCCGATCCCCTCGCTGAAGGCGTTCTCCAGCTCGGCGGGCGCGACAGCCACGGACTTCAGCGCGCCCAGCACGTCGGTGAACCAGAGCCGGACGAACCGGATGTCACGTTCCTCGATGGTGCGAAGCACGTACTCCTGCTGACGATCCATGCGCACATCCTGCCGTATGCCGTGTGGCCGGGAGGAGGCGCTACGGTCACCGGTGTGGTCCGGACGCGGGAGCTGGCGGTGCTGACGGCCGCGTCCGCGGGCACGCTGGCGTGGGGCAACCTCGCGGTGCCCCGCCTCCCCGACCGACCCGCCGTCCGCACCGGGGCCGGAGTCGCCGCCGCGACGGGCCTGCTCGCCCTCGCCCGCACCGGTGGGGTGCCCCCCGCCGACCTGGGCCTGTCCCCCGCCCGGTTGCCCGCCGGGCTCGCGGCCGGCGGGCTGGCGCTCGGCGGCGCGGGCACGGCATACGGGCTCGCGTGGGCGCTGCCCGCCGCCCGTGCGGCCCTCGCCGCCGCCGCACCCGACCCGCCGCGGGGGCCGCTGGCAGCGGAACTGTTGGTGCATATCCCGCTGGGGACGGTGCTTGCCGAGGAGCTGATCTTCCGCGGGGTCCTGGACGCCCTCGCCCGTCGGGCGCTGCCGCCTCGCGCGGCGGCTGCCTGGCAGACGGCCTGTTTCGCGCTCTGGCACGTGGAGACGGCCCGGCGCGGGCCGCGCGGCCGGGGACGACCCGCCGCGGCGGTCGGTGAGGCGCTGCTCACGACCGCGGTCGCCGGCGCGGTGTTCGGCTGGCTCCGGCGCCGCACCGGGAGTCTGCTCGCCCCGGCGGGTCTGCACCTGGGCAGCAACGCGCTGGGCCTGGTCGCCGCCACGTTGGCACGGCGGGACGCCGACAGGGGGGCTCCGGTCTCGGACGTGTCACAAAGCCGACAGGACCCTGGCGGCCACTGCCGGAACGGACTACCGTCTGAGAATGCGTATCCGTGAGGTGATCCGCCGCAAGGGCGACCAGGTCGTGACCATCCGATCGGACGCCGACGTCACGACGTTGCTGGCGCTGCTCGCCGAGCACGGCATCGGAGCCGTCGTGGTCAGCGACGACGAGGGCGCCAGCCTGTCCGGCATCGTCAGCGAGCGCGACGTCGTGCGCCGGCTGCACAGCGACGGCCCGGGGGCCCTGTCGCTGCCGGTCGCCGAACTGATGACGGCCGACGTCCACACCTGCGTCCCGGATGACGCGCTGGAGGAGCTGGCACAACGGATGACCGACCACCGGGTCCGGCACCTGCCGGTCCTCCAGGAGGGGCGGCTCACCGCGATCGTGAGCATCGGCGACATCGTCAAGCACCGGATCGACGAGCTCCAGGAGGAGCGCGAGCAGCTGGTCAACTACATCCAGCGCTGAGCGCCAGGAACCTGCTCGGAGGGGGTTGCGCGCGGGGCGATCCGGTGGTGGGCTGGTCGCACCAGCAGCTGCCCACCGGGCACGGTCGGTGGGCCCACACCAGGAGGCACTGCATGACCGAGAGCCAGACCGCCGACGCGAGCACCGACGCCGGGGAATCCGCCATTGAGGTCCACCACATCACCGCGCACGGGGTCGACGACCTCTGGCGCCGACTGATCACCCCGTCGGGCATCGAGGCGCTGCTCGGCGAGGGCGCCCGACTCGGGGGCAAGGGCGAGCCGTGGCGGGCCGCCGACGGCACCTACGGCGTGACCCGCAGCTACCACCCCGGCGAGCAGATCCGCGTGTCCTGGCACGCCGACCCCGACGCCCCCGCGACCGTGGTGGACCTGCAGTTCGCCCCCCACGAGGAGGGCACCCGACTCAGCCTGCGCCACGAGCACCTGGCACCGGACGCCCCCGCCGAGGAGCTGCGCCGCCGCTGGGAGGGCGCGCTGGCCCGCTTCAGCGGCTGAGTCCCACGCGCCACAGGACTATCAGGTCACCCGATAATCCTGCGCTTCGCAGGGGAAGTTGACGGCGCGTCAGCCGTTCAACGGGTTGTTGTCCCACCCGTCGGCGTCGGCGTCACCGGTGCGCCACTGCGCCTCCTGGCGGTCCTCCTCGTCCCATGCCTCCGTCTTCTTGCGCGCCGTCTCGAGCGCGGCGGACGCGTCCTCGGCGGTGTCGTAGGGTCCCATGAGGCTCTCGCCCTTGGGTCGCTCGGGGTCGCTGTGCTCCACGACCTCGCGGGTGTTGACGTTGAACCAGTACGGCATCGTGTCCTCCTCCGGTCGGGTCCCGTCGCGGTCCGGCTCCTGGCCGCAGACCCGGGCACCTAAACTCACCGTATGCCGACCTCCTACGCAAGTCTTGCCCCCGGCACGGTGAGTCCCCGTCGGGCCGTCCCCCCGAGCATCGCCCGGCCCGAGTATGTCGACCGGCCGGCTCCGGCCCCCTTCGAGGGCTCGGAGGTCAAGGACCAGGAGACCATCGAGGCGATGCGGGTGGCCTGCAGGATCGCGGCCCAGGCGCTCGCCGAGTGCGGCCGGGCCGCGCAGCCGGGGGTGACCACCGACGAGATCGACCGGGTCGGCCACGAGTTCCTGCTGGACCACGGCGCCTACCCCTCCACCCTCGGCTACCGGGGGTTCCCGAAGTCGCTGTGCACCTCGGTCAACGAGGTGATCTGCCACGGCATCCCGGACGACCGGCCGCTGCAGGACGGTGACATCGTCAACGTCGACATCACGGCCTTCATCGGCGGGGTGCACGGCGACAACAACGCGACCTTCCTGGTCGGCGACGTCGCCGAGGAGTCGCGGCTGCTGGTGGAACGCACCGAGCAGGCCATGATGCGTGGCATCAGGGCGGCGGTCCCCGGGCGCCAGGTCAACGTCATCGGGCGGGTCATCGAGGCCTACGCCAAGCGGTTCGGCTACGGCGTGGTGCGCGACTACACCGGCCACGGCGTCGGCCAGTCGTTCCACTCCGGCCTGGTCATCCCGCACTACGACGCCGCGCCGGACTACGACGACGTCATCGAGCCGGGGATGACCTTCACCATCGAGCCGATGCTGAACCTGGGCACCCCCGACTGGTACTCCTGGGACGACGGATGGACCATCCTGACCGCGGACGGCACACGGTCCGCGCAGTTCGAGCACACCATCCTGATCACCGAGACCGGCAACGAGATCCTCACCCTCCCCTAGGCTTTGCTCGTCCGGCACACCCAGACGACGAAGGAGCACGGCGTGGCCACCACCCCCATCCTCGGCATCGACATCGGCGGCAGCGGCATCAAAGGTGCCCCCGTGGACCTGGTCAAGGGCGAGTTCGCCACCGACCGGCACCGCATCGACACACCGGAGAACTCGACCCCGGCCGCCGTGGCCGAGGTGGTCGCCGAGGTGGTGCAGCAGTTCGCCGACGACCTGGCCCCGGACTCCCCGGTGGGCATCACCGTCCCGGCGGTCGTCCACCACGGGGTGGTGCGATCGGCCGCCAACATCGACAAGTCCTGGATCGGCACGGACGCCGAGCGACTGTTCGGCGAGGCCCTCGGTCGGTCGGTGACGGTGGTCAACGATGCCGACGCGGCAGGCGCGGCCGAGATGCACTTCGGTGCCGGCCGAGGCAACGAGGGGGTCGTCCTGATGACGACGCTCGGCACCGGCATCGGGTCCGCCCTGTTCCTGGGCGGCGAGCTGCTGCCCAACACCGAGCTCGGGCACCTGGAGCTGGACGGTCACGACGCCGAGACCCGCGCCGCCTCGAGCATCCGCGAGGAGGAGGACCTGTCCTGGGAGGACTGGGCCGCCCGGTTGCAGCGCTACTACAGCCACGTGGAGAACCTGCTGTGGCCCGACCTGATCCTGGTCGGGGGCGGGGTGTCCAAGAAGGCCGACAAGTTCCTGCCACTGCTGCACCTGCGCGCCCCCATTGTGGCCGCCCAGTTGCGCAACGACGCCGGGATCATCGGGGCCGCCTGGCTCGCCGCCCACCGCGACGGTCTCGCCTGACCGGCTAGTAGCCCGCGGCCCGCAGCACCTCGGGGTCCTCGCAGGCCCGGGCGAAGGCCTCGATCCGGGCCCGGATCTCCCGTCCCAGCAGCCACTGACCGATCGGCTCGGCGACCGGACGCAGGAGGGCCGGACGCACGGCATACGTGTATTTCCACACCGCCTCAGTGCCCTCCACGCCGTCCCGCGACGCCGGGGCGAACCGCCAGCCACCCCCGAAGGAGTCGAAGAACCAGGGCCCGGTCACCATGGTCATCCCCACGGACGTCGGGGGCCGGTAGGAGACGTACTCCGAGACCATCCTCGGGCCCACCCGGGCCCGGGTCAGGGTGCGCACGCCCTTCGCGGGCGCCTCGGCGTCGAGCAGCTCCTGGTGCCGGATGAAGGGGTCCCAGCGCAACCGCACCTCGCCGGTCGTCTGCGAGACGGCAAACGCCACCTCCGGCGGCACCGGGACGAACGCGGAGGCCCGCACCTGGGGCACGGCTCAGACCCCCCGGCGGGGCCGGACCGGACCGTATGCCGGGTCCGTCACCACGACGTGTGGCGGGGCCGGCCCTCGTCGTAGCCCGCGGCACCCTGGATGCCGACGACCGCGCGGGAGTGGAACTGGCCGATGGAGGAGGCCCCGGCATAGGTGAAGGCGCTGCGCACGCCCGAGACGATCTGGTCGATGACGTCCTCGACGCCCGGGCGGGCCGGGTCGAGGTACATCTTGGAGGAGGAGATCCCCTCCTCGAACAGCGCCTGCCGGGCCCGGTCGAAGGCCGAGTAGTCGCGGGTCCGGTTGCTCACCGCCCGGGCAGACGCCATCCCGAAGCTCTCCTTGTAGAGCCGACCGTCACCGTCGCGCAGCAGGTCCCCGGGGCTCTCGTAGGTCCCGGCGAACCAGGAGCCGATCATCACGCTGCCGGCCCCGGCTGCGAGCGCGAGGGCGACGTCGCGGGGATACTTCACGCCCCCGTCCGCCCAGACGTGGGCGCCGACCTCCTTGGCCGCCGCGGCACACTCCAGGACGGCCGAGAACTGGGGGCGGCCCACCCCGGTCATCATCCGGGTGGTGCACATGGCCCCCGGCCCCACGCCCACCTTGACGATGTCGGCGCCGGCCGCGACGAGGTCGCGCGCGCCGTCGGCCGAGACCACGTTGCCGGCCGCGACGGGCACGCGCACCCCGGTCGCGTCCTCGTGCTCGTCGCGCACCGCGACGACGAGCGGCAGCACCTCGATCATCTTCTCCTGGTGGCCGTGTGCGGTGTCGACGACCAACACGTCGGCACCGCTGCCCAGCAGTGCGCGCGCCTTGCCCTCGACGTCGCCGTTGATCCCCACCGCGGCGCCCACGAGCAGCCGGCGCTGGGCGTCCAGGGCCGGGGTGTAGAGGGCCGAGCGCAACAGCCCGGTCCGGGTCGCGACGCCGAGCAGGCGGTCGCCGTCCAGGACGGGGGCGATGCCGATGTGGGCCCCCTCGAGGGCGTCGAACGCCTCGCGCAGGTCGGTGCCCTCGGTGATGGTGACCGACGGCTCCACCATCACGTCCCGGATCTGGGCGAACCGGTCGACCCCCTGGCAGGCCGCCTCCGTCACCAGACCGACGGGCCGGTCCCCCTCGACCGCGACCGCGGCCCGGTGGGCGCGCTTGCCCATCAGCGAGAGCACCTCGGCCACGGGCGCGTCGGGGCTGATCGTGATGGGGGTCTCGTAGACCGGGTGTGAGGCCTTCACCGCGCTGACGGTCTCGTCGACGGCGTGCACCGGGATGTCCTGCGGCAGGATCGCCACCGCACCGCGGCGCGCCACCGTCTCGGCCATCCGGCGGCCCGAGACCGCGGTCATGTTGGCGACGACCAGCGGGATCGTGGTGCCGACCTGGTCCGGGGTGGTGAGGTCCACGTCGAAGCGGGAGGTCACCGCCGACCGGGACGGGACCATGAAGACGTCGTTGTAGGTCAGGTCGTGCATCGGCTCGGTGCCACCAAGGAATTCCACGGGGCCCCATCGTACGTGGACCCCGCCACCTGCCCGCGGCCGCGCCCCACGGCATACATTGGGGTGATGGAACTGACCCACCTGGGCCACTCGTGCGTGCTGCTCGAGGCGGCCGACCAACGCATCCTCATCGACCCCGGCACCTTCTCCGACTTCGAGGACGTGCGCGACGTGACGGCGGTGCTGGTCACCCACCAGCATCCCGACCACCTCGACCCGGCACGGTTCGGCGCCCTACTGGCAGCCAACCCGGAGGCACGGGTGTGGCTCGAGCCGGAGACGGCGGCGCAGCAGCAGGAGGAGCACGGGGACCGGGTCAGCCGTATGTCGTCAGGCGAGACCGTGCAGGTCGGCACCGTGGACATCACGCCGGTCGGCGACCTGCACGCGACGATCCACGAGTACGTCCCCCGCATCCACAACCTGGGTCTGGTGGTCCGCGCCGCGGATGAGCCGACCGTGTTCCACCCCGGTGACGCGCTGGACGCCGAGCCCGGTGAGGTGGACGTCGTGCTGGTGCCGCTGATGGCCCCGTGGTCGCGGGTGGCCGACACCGTCGGGTTCCTCCGGCGGATCGGGGCGCCGCGGGCGGTCCCGATCCATGACGGGCTGCTCAACGACACCGGCCGCGGGATGCTGCTGGGCCACGTGGGCAACTTCGGCGCCGAGGGTGGGCTGGAGGTGCTCGACCTGCGGGGGGCCGGGGCCACCCGGCTGTAGCCGCGCCGGCGTCACCCGACGCCGGCGGCTCCGAACAGCAGCCCGAGCAGGTAGGTCACGAGCGCGGCGCCGTAGCCGATGGCCAGCTGGCGCAGGCCGCGCAGCAACGACGGCGCACCGGAAAGCACCCCGGCGATGGCGCCCGTGGTCAGCAGCGCCAGCCCGACGAGCACCGCGGCCACCGCGAGGGCGGTGATCCCGGTCAGCCCCACGGCGAACGGCAGGATCGGGATGACCGCGCCGCTGGCGAAGAAGCAGAAGCTGGAGATCCCGGCGTGCCACCCGTTGCCGACCACCTCGTCGGGGTCGACATCCGCCGGTGCGTCCGGCATCGCACCGGGCGGCAGGGCCAGCCCGGGACTGTTCTTGACCGCCTGCATCACACGCTGCGCCCGGGCCACCGCCTCCAACGGGTCCATCCCCCGGGAGCGGTAGACCAGGTAGAGCTCGTTCTCCTCGAGGTCCAACTGGGGGACGGCGTTCCGGGCCTCGTCGCTGGGGTGGGAGGCCGCGAGCAGTTCGCGCGCCGAGCGGACCGAGATGTACTCCCCCGCCCCCATCGACATCGCGCCGGCCAGCAGCCCCGCCACCCCGGCGGCGATCACGATGCTGGTGCCCACGCCGGTCGCGGCCATCCCCATCACCAGGGCCAGGTTGGAGACCAGCCCGTCGTTGGCGCCGAACACCGCGGCCCGGAAGTTGCCCGACATCTGGGCCCGGCTCCGGGCGGCCAGTCCCCGCAGCACCTCCTCGTGGATGACCTCGTCGGCGGCCATCTGGGCCGTGGCGTCCTCGTCCTCGATGTAGGGGGTGCGGGCCTCGGCGTTCTGCGCCATCGCCAGCACGAACACCGAGCCGAAGCGGCGGGCCAGGAATCCCAGCACCCGGTTGCGCAGGCTCGGCGCGACGGGGCTGCCCACCTGGTCCCCCAACAACTCCAACCAGTGCGCCTCGTGGCGCTTCTCCGCTTCGGCCAGCCCCAGCAGGATCTCGCGCTCCTCGCCGTGCCGCCGGCGGGCCAGGTCGCGGTAGACCTGCCCCTCGGCTCGTTCGTCGGCGAGGTACTGCCGCCAGCGGCGGATCTCCTCGCGGGAGGGTTCGCGTATCGTCGACATCACCGGCCCAGTCTAGAGTCCTGGCCATGACACCGGACCCGGACGGAGGCCGACTCGAGGTCGCCGGGACGCACAACTTTCGGGAGGTCGCGCCGGGGGCGCTGCGCCCGGGACGGCTCTACCGCTCGGACGCCCTGCACCGGCTGACACGGGAGGGGCGCCGGACGCTGCGGGACCTGGGCATCGGCACCGTGATCGACCTGCGCTCCGACCTGGACCGACGGGTCGGCGGGCGGGACCGGCTGCGTGGCACCGGGGTCCGCCACCTGCCGATCCCGATGGCGGGCAGCCCGCTGAACCGGGACCCGGAGACCATCGAGCTGCGCGGCATCTACCACAGCATTCTCACCCAGCACCGGGCCGACCTGGGGCGTGCGGTCCGGGTGATCGCGGGGAGCGACCGGCCCGTCCTGGTGCACTGCACCGCGGGCAAGGACCGCACCGGGCTGGTCGTCGCCCTCGTGCTCCGGGCCCTGGACGTGGACGCGGACACGGTGCTGGCCGACTACGCGGCGACCGAGGCCAACCTCGCGGGCGAATGGACCGACCGGATGGTGCGCAAGATGCGGCGGCTGCGGGTGCCGGTCACCGACAACATCCTGGAGGTGCTGGCCCACTCCCCCGCCGCGCTGCTCCGGGAGACCCTGGCGTGGATCGAGGACGAACACGGCGGGGTGCCCGCCTACCTGGCCGGCGCGGGCGCCGGCGAGGACGTGCTGGCGGACCTGCGCACCAGGCTCCTGCCGACCTGATGGGTGGATGAGTCGGTCGATACGCCGGGTTCTGTCCCGCCGCGCCGTTGCCGGCACTGCGGCGGGGGCGACCATCCATCTACGACGCCTGTTGCCAGACGCCTCCAGCGACCTACCCGCACGCTCGGGCGGGCCGCCCTCGAACGCGTGCTGTCTGGTCTTGCTCCCGGTGGGGTTTACCGAGCCGCGCCGGTCACCCGGCGCGCTGGTGGTCTCTTACACCGCCGTTTCACCCTTACCCCCGGCGGACCGGGGGCGGTCTGTTTTCTGTGGCACTGTCCCGCGGGTCACCCCGGGTGGCTGTTAGCCACCACCGTGCCCTGTGGAGCCCGGACGTTCCTCGGCGAGTCCCCGGAGGGCTCGACGCGGTCGCCTGACCGACTCATCCACCGGGACAGGATAGCCGGTCAGTGGCCCGCGGAAGGCCTCCTCGAGCCACCACGAGGGCTCGTCGGCGACGACCTTGGCGTCGATGAGCAGCGGGGTGTCCCGTGGGCCCTCAAGCCAGGCCAGCGACCGCCCGCGAGGTCCTCGGCGGCGCGCACCGTGACCCCGGTGAACCCGTAGCCGCGGGCGATCGGCGGCGATGTCGGTCTCCGGGAAGGTGACGGTGTCGAGCGGGTGACCATCGGGCCCGAAGTGGTGCACCTCGGCGCCGTAGGCGTCGTCGTTGTAGACCACCACCACCATCGGCAGCCCCAGCCGGCGCACGGTGTCGAGCTCGGCCGCGCGCCATCAGCAGCCCCGCCGTCCCCCAGCGCCGCGACCGGCAGCCGGTCGGGCTGGGCGAGCGCCGCCCCGATCGCGGTGGCCAGCCCGAGCCCGATCGACTGGAACGCCTGGGTGAAGCAGAAGCCCTGCTCGTCGGGCACCGACAGGAACATGCTCGGGTAGCCCATGAAGTTGCCCGAGTCGACCGCCGACCACCCGCTCCCGCGGCAGCAGGTCGTCCAGGCGCGATGGTGCAGGGTGCGCGGGTCGATCCGGCCGTCCTGGCGGACGGTGTCCTCGTAGGGCACGTCGCGCCAGCCGCAGCGAGGACGCCAGCCGCTCCCGCAGGGCGGGGGACCGATAGCCGTATGCCGTCCGCCCGCCACCGTCCGCCGGCTCACCTGCCGCTTCGGTGAGCGGCCCGCCGAGCGCCTCGGTCACGGCCAGGGCCGTGGCGGCCACGTCACCGTGCACCCCGAAGGTCAGCTCCCGGTGGGCGCCGAGGGCGCCCGGCGGTGTCGTCGACCTGCACGACGGTGGCGTCCGTCGGCCGATCAGGGCGCCCGTGCCGCATCGTCCACATGTTCAGCGCGCAACCCCAGCCGACGATCAGGTCGGCGTCGGCGATCAGCTCGGCCGCCAGCGGTGAGGAGAATCCGCCCGAGACGTCGAGCGACCACGGGTGCTCGTGCGAACAGCCCCTTGGCGACCGCGGAGGTGGCCAGCAGCGCACCGGCCCGCGTCGGCCAACGTCGACTCAGCGCGTCGCGCGCCGCGGGGGATCGGCCGCCGCGGCCGGCCACGAAGACCGGCCGCCGGCGCGACTCGCAGGAGCGCGGCTGCCAGCCGCTCCACGTCATCCGCTGACGGGCGCAGCCGCTCGGGGCGGTCGCTCGACGCCGGGGCGAGCCCCGAGCGCCGGGCACCGTCGGGGACGTGCTGCGGCCTGGACCTCCAGCGGCAGGTTGAGCAGCACCGTCGCGCCGCTGGTGCACCGCGGTGGCGACGGCCGCGAGCCGCCTGCTCCACGGCATACGCGGGGTCGGTCGACGCGGACCGGGAACGGCGCCGACCGCGCGGGCCAGCGCCTCCTGGTCCACGTGGAAGTTGGACAGCGGCGAGGGTCGCCTCCGGCGGCGAGCACGACCAGCGGCGTGCGGGACTTGGCGGCCTCGGCGATCCCGGTCATCGCGTTGGTCAGCCCGCACCCCTGGTGCACGGTGAGCGCCGCGGGTCGCCCGGAGGTGCGGGCGTAGGCGTCGGCCATCGTGGCGCCCACCGCCCTCGTGCCGGGCCGCGACGAACCGCGCACCCGCGGCCACCATCGCGTTGGTGACGTGGAAGTTGCCCGACCCGACGACGCCGAAGACGTGGTCGACCCCGGCCGCGACCAGGGTCCGACCGACGGCCTCGCGCGACGTGCCACGGCTCAGCGCTCGACGAGGGCGACCACGCGGGCCGGCGAGCCCGGAGCCGCCGACGATCTTCAGCGGCGAGGCGAGGATCACCGCCCCGGTCGGCGGCAGCGTGGTCGAGGTTCTGCAGCTGGGCCAGGCCGTACTTGCCGTTGCCCATCAGGAACGAGTGGCACGGGAACGCGGGGTCGAAAGAGTGCGCTGCGCCGGCGTCGGTGCCGACGGTCTCCACCCCGATCCCCTGCAGCGGCGACTCCTCGGCGACCCACCGGGCGCACTCGGCCGACATGCCCGGGCTCGTCGGGCCCGTCTCGGTGTTGTTGATCATCTCCTCCTGGGTGACCCGGGTCGACCACCCGGTGCGGCACAGCAGCCAGCCGCCCGTCGGGCAGGCCCCCGTGCTCGGCGGCGAAGGCCTCGCAGGTGCTCGCGCTCGATCAGGAAGTTCGGGTCTGCCGCCACCTGTGCGGTGACGTCCAGCACGATCGCCGGCGCCACGAACGCGCGCACCGGGACCGAGCCGATGTCGGCCAGGTCCTTGCCGGTCACCCAGTGGTTCGGGGCGTCGAAGTGGGTGCCGGTGTGCTCGCCGGTGCGGAAGTTGTTCCAGTACCAGGCCGGGCCGCGATCGTCGTAGCGGCTGATCTCCTCCAGCTCGAACCTGGCGGTCTGGCCGAACTCCGGCGGCAGCTCCAGCAGCGGCGTCTCGCTGCTCAGCGGAGCGGTGAGGTCGACGACCTCGATCGGCTCCGGACGACAGGGCGGCGGTGAGGTGCGGACAGGACGGACATGGCGCCTCCAGTGACGGGCCGGTAGGGGTCGTGGTGGCGAACCTACCGGAGTGCGAGAGCTTGCTCGAGGACGGTCGCCACGCCGTCGTCGTGGTTGGCCGGGGCACGGTCCGTCGCCGCTGCCAGCACGTCGGGGTGGGCATTGGCCACCGCGAACGAGCGGCCCGCGAAGGAGAGCATCGGCAGGTCGTTGGGCATGTCCCCGAAGGCCCAGACCTGCTCCGGCGGCACGTCGTGCTCGGCGCACCAGTCGGCCAGCGCCAGACCCTTGGTCACCCCGGTCGCCGCGATCTCGGTCAGCCCCGCGGCGCCGGAGTGCGACACCTCCGCGCGCGCACCGACGACGGCCGCGACCCGGTCGCGCAACTGGTCCACCGGCCAGTCGGGGTGCCGGACCAGGATCTTGCCGGGTGGGTGTGCCAGCATCTGCTCGACGGTGCCCACCAGCCACTCGGCGTCCCGGCGTCCGGAGGCCCGTTGGAACGCCCGCTCCCGGGCGAAGCCCTCCAGGCTCTCCAGGGCGAAGGTGACGTCCGGCAGCGCGGCCCGGATCTCGCCGAGCAGGTCCCTGACCACCTCGACCCGCAGCAGCCGGTGACGGACGACACGGCGGCGCGACACGTCATACGTGAAGGCGCCGTTGCCGCACAGTGCGATGCCGTGGCCGCCGACCACATCGGCCAGCTCGTGCATCCACCGCGGCGGGCGTGCCGTGACCAGGATCACCGTGCTGCCGGCCTTCTCGAGCCGGGCCAGCACCTCGCGGGTCCGCGCCGAGACGGTGCCGTCGGGGCGGAGCAGGGTGCCGTCGCAGTCGGTCGCGACGACCCGTGGCAGGGGTGCGCTCATTCCTGGTCGACGACCTCGCGGACCACGAAGCGGACCAGGTGCTGGGTGACGTCGGCCAGGGTGAGCTCGACCCGCACCCGGTCCCCGACCTGTGCCTGGCCCGTGGCGACCGCGCTGACCGCGGGGTCGGTGACCTGGACGACCAGGGAGTCCTTGCCCTCGTCGACGACCACCGCGTCGAACACCTCCCCGACCCGGTGCCGCAGCACCGCGGCCTCGACCGCGTCGGTGCAGGCCCGTTCCACCGACTTGGCCTGCCGGTCCGAGTTCTGCATGATCTCCGGGCAGCTCCGGCAGCGCCTCCCGGGCCCACCCGGGGACGTCTTCGCCGTGGGTCAGTGCCTCGCAGACCACCAGGGAGAACCGGTCGACCAGGCGCCGCAGCGGGGCTGTCACGTGGGTGTAGGGCGCCGCGATCGCGGCCTGCTCCTGCTGCTCGGGCAGCTCCCCGTCGAACGGGGTGTAGCCGGCGCCCCGGAACAGGGACGTCGCGTCGTGGATCAGGGCCAGGTGCTTCGGCTCGTCCCGGTCCAGGGTGCGCAGGAAGTCGCCGTAGGCCATTCCCTTCGGCCAGTCGATGCCGAGCGCCCGGGCCTGTCTGCGGAACCGGTCGAGGTCACGCTGCTCGGCGGGCGGCATGGTGCGCAGGATCCCCACCGCGCCCTCCAGCATGATCTCGGCGGCGACGATGCCGGTGAGCAGCGAGATCTGGGCGTTCCAGTCCTCCGCCTCCAGCAGCGGGCGCAGCCGCAGGCGTGTAGTGGCCGTCCTCGTCGACCTGCACCTCCTGCTCGGGCATCGGCAGGCTGGCGCCGCCCGCGGGCGGACTCCCGGCGCGATGCGGAGCTAGGCCGACCTCCTTGAGCAGCAGGAGCGTCTCCTCACCCTCCCCCGAGTCGACCAACTGCTGGACCTCCTCGTAGGTGTAGCGCCGCCGGCTGCGCACCATCGCCCGGTGCACCTCGGCCTGTTCCCGCTTGCCCTCCGCGTCGATCACGATGTCCCAGACGAAGGCCGGACGGTCGACCTCCGGCAGCAGGCTGGCTGCCTCTTCGCTGAGCACGGTCGGGTGCAGCGGGACCCGGGTGTCCGGGCAGTAGATCGTCTGCCCGCGCAGCCGCACCTCGGCGTCCAGGACCCCGCCGGGCTCCACGAACGCGGGCACGTCCGCGATGGCGTACCGCACCCGGTAGCCCTCGCCGTGCGCGCTCGATGTGCATGGCCTGGTCCAGGTCCATGGACCCGGGCGGGTCGATCGTGATGAACTCGACGTCCGCGCTCGTCCTGCTCCGGCAGGTCCGGGTCGGCGACAGCCTGCTGGGCGGCCGCGAGCACCTCCTGCGGGAACTCCTCGCGGACCTCGGCCTCCTCCCGGATCCGGGCGAACGCCTCCTCCAACCCGCGGGTCGCCTCCGCCGCTCGGGCGTCTCCGGACATCGTCGTCGATCGTTGCGCCATACCGGCCACCCTATGCAGTGCCCCGTCAGGACAGCCCGCGCGGCCGCGCTCGTGGCGGGGGTATCTAGGCTGCAGCCGTGCTGATCCTGCTGCCTCCCTCGGAGACCAAGTCGACCCGCACCCGCGGGCAACCCGTTGGACCCCTCGCAGCTGTCGATGCCCGCCCTGGCGCTGCCCCGGCAGCAGGCGGCGGAGGCCCTGGCGTCAGGCCAGCGCCCGGCCCGACGCGGCCGACGGTCCTCGGGGTCAGCCCCAACCTGGCGGAGGAGATCGCCCGCAACACCCGGCTCGCGGTCGGCGCCCGCCGCTGCAGCGTGTCCCGACCTCTACACCGGCGTCCTCTACGACGCCCTCAACCTGCCGACCCTGGATCCCGGGTCGCGGCGGCGCGCGTCAACGCCGGGTGCGTGGTCCAGTCCGCCCTCTACGGCGCGCTGCGGCTGAGCGACAAGGTCGCGCCCTACCGGTTGTCGATGGCCGTGAACCTCCCCGGCCTGGGGCCGGTGGCGGCCCACTGGCGGGAGCCGCTGGCGCGGGAGATGCCCCCGGCTCGCGCGGGCGCGGCCTGGTGGTGGACTGCCGCTCAAGCACGTATGCCGCGGCGTGGGTCCCGCAGGGCGAGCTCGCCGGCCGCTGGGTCCAGATCCGGGTGCCCGGCGCGACACACATGGCCAAGCACACCCGCGGCCTGGTCACCCGGGCCCTGTGCGTCTCCGCGGTGGACCCGCGCACGCCGACGGCCCTGGCCGGGATGCTCGCCGGCCCGGTTCCGGGTCGAGTTGCACGAGCGCCGCGGCGCCACCAAGCCCTGGGTCCTCGACGTCCACCCACCGGCCTGACACACAGGGTGACCCGAGAATCCTGCGGGGTGAGTCAGAGGCGGTCGAGGGCCTGGAGGATGTCGGCGACCAGGTCGGCCTCCTCCTCGATGCCGACGGAGAGCCGGATGATGTTGACCGGGACCTCCAGCTCGGTGCCGCGCACCGAGGCGTGGGTCATCTCGGCCGGGTAGTTGACCAGCGACTCGACCCCGCCCAGGGACTCGGCGAGCTGGAAGACACGGGTCGACTCGGCGAAGGTGCGGGCGGCGTCGGCGCCGCCGGCGAGCGCGAGGGAGACCATCCCGCCGAAGCCGCTCATCTGCCGGGCTGCAACCTCGTGGCCGGGGTGGTCTGCCAGGCCCGGGTAGTAGACGCGCTCGACGCCGCGGTGCCCCACCAGCGCCTGGGCCACGGCCGTGGCGTTGCGGCTGTGGCGCTCCATCCGCAGCGGCAGCGTCTTGATGCCGCGGATCGTCAGGAACGCCTCCCACGGAGCCGAGACCGCGCCGGCGGCGAACTGCAGGAACCCGACCTTCTCGGCGATCTCGTCGTCGGTGGTGACGACCAGTCCCCCGAGGATGTCGGAGTGCCCACCGAGGTACTTGGTCGCCGAGTGCACCACGGCGTGGGCGCCCAGGCCGAGCGGCTGCTGGAGGGCCGGTGAGGCGAAGGTGTTGTCCACGACCACGACCAGGCCGGCCTCGCGGCCGACCTCGGCCACCGCCGCGATGTCGGTGATCTTCATCAACGGGTTGCTGGGGGTCTCCAGCCACAGCATCCGGGTCTCCGGGCGGATCGCGGCACGCACGGCGTCGACGTCGCCCATCTCCACGGTGCTCAACCCGATGCCCCAGGGGGCCAGGAGCTGACGAACCAGCCGGTGCGTGCCGCCATAGACGTCGTTGCCCATGAGGACGTGGTCACCGGGCGTCAACAGCCCCCGCAGCAGGGCGTCCTCGGCCGCCAGCCCGGTCGCGAAGGAGAGCCCGTGGCGGCCACCCTCCAGGCTGGCCACCAGCTCCTGCAGCGAGTCGCGCGTCGGGTTGGTCCCGCGGCCGTACTCATAGCCCCCGCGCAACCCGCCCACGTGCGTCTGCACGAAGGTCGAGGTCTGGTACACCGGCGGGATCACCGACCCCGTCGTCGGGTCGAAAGCCTGACCGGCGTGGATCGCGCGGGTGGCGAACCCGCCGTCGCGGGTCGCCGGATTCGTCCGGTCGCCCTCCGTGCTGTTGTCGGCGTCGGTCGTCGGGCCGGGGTCGGGCGTCTGGTCAGCAGCCACGCAATATCACTCCGAGAGGAAGGTCAGCAGGTCGGGACGGGTCAGCACAGCCACCGGCTTGCCGCCCTCCGTCACCAACAACGCATCCACGTCGGCCAATGCTTCCCGCGCGGCCGACACGGTGTCGTTGATGCCGATCAGCGACAGCGGCGGGCCGACGACGGTGGACACCGCGTCGGTCATCTGCGCGGACCCGTGGAACACCGCATCGAGCAGGTCCTTCTCCTCCAGTCCGCCGACGACCTCCCCCATCACGACCGGGGGCTCGGCGCCGAGCACGAGCAACTGCGAGACGCCGTACTCGGACATGATCTGGACCGCGTCGCGCACCGTGTCGGAGGGGTGGACGTGCACCAGGTCGGGGATCCGGCCGGTCTTGGCGCTGAGCACGTCGCCGACCGTCTTCTCCTGCGCGACGGCGCTGAATCCGTAGCTGCGCATCCACGCGTCGTTGAAGATCTTGCCCAGGTAGCCGCGGCCGCCGTCGGGGAGCAGGATGACCACGACGTCGTCGGGCCCCAGGTCCTGCGCCGCGCGCAGCCCGGCCACTACGGCCATGCCGGAGGACCCGCCCACGAGCAGACCCTCCTCCCGGGCCAGCCGCACGGTCATGGCGAAGCTGTCGGCGTCGCTGACCGGGATGATCTCGTCGGGGACGGACGGGTCGTAGGCACCCGGCCAGAAGTCCTCACCAACGCCCTCGACCAGGTAGGGTCGGCCGGTGCCGCCGGAGTAGACCGAGCCCTCCGGGTCGGCCCCGACGACGCGGACCCGGCCCTCGCTGGCCTCCTTGAGGAACCGTCCCGTGCCGCTGATCGTGCCGCCGGTGCCGACACCGGCGACGAAGTGGGTGACCGTGCCGTCGGTGTCCCGCCAGATCTCCGGCCCGGTGGACTCGTAGTGGCTCAGCGGGCCGTTGAGGTTCTGGTACTGGTTCGGCTTGTAGGCCCCCTCGATCTCACCCACCAGCCGGTCACTGACGTTGTAGTAGGAGTCGGGGTGCTCCGGCGGGACGGAGGTGGGAGTCACCACGACCTCGGCGCCGTATGCCGTGAGCACGTTGATCTTGTCCTGGCCGACCTTGTCGGGGAGGACGAAGACGCAGCGGTAGCCACGTTGCTGGGCGATCAGTGCCAGCCCCACCCCGGTGTTGCCGGAGGTGGGCTCGACGATCGTGCCGCCTGGCTTGAGAAGTCCCTCCTCCTCGGCCGCGTCGATGATCTTGCGGGCGATCCGGTCCTTCACCGACCCGCCGGGGTTGAGGTACTCGACCTTGACCAGAACGGTCGCCTCGATGCCCTCGGTGACGTGGTTCAGCTTGACCAGCGGTGTCTCGCCGACCACGTCGACGATCGACTCTGCATACCTCATCTGCACTCCAGGATGTGGGGACGGGAGCGGCCCGGAAAGCCAGACCCAGCCTACCGATTTGATCACACCGTGTTATCACCTCACCGGGAGGGCTCACCGACCCCGGCAACACCCCGCGGAATGGTTGCGCCCGCCCGCCACCTCCGTCATCCTGTGTTGCAGAGGACGCATCGTGGTGCGTATTACGCAACACCGTCCCGGTCCGAGCACAACGCGGTCGCTTCGCGGCTCCGCACCTGAGGAGCGTCATGGTTGCCCTTCCGGAACGCGCATCGGTCGTCGTCATCGGCGCCGGCATCGTGGGAAACTCGCTGGCCTACCACCTGGCCGAGCTCGGCTGGACCGACATCGTCCAGCTCGACAAGGGACCGCTGCCCAACCCCGGGGGGTCGACCGGCCACGCCTCCAACTTCATCTTCCCGGTGGACCACAGCCGGGAGATGACCGACATCACCGCGGACTCGGTGCGCCAGTACCGCGAGATGGGGGTCTTCACCCAGTCCGGCGGCATCGAGGTGGCCCGCACCGAGGAGCGGATGGAGGAGCTGCGGCGCCGGATGTCCTCCGCCCGCGCCTGGGGGGTGGAGTCGCGCCTGGTGACCCCCGAGGAGATCGCCGAGCTGGTGCCCTTCCTCGACCCGTCGGTCGTCGTCGGTGGCTTCTACACGCCGACGGTGGGGGTCGTGGACTCCCTGCGGGCCGGCACCATCATGCGCGAGCGCGCCCAGGAGCGTGGCTCCCTGACGGTCGTGTCCGGCGCCGAGGTGACCGGGATGAGCGTCGAGGGCGGCAGGATCCGTGGCGTGCAGACCACCGCCGGCGACATCGCCGCCGACACCGTGGTCATCTGCTGCGGGGTGTGGAGCCCCAAACTGGCCGCGATGGCCGGCGCGCACATCCCGCTGACCCCCGCCGTGCACCAGATGATCTCGGTCGGCCCCTGCGCGGTGCTCGCCGAGCAGCCCGGGGAGATCAGCTTCCCGATCGTGCGGGACATGGACACCTTCTGCTACGAGCGCCAGCACGGCTCCGACATGGAGGTCGGTTCCTACGCCCACCGCCCGATCCTGCACGACCCGGAGGACATCCCCTCGATCGAGCAGGCCAAGCTCTCCCCTACCGAAATGCCGTTCACCTCCGACGACTTCGACCCCCAGCTGGAGCAGGCACTCGAGTTGATGCCGGAGCTGCTCGGCGACGAGCAGGCCGAGATCCGCTACGCCATCAACGGCCTGCTCTCCCTGACCCCGGATGGATTCCCGCTGCTGGGTGAGACCCCGGAGGTCCGAGGTCTCTGGTCGGCGGCGGCGGTCTGGGTGAAGGAGGGGCCGGGCACGGGACGCGCCGTGGCCGAGTGGATGACGCACGGCAACCCCGAGATCGACCTGGGGCACTCCGACATCGCCCGCTTCTACCCCCACCAGCGGACCCGGGCCCACGTCCGGGCCCGCACCAGCGAGGCCTTCAACAAGACCTACGGCATCGTGCACCCCGGCGAGCAGTGGGCCAGCGGTCGTCCCGCCCGGCTCGCGCCCATGCACGCCGCCCAGCGTGACCTGGGCGCCGTGTTCTACGAGACGGCCGGGTGGGAACGCCCGCACTGGTATGAGTCCAACGCCCCCCTCGTGGAGAAGTTCGGTGACGCCGTGATGCCCCGCGAGCACGAGTGGGACAGCCGCTGGTGGTCCCCGGTGATCAACGCCGAGCACCTGCAGCTGCGCGAGGCCGGAGCCGTCATCGACCTGTCGGCCTTCGCCATGTTCGACGTGGTCGGTCCGGCGGCCGTGGAGGCGGTGGAGCGCCTCGTCGTGGCCAAGGCCGACGTGCCCGTCGGGCGGGTGGTGTACACCCCGGTGCTGGACGACCGCGGCGGCTTCCGGTCCGACCTCACGATCATGCGGCTGGCGCACGACAGGATCCGCGTCGTCACCGGCGGCGCCCACGGCATGGTGGACCTGAAGTGGTTCTCCGACCGTATGCCGGACGGCGCGGTGTGCGTCGACGTCACCTCGGCGGTGGGGACGGTGGGGTTGTGGGGCCCCCGGGCCCGCCAGGTGCTCGGGTCGTTGACCAGCGCGGACCTGTCCCCGGAGGGCTTCCGGTTCGGCACCTGCTCCCTCATCGAGGTCGGGGACCTGCCGGTGCTGGCCTCCCGGATCTCCTACGTCGGCGAGTACGGCTGGGAGTTGCACGTGCCGATGGAACTGGGCGGGGCGCTGTGGCACCGGCTGATCGAGGCGGGACGGGAGCACGAGGTGATCCCTGCCGGGATCGGCGTCTACGGCACCACGGGGCGGTTGGAGAAGAGCTACCGCGCCTACGGTTTCGAGCTGGACACCGAGCGGACCCTGGCCGAGGCGGGCATGTCGCGCGCCCGCCTCAAGGACGCCGACTTCATCGGCCGGCAGGCCCTGGAGGAGCAGGCAGGTCGGGAGCCCGCAGCGGTCCTGTGCTCGCTGACCGTCAACGACCACACCTCCTCCAGCGGTATCAAGCGGTACATGCTCGGCGGGGAACCGATCCTGACCCGTGACGGTGAGCCGCTCACCGACGGGCACGGGCACCACCCCTACGTCACGACTGCCGGGTCGGCCCCCAGCGTGGGCCGCCACGTGCTGATGGCCTACCTGCCGCCGGACCAGGCGGTCGTCGGGCAGGAGCTGGCGGTCTCCTACATGGAGGAGCGCTACCCGGTCACCGTGGCGGCGGCGGACGCCACCCCGTTGTTCGACCCGACGAACGAGCGCCTCAAGGGTTCGGTCCCGTGACCAACGTCCTGGTCTGCGTCAAACGGGCCCCCGACATCACCGGCGAGGTGCTCCTGACCGCCGACGGTGCCGGCCTCGACGGCCGGTTCTCCGGCTACGCCATCAGCGCGCACGAGGAGTGCGCGATCGAGATCGCGGTCGGTATCGCGGAGGCGGGTGGCGGCTCGGTGACCGCGCTGACCCTCGGGGGCGAGGACGCGGTCGAGCAGTTGCGGGCCGCGCTCGCGGTCGGGGCGCACGACGCGGTGCACATCGTGGCCGAGGCCGAGCGGTTCGGCCCCGCCGACGTCGCGGCCGCGATCGCCGAGGTGGTGCGGGCCCGCGAGGCCGCCGGCACGACATACGACCTGGTGCTGGTCGGCAACGACGCGGCCGACACCGGCGACTTCCAGGTCGGGATCCGACTCGCCTACGCGCTGGACCGCCCGGTGGTCGCCGGCGTCCAACGGATCGAGGTGTCCGACGGGGTGGGGACGCTCCACGTCGGGACGGCCGAGGGCACCGAGACCTACGAGGTTGCCCTGCCTGCGGTGGCGACCGTGCTCGAGGGCGGCGTCTCCCCCCGCTACCCCAACATCAAGGGCCGGATGCGGGCCAAGAAGGCCTCCGTGGAGGCGGTCACACCCGCCGCCGAGCCGCGGGGTGGCGGCGGGCTCGGCCTGCGCCTGATCCCGCCCCCGCCCAGCCGGGTCACGGTGCTGGGCGAGGGCCCCGGTGCCGCACCCGCGGTCGTGGACGTCCTGCGCCGGATCGGGGTGCTGTCGTGACCGGGCCGGTGCTCGTGCTCATCGAGCGGGAGGAGGGCAGGGTCGGCCTGGTCTCCCGGGAGTCGCTGACCCTGGCCCGGCAACTCGGCGGCCCGGTGCACGCGCTGGTGCTCGGCCCGGCCGACGAGGCCGTGCTGCAGGACTGCCGCGAGCACGGTGTCGCGGTGGTGCACGAGGCGACCAACGCCGAGCTCGGACGCTACGCCGCGGCCGCCTGGGGCACCGTCCTCAGCGAGGCTGCCGGAGCCGCCCAGGCGCACGTGGTGCTCGCCGGCGGAACCCCCCGGGGCACCGAGGTGCTGGCGCACCTGGCCGCGCGGTTCAACCGACCGATGGCGGCCAATGTCGTGCAGGTCCTTTCCCCCGACCCCCTGGAGGTCGAGCGACAGATCGCGGGGGGCGCCGTCGTGGAGCGGATGCGGTTGGCCACTCCGGGGATCCTCACCGTCGCCGGTCACGCGGTCGCCGCCGAGCCCGCCCCGGCCCCGGGTGAGGCGGGGCTGCGCCGGTTCACCGCACAGCTCCGGCCGGGAGACCTGCGGGCGCAGGTCGTGCGCACCGAGGAACGGGCCGGCGGGGACACCGCGGCCCTGACGGGCGCCCGGGTTGTGGTGGGGGCCGGTCGCGGCGCGGGCGGTCCCGACGGCTTCGGTGTCGTTGACTCACTGGCGGCCCGGCTCGGTGGCGCCGTCGGTGTCTCCCGCGTGGTCACCAGCCTCGGGTGGCGGCCGCACCACGAACAGGTCGGGCAGACCGGCAGCCGGATCGCCCCCGACGTCTACGTGGCGTGCGGCATCAGCGGCGCCATCCAACACTGGGCCGGGTGTGCGTCCTCCAAGACGATCATCGCGATCAACACCGACGCCGACGCCCCGATGGTCACCAAGGCCGACTACGCGGTCATCGGCGACATGCACGAGGTGCTGCCGGCCATCCTGGAGGAGCTGGGCTGAGCCTGGCGCTAGGGACCCGTCAGGAGACCCCGTGCAGGTGGTGGGTGTCGTTGACGAACGCGACCTGCACCCCGCCGTCCGCCCAGAACTCCAGCGCGGTCAGCGACGCGGGCGCCGTGGCGATCGACCAGACCCGGTCGTGGTCGATGCCCAGCACCGAGGCGAGCACCACCATGATGGGCAGCCGGTGCGAGGCGACCACGACCGTGCCGCCGCGGGTCACGGCCCGCCCGAGGGCGCCGGTCACCCGCGCCGTCAGTTCGTCCGCGCTCTCGCCACCCGGGCGGGCGTAGCTGGGGTCGCGGCGCAGCCGCAGCAGCTCCGGCGCGAAGTCGCGGGACAGCTCGGCCATGGACAGCCCGTCCCAGTCTCCGAAGGCCTGCTCGTCCCAGTCCCGGTCGACCTCCGGGGTCAAGCCGAGCTCGTGCGCCACCGCCCCGCCGGTCTCCACCGCCCGGTCCAGGGAGGAGGTCACCACCGTGACAGGGCTCGGATCCGACCGCTCGACCAGCGCCCGAACTGCAGCACCGGCGGCCTGGGCCTGACGCCGCCCCAGCGCGCTCAGCGGCGGGTTGGAGCCGCCCCTGCCGTCCAGGCGGTGCTGCTCGGTGTAGCTGGTGACCCCGTGCCGGACCAGGACCAGCCGGCACGGTCCGTCCAGCGTGGGGGTGGTCTCGGTGCTGAAGACCACCTCCTCGACCGGCGAACGCACCTCGCCGAAGGTCGGTCCGGGCGCGGTCTGCGGGTCCGGCCCGGCCTGCGGGTCGGGGGCGGCCTGCGGGTCGGGGGCGGGCTCGGTGTCACTCGCGGGGGCGTCGCTCCCCACCGCCTCCCCGACGTGGTCCCGGCGGACGGTGGTGCCGTCCATCCCGTCGTTCGACAGGGCATCCGCGGCGGAGTTTTGCGCGCGCGGCACCCAGGTGTACTCCACGGCACCGCCGACCCACTGGATCTGACGGGCCAGGTCCCGCGCCTGAAGCGCCAGTCGGCGCATGTCCTCATGCTTGATCTTCCAGCGTCCGGCCATTTGCTCCACGACCAGCTTGGAGTCCATCCGGACCTCGACCCGGGCGTCGTCGGCCAGTCCCAGGTCCAGGACCGCCTGCAGGCCCGCGATCAACCCGGAGTACTCGGCGACGTTGTTCGACGCCGTCCCCAGCGGTGCCGCACGCTCGGCCAGCAGCGATCCCGTGTCGCCGTCGCGGACCAGTGCGCCGTAGCCGGCCACCCCCGGGTTGCCGCGCGACCCGCCGTCCGCCTCGACGACCAGGCGGCGGCCCGTGCTCAAAGTCCGGACTCCGCGGTGCGGACCAGGATCCGCCGGCACTCCTCGCAGCGGAGCACCTCGTCATCGGCGGCACCGCGGATGCGGGAGATCTCCACATTGTTGAGCTCGAGCTGACAGCCGCCACACCGTCGCTGGGACAGTGCCGCCGCGCCGGTCCCGCTCTGGCTGCGCACCTTGTCGTAGAGCCCGACCAGGTCATCCCCGATCTCGGCCACCAGCGGGTCCCGACCCTGCGCGACCCCGGCCCGTTCCTGGGCGATCTCGGCCAGCACGGCGTCCCGCGCGGCGGTGACCTCTGCGATCTCGGCCGTGACCACCGCCACCTGCTGCTCCACCCCGGCGAGCTCGGTCTGCAGGGTCTCCGCGCGCTCCATCACCTCCAGTTCCTCGTCCTCGAGGGTGGTCTGGCGGCGGGCCAGGGACTCCAGCTCGTGCTGCAGCGCCTGCAGGTCCTTGGCCGAGCCGACGCCGGCGTCCAGGCGTTGCTGGTTGCGGGCCGCGCGGTCGCGGACCAGCTGCACGTCGGCCTCGGCCTTGGTCACCTCCCGTTGCACGTCCTCGTAGGCCGTCCGGACCCGGACCTGCTCGGTCTCCAGGTCGGCGGCGCGGGCGCCGAGCTCCTCGAGTCGGGCGTGCTCGGGCAGCGTCCGCTGCCGGTGGTCCAGCTGGGCCAGGCGGGTGTCCAGCGCCTGCAGGTCGAGCAGCCGCAGCTGACGGGTGGGGTCGGCCTTCACGTGGTTCCTCCAGAACTGGGCTCCCGGGCTCCGACGACGAAGTCCCAGGGGTCGGTGCACACCTCACTGATGTCGATGTCCAACGTAGTGCCCGACCCGTCGAGTTCCCGCACCAGGCGCTCGCGCAGCCCGGGCAGCCACAGCCACTCGCTGGCGTAGTGCCCCGCGTCGATCAGGTAGGGAGTCCCGGCACCGACGGCCGCCTCCTCCCGCGCCTCCAGGGCCGGGTGGTGCCGCAGGTCCGCCGTGACGTAGACATCGGCACCACTGCGGCGGACCGCCTCGAACGAGCCGTCCCCGGCCCCACCCAGCACCGCGACGCGGCGGACCGGAGCGGCATACGGACCGGCGACCCGCACCCCACCGGCGGTGGGTGGCAACGCCGCCCCGAGCCGTGCGGCGAGCCCGCCCAGCGTGACCGGCTCGGGAAGGTCGCCGACCCTGCCCAGTTCGACGCCCTCGGTGACCTCCAGCCCCGTCGTCTCCCCGAGCCCGCAGGCGGCCGCGAGCGCATGTCCGACGCCCGGGTCGGCCACGTCCGCGTTGGTGTGGGCGCAGTAGAGCGCGAGACCGTTGCGCACCAGCCGGGTGACGGCAGCACCCTTAGCGCTCGTGGTGGCGACCGAGTGGACCCCGCGCAGCAGGAGCGGGTGGTGGGTGATGATCAGGTCCGTCCCGGACTCGCGGGCCTCCTCGATGACGGCGAGCGTGGGGTCGACGGCCAGCAGGACCCGGCGGACCAGCTGCTCCGGATCGCCGGACACCAGCCCCACCCGGTCCCAGGACTGGGCCGTGGCCGGCGGGTAGAGCCGCTCGAGCGCACCGACCACCTCGCGCAGCGGCAAGCCGTCTTTCGTCTCCTGGGGCACGTCGTCTTTTCTATCAGTGCGGGCAACCGCGAACGGTGCGACCTGGGTGGGCCCGGCCGGGCTCGAACCGACGACAACCGCGGTGTAAACGCGGTGCTCTACCACCTGAGCTACAGGCCCCGGCGGCACATTGTGTCATCTTTCCTGCACGGGATCCCGTCGGTGCCCTACCCTGACCGGCATGCCGCATGTCGTGCTGCTGCTGGGCAAGCCCCCGAAGTCGTCGACGATCTTCCCCGAGGTCATCGACCGGCTCGCCGAGGCCGGGATCGACAGCACGGTGCACCTGCCCCACGACGAGCCGGTCGACCCGAGCGCCCTCCGTGCGGCCGACCTGGTCGTGCACCGCGGTCTGGACGCGACGGCGATGGAGACCGTGGCCGAGTTGCACGCCGTAGGCGTCCGGCTGGTGAACCCCTACCCGGGCACGCTGCGGCTGGCCGACCGGGTGGCCATGCTCCGGGCGCTCGACGGCCTGCCGGTCCCGGCGACCCGGGTCGTCCACGACTGGGCGCAGGTGCCGGACGCGGCGGGCACCGGCACCTGCGTGGTCAAGTCCGCGACCGGTCCCGGCCGGGGAGCGGCGCTCGTCGTCGGGACGGCCGAGGAGTTGCAGGTCGACCGGGGACTGGAGCCACCGTTCCTGGTCCAGGAGTACGTCGTCGCAGGCGAGATGGACCACAAGCTCTATCTCGTCGGCGACGAGGTGCGCGCCCTGCTCAAGCCCTCTCCCCTGGCAGTCGGTCACACCACCGGCGGCGCACCCTTCCGACCGGACGACGACCTCGTGGACCTGGCTCGCGAGGTGCGCCGCACGATGGGCCTGGACTTCCTCGGCGTCGACATCCTGGCGGCCGCCGACGGACCGGTGGTGGTCGACGTCAACGACTTCCCCGGCTACCGCGGCATCGACGACGCCGCGGCACTGGTGGCCGACCACCTTGCCCGCGTGCTGCGGGAGGGGTAACCCGGGGGCCTAGAGACCCTTGACGGCCTCGTGCAGGACCCCGATGTCGCGCTGCTCACCCGGGCCGTGCACCAGGCTCCAGCGCACGGTGCGTTCCGGATCGACCAAGAAGGTGCCCCGCACCGCCATGCCGGCGTGCTCGTCGAAGACACCGTAGCGCTGGGCCACCTCCCCGTGCGGCCAGAAGTCGGACAGCAGCGGGAACCGGTAGCCCTCATGCGCGGCCCAGAAGCGCAGCGACTCCGCCGCGTCGCAGGAGATCCCGAAGACCTGGACCTTGTCGTTGACGAACCGGTCGATGTTGAGCTGGATCTCCAACAGTTCGCCGGTGCAGATGCCGGAGAACGCGAACGGGAAGAAGACCAGCAGCGCGTGCCGGTCCGACACCGCCGCGTCCAGCCGCACCGGGCAACCGCGTTGGTCCAGCAACTCGAAGTCGGGTGCCCGGTCGCCCACGACCGGGGCGTTGCCGTATGCCGTGTCCTCCGGCGACGTGTCGGTCACCGTCGGCCCACGAGCCGTTGGGCCACCCACTCGGGCCCGATCGGGGTGGCGCCGCTTGCGGTGAGCCCGGACGTCGTGCACGCCTCCTGCACGTCATGGGCCTCGACCCGGTCCCGCCGTCCCTTGCCCGGGGTGAGCAGCACGATGAAGCCGCCGTCCTCCACGGTGGTGAGGGAGTCCACCAGGTCGTCGGTCAGGTCCCCGTCCCCGTCGCGCCACCACAGCAGGACCGCGTCCACGACGCCGTCGTAGTCCTCGTCCTCAACCGGCTGACCGATGACGTCCTCGACGTCGTCGCGGAACTCCTCGTCGACGTCGTCGTCGTAGCCGAACTCGATGACGATCTGGCCGGGACGGAACCCCAGCCGCTGCGCCGGACCGGCCGGGCTCTGCTGCTGGGTGTCTCCCGCTGGGCTGCTTCCTCCTGTGCTCATCACGTCATAGTCCACTAGAGACCCGGCGTTGAGGCAAGGTGCGACTGGTCACGTCAGTCCCCGCTCGATCTCCTCCACGGCCCGCTTGGCCTCGGCCAACCCCTCTCCCGTGGCCTCGCGGTAGGCCTTGATAGCGCCGATCTTCTGGCCCTCGCGGATCATCTGCACCACCTGGTCCGGCGCGCTGGGGACGCCCGGCTCGTCGGGCAGCCGGTCTATCCCGACATGCTGGGCCACCGCCGCCAACTGGCGCTCAAGGATGGCGACCCGTCGGCGCAGCGCCGCGGTCTCGTCGTTGTTGGAGAACAGTCCCATGTTCACCAGCGTAGACGGCGTGACAGGATGGTTCGCGGCGGTATCACCCGAGCGAAAGGAGCCTCCCGTGGCCAAGGATCACGCAGGCACCGGCCCCATCCTGAACGGCCTGCCGAGTCAGATCCCGGACACTGACCCCGAGGAGACCCAGGAGTGGTTGGACTCCCTCGACGGGGCGATCGAGGCCGGAGGCCGACGGCGCGCGCGGTACCTCATGCTCAAGCTGCTGGAGCGGGCCCGGGACAACCAGGTCGGCATCCCCTCGCTGACCACCACCGACTACGTCAACACGATCGGTCCCGACGCCGAGCCGTGGTTCCCCGGCGACGAGGAGGTGGAGCGCCGCTACCGCTCCTGGATCCGCTGGAACGCCGCCGTCATGGTGCACCGCGCGCAGCGGCCGGGCATCTCCGTCGGCGGCCACATCTCCACCTATGCCTCGGCCGCCACCCTGTATGAGGTCGGCTTCAACCACTTCTGGCGCGGTCGGGACCACGAGGGCGGTGGCGACCAGATCTTCTTCCAGGGCCACGCCTCCCCCGGCATGTACGCCCGGGCGTTCCTGGAGGGCCGCCTGGACGAGGACGACCTGAACGGCTTCCGGCAGGAGAAGTCGCACCTCGTGGGCGGGCAGATCGAGGCACTTCCCTCCTACCCGCACCCGCGCAGCATGCCCGACTTCTGGCAGTTCCCCACCGTGTCGATGGGGATCGGGCCGATGAACGCCATCTACCAGGCGCAGTTCAACAAGTACCTGCACAACCGGGGGCTGAAGGACACCTCCCAGCAGCACGTCTGGGCCTTCCTCGGGGACGGCGAGATGGACGAGCCCGAGTCGCGGGGTCTGTTGCACGTCGCCGCGAACGACGAGCTAGACAACCTCACCTTCGTGATCAACTGCAACCTGCAGCGCCTCGACGGCCCGGTCCGCGGCAACGGCAAGATCGTGCAGGAGTTGGAGTCCTTCTTCCGCGGTGCCGGCTGGAACGTGGTCAAGGTGCTCTGGGGCCGCGGGTGGGACCGGCTGCTCGCCGCCGACCCCAGCGGTGCCCTGGTCAACCTGATGAACAAGACCCCTGATGGCGACTACCAGACCTACCGGGCCAACGACGGCGCGTTCATCCGGGACCACTTCTTCGGCCGTGACCCCCGCACCAAGGAGCTGGTGCGCGACTGGTCGGACGAAGAGATCTGGTGGAGCCTGAAGCGCGGCGGCCACGACTACCGCAAGGTCTTCGCCGCCTACCAGGCCGCCATGTCGCACCAGGGGCAGCCCACCGTGATCCTGGCCAAGACGATCAAGGGCTACAGCCTCGGGTCGAGCTTCGCCGGTCGCAACGCGACGCACCAGATGAAGAAGATGACCCTGGATGACCTGAAGGCGTTCCGGGACGGGATGCGGATCCCGATCACCGACGAGCAGCTCGAGGCCGACCCCTACCTGCCGCCGTACTACCACCCGGGCGAGGACGACGAGACGTTGCAGTACATGCGCGAGCGCCGCCAGAAGCTCGGTGGCTACCTGCCCGCCCGCCGACCGGAGAAGACCCAGGCCCTGGCACTGCCGGACGACAAGGCCTACGCCATCGGCAAGAAGGGCTCGGGCAAGCAGCAGATCGCCACCACCATGGCGTTCGTGCGGATCTTCAAGGACCTGATGCGGGACAAGGAGTTCGGCAAGCACATCGTGCCGATCATCCCCGACGAGGCCCGCACCTTCGGGATGGACTCCTTCTTCCCGACGGCCAAGATCTACAACCCGCACGGGCAGAACTACACCTCCGTGGACGCCGACCTGATGCTGGCCTACAAGGAGTCCGCCCAGGGCCAGATCCAGCACGTCGGGATCAACGAGGCCGGTGCGGTGTCCGCGTTCACCGCCGCGGGCACCTCGTACGACACGCACGGCGTGCCGATGGTGCCGTTCTACATCTTCTATTCGATGTTCGGCTTCCAGCGCACGGGTGACTTCATCTACGCCGCCGCCGACCAGCTGGCCCGCGGCTTCCTCATCGGCGCCACGGCGGGCCGGACCACCCTGGCCGGCGAGGGTCTGCAGCACGCCGACGGTCACTCACCACTGCTGGCGGCGACCAACCCCGCGATCGTGACCTATGACCCGGCCTACGGGTACGAGATCTCGCACATCGTGCAGGACGGCCTCCGGCGGATGTTCGGTGAGGACGCGGAGGACGTCATCTACTACCTGACGGTCTACAACGAGCCGATCGTGCAGCCGGCCGAGCCGGAGGGCGTCGACGTCGAGGGCATCTTGAAGGGGATGTACCTGCTCAAGCCGGGCTCCGGCGAGTCCGACGCAAATTCCGTTCGACTGCTCGCCTCCGGTGTCGGCGTGCCGTGGGCGCTGGAGGCCCAGGAGCTCCTGGCGCAGGACTGGGGCGTCTCGGCCGATGTCTGGTCGGTCACGTCCTGGTCCGAGCTGCGCCGCGAGGCGATGGAGTGCGACGAGGAGGCCTCGCGCAACCCCGGCTCCGAGCCGCGGCTGCCCTACGTCACCCGGCGCCTGTCCGAGGGCACCGGACCTGTCGTCGCCACCAGCGACTACATGCGCGCGGTGCAGGACCAGATCGCACCCTGGGTCCCGGAGGACTACTTCGCCCTGGGCGCCGACGGATTCGGCTTTGCCGACACCCGGCCCGCGGCGCGTCGCTTCTTCCGCATCGACGGCCCGTCGATGGCGGTCAAGGCGCTGCAGATGCTGGCCGACCGCGGGGAGCTGGACCCGTCCGTGGTCCGCGAGGCGTATGACAAGTACCAGCTCGACGACGTCACGGCCGGCACCAGCGGCACCGCCGGGGGCGACGCCTGAGCCGTCCGGCTCAGCGGACCCCGGCCTGACGCAGCGCCTGCATCCCGAGGTGGGGGTGGTCGGTGAAGACACCGCCCACCCCGGCCCGCAGGTGGGCCACCATCTCCTCCACCACCGCGCCGTGGGCCGCGTCCCCACCCGTCCCGCGGAGGGGCTCGGGCAGGAAGGGGTGCTCGGCGCGGAAGGTCCACGGGTGGATTCCCAGCCCCAGTTCGCCCGCCGTCGTCACCCAGTCCGCCGGACGGGGCAGACCGTCCTCCCAGCCCAGCACCAGTGACTTGGTCGGGCCGATCACCTCGACCCTTTCCGCCAGGTCCCTCAGACCCGCCCCGGTCAGCAGGTCAGGCCCCGGGTGCTCGACGAGGTAGACGCGGGGGGCGCCCAGCCCGAACTCGTGGCGCAGCCGGTGCAGGCTGCCGTGCTCGAAGCACTGCAGGTAGACCCGCGGGAACGGGTCATCCACCGTGACCCCACCCAGCCCGGCCTCCCGCAGGGACGCCGCCAGGGGTTCCTCCAGCGGGAGGCCCAGCTCGGCGAAGTAAGTCGGGTGCTTGGTCTCGATGTAGACGCCGATCGGTCGGTCGAGCTCCCCCTCGAGCCGGCCGCGCAGCTCCAGCAGCTCGGCGAGGGTCGGGACGCGGAACCGCCCGTCGTAGGCGACGTTGGCCGGCCGCACCTCCGGGAGTCGCTCCACCGCCCACAGGGTGCGCAGCTCTGCCAGCGTCAGGTCCTCGGTGAACCAGCCGCTCACCTCCACCCCGTCGACGACCTTCGTGGTGCGCCGGTCGGCGAACTCAGGGCGCTGGGCGATGTCGGTGGTGCCGGAGATCTCGTTCTCGTGGCGGCACACCAGCACCCCGTCGGCAGTGCTCACGACGTCGGGCTCGAGGTAGTCCGCACCCATCCGGGCCGCCAGCTCGTAGGCGGCCAGGGTGTGCTCCGGCCGGTGGCCGCTGGCCCCGCGGTGGGCGATCAGGACGGGGGCGGGACGGTGGTCAGCAGTCGTCACCCGACCCAGTGTGACGGGTCAGGCGTTGTACACGACATACAAACAGGCCCGGCGTGTTGCGACTAGGGTGAGTGGATGGACCCACGGCCACCCGGCGAGCCCCCCGAGGTGCTGTCCCGCAACGCCGGGGCGGTGGCGACGGCGGCGGCCCGGCGGATGGAGCGCGAGCATGCCTGGTACCGCGCGCTGTCACCCGCCGACCGGTCGTGGGTGGGTCTGGTGGCCCAGGCCGGCATCAGCGCCTTCCTCGCCTGGTACCGCGAGCCGGCCGGGCCCGGGGTCACCGCCAACATCTTCGGCACCGCCCCGGCCGAGCTGGCCCACACGATCACCCTGCGGCAGACCCTGGACCTGGTCCGCACCACCATCGACGTGGTGGAGGACGAGCTGGGGCTGCTCGCGCCGCCCGGCCAGGAGGGTCCGATGCGGGAGGCGCTGCTGCGCTACTCCCGCGAGGTCGCCTTCGCGGCGGCACGGGTCTATGCCTCCGCGGCGGAGTCACGCGGCGCGTGGGACGCCCGGCTGGAGTCCCTGGTCGTGCACACCGTCGTGCGCGGCGAGGCGGACGAGACCCTGCAGTCGCGGGCGGCCGAGCTCGGGTGGGAGTCGGTGAGCCAGGTGGCCGTGGTCGCGGGGGCCGCGCCCGCAGGCGGCACCTCAGGCGTTGCCGAGGGGCTGCGGGTCGCCGCGCGACGCTCGGGGATCGAGGCGCTCGGCGCGGTGCAGGGCAGCCGGCTGGTCTGCATCGTGGGCAACGCCGAGGACCCCCTGGAGTTCGCCACCGGACTGATCGGGCACTACGGCCCCGGCCCCATCGTCGTCGGACCCTCCGTCCCGCACCTGTTCGCAGCGGGACGCTCCGCACGCGCCGCCCTCTCGGGCCTCGACGTCGCCCGGGCCTGGCCCGAGGCCCCCCGCCCGGTCCTGGCGGAGGACCTCCTCGCCGAGCGAGCACTCAACGGGGAGGCACCGGCCCGCCGGGCCCTGGTCGACCGCGTCTACCGGCGGCTCCAGGAGGAGGGTGGGCCCAGCCTGATGGACACCGCCAGCGCCTACCTGGAGGCCGGTGGCGCGCTGGAGGCGACGAGCCGGGTGCTCTTCGTCCACCCCAATACCGTGCGCTACCGCCTGCACCGGATCGAGGAGACCATCGACCTGGACCTGACGGTCCCCCGCGATGCCTGGACCGCCCGCGTCGCACTGAGCTACGGGCGGATCGGTGACGATCCCCCGCGCAGCCGCCGCCGACCCGGGGACGAGGACACCGAAGGCGCCGCACCCTTGTAGGTTTCCTACAGAACGCGCCCGAGGATGTGGTGGGGATCCATCACCGGTTCCGGTCCGCCGTGCAGGCAGAGTGGGGACGTGCTCGTCATTGTCGCGCCCGGACAGGGCTCACAGACCCCCGGCTTCCTCGCTCCCTGGTTGGAGTTGCCCGGCTTCCACGACCGCCTCTCCTGGTTGTCCGCCGTCGCCGGCATGGACCTGGTGGCCCACGGCACCACCTCGGACGCCGAGACCATCAAGGACACCGCGGTCGCCCAGCCCCTGATCGTCGGCGCCGGGCTGCTGTCGCTGCCGGCCATCGTCGAGCAGCCCGGGGACGCGTTGCAGGCCATCGGCGCCGGGGCCGGCCACTCCGTGGGTGAGATCACCGCCGCGGCCTTCGCCGGCGTCCTCACTGCGGAGCAAGCGATGGTGTTCGTCCGCGAGCGCGGCGCCGGCATGGCCGCCGCCTCGGCGGTGACCCCGACGGGCATGAGCGCGGTGGTCGGCGGCGACCCCGAGGAGGTCTCCGCCGCCCTGGAGCGCCACGGGCTCACCCCGGCGAACATGAACAGTGCCGGCCAGGTGGTCGCCGCGGGGACGCTGGAGCAGCTCGCCGCATTGCGCGAGGACGGCCCCGCCCGAGCGCGGGTCATCCCGCTCCAGGTCGCCGGGGCCTTCCACACCCACCACATGGCGCCGGCGGTCGACACGCTTGCCGGCTATGCCCGGGCGATCACCCCCAGCGCCCCGGGCATCACCCTCGTGTCCAACGCCGACGGCACGGCTGTGCAGGACGGGCGTGAGGTCCTGAACCGCCTGGTCAGCCAGGTCAGCAACCCGGTCCGGTGGGACCTGTGCATGCAGACCTTCGCCGACCTCGGTGTCACCGGCCTGATCGAGATCCCGCCCGCCGGGACACTCACCGGCCTGGCCAAGCGAGCGCTGCCCGGCGTGGAGCTGCTCGCGCTGAAGACCCCCGACGACCTCGAGGCCGCCCACCGGATGGTCCGCGAGCACGGAGCCGCCGACAGTGCTGCCCCCGGTCAACCCCCGCTCCACAGGCACCCCCAGGAGGACCCGCAGTGAGCACCACCGATCTCGACCCGGCCCGCACCGGCCGCCCGACGCTGACCGTCCCCCAGGGACCCCGGCACGCCCGGATCCATGGCGTCGGCGGGTATCGCCCCGAGCGGGTGGTGACCAACGAGGAGATCTGCCAGTTCATCGACTCCAGCGACGAGTGGATCCGGCAGCGGTCCGGCATCGTCACCCGCCGGTTCGCCCGGGAGGACGAGACGGTCATCGACATGGCCGAGGTCGCGGCGCGGGACGCCATCGCCAACGCCGGCATCACCCCGGCCCAGATCGGGGTCGTGCTGATGGCCACGGTCACCCACCCTTACCAGACACCTGCCGCCGCGCCGCTGCTCGCGGTGCGCCTCGGCATCCAGGACCCTGCGGCGTTCGACGTCTCGGCAGCCTGCGCCGGCTACTGCTACGGCATCTCGCTGGCCAACGACATCGTCCGGGCCGGCACGGCCGACTACGTCCTGGTCGTCGGGGTGGAGAAGCTGTCCGACTTCACCGACAAGCACGACCGCGGCACCGCCTTCATCTTCGGTGACGGCGCCGGCGCGGCGGTCGTGGGCGTCTCCGACTTCCCCGGCATCGGTCCCACCGTGTGGGGATCCGACGGGGAGAACTGGGACAAGATCCAGCAGAAGGAGGGCTGGACCGACATGCGCCCGCGCATGGAGGACCCCTCGGGCAGCGACCCGCTGGAGTGGCCGAACTTCGCGATGCAGGGCCAGTCCGTCTTCCGGTGGGCCGTCTACTCCATGGCGCCGGTCGTCCGCAAGGCTCTGGAGGTGGCCGGGCTCACCGCCGAGGACCTCGACGTCTTCGTCCCCCACCAGGCGAACATGCGGATCACCGATGCGATGATCAAGGAGTTGAAGCTGCCGTCGCACGTCCCGGTAGCCCGGGACATCGCCGAGACGGGCAACACCTCGGCGGCTTCGGTCCCCCTGGCCACCGCCCGGATGCTCGACGAGGGCGAGGCACCCCATGGGGGCCTGTGCCTGCAGATGGGCTTCGGCGCCGGGCTGGTTTACGCCGCCCAGGTCGTCGTGCTGCCCTGACCCTTGACCCCCGAGGCCCGGCGGGTTATCCCGGGTCAGCCCAGCAACACCCAACCCAACACAAGGAGTAGCCGAGATGGCCGCAACTGAGCAGGAGATCCTCGAGGGTCTTGCCGAGATCGTGAACGAGGAGACGGGCCTGGAGACGGACGCCGTCCAGATGGACAAGTCCTTCACCGAGGACCTGGACATCGACTCCCTGTCGATGATGACCATCGTGGTGAACGCCGAGGACAAGTTCGGGGTCCGCATCCCCGACGAGGAGGTCAAGAACCTCACCCACGTGCGTGACGCCGTCAACTACATCGCCAGCAACCAGGGCTGAGGGCTGACCCGACCACCCACGGCCGGGTATGCCATGGCCCACCCGGCTGACGGCATACCGGCCGTGGGGGGCGCCCGCACCCGATCACCCCTGACCCCACCTAGGAGCACCCAGCATGGCCTCGAACCGTGACCGGCGCGTCGTCGTCACCGGACTGGGCGTGACCTCGCCCGTCGGCGGCACCACCCAGCAGACCTGGGAGGCGCTGCTCGCCGGCACCTCCGGCGTCCGCCCCCTGGAGCAGGACTGGGTGGCTGAGCACCAGCTGCCGGTCACCTTCGCTGCCTCCGTCCACACTTCCCCCGAGGAGGTGCTGAAGAAGGTCGAGGTCCGGCGCAACGACCCGGCCGGCCAGTACGCCCTGATGGCATCCCGGGAGGCCTGGGAGCACGCCGGCGCGCCCGAGGTGGAGCCGGAGCGGCTGGGCGTGGCGATCGGTTCGGGGATCGGCGGGGTATGGACCCTGCTGGACCAGTGGGACGTGCTGCGGGAACGCGGGCCCCGCCGGGTCTTCCCGCTGACCGTCCCCATGTTGATGCCCAACGGCCCCGCCGCCGCCGTATCGCTCGAGCTGAAAGCACGGGCCGGGGCACACACGCCGGTCAGCGCCTGCGCCTCCGGCGCCGAGGGCATCGGCCTGGCGCTCAACATGATCCGCAACGGCCGCGCCGACGTGATGGTGGCCGGGGGCACCGAGGCCGCCGTGCACCCGCTGCCCATCGCCGCGTTCGCGGCCATGACGGCCCTGTCGACCCGCAACGACGACCCCGCCGGCGCGTCCCGGCCCTATGACGTCAGCCGTGACGGCTTCGTCCTGGGTGAGGGCGCCGCCGTGATGGTGCTGGAGGCCGAGGAGCACGCCCTGGCCCGGGGAGCCACCATCTACGGCGAGGTCAGCGGGGTCGGCATGTCGGCCGACGCCTACCACATCACCGCCGGCGAACCCGAGGGTGCCGGCGCTGCCCGGGCGATGGTCGAGGCCCTCAGCGACGCCGGGATGAGCCCGGAGGACGTGGCGCACATCAACGCCCACGCCACCTCCACCCCCGTCGGTGACCTGGCCGAGACCAAGTCCATCCACCGGGCCTTCGGCTCCCGCGCCACCCAGATTCCGGTCACCGCGACCAAGTCCATGACGGGACATCTGCTCGGCGCCGCCGGTGCGCTGGAAGCCGTCATCACCGTGCTCTCGCTGCACCACCGTCAGGTCCCCGGCACGATCAACCTCGCCGACAAGGACCCCGAGATCGACCTCAACGTCGTCAGCGGCGGACCGCTGGAGCTCCCCGAGGGCCCCCTGGCCGCGGTGAGCAACTCCTTCGGCTTCGGCGGCGCGAACGTCGCGCTGTCCTTCCGCACCGCCTGACCCGCGCCGGCCCCAAACACCACCGGACGCGCCACCTGGCGACCCCGCAGGGCCCACCGGACGCGCCACCTGGCGACCGGTCGGGTTGAACTGCTGGGTGGGGTGCGGCAGGTAGCCTGGCCCGTCTATGCACATCCTCCGCGTCGCCAACTTCGTCAGCCCCACCTCGGGAGGCATCAAGACCGCCCTGCGGCACTGGGGTGAGGGCTACCTGGAGCGCGGACACCAGGCCTCGCTGATCATCCCGGGGCCGGGTGAGGCGGTCCGCGAGGAATCTCAGGGCACCGTCTACCGGGTGCCGGCGATGCCGATTCCCCGCACCGGGTACTCCCTGATGTGGAGCAGGGCCGGGATGAGCCGGCTCATGGCGTCGATTGCGCCGGACGTGATCGAGGTCTCCGATCGCGCCACCACCCGCTGGATGGGCCCGTGGGCACGGCGCCGCGGGATCGGCAGCACCATGATCAGCCACGAGCACATGACCGGCATCATGGTCCGTCGCACCCCGGTCCCGGACCGGCCGGCCACCAGGATCGCGGACTGGATCAACGCCAAGAGCTCCCGCGAGTACGACGCCATCGTCTGCCCCAGCGAGTTCGCCGCCGAGGAGTTCCTCCGCAACGGCTTCCCGGCACACGTCGTGCCGTTGGGGGTGGACCTGGACATCTTCGTGCCCAGCCCGGAATACGAGCAGGTCGCCCCGGACGGCTCACCGCGCCGCGACCACACCCTCCAGATCGTGCACTGCGGGCGGCTGGCCCCGGAGAAGAACCCGCGGCTGTCGATCGAGACCACCCGCGCCCTGGTGAACCGCGGGATCGCGGTGCACCTCACGGTGTTGGGACACGGCCCGCTGCGGGACGAGTTGCTGGAGGCGGCCGAGGACCTCCCGGTGACCTTCCACTCCTACATCCACGGGCGGGCGGAGCTCGCTGCGGTCATGGGGCGCGCCGATGCCGCCATCGCGCCCGGCCCCCTCGAGACCTTCGGGCTGGCCGCACTGGAGGCGTTGGCCTGCGGCGTGCCGACCGTGTGTCCGGACGAGGGTGCCCTGCAGGAGGTCGTCGGGGACGGCGGCACGGCCGCACCCTCAGACCCGGAACGCTTCGCCAACGCGCTGCTCGAGCTGGTCAATCAGCCCGGTGCCCGCGAGGCCGCCCGGGCGCAGGCCGAGCTCTTCAACTGGGGCACCTCCGCCGAGCGGATGCTGGCCATCCACGAGCAGACCCGGGCGCTGCACCCCTGACCCGCAGCCCGGTCGCTACCCGACCTTGTGCAGCCACTTGACCGGCGCACCCTCACCGGCGTGCCGGAAGTGCTCCAGCTCGGCGTCCCACGCCGAGCCGAGCACCCGGTCCAGCTCGGCGGTCAGGACCGCGGCCTTGCCCTCGGCTCCCGCGACGATGCTGCGCAGCTGGTCCTCGTTGACGACGGTGTCGCCGTTGGCGGAGAGCCGGGCGTGATGTATGCCGAGGGCCGGGGTGTGCGTCCACCGTGCGCCGTCACTGCCGCGGCTGGCTTCCTCGACGACCTCATACCGCAGGCCGTCCCAGCCGCGCATCGCGCTGGCGAGGTGGGCACCGGTCCCCGACTCACCGGTCCAGGAGAACTCGGTGCGCATGGTGCCGGGCTGGGCCGGCTGCGGGGTCCAGTCCAGGGAGACCCTGGTGTCCAGGACACCCTCCAGCGCCCAGGCGATGTGCGGGCACAGCGCAGTGGGGGTGGAGTGAATAAACACCACCCCGCGGGTCATGACACGCGGCATCACGACGGACATCCGATCCTCCTGTGTGGGTGCGAGGGACGTCTTCCCCAACGACCTCGAACCACACGCGTCGGTTGCCGCGCCGTGCGACGGGACCCATTGTGCTCCCTTGTCCCACCAGTATCAAGTGCCACACGGGGATCGCGCTCTTCCTCCGCCGCGGACGCGCTGCTATCTTCCGGCCATGAGGCGTCGGTGGGTCTCGCCGGCCACGCTCGGGCTGGCCGCCGCCGTGGGCGCGACCGGAGCGGGGTTGCTGACGCCCTGGGGCTCGGCCGCGGGGGCCACGGGGGGCAGCGGAACGGCATACCTGCCCTCCCGGCTCCCTGACTACTCCTACCTCACCGGCTCGGTGTCGGCGTCGGCGCCGGGACGGGCCATCGCGATCTACCAGCACGGGTTCGGGGTCGAGTTCCTGGACTTCCCCCAGGCCGTGACGGTCGCTGCCGATCGTGACGCCACCCGCCGGATCGGCCTGGCCGAGGACCGGGGCGGCCCGCAGGCACAGGGCGATGCGGGCCCCATGCTGCTCTCCCCCGACGGGTCACGGGTCGCGGTCGGCACCTACGACGCGGAATTCCCCGATCTGGCGCTGCTCGATCTCTCCACGGGCGAGGTGACCTCCCACCCGGTGGAGGGCGGGCGCAGCGCCGTCCCGATCGCCTGGTCACCCGACTCCGTGCAGATCGCCTACCTGACGACCTCGGAAGCAGCCAACCCACACACCTTCGACATGCGGGTCGGGGGAAGCCTCGGCGTGCTCGATCTCGCGTCCGGCGCCTCGATCCAGCACCAAGCCGAAGGGACGGTCTGGGCGGCGGCCTACTCCCCCGACGGGACCGAGCTGGCGGTCCAGCGCGGCGGCTCCCTGGAGGTCGTGGCCCCCGACGGGTCCCTGCTCCGCGAGATCGACACAGCGCCGGGCAGCCGACTGGACGGGCCCCACGCATGGTCCGCCGACGGCGCGCTCCTGGCGACCACCACGGGGCCGGTCGACTGTTTCGACGCGGACCGTCCGTTCGACTACGCGGCCCACTACGCCTGTCAGCAGGAGCGGGACCACACCCGCTTTGTCGACGCGAGCGGCCTTGGCGGTGCCGTGCCGCAGCCGCTCAGCGTCGCGACCTCGGGCGGCTACGGGGTCCTGGGGTGGACGGGCGACCGCGAGCTCCTCGTGCTCGATGACCTGCATGCCCGTCACGACCCCGAGGACGACAGCATCCTCTACTGGGTCACGGCCGTGTCCCTGGACGACGGCGCCACGCGCAGGATCAGCGCGGTGGACGGGGAGACCAACTTCGGTATCGGTCAGTTCCAGCTCGCGACGGGCCTGCTCCCCGACATCGAGGTCCGGGAGCCGGGGCCGGTGGACCGGGGTCGCTGGCCCGCTCTGGCCATCGGCGGCGCGGCCGTCCTGACCGGCCTGATGGTGTTCTTGGTCGCGCACGGGCTGGTGCGCGTGGCCAGGGTGCGGCACGCGCTGGGACGGGGTGGGCCAGGTCGGGCTTGAACCGACGACCGACGGATTATGAGTCCGCTGCTCTAACCGGCTGAGCTACTGGCCCGGACGGTCGATGGTATCCGGAGGGGCTCCGTCCGACGGCACGGCTCCTACTCCGAAGTTTGGACTCATTTTGGTTACAGCGTGTCCAAACCAGCCCCCGGCGACCCCATCGGTAAGTAGGGTTCCCCCCATGACGGACCCCACCCCCGCCTCCGAAGGACCGGCTGGCCACAGTGGTGAGCCGCTGGTCGTGCTGGAGAACGTGAACAAGCACTTCGGCGACCTGCACGTGCTGCAGGACATCAACCTCACCGTCCACCAGGGCGAGGTCCTGGTGGTCATCGGCCCGTCCGGCTCGGGCAAGTCGACGCTGTGCCGCGCGATCAACCGGTTGGAGACCTACGAGTCAGGCCGCATCAGCATTGGCGGGGAGGACCTGCCCGAGGAGGGCAAGGCCCTCGCCCGGCTGCGCGCCGACGTGGGCATGGTCTTCCAGTCGTTCAACCTGTTCGCCCACAAGACGATCCTGGAGAACGTCACGCTCGGCCCGATCAAGGTCCGGGGGATCAAGGCGGCCGAGGCCAAGGAGCGCGCCATGGAGCTCCTGGAGCGGGTCGGGGTGGCCCACCAGGCCGACAAGTACCCCGCCCAGCTCTCCGGCGGCCAGCAGCAGCGGGTAGCGATCGCCCGTTCCCTGGCCATGGACCCCAAGGTCATGCTCTTCGACGAGCCCACCTCGGCCCTCGACCCCGAGATGATCAACGAGGTGCTGGACGTGATGGTCTCGCTCGCCAAGAGCGGCATGACGATGATCGTGGTGACCCACGAGATGGGGTTCGCCCGCAAGGCCGCCGACCGGGTGGTCTTCATGGCCGACGGTGCCATCGTCGAGCAGAACACCCCCGAGGAGTTCTTCACCAACGCCCAGTCCGCCCGTGCCAAGGACTTCCTCGGCAAGATCCTGACCCACTGACCGGTTTCGCAGCGGCACACCCGTGCCCGACACGAGGAGAACACCTATGAGGAAACGCAGTTTCAGCACATTTTCCGGCATCGTCGTAGCGGCATTGGTCCTCGCAGCATGTGGCGGCGACGACGGCGGTGAGGACCCGCCCGTCGCCGACGCCGAGGAGCTCGACTTCGCCGAGGGCTCCACCATGGCCGCCCTGGCCGACCAGGGCTCGATCACCATCGGCACCAAGTTCGACCAGCCGGGCTTCGGCCTGCAGAACCTCGAGGGTGACGTCGAAGGGTTCGACGTCGAGGTCGGCAAGATCATCGCCGGTGCCCTCGGGATCGAGGCCGACAGCATCGAGTGGCACGAAGCACCGTCCGCCCAGCGCGAGCAGCTCATCGAGGACGGCACGGTCGACATCGTCGTGGCGACCTACACCATCAACGAGGAGCGTGCCCAGCGCATCGCCTTCGCCGGCCCCTACTACGTCGCGGGTCAGCAGCTGATGGTCAAGTCCGACAACGACGTCATCACCGGCCCTGAGGACCTGGCCGACAACCCCGACCAGCTCGTCTGCTCGGTGACCGGCTCGACCCCGTCGGAGCAGATCAAGGAGTACCTCGCCAGCGACGACCAGTTGGTGCTCTTCGACGTCTACGAGCGGTGCGAGTCCTCGCTCGGCAACGACCAGGTCCAGGTGGTGACGACCGACAACGTCATCCTCCTCGGCTTCGTGTCCGAGTCCGACGGTGCCTACAAGCTGGTGGGCGAGCAGTTCACCGAGGAGCCCTACGGCATCGGCCTGACCCACGGCGACACCGAGTTCTGCGAGTGGATCAACGAGACCCTCGCGGCGAACGAGGACGCCTACAACGAGGCGTGGGCCAACACCGCCGGAGACGTCGAGGGCGCCGAGGCCCCGACCCTGCCGGAAGCCGCTTCCTGCGCATGAGTTCGTGATGGGTGCGGAGGGACATCGACCGTCCCTCCGCACCCGTCCTGGCCGGTGACCTGGAGGGAGTACGTGTGAACGCAGTCTTCGACAATCTGGACCTGTTCTGGAGCGGGTACCAGCGTTCGGTCCTGATCTGTCTGTGGGGCATGCTCGGTTCCCTGGCCCTGGGCACCGTGATCGCGTCCTTCCGGGTCTCCCCCGTGGCCCCGCTGCGGACCTTCGGCTCGGCATACGTCACCATCGTGCGCAACTGCCCACTGACGGTGGTCCTCTTCTTCTTCGCCTTCGGTCTGCCCGAGATCGGCATCAACGCACGGTTCTACACCTTCGGGGTCGCCGCGCTCATCGTCTACACCTCGGCCTTCGTCTGCGAGGCCCTGCGCTCCGGCATCAACTCGGTGTCCGCCGGCCAGGCCGAGGCCGCCCGCTCTATCGGACTGCCGTTCCGGCTCACCCTCACTCAGGTGATCCTGCCGCAGGCCTTCCGCACCTCCGTCCCCCCGGTGGGCAGCGTCATCATCGCGATGTTCAAGAACTCGGCCGTGGTCGGCGCCTTCGGCGTCGGCGGCGACCTCTGGAGTGGAGGACAAAACCTGATGAGCGCCCAGGGCTACGCTCCCCTGCCGGTCATCACCGGGGTCGCCGTCGGTTACCTGTGCATCACGCTCCCGGCGGGAGCCATCCTCGGCTTCATCGAGCGGAAGGTGGCGATCGCGCGATGAGCGACATGACCGTCCTGTATGACGCACCAGGCCCCCGCGCACGCCGCCGGGCACGCATCGGGGCCGGCATTGCCATCGTGCTGTTCCTGGCCGTGGTCTTCGTCGTCGCCCGCAGGCTGCACGAGCGCGGACAGTTCTCCATGGAACTGTGGGGGCCCCTGATCAACCCCGGCGACGAGAACTTTGCCGCCGTCTGGCGCCTGCTGGGCGACGGGATGCTCAAGACGCTCACCGCCGCAGTGCTGGCCATCCTCTTCTCGATGCTCGTCGGCACCCTGGTCGGCGTGGCCCGCATGATGGCCGGGCGCTGGGGCCGGATCCCGCTCGTCGGTGCCATCGAACTCTTCCGCGGGCTCCCCGTGGTGGTCTCGATCTACTTCGCCTGGCGGGTGCTGCCCACCATCGGCCTGGACCTGTCCGGGATGCCCGGGGGCGGCGGACTCTGGTACCTCGTCATCGGCCTCACGGCCTACAACTCGGTCATCATCGCCGAGATCCTGCGGGCCGGCGTCGCCTCCCTGCCGCGCGGTCAGCGCGAAGCCGGGATGGCGATCGGGCTGACACCGTGGCAGAACATGAGGCTGATCCTGCTCCCCCAGGCGTTCAGGGTGATGCTCCCCGCGCTCATCAGCCAGCTCATCGTGATCCTCAAGGACACCTCCCTCGCGGCAGTCCTGGGCCTCTACATCGAGCTGCTCCGCCGCTCCAACCTGATCGCCCTCAACCTGGACAACCCGATCCAGATGTTCGCGGTCGCGGGCCTGATCTTCATCATCGTCAACTACCTGCTGGGTCGCCTCGCCACCTGGGTCGAGGGCCGCTCGTCCCGGCGCAGCGCTGGCCGGGGCGCCAAGGCCAAGGCGATGAAGACCGGGTCCGGCGTGGGTCTGGAGCAGCTCGGCCGGTAGGACCCGCGCGTGCCCGGCATCGCCCGGGTCCCCCCGGCGACCAGCTCAGTCAGCCGCGTCCTCCAGGAGCGATACCGTCCGCAGGCCACAGTGCCGCTGGAGCACGTCGAAGTCACGGCCTTGGTGGAGCACGGCCACGTCGAGTCGGAGGGCGACCGCAGCGATCAGGCAGTCGCCCAGGTTGCGGACGGACTCGCCGGCACGGCGACACTCCCGCTGCAGCCGCGCGGCCGCCAAGGAGTCAACCAGCGGCTCGCAGGGCGCCAGGTCGAAGGATTCCAGCAGTCGCTGTCGCCGGGCCGCTACAGCTTCGTCGGTCGGGCCGCTGAGTAGTTCCATCAGCACCGTCTCGGGGACGATCAGACGTGTGTGGTCCTTGATCAGCGACTCGAGATGGTCTCCGGCAGTCGACGGGCCTTGCCTGAGGAACTCGATCCACACCGAGGTGTCGACGATCACGCCTCGCCCCGCCAGTCACCCTCGATCTCGTCATTGGTCAACTCGAACTCGCTGCCCCGCATGGCGAGAATCTCCGGAAGCGGCAGGGGGTCCCGGACGAGTTGTCGCAGGGCAAAGTCGACGGCAGCACGCTTGGATTCGAGGCGGTATCGCTCCATCACCGTGGCGACCAGGGCCTCGTCGAGATCGATGTTCGTGCGGGCCATGCCCACCACGATACACCTCATGGTGTATGCCCTGCGTTTGCCCGCTCGGCGCCGGTTGGGGACCTCAGGGACGGATCAGTGCTCGGCGCTGGGCCGCCATCCCATGATCACCGCCGCGTAGTCGCTCCCCGGGTAGACGAAGTCGGGCAGCAGCTCCACGAACCCGAGTCGGCCGTAGAGCCGCCGGGCGGGGTTGTCGGGCGTGGTGGCCAGCAACGCCTGCTGCTGGGTCATCGCGCTCACCTGGGCGCGGATCAGCGCGGTGCCGATCCCGCGTCCCTGGTGGGCAGGGTCCACCTCGACCTCGACGATCTCCATGGTGTCCGACAGCCAGCTCTCGTGCCCCGCCCGCACCATCGCCGGGCTGACCCGCTCGGGCCACCAGTGGCCCTCGACGAAGTCGAAGCCGTAGAGGAAGCCGACGATCTCCCCCTCCGTCTGCGCCGCCAGGCAGGTGGCGCCCGGGTAGCTGGCCATGCAGTCGCGGAAGGTCTCGTGGAAGTGGTCGCGCGCCGAGTCCGAGTGCCCCAGTGCTGCCTGGTAGATGTCGGCGATCCGGTCGGCCCGGGCCACCGCCTCGGCACTGGTCAGCCAGCCGATCACCACCTCGCCGTGCTGTGTCATCCGTCCCTCCTCGGGGATCCGTCGACGCCGGGAACGGCAGTGGCCCGGACCTCCTGGAAGGCCCGGGCCACTGGTGCCGCTCCCCCGACTGGACTCGAACCAGTAACCTGCCGGTTAACAGCCGGCTGCTCTGCCAATTGAGCTACAGGGGAAGGTTGCCGCGCCGAAGTGCAGCGAGGTCAGACTGTACCAAACGCGCCGGATCCCTCACCAATCGCCGCCCGGCCCGCCGGGAGGCAGACCCACCTGGCTGCGCAGGTCGGTCCGGGCCTGCGCAACCTCCTCCCGCAACTCGCTGTCACCGGCCCGCGCGGCACGGTCCACCAGCACCTGCTCCACCAGCTCGCGGGTCCGCAGGTCCTTGCGGATCACCACCCGCGCCGTGCGGCGCGGACCCAGGTCCACGTGCCGTGCCAGCACCACACTGGCGGACACCCGGTCGTGCAGCGTCTCCGGGAGCCTTCCGGGGCCGGTAGCGGTCCGAAGCCGCCACTGCCGCAGTGGGGAACCGTCCACCCAGGAGACGCCGAGCACGAAGGTGTCCGGGTCCCACGAGCCGGAGTCGACCTCCAACCAGCGGCGCGATTCCTCGAGGTCACCGTCCTCGGTGACCATGACCAGGCGCCAGGTCGTGACGAGGACCCACACCCCCGTCAGGTCGTCCCTCGCGGCGGCGTGGACCTTCTCGCCGCCGCCCAGCGCGGCCGCCGACACGACCTCGCCCGGTGGGCTCGGCATCCCCTTCGGCACGTCCTCGGGCGTGCTGCCCCGTCCCCGGCCCAGCAGTGCCATCCTCACTCCGTCCCGGCCCGCAACCGGACCAACTCGCGCTGCAGCTGGATCAGCTCCTCGCTGATCCGCCTGCTGTCCGTGCCGTCCGCCCCGGCTCGCTGCAGGGCGCTCATGGCGTCCTCGATGCGTCGCGAGAGGCCTGCCTCGAGGACCCTGACCACCAGGGACGCGACGTAGCGCTGGGGCGGGCGGCCGTCGGGCTCTAACCGCACCGGCAGCGGGGCGACGGCGAGCTCGTGCACCATCGACCGTGCTTGCTCGGGCGTCTGCTCGGTCACGGCGGTGGTCCAGCCCGCGGTGCTGTGACCCGTCGCCGCGGCCACCCCACCAGCAGACCGTATGCCGTGGAGCACCGCGCGGTGGGCCGGCGCCTTCAGGCTCTCCGGGGCAAGCGGGGCGACCTCGGCCTCGGCCACGCTCTGCGGGTACTGCAACGCCACCTGGAGCAGTTGTCGCTCCGCCGCCACCAGCGGATCCCTCAGGTCGGGCGGAGGCAACTGCTCGGGTCGGGGCTCGGCCGCCCCGGCGCCCCCCTGCTCGTCGGGGCGCTCCCCGCGTGCCGGCTCCTCGGCATACCGGCCCTGCCGACCGGCCGGTGCCCGGCCCGCGCGGGCCACCTCGGTCCCCAGCTGCTCCACGCCCACGCCCAACCACCCGGCCACGGTGCGCACGTACTCCGGCCGCAGCGACCGGTCGCGGATCCCGGACAGGATGGGCGCGACCGCCCGCATCGCCTGCACCCGCTGCTCGGCCCGATCCAGGTCGAACGGGGCGATCGTGGTGCGGACCGCGAACTCGAACATCGGCACCGCCCCCTCGATCAGCTCGGCCACCGCCTCGTCGCCGGCCGAGCTGCGCAGATCGTTGGGGTCCTGGCCCGCCGGGGCGACCGCGACGTAGGACTGGGAGGCCCACTTCTGGTCCTGCTCGAAGGCACGCATCGCCGCCTTCTGCCCGGCGGCGTCGCCATCGAAGGTAAAGACGACCCGGGCCGGGGCGAGACTGGCCTCGTCCCGCAGGATCCGCCGCAACGTCTTGATGTGGTCGGCCCCGAACGCGGTGCCGCAGGTCGCCACGGCCGTCTCGACGCCGGCGAGGTGGCAGGCCATCACGTCGGTGTAGCCCTCCACCACAACGGCCTGCCGCTGGGCGGCCATCGGCTTCTTGGCCAGGTCAAGCCCGTAGAGCACGGAGGCCTTCTTGTAGATAGGGGTCTCGGAGGTGTTGAGGTACTTGCCCGGCATCCGGTCGTCGTCGAAGAGTTTGCGGGCCCCGAAGCCGACGGTGTCGCCGGTGATGTCCCGGATCGGCCAGATCACCCTGCCCTGGAAGACGTCGTAGCGGCCGCCGCGGCGCACCAGGCCGCCCGCGACCAGCTCGTCGACGGTGAACCCCAGACCGCGCAGGTGCCGGGACAGGGCGTCGCCCGTGCGGGGGGCGTAACCCACCTGGAACTGCCGGGCGACCTCGCCGTTGAACCCCTTCTCCCGCAGGAAGTCCCGCGCTGCACGCGCGTCCCCATAGGCCGGGTCGTCCGACTCGAGCAGGGCGTGGTGGAAGAACTCCGCCGCGGCGCGGTGTGCCTCGACCAGGCGGGCCCGCCGACCCAGCCCACCCTCGGAGTCGCGGCGTCCCGGACCGGAGGACTCGTCATACCGCAGCTCCATGCCGAGGCGGGAGGCGAGCCGCTCCACCGCCTCGGCGAAGGTGAGGTGGTCGACCTTCATCACGAACGAGATGACGTCGCCGCCCTCGCCGCAGCCGAAGCAGTGGTAGGACCCGACGGCCGGGCGGACATTGAAGGAGGGCGTCTTCTCGTCGTGGAACGGGCAGAGCCCCTTGAGTGCGCCGGCACCCCCGGGGCGCAGCGTGACGTGCTCGCGCACGATGTCCTCGATGGACGTGCGCTCCTTGACCTCCTGCACGTCCTCGGGCCTGATCAGTCCCGCCACGGACCCTCCTTCGCTGTCCCGGTGAGTCTAGGCGGCTGGGCCGGGGCGGGGCCGGGGCGTCCCCAGCGCGGCGGTCCCGGCCGCCCCTCAGGCCAGGAAGGCGCGCAGGTCGGCGACGAACCGGTCGTGGTGCTCCAGGTGCGGGCTGTGCCCGCAGTCGGGATAGACGGTCTCGGTGTAACCGCCGGCAGCCTCCAACACCCGGCGCAGCTGGGCGACCATCGGCTGCGGGGGGAACACGTCCTCGCCCGGCCAGTCGGGCACCGCACCCACCTGGCCGAGGAAACCCAGGTCGAAGAAGGAGGTGTCGGACACGATCTGGTCCTGGTCGCCCCGCACCCACAGCACGGGCGGCGCGGGGTCGAGGTCGGCGAACGGCGTCACGTCGCAGTAGGCGGGGCTGATCGCGTTGTTCATCCCGGTGGTGCCGGGGGCGACGTGCGGCCAGTGGTCGGAGGGGGTGCTGTCGCCGGGGTAGACGTCCTCGCCCGTGCTGGTCGCCAGCATCCCGTCCAGGTAGCGCTGCTCCAGGTCGGGGTCGAGGCTCAGCCCGGGCTTCACGTAGAACTGGCGCAACGTAGTGAGCGGACTCGCCGGGTCCTCCCCGCGATCGCCGTCGGCGAGCCGGGCCAGGAAGTCGGGGTTGACCGTGCCGCCACCGGATCCCGCGAAGTCCGCCGTGGTCGGCTGCCCGTCCGCGCCGCGTGTCCCGCCGAAGCCGTAGGGCGACATCCCGGACTCGAGCACCAGGCTGCGCACGTGGTCGGGGTGGTCGATCGCCAACTGCATCACCACGCCTCCCCCGGCCGACCAGCCGAGCAGGTCGACCGGCTCGGTGAGCTCGAGCGCCTGCAGGAGCGCGGCCAGGTCGTCGGAGAAGTCGCGCAGCCCCCGGGTGGCGTCGATCGGGAGCCGCTCGGAGTCGCCGTAGCCCCGGAAGTCGGGAGCGATGAGCCGTCGCTCGCCGGCGAGCGCCTCCATCAAGGGCTCGAAGAAGACCGAGGACGAGACGTTGCCGTGCACCAGGACGAGGACCGGCGCATCGGCCGGCCCCGCTTCCCGGACGAACGTGTCGAGCCGGGCCGTCTGCACGTGGCGCGTGGTGATCGTCATGCCCGGATCCTGTCAGGCCCGCCTCGCCCTTGTCACGGGCGTGCGGGTCAGGCCGGGTTGGGGGACTCCATCGTGTCGATGATCAGCTCGCCGAGGTCGTCCCCGAAGCCCTCGACGTTGGCCAGCACCACGGTCGTGGTGTCGGTCCGGTAGTTCAGCCGCCCCAGCGCCTCCACCCCGGGGTCACCGCCATCGTGCAGGAACACGCCCTTGGTCTGGTTCACGAAGACGCCGTAGCCCATCCCCCAGCCGGGCTCCTCCTCGGGGTCGAACATCACCTGGGGCGTGACCATCGCCTCCCCCAGGTCGGGACCGAGGAGCTCACCGGCCGCCATGTTGCGCAGGAACCGCTCGATGTCGGCCGCGGTGCAGTACGCCCCGCCGTCGGCCCCGCCCACCGGAGGCATCGCGAAGACGTTGCTGCGCCACGGCATACCGTCCGCCTCCGGCGGCAGGTAGCCCACGGCCAGGTCCGGTCGGACCTCGTCCACCCGGAAGTAGCCGGTGTCGGCCATCCCCACGGGTTGCAGTACGCGCTCGGTGACCACGGTGGCGAACTCCCCGCCGCTGACCTGCTCCAGGACCAGCCCGAGGAGCAGGTAGCCGGCGTTGGAGTAGCGACTGGACACGCCCGGGGGCTGGTGGGCGGGCAATCCGGCGAACAGCGGCAGGAAGTCGGCCGGGCGCAGGATCCGGTAGGCGGGCAGGTCGGTCCACAGCGCCGCGTAGTCCTCCTGGTAGTCCGGCAGGTCCTCGTCCTCCTCGAAGTAGTCGGCGATTCCGGAGGTGTGGGTCAGCAGGTGGTGGACGGTCACGCCGGGATCCAGGGTGGTGGGCCGCAGTTGCGGCGGGAGGATGTCGACGACCGGCGTATGCAGCGTCAGTTCCCCGCGGCGGACCGCGTCCAGCACGGCCGCGGCGGTGAACATCTTGCACAGCGAGGCGACTGCGAATCGGGTGCCCGGGTGGACGGGGATGCCGGCCGCCCGGTCCGCCATGCCGTGGCAGGACTCGAACAGCACGTCGTGGCCACGGGTGACGCGGACCAGTCCGGAGAAGCCCTCCTGCTCGATGCGGCTCAGGTGCTCGGTGACCGGGGCCCAGCGGTCGCTGCTGGGGCCGGGTCTGGGGCTGGTTCCGGAACTGGTGCTCATGCTCCACGGTGGCACCTTCCCCCCAATTTTCGTAGTGGTTTTGTCGTGCTCCCCCGCATCTTCGTAGCGGTTCTGCACCCGGGTTCGGAGTCGGGTCCCCAGCCGGCGGCCGCAACGGACGGCAGATTCGCTACGAGAATGCGGGTAAGGGCGACAAACCCACTACGAAAATGGGTTGAGGCGCGGAGCGCCGAAATCTAGCGTCGGCGCATGAGCATTTTCGTGATGGTGCGTCGTGTCCGCGGCAGGTCGCCGCTGGGGACGGCACCTGCTGAGGTCGACCTGGGCTGAGCGTATCGTCGCCGACGCGGGCATCCGCGAGGGCGAGCTCGTCCTCGATCTGGGGTCCGGCACTGGGGCACTGACCGGGCCGCTCGCCCACCGGGGAGCCCGCGTCGTCGCGGTCGAACTGCACAGGGGACGGGCCGCGACGCTCCGGCGGAGGACCGCCGGGTCGGGCCGGGTCACGGTGGTCGAGGGTGACCTGCTGACGGTGCCGCTGCCGGGCCGGCCGTTCCGGGTGCTGGCCAACCCCCCGTATGCCGTGGGGTCGGCCCTGGTCCGCAGGCTCACCCACCGGCGGTCCTCGATGGTGCGGGCCGACCTGGTGGTGCCGCGGTGGATGGCGCGGCGCTTCGAGGCAGACCCGCCGCGTGGCTACTGGGCCGAGGTCGGCCGGCACGTCCCGGCCGACGCGTTCGACCCACCGCCACGCGGGGACAGTGCGGTCCTCGTCCTGCGGCGCACAGCCAGGCGGCCCAGCCGCGGCCGGGGTGCCGGGCGATGAGTCCGACGGCCCGCACCGGTCCATCCCACGGACCCGCCAACACGACATACCCACACCCGGGCCCGGCACCCGGCGCACGACGAGACAGAACGAAGGACGGTGACCAGGCGTGACGACACAAACGACCGCACCCCGGGCGGGGCACGGGCGGAGCACCGGCGTCGTGGTCGGCGTGCTGACCGTGGCGACGTTTATCGTGATCCTGAACGAGACCATCATGGTGAACGCCATCCCGCAGCTGATGGGGGTCTTCGACGTCGACGCCCGGGCTGCCCAGTGGCTCTCGACGGCGTTCATGCTGACGATGGCCGTGGTGATCCCCTCGACGGGGTGGACCCTGCAACGGCTGGGGACCCGCAACACCTTCGCCGCCGCGATGGCGCTGTTCTGCGCGGGCACCCTGCTCGCCGGGCTTGCCCCCCTGTTCCCGGTGCTCATCGCCGGCCGCGTCGTGCAGGCCGCGGGCACCGCGATCATGCTCCCGCTGCTGATGACCACCGTGCTGAACCTGATCCCCGAGCACCAGCGCGGAAGGGTCATGGGCAACGTGACCCTGACCATCTCCGTGGCGCCCGCCATGGGCCCTGCCGTCTCCGGGGTGATCTTGGAGGTCGCCTCCTGGCGCTGGTTGTTCTTCCTGGTGCTGCCATTGGCTGCCCTCGTCGCGGTCACCGGCCTGCGCCTGCTGGAGCGGGACCTGCCCGAAGCCGCCGGGCGGTTGGACGCGCTGAGCGTGCTGCTGACCGGGGTGGGTTTCGGCGGCCTCATCTACGGGCTCAGCCAACTCGGTGGTGAGGGCGGCGAGACCGCGGGCGCGGGCACCGCCGGAACGGTGCCGTTCGTGGCACTCGGGCTCGGCGCGCTCGGGCTCGCCGCGTTCGTGCTGCGCCAGGTGCGGCTGCAACGTGGCGGCGACCCGTTGCTGGACCTGCGGGTGCTGCGACACCGCACCTACACCGTCGCCCTGTCCCTGGCCTCGCTGTCGTTCATGGGCCTGATGGGCGTGGTCATCCTGCTGCCGATCTTCCTGCAGGACGTGCGCGGTCTCACCACCCTGCAGACCGGGCTGCTCCTGATGCCGGGCGGCTTGACGATGGGCCTGATGGGGCCGCTCGTCGGGCGCCTCTACGACCGCGTCGGCGCCCGCACCCTGGTGCTGCCCGGCGCCGTTGCGGTGCTGCTCAGCCTGGCCGGAACGGCGTATGCCGTGCAGGCCGCTCCGTGGTGGACCTTCCTGGTGCTGCACATCCTGCTGAGCGTGGGCCTGGCGTTCATGTTCACCCCGACGTTCACCCTGGGGCTGGGCAGCCTGCCCCAGCCGCTGTACGGCCACGGCAGCGCGCTACTGGCCACGGTGCAGCAGGTGGCCGCGGCGGCCGGCACCGCCCTGGTCATCACGATCATGGCCACCCGCGCGGCCACCCTGGAGCACGGCGGGACCGCCGAGGTGCCCGCGCTCGCCGGCGGGGTGCAGCTCGCGGTCGGCGCAGCCGCGGTGCTTGCCCTGGTCGGGCTCGGGCTGGCGCTGCTGCTCCCGCGGCGGACCTCCGTGCCAGGTGCATAGCGTCCCGGATGCCTCGCGTGCCGGACGCGTAGGCTGCCGGGCGTGCACCTGTCGGCGATCCACCTGCACCCGGTGAAGTCCACGGCCATCCGCCCCGTCACCTCGGCCACGGTCGGCCGTGCCGGCCTGGTCGGGGACCGGGAGTGGATGGTGGTCGACGCCGCCGGGGCGCTGGTCAGCGCCCGCGAACTGCCCCGGCTCTTCGCCATCGAAGCTGACAGCCCGGCGACCGACCCCGGACTTGCCGCGGACCTGCGGCTGCGTGCCGCGGACGCCCCCGACCTGCTGGTGTCGGCCCCCACCGCCGAGCCGGTGCCGGTGCTCCTGCACCGCACCGACCTCTGGGCTGTGCCCGCCGGGGCCGCAGCGGATGAGTGGGTATGCCGTGTGACGGGCCGGGAGGGGCTGCGGCTCGTCTGGTGTGACGACCCGACCCGGCGACGGCTGAACCCGGAGTACGCCCACCCCGCCGACCACGCGGCCTTCCCGGACAGCGCTCCCGTGTCCGTGGCCTCCACCACCTCCCTGGACCAGCTCAATGCCTGGGTCCGGGAGACCGCCGCAGACCGGGAGGAGTCGGCTCCCGAGCCGCTGCCAATGGGCCGGTTCCGGCCCAACCTGGTCGTGGCGGGGGCGCTGGAGGCATTCGCCGAGGACCGGTGGCAGCGGATCCGGGTCGGGTCGGTGGAGTTCCGCGTCCCCCGCCGCATCGACCGGTGCGTGATGACCACCCTCGACCCCGCCACGCTCCGCGGCGGGGCGGAGCCGATCCGCACCCTGGCCCGCCACCGCCGGGAGGACGGCAGGACCTGGTTCGCCATGAAGCTCATCCCCGACACCACCGGCGAGGTCACCGTGGGCGACCCGGTGACCGTCCTCGAGCCGTGACAGACACGGCATACCTGTGATGGGTTGATCTCATGGCCAAGGCGAGCAGTCCCGCGACCGAGCTGGAAGTCGGCGGCCGCACCGTGCGCATTTCCAACCCCGACCGGGTCTACTTCCCGGGGCCGAGCCACACCAAGCTCGACCTGGCCCGCTACTACCTGTCGGTCGGTGACGGGATCGTCAACGCGCTGCGGGAACGGCCGTGCATGCTGCACCGCTTCCCCGAGGGGATCACCGGGGAGAAGGTGCACCAGAAGCGGCTGCCCCGCGGCGCCCCGGACTGGGTGGAGACGGTGCGGGTCACCTTCCCGCGGTGGAACCGCACGGCAGACGAGTTGTGCGTCACCGAGCTGGGCAGCGTGATCTGGGCCGTGCAGATGTCGACCGTGGAGTTCCACCCGTGGAACAGCCGCCGCGACGACGTCGAACGACCCGACGAGTGGCGCATCGACCTCGACCCCGGGGAGGCGTGCGACTTCGCGACCGTGCGGCGGGTCGCCGGGGTCGCGCAGGAGGTGCTCGACGAACTCGGCGCCACCGGGTTCCCCAAGACCACCGGCGGCTCCGGGCTGCACGTCTACGTCCGGATCGAGCCGGAGCACGGCTTCCACGACGTCCGGCGGGCCGCGCTGGCCTTCGCGCGCGAGGTCGAGCGGCGCGCGCCAGAGGACGCGACGACCACCTGGTGGCGCAAGGACCGGGACCCCGCGGCGGTCTTCGTCGACTTCAACCAGAACGCCCGGGACCACACCATCGCCTGCGCCTACTCGGTGCGGGGCACGCCGGACGCCCGGGTGTCGGCACCGATCACGTGGGCCGAGGTGCCCGACGTGGACCCGCGCGACTTCACCGTCGCGACCATGCCGCAGCGGTATGCCGAACTGGGCGACCTGCACGCCGACATCGACGCAGCGGTGTTCGACATCACCCCGCTGCTGGAGTGGGCCGGGCGGGACGAGGCGCAAGGCGCGCAGCCCGTCCCCGACGCCGACGCCTAGCGGATCAGGAGCAGTTCTCCTGCTCCCAGGCGGTGAGGTTCTCCCCGGCCTCGGTCAGCGCCTCGGCGTCGACGCTCGTCGGGTCCTCCTCGAACTTGCGGAACTCCTCGACGATCACCTCAAGGTCGCCCTTGATCTCGTCGGGTGCGTCGTCCACCAGCGGTTCGATGGAGTCGGCCATCGCGCCGAGGTCGTTGGAGTTGATGTCCGGCGACGCCTCGCAGAAGTCGCTGTCGCCGCCGCAGGCGGCGAGGGTCGGGAACAGCAGGGCAGCGCTGAGGATGCCCGCGGATGCACGCTTCATGTTTTCTCTCCCCTTCGGCACCGGTGCTGGGCCCACTCGGCCCTCCGATCACCTGCGCCAGCGCCAACCCTATCGGGAGAGCCGGGCGATCCCCCCACCACCCGCCAGGGATCGGTGCAGCGCCAGCGCGCGGGCGTCGGACAGGCTGGCCACCTGGTCGATCACGGCGCGCCGGGCGGTCGCCGTCTCGCCCGCCGCCTCCGCGGCCTCCCGGGCCTGTCGGTGCAGCGGGTCCATCGCCGCGGGGCTGGCTCCAAAGTGCGCCACCAGGTCCGCCACGATCTGGCGCTGGTCCCCCATGACCGACTGGCGCTCGTCGCTGAGCATCACGAAGTAGGCGGCGGTCGCCTTGAGCACCACCGTCTCGGCCCGGACCTGCTCGGGGATGACCAGCTCGGCGGCGTAGCGGGTCAGCGTCCCCGGCCCGTGGCGCTCCCGGGTGGCCAGCTCCACGGTGTGCACGAAGCGGCCGATCAGCCGGCTGGTCATGTCCTTGAGCGCGGCCAGGTCGTCGCGTGACCCGTCGTGCCGCTCCGGGATCCAGGCGCTGGCCAGCAACCGGCGCAACGCCTCCGCGAGCAGCCCCGGCTCCAGGTCCGGTGCATACCACTCGCGGGCCACCGCCACGACCTGTGCCTGCTCCCCGGGCGACCGGAGCGCCCGGGGGTCGACCCGACGCGAGGCGATGGCGTCCTCCACGTCGTGCACGCAGTAGGCGACGTCGTCCGACCAGTCCATCACCTGGGCCTCCAGGCAGCGCCGGGACCGCTCCCCCGCCGGCGCCCCGCCCCGGAGCCAGGCGAACACGTCGGCGTCGTCGGGGTAGACCCCGAACTTGGCCGTCTGCACGGGAGCCTCCCCCCGTGCCCAGGGGTACTTGGTGGCGGCGTCCAGGCTGGCCCGCGTCAGGTTGAGCCCCGCCGAGCGCCCGTCGGGATGGGCCCGCTTGGCTTCCAGCCGGGTGAGCACGCGCAGCGTCTGCGCGTTGCCCTCGAAGCCGCCGATGTCCGCAGTCAGCTCGTCCAGCGCGGCCTCACCGTTGTGGCCGAACGGCGGGTGCCCGATGTCGTGCGCCAGGCAGGCCGTGTCGACCACGTCGGCGTCACAGCCCAGCGCCGCCCCGAACTCCCGCCCGATCTGGGCCACCTCCAGGGAGTGGGTCAGCCGATTGCGCACGAAGTCGTCGGAGTCCGGCTGCACCACCTGCGTGGTCGAGGACAGCCGGCGCAACCCGGCGGAGTGCACCACCCGGGCCCGGTCGCGGGCGAAGTCCTGTCGGTCGGCGCGCTTCTGTGCCGGGTCCTCGGCGACCCACCGCTCACGGTCGTATGCCGTGTAGCCGGGTGGGGCTGCATCGGGATCGGTCACGGGGGTGAGCCTATGTCAGCCAGGCGTGACGACGCCGTTCTCGTAGGCGAAGACGACCGCCTGGGCCCGGTCCCGCAGGGACAGCTTGGCCAGCACCTTGCCGACATGGGTCTTGACGGTCTGCTCCGCCACGAACAGGTGGCCGGCGATCTCGGCGTTGGACATGCCGGTGGCGATCAACTCGAGCACCTCCCGCTCCCGGCCCGTCAACTGCGACAACGCGGCTGACCCACCGCGCTGTGCGGGCCGGCGCCGGGTGACCTCCTCGATCAGCCGGCGGGTGATCGAGGGTGCCAGCAGCGACTCCCCCGCCGCGACGACCCGGACCGCCCGGACCAGCTCGTCGGCCGGTGCGTCCTTGAGCAGGAAGCCGCTGGCCCCGAGCCGGAGCGCCTCGTAGACGTAGTCGTCGATGTCGAAGGTGGTGAGCATCAGCACCCTCGGCCCCGGGTCCAGGCGCCGGGACATGATCTCGGCGGTCGCCTCCAGCCCGTTCAGCCCGGGCATCCGCACGTCCATCAGCACGACGTCGGGGCGCAGCCGGACGACCTGCTCCACGGCGGCCTTGCCGTCCGGGGCGTCCCCGATGACGCTGATGTCGGGCTGGGCGGCCAACAGCGCGCCGAATCCCTGCCGGACCATGGCCTGGTCGTCGGCGATGAGCACGCTGATCGACATGGACACCACCCTACGAGGCGGGGTCGACGGTCGTCCGGTCCTTTTCGTCCGCCTCCGGAGACGCCATCCCTGGACCTGCTGATGCCGCGTCACCCGGGGCGGCTCCGGCCCGGGCGGGCAGGTGGGCCCGCACCTCGAATCCGCCGTCCTCCGCCGGCCCAGCGGTCAGCCCGCCACCGACGGAGGCGGCGCGCGACTGCATACCGGCGATGCCCTGCCCGGAGTGGCGGCCCGGTCCCGGGCTCGCCGAAGACGGCCCGTTGTGCACCCGCAGCAGCACCTGGTCGCCGAAGTCCACGTCGACCCGGACGCGTGCCCCCGGCGCGTGCCGTGAGGCGTTGGCCAGGGACTCCTGCAGGATCCGGTAGAGCACCATGGCCGTGGCCTCCCCGCAGCGCCCCGGGTCTCCTGTCCCCTCCCAGGACAGGTCGAGCCCGGCCGCCCTGGCCTCCCGCAACAGCCGGAGCACGTCGTCGGTCCCGGGTTGCGGGACCTCCTCGGCCAGTTGCCCGTCGCTGCGCAGCACCCCGAGCATGCCGCGCACCTCGTTGAGCGCCTCCCGGGCCTGGTCGGCGATCGAGGCAAACTCCTGCGAGACCTGCGGCTCCACGCCGCCGAGCCGGTAGGGGGCGCTCTGGGCCTGGACCACCACCATCGACATCCGGTGGGCGACCACGTCGTGCAGGTCGCGGGCGATGCGGGTGCGCTCCTCGGCGATCGCGCGCCGGGCCCGCTCCAGCTCCCCCAGCTCGGTCTGCTCGGCCAACTCGCGCCGCGACAGCACCAACCAGCGCAGCAGGAGGCCCACGCCCATCACGGCGGTCAGGCCGAACACCCAGCCGGGGCTGATCTCGGCGGGCATGAAGATCAGGAACAGGGCCGTGGTGCCGACCCAGGTGGCCCCGACCAGCCGCGGTCCCTCCCGCAGCGCCACCCCGCAGACCAGGGCCAGCAGCACCAGGAAGGCCGTGACCTGCCACGGGAAGTCGAATCCGGGCAGCCGGGGGAAGAGCAGCGGGACGAGCAGACCCCCGGCGGCCCACAGTGCCCACCCGAGGAAGGGGTGGGTCCGGAGCAGCAGGAGCGGGGCCACCCCCACGGCGCCGATCACCGGCATCAGGCTGGCAGCGACGTCGTGAGTGAGCGACACGGTCGGCCAGGCGATGGCATACAGGATCGCGGTGACCACCCACAGCACCACGTCCCAGGCCCGCGGGCCGAGCCGGTTCATCCCGCGCCCGGCCGCCTGGGCCGGACGCAGCACGACGGCGCCCAGGGCGCGTCGCCCTCGGCCCGGGGTCCGCTCCGGCCGGGGGGTCCGCTCCCGGCGCGGTCTCCTGCTCATGGTCCCCGACCCTACGCAAGGCCACCCCGCGAGGCGTCATACCAGGGAGCGAGCGTGCCCTCCCCCGCCGGGGTGAGGGCGGGCCCGGACCGCGCCGGGGAGTGCGCGTGGATTCGAGCCTGCAGAGTGATCCGCTGTCGCGCAGGTAATTTCTAGCGTCCTTGGCATGCGAAACCGACGTATCCCCCTTCTCGCGCTGAGCCTGCTGGCCGTGCTCACCGCCACCGTCCTCACCGTCCTGGCCACACCCGCGCGGGCTGGCGGCGACGACTCTCCCGCGGCGCAGGCCGTGCGTGCCCTCACCACGGGGTCGGCCGCCGACGCGGCGGCCACCGTCCCTCCGGACTTCGCGGCCACCATGGGATACCTGCCGGTCCTCGAGGACGGTCACCTGGTCCGCGCCGACGGCGACTGCTCCTCCCCCGTGGCGCTGCCGGCCACCTTCGAGCCGGCCTGCCGCCAGCACGACTACGGCTACGACCTGCTCCGGTATGCCGACGCGACCGGCACCCCGCTCGGCACCTGGGCCCGTGGCTCGGTGGACGGGTTGCTCCGGCAGCGGCTGGGGCAGGTGTGCGCCGGCCCGGCGGGTGCCGCCGACGCCGCGTCGTGCCGGGCCAGCGCCCAGGTCGCGGCCACCGCGGTGGAACTGAACTCGGTGCGCCAGGGTGGTGCGCTGCCGGAGGAGAGCGCGCTGACCCGGACTGCCCTGGCGAGCTCCGCCCTCGGGGTGCTCGGGATGACCGCCGCCGCGCTCCCGGCCCGGATGGCGCGCCAGGTCCCCCGGCTGCGGCCCCCGACCGTCGGGACGACCGTCCTCGTCACCGCGGCCGTCCTGCTGTCGCTGACGCCCTCCCTGCTCCCGCGGCCGGCGTTCGTCCAGGGCCCGCTCACCGGGGTGCTGGTGGCCCTGGCGCTCGCCGCCGCGTGGTCGGTCGGCCGGCTGCGGGGGCGCCGCAGGCCGCGGGAGCTCGATGAGACCTGGAGACCGGGCCAGGTCGGCGCGCTGGCCACGGCCGTGGCCGTGGTCCTGGCCGGCGTGGTGGGTGCAGGTCTGCTCGCGGCCCGTCAGGCTGACGCCGTCGGGATGGCCGCCCCCGACCAGTTGCACTGGCCGGTGGTGGCGGCACTGGCCGGCGCCACGGCATACGGATTGGTCCTGCTGGCGCGGGGCCTCGGCCGGGCGGTGGCCCGGATGTGGGGGCTGCGTCTGGGCACGCGGCTGGCGGTGCTGGCCACCGGTGGTGCCGTGTCCCTGGCCGCAGCTGCGCCCGCCGGGGACGGCCTGCTGGACCTGCTGGACAAGGATCTGGACCCCGGGCACGTGCTGCTCCAGGAGTCGCCCGCGGGGTCCGGTCGCGTCTACGTCGCCCTGGCGGAGGAGTCGGAGCCGGCCGCGGCCGCCGAGCTGGCCGCCGACCGGCTCGTCGCGGCGGGCGGGCTTGAGGGTGAGGCCGTCATCGTGCTGGTGCCGACCGGCAGCGGGTGGGTGAACCGGGATGCCGTCGAGGCGTTCGAGGGACAGTTCGGCGCGGGGCTGAGCACGGTGGCGGTGCAGTACGACCAGTCACCGAGCTGGCTGAGCGTGCTCACCGCGCGGGCCACTAGCGAGCGGTCCGCGCACGCCGTGGTCGGCGCGGTCGCCGACCGGCTGGCGACCGTCCCCGAGCGGGAACGGCCTGCCCTGTATGTCGCGGGCGAGTCCCTGGGTGCCCTGGCCGGGCAGTCGGCGCTGCGGGACCCGGTGCTGGCGGCGCAGGTCTGCGGGGCGCTGTGGAGCGGCACGCCGGGCGGGGCGACGCTGGGCCTGCCCGGCGAGCGGTCGCTGGCCAACGCCGACGACCCCGTCGTGCACCTGACCGCCGGGACCGCGACGAGCCGGCCGGAGGACTGGGGTGCCGCCCTGTGGCTGCCCGGGGTGAGCCTGGGCACGACCACCCTGGACCTGGCCGTCTCCCTCGCGCCGGACGATGGGCACGGCCACCGGTACGGGCCGGAGCAGGACTGGGCCCTGCCGGCGTGCGGGCCGGGGTGAGGTGCTCAGCCGGGCGGGCGGTCCGTCGGGCGACCCAGGTCCCGGCCGGCGTCGGCGCCGCGCCGACCCGTGAGCGCGGCCGCCGCACGACCCAGTGCCGCGCCCACGACCGGGCCCAGCGGTCGGGGCGGCACGTCGCGGTAGCCCCCCTTGGCCAGGTCTGCCCGGCGCTCGAAGAAGCTGCGGGAGGCGCGGTCCCCGGTGCGCAGCCACGACCATCCCATGGACACGGCATACAGGGGTAGGAAGGGCAGGCCGAGGCAGGCCATCCACTGCCGACTGTGTGCGGCCTCGTGCTCGATCAGGTGCGGCCGCCGCGAGACCAGTTGGGCCAGGTCGTGCCTGCTGATCACCACGTCGCCGACGGTGAACGCGCTTCCCGTCGGGAAGGACCAGCGGTAGTGATCGGCCAGGTAGAGCAGGTCGGGTCCGCGGCGGATGTCGGCACCGCCCGCCCGGGCCACCGCCAGGCCCAACGGGGTCGACAGGTTGATCCAGTTCAGGACGTGCCGGGCCCGTGTCCCGCGGGTGATCTCCTCCGGCGGCGTGACCCGCAGGGCGGCGACACCGGTCATCAACTGGCGAACCGCTTGGCCGAGCGCTCCCGGGCCTTGGCCGCCTCGACCTCGCGGTCCTTCGGCGGCGCCGAGGTGACCAGGGAGTCCAGGAGCTCCTGGGTGGCTCTGGCGATGACGTCGATGGCGTGCTCGAACGCCTCCTCGTTGGCCTTGGAGGGCTTGGTCGCGCCGCTGACCTTGCGGACGTACTGCAGTGCGGCGGACTGCACCTCCTCGCTGGTCGCGGGGGGCTCGAAGTTGTTCAGCGGGCGGATGTTGCGGCACATGGGTCCACCCTCGCATCCCCGGGCGACAGGCACCAGTGCTGCCGTATCGTGGGGTTGCACCACCGCTGGTGCCGCGCACCCGCCGAAGGAGAGCCCGTGTCCGACCTGCTGATCGAGCCTGCCGAGCTCGCCCGGGAGTTGCGCCACCCCGACCCCGACGCCCCGCTCCTTGTCCTGGACGTGCGGTGGGAGCTGGGCCGCGGCGCTGCCGCGAACGAGGAGGAGTACCTCGCCGGCCACATCCCGGGCGCGGTGTTCCTCGACCTGGAGTCCGGGCTCTCCGGACCGACCCGCGAGGACGGGACCGGCGGCCGCCACCCGATGCCCTCGATCGCCGGGGCGACCCGGGCCTTCCGGGAGCTCGGCCTGACCGACGACCACCGGGTCGTGGTCTACGACGGGGCGACCTCGCTGGCCGCCTCCCGCGCGTGGTGGCTGCTCAACTACTTCGGCAAGGACGAGGTCCAGGTGCTCAACGGGGGCTACGCCGCCTGGGTCCGCGCCGGCCAGGAGACCAGCACGGAGGTGCCGGAGGTCAGCCACGGCGACATCGTGCTCACCCCCGGCGGACGCCGTCTGCTCGACGCCGACGGGGTCGAGCACTACCTGGACCGGCACCAGGTGGTCGACGCCCGCACCCCCGAGCGGTTCCGGGGTGACTCCGAGCCGATCGACCGCGTGGCCGGGCACATCCCGGGGGCCCTCAACATCCCGGCCCTACGCAACATCGACGAGGACGGCCGGTTCCTCCCGCCGGACGACCTGGAGCTGCGCTTCACCGCGGCGGGGATCCAGGGAGACAAGCGCACCGCGGTCTACTGCGGGTCCGGCGTGCAGGCCTGCCACATGGCGCTGGCCCTGGAGATCGCCGAGGTCGGCCACTACGACCCGGCGGTCTACATCGGCTCGTGGAGCGACTGGATCACCGATCCCGACCGCCCCGTCGCCACCGGCCCCTGACCACCGTCGTTAGCTCAGCCGCCGTCGACCGAGAGCTCGGCCTGCAGCACCGAGGCGCGCTGGGACTCCTCGAGCTCGCGGGTGCGCAGCCACCCGTCGGGAAGCGCCACGACACGCGAGGACCCGGCCCGACCGCGGGGGCCGTCGCTGGCCTCGCCGGGCCAGGGCTGGGACAGGTCGAGTCCCGAGATCAGGTCGTCCAGGGCTGCCAGGGAGTTCACCAGCCCCAACTGGTGGCGCAGGTTGCCGCCGACCGGGAACCCCTTGAAGTACCAGGCGATGTGCTTGCGAATGTCGCGGCACCCGTGCTGCTCGTCGTCGTGGAACTCCACCAGGTACTCGGCGTGGCGGCGCAGCGTGGATGCGACCTCCCCCAAGGACGGTTGCACGCGTGCACTGGAGCCGGCGAACGCCGCCGCGAGGTCGGTGAAGAGCCACGGCCGACCCAGGCAGCCGCGCCCGACGACCACCCCGTCGCACCCGGTCTCACGCACCATCCGCAGTGCATCCTCGGCCGACCAGATGTCGCCGTTGCCGAGCACCGGCACCGAGGTCACCACCTGCTTCAGCGCGGCGATCCGGGACCAGTCGGCCTGGCCTGAGTAGGCCTGGGCGGCGGTCCGGGCATGCAGCGCCACCGCTGCCGCGCCCTCGCCCTCGGCGATACGGCCGGCCTCCAGGAAGGTCACGTGGTCAGCGTCGATCCCGACCCGCATCTTCACGGTCACCGGCACGTCATACGGAGTCGCCTCCCGCACGGCCGCGGACACGATGCCGCGGAACAGCTCGGTCTTCCACGGCAGGGCCGCGCCGCCGCCCTTGCGGGTCACCTTGGGCACGGGGCAGCCGAAGTTGAGATCGATGTGGTCCGCCCGGTCCTCGCTGACCAGCATCCGCACCGCCGCCCCCACGGTCGCCGGGTCGACGCCGTAAAGCTGGATCGAGCGCGGCTGCTCCTCCGGGTCGTGCTCGATCAGCCGCATCGAGATTGGCGTCCGCTCGACCAGGGCACGCGAGGTGATCATCTCGCTCACATAGAGCGAGGTGGCCCCGGTCGCGCCCCCCGCGGCCAGCCCCTCCGCGCCGTACTGCCGGCAGAGCCTGCGGAACGCCCGGTTGGTGATGCCGGCCATCGGCGCCAGGACGACCGGGGAGTCGATCGTATGCCGTCCGATCCGCAACGGCGGAAGGACGGGCTCTGCGGTGGTCGCCGCGGGCGCGGTGCTGGTCAGGGTGGTCATCTCGCCCCCGATTGTCGCAAACGGTCGGCCGTGGTCGGGAATCGTGCGACGCCGGGCTGGGCTGCCGCCACTCCACCAGCGGCCAGCGTTGGCACGCCTTGACCACTGACACCGAGATGCGGAGACCGCCGAAACGGCGAGATCTTGCAGAGTCCATGCTTCCAGGAAAGAGACTCTTGACAGGTTCTAGAACGGGAGTACTCTCCTGCACACGGTGTGTTCCCGGGGAGTAGAGCAGACGAAGGGACGATCGCGTGAGACGTAAGTCCGTTTGTGGGGCAACTGTCGCATTGTTGGCATCCATCGCAATGCCGCCAAACTTAACCGGGGGGTACTGCAGACTACGTAATGTTTGAAGGGGTGATCCGCGATGCGAATGGAAATCCTGCACCTGGCGTTACGGTGGAACTGCTCGCGTGGCCGACTGCACGCGAAATGAACCTTCTGCGGGAGGGCGACGAATTCAGTTTGACGTTGCTCGACCAAACCGTCTCTGGCCCCGACGGCGCCTATGACCTGTCAGCACACTATGACCAGACTCCGATTTTGGGTGGATCAGGGCCTGAGCCTGGATCCGCCGGTCAGGTCGTTGTGGGTGGCGGGTCGTGAGAGCCGAATGCTCCTGTGACCAGCGAGAATGGACTTGTCGAGAGTCCCAAACGCGCTGAGCAACAGGAGCACCGGTAGTGCGCGTTTCCCACAACTTCTCCGCCGAGTTCGATGACGACAACCTGATCGCCACCGGCGGGTTGGTACCGGTGATGCTGCTGGCCGAATCTGCCGGTCTGTCGGATCTGGTCCAGGAGTACGTCACCGTCGCCGGCAGCGCCGGCGCGAACGCGCCGGTGAAGGTCGCGGCGCTGGTGGCCGGGATGGTCGCCGGCGCGGACAGCATCAGCGACATGGACCTGCTTCGCCACGGCGGCATGGGCCGGGCGTTCACCGAGCACCGGGCGCCCACGACGCTGGGCACTCACCTGCGCGGGTACAGGTTCGGCCACGTGCGCCAGCTGGACGCGATCGCCTCCCGGCTGCTGACCGCGCTGGCGGCACGAGTGCCGGGACTGGTGGGTGGGGCCGATGAGGTGGCCTACCTGGACATCGACGACACGATCCGCCAGACCCACGGGTATGCCAAGCAGGGCGCGGGTTATGGCTACAGCGGCGTCAAGGGACTCAACGCGCTGGTCTCCACGCTGTCCACGCCCACGGCGGCGCCGGTGATCGCCGGGATGCGGCTGCGTCGAGGCTCGGTGAAGTCCCCGCGCGGTGCGGGCAAGATGATCGCCCAGGCTATGGCCGCGGCCCGCAGAGCCGGAGCGGGCGGGCTGATCACGGTGCGCGCCGACAGCGCGTTCTACCAGCACGACGTCATCGCCGCGGTCCGCCGCGGCAAGGCGCACTTCTCCATCACCGCCCGGATGGACGCCGGCGTGGTCGCCGCGATCTCCCGCATCGGGGAGCAGGAGTGGGTGGGGATCAAGTATCCCGAGGCGATCTGGGACGAGGACGAGCAGCGGTGGATCTCCGACGCGCAGGTCGCCGAGATCCCCTACACCGCCTTCACCTCCCGCAAGAAGGCCGACCACGTGGCTGCCCGGCTCATCGTGCGCCGGGTCAAGCGACTGAACCCAGCCTCGGCCACCGCCGAGCAGGGCGAGCTGCTGGCCGCCTACCGCCACCACGCGATCTTCACCGACTCCCCGCTGTCGATGCTCGCCGCGGAGTCCGCGCACCGCGACCACGCCATCATCGAACAGGTCATCTCCGACCTGAAGGACGGGCCGCTGGCCCACTGCCCCTCGGGGGTGTTCACCGCGAACAGCGCCTGGGCGGTGCTGGCCGCCATCGCCTTCAACCTCACCCGCGCCGCCGGAGTGCTCGCCTCGAGGTTCCACGCCAAGGCCCGCACCGCCACGATCCGCGCCCAGCTCATCAACGTGCCCGCCCGCATCGCCAACCGCGCCCGCTCCTGGCTGATGCACATGCCCAGGAACTGGCCCTGGCAGCAAGCCTGGGCCGCGCTCTTCGACGCCGCCAGCGCCCCACTACCAGCGGCGGCTTGACCAACCGCCCTGTCCCGACGAGAAGGAAAGCGAAAGTGGAAAGGCCGGGCAGACCGGCAGATCACGCACGCCCTTCACGAGCACCGACCGACAATCTCCTCCCCGAGCACCCCTCAATGCACTCCAAAGACCCGCTCGGCGTATCCAGGCTCAGTCGTTGCGACGGTCTGTGGATGACCCGGAGCCGAGGCGTCGCCCGGTCCATGCACGTTCAGCAGACGTGCGCCTTGCTGGCTGCATCCACAGAGCAGTACAGCAGCGAGTGCGACCGTGGCGAAGGTGATGGAAGCAACGCCGCCAGCGGTGACCGCACCGATGCCGACACATGCACCCGCACGCGGCTGCGGAGCGCGCGTCTCCAGCACATATCGCGGTACGATCGACATCGGGACCCTCCCCACCCTCTCGGCTCATCCGGGCACGTCGAGCTGAGCCCCTGTTCAGGAGCAATGCAGTGGAGCGTGCCCGCCCCGAATGAAAAACGCGTGCTCACCGCGCCCCGTCCGGCCTCGGTGGGCTCGCCTCAGGGCACTACGACGATCTTTCCGGCGGCATGTCCGGTTTCGACTGCGGCAATCGCCTGGCCTGCTTCATCCAGGCCGAACTGGGCGTCCACGTGCGGATCGACGAGCCCGTATTGGATCACCTCGGTGATCTTCCCCATAGCCTCATTCGTGCGTGCCAGGGCCAGGCCGCCCAGCTCGGCGGCGGTGTCCGGATCAGCCGCTGAGATGATCCGGGTCCGGTCGGGCACCAGGTCCGCGACGGCGCGCAGCGCGTCCCCACCGACGAGGTCGACAATCAGATCTGCCCCGTCGGGGGCGATCTCGCGCACCCGTTCGGGCAGGTTCGGACCGGATTCGACGAAGATGGCACCGGTGGACTGGACCAGGCCCCGCTTGGCTGCGCTGGCCACACCGATGACCCTGAACTCGTGCACCCGGCCGATCTGTGCGGCCATCAGTCCCACCCCACCGCCAGCGCCCAATAGCAGCAGGGTCTGGCCCGCTTCGAGTTCGATCTGGTGGGTGGCGTCATAGGCCGTGGCCGCGGCTACCGGGATGGTGGCGGCGTCGGTGAAGGAGATCTCCTCGGGCTTGGCCACGGTCGTGGACGCGCGCAACACTGTGTGCTCGGCCAGCCCACCGTGCCCGGGTGCCACCAGCCCGAGCACTTCGTCGCCCACGGCGAAGTCATCGATCCCGTCGCCGAGCTGGGTGACCACGCCGGCGGCCTCACGTCCCATCGGCGCCGGCAGGCTCCAGTGATGGCCCAGCTGGCCCTCGCGGATCTTCCAGTCGGCGGGGTTCACTCCGGCGGCCCGTACCTCGATGGCCAGCTCTGCGGTCCCGGGCACTGGAACAGACCGGTCGATCAGCTCCTGGGTCTCGGGCCCGCCGTAGTCGTTGAACACGTAGACCTTGGACATGGGATGGACTCTCTCTCAGTGGTTGGATTTGGCGTCGCAGTGGGTTCGCCAGGACGGTGTTGTTCAGTGCCGCGGTGGTTCGTCTCGGCCGGCGGCCTCGGCAGCGTCGGCTTCGCCCTTTGTGGCGAAGGCGACACCGATAGCGTGTTCCGGCGGGCTGTAAACGGTGTAGAGCACCAGCGACTCCTCGCCGGTGTTGCGGAAGTTGTGCTGGGCGCCGGCAGGAACCGCGCACTGGTCGCCTGCCTCGATGGGGTGGGTGTGGCCGTTGAGGTCCGCCTCGCCGGTACCGGAGACAAAGGTCAGGATCTGGTCGGTGTGTTCGTGGACCTCGTCCCCGATCTCGCCACCGGGCGGGATGGTCATGACGACGATCTGGGCGTGTTCGCCGGTCCACAGCACCTTCCGGAAGTCCGGGTTGTCCCTCGCGACGTCCGCGATGGTGAAGTGCTCGACGTTGTCTCCAAGGGTGAAGCTCTTCTCGGTCATGGCTGATCTCCTCTGCTTCCTGTATGGCTGTCTCTATGTCGCTGTCTGAGTTTTCGTGCTTATCGCGTCCTCGGGATGACCCGGAGGCGTGCGGGCCCCAGGGCCCCGGTGCGGATTTGGATGTCAGGCGGTTACCTGCTGTGCCCCTTTCTCCGTGGTCCTCTCGGCCGGTGGCGTCGTGGTCGAACCGCGGGTCTTCCTTAGCAGTCGCATTGCGTTGATGATGACGACCAGTACGGAGGCTTCGTGGACGAGCATGCCGACGGACATGGTCACCCCGCCGGCGAAAACACCGGCCAGCAGCAGCACCACGGTGATCAGGGCGATCGCGATGTTCTGCCGCATCACGGCCACGGTCCGCTTGGCCAGGCCGATGGCCTCCGGCAGCTTGAGCAGGTTGTCACCCATCAGGGCGATGTCCGCGGTCTCCACGGCCACGGCCGAACCGGCCGCACCCATCGCCACGCCGATGTTCGCGGTGGCCAGCGCCGGGGCGTCGTTGACGCCGTCCCCGACCATGGCCATCACGTGGCCCTGGCGCTGCATCTGCGCGACCACGTCCAGCTTGTCTTCTGGGAGCAGGGAGGCGTGGATCTCGTCGATCCCGGTGGCCTTCCCGACGGCCTCGGCCACCAGTCGGGTGTCACCGGTGAGCATGACCACCTTCTCGACACCGGCTCGATGGAGCCGGGCGACCATCTCGGGGGCATCCTGGCGGATTTGGTCGGCGACGGCGACGACGCCGATCACCTGGTCGTCGACGGCCACGATCATCGGCGTCTTGCCTTCGGAGGCCAGCGCTTCCGCCGCCCGAGCGGCGCTGCCGTCGTCGGGAACGCCGTACTGGTCCAGCAGCGGCGGGTTGCCGATGAGCACCCGCTGGCCGGCAACGTCGGACACGATGCCCTTACCGGGGACCGGGGTGACGGTGCCGGGGACCCCGTCGGGGGCCACCCCCTCATCGCGCGCCGTCTGAAGAATGGGACGGGCCAGCGGGTGCTCCGACCCGGCCTCGGCGGCCGCGGCCCAGCGCAGCACGTCGGCACGGTCCCGTGCGGAATCCAGGACCACGACATCGGTGAGGACAGGTTGGCCCTCGGTGAGGGTGCCGGTCTTGTCCACGGCGACCGCCGAGATCTTGGCCGAGGTCTCCAGGAACTCGCCGCCCTTGATCAGGATGCCATTACGGGCGGCCCGGCCGATGCCTGCCACGATCGCGACCGGAATGGAGATCACCAGGGCGCCGGGGCAGCCGATGACCAGCAGGGTCAACGCCAGGACCACATCACCAGCGATCAGTCCGGCCGCCAGTGCCAGCGCCATGACGGCGGGGGTGTACCAGCGGGAGAAGCGGTCCATGAAGGCCTGGGTGCGGGCCTTGGCGTCCTGGGCCTCCTCCACCCGGTGAATGATGCGGGCCAGGGTGGTATCCGCGCCGATGCCGGTGGCCAGCACTTGCAGGAAGCCGCCGCGGGAGACAGTGCCGGCGAACACCTGGTCACCTTTGGATTTCTCCACCGGGATCGATTCGCCGGTGATGGAGGCCTCATCGATGGCGCCGGAGCCGGAGACGACCTGGCCGTCCACGGGGACCTTCGAGCCGTTCTTGACCAGGACGATCTCGCCCATTCTCACCTGTCCGGCAGGGATCTCCTGTTGTTCACCATCGCGCACAACGACGGCGGAATCCGGGGCGACGGCGACCAGCTCGGCCAGGGCCGAGCGGGTCTTGTTCAGGGTCGCCGCTTCCAGAGCGTGTCCGATGGCGAATAGGAACGTGACCGCCGCGGCCTCCCAGAAGTTGCCGATGATGACCGCGCCGATGGCCGCCACCGACACCAGCAGGTCGATGCCGATGACCTTGGCGATCAGCGCGCGAACCGCCTTGATCACGATCCCGTAGCCGGCGACCACGGCGGCGGCGACCATGAAGGCATCCGCGAGGGTGAAGACCGCGGTGGCATGGGTGGCGTGGGCGCCGGCATCGAGCCACCACTGGGGGCTGATGGTGAGGTTGGCCGCACCCTCGGCCAGCCGTTGAACGGCGAAGGAGATGATGATGAGTACGCCGGACACGACGGGGACCGACCAGTTCCCATAGACCCATTTCTGGAGCCTGTTCACTTTCGGGTACGACCTTTCTGCGATGAGTGCCAGCGGACCGGCAGATCGGGTATGAGCGAAAAATGTGCGACCCCACAGGGGCCCGCGTGCCTCAGAAGGCTGAAGGAGTGGCCTTATAGCCGGCCTTCGCCACGGCAGTCACGAGGTCATCCACGGAGACGCGCTCGGCGTCGTGGTCGATCTCGATGCGGGATGAGGCGAAATGGACCTTCACGTTCTCGACACCCTTGAGGCGGCCGACCTGCTTTTCGATCTTCGCCACGCAGGACGGGCAGGAGAATCCCTCGGCCCTCAAAAGGGTGTGGGTGGCGGTGGAGGTAGTCATTGTGAGAATCCCTTTCTTGGTGGTGTTCCGTATTGACACCTTCACGATAGGTTCGCGCCACTGCGAACTCCTTGACCCAGGTCAAGTCCGGACGGCACCGTACGAGGCGCCCCCCTGGGGCATCTGGGACGGTGGCGCCCGCGCCGATTCCGGTAGGCTTGAGGCATGTCTGAGGATGACCTGTGCGTAGCTCGCGTACCGATCTTCCAAGGACTGACGCGCCAGGAGCAGCTGCACGTCGCCGACTTCGTTCGCCCGGTGTGCGTCCACAAGGGGGATATTGTTTGTTCCCCCGGACAGTCGGTGTCGCGTCTGCTGGTGATGCACAGCGGACAGCTCAAGGTCAGCCACACGGCGGCCAATGGTCAGGAACAGATTCTGCGAACGGTGACAGACGGTGATGTCGTGGGAGAACGGGCCTTCCTGACGGGCCACCGCCCGGTCGACCTCGTCGTCGCGCTAGAAGACAGTCGGATGTGCGTCTTCGACCACGCCGACCTCTCGGCCCTGCTCCGCGACTACCCCGACATCAGTCAGCGGATGCTGCGGACACTCTCCGACCGGCTCTCCTCAGTCGAGCGACTGCTGGGCGCCGTCACCTCCAGCGACGTCAACGCCCGCGTGGCGGCCTACCTGCTAGATCTGCCCGGCAGCATGCGAGCAGGCGTACCCACGGTGAGGCTGCCGATGGCGAAACAAGACATCGCCGCCTACCTCGGAACCACGCCCGAAACCCTGAGCCGACGCCTCGCCGCGCTCTCCACCTCCGGCATCATCGAACTCCACGGACGCCGAGACGTCTCCATCCTCGACATTGATGCACTCGAACACGTCGCCACACCCCGATAGCCCGGTACCGTCAGGATGCATCCGAGACGCATCGATACGTCGATCACGGGTCGCGCCAGGAGGATCGAATTCCGACGGCTAAAGGTACGGGTGGTCGCGGTCGCCGTCATTGAACCTGGATCCGCCGGCCGGATCGGGCTGAGGGGCGGGTCGTGAGAGCCGAATGCTCCTGTGACCAGCAAGAATGGACTTGCTGAGAGTCCCAGACCGCTGAGTTACAGGAGCATCGGTAGTGCGAGTTTCCCACAGCTTCTCCGCTGAGTTCGATGATGACAATCTGATCGCTGCCGGTGGGCTGGTGCCGGTGATGCTGCTGGCCGAGTCGGCGGGGCTGTCGGACCTGGTCGATGCGCACATCACCCTGGCCGGCAGCGCCGGTGCGAACGCGCAGGTGAAGGTCGGTGCGCTGGTCGGCGGGATGGTGGCCGGGGCCGACAGCATCAGCGACATGGACCTGGTCCGCCACGGCGGGATGGGCCGGGCGTTCAGCGAGTTGCGGGCTCCCACGACGCTGGGCACGCACCTGCGCGGCTATAAGTTCGGGCACGTTCGCCAACTGGACGCGATCGCTTCTCGGCTGCTGGCCGCGCTGGCCGCTCGGGTGCCTGCGCTGGTGTCCGGCGTCGATGAGATGGCCTACGTCGATCTCGACGACACGATCCGCGAGACTCACGGCTACGCCAAGCAGGGCGCGGGATACGGCTACAGCGGCGTCAAGGGCCTCAACGCGCTGGTGGCCACGTTGTCGACGCCCACGGCGGCGCCGGTGATCGCCGGCATCCGGCTGCGCAAGGGCTCGGTGAAGTCACCGCGCGGGGCGGGCAAGATGATCGCCGAGGCCCTGGCCGCGGCTCGCAGGGCAGGGGCCGGGGGCATGGTCACGGTGCGCGCCGACAGCGCCTTCTACCAACACGATGTCGTAGCCGCGGTCCGCCGCGGTGGCGCGCACTTCTCCATCACCGCGCGCATGGACGCGGCCGTGGTCGCCGCCATCTCCCGCATCCCCGAGGAGGCGTGGGTGGGAATCAAGTACCCCGAGGCCATCTGGGACGAGGACGAGCAGCGCTGGGTCTCCGACGCCGACGTGGCCGAGATCCACTACACCGCCTTCACCTCTCGTAAGAAGGACGACCACACCAGCGCCCGGCTGATCGTGCGCCGCGTCAAGCGACTCAACCCGCGGTCGGTGCCCCAGGGCCAGGGCGAGATGTTCAACGTCTACCGTCATCACGCCGTGTTCACCGACTCCCCGCTGTCGATGCTCCAGGCAGAGGCCGCTCACCGTGACCACGCCATCATCGAGCAGGTCATCGCCGACCTGAAGAACGGTCCGCTGGCCCACATGCCCTCGGCAGTGTTCACCGCCAACAGCGCCTGGACCGTCCTGGCAGCGATCGCCTTCAACCTCACCCGCGCAGCCGGGGTGCTGGCCTCGCGCTTCCACGCCAAAGCCCGCATGGCCACCATCCGCGCTCAGCTCATCGCCGTCCCAGCCCGCATCGCCAACCGTGCCCGCACCTGGCTGCTGCACCTACCGCGCAACTGGCCCTGGCAGCAGGCCTGGGATGAGCTCTTCGAGACCGCCAGCGGCCAACTGACAGCCGCCACCTGACCAGCAAGCCCTGTCCCGACGAGAAGGGACCGAAAGTGGAAAAGCCGGGCAGACCGGCAGGTACCGCGCGCCCCCCGTCAGCACCGACAGTCAGGCCATCCACGAGCACCGCTCAATCCGCTCCAGAAACCGGCTCGGCGGATCCAGGCTGAGGTAGATGTCGATGTCGTCGCGTACGGCAGTGCCGGCCAGGCGGCAGTCTTCTCGACATCACGTGGCGTAGACGCCGAAGCGCAGGTGCTTGCCGTCATCCCGGAACTCAACTCCACAGAAGGCGGACTGGACCACACCGGTGGGAGCGCCACGGCAACGGCAGAAGCCGATAGGAACCCGATCTCTCTGGGCACGGCGCGCGCTGCGAACACGCAAGTCGACGGCCTACAACACTTGGATTTGATGCTGGCTCAGCCATCGACCCCGCCATCCGTTGCTAGAAACCACACACCAACGGCCAATTGCCACAGCGGGGTCCTAAAGCAGCGCTACAACAATATTACTACGTACATTGGCGGGACATATTCTTCGGCGAGTGGCACGCAGGACCTCGTATACACGACGGGGAGAAGTGCCCGCTTGACTCAAGGTTACCGCGCTGGACTCGATAACAACAACGCTTTCTCGAATTCAACGGAGATTGCGAGGTCAACTACAGTATCAACAAACTGGGCACCCGTGACGACAGTCGGCAACAGAGTCCACGCGACCAGGTTCAACTACGGTCGCTACCAGATGTGCGCCGGCACGGTTCCAGTCTTCTACCAAAGAGTCAAGGCGATCGGACATGCGGGAGGTACGGAAACGTTCACTGCCTCCGCGATCTCAGCAGCATACTGCGTTCCGCTGGAGAAGGGGTCCAGTACCTCCGTCCAATCCTCGCGCGCCGTCACGTGGTCCGCGGGCATCAAGTTGGGCCACACGAATGTAGGAGTCAATCTGAAGTCCAACGCTGGATTCTCTAGTGGCATCAAGAATACGGTAAAAGCACCTTCGACGGCAGCTCGCGCCTACTGCGGGCGGCAAGGGTACCCCGGGGAATCACCGGGGCAAGTGATGTTGCGCCCACGCTCAGCGGCCCCGTAGTCCCGGAAGGTCTGCTCTCGTGAGTCTTGCAGCGCGCCACTGGACGTCCCTTGCGGCTCTCGCGGCACTAGCCTGGGCCACTGTCGCCGGATGCAGCGGCGAGCGCCTGCCCTCCGAGGACGTTGCTCCTTTGGCCGCGGGCGCCGTGCGTGCCAGGGCAGAGGATGCTGCCACGGTCTGCGCAGCAGCCCAGGAGGGCGATACCCGCGGCACAGTCGGCTGGGACGTGCTTGAGAACACAGGCGCGAGCACCGCGACTGATTTCCGAGTTGTCCCAGGAGAATCGGGCGAACTACGGCTAACAGGTTGGGCACTGGTTCCCCTCGGGTCCCCTAGCGTCCGGATAGGGAGCGGGTGGACCGAGCCTCCCGACAGGTTGACCTCCCTTCCGACGGGCTCGCGCGCGTTTCTCGTCGTCGGACTTGAGTTACCCAACGGTGGAACGTTAGCCGAGCTCAGTCCCGTGACTGTGGAGTACGAGCAAGACGGGGTGCGGTACGGGTTCACCACCCTCACCACCCTGCAGGTTGCCGTCACCGTGTGCCCGTAGCCTCCGGGCCAACACGCCAGGCTCCGTGACTGAAGCCTGCCTGGCGCCGGACTAAACGTTCGTTTAGTCTATTGAACATGAGTTCAGCCAGCACGACCCCATCCCCGAACGACCTGACGGCGCGGGCCCGGATCAGGGATGCCGCGATCCGCCGGTTCGCCGAGGACGGGATGGGCACCTCGCTGCGTGCCATCGCCGCGGAGGCGGAGGTCAGCGCGGCGCTGATCCTGCACCACTTCGGGTCCCGGGCGGGGCTGCGCCAGGCCTGCGACGACTACGTGCACGGCGAGATCGTGCGGGCCAAGAGCTCGGTCCTCCAGCAGACGGGGGCCGGGAGCGCCCTCCTCGTCGAGCTTGCTGCCATCGAGGGCTACGCGGTGCTGGTCGGCTACGTGCTGCGCGCCGTGCAGGCGGGTGACGACTTCACCGCGCAACTCATCGAGGGGATGACCCGGGACACGCTGAGCTACCTGGAGGACGGGGTGCAGGCGGGGACGGTGCGACAGAGCCGCTTCCCAGAGGACCGTGCCCGGATGCTCGTCAACTGGTCCCTGGGCAGCCTGTTGCTCAACATGCCCACCCCGGAGGGACGCCTCGACCTGACGACCCTGCCGACCACGCTCCGCACCTACACCGACGCACTCATGGGTCCGGGGCTGGAGCTGTTCACCGAGCCCATGCTGACCGACTCCTCTCTGCTCGAGACCTACCTGACCTACCGCGACCCCCCACCCGAGGAGACACCATGAGCGCGCTCGCCATCGAGGTCAACGACCTCACCAAGAACTTCGGCAGCTTCCGGGCACTGGACCAGTTCAACCTCACGGTGCCGACCGGATCCGTCGTCGGATTCCTGGGCCCGAACGGCGCCGGCAAGTCGACCACCATCCGGGTGCTGCTCGGCATGCTCCGCGCCGACTCCGGCCGGGCGAGCGTGCTCGGGCTGGACCCCTGGGGCGAGGCGGTGCAGGTGCACCACCGCATCGCCTACGTGCCCGGCGACACCAACCTGTGGCCGAGCCTGACCGGCGGCGAGATCATCGACGTGCTCACCCGCCTCCGAGGCGGCACCGGGAGCGCCGGGACGCGGCGACGGGCCGAACTGATCGAGCGGTTCGAGTTGGATCCGACCAAGAAGGCCCGCACCTACTCCAAGGGCAACCGACAGAAGGTCGCCCTCGTCGCCGCACTGTCGACCGAGGCCGAGCTCTTCCTGCTGGACGAGCCGACCTCGGGACTGGACCCCCTGATGGAGGCGATCTTCACCGACGAGGTGCAGCGGCTGCGCGACGAGGGTCGCACCGTCCTGCTGTCCAGCCACATCCTGGCCGAGGTGGAGAAGCTGTGCGACACCGTGACGATCATCCGGTCCGGCCAGGACGTGGAGAGCGGCACCCTGGCCCAGCTGCGCCACCTCACCCGGTCGACGGTCGCCGCCACCACCAGCGCCGACACCGCGCAGCTGGCGGGCGCCGAGGGCGTGCACGACCTCACCCACGACGGGTCGAGCCTGCGCTTCCAGGTGGACGACGCCACGTTGCCCGCCGTCCTGCCCCTGCTCAGCACGCTGGGCGTGGAGCACCTGACCATCACGCCGCCGTCGCTGGAGGAGCTGTTCCTGCGGCACTACGGCGACGATCTCAGTGACACGGAGCCCGCCGCATGACCGCGACGACCACGAACTCACGCTCCCCCGCCCCCGAGGCCGCCGGCGGGGCCCGGCACCGAGCAGCCGGTTCCAGCGGGCGCTGGGCCGGGACCGCCGGCCTGCTACGCCTCTTCCTCCGGCTGGACCGGATCAGGATCCTGATCTGGAGCCTGGCCATCGCCGGGACGATGTGGGTCACCGTCGCCTCCCTCGAGGTGGCCTACCCCGACGCGGCCGCACGACAGGCGCGTGCCGCCCTGATGAGCAACCCCTCGGCGGTGATGATGTCCGGCCCCGCGTTCGGCCTGGACAACTACACGTTCGGGGCGATGGTGGCCAACGAGATCAGCCTGACCCTGCTCGTCGCCACCGCCATCATGGCCATCCTGCTCACCGTCCGGCACACGCGGGCGGAGGAGGAGTCCGGACGGATGGAGACGCTCCGCGCGCTCCCGGTCCACGCGGTGGCGCCACCGGCTGCGGCCCTGCTGACGGTCGCCAGCGCGACCGTGGCAGTGGGCGTGGCCTCCGCGCTCGTCCTGATCGCCGCCGGGCTGGCGGTGGCGGACTCCCTCGCCTTCGGGCTGGCCCTCACCGTCACCGGCATGGTGTTCGGGGCGGTCGCGGCGGTGACCGCGCAGGTCACCGAGCACGCCCGCGCCGCCAGCGGGCTGGCGATGGCCGTGCTCGGTGCCGCGTTCCTGGCCCGTGGCGTCGGCGACATCGTCGAGCCGACCGGATCCTGGCTGTCCTGGCTCTCCCCCATCGCCTGGGCACAGCAGACCCGTCTCTACGTCGACCTGCGCTGGTGGCCGCTGCTCCTGTCGGCTGCCCTGGTCCTGCTGCTGCTGTCGGCAGCGGTGGCGCTGACCCGGCGCCGCGACCTGGGCGCAGGCCTGCGGGCTCCTCGGCCAGGGCCGGCCACGGCGGCCACCGGACTGCGGTCGGTGCCCGGGGTGGCCCGGCACCTGCTGCGCGGGCCGGCCCTCGGGTGGGGCGTCGGGCTGTTCCTCTTCGGCATCGCGATGGGCTCGCTGGCCACCTCCCTGGAGGAGGCCCTGGCGGATCTGCCCGAGGAGGTCGCCGCCATGCTGGCCGCCGACCCGGACTCGATGACCAACTCCTTCTCCGCTGTCATGCTCTCCTTCCTGATGATCGGGGTGATGGCCCAGTCCGTCGGCGCCGTGCTGCGGCTGCGTGCCGAGGACGACGCGGGGCGCGCCGCCCTACTGCTGACCGCGGGAGCGTCCCGGACCCGGCTGTTCCTGGGGTGGGCCGCGGTCGCGGCCGGTCACACGGTGCTGCTGGTCCTGGCCTGCGGTGTCGGGATCGGCATCGGCGTGGCGGCCGCCGAGGGCGACGCAGGGTGGATTGCCTCCGTCGTCGGGGCATCGCTGGCCTACCTGCCGGGGATGCTGGCTGTGGCCGCTTTCACGGCCCTGCTCGTCGGAGCGGTCCCGAAGTGGGCGGGTCTGGCCTGGCTCGTCGTGCTGTTCAGCGTGGTCGTGGTCTGGTTCGGCCCGATCCTGCGGCTGCCGGACTGGGCGACGCAGCTCTCCCCCATCGAGCTGACCCCGTCCCTGCCGGCGGACGCGCTCGCGTGGGGCCCCCTGCTCGGCCTGGGCGCCGCAGCCCTCACGCTCGGGGCGCTGGCCCTGGCAGCGTTCCGGCGGCGCGACCTCCTCGCCTGAGCGTCCACCAGCGAGCGGATCAGAAGCGGCGCCCCAGCACGGTCACGTCGGACTCCTCGTAGCCGAGGCCCTCGTAGAACCCGAGGGCCTCGGCGTTGTCACGGCGCACCATCAGCTGGAGTTTCGGTATGCCGTGCCGCTGCACCCAGTCCTCGCAGGCCGCCATCATGCGGCGGCCGTGCCCGCGGCCGCGCCATCGCTGGTCGACGGCGAGGTAGTAGACCCAGCCGCGGTGCCCGTCGTGCCCCACCATCGCGGTCGCCGCGAGCCCGACCTCGGGCAGGTAGCCCCCGAGGACCGTGGAGTCCGGCCCCCGCACGGCCCGGCGCAGGTCCGCGCCGGCATCGTTCCAGGGCCGGGTCAGGCCCGCAGCGGACCACAGGGCCACGGCCGCACCGTGGTCTGCCGGGTCGAGCGGTCGGACCTCCACGGGTCAGCGGTCGCCGCGCAGCAACTGCTCGAACGGGGTGATCGAGTCGTCGTCGAGGACGTCGACCCGGCCGACCTCGTCGACGGCCGGAGCGGCAAAGCCGGCCACCGACCCGCCGGTCGCCACGATCCGGTCCGCCAGCTCGGCGGCGGCCCGCGAGATCCGGCGGTCCAGCCCCTCGACACCGTCGCGCCCGGCGCCGTCACCACCGAAGTCCTCGGTGGCGGCGAACACGCCGGTCGGCACCACCTGGGCGCGCAGGTAGCTGAACAGGGGGCGCAACGCGTAGTCCAGCACCAGGGAGTGGCGGGCCGTCCCGGCCGTCGCCGCGATCAGGACCGGTGTGCCGGTGAGCGCCCCGGGGTCGAGCAGGTCCACGAAGGATTTGAACAACCCGGCGTAGGAGGCGGTGAACACCGGGGTCACGGCGACCACCGCAGCCGCGCCCGAGACCGCGGCGAGCGCCTTGCGCAAGGCGGCTGACGGCATACCGGTCACCAGGTGGTCGGCGATGTCGCGCGCCAACGGCCGCAACTCGACCACCTCCACCTCCAGCGCCTCGCCGCGGGCGGTGACCTCGCGGGAGACGGCACCGGCGATCCGGTCGGCGAGCAGCCGGGTGGAGGAGGGCTGGCTCAGCCCGGCCGAGATGACGACGAGACGGCGGCTCATCGGGAGCCCTCCCCGACCTCGGCGCGGGCCGGGCCCAGGGCGGCGTTCGGGTGGTCGATACCGGCCTCGACCAGTGTGGCGTGCGTCGGCGGGTCGGACGGCACGTGCGCGGGGCGGCGCGACTCAAACTCCCGGCGGAGCACCGGGACGACCTCGCTGCCGAGGATCTCGATCTGCTCCAGCACGGTCTCCAGGGGCAGCCCGGCGTGGTCCATCAGGAACAGCTGGCGCTGGTAGTCACCGACGGAGTCGGCGAAGGTCAGCGTCCGCTCGATCACCTGTTGCGGGCTCCCCACCGTCAGCGGGGTGTCGCGGGTGAACTCCTCCAGTGACGGCCCGTGCCCGTAGACGGGGGCCACGTCGAAGTAGGGGCGGAACTCGCGGACCGCGTCCTGGCTGTTCTTGCGCATGAAGACCTGACCGCCGAGGCCCACGATCGCTTGGTCGGCCGAGCCGTGGCCGTAGTGCTCGAACCGGCGGCGGTAGAGCCCGACCATCCGGGCGGTGTGCTCCATGTTCCAGAAGATGTTGTTGTGGAAGAAGCCGTCGCCGTAGTAGGCCGCCTGCTCGGCGATCTCGGGGCTGCGGATCGAGCCGTGCCACACGAAGGGCGGCACACCGTCCAGCGGACGCGGCGTCGACGTGAAGCCCTGCAGCGGGGTGCGGAACTTGCCCTGCCAGTCCACGACGTCCTCGCGCCAGAGCCGCCGCAGCAGGTGGTAGTTCTCCACGGCCAGGTTGATGCCCTGGCGGATGTCCTGGCCGAACCACGGGTAGACCGGCCCGGTGTTGCCGCGCCCCATCATCAGGTCGACCCGACCTCCGGCCAGGTGCTGGAGCATCGCGTAGTCCTCGGCGATCTTCACCGGGTCGTTGGTCGTGATCAGCGTGGTGGCCGTCGACAGCTGCAGCGTCGTCGTCCGTGCGGCGACGTAACCCAGGAAGGTGGTCGGCGACGAGGCGAAGAACGGCGGGTTGTGGTGCTCGCCGGTGGCGAAGACGTCGAGTCCGACCTCCTCGGCCTTGAGGGCAATCGCGACCATCGCCTGGATCCGCTCGGCCTCGGTCGGGGTCCGACCGGTCGTCGGGTCCATGGTGATGTCACTGACGCTGAAGATGCCGAACTGCATGGTTGCTACCTTCCCACGGGACCGACGTACGCCGATCGTGATTGAATCTTCAATCACACAACGCCCGAGGGTGCCTCGTCATTCCCTCGGCTGGTAGCGCACGGTGGCGATCCGTAGCACCTGCACCAGCAGGGCCACCGCGTAGACGACGATCAGGACGATGGCGCCCCAGCCCAGCCGGGGGCTCTGCTGGTATGCCGTCAGCCAGGTGAGCAGGGTCACGCCCCCCAGCAGGGCGAGGGTGAGGGCGCCGAGGGCCCACGCGTCCTCGGCCAGCAGCTCGCGCAGCCGTGCCCGGCGTTCCGGCTCGGCCGCCCACCACTCCTTGTGGTCGCTGGGAAGGTTGAGCAGTGCGAACGATATCCGCGACATCCAGGCGGCGAGCCCGGCGAACAACAGCATCATCCCGCCCATGACCGTGCCCATCTCCAACACCGCCCTGGCGCGCGAGACCCAGCGGTCCGGCTCCCCATCGACCCCGAAATGGACCGGAACCCGCTCCGGAAGCAGGAACCAACCCAGCACGAGCAGGACGAGGCACACGGCACTGATCATCCAGAACGCAAGGCGGGCCATCCCCACGAGTGTAGGGAAGGCCCGCCCGTGCGTCGCGGTGACGGCGCGTCGGCCGGGTGTCAGGCGCCGGACATCACGTTGACGGTCAGGACTGTGTCGTCCTCGTCCACGATGACGCTCACCACGGGGAGGCCCTCGGTCTCCTGTGTCAGGTCGGCGCAGTCGGTGATCGCCAGGTCAATGCCGCTCTGGCCGTCGGCCGCCGTGCCCAGGCAGCGGGACTCACCGGTCACCGGGAACGTGACGGTCTCTCCCGTGCCCTGCCAGGAACCGTTCCACTCCAGCACCTCCCCGGAGACGGTGTCTGCCACCGGCTCGGCCAGCTGCACCGCGTGCCGGGTGAAGGCGGGCACCTCCTCCCCCAGCACCAGGGCCCCGGTGATCGCCTCGAGGTCGTGCTCGGAGGAGTCGAAGGCACGCACCTCGACGCCCAGGTCGGTGACCCGCCACGACTCGGCGGTGAACTCCTGCCCCTCGGCGCAGGTGACCGACCAGCGCAGCCACTCCACGTCGTGGTCTCCCACGGTCGTCTCACCGGCCTCCGGGTCCGGGTCGACCGTGACCGGGTTGTCGCGCCACTGCCCCCACCCCTCGTAGCCCTCGGGGTCGCCGTAGCACTGCTCCGCGGGGCGTCCCTCGGTGTCGCTCGGGTCCCACCAGCCGCCCTCGGTGAACCCGGCGTCCTCCAGGCCCGTCCGGATGTCCACGCCCGGTACGCACCAGGGCGAGAGCAGGTCCGTCTCGCCCTCGGGGAGCAGGCACACCTCGGCGTCGTACACCGGCAGATAGGTCCAGCCCTCCGGCAGGGCCAGCCCGTGCCCGTCACCGAGGGAGACCGTGCCCTCCGGCGGTCCCGCCGACTCGTCCGGGCCGCTCGTGGCATCCGGGTCCGTGGTCGCGGGCGGCGGGTCGCCACCGTCCGCGTCCGTCCCGTTGACGGTGAGCAGGAGCAGGTCCTCCTCCACCAGGTGCAGCGAGCCCCCCTCGGTCAGGTACTCCACCCAGAACGCCTCCGTGGCCACGACCTCCTCCGGGCACCCGGAGGCCAGCTGGACGATGCCCTGACCGGCGAAGCTGCCGTCGGAGGCGAGCGCCAGGTCCTGCGAGTACCGGGCGCCCCCGCACCCGTCCACGTCAATGCCCAGGGTCACGCCGTCGTCGGTGTCGAAGAAGTCCAGCCCGGTCGGCACGTCGGCTCCGACGGTCCGGCCGTCGGCGAGCGTCAGCTCCATGTCCTCAGGGGCGGCGCCGCCCGCGAACTCGAGGGGGCTCACCAGGTCCCAGCTGGTCCCGGCCAGGTCCGTCGTCGCGGGCACGTCCAGTCCCTCCAGCGACCGCAGCGCCGACGCGTCGACCTGCAGCTCCGCGCCCTCCCGGGCGAAGAGGAAGGTGTGCGGCCCCTCCAGGTCCGGGATCTCCGGGGTCTCGACCTGTGTCGGTCCCGGATCGGGTGTCGCGGGCGCCGGGTCCTGGGCGGTGTCGAACCCTCCGCCAAGGGCGACCGCACCCACGACCGCGGCGGCGGCCACCACCGTGCCCGCGCCCGTGTAGGCCGCGTGGCGGCGACGTCGTATCCGCCGCCCTCGTGTCCATGCCTGCATTGCCATGTCTCGTCCTTCCGTCGTCCCCACCGCTCGATCCAGTGCGTCGCGAATGTCCTTGGCGGTCATGCCGACCCACCTCCCTCACCGGCAGGAGCCGGTTCCAGTTCCGGCAGCTGCCGGCGCAGATTGGCCAGGGCCTTGCTGGCCTGGCTCTTGACCGTCCCCCTGCTGACGCCGAGGATCTCGGCGATCTGCTCCTCGGACAGGTCCTCGTAGTAGCGCAGCACCAGGACCGCCCGTTGCCGGGGCGCCAGGTCGGCCAGTGCCGCCCGCACCTCCGACCCGCTCACCCAGTCCTCGACGTCGTCCCGGGCGGAGGCCTGGGCCGCGAACTCACCGTCCGGCGCGTGCACGTCATACGGCCTCTCGCGGCGCCACTTGCGCCAGTGCGAGACGGCGTCCCGGTAGAGGATCCGGCGCACATACGCGTCGGGGGCTCCGCCGCGCACCTGCTCCCACCGGCTCGCGAGCTTGGCGAACGCCTCCTGGAGCAGGTCCTGGGCCGTGTGGTGGTCGCCACAGACCAGGACGGCCGCCCTCAGGAGGGGCTCCTGTCTGGCTCGGACGAAGTCCAGGAAGTCCTCGTCGACCTCCATGAGCGTCACCCTCTCCCCATGTCGTCCATGGACCGTCAACGCAGCCCAGGGTGCCGCAGGTTGCCCCGGCGCCCGAAGAATCCGGCGTGTCGCCGGTCAGGGGGTGTAGAGGGTGCGGATCTGCAGCAGCTGCTGCTGGTGGTCGGCGATGATCGTCACGAGGGGCTCGCGGCCGGCGTTCGTCTCCTCGTAGAGCCACTTCATCAGCTGGACACAGTCGGTGATCCGCAGGTCCACGCCCGGGAGCAGCGCGGTGTCGTGCAGCAGGCACTGCGTCCCGTCGGTCAGCCGGTAGGTGGCGGTCTGTGAGGGCTGCGCCCCCTCGGTGCCGACCGGCGGGTCATCGGGGCCGTAGACCCGCAGCAGGAGGTTGGAGAGGGTGTCGGCCCCGCTGACGACCTGGGCGTGCTCGGTCTGGACGTCGAAGTTCTGCTCGTCCGGTGCCAGCCCGGTGAGCATGTCGGCCACCTCATCCAGGTCCTCGGTGCTCGCCACCAGGGTCAGGCTGGTCGCCGACACGCGGCCACCCTCGGTGTTGGTGTCGATCCAGAACGCCGTCGGCCAGAACTCCTGCCCGTCCGCGCAGTCGGCGATCCAGTAGCGCCACTCCCCCTGGAAGCCGCCCTCGGTGACCTCCCAGCCTCCTTGTGTGCCGCCTTCCTGGAACGTCACCGGGTTGTCCCCCGGCGCCCGCTCCAACCAGTCGGGGTCGGCGAAACACGGGACCTGCCCGTCCGCAGGCTCGAAGAATTCGGTCGCCTCCGGCCTGGTCTCCTCGGTCAGACCGGTCGTGATCTCCAGGCCCTCGCAGGGCATCGTCGGGTCGGTGGACCCGCCCTCGGACACGAGGCAGGTGATGAACTGGCCCTCCACCAAAGACCCGCGGTAGACCGCCTGCCACCCCTCCGGCAGTGCGATCGTGACACCGCCCCCGAGTGGCACCACGCCCTCCGCCTGCTCCTGCGCCGGGTCGTCTGGGGCCGAGTCCTCCGGCGGCCCGGGCTGCTGTGCTGCTGACACCCCCAGCAGCAGGGTGCCCCCGTCCTCGGAGATCTCTGCCGTGAACCGGCCGGCGGCCAGTGCCGCCATCCAGAAGTCCTCGGACTGTTGCACGTGGGCGGGGCAGCCGATGTCGCTGCTGGCGACCTCGCCGATGGTGAACACACCGCCCCCGCCGTCGAGCGCCGTCTGTCCGGCGAGTCCGCCGCAGTCCTCGATGTGGAGGGTGAGTCCGGTGCCACCCGCCCCGGCGAACTCCAGACGGGTGTCGGCCTCGGCCCCGACGACCGTCTCGACGGGCCCGAGACCTCCGGCAAGTGCGCCGCCGAGCACCCACCTGCGGTCGACGAGGTCCGCGACCTCGGCCGGGCGGAACTCCTGGTCGATCTCGGGCTCCCCCGCCTCCTCCTGGTGGAAGACCATCGTCGCCGTGGGGCCCTCCACGCCGCCACTGTCCGTCGGCCCCGCCGGGACGGGGTCGGGCGGCGCATCGCCGGCGAACGGGCCGATGACGAAGGCGAGCACCAGGGCTGCGGCGGCTGCCACGGCGGCCAGGCCGCTGGCGACGCCCCACCGCCGGCGGCGCTGCTGCACCTCGGCCTCCTCCCACGCGGAGGTCGCGAAGTCCCGCGGGCTCCGCACGTCCGAGGCCTCCTGGAGCAGAGTCCCGACCCTGGTGTGCCGGGCGCCCCCGGGCTGCTGGGTGTCGTCCCGATCGGTGCTCATCGTCCCGCTCCTCGCTCCGTGCCGGCACGCTCCTCGGCCCATTCCGCGCCGAGGAGGTCCCGCATCCGGGCCAGCGCCACGCTCGTCTGGCTCTTCACCGTGCCCACGCTGACGCCGAGCACCTCCGCGGTCTGCTCCTGGGTCAGGTCCTCGAGGAACCGCAGGACCAGGACCGCCCGCTGCTTCGGGGTCAGCTCCTGCAGTGCGGCCCGGACGTCGGCGCGGTCCTCCCAGGCGGGCCCGTACTGCATACCGTGCAGCTCGGGCACCTCCTCGGTGACCACCTCGAGCCGGGTCCGGCGCCAGCGGGTGATGTTGTCGTGGTAGAGGATCCGGCGCACGTAGGCGTCCGGCCGGTCCCCGCCGACCCGCGACCAGTGCCGGGCCAGCTTCACCAGGGCGTCCTGGAGCAGGTCCTCGGCCTGGTGCACGTCACCGCACATCAGCACGGCGATCCGCAGCAGGTGGGCCTGGCGGCCGCGCACGTAGGCGGCGAAGTCGGGATCGGCCTGGGCCATCACCCCTCCTCACGGTCGCCGTGGGCGGACCCGTCGTCCGTCCCTACCTGGTGAACCCAGTCTGGGGGTCAAACCGTTGGGGCGCCCGCGACACTCGGGTCGGGGCCGCACCACGAGTCCCCGGGCGGCAGGATTGGCCCGTGCGCAGCTTTGAGGATCTGGTCGCGGAGGCCGAGGCCGCCGAGGTCTCGGGGTGGGGTTTTGACTGGCTCGACGGCCGGGCCAGCGAGGAGCGCCCACCATGGGGGTATGCCGGACTGCTGGCTCGGGCGCTCGCCGGCGCCGCCGCCGCCCTCGACATCGACACCGGCGGCGGGGAGGTCGTCAACGAGGCACCCGTGCTGCCGCCCCGCATGGTGGTCACCGAGGGCTGGGCGCCCAACCGGCGCCGCGCCCGAGACCTGCTCGGACCGCGCGGGGTGGAGGTCGTGGCGGTCACCGGCGGCGTGCCCTGGCCGCTGCCGGACCGAGCCTTCGACCTGGTGACGTCCCGGCATCCCGTCAGCCCTGACTGGGCACAGATCCACCGGGTGCTCGCCCCGGGCGGCAGTTACCTCGCCCAGCACGTCGGCCCCGGCTCGGCCTACGAGCTCATCGAGGCCTTCCTCGGCCCGCTGCCGGACCGCTCGGCCCGCGACCCGGCGCACGAGGTCGCCGCGGCCCAGGCCGCGGGCCTGGACGTCGAGGAGGTCCGCACGGCACGGTGCCGCCTGGAGTTTCACGACATCGGCGCGATCGTGTGGATCCTGCGCAAGTGCGTGTGGTGGGTGCCCGACTTCACCGTAGACCGCTATCGGGAGCACCTGGTGCGCCTGGACGATGACCTGCGTCGCGGCCTACCCTTCGTGGCCCACTCGACCCGGCACCTGATCCGGGCCCGGCGAGGATGAGCCCGACCGAGATCACCGTCAACGGCACCGCGCCGCGGTCAGCCGACCTGGAGCTCGCCCATCTCGTCCCAGCCGTCGCCGTCGACCTGGCGGGAGACGATCTTCGGTGTGGCGGAGAGGTACTGGGGGAACTCGCGCTGCATCGTGGCGAAGTGCTCGGAGTTGACGTGGGGGCCGGCGCCGTCGTCGGTGAAGGCCTCCACGAGGACGTACTCGTTCGGGTCCTTGACGCTGCGCGACCACTCGAACCACTTGTTGCCGGGCTCGGCCAGCGTCGCCTCGGTGAACTCGGCGGAGAGCTCGGGCCACTGGTCCGCGAACTCGGGCTTGACCGGGAACTTGACGACGATGAGGTACATGGGGGTCCTTTCGTTCGGGGGTCCTGCTGGCATCCAACCCGAAGCCGACGGTGGGCGCACGCCCGCGGCGCCCGGATTTTCACAGGGTGAGAACCGCGCTGGGTGCAGCCCTGCAAGGATGGCGCCATGCCACACACCGACGTGGAGCGGACGAGCCTGATCCAGCGGGCCGTCACCGTCCTGGAGCAGGTCGCCGAGGCGGGCGGGGCCAGCGCCCGGGACATCGCGGCGGCCACCGGGCTGCCGCTGCCGACCGTGTACCGCATCGCCCAGGAGCTGGTCCAGGTCGGCTACCTGGTCCACCTGCGGGAGGAGAAGCGGTTCGCCCTGGGCTACAAGCTGCACCGGCTCGGCAGCCGACTACACGAGGACCTCGGGGTCCCTCGCGAGCTGAAGCAGGAGATCTCGCGGCTGCACGCGGACACCAAGATGGCCGCCTACCTGGCCATCCACCGCGGCGCCGACTTCGTTGTCGTCTTCGTCGCCGACTCCCCCGAGTGCCCCCGGTTGGAGCCGATGGAGTTCGGCTTCCACGAGACCCCGCACGCCACGGCCTTCGGCAAGCTCGGCCTGAGCGAGTACACCCCCGAGCAGCGCAGCTCCTACCTGGAGCCGCACCAACCCCACCGGCTCACGCCCTGCACCATCACCGACCCCGCGGCACTCGACGCGGCACTCGCCCAGATCGCGGCGGAGGGCATCGCCTGGGAGCACGAGGAGTTCCAGGTCGGCACCGCCTGCGCGGCCGTCCCGATCCGGGCCGACGACGGGTTGCTCATCGGCTCGGTGGCGGTGTCCGCCCCCGTCGGCTGGTACGAGGGTCAGCGCCGCCACATCGAGCACCGGCTGCGGGCCTGCGCTGCCCGGGCCGGGCGCGTCTACCGACTGGGCCACCGCTCCCGCTGAGCCAGACCCAGGTGAGCGGCACGGCATACGGGTCCGTATGCCGTGCCGCTCACCTCTCCCGACGCGGGCATTCTCACCCCGTGAGAAGCGGCCCTACCGGGGCCTGAGTCGCCCTCCTACGGTGAGGAGAGATCCCACCACCGGCGTTTCACTGCAAGGAGGCAGTCGTGGGCTATCCGGAGAAGTACCCGGCGAAGTACCCCCAGCTCAACGAGATGGAATTCACCGACACGGCCCGCCGCATCCTGGTGCGCATCCTCAAGGTCGCCTTCCCGCACGAGGGGTTCCCGGACGGCCCGTACGAGCGTCAGGCCGACCAGATCTTCGAGCTCGCCAATGAGTCCACCTGGTTCCGGATCAAGCTCACCCAGGGCATCGCGACCCTCAACGACCTGGCCGGAGGGTCCTTCCTGGACCTGGACGACGACGGCGCCACGAAGGTGCTCCGGCGGGTGGGGAACACCGACTTCTTTGGCTTTATCCGCCGCACCACGATCCTGAACATGTACGAGGACGAGGAGGTCTGGGACGCCCTCGGCTACGAGGGTCCCTCGTTCGACAAGGGCGGCTACCTGCACCGGGGGTTCAACGATCTGGACTGGCTGCCGGACCCGCGGGTCGAGGAGAGCGACGAGCCGTTCGTCGACCTGGTGCCCGACCTGCCCACCGGCCCGACCCCGACCGAGGAGAGCTGACATGGCCGAGATCGCCCAGGACGAGGCGAGCGTCGTCATCATCGGGTCCGGCGCCGGCGGCGGCACCCTGGCCTACGAGCTGACCAAGGCCGGGCTCCCGGTCGTGGTGCTCGAGGCGGGGCCGTACCTGCGCAACGAGGACTACATGAACCTGGAGTGGGAGGCGTTCAACCAGATGGCGTGGTTGGACCCCCGCACCACCTCCGGGAGCTGGCGGGTCGCGACCGACTTCCCGAACCTGCCCGCCTGGATCGTCAAGGCCGTCGGCGGGTCCACCACGCACTGGTCCGGGGCCACTCCCCGGTTCCGCGAGCACGAGTTCCGCACTCGTTCGGTCTACGGCCGGGTCGAGGGCGCCAACCTGCTCGACTGGCCGCTGACCCTGGAGGACCTCGCGCCCTATTACGACCGGGCCGAGCAGGCGATGGGCTCCACCCACCGGCACGGGCGGCCACCGCTGCCGGCCAACAACAACTACAAGGTGTTCGCCAACGGCGCCGAGACGGATCGGCTACCGGCACTACGCCACCGGCCCCTACGCCACCAACGCCGAGCCCTACGACGGGCGCCCCGCCTCCGTGCAGGACGGCTTCAACTTCCAGGGAGACAAGAACGGGTCCAAGTGGTCCACCCTCGTCCGGGAGATCCCCCGGGCCGAGGCGACCGGCCTGCTGGACCTACGCCCGGAGAGCCAGGCCGTGCAGATCACCCACGCCTCCGACGGCACGGTGGACGCGGTGCTCTACCTGGACGGGGAGGGCAACCTGCACCGCCAGGCCGCCCGCGTCGTCTGCGTGGCCGGCAACTCGATCGAGACGCCGCGGCTGCTGCTGATGAGCGCCTCCTCGCTGTTCCCGGACGGGCTGGCCAACTCCTCCGGGCAGGTGGGCCGCAACTACATGCGGCACACCACCGGGAGCGTCTACGCCCGGTTCGAGCAGGACGTGCGGATGTATCGGGGAGAGACCATGGCCGGGCTGATCGCCGACGAGTCCCGGCACGACCCGTCGCGCGGATTCGTGGGCGGCTACTACATGGAGACCCTCTCGCTGGGGCCGGCGTTCCTGGCCAGCTTCGTCGAGCCGGGATCCTGGGGCAAGGACTTCACCGAGCTGATGGACGCCTACTCGCGCACCGCGGGCATGTGGATCGTCGGGGAGGACATGCCGCAGGAGTCCAACCGGGTCACCCTGAACACCACGGTGCAGGACAAGCACGGGCTCCCCGTCCCGGACGTGCACTTCGACGACCACCCCAACGACGTCGCGATGCGGGACCACGGGTACGCGCAGGCCGACACGCTGTATGCCGCCGTCGGCGCCATCGGCACGCACCACACCCCGCCCTACCCCTCGACCCACAACCTGGGCACCTCGCGGATGAGCGAACGACCCGAGGACGGCGTGACCGACCGGTGGGGCCGGACCCACGACATACCGAACCTGTTCGTCTCCGACGGGTCCCTGTTCACCACCGGCGCGGCCGCCAACCCCACGCTGACCATCGTCGCGTTGGCGATCCGGCAGGCCGAGTACCTCGTGGACCAGCTCAAGGGCGGCACCCTCTGAGCTGAGGCGCGGCCGGGGACGAAACCTGGCGGTCGTCCCCGGCCGCAACCTGCCTGCCGTCGCCGGCACGCCCGGGCTCAACACCTACGTCCTGTACTTCGCGCTGTCGGCCCTGCTCTTCCACCTCGGGACGCGCACCCCCCTCGCACGGTTGCTGGACCCGCGGCCGCCAACACCTCCATGCTGGCCGAGCGCTACGGCGCCGACAACGGTCGCATCGCCTCGGTGATCCTGGTCTCCACGGTGCTGGGGTTCCTCACCTTCAGCACCGTGGCCTCGCTGGTGTAGCGGGCTCTACTCCCCCAGCTCGTCCAGGGCGCGCTGGGCTCCCGGGTGCAGCGGGATCGGGTCGATCTCCCCGGCCACCCCCAGGTCGATGTCGGCCGCCGCCGCGTGCACCTGGGTCAGGCTCTCGACGTTCTCATAGACCAGCTTGGTCAGCGCGCAGGCCGTGCCCTCGTCCATGTCGTCGCGGACCATCAGGACATTGGGGACCACGACGGTGGGCACCGGGTCCGTGCCGTAGGTCTCCGCCGGGATCTCCCCCTCGGTGTAGACGGGGTTGATCTCCTGGAGCGTGGGCAGCAACGGCGAGACGTCGATGAACTCGACATCGTCGCCGATGCTGGTGAACAGGTCGGTCATCGCCGCGGTCGGCAGCCCGCCGGACCAGAACAGCCCGTCGATGGAGCCGTCCTTCATCCCGTCGACCGTCTTGGTCAGGTCCAGCCGCTGCGCACTGAGATCGCTCGCGGGGTCCAGACCCGCGGCCTCCAGCATCCGGTTGGCGATCACCTCGGTGCCTGAGTTGGGGGAACCGGTCGAGATCGTCTTGCCGGCCATGTCCTCGACCGACTCGATCCCGGAGTCCGCGCGGACCACGACCTGGGTGTAGTTGGGGTAGATCCGGCCCAGCGAGGAGACCTCCTGCGACTCCTCGAAGGAGGCGGCGCCCTCGGTCGCGTCGGCGGCGGTGTCTGCCAGGGAGAAGGCGATGTCGTAGTCGCCCGCGACCAGCTGCTGAATGTTCTGCACCGACGCCCCGGTCTCGGCCGCCGTCGCGTTGATGTCGGTCTCGCTGCTGATCAGCTGGGCGAGTCCGCCACCGAGGACGTAGTAGACGCCGGTGGAGTTGCCGGTGGCGATCGTCATCCGGCCCTCACCGGCCTCGCACTCCCCTCCCTCGGCCGCGGTGGTGCCGCCGCCCTGTCGTCCGCCGCAGGCGGAGAGCAGGACTCCGGCCGAGACCAGTCCGACGAGCAGGCGCGTTGTCGTGCGGTTCCTCATGACGTGTGTTCCTCTCTGGAGGGGTGCGGGACGAGCAGGTGCATCGCGAGAGCGGCCGCCAGGGCGGCCACCCCCAGGCCGATGGACAGCGGTTGCAGGTAGAGCAGAAGACCGGCGGCGGTCAGGCACAGCAGCCGCTCGAGCGGGCGCGTCCGCCGGACGATCCAGCCGCCCGCGGCCCCCGCCAGCGCGGCCACGGCCAGTGCCGAGACCGCGAAGGTCCACAGCACGTCACCGGCCGGCGCCTGGAGCAGTAGCGCCATGCCGTTGTCGGTGAGCACGAAGGCCAGCGGCACCAGGAAGGCGGGCAGGGCGTACTTGCAGGCCTGCCACATGGTCGGGATGACCTTGCCCCCGGTGATGGCGGCGGACGCGACGGCGGCCAGCGCTGTCGGTGGGGACACCTCGGACAGGACCGAGAAGTAGAAGATGAACATCGCGACCGCGGGGGCCTCGACGCCCAGGTCGAACAGCGCCGGGGCGATGATCACCCAGCTGATGATGAACGAGGCGGTCACGGGCACGGCCAGGCCCAGCACGAGGATCGCGATCGCCGCCATCACCACGCTGAGCACCAGCACCACGGTGGGGTTGTCGCTGACCACGGTGGCGATCTGGATGAGCAGGTCGGACAGCACCTGGCCCAGCCCGGTCTTGGTGATGGTCGAGACGATGATCCCCGCGGCGGCACAGACCGCGGCGACGGGCAGCACGGAGCGGACACCGCCGGCGAGGGAGTCGTAGACGATCCGGGCCGTCTCGGTGACCACCCCCCACCAGTCGCCGCGACGGCGCAGGATCGAGTCGGCGATCCCGAACGCCAGCGCCACCCCGGTCGCGTAGACGACGGCCTTGAACGGGGTCAGCCCGATCGCCAGGAAGAACACGATGATCCCCAGCGACAGGAAGTGGTAGCCGGAGCGGGCCAGCAGCTTCCACGGGTTCTTGCGTTCCACCTCCACGGCCTGGACGCCGACCTTGCGGGCATCGATCTCGATGGCCAGGAAGATGCCCAGGTAGTACAGCAATGTCGGGATCATCGCCCACAGCAGCACGTTGAGGTAGGAGGTGCCCAGGTACTCGGCGATGATGAACGCGGCCGCGCCGAGGGTGGGCGGCGACAGGATCGCCCCGATCCCGGAGGCCGCGAGCATCCCGCCGGCGTTCTCCTTCGGGTAGCCGGCGCGGTTCAGCACCGGCCAGGTCACCGCACCCAGGCTCACGGCGGTCGCCGTCCCGGATCCCGAGACCGTCCCGAGCAGGAAGCCGGAGAGCGCCACGGTGCGGCCGGGGGCCGCCTTGGACTTGCGGAAGATGGAGAAGCTGAGGTCGATGAAGAACTGGCCGGCGCCGGTGCGGTCCAGGACGGCACCATAGATGGTGAACAGCACGATGTAGGTCGCGCAGACGTCCAACGGGATGCCGTAGAACCCGCTCGGGTCGTTGTAGAGCGCGTTGATGATCTGCCGGAAGTCGATCCCGGCGTGGCTCCCCGGGAACCAGGTCGGCAGGAAACCCCCGTAGCTAGGCGAACGCCAGGAAGCCCAGGCACACCCCCGGCAGGATCCATCCGGTCGTGCGCCGGGTGGCCTCGATCACCAGCAGGAGCACGAGGGCACCCATCGCCACGTCGAGACCGGTGAGGGAACCCTGCCGGTCCAGGAAGGCGTTGAACCCGCCTCCCGAGGCGCCGATCGCGAGGGGCGCGACGGGGTAGACACAGGCGAGGAACGCGGCACTGGCGAGCACCCAGTCCAGCCGGCCGGGGTTGTCCCGCGGCTGGCTGGCCCCCGGGACCGGCATGTCGCTGGCCTCCGGGCGGCGGACCCTGGCCCGGTAGCACAGGAAGACCAGCGGCAGCACGAACGCCAGGAACAGGATCAGGTAGTACTGGTTGCCCTGACTCAGCGGCGCGAACACCTGCCGGATCACGAACACCGCCACCAGGGCCGCCGCCACGCTGACGAACAGGTCGACCCGGCCGGACAGGTTCCGGGCGGGGAGTTCCTCGTCGTACTGGGCGATCACCTGGTCGGTGTCGTGCTCCGGGAGGGTGGCTCTTGCTTCCCCACCGTTGGGCACCATGAGCGTGGAGAGTATGGGCTACCTCGTGCCGGTACAAGGCTATTGACGACGTGTCGCCCGATCCGCCGCCGTCTCAGCCCTCGGTGAGCACCAGGGGGCCGTCCTCGGTGAGCGCGACGGTGTGCTCGCTGTGTGCGGCGCGGGAGCCGTCGGCGCTGCGCAGCGTCCACCCGTCGGCATCGGTGAAGATCCGGTCGCGTCCCGGTCATCAGCCACGGCTCGATGGCGACCACCAGACCGGGCTGCAGCCGCAGGCCCCGCCCGCCGCGACCATCGTTGGCCACGTGCGGGTCACCGTGCATCGTCCGCCCCACCCCGTGACCGCCGAACTCGAGGTTGACCCGGTACCCGGCTCCCCGGCATACGGCTCCGACGGCCGCCGACACATCGCCCAGCCGGCCGCCGACCTGCAGGGCGTCGATCCCCGCGGCAAGGGCACGCTCGGTGGTCTCGATGAGGTGCAGGTCCTCCCGCCGGGGCTGGCCCACGATGAAGGAGACGGCGGAGTCGGCGACCCAGCCGTCGATCGACACCGCGAAGTCGAGGCTGACCAGGTCACCGTCGCGCAACCGGTAGGCGTGCGGCAGCCCGTGCAGCGCCGCGTCGTTGACAGAGGTGCAGATCACCTTGCCGAACGGCGAGGCCCCGAAGCTGGGGTGGTAGTCGACATAGCAGCTCGTCGCGCCGGCCGCGGCGATCAGCTTCCGGGCACGGTCGTCGATCTCAAGCAGGTCGGTGCCCACGCCCACCTCCCCGCGCAACGTGCGGAGGGTCTGCGCGACGAACCGGCCCGCCGGGCGCATCGCCTCGACCTCGGCAGGGGTGAAGTGCTCGATCACGCGTCGCCCACCCCCGGGCCCCGGCTCAGCACCCGACCAGCCGCTGCGCCAGGTAGCCCTCGACCTGGTCCAGCGCCACGCGCTCCTGCCCCATCGTGTCGCGCTCGCGCACCGTGACGGCGTGGTCCTCGAGGGTGTCGAAGTCCACCGTGATGCAGAACGGCGTGCCGACCTCGTCCTGGCGGCGGTAGCGGCGCCCGATCGCGCCGGCGTCGTCGAAGTCGATCTGCCAGTGGCGGCGCAGCGCGGTGGCCAGGTCCTTGGCCTTGGGCGTCAGGTCGGCGTTGCGGGACAGCGGCAGCACCGCCACCTTGGTCGGTGCCAGCCGGGGGTCCAGCCGCAGCACGACCCGCTTGTCGACCCCGCCCTTGGTGTTGGGCGCCTCGTCCTCGCTGTAGGCGTCGACCAGGAAGGTCATCAGCGAGCGGGACAGCCCGGCCGCCGGCTCGATCACATAGGGGGTGTACCGCTCGCCGCTGGCCTGGTCGAAGTAGGTCAGGTCCTGGCCCGAGTGCTGCGAGTGCGTCTTGAGGTCGAAGTCGGTGCGGTTGGCGATGCCCTCCAGCTCCCCCCACTCCGAGCCGGCGAAGTTGAACCGGTACTCGATGTCGACGGTGCGCTCGGAGTAGTGCGACAGCTTGTCGGCCGGGTGCTCGTAGTGGCGCAGGTTGTCCGGGTTGATGCCCAGGTCGGTGTACCACCGGGTGCGCTCGTCGATCCAGTACTGGTGCCACTCCCGGGCCGTGGAGGGCTCGACGAAGAACTCCATCTCCATCTGCTCGAACTCGCGGGTGCGGAAGATGAAGTTGCCCGGCGTGATCTCGTTGCGGAAGCTCTTGCCGGTCTGCGCGATGCCGAACGGCGGCTTCTTGCGGGCGGCGCCCATCACGTTGGCGAAGTTGATGAAGATGCCCTGGGCGGTCTCGGGCCGCAGGTAGTGCAGACCCGACTCGTCCTCGATGACGCCCAGGTAGGTCTTGAGCATCATGTTGAACTCGCGCGGCGTGGTCCAGGCGTTCTTGGTCCCGCAGTTCGGGCAGGCGATGTCGGCCAGGTCCACCGAGTCGGGGTCGATCTCCTTGCCCTTGCGGGCCGCCTTGTCCGCGACCGCCTCCTGCAGGTGGTCGGCGCGGAACCGCTTGTGGCAGGACTGGCACTCGGTCAGCGGGTCGGAGAACTCCCCGACGTGGCCGGAGGCCACCCAGGTCTGCCGCGGCAGGATCACCGAGGAGTCCAGCCCCACGATGTCGTCGCGGGACTGCACCATGGCCCGCCACCACTGCCGCTTGATGTTGTCCTTCAGGGCCACCCCGAGCGGCCCGTAGTCCCAGGCCGAGCGCGTCCCGCCGTAGATCTCGCCGCACGGGAACACGAACCCGCGGCGTTTGCAGAGGCTGACGACGGTATCGACGGTTGAAGTGGCTGCCATGCCGCAGAGTTTACGTGCGTCTGCGGATACCCTCGGACGGTGCCCGACCCCAGCCACGCCCACGACGCCCATCCACCCGCCACCGGCCTGCGCGCCGCCGTGGAACGGGCCAGCATGCCGGTCCTGACCGGTCTCTCCCGGCTCCCCGGCTGGGTGGCTCCCGTCGTCATGATCGGGCTGATCCTGGTGGGCGCCGTCCTCGCCGGCCCCGTCGGCCTGGTCCTGGTCGGCCTGGCCCTGCTCGTGCTGCTGTGGCTGCTCTACCTGTCCTGGCCGCACCTGACCCCGTCGCTGCGGATGATGCGGATCGCCGTCCTCGCCCTCGTCCTGGCCGTGCTCGTGACCCGCTTCGTCCCGAACTGAGCAGCCCGGGCCACGCCGTCGTTTTGACAATCATTCTCAACTGATCGACGATAGAGCTATGCTCCCGGCCCCTGACCCCCGTCGCCTGCTCCCTGCCGCTCTGCTGGGCACAGCCCTGGTGGTCGCGTCATGCGGCACCGACGACGGGGCCGGGGACGGGGACGGGGACGGACTCACCGTCGTGGCCGGGTTCTACCCGCTGGAGTATGCCGTGGAGCGGGTTGCCGGCGACACCGGCGCCGTCGAGGTGGTGGGGTTGACCGCCTCCGGGGTTGACCCGCACGACCTGGAGCTCACCCCACGACAGGTCGGCACCGTCCAGAGCTCGGACCTCGTCGTGTACTCCGCAGGGATGCAGCCCGCCCTGGACGACGCCGCGCAGGCCCAGGCCGGCGACCACAGCCTGGACGTCAACGACGTCGTGGACCTGAGAGCCAGCGGCGGGGAAGACCACGACGAGCACGACGAGGGCGACGAGCACGACGAGGGCGACCACGACGACGACCACGACCACGACCACGGTGGTGTCGACCCCCACTTCTGGCTGGACCCGGTCCGCTACTCCGCGGCGGTCGAGGCGATCAGCGAGGAGCTGGCCCGGTTGGACCCGGACAACGCCGACGCCTACCGGGAGAACGCCGAGGCGTTCTCTGCCGAGTTGGCCGAGCTGGACGAGGAGTTGAGCGCCGGACTGGCCGACTGCGCCGTCGACACCGTCGTGACCACCCACACCGCCTTCGGCTACCTGACCGACAAGTACGGCCTGCACCAGGTCGGCATCACCGGGGTCTCCCCGGAGTCCGAGCCGAGCCCGGCCCGGATGGCCGAGATCACCCGGACGGTGGAGTCGGCCGGGGTCGGCACCATCTACTCCGAGGTCATCCTGGGCGGAGACCTGGCCAGGGTCATCGCCGACGAGACGGGAGTCCAGGTCCTGGTCCTCGACCCACTCGAGGGCCTCACCGAGGAGTCGCCAGGCGAGGACTACGCCGCGGTGATGCGGGCCAACCTGGAGGCGCTGCGGACCGGGCAGGACTGCGCGTGAGCGCGCCCCCGGCGCTGGAGCTGCGGGGCGCGAGCTTCGGCTACGCGGGCCGCCCAGTCCTGGAGGACCTCAGGCTGACCGTCGCGGCCGGTGAGGTCGTGGCCCTCCTCGGGCCGAATGGGTCGGGCAAGTCCACGCTGGTCCGCGGCCTGCTCGGCCTCAACGACCACCTGTCCGGCGAGGCCCGGATCCTGGGCACCCCCCTGCAGCGATTCCGCGACCGCAGCAGGGTCGGCTACGTGCCCCAACGGCATACCCTCTCCGGCTCGGTGCGCTCCACCGTGCGCGAGGTGGTCGCCACCGGCCAGCTCGCCGACCGCCCGTGGTGGCGCGCGGCCAGCCGCGAGGACCGGGAGCGGGTGTCCCGGGCGCTGCGCACCGTCGGCTTGGAGGGGCGCAGCCGCGACGACGTCGCCACGCTCTCCGGCGGACAGCAGCGCCGCGTCCTGATCGCCCGCGCCCTGGCTTCCCGACCGGACGTCCTCGTCATGGACGAACCCACCGCCGGGGTGGACGCCGCGAGCCAGGACGTCCTGGCCGCGGTGCTGCGGCGCCTGGCCGCGCTGGGCGTGACCATGATCGTGGTCACCCACGAGCTCGCCGCGCTGCGCGGCATCGTGGACCGGATCATCGAGCTCGACCTGGGGGCGGTCAGCTTCGACGGCACCCCCGAGGCGTATGCCGAGCACCACGCCGCGCTGGCCACGGCCGCCTCCTCGGGGGCACCCGCGCACCCTGGCCACGGGCACGACCACGGGCACCACCACGAGGACGAGGACGACCAGGCCCCGGTGCGCTGGCTCGGCTCGGGCCCGCTGGACGCCCCCGCTCCGGGAGGGGACCGCTGATGCCGGAAATCCTGAGTCTGGACTTCATGCGCAACGCCCTGCTGGCCGCGTTGCTGGTCGGCGCCGCCTCCCCCCTCGTCGGGATCTTCCTGGTGCAGCGTCGGCTCTCCCTGATCGGCGACGGCATGGGACACGTGGCCCTGGCCGGCGTCGCCATCGGGGTGCTGCTGGACCGCCAGCCGCTGCTCACCGCGATGATCGCCGCCGTCCTGGCGGGGGTCGCCATCGAGGTGATCCGGGCACGCGGGCGCACCAGCGGCGACATCGCCCTGGCCGTGATGTTCTACGGCGGCATCGCCGCGGGCGTGGTGATCATCAACCGGGTCGACGGCAGCCAGACGACCAACCTCACCGGCTACCTGTTCGGGGCGATCACGACCACTTCCCCCGAGGACCTCGCGGTGTTCGCCGTCCTGTGCGCGGCGATCGTCACGGTCACCCTGGTGCTGCGTCAGCGACTGTTCGCGGTGGCCAGCGACGAGGAGTACGCCCGCGCGAGCGGCCTGCCGGTGATGGCCCTGAACATCACCCTCTCGGCGCTCACCGCGGTCACCATCGTGGTCTCCATGCGCGTCGTCGGACTGCTCCTGATCAGCGCGCTGATGATCGTGCCCAACGCCGCGGCCCAGCAGGTGGCCCGCAGCTTCCGCACCACCATGCTCTGGGCCGTGGGCTTCGGGGTGCTTTCCGCGGTCGGCGGCGTCGTGACCTCCTTCTACGCAGACACCGCCGCTGGCGGCACCATCGTGCTGCTCGCGATCGGGCTGTTCCTGGCTACCGCCGCCGTCATGGGCCTGGTCCGGGCGGGCCTGGCGCACCGCCACCGGGTGGCCGAGCGACACCCCCACGAGCACGGCCCGGGCTGCGGCCACGAAGCGATCCCACACGGCGACCACGTCGACTACCTGCACGGGGACCACCGACACGCCCCGCACGGGGCCCACTACGACGAGCACACCGCCCCCACGGCATACGCTGAGGCCAGCGACCCGACCGACAACCCGACCGAGCAGGTGAGCAGATGACCACGACCCGGCGCCGCCCCACCCGGCAGCAGGCTGCGGTCGCGGCACAGTTGGAGACGCTGGAGGACTTCACCTCGGCCCAGGAACTGCACGCGCGGATGCGGGACGCCGGGGAGAAGGTCGGCCTGGCCACCGTCTACCGCACCCTCACGGTGCTCGCCGAGGACGGTGAGGTCGACGTGTTGCGCACCGACGAGGGCGAGGCCGTCTACCGGATGTGCAGCACCGGGCACCACCACCACCTCGTATGCCGTGGCTGCGGCCGGACCGTGGAGGTGGAGGGGCCGGCGGTGGAGCGGTGGACCGAGAGGGTCGCCGCGGAGCACGGGTTCACCGACGTCGCCCACACCCTGGAGATCTTCGGGCACTGCGCCGACTGCGCCGCCCGCTGAGCCCCCGGCCCGCGGCACGGACCCCGCAGCCAGTGGCCGGGGGCGAGTCAGTGGCCCTTGGGCGCCTTCCAGTAGCCGGTGAAGGTGATCCGCTCCTTGGGCACGCCCGCCGCCACCCAGTGCCGCCGCATCGTGGCGGGCACCTGCTGCTCGCCGGCCGCCCAGCAGTAGCAGGGACGGGGCGGCACGGGTGCGGCTTGCGCCGCGGCCAGCACGGCCGGCCCGGGCCGGCCGGCCGGGTCGTCCCGGACGACCCAGGTCAGCTCCATCCCTTCGGGCCTGGTCAGGTCCTGCTGGTCCGCCGCCGACGGGACCTCGATCCACGCCTGTCCGGTGAAGTCCTCCGGCAGGGACGCCAGGATCCCGGCGACTGCCGGCAGCCCGGTTTCGTCCGCCACGATGAGGCCGTGCCGCAGGCCGTGGGGAGGGGTGAAGGTGATCCCCTCGTCCAGGATCGCGACGACGTCACCGGGCTCACACGTCCGGGCCCAGGTCGCGGCCGGTCCGGCGTGCTCACCCTCGCCGTGCAGCACGAAGTCGACGTCGATCTCCGGGCCCTCCTCGGCGACCCGGTGGGCCCGGACCGTGTAATTGCGCAACACCGGGCGGTCGGTCTTGCTGATGGTCAGGTACTTCAGGTAGGAGATCGTGTCCAGCTTGTCGGGCAGCCTGGACAGCGAGCCCTCCGAGACCGGGATGAACAGCCGGAACCACTGGTCAAAGCCCATCGGGGTGAACCGGTCGATGTCGCCCCGCCCGAGGGTGACCCGGGCGAAGTTCGGTGACACCTGCGCGCGGCGCAGCACCTCCAGGGTCACCAGACCCGCTCGCTCGGGCTTGACGCGCGTCGCCCTGGTGTTCGTGCTGGCCACCATGACCTCCCTTTCCTTAGGTTGCCCTAACCTTACCCCCAGGGCACCACGGGGCCGGTCACCGGTCGCGTGGAGGCGACTGTCGGCATACGGTGGAAGAACCCCACACAGATGCGGCCGCGGTCGTGATCGTCCGTGTTCCGGCCCGCGGCGGCAGGAAGCGAGAGCCCCATGTCGAGCAACAGAGCCGTCGCCTACAAGGGACCGGGCACCGTCGAGGTGCAGGACATCCCCTACCCCACCTTCGAGCTGCAGGACGGCCCCGGGGTGAACCCCGCGAACGTCGGCCGCACCCTGCCCCACGCGGCCATCCTCAAGGTCGTCACCACCAACATCTGCGGGTCGGACCAGCACATGGTGCGTGGTCGCACCACCGCCCCCTCGGACCTGGTGCTGGGTCACGAGATCACCGGCGAGGTGATCGACGTCGGCCCCGGCGTGGAGTTCATCAAGGAGGGCGACCTGTGCTCGGTCCCCTTCAACATCGCCTGCGGCCGATGCCGCAACTGCAAGGAACGACTCACCGGGATCTGCCTGAACGTCAACCCGGACCGACCCGGGAGCGCCTACGGGTACGTCGACATGGGCGGGTGGGTCGGCGGGCAGGCCGAGTACGTCCTCGTCCCGTATGCCGACTGGAACCTGCTGAAGTTCCCGGACAAGGACCAGGCGATGGAGAAGATCCTGGACCTGACCATGCTCTCCGACATCTTCCCGACCGGCTTCCACGGCGCCGTGACCTCCGGGGTCGGGGTGGGCTCGACGGTTTACGTCGCGGGTGCCGGCCCGGTCGGTCTGGCCGCTGCGGCGTCGGCGCAGCTGCTCGGCGCGGCCGTCGTCGTGGTCGGCGACCTGGTGGAGGAGCGTCTGGCGCAGGCCCGCAGCTTCGGCTGCGAGACGATCGACGTGTCGCAGGGCGACCCGGGTGAGCAGCTCGAGCAGCTGCTCGGGGTGCCGGAGGTCGACTGCGGCATAGACGCCGTCGGGTTCGAGGCCCGCGGCCACGGCGAGGGCTCCGCGCAGGAGGCACCGGCCACGGTGCTGAACTCGCTGATGACGATCACCCGGGCCGGCGGCGGGCTGGGCATCCCCGGTCTCTATGTCACCGGCGACCCCGGCGGCGTCGACGAGGCCGCCCAGGAGGGGTCGCTGTCGTTGCGGCTCGGGCTCGGCTGGGCCAAGTCGCACTCGTTCATGACGGGACAGTGCCCGGTGATGAAGTACCACCGCGGCCTGATGATGGCGATCCTGCACGACCGGGTGCAGATCGCCAAGGCGGTCAACGCCACCACGGTGTCCCTGGACGAGGCGCCGCAGGCGTATGCCGACTTCGACTCCGGGGTCGCCAAGAAGTACGTCATCGACCCGCACGGAATGGTCGCCTGAGGCGTTCTCCCCCGACCCCGGAGCCCCGTCTCAGCGGGGCGGGCCGGCTGACGGCCCGGAGCCGGCGGAGCGGTCCACGGCACCGCCGTAGCGCCGGTCGCGCTCGGCATAGACCTGGATCGCCTCCCAGAGGTGGCGGCGGTCGAAGTCGGGCCAGAGGGTGTCCAGGAACACCATCTCGGCGTAGGCGCTCTGCCAGACCAGGAAGTTGGACGTGCGCTGCTCCCCCGAGGAACGCAGGAACAGGTCGACGTCGGGCACGGACGGGTGGTAGAGGTGCCGGGCGATGGTGCGCTCGTCGATCCGGGTGGGGTCGAGCCGTCCCGCCGCGACCTCCTGCCCGACCGCCCGGACGGCGTCGGCGATCTCGGCCCGCCCGCCGTAGTTGACGCAGAAGTTCAGCGTGATGACGTCGTTGTCGCGGGTCATCTCCTCGGCGGTCTGCAACTCCTTGATGACCGAGCGCCACAGCCGCGGCGCCCGACCGGACCAGACCACCCTGACACCCCAGGAGGACATCTCGTCACGGCGCCGCCGGATCACGTCGCGGTTGAACCCCATCAGGAAGCGCACCTCGTCGGCCGAACGCTTCCAGTTCTCGGTGGAGAAGGCGTAGGCCGAGACGTGCCGCACGCCGATCTCGATCGCCCCGGCGATGACGTCCAGCAGCGAGGACTCCCCCGCCTCGTGCCCCACGGTGCGGGGCAGGCCGCGTGCGTTCGCCCAGCGGCCGTTGCCGTCCATCACGATCGCGACATGCCGCGGCACCAGCTCGGGCGGGATCGCAGGCGGCCGCGCGCCGCTGGGGTGCGGGAAGGGTGGGACCGGGTCGGGGCGGTCCCCGGCGGGCGGTCGGGTGCGTTTCATCCCGGGCACCCCGTCACACCCGTTGCACCAGGCGCAACGAGCGCACCCCGCGCTCCAGGTGCCACTGCAGGTAGGCCGCGACCAGGCCGCTGCCCTCCCGCTGGTGCCGGGGGTCGCTGGCATCGGCCGCGGCCCAGTCCCCGCTGAGCAGCGCGGCCAGCAGCACCATCGTCTCGGGCGCGGGCGCGGCCGAACCCGGCGGACGACATACGGGGCAGACCGCACCGCCGGAGGCGACGTTGAACCCGCGGTGCGGGCCGGTGGCCCCGCACTTGGCGCAGTCCTGGAAGCTGGCAGCCCACCCACCGATCGCCATCGAGCGCAGCAGGTAGGAGTCGAGCACCAGTCCGGGCTCGTGGGTGGCGCCGGCGAGGGAGCTCAACGCCCCGGCGAGGAGCACGAACTGCTGCACCGCCGGCTCACCCTCCTCGGTCAGCCGGTCGCAGGTCTCGAGCATCGCGTTGCACGCCGTCCACGCCTCGTAGTCCCGGGAGATCGCCTCGCCGTAGGAGGCCAGCGACTCCGCCTGGGTGACGGTGTCCAGGTTGCGCCCCTCGTAGCACTGCAGGTCCACGACCATGCCGGGCTCCAGCCGGGCGCCGAACCGGGAGCGGGTGCGACGCACCCCCTTGGCCACCGCACGCACCTTGCCGCGGGTGCGCCCGAGCATGGTGACGATGCGGTCGGCCTCACCCAGCTTGTGGGTGCGCAGCACGATCGCGGCGTCGCGGTAGAGGGGCATGCCCCCATTGTCCCCCCGGGCACCGACGAAGCGCGTCAGGTGGGCCCGGCGGGTCAGGCCCCGTTCCAGGCCCGGGCCAGGATCTCGGCGTGCGGCACCACGAACCAGCCCGCGGGATCCTCCTGCAGCCTGCGGAACGCCTGGGCCATCTCGCGCAGGTCGGCGTCGGTGGCCAGGTCCTGCGCCTGGGCCTGCTCCGCGAGTGCCGAGTGGCGCACCCGGTCAGCCCACATGCCGCACCAGTAGGCCCGGTCCTCGGGTGTGGCGAAGCACCAGATGCTCGCCCCCGGTGTCACGTCGGTCAGCCCCGCCTCGAGCGCCCAGCCGAGCAGCCGGCGTCCGGCATCCGGCTCACCACCGTTGCTGCGGGCCACGGTCCGGTACAGCTCCAGCCAGCCGTCGAGCACCGGGTCTGCAGGGTGCCAGGTGAACGCCCCGTAGTCGGCGTCCCGCGCGGCGACCACCCCTCCCGGGCGACACACGCGCCGCATCTCCCGCAGCGCCTGGACCGGGTCGGCGACGTGCTGCAGCACCTGGTGGGCGTGCACGACGTCGAAGGTGTCGTCCGGGAACGGCAGGTCATGGACGTCCCCGACCGCGAGCTCCAGCTCGACCCCGGCCTCCCGTGCCGCGGAGGCGGTCAGGTCCAGGACCTCCTGGGAGGTCTCCAGCGCCGTGACCCTCCCCGGCGCCACCCGGGTGGCCAGGTCGACGGTGATCGTCCCTGGCCCGCTGCCCACGTCGAGCACCCGCTGCCCGGGTGCCAGGCGCGGGAGCAGATAGCCCGCGGAGTTCTCCGCGGTCCGCCAGCGGTGCGAGCGCAGCACCGACTCGTGGTGCCCGTGGGTGTAGCGGCTGTCCGTCATGGCGCGAGCGTAGCCCTGGACACAACCTAGACACCTGTTCTAGTATCGCACACATGTCCATGATGCTGCAGGGCTCGCTGCTGGACCAGGTCGACGAGGTCGGGCTCCGGTCGCTCGGGGGCGCGGTGCGCCGTATGCCGTTGGGTCGGGGTGCGTGGACCGACATCCGCCCGGGGTGGGTCACCGGGGCGGACGAGCTGTTCGCCCGGCTGGCGCTGGGCGGCCCGGCCGGAGTGGCGTGGCACGGCGAGCGGCGGGTCATGTACGACCGCGAGGTCGACACCCCCCGCCTGCTGCGGTTCTACGACGAGCACGAGACGCTGCCGGACCCGGTGCTGACGCGGGCCCGCGAGGACCTCAGCGGTCACTACGCCGCAGAGCTCGGCGAGCCGTTCCGGACGGCGGGGATGTGCCTGTACCGCGACGGACGCGACAGCGTGGCCTGGCACGGCGACCGGTTCGGCCGGGGCGCCACCCAGGACACGATGGTGGCGATCGTTTCACTCGGTGCACCCCGCGCCCTGCTGCTGCGTCCTCGCGGCGGGGGTGCCGGGCAGACGGTACGCCGGGTGCTCGGCCACGGCGACCTGCTCGTCATGGGCGGGTCCTGTCAACGCACCTGGGAGCACGCCGTGCCCAAGACGACCCGGCCGGTCGGGCCCCGGATCAGCATCCAGTTCCGCCCGCGGGGGGTGCGCTGAGCCGGGGGCCGTCTCAGCCCGGCCCGGCGTCCTCCCCCGCGCGGAACGCCCGCACCAGGTCGCGGACGTCGCTCGCGGAGTCACTGTGCACCGCCCGGTCGGCCAGGTCCTCCAGGTCGGTCAGCTGGTGCCGCCGCAGCACGTCCTTGACGATGGGGACCGAGGCCGTGGTGGCGCTCAGCTCGGTGACGCCGAGCCCGACCAGCAGCAGCGCCAGGTCCGGATCTCCCGCGGCGTCGCCACAGACGCAGACCTGCACGCCCTCGGCGACGTCGTCACAGGTCTGACGGACCAGCCGCAGGACCGCGGGGTCCGCCGGGTCGGCGATCCGGTCCAGGTGCGGGCTCCCGCGCTCGGCGGCCAGGGTGTACTGGGTCAGGTCGTTGCTGCCGATGCTGACGAAGTCGAGCACCGTGCTGAGCGACTCGGCCCGCAGCGCCGCGGCCGGGACCTCGACCATGATGCCGACCTCCAGGCCGTCCGGGCGTCCGTCGGAGAGCCGCCCTCCGGCCTCGTCGAGCCGGGCCAGTGCCCAGTCCACCTCCTCGACCGTCGTCACCATGGGGAACATGACCCGCACCGGGTGACGGCGCGCCACCCGGCACACCGCCTCAAGCTGGTCCACCAGCAGGGACGGGTCCTCGCGGAACGATCGGATCCCGCGCACCCCCAGGAATGGGTTGGCCTCCTGCGGCTGGGGGTGGAAGGGCAACGGCTTGTCGCCGCCGACGTCCCAGGTCCGGATAGTGACGGTCTGCCCGGGCATCGCCTCGGCGATGGCCTCGAAGGCGGCCACCTGCTCCGCCACGGTGGGCGGCTGCGTCCGGCCGCCGAAGAGCAGCTCGGTCCGGACCAGACCGGAGCCCTCCGCCCCCGCAGCGGCCGCGTGGGCCGCCTCGGCGGTGGCGGCGAGGTTGGCCTTGACCACCACGCCGTGGCCGTCCCTGGTCCGTCCTGGCCGGTGGGCCAGGGCGAGCGCCCGGTCCCGTTCCTGCTCCCGTGCGCGCAGCAGGGCGGCGAACTCGGCCTGCACCGACTCGTCGGGGTCGATCTCGAGGCGGCCGCTGCCCTCGTCCAGCGCCAACAGCACCCCGTCAGTGACCGACGCCGCAGCCGCCACCCCCGTGAGCAGCGGCACCCCGCGCGCCCGTGCCACCAGGACGCCGTGGCCGGTCGCTCCCCCGCGGACTGTGACGACACCGGCGGCGGTTGCGGGATCCAGGGTGGCGGCGGTGGCCGCGTCCAACTCCTCGACCACCAGGACGGCCGGGTCGTCCCCGGGTGCGCCCGGCCCGTCAGCACCGCGCGCGTGCGTCCCGTCCGGACCGTCGGCGGCACCGCCCGCGAGCGCGCGCAGCACCCGGTCGCCGACGCTCGTGACGTCCTGCGCCCGTTCGCGCTGGTAGGCGTCGGGCAGCCCGGCGAACTCGGCCCGCAACTGCTCGATCCGCTCCTGCCAGGCCTGGGGTGCGGCGACTCCGGAGCCGATCGCGTGCTGCACCGGCTCGAGCAGGGAGGGGTCGGCCAGGAGTCCCAGGTGCGCCTCGAACACCGCCCCCTCCGCCGACCCCACCTGCTGCGACGTGTGCTCTGCCAGGACCAGCAGGTCCTCCCGGGCACGCGCGAGCGCGCCGTCCAGCCGGTGGCGTTCCTGTGCCGCGTCTCCCGCGGCATACCGGCTCAGGTCCACCGTCGCGTCGAGGCGGCGGGCGGGCCCCACGGCAGCACGCAGCCCCGAGAACGGCGCCCCGTCCGCCCCCGCGGGGGTCGCGGGTGCTGCCCGCTCCGGCTGGTCCCCGAACCCGGTCTCGGCGAGTGCGACCAATGCCTCAATCAATTCCGCGGCGCCGTCGCCGCTGGCGGCCAACTCCAGCCGGTGCCCCTGCCGGGCGTCCAGCGTGGCGATGGCGGTCAGGCTCCGCCCGTCGACCGGGCCCCGCCCCGAGTCCGTGTCGCTCACCCAGACCCGGGCCCCGGCGAACAGGTTGACGCACTGCACGAAGCGCGCGGCCGGTCGCGCATGCAGCCCGTGCGGGGCGGTCACGTGTACCTCGGCACGCACCGCGTCCGCTGGCACCTCTGCGGGTCCGGCGGACCCGGGGGGTATGTCGTGTGCTGCCTCCGCAGGGCCGTCCCCCTCCGCGGGGCCTAGGTGGTCGACCTTGCCGGCCAGGCCCCGGCCGGCCTCGCTGGCCACGCGCGCCAGGTCCCCGCCGGCGGCAGCGGTGACGGCAGCGGCCACCAGACCTTCGACCAGCGGGGCGCTGGAGACGGTGACCCGAGCGGCGAGCTCCCCATCGAGGAACTCCAGCGCCATCTCCGCCGATAGCACGGCACTGCCCAGGTCCAGCAGGACCAGCACGCCGTCCCCGGAGTCGGCCCGGCCGATGGCGTCCGCGACTGCGGCGGCATCGGTGCCGAAGGTCGTCTCGTCCAGGCCGGCAGCCACCTCGATCCGGGGTCGCTGCGCCGTGTCCAGCATCTCGGTGGCGAGCGCGACGGCGGCCGTGGCCAGGGGGTGGCTGTGGCTGACCACGACGATGCCGATCAACGGGTGACCTCCTGGTGGGTCGGCAAATCCGCTACGAAAAGGCGGGGTGGGAGGACAAATTCACTACGAGAATTGTCAGGCCAGGGTGCGCGCAGCAGACTCCAGCAGCAGCGTGGTGCTGGCCGCGCCGGGGTCGATGTGACCGCGGCTGCGTTCGCCCAGGTAGCTGGCCCGGCCCTTGCGGGCAATGAGTCCCTCGGTGCCGTCGCGTCCGGCTGCGGCCGCCTGCGCCGCGGCGGACAGCGCCGTCGCCAGGTCGCCGCCCTCGCCGACGGCGCCGTCGAACGCCTCCAGCGCCGGGGCCCACGCGTCATACATCGTCTTGTCCTCGAGCTCGGCCTTGCCCCGGGCCACGACGCCCTCGACCCCGGCCCGCAGCGCGGCGCCGATCTCGGCCGGCCCGGCGTCGCCCACCCCGGCGAGCGGACCAGCCATCCGCAGGAAGAACGTGCCGTAGAGCGGCCCGCTGGCCCCGCCGACCGTGCTGACCAGGGTCATCCCCACCTTCTTGAGGTAGTCGTCGACCGCGCTGAACTCACCGGACTCGACCAGGGCGGCCGCCTTGCCCATCCCCCGAGCCATGTTGCTGCCGTGGTCGGCGTCCCCGATCGCCCGGTCCAGGTCGGTGAGGTACCCGGCCTGGTCCGCGACGACCTCGGCGTAGTCGGCGATCCAGCGGGTGAAGCTCTCCAGACTCGCCATGCTCACACCCCCCACCGCAGGCCGGGGGTGTTGACCGGTGCGTCCCACAGCCCGACCAGGTCGTCGTCGGCCTTGACCAGGGTCACCGAGCACCCCGCCATCTCCAGGGAGGTGATGTAGTTGCCCACCAGCGAACGGGCCACCGTGACCCCGGACCGTTCCAGGATCTGCGCCACCTCGTGGTACATGAGGTAGAGCTCGAGCAGCGGGGTGCCGCCCATCCCGTTCATCAGGGCGATGACCCCGTCACCGCCGGTGAAGTCCAGGTCGGCCAGGATCGGCTCGACGAGCATCGCCGCGACGTCCTTGGCCGGAGCGACCGGTTTGCGTTCCCGGCCGGGCTCGCCGTGGATGCCGATGCCGACCTCCATCTCGTCCTCCGCCAGGTCGAACGTCGGCTTGCCGGCGGCCGGCACGGTGCAGGAGGTCAGCGCCATGCCCATCGATCGCCCGCTGCCGTTGATCCGCTCCGCCAGGTCGGCGCAGGCCGCCAGGTCGCGCCCCTCCTCCGCCGCGGCCCCCACCAGCTTCTCCAGGAGCACCGTGACCCCGACCCCTCGGCGTCCCGCGGTGTAGAGGGAGTCCTGCACGGCGACGTCGTCGTCGATGACCACGGACCGCACCTCGGTGCCGCTCTCGGCCTCGGCCAGCTCGGCGGCCATCTCGAAGTTCATCACGTCGCCGGTGTAGTTCTTCACGATGTGCAACACCCCGGCCCCACCGTCGACGGCGGTGGTCGCCGCCATCATCTGGTCCGGCACCGGCGAGGTGAACACCTCACCGGCACACGCCGCGTCCAGCATGCCGAGGCCGACGAACCCGCCGTGCATCGGCTCGTGGCCGGAGCCGCCCCCGGAGATCAGGCCGACCTTGCCCTGGCGCGGCCCTTCCGCGCGGTAGACGATCCTGTTCTCCTGGTCCACCCGGAGCCGGTCGGGGTGCGCCGCCGCCATGCCCCGGAGCGCCTCGACGACGACGTCGGCGGGGTCGTTGATGAGTTTCTTCATGACCCCAGCCAACCACCAATGCGGGCGCTCCGGTAGTGGTCGGGGCACTCAGCCGCGCGGTGCCGCCAGGAAGTCCGCGAGGCCCGTGAGCAGCCGGTCCACGTCGTCGTCGCTGGTGTAGGGCGCGACCCCGACGCGGACCACGCCCTCGTCGTCCAACCCCAGCGCCCGGGCCGGCTCGTGAGCATAGAAGGTACCGGCCGGCGCCAGCACGTCACGCGAGGCGAGGAAGCGTGCGGCCTCCCGCACCGAGCGCCCGGGGAGGGTGAAGGCCAGGGTGGGCGTGCGGTCCGCGGCCCGCGAATGCAGCACCACGTCCGCGCCGTGGTCCGCGAGTGCGGCCTCGATCCGCCCGCGCAGCTCCCGCTCCTGCACGGCGAGCGCCCGGTGGGAGGCCACGAGCCGCTCCCGACGCCCGCTCGCCTCCCCGGGGGCCAGGTCGGCCAGCACCTCCACCGCGGCGCTGACCCCGGCGAGCAACTCGTAGGGCAGCGTGCCCAGCTCAAACCGCTCCGGGACGTCGTCGGGTGAGGGCAGCAGTTTGTCCGGGTGGATCGTCTCCAGCCAGCGCGGGTCCGCCGCCAGCACCCCGCAGTGGGGCCCCAGGAACTTGTACGGCGAGCACACGAACGCGTCAGCCCCCAGGCGGGCCAGGTCGACCGAGGCGTGCGCGGTGTAGTGCACCCCGTCGACCCACAGCAGCGCACCCACCCCGTGGGCGGCCTCCGCGATCCGCGCGACCGGCGGGATGGTCCCGACCAGGTTGGAGGCTGCGGTCACGGCCACCAACCGGGTCCGCTCCGACAACGCCTCCTCCAGGGTGCCCAGGTCCAGCTCGGTGGTGGCCGGGTCCAATTCCATCCAGCGCACCGTGGCGCCACGGGCCTGGGCCGCCTGCACCCACGGCCGCACGTTGCAGTCGTGGTCCAACCGGCTGAGCACCACCTCGTCGCCGGGCCCCCACCCCCTGGACAGGTGGCGCGAGAAGTCGTAGGTCAGCTGCGTGGCGCTGCGACCGTGCACGATCCCCGCGGGGTCGGCTCCCAGCAGGTCGGCCATCGCCGTGCGGAACTCCCGCACTGCCGACGTGGCAATCTGCTCACTGGCCACCAGCTCGCCACGGTTGGACAGCGGCCCGGTGAGGGTGCGGACGACCGCGTCACCGACCGCGGCCGGGGTCTGCGTGCCGCCCGGGCCGTCGAAGTGCGCGATGCCGGAGGACAGGGAGGGGAACCGTGCACGGACGGCGGTCACGTCGAGAGCCATGGCCCATTCTCACCACGACCGGGGCCGGCACTGTGCCGGGGTGGCTCAGAACCCCAGACGACCCAGCTGCTTGGGATCCCGCTGCCAGTCCTTGGCCACCTTGACGTGCAGGTCGAGGAACACCTTGTGCCCGATCAGCTCCTCGATCCCGGCCCGCGCCCTGGCCCCGACCTCCCGCAGCCGGGAGCCGCCGCGGCCGATGATGATGGCCTTCTGGCTGGGTCGCTCGACGAAGATGTTGACCCGCACGTCGGTCAGCGGCTTGTGCTCCGGCCGGTCCTCCCGCGGGACGATCTCGTCGACGACCACGGCCAGCGAGTGCGGCAGCTCATCGCGCACCCCCTCGAGCGCGGCCTCCCGGACGAACTCGGCGATCCGCACGATGGTGGGTTCGTCGGTGAGCACGTCGTCGGGGTAGAGCGGCACGGAGTCGGGCAAGTATCCCGCCAGGACCTCCGCGACGTCCTCGACCTGGTCCCCGCTGACCGCGGAGCAGGGCACGATGGCGGCCCAGTCCCCCAGCTGGTCGATCGCCATCAGGTGCTCGGCCAGGCGCTGTTTGTCGACGGTGTCCGACTTGGTGGCCAGCGCCACGACGGGCACCTTCTTGGCTCGCTGCAGTTCCGTGAGCTCGGCGGCGATGAACGCGTCGCCCGGGCCAGGTCGCTGATCGGCCGGCAGGCAGAATCCGATGACGTCCACCGACAGCAGCGTCTCCCGGACCAGGTCGTTGAGCCGCTGCCCGAGCAGGGTGCGCGGCCGGTGCAGCCCGGGGGTGTCCACCAGGATCAGCTGGTAGCCCGGCGTGGTCCGGATGCCCCGGATCGCGTGGCGGGTGGTCTGCGGCTTGTTGGAGGTGATCGCGACCTTGGACCCGACCAGGGCGTTGGTCAGCGTCGACTTGCCGGCGTTGGGCCGACCGACCAGGCAGGCGAAGCCGGACCGGTGGTCGGACGCGCCCCCGGCGGACCGATCGGTGGGCTGCTGACTCACGCCTGGACCCCTGTCTGCTCCGGGGCGTCGCTGTCCTCGGCACCCGGCGGCGCCGACTCCTGCTCCTCCTCCTCGTGCTCCGGCTCTGACTCCGCCTCGACCTCCCGCACCAGGACCGTGGCCACGCGGCGCCGCCGGCCCGCCATCCGCTCCGCGGTCAGCTCCAGACCCGCCACCTGCCCGGTGGAGCCGGCCAGGGGGACCATCCCGATGATGGCCGACAGCAGCCCGCCCACGGTGTCGGCGTCCTCGTTCTCGATCTCGACGTCGAACAGCTCGGCCAGGTCGTCGACGGGCATGCCCGCCGGCACCCGCAGGGAGCCGTCCTCGAGGGTCTCGACCTCGTCGACCGAGCGGTCGTACTCGTCGGTGATCTCGCCGACGATCTCCTCGAGGATGTCCTCGATGGTGACCAGACCCGCGGTGCCGCCGTACTCGTCGATGACGATCGCGAAGTGCTGGCGCTGCTCCTGCATCTCCCGCAGCAGCCCGTCCACCGACTTGCTCTCCGGGATGCGGTGCACCGGGCGCATCACCTCGGTCACCGGCACCGAGTTGGCCCCGTCGGGGTTGGCGTTGACCGAGCGCGCGACGTCCTTGAAGTAGAGCAGCCCGAGCACGTCGTCGCTGCCCTCGCCGATGACGGGCACCCGGGAGAAGCCGGACCGCAGGAACAGCGACATCGCCTGCCGCAGCACCTTCTCGCGCGGGATCGTCACCATGTCGGGTCGCGGCACCATGACCTCGCGCGCCACCGTGTCACCGAGCTCGAAGATGGAGTGGATCATCTCCCGCTCCTCGGCCTCGATCACCGCGGACTCCCCCGCCAGGTCGACCAGGTCGCGCAGCTCCGCCTCCGAGGCGAACGGCCCCTCGGCATACCCCCGCCCGGGCGTCAGCGCGTTGCCGAACAGCACGAGCAGCTTGGCGACCGGGCCCAGCACCAGGCGCAGGCCGTGCACCACCGGGGCAGCCATCAGCGCGACCTTCTCGCCGTGCTGGCGCCCCAGGGTGCGCGGCGACACCCCGACGACGACGAAGGAGACGACGCTCATGATCGCGATGGCGATCAGCGCGGTCTGCCAGTGGCTGTCTGCGCTCATGTCGACCGCGACCGTCACGGCGACCGCGGTCGTCGCCTCCGCGACGACCCGGACGAACGTGGCGACGGACAGGAACGGTGCCGAGTCGGCCATGATCTGCACCAGGGAGCGGGCACCGCGGCGCCCCTCCTCGGCGAGTTGGTCGGCGCGGTGGCGCGACATCCGGCTCAGCGCCGTGTCGGCCGCCGACAGCAGGAAGGCGATCAGGGTCGCCGCGAGGGCGACGAGGATGAGGGTGAACATTCAGGTCCTGTAGGCGTGGTGCTCAGTCGTCGGCACGGGCGGCCGGTGCCGCCGTGGTGGTCCGGCCGCGGTGGGCCAGGAAGGTCAGCAGGAGGGTGCGCTGGAGGTCGAACATCTCGCGCTCCTCCGCGGGCTCGGCGTGGTCGAAGCCGAGCAGGTGCAGGATGCCGTGGGTGGTCAGCAGCAACAGCTCGTCCTCCACGGAGTGCCCGGCCTGGGTGGCCTGCGTAGCCGCCACCGACGGGCAGAGCACGACGTCGCCGAGCACCCCGGCGTCCGGCTCGACCCCGTCGCTGCCCGGTCGCAGCTCATCCATCGGGAAGCTCATCACGTCGGTGGGACCCGGCAGGTCCATCCACTGCGTGTGCAGCGCCGCCATGGTCTCCTCGTCGACGAGAGTGACCGCCAGCTCGGCGCGCGGGTGCACCCGCATCCGGTCCAGCACCCAGCGCGCCAGGTCGTGCAACTCCTGCTCCGGCACCGGCGAGGGGACGACGCCGGACTCGTTGAGCACCTCGATGCTCATCGACGACCCCCGTCCTGCCCCGGGCCGCGCCTCGGCTGCCGGGAGTCCCACCGGCCGTAGGCGTCCACGATGGCGCTGACCAGGCGGTGCCGGACGACGTCCTGGCTGGTCAGGTCGGCGAAGTAGACGTCCTCGACCCCGTCCAGGATGTCCTGGACCACCCGGAGCCCGCTAGTGGTCCCGCCGGGCAGGTCGACCTGGGTGACGTCGCCCGTCACCACCATCTTGGACCCGAAGCCGAGCCGGGTCAGGAACATCTTCATCTGCTCCGCCGAGGTGTTCTGGGCCTCGTCCAGGATGATGAAGGCGTCGTTCAGCGTGTTGTGCGTAACCAGGAAGTCGTCCGTGACATACAACGAGTCCTCGGCGGCGACCTGGATGCACACGGTGTCCTGCACGCCGGCCGGTTCGATGCGATCCACGAAGCGTCTCGGCCGTCCGCCCGTGCCGGCCTGGTAGGTCTCCCGCTTGTGGGTCAGGCGGAACGGCTGCACCCCGTCTGGCAGACGGAGATCGAGCAGGTACGCGTCGTGGCGCCTGCGGCAGAGGGCCGTCCCGCCGAGTGAGCGCACGAGGAACACCACGGCGTCGCGAAGCCGTGGGGAGACCGTCCGGTACTGCACGCAGGCGGCGCGCCCCGCCGGTGTGACGGGTTCCCCAGCGGTGTCCAGGAGCCCCTGCAGGACAGCGAGTCGTGTGGCGCAGGAGTTCACCAGGTAGTCGCCGGGCACGAACGTCGTCTCGGGTCGCGTCCCCGCCAGGCCGAGGTCCCGCAGCGCCGCGGGCACGGGATCGGCGACCAGCACGCCACCTCCTCGACCCCCGTCGCGATGGAGCACGTGGTCACGCGCCACCGTGTGCCGCACCGTCGACCCCGTCGGGCACCCGTCCCCCACCAGGAGACCGAGCACGTACGGGTCAAGCGGCACCGGCCGCTCGGCCAGCTCGGGAGGACTCATCATCGGCAACTCGAACCGCCGGGCACCGAGAGACCGCAACCGTCCGATCATCTCGCTGGTCTGCACCACGCGGGTGCGGCCACGGCGCCTGTCGGTGGCCGTCTCGACCTGCCAGAGGTGCTCACCGCAGGCGAGGGTCGAGGCGCCGTCCTGGGTGCTGACCCGGAAGACCTCGCGCGGGCCCTGGGGATAGACGCCCAACACGGGAGTGGGGCCACCGTCGGAGCCGATCACGAGGTCACCGACGCGGAGGGAACCGATGTCCCGGAACCCCTCGGGGGTCAGCACCTGCGCATCCAACGGCTGGGCCCGGCCCCGCATGTACGCCAGCGGCGCCACCTCGACCGTCCCGGACGCCATCAGGCGCGGGATCGAGTCTGGGTCGACCATGTCGTGCAGCGCGTCGTAGAGCGGGCGTAGGTAGGGGTCGATCTTGTCGTTCAGGGTGCCCGGCAGGAATCCCAGCCGCTCGCCCGCCTCGACGGCCGGGCGCGTCAGGATGATCCGGTTGACCTGCTTGGCCTGCAGCGCCGCGACCGCCTTGGCCATCGCCAGGTAGGTCTTGCCGGTGCCCGCCGGGCCGATCCCGAAGACGACGGTGTGCTTGTCCATCGCCTCCACGTAGTGCTTCTGGTTCAACGTCTTGGGCCGGATGGTGCGGCCCCGGTTGGAGACGATGTTCATCGTCAGCACGTCGGCGGGCCGTTCCTCCGAGCGGGCGCGCAGCATCTGGATCGAGCGCTCGACGGCGTCCCGGTTGAGCGGCTGCCCGGCCGCCACGACGACGAGCAGCTCGTCGATGAGTCGCTCCACCAGGGCCAGCTCCTCAGTGGGCCCGGACAGCCGGAACTCGTTGCCGCGCACGTGCACGTCGACCCGGGGGATGGCCCGCTCCACGGTGCGCAGGAGCTCGTCCCGCGGCCCCAGAAGGGAGACCATGCTCACCTCGGCGGGGATGATGATGGTGTGGGTCGCGCCGCTGCCGGCGGGATGCGCAGGCTCGGCGTCGGTCTCGGGTATGTCGTCAGCCGGCGGGGCCGGATCGGCGGCGGGTCCGTCGCCGGGCGGGGTAGCGGGGTCTGTCATCGTGCGCCCGAGTCTACCCGGGCGGGGGCCACGGAGTCGCGCTCCTGCACAGGCGGGGCCGGGTGTGCAGGCACCGGGTGCCTCGGTTCACCCCTCAGCCAGCACGCCGACTGGGCCCATCTGCTGGGCGCCGAGGACGTGCACGTGCACGTGGGCCACCTCCTGGCCGCCGTCCCGGCCCACGTTGCTGACCAGCCGGTAGCCGCTCTCGTCGACCCCCTCCTGCCGGGCGACCTCCCCGGCCGCGGCAAAGACCTCCGGGACGCGGTCCGGAGCCGCCGCGGCAAGCTCGGCCAGCGACTCGTGGTGGTCCTTGGGGATGACGAGGACGTGCACCCTCGCCCGGGGTGTGATGTCCCGGAAGGCCAGCACGGTGTCGGTCTCGTGGACGGTGTCGGCGGGGATCTCCCCGGCGACGATCCGGCAGAAGAGGCAATCGCTCACCCTCGCGACGATAGCCGATGGGGCAACACCCCGGTGCGGTCCGGCGTCCGCCTCACTGCCAGCGGGACGTGGCTGCGCTGAGGAGCGCGATCGCGGCGGAGCCGGCGGTCGAGGTGCGCAGCACGGTCGAGCCGAGTCGCGCGGTGCGCGCCCCGGCCGCGACGAAGTCCACGGTCTCCTCCGGGCTGATCCCGCCCTCGGGGCCGACGACCAGCAGCACTTCCCCGGAGGTGGGCACCTCCAGGCCGGCGAGCGGTTCGGTCGCCTCCTCGTGCAGCACCACGGCAAGGGCGGCAGACTCGATCCGATCGATGACGGCCCGCCGGTCGGCCAACGCGGCCACGGCGGGGACCCGCGCGCGGCGGGCCTGCTTCGTGGCGGCGAGCACCGTCTGCTCCCACTTGCGGTGCGCCTTGGCCGCCCGGTCGCCACGCCAGCGCACGATGCTGCGGTCGGCCTGCCACGGCACCACCTCGTCCACCCCCAGCTCGGTGCCGACCTCGATCGCCAGGAGGTCCCGGTCCCCCTTGGCCAGCGCCTGCACCAGGGTGAAGCGCGGGTCCGGCGTGGGGACCTCATCCACGCGCACCAGGGTCAGCAGCAGCTCACCCCTGCGGCGCTCGACCACCCGGGCCTGGGCCAGCAGTCCGCTGCCGTCGGCCAGGAGTATCTCCTCACCCGGGCCGATCCGGCTGACGTCGGCGGCGTGCCGACCCTCGGGACCGTCCAGGACCACCTCGGCACCGCCGGCGGTGCCGGACAGGCGCCCGGCGGCCAGCAGGAACAGCGGTGCGCTCACCGCCCGTTGAACGCTTCCTTGAGCTTGCCGAACAGGCCCGACTGCGCCGGGGCCAGCCGGGCCTCGGGACGGCTCTCCCCGCGCTCCTCTGCCAACTGGGCCAGCAGCTCGCGCTGGGTCCCGTCGAGCTTGGTGGGCACCCGCACGTCGAGGTGCACCACGAGGTCGCCCCGGCCGGTCCCGCGCAGGTGCGTCACGCCCTGCTGGGCGAGGGTGACCGTGTCCTGCGGCTGCGTCCCGGGCTTGAGGTCGACCTCGGTCGGCCCGTCGAAGGTGTCGACGGTCAGCGTGGCGCCCAGCGCGGCCGCGGTCATCGGGACCTGCACCGAGCAGTGCAGGTCGTCCCCGCGCCGCCGGAACGTCTCGTGCGGACTCACCACCACCTCGACATACAGGTCGCCCGCGGGGCCACCCGAGCGGCCGACCTCCCCCTCCCCGGAGAGGTGGATGCGGGTCCCGGTGTCGACGCCCCCTGGGACCTTGAGGGACAGGTCGCGCCGGGTGCGGACGCGCCCCTCGCCGGAGCAGTTGGAGCAGGGGTGCTCGATGATCTCGCCGAAGCCCATGCAGGAGTTGCACGGACGCGACGTCATCACCTGGCCCAGGAAGGACCGTTGCACCTGCTGCACCTCGCCGCGGCCGGCGCAGACGCCGCAGGTGCGGGTGCCGGTCCCGGGCTGTGCCCCCTCCCCGGAGCAGGTGGCGCACCGCACGGCCGTGTCGATCGTCAGGGTCTCCTCGCCGCCGAAGACGGCGGTCCGCAGGTCGATGTCGAGCCGCACCAGCGCGTCCTGACCACGCTGGGTCCGCGACCGCGGGCCCCTGGCCCCGGCCGCGGTCCCGCCGAAGAAGGCGTCCATGATGTCGCTGAAGCTGAACCCCTGGCCGAAGCCCCCGCCCTGCCCGCCGTAGGGGTCCTGACCCCGGTCGTAGGCAGCCCGCTTGGTCTCGTCGCCGAGCACGTCGTAGGCCTGGCTGACCTTCTTGAACTCCTCCTCGGCCTCGGGGCCGGGGTTCACGTCGGGGTGCAACTTGCGGGCCTTGCGCCGGTAGGCGGTCTTGATCTCGGTCGCGGTCGCCTCACGGGGCACGCCGAGGTCGGCGTAGTAGTCGTTCACCGATGTCCTTACTGGTAGCTGGTCAGGTGTCCAGGATCTGCGAGACGTAGTGCGCCACGGCCCGCACGGACGCCATCGTGGACGGGTAGTCCATCCGGGTCGGGCCCACCACGCCGAGTCCGCCGGCCGGGCCGTAGTTGGTCGTCACCACGGAGGTGCTGCGCAATCCCTCGTAGGGGTTCTCCGCGCCGATGCTGACGGTGACCGTGTCCTGGGAGTCGAGCGTGGCCATACTTCCCATCAACTTCAGGAGCACCACGTGTTCTTCCAACGCCTCCAGCACCGGCCCGATGGACAGGGGGAAGTCGGTCCCGACGCGCGCCAGGTTGGCGGTGCCGGCCAGGACCACCCGCTCCTCGTGCTGCTCGACGAGCACGTCGGCCAGCGCGTCGACCACGACCCGGGCGACCTGCTGGGCCTCGGGGTCCAGGCCGTGCAGGGCCTCCTCGAGCAGGGGCGTCACCTCGGCCAGCGGGCGCCCGGCCGCATGGGTGTTGACCAGGGAACGGAGGTCGTGGACGAGTTGCTCGCCCTCGGCGCCGCCCAGCTCCCGGTCCAGTTCCACGACACGTTGCTCGACGCGCCCGGTGTTGACGATGAGCACCACCATCAGGCGGGTGGCGCCGACCAGGACCAGCTCGACGTGGCGCACGGTGGACCGGGTCAGGGACGGGTACTGCATGACGGCCGCCTGCCGGGTCAGGCTGGACAGCAGGCGCACGGTCCGCCCGACGACGTCGTCCAGGTCGACCGCACCCTCGAGGAACCGCTGGATCGCGGCGAGTTCCGCCCGGCTCATCGGCTTGATCGACTGCAACCGGTCGACGAACATCCGGTAGCCGGCGTCCGTGGGCACCCGGCCCGCGCTGGTGTGCGGGGCCGAGATCAGCCCGTCCTCCTCCAGGGCGGCCATGTCGTTGCGCACCGTGGCCGCGGACACACCCAGCTGGTGCCGGTCCAGCAGACTCTTGGACCCGACGGGCTCCGAGGTGCGCACGTAGTCCTGGACGATGGCACGCAGCACCGCCAGTCGACGGTCCTCCATCATCTCCCGCACCTCCCACCGGCAGTTGGCACTCCTGATTCGCGAGTGCCAGTCTACGCGGTCCCCGTCGCTCCCGCGTTTCGCTGGCCGGTCGCGCACCCCACCACCCGTAGCCTGACGGGGTGAACGACCGCTACGGCACCGACGTCCTCTCCGGCGACTGGCGCGCCCCCGCCCGGGGCCGTGCCCAACCGATCGAGGCCGAGTTGGGCATGGTCGTGGAGGACGTGCAGACCGGGTGGTGCGGCGCCATCACCCGGGTCGAGAAGGCCGGCGGGATGCACGTCGTGCACCTGGAGGACCGCCGTGGGCGCGGCAAGGGGTTCCCGCTCGGTCCGGGATTCCTGCTCGAGGGCCGCCCCGTGGTGCTGACCCCGCCCAGGCAGGCCGACCGGGCCGCGCTCGCCGCAGCCCGCCAGGCGGCCTCGCGCACCGCCAGCGGGTCGCGCGCGGTGGGCCGCGCCCCGGCCCGGGTGGCCAGCGGATCGCGCCTGTTCGTCGAGGGTCGGCACGACGCCGAACTGGTCGAGAAGATCTGGGGCGACGACCTGCGGGTGGAGGGTGTCGTGGTCGAACTGCTGGACGGCGTGGACGACCTGACCGCGGTGATCCGTGACTTCGCACCCACCGCGGACCGGCGGATGGGCGTCCTGGTCGACCACCTGGTGCCGGGCACCAAGGAGGACAAGGTGGTCGCGGCCGCCCGCGCCCTGCCGCAGTCGCGCCACGTGCGGATCCTGGGGCACCCCTACGTGGACGTCTGGCAGTCGGTGCGCCCGGCCCGGATCGGGCTGGACGCCTGGCCCGTCATCGAGAGGGGCCGGTCCTGGAAGCACGGGGTGCTCGCCGAGCTAGGCTGGCCGCACGCCACGCAGGCCGATGTGGCCAGGGGCTGGAAACAGATTCTGGGCTCCGTGCGTTCCTACAGCGACCTGGAGCCCACGCTCCTGGCCAGCGTCGAGGAGCTCATCGACTTCGTCACCGTCCCACAGGAGTGAGACAGACCATGACCCAGGACCCGCACCAGAACCCGCCCGAGGGCGAGGGCTACCGGCAGATCCCCCCTCAGGGGCAACCCTGGGGCGCACCCCAGCAGGGGCAGCCCTACGCGCAACAGCCCTCGCCGCAGGCCGTCGGCGGCGCCGACCGCACCTGGATGATCCTGGCGCACCTGTCCGCACCGATCGCCTTCATCATCAGCGCCGGCACCCTCAGCGTGCTCGGTCCGCTGCTGATCTGGATCTTCTTCAAGGACACCAGCCCCGCGGTGCGACAGGCCGCGGCCGGCGCCTTCAACTTCAACCTCTCCTTCTGGGTGCTGTATTGGCTGGGCTGGCTGGTCGCGGTCGTGACCCTCGGCATCGGCTTCCTGGTGGTGTTGCCGTTCTGGCTCCTCATCTTCGTGGTGGCGGCCTACGCGCACATCAAGGGCGCGCTGCGCGCTGGTCGCGGCGAGACCTACGTCTACCCGTTCCAGCTGCGGGTCCTGCAGTAGGTCCAGCCGCATCCCGGGGAAGAGTTTTGGGCCGACCTCTTGCGCCGCCCCCCGGGAAGCAGTAGACATGCTGCTACGCATCCCGGAGACGGGGTGCCGACCCCGAGCCACGGTCGCGGATTCGCAAACCAGGACCCCGTTCCTGGGGACACCTACCGGTGCTGAGGTAGGGCGAGCCACCCGACTACTCGACGGTCGATCGGCAGCAGCACCGCTGATCACCCAGTGGGCCCCCGCGAACTCATACTTCGCGGGGGCCTACGCCTGTCCGGGTCACCGGTCCGGTGCGACCTGACCCGCGGTCTGGGGCCCTGCCCGCTCATACCGGGCAGGGGGCCACTGCCTGTTCTAACCGCTGCCACCCCCGAGGCGTGGGACCCACGCCGAGAGTCCCCGAACTCGAGGACCAGACCGGCTCGCGCCCGTCGGTCAGGCGCCGGCAAGCAGCCGGTGCACGACCGTGTCGGCGAGCAGCCTGCCGCGCAGCGTGAGCACGCCCCGCCCCCGCAGGGCTGCGGGTCCCTCCAGCAGACCCCCGGCGATCAATCCGGCCACGGCCTCCCGGCCCTCCGGGGACAGCACGGACAGCTCCATCCCCTCGGCGAGCCGCACCCCGAGCAGCACCCGCTCGTCGAAGCGCTGACCCGCGGTCAGCCGTTCCCGCCCAGCGGCGGGCGACACCCCGGACGCCAGCCGCTCCGCATACGGTGCGGGGTGCTTGACGTTCCAGAAGCGCACCCCACCCACATGGCTGTGGGCCCCGGGCCCGATCCCCCACCAGTCCCCGCCCGCCCAGTAGCCGACGTTATGTCGGCACCGCGCCTCCGGGCCGGTGGACCAGTTGCTGATCTCGTACCACCCGTATCCGGCGTCGGACAGCACGCGGTCGGCCACCTCGTACTTGTCCGCCTCGTCGTCGTCGTCGGGCGCGGGCACCTCACCGCGCCGCACCTGGGCGGCGAGCTTCGTGCCCTGCTCCACGACGAGGGCGTAGGCCGACACGTGGTCCGGCGCCAGGCGCACCACCTCGCGCAGGCTCGCCTCCCAGTCCGCGAGCGACTCCCCCGGCGTCCCATAGATCAGGTCCAGGCTCACCTGCAGACCCGCGTCCCGGACCGCGGTCACGGCAGACTCCACGTTCGCGGGGTCGTGGGTCCGGTCCAGGGTGGTCAGCACGTGCGGCACAGCAGACTGCATCCCCAGGCTGACGCGGGTGAAGCCGCCGGCCGCCAGTTGCTCGGCCACCGCGGGGGTGATCGTGTCCGGGTTGGCCTCGGTGGTCACCTCGGCATCCGGCGCCAGTCCCCACGCATCATCGATGCCACGCAGCACCCGGACCAGGTCGGCCGGCGGGAGCATGGTCGGGGTGCCGCCACCGACGAACACCGTCTGCACCGGCGGGGTGGGGCCCGGGGCGGCGTCCAGCACCCGCGCGGCCAGCACCACCTCGGCCAACGCCGCGTCGGCGTAGCTGTCCAGCGTGGCGCCGTGCCCACCCAGCTCGGGGACGGTGTAGGTGTTGAAGTCGCAGTACCCGCACCGCACCCGGCAGAACGGGACGTGCAGGTAGACCCCGAAGGGCCCGGCGCCCAGTCGCTCCAGGGCCCAGCCGGGCAGGGACCCGTCGGCGGGCACGGGCTCGCCCGGGGGAAGCGCTGACGGCATACCCCCATTGTCTCCCACCGCGATGTCGCCTCCCGTTCACCCACGTCCCCTACAGTCACGCACGTGCAGCAGGAACTCCGCGAGTACATCGACCGGCTCAGGGCCGAAGGCTACACCGTCCGGGACGACCAGGGCTCGGACCCGGACCTCATCACCCCCGACGGGAAGGCCGTCGACACCTGGCGTGAGGACTACCCCTACGGCAACCGGTTGTCCCGCAGTTACTACGACGTCGAGAAGTGGCTCCTGCAGGTCGAGCTGCTCAAGTTGCAGTACTGGGTGCAGGACACCGGGAAGCGGCTCCTGGTGGTCTTCGAGGGGCGCGACGCCGCAGGCAAGGGCGGGGCGATCAAGCGGTTCACCGAGCACCTGAACCCGCGCGGCGCCCGGGTCGTGGCGCTCACCAAGCCCTCCCGGGTGGAGGAGGGACAGTGGTACTTCCAGCGGTACGTCCAGCACCTGCCGACCGCCGGCGAGATCGTGCTGCTGGACCGGTCCTGGTACAACCGCGCCGGTGTCGAGCGGGTCATGGGCTTCTGCACCGAGGACCAGTACCAGCGGTTCATGCACCAGACGCCCACCTTCGAGCGGATGCTCGTCGATGACGGCATCCACCTGACGAAGTTTTGGTTCTCGGTGACCCGCTCGGAGCAGCGGACCCGGTTTGCGATCCGGCAGCTCGACCCCGTGCGCCGCTGGAAACTGTCCCCGATGGACCTGGAGTCGCTGGATCGCTGGGAGGCCTACACCGAGGCCAAGGAAGAGATGTTCCGGCTCACCGACACCGATGCCGCACCATGGATCACCATCAAGAGCAACGACAAGAAGCGCGCCCGCCTCAACGCCATGCGCTACTTCCTCGGCCTCTTCGACTACCCCGACAAGGACCACACGATCGTGCTGCCGCCCGACCCCAAGCTGGTCCGTCGCGGCAGATACACCACCGGCGACTGACGCGCAGCACCGTCCCCCAACTCACTTGACCGATCCCTACGTTCTGTGGTTCATTAGTCGAGTAATGAACCACAGAAGGAGGGAACCTCGTGTTCGACGGTCGTGAGCCGATCTACCAGCAGATCGCCGAGGCGATCCGTGGCGAGATTCTCTCCGGCGCGCTCCGCGAGGGGGACCAGGTCATGTCGACCACGCAGTACGCCACCACCTACCGCATCAATCCCGCCACCGCCGCCAAGGCGTTCGCCCAACTGGTCGACGAGGGGATCCTTCACAAACAGCGCGGGCTGGGGATGTTCGTCTCAGAAGGCGCCCCCGACCTGCTGCGCACCCGGCGCCGCGAGGTGTTCTTCGCCGAGCGCCTGGACCCGGTCCTGCGCGAGGCGGACGTCCTCGGCATCACCCCCGCAGAACTCACCACCTACCTCATGAACTCCGACCCGAAGGGAGCACGTCGATGACCGGCCAGCCCGTCCGGACCGTGGAGCTCGGTGTCACCTATGGCTCCACCCCCGCGCTCAGCGGGGTCTCACTCGACCTCGAATCCGACCGCATCCACGGCCTGCTCGGCCGCAACGGGGCGGGCAAGACCACCCTGCTCTGCGCCCTGGCCTCGCTGCGCGCCCCCTCTGCGGGCGAGATCCGCATCGGCGGGACCGACCCGTTCGAGAGCGAGCAAGTCATGGAGCAGGTCTGCCTGATCCGCGAGAGCGGTGATGTCATCACCGACGAGAAGCTCGAGGACAATCTGGACTGGTTCGAGCTCGCGCGGCCCCGCTTCGACCGCTCCTACGCCCACCGCCTCGCCGCGCAGTTCGGGCTCGACCTGTCCAAGAAGCCGTCGGCCCTGTCGCGCGGCCAGGCCTCTGCGTTCGGTGTCGTCGTGGGGCTGGCAGCCCGGGCCCCGGTGACGATGTTCGACGAGGTGCACCTGGGGATGGATGCACCGGCCCGGCAGATGTTCTACGACGAGCTGCTCCGCGACTTCGCCGAACACCCCCGCACGATCCTGCTCTCGAGCCACCTGATCAACGAGATCGAGCACCTGGTGGAGACGGTGACCGTCCTGCACCGCGGCGAGCTGCTGCTCAGCCAGGAGGCGGAGGACCTGCGCACGCAGGGTGCCACGCTCACCGGTCCGGCAGCGGCCGTCGACAGGTTCACCGCCGGCCAGCCCGTCATCGGCACCCGCGACCTCGGTCCGACCCGGCAGACGACCGTCTTCGGCGCCCTGGACCAGGATCTCCTGGCCAGCGCCGAGCAGAACGGCCTCCAGGTCGGACCGGTCCCCCTCCAGGACCTATTCATCCACCTCACCAACCACGCCGGCGACGACGCCACCGACCACGACACCGACAGCGCCCGGGAGACCGCATGAGCACCGACACCCTCGACACGGAGGTGCGGACCACCCGTCACCGTCCGCAGTGGCTGCGGGCGACACAGTGGCTCTTCACCCGCACCTTTTTCCTGATGTTCCTGGCCTGGGCCCTGGTCGTCGTCGTGGTGACGGTGGTCCTGGCCATCGTCGGCCGCAACGTGGACACCGTCCAGATGTCCGGGTTCGCCATCTCGCACCACGGGCTGCTCTGGTTCCCGTTCAGCATCGCGATCATGATGGCCACCACCTACCTGCCGCTCCATGTCGCCGCGGGGATGACCCGCCGATCCTTCATCCGCGCGGCACTGCTGGCGCAGGTGGGGATCGGCGTGCTCAACGCCGTGTTCAGCACGGTGGCCCTGCTGCTGGAACGCTGGATCTACGACCGGTTGGGGTGGGTCCACGGGCAGACCGACGACACCAACCTCACGGTCTTCGCCGGTGGCGAGCTCACCTACGGCCTCGGCCTGGCCCTCCTCTTCGCCTCCGCGATGGTCAGCGGCCTGCTCGTCGGCGCCGCATACCTGCGGGCCGGCGCCTGGTGGGGCACCCTCGCACTCCCGCTCACGCTGCTTCCGATCCTCGTGACGACCCTCGTCGGGCTCGGGGAGCACCAGTGGAGGCCCTGGAGCATCACCCTCGCCGACCACTGGCCCGGCGGAGGCCCACTCTCGGCCGTCGTGGTGCTCCTCGCCGGCGCCGCCTGCTTCGGGCTGCTGGTCCGGCGGATCCCTATCGAGACAAGGAAGACCTGACATGACTATCTCCACCTCCCCCACACCAGGCGCGGTGACGGCGCCGACCGGCCCCGTCGTCCGGGTGACCGACCTCCGCAAGGCCTACGGCCCGAAGGTCGCCGTCGATGGAGTGTCGTTCACCGTCCAACGCGGTGAGATCTTCGGCATCCTCGGACCCAACGGTGCGGGCAAGACGACCACGGTCGAGTGCCTGGCCGGGCTGCGCCACGCCGACGGCGGGTCGGTCAATCTGCTCGGGCTCGACCCGCAGCACGACCCTGTCCCGGTCCGCGAGGTGCTCGGCGTGCAACTCCAGGAGTCTGCACTGCCGCCCAAGATCCGGGTCATCGAGGCGCTGCGTCTCTATGCCGCGTTCTACCCCGACCCGGACGACCCCGAGGCGCTCCTGGACAGGCTGGGCCTCGGCGAGAAGCGGGACACGGCATACCAGGACCTGTCCGGCGGCCAGAAGCAGCGCCTGTCCATCGCGCTCGCGCTGATCGGCCGCCCCCAGGTCGCGATCCTGGACGAGCTCACCACCGGGCTGGACCCGCAGGCCCGCCGGGAGACCTGGGACCTGGTCGAGCAGCGTCCGCGACAGCGGCGTGACGATCATCCTGGTCACCCACTTCATGGACGAGGCCGAGCGGCTGTGCGACCGGCTCGTGGTGATCGACGGGGGCCGCGTGATCGCCGAGGGGACGCCGGCTGAGTTGTCCGGCGGCACCCACGGGGACCGCACGTTCCGGGTGGGGCTGCCAGAGGCCCTTCCGGACCACGAATTCCTCCGCGCCCTCCCGGCCGTCACCTCGGTCCGGGAGGTCGGGCGCGAGCTGGAGATCAGCGGCACCGACACGGTGCTGCCCGACGCCATCGCCGCGCTCTATGCCCGCGGCATCATCCCGGACGAGGTCCGGACCCGCACCCGCTCCCTCGAGGACGCCTTCGTCGAGCTGGTCACCCGAGACGCAGAGGAGACCGCACCATGACCGCGACGACCGAACGACTCCCCGGCAGCACCCGCACCCGCACGGGGATGCGGGGCCTGGGCCCCCTGACCCTTTCGGAGGCGCGGCTGTTCCTGCGGGACTTCAGCAGCCTGTTCTTCGTCCTGCTCTTCCCCACGGTCCTCCTCGTCGGAATGGCGCTGGCGATCCCCGGGATGGGCGACCAGATCACCGACGCCGGCGCGCAGTGGGAGCAGTACACGGTCGTCGACCTGTTCCTCCCCGTCATGTTCTGCGTCGCGGCGGCGTCCGCCGGGCTGACCGCCCTGCCCGCCTACCTCGCGGGATACCGGGAGACCGGGGTGCTCCGGCGCATGTCGACTACCCCGATGCGCCCGCAGGGTGTGCTGCTGGCCCACCTCGTGGTGGAGCTGGTGGCCGTCATCCTCGGTGCCCTCCTGGCCCTCCTGGCCGGGCTCCTGATCTTCGACAGCCCCATGCCCGAGAGTCCGCTGCTGGCCCTGGCTGCCTTCGTCCTCGCGGTCACCTCGATGTTCGGCATCGGGCTGCTGATCGGCGGCCTGGCCAACAAGGGCACGACCGCCTCCGGGCTCGGCATGCTGGTCTACTTCCCGATGCTGTTCATGGCGGGTCTGTGGACGCCCGGGCCTGCCATGCCGGAGGCCGCCGCCAGGATCGCCACCTACACCCCCCTGGGTGCCGGCGCACAGTCGCTGAACACGGCGTGGTTCGGCACGGGGGACTTCCCGTTGACCCAGCTCCTCGTGATGGTCGTCTGGTCGGTGGTGCTCTTCCTGGTCGCCGCCCGCACCTTCCGCTGGGACTGAGCGACCGGGCCTGGCCCGGCGGCGTCCTCGCTAGTCGAGGAGACCCTGCCGCCGGGCCAGCGCGGCCGCCTCGGTGCGGCCAGCGGCTCCCAGCTTGGCCAGGATGTTGGACACGTGCACGCTCACCGTCTTGGTGCTGATGAACAGCTGGCGCGCGACCTGGCCGTTGGTACGTCCCTGGGCCACCAGGGCCAGCACCTCTCGCTCGCGTGGGGTCAGCACCGGTTGGTCTGGGGTCGTCGCCGCCGCAGCACGCGCTCCCAGGCCACGCACCTCGGCCAGGAGCGGCAGCGCTCCCAGCGCCTCGGCCGTCGCCCCGGCACTCCCGGCCAGCTCCTGCGCGAGACCCTGCTCCCCCTGGGCACGGAGCACGGCCGCCAGTCGGGCCTGTGACCGCGCGACCTCGAAGGGGTGGCCCAGTTGCTCGAAGGCCTCCACGGTCCGCTCCCAGGCGCCGCGGAGGTCCTTCTCCGGCACGTCCTCACCCCCCAGCCACCGCAGCCGCAAATGCTCCGCCGCCAGTCGCAGACCCCACGCCCGGCCCTCGGGTCCCACCGTCCGGCCGAGCACGGACTTCTGCGTCTCCGCCTGACGCAGGACCGCGGCTAGGTCCGAGCCAAGGCGCAACCGGTCGGAGCGCGCGGCAGCGCCGAGCTCCCCCACCCCTGTGGTCAGGTGGCCCAGGAGCAGCGCGGCGAGCCGCACCTGGGCATTGAACGTCTCCACCTGCCACACGGTGGTCACGGCCGCGACGGTGTCGTCGTACGCCTGGGCAGCCCCCTCCGGGTCACCGGCATCGCCCGCGAGCTCGAGGGCCGCGCCACCGGCCAGGATTGCCAGCCAGCCGTCCTCGGCCCACTGTGGCCGGGTGGCCTCGACGGCGGCAGGGCCTGCGGGATCACCCCGCCCGGCGCTCACCTGCAGGCGGACCGCCGTCAGGATCACAGCCGCGGACGGCGGCGGGTTCTCCCCCGAGGTGTCGGTGAGGCGGTCCACGGCATCCCAGTCGCCGGCCATGTAGGCCGTCAACCCACTGAGCACCCGCGCGTCGAAGCCGTACGGTGCCCAGGGTCGTCCCTGCCTCCGCGCCAGGGACGTGGCCTCGCGGTAGAACTCGCGCGCCCGGGTGACCTGACCCATCTCGAGGTGGGTGCCGCCGAGCTGGTGCAGCGCCCGGGTCTGGGCCGCCGTGTCCCCACTGGCGCGTGCCTGCTCGAGCACCTCGGTGAGGAGACGGATCGACTCCTCCGGGTCGCCGAGGAACTCGTTGAGACGCCCCAGGGTGGTCGCGGCGTCGACCGCCGTCCGCTTCAGTCCCAGGGTGTCGGCCATCGTGACCGCGTCCTGGGCGAAGGAGACCGCCTCGGCGAAGCGGGAGCGGTCCACGTTGGCCCGCGCGTGCACCGCCAGGGCGTGGGCGCGGAGCGGCCGGGGCTCCGGCCCCACGAGGTCAAGGGCGGCGGTGGTCAGGTCCAGGGAGTTGAGCGAGGGGTCGTCGCTGAACATCGCGGCGCGCGCCAGCTGCAGGAGGAGCTTGGCCCGCTCGTCGTGGGCGAGGTCCGCGCCGATGGAGGACAGGGCGTCCCGCAGCAGCGCTCCCGCGCGGTGGGTGTGTCCGGCGTCGATGAGCGCCTCCGCCGCCCGGTGGGTCAGGTGGACGACGTTGGCCTCGCCGTGATCGGCCAGGCTCGGGTCGGCCAGCAGCTCCAGCGCGAGCTGGAAGTGACCTGCCGCCTCGTCCGGGCCGCCAACCTTCATCGCGTCGTCGCCGGCCTCGATGCTGGCCGCCAGCGCGGTCTCCCGGTCCTGGGCTGCCCGGGCATGCCTGGCCAGCTCGGCAGCCGACCCGTTGCTCTGCCCCTGCACGAGCGCGGCCACGTAGGCGGCGTGCAGCCGGGTGCGCTCGCCGGGCAACAGGTCGTCGTAGACGGCCTCGGCCAGCAACGCGTGCCGGAAGGCGTAGGAGGCATCGCCCCACGGGATCAGGATGTTGGCGTCCACCGCCGAGCGCAGGGCCCCGTCGAGCTCGCCCTCCGGCAGCCCTGCCACCGCGGCCAGCATGTCGTGTGCCACGCGCCGACCGGCGACGGCGGCCGCACGCACGACACCGCGCGCGGTGTCCCCGAGGCTGTCCAGCCGGACCAGCAGGAGGTCCGCCAGGTCCGAGGGCAGGTCGCCTCGGTCCAGCTCGCGTGCCCCGAGGAGCTCCTCGGCGAAGAAGGCGTTGCCCTCCGCCCGTCGCACGATCTCCTGCACGTCGGCCTCGGTCAGCACCTGGCTGGGACGTCGCGCCCCGTGCGTGGCCCTGACCAGGCTGCGCACGTCAGGGTCGGGCAGCTCTGCCAGGTGCAACCGGGAGACCCGCGGCATCCGGCCCCACTCGGTGACCCTGCCGCGCAGCGGGTGCCGGCGGTGCAGGTCGTCACTGCGATAGGAGACCACGATGCTCACCGGCTGCTCGAACCCCCGGACGAACAGCGAGGACAGGATGTCGCAGGTCGAGCGGTCGGCCCAGTGCGCATCCTCCACGATCACCAGCACCGGGCCGGAGGTCGCCAGGTGCTCCAGCGCCGCGTGGACCCCCTCGAAGATCTCTCCCCGCCCCAGGCCGGCCCCGTCGGCGTCGTGGCCGGCCGCCGCCCCGCGAGCGTGGATCTGCTCCGGGCCAGCGGAGCCCGTGGCCGGCTGCGCCCCGAGCAGGCGCCTTCCTGGCTGCAACCGGGCGATGGCAGGGGTGTCGCTGGCCACCGCGGCCATGACCTCGGGCCGACTGGCGCCAAGCCGGCCGAACATCTCCGAGAACGGCAGGTAGGGCAGGGCGCTGTCGCCGAAGTCCAGGCAGTGTCCGATGAGCACCTCCCACCCCGACTCCTGGGCGCGCCGGGCGAGCTCGCTCAGCAAGCGGGTCTTGCCGACGCCCGCGTCTCCCCCGAGCACGACGGCAGCCGGTGTCGGATCCGATCCGACACCGGCTGCCAGCGTGAGTTGGGAGAGCTCATCAGCCCGCCCGACCAGGGGTGTGTTCGTCGTTGGGTCGATTGCCACGTCCTCCATCATCCCTGCTGCCACCGACAGTCGCAGTGGCGGCTCGGAACACGGCAGGACCAGGTCTGCGGCGTGGCTCACCGCGCCAGGGCCACGCGGTGGCCACCCGAGGGGGTGGGACCACTGGGCCGCTGGGCACGGCTCTTGCTGAACGGGAGCCGCAGCGGCGACTGCCAGGCCCTGGTCAGCTCCTCTCGGCGGTAGCTCAGCTCGACCCGGAGGTAGGGATCCACGAAATCCATGGTGCTGCTCCGATCTTGTGTCCATCGGGGCCGGTCGGACCCGATGAATCAAGACTCGTCTGCTGAGGTAGACCCCCACATCGGCCGTTGTCCCTAACTCTGCCCGGTGCCCTACCTCAGGGTGTCCCGGTGCCCTACCTCAGGCGTCGGAGGGCAGTCGCTGGTAGGCCAGGTCGGCGATCTCCCGCCCGGCCGCCACGCCCTTGCGCTCGAACCGTGTCACCGGCCGCAGCGGGGCACGTTCGGTGGAGACGAGCCCGAACCGCTCATCCACGTCCAGCAGCTCGCGCATCCACGTGGCGTAGTCGGCCCAGTCCGTGGCCAGCCGCCACAGCCCACTCGGCTCTAACACCCGGTGCACGGCGTCGGCGAACGGGGCAGCCACCAGTCGGCGCTTGTGGTGGCGCGTCTTGGGCCAGGGGTCGGGGAAGAACGTCCACACCTCGTGCGCCGTCCCCGGCTCCAGCAGAGTGGCCAGCGCCTGGCCCGCGTCAACCTCGACGAACCGGATGTTGGGCAGCAGGTCCTCCCCCATCCGGGCCATCGTCTGCGCGATGCCCGGGCGCCAGACCTCCAGCGCCAGGAAGTCCCAGTCGGGGCGTTCCGCCGCCGCGTGCCGCAGTGCGTCCCCGGAGCCCGACCCGACCTCCACGACCAACGGGGCCAGTCGGCCGAATACGCCCTGCTGGTCCAGCCGGTAGGAGGGGTCGACCGTGGTGACCCCTGCGTCCCCGTCCGGGGGCACGTCCACGACATACCGGGGGGACAGCCGGTCGTATGCCGCATGGTGCCGTGGGGGCATCCGGTCACCCCGGCGGGTGAACGAGCGGGTGCGCGCCAACCGGTGCGGACGGGCGGGGTCCACCCCCGGGGACGGTGCGCCCGGCGGGTTCTCGCCGACCACTACTTCTTGGCCTTCTCGGCGCCGCCGTCCTGGGAGAGCGCGGCGATGAAGGCCTCCTGCGGCACCTCGACGGAGCCGACCATCTTCATCCGCTTCTTGCCCTCCTTCTGCTTCTCCAGCAGCTTGCGCTTGCGGCTGATGTCACCGCCGTAGCACTTGGCGAGGACGTCCTTGCGGATCGCCCGGATCGTCTCGCGCGCGATGACCCGGGAGCCGATCGCCGCCTGGATCGGCACCTCGAACTGCTGCCGCGGGATGAGGTCCTTGAGCTTGCCCGCCATCATGACGCCGTAGGCGTAGGCCTTGTCCCGGTGCACGATCGAGCTGAAGGCATCGACGGTGTCACCCTGCAGCAGGATGTCCACCTTCACCAGGTCGGCGTCCTGCTCCCCGTCGGGCTCGTAGTCCAGGGAGGCGTAGCCCTTGGTCCGGGACTTCAGCGCGTCGAAGAAGTCGAAGACGATCTCGGCCAGCGGCAGGGTGTAGCGCATCTCCACCCGCTCCGGGGACAGGTAGTCCATCCCCTTCAGGGTGCCGCGTCGGCTCTGGCAGAGCTCCATGATGCTGCCGATGAACTCGCTCGGGGCCAGCACCGTGGCACGCACGACAGGCTCGGTGATCAGAGGCCACCTTGCCTGCCGGGAACTCACTCGGGTTGGTCACCTCCACCTCGGTCCCGTCGTCCAACTGCACCTGGTAGACGACATTGGGCAGGGTCGAGATGAGGTCGAGGTCGAACTCGCGCTCCAGCCGCTCGCGGACGATCTCCAGGTGCAGCATCCCGAGGAAGCCGACCCGGAAGCCGAATCCCAGCGCCGCCGACGTCTCCGGCTCGTAGACCAGCGCCGCGTCGTTGAGCTTCAGCTTGTCCAGCGCGTCGCGCAGGATCGGGTAGTCCGAGCCGTCGATTGGGTAGAGCCCGGAGAACACCATCGGCCGGGGATCCTTGTAGCCGCCGAGCGGTTGCGCCGCCATCCGTCCCGCCCCGGTGACGGTGTCCCCGACGCGGGACTGACGCACGTCCTTCACCCCGGTGATGAGGTAGCCGACCTCGCCGACCCCCAGACCCTGAGACGGGACGGGCTCCGGGGAGATCACGCCGATCTCAAGCAGTTCGTGTGTCGCCTTGGTGGACATCATCGCGATCTTCTCGCGCGGCGACAGGTCACCGTCGATCACCCGGACGTAGGTCACCACGCCGCGGTAGGTGTCGTAGACGGAGTCGAAGATCATCGCCCGGGCCGGCGCGGACGAGTCCCCGACCGGTGCCGGGATCTCCGCGACGATCCGGTCCAGCAACTCCTCGACGCCCTCGCCGGTCTTGCCGGACACCTTCATGACGTCCTCGGGCTCGCAGCCGATCAGCCCGGCCAGCTCCTCGGCATACTTCTCCGGCTGGGCCGCGGGCAGGTCGATCTTGTTGAGCACCGGGATGATGGTGAGGTCGTTCTCCATCGCCAGGTAGAGGTTGGCCAGGGTCTGCGCCTCGATGCCCTGCGCCGCGTCGACGAGCAGCACCGCGCCCTCGCACGCGGCCAACGACCGGCTCACCTCGTAGGTGAAGTCGACGTGCCCCGGCGTGTCGATCATGTTCAGCACGTACGGACGGCCCTCAGGCGCCTCCGGCGCGGTGACCGACCAGGGCATCCGCACCGCCTGCGACTTGATGGTGATGCCCCGCTCGCGTTCGATGTCCATCCGGTCCAGGTACTGCGCCCGCATCTGGCGCTGCTCGACCACGCCGGTGATCTGCAGCATTCGGTCGGCCAGCGTGGACTTGCCATGGTCGATGTGCGCGATGATGCAGAAGTTGCGGATCACCTCCGCGGGGGTGGCGGCCGGCTTCGGCGCGGACTGGGCGATCGGCGACACTCGACAGGGACCTCGGGTTCGGGGAACGGGACGACAGCGGTCGGGTCAGTCTCCCATGCAGCCCGGCCCCGCCCCAATCGCACCGCCGACGGCGCCACACCGGACGCGCCAGCCGTCACGACAGGCGAACGGGGCAGCAGACCCGTGTCTGCTGCCCCGCTCATCTGACCTTAGACCGGGTCAGGACTACCGCCACCGCCCCCCCCTCCACCGCCGCCGCCCCCTCCACCGCCACTCCCGCATTGGGCGGTGAAGTCACCTCCGCCGACATCGCACGGCCGCGGGGTACCCCCGGCGTTCGCGGCGGTCCCGCCCGCCAAGGCGATCAAGGACGCAGCGGCTGCAGCAGCCACTCCCCGGACAATCGTGTTGCGTGACATGTCCATTCTCCCCTGTTGTTGGATGGACATGCCCTTCCATCCAGTCACGCAACGGGACCCACGTCAAGGGTCGCGGCTGCCTCAACGCCGTGTGCCACTAGAGTATATTCCGTCAGGTAACCAAGAGGTTCCGTAATGTGGAATGTTGCTGTTCATCGTGCACCGCCCCTCGGATGCCCCCGCTGGCGAACCACGACAGAATGGTGCGAACAGTCCCTGGAGGTGACCACCATGAGCGAGCCCGCTAGCGAGGCGGCCGGCACCGCGGCCGACGTCCTGGAGGACCTGCGGCCGCACCTGCCCGCCGAGTGCCTGATCACTGACCCGACCCGGCTGGGTGCCTACGACTGTGACGGCTTGGCGGCCTACCGCGTCCGACCTGCCCTGGTGGTGCTGACCGACACCCCCGAGCACGTCCGCCGCACCGTCCAGGCCTGCGCCCGACACGGGGTGCCGTTCGTGGCGCGCGGCTCGGGGACCGGCCTCTCCGGTGGCGCGCTCCCCCACGCCGACGGCGTGCTGCTGGTCACCAGCCGACTGCGCACGCTGCACGAGATCAGCGCCGCCGACCAGCGGGCCGTGGTGGACCCCGGCGTGATCAACCTGCAGGTCTCGAAGTCGGCCAACCCCGAGGGCTACTACTTCGCGCCGGACCCCTCGAGCCAGCAGATCTGCTCGATCGGCGGCAACGTCGCCGAGAACTCCGGTGGAGCGCACTGCCTCAAGTACGGCTTCACCGCCAACCACGTGCTCGCCCTGGACGTGGTCACCCCCGAGGGCGAGGCGATCACGCTGGGCACCCGCGCCCCGGACTCCCCCGGCTACGACCTGGTCGGCGCGTTCGTCGGCTCCGAGGGCACGCTGGGCGTCGCCACCGGGGTCACCGTCCGCCTGGTGCGGCTGCCCCAGGAGGTGCGCACGATCCTGGCCGGATTCCAGGACACCGACCAGGCCGGCGCCGCCACCAGCGCGATCATCGCCAGCGGCATCGTGCCCGCGGCCATCGAGATCATGGACGCCCTGGCCATCGAGGCGGCCGAGGCGGCGGTGAGCTGCGGCTACCCCGAGGGCGCCGGCGCGGTGCTCGTCGTCGAGCTCGACGGACCGGCCCAGGAGGTCGCCCACGAGTTCGACGCCGTCGAGCAGATCTGCCGGGACGAGGGGTGCTTCGAGTTGCGGGTCGCCACGGATGCGGCTGACCGGGCCGCCATCTGGAAGGGCCGCAAGTCAGCCTTCGCCGCGGTCGGCCGGATCAGCCCCGACTACATCGTCCAGGACGGCGTGGTGCCCCGGACCGCGCTGCCAGCGGTGCTGCGCCGGATGACGGAGATCTCCGCCGAGAAGGGCGTGCGCGTGGCCAACGTGTTCCACGCCGGCGACGGCAACCTGCACCCGCTGGTCCTCTTCGATGCCTCTGTCGAGGGCGAGACCGAGCGGGCCGAGGAGGTGTCCGGAGCGATCCTGGACCTGTGCCTGGAGCACGGCGGGTCGATCACGGGCGAGCACGGTGTGGGCGCCGACAAGGCCAAGCACATGCCCAAGATGTTCACCGCCGAGGACCTGGACACCCAGCAGATGGTGCGGTGCGCCTTCGACCCGGCCGGCATCGCCAACCCGGGAAAGATCTACCCCACGCCTCGGCTGTGCGGTGAACGTCCCGGCCGGCATACCGGCCCCCACCCCCTTCAGGCACAAGGATTGGCGGAGATCTTCTGATGAGCCTGCTCGACGAGCTCGGTGCGGTCTGCGAGGTCCGCGAGCCCTGGCCCGGTGACCTGGTGGACGGGCTCCGGCCGCAGGTGATCGCGCGCCCGGCGTCGACCGAGGAGACCTCGGCGGTCATGCGGCTCTGCCACGAGCGCGATCTGGCCGTGACCGTGCGCGGGGCCGGGACCAAACAGGCGTGGGGTATGCCGCCCGCTCGCCTCGACGTGATCCTGGAGACCCTGCGCATGGACCAGGTGGTCGAGCACGCGCACGGCGACCTCATCGCGATTGTGGGCACCGGTCTGCGGTTGGCCGACCTCGACACCGTCCTGCGGGAGAACGGCCAGCAACTCATCATCGATGACCTGCCACTTGGTTCCACCGTCGGTGGCGCGGTGGCGACCAACCTCTCCGGGCCCCGCCGCATGGCGGTCGGTGCCGCCCGGGACCTGCTCATCGGCGTCACCGTGGTCCGGGCCGACGGGACGATCGCCAAGTCCGGGGGCAAGGTTGTCAAGAACGTCGCCGGCTACGACCTTGCCAAGCTCCTGACGGGGTCCTTCGGGACGCTGGGGGTGCTGACCGAGGTCACCTTCCGGCTGCACCCGGTGACCCCGGCGAGCGAGTGGGTCTGCGCGGAGCTGCCCCAGGGTGACCTGGCCGGCGCGGTGAGCAGCCTGCTGCACTCGCAACTGGTGCCCACCGCACTGGAGGTCGAGCACTCGGGGGACGCGGGCCCGGCGCGGCTGGCCGCGCTCTTCACCGGCACCGAGGAGGGGGTGGCAGCGCGGGTGGCCGCGGCACGGGACCTCGTCCCCGGCACCGCCGCTGGCGCCGACGCCGTCTGGACGGGGCGGTTCCCCTGGCTCGGCGAGGACGGTAGGGCAACCGCCGACGCCGCTGCACTCAAGCTCACCTGCCAATTGAGCAGCGTTGCCGACCTGGTGCAGGAGGCCGCCCGACGCGGGGTCGCCGTCCGCGGCTCCGCCGGTGCGGGGGTGCTCTACGGGGCCGCCCCGCTCGAGGACCTCGCGGACACCGTGTCCGGGCTGCGGGACTGGTGTGTCCGGCACGGCGGGAGCCTGGTCGTGCTCGACGCCCCCGGCACCGACAAGACCAGGCTTGACGTGTGGGGCAGCGCCACCATTGGTGGGCTGGACATCATGCGCCGGGTCAAGCAGGAGTTCGACCCGACCGGCGTCCTGTCGGTCGGTCGGTTCGTAGGAGGAATCTGATGGGTCACGAGCAGGTCCAGCTCGGCATTCCGGGCGTGCGTGGAGAGGGTCAGCCCGCGTTCGACAGCCACCACCCGCCCAGCTCGGAGCTGATCGACGACTGCGTCCACTGCGGGTTCTGCCTGACCACCTGCCCCACCTACAGCCTGTGGGGCGAGGAGATGGACAGCCCGCGCGGCCGGATCCACCTGATGCAGGCCGGGCTCGAGGGCGCCCCGCTGACCGACTCGATGGTGGGCCACTTCGACGCCTGTCTGGGGTGCATGGCCTGTGTCACCGCCTGCCCCTCGGGCGTCCAGTACGACCGGCTCATCGAGCAGACCCGGGCCCAGGTGGAGCGGCGCCACGAACGCACCGCCAAGGAGAAGGCGCTGCGGACGGCGATCTTCTCCCTCTTCCCCTACCCCAAGCGTCTCCGGTTGCTGCGCGGCCCGCTGCGCCTGGCCCAGAAGGTCGGCGCCGACAGGGCGCTGGCCAAGACGGGCCTCCTGGAGAGGATCAGCCCGGAGCTGGCCTCGATGCAGTCGCTCGCCCCACAACTGGGCAAGGCCGAGCGGGTGCCGGAGCGCACCCCGGCCGTGGGCGAACGTCGGGCCGTCGTCGGCATGCTCACCGGGTGCGTGCAGCGGGAGTTCTTCCCCGGCGTCAATGCCGCCACCGCGCGGGTCCTGGCCGCCGAGGGCTGCGAGGTCATCGCTCCCACGCGGCAGGGATGCTGCGGGGCGTTGAGCACCCACGTCGGGCGGGAGGATGAGGGGCAGCGATTCGCCCGCGCCCTGATCGACACCTTCTCCGAGGCCGCGGTGGACTACGTGGTCGTGAATTCGGCAGGCTGCGGGTCATCCATGAAGGAGTACGTCCACCTCCTGGCGGACGACCCTGCGTATGCCGATCGGGCCAAGGAGTTCTCCTCCCGGGTGCGCGACTTCGCCGAGATCATCGCCGAGCTCGGCCCGGTGGCACCGCGCCACCCGGTCGAGGCGGTGGCGGCCTACCACGACGCCTGTCACCTGGGCCACGCCCAGGGCATCCGCAACCAGCCGCGGGAACTCCTCCGGGCGATCCCGGGTCTGCAGGTGCGGGAGATCCCGGACGCCGAGATCTGCTGCGGCAGCGCCGGCGTCTACAACATCCTGAACCCTGAGCCGGCCCGGGAGCTGGGCGACCGCAAGGCCGCCAACATCGTGTCCACCGGCGCCGAGCTGCTGATCACCGCCAACCCCGGGTGCCTGATGCAAGTGGCGAACTCCCTGGAACGGGCGGGCAAGAGCATCGGGATGGCCCACACCGCGCTGGTGCTCGACGCCTCGATCCGTGGCGTGCCGCTCGAGGTCTGAGCGTGCACACCGAGGTCGTTCGCTACCGCACGGGCGGTGACGAGGTCGTGCTCGACATCACCGCCGACGCCGAGAAGTTCGTCGACGGTCGCGGCGACGGGCTGCTCCACGTGTTCGTGCCGCACGCCACTGCCGGGCTGGCGATCCTGGAGACCGGGGCCGGCAGCGACGACGACCTGCTGGCGGCGCTGCGCGACCTGCTGCCGGCGGACGACCGCTGGATCCACCAGCACGGCAGCAGGGGCCACGGTCGGTCCCACGTGATGCCAGCCCTCATCCCGCCGTACGCCACGATCCCGGTCCTCGGCGGACGGTTGACGCTCGGCACCTGGCAGAGCCTGTGCCTGGTGGACCTCAACGTCGACAACGCCGAGCGGCAGGTGCGCTTCTCGGTGCTCGCCGACCGCTGACTCCGCGGAGGGGTCAGGCCGAGCCCCTCCCCAGCTCCTGCGTCAGCTCCCGCCACTGACGAACCAGGTCCTCCAGGGTCCAGGGGGCCCCGGACCGCAGATCAGCGACGACCGCGGCACACTCTCGCTCCGCGGCGACGACGACGTCCTCGGGGTAGTCGAACTCCCTCTGGTGCTCGGCGAACTCGTCCTCGTCCTCGACACCCACCGCGTCGTCGAAGCCCTGCACGACGTCCAGGTCCAGGTCGACGGCACGGAACTCCGGGATCCTGGCGCCACCTGCTGCCAGTTCGGGCGGGGTGCAGATGTCGACGTAGCAGCGCCACTTGTAGCCGTGCACCGGCTCGTAGAACGTGGCAGCGAACCACCGCTGCCCCGCGGGCAACAGCATGACCTGCGTGCCGTGGGTGGCGAACTGCGCCCCTGGCCGGGTGAACACGGTGCCCTCGGCCGTGCCGATCCACCTGCCGTGGACGTCGGCTCCGAGGTAGCGCAGGTTCTCACGGGGCGCCCAGTGGGGGCGGTCCCCCCACTTGCCGAACCTCACCTGCACCTCGGTCCCCGGTCGCACGCCCCCTAGCCTGCCAGACCGGGGCCGGGGCCGCCGGACCGGAAGACCCGGCCCGGCGGCACCCGGGACGCCTGGTCAGGAGGTGGCGCGGGCGGTGATCTTCGCGTCGTGGGCGTACATCCACCGCACGATAGCCGCGATCGCCAGCAGCAGCACGACGAACAGGATGGTCCCGGCGTTGAACCCGATGCCGTGGATCAGCATGAACCCGACGGAGCCGGCAGCCAGGCAGTAGTAGCTCGTGACAAGGACCGTCTTGCGGATCAGGTCCCCCTCGCGGCCCAGCAGACCGACGGTCGCCGACGCCGCCACGATGTTGTGGATCGCCACCGGGTTGCCACCCGCACCACCGACCGCCTGGGTCGCCACGACCTGCTCCGGCGGGACACCGATCTCGTTACCCGTGGACCACTGGAACTGGGAGAAGGTCAGGTTGGAGACCGTGTTGGACCCGGCCACGAAGGCACCCAGGGCGCCGATCCACGGGCTGAACACCGGCCAACTGTCGCCGGCGATGCTCGCCACGCCCTGAGCCAGCACGACGGGCATGCTGTCCAGGCCGGAGTCGTTGATGCCGGACTGGATCAGGATCCGGACCAGCGGGACCGCGAACAGCAGCGCGACCGCGGTCCCGGCGAGCTGCATACCGGACACCTTCCACGTCTGGGCGATCTGCTGGCCGTTCATCCGGTAGAACAGGTAGCTGAGGGCGGAGACCACGATGAGGATGAAGCCGGGCGAGTAGAACAGGTCGACGTTCGTGCTGATCCCCTCCACCCCGAGGATGTTCTTGATCTCGATCCGGGTGGTCCCCGCGGTGGTGAGGAACTGGGTCAGCGGGTCGATGATCCGGGTGAGGACCAAGATCACGGCCAGCGCGACGTAGGGCGCCCACGCGGTCACCAGGTTCATCTCCCGGTGCCGGCTGTCGTTGTCCAGGTGGTCGGTGTCGATCTTGCCCATCCACCGGGAGTCCCAGGTGTCCCGCGGAGCGAACTCGAAGGTGTCCTTCGGCATCAGGAAGCCCTTGCTGGAGGTGAACATCACCAGCGCCAACCCGATCAGGCCGCCCAGCAGGGAGGGGAACTCGGGGCCGAGGACGAGGGCCACGAGCACGTAGGGCACGGTCATCGCCAGGGACGCGTATAGCGCGAACGGGGCCACCTTCAACCCCTCGGCGAAGCTGCGCCGCTCCCCGAAGAAGCCGGTGAGCATCACGGCGAGGATCAGCGGGATGAGCAGGCCGACCATCGCGTGGATCAGCGCGACGTGGAAACCGATCTCGGCGACATACTCGGAGTAGCTGACCCCCAGCTCGGAGAGTCGCTCGGACATGCCCGGGGAGTTCTCCCCCATGCCGTTGGCCACACCCACCAGGATCGGCGTGCCGACCGCCCCGAAGCTCACCGGCGTCGACTGGATGATCAGGCCGACCATGACCGCCGCCATGGCCGGGAAGCCCAGCGCGAGCATCAACGGTGCGACCACGGCCGCCGGGGTACCGAAGCCGGACGCGCCCTCGATGAAGGAACCGAACAGCCACCCGATGATGATCGCCTGGACGCGACGGTCCGGGGAGATGTTGTCGAAGCCCGCCCGGATGCGGCTCATCGCGCCGGAGGCGATCACCGTGGCGAGCAGGAGCAACGCGCCGAACACGATGTACAACAGGGTGGCGGCCACGATCAGGCCCTCCAGGCTCGCCGCGGCCAGCGTCTTCGGCTCCATCTCCCAGGCCAGCCAGGCGATGACCAGGGCGACGACGTAGCCGACGGGCATGGCGTACTTCGCGGGCCACCTGAATCCGGCCAGCAAGACACCCACCACGAGGATGGGAGTGAGGGCCAACAGGCTCAGTACTCCGAGGTTGTCCACGACGGCAGTCCTTTCAAGGGGCTATATTCCACATCATGGGTATGGCATTTCACCGTTCTGGCTCGGAATCCTGTCCACCGGCACCCCGCCCGTCAAGCGACCTGCCGTACCGTGGCCGGATCGAGACCTCCCGATGAGCACCGAGCGCGGCAGGGGCGTGCAGTCCGTGGACCGGGCACTCGACGTCCTCGAGGCGCTGGTCGGCCACGAGGGCGCCCTGGGCGTCACCGACATCGCCCGCAGGGTGGGGCTGCCGCAGGGGACGGTGCACCGGCTGCTGCTCACCCTCGCCGACCGCGGGTACGCCCGGCGGGAGGCGGACCGCAAGTATGCCGTGGGGGTCGCCGCGCTCCGGCTGGGGGACGCCGGCTACCGCGAGCTCGCCGCCCTCGCTGCCGAGCACCTACGCGCCCTCGTCGACCTGTCCGGCGAGACCGCCAACCTGGCCCTGCTGGAGGGCGACCGGATGGTCTACATCGCCCAGTCCCCCTCCCCGCACACGCTGCGCATCTTCGCCGAGGTCGGCCGGCGGGTGCCGATCCACTCCACCTCGGTCGGCAAGGCGGTGCTGTCGGTGATGGAGCCCGAGCGGGTCTCCTCCCTGGTCCGCAAGCTCACCCTGGACCCACGGACCCCCCACACCGCCGCCACGACCGAGGAGCTCCTGGCCCGGGTCGCCCAGGCCCGCGAGGAGGGCTTCGCCCTCGACGACGAGGAGCAGGAGGTGGGGGTGCGCTGCGTCGGCGTGCCGCTGCCCCCGGTCGGGGGCCTGTTCGCCGCCGCCTCGGTCAGCGGCCCGAGTGACCGGTTCACCCTGGAGCGGGCTCATGAGGTGGGTGCGCAACTCCCGACCGCGATCGCCGACCTCGCCACCGCCCTCAACCCGGAGGTGCAGTCAGGATGAACAGCACACAGCTCCTGCGGCTCCTGGGCCGCACGGTCCGCACCGCCCGGGCCGTGGCCACCCGGGCCCGCCGTTCCGCCCCCCGGGGCGGGTCCTCGGCCGAGCCCGCCGGCGGCGCCCCGGAGGCCTACCCGGGGGATTTCTCCGGCAGGCCCACGATCAGCTACTCCCCCAACCCCGACGGTGAGCCCGACCCCGGCGAGATCGTCTGGACGTGGGTCCCCTTCGAGGAGGACCACTCCCAGGGCAAGGACCGCCCGGTCCTGGTCATCGGGCGCGACGGGCGGTGGCTCCTCGCCCTGCAACTGACCAGCAAGGACCACGACCGGGACGCCGCGGCCGAGGCCCGCTGGGGCCGCCACTGGGTCGACGTCGGCAGTGGCGGCTGGGACCGCGAGCGCCGGCCCAGCGAGGCCAGGGTCGACCGCGTCCTGCGGATCGACCCGGAGGGAGTGCGCCGGATCGGCGCCGTCCTGGACCGCGACCGCTTCGACGAGGTCACCGAGCAGGTGCTCCGCCACGCCGGGTAGCGGGCCGGCCTGCCGCCCGTCGCTACGGTCCCTCCCCGTCGCGCAACTCCTCCAGGGTTCCCGGGCGGGCCTGCCCGACCGCCTGCTGCAGCTGCTCCAGGGTGATGTCCTTGGGGTCCCCCTCCAGCAGCAGCAGGGTGTCGTCGTGCACGACACCGGACCCCACGACAAACTCGCCCTCCAGGACCACCCCGTCCCCCGTCTCCCGGCAGTCCCCGTCCCGGGAGGACACCACGATGTCGCGTGCGAGCTGGCACAGGTCACGGTCCGCCACCGGCAGCAGGTAGCCCTTCGGGTACCCCCTCGACCCCTCCTCCGGGTTGAACGACAGCGAGATGTAGTCGGTCCCGCTGTCCCGGTCACTGGAGGCCCAGGACGTGCGCAGCCGGTAGCCGTCCAGGTCGGGCACCAGGACCCGCTCGACGCCGACGGTCGCCAGGGACTCGAGACGGTCCTGGGCCCGGGTGGCCGAGGCCCACTGCTGCCCGCCGACCACCAGCCCGATCACCAGCAGCACCGGGAGCACCCGCGCCACCCAGCCACGGTCGGGCTGCAGCACCCAGTGGGCCAACGGCGCGAGCACCGCCCCGAGCAGCACCCAGCACCACCACGGGGCCAGCCCGTCGTGTCCCCGGACCGAGAGGAGGGTCTGCAGCGACAGCACCAGGGCACTGGCCCCGACGAAGCCGAAGACGGTGGTGAGGAACACCGGCCGCAGGTGCAGCAGCCGCAACGCGATCAGAGTGGCAGCCGCGCAGAGCAGCGTCACGCCGGCCGCGGTCACCGGCGGCCCGAAGCACTCGCTGATCGTGTTGCAGTCGAAGGTCGTCGGCCGCCACGCGACCCAGAGCACGCCGCCGAGAGTCGCTCCCAGCAGCGCCAGCAGTCCAGCTGCCACGGCACCGGTGCGCTCCTGTGGGTCGGTCACCGGAGCATCCTCACACAGCGGGGTGCAGGATAGGTGGATGGACGGTGCCGAGACCCTGGCCACGCTGGAGCGGTGGAGCTCCTTCGGTGGCGTATGGCGAGTGGTCGCCTCGGACCACGCGGCCGCGACGGTCTCGCTGTGCCGCTGCGACGGGGGCGAGGAGGTCGACCGGCTGGTCGTGACCGACCCCCGGGCCCTGGCCTACCTCGCGGACCACGGGTCAGGGCACGATCAACTGGTGGAACAGGCACCAGGCACCAGTGTCGTCGTCGGCGAGGACGGGCTGGCCCGCCCGGCGTGGGCGGCCACCGACCCCCTGCTGCGCGACTACTACGACACCGAGTGGGGCATGCCGGTCCGCGACGAGCAGGGGATGTTCGAGCGGATCAGCCTCGAGGGTTTCCAGGCCGGCCTGTCCTGGGCGACCATCCTGCGCAAGCGTCCGGCCTTCCGGGCCGCGTTCGCCGGGTTCGACCCCGACACCGTGGCCACTTTCACCGAGCGCGACGAGGAGCGGCTGATGTCCGACGCGGGCATCGTGCGCAACCGGGCCAAGATCCGGGCCACCATCGGCAACGCCCGGGCCACGATCCGGCTGCGCGAGCGCGGCGGGCTGGTGGACTTCGTCTGGTCCTTCCAGCCGGACCAGACTCCCCGGCCCCGGACCCGTGAGGAGGTCCCCACAACGTCGCCGGAGTCGGTCGCGCTGTCCAAGGCGCTGCGCCGGGAAGGGTTCGCCTTCGTCGGCCCCACCACGATGTTCGCCCTCATGGAGGCCGTCGGCATCGTGGACACGCACCTGGTCGGGTCGCACCGGCGGGGAGTGTCCGGGGTGTGGCCCTCGTGAAGGAGGGCGGAGGCGGCGGATGAGACAGCAGGCGCGGGGACGAAAAAACCGACGGTATGCGGGTGCATACCGTCGGTCTCCGTGGAGCTGAGGGGACTCGAACCCCTGACCCCCTCCATGCCATGGAGGTGCGCTACCAGCTGCGCCACAGCCCCGAGTGGGACGACCGAGTTTACCCATATCCAGGGGCCAGATTCCAAATCGGTCCGGCTGGTTGTGAGCGGCGCCTCACCCCTCCGGGTCGGAGGCGTCCTGCTCCTCGTCCGGACCCCCGGCGCCGGCGCGCTCCACCCACGGCTCCCGCCCGGGCCTGCGGGCCTGCAGCACGGCGAACAGGGCCAAGCCCGCGACGATGAAGAGCAGTGCAGTGACCTGGTTGGTGCGCAACGGTCCTACGAGGTAACTCACGTCGGTGCGGATCCCCTCGATCCAGAACCGGCCGCTGCCGTAGATGACCATGTAGAGCGCGAAGACCTTGCCCCATCCGAGGGTGAACTTCCGGTCCAGCCACAGCAGCAGCAGGCACCCCAGGGCGTTCCACGTCAGCTCGTAGAGGAAGGTCGGCTGGAATGTCTCCACGTCCCGGTACTCGGCGGGACGTCGCTCCGGGTCGATCTGCAGTCCCAGGGGTCCGTCGTCCGGGCCGCCGAACAGCTCCTGGTTGAACCAGTTGCCCAGTCGGCCCACCGCCTGGGCGAGGATCAGCCCCGGCGCCAGTGCGTCGGCGAACGAGGCGAACCGGGCGCCCCGGCGCCACGTCACGAACGCCGCGCCCAGGGCACCGCCCAACACCGCCCCGAAGACGGCGATCCCGCCCTCCCAGATGTAGAGCACCTTGACCAGGTCGCGTCCCGGCCCGAAGTAGCTGTCCCAGTGGGTCAGCACGTGGTAGATCCGGGCACCGACGATGCCGCAGGGGATGGCGACCAGGGCGATCGACTCGAAGGTCTCGGCCCGGCCCCCGCGGGCGACCCAGCGACGGCGGCCCAGCCACCACGCCAGCGCCATCCCCGCGACCAGGCACAGGGCGTAGAAGCGGATCGTCAACGGGCCGATCTCGAGCTGGCTGAGGCCGGGACTGGGGATCACACTGAACATGGTCGCTCCCTCAGTGGTCGCTGGTGCCGGAGATGGCCGGCCCAGCGCCCACGTTCCAGCCCACGATCCGCCACCCGGTCCGGTGCTCGGCCAGCTCGGCCCAGTGGCAGTTGTGCAGACCGCCGAGCATCAACCAGGCGTCCCGCTGGTCCATCCCGACCATCGCCGCCACCAGGGCGCGGCCCGCGACACCGTGCGTCACCACGACCAGACCCTGGCCGTCGTGCAGTGTCTCGAGCAGCTCCGTCGCGGCGGCGTGGACCCGCTCCCGGACGTGCTCGACGGCCTCGCCGTGCTCGCCGCGGCGGATGTCCTCACCGCGCCCGAGGGCGGCGTGCTCGTCGGGGTACCGCTCGGCCACGTCGCCCTGGCTCATCCCCTGCCAGGTGCCCACATCGATCTCCCGCAGCCGCTCGTCGTGGGTCACCTCCAGCCCGGTCTCGGCGGCCAGCTCCGCAGCGGTGTGCGCGGCGCGGCGCAGGTCGCTGGAGACGATCCGGTGCGGCTCAAGCCGGGCCAGCGCGACGGCAGCGGCCCGGGCCTGCTCCACCCCGGTCCCTGACAGGTCGGTGTCCAGCTGCCCCTGCCAGATCCCCCCGGCGTTGTGCTCGGTCTGACCGTGCCGCCACACGATCAGCCGGCGACCGGTGGTCACCGGTCGGGCTGCGGGTCGGCGTCCGGCAGGGTGACCTCGGGGCAGTCCTTCCAGAGCCGCTCGAGGTCATAGAAGGTGCGCTCGTCGGAGTGCATGACGTGCACGACGATGTCGCCGAAGTCGAGCAGCACCCAGCGGCCCTCTCGCTGCCCCTCCCGCCGGATCGGCTTGGCGCCCAGTTGCAGCAACCGCTCCTCGACGGCGTCGACGATGGCACCCACCTGCCGCTCCCCCGGCGCCGAGGCGATGAGGAAGACGTCGGTCAGGGCCAACTGGCCGCTGACGTCGAGCCCGACCACCTCCTCCGCCAGCTTGTCCTGGGCGGCCACGGCCGCTGCTCGGGCCAGGTCAACGGCACGCTGTGACGCGCTCACTCACTGCTCCTGCGGGGTCGGGGAGATCTCACCGGCGTGCTGCGGCCGGTAGAGGTGGTACTTGCCGATGTATTGCACGACGCCGTCGGGGACCAGGTACCACACCGGCTCCCCCCGGGCGGTGCGGTCCCGGCAGTCGGTGGAGGAGATCGCCATCGCGGGCACCTCCAGGAGGGTCACCCGGTCGGCGGGCAGTCCCTTGTCGCTCAGCTCGTGCCCGGGCCGGGTGACCCCGACGAAGTGGGCCAGGTCCCACAGTTGCTCAACCCCTCGCCAGGACAGGATCTCGGCGAGGGCGTCGGCGCCCGTGATGAAGAAGAGTTCGTCGTCCGGTCGCTCGGCGTGCAGGTCGCGCAGGGTGTCGAGGGTGTAGGTGGGCCCGTCCCGCTCGATGTCCACGCGGGAGACCGTGAAGCGGGGATTGGACGCCGTCGCGATGACCGTCATCAGGTAGCGGTGCTCGGCCGGGCTGACCTGCTGGCTGTCCTTGCGGTAGGGCTGACCGGTGGGGACGAAGACGACCTCGTCGAGGTCGAGCAGGGCCGCCGCCTCGCTGGCGGCGACGAGGTGTCCGTGGTGGATGGGGTCGAAGGTGCCACCCATCACTCCCAGCCGCATCAGTGCTGGCTGCCCGCCGACCCATCACCCTCGGGTGCGTCGGTGTGGTGCTCGACCGGGTCCAGCAGCAGGGTGTTGCGGAAGGACCACAGGAATCCCAGCAGGGCCATGAACGCGACGAGCGCGACCACGCCGAACCACACCGGCTCCAGCGGCAGCTCGTTGACCACGTGGTGACCGGCCTCACCCGAGGCAAACACAGACGTCATGGGGGCAGCCTACCCGGCTCACCTGCGGTCCGCGCGTACCGGCCCGCCCCCGCACTCGACATACAGTGGAGGCATGCACCCCCACCTGTCGGTCGTCGTGCCGATGTATGACGAGGCGGACGTCCTCCCGCTGTTCGTCGAGCGGTTGCGCGGGGTCCTGGACGGGCTTGCCCAGGTCGAGGGCGCCTACGAGGTGGTGGCGGTCGACGACGGCTCCGCGGACGCCACCCCGGTGCTGCTCCAACGGTTCCGACGCGAGTGGCCGCAGCTGCGGGTGTTGCGGCTGCGGGCCAACGCCGGGCACCAGGCGGCCATCTCGGCGGGCCTTTCCGCGGCGCGCGGGGACTGGGTGGTCACCCTGGACGCCGACCTGCAGGATCCGCCTGAGGTGATCGGGCAGATGCTGGCGGTGACCCGGGAGCAGGACGTGGACGTGGTCTACGGGGTGCGGACCGACCGCCGCAGCGACTCGGTGTTCAAGCGCACCAGCGCCCGGGCGTTCTACGGGGTGATGCGGGCCGCGGGGGCAACGGACATCCCGTCCGGGGCGGGTGACTACCGCCTGATGTCGCGGGCCACCGTGGACGCCGTCAATGCCCTCCCGGAGACACACCGGGTGCTGCGCCTGGTCGTGCCCTCCCTCGGGTTCCCCTCGGCGACGGTGGGGTACGCCCGCGAGGCGCGGGCGGCGGGGCGCTCCAAGTACCCGCTGGCCAGGATGATCCGGCTGTCGGTGGACAGCCTCACCGGCTTCTCGCTGGCTCCCCTGCGTCTGGCCACCTGGTTCGGGCTCGGCGGCTTCGTGGCGGCGGTCGTCCTGCTCGGCTATGCCGTGGTGGCCAAGGTCCTGGGTGGCACCGTCGCCGGCTGGACCTCCACCGTGGCGATCGTGGCGGGAGTCGGGGCGGTCCAACTGCTGTGCCTGGGGGTGCTCGGCGAGTACGTGGGACGGATCTACTCCACGTTGCAGGGTCGTCCCACCTACTTCGTGGCCTACGACTCCCTCACCGGTGGTCAGGCCCCGCACGGCGGGCCGTCACCAGCAGCGACACCCCGGGCAGCGACCCCACCGGAAGGTGCCGTTCGCACCGGACCACCGCGCTCAACGCCGCATTGACCAGCGGGTGCGGGTCGTCCAGGTCACTGCCGGAGGACACCCTGCGCCGCAGGGCCACCGCCGGTCGCAGCAGCACCATCCAGGACCTCGCCTCCAGGACCTGCAGGCCCGCCGCCTCCAACAGCCGGAGGAACTGGTCCCGGGTGTAGCGCCGCACGTGCCCGACCGCCTCGTCGTGCGCGGACCACAGCCGCGGGTCGACCGGCACGGCGGCGACCAGGTGACCCCCGGGCCGGAGCACCCGGTAGATCTCCGCGGCCGCCCGGCGGTCGTCGGGGATGTGCTCCAGCACGTCGAGAGCGGTGACCAGGTCCAGGCTCTCGTCCGCCACCGGCAACCGCTGGGCGTCGGCGCGGACGACGTCCAGGCCCCGCTCGGCCGCGACCTGCGAACCCTCCGCGGTGAACTCCAGCGCGAGGACGCGCCAGCCGAGACCGCGCAGCACCCGGGTGTTGCCGCCCCCCGCCGCCCCGATGTCCAGGGCGGCGCCGGGGGTCAGCCCGCGGGTGCGGGCCGCCAACAACTCCCGCCGCTCGCGGTACCACCAGTGCCGGTGCTCCAGCGCGACCAGTTTGCGGATCTCGGTGCCCTCCATAGGAGGGCATCCTGTCAGGCGCTCAGCGACCGAACGCGCCGACCTGCTCCTCGTGTTCCTCGTCCAGCTCGGACAGTTCGGTCAGCGCGGCCGACACCTTGGCCAGGTCCTCCGACTCCAACTGCTCCACCAGCGCGGTGATGCGCTCCGGCGAGATCCCGGCCTCCTCGGCCTCCTGCAGGTTGGCCGGGGACGCCAGGTCCATCGCCAGGACCGCCCGGGCCTCCTCCCGCACCGAGTCCTCGGCGCTCCGAGCACGGTCAGTGGGCACCTGGGCCGCCGCCGCGGAGCCCGAGCCCGCCCAGAACAGGTCGGCGTAGCCGATGTTGCCGTCCCGGTTCGGGTGGAAGGACTCCACGATCGGCATGCTCAGGCCGTTGATCCACTCCACGTCGTCACAGACTGCGTGCCCCAGGAAGGCGCTGCGCGGGTCGATGTAGGTGTGCCCCGCCCCGGTCGTCTTCTGCTCCACCAGCGCGTCCAACTCGTCGGTGGCGGCGTTCAGCTCGGCCATCTCCTCCGGGGAGAAGAACGTCGCGGCATTGCAGTCCTCGCCGTTGAACAGGTGCGGGTAGCCGGCGATGCGCACGTCGGCGTTCGGCGCGCCGGAGTCGATCGCCGCGATCACGTTGTCGTATCGCCCGGGCAGCTCGTTCTGCAGGATCTGGCGCCCGTCGGCGATGGCGCCCTCACAGTCGGAGAGCCACCCCGGCAGGGCGCACTCGGTGATGACGTCGGCGAAACCCAGGTCGTTGCCGCCGATGGTCATGGTGACCAGCGAGGTCTCCGGGCTCAGCGCCCCGACCTGGTTGGCCAGGACGTCCGCCGTCGTCGCGCCGCTGCACGCCTGGTAGTCCAGGTCCAGGCCCTGGGATCCCGCGATGAGCGCCGGGTAGCCGTAGGGCGATCGGTAGCAGTCGTCGGTCGAGGCGCGCGTGCCCGTGCCGGCGGAGAAGGAGTCGCCCAGGGCCACGTATGTCGTGTCGTCGGCCTGGGCGGGCACCACTCCGGTGAGCACCAGTGCGAGGCCGGCGGGCAGCGTCGTGAGGGCGGTCAGCTTGGCTCGTCGATGAGTATCCACCTGTGGAGCATTGCGTTCCGCGACCGCCGTACACAACCGGTCGGTAACAAGTCTGGCGGGAGTTTGGGCAATCCTTTGCCGCTGGCTTTGTCGCGGCTGACCGCCCGATAGGCCCTCGCCTAGGGGTCAGGCGCGGGTCTGCCCGTCCCCCTCGACGATCCACTTGGTGGTGGTCAGCTCCGGCAGCGCCATCGGGCCACGGGCATGCAGTTTCTGCGTCGAGATGCCGATCTCGGCGCCGAATCCGAACTCGCCGCCGTCGGTGAACCGGGTCGAGGCGTTGACCATGACGGCCGCCGCATCCACCTCGGCCACCCAGCGGCGTGCCGCCGCCCGGTCGGCGGTGACGATCGCCTCGGTGTGGCCGGAGGTGTGCTCCTGGACATGGGCCAGGGCCGCGTCCAGGCTGTCCACCACCCGGGCGCTGAGGTCCAGGGAGAGGAACTCGGCGTCGTCGTCGCCGTCGGCGATCGGGCGGAACGCCGGGCCGGCCCCGGCAGCGTCCGCGGCGCGGCCGATCGCCTCGTCCCCGTGGACGGTGACGCCCTCGGCGGCGAGGGCGGTGAGCAGGGGCGGCAGCAACTGGTCGGCGACGTCGACGTGCACGAGCAGGGACTCGGCGGCGTTGCACACCGAGGGACGGTGCACCTTGGAGTTGACCACGATCTCGACGGCGGACCGGACGTCGGCGGAGGCGTCGACATACACGTGACAGTTCCCCACCCCGGTCTCGATCACGGGCACGGTGGACTCGCGCACCACCGTCTGGATCAGGTCCGCTCCCCCGCGCGGGATCACCAGGTCCACCAGACCGCGCGCCGTCATGAGCGCGCGGGCGGCGTCGCGACCGCCCTCGGCGAGCAGGTTCACCGCGTCCTCCGGCAACCCCTGCGCCGACAGCGCCGAGCGCAGCGCGCCGACCAGGGCGGCATTGGTGGAGCCGGCCGCAGACCCGCCACGCAGCAGGACGGCGTTGCCGCTCTTCAGCGCCAGACCAGCGGCGTCCACCGTGACGTTCGGGCGGGCCTCATAGATCATCCCGACGACCCCCATGGGGACCCTGACCTGCCGGATCTGCAGGCCGTTGGCCAGCGTCGAGCCGCGCACCACCTCACCCACCGGGTCGGGCAGCGCCGCGAGCTGGCGCAGCGCGTCGGCCACGGCGTGCACCCGCGCGGGGTCGAGGGTGAGCCGGTCGAGCAGGCCGGTGGCCATGCCGTTGTCGCGGCCGCGCTGCAGATCCTCGGCGTTGGCCGCGACCACCTGTGCGGTGGCGTCGTCGACGGCGTCGGCCATCGCGAGCAGGGCAGCGTCCTTCTCCGCCCGGGAGAGCAGCGCGAGCGCGCGGGAGGCGACCCGCGCCCGTCGGGCGGTGCCGTGCACGTACTCCACCGCGGCAGGGTCCACCGCTGGTGGGGAGAGGGTGGGCTGGTCGGTCACGGTCATCTCTGGCTCCTCACAGGACGACGAGGTCGTCGCGACGGATCACGGTGCGGGGGCTCGCGCCGCGGGCACGGGCATGGTTGGGCTTGTCGGTGTCGAGCCGGTGGCCGACCAGCGGCCCCAGCTCGGTCGAGTCGTAGCCCACGAGGCCGCGGGCCACCACGGCGCCCTGCGGGTCGCACAGGTCGACGGTGTCCCCGGCGTGGAAGACACCCTCGATCCGGGTGACACCGACGGGCAACAGGGACGTCTGGTGCTTCACGACGGCCTCCACCGCACCGGCGTCCAGGATCAGCCTCCCGTTGACCTGGGTGGCGTGGGCCAGCCAGCGGCGCCTGGCGTTCTTCGGGCTCCCGGTCGGCAGGAAGAGGGTGCCGACGTCCTCGCCGGCCAGCGCCTGTGCGGCCTGGTCCGCGGCGGTCAGGACCACGGGGATGCCCTCCACCGCGCACATCTGCGCCGCGGACACCTTGGTCACCATGCCGCCGCTCCCGATCTTGGAGCCGGGCGCGGTGATGTCGACGTCGGCGATCTGCTCCGGCCCGGTGACCACCGGGATGCGCCGCGACTCCGGCTTGCGCGGGTGCCCGTCGTAGAGGCCGTCCACGTCCGAGAGCAGCACCAGCGCGTCGGCCTTGATCAACTGGGCCACGAGGGCAGCCAGCCGGTCGTTGTCGCCGAAGCGGATCTCCTCGGTGGCCACGGTGTCGTTCTCGTTGATGACCGGCACCACCTCCAGTTCCAGGAGGCGCTCCAGGGTGCGGCTGGCGTTGACGTAGTGGGACCGGCGGTGCGTGTCATCCGCCGTCAGCAGGACCTGGCCCACGGTGAGCCCGTGCAGGTGGAACGCGGTCGTGTAGGCGGCGACCAGGTTGCCCTGGCCGGCGCTGGCGGCGGCCTGCTGGGTGGCCAGGTCCTTGGGTCGCCGGGTCAGCCCGAGCGGGGTCATGCCGGCGGCGATGGCCCCGGAGGAGACCAGCACCACCTGGTCGCCGGCCAGGCAGCGCTTGGCGATGACGGTGGACAGCGCCTGGAGCCGGTAGGAGTCGATACCGCCCTGCGGGGCGGTGATCGACGACGACCCGATCTTCACCACCAGACGGCGGGCCTCACGGATCGCGGAACGGGGATCTGCCATAGATGGCATACTAATCCACTCCACTACATATTCATGCATCCCGGTCGGGGGCGGCCGGTCCGGTTCAGTCGTCGTCGGTCCACAGACCGGCGCGCCGGTCCGCGGCCAGTTCCTCGCGGGCCGCGCTCTTGGCGTCCATCCGCGCCTTGAACGCCTCGCGCTTCTCGCCCGCGGGTCGGTCGCGAGCGGTCCTCGAGGCGCAGGTCGGTGCCGCGCTGTCCGAGCAGCTCGGCACCCGAGGCGAGCGTGGGCTCCCAGTCGAACACCACCGCATCGTCCTCCGGCCCGATCAGCACCGTCGACCCGGCGACGGCGCCCGCCTTCAGCAGCTCGTCCTCCACCCCCAGGCGGTTCAGCCGGTCGGCCAGGTAGCCGACGGCCTCGTCGTTGCCGAAGTCGGTCTGGCGCACCCACCGGGTGGGTCGCTCGCCGAGCACGCGGAACACCTCGCCGTCGGGGGTGTTCTCCCGGCGGACGTGGAACCCCGTGTCGTCGACCGCCTTGGGCCGTAGCACCACCCGGGTGGGCTCCACCTGGATCTGCTCGTCCCGGGCGCGCTGCACGTGGCCGGCGAGGGCGTAGCTGAGCTCCTTGAGCCCGGTGTGCGCCACCGCGGACACGATGTGCACCTCCAGGCCCCGCTCCTCCAGGTCGGGCCGCACCATCTCGGCCAGCTCCAGAGCCTCCGGCACGTCGGCCTTGTTGAGGACGACCACCCGGACCCGCTCCGCCAGCGGGATGCCGCCCAGCGAGGCGTCGGGGACGTACTCGGCGAGCTCGTGCTCGATCACGTCCAGGTCGGTGAGCGGGTCGCGGCCTGGCTCCAGCGTGGCGCAGTCGATGACGTGCACCAGGACGTGGCACCGCTCGACGTGTCGCAGGAACTCCAACCCCAGCCCCTTGCCCTGGCTGGCGCCGGGGATCAGCCCGGGCACGTCGGCGATGGTGAACCGGTGACCGCCGGCGGTGACCACGCCCAGGTTGGGCACCAGGGTGGTGAACGGGTAGTCGGCGATCTTGGGACGCGCTGCGGAGACCACCGAGACCAGGCTGGACTTGCCGGCGGACGGGAACCCGATGAGCGCCACGTCGGCCAGCGTCTTCAGCTCCAGGATGACCTCGGCCGCCTCGCCGGGCTCACCCAGCAGGGCGAAGCCGGGAGCCTTGCGCCGCGGGGAGGACAACGCCTTGTTGCCCAGGCCACCGCGTCCGCCCCGGCACACGACATACTCCGCCCCCGGCCCGACCAGGTCGGCCAGCACCTCGCCGCCCCGGGTGCTCACGACCGTGCCGTCGGGCACGCCCAGCACCAGGTCCTCCCCCTGGGCACCGTGCCGTTCGCCGCCCTCCCCCGGCCGGCCGTTGGTGGCCACCCGGTGGGGGCGGTGGTGGTATTCCAACAGCGTGGTCACCTGGGGGTCCACCCGGAGCACGACGTCGCCGCCGCGACCGCCGTTGCCGCCGTCCGGCCCCCCGAGCGGCTTGAACTTCTCCCGGTGCACCGAGGCGCACCCGTGCCCGCCGTTGCCCGCGGTCAGGTGCAGGACGGCCCGGTCGACGAAGGTGGCCATAGTGGGATCCTCTCAAACACGACGGACGCCGGGCGTTGCCTCAGGGCAACGCACCGGCGTCCGGTGGTATGCGGTGTGCTCCGGTCGGTCTCAGACGGTCGCGTCGACCACGTTGACGGTCTTGCGCCCGCCCTTCGCGCCGAACTCGACGGTGCCCGCGACCAGGGCGAACAGCGTGTCGTCCTTGCCGCGGCCGACCCCGACACCGGGGTGGAAGTGCGTGCCGCGCTGCCGGACGATGATCTCACCGGCGCCGACGACCTGGCCGCCGAAACGCTTCACACCGAGACGCTGGGCGTTGGAGTCCCGACCGTTACGAGTCGAGGACGCACCCTTCTTGTGTGCCATTCCTAGTGCCTACCTTCTGGTCTTCTCGGTCGGGTCTCAGGCGTCGATCGCGGTGATCTTGACCTGGGTCAGCGGCTGGCGGTGGCCCTGCCGCTTCTTGTAACCGGTCTTGTTCTTGTACTTCTGGATGATGATCTTGGGGCCCTTGGCGGCCTGCACCACCTCGGCTGTCACCTTGACCTTGGCCAGGGTGTCGGCGTCGGAGGTGACGGTGTCACCGTCGACCAGCAGCAGCGCCGCGAGGTCAACCGACTCGCCCGCCTGCGCATTCACCTTGTCGACCAGGAGGACGTCACCGACAGAGACCTTCTCCTGACGGCCGCCAGCGCGGACGATCGCGTACACGTTGAACTCACTTTCCTACGACTGTTGTGGGACTCGGCCCCGGGCCGGGGACCTGGAGTCCCGGAACGGCGCCACAGGGCGCGCCGACGCACAAGACTACCGTGCGGACGACGCCCCTGCCAAACTCAGGTGGTGCTCTCCGCCGGGGCGCCCGACGGCGGGCCCGCCGGAGCCACAACCCGTGCCCGTCGGGTACGGGGACGCTTGGCCGGGGCGGCTGGAGGCGCCTCCACGGCAGGCTCCGCAGAAGCCTCGACCGGGGCCTCCTGCTCGGGGGCCGGCTGCTCCTGACTCTCCTCGACCGGGGACTCCTGGGCCGAGGGCTCCTGGACCGGGGCCTCGACCACGACAGGCTCGGACGGCGCCGTGACCGGCGCGGTGACGCGTCCACGGCGGGCCCGCTTGCGGGGTGCCGCGGCCGGCGCCTCGACGACGGCCTCCGGCGGCGTCTCCACCGCGGGCAGCGTCTCCGCCTCGGGCTGCACCGGGGCCTCGGTCGCCTCGGTCGCCTCGGCTGCCCCGGTCACGTCGGCGCCCTGCTCCGCCCCGACGCCCACCGGAGCCTCCGGCTTGCTACCGGCCTGCTGTGCCGCGGCGTGCGCGGCCGCGGCGATCTGTGCGGGGGTGGGTCCGGCGGGGTTCGGCTGGGGACGGCCCTGCCGGTCCTGGTTGCCGTTGCCGCCACCGTTGCCGCCGCCGCGACCTCCCCGGCCGCCGTTCCCGCGGCCCCGTCCACCCCCGTTGTCGGAGCCGCCCCCGGACTTCTCGATCGGCTCGGGGTGCACCACGATGCCGCGTCCCGAGCAGTGGCTGCACTGCTCGGAGAACACCTCGATCAGCCCGGCACCCACCCGCTTGCGGGTCATCTGGACCAGACCGAGGCTGGTGACCTCCGCCACCTGGTGCTTGGTGCGGTCCCTGCCCAGGCACTCCAGCAGCCGGCGCACCACCAGGTCGCGGTTGCTCTCCAGCACCATGTCGATGAAGTCGATGACGATGATGCCGCCGATGTCGCGCAGCCGCAGTTGGCGCACGATCTCCTCGGCCGCCTCGATGTTGTTCTTGGTGACCGTCTCCTCCAGGTTGCCCCCGGAGCCGACGAACTTGCCGGTGTTGACGTCCACCACGGTCATCGCCTCTGTGCGGTCGATCACCAGCGAGCCGCCGGAGGGCAGCCACACCTTGCGGTCCATCGCCTTGGCCAGCGCCTCGTGGACCCGGTGGGCGGTGAAGATGTCTCCCTCGCCCTCCCACTTCTCGACCCGGTCGGCCAGGTCGGGGGCCACCCCGGCGATGTAGTCGCTGACCTCGTTCCAGGCCTTGTCACCCGAGACGACGAGCTTGGTGAAGTCCTCGTTGAAGACGTCCCGGATGACCCGGACGGTCATGTCCGGCTCGCCGTGCAGCAGGACCGGCGCGTTGCCACCCTGCTGCTTGGACTGGATCCGCTCCCAGAGGCCGGTAAGGCGCTCCACGTCGGCGCGCAACTCCTCCTCGCTGGCGCCCTCCGCGGCAGTGCGCACGATGACGCCGGCGCCCTGCGGCACGACCTCCTTGAGGATCTTCTTCAACCGGGCCCGCTCCGTGTCCGGCAGCTTGCGCGAGATGCCAGTCATCGAGTTGCCCGGGACGTAGACCAGGTAGCGCCCCGGCAGCGAGACCTGCGAGGTGAGGCGGGCACCCTTGTGCCCGATCGGGTCCTTGGTGACCTGCACCAGCACCGACTCGCCGGACTTCAACGCGTTCTCGATCCGCTTCGGCTCCCCGGAGTCCAGGCCCGCCGCGTCCCAGTTGACCTCCCCGGCATACAGCACCGCGTTGCGGCCCTTGCCGATGTCGACGAACGCGGCCTCCATGCTCGGCAGCACGTTCTGCACGCGGCCCAGATAGACGTTGCCGACCATGGTGGTCTGGGTCGAGCGGGACACGTAGTGCTCCACCAGGACCCCGTCCTCGAGCACGCCGATCTGGGTGCGGTCCTCCAGGCCCCGCACCACCATGGTCCGCTCGACGCTCTCCCTGCGGGCGAGGAACTCGGCCTCGGTGATGATGGTCCGGCGCCGGCCTGCCTCCCGGCCCTCCCTGCGGCGCTGCCGCTTGGCCTCCAGCCGGGTGGAACCGCGGACGCCCGACACCTCGTCCTGGGCGCTGCGGGAGCGCGCGCCCCGGTTGCGTCCGCCGCCCTCGGGCTCCTCGCCACGCCGGCGGCGCCGGCGGCGCCGACTGCTCCCGGAGCCGTCCTCGTCGTCGCCGGATCCCTGCTCCTCCGAGCCGGACTCGGCGTCCTTGGACTCCTTGGCGTCCTGGTCGCCCTTGGCGTCCTGCCCCTTCTTGCCCTTGCCCTGCTTGCCGCCCTGCTTGTCTGCCTTGGCTTCTCCCCCACCGGCGCCCGGCGCCTCGTCGCCGTCGTCCTGCGCCGTCTCCCCCTCGGAGTCCGACCGGCCCCGGCGACCCTTGCCACCGCGGCGGCGCCGCCGGCGCCCACCCTGGCCCTCGTCGTCGTCGGCCCCGCCCTCGGCGTCCTCACCCCTGGCACCGCCCGACCGCTGGTCGTCGGACTCCTCGTCCCGGGCAGCGTCCGGCTCCCCCTGCTCCTGGTCCGACGCGCGCTGCTTGCGCGGCCGGGCAGGGACACTGGACAGGTCGGGAGCCTGGAACAGCAGCCCGAAGGACGGCGGTGTCGCCTCGGCGGTCTCGACGGCCTCCTGCTCCTCCTCGGGATCCGGCTCGGCCTCGGCCTTGGCCGGGGTCACCGGCGCCGGGGTCCCCCCGTGGGAGAAGAGGCTCGGGGTGGAGCCTGCTGCTGTCGGTTCCTCGGCGGGGGTTGCGTCGTTGCTGTGGTCGTCCGTGGAGACCATCGGGTGTCCTCTCAGGGCAGGCTGCGAGACCCACACCTGGGCACTCGGCCCGTCTCGCGGCTTGCCGCGGGTCGTCGTCCCGCTCGTCATCTGCGAGCGGACGGAAGTCGTCCTGTGCACCGGGCGGCTCGCGCGGCTCGCGCGTCACCGGACCGGGGCCGGCGCATCCGGGCTGACCGTGATGGTCTCGCTTCGCGTGCCGGCTTCTGGTGCCGCACAGCGGGGCGGGGATGTCGTCGGGTCGCGGGGTGGGTGTGGTCCTGCCTCGCAACCGTCACCGAGTATCGCACACCGGACCACCCCGGGCCGTGATCCCCGAGGTCAGTCGCCCAGGGGGTCGTGCAGTTCGCCGCCCTCGCCGAGCACTCCCTGGGCCAGCCGGGTGCTGACCGAGCGCGGCAACGGCGTGTCCGTCTCGCGCGCCAGCGCCGCCAGGATCTCCTCGGGACGCACGGTCGGGGTGGTATGCCGCAGGGTCACCTCGAGCACCGCGGTCCCGTCCTCGTCCCGCACCGAGCCGTCCAGCACGGGCTCCCGCACGTCGAGCTGGCGCGGCCCCTGCTTCATCATCCGGGTCACCTCGACCCGGTCCCTGCCCAGGAAGGCGCCGAGCAACGGCTCCAAGAGCGTGTGCGGGGTCCCGGGGAAGGCGAGCCTCCAGCGGCTCGCAGTGAGCCGTTCGGCCAGCGAGCCCGGTTGCGCCGGGACCACCCGGAGGACGTCCAGGCCGTCGGGAAGGGCCGCGTCGAGCGCGGCGGCCAGCTCCGCGGGTGCCATCTCACGGGTCAGTGACAGCTCGACATACTCGGCTTCGCTGGCCGTCCCGGTCGGTGCCGCGTTCGCGTAGCTGATCTTGGGGTGGGGGTGGAAGCCGGCCGAGTAGGCCATCGGCACACCGGCCCGGCGCACCGCACGCTCCACGGCACGCTGGAAGTCGCGGGTGGAGGTGAAGCGCATCCGGCCGCGCTTGGCGTACTCGACTCGGACCTTCTGGGCGACCGGCTCCGGCGGCGGCCCCTCAGGAACGCGTCTGGACATCCGCCCGCCCGGCGGCCGGCGCCACGACCGGGTCGCCCAACTCGGCCAGGACCAAGCCCGCCCGCGACTTCGGGATGAACCAGGTGCTCTTGCGGGGCATCTTCTGCCGGGCCAGGTTGACCTTCACGAAGTCCTCGACGGTGACCGGGGCAATCAGCACGGCCAGGGCAGCAGCGCCGGCATCGACCTGGCCGACCAGCCAGTCGACCGGGTAGTCCCCGCCGATGTAGCGGATCCGCGGGTCGCCCGCGTCCAGTCCCAGGATGTCCTCGAACAGGACCCGCTCGACGAGCGCGTGGTCCAACCGGTCCACCACGGAGGCCTCTTCGGCTGCGGGCAGCCGCACGGCCACGGCGCCACCCTCGGCATACAGCAGGACCGTCCCGGGAGTCAGCGGTTCGTTCGTGACGTCGGCCACCGGTTCCACGACCGCCCCGGCCTGCTCCAACCGGGCGCGCAGGTCCACCGGGGCGACCGACAGCTCGGCGACCAGCCGGTGGTAGGGCAGGAGCGACAGCGAGCCGGGAGTGGTGACCACGGCCAGGAACCGCTCCAGGCCCCCCGTCTGGGCGGCGAGACTGCGGTGGTTGCCGTCCGCCACCACCAGCTCCCCGGTCCCGGCCAACGCGGTCAGCCGGTCGGCCAGGTCACCGGCGGGCACGGGCCACACCTCGTGGGTGCGCCCCACGTGGTCGGTGTCCGTGGCCGCGGGCTCCCCCAGGCCGGGCACCGCCTGGGCGAGCGCCTCCTCCAGCTCGGGCCCGTGCTCGGTCTGCATCAGCAGGACGGGCGAGAGCAGGTGCCCGGTGGCCTCGATGAGCGCGACCCGCTCGCGCACCTTCTCCAGGAAGACGTCCTCGTTGCGGATCACCCGGCCGGGTTCGTCGGCGCTGGTGGAGATCTCGGCGGTGTCGACCATGGCGAAGAGTCCGTGCGCCGCCGTCCCCGTGGCGGGGTCGGTGATGCGGTAGAGCACGACGACATCGTGCTCGGACCGGTAGCCCCCGGCCTCCTTCGCCGCCGCGAGGCGCTCCACCGCCTGCGGGAGCGCCTCGGCGAAACTGCGGCCGGCACTGTCGGGAGCCCGGTGCGGCATCTCCACTCCAAGGGCACTGTGCGGTGTCGCGGAAAGGATCTCGGTGATCTCGGTCTCGTCCGCGAACTCGTCGTAGTTGCGGGCGCCCGTCCCGCCGGTGGTGATCCAGGCACGGGACAGGGGGTGCACGGCAGTCATGGGCACGCAGGTTACAACGGCTCGCAGTGAGTCACGGATCACGTCCCGTGTGGTCATGGGTACTCCGTGGTAGTGCGAAGATGGGGGCCGGGCCGGGGTGTCCGGTCCAGACAACCGACGTCTCATCCCAGGTGGGTCAACTGTGCGCGTTCACAACTTCTCCGCAGGTCCGGCAACCATGCCGCTGGAGGTCCTCGAGCAGGCTTCCGCCGAGATGTCCGACTGGAGCAGTTCCGGGATGTCCGTGATGGAGGTCAGCCACCGGAGCAAGGAGTTCGTCGCCGCGGCCGAGGAGGCCGAGTCCCTGATGCGGGAGCTGTTGGCAGTGCCCGACGGCTACCAGGTGCTCTTCCTGCAGGGCGGCGCGACCGGCCAGTTCGCCGGCATCCCGCTCAACCTGTCCGCCGAGGGCGACACGGTCGACTACGTGAACACCGGCTCCTGGTCCAAGAAGGCCATCGGCGAGGCCAAGAAGTACGCCCACGTCACCGTGGTGGCCGACGAGGCAGCCAGCAACTACACGACCACACCCGACGCCGCGGCTGTCCGACCTAGCCAGGGATCGGCATACCTGCACTACACCCCCAACGAGACCATCGGCGGGGTCGAGTTCGGCTACATCCCCGACACCGGCGACGTGCCCCTGGTGGCCGACATGTCCTCCACGATCCTGTCCCGGCCGATCGACGTCTCGCAGTTCGGGCTGATCTACGGCGGCGCCCAGAAGAACATGGGCCCGGCCGGGTTGTGCCTGGCCGTCGTGCGCGACGACCTGGTCGGCAGGGCGCGCCCCCAGACGCCCTCCGTCTGGGACTACCAGGCCATGGCCGAGGCGGGGTCGATGCTCAACACGCCACCGACCTACGGCATCTACCTGCTCGGGCTCATCCTGCGGTGGCTCAAGGCCCAGGGGGGGCTGGCCGCTATGGGTGAGCAGAACCGGGCCAAGGCCGAGAAGCTGTATGCCGCGATCGACGGCTCCGACTTCTACCGCAACCCGGTCCGCCCGGACTCCAGGTCGTGGATGAACGTGCCCTTCATCCTGGCCGACGACAGCCTGGACCCGACCTTCCTGGCGCAGGCCTCCGACCGCGGCCTCACCAACCTCGCCGGTCACCGTTCCGTCGGTGGCATGCGGGCCAGCATCTACAACGCCATGCCCATGGAGGGCGTCGACGCCCTCATCGACTTCATGAAGGAGTTCGAGCGCACCCACGGCTGAGCCGTCGCGCCACACACGACCATGACGCACCGCATCCAGACCCTCAACGCCATCAGCCCGATTGGGCTGGGCCGCTTCCCCCGCGACGGCTACCAGGTCGGCAACGACCTCGCCGACCCCGACGCACTGCTGCTGCGCTCGGCGGACCTGCACTCCCGCCCCATCCCGGACTCCGTCCTGGCGGTGGCCCGGGCCGGGGCCGGCACCAACAACATCCCCATCCCCGAGCTGAGCGCCCGCGGCATCCCGGTCTTCAACACCCCGGGGGCGAACGCCAACGCGGTCAAGGAGTTGGTCCTGGCGGGCCTGCTCCTGGCGGCCCGCAACATCGTCCCGGCCTGGGCCTTCGCCCACGAGCTGTCCGGTGACGACAGCGAGATCAACACGGCGGTCGAGGCCGGCAAGAAGCAGTTCGCCGGGTTCGAGCTGCCCGGTCGCACCCTCGGCGTGATCGGTCTGGGCGCCATCGGGGTGCTCGTGGCCAACGCGGCCCACGCCCTGGGCATGAAGGTGCTCGGATACGACCCGCAGCTCACGGTGGACCGCGCGTGGCAGCTGTCGGCCGAGGTGGAGCAGGCGACGTCCCTGGACGACCTCTTCAGCCGGTCCGACGCGATCACCGTGCACGTGCCGCTCGTCGAGGGCACCAAGGGCCTGGTCGACGCGGAGCGGCTGGGCATGATGAAGCCCTCCCCCGTCCTGCTGAACTTCGCCCGGGGCGGCATCGTCGACGAGGCCGCCGTGCTGTCGGCGCTCGACGACGGGCGGCTGCGCGCCTACGTCTGCGACTTCCCGTCGGCCTCGCTGAACGCCCACCCCAAGGTCGTGGCGCTGCCGCACCTGGGCGCCTCCACCGGCGAGGCCGAGGAGAACTGTGCGGTGATGGCGGCCGACCAGCTGCGGGAGTACCTCGAGGACGGCACCATCCGCAACAGCGTGAACTTCCCCAACGCCCGGCTGCCCCGCAACGGGCACGGTGACTCGGTCAGCCGCCTGGCCATCGCCAACAGCAACGTCCCCAACATGGTCGGCCAGATCTCGACCCTGCTGGCCCAGTCGGACCTGAACATCGTGGAGCTGCTCAACAAGTCCCGTGGCGAGCTGGCCTACACGATCATCGACGTAGAGGGACCGCTGCCGAGCGAGATCGTGGACAAGATCCGCGGCATCGACGGCGTGCTCACCACCCGCGTCATCTGACGTCATCGCCCGGCGCCGGGGAACCGGCGCCGGCGCGGTAGCGTCCCTTGGTCATGCGGACCCCCCTCATCGCCGTGGCCCTGGCCGGCACGCTGGCGCTGGCCGGCTGCTCCACCTCCGACGCGTCCTCGCAGGACCCGGTCGAGTGGCCCCCCGACCCGCCAGGCACCGAGCCGTTGAACGCCCCCACGATCGAGACCCAGCTCGACACGATCCTGCTCTCGGCCGCGGAGATGTCCGGCACGTGGGTCGGCCCGGAGCGGCTCCTGGAGTTGACCGACAGCGACAAGAGCGCCGTCATCGCCCACTACGACGCGGCGTTCACCGCCGACGGGTGGGAGGCCGACCCGGACGCCGCCATCGCCCGCTCGCTGGGGCGCACCTGGGAGCGGGACGGCCAGAAGGCCATGCTCACGGTCGTCACGATGGAGGGCACCGGGATCGCCCTCCTCTTCCAGCCCCCGGCTGACTAGCGCCGCACCCGGCCCGGCTCAGACGACACGGAGCGGCAGCAGCTTCTTGCCGGTGGGCCCGATCTGGATCTCGGTGTTCATCTGAGGGCAGACTCCACAGTCGAAGCAGGGCGTCCACCGGCAGTCCTCGACCTCGTTCTCGTCGAGAGCATCCAGCCAGTCCTCCCAGAGCCACTCCTTGTCCAGCCCGGAGTCGAGGTGGTCCCACGGGAGCACCTCGGCCTCCTCCCGCTCGCGGGTCGTGAACCACGCCACGTCGACGGCCTCACCGGACAGGGCCCGATCGGCCGCAGCCATCCAGCGCTCGTAGGAGAAGTGCTCGCTCCAGCCGTCGAACCGGGCACCGTCGCGCCACACCTGCTCGATGACCGGGGCGAGGCGTCGGTCGCCCCGGGAGAGCAGCCCCTCGACGATCCCGGGCTTGCCGTCGTGGTAGCGGAACCCGATCGCGGAGCTGTAGCGGCGGTCAGCACGGATCGCCTCCCGGAGCTTGAGCAGCCGGGCATCGGTGTCCTCCGCCCCCAGCTGGGCGGCCCACTGGAACGGCGTGTGGGGCTTGGGGACGAAGCCACCGATGGACACGGTGCACCGGATGTCCCGGCGGCCGCTGACCTTGCGCCCGGTGTCAATGACCTTGCGGGCCAGCTCGGCGATCTGCAGGACGTCGTCGTCGGTCTCGGTCGGCAACCCGCACATGAAGTAGAGCTTCACCTGGCGCCAGCCGGCCCCGTAGGCCGCGGCGACGGTGCGGATCAGGTCCTCCTCGGACACCATCTTGTTGATCACCTTGCGCAGCCGCTCGCTCCCACCCTCCGGGGCGAACGTCAGGCCGGACCGGCGTCCGTTGCGGGTCAGCTCGTTGGCCAGCTCGATGTTGAAGGCGTCGACCCGGGTGGAGGGTAGGGACAGCCCCGTGTTGGTCCCCTCGTAGCGGTCGGCCAGCCCCTTGGCCATGTCGCCGATCTCGGAGTGGTCCGCCGAGCTGAGCGAGAGCAGCCCCACCTCCTCGTACCCGGTGGCGGCCAGGCCACGCTGCACCATCTCCCCGACGCCGGTGATCGACCGCTCGCGCACGGGCCGGGTGATCATCCCCGCCTGGCAGAACCGGCAGCCGCGGGTGCACCCGCGGAAGATCTCCACGCTCATCCGCTCGTGCACCGACTCGGCGACCGGCACCAGCGGCTGCTTCGGGTAGGGCCAGGCATCCAGGTCCATCACGGTGTGCTTGGACACCCGCCACGGCACGCCGGGGCGGTTCGGCACGACCCGCTTGATCCGACCGTCCGGGAGGTACTCGACCTCGTAGAACCCGGGGACGTAGACACCACCCGTCGCCGCGAGGCGCTCCAACAACCCGGTCCTGCCACCGGGCCGTCCCCCGGCCTTCCAGGCGGTGATAATCCGGCTCACCGCCAGCACGGCCTCCTCCCCGTCGCCCACGACCGCCGCGTCGAGGAAGTCGGCGATCGGCTCGGGGTTGAAGGCGGCGTGCCCCCCGGCCAGCACGATCGGGTCGTCCTCGCCACGCTCGGCCGCCCGCAGCGGGATGCCGGCCAGGTCGAGGGCGGTCAATAGGTTCGTGTAGCCCAGTTCCGTGGCGAAGGAGACGCCCAGCACGTCGAAGTCGCGCACGGCCCTGTGGGAGTCCACCGTGAACTGTGGGACCCCCTCGCGGCGCATCCGCTCCTCCAGGTCCGGCCACACGGCATACGTCCGCTCTGCCAGCACGTCCGGCTGCTCGTTGAGGACCTCGTAGAGGATCATCACGCCCTGGTTGGGCAGGCCCACCTCGTAGGCGTCGGGGTACATCAGTGCCCAGCGCGCGGTGAGCTCCTGCCCCTCGGGGCCGTGCCCGCCCACGTGCCAGTCCTTGACCTGGGAGTTCAACTCGCCGCCGACGTACTGCACGGGCTTGCTGACCTGCTCCAGGAGCGGCTCCAGCAGCGGGTAGACCGACGCGCCCGGGGGCAGCGGCGTCCGCTGGGTGGTGTCCGTCATGGGGACAGCGTAGTTGCCCTCGTCAGCGGCCGGTGCCGGTGCTGCCGGGCCCTGGGCAAGGGTAGGGCCCGCGGCCCGGCCACATCGGCGACCGGGGCGCGGGCCCGCCTGCGTCTCAGCCCTGGTAGAGGCTGTCCAGCTGGTCCTTGTACTTCTTGGTGACCACCCGGCGCTTGAGCTTCATGCTGGGCGTCAGGTCACCGTCCTCGATGGTGAGGTCGTGGTCCAGGATGATGAACTGTTTCACCTGCTCCCAGCGGTTCAGCTTGCTGTTCAGCTCGTCCACGTAGCCCTGCACCATCTCGCGGGCCTCCGGGGAGCCCACGATCTCGGCATACGACTTGCCCGCCATGCCCTGGTGCTCGGCCCACCCCTGGATGGAGTCCGGGTCCAGGGTGATCAGTGCCGAGACGAAGTTGCGGCCGTCACCCTCGATGACCAGTTGGCTGGCGTAGGGGCAGATGCCCTTGAACATCGACTCGATCGCCGAGGGTGCGACGTACTTGCCACCCGAGGTCTTGAACAGGTCCTTTTTGCGGTCGGTGATCCGCAGGAAGCCGTTGTCGTCGAGCTCGCCGATGTCACCGGTGTGGAACCACTTCTCCTCGTCGAGGGACTCGCGCGTCACCTCGTCGAGGCCGTGGTAGCCGGCGGTGACCCCGGGGCCACGCAGTAGGATCTCGCCGTCGTCGGCGATCTTGACCTCGGTGCCCGGGAGCGGCCAGCCGACGCTGCCGAACTGGTAGCTGCCCTGGATCGGGCGGTTCACGAAGCTGGCGGCGCTGGTCTCGGTGAGACCGTAGCCCTCGAGGATCAGCAGCCCCGCGGAGTCGAACCACCGGGCGACGTCCTGGTTCAGGGCCGCGGACCCGGAGATGAAGAAGCGGATCCGACCGCCGAACCGTTCCCGGATCTTGCTGAGCACCAACTTGTCCGCGAGCGCGTGCTGGACCCCCAGCAGACCGCCGCCCGACTCGTCGGCCAGCCGGGCGTCGGCGGCCTTGCCGCCCACACCGAAGGCCCAGCCGAAGAGCTTGGCCTTGACCCCGCCCTCCTCCGCGATCATGGTGGTGATCCGCCCGTAGGCCTTCTCGAAGATGCGCGGGGCGGCCCCCATGAACGTGGGCTTGACGACCGCCAGGTTGTCCACGATCTTGTCGACCCGACCGTCCACCGCCGTGGGGAACCCGATCTGCAGGGGCAGCACCAGCAGCACCTTGCCGAAGACGTGGGCCAGCGGCAGCCACAGGTACTGCAGGTCGTTGGAGTCGAGGATCTTGATGGCATCGACCGCCGCCGCCTCGTAGGTCCACGCCGAGTGCGGCAGGCGCACGCCCTTGGGGCGTCCCGTCGTGCCGGAGGTGTAGATGATGGTCGCCAGGTGGTCCGGGGTGAGTCGGTCGATCCGCTCGTTGATCAGGTCCGGCTCCTGCGCAAGACGGGCCCGGCCGCGCTCCTCCAGCTCGGCGAAGGAGATCACGGTGTCCCCGTCACCCTCTCCGTCGATCACCACGATCGCGCGCAGGTCCGGCAGGTCATGCCCGCTGTCCTGCAGCTTGGCCACCTGGGTCGCGTCCTCGGCGATGACGACCCCGCTGCCGGAGTCCGTCACGATGTAGGCGACGTCACCGGCCAGCGTCGTGGGATAGATGGTGGTGGTCGCCGCACCGGCACACATCACGGCGAGGTCGGCCAGCACCCACTCCAGGCGGGTGGAGCTGGCCAACGCCACCCTTTCCTCCTCCGCCACCCCGAGGTCGGCCAGCCCGGCTGCCAGGGCGTAGGCACGGTCCGCCGCCTCCTGCCAGGTCAGTGAGCGCCAGTCCTCACCGACCGGGAAGCGGTAGGCCTCCTCCCCCGCCGAGGCCGCGACCCTGTCGCGGAACAGGTGCCCCACGCTGGGGGCTCGGTCGTCGATCACCGCCTGGTCGTACTTCTCATCCCTCACGGCACGGGCCATAACCACTCCTTTGTCGGTCCTGTGCGGCTGATGGTGTCAGATGGGGCACGGCCTGAACAGGCCGACCCGCAGGGTGTTACCCGTCGGTTATCTCCGGTGAGGAGTATTCTGCGCGCTCGCCAGCAGCCCGACCGCCAACCAGCAGGCGAACATCGAGGAACCGCCGTAGGACAGGAACGGCAGCGGCAGCCCGGTCACCGGCATCAGCCCGAGGTTCATCCCGATGTTCTGGAAGGTCTGGAAGGCGAACCAGGAGGCCACGCCGACCGCGACCAACCGGGCGAACCGGTCCTCGGTGCGCACCCCGATCCACAGGGCCCGCAGGATCAGGAACCCCAGCAGGACCACGAGCCCCGCGCTGCCCCAGAACCCCAGTTCCTCGCCCGCCACGGAGAAGATGAAGTCGGTGTACTGGTAAGGGACAAACCCACCCTGCGTCTGCAGGCCCTCGCCCAGTCCCGCGCCCTGCCAGCCCCCGGAGCCGATCGCGAGGCGGACCTGGCGGGTCTGGTACCCGATCCCCTCAGGGTCCAACTCTGGATCGAGGAAGGCGAGCAGACGGTCGACCTGGTAGCCGTCCAACAGCGGGACGGCCAGCGCCGCCCAGACGGCGCCCGCCGCGCCCAGCACCGCCGCCACCGTCCAGCCCGGGGCCGCACCCGAGGCGGCGACCACCCCGACGGCGAGGAACCCCAGGACCAGGGCCGTCCCCAGGTCGGGTTGCAGCAGGATCAGCCCGATCGGTATCGCGGCCAGCACCCAGGCGGGGAGCACCTCCCGCCAGGTGGGAGGCCGGTGCCGGTCCCGTCCTTCGGCCAGGATCATCGCCAACCCGATGACCAGGGCGATCTTGGACAGTTCTGCCGGTTGCAGGGAGAAGCCACCGGGCAGGTGGATCCAGGACCGGCTCCCGTTGACGGTGACCCCGAGGGGCGAGAGGACCAGGAGCAACCCGCCCAGCCCAGCCAGATAGACCCAGGGCGCGGCGGCCCGCACCCACCGCACGTCCGTCCGCACCAGCAGCAGCGCGAGGGTCAGGCCGATGCCGGCGTTGACCAGGTGCCGGACGGCCAGGGCCGGGCCCACCTGGTGGTGCGTGGCCGACCAGACCAGGACCGCGCCGACCAGGGACAGTCCCAGGGCGGCGACGTACAGGCCCCAGTCGGCCCGCAGGTACCGCACGTCACTGCTGGAGCAGCGAGCGGCTCACGGCGACGTCGCGGCCCATCTGCTCCAGCAGGTCCGCCACGGAGGCGAACTTCAGGTTCCCGCGGAGCCGCGACACGAAGTCCACGGCCACCACCTCGTCATACAGGTCGAGGTCGTCCCGGTCCAGGACGTAGGCCTCCACGGTGCGGACCAGGACGTCGTCGAACGTCGGGTTGGTACCGACCGAGATCGCGGCCGGCATTCGACGGTCCGGATGTCTCGGCGGCAGATCCGGACGCTCCAGCCACCCGGCATACACACCGTCGGCCGGCACCAGGCCCTCACTCTCCGGTGCCAGGTTGGCGGTGGGGTACCCGAGCTCGCGACCACGGTGGTGACCGTGGACCACGGCCCCGCTGACCCGGTGCGGCCGTCCCAGGATGTCGGCCGCGGCCGCCACGTCGCCCTCGGCCAGCGCCTGGCGCAGCCGGGTAGAGGACCAGGCGCGGGTGGCCCCGACCCCGGGCCCCCCGACGGGCTCCAGGGTCACCACCTGAAAGTCGTGCTGTCGGCCCAACTCCCGCATCGTCTCGACGTCACCGGAGTTGCGCACGCCGAACCGGGTGTCCACGCCCACGACCACGACCTCGGCGTGCAGCGCCTCGACGAAGACCTGGCGGACGAACTCCTCCGGGGTCAGCTGGGCGAATTCCCGGGTGAACTCCAGCACGAGCGTAGCGTCCAGCCCGGACCCGGCCAGCAGGTCCAGCCGGTGCTCGGGCCCGGTGATGCGCTCCGGGGCCCGTTCGGGGTGCAGGACGGCGAGCGGGTGCGGTTCGAAGGTGACCGCGACTGCGCTGGCGCCGCGCCCGTGCGCCAGATCCCTGACCCGGGACAGCACGGCCAGGTGGCCGCGGTGGACGCCGTCGAAGTTGCCCAGGGTCACCACGCTGGGGCCGAAGTCGTCGGGGATGTCCTCCAGGGAGCTCCAGCGATGCACGGCGGTCACTCTAACGGGCGGCGAACACCACGAGGCTGCGCGCCTGCGGTGCCGTCTCGTCGAGCATGGCGACCAGTGTCCCGTCGGGTCCGAGGGCCGCGACCGGGCCGGTCCTGCCCGGGAGGGCCGCGGGGATCCGCTGGCCGTACCCCAGGGCCCGCGCCTCCTCCTCGGACAGGTCCCGGGTGGCGAACGCGGCCGCGGCGGCGTGGGCGAGCGGGACCAGGTGGGTGCCAGCGCCGTCCTCGGCCAACCGGTCCAGCGTCAGGGCCTGGTCCAGGGTGTAGCCGCCGACCGTGGTCCGGCGTAGGGCGGTGAGGTGGCCGCCGACCCCCAGGGATTCCCCCAGGTCACGGGCCAGGGCCCGCACATAGGTGCCCGAGCTCACCTCGACCGTCACGTCGAGGTCGAGGTAGGTCGTGCCGTCACCTCCGGCGCCCCGGCGCCGGTCGTGCACGGTGAACCGGTGCACCGTGACCGGGCGCGCCGGCAGGTCGACCTCCTCACCGGCGCGGACCCGGGCGTAGGACCGGCGACCGTCGACCTTGATCGCGCTGACGGCGCTGGGCACTTGGGCGATGGGGCCGGTGAGGGCGGCCACGGCGCCCGCCACCGCCTCGTCGTCGACCTGGCCGGCGTCGGCCACCTGGGTCACCTCGCCCTCGGCGTCGTCGGTGACCGTGCGCTGACCGAGCCGGATGGTGGCGGTGTAGGTCTTGTCCGCCCCCACCAGGAAGGTGAGCAACTTGGTCGCCCGGTTCACCCCGAGGACCAACAGGCCCGTCGCCATCGGATCGAGGGTGCCGGCGTGACCGACCCGGCGGGTCCCGCACAACCGTCGACTGCGCCCGACCACGTCGTGGCTGGTCCACCCGGACGGCTTGTCGATCAGCAGCAGCCCGTCGCCGGCCGGTTCAGGAGCCGTCGGCACGCAACTCCCCGGCATTGTCCTCGGCGGGGGCCTCATCGGCCGCCGGGCGCGGCTTGCGGTAGGGGTCGGCGTCCCCGGCGTAGGCGGCTCGCTCGCGAGAGGCTGCCAACTGGGCGTCCCTCTCCTGGGCCTGACGCATCACCTCGTCGAGGTGGGCGGCGTCCTCGGGGAGCGCGTCCAGGATGAAATCCAGGGTGGGGGTCAGCCGGATTCCCAGGCCCTTGCCGACGTGGGAGCGCAGCCGACCGCGATAGGTCTCCAGGACCTCGGCCGTCGTCGCGCGCTGCTCCTCCCCACCCAGCACGGTGTAGAACACCGTGGCGTTCTGGAGGTCACCGGTGACACGCACCTCGGTGATCGTGACGAATCCCAGCGACGGGTCCTTGACGAGTGTCTCCAGGCCCTGGGCCACGAGCACCTTGATCCGCTCTGCGACCTTCCGGGCGCGGGCCGGGTCAGCCATGGGTCCTCCTCGGTAGTGGGGGTGGGAACCGGACCATCCTACGAGTGGTCCGGGGGTGCGGACACGACGCGGGGCCGGCGCCACCCTGGCGGGTAGCACCGGCCCCGGATCCGTCCGGATCAGGTCAGGAGCGCGGGATCTCCCGCATCTCGTAGGTGGTGATGAGGTCGTCGACCTGGACGTCGTTGAACGAGCCCAGGTTGATACCGCACTCGAAGCCCTCCCGGACCTCGGTGACGTCATCCTTGAAGCGCCGCAACCCGGCGATCTCCAGGCCCTCGGTGATGACCACACCGTCGCGGGTGATCCGGGCCTTGGCGCCACGGCGGATCTCGCCGCTGCGGACCAGGGAGCCGGCCACGTTGCCGAACTTGGAGGACCGGAAGATCTCGCGGATCTCCGCGGATCCGGTCTCGACCTCCTCGTACTCCGGCTTCAGCATGCCCTTGAGCGCGTTCTCGATGTCCTCGATCGCCTGGTAGATCACGCCGTAGTAGCGGATCTCCACGCCCTCACGCTCGGCCACCTCGGCGTTCTGCCCCTCGGCCCGGACGTTGTAGCCGAGGATGATCGCATCCGAGGCCAGCGCCAGGTTGATGTTATTGAGGGTGATCGCACCGACGCCGCGGTCGATGATCCGCAGGTCGACCTCGTCGCCGACATCGATCTGCAGGAGGGCGTCCTCCAGCGCCTCGACGGAGCCGGAGACGTCGCCCTTGAGGATCAGGTTCAGCGTCTCCACCTTGCCGGCGGCGAGGGCCTCGTTGAGGTCCTCCAGGCTGATCCGCTTGCGGGCCTTCGCCAGCGAGGCCTGCCGGTCGGCCGCCTCACGCTTCTCGGCGATCTGCCGTGCAGTCCGGTCGTCCGGCGCCACCAGGAAGGTGTCGCCCGCCCGGGCCACCGAGGCCAGGCCCAGCACCTGCACCGGGCGGGACGGACCCGCCTCGGGCACGGTGTTGCCGTGCTCGTCGAGCATCGCCCGGACGCGACCGTGGGCCGCACCGGTGACGATGGCGTCGCCGACCCGCAGGGTGCCCTGCTGGACCAGCACCGTCGCCACTGCGCCCCGACCGCGGTCGAGGTTCGCCTCGATCGCCACACCGCGGGCGTCCTTGTCCGGGTTGGCCCGCAGGTCGAGGGCCGCGTCCGCGGTCAGCAGCACGGCCTCCAGGAGCTGGTCGATGTTCTGACCCTGCTTGGCCGAGACGTCGACGAACATGGTCTCGCCGCCGTACTCCTCGGCGATCAGGTTGTACTCGGTCAGCTGCTGACGGACCTTCTGCGGGTTGGCGCCCTCGACGTCCACCTTGTTGACCGCGACCACGATCGGCACGTCGGCCGCCTGGGCGTGGTTCAGCGCCTCGATGGTCTGCGGCATCACACCGTCGTCCGCCGCCACGACCAGGATGGCGATGTCGGTCACCTTGGCACCGCGGGCACGCATGGCGGTGAACGCCTCGTGACCCGGGGTGTCGATGAAGGTGATCGCACGCTCGTCGCCCTCGTGCTCGGCGTGCACCTGGTAGGCACCGATGTGCTGGGTGATGCCACCGGTCTCACCGGAACCGACGTCCGCCTTGCGGATCGCATCCAGCAGGCGCGTCTTGCCGTGGTCGACGTGACCCATCACGGTCACGACCGGCGGGCGGGGCTCGAGCTCCTCGTCGGTCTCCGCCTCCGCCTCGGCCTCCAGGTCCAGACCGAAGGCACTGAAGAGCTCACGCTCCTCCTCCTCCGGGGAGACCACCCGGATGTCGTAGCCGAGCTCCGAGCCGAGCACGCCGAAGGTGTCCTCGTCCAGGGACTGGGTGGCCGTGGCCATCTCACCGAGGTGGAACAACACGGTCACCAGCGAGGCGGGATCGACGTTGATCTTGTCCGCGAAGTCGGTCAGGGACGCGCCCCGACGGACGGTGATCGTCTGGCCGTTGCCGCGCGGGATGCTGACGCCACCGATGGTGGGCGCCTGCATCTGCTCGAACTCTTGGCGCTTCGCCCGCTTGGACTTGCGCCCACGCACGCGGCCTCCGCCGCGACCGAACGCTCCCTGGGTGCCACCGCGACCCCGCGGGCCGCCGCCGCCGGGACGACCGCCGCCACCGCGGTAGCCACCCGGACCACCGCCGGGGGCACCGCCACCGGGACCACCGGGGCCGCCACGGCCCCTCCCACCGGCGCCACCACGGGTGGGGCGCTCGCCGGGACGCGGGACAGCGGCCCGGTCCGGCATCATGCCCGGGTTGGGGCGGGCGCCACCCGGCCGCGGCGCTCCCGGACGCGGCCCACCGGGACGGGGTCCACCGGCGCCTGCCTGGCCGCCGCGGCTGCCACCGGGCCGGGGCATGCCCTGGCTCGAGGCGAACGGGTTGTTGCCCGGGCGCGGCTGCCCGCCACGCTCACCACGGTCGCCGCGCTCACCACGGTCGCCGCGCTCACCGCGACCGGACCGCATGCCCTGGCTCGAGGCGAACGGGTTGTTGCCCGGTCGCGGGCCCGGCTTGACTCCCGGACGGGGCGTCGCGGGACGGCTCGGGGCAGCGCCCTGAGCGGCTTCGGGGGTGTCCTGGGCGGGCGCGGACTCCTCCGCCTGCGGCTGTGCCGAGGCTGCCGGCGCGGCCGGCTCCTCGGTCTTGGGCGCCCGGTCACCCGGCGTGGGAACGGACGGCTCCGGGGTGTCACCCGACGGCTTGGGCGCCGCGGGCCCCGGGCGTGCACCCGGCGCGGCCGGGGTCGTCTTCGGTGCGGCGGGGGCTGCCCCGCCCGGCTTGGCGGCCGGCTTGGCCGCCTTCGCCGGCGCGGCCGGCTTCTCTGCCTTCTGCGCCGGGGCGTCCGCCGCGGCGGGCTTGGCCGCCGCCGGCGGGTTCTCGCGGATCTTCCGGACCACGGGCGGCTCGATGGTCGACGACGCCGACCGGACGAACTCGCCCTGTTCCTTCAGGTGCGCGAGCAGTTGCTTGCTCTCGACTCCGAGCTCTTTGGCGAGCTCATAGACCCGAACCTTGGCCACATTTCTCCTTCGTTGCGCCACGGTCCGGGCCCCCTAGGGGCACGCGAACCGCAGCTAGTGCTGGTGGGTGCTCATTGCTGAGTACTCATCGGGTGCTCATCAGCGTCAAACCCGCTTCCGGTTCCTCGATGACAGAGCCGTCCGGCTCCGCCCTTGTGCCTGCAGGTGACCCGGTTGGGTCACCTGCCCACGCCCGGCTGGTGCCGCGGCGTGTCCTGCTGTGCTGCCGGTCCTGCCGTGGACCTCCACGTCAGTCCCGCTGCGCCACCCACTCCTCCACCGCTGTGCAGTCCGGGTGCCCGTCCTGTCGGAGGGCGCGCCCGAACGCCTTGCGCTGGATCGCGAGCCGCACGCAGTCCGGGACCGGATGCACGTAGGCACCTCGTCCCGGCAGTCGTCGCGCGGGGTCCGGCTGCACCGTCCAGCCCCTGTCGGGTCCAGGTGGGTCAGCGGTGGCGACGACTCGCAGCACGGCCGATTGCTCGTCGCGTCGACGACACCCGACACAGGTCCGCACCGGGGTGCGCACACGCTCGGAATCGCCGCCGAACGGGCGAACGGCCTGTTCCACTCTACAGGGTCAGCTGACCGGCTCGGGCCCGGACCCGTCCCGGGGGGCGTCGTCGTCGGGCGTGGTGTCGGGCCGGATGTCGATGCGCCACCCGGTCAGTTTGTGCGCCAGCCGGGCGTTCTGTCCCTCGCGGCCGATGGCCAGCGACAGCTGGTAGTCGGGCACGACCACGCGGGCCTGTCGAGCGACGGGGTCGACGATGCTGACCGACTGCACCCGGGCCGGGGACAGTGCCGCCGCAACGAACTCGGCAGGGTCCTCCGAGTAGTCGACGATGTCGATCTTCTCTCCCTGCAACTCGGTCATCACGGCACGGACCCGCTGCCCCATCGGCCCGATGCAGGATCCCTTCGCGTTGACGCCGGGGACGGTCGCGTGCACGGCGATCTTGGTCCGGTGCCCCGCCTCACGGGCCAGGGCCTCGATCTTCACCGTCCCGTCGGCGATCTCCGGCGCCTCCAGGGCGAACAGCCGCCGGACCAGGTTGGGATGGGTCCGGGAGAGGGTGATGAGCGGGCCGCGGGCGCCGCGCTTGACGCTGACCACGTAGCACCGGATCCGCCTCCCGTGCTCGTAGCTCTCCCCCGGCACCTGCTCGGACGTCGGCAGCTCGCCCTCGACGTGCCCGAAGTCGACGGAGACAAAGCGCGGGTCGTTCGACTGCTGGATGATCCCCGAGACGATGTCTCCCTCCCGGGCCCGGAAGTCGCCCAGGATGGACTCCTCCTCCAGGTCCCGCATCCGCTGCACGATGACCTGGCGTGCCGTCGCCGCGGCCACGCGTCCGAAACCCTCCGGGGTGTCGTCGAACTCAGGCCCGGGCTCCCCGCGCACGCCGTCCTCGTCCGGTTCACCCGGCTCGCGGGCCCAGATGGTCACGTGGCCGGACTTGCGGTCCAACTCTGCCCGGGCGTCCCTGAAGTGACCATCCACCCGCTGGTAGGCGCTGAGCAGCGCCTGCTCGATGGCGTTGATGATGGTGTCGAGGGGAATCTCACGCTCCCGCTCCAGGGAGCGGAGCACGGCCATGTCGATGTCCACGGGTCAGTCCTTTCCGGAGCCGGGTCGGGTGAACTCGACCTGCACCACGGCTCGGGTCACCTGGTCGAGCGGGATGGTGCGGTCCGGGTCGTTCGAGAGTCGTATGCCGTCAGGGCCGGCGCCGACCAGGCGGGCCTCGGTGGTGGTCCCGTCGGCGAGCCGGACCTCGAGCAGTCGGCCCACGTTGCGGCGGAACTGTGCCGGACTGCTCAGCGGGTGGTCCACCCCGGGGGTGGAGACCTCGAGGGTGTAGGGCGCGCTGCCCATGGCGTCGGAGGCATCGAGCACCTCGCTGACGGCGCGGGTCGCCTCGGCCACCTCGTCCAGCGTGGCGGGCTCGACCGGGCTCTCCTCGTCGGCGGGGTCCAGGTCGGCCAGTTCGCGGGCCACGGTCACCCGGACCAGGCGGCGCTTGCCCGCGGGGTGGATGGCGACGTCCTCGACCTCGACCCCCGATCCGCGGAGCGCGGCCCCCACCTCGCGGTGGATCGTGGCGGCCACTTCCTTGACATCCATCCCGGGTGCCTCCGTCTTCTGCTGTCATCACCAGCGCGTGCGCCACTGACGCCGGGCGTTCCACCCGGTGAGGGTCCACTGTAACGAATGCTCGCGTGACATGATCGCGGCCATGCGTGCTGAGAACCAGTTCAGCCGCCGGGCCGTGCTGGGGTGGTGCGGGCTGGGGATGCTGACCGTCGTCGCGGGCTGCTCCGACGACCCGGGGAGCACCCCTGCCCCGGACCCTGACACCGGCCTTCCGGCCGACCCTTCGGCATCCACCCCGGCCCCCGAGCCCGAGCCCGAGGACGCGGCGCTCCTCGTGGCGGCGCTGGACCGGGCGCGATTGATGGTGATGCGCACCGAGGCCGTCGGCGACGACTTGGGGATCGCCGGCATCGCCCTGGAGGCACACACCGAGCAGGTCCGGATCCTGGAAGGCATCCTCACCGAGGCCGGAGTCACCCTCCCGCCCGAGCCGACAGTGCCGCAGGAGTCCACGACCGGACCGGACGCCGACTCGGCCACCGGCACAGGACCACCCCCGGACGACAGCTCGGCGACGTCCCAGGGCCCCGGCGACAGGGAGCGGGAGGCCCAGGAGCAGCGCCGGGAGGCGCTGGACCTGCTGGGCTCCGAGGCAGCAGCCGACGTGACCCCCCAGGCACTGGCGACACTGGCGACCGCCTCCCCCACGAACCTGGCGCTCCTGATCTCGATAGCAGGTCAGCGCGGCGCCCTGGCGATGCGGCTGGGGATCGACCCGGAGTGGGAGGACCTCGAGGGTCCTGCCGGTCAGGGCGCCGCCGACCTGCTCGAGGTCTTCCGACCGGCCGTCTACGGGTTTGAGGTGCTGGCCGCGCGTGCGTCCGGGGAGTATCGCGAGCGCTACGAGCGGGCGCTGGCACCGCTGCGTCGTCTGACCCGCTCCCTGACGGCGCTCGCCGGGGATGCGGCGCCCCCGGCGCCACTCGGGTACGGCCTCCCGGACGACCTGGGCTCGGCGCCCGGTCGCCGCGCGCTGGCGGTCGACCTGTTGTCCGGGCTGCTGCCCACCATCCTGTCGGGCGCTGGCGGTCACACGGGTGACCAGGCCGCGGTGTCCGGGGCAGTCCGCCTCGTCTCCGAGGTCGTCATGCTGGGTCGGCACTGGGAGATCGACCCATTCGGCTTCCCGGGAATGGACGTGCCCGCCGGGTGACCAAGGACTGGCCGGTGTCGTGGACCGGTCGGTGTTCAGAACAGTGTGGGGGCGACCCGGCGCATCTCCTCGGCCAGGTAGGGCGCCAGGGTCCGCACGTAGGTCGAGGTGAGGTGACTGGTGTCGCGGTACACCACGACGTTCCCCTCGATCGCCGCGCACCAGTCGGGCCGACAGACCAGGTCGGTCAGGTCCATCGGGAGCACGGAGTCGGGGACCCCAGCGGCCTCCGACAACGGATACTCCTGCGCCAGGCGCCAGGTCCGCTCCTGGCCGCAGGCACGGGCGTCGGAGTCGGTCCGGACCAGGCAGTCGGGGACCGACTCGGCCAACCGGGTGGTGTCGCGCAGGGCCAGGACGGGAATGCCCAGGGCGTCCAGCCGCTGCCACGTGGTGACGAATCCGTCCGGCGTGCTCTCGCCGTCGGTAGGCCGGGAGGTCGACCCGATCGTGAACACGAAGTCGGGGTCCACCTGCTGCACCACCGGCCACAGGTTGTCGTTGTAGTCGTGGCAGCTCGCGGTCTGTTCCGGATCCCCCGAGCCAGGCCCCGGGCGGGCCAGGAACTGGCAGCCGCCCTTCTCGCTGTAGACCAGCTGCCACCCGTGGCGCACGGCGAGGAGCTCGAGCGCCGGCATCCACTGGCCCACGTGCGACCCGCCGAGCACCAGGATGGTGTGGTCACCGTCGGGATCGCCCACGTGGCACAACCGGGGCTGCGCCGACTCGGGCACATCGTGGTGGGTGTTCACGCACCCGCCCCGGTAGATCTCCGGTTTGTCCTCGGCTGCGACCTCCGGGGCGGGCACCGCTGCCACCCGGGGCAGTTCCCCTGTCCAGTCCGGCGCGAGCGCGGCCGCGCCGGGATGGTCGGGCGACGGTCGGGAGGCAGCCACCAGCTGCTCAAGCCGGTGGCGCTCCACGACGCCGAGTGCCCAGGTCGCGCCTCCTGCGACGAGGGCCACCCCCAGGGCTCCGGCGACCAGCGTGGTGGCGCGGCGCCCGGCGAACACCCGCCCCACGGGCGCCTCGACGAGCCGCGTCGTGCCCCAGGCGAGCAGCAGCGAGGCCAGCACCACGAAGGTGGCGGTCGGGAGGTCGGCCCGCGGTGCGCCCGTGCGGGACAGGGTCAGGATCAGCAGCGGCCAGTGCCACAGGTACCAGGCGTAGGAGACATCGGCCAGGAAGCGGAACGGGGGCAGCACCAGCAGCCGGTCGGCGGACAGCGGGTGCCCCGTCGCGCCCGCGGCGAGGACCAGGAGCACGCCTCCCACCGGCCAGATCGCCCACGGGCCGGGGAACAGGGCACCCCCGTCGAGCAGGAACCCGCAGGAGATCAACAGGGCGAGCCCGAGCCAGCCGGCGGCCACCCTCACCCGCAGCGGCGCCCGCCACGCCGGCAGGAGCAGCGCGACCACCCCGCCCAGCCCCAGCTCCCAGATCCGGTTCCCGGTGTGGAAGTAGGCGACCTGCTGGTCCTGCCCGCCCCACGCCTGGTGGAAGCCGAAGGAGAGGACGGTCGCCAGGGAGACGGCGACCAGCACGGAGCGGCGCACCGGCCACCCCAGCACGCGCCGCCCCGTCCACGCGGCAGCCAGGAGCAGGACGAACCAGAGCAGGTAGAACTGACCCTGGACCGAGAGCGACCAGAAGTGTTGCAGCGGGCTGGTGGCCGGGCCGGCCGCCGCATAGTCCAGCTGGGAGTCGATGAGCTCCCAGTTCTCCCGGTACAGCGCCGTCGCACGGATCTCGCGGAGCAGCTGGGCCCGCTGCGTCGTCGGGGTCCAGAAGTACCCGGCGACCGCGACCGCGCCCAGCACAATCAGCACCCCCGGCAGCAGCCGGCGGGCCAGCCTGGCCAGGTAACCAGGGAGGGAGAGCGTGCCCCCTTCGAGTTGTCGGGCCAACGACAGGGTCATCAGGAAGCCGGAGACGGCCAGGAAGGCATCGATGCCACCGGACACCCGGCCGTGTCCGAAGACGTGGAAGAGCACGACGAGAGCGATCGCCAGGCCCCGCACCCCGTGCAGTTCCGGACGGAAGGACGTGGCGGCCCCCGGGGCGCGGCCGCGCTCCCCCACCACCACGTCTCCGGACACGCACAGCAGGGTACGTGGCTGCACCGTCCGACACCGGGACGCGACCGTATGCAGTGCAGCCCCTCCCCCAATTCCGGTCGTGCATGGGAGCGTCCGCGGCGGGACACTGGACTCTGTGGTTGGTGCCCCCGACCGCCCGTGACCGAGGAGGTCGACATGCTCCGCCTTGTGGCTTCTACCGCGCTGTACGGGCTCGCCAACGCCAACGGCCTGCGGATCGAGGGCGCACACACCTGGCTGTTGGCGCCCTTCGTGGTGTGGGTCTGCGTCCTGCTCGCTGGCATCCTGTTGCCGATGGTGCTGTTCAAGAAGGTCCTGGGCAACGCACGCACGAGCCCCCGGGGGCCCGGCAGCTGAAGACCCGATCCGATACCCGACCAACTCGTCAGGAGTCATGGGACATGGCCAACCGTCTTGCCAGTGCGACAAGCCCCTACCTGCTCCAGCACGCGGACAATCCCGTGGAGTGGTGGGAGTGGTCGCCGGAGGCGTTCGCACACGCCCGCGAGCTCAACCGCCCCGTGCTGCTGTCGGTCGGGTACGCCGCCTGCCACTGGTGCCACGTCATGGCACACGAGTCCTTCGAGGACGACGAGGTCGCGCGGGTCCTCAACGCGGAGTGGGTCAGCATCAAGGTGGACCGCGAGGAGCGCCCCGACATCGACACCGTGTACATGGGGGCCACGACCGCGATGACCGGCCAGGGCGGCTGGCCGATGACCTGCTTGCTCACCCCCGAGGGCGAGCCCTTCTGGTGCGGCACCTACCTGCCCCGACCCCAGTTCCTCCAGTTGCTGGGCGCGGCAGGAGCGGCCTGGGCCGACCGGGAGCAGGAGGTCCGCGCCGGCGGTGCCCACGTGGTGGCGGTGCTGCGGGAGGCCCAGGAGCGGGAACGGCATACGGGAGACCTCACCGCCGCCCTCGACGCGGCCGTCCCCGCCCTGGACTCCGCGTTCGACTCCAGGCACGCCGGCTTCGGCACGGCACCGAAGTTCCCACCGTCCATGGTGCTGGAGTTCCTGCTGCGCCACCACGCCCGCACGGGGGACCCACGGGCGCGGGCGATGGCCGAGGCCACCGGCGAGGCGATGGCCCGCGGCGGCCTCTACGACCAGGTCGGCGGAGGATTCGCCCGGTATGCCGTGGACCGCGCCTGGGTGGTCCCCCACTTCGAGAAGATGCTCTACGACAACGCGCAGCTGATCCGGGCCTACGCCCACCTGTGGCCCGGGGCGTCCGGGTCGTTCCAGTCGCTCGCCGCCCGGGTCGTCCGGGAGACCGTGGAGTTCCTGGTGGACGGGCTGGGCACCCCCGAGGGCGGATTCGCCTCCTCGCTTGACGCCGACACCGAGGGGGTCGAGGGGGCGACCTACGTGTGGACCCCAGGACAGCTGGTGGAGGTCCTCGGGGAGCAGGACGGTCCCCGAGCCGCCACGCTCCTGGCGGTGACGCCCGAGGGCACCTTCGAGCACGGCACGTCGACTCTGCAGCTGCCCCACGACCCGGCCGACCCCACCTGGTGGCACGACGCCCGGCGCCGGTTGGCGACCGCGCGCGCCGCCCGGCCGCAGCCGGCCCGAGACGACAAGGTGGTGACGGCCTGGAACGGGTTGGCGATCGCAGCGCTCGCCGATGCCGGCGCCCTCTTCGACGAGCCGGGCTGGGTCGCCACCGCAGGACGGACTGCGCACTTCCTGCTGGACCGGCATCTCGTCGATGGTCGTCTGCGACGCAGCTCGCGGGACGGCACGGTGGGCGCCGCCTGGGGTGTGGCCGAGGACTACGGCAACCTCGTCGAGGGCCTCGTGGCGCTGCACGCCGCCACCGGGGAAGGGCGCTGGTTGTCGGCCGGCGGCACGCTGCTGGAGGACGCCGTCGCGCGCTTCGGCGACGGGGCGGGTGGGTTCCACGACACGGCCGACGACGCAGAGTCGCTGGTGCTGCGGCCCCGATCCCGCGGGGACAACGCCGAGCCGTGCGGTCAGTCGTCGCTGGCCGGTGCCCTGCTGGCCTACGGCGCCGCGGCCGGGTCCGCCGAGCACCTCGCTCTGGCGGGCGGCGCACTGGGACCGATGGCCCCGGTCGCCGGGACCGACCCCAGATTCGCCGGGTGGGCACTCGCGGTGGCCGAGGCCCAACTGGCTGGCCCGCTCCAGGTGGCGATCAGCACCGGTTCAGGTCAGGCCGAACTCCTCGCGGTGGCGCGCCGCCAGGCACCGCCCGGGGCCACCGTGGTGGTCGGCGGGACCGACGACGCCGGTGTCCCGCTCCTGCAGGGCCGCGGTCCCGTCGACGGGAACGCGGCGGCATACGTCTGCCGCGGCACCGTCTGCGGTCTGCCGCTGACCGATCCCCAGGAGTTGGCCCAGGTGCTGGCAGGTGGTTGAGCCGCATCCCGTGTTGCTCCCGGCGCTCCCTGGCCCGGCGCCTACAGTGACTGACATGCGACTCCGCACCCGTCCCGCCCTCGCCGTGAGCTCGGTCGCCGTGCTGGTCCTGGCGGCAGGGTGCGCCCAGGAGACGCCGCACACTCCCGGCAGCTACTCCGCCGACCCGAGCGACGAGACCTCCGGGGCCACCGGCACCCCACCGGACGATGACGCGACGACCTCGGCGGGTGGCCTGCCCACCGTCGGGCTCAATGGCGGGGACCGCACCGGTGACGACGACCCGGATGACGACCAGGGGAACGGCGAGGGGCCCTCCGGCCCGGCCAGTGTCACGGTGGGCGCGGCGGGCGATCTGCTGGCCCACGCCCCGGTGATCGCCAATGCCCAGGCCAACGCCGGAGGCGACGGCTACGACTTCACCCCCATGTTCGAGGACGTCCGCGACCTGCTCACCGCCCCGGACCTCACCATCTGCCACATGGAGACCCCGCTGTCCTCGGACAACAGCAACCTCACCCAGCCCCGCACCCTGGTCTTCAACACCCCGCACCAACTGATCGATGCGGTCGTCGACGCCGGGTACGACGGCTGCGACTTCGCCTCGAACCACACATGGGACCAGGGCCTTTCCGGGCTGACGGACACCCAGGAGGTGATCCGGGGCGCCGGGCTGGAGTACGCCGGACCGACCGCCGAGGAGGACGACCCCGGCGTCGGGAGCTACCAGGTCGACGGGGTGGAGGTCGCCCAACTGGCCTACACCTACACCATCTTCAACAGCGGGCAACCGACCACCGACCTCCCGCCGGAGGCCCCCTGGCTGGCCAACCACCTGTGGCCAGTCGTGGGGACCAAAGGCATCCTCGAGGACGCCGAGCAGGCCAAGGAGGACGGCGCCGACTTCGTCGTGGTGAGCATGCACTGGGGCAACGAGTACTGGACCGACCCCACGGACGAGCAGCGTGAGATGGCGCAAGAGCTGTTGGAGTCCGACGCCGTCGACCTGATCCTCGGCACGCACGTCCACGTCATCCAGCCGTGCGAGAAGATCAACGACAAGTACGTCATTTACGGCCTGGGCAACTTCCTGTCCAACCAGTCCCCCGACACCACTGCCGGGAAGCTGCGACCGGAGACCCAGGAGGGCATGATCGCCGAGTTCGACCTGCACCGGGACGAGCACGGCGCAGTGACCTCCACCATGCGCTTCCAGCCCACCTGGGTTGACCTGGACGGCCACGTGATCCGCCTGGCCACGCCGGACCAGCACAGCACCACTTACGACCGTGTCGTGGACACCATGAACCTGCTCGGCGACGACGCCTGTGACGCCGAGCCGATGAGCTGACGCCCCGCCTTTCGCGGCCCCCTCAGCCCTTCCCCCCTCCCCTCACCGGAGCACCCCGAGCCTGGGACCCCGACGTCCCGTCGCAGGTCAGAGCGGGTGTGCTCCGCTCCTGTCACCCGCAACGGCGCACGTCATCACCGCGTCGGCCGTGACGGCACTCCAGGCCCCCGGCTGACCCCTTCCCCTCACCTCCGATGACCCCTGTCATCCGGCTGGCCCGACCTCTGACACGGCACAAACTTGCGTCTCGACGCGGCGCCCCGGTGCGCCCAATTCTTGATGCATCACCACCTGGTGAAACCACACCGAAAGAGAGGACAGGAATCATGAGCAACCACGACAACTACGACGAGGCCGTCAGCTTCATCTCCGAGATCGACGACCAGGCCCCCCTCGCCTCCGGTGGCGCGGAAGCGGCCGGCATCTCGACCTGGCTGGGCAACAAGGGCGCCTACTGCACCCTCACCGTCGAGTGCATGCCGACCTGCAACTGACAGGTCGTGGCTGACGGGCGTGCCGGCCCTCGCCACGGCGAGGGCCGGCAGCCCGAAGCCCCACCCGGGTCCTCCGGCACCGACCGAACCGTGACCCACTCCCCTACTCCATCCGCACCCACCCTGGCCCGAAAGGAACCCAGCGATGACTGCCACCACGGCACCCCGCATCACCGCCGGCGAGCTGTTCCCCGAGATCGGTGAGGCCACCGAGCTGCAGGACCTGCTGGCACGCCTGGCGACGCCGGAGTCCGTGGCCTTCGGCAGCCTCCTGGAGGACTCGGCCCCGCTGTGCCCGCCCGACCAGAGCGACCGGGTGCGGGACCTGACCGACGAGCTGCTCGACCCCAGCCGGGGTCCGGTGCCGGCGCAGGCGTTCGCCCCCTTCCTGGTCCACGCAGCGGCGCCCCACCTGCTCCGGCTTGTGGACGCGGCCACGGCCAGCGGCCAGGTCAGCGACGTCACCACCTTCCTGCGCCGCAGCACCCACGACCTAGTGGAGCAGGTCAGCGACCTCACGCTCCGCGCCCTCGTGGTCATGCTGCGCACCCGCTCCCGGCGCGGCCTGCTCCACGGGGACTCCCCGGAGGCACGCTACGAGGACTTCGTCGCCTTCACCCGCACCCCCGCGTTCGAGCAGGAGCTCGCCGCCGCCTTCCCGCTGCTGATCCCGCTGGTGCGCCGGACGCTGCGCCGGTCCGTGGACCATCTCCTGAGGGTCCTGACACACCTGGCGGAGGACCGCGAGCGCCTGCACCGCCACCTCGGCATACGTCCGGAGGACCGGGTATCCACCATCGCCTTCACCGGCGGGGACCGCCACCGCCGCGGGCGTGCCGTCACCCACCTCACCTTCGCCTCCGGCGCCCAGGTCGTCCACAAGCCGCGCCGCCTCGCCGCGGACGCCGCCTTCCAGCGCCTGGTCGCGGCCGTCAACGAGTGGACCGACGGCCCAGACCTCCGCGTCTGCGGCATCGTGCAGGGCACGGACTACGGCTGGATGGAGTTCGTCGAGACCGCCCCGGTCCCCAACGCGCACCGCATCGGCTACTTCGAGCAGATCGGGCGACTGACCGCCCTGCTGCACGTGCTGCACGCCCACGACATGCACCACAGCAACCTGGTCTGCGACGGACGCGGCCCGGTGGCCATCGACCTCGAGGGTCTCCTGCGCCCCACCCCGGCCGGCGAGCGCCGCCCCGACATGGGCCAACCCTCCGCCCGGGACCTGCTCGACGACGGCGTCACCACCATCGGGACACTGCCGCTGCAGATCAGCAACGGTCACCACGGGGCGATCGACCTGGGTGCCACGGGGTACGTCGACGGCGTGCTCTCCCCCTTCCGTTCTCTCGTCGTGCACAACCGCGGTCGGGACGACCTCACCCTCGCCCTGGAGCAGGTGGTCCTCAGCGGCCGGCAGCATGCTCCCGCGGTCGAGCAGGACTCCGAGGAGGCGGCCGAGACCGCCGACGCCGTGGTCCGCGGGTTCCGCACCGTCTGGAGTGCCCTCGAGGAGCACCGGGCACCCGCTGCGGCCCTGATCACCCGGCACTTCCGCGACGCCCGCGTCCGCATCATCCACAACCCCACCAGCTGGTACATGCAGCTGCTCCGGATGGTCAGCGGCCCGCACTTCCTGGACGACACCCGGACCCGGCTGCTCGCCCTGCAGCGCGTGGGGCTGAGCCGCAGCGAGGCCGACCCCTGCTGGGCCCGCAGCGAGCTCGCCGACCTCGTGGAGGGCGACGTCCCCTACTTCGAAGCTGTGGCAGGCGCCTACCACGTCCTCGACGGAGCCGGTGAGCGGCTGGACGCCGAGCTGGCCGAGCCGCCCCTCACCGCCGCCCTGCGCCGGTTGGACGCCATGACACCCGAACGGTGCGCCCAGCAGACCCACATGATCAGGCTCAGCTTCGTCAGCAAGCTGCCGCGGACCGCGGACCTGACGAGCACCCGCGCCACGTTGGCGAACCGTGCCCACGGCACGCCGTCGGTCGACCTGGACCGGGCGCTGCGCACGGCCCGCCAGATCGGCGACGAACTCGTCTCCACCGTGAACGAGGAGCCGGGACGGCCCAGCGCCTGGGTGGGCCCCCGAATCGGGACTGCCATGGAGGACGAGGCGTGGACGCCCGGTGTCCTGGGAGCGACCCTGTATGCCGGTGGCCTGGGTCCGGCACTCTTCCTGGCCCACCTCGCCCGCGTCACCGGGACCCCGCGCTACCGGGACGTGGCGCTGAGCATCCTGGACCCGATCGCGACCACGATCACCGACGGCACGCTGATCCCCGAGGCCGGGCAGGAACGATCCTGCGGTGTCTACGGCGGGCTGGCCGGCATCCCCTATGTCCTCGCGGCAAGCGCGACGTCGCTGGGCCGCCCGGACCTGGTGTCCACCGCCGTCCAGGCGCTCGGCCAGCTCCAGGAGCTGGTGGCCGAGGACGTCACCTACGACCTGATCGGCGGAAGCGGCGGCCTGGTCGCCGCCGGGCTCGCGGTCCGCCACCGCAGCCAGGACCCCCACGAGCGGGCGCAGGCCCTGCGGGTGGCCCTCGCCGCAGCCCTCCATCTCCAGCAGCGGTACGTGTGGGGAGACGTCACCGCCGACCGTGTCGTGGCCAAGGGCTACACCGGCTTCGGCCACGGGGCTGCGGGACTCTACCCCTACCTGCGGGAGGTCTCCCATCAGTTGCCGGAGGACGACATCACCGGTGTCGAGGGACTGGGCGCCATCGCCCGGCCCCTGGCCCTGGCCGCCGACCGGCTGGCCTCATACAGCCACAGCCGGTTCGACCCCGAGGTCCGCGACTGGTTCGGGGACCGCGACCGCAGCCGAATCTCCTACGCCTGGTGCCACGGAGGCCCCGGCATCGCCCTGGGGCACGTGCTGACGGCCGAGCGCCGCAGCGGGAGCCCGGCCTGGGCCGGTGCGGAACTGGCGGCCGCGGCCGACCTGATCCACGCCCACGGCCTCGGCAACAACCTGACCTACTGCCACGGGGACCTCGGCAACGTCGAGATCCTGCACCGCATCGCCTCCGTCACCCGGGACACCTCCCTGGAGACCAGCGCCCGCAGGCTGGCGCACCACCTGGTCTCCGAGGTCATCCCCGCCCACCTGGGCCAGGGCCGGAGTCGCTATCGGCACACCAACAGCCTGCTCATCGGAACTTCCGGAGTCGGACACTTCCTACTCCGGCAGATCGACCCTGAAGGCGTTCCCTCAGTCCTGACCCTGGACTGACGCCGACGGGCCGAGACGGGAACCCCCGTCACGCACCACCAACAGAAAGGAACAGAACCATGGAGAACAAGGACTTCGCCGGAGCCTACGACGAGCGTGAGCTGATCGAGCTGTCCGAGGGCGACGCCCACGGTGGCGCCACCTGGACCGTCACGGTGCCGATCTCCCTGGCGGTGTGCCCGACCACCGCCTGCACGGGCGACTGCTGAACCGCTCGGGCACCACAGCACGGTCTCGACCGTGCGGCCGGCTCCCTGCCGCCGCGGGTGTCACGACACACCACGCGGCGGCGGGAGCCGCCCCGCTCCACCAGCACCACACAGACCTTGACCACCACCACGCTGCCAGGAGGCAGGACATGACCTCGCACCCCACCGACGTCGCACCGGCCGTCAGCCGGCTCGAGCGCACCCTGCTCGAGGCCGAGAGCGTGGTGTTCGGGGCCTTCCACCAGCCTCGGCTGCACCTGTTCCTCCAGCAGGTGCACACCGTGGTCGACCAGCACGAGGCGGCTGGCGGCCGCACCATCGACCGGGAGGCCTTCCTGCGTCAGGCAGGCCGGGACCTGCTGGCCGAGCTGGGCATCCTGGCGGGTCGGAGCCTGGTGGCCCGGTTCCACGAGTTCCGGACCGAACTCGGAATCCCTGCCGAGTCCTCCCGCAACGACGCCTACGCCCGCTTCTCCGAACAGTTGGCCGTCCCCGCCTTCCGTGACGCGGTCGAGCAGGACCTGCCCACCCTCACCCAGTTGCTCGACGCCGGCGTGCAGCACCGCGTCCGGCTGGTCACCGAGATCCTGGGTGCCCTGCGGGCCGACCTCCCGGCGCTGGAGCGCGCGGGACTGGCCCACCCCGGCCCGCTGACCTCGATCACCATCAGCTCTGGCGACGCCCACAACGGCGGTCGCAAGGTGGCCATCGTCGCCTGGAGCGGCGGCAAGGTGGTCTACAAGCCCCGTCGCCTGGGGCCGGATCAGGCCTTCGCCGACGCAGTGGCGGCCATCCGTCCCCACCTGGACCCCGACATCGACCTGCGCCTGCCGGGCATCGTGCACGCGACCGGCGGGGTCGACGCCACCGACCACGGGTGGCAGGAGTTCGTCCAGCACCGCCCGATGACCGCCTTTGAGCAGATCGCCCGCCACCGGTACCGGCTCGGTGCCTTCCTGGCCCTGTTCACCGGACTCGGCGCCACCGACCTCCACCTGGAGAACCTGATCTCTGACGGCGAGCACCCCCTGTTCATCGACCTGGAGACGCTCCTCCAGCAACGGCCTCCGACGGGTCCCGCGCCTGCCGAGGCTGCCGGTCTCGACGCCACCGAACCAGACCCGACTGCCCAGAGCCCCCTGCGCTGCCCCCTGCTGGACACGATGCTCCTGCCCATGCGGATCGCCGACTCCTCCCTGGACGTCGACATGTCCGGCATCGGGCGGCCCGGCGGACAGACCTCGCAGCTGGCCAGCTTCTCCCTGCTCGATCCCGCCAGCGACGCCGTGCGCTTCGAGCGCGCCACGTTCGAGGTGCGCCACGGGGACAACCTCGCCCGGATCGGCGACGTCCCGGTCCCGCCTGCCGTGGGGCTGGAGGACCTGCTCGCCGGCTTTCGGGACGGTGTGACGGCGGTCCGGCTGGAGCGGGACCGCCTCCTGAGCATCGTCGCCGAGTCCGGTGCCCAGGTCCGTCAGGTCGTGCGCGCCACGCACATCTACGCGCGCTTCCTCCTGGCGGCCACGCACCCCCGGTACCTCGCCGACCCCGCCTCGCGTGGTGAACTCCTGGGCAAGATGGCGGCACCCACCGGCGTGCTGCCCTCCGCGGCCCGCGCGGTGGCCGACCGCGAGCACCGCGCGCTGGTGCGGGGCGATGTCCCGTACTTCACCGTCGACCTGACCACCACCGACCTGCACACCCCGGCCGACGGGACGGTCCGGGAGGCCTTTCCCACCTCCGTGCTCGACCACGTGAGGGCCTCGCTGGAGGACCTGGTCGGCTCGCCGTACCGCCGCCACGAGCACACCATCCGAATGAGCCTGGCCACCACCCACGAGCGCTTCGCCCTCTCGGCCGCCGACGCCCGACCGGCGCCCGCCGGATACGCCAGCGAACTGTTCGGGGACCAGCCCGTCGCCGACTCCGTCGCCCGGTTCCTGACCGACACGGCCCATCGCGCCGGCGGTCGGCCGCTGTGGCTGCTCCCGCTGCTCACCATCACCGATGCGGGCGAGGGGTTGGTCTTCCGCCCGGGCGAGCTCTCGCTGTACGAGGGCGGTGGCGCCCCGCTGGCACTGGCGACCGTCGCCTCCCTCCTGCGGCAGGCCGAGCCGTCCGACCGGACCCGGGTCGAGGAGTCCCGGACTGCCCGGCGGCGGTGGGCCGGGCTCGCGCTGGACAGCGCACCCGACCCCGTGACCGTTCCGGCGGCCGACACCCCACGGGGTATGTCGTTCTTCGCCGGGTTGGGGGGCGCGGCCTTCCTGGCCCACGAGCTCGGGGTGCACCTGGGCGACCCTGACCTGCTGCGACGCAGGGACGCGTTCCTGTCCTCGATCATCGAGCACGGTCCGCGCCCCGTGGGCGAAGCGCCCACGGACCTGGACCTGATGGGTGGCCCGGCCGGCACGGCCGCCTACCTCGCCACGGTCCTGGAGTCCGCGCCGGACCTCTCCTATGCGGGTGCGGCCCAACACTTCCTGGACCTTGCCCTCACCGACATGCTGCGGCTGCTTCGTCACGGCGTCCTGCCCGCCACGGGACTGGCGCACGGTGACCTCGGCATAGCCTGGTCCGCCCTCCGGTGTGCGGCCGTCCTGGACGACGTCACGGCCCTCAAGCTGGCTGGCGATGTGATCGTCGGCCGGGCACGCGAGCTGGCCGCGCACGGCTCATCCGAGAGCCTGCCGGAGGTCGCCGACTCCAGTTGGTGCAAGGGCACGGCCGGAGCACTGGTCGCCCTCGCCGAGGCCTACCCCCTCGTGGAGCGGGCTGACGCATGGCTGCTGGATGCCCTCGTCGAGACCGGGACCGCGCAGGTCCTCGGTCGCGGGCGCGACCTCACCCCGTGCCACGGCGTGAGCGGCTTCGTCCAGGCCCTGGTCCGTGCCGCACGGATCCTGGATCGGCCGGACCTGCACGAGCGGGCCCGAGAGGTCTTCGCCGACCGAGTCGCACGCGTCCCGACGCAGGGGTACGGCGCCGGCCTGGCCCACGGTGAAGGTTTCGTCGGCTACATGCTCGGGCTCTCGGGTGTCGCGCACACCGAGCTGCTCCTGGAGCAACCCGACTGGGGCAGTCCGCTCTGGATCAGCCCCACACCCCTGACCCCACCCGACCCCCAATCCGCCCCCAGGGCGAGGAGGTGACCACGATGAGTACGTCTCAGCAGACCCCTCGGGGTCGCCACCGGCCCGGCCTCACCGACCCTGCCCGGCCGAGCGCTGACGCAGCGGCCGACACCGGCCAGCACGCGGTGCTCACAGTCCGAGAAGGCGAGCCGACCCGGCACTCCGGGGCCCGCGACGCCTCCGCGCTCACCCTGCCGGAGACGACCTACCCCGACCGGGCCGCCTCGGCCCGCCACCGGGCCCCGGGTCGGCGGCGCCGGGTGCGGGTGCCCTCCATCGTGCAGCTGACCCAGACCGAGTGCGGCCTGGTGTGTGCCCTGATGCTCCTGCGGGCCCACGGGTCCCGCGAGCCCATCAAGGCGCTGCGCACCGACTTCGAGGTCGGCCGCGACGGGCTGTCCCTCCAACAGGTGCGCGATCTGCTGCGCTCCCGCGGCCTGACCAGCAAGATGTTCGCCGCGACCCTCCCCGGCCTCCGCCGGTTGATGGAGCGGGACAGGCTGCCGGTGATCGTCTACTGGCGGGCGGAGCACTTCGTCGTCCTGGAGCGCCTCACCGACTCCCACGCCCTGATCGTGGACCCCAGCGGCGGTCGGCGCAGGCTGAGCATCGAGGAGTTCAGCGCCGACTACAGCCAACGGGTGGTCACCGCAGTCCCCGGCCCGGACTTCCACCCCGTCCAGACCCGGGAGCGGAATCCGTGGCTGGACTACCTGAAGCCGGCCCGTGCGGCGTGGCGGCGGGTTCTTGCCGTCGCCGCGCTGTCCGTCCTGGTCTTCGGCAGCAGTCTGGTTGCCCCCACCGTCACGCGGTGGCTGATCGACCAACAGGTGGCGGGGGACGGCGGCACGTCGTTGTCGGTAATCGTCCTCGGCGGCCTCTTCGGCTTCGCCGTCTCACTGCTCGCGCTGAGTACGGGTCGGGCCCTGATCATCAACGCGCTGAACCGGCACATCGGCCGTGCCACGATGCACCGCGTCTTCGGCCACCTGCTCCGGCTTCCCTACCGCTACTTCGCCTCGCGCGCCCCGGGCGAGCTGCTCTTCCGGCTGAACTCCGTCAACGCGGTCCGCGACCTCGTCTCGACCCAACTGGCCCAGGGAGTGCTCGACCTGGGCATGTCGCTGGCGATCCTCTGCTACATGATCTACCTGTCGCCCCAGCTGACACTCGTCGCGATCGGCTTCTACCTGCTCATCGTCGCCGTTCTCGTCCTCACCAGGCGCCGGGTCGGTGAGTTGACCGACTCGGAGATGAGCCACACCAGCCGTTCCCAGTCGCTCCAGTTGGAGTCCATCGTCGGTGCCGCAGCACTGCGGATGTCCGGGGACGAGGACAACTTCCACCGTTCCTGGGGCACCGTCTACGACCAGGCGCTCGCCGCCAGCCAGCGCCGGGCCAACTTCCAGGGCGTCATCACCAGCAGCGTGAGCACCCTGCAGATCGTGGCTCCCACCGTGGTCCTGCTGGTCGGCATCAACGCGGCGTCCGAGGGCACGATCAGCGTCGGCTCCGTGGTGGCCTTCCAGGCCGTGGCCAGCATGTTCTTCGGCCTCGCCACCTCCGTGTTCGGGTGCTGGTCCCAGCTGATCCAGGGGCGGAGCTACCTGGACCGGTTGTCCGACATCACCGAGGAGGAGCTGCCGCCCCCCGCAGGCGACCGTCGCGAGCCACTGACCGGCAAGGTCGAGGTCAAGGACGTCGGGTTCCGGTACTCGGCGCAGGCCCCCGAGACCCTCTCCGGCATCGACCTGGCCGTCCGACCGGGTCAGCGGGTCGCGATCGTCGGCGCCTCCGGCTCGGGCAAGTCGACCCTCGGCAAGATCCTGTGCGGTCTGCTGGACTCAACAGACGGCACGGTGACCTACGACGGTCACCCGATCACCGAGTTCGACCGGCGCCACTTCCACCAGAACCTGGGCTACGTCCCCCAGGAGGTGCACCTGCTCAACCGCTCCCTCCTGGAGAACATCACGATGGGCAACACCGAGGTCGACACCGATGCCGTCCTCAAGGCGGTGGACCAGGCGCAGCTCACCGCGGACGTCCAGGCCCTGCCGATGGGGTTGCACACCCTCGTCGCGGAGATGGGTGCCAACTTCTCCGGCGGCCAGCGCCAGCGCCTCGCCGTGGCGCGCGCCCTGGTCAAGTCACCCAAGGTGCTCATCCTGGACGAGGCGACCAGCGCCCTCGACAGCCGCAACGAGGCCCGGATCAACGAGGTGCTCCAGGAGGCGTCCTGCACCCAGATCGTGATCGCCCACCGCCTCTCCACCGTGGTCGACGCTGACGTCATCCACGTCATGGAGGACGGGCAGATCGTCCAGTCCGGCACGCACGCCGACCTCAGCACCGTCGACGGACCCTACCGTCGCCTGTTCGCCGCCTCCCTGAAGGAGGCGCCGGAGGGCGGCCACCCCCCGAACCCCACTGACCCAACCCCCACAGAAAGGAAAGAACAATGATGCCGAAGTCCGACTCGCCGGTGATCGCCCTGGTGATCGCCTTCGCGACCTACCTGGTCGCGCAGGGCATCCTGGAGTTGAACACCATCATGGCGATCGCCATCGCCTTCGCGACGTTCCTCGTCGCGACCGGTGGCAGCCTCGCCACCCGGCGCTCCGCGCCGGAGTGACCACGCCACAGCACCACGCAGAGCGGAAGAACCCATGAGTTCGAAGACAGTGTCCCTGATCGTCGCCCTCCTCATCGCGTTCGCAACCTACCTGGTCGCGACCAACATCCTGGAGGCGAACAACATCCTGGCGATCGCGATCGCGTTCGCGACGTTCCTCGTCGCCCACGGAGGCTCCCTTGCGGTGCAGCGCTCCAAGCGGGAGTGAGCCACGGCGATCCCCCGGGATCGTCATCCCAGCTCGGCCCAGATCAGAGCCAGCCCTTGCGCTGGGCAACCACGAAGGCCTCGGCTCTGGTCTGGGCACCGAGCTTGGACATGGCGTTGGACAGGTAGTTGCGCACCGTCCCGACCGACAGGAACGTCTCCACGGCGATCCGCTCGGTGGACAGTCCCTCCCCCACCAGGGTGAGCACCTTGCCCTCCTGGTCGGTCAGCGGCGACGGCCCCGAGCGGAGTGCCTCGGCGGCCAGGGCGGGGTCGATCGCCGTCCCGCCTGAGGCGACCGTCCGGATCGCCTCGATCAACCGCTCCCCCGTGGTCGACTTGACCACATAGCCATCGGCCCCCGCGGCCAGCGCCTTGTGCAGGTGCCCGCTGCCCTCCAACGCGGTGAGGAGCAGCACGCGGCACTCCGGGGCCACCTCGGCGATGTCCTCGGCCGCCTCGATCCCGGTCCGCCCCGGCATGTCAACGTCGAGCACGGCGACGTCGGGGCGCAGTTCTGCGATGGCATCGGCCACGAGATCACCCCGATTCACCCGGCCCACGACCTCGAAGTCGGGCTCGGAGTTCAGCAGTGCCTCGAAGGCCTCGGCGACCAGGTCGACGTCCTCGGCGATGAAGATGCGCATGTTCAGGGCCCTTTCGATGGTTCGGTGGGTCGGCGCTCCGGCCGGGATTCCCGGGAGGATCGTGCCTCTGGAGGCCGCGTGGGAATGTCTGCCTCGACGACGAACCGGCCGCGGTCGATCGAGCCGCTCCGCAACTGTCCCCCGGCCTCGCTGACGGCCTCGGCAAGCACATCCAGTCCTGTCCCGCCGGAGTCCCGCTCCCGGACGGTGGTGGCGTCCTCGGACTCGGCATCGACCTCGGGGGCACCGTCGTTCTCGATCCGCAGCAGGACGTGACCGGGCTGGTTGCGCACCAGCATCCGCACGGCGCGGGGACGGCTGTGTCGCAGCAGGTTGGTCACCGCCTCCCGCAGCACGCGGGCTCCTAGCAGCTGCGCGTCGGGGTCGGCAACGCTCTCCTCCTCGACCTCCGCTGAGACACCGAGCCTGTCGAACAGATCGACGGCCGACTGGATCTCGGAGGTGAGGTTGGTGAAGGTCTTGCCGCTCACGAGCTCGCGCAACTGCGCCTGTCCCCCGCTCAGGTCGCGTCCCAGGGACCGCAGCTGGCCACGGCACCCCTCGAGGTCGGTGTCGATGAGCCGCAGTGCCGTCTGGGTGCGCAGCGAGGCCGCCACGAGGGTGCGGCCCAGGATGTCGTGCAGTTCGCGCGAGATGCGGTGGCGCTCCTGGTCGACCTGCATCCTGGCCAGCTCCTCCCGTGCCCGACGCAGCTCCTCGAGCACCACCGCCATCCTGGTCAGCACCACGATCACGCCGCCGGCGAGCCAACAGATCATGGGCACGGCGACGATCAGCACGACCTGCACCCCGTCGTGCCACAGCCAGAGCATGGTCAACAGGCTGATGGTCCCGCCGACGACCTCGATCTGTCGCACCGAGGGCACGAGCAGCAGCCCGGCGAAGGAGATGCCCAGCGTGGCCCATGCATCGGTGGCCGGCAGCAGGACGGGCCCGAGCACGATGAGAGTCCACCGCAGCGTCGACAGGTAGGACGGCGCCTGGTGGGCGAGGATGAGCCGTTGCAGGCGCAGGAATCCGATGGCGCAGGCGACCGTGGCCAGAACCCCGACAATGTGCCGGATCCCGTCGAAGCTGAGCCCGAACTGCCAGCTCATCGAGGCGACGACCTGGACCACCAGGTAGCCGAGCACCAGCCACGACGTGAACAGCGCGGCGCGGGCCTCGCGCCCGACCGGGACCGAGCTCCCCATCCTGTGCTCCTCGACCTCGCGTGTCATCCCTGCCCCGGACCTGGTCCGCTGCGGTGGCACCACTGTAGTGCGCGGGGGCGGGTGACGCGCCCACCCCTCGCAACAACAGCGTGGCCCGACGACCGGGTCGGTCGTCGGGCCACGCTCAGGAGGGGGGCGTCTGTGCCGAGGGGGTGGTCAGCGGCACAACACGGAGAGGAAGCTGAACACATCGGGGAAGAAGGACTCGGGCTCGGTGTCCAGCTGCTCCAGCTCATTGAGGGTCATGATTCGCTCTCCTTTGAGTGATCCGGATGTGACTGCCGTGATGGCTTCTGCTGTATGTCGACAACACTGCCGGGGCCGACGCCGTCCGGCTAGTGGCAGGTGTCAACTCTTCCGTGTGACGGATACCGCCGGGTCGGGCAGCGGCAGGAGGTGGTGGAGCGCGACGCTCGGCGTCAGTGCCGCGACGGCCCCGGCGGCACCGGTGCCCAGGTCCGCCGCGCAGCGGATGTTCTGCTCGCCCAGGCACAACGACACCTGCGGGTCGTCGGCGAAGGTGCAGGTCTGCCGGCCCGGTACCACGTGCCAGGCCAGCCGTTGCCGGTGCCGGTCCACGTCGGCATCGCCCGGACACAGCGTGTCCAGGGCCATCAGCAGACCGGACCGACCCCGCAGGATGCCCGCCTGGGCCACCACGGGCACCCGCAGCGTCGTCTCGATCCGTCCGAGCGCCTCCGCCAGAGGGGGCCGGAGCGCGCCGCTGCGTGCACCGAACGCCTGGACGGCCAGCCCCAGCGCGGCGCTGCCGTGCCCCAGGTAGGGCAGGACGGCGACGCGGTCCACCGTCAACAGCCCGTCCCCCACCGCCCGGGTGTGCGTCAACTCGCGCTCGATCGCCAGCTCCGCCGCCGCCAGGTACTCGTCGGCACGTTCGGGGACCAGATCGGCGCCCCGGATCAGGGACAGCCCGACACCGGCCAGGCCCGAGAGCAACCCCGGGCGGTAGCCGGGGAGCGAGTCGGCCGCGCCGGCCGCAGCCGCGGCGCGGTCCAGGTGCCGCACCGCACGCTCCATGAGGCGGGGCCGGCCCAAACCGACGGAGAGCTCGGCCAGGACGACTCCCCGGCCACCGTCTCCTGCCCCCCACCAAGGCTCCAGGTCCTCCTCCGCACCCTCGATGAGCCGGTCCGCGATCTCCGAGGCCGTGTCGTCCCACCCCAGACGGAGTGCCGCCAGGGCCACGCCGTCCAGTCCGTCCGCGAGTCCCCGGGGCGTGCCCACCGCTCGAGCTCCGTCCGTCACCCGCTGCCGCCACCCCTGGACCCAGGTGCCGAGGTCGGCACCGCCGGTGGAACGGCCCCCGGCGCCGGCGACTGCTGCCAGTCCCAGGAGCACACCGACGGTGCCGTGCAGGAGGCCCAGGCTCGCCCACGGGGCGCGGAACTGCGCGAGGTCCCCCGGGAAGGGGCGGTCCCGGGGTGCGCGGGCGGGAAGCAGGTGTAGCCCCGCCACGAGCGAGTCCGCCACCTCCCGGGGCGTGGGGTGGTCACCGTCGAGGTCGGTCAGCACCCCGCCCCCGTCGACCTCGCGCTGCCCGGCCTCCACGATCGGGCCGCGCAGGTCGGGGCGCCGCAGCGCGAGGACGGCGAGCGGGGCGAGCAGTGTGTCGGACAGGTGCGCCATGGCCTGCCGGTCGCCCTCGGGTGTCAGCGGGACGTCCACGGCACGGACGCCACCGGCGACGGCGACGCCGTCCAGCGCGGCCGACTCCCAGTCCAGCAGGCCCACCCGGTCGCCGAGGTCCACCACGTTCCCCCCGTGCAGGTCCCCGTGGACCACGCCGACCCGGTGCACCTCGGCAAGTCCGTCCGACAGCGACCCGAGCAGGCGGTCCCGCCAGCCCAGGTAGTCGTCCGTGCCCCGCACCCCCGGAACGACCCCCGGGTGCGACCCGGCGAGGGTCGCGGACGCCGTCGGTCCCGACAGGAGCGACATGATGAGGAAGTCGCTGTCCCCCACGGTTAGGTAGGCAAGCGGCTCGGGGGCGATCCCCGTCCCGCTCAGCCTCCGCAGCACGGCCCACTCGTGCTGGAGCCGGGTCACCGCATCCGAGCCGGCCTCGTCGAAGCCGCAGTGGTGGCGCGCCTCCTTGGCCACGACCACGCCGTCGTCCGGAGGCCCTGTGGCACCCACGGGTCCGGTCCACCGGCCCCGGTACACACCCCCGGCGGTGGAACGGTGCAGGACGGACACATCGGCCAGCGGCAGGATCAGCCCGCTGTCGTGCTCGTCGGCAGCCGCATGCCAGCGATCGAGGAGGTCCGGGCGGGCGCCGGGGCCGTCCTGTGGCGACCCGGCCCGGGCCCCCCGCGGGTCGGTGCGGACCCCGTCGCCCTCCCTGCGGCCCGGGACCATCTCGCCCGCGGCCGTCTGGAGCCACACGGCCCGGAAGGCCCCATAGCGCACGAAGACCGGGGCGTCCGGAGCGGGGATCTCCCCGCGGATCCGCATACCCGGCTCCCCCCGCAGTGCCTCGGCGAGGGCACCCGCGACCTCGGCCAGCTCCCGGTCGTTCCCCGGATACACCGTCACGACCTTTCCCGCCGCGCCGGCCGGCGCGTACTTGGCCAGCGAGGCGGCCACCAGCGACCGTGAGCGCAGGGTCTTGACCGTGACCCCCTGCCGGACACAAATGCCCAGGACCGACTCCACCACCTGCGCCGCCCGCTCCGGCCGACAGCTCACGTGGACCTTCCAGCCCGTCGGGGGCAGGTCGACCTCGGGCGGGGTGTAGATCACCCACCCCGCCCGGTGAACCAGCCCCCAGCCCGGGGGCAGGGCAGTCCGGTCCCACTCGAGGTCCCCCTGCGACCCGGCGTCGGGCAGCGACAAGAAGTCATGCTCGGGATGTGCCAGCGCAAGATACTGGGTGTCCACGTCCGCCAGCCTAGCGACGACGGGGTCCGTCGACCCGGGTGACTTCACTCGGGCCCAGCAGGTTTGGCCCCCGCACCTGCCGTGCTCCGGCCCTGGGGGTGGTGACAGGAGTCATCGGGAACCGGTGTTGTGCAGGACTGCCGCCGACCCCCTCCCAGCCGCAAGACTCGTCCCATGAGATCCGCCGACCATTCCCTAGTTGGACAGTCAGGGCCTGGGGTGACGGTGCACGCCGGCCCCTCCCGGGTCCGCCGGCTCACCCCCCGAGAGATCGAGGTCACCCGCGGCGTGGCGGCCGGCCTCACGAACAACCAGATCGCCCGGCGATTGGGCATCTCACGGTGGACCGTCACCAACCACCTGCGTCATGTGATGTGGAAGTGGAACTGCGGCACGCGAGTCGAGGTCGCCGTCCGACACGTCTCGCTGGCAGGAAAGGAGAAGCACCATGATTGAGCTGGAGCACCTCACCAAGACCTTCGGAGACCGCGTCGCGGTGTCCGACCTGAGCTTCCGGGCCGAGAACGGCCAGGTCACGGGTTTCGTCGGCCCGAACGGCGCCGGCAAGTCCACGACCATGCGCTGCATCATCGGTCTCGACACCCCCGACTCCGGACGGGCCACGATCGACGGCGTTCGCTTCCAGGACCTGCCCGACCCCACGGGACGCGTCGGCGCGATGCTGGACCCCACCTGGGTCCACCCTGGTCGTAGCGCCCGCAACCACGTCCGCTGGGTATGCCGCACGGCTGGCCTGCCGGTGGATCGGGTCGACAGCGTCCTGGACCGCGTGGGGCTGACCGACGTGGCCGGAGACCGGGTCGGCAACTTCTCGCTCGGCATGCGCCAGCGCCTGGGCCTGGCCGTCGCCCTCATCGGCGACCCCGACCACCTGATCCTGGACGAGCCGCTCAACGGGCTCGACCCCGACGGCGTGCGTTGGGTGCGCGGCTTCATCCGCGACTTCGCCCAACGGGGCGGCGTGGCCCTCGTGTCCAGTCACCTGCTGGGCGAGTTGTCCATGGTGGCCGACTCGGTCGTCATGATCGGGCACGGTGAACTGCTGGGTCACGAGTCCGTGGCCGACCTGATGCACGGGTCGAGCGCGGGCGTCGTGGTCCGGGTTGCCGAGCCGGTCGCCACGCTCGAGGAGGTCGCCGCCCGGCACGGGTGGAGCGTCCACCCCGTCAGCGACGGCACCGGCAGCGGGCAGTCCGCACCCGGGAGCGTCGAACTGCGCGACGAGGGCCCGGGGGCCGAACGGCTCACCGCCGACCTCGTCGGACCGGCCCTCGCCTCGGCCGGACTCACCACCCTGGAGCTGAGGACCCGCACCGGGACCTTGGAGGAGGCCGTCATGGGAGTGACGAGCCACCACGTCGAATTCGCTGCGAAGGAGACCCTGTCATGACCGCCATGAACGTGAACCTGATGAGCGCCACCCGCGGAGAGATCACCAAGGCCGTGTCCCTCCCCTCCACCTGGATGGGCGGGCTGGTCACCCTCGCCGCCTTCGTCGGACTGCCGGCGCTGGTGATGGTGCAGGGCTCGATCGACGCCGGCGGCCTGGCCATGGGCTCAGGTCTGGCACTCATGATCATCATGAGCGTCTTCGCCGTCCTGGCCACGTCCGACCTGCAGTACGGCACGGCACGCCTCACCCGGTGGGCGAACCCGCACCGCTGGCACGGCTTCTACGGCAAGGTGATCACCTCCGCCGTCGGCGGTGCCCTGGTCGGGATGGTCTGCGGCGTCGCGGTCCTCGGTCTCGGGATGGCCACCGGACTCGTCGAGTCGGTGGACGGCACGATCCTGCGGGCCTCCCTCGGCCAGGTGCCCGTGTTCGCCCTGGGCTGCGCGCTGGCGGCTGCTGTCGGTCTGCTGATGGGCAAGGCCGGGCTGGCCGTCGCCGCGATCATCCTGTGGATCCAGTTGGCCGAGACGCTGTTGCCCGGCCTCCCCTCCATCGGCGAGCAGCTGCGCGAGTGGCTGCCGTTTATGAACGCCTTCATGTTCACCATGCCGGAGAACTTCGCCGACGCCCGTCCTGCGACGCTCGCCCTGGGCTACTTCGCCGGGTTCTGCGTGCTGGTGATCGCCCTCTGCGGGACCGTCGTGAACCGTCGAGACCTCTAAGCCCGGGCTGCACCGCACCGGATGACCTGGACCGGGGCTACCGCCGAGGCGGTGGCCCCGGTCTTCCCGTGTCCGGGCTTGCGCGGCCCGTCAGGTGGTGAACTGGAGCACGGTGTCCCACCCGATCTTCACCGCGAACGCCCCCACCACGAGGACGAACACGGTGCGCACGAAGCCGCTGCCGCGGGCCACCGCGGTCCGTGCCCCGAGGTATCCCCCGACCACGTTGCACACGCCCATCACCAGCCCGACCTGCCACATCACGGCACCCAGCGGGATGAAGATGCACAGCGCCGCGATGTTGGTGGCCAGGTTGGCGATCTTGGCCTTCGCGCTGGCCTGCAGGAAGCCGTACCCCAGGAGTCCTACGAGCGCGAACACCAGGAACGAGCCGGTGCCGGGCCCGAGCAAGCCGTCGTAGGCACCGACGACGAGGCCGACCAGGCCGGCCAGGCCGACGTGCCGGGTGCGGCCGTGGAACCGCAGGGCCGACATCGTGCCCATCGAGGGTTTGGCCAGCGTGTAGGCCCCCACGGCGAGGAGCACGACCAGGATGATGGGGTTGAACGCGGCCTTGGGGATCTGGCTGGCCAGCAGGGCGCCACCCAGACTCCCCACGAACGCCAGACCGGCCATCGGCAGCGCGGTCCGCAGGTCCGGGCGGACCCGCCGGTAGTAGGTGACCGAACTGACGGTCGTGCCACAGACCGAGCTCAGCTTGTTGGTCGCCAGGATCTGCACTGGGGAGGCACCGGGGAACCCGATCATCAGCGCCGGCAGCTGGACCAGCCCTCCCCCGCCGACGACGGCGTCGATCCATCCCGCCGCGAGGGCGGCCAGCCCCATCAGCAGGAACAGCCAGACCGAGGGGTCCTCGATCACCGCCGGCCGGACCCGGCGGACCAGCCCCGCACGATGCCGGAGATCTCGGCCAAGGAGTGGGCGACCGCGTCCGGCTCGGCGTCCACGGGCACCAGTTGGTCTGCCGGGATGGTGCTGTGCGGGATCCACACGGCACGCATGCCCACCTGCTGAGGTCCGTGCACGTCCTCGAAGATCCGGTCGCCGACATAGACGCACTCGGCAGGGTCGACGTCGACCGCCGAGGCCGCGGTCAGGAACGCCTCGGGGTGGGGCTTGGCCCAGTCGATCTCGCTGCTGTAGACGTCGCCGTCGATGAGCGACAACACCCCGTCACGGTCGAACACCGACCGGTGGAACTCCCTGCTCCAGATCGTGTTGGACAGCACACCCACGCGGATGTCCTGCTCCCGCAGTCCCTCCCACAGCGGTCGCACCTGCGGGTCGGTGTGGGTGTGCGGCTCCCAGAACCGGTGGTACTCCTCGCGGGCGGACGCGTAGGTCGGGTGGGTGGGGTCCACCCCGGCCTCCACCAGGATCTCTTCCACCCGCGCGCTGGTGTGGGCGTCGCGTCCCCGGGCCCAGGCGGCGCCCTCGGCCGCCAGGATTGCCGTCGCCAGCTCCTCGGCGGCCGAGCGGTCGCCGGCCCCGTGATCTCCTGCCCCGTGGTATGCCGAGGCGAACCCCCGCCACTGGTCCGCGAGGTCGACCGGGTGCCAGGGCGTCAGGGTGCCGCCCCAGTCGAAGATGACCGCGCGGACCGGGCGCCCGCTCGGCCCGGTCACCGGGTCGTGCCGGGCGCCACCTCGGCCAGCACCTCCGCGGCAGCGTCGGCGACGGCGACCTCGCGCCGTTCGCCGGTCCGCCGGTCCTTGATCTCCACGACGCCGGTGGCCAGTCCCTTGCCGACGACGACGATGGTGGGCACGCCGATCAGCTCCGAGTCCTTGAACTTCACGCCCGGCGACACCTTCGGCCGGTCGTCATAGAGGACGTCAAGGCCCTGGGCCTCCAGGTCGGAGACGAGCTGCTCCGCCGCGGTGAACACCGCCTCTTCCTTGCCGGTGGCGACCACGTGCACGTCGAAGGGGGCCACCTGTCGCGGCCAGCACAGCCCGACCTCGTCCAGGGTGTCCTCGGCGATGGCAGCCACCGCACGGCTCACACCCACACCGTAGGACCCCATCGTCACCGTGACGAGCTTGCCGTTCTCGTCGAGGACCTTCAGGTCCAGCGCCTCGGCATACTTGCGTCCCAGCTGGAAGATGTGGCCCATCTCGATGCCGCGGTCCAGGGTCAGCGGGCCGGCACCGTCGGGGCTGGGGTCGCCCTCCCGGATCTCGGCGGCCTGGATCGTGCCGTCGGCGGTGAAGTCCCGGCCGTAGACCAGGTCGAAGACGTGCTTGCCGTGCTCGTCGGCACCGGTGACCCAGGCAGAACCCTGCGCAATCGAGGGGTCGAGCAGGTAGCGGATGCCGGACTCCTTCTCGAGCCCGAGCACGCCCGGCCCGATGTACCCCTTGGCCAGGCTCGGGTGCTGGGCGAAGTCCTTCTCCTCGAAGGGGACGAACTCCGCCGGGCTGACCTGGGTCTCCAGACGCTTGGCATCGACCTCGCGGTCACCCGGCACGCCGATCGCCAGGGGCTCCCTGGTGCCGTCAGGGTGCTGCAGCATCACGACGACGTTCTTCAGCGTGTCCGCGGCGGTCCAGTCCCGTCCGTCCGGACGCGCATGGTGCGCGTTGGCCGCCGCGACGAGGGTCTCGATGGTGGGGGTGTCCGGGGTGTCCTCGACGTGGGCCGGGGGGACATCCGAGGCATCGACGGGCGGGGCCTGCGGCACCTCGACAGCCTCGACGTTCGCGGCGTAGCCGCTGGCCGCACACCGCACGAAGGTGTCCTCGCCGTGGGGACTGACCGCCAGGAACTCCTCGCTGGCGGACCCACCCATGGCTCCCGAGTCGGCATACACCACGACGTAGTCGAACCCGAGCCGGTCGAAGATCCGCACGTAGGCCGCACGATGCCGCTGGTAGGCGGCCTCCAGCCCCGCGTCGTCGATATCGAAGGAGTAGGAGTCCTTCATGATGAACTCGCGGCCGCGCAGCAGACCGGCCCGGGGGCGGGCCTCGTCGCGGTACTTGGTCTGGACCTGGTAGAGCGTCAGGGGGAGCTCCTTGTAGGAGCTGAACATGTCCTTGACGGTCAGCGTGAACATCTCCTCGTGGGTCGGCCCGAGGAGCATGTCCGCCCTCTTGCGATCCTGGAGCCGGAAGATGCTGTCGCCGTAATCGACCCACCGTCCGCTGGCCTCATAGGGCTCCTTGGGCAGCAGCGCCGGGAAGGAGAGCTCCTGGCCGCCGATCGCGTCCATCTCCTCGCGGACGATGGCCTCCACCTTGCGCAGCACCCGCAGGCCCAGCGGCAGCCAGGTGAAGATCCCGGGGGCCGCGCGCCGGACGTACCCGGCACGCACGAGGAGCCGGTGACCCGGCAGTTCCGCATCGGCCGGGTCCTCGCGCAGGGTTCGCAGGAACAGGGTCGACATGCGCGTGGCCACCAGGGCACTCCTCGGGTTCGGGGTCTGTCGTCCGATCACCGGACGCCTCACGGGTGCAGGATATCTGCCGGGGGAGCAACTCTTCGCCCCATATCCGTCAATCGGCTGTGCCGGGGCCGGGGCACCGTGATGGGGTGGACCCATGACTGAGGACGCACTGGGCTGGTTGGAGGACGTCGAGGGTGACCGGGCCATGGCCTGGGTGCGGGATCGTAGCGCCGAGGCCGAGGAGGAACTGCGCGCCGACGAGCGGTTCGAGCCCCTCCGTGCCGGGATCCAGGAGGCGCTCCAGGCGGACGACCGGATCCCCCTGGTGACCGTCGTCGGCGATCACCTCTACAACTTCTGGACCGACGCCGAGCACGAGCGGGGGGTGTGGCGCCGCACCACGTGGGACTCCTACCTGGACGAGCCGACCGAGTGGGAGGTGCTCCTCGACCTCGATGTGTTGTCGCGGACCGAGGGCGAGCAGTGGGTCTGGCACGGGGCCCAGATCCTGCGGCCTGACCGGGACCGCGCCCTGATCGCCCTGAGCCGGGGCGGCTCCGACGCCGACGTGACGCGCGAGTTCGACCTGACCACGGGCACCTTCGTCGCCGACGGGTTCGTGCGGGAGGAGGCCAAGGGCTCGCTGTCCTGGGTGGACCGCGACACCGTCTACGCCACGACCGACGTCGGGCCGGGCTCGATGTCGGGCTCCGGCTACCCGCTGACCGTCCGGCGGTGGACCCGGGGCACGCCGCTGGCGCAGGCACCGGGAGGTGTTCGCCGGCAGCCCCGAGGACATGCTCGTCGCTGCCGAGCACGACCCGACCCCGGGCTTCGAGCGGGACGTCGTGTGGTGCGCGCACCGGTTCTACAGCTCGCACACCTACCTCCTCTCACCCGACGGGGAGCCCGAACTGCTGGACCTGCCCGACTCCTGCCGGCTCGACCTGCACCGGGAGTGGCTCACCGTGCAACTGCGCCACGACTGGACGCCCACCGACGGCGGGACGACCCACCGCGCGGGGTCCCTGCTCGTCATCGAGCTGGACCGGTTCCGTGCGGGCGCGCGCGACTTCCGGACCGTCTTCACGCCCGAGGAGCGCTCCGCCCTGGCGGACTGGTTCTGGACCCGCGCCACCCTCGTGCTCACCGTGCTCCGGGACGTCCGTCACGAGGTGCTGGTCGCCACGCCCGGCAGCGGAGGTGACGCCGAGGTGCCGGTGGCTCCCCTGGACACCGGAGCCCCCGACCTGGCCACGGTCACCGTCTCCGCGGTCGACGCCGAGGCCAGCGACGACCTCTGGGTCATCAGCACCAGCTGGCTGGATCCCATGCGGCTGGACCTGGTCCGGGTCGGGGTGGGCTCTGCGCAGGCGGAGGTCCGGACCGTCCGCTCGGCGCCCGAACGGTTCGACGCCTCGGCCCTCGAACTCACCCAGCACTGGGCACAGTCGGCCGACGGGACGGAGGTGCCCTACTTCCAGGTGGCTCCCCGGGGGCTGGCGATGGACGGCACCGCGCCCACGGTGCTGCACGGCTACGGGGGGTTCGAGCAGGCCCTCACCCCGGCATACGACCCCATCGTCGGACGGGCCTGGTTGGCCCGGGGCGGGGTCTACGTCGTGGCCGGGATCCGGGGCGGCGGCGAGTTCGGTCCGCGCTGGCACCAGGCAGCACTACGGTCCGAGCGGCACCGCGCCTACGAGGACTTCGTGGCGGTCGCCCGTGACCTGGTGGCCAGGGGTGTCACCTCCATATCGCGCCTGGGCTGCTCCGGCCGGTCCAACGGCGGCCTGCTGGTGGGCAACATGCTGACCACCTACCCGGACGACTTCGGTGCCGTGGTCTGCCAGGTGCCCCTGCTGGACATGTTCCGCTACCACCGGCTGCTGGCGGGGGCGTCGTGGATGGCCGAGTTCGGCGACCCCGACGATCCCGTGGACCGGGAGTTCCTGCGGACCTTCTCGCCCTACCACCTGTTCGACCCCGACCGGACCTACCCACCCACGTACCTCGCGACGTCGACCCGCGACGACCGGGTGCACCCCGCGCACGCGCGCAAGATGGCCGAGCTCCTGCGCGCAGCCGGGAAGGACGTCACCTACTGGGAGAACACCGAGGGCGGGCACGGAGGCGCCTCGACGCCGGCCCAGTGGTCGGTCTGGCACGCCCTGCCGTGGACCTTCCTGCACCGAAGGCTCACCGGCTCCTCGCCCCGGACGCGCGACACTCAGTCGTCGGCGGGGATGTCGAGAACGTAGCCGCCGTCCTGGTCGCTCCACTCCACATCGACCGCCCCCGTCGTGGCGGCCGCCTTGCAGAACTGCAGGAAGCTGCCGAACCCGAGGGCCTTCTCGCTGAAGTCGGGACGCTCCCGGCGCAACTGGTCCTTCAGGCCCGACAGCGCGACCGTCTCCCCCGCCGAGGCGGCCTGCTCCACCACCGTGCGCAGCAGCGCAAACGCCTCGTCCCGGTCGCCCAGCTCGGGCAGCATCACCTCCGGGTCACCCTTGGCCGGCCCGTCGGACAGTTCGAGAACGTTGCGGTCGGCCAGGTGCCGCAACAGCTCCCCGAAGGCCCGGAACCCGTGGTCGGCCTCGTTGAAGGTCGGGTCCTTGCGCAGCAGGGTGCGCTTCAGGATCGAGGCCGTCACCGCGCCGCCGGCGCTGCGCTGCAGCCCGGCCAGGGTCTGGGCCACCAGCACGGCCAGCGGCTCCGTGGGTCGGCCGCCGTCCTCGGCGTCCCCGCCGTCCGCCTCGGAGGCCCCGTCCGCTGCGGTCCCGGCACCCGCCGACCCCTCCGTCGCGGAGGCCGCCCCACTGGTCCTTGGACCCTGCGGGCGAGCCTGCCGTCGCCTTCTTGCGGGCCGGCGCCCTTGCGCCGCCCTTTGCGGCCCCCTTGCGCCCCTCGGACGCCGGTCGGGACTCCCCGCTCTCGGCCGGGGGCTCGACCCCCTCCAGCGTGTCGTAGTACAGGAACTCGTCACAGGCCGGCGGCAGCATCTGGGAGGTGGAGTTGCGCACGCCGAACCCGACGACCCGCTTGTTGAGCTCCCGCAGCTTGTGCACCAGGGGGGTGAAGTCGCTGTCGCCGGTGCAGACCACGAACGTGGAGATGTAGTCGCGCTCGAACGCCATCTCGATCGCGTCCACCGCCATCTTGATGTCGGCGGCGTTCTTGCGGGAGGCCCCCATCCGCTGCGGCATCTCGATCAGCTCCACGTGCGAACGCGTCAGCATGCGTCGGTCCTCGTCGAAATAGGACCAGTCGGCGTAGGCGCGGCGCACCACCACCCGGCCCCGCTCGGCGAGTGCGTCGGCGATCGGGCGGACGTCGAAGGTCATCCCGCCCAGGTGCTCGCGGGCACCGAGGGCGAGGTTCTCATAGTCGAGGAACAGGGCGATGCGCTCTTCGTGATCCACGCCCCGACCTTAGTCAGAGCAGGACCGTGGCGCAGACCCCGGCCTGCACGAAGCCGACCCGGCGGTAGGTGGCGAGGGCGGGCAGGTTGAAGTCGTTGACGTACAGGGTGACGGTCGGTGCGTGGTGTCGCATGGCGTGCTCCACCACGGCCGCCATCGCGGGCACGGCCAGCCCCTCACCGCGGCGATCCGGGTGCACCCACACCCCCTGGATCTGGGTGACCCCCAGCGCAACCGACCCCAGATCGGCCTTGAACACCACCTGACCGTCCTCCACCCGGACCAGCGTCCGCCCGCTCGCGGATCAGATGCTCCAGACCCTGCCGGTAGGCCCGGGAGGAGCCGCGGTAGGGCGGGTAGCCGATCTCCTCGGTGAACATGGACTCGGCCGCCGGCAGCACCCGGTCCACCTCGGCGTCCGTGGCCGGCCGGACCCACGGGTCGATCGGCACCCCCAGACGCGAGGGCCGCTCCCGCATCACCATCAGGGGCTGGTTGTCCCGGATCTCACGGGCCCCGCCCCACTCGCGCTCGACGAGGGACCACAGGTGCAGCACCGGATCGGCCGGGCCGAAGACCGAGGACGCCCAGCGCCGCCGGCGCACCACCTTGTCGGCGAATGCCTGCACCATCGGTGGGGTGCACTGGACGGGGACCACGTTGGCAGAGGTCCACATCAGCCCGCGCTCCTCGCGGTGCTCGTATCCCAGGACCGCACCCCGGTTCCCGTTCAGGCCCCCCTCCATGATCCGGGCGGCGACGAAGACATTGGCCACCGGATCCTGCGCGCAGACAGCGAGCGCCGCCTGGGAGTCGCCCAGGGACAGCGCCCGCACCGGGGAGGTGGTGCGCAGCATCCCCCCAGCCTGCCCCACGACCTGAGCGGGTGTCGAGGCGGCACCCCACGTAGCCTCGGACACGACGCGCCCGCCCCCCTTGCCAAGCGGGGCGGCGCGGGACAAAGATCGAGCAGGGCCAAGCCCCCGTGATAGGGAGGGTGGGCGGTCCCCGGACGAGAGGCACGGATGCACGCCAAGGCGATGACCCCGCAGACCCGCGACGAGGCGCTGGAGGCGCTGGCCCGCAGTGGGACGGACGGGCCGGAGTTCGATGTCCTGGTGATCGGCGGCGGGGTCACCGGCGCAGGAGTCGCCCTCGACGCCGCCACCCGTGGGCTGTCCACGGTGGTCGTGGAGGCCCAGGACTGGGCCTCGGGCACCTCCTCGCGGTCGACCAAGCTGGTGCACGGCGGGCTGCGCTACCTGCAGATGCTCGACTTCAAGCTGGTGCACGAGGCGCTCACCGAGCGCGGCCTGCTGCTCAGCCGGATCGCCCCGCACCTGGTCAAGCCGATGTCGTTCCTCATCCCGCTGGAGCACCGGGTGTGGCAGCGGGCCTACTACGGCGCCGGGGTCGAGCCTGTACGACGTCCTGGCCAACCTCATGCCGGGACGCCGGGCCCTGCCGATCCACCAGCACGCCACCCGCAAGGGCATGCAGAAGCAGTTCCCCGACCTGCGGCACGAGACGGCCATCGGTGCGGTGAAGTACTGGGACGCGACGGTCGACGACGCCCGCCTGGTCGCGACCCTGGTCCGCACGGCGGTCACCTACGGCGCACGGGCCGCCAACCGCACCCAGGTGGTCGAGCTCACCAAGGACGCGCGCGGGCCGGGTCAACGGCGCCGTCCTGCAGGACCTGGAGACCGGCGAGCCAGCTCACCGCGCGCGCCCGGCACGTCATCAACGCGACCGGGGTGTGGACCGAGGACACCGAGGCGCTGGCCGACACCTCCGGCGGGCTGCGGGTCCTGGCGTCCAAGGGCATCCACCTGGTGATCCCCCGCGACCGGATCAAGCGGCACCTCCGGCCTGTTCCTCCAGACCGAGAAGTCCGTGCTGTTCTTCATCCCGTGGTCCCGCTACTGGATCCTGGGCACCACCGACACCCCGTGGAAGCTGGACCCGCAGCACCCGGTCCCCACGGCCGGCGACATCGACTACGTGCTGGAGCACGCCAACGCGGTCCTCGTCGACCACGCTGACCAGGGAGGACGTGATCGGCTCGTATGCAGGGCTGCGGCCGCTGCTGCAGCCCGGCACCAAGGAGGGCACGGACTCGGCCAAGGTCAGCCGGGAGCACACCGTCGCCAGCCCCGTGCCGGGCCTGACCATCGTCGCCGGCGGCAAGCTCACGACCTACCGGGTGATGGCCAAGGACGCCGTGGACTTCGCCCTCGGCGGGCAGGCGGTGGAGACCCCGAGCATCACCCACGAGATCCCGCTGGTGGGTGCCGTCGGCGAGAAGGCCATCCGGCGCAGTGCCGGGCGCGTGGCAGGAGCACGTACGGCTGGAGCTCACAGGTCGTGGACCACCTGCTGCACCGCTACGGCTCGCTGCTGACCGAGCTGGTGGACTCGATCGAGCAGGACCCGCTCGCTCGCCGAGCCGCTGGAGCATGCCCCGGCCTATCTGCGCGCCGAGATCGTCTATGCCTGCACCCACGAGGGCGTGGTGCACCTGGCCGACATCATGCTACCAGCGGACCCGCCTCAACTACGAGGTCGCCGACCGTGGGCTCGCCGCCCTGCCGGAGATCGTCGGATCTCGCTGCGGCAGCGCTGGAGTGGGACGACGCCCGCAAGGAGCGCGGAGCTGGAGGACTACCGGGCGCAGGCGCCGGGCCGAGGAGCTGGCCGCCCAGGAGACCGACGACGAGTCCGCCGAGCGGGCCCGGCTCCAGGCAGCCGGACCTGGCGCCCATGGTCAAGCTCGGCCCCGCCGACACTCCGAGTCGAGGACGCCTAAATGACCCCCTGGTAGGTCTCGCGATCTGGGACGCTGCCCCTGTCTGAATCACTCAACGGAGAGAACGGAGAACCCCCATGGAGGACATCTTCCTCCCAGAGGTGCTCGGCACGATGATGCTGACCCTCCTGGGTTGCGGCGTCGTGGCCAACGCGATCCTGCCCAAGACCAAGGGCAACGGCGGCGGCTGGCTGCATGATCAACTTCGGCTGGGGCTTTGCGGTCTTCGCCGGCGTCTTCGTCGCCCTGAAGTCCGGTGCCCACATCAACCCCGCCGTCACCCTCGGCCTGCTGGCCAACGGGCAGGACGAACTCGGGCCGGGCATCGAGGCGAACGCCGGCAACGCCGTGCTGTACATCGTCGGCCCAGTTCATCGGTGCCTTCATCGGTGCCGTCCTGGCCTGGCTGGCCCACCAGCAACCACTTCGACGAGGACGCCGACCCCGCCGTGAAGCTCGCGCGTCTTCTCCACCGGCCCCGAGATCCGCAACACCCCGGCTGGAACGTCGTCACCGAGGTCATCGGCACCTTCGTGCTGGTCTTCGTGGTGATCTCCTTCGGCGTCGTCGGCCCGGACGGTGCGGCCGCCAACGCCATGCTCGGCCCGCTGGCCGTGGCCCTGCTGGTCGTCGGCATCGGCGCCAGCCTCGGTGGACCCACCGGCTACGCCATCAACCCGGCCCGTGACCTCGGCCCCCGCATCGCCCACGCGATCCTGCCGATCCGCGGCAAGGGCAGCAGCGACTGGGGCTACTCCTGGATCCCGGTCGTCGGTCCGATCATCGGCGGCGTGCTGGGCGGACTCCTCGCGGCCGCCGTCTTCTGATCCCCGGGCGGTGCGGACGCTCGCCTGGCCGTCCGCACCGCCTCCCTCGCCCTGCCAGGAAACCCGCACAACGAGGTGAAGGAAGCACACAACGATGGCTGACTACGTACTCGCGATCGACCAGGGCACGACCAGCACCCGGGCGATCGTGTTCACCAAGTCCGGCGAGATCCACTCCGTCGGCCAGAAGGAGCACGAGCAGATCTTCCCCAAGGCGGGCTGGGTCGAGCACGACCCCGACCGAGATCTGGGACAACACCCGCGAGGTGATCGGGCAGGCGCTGGCGCAAGCGGCGACCTGGCCAAGCACCCAGACATCGCCGCGATCGGCATCACCAACCAGCGGGAGACCGCGGTGGTGTGGGACAAGAACACCGGCGAGCCGGTCTACAACGCGATCGTCTGGCAGGACACCCGCACCGACAAGATCGTCGCCGAGCTCGGGGGCGACGAGGGCGCCGACAAGTACAAGGCGATCTGTCGGGCTGCCGCTGGCCACCTACTTCTCCGGCCCCAAGATCAAGTGGATCCTCGACAACGTCGACGGTGCCCGCGAGAAGGCCGAGGCCGGCGACCTGCTGTTCGGCAACACCGACACGCTGGACGCTGTGGAACCTCACCGGCGGCCCCGACGGCGGCGTGCACGTCACCGACGTCACCAACGCCTCCCGCACGATGCTGATGGACCTGACGACCCTCGAGCTGGGACGAGAGCATCGCCAGCGACATGGGCATCCCGCTGTCGATGCTGCCCGAGATCCAGCTCCTCCTCGGAGGTCTACGGCAGGACGCAGCACGGCAAGCTCGCGGGCGTGCCCGATCGCCGGCATCCTCGGCGACCAGCAGGCCGCGACGTTCGGCCAGGCGTGCTTCGAGAAGGGCATGTCGAAGAACACCTACGGCACCGGCAACTTCATGCTGCTCAACACCGGCACCGAGATCGTGCCGAGCGAGAACGGCCTGCTCACGACGGTCTGCTACAAGATCGGCGAGCAGGACACGGTCTACGCCCTCGAGGGCTCGATCGCGGTCACCGGCTCGCTGGTGCAGTGGCTGCGCGACAACCTGGGCCTGATCAAGGACGCACCGGAGGTCGAGACGCTGGCCAAGGAGGTCGACGACAACGGCGGGTGCTACATCGTGCCGGCCTTCTCCGGGCTGTTCGCGCCGTACTGGCAGGACCGACGCCCGCGGTGCGGTCGTCGGCCTCACCCGGTACGTCAACAAGCACCACATCGCCCGGGCTGCGCTGGAGGCCACCGCGTTCCAGACCCGTGAGGTGCTGGACGCGATGAACGCCGACTCCGGCGTCAACCTCTCCGAGCTGCGGGTCGACGGCGGGATGATCGCCAACGAGACGCTGATGCAGTTCCAGGCCGACATCCTCGGGGTGGACGTGGTCCGTCCCAAGGTGGCCGAGACGACCGCGCTGGGCGCCGCCTACGCCGCGGGCATCGCCGTCGGCTTCTGGTCGGGCGAGCAGGACGTCATCGACAACTGGGCCGAGGGCGCCCGCTGGTCCCCGCAGATGGGCGACGCCGAGCGGGAGCGCCTCTACCGCAACTGGAAGAAGGCCGTCACCAAGACCTTCGACTGGGTCGACGAGGACACCGAGGCCGTCGAGGAGAAGGCGGCCGAGGAAGCCGACGCCTGATCCGTCACACCGTTCCGTACGGGCCCCGGTGGTTCAGCCGAACCACTGGGGCTCGTCTGGGTCCGGCTCCAACAGTTGCGGGCGCTGCAGGTCGGTGTTGTCCAGGATCCAGGTCGGCGGGTGGACCCGGGACTGCTGCCGGTAGAGCCGCTGCCCGCCCACGTACCGCTGGTTCGCCGGGTGGTCCGGGTCCTCGTCCCCCTCCCGCCGACGGTCCGGGAACCGGGCGTTGCCCCGCGGCACCGAGACCTCGAACGGCACGAGGACCAGGAGGGTGGCATCCCAGCGCTGCACCAGCTCGGGCCGACGCAGGAAGATCCCGTCCACCAGCAGGAGCGCATCGTCGGAGGGCTCGACCGGGTCGGGGTAGACCGGCTCGTCCCGCACCACGTCGTGCACCGCCGGGACGATCTCCCGACCTGACCGGAAGGGGTCCAGCACCTTCGCCGTGAACGCGTCGTAGTCGAAGGATCCGTGGTAGAACCCCTCCGGTCCGGTGCCCGCAGCGACCCGCTCCGCACGGGGGCGGTGGAACCCGTCGATGGAGACACCCACCAAGTCCCGGCCGGCGACCTGGGCAGCGAGGGCGAGCAACTCCCCGACCAGGTGGGTCTTGCCTGCCCCGTCGACCCCGTCCACGGCAATCACCCCCCGCTCCCCCGGGCGGACGGCCAGCATCATGCCCAACAGGTCCACCAGCACCAGTTGGCGGGTCGGTAGGAAGCCGGGATACGACATACGGGCTCGTCGGGTCGGACGGACAGCAGGCGCCGGCTCAGCCGACGACGACCGACGGTGCGCCACCGGGCTCGCCGTCGACCGGCTCCCCCATCTCCTCGGCGATCCGCATCGCCTCCTCGATCAGGGTCTCCACGATCTGGCTCTCCGGCACGGTCTTGATGACCTCCCCCTTGACGAAGATCTGGCCCTTGCCGTTGCCCGACGCCACGCCCAGGTCCGCCTCCCGGGCCTCACCCGGCCCGTTGACCACGCAGCCCATGACCGCCACGCGCAGGGGAACCTCCATCCCCTCCAGGCCCGCGGTGACCTCGTCGGCCAGGGTGTAGACGTCGACCTGGGCGCGTCCGCAGGAGGGGCAGGAGACGATCTCCAGCTTGCGGGGCTTGAGGTTCAGGCTCTGCAGGATCTGGTTGCCGACCTTGACCTCCTCCACCGGGGGCGCCGAGAGGGAGACCCGGATGGTGTCGCCGATCCCCTTGGCCAGCAACGCGCCGAAGGCCACCGACGACTTGATCGTGCCCTGGAAGGCCGGCCCGGCCTCGGTGACACCGAGGTGCAGCGGCCAGTCGCCGCGCTCGGCCAGCATCTCGTAGGCGCGCACCATGACCACGGGGTCGTTGTGCTTGACCGAGATCTTGAAGTCGTGGAAGTCGTGCTCCTCGAACAGCGAGGCCTCCCACACCGCGGACTCGACCAGGGCCTCGGCGGTCGGCTTGCCGTACTTCTCCAGCAGCCGCTTGTCCAGGGAGCCCGCGTTGACCCCGATCCGGATGGAGACCCCGGCGTCCTTGGCCGCCCGCGAGATCTCCTTGACCTGGTCGTCGAACTTGCGGATATTGCCGGGGTTGACCCGGACGGCCGCGCAGCCGGCGTCGATCGCGGCGAAGACGTACTTGGGCTGGAAGTGGATGTCGGCGATCACCGGGATCTGGGACTTGCGGGCGATCGCCGGCAGCGCCTCGGCGTCGTCGGAGGTCGGGCAGGCCACCCGCACGATGTCACAGCCGGTCGCGGTCAGCTCGGCGATCTGCTGCAGCGTCGCGTTGATGTCCGTCGTAGGCGTGGTGGTCATCGACTGCACCGAGACCGGGGCGTCACCGCCGACCTCGACCTTGCCCACCCTGATCTTGCGGCTCTGCCGCCGGGGGGCGAGGACGGGGGGCGGCGCGGACGGCATGCCGAGCGCGATGGGGGTGCCAGCAGTCATGGTTCCAGTATCTCCCAGGGGTAGTCCGTCGGCGGGCCCGGCCTCAGCCACCGAGCCGGATCGGGTTGACCAGGTCGGCGTAGACCAGGAGCAGGGTCATCCCGATCAGACAGATGGCCACGGTGTAGGCCACCGGCAGCGCCTTGGCGATGTCCACGGGTCCCGGATCGGGACGCCTGAAGACGCGGGCGAAGGTCCGTTTCAGGCCCTCCCACAGCGCGCCCGCCACGTGCCCGCCGTCCAGGGGGAGCAGCGGGATCATGTTGAACACGAACAGGGCGATGTTGAGGGAGGCCAGCAGGTTCAGCAGCAGCACCATCTTGGCGGCGAAGGTGTCGGTGAGCGCCCCGAGACCGCCCGCCGTGACCTCTCCCGCGACCCGGCCCACGCCGACCACCGACACCGGTCCGTTGCCGTCCCGCTCCTCGCCCCCGAAGGCGGCCTGCCACACCCCCACCATCTTCTCCGGGAGGGCCAGGAAGATCTTGCCGGTCTCGACCAATGCGGTGCCGACGTAGGCGGGTGCCTCGCCCAGGGGTTGCGGGATGTACTCCACCGACCCGCTGGCGCCGAGGAAGGAGACCTCCCCCACGACCGGGTTGCCCGCGGCGTCGAACCGCCCGGCCCCGTCCGGCTCCAGCAGTTGCCGCTCCACCTGGACCAGGTCGGCCTGCAGGGCGATCTCGGTGCCCTCCCGCAGGACCGTGATCTGGGCAGCGTCGCCGGCGTTCTGGATCGCGTAGGAGGCCTCGCCCCACCCGGTGACGGCGCGGCCGTCCACCGACGTGATGACATCGCCCTCCTGCAGGCCGGCCGCCGCCGCAGGGGACGGCGGCTGGCCCTCGCAGTCGGTGGCGGCGGGGTCGGCCGGCGCGCAGGCCGACACGGTCGAGACCTTGGAGGTGAGCTCGGGCAGGCCGTAGACCGTGATGATTCCGGTGAGCAGCACCGCAGCGATGACCAGGTTGGTGACCGGTCCCCCCAGCATGATGACCACGCGCTTCCACACCGGCAGCCGGTAGAACACGCGGTCCTCGTCACCGGGGCCGATCTCCTCGGCAGACTCGGCCCTGGCCTGGTCGGCCAGTTGGCTGAAGCGGCCGGTCGAGGAGGGGCGCAGCCGCCCGTCGTGCCCCGGGGCCGGGGGAAACATGCCAATCATCCGGACGTAGCCGCCCAGCGGGATCGCCTTGACGCCGTACTCGGTCTCCCCCTTGCGCCGGGACCACAGGGTCGGCCCGAAGCCGACCATGTACTGGGTGCACTTGACGCCGAACCGCTTGGCGGGGAGCAGGTGCCCGAGCTCGTGGAGCGCGATGGAGGCGCCGATGCCGACCAGCATCAGCAGGACCCCCAACAGGTACATCATGGTGTGCTCTCCTCGGTCGTGCCCGTCCCGGCACCCATCATCCTCCTCGCGTGCCGCCTGGCCCAATCGTCGGCGCGCAACACCTCCTCAACCGACAGCGCCCCCGTGGGGTTCCCGGCGTGCTCCTGGACCACCCGGTCCACGGTGTCGACGATGTCGAGGAAGCCGATCCGGCCCTCGTGGAAGGCTGCCACGCACTCTTCGTTCGCGGCGTTGTAGACGGCGGGCCAGGTGCCTCCCGCCGCGCCGACCTGCCGGGCCAGCCGGACGGCGGGGAACGCCTCGTCGTCCAGCGGGTGGAACTCCCAGGTGCTGGCCGCGGTCCAGTCGACCGGCTCGTCGACGTCGGGGAGCCGGTCCGGCCAGGACAGGCCCAGCGCGATCGGCACGAGCATCCGCGGCGGACCCAGCTGCGCCAGGGTCGACCCGTCGTGGAACTCGACCATGGAGTGGATCAGCTGCTGCGGGTGCACCACGACCTCGATCCGGTCGTAGGGGATGTCGAAGAGCAGGTGTGCCTCGATGACCTCCAATCCCTTGTTGACCAGGGTCGCCGAGTTGGTGGTGATGACACGTCCCATCGAGAAGTTCGGGTGGCGCAGCGCCTCCTGCGGGGTGACACCGGCCAGTTCCGACCGCGACCAGCCCCGGAACGGACCGCCGCTGGCGGTCACCACGAGCCGGCGCACCTCCCCGCCACGGCCACCCCGCAGGCACTGGGCGATGGCGCTGTGCTCGGAGTCGACGGGGACGATCTGCCCGTGCGCGGCGGCCGCCGTCACCAGGGGGCCGCCCACGATCAGCGACTCCTTGTTGGCCAGGGCCAGGGTGCTCCCGGCCCGCAGGGCCGCGAGGGTGGGTCGCAACCCGATGCTCCCGGTGATGCCGTTCAACACCACCTGCGCCCCGTTGCCGGCCACCGTCTCGGCGGCCTGTGCGCCGACCAGGACCTCGGGCCGGTATGTCGAGGCGCCGGCCTCGCGCGCGGCTGCGACCAGTCGCTCGAGCAGGTCTTCCCGGTCGCCCACGGCCATCGCGACCTGGGGGGCCCGCACCTGCACCGCCTGACGCACCAGGAGGTCGGGGTCACTGCCACCGGCGCTGAGCGCCCGGACCTCGAATTCTCCGGGGTGGGCCGCGATCACCTCCAACGCCTGGGTCCCGATGGACCCGGTGGAGCCGAGCAGGGTGACGGTGCGGGGAGAACTCACTGCGCCATTGTCACCTCTGGACCGCCTCCCGCGCGGCAGCGACCTGCGCGACCAGGCCCTCCACGAGCCCGTTCGCGCCGACCTGTTGGAACCGGGTGCCGGTCGACCCCGGGGTCCCGACGAAGCAGCCCCCGGGCCCGAGTGCCAGGGTGCACGAGGGCGGGGCCTCCTGCTGGCGCCCGTGCAGCACGACCGACTCGGCCAGCACCGGGGGATGTCCCAACGTCGCCATCAGCCGGGCAGGGTCGCCGGGGTCGGCGAACGAGCGGTCGGCGATGTCGCGGGAGACGTCACGATCCGCGTCCGGGGGGACGAGGAACTCCCGCACCACCTGGGACATCCGGTCCCACCCGGTCAGCCCGAAGCTGTGCACGCCCGCCGGGGTGACGTCCTCGACGACGATGGTGTCTGCGACGACGTGGAGGTACCGGGACTGGCTGCTGGACTCGTCCGAACTATCGCGCGGGGCTCCCAGTAGGCGGTGCAGCACGGCGACCACGGGTGCCCCGGCGCGCAGCCCCAGGACCAGCCCGGCCAAACCCGTGGCCTGGCCGGGCACCTGGTCGTCGGCTGCGTTCCCGGCGACCAGGTCGGACCGCAGGTCCCCCGTCGGCTCCAGCAGCCGACGGACCATCAGCGAGCGCTGCGCCGTCTGGCACGCCACCGCCCGCGTGGCCGGGTCCAGCAGCTCCAGGTAGGGCGAGGCGACCGGCGTGGGCGCCCCGTCCGTCAGTGCGGCCAGCTCCTCGTCGGTCAACCGACAGGCCAGTGCGCTCACGGCGCCAGCACCGGCGGACTCGGCAGGAACGGCTCGACCCACGGCGGGATCACCGGCAGCCGCGGTCCGGTGTCGATCGGGATCCGGGGCACGCCGATCCCCGGCCCGAGGTCCCGGATCAGGTCATCCCAGGTCACGTCCGGGTCGGGCAGGTCAGGCAGGTCGTCCAACCTGATGTCGAAGTTGTTCTCGAACACCTCATGGAGCAACTCCCGCCAGGAGGTCGACGTCCCGTCGACGCGCTCGGTCAGGTCGTCCGCCCTGTCGCGGACCCAGTCCAGGATCTCTCCCCCGAGCTCCGGGGCCCACGGGGTGAGCGGCCCGAGGGTGACCGGCGTCAGACCCTCGGCCAGCTCCCGCGCCCGCCGTTGCGCCTCCTCCCAGGCCGCGCCCGCCAGGGGTGGGACGACCTCGCGGTGGTCCCACACGGCGTTGCCGGCCTTCCACAGCCCATAGCTGCCTAGCGTGATCGCACTGACCGCCTTGATGTGGGGAGAGGGCACCGGCGCCACGAGCAGGATGGAGGAGGGAATGGCCACGAACCCGCCGACCCGGGTGATCGCGCCGCGCGTCCCGTCGTATCCGCCACCGGTGACCAGGTCCCGCACCGCCGTTGGGAAGATGGACAGCGGGATCCCCCAGACCCCGAGGCGCCCCACCATGCGGGCCCACCACGGGGCCCGGTCCAGCATCCGGGCCAGCCGCTGCCCGCGCTCGAGCAGCGCGACCCGGACGCTCAGGTCCACCCACCGGGCCCGTTCGACCGTCCAGAGCAGCAGCCCTCCCCGGCTCAGCCGCTTCAGCCCGGTCCAGGCCCCGCCGAGCCCGGCCGCCAGCTGGATGAGCACCTGCAGGTCGTTGGCGAGGGTCTCCGGCCACAGCGTCTCCACCCGGCCGCGGACCGCGTCCAGCACGGCATCCAGCTCGGACTCCTCCTGCGCCGTCTCCCGTTCGAGCAGGCCGACCACCGTCTCCAACTCGGCGATCCGGCGGGCGCGCTCCGCGACGCCCGGGTCGGCGGGGTCCGAGGGGGTGCCCCGCAGGACGTCCAGCTCCCGCAGCGCCTCCCGGCGGCGCACGCCGAGGGAGCACACCCGCTCCCGGGCATCCTGGGCACGGTCGGCTGCCCGGGCCGCCGACTGCGACAGCTCCTGCAGGGGCGCAACGTGGTGGTGCAGCACCAGGCGCAGGGAGTGCATCCGGGCCCGGTGACCGAGGCTGGCCGGTCCGTGCCAGAACTCGGCGGTGCCGCTCTCCAGCGCGCCCACCCGTCGGGCCAGCAGCCCCAGCCGGTCTGCGGAGTCCGTCAGGAGCGCCGCCGCGACCCGCAGCTCCTCGGGCGAGGTGTCGAGCGCGGCCATCAGTGCGTCCTCCGGACGGCGGTCGTCCCCTGCCGGGCCAGGGACTCGGCCAGCTGGTAGCCCTCCGCGGCCACGTCGGTCGTCCGGGCCAGTGCCGTGCCGGCAGCAGCGACCTCGCGCAGGGCATCCTCCCAGCGGGCACCGGCCTGACCCGCCGCGTGGGCCAGGGCACCGGGGCCGGCGCCCGCAGCCACCCGCTGCAGGGCACGCCGCAACGTCTCGGCGACATCCTCGATCTGACCGGTCACGGTGTGCAGCTGCTGGGCCGCCGCCCACACCCGGTCCGGGTCCACCCGTAGCGAACTCATCCACGCCCCCTCGCGTCCCGGCCGCCGCGGTCGACGGCCGTCACGGTCAGGGTAGGGCGGGACGGGGACCCGCTGGGTCGTTAATCCACAGCCTCCGCGCGCAGGACCCCCGTCAGGGCATCGAGCACACCGGCGTCCTCGATGGTGCTCGGCACCTGCGGGTCGCGCCCGTCGGCCAGTTCGCGCATGGTCTTGCGCAGGATCTTGCCCGAGCGGGTCTTCGGGAGGGCCTCCACGAGATCGACCCGCCGCAGGGCCGCCACGGCGCCCACCTCGGACCGGACCCGCTCGACCAGCTCGGCCCGCAACGCCTCGGCGGCTCCGTCGGCCTCCGTGCTCACCCCGGCCTTGAGCACCACCAGGGCACGCGGTACCTGCCCCTTGAGCGCGTCAGCGACCCCGATGACCGCGCACTCGGCGACCGACGGGTGGCCGGCGAGCGCGGCCTCCAGGGACCCGGTCGAGAGTCGGTGCCCGGCGACGTTGAGCACGTCGTCGGTGCGGCCCATCACGAAGAGGTACCCGTCGGGGTCGGTGTAGCCACCGTCACCCGTCAGGTAGTAGCCCTCGAAGGTCGACAGGTACGAACTGACGTACCGGTCGTCGTCCTGCCACAGCGTGGGCAACGTCCCGGGCGGCATCGGCAGCCGGATGCAGATCGCCCCCTCCGTGTCGGCCCCGACCTCCTGGCCGTGCTCGTCGAGGACCCGGACGTCGTAGCCGGGCACGGGCAGTGCGGCCGAGCCGGGTTTGATGGGCAACTGCACCAGCCCCACGGGGTTCATCGCGATCGGCCACCCGGTCTCGGTCTGCCACCAGTTGTCGATCACGGGCACTCCCAGGGCGTCGGTGGCCCACTGCCAGGTGTCCGGGTCGAGACGTTCACCGGCCAGGAACAGGGTGCGCAGGGAGGACAGGTCGTGCTCCCCGACCAGTTCACCCTCCGGGTCCATCTTCTTGATCGCGCGGATCGCCGTCGGCGCGGTGAACATGGCCACCGCGGCATGCTCGGACAGCAGCCGCCAGAACGCCCCGGCGTCGGGTGTGCCAACCGGTTTGCCCTCGTAGAGCACGGTTGTCGCGCCGGTCAGCAGGGGTGCGTAGACGATGTAGGAGTGGCCCACCACCCAGCCCACGTCGGAGCCGCAGAACCAGGTCTCCCCCGGCTGCACGCCATACAGGTGGGTCATCGACCACCGCAGCGCCACGGCATACCCCCCGCTGTCCCGCACGATCCCCTTCGGTTTCCCGGTCGTCCCCGACGTGTACAACACGTAGAGGGGGTCCGTCGCGGCCACGGGGACGCACCCGGCCGGCGCGACCGCGTCCGGGTTCATCAGCTGCTTCCAGTCCAGGTCGCCCTCCCCCATCTCGGCCGCCAGTTCCGCACGCTGCACGATGACGACGTGGTCGGGTCGGTGCGCCGAGCGACGCAGCGCCTCGTCCAGCATCGGCTTGTAGGGCACCACCCGGGTGGGCTCGATCCCGCAGGACGCGGAGACCACCACGACCGGCTGGGCGTCCTCGATCCGTGCGGCCAGCTCGGCCGGGGCGAACCCGCCGAAGACCACCGAGTGGACCGCCCCGATGCGGGCGCAGGCCAGCATGGCGATCACGGCCTCGGGGATCATCGGCAGGTAGATGACCACGCGATCGCCCCTGTCGACGCCCAGGTCGCGCAGCACCCCCGCGAACCGGGCCACCAGGTCCAGCAGCTCGGCATAGGTGAACCGTTGGGTGGTGCCCGTCACCGGGGAGTCGTAGACCAGGGCAGTCTGGTCCGCCCTCCCCCGGATGACGTGGCGGTCCAGCGCGTTGTAGCAGACGTTGAGCGTGCCGTCGGGGAACCACCGGTAGAAGGGGGGTGTGCTGTCGTCGAGGACCTGCCGCGGGGGATGGAACCAGTCGATGTCCGCGGCCGCGCCACCCCAGAACCCCTCCGGGTCCGTCACGCTGCCCGCCACCAGGTCCCGGTACTCCGCCTCCGTCATCGCAGTCATCCCCACATCCTGCTAGAGGACGCAGCCCTCGGCCACCACACGTCGGCACCGGCGCGACGAACGGTCGGACCCGGTCGCCGAGCCGTCGTGCCGCCGGCCGTTAGGGTCAGGACATGCCAGCGACGCCTGCCGCAGGAACCACCCGGAGCTACGGACGGGTGCTGCCGGGCCTGAGCCCGCGCGACCACGACCGGGAGGTCGAGGACCTGGACCAGCTGGAGGAGGTCCTGCGGGCCGGCAGGTCACTGGCCGGGCTCCGCTTCCAGGGGCTGGACCTGAGGCATGCGGCACCGCAGCTCCTGGCCCGCGACGACCTGCAGGGGCTCGTGGTCCTGGGCGGGCGCCTGACCCCCGAGCTGGACGAGCACCTGCGGACCCACGGCGCCATCATCTTCCCGACCGACCCCGCGGCGCCGGTGCGTCCCTACCGGGGGACGCTCTACACGGCCGAGGAGCTGTACCACGGTCTCGACCAGCACGGCTACCGCCACACCCCAGACGCACGGGCCTACGCCTGGGCCGAGGACGCCGCGCTCCGGCACGACGCCTACGTCAGTGTGCTGCGGGCCGTCCACGACGACGCGATGGCCGACGCGCTGGCCGGCCTGGTCGCCGGACGCGACGTCGTTGGGGTGATGGGCGGTCATGGCCTGCTGCGCGACAGCCCCGGCTTCGAGCAGGCCGCGCGCCTGGGTCATGCCCTGGCCGAGCACGGGTTCCTGGTCGCCACGGGCGGCGGTCCGGGCGCCATGGAGGCCGCCAACCTCGGCGCGTGGAGCCCCGACCCCGAGGTGCTGACACGCACCCTGGAGGCGGTCGCCGCCGTCCCGTCCTTCGACCCCGATGCCGGGGCGTGGGCCCTGGCCGCGCTGGCGGCCCGGCAGGCCGGGCGCGTCCCGGATCGTGACGACCCTGCGCAGGTGCGTGGGGTCGGGATCCCGACCTGGCACTACGGCCACGAACCCCCGAACGTGTTCGGCGACCGGATCGCCAAGTTCTTCTCCAACGCCCTGCGCGAGGACCTCCTGCTGCACCACAGCACCTCGGGCCTGGTCGTACTGCCCGGCGCGGCCGGCACGGTCCAGGAGGTGTTCCAGATGGCGACCCGGCTCTACTACGAGGTCGACGGCAGGATGCCGCCGCTCGTCCTCGTGGGGCGCGAGCACTGGTCCGACCGGTTGCCGGTGTGGCCGTTGCTGCAGGCCCTGGCCGCGGGCCGCCCGATGGCCGGATCGACGCACCTGGTGGACAGCACCGAGGAGGCCGCCGACCTCCTCACGGGGTAGGGTCAGGCGGTGGTGGCCGCGAGCTGCCCGCAGGCCCCGTCGATCTCCGAGCCGCGGGTGTCCCGGACGGTCGTCGGGATCCCGTGCGCGCGCAGCCGCTCGACGAAGTTCTGCTCCACCCCGGGGCGGGACGCGGTCCACTTCGATCCGGGCGTGGGGTTGAGCGGGATCGGGTTGACGTGCACCCAGCCGCGCCCGCGGGCGTTGAGCTTCTCACCGAGCAGGTCGGCCCGCCAGCCGTGGTCGTTGATGTCCCGGATCAGGGCGTACTCGATGCTCACCCGCCGCCCGGTCGTGTCGAAGTAGCGCCGGGCCGCGTCGAGGGCCTCATCCACCTTCCACCGCGTGTTGATGGGGACCAGCTCGTCCCGGAGCTCGTCGTCGGGGGCGTGCAACGACAGCGCCAGGGTGACCGGGATGCCCTCACCGGCCAGCTTGTCGATGGCCGGGACCAGCCCCACCGTCGACATCGTGACGCCGCGCGCCGACATGCCCAGGCCGTCCGGTGCCGGGTCGACCAGGCGGCGGATCGCGTTCACCGCCGACCGGTAGTTGGCCAGGGCCTCACCCATCCCCATGAACACCACGTTGCTGACCCGTAAGGCGTCCTCGGTGCTGCCGGCGCCCTCGTCGCCGCCGGCGAGGTCGCCGTGCCGCAGGAACCGGGCTGCCGCGACCACCTGCTCGACGATCTCGGCGGTGGACAGGTTGCGGGTCAGCCCGGCCTGCCCGGTGGCGCAGAACGGGCAGTTCATCCCGCAGCCGGCCTGGCTGGAGATGCACATCGTGACCCGCCCGGTGTAGCGCATCAGCACGGACTCGACCAGCGCGCCGTCGTGCAGGCGGTGCACCTGCTTGACGGTCGCCCCGTCGTCGGTGGACAGCTCCCGCACGGGGGTCAGCAGCGGGGGCAGCAGGGCGCCGACGAGGTCCTGGCGGGACTCCTTGGGCAGGTCGGTCATCTCCGCGGGGTCGGTGACCAGGCGCTCGAAGTAGTGCCTGGCCACCTGGTCGGCCCGGAACGGCCGGTGCCCCAGCTCGGTCGCCCAGGCACGACGCTGGGCCGAGTCCAGGTCCGTCAGGTGCGTCGGTGGCTTGCCCCGCCTGGGCGCGCTGAAAGTCAGCTTGCCCGGGACGGGCCGCTGGGTGCTGGGCGTTGGCAGTTCGGTGCTCATTGCACCCCAGTGTCTCAGGCTCGGCGCGCCAGCGGGACCAGGAGCAGTGCCAGCGCCCCCAACACCGCGAAGACGACGGCGGTGTATGCCGTGCGCTCGCCCGGGAGGACCACGATCCAGGCCAGGGCGGTGGCCGTGGCGGTGGTGAGCAGGGCAGTACCGATCACCTCCGACATCACCAGCGACTGCGCCGCCTCGCTGGCGCCGACGCCGTCGGGCACGGCCGGCTCGTCCAGCACGCGGTTGAGGGTGTCCACGTAGCAGGTCCCCATGCCGAGTCCGCACAGCGTCCACCCGAGCAGGTGCAAGGTCCAGCCCGCGTCCGCGCCCGGCTCCAGGGACCCGGGCAGCAGCGCCGCGGGCAGCACGGACACGGCCAGCACGGTGGTGCCCGCCGCCAGGCAGACCGCGCCGCAGGTGACCCGCCTCGCGAATGCCCGCCCACGGGCCGGCCAGCGGCTGCACACCGCACCCATCACCGACCAGCCGACGCCACCCGCCCCCAGCAGGAGGGCGATCGAGGCAGCGCCGCGCCCGAGCAGGTCGTGGGCGGTGATGGCCACGATCGCCTGGGCGCCGAAGAAGCTGGCGCACAGGACGGCCAGCAGCAGGATCCCGCTCGGCCGTCCCCGTCGCGCCGTGAGCACGCCGGGCGGCAGGATGCGGCCAGCCGCCGCGACCACCACCAGGGCGCCGACCGCGGCGGCCAGGAGGGCGAGCCCAGAGGGCCCGGCGAGGGAGACCAGCGTGATCCCCACCGCGAGGGAGACCGCGGGCCGCACCCCGAGCGCCCGGTCGCCGTCCTGCTCCGCCCGGTCCAACCGCCGGAGGCGGGAGATGACGACCGCACGGGCCAGCAGAAGGAGGGGCAGATAGACGACCAGCGCCCACCGCCACCCGATCGCCGCTGCCGTCCACCCGGCATACAGGGGCCCGACGAGGGAGGCGACCAGCCAGACCATCGCATAGCCCGCCAGGACCCCGCGCCGCCAGGCCTCGGGCAGCGCGGTCACCAGCGCCGACATCCCGACCGTCATCAGCGCCCCGCTGGCCAGCGCGGCCAGGACCCGGCCGGCGAGGAAGACGGGGAAGGTCGGCGCCAGTGCGCTGACCACCCCGCCGAGCACCACCACCGGCGTCAACCAGGACAGCATGGTCGCCGCCGACCAGCGCGAGAGCAGTGCGGCGCCCAAAGGCATGGTGAGGAAGAGCGCGGCCTGGACCGCAGCGACCAGCAGGCCGTAGTGCTCCTGGGCGCCCAGGTCCGCGGCCATCAGGGGGGTGATGGTGCCGGTGACGTAGGACTGCATCGCCGCGATCAACTCGACCGCGAGCATGGCGACAGCAAGCACCGCGGCCGAGCGCTGGTGCGTCCCGGTAGCGGCGCGGTCACCTCCTGCAGTCACGACCGCATGCTAGCATACGAGCACCCGTCAAATGGGACTAAGGCCAGCCTCCGCTGCCTTGTGGGCACCCCCGCAGCGCGGCATATTGGATGTCAGGTCGCCCCAACCGAGCGGCCGCCAGACTACGTTCCCAGGGAGGACACATGCCCACCACTCGCACCTCCGACGCCCTGTCCACCTCCTCCGAGGTCGCCGCCGGCGCTGCCCAGCTCCTGACCCCGGTCGTCATCGACCTGGAGGCCCTGGTCGTGGACGGCAAGCAGGCCCACTGGCACGTGCGCGGCGCCAACTTCGTGGGTGTCCACGAGCTCCTCGACGAGATCGTGGCGCACGCCCAGGAGTTCGCCGACACCGCAGCCGAGCGGGTCGTGGCCCTCGGCCTGCCGCTGGACTCGCGAATCGGCACCGTCGCGGCCAAGCACACACTTCCCCCGCTGAGCGAGGGCTTCACCTCCTCTGCGGAGCTGATTCCCCAGGTGATCGCGCAGATCGACGCCGCCCTGGAGACCGTGCGCGCTGCCGTCAAGGGCCTGGACGAGGTTGACCTGTCCAGCCAGGACGTGGCGATCGAGATCGAGCGCGGCCTGGTCAAGGACCGGTGGTTCCTGCAGGCCCACATCGCCGGCTGAGGACCCATTTCCAAATTTGGTTAGGCTAACCTACAATCGCCTGTGTGAGTCGTCGGCGAGGCCCTTCCGTGCGGGTGTGCATCTTCGCTGACGCCTGCGATCTGGCAGCCACCCAGCAGGTCCTGCTGGGGCTGCCGGCGGACGCCTACGGGCAGGTCTACACCACCGCGGACGCCGCCCCGGTCCGTCAGGTGGCCCCCGAGCGGGTCCAGGTGAACGCCCTGCGCCGCTGCGCCGGGCGCTGTCCCCTGACGGAGGCGCTCAAGGGCTGGGCTGCCGAGTGGCTGCCGGAGGGCGGCCCGCTCGGTGCGGACGGCCCCACGGTGTGGGTGCTCCCCGGCGCCACCGCGGCCTTGGCCGCCGCCGACCACGAGTGCGTCACCCGGCTGATTACCGCGCTGCCCAGCGACCAGTTGATCCACGGCTAACCTCCCCCGCGACCGACCTCGGTCAGGTGGGGACGAGCACCCCCAGCAACAGCCAGCACACCGGCACCGTGATCACCAGGGAGTCCAACCGGTCCATCACGCCACCGTGACCCGGCAGCAGGGACCCCATGTCCTTGATGCCCAGGTCTCGTTTGATCGTGGACTCCGACAGGTCCCCCGCCGTGGCGAAGAAGGCCACGGCCAGCCCCAGCAGCAGTCCGCCCCACACGGGCCCGTCGAGCAGCAGGGGCACGGTCAGCCCGCCGGCCAGCACACAACTGGCCACCGACCCGGCAAAGCCCTCCCAGGACTTCTTGGGACTGATCGAGGGTGCCATCGGGTGCCGACCGGCAAGGACCCCCACGGCATACCCCCCGATGTCACTGGCGACCGTCACGATGGCGAACGTCAGGATCCGCCCCACGCCGTCGTCCTCGGCCAGCATCAGCATCACGATGCCTGCCATGAGGGGCAGGTAGGCGATGACGAAGACGCCGCCAGCAATGTCCTTGACCGCACCCTGCAGCCCGTCGAGGGCGCGCCAGAGCAGGATTCCCAGACAGGCCAGGCCCACGCCGAGCGCCAACGCGTCGGGGCCGGCGTAGTAGGCAATGGGGACGATGAGCAGCGTGCCCAGGAGCGTGGGCACCGCCGGCGCATGAATCCGCCCCTCCCCCAACGCGCCGATCAGCTCGAAGGCCCCGACCAGGACCGCGGCCGTCACCAGCACCACGAAGACAGGCTTCCAGACAATGAGGCTGGCGATCACCAGGGCGCCGAGCAGGACGCCCACGCCGATGGCGGCGGGGAGATTGCGCCCCGCGCGCGACGGGGTCCCCGGAGACCCGGACGCCTTGCGCTGGGCCCGGTAGGCACGCCGCGACGACGCGGCAGGCGGGGTCACGCTCCTGTCCCTTCCCGGTCGGCTCGCTCAGACCTCCAGCAGCTCGGATTCCTTGTTCTTCAACAGCTCGTCGATGGCGTCCACGTGCTTCTTGGTGAGCGCCTCGAGCTCCTTCTCCGCCCTGGTGCCCTCGTCCTCGCCGATGTCGCCGTCCTTGACCGCCTTGTCGACGGTGTCCTTGGTGTGCCGGCGCACGTTGCGGACCGCCACCTTCGCGTCCTCCCCCTTGGTGCGGGCGAGCTTGATGTAGTCGCGGCGCCGCTCCTCGGTCAGCTGCGGCATCACCACCCGGATCACGTTGCCGTCGTTGCCGGGATTGACGCCCAGGTCGGAGTCGCGCAGCGCCTTCTCGATCTCGGCCATGGCACCGCGGTCGAAAGGCTGGATCAGGACGGTGCGGGCGTCCTGCACCTGGAAGGAGGCGAGCTGCTGCAGCGGGGTGGGGGCCCCGTAGTAGTCGACGAGCAGCTTGCTGAACATGCTGGGGTGGGCCCGCCCGGTGCGGATGCTGGACATGTCCTCCCGGGCCACCTCGAGGGCCTTGCCCATCTTCTCCTCACCCTCCAGCAGGGCCATCTCGATCACTTCGGACATCAGCGGTGCTCCTTGGGTGTGCGTGCTCCGGTTGCGGTGCTCGGTATGTCGTGCCGCGGCGTGGGCGGACCGGCTGCGGTCACCCTGCGGTGACCAGTGTCCCGATCTTCTCACCCCGGACGGCGCGGGCGATGCTGTCCTCCCCGTCCATGCCGAAGACCAGCATCGGCAGGTCGTTCTCCATGCAGAGGCTGAACGCGGCCGCGTCGACCACCTTCAGGTTCCGGGTCAGGGCGTCGGCATACGTCAGCGTGTCGAGCTTGCGGGCCGCGGGGTCGGTCCTGGGGTCGGCGGTGTAGACACCATCCACGCCGTGCTTGCTCATCAGGACCGCGTCGCACTTGATCTCCAGTGCCCGCTGCGCCGAGACCGTGTCGGTGGAGAAGTACGGCATACCCGCCCCTGCGCCGAAGATGACGACGCGCCCCTTCTCCATGTGCCTGATGGCACGGCGCGGGATGTAGGGCTCGGCCACCTGCCCCATCGTGATGGCGGTCTGCACCCGGGTCTCCACACCCTCGTGCTCCAGGAAGTCCTGCAGGGCCAGGCAGTTCATGACCGTGCCGAGCATCCCCATGTAGTCAGCGCGGGAGCGCTCCATGCCGCGCTGCTGCAGCTGCGCCCCGCGGAAGAAGTTGCCCCCGCCGACGACCACCGCGATCTCGACCCCTTCCCGCGAGACGGCCGCGATCTGTCGGGCGATGCCCCGCACGACGTCAGGGTCCAGGCCCACCTTGCCACCGCCGAAGGCCTCGCCGGAGAGCTTGAGGAGGACACGGCGGGCGCCGGGGTGGGTGCCCTCGTCGGGCTGGATCGGCAGTTCTGCGGGGGTGGCGATGAGGGTCTCCTCGGGAATGGTGGTTCTGGCGGTCACGAGGCCTCCCGGGCGGGTGGTGCGCGGACGTGGCGGTCGATAGATCCTGCCATACCGCCGACCGCGTCGCGCATCGTGGCAGGTGGACGCGCGGTACGCGACCTTCGGCACGTCCGGCATGATGTCCCGGTGAGCAGCGAGCGCCTGGGAGCCGAACTGGTGGCCGTGGTGGCCGCCGTCGTGAACGGCTCCCCCGTCGTCCTCACGACCGGCGGAGACCGCGACCGCCTCCCGGCGGGTCCGCTGCGCTCGGACCACCGGTCGATGCAGGCCGGCCTGAGCGCCTGGGTGGAGCAGCAGACGGGGCACCGGCTGGGCTACGTCGAGCAGCTCTACACCTTCGCCGACCCCGACCGGTCCGGCGCGGCCGGTCGGGTGATCTCAGTGTCCTACCTGGGCCTGACCTCGCCGACCGCCCCGGGGGCGGAGTGGCGCGGGTGGTACGAGCACTTTCCCTGGGAGGACCGGCGCCCCGCCGGGACGGGAGGCCAGGCGCACCTCAACCACCACGCGGACCTGGTGGCCGCCCTCCGGGACTGGGCCCAGGCCGGCGGCCCCGAGGCAGAGCGCCGCAGCCTGCGCTGCGCCGTCTGCTTCGGGACCGAGGGCAGGCCCTGGCGTCCGGAGCTCACCCTGCAGCGGTACGAGCTGCTCTACGAGGCCGGCCTGATCCCCGAGAGTGGTCACCCGGAGGGCGCACCGGGGACCGGTGAGCCGATGGCCCTGGACCACCGGCGGATCCTGGCGACCGGCGTGGCCCGCCTGCGGGCCAAGATCCAGTACCACCCCGTCGTCTTCGAGCTGATGCCCGACACCTTCACCCTGGGGCGGCTGCAGGCCACCGTGGAGGCGCTGGCGGGCCAGCCGCTGCACAAGCAGAACTTCCGGCGCCTGGTCATGCACCAGGACCTCGTGGAGGAGACCGGAGGCACCGACAGCGACACCGGCGGACGCCCGGCTCGCCTGTACCGTTTCCGCCGGGCCATCCTGGACGAGCGGCACGTCGCGGGCACCAAGCTCCCCGAGCCCCGCCCCACCCGCTGATCCTCACCCGCTCACCCTCACCCGCTGACTCCCCCACGTGCCGCGCGCTGATTTGCCTAATGCTCACATGCAGCATTAGAGTGACTTCGTCCAATATGCTCAACTACAGCATAAGGCGAGGAGACGCCCATGACCGAGGTCCTGAACCAGCCGAGGAGCACTACCACCGAGAGCCTGGTGGGTCGCACCGCCCACCTCTACGAGAAGGTGCGACACGTCATCCCGGAGGTGGAGTGGGCAAGCTTCGCCGGGGACGCGGAGGAGATCCTGCGCCTGAAGCAGGAGCGCAACGCGGTCATCCTGGCGCACAACTACCAGACCCCCGAGATCTTCCACTGCGTCTCCGACATCGTCGGCGACTCCCTGGCCCTGGCGCGTGAGGCGCAGACCGTCGACGCCGACGTGATCGTGCTGGCCGGCGTCCACTTCATGGCCGAGACGGCCAAGCTGCTCAACCCTGCCAAGACCGTCCTCGTGCCCGACCTGCGAGCCGGCTGCTCGCTCGCCGAGTCGATCACCGCCGCCGACGTGCGGTCGCTGCGGGACGCCCACCCCGGGGTCCCCGTCGTCACTTACGTCAACACCTCCGCGGCGGTCAAGGCCGAGAGCGACATCTGTTGCACGTCCGGCAACGCGGTGAGGGTGATCGAGTCCCTGGGGGTGGACCGGGTCATCATGATCCCCGACGAGTACCTCGCCCGGAACATCGCCCGGCAGACCGGCGTCGAGGTGATCACCTGGGCGGGCCGCTGCGAGGTCCACGAACGGTTCACCGCCGAGGACATCCGGCAGGTGCGGTCCGACCACCCGGAGGCGGTGGTGCTGGCACACCCCGAGTGCCCACCCTCGGTGGTCGACGAGGCCGACCTCTCGGGCTCGACCGCCCAGATGCTGGACTTCGTCGTGCAACGCCGTCCCCGTCAGGTGGCGCTCATCACCGAGTGCTCGATGAGCGACAACATCGCCGCCCAGCACCCCGAGATCGACTTCGTCCGGCCGTGCAACCTGTGCCCGCACATGAAGCGCAACAGCCTGGCCAAGATCCGCAGGAGCCTGGAAACATTGACCCACGAGGTCACCATCGAGCCGGACGTGGCCGGACGGGCCCGTCGCGCGGTGGAGAGGATGCTGGCCGTATGACGACCGTGGCTCCCCCGGGCACACCCGTCGTTGTCGGGGCGGGCCTGGCCGGACTCATCACCGCGCTCCACCTCGCTCCGGCACCGTGCACCGTGGTCACCACGGGCACCCTCGGCTCCCTCGCGGCCAGCAGCCGCGCACTGGGTGGGCTCGCCGCGGCCGTCGGACCGGGGGACTCCCCCGCGCTGCATGCCGCCGACACCCTGGCGGCAGGCGCCGGGCTGTGCGACCCGGAGGTGGTGGGCCGGGTCACCGGCGCCGCCCCGGAGGTGGTGGCCTACCTGTCCGCCCTCGGTGCGCAGTTCGACCGTGACGCCGGCGGCGCCTACCTGCTCGGCCTCGAGGGCGCGCACGGCAGGCACCGGATCGTGCACGCCGCGAGGCGACGGCAGCGGCGCCGAGATCATGCGCGCCGTGGTGCAGGCGGTCCGCGCGACTCCCTCCGTGACCGTGCTGGAGCACACCCGCGCCCACGATGTCCTGGTCGGTCCCGACGGAGTCACCGGTCTGGTGGTCGACTCTCCCGAGGGGCGGCGCACGCTCCCGACGGGCCGGGTCGTGCTGGCGACCGGTGGCGCGGGCGGACTGTGGCAGCACACCACGAACCCGACCGGTGCCCTCGGCCAGGGCCTCGCCCTGGCCGCACGGGCCGGGGCGCTGGTGCGCGACCTGGAGATGGTGCAGTTCCATCCCACCGCCCTCGACGTGGGTCTGGACCCGATGCCGCTGGTCAGCGAGGCGGTCCGGGGCGCGGGGGCGGTCCTGGTCAATGCCGCCGGGGGCCCACTGCTCGCGGACAGCCTGGCGACACGGGACGTCGTGGCGCGCGCCGTGCACGCGCACACCCGGGACGGCCTCCGGGTCTATCTCGACGCCCGCGGTGTGCTCGGCAATCGGATCGTCCGGAAGTTCCCCGCCTTCGGGGAGGCCTGCACACGGGCCGGCATCGACCCCTCGAGCGCGCTGGTCCCGGTCCGCGCCGCTGCCCACTACCACTGCGGCGGCGTCGCCGTGGACGGCCACGGCCGGACGACGGTGCCGGGGCTGTGGGCCTGCGGCGAGGTGGCCAGCACCGGGCTGCACGGCGCCAACCGGCTGGCGAGCAACTCCCTGTTGGAAGCCGTCGTGCTGGGTCGGGCGGTGGCCGAGGACCTCGCCGGGACGGCCCCGACCCGGGTCGCCCCCGCACTAACCGCCCCCGAACCAACCGCCCCGGCGCCGACCCCCGCGGACCCGTGGGGAGACACCCACGAGGCCCTCCCCCGCATCCGGGCCGTGCTGGAGGAGGCGGCCGGGGTGCTCCGTGAGGGTCCAGCACTCTTGCGCGCCGTGGAGCAGCTGCGGGACGCCGTGGACTCGGCCCCGCCGGGCCAGGTCCGGGACGCGGCGATCTCGGGGCTGCTGGTCTGCGCCTCCGCCCTGGCCCGGGCAGAGAGCCGTGGCGGGCACACCCGCACCGACCACCCCGGCGCGGCGGCGCAGGCCGTGTCCACCACCCTCTGTCTCGCGGACGTGCTGCCGGCGGAGCGCCCCGCTCTGCGAAGGAGTGCCTGATGAGCCTGACCCCGCTGCCCGACCTGCTCCTGGAGCCCGTCGTCCGCCGCGCCCTCGAGGAGGACCTCGGTGGCGCCGGCGACCTGACGACCAGCGCCGTCGTGCCCCCGGACGAGGTGGCCGACCTGCTGCTCGTCGCCCGGGCACCGGGGGTCCTGGCCGGCCTGGACCTCGCGCGGCTCGCCCTCACCCTCACCGACCCGGGGATCGGGTTCGTCCCGGAGGCCCGCGACGGTCACCGGGTGGCCGCCGGGGACGTGGTCGCCCGGCTGTCGGGGCCGGCACGGGGCATCCTGACCGGGGAGCGCGTCGCACTCAACTTCCTGGGGCACCTCAGCGGTGTGGCCACTGCGACCGCGCAGATCGCCGACGCGATCGCCCACACCAGCACACGGGTGTGCTGCACCCGCAAGACCACCCCGGGTCTGCGCGCGCTGGAGAAGTATGCCGTCCGTGCCGGTGGCGGTGTGAACCATCGGTTCGGTCTGGACGACGCCGTGTTGGTCAAGGACAACCACATCGCCGTCGCCGGGTCCGTGACCGAGGCGGTCCGCCGGGTGCGCCGGCACGTGGGCCATCTCGTGGCCGTCGAGGTCGAGGTCGACTCGCTGGACCAGCTGGCCGAGCTGCTCACCGACCCGGTGGACGCCGTGCTGCTCGACAACATGGATCCGGCGACGACCGCAGAGGCGGTCCGGATGGTCGACGGGGCCATGGTGACCGAGGCGTCGGGCACGATCACCGCGCAGACGGCACCCGCCCTCGCCGAGGCGGGGGTCGACCTGGTGTCAGCCGGGTGGATCACCCACAGTGCGCCGGTCCTGGACCTGGGCCTGGACCACCCGCTGGTGACCTGACCGACGCGGGAGGCGGACATGCCAGAGGCCGGGCCCCACTGCGGGACCCGGCCTCACGGCATACGCGTGCGGGTGTGGCTCAGACGCCGACCTTGAAGCGGGCGAAGGCCTTGACCTCCGCGCCACCGTCCTGGGCGACCTGGGCGACCGACTTCTTCGCGTCCTTGGCGAACGGCTGGTCCAGCAGCACGTTCTCCTTGAAGAACCCGTTGACGCGGCCCTCGATGATCTTGGGCAGCGCCTGCTCGGGCTTGCCCTCCTCACGGGCGGTCTCCTCGGCGATGCGCCGCTCGTTCTCCACCGTCGCGGTGTCGACCTCGTCCCGGGTCAGCACGGTGGGGCTGAACGCCGCGACGTGCATCGCGATGTCGCGGGCCAACTGCTCGTCGCCACCGTCGGTGGCCACCAGGACGCCGATCTGCGCGGGCAGGTCGGGGCTGGTCTTGTGCAGGTAGGACACGACGTTGGGGCCCTCGAGGCGGGCGACCCGACGGATCTCGATCTTCTCGCCGATCGCGGCGTTGGCCGCGTCGAGCACGTCGCTGACCTTCTCGCCGTCCAGGTCGGAGGCGAGCAGGGCGTCGGCGTCGGTGGCGCCGACGGCGACCGCCTGGGCCAGCACCCGGTCGGCGAGCTCGCCGAACTTCTCGCCCTTGGCGACGAAGTCGGTCTCGCAGTTGATCTCGAGCAGCGTGCCGGCGCCACCGTCGACGTGGGCCCGGACCAGGCCGTTGGAGGCCGAGCGGCCCTCACGCTTGGTGACGCCCTTGAGGCCCTTGACGCGCAGGATCTCGGCGGCCTTGGCGCTGTCGCCCTCGGCCTCGTCGAGGGCCTTCTTGACATCCATCATGCCGGCACCGGTCTGCTCGCGCAGGGCCTTGATGTCGGCGGCGGTGTAGTTCGCCATGGTGCGGAAATGCTCCTTTGTGGTGTGCGGAGAGGAACAGGGAGTGCGGTGTGCTCAGGCCTGCTCGGCCGGAGCCTCGGCGGCGGGAGCCTCGGCAGCAGCCGGCTCCTCGACGGCCGGGGTCTCCTCGGCAGCCGGGGTCTCCTCCGCGGCCGGGGTCTCAGCAGCGGCGGCCTCGACGGCGGGGGTCTCCTCGGCGGCAGCCGTGGTCTCGGCAGCGGCCGTGGTCTCGGCAGCGGCCGGGGTCTCGGCAGCGGCCGGGGTCTCCTCGGCGCCGGCGAGCAGCTCGCGCTCCCACTCGGCCATCGGCTCGGAGGCCGCGTCGTCACCGTCGGCGGAGCCGCCGGAGGAACGGGCGATCAGGCCCTCGGCCACGGCGTCGGCGACCACGCGGGTGAGCAGCGCGACGGAGCGGATCGCGTCGTCGTTGCCGGGGACCTTGTAGTCGACCTCGTCCGGGTCGCAGTTGGTGTCCAGGATGGCGATGACCGGGACGCCGAGCTTGCGGGCCTCGGTGACGGCCAGGTGCTCCTTCTTGGTGTCCACGACCCACACGGCCGAGGGGACCTTGGACATGTCCCGGATACCGCCCAGGGCGCGCTCGAGCTTCTCCATCTCGCGGCGCATCATGAGCAGTTCCTTCTTCGTGTGCGAGGAACCGGCCACGTCGTCGAAGTCGATCTCCTCGAGCTCCTTCAGACGGGTCAGCCGCTTGGACACGGTCTGGAAGTTGGTGAGCATGCCACCGAGCCAGCGGTGGTTCACGTAGGGCATCCCGACGCGGGTCGCCTGCTCGGCGATGGACTCCTGCGCCTGCTTCTTGGTGCCGACGAACAGGATCGTCCCGCCGTGCGCGACGGTCTGCTTGACGAAGTCGTAGGCCTCGTTCAGGTAGTTGAGCGACTGCTGCAGGTCGATGATGTAGATGCCGTTGCGCTCGGTCATGATGAAGCGCTTCATCTTGGGGTTCCAACGACGGGTCTGGTGCCCGAAGTGGACGCCGCTCTCCAGGAGCTGGCGCATGGTGACGACGGCCATGCCGAGGTCTCGCTTTCTATGGGTGACGGTTTGGTCCTGGCACGGGCGACGGCCCCACCCGGCCTGCGAACAGGACCGGGACCGCGGGGCACGCCCCGTCACCGGAGTGACGGTGGGCTCGTGCGCGAATTCGCCTGGCGGGTCCGGACCGGAGTCCGGGCACACCACACGTGCGACCCATTCTACGACCCCGGGCAGCGTCCGCGAAATCACGGCGGCCCCACCGGTCACGGGACCGGTCCACCGCCCCGATACCCTCGGCTGGGTGGCCACCTCACAGAACCCGCACCTCATCTCCCGACTCGATGGATTCGGGGAGACCATCTTCTCCGAGATGACCCAACGGGCCCTGCAGTTCGACGCCGTCAACCTGGGCCAGGGATTCCCCGACAGCGACGGACCGCCCGAGATCCTGCAGGCCGCCAAGGACGCCATCGACAGTGGCCTCAACCAGTACCCCCCGGCGATCGGCATGCCGGTGCTCCGGCAGGCGATCGCCGATCACCAACGGCGCTTCTACGGCCTGTCGGTCGACCCGGACACCGAGGTGCTGGTGACGGTGGGCGCCACGGAGGCGATCGCCGCCACCATCCTGGCGCTGTGTGAGCCAGGCGACGAGGTCGTCACCTTCGAGCCCTACTTCGACTCCTATGCCGCCTCCATCGCCCTGGCCGGCGGGGTCAGGCGCACCGTGCCGCTGCGCTTCCCCGACCTGTCCATCGACGAGGCCGAGCTGCGTGCGGCCTTCACCGACCGGACCCGGATGGTGCTGCTCAACACCCCGCACAACCCGACGGGGAAGGTGTTCTCCCGCGAGGAGATCGAGCTCGTGGGGCGGCTGGCCACCGAGCACGGTGCGTGGGTGGTCAGTGACGAGGTCTATGAGCACCTGGCCTTCGACGGGCTGCGCCACATCCCGCCGGCAACCCTGCCCGGCCTGGCCGAGCGGACCATCACGATCTCCTCGGGCGGCAAGACGTTCTCCACCACGGGGTGGAAGGTCGGGTGGCTGCACGGGCCGGCGCAGGTGGTCAGCGCGGTCAAGGCGGTCAAGCAGTTCCTCACCTTCGTGGGCAGCGGCCCGTTCCAGCCGGCCATCGCGCTCGGCCTGGGCCTGCCGGACGCCTTCTTCACCGACCTGGCAGCCACGATGGCGCACAAGCGGGACGTCCTGGTGACGGCACTCGAGGGGGTCGGCCTGCCGGTGGCGCCCTGCCAGGGCACCTACTTCGTCATCGCCGACGTGGCTCCGCTCGGCGTGACCGATGCGGTCGACTTCTGTCGCCGGATGCCCGAGGAGATCGGGGTGGTGGGGGTGCCGGTGTCGGTGTTCTGCGACGACAAGGAGTCGGTCGCCACGCTCGTGCGCTTCGCCTTCTGCAAGCAGGAAGAGGTCCTCCAGGAGGCCGCCAGGCGCCTGGGCCGCCTCGCAGTAACCGCCGACTGACAGGGCAACTCGGCCCGGAGGTCAGGCCCGGGGGTGCGCCTGCCGGTATGCCGACCGCAGCCGCTCCACGGACACGTGCGTGTAGATCTGGGTGGTGGCCAGGCTCGCGTGGCCCAGCATCTCCTGGACCGTCCGCAGGTCGGCGCCGCCCTCGAGCAGGTGGGTGGCGGCGCTGTGCCGCAGGCCGTGCGGCCCCAGGTCGGGGGCGTCCGGCAGGTGCGCCAGCAGATCGTGGACGGCGCTGCGGACCTGCCGCTGGTCGACCCGGCGCCCCCGCCGGCCCAGGAAGAGTGCCGGCCCCGACTCCCCGGTGAGCAGCAGCGGCCGCCCCCGACTCAGCCAGTCTCCGAGCGCCCGCCCGGCCGGGGCGCCGAACGGCACGGTGCGTTCCTTGTTGCCCTTCCCGAGGACCCGGATCACCCGGCCGGTCAGGTCCAGGTCGTCCAGGTCGAGACCGACCAGCTCCCCGACGCGGACCCCGCTGGCATAGAGCAACTCGAGTGCCGCCCGGTCCCGGAGCCGGACCGGGTCCTCATCGTCCGCCGACACCGCTGCGAGGTCGAGCAGGCCCTTGGCCTCCGACTCCTTCAACACGCCCGGCAGGTGCCTGCCCTTGCGGGGTGACCCGAGCCGCACCGACGGGTCGCTGGGGATGCGCCCGCTGCGGTGGGCCCACCTCAGGAAGGTCTTGGCGGCTGCCGAGCGACGGGCGATGGTCGACGGTGCGGCGCCCGCAGCTGCCAGCCCGCCGAGCCAACCGCGCAGGTCGGACAGGGTGACGTCGGCCAGGTCCTCAACGCCTGCGACGGCGAGCGCGTCGGCCATGGCCCCCACGTCGCCCAGGTAGGCGCGGACCGTGTGGTCGGACCGGTTCTTCTCCGCGTGCAGGTGGCTGGCGAAGGCCTCCAGCACGTCCGGGGGCACGACCAGGGTCCCGGCCGGCTCGTCCTGCCGGTCGACCGTGGCGTCGCGGGGAGCGTGGCTCACCTGCCTACCGTGACACGCGCGTGGCCCTCCCCGTCGCCCGGCTCGCCGATGTTAATCCAACGGCAACAGGGCGAGCTCCCATCCACGCAGGAACAGCATCGGGTCCAGGTAGGTGTCCTTGCCGCGGACCGCCCCCAGGTGCAAACACGTGACCAGGAGGCAGTGACCCCCGTCCTCGAGGGCACCGAGCCGGTCCCCGGCCGACACCTGGGTCCCGGCCGGGACCCGGTCCCCCACCGGCTGGTAGGTGCTGCGCAGGTGCGGGCCGTGCCGGACCGCGACGATCCCTACCCCGTCGATGACGCCGCTGTAGGAGACGGTGCCGTCCGCGACCGCCGTCACCGGACCCTGGTCGGCGCCGAGCAGGTCCACGCCGCGGTGCCCGGGCAGCCACTTCTTCGGGGGCGGCCGGAACGGGTTCACCACCACGAGGGGGCCACTCACCGGCACGCTCCACCGTGTCACCGCGGCAGTGCCTGCCCCCGGAACTATCGGTGCGGTCGGGGGCGTCGGCGGGCCGCGGTGTCCGAGCAACCACCCCTCGATCAGCGCGCTGCCCCGGGCCGGCTCCGAGACGACGTCGTCACCCGTGGGTGCGGTCACCTGCGCCCGGCCCTCCCCCACTGCCGGTGCCGCGGAGGCGGCGGCCAGGCAGAGGGCGGCCAGCAGCCCCAGCACCGCGAGCCGGGGGGTCATCGGGCCCGCGTCCTTCCCCACCCGTCCAGGCGCCGCTCGACCAGCCCCGCGGCCTCGAGCTGCCCCAAGCCGGACATCACCTCGGCCGTCGCCAGGCCGGCGAGGCGGGCCAGGCGCTCCACGCTGGCGGAGCGGTACTGCGGCAACACCGCGACGACCTGACGGGCCTCGGCGTCGAGGTCGTCCGTCGGCATCGTCGGGCCCCGTTTGACCGGTGCCAGGTGCTCACCGATCCGCCCGATGTGCTCGGCCGCCTCCGCGGCATCGGTCACCAGCACGGCCTGCAGATCCCGGATCATCTGGTGACAGCCCGCGGAGGCCATCGAGGTCACTGGCCCGGGCACCGCCCCGACGGGACGACCGATCGCGCTGGCACGTTGGGCCGTAGTCCGCGCCCCGGACCTCAGCCCTGCCTCGACCACGAGGGTCCCGGCGGTCATCGCCGCGATGATCCTGTTGCGCTCCAGGAACCGCGTGCGGGTGGGCGCGGAGGCCGGGGGCACCTCGCTGACGACCACCCCGCACTCGACGATCTGCGCCAGGAGCGAGCTGTGCGCGGCCGGATAGGGCTTGTCGACCCCACCGGCCAGCACCGCGATCGTCCGGCCCTCGACGGCCAGCGTCGCCCGGTGCGCCGCGCCGTCAATGCCGAACGCGGCGCCCGACACGATGACGAACCCTCGGGAGGACAGCCCCGTGCTCAGGTCGGCGGCCATGTACTCGCCGTAGGCCGTGCTAGCACGGGAGCCGACAACCGAGACCCCGGTGCTGGCCTCGGCAGGATCCAGTGGGCCGCGGGCGAACAGGCAGAACGGCGGCACCGGCAGATCGTCCAACCCTGCGGGCCACTCTGCGTCACCGGGGACGATGACCCGTGCGCCAATGCGGTCGGCGATCTCCAGGTCCCGCTCCGGGTCCAGCCCTGCGGCACGGGCGGCGAACCGGGCGCTCTTGGTCGAACCACCACGCAGCGCGACGGCCAACCCGTCGACCAGGCCGAACCGGTCGATGAGCTCGCGCGCCACCGTGTCGCCCGGCTCGGCGAGGCGGGACCAGGCGACCCGCGCGGTCCTCTCGTCCTGCACGGCGTCGGTCGCGCTGCTCATGCGGCCACCCCCGCGCTGCTGCGCAGCAGGAGGGCCTGGGCCATGTGCTCGCGGCCCGGCCGGTCGACACCGGCCAGGTCTCCCACCGTCCAGGCGATCCGGAGGCAGCGGTCGTAGCCGCGCAGGGTCAACCGGCCGTGATCCATCGCAGTGTCGAGGTCTCGCGTCACCTCCGGGCCCAGCCTCCACGTCCCGTTGCGCAGCTGGCTGCCGGGCACCTCGGCGTTCACCGACCAGGGGGTGCCCTCCCACCGTCGCCGCTGCCGGTCCCGCGCTTCCAGCACCCGCGCGGCGACGGGAGCACTGGCCTCGCCCCTGCCCCCGGACAACGAGGACCGGGTGACCGGAAGCATTCCGACCCGCACGTCGATCCGGTCCAGCAGCGGGCCCGAGAGCTTGCCGAAGTAGGCGCGCCGCGCCTGCGGGGTGCACGTGCAGGCCAGCCCCTTGCCGTAGCCGCGGCCGCACGGACACGGGTTGGCCGCCGCGATCAGCTGGAACCTCGCCGGCAGCCGGACATGCCGGTCGGCCCGGGCGATGGTCACCTCCCCGGACTCCAGCGGCTGCCGCATGCCGTCCAGCACGTCCCGCCGGAACTCGGGCGTCTCGTCCAAGAAGAGCACGCCCCGGTGAGCGCGCGACACGGCACCCGGCCGGACCCGGCCGCTACCCCCACCGATGACCGAGGCCATCGACGCGCCGTGGTGCGGGGCGACGAACGGCGCCCGGCTCACCAGGGACCCGGTCGCGGTCAGTTCGCCGAGCACCGAGTGCACCGAGGTGACCTCCAGTGCCTCCGCTGCGTCCAGGACGGGCAGCAGACCGGGCAGGCGCTCGGCAAGCATCGTCTTGCCTGCCCCCGGCGGCCCCACCAGGAGCATGTGGTGGCGTCCGGCCGCAGCGACCTCCAGGGCGGCACGCGCCTCCGCCTGGCCCACCACGTCCCGCATGTCCGGTGCGACCGGATCAGCGTCCGGTACCGGCGCCACGGGACGCAGGGCCGGCTCGGCCCCGGCGGCGAGCTGCTGGTACATCTCGATGAGGTCGCGCAGCGTGGCGACCGGCCGCACCCGCACACCCGGGACGAGGGAGGCCTCCCGCGCGTTCCCCTCGGCCACGACGAGCTCCCGGGCCCCTGCGGCCGCGGCTGCCAGGACCATGGGCAGCACGCCCGGGACGGGGCGCACCGACCCGTCCAGTCCCAACTCCCCGATGTGGGTGACGTGGCCGACCAGTCGCGCCGGCAGCACCTCCAGGGCGGCCAGTGCCGCGACCGCGATGGCCACGTCGAAGCCCGATCCGTGTTTGGGCAGCGCCGCGGGCGACAGGTTCACGGTCCAGCGCCGGGCCGGGATGCTGTGGCCCGAGTTGCCGGCAGCCGCCTTGACCCGGTCCGGCGCCTGGGCGCACGCGGCGTCCGGCAGGCCGCCGATGGCAAACGTGGGCAGTCCGTCGGCCACGTTGGCCTCCACCCGCACCGGGTGGCCCTCCACACCGGTCAGGGCCACGGCGCGGGTCACCCCCAGGCCCATCTCAGCCCACCGCCTTGAGGTGGTCGATGTGCGCCTTGCCCGACCGCTGCACCCGCACGCCCACCACGTCAATCCGGATGCTGGTGCGGTGCAGGTCGTGCTCCTGCAGCCACCGCAGGGCCAGCCGCCGCAGCCGAGCCACCTTGGCCGGCCCGACCGCCTCCGCCGGCGAGCCGTAGCGGCCGGACCGGCGGGTCTTCACCTCACAGAAGACCAGCGTGTCGCGGTCCGCCGCGACGATGTCCAACTCGCCCTGCTGACACCGCCAGTTGCGGTCCACCACGACATAGCCCTGCTGCTCCAGGAACCCGCACGCCACCTGCTCGCCATAGTCCCCCACCGATTTCGCCACGCGGTACGGCATACCCCCATCGGCCACCTCGACCACCTCCTGGGCCGAGCGTGCCGTCCCCGGCAACCCCGCAGAAGGCCCTCATCCGAGGCTGTGGACAACCCGGCCGGTCACCCCGCGCTGTGGACGGTGGTCTCCTCCGCAGCCCGGCGCCCGGACCTCAGGCGGGGAAACCTCCGCCCTTGGGGATCTCCAGGTCGCTCTTGGAAAGCTCCTCCACGTTGACGTCCTTGAAGGTGATCACCCGCACGTTCTTGACGAAGCGCGCGGGCCGGTAGACGTCCCACACCCAGGCGTCGCTCATCGTCACCTCGAACCAGGTCTCCCCGCCACCGGTCCGCACCTGCACGTCCACCTCGTTGGCCAGGTAGAACCGTCGCTCGGTCTCCACGACGTGGGTGAAGAGGCCGACGACGTCGCGGTACTCGCGGTAGAGCGCGAGCTCCATGTCGGTCTCGTACTTCTCCAGGTCCTCGGCGCTCATGCCTGACTCAGCTCCCTCGGGTCGACGATGTTGCCGGTGATGTTCCAACTGCGGCGGTGATAGGGGGTGGGGCCCAGGGTGCGCAGCGCCTCCTGGTGCTCGGGGGCGGCGTACCCCTTGTTCAGCTCCCAGCGGTATGCCGGATGCTCGGGGGCCGCCTCGACCATCCGGGTGTCGCGGGTCACCTTGGCCAGGACGCTGGCGGCGGCGACCGAGGAGCAGGTCATGTCCGCCTTGATCAGGGTGCGCACCGGCAGGGGTGGCGGCAGGGTCGGGTCGGCCAGCCCCAACAGCCCCTCGCGGGCGGGGTCGGTGAGCCAGTCGTGGTTGCCGTCCAGGATCACCAGGTCGGGGGTGATCGCGAGCTCGGCCAGGGCGCGCTGCCCCGCCAGCCGGAGCGAGGCCATGATGCCGATCCGGTCGATCTCCTCGGGGGTGGCGTGGCCGACCCCCCAGCCCAGGCACCACCGCTGGATCCGCGGGACCAGGGCCTCGCGTGCGGGGCGGGTGAGCAACTTGGAGTCCTTGACCCCCTGCGGGGCGCTGCGGCAGCCCTCGTCGATCGCCACGACACCGACCGACACGGGCCCGGCCAGCGCACCCCGACCCACCTCGTCCATGCCGACCAGGACCGGGTAGCCCTCCCGTTGCAGGGACCGCTCCAGGCGCAGGTTGGGACGGCCGCTCGGACGGCGCGCCGGGCGACGGGCGGGGCGGCGGGCGGGACCGGTCACTGCCGGTCGCCCCCTCCGGTCGACTCGGGCACGTCGGCGAAGACGTCCCCCGCGCCTCCCCCGAACCAGTCCCACCGGTCCAGGGGCCAGACCAGCGCCATCGCCTGGCCGACCATGTTGTCGGCCGGGACCGAGCCTGCGGCGCCAGTGCCGTCGTCGTTGGCCCGCGAGTCGCGGGAGTTCGACCGGTGGTCCCCCATCATCCAGTAGTGGTCCTCGGGGACGACGACGTCGAAGGCCTCGATGCTCGGCTCGTCGCCCGGGTAGAGGTAGGTCTCGTCCAGCGGTTCGCCGTTCACGGTGATGCGGCCCTGCTCGTCGCAGCACACCAGGTGGTCCCCGCCGACGCCGATGACCCGTTTGATCAGGTGGTTGCTCTCGCTCGCCGGCGCGAGCCCGACGAACTCCAGCCCTCCCATCAGGGCGTTGAGGACGGGGCCGCGGTCGGTGTCTATCTCCTGGTGCATGAGCCAGCCGCCGGGGTCGACGAACACCGCGACGTCGCCGCGCTCGATCGTGGTGGGGCCAGCCTGGATCTTGGACACCATGACCCGGTCACCGTAGACCAGGGTGTTCTCCATCGAGCCGGACGGGATCCAGAAGGCCTGGAGCAGGAAGGTCTTGATCAGGAAGCTGATCAGCAGCGCGGTGCCACCCACGATGAGCACCTCGCGCAGGACGTGCCCCAACCCGGACTTGCGCCGTCCCCGCCGCGCCGGGGCCTCGTCGGCCGGGGCGGATTCCTCCCGGTCGGCAGCAGGACCGGCCGCGCCCTCGGATCCCGACGGGCGAGCGGCATCGGCCGCCCGTCCGGCGTCCCCGGCCGGTCCGGCATCGCCGGCCCGTGCGGGCTCGGCCGCGCCCTCGGCCCCGCCGGGGTTCTCGTGCTGCTCAGGTGGCACCTGTCACGTCCTGTCTGTCTGTCCGGGTCGGGTCGCGCCCGGCCGTGGGCTCCCGGTCCCGCTGGCAGTGACCCTAATACCGCAGCCTGCGTGAGCCCGCACCCCCCACCGTGGTCGGGCCACCCCGGCCCGAAACGACGATGTCCACCCCGGCCGGGGCCGGTGGGTGGACATCGGTGGTACGTCGCCGGAGGTGCCGGCGGCGGTTCTCAGGCGCTGGGGGTCTCGCGCTTCTCGCGGATCTTGGCGGCCTTGCCGCGCAGGTCGCGCAGGTAGTAGAGCTTGGCGCGCCGGACGTCACCGCGGGTGACGACCTCGATCTTGTCGACGTTCGGGGAGTGCAGCGGGAAGGTGCGCTCCACCCCCACACCGAAGCTGACCTTGCGGACCGTGTAGGTCTCGCCGATGCCGCCGCCGTGGCGACGGATCACGACGCCCTGGAAGACCTGGATACGCGAGCGCGAACCCTCGATGACCTTGACGTGGACCTTGACCGTGTCACCGGCGCGGAAGTCGGGGACGTCGTCCCGGAGGCTGGCGGCGTTCAGATCGTCGAGCTTGTGCATGGTCGTTCGCTTTCTCGCAAGTGCCACAGGTCACCCACGGCTGTCGGTCATCCGGCATCGGATGGTTACGGTAAGGGCGCGTCACACCGGTCAGTCGCACACTTCCCCCTGTGGCAGGGGCGCGATGGGTCGGTCCGACGTGGACGCAAGGATCAAGTTTGCCACAGCAGGGTGCGTGGGGCTAAATCGTCACGGGAGGTAGGTGTTGAGTCAGCAACGCATGCGGGTATGCCGGGGGGCGGCGCACGCGATGATGGTCGCCGGGGTCCTGATCCTGGCGGGGTGCACGACCGGGTCGGCGGGTCCCGCCGACACCGGCACGCCCTCCGCCGCCGGTGGCCCGACCACCGAGGAGGACGGGTCCGGTGCCACGTCGAGCAGCGGGAGCCCCTCGGAGGACACCGTCCCCTCGACCGAGGCAGCCCCGACCACCGCAGCCCCGTCCACCGTGGCCCCCGACCCGCAACGCGAGGTCACCCTGGCGGTGGTGGGTGACGTGATGTTGGAGCGCAGCGTCGGCGAGCGCATCCTGTCCGACGGCCCGGAGGCCCCGTTGGCGGAGGTCCTGCCGCTGCTGACCGACGCCGACCTCACCGTCGGCACACTGGAGACCTCGATCGGCACCGGCGGGGAGCCGGAGCCGAAGACCTACACCTTCCAGGCTCCCCCGGAAAGCGTCCAGACCCTGCTGGACGGCGGGTTCGACCTGGTCGCGCTCGCCAACAACCACATCCTCGACTACGGGCCCGAGGGTCTGGCCGAGACGGTCGACCTGCTCGACGAGGCCGGCATCGCGCACGCCGGCGCCGGTGCCGACGAGGCCGCCGCCCGGACCCCGGTGGTCCTGGAGGAGGGTGGGCTGTCCCTGGGTTTCCTCTCCTACGTCGACGTGACGGACGAGTCCGGCGGCTACCCCATGGGCGGCTGGGCAGCGGGCGACGACTCCCCCGGCGTGGCCTGGGCCGAGCCGGACCAGGTGGCCTCGGACGTCGCGGCCCTGGACGAGGACGTGGACCACGTCGTGGTGCTGCTGCACAGCGGCACCGAGGGCTCGGACGAGGTGAACGACACCCAACGCGCGGTGGCGGCCGCGGCCCTGGAGGGCGGGGCGACGCTGGTGCTGGGGTCGCACCCGCACGTGCTGCAGGCCATCGAGGAGCAGGACGGCAGGCTCGTGGCGTGGAGCCTGGGCAACTTCGTCTTCGACGGGTTCGACGGCTACTACGGCGACCGGGGCGTGGAGTCGGTCGTGCTCCAACTCACCCTGGACGCCGACGGGGTCACCGAGTGGGACGCCGCCCCGGTCCGGCTGGTCGATGGGTACCCGCAGCCGCTGGACCCGGAGGGCGCCGGCGCGGATGTGCTCCAGCGGCTCGCCGACCTCCCGGCCCCCGGGATCTGGGACCGCTAGCCCACCGGGGGCGCCGGGTGGGGTCAGACGGGGCCCGCCCGCCCTCCCTGCCTGACGTCCTTGCGCAGCTGCACGGCGCCCGGGACCGGTTCGCCGGGCACCGGGCGGTACCCCGCGCGGCGGTACCGCCGGATGTTGGCCCGCGACCGGGCCCCCGTGAGCAGCACGTAGGCCGCGGTGTCGGCCGGTGCTGCCGCCTCGGCGAGCTCCAGCAGCGCGCGCCCCAGTCCGCGCCCGCGCAGGTCGGGTGCCACCATCAGCCGGCCGATGTCCCAGAGCGGCTCCCCGCCCGGACCCTCCTCCCGGCGGGCCCGGACGCCGCCGACCAGGCGACCCTCCGAGCGCACCACCCAGCTGTGCCACTGCCCGGTCCAGGCTCGGACGTCGGCGACGTCCTCGGTCAGCGCGGGGATCTGGAAGGTGTCGTTCTCCTGCGCCTCGTCCAGCCAGCAGGCACGGGCCAGGGTGAGGATCTCCCCCGCGTCCGCGGGGACGGCCCGCTGCACCTGGACCCCGTCCAGACCGGCCAGGGTGGCGGGGGCCGCCAGCAGGTCGGGGCGGCGGTCGGCGGTGCGCTGCAGTCGCTGCTCGTGGCGCCACCGGGCGATGGCACCGTGGTCCCCCGAGAGCAGCACGGGCGGCACGTCCCGCCCCCGCCAGGCCGCCGGCTTGGTGTAGACGGGATACTCCAGCAGCCCGTCCTCGTGACTCTCCTCGACCAGCGACTCCTCGTTGCCGATCACGCCGGGCAGCAACCGGGCGACCGCCTCGACGATCGCGAGGACGGCCACCTCCCCGCCGTTGAGCACGTAGTCGCCCAGGGAGACGACGGTGACCGGCATCCGCTCGGCGGCGTACTCATAGACCCGTTCGTCGATGCCCTCGTACCGGCCGCAGGCGAAGGCGAGCCAGGGCTCGGCCGCCAGGTCGCGGGCCATCGCCTGGGTGAACGGCACACCACCCGGACCGGGGACGATGAGGTGCGGCACGGCACCGCCGCCCCGGGCGACCAGGGCGTCCAGCGCCTCGCCCCAGGGTTCGGGCTTGAGCACCATCCCGGCGCCCCCGCCGTACGGAGTGTCGTCCACGGTGCGGTGCCGGTCGCGGGTCCAGTCCCGCAGGTCGTGCACCGCCACGTCGAGCAGCCCGTCCCTGCGGGCCTTGCCGATCAGCGACAGGTCCAGCGGCGCCAGGTAGTCGGGAAAGATGGTGACGACGTCGATCTGCACGCTTACTGCTCCCCGTCGGTCGCCGTGAGGTCCAGGAGCCCTGCCGGCGGGTCGACGACGACGCGGCGCGCCTCCTCGTCGACCTCGGGCACCAACTCCTCCACGAACGGCACCAGTGCGGTCCCGCCCCCGGCCAGGCGCACCTCCAGCAGGTCCTGCACCTCCCGCACGTGCAGTGCGGTGACCTCCCCGACTGCGGCCCCGTCGGGCCGCACCACGGCGAAGCCGAGCAGGTCCTCCTCGTACCACCCCTCGTCCGACTCCTCGACGGACTCCTCCTCGGCGAGCAGCAGCCTGGTGTTGCGCAACGTCTCGGCCGCCGTCCGGTCCGGGACCCCGTGGAACCCCAATAGGTAGGTGCCCTGGTGCACGCGCACGCTGCGCAGCACCAGTGGGGCGGCTGCGGCCCCCTGCGGCGACTCCGTCGCGAACTCGGCACCCACGACGAACCGTTGCTCCGGCGCGTCGGTGTGCACCTGGACGGTGACCTCCCCGCGCAGGCCGTGCGCCTTCCCGATCCGGGCTACCACGTGCACTGGTCCTCCTGACACACAAGCCGGGAGGGGTATGTCGTCAGCTGGCGCTGCGACATACCCCTCCCGGGTGGTTGTTGCGTGGGCCTCAGCGGAGTCGGTCGGTGTCGACGATGTCGACCCGCACGGTGTCGCCGCCGGCCAGGGCACCCATCACGGTGCGCAGGGCGCTGGCCGTCCGGCCGCGGCGGCCGATGACCCGGCCGAGATCCTCCGGGTGGACCCGGACTTCCAGGACGTCGCCGTACCGCACGTTCTTGCGGCGGACGACGACGTCACCGTCGTGGTCGACGATGCCCTTGACCAGGTGCTCCAGGGCCTCCTCGAGCACGGATCAGTCCTCGGACTTCGCGGCGCCCAGGTCGGCACCGGCGTCGGCGCCCTGCTGGGCGGCGGCCCCACCGGCCGGCTCGAACCCGGCGGCCTCGGCGGCCTCGGCGGTGCGGAACCACACCTCGGCCACGGTGGCGTCGTACCACTGCGAGCCTTCGACGTGGAACTTCATCGAGTCCTTGTTGCCCTTGACGGTGAAGCCCTCGGGGGCCGAGCCGTCCTCGTTGGCCGGGGCGGAGTCCGGGCCGAAGCCACCGTCGGTCGCCTCGGCGGCCGGGGTCTCCTCGGCGGTCTCGGCCGGGGTCTCGGCCACGGCGGCGGCAGCAGCAGCCTCGGGAGCCTCGGCGGCGTCTGCCTTGGACTCCTTAGCCTTCGGCTCCTCGGCCTTGGGCTCGGCGGCCTTGGTGTCCTCGGCCTTGGGCTCGGCGGCCTTGGTGTCCTCGGCCTTCGGCTCCTCGGTCTTGCGGGCCTTGCGCGGCGTGGTGGCGGACGAACCGGAGTCGTCGCCGCCGGCAGCGGCCAGCGCGGCCTCGTAGAGCGCCTTCTTGTCGGGGCGGGGCTCGGCGACCTTCAGAGTGCCCTCGGCACCCGGCTCGCCCTTGAACTTCTGCCAGTCGCCGGTGACCTTGAGCAGGGCCAGAACCTGCTCGGTGGGCTGGGCGCCGACGGACAGCCAGTGCTGGGCCCGCTCGGAGTCGATCTCGATGAGCGAGGGCTCGGCGGTGGGGTGGTACTTGCCGATCTCCTCGATGGCCCGGCCGTCACGCTTGGTGCGCGAGTCGGCCACGACGACGCGGTAGAACGGTGCACGGATCTTGCCCATGCGCTTCAGGCGGATCTTGACAGCCACGTGTGCGGTGTCTCCTCATTCTTGGTCAGGGTGAGCGGGCACAGGTCCACGTGGGGAAAACACGCGTGGTGCGACCGCTGCAGATGGACACATCGGACCGCGGTGAGAGGGGCCGCGGCAGATGGGTACCCCGGTATTGTGCCAGATCCCCCCGCCGGCTCCTATTCCGCGGCGTGGTCGGCGACGAACTGCAGGACCTCGGTCTCGTCGACGCCGGGGAACACCCCCGGCGGCATCACCGCGAGCAGGTGGGAGTGGGCGCGGGCACTGGGCCACACCTGCCCCGACCACTGCCGGGACAGTGCCTCTGGCGGCGTGGCGCAGCAGGAGGGGTCCGGGCACCGCGAGGCGCCTCGGGCGCTGGTGTCCCGGCCCCGCATCCACTTCACGTGGGCGTAGGGCACCCCGACGCTGACCGAGAACCTGCCGGCGCTCGTCTGCTCGACGATCGCGGTGCACCAGTAGGTACTGCCGTGGCCGGTGTCGGTGTACTGCTGGTAGGCGTCCCCACCGGGCTGCTCGAAGACCACCCGTGCGGTCCAGTGCCGACAGACACGGGCACCCTCGATCGCGCCGGTCGCGTCCGAGGGGAATCTCACCCCGTCGTTCTCGTAGGCCTTGTAGATCACCCCGTCGCTGCTGATCCGCATGAAGTGGACGGGCAGACCCAGGTGGCGGGTGGCCAGGTTGGTGAAGCGGTGGGCTGCCGTCTCGTAGGACACGGCATACGCATCCCGCAGGTCCTCGATGGCGATGTCCCGGTCGGCCTTGGCCCGCTGCAGCATCGGGACGGTGCTGGACTCGGGCATCAGCACGGCCGCGGCGAAGTAGTTGATCTCGACGCGCTGGGCCAGGAACTCGGCGTAGTCCCTCGGGGGCTCATGCCCCAGCACCAGGTGCCCGACCGCCTGCAGCGCCAGCCCGCGCCCGTCCCGGCCCCCGGGCTTGGGGTGCGGCAGGTAGATCCGCTTGTTCGCCAGGTCGGTCACGGTCCTGGTGGACGGGGGCAGCCCGTCGGTGGGCACCACGGTGAACCCGACGTGGGCGGCGATGCGGTCCACCGCGGACCGGGTCACGGGTCCGCCCGTGTAGTCGATCGCGGTGAGCAGCCGGCCGGCCTGCGTCTCGATCTCGGGGAAGTAGTTGTCCGCCTGACGCATCCGCCGGCGCAGCTCGGCGTTGGCCAGCCGGGCGTATTCCGGGGTGGCGACCCGCTGCTCCTGCAGGGACTGCACGGTCTCGTGCAGCCCCACCAGGGCCTCGAGCGCCTCGGTGGGCAGGCCGGGACCCGCCTTGACGCTGGGGATCCCCAGCGTCTCGAACCCCGGGGAGCGCTGGGCCCGCTCCCACTTCATCTCCAGCGAGGCCCTGCGGGTGGGGGCGCCGCCGGACAGCAAGTCCGCCAGCTCGACCCCGAGGGCGGTCGCGGCCCTGCCCAGGACCGAGAGTCGGGCCTCCCGCTTGCCGTTCTCGATGAGGGACAGCGCCGAGGGGGACAGGTCGACGGCGGCAGCGAGGTCCGCCAGGGTCATCCCCCGGCCCTGGCGGAAGTGTCGCAGTCTGCGCCCCAGCGCCAGGGGGTCCGGCGCCCCGTCCGGAGGGGCCGCCTCCTCCCCCACCGGCCCACCCGGGGCGAACGGGAGCAGACGACCGGTCTCGACCTTGAGGCTCATTCCGTCACGTTAGCGCAAGAAACGCCGATCTTTACACCACGAGGCCGCTCTTCCGGCCTGAGACGTGCCGCAGGGTGTGGAGAACAGAGCGATTCACCCGACCTGTCCACGGGGCAGGGACGACCGGAAGGACCACGATGACGATCACCGAGCAGACACCGGAACGGACGCAGGACGGTGCCACCCGCCCGGGGCAGGAGCCGTTCGCCCAGCAGGCGGAGGAGCTGCGCCAGCAGTGGATCAGCGACGCCCGGTGGGCCGGCATCGACCGCGGCTACTCCGCCGAGGACGTGGTGCGGCTGCGCGGGTCCGTGGTCGAGGAGCACACCCTGGCCCGCCGCGGTGCGGAGCGGCTCTGGGAGGCGCTGCGCACCAAGCCCTTCGTGCGCTCCCTGGGCGCCCTGACCGGCAACCAGGCGGTCCAGCAGGTGCGGGCGGGGCTGGAGGCCATCTACCTGTCCGGCTGGCAGGTCGCCGCCGACGCCAACCTGGCGGGGCAGACCTACCCCGACCAGAGTCTCTACCCGGCCAACTCCGTCCCGGCCGTCGTCCGTCGCATCAACAACGCGTTGCAGCGCGCGGACCAGATCGCCTGGTCCAACGGCGAGACCGACACGGACTACTTCGCGCCGATCGTGGCGGACGCCGAGGCGGGCTTCGGTGGGCCGCTGAACGCCTTCGAGCTGATGAAGTCGATGATTGCCGCCGGCGCTGCCGGGGTCCACTGGGAGGACCAGCTGGCCTCGGAGAAGAAGTGCGGCCACCTGGGCGGCAAGGTGCTGGTGCCGACCCAGCAGCACGTCCGGACCCTGACCTCGGCCCGGCTCGCCGCCGACGTCCTCGGCGTGCCGAGCCTGGTGATCGCCCGCACGGACGCCCTCGCCGCGGACCTGCTCACCAGCGACGTCGACCCGATCGACCAGGAGTTCATCACCGGCGAGCGCACCGCTGAGGGCTTCTTCCGGGTGCGCAACGGCATCGAGCCGGTGCTGGCCCGCGCCAAGGCCTACGCCCCCTACGCGGACCTGATCTGGGTGGAGACCGGCACCCCCGACCTGGGCCTGGCCCGGGAGTTCGCCGAGGAGCTGCACAAGGACTTCCCGGACCAGATGCTGGCCTACAACTGCTCGCCGTCGTTCAACTGGAAGGCAGCGCTGGACGACCGGGAGATCGCGGCGTTCCAGGACGAGCTGGGTGCGCTGGGCTACCGGTTCCAGTTCATCACCCTCGCGGGCTTCCACGCGCTGAACCACTCGATGTTCGACCTGGCCCACGGTTACGCGCGGACCGGCATGTCGGCATACGTGGAGCTCCAGGAGCGGGAGTTCGCCGCCGCCACGCAGGGCTACACCGCGGTGAAGCACCAGGCCGAGGTCGGCACCGGCTACTTCGACGAGGTGAGCAAGGTGATCAACCCCGACAGCGGCACCCTGGCACTGACCGGCTCCACCGAGACCGAGCAGTTCCACTGAGCCCCCAATTTTCATAGCGGTCCTGCCGGCCGGTCCCACGATTTCGTAGCGGATCTGCCGGCAGGACCGCACCCACCCCCGTGAGGAGATCCCATGGACCAGCCGGACCTGAGCCTCGTCGGTCCCGCCACCGACCGGGCCGACGACCTGCTCGACGACCGCACCCGCGCAGTGCTCGCCGACCTCGAGGCCACCTCCCGCCCCGGGAGGGCCTCCCTCCTGCAGGACCGCAGGGATCTGGCCCGCCGGGTCCTCGGGGGCGGCGAGCTCGCGGTGGACGACAGCACGACGGCGATCCGCGAGGACGGCACCTGGCAGGTCGCCCCCGCGCCTGAGGACCAGGCCACCCGTCAGGTGGAGCTGTGCTCCCCGGTCACCGAGGCCGACGCGCGGGCCGCGCTGGCCAGCGGAGCGGACACCTGGGTGGCGGACCTGGAGGACGGCCTCGTGCCGACCTGGGAACGGCTGACCGCGGCCCACCGCGTGCTGGGCAGCAACCTCGCCCCCCGCGACGGCGCGCAGCCCGGCCCCGCCCTCATCGTGCGACCGCGAGGTCTGCACCTGGACGAGGCCCACCTGGAGCACGACGGTGCCCCGCTCAGCGCGGCCGTCGCCGACGTCGGCCTGTTCCTGGCCCACCGGGCCAGGCCATTGCTGGACCACGGGCGCACCCCGCACCTCTACCTGCCCAAGCTGGAGTCCCACGCCGAGGCCCTCTGGTGGGACGCCCTGTTGGGGCACGCCGAGGAGCTGCTCGACCTGCCGGCCCACAGCGTGCGGGTCAGCGTGCTCGTGGAGACGGTCCAGGCGGCCTATCAACTGGAGGAGATCGTGCACGCCCTCCGGCACCGGGTCACGGCCCTGGCGGCCGGCCGCTGGGACTACGTGTTCTCCCACCTGCGCACCTACGCCCCCCGCCCCGACCAGGTGGTGCCGGACCGCGACTCCTTCACCATGAACACCCGCTTCCTGCGCACCTACACCGATCTCATCGTGCGCACCTGCCGACGGCGCGGTGCGCTGGCGATCGGCGGACCGGTGGCCGACGTCCCCGGCGGACCCTTCGACGACACGACGCTGCGGGCCCAGGCCCGGGTGCGCCGGGACAAGCTGCGCGAGGCCCGCCAGGGGTTCTCCGGCGCGTGGGTGCTGCACCCCGCGCTGGTGCCGGTCGCCCGCGAGGCCTTCGAGTCGGCCGAGCCGGACCCGCTGCCCGACGTCACCGCTCCCAGCGAGGTGGACGGCGAGGCGCTGCGAGACATCAGCACCCTCCCCGGCACGGCGACCCTGAGCGGGCTGCGCTACAACATCCGGGCGTCGCTGACCTACCTCACCGGGTGGCTGGCCGGTCAGGGCACCTGCGTCATCGACGGGCACCTGGAGGACTTCGGCACCGTCGAGCTGGCACGCATGCAGGTGTGGCAGTGGGCCCACCACGGCGTGCGCCTGGCCGAGGGACCCACCGTCGGCCCGCTCCTGCTGTCCCGGGTGGTCAGCGAGGAGGTCGCGACACTGCGCCGCCGGCTGGCGACGGCGGACGACCGGATCGACCGGGCCGCCGCGCTGCTCACCGAGGCCTTCGAGATCGTGCCACCGCTGGCCTTCCTGTCCCAGCAGGCGTATGCCGTGCTGCTGGCGGGTGCACCGGCCCCGGCCAACGGGTCGGCGGCCTGAGAGGCCGCTACGCCGACGCAGGGTGGTGGTGCCGCCCCAGGGACTCGTGGGCCTGCCCGTTCAGCACGACGCGGTGCGGCGAGGCGAGGGCCCGCAGGTCCTCCCGGGGATCCTCGGCATACACCACCAGGTCGGCCGGGGCCCCTTCCTCGATGCCTGGGCGGCCCAGCCAGCGGCGGGCTGCCCAGGTGGCCGCCCCGATGGCCGCGACGGGGTCGAACCCGGCGTGGGTGAGTTCGACGATCTCCCGCGCGATCAACCCGTGCGGCAACTGGCCGCCGGCGTCCGTGCCGACATAGACCGGCACGCCGGCCTCACGGGCCATCGCGATGGTCTCGTAGCGCCGGGCGTGCAGGTCGCGCATGTGCGCCGCGTAGGTCGGGAACTTGGCCTCCCCGGCGGCGGCGAAGTGAGGAAAGTTCGCGATGTTGACCAGGGTGGGCACGATCGCGATCTGCTGCTCCGCGAACGCTGCGACCGTGTCCTCCTGCAGCCCGGTGGCGTGCTCGATGCAGTCGGTGCCGGCGGCGGCGAAGTCGCGCAGGGACTGCTCCCCGAAGCAGTGGGCCGTGGTCCGCGCCCCCTCCTCGTGGACGGCCGCCACCGCCTCGGCGAGCACGTCCGCCGGCCACAGCGGCGCCAGGTCGCCGACCTCCCGGTCGATCCAGTCACCGACGAACTTCACCCACCCGTCTCCCGCCCGTGCCTCCGCCCGGGCGTACTCCACCAGGTCCTCGGGCTCGATCTCGTGCCCGAAGCCCCGCAGGTAGCGCTTCGGCCGGGCCAGGTGCCGACCGCCGTGCAACATGACCGGCATGTCCTCGCGCGCGGCCATCCACGAGGTGTCGGCCGGTGACCCGGGCGAGCGCAGCAGCAGCGCCCCCGCGTCCCGGTCGGCCAGGGCATGCTCCTCGGCCCGCTCCCGGCTGACCGCCCCCTCGATCTCCAGCCCGACGTGGCAGTGCGCGTCGACCAGCCCGGGAAGAGCCCACCCCTCGACGGTCTCGACCTCCCCCGACACGGGCGGGGTCAGGCTGATCCGGCCGTCGATCGCCCACACCTCGCCGAGCGTCTCCTCCGGCCCCACCAGGACCTGGCCCCGGATGTGCAGCGCGGGTGTGCCCATCGGATTCCTCCGCATCGTCGATCGGTATGCCGTGTGGGCAGGTTATCGGGCATCCGCCGGCGATAGCGTGGGTCCATGCGAGTGGATGCAGTCGTCATCGGAGCCGGACACAACGGGTTGACCAGCGCGGCGTACCTGGCGAGGGCAGGCCGGTCCGTGCTCGTCCTGGAGCGCGCCGACCACATCGGCGGCGCGGCGCGTTCGGACCGCGTGTTCCCGCCCCACGAGGCACGGCTGTCGGCCTACAGCTACCTGGTGAGCCTGATGCCGGACCAGATCATCGACGAGCTGGGGCTCCGGCTGGAGCTGCGCCGACGGCGGATCTCCTCCTACACCCCCGTGGGTGACGGCGGCATCCTGGTGGACAACGGCGACCCGGCCCGGACCGCGAGCGACCTCGGGGCGGATGCCCAGGCGTGGGAGGACTTCTACGGGATGACCGGTGAGCTGGCGCAGCGGCTCTTCCCGACGGTCACGCAGCCGTTGCGCTCGCGCGAGGAGGTGCGCTCCCTGGTGGGCGATCCTGCCTGGGGCGAGGTGTTCGAGCGGCCGCTCGGCGAGGCGCTGGAGCGTCGCTTCGTCTCCGACACGGTGCGCGGTATCGCCCTCACCGACGGGCTGATCGGCACGTTCGCCCGCGCCCGGGGTGCCGACCTCCTGGCCAACCGCTGCTTCCTCTACCACGTCATCGGCCGCGGCACCGGTGACTGGGACGTCCCGGTGGGCGGCATGGGGGCTGTCACCGACGGGTTGCTCGCGGCCGCCGAGCGGGCCGGGGCCCAGGTCCGCACCTCGACCACCGTCACGGGCCTGGCCACGGACGGCTCGGCGGCCGTGGTGCGCACTGCGGACGGGCAACAGATCGACGCCGGGATGGTGTTCGTCAACGCGGCTCCGTCGGTGCTGCACCGTCTGCTGGGTGGCGCCCCGGCCCGGCCGGAGCCCGAGGGTGCTCAACTGAAGGTCAACATGCTGTTGTCCCGACTGCCCGCGCTGAAGGACCCGTCCGTCACGCCCGAGCAGGCCTTCGCCGGTACCTTCCACATCAACGAGGGCTACCAGGAGCTGGAGGTCGCGCACGCCCAGGCGGCTACCGGGCAGATCCCGACCGTGCCCCCCTGCGAGGTCTACTGCCACAGCCTGTCCGACGACTCGATCCTCGGAGCGGACCTGATCGCCGCGGGTGCCCAGACCCTGACCCTGTTCGGGCTGCACATGCCGGCCCGCCTGTTCCGCGACGACCCGGAGGGGGCCCGCGAACGGGCCCGGGAGGCGACCCTGGCCTCGATCAACAGCGTGCTGGCCGAGCCGATCGAGGACTGCCTGCTCGACCCGACCACGATCGAGGTGCGCACGCCGCTGGACATCGAGTCATCGGTGGGGATGCCGGGCGGGCACATCTTCCACGGCGACCTGCAGTGGCCCTTCGCCGAGGATCCCGGGGACGTCGGCCGGTGGGGCGTGGAGACGGCGCACCCCAACGTGTTCGTGTGCGGGTCCGGCGCCCGCCGTGGCGGCGGGGTCAGCGGGGTGCCGGGCCGCAATGCGGTCGCCGCGGCGCTGGGAGAGGCCGCCCTGGGCGGCTAACCGGGCAACTCCTGGGCTGGCGCGACACTCGCCCCCCGTCCCGGGCGCCTCAGGTATAGCCGCCGAGCTTGTCCACCCAGTCGAACGCGGCGGCCCGGTCCTCCTCGGACTCGAAGGTGTCGGCGCCCCGGTGCACCCAGGCGTAGGGGTCGGCCAGCCAGGACTCGAAGTAGTCCCCGGAGGCCAACTGCCCCACCGACCACCAGCGCCGAGCCAGGTCCAGCTCGAGGTAGCGCTCGGCCACCGCGGCCGGGTCCAGCACCTCGGACCACTCCTGCCAGCGGCGCGGGGTCGGCACCAGCTCCTCGTAGCGCCGGGAGAAGTAGAACGTCGCGTCGACCTTCTCCTCGGCGCGCAGATCCTCCAGCGCCTTGCCGATGTTGCGGTGGTCCTGGTGGGCGTCGATGAAGGAGTGGGCCCCGAGCCGGGCTCCGGGGTGCCGCTCGAGGAAGTCCTCCATGGCGGCGCGGGCACCCGCAACGGTGACCTGCCCGTCGGGAAGCCCCGCGGTCGACCGTCGGGTCCGGGGGACCCCGAGCCGGGATCCCGCCTCGTCGAACTCGGCCCACCGCACCTCGGCGAACTCCGCCCTCCCGGGGGTGTATCCCAGGATCTCGGCAAGCCGTCGCGTCCGGACCCCGGCCGCTGCACCGTCGCTGAGGCAGCACAGGTGCACCTGGAGACCGGCCACGACCGCGTTGCGCACCGCCGCGGCGGCCTGCAGCGTCTCGTCGTCCTGGTGGGCGAAGAAGAACCCGAGGACCCCCGCGCCGTCGGCGCCTGCCGCACCGCCGTCCGCACCCGGCATACGCGTCGGTCCGTCCGTCACCGCCCGGTCACCTCCTGCAGCAGCAGGTCACCGAAGGACTGCGTCGTGCCGGTGCCGCCCAGGTCCGGGGTGGCGCTGCCCTCCTCGACTCCTCGGGCCAGGGCCGCCTCGACAGCCCGCACGGTGGCCGCCGCGGCCTCCTCCTCGCCGAGGTGATCCAGCATCATCGCCCCGCACCAGACCTGCCCGACGGGGTTGGCGATGCCCTGCCCGGCGATGTCCGGGGCCGAGCCGTGGACCGGCTCGAACAGGCTGGGGTGCTCCCGAGTCGGGTTGATGTTGGCGCTGGGCGCGATCCCGATGGTGCCCGTGCAGGCGGGACCCAGGTCGGACAGGATGTCGCCGAAGAGGTTGCTGGCGACCACGACGTCGAACCGTTCGGGGCTCAGCACGAACCGGGCGGTCAGGATGTCGATGTGGTAGCTGTCGACCTCGATGCCTGGGTAGTCCTGCCCGACGGCCCGGACCCGCTCGTCCCAGAACGGCATGGTGATCGAGATCCCGTTGCTCTTGGTCGCCGACGTGAGCTTCTTGCGCGGTCGGGTCGCTGCGAGCTCATAGGCGTAGCGCAGCACCCGGTCCACCCCGGTGCGGGTCATCACGGTCTCCTGGAGGACGACCTCGCGCTCGGTCCCGGGGAACATGTGACCGCCGACGCTGGAGTACTCCCCCTCGGTGTTCTCCCGCACGATGAGCATGTCGATATCACCCGGCTCCTTGCCGGCCAGCGGCGACCGCACGCCCGGCATGAGCCGCACCGGCCGCAGATTTACGTACTGGTCGAACTCGCGCCGGAACTGCAGGAGGCTCCCCCACAGCGACACGTGGTCGGGCATCGCCGCCGGCCAGCCGACGGCACCAAAGTAGATGGCGTCGAAGCCGGAGAGGGTGTCCTTCCACCCCTCCGGCAGCATCGCCCCGGTCCGCTCGTAGTACTCGGCGCTGGACCAGTCGAACTCCTCGAACTCCAGGCCGACGTCGTACGCCTCGGCGACCCGGCGCAGCACCTTAATGCCCTCGGGCATTACCTCGGTGCCGATACCGTCCCCGGCGATCACGGCGATGCGGTGGGTCCTGCTGGGCATGCGGTCCTCCTCGAGAGCGTGGGCTCCCACCGTATGCCGTGCACCGCACCCGGGTGCTACTTGCCCTGGTTCCCCAGGTACTTCTCGAAGCCCTTGGGCAGCTGCAGGTTGGACAGGTCGGGCTCCTGGCCCGCCCCCGCGCCGCCCTGGGCACCGAGGCCGAAGGCACTCGTGGCCGCGTTGCCCCGGGCGGCCTCGGCCTTCTCCCGGGCCGCCTTCTCCTCGGCGGCCCGCTTGGCGGGGTTGCCGCTGCGCGACTTCTTGCGCTGCTGCTGCTTCTTGCCCTTCCCCTTGCCCTTGCCGACACCGCCGCCCGGCATCCCGGGCATCCCCGGCATCCCGCCGCCCTTGCTCATCTGCTTCATCATCTTCTGGGCCTGGCCGAACCGCTCGAGGAGCTGGTTGACCTCCGAGACGGTGACGCCGGACCCCTTGGCGATCCGTGCCCGGCGGGAGCCGTTGATCTGCTTGGGGTGGTTGCGCTCGAACGGCGTCATCGAGTGGACCATGGCCTCGACCCGGTCGAACTCCCGGTCATCGAGGGAGTCCAGCTGGGCTCGCATCTGTTGCATGCCGGGCATCATCCCGAGCATCTGCTTGAGCGAGCCCATCTTCTTGATGGCCTGCATCTGCTGCAGGAAGTCCTCGAAGGTGAAGTCCTCCGCGGCCATGAACTTGCGGGCCATCTCCTTGGCCTGCACCTGGTCGAAGGCCTTCTCGGCCTGCTCGATCAGGGTGAGCACGTCACCCATGTCCAGGATCCGCCCGGCCATCCGATCGGGGTGGAAGATCTCGAAGTCCTTGACCTGCTCCCCGGTGGAGGCGAACAGGATCGGCTGCCCGGTCACCGTGGCCACCGACAGGGCGGCACCACCACGGGCGTCACCATCCAGCTTGGTGAGCACTGTGCCGGTGATCCCGACCCCGTCGGCGAACGCCTTGGCCGTCTCCACGGCGGCCTGGCCGATCATCGCGTCGATGACGAACAGCACCTCGTGCGCCTGGGTCTCCACGCGGATGTCGTGCGCCTGGCGCATCAGGTCGACGTCGACGGCGAGCCGGCCCGCGGTGTCGATGATCACGACGTCGTGGCCCTTGTCGCGGGCGAACGCGACACCGTCGACCGACACGTCGATCGGGTCACCGAAGGAGCGGGTCCCCTCGCCCGTCTCCAGCGCGGCGTCGTGACCGAAGACGTTGCCGCGCTCGGGCGCGAAGACCGGCACCCCGGCCCGCTCGCCCACGACCTCCAGCTGGGTGACAGCGTTGGGCCGCTGCAGGTCGGCTGCCACGAGGAGCGGGGTGTGGCCCTGGTCCTTGAGCCAGTAGCCCAGCTTGCCAGCCAGGGTGGTCTTACCCGAACCCTGCAGACCCGCCAGCATGATGACCGTCGGGGGGTTCTTGGCCAGGTTCAGCCGGCGGGTGGACCCGCCGAGGATGCCGACGAGCTCCTCGTTGACGATCTTGACGACCTGCTGGGCGGGGTTCAGCGCCTGGGAGACCTCCGCCCCCAGGGCGCGCTCCCTGATCCGCCCGGTGAACTGCTTGACGACGGGCAGCGCCACATCGGCCTCGAGCAGCGCGACCCGGATGTCACGGATCGTCGCGTTGACGTCGGACTCTGAGAGAGTCCCCCTCCGCTTGAGGTTGCGGAAGGTATTGGCCAGGCGGTCGGAGAGACTATTGAACACGCCCCAAGGCTAACTGTTGTCTCAGTCGACGATGGCCTCGACGAAGGCCTGCGGGTCGAACGGGGCCAGGTCGTCCGGGCCCTCGCCGAGCCCGACCAGCTTGACGGGCACGCCCAGCTTGCGTTGCACGTTGACCACGATGCCGCCCTTGGCGGTGCCGTCGAGCTTGGTGAGCACGATCCCGGTGACGGCCACCGCCTCACCGAAGACCTCGGCCTGGCGCATCCCGTTCTGACCCGTCGTGGCGTCCAGCACCAGGAGCACCTCGTCGATGGGGCTGCGCTTCTCGATGACCCTCTTGACCTTGCCGAGCTCGTCCATCAGTCCGACCTTGTTGTGCAACCGCCCTGCGGTGTCGATGAGGACCACGTCGGCCTCCATCTCCTGGGCGCCGCTCACCGCGTCGAAGGCGACCGAGGCCGGGTCGGCCCCCTCGCGGTCCGAGCGCACGGTCGGCACGCCCACCCGCTCCCCCCACGTCTGCAGCTGGTCGGCCGCGGCGGCACGGAAGGTGTCGGCCGCCCCGAGGACGACGTCCTTGTCCTCGGCCACGAGCACCCGGGCCAGCTTGCCGACGGTCGTCGTCTTGCCGGTGCCGTTCACCCCGACGACCAGCACCACGGCGGGGCGGTCCCCCACCCGGGAGGCGGCGATCCGGCGGTCCATGGTCGGGTCGACCAACTGCAGCAGGTCCTCACGCAGCCAGCCGCGGACCGTGTCGGGGTCGGTCGTGCCGTCGACCTTGACCCGGGTGCGCAGTGCCTCCACCAGCTCCTGCGACGCCTCGACGCCCAGGTCGGCCTGGAGCAGGGTGTCCTCGACGTCCTCCCAGTCCTGCTCCTCCAGGCCGCCCCGGGAGAGCAGCCCCAGCAGGGCGGAGCCGATGGCGGAGTTCGAACGCGCCAGGCGGGCCCGCAGCCGCTGCAGGCGGCCCCGGGCGGACGCTGGCCGCTCCAGCGTCGGGGCGGTCTCGGCGGCCTCCGGCTCGAGGGTGTCCGCCGGCGGCTCCAACACGTCGGTGCCGACGCCTGGTCCACCGGGGCGCTCACCCTCCCCGCCGGCTTCCGGCGGCTCCCCTGCCGGCGTGCCGTCGGCGTGGCTCGGCGGTGCCGAGGGGCGTTCGATCGTCTTGGCACCGGATCGCCCGCGGCCCCGCACCAGGCCGACCAGCAGGGCCAGTCCGGCCAGTGCGACGACCGTGACGACGGTCAGAATTTCCCAGAGGTTGTCCACGCCCCCATTGTCCCAGACCGGCCCGGCCACGGTGGCCGGCGTCCCTCCCCTGCAGCCCAGCAGCCGGTGCCACGGGGGCAGCGGTCAGGTCAGTGCCGGGACACCGTGTCGACGGTCTTCTTGCGCCACTGCTCTCCGCGGTCCAGCAGTTCGTCTCCGCGGCGTCGCACGTCGGCCAGGAGCTGCTCGCCCTCCGGGGTGAGCACGTCGCGGCCGTCGCGCCGGGCGCCCACCGCCACGTATCCGACCACAGCGCCACCCACGGCGCAGCAGAGCAGGATGGCCGTCAGCAGAAACACCATGTCTCCCAGCGTGGCTCCCGCACCGGCGCCGCACCAAATCCGCACGGCGCGTCGCGGACGTGAGAAGCCTCACGCCGTGTGGTCCGGGTCACTCCCGGAGACCTCCGCGATCGGGCCCGGCCCCCGGACCCCGGTGCCCAACGCCACCAGCGCCCCCAGCGCGGTCAACCCCGCCAACAGGTAGAACGCCGTGGTGTAGCTGCCCACGAACTCCGCGAGGAATGCGGCGCCCGCGGGCGCCGCGACCATCGCCGCAGACGTCGGCACGGTGGCGATCCCGTTCAACGTGCCGAACCGGTAGGGACCCCACCGCTCGCTGACGCTGGTGGCCTGGAGCAACGTGTAGATCCCGCGGGCCGCGCCGGCCCCGATGGCGGCGGCCACGAGTAGCGCCAGGGGTCCCGGGAACGCCGCCAGCACCAGGACCATCACGGCCCCCCAGCCCAGGACGAGGGCGGCGCGGGGCGCCGGCTGCCACCGGCGCGTCAGTGCCGGGTAGGCGAAGCGACCCACGAACTGCCCCACCCCGACGATGCCGAAGACGACGGCCGCCGCCTCGTGGCCGACGCCCCGCTCCGCCAGGAACGGGATCAGGTTGAGGGTGGCGCCGAACAACCCGAATCCGGTCAGCGCCAGCATCACCAGCAGGAGGACGAACGGGCGTGAGCGTGCCCGAGTACGCACGTAGCGGTCCCCACGATCACCGGCCAGCTCCGAGCGTGCGGACCTCCCCCTCCTGTCGGTGCCGGACCAGGGCGGGGTGAGCGCCCACGCGTGCAGCGGGATGGTGACGAGCCCGAGGACCACGGCAAGCAGGACCGTCGTCTGCTGCCAGCTCAGGGAGCGCAGCAGGAGGGCCGTGATGGGGGCGAAGACGGTGCCGGCGAGTCCACCGACGAGGGTGAGCGTGGTGATGGCCTTGATTCGTCCCGGGCCGAACCAGTGGGTCAACGCCGCGAACGCCGGCGGGTAGAGCACCGCGGACTGGGCCAGGCCCACGGCCGCCCACGCCAGGACGAACCACACCAGACCCGGCGCGGCGGCCACGCCGAGCAGGGAGAGCACGGCTAGCACCGAGCCCCAGGACATTACGGCGCGGGGCCCCACCCGGTCCAGCAGCCGACCCACCCAGGGCGCAGCGACCGCCGAGGCCAGCAGTCCGACGGAGAAGGCGCCGAAGGCTGTGCTGGTCGACCACCCGGTGTCGGCCGTGACGGCGACGAGCATGACCGGGTAGGCGTAGTAGAGGATCCCCCAGCTGGTCAGCTGCGTGATGCAGAGGACGACGAGGACCCGCCGCTGCTGGGCGGGGGTGAGGGCGCGGTCGTCAGCGACGCCCGGCCGGCTGCAGGGTGCGGCGCAGCTGGTCGCCGTGCTCGCGCAGGTCCTCCCCGCGACGACGCACCCCGGCAAGCACGTGGTCCGCCTCCGGGGTCAGCACGTCGCGACCGTCGCGGTGCGCCTCGACGGCGACATAACCCACGACCACACTGCCGAGCGCGAGGCAAATCAGCATCGCGAGCACGAGAACGACCATGTGCACATGGTAGGCAGGGGTGGGCGGACGGCCAGCACCCGGCCCGGCGTGTCTGACACCGCAGTCCGCACCAGCACGCTGCGCGCCGATGTCGCCGGCAGCTCCCCGCCGGGGGCCTCAGGCCGGCTGCGGCTGGACGTCGCGGAGCCGCTGAGACACCACGGTGGTGACGCCGTCGCCCTTCATCGACACCCCGTAGAGGGCGTCGGCCACCTCCATGGTGCGCTTTTGGTGGGTGATGACGATGAGCTGGCTGGAGTCGCGCAGCTCCTCGAACAACACGATGAGCCGCCCGAGGTTGGTGTCGTCCAGGGCCGCCTCGACCTCGTCCATGATGTAGAACGGGCTCGGTCGCGCCTTGAAGATCGACACCAGCAGGGCCACCGCCGTCAGCGACCGTTCCCCTCCGGAGAGCAGCGAGAGCCGCTTGATCTTCTTGCCCGGAGGGCGGGCTTCCACCTCGATGCCGGTGGTCAGCATGTCCTCGGGGTCGGTGAGCGTGAGCCGCCCCTCGCCGCCGGGGAAGAGGCGGGAGAACACCCGCTCGAACTGCTCGGCGGTGTCCCGGAAAGCCTCGGCGAAGACCTGCTCGACCCGCTCGTCGACCTCTTTGACGATGGCCAGCAGGTCCTCCTTGGAGCGGCGCAGGTCCTCCACCTGTTCGGTGAGGAACTTGTGCCGCTCCTCCAGCGCCGCGAACTCCTCCAGCGCAAGGGGGTTGACCTTGCCCAGGGCCGACAGTTTGCGCTCGGCCGAGCGGAGCCGCTTCTCCTGCGCCTCGCGGACGAAGGGCACCGGCTCGGGGGTCTCGGCATCGGGGTCGTCGGCGGCCTCGGAGGTTGGGACGGGCGGGATGAGCTGGTGCGGCCCGAACTCCTCCACCAGCGCCTCGGGGTCGATGCCCAGTTCCTCCACCGCCCGTGTCTGCAGCGCCTCGATCCGCAGCCGCTGCTCGGCACGGGCCACCTCGTCCTTGTGCACCGAGTCGGTGAGCTCGCGCAGTTCCTCACCCAGGACGCCCACGCGTCCCCGGGCCTGCGCGAGCGAGGACTCGCGCTCGGCCTGCTCGGCGCGTGCCCGGTCGCGCACCTCCGCGGCCTCCCCCACCATCGACCGGACCTGCTCCAGCAGGTGGGCCGCACCCGCCCGCACGGCGGTGGCCACGGCCGCCTCCTGGCGCCGGCGTTCACGCCGGGCGGCCGCCCGCTCCCGGGCGGTGATCTCATCGCGCGCCGCCGCCTCCAGCGACTCCGCGCGGTCGGTGATGGCGCGGACCCGCTCCTCCTGGGTGCGCAGCGACAGCCGGACCTCGGTCTCCCTGCTGCGGGACCGGGCCGCCTCCATCGCCAGGCGCTCCCGGTCGTCCGTGGCGGGCTCGTCGCTGTCCGGCTCGGCCTCGGCGTCGGCCAGTCGCTCCTCCAGCGCCGCCAGCTCGGCGCGTCGCTGCTCCAGCCCCTGCTCGGCCGTCGCGATCGCTGCCTCGGTGCGCTCCCGCTCCCCCGCGGACGAGCGCATCACGCTGCCCAGCTGGCCCAACTTCTCGCTCACGGCCGCCATCCGGGCGTCCGACTCGTGCAGCCGGGAGAGGGCGGTCTCGGCCTGTGCCGCGTGCTGCCCGAGCTCGTCCCGGGCCCTGGTCAGCTCGAAGGTGGCGCGTTCGCGGTCGCCGTCGACCGCGGCCAGGTCCTGCCGGGCGGTGTCGAGCGCCGACTGGATCTCGATCAGGCTCGGGGCAGCGCTGCTGCCACCCCGCACCCAGCCGGGGCCGTAGACGTCACCCTCGGTGGTGACCGCGGTGACCTGCCCCGGGGCGGCCGCCACGAGCGCGGTCGCGGCCTCCCGGTCCGGGACCACGGCCACGCCACCCAAAAGCCCGGCGACGGCCGCACCGACGCGCTCGTCGACCTCGACGACCTCTGCAGCCCAGCAGGCACCGGCGGGCAGGTCAGGGCCCCTGGGCGGCGCGGCAGCGGAAGCGGCGGTCTCGGGCACGAGCAGCGCGGCCCGTCCGTGGTCGCCGTCCCGGAGCACCGCGACGGCGTCACCGGCGCTGGCCAGGTCCTGCATCACCAGGGCGTCCCCCGCCCAGCCCAGCGCGGCGGCGACGGCCGTCTCGTAGCCCTCGCGGACGGTCACCAGCCCCGGCACCGTGCCGACCACGCCCTGCACCGAGTCGTCGGCCAGCAGCGTCGCCGCCCCGTCCTTGCGGCTCAGGCTCAGCTCCAGCGCCTCGCACCGGGCGGTGAGCCCGGCACGTCCCGCCTCGGCCGCGCGCAGCCGCTCCTGCCAGTCCTCGACCTCCTGGGCGGCCCGGGCGCGGGCCTCCTCGGCGGCCTCGTACTCCTGGTCCAGGCCCTCCTCCCCCTCCTCGACGTCCAGCACGGTCGCCTCCAGCGCCGCGAACTCCTGCTCGGCCTCCTTGGCGCGGGCGGAGCTGGCGCCCAGGCCCTCCTGCAACCGGCCGACCTCGGCCTCACCGGCCTCGATCCGGCTGCGTGCCGCGGCCACCTGCCCGGCCAGCCTGGCCAGGCCCTCCCGGCGATCGGCAGCGGCCCGTGCCAGGCGGGCCAGCCGCTGCTGCTCCGCGGCGTGCGCCTGCTCGGCCTCCTGGCGCTCCTGCTCGGCCGTCGCCAGATCCTGGGCCGCCCGGGCGATCCGGGCCACCAGGTCCTGCTCCTGCTCGCGCATCCCTGCGGCCTCCGCCCGCAACTGCTCGGGGTCGCGCCCGGTGCCCCCCTCGGCGTCCTCCTCCTGCTCCTCACTGGTCAGCAGCCGGACCCGCTCGGCGGCCAGGTCGGTGGTGGCGCTGAGCCGCTCCACCAGCGCCGACAGGGCGTACCACTGGTCCTGTGCCTCGTTGAGCCGGGGGCGCTGCTGCTCCAGGACCTGCTCCAGCTCGCGCACCGCCTCCCGGGCAGCCCCCAGGTCGGTCTCGACCTGCTCGCGGCGCTGCAGCAGGGCCGTCTCGTCGGCGAGCTCCTGCTCGAGGTTCGCGGTGAGCTGTACCAGGTCATCGGCCAGGATCCGCAACCGCGCGTCGCGGACCTCAGCCTGGATCGTCGCGGCCCGTCGCGCGGTCTCGGCCTGTCGACCCAGCGGGCCGAGCTGGCGCCGGATCTCCGAGGTCAGGTCCCCCAGCCGGGTGAGGTTGCCCTCCATCGTCTCCAGCTTGCGCAGCGCCTTCTCCTTGCGCTTGCGGTGCTTCAGGACCCCGGCGGCCTCCTCGATGAAGCCGCGGCGCTCCTCCGGGGTGGCCCGCAGCACCGCGTCGAGCTGGCCCTGACCGACGATGACGTGCATCTCCCGGCCGATGCCGGAGTCGGACAGCAGCTCCTGCACGTCCAGCAGCCGGCACGAGGTGCCGTTGATCGCATACTCCGAGCCGCCGTTGCGGAACATCGTCCGGGAGATGGTGACCTCGGTGTAGTCGATCGGCAGCGCACCGTCGGTGTTGTCGATCGTCATCGTCACCTCGGCACGGCCCAGCGGTGCCCGCCCGGAGGTGCCGGCGAAGATGACGTCCTCCATCTTCCCGCCGCGCAGCGACTTGGCCCCCTGCTCACCCATCACCCAGGCCAGGGCGTCGACGACGTTGGACTTGCCCGAGCCGTTCGGGCCGACGATGCAGGTGATGCCGGGCTCCAGCCGCAGCGAGGTTGCCGACGCGAACGACTTGAATCCCTTGAGGGTCAGGCTCTTGACATACACGTGGGGCAGCGTCTCCTGGTGTGGCGGGCTTTGCGTCACTGTACCGGCGGCGAGCCGGCTTTCCGGTCAGGCTGGGCCACCGACTGCCGACACCCCCGGGAGGCGCCCCCCGTGCTCACCGTTCGGCGAACCCCGTCAGGTCCTCCCGCGGGTCGTGCCACTGGACGACGACGCTGTCCACCCGGCCGGGGCGCCGGTGGCTGCTCGGCTTCTCCTGCAGCAGCCCGACCAGGGCCTCGATCTGGTCGGCGTCTCCCTGGGCACAGACCTCGACCCGTCCGTCGGGCATGTTGCGGGCGTGCCCGACCAGCCCGAGCTCCAGGGCGCGGGCCCGGGTCCACCAGCGGAACCCGACACCCTGCACCCGCCCCCGCACGAAGACCAGGGCGCGGCGCACCTGATCCCTGGGGGTGGGGCCGGTCACCGCGGCCCTCCCGTGGTCGCCCCGGCCCGCTGTCCGTGGGTCGTGCTGTTCACAGGGTCGAGGCTACGTTCCCGCCGTGCCCGCGGCCCCGAGGACCTCGCCCAACCGAACGTCGATCGACTCGGCCATCAGCGTGATCTCCTGCTCTCGGACGCCGTTCCTCCGTGCGGCGTCGCGCCACTCGGCGACCGCTCCCGCCACGCGCCCCATCCGCTGCCGAGCCTGGTCGGGTGTGAGGCTGCACTGTGCTGCGAGGGCAAGTAGGGCCCCGGCCTCTTCGCGCAGCGCGTCGGCCCCCATGATCGACGTCGAGCGCGCCCCCCACGGATCGGGGTTCGGGTTGACGTCGAACACGGGGCTTAGCGTCCAGGAGCCGCGGTCGGCGAGGAAGCCGTGGTTGCGGAGATGATCATCCGTATTGCCGAGAACGACACTTGCGACGACGCGGTCGAAGAGTTCGTGGTGGTCCGCCCTGGGCGAGCGGGAGAGGTCACGCATGGCTTGGGCGATCTCGGCGTAGTCGCGGTGGTCGCCGTCGATGGCACCCAGCGCAGTCATGGCGCTGATGTAGCCGATCCTGCGCTCTCCCTCGGCGCGGTCGAACCTGCGCAGGATGAGCACGCTGCGCTCCCCGACCCTGGCGAGGCGGCGCTGCGGAGTCCTGATCCCCGCGGCTTCCAGCAGATCCAGCGCCGTCGCCTCCCAGGCCATGACGTCCCACCGGTCGCTGCTGTGCGGGAACTTCGCGATCGCCAGCGCGCCGTCCTCGAGGCGCACGGAGGCTTTCGGGCGCGCGCCTCCCAGACCGGTCGTGCCCGTGTCCAGTAGCTGCTTGACGGCCCGACTCGGGTCCTCGTCCGAGGCCAGCTCGTCCGAGGCACGCAGCAATTCCGGCAGCGACACCAGCCGGGGGACGGTCGCGGGCTTCCCGAGGAACGCCGTGCCCCCTGCGAGCCGGTATCGCAGTGCTCCCTGACGGGTGTCGTCGCTCACACCCAGGAGGAAGTCGACGTCGTCCAGCCGGCGCGGGGCGCCGCCCTCCTCCCGAGCCCGGACCCGCTCCGCCTTCTCAATAAGGTTGCGGCCCCAACGATCGGGAGCACTGTCGGCGAAGGCCCGCACCAGACCCTGCTGGTGCTGTGCTCCCGAGACCAGCGGCAGGGCCGGGTCGATGCTCGTCCCGTCGCCGGCAAGGTAGCCCGGGTCGTAGAGGAAGGTCGTGGAGATCTGGCTGCGCGCCCTGGTGACGTGCGCCTGCCCGACCAGGATCGGCTCCCCCGTCCTGTCGACGAAAACCTCGAGGGTGGTCATCGCGCACGCCGTTTCGTGAGCCTGCCCGCGCGGAGGCGACCGACGTCGCTGTTCAGCGGGTCCACAGCATTGACGACCTGGTCCAGCACGCCGAGAGCACGCACCACCTGGGCGACATTGCCGAACCCGACGCCAGGGTCACCGGCCTCGACCTTGCGCAGCGTGTCGCGGGTGATGCCGGCGCGCTCGGACACCTGCTGCGCTGTCAGGCCCAACACCATCCGCCAGCCCCGCACGTGCTCGCCGAACTCGGCGAGCTCGCGGTCAATCCGGTAACCGACCATGACGCACTCCCTTCACTACGACGAGAGTATCAGCCGGATACAGTTATTATGGCGACTCTGTTCGCCATAACAACGGCTCTCTTCATCGTCGCGGGCGAGGCTGGCAGCGGGGGCAGAAATGCGACGAGCGGTTCATGAACACCTCGCGCCTGATGGGGGTGCCGCACCGTGGGCACGGCCGGCCGGTCTGACCGTAGGCGTTGAGCGAGCGGTCGAAGTATCCGCTGGCGCCGTTGACGTTGACGTAGAGCGCGTCGAAGCTCGTGCCGCCCTGGGCGAGGGCGGCACGCATCACCGCCGCCGCCTCGTCGAGGACCCTGCCGAGCACCGGCTTGGTCAGCGCGGAGGTCTCCCGCAGGCCGTGCACCCCGGCCTGCCACAGCGCCTCGTCGGCGTAGATGTTGCCGATGCCGCTGACCAGCCCCTGGTCGAGGAGGGCACGTTTCAGGGCGGTATGCCGTGTCTTGAGCCGGCGCACCACCGCGGCCCGGTCGTAGCCCGGCTCGAGCGGGTCGGGGGCGAGGTGCGCCACGGGCTCGGGCACGCCGTGCGCGTGGGGGGCGGGCCCACCGGCCGGCTCCACGGCATACGGGTCGGGCACGAGCGGGGTCAGCGCGAGCCCGCCGAAGGTGCGCTGGTCCACGAACCGCAGCTGCGGACCCTCGTCGGCGAAGTCGAAGGTGGCGTGCAGGTGCTTCTCCCGCGGCGCGTCCGGCTGCTCGACCAGCAGCTGGCCGCTCATCCCCAGGTGCACGACCAGCGCGTGCGGGTCGTCGGCGGGGGGCGCGACCACCAGCCAGAGGTACTTGCCGCGCCGGTCCGCGGCCAGGATGCAGGCCCCGGCCAGCCGGTCGGCCAGGTCACCCGGACCGGCCACGTGCCGGCGGGCCACCCGTGCCCCGGTCAGGGTCACCCGCCCCAGGGTGCGACCCAGGACGTGGTCGCTCAGCCCCCGGCGCACCACCTCGACCTCGGGCAGCTCCGGCACGGACCTCAGTCGCCCGGGGGTGGGGCGTCGCCGGACGGGGCCGGCGCACCATCGGCAGGATCCGCCGTCGGCTCGGTCTGGACCATGTCCGCGGCCCGGTCGGTGAGCACGGTGAAGGCGCTGGCGGCGGCCTTCTGCTCGGCCTCCTTCTTGGACCGGCCGGTGCCGGTGCCCAGCACCTCCTCGGCCACGACGGCGCGGGCGGTGAAGACCTTGTCGTGGTCCGGCCCGTCGTCCTCCACCTGGTACTCCGGCGAGCCCAGCGAGCCGTTGGCCGCCAGCTCCTGCAGGCTCGTCTTCCAGTCCAGTGCGGCCCCCAGTTGCGCGGTGCGCTGCATCAAGGGGTCGAGCAGGTGGTGCACGAAGGTGTCCGCGGCGGCCAGCCCCACGGAGATGTAGACGGCGCCGATCACCGCCTCGGTGGTGTCGGCCAGGATCGAGGCCTTGTCCCGGCCCCCCGTGGTCTCCTCGCCCCGACCGAGCAGGACGTACTCGCCCAGCCCGATGGTGCGGGCGACGTCGGCCAGGGCGCGGGAGTTGACCACGGCGGCGCGCAGCTTGGCCAGCTGCCCCTCGGGCAGGTCGGGGTGCTCACGGAACAGCGTGTCCGTGACCACGAGCCCGAGGACGGCGTCCCCGAGGAACTCCAGGCGTTCGTTGTGCGGCAGGTTGCCGTTCTCGTAGGCGTAGGACCGGTGCGTCAGGGCACGACGAAGCAGCGCCTCGTCACAGGCCTGTCCGACCACCCCGGTGAGGTAGTCCGACAGGTCCGCGACGGGACGCTGCTCCAGCTCATGCACATGACCGGCCGGTGGTGTGGCTCCGGAAGTCATCGCGCGGCCAGGTCCGTTCGTCAGCCCTGGTGCTCGGTGCGCTCGGCGCTGCCGTAGTGGCGACCGGCGTAGCTGCCGCAGGACGGGCAGGCCATGTGCGGCTGCTTCGGGGCCTTGCACTGCGGGCAGCTGGACAGGGCGACCGGCGTCGCCTTCCACTGCGAGCGGCGGGCGCGGGTGTTGGAGCGGGACATCTTCCGCTTCGGGACAGCCACGTCAGTTCCTCTTCTCGTCGTCGGCGCCGGCACCCTGGGCGAGTTCGCTCAGGACCGACCACCGGGGGTCAATCAGGTCGTGCTGGTGCTCCGGGTCCTCGACCAGGCGTGCTCCGCACTCGGAGCACAGTCCCGGACAGTCGTCCCGGCACACCGGTTGGAACGGCAGGGCGGTCACCACCGCGTCCCGTACCACGCTCTCCAGGTCCATCAGGTCACCGTCGAGCTGGTAGCTCTCGTCCTCGTCCTCGACGTCCCCCACCTCGCGGTGGTGGGCCGCCCGGTCGGGATAGGCGAACAGCTCCTGGAACGTCACGGCGAGGTCCTCCTCGACCGGGTCCAGGCACCGCACGCACACCCCGGTGGCGGTGGCACCGGCCGATCCGCTGGCCAGGACACCCTCGACGACAGACTCCAACCGCACCTCGAGCTCCACCGGTTGCCCGGCCTCGATGGCGATGACGTCCGTCCCGATCCGGTCCGGAGCCGACACGACCCGGGAGAGGGACTTCATGGTGCCCGGCCGCCTGATCAGCTCCCGGGTGTCGAAGACCCAGGGCCCGGCGGCGTCCTGCGCGTGCATGAGACCCCTCGTACGGTCGTGTGGATCGGCCCGAGCCACGAGGCGCAGGCCGAGGGACAACGGTACCGGAGCGGGAGGCAATGCCTCAAATCCTCGCCGGCCCCTGCCGGTAGGTTGGGCGTCATGACCCGCCGCTGCATCTGCCCCGGCTCCTTCGACCCGGTGACGAACGGCCACGTAGACGTGATCGTGCGCGCCGCCGCACTCTATGACGAGGTGGTCGTCGCCGTGCTGCACAACCCCGACAAGCCCGGCCGGTTCCCGGTGGCGCAGCGCCTGGACCTGATCCGGCGCTCGCTGCCCGAGGGGCTGGCGGTGCGGGTCGAGGAGTTCCACGGCCGCCTGCTCGTGGACGTGGCCGCCCAGGTGGGCGCCGACGCCATCGTCAAGGGCCTCAGGGGCGGCACCGACTTCGCCTACGAGCTGCCGATGGCCCTGATGAACCGGCACCTGACCGGCATCGAGACGGTCTTCCTGCCCGGTGACCCGGCCCTCGAGCACGTCTCCAGTTCCCTGGTCAGCCAGGTGGCCGCCTACGGCGGTGACGTCACCGGGCTGGTCCCGGACGCCGTCCGCGAGGCGCTGGCCGACCGGTGATGCGCCCGGTCACGGCGGTCCTGTTCGACTTCCACTCCACCCTGGTCCACTCCGGGGACGCGGCCCACTGGCTGGCGGCCGGCTGGGCCGCTGCCGGGCGCGGGGGCGAGCCGGCGGACGGTCTCGGGCCGGAGACCGCCGCTGCGGTCAGCACGTTCCTGGACCGGATCTGGGAGCACGCCCGCGAGATCGACCCGCACAGCGAGCGGGACGGCGACGCGCGGCGCCACCGCGCGGTGTTTGCCACGACGGTCGACCGCTGCGCGGGGGTGGATCCGGCGCTGGCCGACGGCCTCTACCGCACCATGGCCGACCGCTGGACCGCCTACGAGGACGCGGCGCCGGTGCTCACGCAGCTGCGGGACCGGGGCGTGCGGACCGCCGTGGTCTCCAACATCGGGTTCGACCTGACCCCCGTCCTGGAACGGACCGGGCTCGCCCCGCTGGTCGACGCAGTCCTGATGTCCTACGCGGTGGGCAGCATCAAACCGGACCCTGGCATCTTCGCCCGCGCCCTGGACCAGTTGGACGCGGTGCCGGAGGACGCCCTGATGGTCGGGGACAGCTGGCGCGACGACGGGGGCGCGGCGGGCCTGGGGGTGCGCACCCTCCTGCTCCCCCGCACCGACGGCCCGGTCCACGGGCTCGAGGCCGTGCTCCGCCTGGCCGGCTGCTGACCCGCCGTCTGCTGACCTGCCGCACCGGGCTCCGTTCAGTCGGCGGCCGGGCCGACCGGCTCCGCGTAGTGCAGCGCGGTCTCCCCGTAGGTCTTGGCACCCAGCGCCGCCAGCCCCCCGGGCCACTCCGGCTCGGGTGAGCGGGCCGAGCGTTCCACGACGACCAGGGCTCCGGGGGCCAGCCAGCCGTGCTCGACCAGCCCGTACAGCACCCCGGCCAGGGCCTCCTCCCCGAGCGGGTACGGCGGGTCCAGCAGCACCACGTCGTATGCCGTGGCGCCGGGGCCCCCCGTGACGCCGCCCGGGCCGGCGGCCACCACCCGCTCCACCCGGTCCCGGCGGACCGCGCACCGGTCGGCGACCCCCAGCGCGGCGACGTTGCGCTGGATCAGGAGGGCGGTGGCCCGGTCGGACTCCACCAGCAGCACCGACCCGGCGCCGCGGCTGGCGGCCTCCAACCCGAGGGCGCCGGAGCCGGCATAGAGGTCGAGCACGTGGGCGCCCTCCAGGTCGGCCCAGGCCTCCAGCCGGGCGAACAACGCCTCGCGGACCCGGTCGGTCGTAGGCCTGGTGGCGCTGCCCCTGGGCGCCTCGATCCGGCGGCCACCCAGCGATCCGGCGATGATGCGGGTCACGGGTTCACCCCCGCTCCAGGAACGCGGCCCGCTCGGCGTCGATCCGGGCCAGCTCGTCCCGCAGTGCCGCGTGCCGGGCCAGCTCGGGGTCGTCCTCGACCACCTCCCACGCGGCGTCGTGCGCGGCGACGATGAGCTCCTCGTCCCGGACCAGCTGCAGGAACCGGATCGTGCTGCGCCGGCCGGACTGGGAGGCCCCGAGGACGTCGCCCTCCCGCCGCAGCTCCACGTCCAACCGGGCCAGCTCGAAGCCGTCGGTGGTGCCGGCGACGGCCGTGAGTCGCTCCGGCGCCTGCTCCGCGGTGCCCTGGGTGACCAGCAGGCACAGACCGGGTTTGCTGCCCCGGCCGACCCGGCCGCGCAGCTGGTGCAGCTGGGAGACGCCGAACCGGTCGGCGTCCAGGATGACCATCTGGGTGGCGTTCGGCACGTCGACGCCGACCTCGATGACGGTCGTGGCCACGAGCACGTCGACCTCGCCCGCCGAGAAGGCCCGCATCACGGCGTCCTTCTCCTCCGCCGCCTGCCGGCCGTGCACCACCGCGATCCTCAGGTCGCGGGTCGCCGGGAGCTGGCGCAGGGCCCGCTCCACCTGGTGCACCCCGTGCAGGGTCGGGGCCGCGGCCGCGCTGCCCTCCGCATCCTGGGCGTCCTCGGGGAGGTCGAGCACCTGGTCCATCCCCTCGTCGTCCACGGCGCCCCCCGCCTCCCCCACGGGGCCGCCGGGCCCGACCGTCGCCCCGTGCGGCAGGTCGGGATCGTCCACGTCGCCGATCCGGGGGCACACGACATACACCTGGCCGCCGGCGGCCACCTCCTCGGCGACCCGCTCCCAGGCGCGGGCCACCCACGTCGGCCGGTCGGAGGTGACCACGTGCGTGCTGATCGGCTGCCGACCACGCGGCAGCTCGGACAGGGTGGAGGTCTCCATGTCGCCGTAGACGGTCATGGCGACGGTGCGCGGGATCGGCGTGGCCGTCATCACCAGGACGTGCGGGGCGGTGTCGGCCTTCGCCCGCAGGGCGTCGCGCTGCTCCACCCCGAAGCGGTGCTGCTCGTCCACGACGACCAGGCCCAGTTCGGCGAACTGCACGTGCTCCTGGATGAGGGCGTGGGTGCCGATCACGATGCCGGCCTCGCCCGAGGCTGCCTGGAGCAGGTTGCCGCGACGCTCGGCCGCCGACTGGCTGCCGGTGAGCAGGGCCACGCGGGTGGCGTGCTCGGCTCCGCCGAGCAGCCCCGCCTCGGCCAGGGATCCGAGCATCGCGGTGATCGAGCGGTGGTGCTGCACCGCCAGCACCTCGGTGGGGGCCAGCAGTGCGGCCTGGCCTCCCGCGTCGACCACGCGGAGCATCGCCAACAGCGCGATCACCGTCTTGCCGGACCCGACCTCGCCCTGCAGCAGCCGGTGCATCGGGACGTCGCGGTCCAGGTCGGCGGACACCTCGGCCAGCACCCGCTCCTGCCCGGGCGTGAGATCGAACGGCAGCCGTTCCCGGAACTCGGCGGCGATCCCGTCGGCCACGGCCGGACGCGGCGTGGCCGGCACCGCCTGCGCGGAGCGGCGCCGCTGGGCCAGGGCGGCCTGGAGCACGAACGCCTCCTGCCACTTCAACCGCCAGCGCCCCCTCCGGTGGTCTCCCTCCTCGGCCGGCTGGTGCACCAGCCGGTAGGCCTCGGGCAGCGTCGGCAGGCGGTGCCGCAGCCGCACCGACGCCGGGATCGGGTCCGGGATCTCGCCGAGGGCGTGCAGAGCCAGGTCGACGGCCCCCGAGATCTTCATCGAGGTGGTGCCCTTGACAGCCGTGTACACCGGGATCGGACCTTCCCCGTATGCCGTGGGCTGGCCGCTGTCGGCGCCGATCACCTGATACTCGGGGTGGGTGAGCTGCAGTCGCCGGCCGTACCGGCTCACCGTGCCGGAGCAGACCACCCTCCGGCCCGGGACCAGGGCCTGCTCGTGCCCGTAGGGGCGGAAGAACGTCAGGTCCAGCTCTCCACCCTGCTCGTCGGCCACGACCACCGTGAGCATGGTGCCGCGCCGGGCCTTCATCCGCCGGGTGGTGGACTGCCTGACCACGGCGAGGAGCACGACGTATTCGCCGTCGTGAAGCTGGGTGAAGTCGGTGGGGCGCGAGGGGTCCAGGTAGCTGCGGGGCAGGAAGTCCAGCAGCGCTCCGATGGTGCGGATGTCGCGCTGCTTGGCCAGGGTCTCGGCGAGTTTGCCGAGCACCGGGCGCAGCGGCCCCTGCAGGCCGGTGCCGGGGCCGGCCATCACTCGACCCCGAACACCCAGGAGTAGGTGCGCTGCAGGCCGTCGACGACCACGATCTCCGGCCCGCCGTGCCGGTCGCAGACCTCCTGCACCACGGCGAGTCCCGAGGACCGGTCGGCGTCGACCCCGACGACCGCGGTGACCAGCTCCGGGTCCCGCTCGGACAGGAGCGCGTCGAGGACTCCGCTGACGGCCAGGTCCGGGGTGGCGGCGACCACGGCGATGTCGCCGTCCACCAGACCCAGGGACTGACCCTTGCGACACGGCCCGACCGGGGTGTGCCCGTCCTTGCTGGCCACGGTGACCGAGGCGTACCGCGTGCCCCGGACCGCCTCGGTCATCGCGGTCACGTTGGTCTCCAGGTCGGCCGCGGGGTCGAAGACGGCGAGCGCAGCCAGGCCCTGCACGCTGGCCCGCGACGGCAGCACCCGCACCGCCAGGTCGTCCTCGGCGGCGGCCCTCGCGGCGGCGTCGGCGGCCAACCGGGTGTCCGGGTCGTTCGGCAGCAGGATCACCCCTGCGGAGCCGGTGGCCCAGATGGCGCTGAGGAGTTCACCGGTCGAGGCACGGTCCCCCGGCGCAGAGCGCACCACCTCGGCACCGGCACCGGCGAGGACCGACAGCAGACCCTCACCGGCGGCGCAGGCGACGACGGCGACCTCGGGGGCCGCGCGGGCCTCGTCGGCCGTCCCGTCGGGCCCGTCCTCGGCGGCGTCCCCGAGCGGCTGCGGCAGGGCGGTGACGGTGACCTGGGCGACCCTCCCGGCCATCGCGCCAGCCTCCAGCGCGACGTCGGGCTGGGCCAGGTGGACGTGCACCCGCCACTCGGCGGGGCCCCCGACCACCAGCACCGAGTCCCCGACGTGGGCCAGGTGGGCCCGCAGGTGCTGGGCGCGCTCGGGGTCCGAGCCGGTGAGCAGATACATCACCTCGTGTCCTCCGCCCCCCAGGGCGCAGTCGGCACCGCCCCCACCGGGCAGCTCCGCGCCGAGGGCCCTGCCCGCGGCTCCGCTCAGGCCATCACCCCAGGGACGGTCGGCGGTCAGCGCGGACTCCTCGTCCGCGGCGGGGTCCCCCAGCACCCGCTCCAGCGCCTCGAGCACGACGACCAGGCCGGCCCCGCCGGCGTCGACCACGCCCGACCGGGCAAGTACGGGCAACTGTTGGGGCGTCTTGGTGAGGGCGGCGCGGGCGGCGTCCAGGGCGGCGCGCGCCACGGCATACACGGTGTCGGCGGAGCCGTCCGCCACGGCGGCGGCGGTCCCGTGCGCAGCGGCGCGGGAGACCGACAGGATGGTGCCCTCGACCGGCGTGCTGACCCCGTCCCAGGCAAACCGGTCGGCGCGGGCGAAGGCGTCGGCCAGGACCTCCGGCGAGACCTCGTCCAGCCCGTCACCGGCGGCGGCCACGGCGTCGTGCAGGCCGCGCACCAGTTGGCTCAGGATGACCCCGGAGTTCCCACGGGCCGACAGCAACATCCCCCGGGCGAGCAGGGCGAGCCCGTCGGTCAGGCTGATCCGGCCGGTGCGCGCCTCGTGGTGCCCGCGCAGCACTTCCAGCGAGCCGTCCATGGTCAGGAACATGTTGGTGCCGGTGTCGCCGTCGGGGACCGGGAACACGTTGAGGGCGTTGATCGCCTCGCGGGCGTCGGCCAGCATGGACCGCGCGCTCAGCGCCCACCGGCGGGCGGCCGCCAGGTCCAGCGGCGTCGGGGGCGCCGTCAGGGCGCCGTCGGAGACCGTGCTCCCGTCGGTCACCGCGCTCACCTCGCTCCCTCGTCCAGGCTGCTGCAGTAGCGTGCCGTCGTGACCCGCGTCGTGCCGCGGGTCCGCACCCGCAGGGTAGCGGCCGACGCCGACCCCGCGGGCCCGGTGTCCCGGGCCACCGCGCAGTTTTGGTCTGCTGGCGCCGCGTCGGCTACGCTTGACCGGTTCCCCGGACTGTGCGACGCCGCGTCGCTGATCGGGGCCTGCACTTGCTCACACACGACCTCAGGAGAACACCGTGGCTGCCACTTGCGATGTCTGCGGCAAGGGACCGAGCTTCGGTCACAGCATTTCGCACTCCCACCGCCGGACCAAGCGCCGCTGGAACCCGAACATCCAGCGCGTGCGCGCCCTGGTCGGCAAGAACGGGACGACCCCCAAGCGCCTCAACGTCTGCACCTCCTGCCTGAAGGCCGGCAAGGTCACCACCCGCTGACCGTCCCGGTCTCCCGAGGCCGCGACGAGGAGAGCCGGCACCCTGCACGGGTGCCGGCTCTGCCGTGTCCCGTGCTCAGCCGCCGAAGTGGTCCCACCCACCGCCGGTGAGCTGCCTCCCCCGGTGCCGCACCCCGGGGCCCTCCTGCCCCGGCGGCAGCAACTGACCGATCACCGACCAACCATCCAGTACGGCCGCCGCCTGCGGGAACGTCGCCAGCATGACGTGCTCCTCCCCGCCCCGCAGCACGCAGTCCAGGGCGGCCTCCTCCGGCAGCGCCGGCATCAGGTGGCGCGCGTGGCGACCCAGCGCGTCGTCGTCGAGCTCGATCAGGACGCCGCTGGCCCGGGCGACCCGGCCGGCGTCTCGCACGAGACCGTCGGAGACGTCGATCATCGCGGTGGCTCCGGCCGCTGCCGCGGCGGGCCCGGCGGTCAGGTCGGGGCGCGGCACCCGGTGGTAGCCCACCAGGTCGGGTCGGGTCACGCCGTCCCAGCCCCCGCGCAGCAGTTCCAGCCCCGCGCCGGACCTGCCGAGGCGCCCGTGAACGGCCAGCACTTCCCCGGGTGTGGCCCCGGACCGCAGCACCGGGCCCGGGCCCGGCAGCTCGCCCAGCGCCGTGACCGAGACCACCACCGGTCCCTCGGTGGAGGACAGGTCACCACCGATCACCGGTGTGCCGGCCTCCTGTGCCGCGGCGGCGATGCCGGCCGTGAGGTCCTCCACCCAGGCCCCGCTCGTGCTGCCGGGCGCCACGAGGGTGACCAACAGCCCCGTGCCGGTGCCGCCCATCGCGGCGAGGTCGGCCAGGTTCTGCACCACCACCTTGGCCCCGACGTCCGCGGCGGAGGACCAGTCGTCGCGCCAGTCACGTCCCGCGACGACCGCGTCGGTCGTGGCCAGCACCGGCCTGGCGGCAGCAAGCAGCGCGGTGTCGTCCCCGGGTCCCACCAGCACCCCCGAACTGTCCTGGACGGCGAACGCGGCGAAGACCGACCGCAGGATGCCCTCCTCCCCCAGCTCGGCCAGCGTCGGACCCGTCGGCCCCGGACCTGCCGGGCTGCTCCCGGCACCCGACTCGTGCTGCGACATACCGATCCTCTCCTCCGGCGGATGCTCCCGGCACGGTAGCGTCTCGCCCAACGCACCCGTCCCAAGGAGGCTCCCATGGTCCAGGCGTACATCCTCGTCCAGACGGAGGTCGGCAGGTCCTCGCAGGTCGCGGCCGAGATCGGCGGCCTGCCCGGCGTCCGCTCCGCCGAGGACGTCACCGGCCCGTACGACGTCATCGCCCTGATCGAGGCCGAGTCGGTCGACGACCTCGGTCGCCAGGTCATCGCCAAGATCCAGGAGGTGCCGCACATCACCCGCACCACCACATGCACCGTCGTCCACCTGCGCTGAGGCACGTCACGACACTCGCCGTCGCCGCCCTCGTGCTCGCGGGGTGCAGTTCGGCCGTCAAGGTCACGCCCTTCGAGGACTCGGACTCGGCCCGGTGCCGCGAGGTCGCCGCCGCCTGGCCGGCCACGGTCGGGGGTCAGCAGCCGCGCGAGGTCGCCGTCCAGTCCGAGGGTGTGGCCGCCTGGGGAGATCCCGCCATCATCGCCCGGTGCGGCGCGACCTCCCCGGGGCCGACCACGGAGCAATGCATCGACGCGGACGGCGTCGACTGGGTCGCCCACGAGTTGGACGACGGCTATGCGTTCACCACCTTCGGGCGCGACCCGGCGATCGAGGTCCTGGTGCCCCGGACCTACTCCCCCGAACCCCTGCTGCTGCCGGCCTTCCGCGCGGCCGCCGAGGTGGTCCCCCAGGACGGCCCCCAGTGCTCGTAGGCTGTCAGCGCAGGCCGAGGGGGCGGCTCAGCGCCAGCTGGATCAGCTCGTCGATCAACTCGGGGTAACTCACCCCGGAGGCCGCCCACACCTGGGGATACATGGAGTAGGGGGTGAATCCGGGCAGCGTGTTGATCTCGTTGATGAGCACCTGCCCGTCGTGGGTGTAGAAGCAGTCCACCCGGGACAGGCCCTCGCAGCCGGCGGCCTCAAACGCCACCGCCGCGACCCGCCGGACCTCGGTGCGGACGTCGGCAGGCACCTCGGCGGGACAGGACAACTGCACGTTGCCCTCGTCGAGGTACTTGGCCTGGAAGTCGTAGAAGTCGTGGCCGCTGACCACGATCTCGCCGATCTCGCTGATCCGGGCGGGGTCGGTCCCCCGCCCCTGGAGCACACCGACCTCCAGCTCGCGGCCCTCGATCCCCGCCTCGACCAACACCTTGGGGTCGTGCTCCCGCGCCGCCTCGATGGCGGCGACCAGGCCGTCCGGGTTGTCGACCCGGGTGATCCCGACCGAGGAGCCGGCCCGGGCCGGCTTGACGAAGACGGGCATCCCCAGGGCCGCCGCCTCGGCGAGCGCACCCTCCCGGTCGGTGCGCCACCGGGTGTCGGTCACGACCGTGTAGGGGCCGACGGGAAGCCCGGCGCTGCGGAACACCGTCTTCATCATCGCCTTGTCCATCATGGCGGCCGACGCGAGCACGCCGCAGCCGACGTAGCGGATGTCGGCGAGCTCCAGGAGGCCCTGGATGGTCCCGTCCTCACCGAACGGACCGTGTAGCAGCGGGAAGACCACGTCGACCTCGCCGAGCGCCGTGGGGACCTCACCGGGGCGAGCGACCGTCAGCATCCGGTCGTGCGCCCCGAGCGGCAGCGACACCTGGTGGCCGGTATCGGTCACCTCCGGGAGCCGGCCCTGCGAGATCTCGAGCGCGGCGGGATCGTCGGCGACCTGCACCCAGTACCCCTCCCGGGTGATCCCGACCGGCACGACCTCATAGGCGTCGCGGTCGATGGCGCGCAGCACGCTGGCCGCGGTCGCGCAGGAGATCGCGTGCTCCTGCGACCGGCCTCCGAAGACGACGGCCACCCGGGGCCGGGTCGCGGACCGGGGATTGCTGCGGGGCTCAGGCGTGGTGTCCATCGCGCACGAGCCTAACCGTCGGGTGCGGCCGGACCCGGAGGGACACGGCGGCCGCACGCGCCGGTCGGGTCAGTGCCGTTCGTGCTTGCGGGGACGCCCCATCAGGGCCTCGGCGACCTCGCGTGGGTGCATGCCCTGCTCGACGACGGCCGTGACCCCTGCGGCCAGGGGCATGTCGACGTCGTGCCGCGCGGCCAGCTCCAGCACCGAGTGGCAGGACTTGACGCCCTCGGCCGTCTGCTTGGTCACGGCGATGACCTCCTCGACCGACATGCCGCGCCCGAGGTTGAGCCCGAAGGAGTGGTTGCGGGACAACGGGGACATGCAGGTGGCGATGAGGTCGCCGACTCCTGCCAGCCCCATCAGCGTCGCGGGGTCCGCGCCGAGGGCCGCGGAGAGCCGGGCGGTCTCGGCGAGGCCACGGGTGATGATCGTCGACTTGGTGTTGTCACCGAAGCCGAGTCCCTCGGCCATCCCGGCCGCCAGGGCCACGACGTTCTTGACCGCCCCGCCGATCTCCGTGCCGACGACGTCGGTCTGGGTGTAGGGGCGGAAGTAGGGGGTGGCGCAGGCCGCGGACACGACCTCCGCGGTCGCGATGTCGGCGCACGCCACCACGCTGGCCGCGGGCTGCCGGGCGGCGATCTCCCGGGCGAGGTTCGGGCCGGACACGACGACGACCCGGTCCTGTTCGACCCCGGCCACCTCGCAGATCACCTCGCTCATCCGCGCCCCGGTGCCCAGCTCGATGCCCTTCATGAGTGAGACGACCGGGACGCCGGCCGGGATCACCTCGCCCCAGGTGGTGAGGTTCTGGCGCAGCGTCTGGGACGGGATCGCCAGCACCACCAGGTCGGCCCCCTCGGCCGCCTCGGCCGGGTCGGTCGTCGCGCTGAGGGACTCCGGCAGGGTCAGCTCGGGCAGGTAGTCGGCGTTCACCCGGTCCCGGTTGATCCGGTCCGCCAGTTCCTGTCGACGCCCGTGCAGGCGCACCGTGCCCCCGGCATCCGCCAGGATGGCGCCGAACGCGGTGCCCCAGGACCCGCTGCCGAAGACCGCGGCGCGCGTCACTGGCCGCCCTCCTGCTTCTTGTCGTTTCCCGGCCGGTAGACGAACGGCTCGTCCGGCGGGATCTCGCCCCGGAGCTGGGCGAGCTGGGCGGTGATGGCCGCCATCACCCGGTCGGTGGCCTCACGCAGTGCCCCCGGGTCGTCCTCGCGTCCGTGCAGGTCGTCCAGGGGCACGGCGGGGCCGGCGGCGACCTGCATGGTGGGGCGGGACAGCAGGTTGGTGGGTCGGCGCGCGTACGGCGCCAGCAGTTGTTGGGCGCCCCACTGTGCCACCGGGATGACGGGGGCGCGCGTGACCAGGGCCAGTCGACCCACCCCGACCCGGGCCCGCATCGGCCACAGACCGGGGTCGCGGGTCAACGTCCCCTCGGGCATGATCGCCACGCAACTGCCGTCGCGCACCGCCTGTTCAGCGTCGGCCAGCGCGTCGACGGCCCGGCTGGTCCCGCGATAGACCGGCACCTGCCCGAGCCCCTTGAGGGCCTGGCCCACGACAGGTATGTCGAACAGCGTCGACTTGGCCAGGAACAGCGGCGGACAGCCGTGGTCGACCAGGAAGTGGGCGACCATGAGCGGGTCGATCTCCGAGACATGGTTGGACGCGACCACGAAGCCGCCGCGGTCGGGCAGGTTCTCACCACCGGACCACTCGCGCGTGGTCAACGCCATCAGCGGGGGCCGCAGCGTGGCGATGGCAGCGGCGTAGGAGGTGGGGACTTTGGTTCGCTTCGGCATACGGCGCACGGCCACATCTTGTCACCGTGGGCGCGGGAGGGCACCCACCTGCGACGATACTGGCGTGGTGTCCCTCCCCTGCCCCTGGCGTCTCGTGGTCCCGGTCAAGGACGCGCGACTGGCCAAGTCACGCTTGGAACCTCCCCCGCCGCTGACCCGCACCGAGCTGGCCCGGGCCCTGGCCAGGGACACCCTGGAGGCCGTCTGCTCCGCGCTGCCGGCCGCCGACGTCGTCGTGGTGACCTCCGACCCGTCCGCCGACACCGTCGCCCGCCGGCTCGGCGCCACGGTCGTGCCGGACCCGGGGACCGGTCTGAACGGTGCCGTCGCCGTCGGCCTGCTCAAGGCGGGGGCGGGAGGTCCGGACCCGGTCGGGGTCCTCCTCGGTGACCTGCCGGCGCTGCGGCCGGAGGACCTGATCGCAGCCCTCGCCGCGTGTGCCGGGCACCCGGTCGCCGTGGTGCCGGACGCGGAGGAGTCCGGCACGGTGCTCCTGACCGCCGCGGCCGGACACACCCTTGCGCCTCGCTTCGGGCCCGGCTCGGCCGCCCGCCACGCGGCCCTGCCCGGGGCCACCCTCCTGCCCCTGGACCTGCCTCACCTGCGGCGGGACGTCGACGACGCCGGCGCACTCGACCTGGCCGTGGGACTCGGCGTGGGGCGGCACACGGCGCAGCGGCTGGCGACCACCGGGGCACCTGTCGAGCGGTTAGGGTGACCGGCATGCAGGGCAGCGTCCACTCCTTCGACCCGGCGACCGGGGGCGGCAGCGTGCTGCTGGACACCGGCCGGGAGCTCGCCTTCGACGCCGACGTGTTCGCCGCCAGCGGCCTGCGGCATCTGCGCCTGGGGCAACGACTGAGCCTGGAGCTCGACGGGGACGCGGAGGACGAGACCACTCTGGTCACCCGTCTGTGGATCGTCGGGATCGGCCCCGGCGAGGTCATCGGCTGACGCCGCCGGGGCCGCTCCCACGGTCCTGCTCAGGCCTGTCGGCTCCCGCTGGGGGCGCGGCCCCCGACGAACCCCTCGGTGGGCAACTGCTCGGGCTCGGCGACGACCTCCTTGAAGTAGGTGCCCGGCCGGAACCGGGGGCTGCTGGTCCCCTCGATCGGGACCAGCTCGCCCGTCCGGGGGTTGCGTCCGGTGCGGGGTGCCCGGTCGACGCGCTCGAAGGTGCCGAAGCCGGTGATGGTGACCCGCCCACCGGCGGCCACCTGCCGGATGATCAGGTCGACCGTGGCCTCGATAGCGGTGGTGGCCAGGGTCCTACCGCCGAGTTCCTCGGACAGCCTCTCGATGAGATCCGCCTTGTTCATGATGCTCCTACCTGGGTGGTGCCGAGCACCCGTCACGGTGGGTGACCGACTTCCCCCAAAGGTAGAGGTAACCGGGCCTCCTGGGCCACTCCCGGAGCCGGAAAGTTCGCCGGGTTTCGTTGACTCCCCGCACCACCCGACGAGAAGACCCCCGGCCGACGTGTGTCGACCGGGGGTCTTGCGTGGTAGCCCCGACGGGATTCGAACCCGCGCTACCGCCTTGAGAGGGCGGCGTGCTAGGCCGCTACACAACGGGGCCCTAGCGTCCGGCTGCCTGGCAGCCGGGGCGACACTTTACCGCACCGGTTCGGGAAGTCCGAATCCGGAAAGTGCGGGTGATGTCGCGGCGCTGGGGTACCAGGACTCGAACCTAGACTAACTGAACCAGAATCAGTCGTGCTGCCAATTACACCATACCCCAAGGGGGTATCCACGCCGGGCTGGAAGGAACTTCCGTGAGGGCGGGGAACCGAGGCGATACTCTACCCGCCCCCGGCACCTACCCCAAATCGCCAGACTCCTCGCCGGGCGCCTCCACCTCGCCCAGCAGACGCTGCAACCGGGCCGTCACCGAGGCCTTGCCCAGGATCTCCATCGACTCGAACAGCGGCGGGGAGACCCGGGCGCCGGAGACCGCGGTCCGCAGCGGTCCGAAGGCGAACCTGGGCTTGATCCCCAATCCCTCGACGAGGGCCTCGCGCAGGGCCGTCTCGATGCGCTCGGCGGTCCACTCCACGCCCTCGCCGAGTGGGGTCCCGAGCGTGCCGTCGATCGGCTCGAGCGCCCCCAGCGCGGCCCGGAGCACCTCGGGCGCATCGGGCTTGAGCTGGCCCCGGGCGTCGTCGGCGATCACCAGGTCGGCGTCTGCGACATAGAACGGTGCGATGAGCGGCACCGCGTCCAGCAGGGTCACGATCCGGGTCTGGACCAGCTCGGTGACGGCCTTGAGGCGGCCCAGCTCCGGCAGGGTCGGCTGCGGGCCGAGCACGCCGGCGTCCTGCAGGAAGGGCAGCAGCCGGGTGGCCAGCTCCCCGGGGTCGAGCTCGCGGATGTAGTGCCCGTTGAGCCAGTTCAGCTTCTCCAGGTTGAAGATCGGGCCCACCGTGTTGACCTTGGTCCAGTCGAACCGCTCGGTGAACTCGGCGAAGTCGAACACCTCACGCTCCACCTGCTGGCCGTCCTCGCCCTGCTTGATCACCGGCGGGTAGCCGAGGAGCGCCAGGAAGTTCAGGAGCGCCTCGGGCAGGTAGCCCTGCTCGCGGAACCAGGTGAGCCGGGCCCACGGGCTCTTGCGCTTGGAGATCTTGGCCTTCTTCTCATCCCGCAGCAGCGGCATGTGGGCAAAGGCCGGCTCGGGCAGCCCGAGCCACTGGTAGAGCAGCACGTGCTTGGGGGTGCTGGAGATCCACTCCTCCCCGCGCACCACATGGGTGATCCCCATCTCGTGGTCATCCACCACGACGGCCAGGTGGTAGGTCGGGAAGCCGTCGGCCTTCAGGATGACCTGGTCGTCGGGGCGCGGCGCGGAGACCTGGCCCCGGATCAGGTCGGTGAACGTCGTCGGGGCGTCGTCGGGGATCAGCATCCGCACGACCGGGGTCTCGCTGAAGCCGGGCAACTGCGCCCGCTCCTGCTCGGTCTTGCCCAGGCACAGCCGGTCGTAGCCGGTCGGCTGCTTGAGGGCCTGCTGCCGCTCCCGCATCTCCTTCAACCGCTCACCCGAGCACCAGCAGTGGTACGCCTTCCCCTCCTCCAGCAGCCTCTCGACATACGGGCGGTAGGTGTCCAACCGCTCGGACTGGCGGTAGGGCGCGTAGGGCCCCCCGATGTCCGGCCCCTCGTCCCAGCCCAGGCCCAGCCAGTGCAGGGTGTCGAAGATCTGCTGCTCGCTGTCCGCCTGGTAGCGGGCCCGGTCGGTGTCCTCGATGCGGAGCACGAACTGGCCGCCCTGTTGGCGGGCGAAGGCGAGGTCGAACATGGACATGTAGGCCGTGCCGACGTGCGGGTCCCCCGTGGGCGAGGGCGCGACGCGCAGGCGGACGGGACGAGAGGTCGTGGAGTCGCTCATGGTGCTGCCGAGTCTAGGCCCGGGTCGCCAGACGGTTGACCCTCAGTCCATCAGGGCGAGGGTGACGGTCTCCTGGAGCCAGGTCAGGAAGTCGTAGTAGGCCATCTGCTGGGCGGTCGCCGGGTCCAGGTCCTCCTCCCCGGACAGGGCACGCTCGAGCTGGCTGTGCAGCCGCTCGGAGTCCTCGTCGGTGCGCAGTCCGAGACGCTCACCCAGGATGAGTCGGACGTCGGTCAGGGCCACGGACAGGGCCCGGGCCTGGTCCAGGTCGAGGTCGACCTTCGGAGGCTGGGCGGCCTCCAGGGCCGCCAGCGCGGTCGCCAGGTTGGCGGCCTTCCGGGACCGCAGGTTGTGCTCGGTGAGCCGCCGGAACTCGGCAGCCTGCTCCTGGTCGGTGCGGTGCGCCGGTGGCAGGAGCCGGCGCAGCGCCGGGTCGCTGGGCTCGGTCGGGTCGGGGTCGGACTCCCCCAGCCCGGCGATCAGGTCCAGGAACGGGTCGCCGGTGCCCTCCCGCTCGGGGGCGACGAAGTCACGGGTGAGCGTCAGCAGGTGGGTGACGACGAGGATCTCCTCGGCGTCCATCCTGCCCGTGACGCGCTGACCCTTGCGGCGGAAGGCCCTGGCCACTCAGTCGTCCTTCTGGAAGGTGGCCCACAGGCCGTAGGAGTGCATCGCCTCGGTGTCGGCCTCGACTTTCTCCCGGGTGCCGTGGGAGACGGCCGCCCGCCCTTCCTGGTGCACCTGCATCATCAGCGTCTCGGCCTTGGCACGGGAGTAGCCGAAGTGGGTCTGGAACACCCAGGTGACGTAGGACATCAGGTTGACGGGGTCGTTCCAGACCAAGGTCACCCACGGCGTGTCGGCCTCGGGTCGGTCCAGGACCGCGACCTGCCCGGCCTCCTGCGGGCCGGGAGCGTCGGGTCCGCTCGGGGGCGCGGGGGGCTCGGTTGACACGGGCCCCACTCTACGGCGACGCCAAGCCGTGCCGACGGGCCCTCACCCGGCGACGCTGCGCACCAGGAGCGTCAGCGCCGAGGCCGCGCAGACCAGCAGCATGGTGGAGCGGATGCGCAGCGGCGAGACCCTGCGGCCCACGCGGCGGGACACCCAGAGCCCCGCGAGCAGGAAGGGGGCGAACCCGCCCGCGAGCCAGAACTCCCGGGCGTGCAGCTGCCCGCTCACCCCCAGGCCGACGAGGCTGAAGACGGCGCCGAGGACGAAGTAGACCGCGAGGGTGCTGCGGATCTGCGCCGGAGGACGGTGTTGATAGAGGATCGCCATCGGGGGCCCGCCGATGGAGGTGGCCGTCGAGGTCACCCCGGAGATGAGTCCGGCGCCGACCAGGGAGCTGCGGCCGATCGGCACGGTGACGGTGCGCCAGGTGAGCAGCACGGCGAGCAGCACCATCACCCCCACGGCCACGGCCAGGGCCCGCTCGGTGAACAGCGCCACCAGCCAGACACCCAGCACGGTGCCCGGCACGCGCGCCGGCAGCGACCAGGCCAGGCCAGGCCAGTCGATCTGTTCCCGGTTGCCGGCCAGTTGCAGCAGGGGCAGCAGGGCCGCAGTCCAGAGCAACAGCCCCGGCATCAGCTCCGGGGCGACCAGCATGGCGACCGGGGCGCCCACCAGCCCGAGCCCCAGCCCGACCAGTCCCTGGACGGTGGCACCGGTGAAGAGGGCGAGCGCGATCACCGCCAAGGCCCACGCGGACACCCCGAGAATCACCGACTCACCCTAGAGTGCTGCGGGTGACCGATCAGACCCGCCTCCGGACGTCCCTGCTCACCGACCACTACGAGCTGACCATGATCCAGGCCGCCCTGGCCGGTGGCACCGCGCATCGACGCTGCGTCTTCGAGACCTTTGCCCGGCGGTTGCCGCACGGGCGCCGGTACGGCGTGGTCGCCGGGACGGGTCGCTTCCTGGAGGAGCTGGCCCGCTTCACGTTCGGCCAGGAGGAGCTGGACTTCCTGCAGCGGACGGGGGTCGTGGACGAGCCGACCCTGGAGTTCCTCGCGGACTACCGCTTCTCCGGCGACATCTGGGGGTATGCCGAGGGCGAGTGCTACTTCCCCGGGTCCCCCGTGCTGGTGGTCGAGTCCACCTTCGCCGAGGGGGTCGTCCTGGAGACCCTGGCGCTGTCGATCCTGAACCACGACTCCGCGGTGGCCGGCGCGGCGTCCCGGATGACCGCCGCCGCCGGGGACCGTCCCTGCATCGAGATGGGGTCGCGCCGCACCCAGGAGTGGTCCGCGGTGAGCGCGGCCCGGGCCGCGTACGTCGCCGGGTTCACCGCCACGTCCAACCTGGAGGCCGGGCGCTCCCACGGGGTCCCCACGATGGGGACCGCCGCGCACTCCTTCACGTTGCTGCACGACGAGGAGCGGGAGGCGTTTGCGGCGCAGCTGGACAGCCTGGGATTGCAGACCACCCTGCTGGTCGACACCTACGACGTCACTGCCGCGGTCGAGCTCGCCGTCGAGTTGGCCGGCCCCGCACTGGGCGGGGTCCGGCTGGACTCCGGCGATCTGCTGGAGCAGGCGCACGAGGTGCGTCGCCAGCTGGATGGGATGGGCGCGACGGACACGCGGATCGTGGTCACCTCAGACCTGGACGAGCACGCGATCGCCGCCCTCGCGGTCGGCACCCGTGGACGCCTACGGCGTGGGCACCAACGTCGTCACCGGCTCCGGCGCCCCGGCAGCCGGCATGGTCTACAAGCTCGTCTCGCGCGAGAACTCCTCGGGTCAGATGGAGGCGGTGGCCAAGGCCAGCAAGGACAAGACCTCCGTCGGCGGTCGCAAGTTCGCGCTCCGCAGGCGCAACGCCACGGGGGTGGCCGAGGCCGAGGTGCTCGGGATCGGCCAGGCACCGGAGGACGATGGCGACGACCGCGCGCTCCTGGTGGAGCTGGTCCGGGGCGGAGAGGTCATCGCCCGCACCGACGCCGCGTCGGCCCGCGAGCACCACGCCATGTCCCGCGCCGAGCTGCCCACCCGCGCGCACCGCCTCTCCCCCGGCGACCCGGCGATCCGCACCCTCTACCAGGACGAGGTCTCCCGCGTGGAGGTCGAGGGGCGCTGAGCCTCCGGTCCCGTCTACGGTGGGCAGATGAGCACGGCACTGATCATCGTCGACGTCCAGAACGACTTCTGTGAGGGCGGCTCGCTGGCCGTGACCGGTGGCGTCGCGGTCGCCGGCGCCATCGCCGCCCACGCCACTGGCAGCGACACGGCATACGACCACGTCGTGGCGACCGCGGACTGGCATATCGACCCCGGTGACCACTGGTCGGACACCCCGGACTTCGTGGACAGTTGGCCGGCGCACTGCGAGGTGGGCACGCCGGGGGCCGACTTCCGACCGGAGGTGGCGCCCGCCCTGGAGCGGGTCGAGGCAGTGTTCCGCAAGGGACGCTACGAGGCGGCCTACAGCGGCTTCGAGGGGGCGGCGGAGGTCGACGGACGCGAGGTCGGCCTGGCGGACTGGCTCCGGGCACGATCGGTCGAGGAGGTCGCCGTCGTCGGCATCGCGACCGACCACTGCGTGCGGGCCACGGCACTCGACGCGGCGCGGGAGGGCTTCGCGACGACCGTCCTGCTCGACCTGACCGCCGGCGTCGCACCCGAGTCCACCGAGGCCGCCGTGGAGGAGATGCGCGCGGCGGGCGTCACCGTCCGCCCCTGACCCCCCTGCGGGCGCAGGCGAAGCCCTCAGCTGGTGCTGAACACCTCGCCGCTGCCCGGGCTCTCCTCGCCGCCCTTGCCCCGGGGGTCCAGGCCCTTGACCCACGACCGGGCGTAGAGGCCGTCGTCGACCGCCCGGCCGGCCTCGCCGAGCTCGAGGGGGCGGAACGTGTCGACCATCACGGCCAGCTCGTCGAAGTAGTCGACGCCGATCGACTTCTCGGTGGCGCCGGGCTGCGGGCCGTGCGCGTGGCCGCCGGGATGCACCGAGATCGAGCCCTTGCCGATGCCGGATCCCTTGCGCGCCTCATAGTCGCCGTCGACGTAGAACATGATCTCGTCGGAGTCGACGTTGGAGTGGTAGTAGGGCACCGGGATCGACAGCGGGTGGTAGTCCACCTTGCGCGGCACGAAGTTGCAGATCACGAAGTTGTGGCCCTCGAAGACCTGGTGCACGGGCGGCGGCTGGTGGACCCGGCCGGTGATCGGCTCGAAGTCAGCGACGTTGAACACGTACGGGTACAGGCAGCCGTCCCACCCCACCACGTCGAGGGGGTGGTAGGGGTAGGTGTAGGCGGTGCCGACCAGGCCGCCGGTCGAGTGCTCGCCACCCCCGCGGTGCTTGATCAGCACCTCGGTGTGCGCGGCGGCGTCCTCCCCGACGTCCTCGGCCAGCAGCGGTCCCTCCGGGCCCCGCAGGTCCCGCTCGCAGTACGGCGCGTGCTCAAGCAGCTGACCGAACCGGCTCAGGTAGCGCTTGGGCGGGGTGATGTGGCTGTTCGCCTCGATCGCATAGGCCCGCAGCGGCTCGACGTACCCCTCGTCCCCCTCCACCCGCGGGATCCAGCGGTGGGTCGTGGCCCGCGGGATCATCATGTAGTCGCCCTGCGCCACCTCGAAGGCGCCGAAGATCGTCTCCACCCGCGCTCCCCCACGCTCGATGTAGACGCACTCGTCACCGATGCCGTTGCGGTACCACGGGCTCACGGTGTCGGCCACGACGTACAGCAGCCGGACGTCCCCGTTGCCGAGCACCAGCCGGCGCCCGGTGACCACGTCGACCCCGCGGCGCTCGTCGTCGGTGGCGAACAGGTCGTGCAGCTTCAGGTGCCGCGGGGTGATCGGGTGGTTCGGCACGGTCGCCATGTCGCCGAGGTCCCACACCGCCGCGTCGGCGATCGCCGAGGGGATGTTGCGGTGATACAGCAGCGAGGAGTCCGAGGAGAAGCCCTCCTCGCCCATCAGCTCCTCGTAGTAGAGGTTCCCGTCGGCGTCGCGGTGCTGGGTGTGCCGCTTCGGGGGCACGTTCCCCGCGCTGCGGTAGTGGGCCATGGCGAACTCCTGGATCAACCGTGCGTCCGATTAACGGACGGCTCTGTCTCGGGCTCTTTCACCATGCAGTAGCCTGCCGATCGTGTCAACGAGGACGGCAACCGAGGCCAGCCACCACTCCGAGCGCTCGCTCTTCGCCCGGCTGCTCGACGACGCCGCGGTGTTCCCGCCGGGACTGGCCCCCGTGGAGACGGCCGTGGCCGACTACCTGGCCCGCCGCCGGGGCCCGTATGCCGATCTGGTGGGTCCGCTGCTCATCCCCGCCTCGGGCGCCGCGCGGCTGCACGAGACGATGGCCCAGGTCCCCGTGCGCCGGCCCGTCCCCGTGGTGCTGATCGCGCGACCCGGCACCTCCCTGGACCAGGCGGAGATCGCGCTCAGCATCCTGCGGGGCACGGGCGGGATCACCCTCGCCGGGCTCGAGATCGCGCACCAGCCCGACTGGTCGGCCGCGCTGCGCCACGACCTGCCGCTCGCGGTGGAGGTGGGCAGGGACCCGCAGGCCCAACGTGCGGCGCTCGCCTCGCTGGCGCAGGCGAGGGACCAGGCGGTGGAGCTGCGGGCCAAGCTGCGCACCCAGTCGGTCGGGGACGACCCGCTGCCGACCGCCGAGGAGCTGGCCGCGTTCCTGCTGGGCTGCCTGCGCCGCGAGTTGCCGTTCAAGTTGACCGGAGGCCTGCACCACGCCGTCGCCCGGACCGTCGACCTCCCGGACGGCGGGTCCGAGGACCAGCACGGCGTCCTCAACGTGCTCCTGGCCACGCACCGCGCGATGACCGGTCACGAGGCCGACGATCTCGTCGAGACACTCCTGGTCCGCGATCCGGACTCGCTCGTGGAGGCCCTCGCCGCGCTCACCGACGAGGAGGTCGGTGCGGTGCGCAGTCGCTTCACCTCCTACGGTTGTTGTGGTGTCCTCGACCCGATCGGGGAGCTGCACGACCTCGGCCTGATCAGCGCCTGACCGCCCACCGGACCAAGGAGCCCGACACCCTATGAGCACCACCTGGCTCGACCTGCCCCCCGACCACCCGTATGGCCCCCACCACCTCCCCTACGGGGTGTTCACCACCGGCGCCGACGACACCAGGCGCCTCGGGGTCCGGATCGGCGACCAGGCACTCGACCTCGCCGGGGTGGCCGGGTCCGTCGGTGCGCCGTGGGCCGAGGTCGTCGCCTCCGGCAGCCTCAACCCGCTGTTGGCGGCGGGGCCGGCGACATGGAGCGCGGTGCGCTCCCGGGTGCAGCAGCTGCTGGCCGACCCCGCGGCACGGGAGACCGTGGAGCCGCACCTGCATCCGGTCGATAGCCTCACCCTGCACCTGCCGCTCCGGGTGGCCGACTACGTCGACTTCTATGCCAGCGAGCAGCACGCCACCAACGTCGGCAGCATCTTCCGCCCCGACGGGGCGGCGCTCACGCCGAACTGGAAGCACCTGCCGATCGGATACCACGGCCGCTCGTCCACGGTCGTCGTCAGCGGCACCGACATCGTCCGCCCGACGGGTCAGCGCAAGGGCCCGGACGACCCGGCCCCGGTGTTCGGCCCCAGCGTGAAGCTCGACATCGAGGCCGAGGTCGCCTACGTGGTCGCCGGGGCCACCACCGTCGGCTCCCGGGTGAGTGTCGAGGAGGCCTCCGACCACCTGTTCGGGATCGCGCTGTTCAACGACTGGTCGGCCCGGGACATCCAGGCCTGGGAGTACGTCCCGCTCGGGCCCTTCCTGGGCAAGTCGTTCGCGTCCTCGATCGCGGCGTGGATCACGCCCCTGGAGGCACTCGCCGCGGCCCGGGTCCCGCTGCCCACCCAGAACCCCACCCCCCTGGACTACCTGCGCGGGGCCGAGGACTCCGCATACGGGCTGGACCTCGAGCTGGAGGTCCGGCTCAACGGCACGCTCGTGTCCCGGCCGCCCTACCGCACGCCTGTACTGGTCGCCCACGCAAATGCTGGCGCACCTGACGGTCAACGGCGCCGCACTCTCCGACGGGGACCTCTTCGCCTCCGGCACCGTCTCCGGGCCCGACCCGGACACCCGGGGTTCGCTGCTGGAGCTGACCTGGAACGGCGCCGAGCCGATCACCCTGGACGACGGGTCGACGCGCACCTTCCTGCAGGACGGGGACACCGTGACGATCACGGCGACCGCACCGGGCCCGGAGGGGTCCCGCATCGGGCTCGGCGAGGTCACCGGCACCATCCGGCCCGCGGTCTGAACCCGCGGGTCACAGGTGGTCGGGCACCACGAAGTTCTCGGGGTCCTCGGGGTCCCGTCGCACCGGCATCGCCGCCAGGGCGGCGCGGGTGAACTGCACCGCTGACGCCACCAGGGCGGAGCGCTTGCGCTCGGACAACCGCTCCCAGGCACCCTCCCGGCGCTTGTCCACCTGACGGCGGACGACGTCGGAGGCTGCCCGGTGCCACTCCTGCTCGGAGAACTCCGGGTGCGCGCCGGTGGTCGGTCGCTCCGGCAGCCCACCGAGGACGGGGAGCACGAGCTCGCCGGCCGCGGCCCGGTGCTGGTACTGCTGCAGCGCGCTCGCCTGCTGCCACGCCTCGTCGGGGTCCCGCCGCCGCCAGGGCGGACCGGCGGCCGCCATGGTCAGCCGGGCGGCTGCCTCGACCGCGGTCGTCAGCTCCTGCTCGGTGAACTGCACGGTCAGCGCTTGCGGACGACGTTCGTCTTCGCGACCTTGTCGTGGATGGCCTGCTTGTTCGGGTCCCACAGCGGCCACAGGCCGTTGAGGATGGTGAACAGCCCGGCCAGGGTGCCGAGGAAGTTCTGCCCGCTGATCAGGGAGGGACCGGACCAGATGGCCGTCCGGATCCCCACTGCGGACCACGGCAACGGGCCCGGCTGGTCGCGCAGCCGCACCCGCAGCCCGGTGATCAGCTTGCCCAGGGTCGCGCCGAACTGCTTGAGCATCAGCGCCTCGTAGGCGATGGACACCACGCCGCTGACCAGACCTATCCGCAGCAGGTCGGACTCGATGCTCGAGGGGACAACGGGCATCGTGGAGGACCCCTGCTCGGAGGCCTCGATCACGGCGTCAAACCAGCGCCCGAAGTTGTCCATCAGGTCGGGGGCGATCACGGTGACCGAGAGCACGCCGACCAAGGCGGAGAGCAGGATCGCGTCCAGGATCCTGGCCAGCAGCCGCAGCCACCACCCGGCCAGCGGCTGGCCGTCCGGGGTGCTCGGCCCCGCCGCCATCCCCGTGTAGGCGCCGCCGGGCATGGGCTCGGCCCACCCGCCCTGTTGCCCGTAGGGGCTCGGCCCTCCCTGCGCCCCAGGCTGGCCCTGGCCAAACTGCTGGCCCTGGCCGTACTGCCCCTGGCCGTACTGGCCCTGTCCGTACTGGCCCTGTCCGTACTGGCCGTACTGGCCCTGTCCCTGACCCTGCGCGGGCTGCTGGCCCTGCCCCTGCCCCTGCCCCGGTGCCTGCCCGTACTGCCCCCGCTGCGGGGATCCGATCGAGGAGTCACCCAGCCCCGGCTGGTGCTTGGGGCTGGTGTGGTTGGTCCACTGCACCCCGTCCCAGTAGCGCATCACATTCGAATCCTGGGGGTCGTCGTACCACCCTGCCTCACGTGTCATGCTCCAAGGGTGACACGTCACGGTCCCAGGACCGGCACCGCCTCGCGCGAGGGATCCGGTTCGGGCGGCCGTCCTTGCGGGTCAGGGCGTCCTTGCGGTCAGTGCGTCGCTGCACCGTCGTCCGGCGAGCCCCCGACGGCCTCGGCCACGCGCCAGGCCGCTGCGAGGACGGCGTCGGCGACCTGCGACCCGTCCAGGGGCTGCATCGACACCAAGCCCACCGAGGCCTCCAGTCCGGGCACCCCGAGGACGGGCGCGGCCACACCGTGGGCACCGGACTGCAGCTCCCCGTGGGTGAGGACCGGGCCGTCCCGGCCCTCACGGCCGGCTAGCACGGCACGGCCGGCCGCTCCCTGCGTCAGCGCGTGGCGGGTCCCGACCCGGTAGGCCACGTGGAAGTCGGTCCAGCTCGGCTCCACCACGACCAGGGCCACCGCCTCGGTCCCCTCGACCAGGGTCAGGTGCGCCGTCGCCCCCGCGGTGTCGGCGAGGTCGCGCAGCACCGGCCGTGCCGCCCCGACCAACATCGGCCGGACCGCGACCGACAGCCGGGTCAGCCCGACGCCCAGCCGCACCCGCCCGTCGCTGCCGCGAGTTACGAAGTCCCGGGCCAGGAGGGTGGCCACGAGGCGATACACGACGGCCCGACCCACCCCGAGACGGGTTGCCAGGTCACTGATCGTCAGGCCCCCGTGGGCGGACGGCCCCCCGAGCAACTCCAGGATGCGTAGGCCCCGATCCAGGGTCTGGGCGGTCTCCGGCCCGGTCGCGCCCCTCGGCGCCGGATCGTTCATCCCCGCACGGTAGCAACGCCGGGCGGAGGGCGACAGTCCCTGCCCGAGCGCCGAATCAGCGGCTCAGCGCCGCCCGACGATCCAGCGCCGGATCACCTCGACCCGGGCGCCGACCTGCTCCCCCGTGGCCGTCGCCAGGTCGGGGCCGCCACAGGTGCGCCGCAGCTCGGCGTGCACGACCGCGTGGGGCTGGCCCGACTTGCGGGCATAGGCCGACACGAGGCTATTCAGCTCCTTGCGCTGCTGGGCCAGCGCCCGGTGCGCCGAGAGCCGGTCCGCAGCCTGCTGCCCGCCGCCGCTGCGCTGCTGCTTGCGCTGGCGCTCCCGCAACAGGTGGCTGACCTGGTCCGGCTCGAGCAGTCCGGGCAGCCCCAGGTAGTCCTGCTCCTCCTCGCTGCCGGGCAGCGCGCCCATCCCGAACTGCTGGGCGTCGAAGAGCACGTGGTCGAACTCGGCGTCGGACTCCAGCGCCTCGAAGGTGCCGTCCGGGTCCAGCACCTGCTCCTGCTGCTGGGCACGGGCCAGGAGGTCCTCCTCGGGGGACCACAGGTCCTCCTCGCCGGCACCGGCGTCGGCCGTGCGGTCCAGCGCGTGGTCCCGCTCGAGCTCCAGGTTCGCGGCGTGCTGCAGGATGAGCGGGACGCTGGGCAGGAACACCGAGGCCGTCTCCCCGCGGCGACGGGCCCGCACGAAGCGACCGATCGCCTGGGCGAAGAACAGCGGTGTCGAGGTGGAGGTGGCGTAGACGCCGACGCAGAGGCGGGGCACGTCGACCCCCTCCGACACCATGCGGACGGCCACCATCCAGCGTGCGTCGCCCTCGGCGAACTCCTCGATCCGGGCGGAGGCCCCCGCGTCGTCGGAGAGCACGACCGCGGGCTTCTCCCCGCAGATCGACTCCAGCCGCCTGGCATAGGCCCGCGCCGAGGACTGGTCCGAGGCGATCACCAGCCCCCCGGCATCGGGCACGTGGTGCCGCACCTCGCTGAGCCTGCGGTCGGCGGCGGCGAGCACCGACGGGATCCACTCCCCCGCGGGGTCCAGCGCGGTGCGCCAGGCCTGGGCCGTCACGTCCTTGGTCAGCGGCTCCCCCAGCCGGGCCGCGACCTCGTCGCCCGCCTTGGTCTTCCACCGCATGTTGCCGCCGTAGGCCAGGAACAGGACCGGGCGCACCACCCCGTCCCGCAGCGCCTCGGCATACCCGTAGGTGTAGTCCGCGCTGGAGCGCAGCACCGCCTGCTCGTCGAGCTCGTAGCGCACGAACGGGATGGCCGCGGTGTCAGACCGGAACGGCGTGCCGGTGAGCGCCAACCGCCTGGTCGCGGGCTCGAACGCCTCCCGGATCGCCTCGCCCCAGCTCAGCGCGTCACCCCCGTGGTGGATCTCATCCAGGATCACCAGGGTGCGGGCCGCCTCGGTCCGGGCCCGGTGCAGCATCGGCTTGCTGGCCACCCCGGCGTAGGTGACGGCCACCCCCCGGAAGTCCCCGCCGTGCCGCCCCTGGGAGTTGGCGAACCGGGGGTCGATCGCGATGCCCACCTTGGCCGCCGCCTCGGCCCACTGCGTCTTCAGGTGCTCGGTGGGCGCCACCACGGTGACCCGGTCCACCTCGCCGCGGTCGAGCAGCTCGGTGGCCACCCGGAGGGCGAAGGTCGTCTTGCCCGCGCCCGGCGTCGCGACGGCGAGGTAGTCCCGCGGCTGCTCGGTCAGGTAGGTCTCGAGCGCAGCGGCCTGCCAGGCCCGCAGCTTGGGCGCGGTGCCCCAGGCGGCACGGCCCGGGTAGGCAGGAGGAAGGTGGGAGGCGGCGGAAGTGGACATCGCCGCTCAGGATAAGAAACTTCCGGCGACGACATGCCCGGGGGGCCGTTGCGGCCGCGCGGCCCCCGGCGCGTGTTATAGCCTCACTCGCCGCCGTCCTGCGGCGCTCGTATGCCGTCGTAGATCTCCTTGCAGGCTGGACATACCGGGAACTTCTTGGGGTCCCGCCCCGGCACCCACACCTTGCCGCACAGCGCCACCACCGGGTCGCCGCTCATCGCGCTCTCCAGGATCTTCTCCTTGCGCACGTAGTGGGCGAACCGTTCGTGGTCACCCGGCTCGCTCAGCCGCGGGTCGGTGCTGGTGTCCTCCCGCTCCAACAGCGCGGTCCGGGTCGACGGACCGGTCGGTTCCTCCGGCGCGTCCAGCGGCTGGGGCGGCTCGGACATGGCGATGGTGGTGGGCTCGTCCATGGGGTCAGTCTAGAGCCGTCGTATGCCGTGTGCCCGGCCTGCCGGGACCCCGGCGGCAGGGTGGTGGCTCAGTTCCGCTCCGGGTGGTCGGTGTGCGTCGCGACCAGCGACAGGGTGTTGCGCTGTCGGACGAGCACCTCACGCCACAGCCCGGCAGCATCGGCCTGGAAGGGGTCGCGCGCCTCGCACGGCACGACGTACCACGCTCCCTCACGGAGCTCCCCGTCCAGCTGCCCGGGGCCCCATCCGGCATACCCGACGAAGATCCGCAGCCCGGCGAGCTCGGGGATCACCACCGGCGGGGGTGCGTCGAGGTCGACCAGGCCCAGACCCCCGAAGAGCAGGGAGATCCCCAGCCGGTCGTCCGCGTGGTCCCCCGGCACGCTGACCAGGCCCATGGCGGTGTCCATCCCGACGGGGCCGCCCTGGAACAGGTGGCCGGGCGGCGTCACGTGCGGTTGCCACTCGGGCAGCACGGCCGCGACGTCGGCCTCCAGCGGCGCGTTGAGCACCAGCCCGTGCGCCCCGTCCTCGTCGTGGTGCAGCACCAAGACGACGGAGCGCCGGAAGAAGTCGCCGGTCAGCGGCGTCGCGACCAGGAGTTGCCCGGCCGTGGAGCCGTGGCCGCTCACGGCTCGCCCCCGGTCTGCCTCCTGCTCCGCAGGACGCGGAGCACGAGCACCGCTGCGGCCACCCCGAGCGCGATCCCGACGAGGTCCGCGGCAAGGTCCCACGGGTCGGCGACCCGCGTGGTGGTCAGCCAGGCCTGGAGCGGCTCGGAGACCACCGCGTGCGCCACCACGAGCCCCACGGCCCATGGCCGCCGGAGGAGCACGGCGAGCGCCGCCGGTGCGCCGAAGATCAGCAGGTGGCCCACCTTGTCGTCGTGCGGGAAGTAGGGCGTGCCCGATCCGGTCGACAGGTAGAGCAGGTAGACCTGGGCCACGAGCAACGCCGCGAAGAGGCACCAGCCGATGCGACGCGCGGAGCTGCCCCCGGACTCGGGTGCCGGCACGGCCGGTGCGCCCCGCCGCTGCGGGGACCAGGACGAGCGTTGCTCAGTCCGACTCGGCATGCTCGGTCCCGGGGCGGCCGGCCCCGTTGTTCAGGGACTCCCCCAGCGACAGCGGCCCGACGACCTCGACCTCACCGACCTTCACCTCCGCCTCGCGGGCCTCGTCCTCGGCCCTCGCCACGTCGGCCACGGCACGGGCGACCGCCTTGGTGACACGCGGGTTGAAGACGCTGGGGATGATGTAGGTGGGGTTGCGCTCGTCGTCGCTGACGACGTCGCCGAGGGCGATCGCGGCGGCGAGCAGCATCTCGTCGGTGATCTTGTCCGTCCGGGCGTCCAGCAGGCCGCGGAACACCCCGGGGAACACCAGCACGTTGTTGATCTGGTTGGCGAAGTCGCTGCGACCGGTCGCCACCACCGTGGCGTGCTGGGCCGCGGCCCCCGGGTCGACCTCGGGCACCGGGTTGGCCATCGCGAAGACGATCGCGTCGTCGGCCATCGCGGCGATGTCCTCACCGGTCAGGATGTCGCCCGCCGACACCCCGATGAACACGTCCGCGCCCACGACGGCGTCGCGGACGGTGCCGGTCTGCCCGTCGGGGTTGGTCTGCGAGGCGATCCAGGCCATCGTGCTGTTGTCCCCGCGCGCGATGTCGTCCCGCTGCGGGTGCAGGATGCCGTGGAAGTCGCTGACGACGACGTGACGGGCCCCCGCCCGCAGCAGCAGGCGCAGGATGGCGGTGCCCGCGGCCCCCGCGCCGGAGAGCACGATCCGGACCTCGGACAGGTCCTTCTCGACGACCCGCAGGGCGTTGCGGAGGGCCGCGACCGTCACGATGGCCGTCCCGTGCTGGTCGTCGTGGAAGACCGGGATGTCCAGCTCCTCCCGCAACCTCGCCTCGATGTGGAAGCACCGGGGGGCGGAGATGTCCTCCAGGTTGATCCCCGCGAATCCGGGCGCGATGGCCTTGACGATCCGCACGATCTCGTCGGCATCCTGGGTGTCCAGACAGATCGGGAAGGCGTCGATGTCGGCGAACCGCTTGAACAGGGCAGCCTTGCCCTCCATCACCGGCATCGCCGCCAGCGGGCCGATGTCCCCCATCCCCAGCACCGCGGTGCCGTCGGTGACCACGGCCACGGTGTTGCGCTTGATGGTCAGCCGGCGCGCGTCCTCGGGGTTGTCGACGATGGCCTGGCACACCCTGGCCACGCCCGGGGTGTAGACCAGCGACAGGTCGTCGCGGTTGCGGATCGGCAGCTTGGACTCCACGCTCAGCTTCCCGCCCAGGTGCACCAGGAAGGTCCGGTCGCTGACCTTGCCGATCTCGACGCCCTCGACCGAACGCATCGCCTCCACCACCTGGGGCACGTGCTCGGCGCCGCGGGTGGAGACGGTGAGGTCCGCGCGCAAGCGCTGGGTGCCGGACTCGGTGATGTCGACCGCGGTCACCATCCCCCCGGCCTCCTCCACCGCCCCGGAGATCTCACTGACCACGGTGGCCCTGGCAGGCAGTTCGAGGCGGACGGTGATCGAATTGGACACAGAGGGAGCCGCTGGAGACATGGCCCCCATTCTGTCCCACCCGGCCGCCCTCCGGGGACGCCGGTCGTGGCGCGTCGCGAGAGGCCGGGAATCTCCGGGCGGGGTCTGGTGGTTGCACCCCCCATGAGCACCGTGGAACTGACCTCCGAGAACCTCGACCAGACCCTCGACGAGAACTCGATCGTCCTGGTCGACTGGTGGGCCTCCTGGTGCGGACCGTGCCGCGCCTTCGCCCCCGTCTATGAGGAGGCGTCCGAGCGACACACCGACGTCGTCTTCGGCAAGGTGGACACCGAGGCCCAGCCGGAGCTGGCGGCCGGCGCCCAGATCTCCTCGATCCCGACCGTGATGGCCTTCCGCGACGGGGTGCTCCTGTTCGCCCAGCCGGGCGCCTTGCCCAAGGCCTCGCTGGAGGAGCTCATCCAGCAGGTGCGTGACGTCGACATGGAGCAGGTGCGTGCCCAGTTGGCGGCTCAGGGTGAGTCCTGAGAGGGGTTCGCGCGACCTGACCTGGGTCGTCGCGCTCGCCGCGTGCTTCTGGGGCCTGTCCGGCCTGCTCCGCGAGCCGCTCTCGCAGGTCCTGGACGCCCCGACGATCGTGGCCTACGAGCACCTGGTGCTCGTGCTGTTGGTGAGCCCCTGGTTGGTGCAGGCACTGCGCAGGTGGGCGGCTGCGCCAGCGCGCGTGCGGGTATCCGCCGTCGTCATCGGCGCCGGGTCGTCCGCACTGGCCACCACCCTGTTCACCGCCGCCTTCCGACTGGGTGACCCGATCACCCCGCAGGTGTTGCAGAAGCTCCAGCCGGTGGTGGCGATCCTGCTGGCTGCCGCCGTGTTGCAGGAGCGGGTGCGGCCGCGGTTCGCACTGTTCGCCGTGCCCGCCCTGGTCGGCGCCTGGCTGATGAGCTTCCCGGACCCGCTCTCCGTGCGGGTGACCGACCTGCAGGCCGCCCTGCTGGCGCTGGGCGCGGCCACGCTGTGGGCGGGCGGCACCGTGTTCGGCCGGCTGGTCGACACCGAGCTGGGGCCCCGCAACACCCTGGTGCTGCGGTTCGCCTTCGGCCTGCCGGCTGCTGTCCTCATCGTGCTGCTGACCGGGGCCCAGCTCACCATGCCGGTGGAGCTGGTGCCGCGGCTGGTGCTGTTGGCGCTCATCCCCGGCGCCGCCGCGCTGACCCTCTACTACGTCGGGCTGCGTCGCACCCGTGCGTCCCGGGCGACCCTGGCGGAGCTGATGTTCCCCGTGACCGCCGCCATCGTGGGGGTGACCCTGCTGGACGCGAGCCTCACCGCGAGCCAGTGGTTCGGGGCCGCCGTGGTCGTGGCCAGCGTGACGGGGCTGGCGCTGCACGAGGGCAGCGCCAAGCGCCCGGCGGTCGTCGCGGCGACCCGTTGACAGGGCCGGGCAACCGCACAGTGCGACGTGCCACCCGCAGGTGGTGGAGGTGGCGGGAATCGAACCCGCGTCCGCTGCCGGGGAATGAGGACTTCTCCGGGTGCAGTGCGCTATGGAGTTTCTCGGCCCCAGGGCTCGCGCGCACACGTTCCCTGACAGGCCCAGTTGAGTGAGAGTCCCGCGTGATCCCCCAACATGATCACGCAGCAAGTTCCCTAGCTGACGCCAGTCACTGAGTCGGGAACGAGCTCAGGCTGACGGACTTCGGGGCTCGCTCAGGCGGCGAGGGCGAAGTCGGTGCGCTTGGAATCGGCACCTATTGGTTTGCAAGGAACGTTAACGAGATGACCTTGCCTTCTCGACCCGCTTCTCCGCATTGGCCGAACAACGTCGAAACCGATCACCCCCATGGTCGGGGGCACGTCGCACTGTGCAGTTGTCAAGAAGCCCGCAGGACCTGACGGCCCCGCTGGGAGGATCCAGCCTACCCCGTCAACGCGCAGAGCCACCAACGCATTCCGCGCGCCCGGGGCACCGGGGCGGTCGTCTACAGTGAACGATCGTGACCCACTCTCCTGCCGGCAATCCGGCTTCCACGGGCCCTGGTGCCCTCCGCGTGCTCTTCACGCTGACCCTGACCTTCATGGGCGCGCTGGTGATGCTCGGCATCGTCGCCGTGCTCATCGCCCCCGCCGTGGTGCTGCCGCCCGTCTGGGTGAGCCTGGGCCTGCTGGTCCTGGTCGTTGCCACGGTCGGCATGTCGGAGGTGCTGCTGCGTGGCGTCGGCCCGCTGCTGCCGGACGCCACCGGGGCGGAGGCGTTCGCCGCCGTCCAGCCCGTGCACATCACCCGGATGGCGCTGCTGGAGGCCCCTGCCATCGTCGCGCTGGTGGTCATGTTCGTGCTGCCCGAGCAGTCGTTCGTCACCTACCTCATCGGGGCGGTGCCCGCGCTCATCGCGATGACGATTCTGGTGGTGCCGCACCGGATGACGCTGGAGCGCTACGAGCAGGCGCTGGACCGGCGCGGCGCACGGTCCGGGCTGGTCGCCTACCTGACGGGCGAGCCGCGCTGAGCGTCCGCCGACACTGAGCGTCAGCCGCCGCTGAGCGTCAGCCGCCGTGCTGGCGCAGGTGCGCCGACATGGCCCGCTGGGCCTCCATCCGGTCTTGGCGCTCCCGCAGTGTCTGCCGCTTGTCGTGCAGCTTCTTGCCCTTGCCCAGGCCCAGCTCGACCTTCGCCCGGCCGTCCTTGAAGTAGAGGGCCAGCGGCACGATCGTGTGCCCGGCCTGCTCGGACTTGGCGATGAACTTCTCGATTTCCGCACGGTGCATCAGCAGCTTGCGGCGGCGCCGCGCGGAGTGGTTGGTCCAGGTCCCCTGGGTGTACTCGGGGATGTGCACCCCCTCGAGGTACAGCTCGCCGCCGTAGTGCACGGCATACCCGTCGACGATGGTGGCCCGCCCCATCCGCAGTGACTTCACCTCGGTCCCGGTCAGCACCAGGCCCGCCTCCACGGTGTCCTCGATCAGGTACTCGTGGCGCGCCTTCTTGTTGCTGGCAATGAGCTTGCGCCCCGTCTCCCTGGTCATCCGTCCGTCCTCGTCGTGTGTCGCACCGAACGACCCAGGCTATCCGGCGGCAGGGCCGCTCGGCCAACCGTTAGCGGGCGCGGGCCGCCGGGGCCCTCACAACCAGTTGCGCGGGTTGACGGGCACGCCGTTCTCGCGGGTCTCGAAGTGCAGGTGGCACCCGGTGGAGACCCCGGTGGTGCCCACGTAGCCGATGACCTCCCCCGCCGAGACCGTCCCCGAGGTCCGCTCGAATCCGCTCAGGTGCAGGTAGGAGGTCGTCAGGTTGATGTCGCGCATCACCCCGTGGTCGACGATCAACTTGTTGCCGCCCCCGCTGGTGAAGCCGGAGAAGATGATCGTCCCCGAGGCCGCGGCCCGCACCGGCAGCCCGCAGTTCGCGGCGAAGTCCAGCCCGGCGTGCAACCTCGGGTAGCCGAGCACCGGGTGGAGGCGGTAGCCGAACTCGCTCGAGGTCGGCGCGTTCACCGGCGACGTCAACGGGCCGCCCCGGTTTGCCGGGGGTGCGGGCTTGGGCTGCGGGGCCGGTGCCGGCGTGGTCGCCGCGGGGGGTGAGGGCGCCGGGGTGGTCTCCCGGGCCCGCTCCTCCCGCTGCCGCCGCTCCTCGGCCTCGCGCTCGCGCTGCTCCGCCTCGGCGCGCTTGCGGGCCTCCTCGTCGGCGATCCGCTGCTTCTCGGCCTCCTCCTCGACCTCCAGGCCGTACTTCTCCTCGGCGAGGCGCGACAGCTCCTTCTGCAGGTCGGCGGACTCGGCCTCGGCCACCGCGAGGTCGGCCTCCAGCTTCTCCTTCTCCTTCTCCAGCGCGAGGCGGTCCTGCTCCTGCTGGGCCTCCAGCGCCTCCAGGTCGATCTTGGCCTGCTCGGCCTCGTCGCGGGCCTCCGCAGACCGGATCACGTTGGCCTCGGCCTCGGCCAGCAGCAGGGCGATGTCCCGCCGCACCCCGGCGAGACGGTCCTGCTCGGCGACCTCCTGCGCCTGCTGGGTGCTGAGCTGCTGCAGCGTGTTGTCCTGCACCCGCAGCACATTGCGCGCCCTGGACATGTCCCCGAGCACGTCGTCGCTGCCGGCGAGCACCTCCAGGGTCCGCGTCAGGTTGCCCAGTCCGCCGGTCTTGTAGCTCTCCCGGGCGATCGACCCGGCGGCCGCCTGGGTGCGGGCCCGCTGGCTGGCCACGTCGTCCAGGCTCTGCTGGATCTTCTCCTCGTTGGCGTAGGCCAGGGTCAGCTCGCCGTCGATGCGCTCCGCCTCGGCCTCGGCGTCGGCCAGCTCCTGCTCCGCCTCGGCCAGGTCGGTGCGGGCCTGGTCGACCTTGACGGTGGTGGCCGCGAGCTTCTCCTGCGCCGTCACCAGTTCCTTGGAGGTGTGCTCCAGGTCGTGCTCCAGCTCGCTGATCTGCCCGTCGACGGCCTCCCGGTCCTGCTGCGCCTCGCGCTGCTGCCGTTCGACCTCGGCCATCCGGTCCCGGATGTCGTCCAGCGCCAGCGCGGGGGTCCCCATCGCCAGGAGCCCGCTGAGGGCCAGCGCGGTGGCCGCGCCGAAGCGGCGGTATGTCGTGGGTCGGGTCATCATGTCGTCCTCACCTCGTCACACACGGACGTGTCGGATCAGGGCCAGCCAGGAGGTCACGATCGCCAGCACCGCGGCGCCAGCGACGAGGAGCGGGGCGACGGCCCACAGGTCGCCGGTGCCGATCAGCCCCACGATGCCGCCCTCCCCCGCGAGTAGTTCGGTCAGGAATCCCGCGATGCCGTAGTGGACCATCGCGTAGAGCAACCCCACCGCCAGGACGGCACCGAGCAGGGTGGCCAGCACCGTCTCGATGATGAAGGGGGTGTGGATGGTGAACGCGGAGGCGCCCACCAGACGCATGATCGTGGTCTCCCGGCGCCGACTGTATGCCGTGAGCCGGATCGTCGTGCTGATCAGCAGCACCGAGCAGATGACCATCGCCCCGGCCAGGGCCACCGCGCTGATGCTCACCGCGTTGAGGAAGGTGAAGAGCTTGTCCACCACCTCGCTCTGGTCCTCCACGCTCTCGACCCCCGGCGCCCCCTGGAAGGCGCTGGCGACCACGTCGTATTTCGTGGGGTCGGACAACTGCACGCGGAAGCTCTCGGGGATGGACTCCTGGGGGATGTTGTCCAGCACCGGGGAGTTGCGGAACTGCTCGCGGAACCGCTCGTAGGCGTCCTCGTTGGACTCATACCAGTACTGCTCCACCAGCGGTTCGAGCCCGTCGAGGTCCCGGGCCAGCTGGTCCCGCTGCGCCTCGGTCACGCCGCCCCCGGCGCAGGAGGCGACGTCGGTGTTGTCGGGGGTGCACAGGTAGATGGAGACCTGCACCCGGTCGTACCAGTACCCCTTCAGCGTGTCGACCTGGCGCTGGGCGAGGAGCCCGCTGCCGAGGAAGAAGAGCGACACCATCGTGACCAGCACGACGGAGACGAACATGGAGGTGTTGCGCCGCAGCCCGTTGGCGACCTCCCCGGCCAGGAACCCCAGCCTCATGCCAGTTCCACCTCGACCGCCTCGTACTCCCCCTCGGCCTGGTCACGGACCACCTGGCCGTCCCGCAGCTGGATGACCCGCTTGCGGAACTCGTTGACGATGGTGGTGTCGTGCGTGGCCATGACCACGGTGGTGCCGGCCCGGTTGATCCGGTCCAGGATGGCCACGATCTCCTGGCTGATCGTCGGGTCCAGGTTGCCGGTCGGCTCGTCGGCCAGCAGGATCGCCGGCTTGTTGACCATGGCGCGCGCGATCGCCACCCGCTGCTGCTCCCCACCGGACAGCTCGTGCGGCATCCGGCGGGCCTTGTCTGCCAGACCCACCAGCTCCAGCGTCTCCGACACCTGCTGTCGGACCGCGTGGCGCTTGGTGCCGAGCACCTGGGGCACGTAGGCGATGTTCTGGGCGACGGTCTTGCCGCTCAGCAGCCGGAAGTCCTGGAACACGATGCCGACCTGGCGCCGCAGCTGGGGGATCTTGCGGTTGGGCAGGGTGGACAGGTCGTGCCCGGCCACCAGCACCCGGCCTCTGGTCGCCTCCTGCTCCAGGATGATCAGCCGCATCAGCGTCGACTTGCCCGACCCGGAGGCACCCACGACGAAGACGAACTCGCCCCTGCCGATGTCCACGCTGACGTCCTGCAGCGCCAAGGGGTCGCCCTTGGCATACCGCATGGTGACGTTCTCGAACGTGATCATGAGTGGGCCTCGTCGGTCGGGTCGACCGGGCACGAGGGGGCATCGCGGACCGGCCACCCGTGGCCACGTCTCGACCACAGGCACCAGCAGGTTACGTCCGTGACAGGAGTGAAACGGGGATACTGGTGTTCTCGGCGTGCCCCGCCACCCCGCGGGGGCGCGGATGCACCCACACCGCTACGACAGCCGGTAGAATGGCCGCCGCACCCCACCGGCACTCCTGCAGGGACCTTCACCGACATGACGGATTCCGCGGCCCTCCCGCGCGCCCTCCACGGCCCGACCACGCCCTCCCGCCGTGGTCTGCTCGCCGGCGCCCTCGGCGTGGCCGGCGCGCTGGCCCTGACGACGGCGGCCGCCGCCCCCGGCCATGCGGCATACGCGGGCCGGGGCACGACCCAGCCGACCCTGGCACTGGGCGTCATCGGCGACCACGTCCACGCGCTCCAGCAGGCGCTGACCCGCAAGGGCTACTGGCTCGGGGACCTGGACGGCTACTTCGGCCACCTCACCGAGCAGGCCGTGTATGCCGTGCAGAAGGCGCACGGCCTGACCCCGGACGGCCGCTTCGGGCTGCGGTCGCTCACGGCGCTCGGCGGGAGCCTGCCGGCCCCGCGCTCTCCCGAGCCCCGTCTGCCCGGGTCACGGATCCAGCGCGGCGCCCGCATCGAGATCGACCTGGCCGCCCAGCTCCTGAAGGTGGTCCAGGGCGGGGTCACCACGATGGTCTTCAACACCTCGACCGGCAACGGCGAGCCCTACGACTGGTACGGCCGCACCCTGGCGGCCACCACCCCCACCGGCACGTTCACCGTGTTCAACACCTACGCCCCGGGCTGGCAGCCCGGCCCGCTGGGCGATCTCTACCGCCCGCAGTACTTCAACGGCGGCATCGCGGTGCACGGCTCCGAGTTCATCCCGCCGTGGCCGGACTCCCACGGCTGCGCCCGCGTCTCGGTGGCCGCGATGGACATGTTCTGGGAGTCCCGGATCATGGCCATCGACACCCCTGTCGCCGTCGTCTGAGGGGTCCCTCCCCCGACGGCCGGCTCCGCGGCGTGACCGGCTACTCGGCGTTCCGCTCCAGCGCGCGCTTCCAGCGGATCCCGGCCTCCAGGAAGGCGTCGATGTCGCCGTCGAGCACCGCGCCGGTGCTGCCGACCTCGTGCTCGGTGCGCAGGTCCTTGACCATCTGGTAAGGGTGCAGCACGTAGGAGCGCATCTGGTCCCCCCACGAGGCCTTGATGTCGCCGGCCAGCTCCTTCTTCGCCGCCTCCTCCTCCTGCTTCTTCAGCAGCAGCAGGCGCGACTGCATCACCCGCAGTGCGGCGGCGCGGTTCTGGATCTGGCTCTTCTCGTTCTGCATCGAGACGACCGTGCCGGTCGGCAGGTGAGTCATCCGGACCGCGGAGTCGGTGGTGTTGACCGACTGACCACCGGGGCCAGAGGACCGGAAGACGTCGATCTTCAGGTCGGACTCGGGGATCTCGATGCTGTCGGTGCTCTCGATCAGCGGGATCACCTCGACGGCGGCGAAGCTGGTCTGGCGGCGGCCCTGGTTGTCGAAGGGGCTGATCCGGACCAGCCGGTGGGTGCCGGCCTCCACGGCCAGGGTGCCGAAGGCGTAGGGCGCCTTGACCTCGAAGGTCGCGGACTTCAGCCCGGCCTCCTCGGCATAGGAGGTGTCCAGCACCGAGGTCTGGTAGCCGCGGCGCTCGGCCCAGCGCAGATACATCCGCATCAGCATCTCGGCGAAGTCGGCGGCGTCGACGCCACCGGCCCCGGCCCGGACCGTCACCACGGCGTCGCGCTCGTCGTACTCCCCGTTGAGCAGGGTGCGGACCTCGAGCTCGCTGACAGCCTTCTGCAGGGCGGCCAGCTCCTTCTCGGCCTCGGCCAGGGCGCTGCGGCCCTCCTCCCCGCCCTCCTCGACACCCAACTCGACGAGGGCCTCGAGGTCCTCGACCCGGGCCTCCATGGAGGTCACCCGGTCATGCTCGGCCTTCAGCCGGGACAACTGGCTGGTGACCTGCTGGGCCGCCTCGACGTCGTCCCACAGGTCCGGCGCGGACGCCTTGGTCTCCAACTCGCCGATCTGCGCCTCGAGCTTGTCGAGGTCGCTCACCTCCGCGATGGACCGGACGGTCGACCGTAGTGCCTTGATCTCGCTCTCGAAGTCCACTGCCACGAGGAGACAGCCTACGCGAGCCGCGGGGCCGGGCCGCCCGGCGGGCGTCGGCCGACGGGCCCGCTCCGCCCCGGGGGGACGCCCTCAGGCAAACTGCACCTGGCGGACCAGGCCAGAGGGGACCCGGGTGAGCAGCCACTCGACGGCCTCCCGCGCGGACCAGCCCTCGACATACCGGGTGATCAACTCCCTGGCCCCGGCGAGGTCCTGCCCCAGGGTGACCAGGCGGGCCTCCTTGTAGCCGTCCTTGCGCTCCTGGCCCAGGCCGATGTTGGCCATCAGGCCGTTGCAGAGGCACTTGCGCCCGACGGTGGCCTCCTCGTCGCCGCCCTTCTTGAGGTACATGTGGACCGGCTCGGAGGGGCAGCGGTAGCCGACCTCGCCGTCCTCCTTCTCATACGGGGTGCGCAGGTAGGAGAGGTCGCAGAGCCGGGGCCGGGCCTCGTAGGTCTCCTCCTCGCTGGCGGTGTGCTCCAGGCTGGCCACCTTGAACGGGAAGCCGGTCGGGCTGGCCAGCGGGTCGTTCTTGACCTCGAGCCGGCCGGCCCGCAGCTCCTCGAGCATGCTGTCGCGCGTGGCGTCGGTGATCCCCGAGTCGCGGGACAGGGCGAACAGGGTGCCCACCTGGACCCCCGCGGCCCCGGCGTCCAGGGCCTCGGCCACCCGCTCCGGCGTGCCGTAGGCGCCGGCGAGCCAGAAGGGCAGGCCGAGCTCGACCATCTTGGCCAGGTTGGCGTCATCGCGCGGCCCGTAGACGGGCTCGCCACGCTCGTCCAACTGCATCCGGCCCCGGGGCGGGGCACTGTGGCCGCCGGCGGGCGGGCCCTCGACGACGAAGCCGTCCGGACGGATCTCGGGGTCCCGGTAGAGGTAGTTGGCCAGGGCATCGGCCGAGACGATCGCCAGGAAGTCGGGGCGGCGGACCGGGGGCAGTGCGTCGCCGAGCAGGTCGACCGGGTCGACCTCGATGTGCCGGGTGATCCGGCCGCCCAGGACGTCGGCCGTGATCCGACCCACCCGTCCGTGGGCCAGGTCGGTGAGGAGCTTGGGGATTTCGCGCGGGATGCCCGCGCCCATGAGGACGTAGTCCACGCCGGCGAGCATCGCGCCGAACAGCGCGGTGGGCGTCGCCATCTGCACCTTCTCCAGGCAGTTGATGCCGACCACGCCGTCGTGCCCCTCCTTGGCCAGCCAGACCTCGGCGAAGTTGCCGACGACGGCCAGCTCCTGGCCGGCGCGGGCCGTCTCCAGGGTGAGCTTGGGGATGGGCTTGTAGGGGGTGCCGGGCGCCCGGCCGCCCTCGACGTAGTACTTGTCCATGACACGGGCGGCCATCTCCGCGCAGGGGAATGCCGCGAGGGCGCGGCGCATGTGGCCGCCGGGGTCGCCGTCCTGCAGCCTGCGGGAAAGCACGGCGTCCATGGCCGTGCCGGACACGACGCCCATCTGACCGGTCATGGCGACCTGCCGGGCGAGCTGCCAGGACGAGACGGCCACGCCCATGCCGCCCTGGATCACGACGGGCTTGGTGGTGGGAGCCACGTGATGGCCTCCTCAAAACTTGCGGGTGTCAGAACTTACGACTCCGTAGGTTCCGCTTCCGTAGGTTACGGTATCGTAGGAAGCCGTCCAGGGGCCACCCCTGCAGGTCACCCCTGTCCCCGGGGGTCGGGAGTAGCATCTCGGGCCATGAGCGAGCCCGCCTCCCCCACCGCCGTCCCGGTGCCCACGTCCTGGTACAACATCGCCGCAGATCTTCCCGAGCCGATCCCGCCGCACCTGCACCCCGGCACCAAGGACCCGGTCGTGGTCGAGGACCTGCTCGGCCTATTCCCGAAGGCCCTGGCGGAGCAGGAGCTGAGCACCGAGCGGTGGATCGAGATCCCGGAGGAGGTGCGGGAGGTCTACGGGTCCTGGCGCAGCACCCCGCTGCTGCGGGCCCGCCGTCTGGAGCGGGCTCTGGGAACCCGCTCGCGGATCTATCTGAAGTACGAGGGTGCCAGCCCGGTCGGCAGCCACAAGCCGAACTCCGCGGTCGCCCAGGCCTACTACAACCAGCAGGAGGGCATCACCAAGCTCACCACGGAGACGGGCGCCGGCCAGTGGGGCAGCTCCCTGGCCTTCGCCGGCGCACTGTTCGGCCTCGACGTGGAGATCTGGCAGGTCCGCGCCTCCTACGAGTCCAAGCCGTACCGGCGCCACCTGATGGAGCTCTACGGCGGCGTGGTGCACTCCAGCCCCTCGGAGCTGACCGAGTCCGGCAAGGCCATCCTGGCGAGCTCCCCGGACACCACCGGGAGCCTCGGGATGGCGGTGAGCGAGGCGGTGGAGGTCGCCGTCGGCGACCCGGCGGCCCGCTACGCCCTCGGCAGCGTGCTGAACCACGTGGTCCTGCACCAGACCGTGATCGGCCAGGAGGCGATCGCCCAGCTCGCGGCCTGCGGGGAGGACGGCGCCGACGTCGTCTTCGGCTGTGCCGGCGGCGGGTCCAACCTGGGCGGCCTGTCCTTCCCGTTCCTCCGGTCGGTGCTGGCCGGCGACGCCTCCCTGCGGGTGGTGGCGGCCGAGCCGGCCGCCTGCCCCTCCCTCACCGAGGGTGAGTACCGATACGACCACGGCGACTTCTCCGGGATGACGCCCCTGCTGAAGATGTACACCCTCGGCCAGGACTTCGTCCCCGACCCGATCCACGCCGGCGGCCTGCGCTATCACGGGATGGCCCCGGCGCTGAGCCATGCGGTCCACCTCGGGCTGATCGACGCGGTGGCCGTCGAGCAGGAGACCGCCTTCCACGCCGGGGTGCTGCTGGCCCGCACCGAGGGGCTGGTCGCGGCCCCGGAGTCGACCCACGCACTCGCCGCGGCCTTCCGTCACGTGCAGGACAGCGACGCGGAGGAGACCGTGGTGATCGGGCTCTCCGGGCACGGCAACCTGGACCTGCCGGCCTACGGCGACTTCGTGGCGACCTTCCCCGGCTAGCGCACTACTCCAGGTCTGAGCGCGCCCGGGTCTGCACGGTGATCGTCACGCTCCCGCCAAACGGGTCCAGGATCCGGCTGATCACCGGGATGTTCGCCTGCTCGGGTCATCGGCCCCGGCTCGTGCGGAAGGCGAGCGGACAGGCCAGTTGAGTCAGTCCTCTCGGGTGTTTGGCTTCCGCCATCCACCAATTGGGTAGATGCCGACCACGCCGCAGGCCCCGAGATCATGCCCCGAGCCCTCCCAGATGTCTGTCTGGAGCGAGCTCGGGTCGCGCTGGGTGGGGCCGATCAGCCAGCGGCTGCCCTATCCCCACGAGCGGGCAGCACGCGAGGGCTCTTCGCCGTGCTCGGCTGCGCGGTTGAGTCGCGATATGACCTCGGCCTCGGTCAATCGGTCGGCGATTTCAAGTCGAACCGGAGACGATGCAATGGGTAGGTGTACCGCTGTCGCCAACCACGTCGCGAGGCGGACGGTTGCCCGAAATGTGAGCGTGTGACCTCCAGCAGACATCGGCAGCCCCGATGGCGTCCAGCACCTCGGTAGGGCACAGCTCCGCGTGCAGCCTGAATCTGCGCATTGGCAGTCGGTTCCTCGAATGGAACGCAGATGGCTCGGGTGACGCGCGTGACCTATTGGCGCCTCGACCGCCCTCAACAACGATGGGCGCTGTCGACTGCTAAACGCCACCAGCGCATGACTCAGCCGCGGCGCCGATGTCGGCGCCTGTCGATACCCTGAGCAGACGGTCGGCAGGGCCGTGCGCGGCGGCTGGAAGGAGCGACCATGAGGCTGACGACCCTTTATATATATCCGGTTCTTCCGGTCATTCAACTTCGACTACCTGCGGAAGAGCCGAGAGGACGACACGGCTCATCCAGACCCCTGGGATCACCTCGGTCCGGACGAGTTGTTCTTCCCGTTCGTGCGGGTCCCGCTGGAACCCGACGTGACGACGGTGGTCGGCGCGAACGAAGCCGGAAAGAGCCAGCTGCTGAGCGCCATCGAGGCGCTACTAACCGGCTCTGGCTACGTAAAGCGCGACTTCTGCCGATACTCCACAGAGTTCAACGAGGACAGTGCACCGGAGTTACCAGAGTTCGGAGGGGAGTTCACCGATGTGGCGCCGGAGCAGAGCGAGTTGATCCTCGGCCTCCACGACTGGGACGCCACAGAGGTCGTCTCCTTCCACCTGTTCCGCTTCCACGACCGAGTGGTGATTTATCTCGGCGATGAATCGGTCGAGCTGGCTGACGTCCCGGCCGCACTGGAACTACCCACGTCATTCAGGATCGACGCTAGCAAACCTCTGCCTGACAGCGTTGAGATTGCGTACCTGGCCGGTGACGAGTCACGGACGAACCGAACCAGGCAAGACTGGCTCTCTCGCATACTGTTCGTCCGAGACAATCCCGAGTCGCTTGAGGAGCCGCCGAGCGGAAGAACCCGCCCAGCCTACGACGGCAAGGATGAGAGGCCCGACAAGGCTCTGATCGAGCAGTGGGATCTAGCCCGTCGGCTGCTGATCGACGTCGCGGGCATCACGCCAGCCGAGTTCGCCGAGTTGAAGGACGCTGTTCACACGTCCGAGGGGTATGCCGAGGCGCTCGTAGACAAGATGAACCGCAAGCTCGCAGACTCCCTCAACTTCAGGCGCTGGTGGACCCAGGACAGAGATTTCGCCCTTCGACTTCGGCTCCGCGATTTTGACCTAGTGTTCACCATCCGTGACCGCACCGGCAGTGACTACACCTTCAAGGAGCGAAGCCAAGGTCTCAAGTACTTCCTCAGTTACTTCGTACAGTATCTGTCGCACACGGAGAACGATGGCGATATCCTTCTCATGGATGAGCCTGATGCCTTCCTCTCGAACTCTGGGCAGCAGGATCTGCTGCGGATCTTCAGGGCCTTCGCCCACCCCGAGGACGATCAAGCGGCACCGGTTCAAGTTGTGTACGTGACACACTCGCCGTTCCTGATCGACAAGAATCACGCTGAGCGCATCCGGGTTCTAGAGAAGGGCGACGGCGAGGAAGGGACCCGCGTCGTCAACAACGCGGGACGCAACCACTACGAGCCGCTAAGGTCGTCTCTTGGCGGTTTCGTGGCCGAGACCACCTTCATTAGTTCCTGCAACCTCATGGTCGAGGGTCAGGCAGACCCGATACTCCTCGCTGGCGCCAGCACCATCGCCCGCAAGGTCGCCCCCGATGGTGACGCGCTCGACTTAAACACTCTTACGCTTGTGCCTTGCGGAGGGGCCGGGAACGTCGCCTACATGGTCCACCTGGCCCGCGGTCGCGACGAGGACAAGCCAGCGGTGCTCGTGATCGTCGACAACGATGCAGACGGCCTGAAAGCCATCGAAGGCATCAAGGCAATGAAGGGCCTCCTGTCAGAGTCCCTGATGTTCACGGTCGCCGCCACGATCGACGGAGACCGAGAGGGCGTCGTGGAACTGGAGGACCTCGTTCCCATTTCGCTCGCCAACGATGCCATCAAGAGGCTTGCTCGGACTGTCCTTCCTCGGGATCAGGCGGAGGCCTTCCTCGAGAACTGGTCGGATGTCAAGCCTATCCAGGGAGAGAACACTTTCAAGATCCTACAGAAGGCGGCAGTCGAGGCCAGTCAGAAGGGAGCTCTCACGCGGTCGCTGGAAGTCGAGAAGGTTCCTTTTGCCCGGTCAGTTATCGATCTCGCCCTCGACAGCAAGACCCCACTCAGCGTTCAGCAAGAGCTCTATGATAACTTCCGGCCGACGCTCGCCCTGATTGAGGCCAAACAACGTGAAGCGATGCGTGACCATGCCCACATCAAGATCTCCACGATCATAAAGCGTCTCCGCAAGAACTTCGTTGCGGATCATCCAAATAACATCCGAAAAAACGAAGTAACCGTGTTGCTGGAGAACCTAGCGGCTCAGCTTCCGCGAGACGCCGCTGAAGCGGACCAGGTATTCGACGATATTCGCAAGATCCAGCGCGACTTCGAACTGGCTGACGAGCCTCGCTCGATGCTCACCGATCCGCAGGCTCTCCGGGATCGCCTCTACGCCCTTAGCTACTGGATCACCAACGCCGTCCAGACAGAATGATCCGGTCACGGGCAACTCCAGCCTAAGCTCGATCGAACCTTAGAGGGCGGGCGTGGCACCGCTGAGGGAGACCCGGAAACTCGAGGTAGCCTCGTTGATCCGCTCGACCGCGGTCGGCTCGTAGCGAGCGAAATGCCGTCGGTTGTAACGATGTGGTGACCGTAACGTACGCCGACAGTGGTGAGGACGGCGCCCTCACTCTCGGCTGTGGGCCATCGCACAGGCTCTAGGTGCCCGGGCCCGTCGAAGAGGCCACCTACCGCAAGCTTGGGTCAGCGCGTATGCAGCCAGTGGAGCAGCGGGCCCACCGGCGTCGACGACGAGGCCCTGGCGGAGGATGCCTCCTCAACTCGGTGCGTGGTGTGGCATGGACTGACGTGACACCTGTGCCAGCCAATGGCCACGACTGAACCCCTTCGTCTCAGCGTGCCCTTGGCCGCGCTCGATATGGCCGCGCAACCCACCCGGCTAGCCGAGCTGGCCACGACGTCGCCCCAGGCGACGCAATACCCCATCACCACCGTGACAGTGGAAGATCCGGCAAACGCCCGCCGATGCACGAACCTATTTTAGTCGCCAGTCCCGCCTCCGCATCGAACCAATAGTTCACCAACAATTCTCCATGTCGAACGCTCTCCCGGCGAACCGGGTGTAGACAGGTGCCTTCACCACGATCCGAACGGGGCTGGGGATGCAGCATTGGGAGGACTCCGAGACCGACAGCCGACACACTCCAGAAGTGCCCGCTAGCCACTCAGGGGAAAGCAGATATCTCATGTGGGGTGTCCTCGCCGCCGTGGGCCTATGGGTGCTCATTTGGCTGTGCTGAGCTGCCATCAGACCCATTCGTCCAGCATGGCTCACCTGCCCTGGCTAGCCCGTCGATGTCCCGCTTGCCGGCACGCCTGAGCACCACGCGGCATCCGGTCGCCTGGAGGTGGCGATGACCGCCCTCACCTCGGATTGCGCTCCTCCGGCACTCACGCCGCGTCTTCCCACAAGTCCGGGGAACACGGACAGACGCAGGAAGGTGCGTGCGCGGGTAGTCGTGCGCCGCGATAGAGGAGCCGCTTGTACGTGAGACCGCGGACCAACTGGGAGACCTCGTACTCGACGCCGGTCCCAGCCACCCCTTGTCCCAGCACCGATCGTCTTTGACGTGGCACTCGATCACGCCCTGCGGGACGTCCAGCTCGGTCGCGGGTCGTCGTCGCTGCCGCGCCTACATTGGCAGCATCTGCGCGAGGTTGCCCAGGGCCTCCACGATCGCCGCGCCGCCCGTGCTGCCGACAGAAACCGCGGCGGCTGCGAGGGCTTTGCTAATCATCGGCCGGATGACGGCCGGGTCACCGCTCCTGCTCGTCTCGGCCTGGACCTGGTCGAGCACCTCTGCGATTTCGCCTCGGGCGCGATCATCGTAGGCCGGGTCCGCGATCAGCTCCCTGAGCATCTCGACTTGCGACAGGATCAACTGGCGTTGGTCGTTGTTGATGGTCACGTTCTGCACTGAGTGGTCACCAATCTGAAGCGGTCCTCCCTGGGTGCTGACGTTCTGGGCCTGGACGCCGACCCGGTTGTCATAGGTCGTAACTGAGGGTGCACCGACGGAGCTGTCGAGGAGCTGGGCACCGGACCTGGCCAACGCGAGACGACCCTTTGGCGTAACTTCGACCCGTACGAAGGAGCGGCCGAGCGCGTGGAACCCCTTGACGAACTCCTGCGACTCGAGGGCGCGCAGCACGATCTCCCTCTCCTGTTCCGAGACCTCCGGCAGTCCCTCCTCGTGAAGTGGCCAGGCATCGACCTCTTCCCACGTGACGCCATGCTCGTCCGCGGCCATCCGAATCATGATCTCTCGCGCGGTGTGCTCGTATCGCGCCTCGCCAGATACTCGAGACTCCTGGTGCTCCCGTGCGATCTGCCGTCCGATAGCCGTCGCTTGATGCCCTCCGCTCAAGGTGCCGCTGGCACGAATCAGTCCGCGATCCTCCATGGCCGTCAGGTACTCGCGCACGTCCTCCTCCGAGTGTCCGACCAAGTCCGCGACAGTCTTAAGGCTGACCCACTGGTCGGGCTCGTCGGCGACTGCCTCGACTACCGCGAGCAGGATGCCGCCAGCTGCCTCGTGATCCCTCAGCCATGCCTTCAGCGCACTCTTGTCCATCTGTCGTTCCTCTCCTTGCACTGACGAAGTCAAAATTTCGTCAGAATCTCGTCCTTAAACGACAAAGTAGTAGACAGCACCGACAACCTGCCGAACATGGCGTTCGCCGATTCCCGCGCTGGTCAGCGCCGCCGGGTCGAGCGGATCCGGGAGACCATGCCCTCGGTGATGCCCGCGGCCTTGGCCACCGCGGCACCTGAGATCCCTGCGCTGCGGGCTGCCCGGACCGCGGCGTCCCTGGCCTCCCTCGCGCGTGCTGCTGCGGCCTCGGCCCGGACAAGCTCGACCGCGGCGTCTTCCAGCCGCTCCAGCAGTCGGCGCTCGTGCGCGGCCGACGCACCCATCTCGGACAGTCCCATCTCGGCCCTTAGCCCAGGGACTCGTGCTGGGCTCGGAGGCAGTCGGTCATCTCCTGGGTCGAGACGGAATCGTCGGCATCCACTACGGCGACGTGCTCACGCACGTCGATCCGAGCCTGGGAGAGACGGTTCTTCTCCGTATGCTCCTGCGCCTTGTCCTGGAGCACGAAGGGCTGGGCCTCGACCTGTGTCTCCAGGTCGCGCACCCTGTCGTAGAAGGCCACGATGTCGGTCGCGACGGGTTTCGGCTTCTCGTGCTCAGTGCTCATCTGCCCTCCTCGCAGCGCTCTCAGTAGATCAGACCCGAAGATCCCGGCCCAGCCGGACCAAGGGCGGAGCGTCCCGCCACTGAGCCCCGGCTTCCACTAGACACCGTCTCGGTCTCAAGGCTGCGACAGGGCTGAGTCGCGTCTCTTGGAGCACGGGACGGAGCCTGGCCGGGGGGAGCCGGGCACTCAGGGCCGTCCGGCTGCAGCGCCCCGGAGCGGTCTCCAGAATCGTCACTCCAGGCTCAGGAACTGCAGGCGGTCGCTGACGATCTCCGGTAGGCGAGCTGCCGCACTAGGGTTTCCGCGAGGTACAGCTGATCGCCGTAGCGGGCGGTGTCCGCGACGTGCCCGGGAGGCCCTCGCCGACAGTGCTTCCGATCATCTGCAGGAGGGGGCTGATCCGGTCTCCGGCGTCTCCGACGCCGTGCCCCACCACCCACTAGCTCAACCAGCTGGTGATCCCGCCCAACCGCCATGGCTCGGGGTCCTCGAAGGCCTCGACATCGCCGACATATGGGCGCAGGACGTCGGCGGGGCCGCCCTCGATCGGGTGCCCGACCGAGGCGCGCAAGACGCTGGCCATAGCGCCGATTGCGCCATATACCCACAGCGTCTCTCGACGGTGTCGGCGGTCGATGGCAGTGTGTTAGGACCACTTCACACCGGAGGATCGAAATGGCTGCGAAGGATCAGACCTGGGACGGCACCGAGGAGAGCATGCGACGGGGCAGGTTCAGCTTTCACCCCGACATCATGGGCGAGGCGGGTGAGCTGCCGCGTCACACTGACTTCATACCACCATCCGATGAGGATCAACGCCCGTCGGGCAGCGCCCCTGAATCCAGCACTGAGTAACCAAGTGAACAGTTTCGCGCCTGCTGAGCCGTGGACTGCCGATGCGCCTCCCGCTGACACGAGTGGGAGTCATCATCATCTGCAAGCCACGTCACTGCGGGTTGATCCTCTCGCGAACCAACAGCAGCACGCGGTCAGCCACAGCACGAGGGTCCTCGTGCTCCCAGAAGCGGACGACAGTCCACCCCGCCTCCCCTAGCCTGCGATCTGTGTCAGCGTCGCGAACACGGTTCCCCTGGATCTTCTGTGCCCAGTACGCGGCATTCGTGCGCGCTGCGGTTCCGTGCTCCGGGCACCCGTGCCAGTAGCAGCCGTCCACAAAGACCGCGATTCTCTGGCGGGTGAAGACGAGATCGGCGCGACGGTTCACCTCCGGCAGCGGGCGCACATCGACTCGATAGCGGAGTCCCAGAGCATGCACGGCGCGACGAACCGCCATCTCTGGCTTGGTGTCACGTCCCCTGTTGGCCTGCATCCCGCGCCGGACGGCTAAAGATGAGGCCCACGACTCGCTGCTCACACGTCTAGTTCACAACGAAATCGCGTAGTCCACCAGTTCTTCGTAGTCTCGCACCCGACGCTGCTCGACTAGGCGACTGAAGGTGTCGAGGGTGGTGCGCGAGGCCTTGTCGGTTCGTCCCCCATAGACGTCATCAACAGCGGCGATGAGGGCCGGGAGGTCCAGATGGTAGACGCAGTCGACATCGCCGGACCCTCCTCCGAGCAGATTGAGCATGTAAGGGCGCGGCTCCATCGTGACAGCGGCAAAGTGCGGCATGCGGCCTCGACGGAGCGCCGACAGCTTCGCTCCCTGCGATCTGCAGTCCTGCGCTCTGTCGGTTCTCAGGGACCACTTCAGAGAGAGTCCGATCACCAGCTCCGGCAGCCGCTCGTCCGGCGGCCTCCACGCAGTCACATCGAGCTTGAGCAGCGACTCACGGCCCACCTCGGCGAGAGTCTTGCGTCGAGCCTCGACCTCCGAGTCGAGAGCGTTCTCCACCGACTCAATGAGCCTCTCAACCCTGCGGACTGTGGCCGGCGGGGCGACTACCCTTTTCCGGATCTCGGTCCGCAGCCGCCGCCATTCCCTCGCGTATGCCCGAGAGGGTTCCGCCCGGATATCAGCCAAGGCGCCGACGTGTCGGTATTGCTGGAACGAGTTCAGGTGTCTCTCGGGTGACACGGCGACACCCCGCGCGGCCTGGCTCACGCGAGTTTCAAGGTCGACCGCGACCCTGTTCGCGAAAGGCGACCCGGTTGGCTCGTCACCTTTCGCGTCGGCCGGGACACCGAGCCGCTCGAACAGCGCCTCCCCCAGTGCGACGCTCCACTTGTCGTGCGCGTCGGACGTGTTGGGCTTGCCATTCCTGGCGCGGTACTTGCACAGGTCTATCGCGAACGCAGCTGGCACGGTCGCGACATTACCGGCTGGGTCAGGAGCGTGCGGGATGTCAAAGGTCCTCGCTTTGCAGGGTGTCGGCGTGGATACCGCGGATGTCGGCGGTTGATCGTACGATCAGGGCATGACGAAGCCCACCATGATCGACCTGTTTGCTGGCTGCGGCGGGATGACCTTGGGCTTCGCTGCCGAGGGCTTTAAGCCGATCCTCGCGGTCGAGTGGGACCGACAGGCCGCTGCGACCTACGCCGCCAACTTCGGCGAGGAGCACGTCATACCCGGCGACATCGCCGAGGTCAGTAACGCTGACATCCCATCGGCAGACCTCATGATCGGCGGACCACCTTGCCAAGGGTTCTCGAACCTGGGGCTCAAGCTGCTGGAGGATCCCAGGAACCAGCTGTGGCGGGAGTACATGCGCTTCATCACGCGCGCGAGGCCTCAGGTGTTCGTGATCGAGAACGTCGACCGGTTCAGCAAGAGCCCGGAGTTCCAGATGCTGTTGGGCGAGGTCAGGGGCGGCGTGCTCAAAGAGTATGAGATCTCCCACGGCGTGCTCAACGCCGCCGACTACGGAGTGGCGCAGCGACGACGTCGAACCATAGTCATCGGCTCCCGCGTCGGCCGGATCGACCTGCCCCGGCCGACACACGCGAAGACCCCTCAGGCGGACTCCGGTCTCAGGCATTGGAGCACCGTCCGCGACCGGATCGGCGGCCTGCCCGAGCGACCGGACCCAACGACGCTCCCAGACTCGGTCACCGCCTTCTTCGGCGAGCCGATGCCCGGAGTCTTCAAGGGACTCGACATCCACTTCCGACGGGAGCCGCGGCCGCTCTCTCTAGAGCGCTACTCGTACGTTCCTCCAGGGGGCGGTCGGTTCGACGTGCCGGACACTCTCCTTCCGCGCTGCTGGCGCGAGAAGCCCACAGGGACGACGGACGTCATGGGGCGTATGCGCTGGGACTTCCCCTCCCACACCATCCGCACGGAGTTCTTCAAGCCTGAGAAAGGCTCGTATCTGCACCCGCAGTGGGCACCGGGCCCGCAGCAGCCGGGATCTGATCCTCGCTTCGTCAAAGGCGATCCGACAAAGTCGGTCGACAGGGTCGTGACGCACTACGAGGCCAGCCTCATCCAGGACTTCCCGGCGGAGTACCTGTGGGTCGGGTCGAAGATTTCGATAGCGAAGCAGATAGGCAATGCCGTGCCCGCTGGTCTCGCCCGGGCGATCGCCCGGCAGGTCAGGCCTCACATCTCCTGAGCGCTCACCACTCCGCGAGGGTCGGTGCCAGCTCGGCATACGACTTCAGTCGTCCCTGATCCACGCACTCGCTCCAGGCCGCAGCCTGTTCGCTGTTGCCAATCTCGGCGACCGCCTGGTCCAGTGCGTCGAAGGCGACATGATAGGTCGCGTCCACCTCCCCGGTGCCCCGGGCGATGGAGGCCAGTCGAGTCGGCAGCGGCTCAGCGGTCAGGGTTATCAGGTGGGGCTGACGACCACGCCGGTGGCGGATCATTTGACCGAACTCATGCCGGATGTTCTGGACTCTGTCAGACCGGATGGTCCACTTGCACGAAACGACGGCGTGCAAGAACGCCACAGCATCAGGATCCTCCGTCATGAGTTCGATCGGTGGGGCGATGCCGATCGTGACGTCGGGCCTGATCAGATAGTCCATGCCGATGGTGACACGCAACTCGGGCTGGGACCTGACTAGCGCATCAAGCGCATCGAGGTGTCGGTACTGCTGGAATCTCGAGATGAGGGCCCCGCACTCAACCTGCCAGATCCGCTCCGCTGTGAGCCGGGTGAGGCTCGTCTCGAGATCTTCGCGCGTCATCTGCTCAAGAGCGGCACCGGGATCCCGGGGGACGTCGGAGGCTTCGTCGCGCGAGACTCCCAAATTGTCAAGGACAGCCGATGCCAGCGCGATAGAGGTGACACTCGCAATGTCGGCGGTGTTCGGCACGAGCCTTCCGCGCGTCTCCTTCCAGCCGAGCAGTCGGTCAGCGAACGGAGCGGTCATACATCGGACCGTACCGCGGCCCGTGTTCCGGCTGTCGCAGGGGCTGTGCCCACGGTCAGCCATGACCCACGGGCCGATCGCGGCTGATTGACCTCGCCGAGCAAGACAGACTCGGGGGCAGCTACCGGGGCCTGGTGCCGCTGGCCGCCCGCGGGAGAACCGGGATCCTGCTCCAGCCATCCGGCCCCGCCGACGGCGCCCCGTTGGGCATCTCCCCCGGTCCCGGAGGGCACAGCTCCCCGGGGCGTGGTCTGCTGGTGGCCCGGGGACGGGCCACCAGCCTGCAGGTCGCCCTCCCCGGCCCGGATCCGTAAGGGCCCGCACCGCCCGCAGCGGTCTCGCCTAATCCAAACGCCCCATCCCGATCACGGCGGCGATGGTGACCACGGCCGCGACCAGGACCGCCGCGGCGAGCCACCCGGGGGCGAACTGGAACATCGCGATGCCCAGCGGCACCAGCAGCCCGTTGAACGCGATGGCCGGGGCCTGCGCCCGCGGGTGCCTGCGGTGCAACCCCACGGCGACGTAGCCCAGCCCGACCACGAAGACGAGCATGGTCACGATCGACATGATCACGATCATCGGGTCCTGACCCTCGCCCAACAGCAGCTCGACGAGATAGAACACGGCGAACCCGGCGAGCACCAGCGCCTCCAGCGCGACCAGGCCGGCGGCGACCCTCCCGCGGGTCAGTTGCCGGGGGGTGGGCTCGCTCGCGCTGGTCACCGCTGCAGGGTAGTCGAGGGCCCGGGTTGACCCTCAACCAGGTGCAGACCCCACAGTGGTCGCGTGCACCCCGACCACGACGCCCCCGAGCCGCGCCTGCTCGGCATCGGCGCGCTCTCCCGGGCCAGTGGCCTGAGCGTGAGCGCGTTGCGCTACTACGACCGCGAGGGGGTGCTGGTGCCCGCGGACGTCGACGGCGCGACCGGCTACCGCCGCTACCACCCGGGTCAGGTCCGTCCCGCGCGTCTCCTCGCCGGCATGCGCCGCATCCAGGTGCCCGTGTCGGAGATGGTCGCGGTGCTGGAGTCCCTGGGCGACGACGACGCGGTCACCGAGCTCCTCGAGCTGCACCTGGGGCGCCTCGAGCAGGGGCTCGCCGATGCGCGGCGCGAGGTGGACCACCTGAAGGACCTGCTGGACGCCGGCCGGACGCGGCACCGGGCGCTGGTCGCCGACGGGGCGGCCCTGCGCACGGCCCTCGCCGCGGTCCGGTATGCCGTGGGGCGGGATCCGCAGTTCCCCGTCCTGTCCGCCGTGCTGCTGGACCGTGACGCCGCCGGGGTGCGCGTCGTCGCCACCGACCGTTACCGCCTGGCCGTCGCGGTGGTGCAGGCCGCTCCCGGTGGGGACCCGGTGCGGATCCTGCTGCCGCTGCCCCTCGTCGACGAGTTGCTGCAGGACGAAGACCTACCGGACGACACCCAACCCGACGGCGAGGTCGAGGTCGCGGCGCGCGGCGGCCGGGTGACGGTCCGCCCGGTCGAGGCTGCCCCGGGTCGTCGGGAGCGCTCGGGTGTCGAGCCGGACGGGGACTACCCCGACGTGCACCGGGTCCTGGACCTGTCGGTGGACCGCACCGCCGAGCTGCCCGTGGCCGGGCTGCGTGCCGCGCTTGAGGACGCCGGACCCGGCCCCGACCGGGTGCACCTGTCCCCCGACGGGGCGGGCTCTGGTGGATCCGGGAAGGACACCGTCCTGGTCGACCGGGGCCTGCTCTGGGACGCCCTCGAGACGGTGCGGGACGGTCACCTGGTGCTGCCCCTCGGCGGGGCCATCGCCCCGCTGCTGGTCCGCAGCGCCGACGAGTCGCGCCTCGGCCTGGTCATGCCGGTGCGGGAGGACCCGTGAGCGTCCTGCTGCACTTGTGTCGCAGCTGCCACCACCGGGCGACCTCGCACGACGGCGGCGACCGGGGCTACGCCGCATGCCGGTGCTGCCGCGGGCCGGGCGACATCGATCGGTCGCCGACGCTGGTCGCCACCTTCAGCATGCCCGGATCGCGCCCGGAGCCGCTGCACCGCCCGGGGTCCGTCTGGAACGCCGGCACGATGCACGCGCTGCCGCTCTGTGCCTGTGCCGCCTGCGAGGAGCGGTATGCCGAGCTGTCAGTGAACGGGGAAAGTGCCACCGGCTGACCCGTCCCTCGGTCTATGGTGTCCCTCATGCCTGTCGCGCTGCTGGACCGTGCGTCCACCGTGGCCACCACCCACTACGACCTGCTCCGGGACGAGCTCGGCAGTGAGGTGATGGGGGTCTGGCTGATCGGCTCGGCCATCCTCGGCGACCTCACGGTGCGCTCCGACATCGACACCCTCACGGTGACCAGCCGCCCCTTCGACGAGCTGACCGCACCGGCCCTGCACCGGGTCCACGACCAGTTGACCCGGGAGCACCCCGGGGTGGCCTACGACACCACCTACCTGTCGATCGCCGCGCTCGCCGAGCCGGCCACCCCCGGCCTGGTCACCCCGTTCACCCTGGAGGGCCGGCTCCGCGTCGGTGAGCCTGCCGGCGAGGTGCACCCGGTCACCTGGCTCACCCTCCCCCACGCCCACCCGGCAGCAGGCGTGGCCCCGACTGCGGTCAACGTGCCGGTGGACCGGGTGGCCGCCGAGCGCTACTGCCGCGGCAACCTGCAGACCTACTGGGCCGCGGTCGCGGAGGGACTCCGGCTCCAGCTCGGCACGCGGAATCCGGCCGACCCGCTGGATGACCCGGACACCCTGACCTGGGTGGTGTTGGGGGCGCCCCGCCTCGCCGCGTTCCTCGCGGGGATGCGGACCAAGGGTCCGATCCCGTCGAAGTCCGAGGCAGGCCGGTGGGTGATCGAGGCCTTCCCGCAGCACGCCGGGCTCGCCAGGCGCGCGCTGCAGGCCAGGGCCGGCAAGCAGGTCGGGTTCACCGTCGGCGACGGCCGGGAGGCAGCCGACCTGGTCGCCACGATCGTGCACGGGCACGGCTGAACCGCCACACCTGATCGGTCACGGCTGAGCAGGCGCAGCACGGGTCAGGACGGGGCGACGACCCCGCAGGGTGCGGCCGCCACCGGCGGCGTCGCCGGCTTGCCGACCGAGGGCATCCCCAGGGTGACCTTCGGACGACCCGCGTCCGGCTGGGCCTGCAGGGCGGCCCAGGCGTCACCGCCCCGGGTGCGGCGCACGGCATACGTCCCGCCCTGGATGCCCGAGTCGGCCACCAGGTGGTGCGGCGCACCGTAGGTGACCGCCACCGTGACCACGTCCCCCGGCCGTGGCACCTCGGCGCCCCCCGGCACCGCGAAGTGCACCAGCCGGTTGTCCTCCGCGCGCCCTGACAGGCGCTGCGTTTCGGAGTCCTTGCGGCCCTCCCCCGGCGCGACCAGCACCTGGACCTCCCGGCCCTCCTGGGTCCGGTTCTCCGCCCAGGAGACCTCCTCCTGCACGGCGATCAACCGGTCGAAGCGCTCCTGGACGACCGCCTTGGGCAGCTGCCCGTCCATCTCGGCGGCGGGGGTCCCGGGGCGGATGGAGTACTGGAAGGTGAAGGCGCTGGAGAACCGGCTGGCCCGCACGACGTCGAGGGTCCCCTGGAAGTCCTCCTCGGTCTCGCCGGGGAATCCGACGATGATGTCGGTCGTGATCGCGGCGTGCGGGATCTGCTCGCGTACGCGGTCCAGGATCCCCAGGAACCTGGTCGACCGGTAGGACCGCCGCATCCGCTTGAGGACGTCGTCGGATCCTGACTGCAGCGGCATGTGCAGGCTCGGCATGACATTGGGGGTCTGCGCCATCGCCGTGATCACGTCGTCGGTGAAGGCGGCCGGGTGCGGGCTGGTGAACCGGACCCGCTCCAGCCCCTCGATCTCGCCGCAGGCCCGCAACAGTTTGGCGAACGCACCCCGGTCGCCGAACTCCACGCCGTAGGTGTTGACGTTCTGACCCAGCAGGGTGATCTCGACGACCCCCTGCTCCACCAGCGCCTTGATCTCGGCGAGGATCTCACCCGGTCGGCGGTCCCGCTCCTTGCCGCGCAGGCTGGGGACGATGCAGAAGGTGCACGTGTTGTTGCACCCCACCGAGATGGACACCCAGGCGCTGTATGCCGAGTCCCGCCGGGTCGGCAGGGTGGAGGGGAAGACGTCGAGCGCCTCGAGGATCTCCACCTCGGCGGCCTTGTTGTGCCGGGCCCGGTCCAGCAGCGCCGGGAGCGAGCCGATGTTGTGCGTGCCGAACACGACATCGACCCAGGGCGCGCGCTCGACGATCGTGCTGCGGTCCTTCTGGGCGAGGCAGCCACCGACCGCGATCTGCATGTCGGGGTTGCGCTGCTTGGCGGGGCGCAACTGACCGAGGTTGCCGTAGAGCTTGTTGGCGGCGTTCTCCCGCACCGCGCAGGTGTTGAAGACCACCACGTCTGCGGTGTCCGGTCGCTCCCCCTCGGGCAGGCTGGACAGGTCGACGTACCCGGCCGTCTCCAGGAGTCCGGACAGCCGCTCACTGTCGTGCACGTTCATCTGGCACCCGTGGGTGCGCACGTCGTAGGTCTTCTGTGCTGTGTCCATCGCACCCACAAGGGTAACCGCGCCCGAACCCACCGCCCGCAGGCTGCTCGGATTGGTAGTTGCGACTTCTATTACTTACTGGTACTTTACTGTTTCGTTGCACACCTGAGAGGCGTCCGGGCTCCCGGCGCAACCCCTCTGCTGCCGAAAGAAGCACCATGAGCCTCGTCACGCCTGCCCGTCCCCAGGTCGGCACCGCGCGTCCCCGGCCCCTCATCGACTGGGTGGGACGGCAGGAGGTCGGCGTCCGCCGCCAGCTGTTCCGCCTCGTCGTGGTGCTGTGCATGGTGCCGCTGCTCGTGCTGCTGGCCACCCGGGTGCCCGACTTCCTCCGCGACCCGCTGGTCCTGGCCTACGGCATGGGGGTCCTCGGTTCCACCACCTTCATCTTCTACCGCGCCTACGCCTCCTACGAGGACCTTTCGAACCCGTTGATCTCCCGGGTCAGGGACCGCGCGGGGGCTCCCCCGCTCCCGGCCACCCCGAGCGTCACGCTCATCGTGGCGGCGATGAACGAGATCGACGTGATCGACCAGTGCGTGGCCTCGATGACCGGCTCGGACTACCCCACGCTGCAGGTCATCGTGGTGGACGACGGGTCGGACGACGGCACCCGCGAGCGGTTGCGCGAGCTCACCGTCGACTACGACTTCACGCTCGTGGAGATGCCCGAGCGGTCCGGCAAGAAGAGGGCCCTGGTCGCCGGACTGCGCCACGCCGTCGGCGATGTCATCGCCTTCACCGACTCGGACTGCGTGCTGGCCCCGGACGCCCTCCGCCGGTGCGTCGCCGCCCTCGTGGCCCACCCCGGCCTGGGTGGCGTGTCCGGTCACGCCCGCGCGCTCAACGCGGAGGCCAGCCTCCTGAGTCGGGTCCAGGACACCTGGTACGAAGGCAGCTTCCGGGTCAGCAAGGCCGCCGAGTCGACCTTCGGATCGGTCACCTGCGTGTCGGGGCCTCTGGCGGTGTTCCGTCGGGACGCCATCTGGAACTACCTGCCCGCCTGGGCGGAGGACCGTTTCCTCGGGGCGGAGTTCAAGTTCGCGACCGATCGCCAGCTCACCGGCTACGTCCTGGGTCAGAAGTGGGTCGGCGCCCACCTCAAGGCGCAGCACGCCGGGTCGCCGTTCCTGGCGATCGACCATCCGGAGCGCGAGTGGGCCGTCGGCTACGTGCGCTCGGCGCTGGTCTGGACGGTCGTGCCCGAGACCACCCGGGCGTTCCTCAAGCAGCAGGTCCGCTGGAAGAAGAGCTTCATCCGCAACCTGTGCTTCACCGGCCGGTTCATGTGGCGCCGCGGGCTGGGACCCAGCGTCCTCTATTACGGCCACGCGATCTGGGTCATCGCCGCCCCCCTCATGGCGGTCCGCCACCTGGTGCTCGCGCCGCTGGGCGGGCTGTGGCTGCTCACCGGTCTCTACCTGGCCGGCGTGCTGGTCAAGGGCGGTGTCTGGGGCGCCGCCTACGCCATCGACAACCCCGGTGACCCGCGGTGGAGGTACCGCCCGCTGATGAGCCTCATCTCCTCGATCGGCCTGTCCTGGCTCCTTCCCTACTCGCTCCTCACCGTCCGTCGCGGGATCTGGTCGAGGTCCTCATGAGCATCCGAACGCGTCTCACCGGCGCCCTGCTGGTCCTTGCCCTGGTGTTCCTCTACCTCTTCATCCTCACGAAGGGACAACTGCTGTGACCCACGGCTCGAAGGCCGCAGCCCTGGCCCTGCTCCCCGAGCTGACGGCCCGCCCCGTCCCGGCCCGCCGCCCGCGACACCGCCTCCTCCAGGCGACGTTGGCCGCACTGGCGACCGCTGTGATGTTGCTGACCCTCGCGGTCCCCCTCGCCCTCGCACGGGACACCGGGATCTCCGAGCAGCACGAGACCGCCCCGGTGGTGCTCGACGAGGCCGATCTCTCGGCATACGAGTCCGCACGGCTGCTGGCCGCGGAGCCGGGCGTGCCCGCAGCGCCCGTGGTGCTGTCCTACCACGACATCGCCCCCGAGACCGGTGACGGCGAGTATGTCGTGACGCCGGCCGACTTCGAGTCGCACCTGCAGATGCTGGACCGCGCGGGATACGAGTCGCTGACCCTCGAAGAGTTCCTCGCCTACCGGGACGGCCGGTTCACCCCGCCGGCGCGGTCCTTCCTGCTCACCTTCGACGACGGCACGTCCGGCCTGTGGCGCTATGCCGACCCGATCCTGGAGCGCTATGGGATGAACGCCGTCTCGTTCCTGATCACCGGATCCGTGGGCACCCGCCAGCCGTACTACCTCACCTGGCCCGAGGTCGGGGCCATGGCCGAGTCCGGGCGCTGGGAATTCGGCTCCCACACCGACGCGCTGCACTACCGGACCACCGTCGACGAGCACGGCACCGTTGGCGGGGCACTCACCCACCAGGTGTGGGACGACGCGACCGAGGACGGGTCCACCGCGGGCCCGGAGACCCCGGAGGCCCACGCCCGGCGGGTCGCCGACGACCTGGACCGGTCGATCGAGTCGATGACCGACCACGGGCTGCCCGCCCCCACGGCCTTCGCCTATCCGTTCTCCGAGCTCGACAACGACGACCAGGAGGGCGCGGCCTCCCTCATTGCCGAACGCTTCCAGGTGGCCTTCGTCAACGCCGCGGCCCCACGCCCCCTGTCCCTGCGAGACATCGACGCACCCATCGTGGAGCGCTTCGAGGTCTTCACCGGCGACACCGACCGGGACGTCTTCGACGGTGTGCTCGCCATGACCTCGCTTCCGGTCACCGCACAGTCCCTGCCCCCTCAGGACGCCGACAGCAGCGAGCTCGGTGACCCGTCCCACTGGCTCACCCCGTCGCGGGCTGCCGCGCCGGTGCGCACCGGTGGCCCGGGCCTTCGCCCGGCCCCGGGGACCACCGGCTTCGTCGCTGCCGAGTGGGCGCCCGCGCGCACCGGGGACTGGACTGGCTACACCGTGACCGCCACCGTGAGTGGGCTGAGCCAACAGGGCGGCACCGTGGCGCTCTCGGCCCGGGTCGGCAGCGAGCAGCCGGTGCGCGTCCGGGTATCGGACCGGCAGGCACAGGTGCTCGACCACGAGGGGCGGGTGCTCTCGGTCACCGACCTGGATCCGGCAGCGCAGCGCGAACTGCGGATGCGGGTGTCTGCGACATCGACCACGGTGGAGGTCGACGGAGTCGTCGCGCTGGAGCTGCCGGTGCAGCCGGACGTCACGAGCACCGGCGGGTTCGCCCTGGACTGGGGCCCGGGGTCGGCACCGGACGACTATGCCCTCGTGACCGCACTCACCGTCGCGCCGGAATGAGACCGCTCGGGCCGGGCTGAGCCCGAGCGGGCATGCAGGACTAGGCTCGGTGCCTGACGAGGATCCTCACGAAGGGAGCAGTCTGCGATGAGCGACCAGCCTGACCGGGAGAACCTGGACGGCGAGTTCGGCACATACAGTCTCGACGACGAGGACCAGTTGCAGCCGGAGGACACCCTCGACGGCACGGAGGACCCGCTGGACCGTGGGTACGAGCCTCCGGACCGGCTGCATGGCACGACGTCCTGGGGCACGACCCCGGAGGAGCAGCGCACCGACGAGACCATCGAGCAGCGGATCCGCCAGGAAGTCTCCGATCCCGACTCGGCCTACGGGGCTCCCGACAACGAGAGCGGCCTGGACGAACCGGAGCGGGTCGGCGGGGACGACCCCGACGCCATCCCCGCCGACCGGGACTTCCTGGGCAGTGAGGGAGAACGCGTGGGTCGACTCATCGCCCCCGACCAGGGACAGGGTGAGGACATCGAGCGTGAGGAGATCGCCCGTGAGAGCCGACCCACTGGTGAGGACTCCCCCGAGGAGTCGGCCATGCACTACGTGCGCGACCCCGAGGACGACCTCGAGGACTGAGCCCATCGGGACCAGCCGCTAGTCGCGCCGGTGCTCGGGTAGCTCGTCCAGGGCGTCCCTGATCACCTCGTAGGCGACCGCGCCCGAGTAGCCCTTGCGGGCCAGGAAGCCGGCCAGCCGACGGGTCTGTACCTCCCGCTCGAGCCCGTGCATCGAGCGGAGTCGTTTGCGGACCAGGTCGCGTGCCTGGTCCTTCTCGGCCGCCGGGTCGACGTCGTCGAGGACCTGCTCGATGTGTTCTTCGGCGACGCCCTTGCGGCGCAGTTCGTGGCCGATGGCGCGCGCCGCAAGCCCCTTGGTCTCCTGCCGGCTGCGGGCCAGAGTCCGCGCGTAGGCCTCGTCGTCGACCAGTCCCACCTCGGTCATCCGGTCCAGGACGCTCCGGGCGACGTCGTCATCGCACCCCTTCTGACGCAGCTTGTCCTCGAGCTGCTTGCGGCTGCGCGGCGCCATCGTGAGCTGGCGCAGCACGATCCGTCGGGCCACGTCGTGCGGATCAGGCTCGGCGTCCGTATCCGTCCCGCCAGGGTCCTGCTCGCCAGGGTCGTGACCGGCAGAGGCGTCAGCGGCACTGGCCGCCGCGGACTGCTCCGCGGCGGCCAGTGCGGCCCGGGCACGCGCCAGTCGATCGGTCTCGACGGTGGCGTCGGGGTCGGGCATCGGTCTCAGAAGTTGACGGAGACCTCACCGGTCTCCGGGTTGACACCCTCGGGCACCCCGTCGGGACCATCGACACCTGCGTCCGAGCGCGGGCCCACGCCCAGCTTGTCCTTGACCTTGCGCTCGATCTCCTGCGCGATGTCCGGGTTGTCCTTGAGGAACTGGCGGGCGTTCTCCTTGCCCTGCCCCAGCTGCTCGCCCTCGTAGGTGTACCAGGCACCGGCCTTGCGGACGAAGCCGTGCTCCACGCCCATGTCGATCAGACCGCCCTCGAGGGAGATGCCCTGCCCGTAGAGGATGTCGAACTCGGCCTGCTTGAAGGGCGGGGACACCTTGTTCTTCACGACCTTGACGCGGGTTCGGTTGCCGACCGCGTCGGTGCCGTCCTTGAGTGTCTCGATCCGGCGCACGTCCAGACGGACGGAGGCGTAGAACTTCAGCGCCTTGCCACCCGTGGTCGTCTCGGGACTCCCAAACATCACGCCGATCTTCTCGCGGAGCTGGTTGATGAAGATCGCCGTCGTGCCGGTGGAGTTCAGGGCGCCGGTGATCTTGCGCAGCGCCTGGGACATCAGCCGCGCCTGCAGACCAACGTGGCTGTCGCCCATCTCGCCCTCGATCTCCGCGCGCGGCACCAGGGCGGCGACCGAGTCGACGACGATGATGTCCAGCGCGCCGGAGCGGATCAGCATGTCGGCGATCTCCAGCGCCTGCTCGCCGGTGTCCGGCTGGCTGACCAGCAGCGCGTCCGTGTCCACCCCGAGCTTCTTGGCGTACTCCGGGTCGAGCGCGTGCTCGGCGTCGATGAAGGCCGCGATCCCGCCGGCCTTCTGGGCGTTGGCGACCGCGTGCAGCGCGACGGTCGTCTTACCGCTGCTCTCCGGCCCGTAGACCTCCACCACCCGGCCACGCGGCAGACCGCCGATCCCGAGGGCCACATCGAGGGCGATCGCCCCGGTGGGGATCACCGCGATCGGTGGGCGGACGTCGTCCCCCAGGCGCATCACCGCGCCCTTGCCGTGCTGCTTCTCGATCTGGGCCATGACCGTGTCCAGGGCCTTGGACTTGTCCTGGTGCATGGGCGTGACCTTGCTCGGTTGTGCCATCTCCTGCTCCTTCACTTCGTGGGCGGGCGCGCCTACCTTCGACCGACTGCGGCACGCCCGCGACCCCCTGGGCCGCTGCGGTGATCCGTGTCCTGTCAGACGCTAGATGCCACCACCGACACTGTGGGGTCCTGAGCCGGAGCCTGTGGACAACCACGGTGCGCAGCAGCACCTGTGGATCACACTAATCGCAAGTCTGTACGAGATGTGGAGGAGGTGGTGCGACACGCCGCAACGGATCAGAGCGTCGCCGCGAACAGGATCAGAGTGTCGCCGCGAACTCGGCGACGGCGCCCACCGCAGCCCGCACCGAGTCGACCGAGTCGGCCCACCCGGTGGCGACCTCGAGGCTGTGGTCCGCCCCTGCGGCCTCGTGCACCGTGAGGCCGAGCGACCGGGCGAGGCCACCGTCCCAACTGTGGTCCGCGGTGCCGCCGACCAGGAGACCGGGTATGCCGTCCCGCGCCGCCGCGCGCAACGGTGCGCTCACCTCGGGCCGGGTGAGCAACGGGGTGAGCCACACGCCGGGCCACCCCGAGAGCATCCCCACGATCCCGAGACGCATCCCTACGATGACGCGGTGTCCACCATCACCGAGCAGGTGCTCGCCCGCCGCGGCGTCGGCTACCGGCAGTACCGCATTCCCGCACTCGCGGTGACGACCCGCGGGACCGTCCTGGCGGCATACGACGGGCGCCCCAACCTGGACGACCTGCCCAGCCCCATCGACCTGTTGCTGCGCCGCAGCACTGACCACGGACGCACCTGGGGTCCGCAGCAGGTGGTCCGCACCGGGTCCGGCCTCGACGGCTATGGTGACCCGTCGCTGCTGGTCGACGCGCAGACCGGGCGGATCTTCCTGTTCCACGCGAGCGGCACGCACGCCGGGTTCTTCGAGGCGGTCGAGGGGCTCGAGCCCGACGAGGAGGTCCAGCACGTCGCCCTGAGCTTCTCCGACGACGACGGACTCACTTGGTCGCATCGCCGGATCACCGGCATGCTCAAGCGGGAGGGCATCACCGGGCTCTTCGCCGCTGCGGGTGCGGGCACCCAACTCCACGCGGGCCCGCACGCCGGTCGGCTGCTGCAGCAGTTCGTGCTGTTGCTGGACGGGGAGATCACGGCCGCGAGCGCCTACAGCGACGACCACGGCGAGACCTGGACCCTCGGTGACCCGGTGGGCACGGGCACCAACGAGAACAAGACCGTCGGTCTGGCCGACGGCACCGTGCTCCTGCACTCCCGCGCACCCGGTCACCGCCTCGCCGCGACCTCGACCGACGGCGGGCACAGCTACTCCCGAACCGTCCCCCACACCGACCTGCCGGACCCCGGCGACAACGGCTCGCTGACCAGGTTCGACGGCCTGCCCACGCTCACGCACCTGGCCCGCCCAGAGAGTGAGCACTGGTTGTTGGCCACGCACAACCACGACCCGCAACTGCGCCGCAACACCGTGCTCAAGCTGTCCCGCGACGACGGTGCCACCTGGCCGCACGCGATGGTGCTCTGCGCCGGCAGCTCGGCCTACTCCACGGTCGCCCGTCTTGCGGACGGACGCATCGGCGTGCTCTACGAACGTGAGGGTTACCGGGAGATCGTCTTCGCCACCGTCGACCCGGAGGCCCTGACCGGCGCTCCCCCAGCGCCCGAGGCCCCAACCCGCCCCACCCTGGACGTCGTGCTCCGGTCGGTCACCCCCGCCCGTCCGGAGGTATGGCGCAGCACCGGGCCGACCCACACGCTCACCCCGGCCGACCACGGCTGGGGTCCGGGGGTCTGGAAGGAGCTCGGCCACGGCTACACCCCCGAGCAGCCCCAGGTCCTGTCCGACCGAGCGTCCCAGGACCTGAACTATGGGCCACCGGTGCCGGGGTACCGCGCGGGCGACGTCCTCACCTTCGACGTCCGGGAGACCGACCCGGCCGACGGCAGTTCCCACCTCCGGCGCCAGCACTACCGGATCACCGACGAGGACGTCGCGGCCGGCTGCGCCCGCATCATCGTCGAGGGGGAGGCTTCGGTGCCGGTGCTCCTGGATGCGGACACCGAGACGGGTGACCTCACGGCATACACTGAGCCGAACTGACGACGGCGTCAGCCCCTTCGTCAGCCCCCTCCCCAAGTCCTCGTCCGAAAGCTCCCATGGCTCTGCTCGTCCAGAAGTTCGGCGGCTCCTCCGTCGCCGATGTCGACGCGATCCGCCGCGTCGCCCAACGCGTCGTTGCGACCCAGCGTCGCGGCAACGACGTGGCCGTTGTCGTCTCTGCCATGGGGGACACCACGGACGAGCTCCTTGATCTCGCCCAGCAGGTGAGCCCCCAGGAGCCTCCCGAGCGAGAGCTGGACATGCTGCTCACCGCCGGCGAACGCATTTCGATGGCGCTGCTGGCCATGGCGATCCAGGAGCTCGGGGTGCCGGCCCGCTCCTTCACCGGCCAGCAGGCCGGGCTGCGGACCGACAACCGGTTCGGCCGGGCCCGCCTGCTCGACGTCACACCCGAGCGGGTCGCCTCGACCCTGCGGGAGGGAACCGTCGCGATCGTGGCCGGATTCCAGGGCGTCTCGGAGGACGAGGACGTCACCACCCTGGGGCGCGGCGGTTCCGACACCACCGCCGTCGCTCTCGCGGCCGCGCTGGACGCCGACGTGTGCGAGATCTACACCGACGTCGACGGCCTCTACTCCGCCGATCCGCGGATCGTGCCGAGCGCGAGCCGGATCACCCGGATCACCATCGAGGAAACCCTGGAGATGGCCGCGCACGGGGCTAAGATCCTGCACCTGCGCGCCGTGGAGTACGCGCGCCGCTTCGCCGTTCCCCTCCACGTCCGGTCCAGCTTCTCCGACAAGGAGGGCACCTGGATCCTCGTCGATCGTCCACTCACGGCGGCCCTGCGCCGCGACGGCACGCTGCGAGCAGAGGGGACAGATCCGCATACGACCGACCCGACCACCGATCAGACCCACCCCGGTGAGGACCCCATGGAAGACCCGATCATCTCCGGCATCGCGCACGACAAGACCCTCGGCAAGGTCACCGCCGTCGGTGTGCCCGACCGTCCCGGCGCCGCGGCCCTGGTGATCGGCGCCGTGGCCAGCGTCGGCGTCAGCATCGACATGATCGTGCAGAACATCTCGACGTCTGCGCGGGGCATGACCGACATCTCGCTGACCCTCCCCGAAGCCGATGGCACCGCGGCGGTCGCGGCGATCCGCGAGCTGCAGCACGAACTGGGCTTCGCCGACGTCATCTACACCTCCCACATCGGCAAGCTCTCGCTCGTCGGTGCGGGGCTGCGGTCCAACCCGCAGGTCGCACACCGCATGTTCGGCGCCCTGGCCGAGGCCGGGGTCAACATCGAGATGATCTCCACCTCGGAGATCCGGATTTCGGTGATCACCGACCAGCGGGACCTGGAAGAGGCAGTGCGCGCGGTCCACACGGCCTTCCACCTGGACGCCGACGACGAGGCTGTCGTGTACGGAGGGACGGGCCGATGAGCGCCATCAACCTCGCACTGGTCGGCGCGACGGGACAGGTCGGTGAGGTGATGCGCCGCCTGCTGGCCGAGCGGGACTTCCCGGTCGCCACCGTGCGGTACTTCGCCTCCGCGCGCTCCGCCGGCAGCACGTTGCCCTGGGAAGGGCGCTGGGCGGGCGAGCCGTATGCCGGACAACCGCGCCAGATCGTGGTGGAGGACGTCGCCACCGCCGACCTCGCGGGCATCGACGTGGCACTGTTCTCCGCCGGCGCCACGGCCTCCCGTGCCCAGGCCCCGCGGTTCGCCGAGGCCGGCGCCGTCGTGGTCGACAACTCCTCCGCCTGGCGCATGGACGACCGGATCCCCCTCGTGGTCAGCGAGGTGAACCCGGAGGCGCTCGACCAGTCCGTGGCCGACGGTGGCGCGCGCATCGTGGCGAACCCCAACTGCACGACGATGGCGGCGATGCCGGTCCTCAAGGCGCTGCACGACGTCGCCGGTCTGTCCCGGCTGATCGTGTCCAGCTACCAGGCGGTCTCCGGCAGCGGCCTGGCCGGTGTCGCCGAGCTCGCGGGACAGGTCCGCGCCGGTGCGGAGCAGGAGCTCGAGGCGCTCACCCACGACGGCCGCGCCGTCGACCTCCCGGACCCCGCGGCGTACGTGGCGCCGATCGCGTTCGACGTCGTCCCCCTCGCCGGCGACATCGTTGACGACGGCTCCGAGGAGACCAACGAGGAGCAGAAGCTGCGCAACGAGTCGCGCAAGATCCTCGGGCTTCCGGACCTGCCGGTGGCGGGCACGTGCGTGCGGGTTCCCGTCTTCACGGGCCACAGCCTGGCCATCCACGCCGAGTTCGACCGGGCGATCACACCCGAGGAGGCACGGTCCGCTCTCGCGGGTGCGCCCGGGGTCGCCCTTGCCGACGTGCCCACCCCGCTTGCTGCTGCTGGCACGGACCCGTCATACGTGGGGCGGATTCGCACCGACCAGTCGGTGCCGGGCGGCCGCGGACTGGTCATGTTCGTCGTCGGCGACAACCTGCGCAAGGGCGCTGCACTCAACACGATCCAGATCGCCGAGGTGCTCCTCGAGCGTGGCCTGGTGGGGAGTCAGCCCGAGGCGTGACGCCGTCACCTGCCGCCGCCTGACATCTCGGCCTGCCCTCCCACCACCAGCCACACCGCCCGGGCCTGGTCAGAAGGGAGGGGGCTCCGCCGCAGGGTCGGTCACCGCGTCGGGTGGCCCCGAGCTCTCGGTGCGATCTGCGAGGAGATCCTCCGGCGTGGGCTGCCCGGGAGGTGGACCGTTGCGCCGTCTGCCGGTGCGGGTGAGGTGGCGCAGTTGGATCGGGGCCCGGTGGTGTAACCAGCCGCGGCCGAGGTCGAGGAACTCCGGGTCGGGCCGGTCGTCATGGCCCGCCAACGTCGCCGTGTCCCGATCGCGATGCGCGAGCGCCGCATACACGACGTCGTCCTGCAGGTGCCTGTCGCCCGCCAGCGCGGCCCGCCACCCCGAGTCGTGCTTCTCGGTCCCGGTCGACCCCGGGGTCCAGGGGTGCGTCAGAGCCCGGTAGTCGAAGGCCCGCGTGGGATAGATCCTGCCGAACAACGTGGTCCAGGTGACGTTGCGATAGTCGTCCATGACCGCCTTCCAGGCACCCCAGGTCTTGAGCTGGTGGTGGACCCCGTGCAGGGACTGCCCGTTTGTCTCGCTGGTCGGGCCGCCCGACTCCCCATCGCCATAGTTCTCCACGTGGTCGAACTGGCACTTCGCCGCCGGCACGAGGCAGCCCGGCGCCCGGCAGATCCGATCTGCAGCGGCGACCTGGACGCGCATCTCCTGGTCGGGCGCGTATGCCGCCCTCGAACGCTCGATGACCCGGCCGTCCATCTCGTCGGTCACCAGCCGGTGCAGCATGCCACCGGCCTGCAGCGCGAGCTCGCGGACTTCCTCCGCCGACAGGTACCCCCTGCCGGGCAGCATCCCGACCCCGACCGACTCGTCACTGAGCAGCACCTCAAGGGGCACGACGACCTCCAGGTTGGCCGTGGGCCATCCGGCGAGGACCCTTGCCAGGGCCTCGTCGGGTGCCCCGACCACCCCTCCCCCGGAGTCCGCCGCGGATGTGTCAATCACGGATCCTGGGGGATCTGGTGGCTGCGTCGGGCTGGCAGCCTTTGCCCCTTCCCGTGAATCACGCGTCTCGTCGCACGCTCCCTCGCTTGCAGCAGGCGGTCCCTCACCTGCGACACAGCCTGCCTCGCCTGCAGCACGCGTCCCCTTGCCTGGGGCGGCGCCCGGTCCGGGATCCGGGTGACCGGTAGCCGGGGTGACCGACCCGTGGATGAGCAGGGACATCGCGATGTCGGAGCGAAGCTGCGCGAGCGTGCGCGGATCCCCCGCCGCGCGGACCGCCCGGGCGATCTGGTCGATCCGATCGATGGCGGCTACCACCGCCGAGGAGCGGCCCATGACGGTCAGCTCGCCGGTCCCGTCATCGTCCAGGCGGGCCGTAGCGTCCCGTCGGGCGAGCGCCGCCTGGCGCTCCTCGCGCGCCGCATCAGGGTCCTCCCCCAGCAAGGCAGCGACCAATCTGGCCAGGTCGTCCTTGGTCTCACCGAACGAGGAGCGCGCGGCGTCGCCGCGGTTGTTGCTGCCCTGGCTCCTGCGGGCCGACTTCGCTCTGTCGGAGTCCGGCCCGAACGCCCGCGCGGCCATCTGGGCCGCAACTTCCACGGGCATGCCGCGGCAGGTCGACCACCAGGCCCGGACCTGGTTCCACTGCACCTCGCCCGTCGCCAGCGCCCGCCACGGGATGGCCGTGGCCTGCCTCGGACCCAGAGCGAATCCGATGCGGTCATGACAATCCTGGATCCCCCAGCCCGTGAGGACCTTCAGCTCGTTGGCCAGCACCGACTTCGTCTTGGCCCGCCAGCGTTCCCGGGCCGTCCGGGACAACTCCTCCGGATCCGTCACGCCCTTCTCCGCCAGGAACACCTCGCCCGTGGCGGCAGCCAAGTCGGCCAGGACGCCGGCCAGGAGCGCGTCGGTCCAGCGCTGCACCACGACCACGGCCTCGGCCGCCGCGACGAGCTCCCCGTCGGAGGGACGATCCCCCTTGGAGGGGCTATCCCCGCGTGTGGCTTCCGCGCCGCCAACGGAGTCAGCACGGGCGGCGCCCTCGCTGTCATCGGATGCCCCAGCCCCGGGGGCGGACGGCAAGGCTGTCGCGGCAGGGCACGTCGCGGCAGTGCCCCCAGCCAGCACCGGAGCGAGCGCCACCAGGTGCGCCACCACGTGCTCCGGGTACCCGGCGGCAGTCAGCGACGCCGCCAGCTCCCCCTGCACCGTGGCCGAGTCCGGTGGGCAGGCCGGCCCGTCCGTGCTTTCGCGCCAACCGGCCAAACCGACGTCAGCCCAGAGGTCCCACGGAAGCAGGTCCAGCGCGTCGGGAATCCACTCGTCGAACTCAGCCTCCCACTCCCACCACACCCGGGCCGCCTCGTCGGCGGAGAGTCCCGAGACATCCGGCGGCGTCGGCGCCTCGATCACGAAGCCACCGGCCACCTGCTGTGGACCACTCATCACGCTCACCCCCTTCCGGACGCACCACGACCGCCCCCCTCCACCCGCTGGGACGATCGAACAATTCGATACCCCACTATAGAACACACGTCCGACACAGCGCCAGGGTTTCCACAGCACACGACATACAGGGGCGATCCCGATTGACATTGACGTGGCGTCAACCTTCATGCTGAGTCGACCGGCTCGACAGGACCGGTGAGTGACCGGACGAGACCAGTGGGAGGTGTCATGGAGTGGTCGATGCACGAGATCGTCCAGGCTGCGGGGACGACGAGTCGGACGCTGCGGCACTACGACCAGGTCGGGGTGCTGCGTCCGAGCCGCACCGGCGCCAACGGGTACCGCTATTACGACCAGGCGGCTCTCGTGCGGCTACAGCGCATCCTGCTCCTCCGCGACCTCGGCCTGGGGCTCCCCGCGATCGGCGAGCTCCTGGCCGGGGAGCAGGACACCGTTGCAGCGCTGCGCACGCACCTCACCCACCTGGCCGCGGAGCGCGACAGGGTGGACCGGCTCATCGGGTCCGTACGGTCAACCATCGACAAACTGGAAGGAGGCGAGGAGCTCGTGGCGACTGAAGTGTTTGACGGGTTCGACAACACGCAGTTCAAGGAGGAGGTGGAGCAGCGCTGGGGCCGGGAGGCCTACGCCGCGTCCGACCGCTGGTGGCGCGCCCTGGGCGCGGCAGGCAAGCAGAAGTTCACCGAGGAGCTCGGGCACCTCATCGAGGAGTTCGCGGTGGCCTCAGCACGCGGTCTGGACGTGCGCAGCGACACCGTGCAGGCACTGGCGCAGCGGCAGTACGACTGGGTCAGGGCAGGCTGGGGCGGTCGGGCACCGGGTGCCGAGGCGTTCGCGACGCTGGGGCAGATGTATGTCGATGACCCCCGCTTCCGCGCGAACTACGACGTGGACGGCCACAACATCGCCGAGTATGTGCGCGACGCGATGGTGGCGTATGCCGACGCCCACCTGAAGTGATCCGCTCGGCGTCCAGGACAGCAGAACTCGATCCGCGTGCCCGGGTGAGTCCGGCCTCGGTCAGAAGGGCCCCTGCTCGCGGCGCTTGTCCCAGCGCTGCTCGAGCCGGTCCATGAAGGTGCCGCTGGTCTTGGGTCGGTTCTTGTTCCGGGATGCCTTGCCACCCTGAGCGGCGCTCGGGCGGCCGGTGCGCAGGGTGATGTTGCCGTCGTCCTGGACCGTGCCCAGGGTCGGACCGTCGCTCTTGCGGGGCGGAGTGAATGCCAGTGCGGCACCGAGGATCATGGCCGCGAACCCGATGCCACCCACCCAGATCTGCTGGACGGTCACGCCCAGCACGATCAGGCCAAGCCCGAGGATCGCCCCGAGAATCCCGATGCCCATCCGACGGCGCGCGGCCTTGGCCTCGGCCCTGCCGACCATCTGGTTGGCAAAGCGGGGATCCTCGGCGTAGAGCGCCTGCTCCATCTGCTCAAGAACACGCTGCTCATGCTCGGAGAGCGGCACTGGGACCTCCCATTGACCTCTATGTTGGCGGCACCGCCGTCTGGTGGGGACGGTGTCGACACCCTCGTCACATGACGACGATGTCCTACTCAGGATAGTTCGTGAACGTCCGAAGCACTAGCCGGGGTTCCACACCCCTTAGACGCGCTGGGCCCCCGGAGAGGTTGGCTCCGCCGTCCTTCCCCGCCCGCGCACCGCGATCCGGCTGAGCGGGCTACCCGAGAGTTCGCTGTCGGGGTGCCTTCCTCGCCGAGTCCCGTCCCCGACGAGGCTGGCGGGGCGCACGACGCCGTGTCCGAACCGGGCTGCGGCACGGTCCACCGCTCGTTCGGCGTCGCGCCAGCCGTGCTCCGGCTCGCCGAGCATCCCCTGGACCGGGGTCCGCTCCCCCTCGGTCAGTTTCTCGGCGCGCACCCCGAGCAACCGGATGCGGGCCCGCTGCAGCCCGAGTGCGTCATACAGGCCCTTGGCCGTGGCGTAGACCTCCCGGCCCACGTCGGTGCTCTCACGCAGGGTGCGCGAGCGGGTGATCGTGGTGAAGTCGGAGAACCTGACCGTGAGCACCACAGTCCGCGTCACCATGCCGCCGTGCCGCATCCGGGCGGCGACCCGGTCGCTCAGGCTGAGCAACTGCCGGTAGATCACCTCCGGGTCGTCGATGTCGTGGCTGAAGGTCTCGGAGTGACCGACGCTGCGCTCCGCGGGCAGCGGCGCCACCCGGCCGTTGTCTCGCCCCCAGGCAAGGTCCTGCAGGTGGGCTGCCGTCGTCGCGCCGAACGCTCGCTCCAGGGTGGCCCGGGGCAGGTGAGCAATGTCGCCCACGGTCCGCAGACCGAGCCGGTGCAGCGCCGCCTCGGTGCTCTCCCCCACCCCCCACAACGCCCCGACCGGCATCGGGTGCAGGAAGGGCACGACCGCATCTCCGGGCACCAGCAGCATCCCGTCCGGTTTTGCCGCGCGGGAGGCCATCTTGGCGACCACCTTGGTCGGTGCACCACCCACCGAGCAGGTGATCCACTGTTCGTCGGCCACCGTGTCGCGGATCCAGCGGGCGATGCGGGCAGGCCCGCCGAAGGTGCGCCGTGCGCCGGACACGTCCAGGAATGCCTCCTCCATCGAGACCGGCTCCACCAGGGGGCTGACCTCGCTGAAGACCGCCATCACCGCATCGGAGATCCGGGCGTAGCGGTCGTAGTCGGGCCGGATCACCTCGACCTCGGGGCACAGCCGCCTCGCCCTGGCCATCGGCATACCGGACCGTATGCCGTGTGCCCGCGCCGGGTAGGTGGCCGAGAGCACCACGCTGCGCAGCCCCCCACCGATGACGACGGGCCGGCCCTGCAGCTCGGGGCGGTCGATCAGGGACGCGGAGGCGTAGAAGGCGTCCATGTCCACGTGCAGGATCGGGCAGTCCCGGACGGTGAGCGCGTCCTGGTCCGACGTCACCATCCGGAACTTCCCGGGGAGGAGTGCCACAGCTTGCTGGTGGGCTCGGCCGGCTTCACGTCGGCATACGGCGACTGGCGGAACCCGGAGGCGTGCACCAACACCCGCCGGCCGGCCTGCTCCCCGGCCTCCCCCGCCGCGCCGGCAACCGCCTGCCGCTCCGCCGAATCCATCAGGTCCCGGACCGCCTCGACCCCACCGGCCTCGAAGGCCTGGCCGAGCGCGGCCATCTCCCAGGCCCCCGTGGCCCGGATCGAGATGCCACGCGGCCCGGTGCGCCGGACCACGCCCCGCACCACGAGCAGCCAGGAGCCGAACACCGTGGCGGCGAACGGCCCCTGGACGTCCTCGAAGAAGGTGGCGTCCGTCGGCCCGGTGCCGTCGTCGAGGGTCAGGAACACCACCCTCCTGCCGCTGCGGATCGGCGGTGTCTGGGTGGCCACCTTGGCCCCGGCGACGAGGACCTCGGACCTGTTCCTCTGGTGCAGCATGCGCTCGGCGGGCACCACCCCGAGAGCCTGCAACATCGGCCGGTAGGTCGTGGTCACGTGCGAGCTGACATCCAGGCCGAGCACCTCGAGCTCGGCCAGCATCTGCTCCTGGGGGGTCATCTCGGTCAGCCCGCTGCCGCTGGTCAGCACCGGTTGGTCCCCGAGATCCAGGGTCAGCTGCGTCGGATCGACCTGGCGGGCGTGCCAGGTGCGGGCGCCCATCGCCTGCGCGGTGGTACGGCTCCCGACCTCTCCGACCGCCGTCGCGGCTGCCGGATCCAGCGTCGGGGCGACCGCAGCACGGGCCCGGCGGCGCCCCGCCGACCGGACCGGTCGGTGCCACCTGTCCAGCTCGGCCACGTGCAGCAGCAGGTCACGCCGGGTCGGCCCGTCTCTGCGCTGTCCACGGGCGGCACCGACCCCGTGCACCTGGTCGAACCCGCCTGCCACCACCAGCCGTTCCACGACCGGCCGGCTGACCCGCGCACGCTGCCAGAAGTCGGCCAGCGAGTGGTAGGGCTGCCCCGCCACGACCCGGTCGATCTCGGCGGCGCTGATCCCCTTCACGTCCGCCAGCGACAACCGGATGCCGTAGGAGCTGGCACGTTGCTCCACCGTGGCCATCACGGCGTCGACCCGGTCACCCCGACCGGCGCGACCGGCGCGACCGGCGCGACCGGCGCGGGAGGATGTCCGTCCCGGCGGCGGGCCTCCCGGCGGGTCTTCCTGCGGTAGGTCGGCCCACGTCTCGCTCCAGGGCTGCTCATCGGTGGGGACCTGCTCCACCCGGTATTCCTCCCGCGAGGCATTGACGTCGAGGCCGAGCACGTGGACGCCCATGGTGCGTGCCTCGTCGAGCAGCAACCGCTTGGGATACATCCCTGGGTCGTGGGTCAGCACCCCGGCCAGGAACGCGGCAGTGTGGTGGGTCTTCAGCCAGGCGGACTGCACGGTGGGCAGCGCGAACGCGGCGGCGTGGGCCTTGCAGAACCCGAACGAGGCGAACGAGGCCAGCACCCCCCAGATCCGGTCGACCTCCTCGGGGGTGTAGCCCCGGGCGGCCGCGGCGGGGCGCCACCACTGCTCGACCTGGTCCTGCCCCTGGGGACTGCCCATCGCCCGGCGCACCTCGTCGGCCTGGGCCAGGGTGACCCCGGTCGTCTCGGCAACGATCTGCAGCACCTGCTCGTGGAAGACCACGACACCGCAGGTGCTGCGGAGGTACGGGATCAGGGTGGGATGCAGGTACTCCGGCTCACCCCACCCCTGTCGGGCGTGCAGGAACGGGCGGACCATGTCGGACTTGACCGGCCCGGGCCGGAACAGGGAGATATCGATGATGATGTCCTCGAACGTCTCCGGGGCGAACTTGCCGACCAGTTCCCGCTGACCCGGGGACTCGATCTGGAAGCAGCCCAGGGTGCGGGTGGACTGGATCAGGGCATAGGTCTCCGGGTCCTCCAGCGAGATCTGCTCCCCGTCGTCGAGGTCCAGCACCACCCCGTCGACCCGCTCCACCTCGGCCACCGCGTGCGCCATCGCCGACTGCATCCGGACCCCGAGCACGTCGAGCTTGAGCAGCCCGAGGTCCTCCACGTCGTCCTTGTCGAACTGGCTCATCGGGAAGCCCAGCCAGCTCGCCTCGACCGGGGTGCGGTCCAGCAGCGTGGTGTTGGACAGGATCACCCCGCAGGGGTGCACCGCAATGTGCCGCGGCAGCCCGTCCAGCCCCTCGACCAGCTCGAACAGCAACTGCATCCGGGGGGCGTCGAATCCGTGCCGCCGCAGCTCGGGCAGGTCCCGGATCGCCGAGCGGGCGTCGCGCGCCCGGATGTGCGGGAACGCCTTGGCGATGACGTCGATCTCCCCCGGCGGCATCCCCAGCGTGGCTGCGACGTCCCGGATGGCGTGCCGCACCCGGTAGGTCTCCATCATCGACACGCAGGTCACCCGCTCGGAGCCGAACCGCTCCAGGATCCGCTCGTAGATCTCGGTGCGCCGGGCGGACTCCACGTCGACGTCGATGTCGGGCAGCTGGGCCCGCAACGGGGAGCAGAACCGCTCCATCAGCAGGTCGTGTCGCATCGGGTCGACCCCGCTGATCCCGAGCAGGTAGTTGACCAGGCTGCCCGCCCCGGAACCACGCGCGGCGACGCGCACCCCCATGTCCCGGATCAGGTCGCACACCTGCGCCACGGTGAGGAAGTAGGTGGGGTAGCCCAGTCCCGCGATCACGCCCAGCTCGTCCTCCAACCGGGCGTGCACCAGATCCAGGTATGCCGTGGGCCGGCCCGGATACCGCTCGTGCACTGCTGCCCTGGTCCGCTGGGTGAGCACCTGCTGCGCCCCGCCGATACCGGTGACGCCCAGCACCTCGGGCTCGGGCAGATGGACCTCGCCGATCCCCAGGTCACTGCGAGCCTGCTGCACGCAGTCGGCCGCCAGGTGCGCGGTCTCGCCCAGCAGCCTGCCCGCGTCACCGGCCGGGCCGACGGCGTCGGCCAGCCGACCCGCCAGGGCCACCATGTGACCGGTCCCGGCCAGGTGGCCGGCGGTGCTGACGCGATCCAGGTGCCGCTCGTCCAGGGCGACCATCCTCCGGGCCGCGTCGAGCACGTCGACGATCCTGGCCTGGTCGGCGGTGGCGTGCCGGGCCGCGGTCGTCAGGACCGCCGGCAGGCCGTGCTCCAGCGCCAGCCCCCACATCCGGGCAGCGTGGGCCAGGCTGGCCGGGCTCCCCGCCGGACCGTCGTGGCAGACCACCTCGATGACGACCGCCCCGGCGGGGAGCCGGTGGGTCCAGGCCCGCAGCAGTTCAGCGGCCCGGGCGCTCCTGCGGTGGCGGACCGCCCGGCCGACGTCGGAGTCCGGGCCGAGCAGCACCACCACCGGGGCGACCCCGTCCACCGGCGCGGCAGCCCGGGCCAACAGTTCCGGCGTAGTCCGCGGGCTACCCCGCTCCCCGGCCAGATGGGTGTGCGTGACCAGCCGGCACAACCGGGACCAGCCGACGCCGGGCGCGAGGCCTCCGTGCTGTCCCCGGGCCAGCACCGTGACCCGCGGGTGCTGGTCGTCGACCAGGGCACCACCCTTGACGGGCTGGGCCCGTCCGGGACGTGGCACCCCTACGGCATTCGGCAGCCCCACGGCGCCCGGCGATCCCAGCGCCAGGTCCACCCCGAGCACCGCGGACACCCCGGCCCGCTCGCACGCCTGCACGAACCGGACCGCCCCGTAGGTGCCGTCCCGGTCGGTGAGCGCCAGGGTGGACTGCCCCAGCTGCACCGCACGCTCCACCAGTGCCTCCGGCGTCGAGGCGCCGTAGCGCATCGAGAAGCTCGAGGCCACGTGCAGGTGGGCGAAGTCAAGGTCGGTCGTGGTCACGGGCGGGGCCTCAGCGGGTCGTCGGTGCCAACTCGCCGGGCAGTGGTGCTGCCAGCGGCAGGTGCAGTGCGGCGCGGACCAACTCCAGGAAGGTCTCGGCCTGGCGCACCAGGTCGTCGGCCTCCCGGGGGTTGACGCCGGTCATGGACCGCTCCAGGGAGAGCCGGCGCCGCCCGGTGCCCGCGAAGAACACTGCCCACTCGCCCAGCTCGGGCGCCACCGTGGGCAGCACCTCCCAGACACTGCGTGGGCGGGCCCGGCCCGTGGGAGCGCTGCGGGCAGCCAGCAGGGCCGCCGCAGCGCGCAACGCCGCCAGGTGCGCCTCGGTGTATCGCTCGGCGGCCGACCTGCTGTGGCAGGCCTGCACCAGCCCGCCCCGGGAGCGCTCCAACAGGTCCAGCACCGTCGCCGCCGGGGCCGTGGCCGTCGGGGCTGCGACCGCCCCGCTCGTCGCAGCCGTGTTCGTCGCAGCCCTGCTCGTCGCAGCCCCGTTCGTCGCAGCCCTGCTCGTCGTCGTCATCGTCGTCGTGGTCATCGTCCTCTCCTCTTCTCTCGTCTCACGTCGCTCAGTCAGCCACCCGGAGCAGCCGCCACTGCTCGTCCTTGGCCAGGTCGTAGACACCGGTGCCGAGCAGTCGTCCGGCACTGGCCTCCACCCGCCACACGTCCTGCTCCAGCTCGGGCGGCCCTTCGTTCCTTGCGCTCTCGTCCCCGGCACTTTCGGACCAGGCCTCCCGCCACCAGGGCAGCCGCTGGGTCCAGTGCCCCAGCACGGCCCGGACTACATGCAGTCGGCCGCGCCAGATGAAGGCCGTCGGCACCGTCCCGAACTGCTCCACCGCCCCTTCCAGCGGACCGACCAGCGGCTCCCCCAGACGCACCTCGACCGGCTCGGTGTAGCGACGGCTCATCCTGACCTCCCGATCTTTTATTCCGACCTGTGTTCGATAGAACGAATGTACGACAAAGGACCGACAGTGTGTCAACCCCCGTCCCCTCCTGTGGACAACTCCACGCGAGAGCGCGCCACCACGACACCATCGGACACCACGGCACCGACAGTGCGGCACCACCAGTGCGGCACCACCAGTGCGGCACAGCACGGCGGCACCGGTCCGGGCCACGGAGGGGATGGCCCGGCCCGGCGCCCCACAGCCCGATGCCGCTCCCGGCCCGGGACCACGTAGGCTCGGTCCCGTCGGCACCACCCGTGCCCCGACCAGGAGGAGCCCGTGCCCCACCCCGCCCCGTCGGGTGCCGCGCTGCGCGATCGCGTGCAGGCCGCCCTCGATACCGAGATCGCCCACCAGCGGTCCGTGCTGGCCGAACTCGGCGAGCCGATGGGTTCCCTCGTCGACGCCGTCGCCGGTCTGCTGTCCGGCGGCAAGAGGCTGCGCGCCGCCTTCCTCTACTGGGGCTACCGGGCCGCCGGGGGCGCGGACTCCGAGGCGCTGGTCCGCGCCGCCGCCTCCATGGAGATGTTCCAGGCCGCAGCGCTGCTGCACGACGACGTGATGGACGACTCCGACCTGCGCCGGGGGCGACCGACTGCCCACCGCGCCTTCGCCGAACGGCACGCCGGGGCAGGCTGGGCCGGAGACTCCGCCCGGTTCGGCGAGGCAGGCGCCATCCTGGCCGGCAACCTGTGCCTGACCTGGTGCGACCGGATGTTTGCCGGGTCCGGCCTCCCCGCGGAGCAACTGGCCGGCGCGCGGCCCGAGTTCGACGACATGCGGACCCAGCTGATGGGCGGTCAGTTCCTCGACGTGCTGGAGTCGGTCCGCGACTGGGACGGACTCACCTACCCCGAGCGGGTCGAGCAGTGCCGCCGGGTCATCCACTACAAGAGCGGCAACTACTCCGTGCGCCAGCCCCTGCTCATCGGAGCGTATGCCGCGGGCTGGGACGAGTGCGCCGCCGCGGGCCTGAGCGAGTACGGCAGGGCCCTCGGTGAGGCGTTCCAACTGCGCGACGACGTCCTCGGCGTCTTCGGCGACCCCGAGGAGACCGGCAAGCCCGCCGGCGACGACCTACGTGAGGGCAAGCGCACCGTGCTCATCGCCCACGCGCTGGAGCACGCGGAGCCGGCGGACGCCACGACCCTGCTCGCCACCCTGGGCAACCCCGACCTGGACGCGGCACGGGTGCAGGAGGCACGCGACATCCTGGTCCGCAGCGGCGCCGTCGAACTCACCGAACAGATGATCACCGCGGGTGCCACGCGTGCCACCGAGGCGCTGCACGGCATACCGGATCTGGCGCTGAGCAACCGCTCGGCCCTGGACGACCTCGTCGCCGCCTGCACCTCCCGCGCGACCTGAGCCTCCCGCGCGACCTGAGCCTTCCGCGCCGCGGTCAGCGCAGGAACAGCGCCCGGAGCCGGGTGGTGGTGAACCAGACGCCGACCACGGTCATCACCAGGAAGTACAGGGCGTGTCCGGCGGTGGGCCAGGAGACGAAGCCGAAGGCCAGGTGCCGCATCAGTTCCACCCCGTGCCACAACGGCATCGCCTTGATGAACCACTGCAGCGGGTCCGGGAACACCTCGATCGGGTAGAGCGTCGCCGAGAACAGGAACATCGGCAGCATCACGAAGTTGACGACATCCATCTGCTGGAACGACTTCAGGTAGGACGTCACCGCCATCCCGAAGCTGGCGAAGCCGAGCGCGATGAGCAGCGCCACCGGGATCATCAACACCGCATAGGGCGAGGTGACCAGGCCCATCAGCACCATCACGCCCATGAACCCGCACGCGTAGAGGAACCCGCGGAAGAGCGCCATGAAGATCTCGCCGAGGGCCACGTCCATCGGCCCCAGTGAGGTCTGCAGCATCGCCTCGTAGAGACGGGCGAAGCGCAGCTTGAAGAAGACGTTCCAGGTGGAGTCGTAGATGGCGCCGTTCATCGCCGAGGTGGCCAGCAGTGCCGGGGCGATGTATGCCGTGTACGGCACCTGGGTGCCACCGGGGCCGGCTACCTCCCCCACCAGGGCCCCCAGCCCGAGGCCCATCGCCAACAGGTAGAGCACCGGCTCGAAGAAGCCGGACACCAGGATCATCCAGTTCTGGCGGGCAATGACGCGGAAGCCGCGCTCGATCACCGCACGGGCGTTGCGGCCGTAGAGGCCGGCGAGGACGCGGGGTTGGCTGCTCATCTCAGCTCCCGAGCCGGTTCGTGTAGACCCGCCGCGCCCAGACCAGGCCGGCACACGTCATACCGGTGAGCACGAGCACGTGCAGGACGGTGAGCCAGACCGGTTCGCTCGCGCCGTAGGTGACCAGGCGGGCCAGCTCGGTGCCGTGCCAGACCGGGGAGATCCAGCCGATCCACTGCAGGTAGACCGGCATGGTTCCCAGCGGGAAGAAGGTGCCGGCGAACAGGAACATCGGCATGATCACGAACCGCTGGATGAAGGCGAACTGGTAGCCCTCGTCCCGCAGCGTGGCCGCGTACGCCTGGAGCAGGGCACCGAACGCCGCCGCCGAGAGCACGGCGATCGGGACGACCAACAGGGAGGGCAGCCAGCCGCGGGGCACGGCGTCGAAGGCCACCAGGAAGCCCCAGAAGATCAGGGCCTGCACCACGAAGCGCAGCATCACCCCGGCGAACTGGCCGACCGCGATCTGGGCGGGGGTCACCGGGGTCGCGTGCGGCCCGTAGTAGAGACGGTTCCACTTGAAGCCGGCCATCACCGGGTAGGTCAACTCCGCCCCGGTCGACATCACGACCGTGGCGATGAGCAGCGCGGGTGCGACGAAGACCAGGTAGGGCACGCCGTCGACGGTGCCGACCCCGCTGTCCACCAGCGATCCCAGGCCCAGCCCTAGCGCGACCAGATAGAGCAGCGGCTCGCCGACCATGTAACCGACGATCGACAACGCCCACGCCTTGGCGGTGCGCAGCCAGTACTCCACGTAGTACCACCACCCCCAGCGGCGGGCACGGGCCGCCAACACCTCCGGGGGCGGCACCCGGCCGGAGGCGGCGAGCCGGCGCAGGTCCTGGGCGGAGTCAGTCAACGAGACTCCGACCGGTCAGCCGGAGGAAGACGTCCTCCAGCGAGGCGCGGCGCACCAGGGAGGTGATCGGCGAGAGGCCGCGGGCGGAGATCTCCTCCAGCGCCGCCTCCCCGTCGTCGGCATAGATCAGGATCCGGTCCGGCAGCACCTCCATGCGCGCCCCCACGTCCTCCAGGCGGGAGACCACCGCCGCGTTGCGCTCGGCGCCGAACCTGACCTCGAGCACCTCGCGCGTCGCGTACTCCCGGATCAGCGACCGGGGACTGCCGTGGGCCATGATGCTGCCCCGGTCGACCACGATGAGCCGGTCGCACAACTGCTCCGCCTCGTCCATGAAGTGGGTCGTGACGACCAGGGTCACCCCCACCTCCTTGAGGCGGAACAACCGGTCCCACAGGACGTGCCGGGCCTGCGGGTCCAGCCCGGTGGTCGGCTCGTCGAGCAGCAGCAGCCGCGGCTCGTTGATGAGGGACCGGGCGATCGTGAGCCGCCGCTTCATCCCGCCGGACAGCGAGATCGTCTTGGCCTTGGCCTTCTCCGTGAGCTGGGCGAACTCCAGCAGCTCGTCCGCCTTGGTCCGCAGGTAGGAGTGCGGCAGCCCGAAGTAGCGGCCGTAGACGATGAGGTTGTCACGCACCGACAGCTCCTCGTCGAGGTTGTCCTGCTGCGGCACCACCCCGAGGTGGGCCCGCACCTCCGGCCCCTGGGCGTCCGGGTCCAGGCCGGCCACGAGCATCGACCCGCCGGTCCGGGTGAGGGTCCCGCCGATCATGCGCATGGTGGTGGACTTGCCCGCACCGTTGGGGCCCAGCAGGCCGAACGACTCTCCGGTGGTGATCTCGAAGGAGATCCCGTCCACCGCCCGGGTGTCCCCGTAGGTCTTGGTCAGGTCCTGCGCGACGACGATCGGCTCGCCCGCCCCTGGTTCAGTCACACCGAGCATCTTGGACCGGACCACCGACACTCACCAAACGGTTTGCCAGCCGGCCCGCCTACCATGGTGCCGTGGGGATCCAGGTGGAGGAAGTCGACGCGGGACGGCGCTGGCGCGCCCGGTCCGTGGGGGCCGACGGCACGGAGGTCGGGGCGCAGGCACGGGTCGGCGAGCTCCACCCCTCGCGCGCCTGGCTGGAGCTCTCGGAGGACCCTGCGCCGGACACGCTGCGCGACCTGGTGACCGCGCTCGTCGAGGCGACCGGGCGGCCGCTGGCCGCCAAGGCCGTGCCCGGGACGGCCCGCCACGCCCTGCTCACCCGGGCCGGCGCCACGACATACCAGGTGGTGCCGCCCTCACACATCGACTGCGCCGACCCCGACAACCTCGCCTGGGCACAGTCGGGGATGACCGACGCGCCGATGCTCTCCGACCTCACCGAGGTCCCCGAGGAGATCGTCCTGCGGCACTGGCTGACGATCTACACCTGGCTGCACGCCGACTGGTCGCCGGTGCAGGACCAGGAGGCGGCGCGGCGCGTCTTCGCCCCGATGCTGGGCGAGGGCCTGCTGCGGGACCGGAGCGTCCTGGCGCAGCGGGACGGCGTCGTCAGCGCGGTGGCCTTCGCCTTCCCCGAGGGCGAGGACCTGCTCGTGGTGTGCGAGGCGGTCGACCCCGACGCGGCGACAGCGCGGCAGGACGTCGCCGCCTGCCTGCGCGCTGCGGTCCAGGGCGCGGCCGAGGCGGGCTTCCCGGGGGTGCTGGTCGACGGTCACACCGTGGATCCGCACCTGTATCCAGCGCTGCTGGAGGTCCCGCACCGCGGCGGAGCAGGGTTGCACCTGCTTGAGCTCGACGGAGCCGCCCGCGACGGAGCCGCCCGGCACGGACCCGATCGCGACAGTGCCGACCGCGACCGACCCGAGATCGTCTGTCTCTGCGGCTCGGCCCGCTTCGCGGACCGGATGCGGGTGGTGCACCGCGACCTGACGTTTGCCGGGGTCATCGTCGTCGCACCCGGTGAGGCGGACGACGTGGTCACGCCCGAGCAGAAGGTCGCGCTGGACGCACTCCACCGGCACAAGATCGACCTGGCCGACCGGGTGCTGGTCGTCAACCCCGGTGGCTACGTCGGCGAGTCCACCCGCAGGGAGATCGCGTATGCCGAGTCGACCGGGAAGCCGGTCGCGTTCACCGACCCCGGGTGACGGACTCTGGGCTCAGAACGCAAGCTCCTGGGCCCGGCGGCGCACCTCGGTCTTGTTGCCCTGACGCAACGCCTCGATGGCACTGCCACCCTGCAGGGAGTCGTCCCCACGGTGCAGCCAGTCGATGATCTCCTCGTCGGAGAACCCACCGTCGGCCAGCACCGTGATGGTCCCCCGCAGGGTCTTCAGCGGGCCCTCGGGAGTCAGGAAACTGGCCGGGACCATGACCGCGTTGTTCGGCCCACGCCGGGTGGCGACCACCTCGCGGTCCTGCAACCACCCCTTGACCGTGGGCAAGGAGGCCCCGGTGAGTTCCATCATGTCCGGCACTGCGAGCCAGGCATCGTCCGGCAGAATTACATCGCTGTCGTTTACCACATCATCCAGTCTTTCACACCGAGCGACACGCCGTCGATCTGGCATGCCCGGGCGGATTGGGGTAGTTTCCCACGGGTCACACCGACCCCAGCCACACCATCTGCACCATCTCGGGGCACGGTGCGGCACGCTCCCGCAGCACCCGCCCACCGAAAGGCCCACCGCCCCATGAGCCCGCTGGCCGACCTGCCCCCCACCCTGCCCACCGAGTTGCACGCCACCGTGCTGACCGACAAGCGGACCAACTCCCACGAGGTGGTCCCGGGCGACACGCTCTACGACCTGGCCGCGCGCTACGGCACCTCGGTATCCGCCCTGGTGGCCGCCAACGACCTCCCCCACGGCGGCCGCTGGCTGACCCCGGGGACGGTGCTGGACGTGCCCGGCTCCTCGGCCGACAAGGGCTCCTCGTCCAAGGGTTCATCGTCGAAAGGCTCGTCGAACGGCTCGTCCTCGAAGGGCTCCTCGTCGAAGAGCTCGGGCGCCGCATCCGGTGGCACGAAGGTCACGGTGAAGCCCGGGGACACGCTGTCGCACATCGCGCTGCGGCACGACGTGTCCGTCTCGGCGATCGTGAAGGCCAACGGCCTGGACAACCCACGGATGATCCATGCGGGCCAGACCCTGACGATCCCGGGCACGTCCGGCTCCGGCGGGGACAGCACGAAGTCCACGGAGTCGAGCGGGCAGAGTCGCTCCGGATCCACCGCCGCCTCCCGGTCCGGTGGTGGCGGGGGCGGATCGGTCCAGGTGCGGTCGGGCGACACCCTGACGCACATCGCGCAGCGGGAGGGGGTCTCGCTGCCGGCGCTGGTCAAGGCCAACCCGGACCTGAACCCCCAGCGCCTGTGGGTCGGTCAGACCGTGAAGCTCCCCGGCGGGAGCGCGGCCACCACCTCGGAGTCGCGGAGCACCGCCGCGCGCCCGGAGAACATCGGAGACGCCAAGAAGGGTGAGTCGGTCGACAACACCTTCCTGCACTACACCTACCCGAACGACGTGGCGCGCTCCGCCGCGGCCAACCGGGACCACCTGGCCGCCGTCGACGTGCCCTCCCGGGACCAGGTGCGGCAGATGGTGGCCGACACCGCGCGCCGCCACGGCGTGGACCCCGACCTGATGCTGGCGCTGTCCAGCATGGAGTCGGGCTGGAACCACCGCTCGGTCTCCCCCGCCAACGCCATCGGCGTGATGCAGGTGATCCCGAGCTCCGGGGACTGGGCCTCCGGCCTGGTCGGGCGCGAGCTGAACCTGCTGGACCCGCAGGACAACATCACCGCCGGCACCGTGATCATGCGGGCCCTGTTGCGCTCCGCGGACAGCGAGGACCAGGCCATCGCGGGCTACTACCAGGGCCTCGCCGGGGTGCAGGCCCACGGCATGTATGCCGACACCCGGCACTACGTGACGACGATCCAGGCGCTGCGCTCGCAGATGTGACCTGGCCCCCCGGTGTCCGGCGCACTCACCGGGCACGGGGGGGTTGCGCTCCCGACCCGGGTGGGGCATAGTCGATGGCCGCCGGGGACTCCCGGCAACCCGGACGGCAGGGGGTCGTCCGGGGGGGCATGCCGCAGGGGGCGGTATGCAGAGGGGAAACACATCATGAGGTTCATCAAGAGCGCCCTGGCCACCACGGCCGCCGCCGTCATCGGCGGATCCACGCTGCTGGCTGCGGCGCCCGCCAACGCCGCGGGCTCGGTCTGCGACGGCACCCAGGTCAGGACGTGCATCAACGTCCGGATCAGCGGCGGGACGGCGACGCCGGCGGCCCGGATCACCGACATGCCGGACGGCGTCGACTTCCAGGTCAAGACCACGGACGTCGTGCTGCAGCGCAAGAGCGACGGGTCGTGGGTCAACGCGAAGCAGCCCGTGCCGGACCACGACGGGTGGCACGACACGGAGGACCTGGCGCTCGGCCACTCGCTGGCCTGCAGCCCGGGCAGTCCGGTGACGGTCCGCGCCAAGGCGCGGTTCGACTGGAAGCGGGCCGGCACCGACTACGAGTGGGCCTACTCCAAGCCGGTCACCCTGATCTGTCCCAGCTGACGCACCCCGCAGCCGGCGCCGAGGCAGGCGGCCTCCACAGGATTCTCATGTTCCCTTCGTAAACTCGAGGGGTGAGTACTACGGCTTCCTCCGGGATCGACCGCGTCGTCGACGGTCGATACCGCGTGGAGTCCCTGCTGGCGCGCGGCGGGATGGCCTCGGTCTACGAGGCCACCGACCTGCGGTTGGAGCGCCGGGTCGCGCTGAAGGTGATGCACCCGGACCTGGCCCGGGACCACGACTTCGTCGAGCGGTTCCGCAGCGAGGCGCGCAGTGCGGCCCGGCTCTCCCACCCGCACGTCGTGGGGGTCTACGACCAGGGCGAGGACGAGGACCTGGTCTTCCTGGCCATGGAGCTGGTGCCGGGTCGCACGCTGCGCGAGGTCATCGCGGCCCAGGCCCCGATGTCGGTGCGCGACGCCGTCGGCTACCTCGACCCCGTCCTCCAGGCACTGACCGCGGCCCACCACGCCGGCCTGGTGCACCGCGACGTCAAGCCGGAGAACGTGCTCATCGACAGCCACGGACGGGTCAAGGTCGCCGACTTCGGGCTGGCCCGCGCGATCACGGCGGGCACCCACAGCCGCAGCACCGGTCTGACGTGGGGCACCGCCGCCTACCTGTCGCCGGAGGAGGTGGAGCGCGGCAAGGCCGATGAGCGCAGCGACGTCTACGCGGCGGCCCTGCTGCTCTTCGAGCTGCTGACCGGCGGCAAGGCCTTCCCGGGCACCAGCCCGATCCAGGTGGCCTACCAGCACGTGCACGGCAGCGTCCCCCGCGCCTCGGAGCAGGTCGAGACCGTCCCGCCGGAGATCGACGCGCTGATCCAGTGGGCGGCCGCCCAGGACCCCGAGCACCGACCGGCCGACGCGGGCGAGTTCCGCGAGGAGCTGCAGCACGTGGTGCGCGAGCTCTCCGACGCCCAGCTCGACGCCGTCCCCGGTGGCCCGCTGCTGCCGGACCCGGACGCGACCCAGTCCTTCGACGCCACCCGACCACTCCGGGCCGACCACACCACCGCGGTCCCCCCGTTGGGCAGCGAGGGGCACTACGCCCGGACCACCGGCAACCGGCCGCCGCGCAAGACCAAGCCGAAGGCGAGCCCGCCGCCGCGGGCGACCACCCCGGCGCCGGCCCCGCAGCGGCGGCGCCGACGCGCGCTGCCCTGGCTCCTCGGCATACTCCTCGTCGTCCTCGGGGCGGGTGGCGCCTATGCCGGCTGGTACTACACCGAGGGTCCCGGCGTGCACTCCGCCGTGCCCACGCTGGAGGGCCTGACCGAGCAGGACGCGCGCGACGCACTCGATGCGCGGGAGCTGGACGCCGTGGTGGACCCGACCTACTCCGAGACGGTCACGGCGGGCGTGGTGATCTCCGCCTCGCACCAGCCCGGGGAGTCCGTGCGCCACGGCACCGACATCACCCTCGCGGTGTCACAGGGGCCGGAGCGCTATGCCGTCCCCTCCCTGGTCGGCCGGACCGTCGAGGAGGCGCAGCCCCTCGCCGAGGAGGCGCACCTGGTCCTCGGCGAGCCGACCCAGGAGCACGACGAGCAGGTGCCCGAGGGGCAGATCATCCGGACCGACCCGGCGGGCGGCGAGCAGGTGCGGCCCGGCACCACCGTGGAGGTCGTGGTCAGCGCGGGGCGGGAGCCGATCGAGGTCCCCGACGTCACCGGCAAGACCCAGCAGGAGGCGCAGGCCGAGCTCACCGGTGCCGGCCTCACCGTCACCGTCGAGCCCGAGCAGGTCTTCGACGACGAGGTGCCCGAGGGCTCGGTGGTCTCCCAGTCGCCCGACGACGGCACCCTCTTCCGCGGGGACGAGGTGACCGTGACCATCTCCAAGGGCCCCGACCTGGTGGAGGTCCCCGGCGTGATCGGCAAGCAGTGGGAGGACGCCGAGCAGGAGCTCTCCGACCTCGGCTTCGACGTCAAGCGCGAGGACATCGCCGGCGCCTACTTCGGCACCGTCCGCTACCAGTCCATCGACCCCGGCGAGGAGGTCGAGCGCGGCTCGGAGATCACCCTCTCCGTCCTCTGACCCCCCGTCAGGGCAGCACGATCTGACCGATCTCCCCGGGGTTCCAGGCGACCTCCCAGCGGAACCCGTCAGGGTCCGCGAAGTAGCCGGTGTAACCGCCCCACTCCCGCGCCCGGGCGGCGGACACCGGATCCGCACCCGCAGCCCCGCGCGGCCTCGAGGACCCGGTCCACGTCCCGCCCGGTCGGCCACGTTGTGCGCCAACGTGATCGGCGCGACACCGGCACCCCGCACGATCGGGCCCACCTCGGCCTCGAAGGCGCCCTCGTCCCACAGGGACAGCACCAGGTGCTCGCCGGTGCGGATCATGATCACCTCGCCGGGGACATCGAGGTGCGGCTCCCAGCCGAGGCCGTGGACGTAGAACGCGCGCGTGGCGTCCAGGTCGTGGACGGCGAGGGTGACGAAGCTGATCCTGGGGTCCATCGCCCCAGCCAAGCAGAAGGGACCGACCCCGGCACGGGGCGAGGGCGCAGGAGGCTCAGTCCCAGCGGAACCACACCGCGGACGCCACGGCGCACAGCACCGTCGCCGCGGCCAGGGCCAGCAGGTGCTGGGTCCCCGCCCCGGTCCCGGCCCATCCCGCCTGGAGCGCCTGCACGCCCGCCCCGAACGGCAGCAGCTCCCCCACCCGCGCGACCGGCTCCGGCAGGTTCTGCACCGGGCCGAACATGCCGCCCACCGCGCCGATCCCGAGGAAGGCGACCAGCCCCAGTGCCACGGAGGCGTTCGGGGTGGGTGAGACCGACGCGATCAGCATCCCGACGGCATACATCGCGGCAGCCACGAGGAGCACCACCCCGGCCACGGCCCAGGGGTCCCGCGGCGCGGCCAGGCCGAACATCAGGTGCGCGGTGCCCAGGGCGAGCCCGATGCCCACGGCCGTCTGCAGCACGCTCGTGACCACCTGGGCCACCAGCACCATGACCGGGTTCACCGGCGTCACCGACAGCCGGCGCAGGACCCCGGCCTTCCGGTAGGACGCGAGGAAGGAGGGCATGTTGACCACGCCGACCATGGCCATCACCATCACCAGCGCCAGGGGCACGACATACACCTCCAGCGCCGTCAGGCCCGCCAGCTCGGGGATCGCCTGGTCGGCCGCGCTGAGCCCGAACATGACCAGGATGAGCACCGGCATGCCCAGCGGCACCACCAACCCGGCGGTGTCCCGCACCACCATCCGGATCTCCGCCAGCACCAACTGACGGAAGGCCGCGGCGCCGGGGCGAGCAGCGGACTGCCCGTATGCCGAGTCGCCGGGTCCGCGGATGACCTCGCCCGTCGTCATCGGACCGTCTCCAGGGGGCTCCCCGTGAGAGCCAGGAAGGCCCCCTCGAGACCACCGCCCTCGCGCCGCGTGCCGGTGGCCACGATCCCCAGGTCCACCAGTGCGGCGCTCACCACCCCGAGCAGGTCCCCGCTCCCTCCGACGGTTACCTGCGTGCCCTCGACGGCGACGGACTCCACCCCGGGCAGGTGCCGCAGTGCCCCGACCCGGTCGGGGGTGTCCGTGCGGAACATCACCCGCTCGACGACCCCGGTCGAGCGCACCAGGCCCGTCGGCGTGTCCACCGCCAGGACCCGACCACGATCCAGCACGGCGACCCGGTCGCACAGCCGCTCCACCTCCTCCATGGTGTGGCTGACCAGCAGGACGGTGACGCCGTCGGACCGGATGCCCTCGACGAGCTCCCAGATCTCCCGGCGCATCTGCGGGTCGAGCCCGCCGGTCAGCTCGTCGAGGACGACCACCCGGGGCCGACCGACGAGCGCCAGCGCGATCGACAAGCGCTGCTGCTGACCGCCCGAGAGGTGCTCGAACCGGGTGCCCCGGCTCTCCGCCAGGCCGAGCGACTCCAGGAGACGGTCCGGGTCCCGCGGGGCGGGGTAGAACGAGGCGAACAGGCCGACCAGCTCGCGCACCGTCAGCGAGAAGTGCAGGGCGGCCGTCTGCAACTGCACGCCGAGCACCTGGCGCACCCGTGCCCGGTCCCGCACCGGATCCATCCCGAGGACGCTGACCCGCCCCCGGTCAGGACGGCGCAGCCCGGCGACGCACTCGACCGTCGTCGTCTTGCCGGCGCCGTTGCGCCCGAGGATGCCCAGCACCTCGCCCTCCTGCACCTGCAGGTCCACCTCCTCGACCGCCACCACGGGGCCGTACCGCTTGTGCAGCCCTTCGACCTCGATCGCCGTGCCCATCACCGCTCCTCAATCCGGCGCGTCCCCGGACGGGTCCGCGTCGCCCTCGACGCTAGGCGCGGTGGCACCGCGACCGCGCGTGCCGGAGGTCATGACCTGGACCCGTGACTTCCGGCACGGGCCAGTGCCCCGGCCTGCCCCGTAGGCTCGTGGGGTGCGACGCATCGACCCGGACACCGCGGCGGCCAGCCTGCTCCTGCTGCTGTGCGTGGGAGCGGGCATCCCGGTGTTCGTCGCCCAACGGGCGGGCCAGGACCCCACCGTGGGACCGCCCTGGCTGTGGTGGGTCCTCTTCGTGCTCTTCGTGCTGTGCCTGATGCTCTCGGCGGTCTGGAGCGAGCCGGAGGGACACCGGAAGGGCCGGTGGTCGGTGGCCGCCCAGGTCGTCCTCGGCGTGATCGTGGTGCTGCTCGTGCAGAGCACGGGGTGGACCGCGATCCTGCTCGTGTTCTCCGCGGCCATCGCCGTCTACATCGTGCCGTATGCCGTCGCCTGGCTGATCGTGCTCGGTGCACACGGTGGCGATCGGGGTCGCGACGTGGTGGCGGGACGCCGGGGCGCTCGAGGTGGGCATGACGGCCTTCCTCTACCTGGTCGTGCAGGCGGTGAGCGTCCTCGTCGTGCTGTCCCGGCGCCGGGAGGACGCGGCCCGCAGGGAGCTCGCCCGGGCCCACGCGGAGGTGCGCACGGCGAACGCCCTCCTGGCGGAGACGAGCCGGTCGACCGAGCGGCTGCGGATCGCCCGCGACCTGCACGACCTCGTCGGGCACCAGCTGACGGCGCTCGCCCTGGAGCTCGAGGTGGCCAGCCACCAGAGCAGCCCCCCGGCCGCCGAGCACGTCACCCGCGCCCGGGCCATCGCCAAGGACCTGCTGACCGATGTCCGGTCGGCCGTCGACGACCTGCGGGAGGCCCCGCCCGACCTGGGGCAGATCCTGGCGTCGGTGGTCGAGGACCTGCCCCGGCCCCGGGTGCACCTGGACGTGGCGGACGGGCTGGTGCTGGACGGACCGCGCACCCTCACCCTGGTGCGCTGCGTGCAGGAGGTGGTGACCAACGCGATCCGGCACGCCGACGCCCGGGAACTGTGGATCACGGTCACCCCCGGTCCCGCCGGCGAGACGGTGCTGACGGCGCACGACGACGGTCACGTCGTGCGCGACGTGGTGCCCGGCAACGGGCTGCAGGGCATCCGGGAACGGGTCGGAGGAACTCGGGGGCGACCGCCGGCTTCGGTCCGCGCCGGGTCGGCGGGGGCTTCCAGGTCGACGTCCTGGTGCCGGCGCCGTGAGCACGATCCGGGTGTGCCTGGTCGACGACCAGACCCTGGTGCGCCAGGGGATCCGCAGCCTGCTGGAGCTGGCCGACGGCATCGAGGTCGCCGTCGAGGCCGAGGACGGCGACGAGCGCCCTGGCCGCCATCCGAGACGCACCGCCCCGACGTGGTCCTGCTCGACCTGCGGATGCCCGGACGGGACGGCATCTCCACGCTCCGCGAGCTGGCCGAGCGCGGCACCGACGTCCCCGTCCTGGTGCTCACCACGTTCGACGACGACGAGCTGGTCCTGCAGGCGCTGCGCGCCGGTGCGCGCGGCTACCTGCTCAAGGACGTCACGCTGGAGCAGCTCGTCGAGGCGGTGCGCACGCTCGCAGCGGGCGGCTCACTGGTCCAGCCGGCGATCACGGACCGGCTGCTCCGGGCGGTGCGCGCCGCACCCGGCGGACCGGTCGGCACCGCGCGGGGCCGACGGCGTCCGACCCCGCCGTCCCGGCGCAGGACCTGACCCCGCGGGAGCTGGAGATCCTGCGGCTCCTGGCCGGGGGCTATGCCAACCGGGAGATCGCCGCCGCCCTCCACCTGGCCGAGGGCACCGTGAAGAACCACGTGTCCAGCCTGCTGCTCAAGCTCGGCGTGCGGGACCGGACCCGGGCCGTGCTGCGCGCGCTGCACCTCGGGCTGCTCGGCGGCGAGGACCGGGCGCCCAGGGCCGAGCGGTAGCGGCCGGGCCCCTCACCAGAGGGCCGGCACGAACGTCTGCTCCTGCATCGGGGGGCGGACGTAGGGGACGTCCTTCATCTCCGGCAGGGTGACGGCGTCCGGGGCCACGTCCTCGTAGTCGAACTGGCCCAGCAGGTGGCTGATGCAGTTGAGCTGCGCGGCCCGCTTGTCGTCGGAGGGCACGACATACCAGGGCGCCTGCTTGGTGTCGGTGAACTGGAACGTCGCGTCCTTGGCCATCGAGTACTGCACATAGAGCTCGTGCTCGGCCAGGTCCATGTCCGAGAGCTTCCAGCGCTTGAGCGGCTCGGCGTTGCGCGACTCGAACCGTTTGCGCTGCTCCTCATAGCTCACCGAGAACCAGTACTTCAGCACCACGATGCCCGACCGCACCAGCATCCGCTCGAACTCCGGGCAGCTGCGCAGGAACTCCTGGTACTCCTCGTCGGTGCAGAACCCCATCACCCGCTCCACGTTGGGGCGGTTGTACCAGGACCGGTCGAACAGCGCCATCTCCCCCGCGGCCGGCAGGTGCTCGACATACCGCTGGAAGTACCACTGCGAGCGCTCCCGCTCGGTCGGCTTGGGCAGGGCGACGACCCGGACGATGCGCGGGCTGGTCCGCTCCGTGATCCGTTTGATCACCCCGCCCTTGCCGGCCGACCCGCGCCCCTCGAAGATGACGAGCACCTTCAGTCCCTGCGACTGGATCCAGTACTGCAGCAGCACCAGCTGCTCCTGGAGCCGGGCCAGCTCGGCGTCGTAGACCGCCCGTTTCACCCGGCCGCTCTTGGTGTAGGTCGAGAGGTCGCGGTCGGCGCGGGTCACCGGGGCGTCGTCGGCACCGGCGGGCACGGCGTGGGCTCTGCTCATCGTGGCTCCTCGGTCGTCCTACCGGTGAACCTAGGCCCGGGCACCTCCTGGGTCAATGGAGAGATCAGCGGGGGCGACCCACCAGCTCGACGAGGACCTGCTCGGCGTGCCGGGTCATCGCGTCGTCGACGTCCAGATGCCACACGAACCGGACGTGGGTGGCGTCCGTGGGATAGCCCAGCACCCCGGCCTCTCGTGCGGCGGCGCTGAAGTCGGCGGCCGTCCACCCGGTCGCCCCGACGTCGAGCACCAGGATGTTGGTGTGCACCCGCTCCGGGTCGACGACGGCCGGTGCCGTGTCGGCGACCGCACGGGCGACCTGCTGGGTGCGGGCGTGGTCCTCGGCGAGCCGCTCCAGGTGGTGGTCCAGCGCATACGTGCAGGCCGCCGCCAGGATGCCGACCTGGCGCATGCCACCGCCAAAGCGCTTGCGCCAGGCCCGCGACTCCTCGATCACCGGTGCCGGACCGACGAGCACCGAGCCGACCGGGGCACCCAGCCCCTTGCTGAGGCACACGGACACGGTGTCGGCCAGTTCGGCATACCCGGTCAGCGGGACCCCCGTGGCCACGTGGGCGTTCCACAGCCGCGCCCCGTCCAGGTGCACGGCGACGCCCGCGTCGCGGGTGAGCTCGCGCAGCGCCTGCATCCGGTCCAGCGGCTGCACGGTGCCACCACCGAAGTTGTGGGTGTTCTCGACCACGACGCACGACGTGCCGACCTGGTAGGTGCCGGCGCCGACGGACATCACCGTGCGCACCGCCTCGAGGTCGAGCAGTCCCCGGTCGGCGATCCAGGTGCGCGAGGTGATGCCGGACAGCTGGGCCGCCGCACCCATCTCGGCGCGCAGCACGTGCGCCAGGTGGTCGCCGATGATCTCCTGCCCCGGGCCGGCGTGCGCGCGCACGCCGAGCTGGTTGGCCATGGACCCGGTCGGGGTGAACAGCCCGGCCTCGTGCCCGAGCATGCCCGCCACCCGCTCCTCGAGCGCGTTGACGGTCGGGTCCTCGCCGTAGACGTCGTCGCCGACCTCGGCGTCCGCCATCGCCCGGCGCATCGGGGCGGTGGGGCGGGTCAGCGTGTCGGACCGGAGGTCGGCGACGATCCCGTCGGTGGCGCCGACGGTCACCGCGCGCCCTGCTCGAGCATCTCGGCGACCTGGAACGCCAGCTCCAGGCTCTGCTGGTGGTTCAACCGCGGGTCGCACAACGTCTCGTAGCGCAGGCCGAGGTCCTCCAGGTCGACTGGGCTGACCCCACCGACGCACTCGGTGACGTCGTTGCCGGTGAGCTCGACGTGGATCCCGCCGGCCCAGGTGCCGACCTGCTGGTGCGCGGCGAAGAAGCCTCGCACCTCCTCCACGACGTCCTCGAACCGTCGGGTCTTGTAGCCGCTCGGGGAGGTGAAGGTGTTGCCGTGCATCGGGTCGCACACCCAGGTCACCGTGCCGGCCTCGTCCTTGACCGACTCCAGCAGGGCCGGGAGCACGTCGTGGATGCGCTCGGCGCCCATCCGGGTGATGAAGGTCAGCCGACCGGGCTCACGCTCTGGGTCCAGCCGGTCCAGCAGGGCGAGCACGTCGTCGCGGGTCGCCGTCGGGCCGAGTTTGACCCCCACCGGGTTGTGCACACGGGAGACGAAGTCGATGTGCGCACCGTCCAGTTCGCGGGTGCGCTCCCCGACCCACACGAAGTGCGCCGAGGTGTCGTAGGGCTTGCCGGTGCGGGAGTCGCGGCGGACCATGGCCCGCTCGTAGTCCAGCACCAGCGCCTCGTGGGCGGAGTAGAACTCCACCCGCCGCAGCTCCTCCGCCTCGGCGACACCCGAGGCGTCCAGGAAGCGCATCGCCCGGTCGATCTCCCGGGCCATCTGCTCGTACCGTGACTGCGCCGGTCCGGACAGGAACCCCTTGTTCCACAGGTGCACGCTGCGCAGGTCGGCGAACCCGCCGGTCGTGAACCCGCGGACCAGGTTCAGCGTGGCCGAGCTGGCGTGGTAGGCCCGCAGCAGTCGACCCGGGTCGTGCCTGCGGGACTCCTCGGTGAACTCGAAGCCGTTGACCATGTCACCGCGGTAGGCGGGCAGGGTGACCCCGTCGCGGGTCTCGGTGTCGGAGGAGCGCGGCTTGGCGAACTGTCCGGCCATCCGGCCGATCTTCACGATCGGCATCCCGGCGCCGTAGGTCAGGACGACCGCCATCTGCAGGATGGTCTTGATCCGGTCCCGGATATTGGGCCCGGTCACCCCGGAGAGCGTCTCGGCGCAGTCGCCGCCCTGCAGCACGAAGGCCCGCCCCTGCGCGGCCGCGCCGAGACGTTCGCGCAGGATGTCCGCCTCGCCGGCGAAGACCAGCGGCGGGTAGTGCGCGATGGTGGCCAGGACCTCCGCGAGCGCGGACGGGTCGCCCCAGGACGGTTGCTGCTGGGCCGGTAGGTCCGGCCAGTCCATGTGGTGCGGCACCGGCACCCCGGTCACATCGGTAGTCACCCGGCCCATGGTAGGAGGGTCGGCCGCCCCGTGGGGCACCGGTCGGTCAGCGCCCGCCCGTCGGGTCCTGCGCCGCCTCGGCCTCGGGGAGTTCCTCGGTCAGCGACTCCTCGGTCAGCGACTCCTCGGCAGCCCCGCCCTCGGGCGCCTCGCCCGCCTCGGGCGCCTCGCCCGCCTCGGGCCCCTCGGCCTCGTCGTCGCCCCGGCCGCTGGCGATCCGGCCCCGGGTCTGCTCGACCTGCCCCCGCACCTGCTCGGCGGCGTGCTCGATCTGCTCCCGCGCCGTGACCAGGTTCGCGCGGGCCTGCTCGCCGGCGCGCTCGATGTTGACCTTGGCCTGCTCACGGGCGGTCTCGATGCCGACCCGGGTCTGCTCCAGCCCGGTCTCGAGGCCGGCCCGGGCCTGCTCGACGGTGGCCTTGGCGCGGGCGGCGATGCGGTCCTTGACGGTCGAGGCGTAGACGTCGACGTACTCCTGGCCGGACAGCTTCATCAGCTCGTACATGATCTCGTCGGTGATCGAGCGCAGCACGTAGCGGTCGCCCTGCATCCCCTCGTACCGCGAGAAGTCCAGGGGCTTGCCGATCCGGACGCCGACCTGGCCGCGCTGCACGTTGGGGATCTTCTTGCCCGGTCGGCTGTGCCGTTGTCGGTGCCGATCATGGCGACGGGGATCACCGGGACCCCAGCGTCCAGCGCCATCCGCGCGACCCCCGTCTTGCCGCGTGTAGAGCTTGCCGTCGGGGCTGCGGGTGCCCTCGGGGTAGATGCCGAACAGTTCGCCCTTCCCGAGCACCGCTCAGCCCGGAGTTCAGGGCGGACCTCGAGCGCCTCCCCGCCCGAACGGTCGATCGGGATCTGGCCCACGCCCTTGAAGAAGCGCCTTGGTCAGCCTGCCCTTGATGCCGGTGCCGGTGAAGTACTCCGTCTTGGCGAGGAAGGTGATCCGTCGCGGCACGACCAGCGGCAGGAAGATGGAGTCGGAGAAGGAGAGGTGGTTGCTGGCGAAGATGGCGCCCCCGTGCTCGGGGATGTTCTCCTCCCCCTCGACCCAGGGCTTGAAGACGACCCGGATGACGGGACCCAACAGGATCGTCTTCAGGAACCAATAGATCACCGGGGCCTCCTCACCTCGCGGGGCAAGGTTACGGCATCGCCGACCCGGCGTGACAAGATCGTGGTGTGCAGACGATGGCGGGCGCCGAGCCCTTCCGGGCCGACGGTTCTGGCGAGCGCGGACAGGTCGGGGTGCTCTGCGTCCACGGGCTCACCTCCACGCCCCAGATGATCCGCCCGGTCGCCGAGCACCTGGCCGGGCTGGGGTATGCCGTCCGCGCGCCTCTGCTGCCCGGCCACGGCACCACGTGGCAGCTGATGAACCGCACCCGGTATGCCGACTGGCTGGGGGTGGTGGAGCAGTCCGCCTACGAACTGCAGGAGGGGAAGCGGGCCGTGGTCGCCGTCGGAGTGAGCCTGGGGGGTGCCCTGGTGACGGACCTGGCCCTGACCCACCCGGGGCTGGTCGACGGGCTGGTCCTGGTGAACCCTGCCTTCGCCGCGACCGATCCCCGTCTGGTGACGCTGCCCGTCGTCAAGCACCTGGTGCCCAGCCTCGCCGGGCTGGCCAACGACATCCGGCGCTCCGAGGGTCCACGCGAGCTGGCCTACGACCGCCTGCCGCTGAAGGCGTTCCACTCCTTCGTGCAGCAGTGGCCCCAACTGCTCAGCCGGCTGCCACAGCTGACCGTGCCCGTGCTGCTGGCCCGGTCGGCCCACGACGCGGTCGTCCCGCCGCTGTCCGGGGAACGTTTCCTGGACCGTGTCGGCAGCCGTGACGTCACCCAGTTGCTCCTGCCGAACTCGGCGCACGTGGCCACCCTGGACCACGACGCCGACCTGCTCCTGGGCGCCACGGCCGAGTTCGTCGAGCGGGTCACGGCCGGGGAGTCCCCGTCATGAGCGCCGGCCCCCACGGACACCGCGACGACGAGGAACGGCCCGAGGAGCATCAGCCCGCGGAGGAACGGTCCGAGGAGGACTCCAGAGCAGCGGACGAGGGGCCGGCTGCGGAGGAGTCCGCGCCCGAGGTGCCCACCACGTCCGATGAGGACATCGACGCCCAGTTCGCCGAGATCGTCCGGCACCTGCGGGCCACTCCGCAGGGGCCGGCCCCGGGGCAGCGACGGGCCCGCTGGCCCGGCACCGGATCGTCCCCGACCGACCCGCCCAACCCTCCGCCACCCGGCTTCGACCCGCCGCCGCGTGAGTCGTCCGGAGGACCCGACGAGGGGGAGCCGCCCGGGGACGGGTCGGCGACGGGTGAGGACGACCCTGAGAGGGGTCAGCCCTCGCCATGGCGGGAGTGGGAGGACCCGGAGATCGAGGAGCACTTCGTCCCTCCGGACCCCCCACCCCTGCCCGCGGGCGACCTGCACTTCTGGGGGATCCTGGTCGGCCTGCTCGGCGGGCCGCTCATCCTGCTGCTGGCCCACGGCATCCAGGTCCTGCACGGTTCGGTCTGGACGTGGTTGGGGCTCCTGCTGGCCCTCGGGGGCTTCGTACTCCTGGTCCTGCGCAGCCCCACCGACCGCCACGATGACCCCTCTGGCGGTGCCCAGGTCTGACTGCGCCATTTGGTTGACAACAGGTCCCGGTGGTGCTGTGCTGAGGGGACGGTGCCTGGGAGGCGAGTCTGGTGGGTTCAAGGAACATCCGTGCCTTGGCGGGGATGGTTGCCATCCCCGTCGCAATCACGCTGCTGGGGGCCGGGGCCCCGGTCGGTGCCTATGAGTACGGTCCCTACAGTGCAGGAGTCGGGACCAATCAGCACACGTTTCCGAACGAGAGTCAGACGATTCAGGGCACCCAATATCAAGGCTCAAGCGTAAACAACTGTAGATCTCATCGCTCGTCCCTGCGGTGGGTTCGCCCCCTCCGACCGGACCCGGTCCTCGCCTCAGTCGGATTCACGACTGGAGACCTGTGTGGGTACAGATACTCGCCCGGCGCCTATCACGACCTGGGGACCGTGACGATCCACGGCGACGGGGCGGTGCGGTCGGGAACTGGAGTGATGACCTACCTGGCCTTCGATTGACGGCGTGTCGTCTAGCGAACATCACGCCACCCTGGAGGCTCACGGCCTGAGTTGTAAGTTCCGCGGGAGGGTCGTTATACCCGAACAGTCGCTGCGTTTTCCCAGGGGCATCAGCCTGCTCACCGGTCCTAACGGGAGCGGCAAGACCACACTGCTGAACCTCCTGGCGGGCGAACTGGACCTCCAGGCAGGAGAGGTGCTCCATCACCACCGGCGCCTGTCACGTCACGAGCGGATCCGTCAGAGCGCCTATCTGCGCCAGGAGCCGACCCTCCCCCTCACCCTCAGCACCGAAGGCTTCCTTGACTACGCCGCATGGCTCCACGGTCTCAAGGGGCCACAAGCCCGGACGTGCGCCCGGGACGCGCTCTCATCGGTGGGCCTTGCCTCGCATGCTCACCTGAGACTGAAAGACCTCTCTTCGGGCATGCGGAGACGAGCGGCACTGGCCGCCCAGTTGGTCAAACCAGACTTCTCCTTCCTCCTGCTCGACGAGCCCACCGCGTCCCTTGACGTCGAGTCCAGAGACGCCCTGCACCGAACTGTCAGGGAACTCGCCCAGGAATTGATCGTCCTCGTTGCCACGCACGACCCAGAAGACGTCGCTCGCCTGGGCGGAACCGTGTACGAACTGGAGTTCGGCAAACCCCTTGTCCGGACCGATGTGGACACCTACCTGGCCAGACGGCGAGATCGCCATGGCGGCTGAACGTCACCCTCCCGGTCGCGGGCCCTTACTCCTGCGCGAGCTTGCCGCCTCGTCTGCCCGTCCACTGGCACTGCTCAATGTCGCCGCCGGCTCAATCCTCGTCACACTGGAGTCGGCGCCCAACTCTCTGTGGCTCGGCCAGTGGCAAGACACGGGGCTCTACCTCACCGTGTATGGCTTCGTCATTTCCGGAACACTGGCCAGTATCGGTGGGGCGATGGCGTACCGCGACACCTGGATCCGTCGTCGCGATGTCCTCTCCGGGGTGTCGAAGTCGAGTCTGGCAGTGTCCATCTTTGCGGTGACCCCAGTACTTGTGTGGCTGGGCACCTCGCACCTGGTCGTTTCCGGGTCGGCCGTGGTCCGCACCTACCTGTTGAATCCGGATCCCATGAACATCGTGCCCGTCATGGCGCTGTCGTTGATGGCCATCGTGTTTCATGCCTGCGTCGGATTCACCCTTGCGGCAGTCTTTGCTGGCAAAATGCCGGCGTTGCTGATCGCCAGCCTCGCCCCCTACGCGATGTACTTCGCCTCTGACTCGCTGCAACTCGCGAATCTTGGGCGTTGGTCCCAACTGTTCGGGTTCTACATCGGCCCGGGGTGGTATCCGGCGATGGTGGGGTCCTGGTGGCCGCTGGCACACCTTGTCACCTACATCGTCTTCCTCTCCGCGGTGCTCCTGCTGACCGTCTCCCGAACTCGAAACCGGACCAGCGGGAGCGGGGCAGCCCCGCGCTGGGTCCCCTTGGTGCTGGTAGCCGGACTCCTGGCCAGCGGCACCTCCCTCGTGGGTTTATGGACGAGTGAACGTTACGAGCGAATCGACGCCCGGGGTGTCCAGTGCGAGCGTGTGTCTGCCAGGGTCATCATGTGCCTGTGGCCGAGTCAGGAATGGCAACGAGGCGCCTGGGCTGAGGCAGCTTCACGCGTCGCGGCCACGGCTGGAGAGCTCGAGATCGGCCCCATCACGGTGTTGCCTGCCGGGTCTGAGCCCACGGACGAGCAGCTCGTGGTCCCCCTGACCGACAATCCCAGTCCGAACGACATCTACTGGGGCATCGTGTCCCGCGTCGTGCGCCGCGAGGCCGACCGCTGCGGAGGTGGGACCGTGCACTCGCCCAACGAACTCTCCGTAGAGGAGGTCCTGCTGGAAGTCTTTGCGGACCCCGACGGCAACCGCGGCGACGCCGTCCGCCTTCTCGCGACGTGCTAGCCAGCATCCTCTGGGCCGCCCTGAAGGTGAGGGGGGTGCCGCATTCTGCGCTCGCGGCCGCCCTGCTGTGCGCTGCGTGGATGGTGCTCCCGCACGTAGTCGACGTTCCCTCGTTCCGGGGTGGGGAGGCTCAGGTCCCGGCAAAGCTCCTGCTAGCGGCCGTCCTCGGGATCACCTTCCTCCCCCTCCCCCATTCGACCGCGGCGGAGTACGAGTCGCGAGCCACTCGAGACCTCCGTGGCCTGCGACTCACGATCGCCAGCATAGTGATCGCCTTTCTCGGGGTCCTGTGTGCCGCCTCCCTGGCCGTGGGTGACCAGGACACGGTCGACTGGGTGCCTATGGCCAGGAATGTCGCGCTCTCACTCGGATGGGTCCTGCTCCTGTCGCGCACACTCTCAGCAGCCACGACGATAGCGTCGTACGCCTGCTTCGTGAGCGTCTGCCTCTTTGCGGGGATCCAGGACACCGGGCAGCCAGAATGGTGGGCGCTCCCGCTGCACCAGACCGGCTCCGGCCTGGACCTCACGTTGTCCGGAGCCGTGCTTGTGCTCGGCGTGGGGCGACTGATGCTCCAGTCGCCCGCCGTGCCGCGGCCCGATGGGTGACGGGCTGGCTGCCCTCAGATCCGCAGGTCCGCCCAGACCGGGCGGTGGTCGGTGGCTGCCGCGAGAACCGCCGGATCCAACTCCAGGGGGCGGTGCTCCCAGTCCTCCGCGATCTCGGTGCTGGCGAAGACCGCGTCGATGAAGTTCCGCGGCCGGGCCGAGGGGAAGGTCGGCTCCTCGGGGGTCACCAGCCGCAGCCGCTCCCCCAGCAGGTGCCAGGCCTCTCCGTCCGTCGACTCGTTGAAGTCACCGCCGACCACGAACGGCCCGTCGGCCAGGCGGGGGTTCTCCGCGAGCGAGGTCAGCACGAGCTGGGTGTGGATGACCCGTTCGTCGGGAAACAGCGGCAGGTGCACGGACACGACCGTGGCGTCCCTGCCGCCCGGACGCTTGACCTGCGCCACCGTGTAACAGCGCGGATTGAAACTGCGCTTGCCACGGCCCCGCTTCACCGGCAGCCGCCGGTCGGTCGAGTCGGTGGCGATGACGCGCAGGCTGGTCATGATCGCCGTCCCGGACACCAGCCGGGTCCGCCCCGACCACAGCAGGTCGCACCGCCGCGCGAAATCGGCGATGCGGTAGGAGGACCCGGGGTAGCGGGGCACCTCCTGCAGGAGCAGCACGTCGGGGTCGATGGTGCGGACCACGGCCGCAGCCGCCTCGACGTCGTCCTGCAGGCCCCGGAGGTTGTAGCTGGCCACCCGCAGCGTGGGGGCCGCGTCCTCGCGGGGCGAGTCGGCCGCGGGTGTGCCCGGGAGCTCGGCGTCCGCCTCGTCGCCTGTCCCCGCGGTGCCGGTGTCGTGTCGTCCCTCGCTCACCTCACTCACTCTGCACCACCTCCGCACGCAGCAGGTCGGCCGCCCCGATCAGCCCCGCGCCGGTCCCCAGCTGCGCCGGCAGGATCGGCGCCAACGGGCGGTGCCCACGCCCGGTGAGCTGGCGCGCGAAGGCCTCCCGGGTCGGCCCCAGCAACAGGTCCCCCGCCTCGCTGACCCCGCCTCCGACCACGATCGTCCCCGGGTCGAGCGCCGCCGCCAGGTTGGCCAGGCCCGTCCCCAACCAGCGGGCGATGTCTCGCACGAGGTCCTGGGCCGCCTGGTCGCCGGCCCGCGCGGCCTCGGTGACGTGCCGCCCCTCGACCCGTGCGGGGTCGCCGTCGCAGAACGGCGCCAGCCCCGCGGCATACGGGCTGTCCGCGACCAGCAGCTCCCGGGCGACCCGCTGCATGGCCTTGCCGCTGGCGTACTGCTCCCAGCAGCCCCGGTTGCCGCACTCGCAGAGCAGTCCGTCCGGCACGACCTGCATGTGCCCGAACTCCCCCGCGAGCCCGTGCCGCCCGCGCTCCACCCGCCCGTCGAGCAGCAACGCCCCGCCGATGCCGGTCCCGAGGGTCACCATGAGCAGCCGACCGCTCCCCCTGGGCCGCACCGAACCGGTGCTCGGCCCAGGCGGCCGCGTTGGCGTCGTTGTCCACGACGACGGGTATGCCGAGGCGTGCGGCGAGGTGGTCGCGCAGCGGCTCGTCGCGCCAGGACAGGTGCGGGGCGAACACCACGGTGGCGCGGTCGGCGGACACGAAGCCGGCCGCGCCGACACCGACGCCGAGGACGGTGGCCCCGCGCTCCCGGGCCTCACCGAGCAGCTCGGTGACGGCGTCGACGATGATGTCCTCGACCGCGTCCGGCGTCGTGGTCCGGTCCGGGGTGTCGCGCCGCGTGCCGACCAGCACCCGGCCGGTCTCGATCGACCAGGCCCGCCGCGACCTTGGTGCCACCGACGTCGACGCCGATGGCCAGGGGCGGAGCCGACATCATCCGCGCCGGGCCAGGGCCAGGTCTGCGGCCCCGATCATGCCGGCATCGTTGCCCAGGCTCGCCAGGACCACCGGTGCCACCGGACGGTGGCTCCGGCCGCTGAGGTGTGCCATGAACGACTCCCGCGCCGGCGCCACGAGCAACTCCCCGGCGGCGGCCACCCCGCCACCGATCACGATGCGGGCCGGGTCCAGGACCTCGACGAGGTCGGCGATGCCCACGCCGAGCCAGCGCCCGAGGTCCTGGAACAGCTCGGTCGCTGCCAGGTCTCCCCCGAGTGCCGCCTCCGTCACCATGGCTCCTTCCAGCGTCTCCGGGTTCCCGCCGCACCGGGCGACCAGGCCAGCAGCGTGGGGTCCGCCGCGGCGGACCAGTTCCCGGGCCTCGCGGACCAGTGCGTTGCCGCTGGCGTACTGCTCGAAGCAGCCGGACTTGCCGCACCCGCACCGGTGGCCGTCCGGCACGAGTTGCAGGTGCCCAATCTCCGCGGCCACCCCATGGGCGCCCCGCAGCACCCGGTCCCCGATGATCACCCCGCCACCGACACCGGTGCCCACCGTGACCAGCAGCATGTCGTCGACCTCTGCCGCTGCCCCGAACCGGTACTCGCCCCAGGCCGCCGCGTTGGCGTCGTTCTCCAGCACGACGGGAAGGCCGGTCGCCTGCTCCAACCGCGCCTGCATCGGTTCGTGGCGCCAGGCCAGGTTCGCCGCGAACAGGATCGTGCTGCCCTCGACATCCACGAATCCGGCACAGGCGACGCCGAGGGTGCCGACCGTCTCGCCCGCGCTGCCGGCCTGGTCGGAAAGGTCTCGGACGACGCCGGCGACTGCCTCGGTGATGGCCTCAGGGTCCTGGGCCGGGGTGTCCCGCAGGGCGCGGTGGGCCACGGCGCCCGCACGGTCCACCGCGCAGGCCGCGATCTTCGTCCCGCCGATGTCGACGCCGACGCTGAGGGTCACGATCCATCCCCCTGTGGTGGCGTGGCGGCGTCGTCGCCCTCGTGGCCTGCCCGACGGGAGTCGGCGAAGTGCCGCAGGCTCACGGCGGCACTGGCGAGCAGATCGGCCAGGCTGTCCAGGGTGTCCGCGCCGACCGGGCCGGCCGCGGCCTTGGCGCGACACCACGGGCACCCGGTGCACAGGGCCTCCTCGTGGCTCCCCCCGGCATACGAGCGTCGCTGACCCTGGCCCTCCTCCCCGGTGCTGTTGTCTGCGGAGCCGTCCCCGGTGCTGCCGTCTGCGGAGCTGTGCCCCGGCTCGCGTCCGGCCCCGGGGGCGTCCTGCGCTGCACCGCTGCCGGCCGTGCCGAGCCAGGCCGCCGCGGCCCGGACCAGTTTGTGCGCCTCCTCCTCGACCGACCCGTGGGGCGGGCCGGTGGGCTCCGCGTCGGGGGTGGGGTCAGGCACGGGCTTCGACCCGCTCCTTGAGCGACTTCAGGGCGGTGTCCACGATCATCCGCTCGGCCTTGCGGCGCAGCATGCCGAGCATGGGGATCTTCACGTCGACGGCGAGCCGGTAGGTGAGCTCGGTGGCGGCGCCCCCGTCCTGGGCGGCGAGGGTGTAGGACCCGGTCATCGCCTTGAGGACGTCGGCGCGCACGAGTTCCCACGAGACGACGCCCGTCCCGTCCTTGGCGACCTCCCAGTCGTAGGCCAGCACGTAGGTGTCCTTGATGACTCCCGCGTCCAGGGTGAACTCGACCTGGTCGGCCCGCCCGTCGACCTCCGCGGTGAGCACCTCGACGTGACGCACCTCCTTGGCCCAGTCCGGGTAGCTGGCAAAGTCGGCGATCACCTCCAGGACGTTGGCGGGGGGTGCGGCGATGACGATGCTGGATTCGGTGCGGTCAGCCATGCCCGAAATCTATACCGCCGCGGCCCGGTGGCAATGCCGCGTGCGGGCCGCCGGTCACTCAGCCAGCGTGACGAGCGCCCGATCCACGACGGTGTGCCACGGCCGCGCCCGGACGACCGGCACACCGTGCCGGGCGCACTCATCGCGCAGGAACGCGTCGTAGCGTGCGCTGAGGCGGGCGCGGCCCTCCTGTGTGCTTCCTTCCCGCGAGCCGTAGTTGGCCACCAACTGACCCTCCTCGGGCTCGGACACGAACAGACTCCTCACCCGACCGCCCTGGGGCTGATCCCCGTATGTCGTGCACGTGGCCAGTTCCGGGAGGAAGTGGTCGCCTTCCAGGATCAGCCGGTTGTGTGTCTCCAGGTGGTCGGCGATCACCGCCCGCAGCACCGGGTGGTACACCTCGCGGCAGACGCGCGCCTGGTGCGCGACGCGCTGCTTCTCGCTCCAGGACTCCCACTCCCCGAAGTGGGTCCGCCAATAGTGCAGCAGAGGGTGCTGCTCCGGCGTCGTCACGCTCTCCAGCGCCAGTTGGATGTCGTCGACCGCGGTCAACGGGACCCCCAGCCGGGCAGCGAGCGGCTGGGCAAGCCGCGACTTGCCGACGCCGCTGGCGCCGCCGAGCAGCAACACTGTCCACTCCGGGCCAGAGGACACCATCCGCCGATCGTAGGGGCCGACCGCCCCGGGGCACCGGTCGCACCCATGGTTAGAGTTGCTCGCCAGTGTGCCCCGCCAGCGTCGCCGCCAGGAGGAACCGTTCATGCAGGAGATCTCTGTCCCGCCGTTGGTCCAGCCGACCACCCACGGGAACCTGTCCGACCTGCCCCACGGGTGGGCCGAGCGGGAGCCCTCCCGCGTGCTGTTCGCCCGGAACGAGGGCGGCGCGTGGCAGGACGTGACCGCCACCGAGTTCACCGAGCAGGTGCGGCGGCTGGCCAAGGGGCTGGTGGCCGCCGGCGTCGAGGTCGGTGACCGCGTCGGGGTGATGTCCCGCACGCGCTATGAGTGGACACTCACCGACTTCGCCCTGTGGACCGCCGGGGCGGTGCCGGTCCCCATCTACGAAACCTCCTCCGCCGAGCAGGTCGCGTGGATCCTCCAGGACTCCGGCGCCGTCGCCGTCGTGGTCGAGAACGCCGACCACATGGCCCTGGTGTCCGGCATCCGGGAGGGCCTGCCGGACCTGCGGGACGTGTGGCAGATCGACGGTGGCGCCCTGGACGAGATCTCCGCAGCGGGCTCCGAGGTGGGTGACGAGGACCTCGACGCCCGCCGGGGCCAGGTCGACCGGACCGCCGTTGCCACGATCATCTACACCTCGGGCACCACCGGGCGCCCCAAGGGGTGCTCCCTGACCCACGACAACTTCATGGCCCTGGCCGAGAACGCCATCGAGCGGCTGGACCAGGTGCTCAACCGCGAGGGCGCCACCACCCTCCTCTTCCTGCCGCTCGCGCACGTCTTCGCCCGGTTCATCCAGGTGGCCGTCGTGGCCGCGGGCGCCCGCATGGGTCACAGCCCGGATGTGAAGACCCTCCTGGAGGACCTCGCCTCGTTCCGGCCGACCTTCCTGCTGGCGGTCCCCCGCGTCTTCGAGAAGGTGTACAACTCCGCAGAGCAGAAGGCCACGGCCGGCGGGGCCGCCAAGGCCAGGATCTTTGCCCGGGCCGCCGTCGTGGCCCAGGAGTGGAGCCGCGCCCAGGACACCGGGGGGCCCGGCGTGGCGCTCAGGCTCCAGCACGCCGCCCTCGACAAGCTGGTCTACGGCAAGTTGCGTGAGGCCATGGGCGGGCAGGTGCAGTACGCCATTTCCGGCGGTGCCGCCCTGGGCGAACGCCTCGGGCACTTCTTCCGCGGCATCGGCCTGACCATCCTGGAGGGCTACGGGCTCACCGAGACGACGGCGCCCGTGGGGGTGAACACCCCCGAGCAGGTCAAGATCGGCACCGTCGGGAGGCCGCTGCCGGGCGTCGACGTGCGCATCTCCGACGAGGGCGAGATCCTGATCCGGGGCTGCAACGTCTTCTCGGGCTACGTCAACAACCCCGAGGCCACCGACGCGGCCTTCCAGGACGGATGGTTCCGCACCGGTGACCTGGGCGAGTTGGACGACGACGGCTTCCTGCGCATCACGGGGCGCAGCAAGGAGTTGCTGGTCACGGCCGCGGGCAAGAACGTCTCCCCCGCGCCGCTGGAGGACCGCCTCCGGGCGCACGCCCTGGTGGGGCAGTGCATGGTGGTCGGCGAGGCCCGCCCGTTCGTGGGGGCCCTGGTCACTCTGGATGAGGAGATGTGGCCCATCTGGGCGGCGAACCACGGGCTGGAGGACGTCTCCGTGGAGCAGGCCCGCAGCCACGAGACGGTGCTCGCGGCCATCCAGGAGGCCGTCGACTCCGCGAACCAGTCGGTCAGCCGGGCCGAGTCGATCCGCCGCTTCAGCGTGCTCCCGGTCGACTTCACCGAGGCGAACGGCTACCTCACCCCGTCGCAGAAGCTGCGCCGCGGGGCGGTGACCGAGGACTTCGCCGAGCAGATCGAGGAGCTCTACACCCAGGGCGGCTGAGGGCCGGGCACCGGACCGGTCAGGCTCGGCAGGACACGAGGCACGTTAGGACACGAGCTCGGTCAGCCACGACCTCCAGTCCGCACGCAGCGCCGCATCCTCCTCCCCGAGGACGGTCACGACCGCCTCGTCCCAGGGCTGCCCGTCGGCCACCGCGTGGTAGAGCGCGAGGAGGTCCTCCTCGGAGTACGTCTCGGCGATGAACAGGCACGCCAACCAGGCCAGGGCGTAGTCGTCCCACCGTCCCGGTCCGGCGGCCGCGGGACCCGGCCATGTCGTGGGGAGGTCACCGTCCCGCACCCCGTCCAGCGCCGATCCCGCGATCTCCACCGGGGACATCGCGGTCGCACGGTGGGCGGTGTACTCGGCCAGTCCCTCCCCCAGCCACTGCGGGACCGGCCCGTCCCCCTGCATCGCCAGGTGGGTGACCTCGTGGGTGATCACGGCCAGGCGCCCGTCGGCGGTCAGCCGGTCCCATGCGTCCGGATGCACCACCACCCGGGCCGCCGCCCCCGAGCCGACGGTGCTGGCCGGCACCTCGGCCTCCGCGGGGTCGTGCCCAGTCAGGGCGGCGAAGGCCGCACCATCGGCCGGGAGCACGAGCCGCACCGGGCGTGCGACGGCGTCGGCGCCCCAGAGGTCCTCCACCCGGGCCAAGGCCTCCCGGGTCAGGGCCTGGTACTCCTCGGCCCGGTCCGCCCCCGCTCCACTGAGCACCACCACCTGGTCCGGGGACCTGTTGGAACTGGTGTGGGCGGAACTGGAGTGGTCGGCCCGGGAGGGGCCAGTGTCCGACTGGTCGGTCTGGGTGCGCTCACCCACGGTGCCGCCATCCGGCATACAGCCGCCGAGCACCACACCCGCGAGCACCACACCCGCGAGCACGACACCGGAGTTGCGGCCATGAGCACGAGGACCGGCGGCCATAGACCGAGCCTACGCGCCGCCGGGCGGCGAGCCGGTCAGCCGATCCGGGCCAGCGCACCCTCCCCGTCCGGCACCGCCCGCAGCTTCTCCGCGGCCCGGGGCGAGAGCAGCCCGGACCGGACGAAGGCACCCACGGCCACCATCTCGGCGCGGTCCAGGGGAACGGGCCCGTCCGGGACGGTCGGGGGTCGTCCGGCCGGCGCACCGCGGTGCGTCACCTCCTCCGCCATCCAGATCCTGCCCAGCACCGGCACGAAGCAGTCACCGCAGTGCCGCCCGCGCACCGGGCAGGTGTCGCAGTCGATCGTCGTCATCTGATCCTCACCTCCGTGGTCCTGACGTCCTCTGACCTTGCGGGACCGACGGTAGGGACGGGGTCTGACACACCTGTTCTAGGGAGACCGGCGATGCCCCTCGATCCTGGCGGGCGCGGCCTGTCGGCGCGGCTCTGTCAGAGCCTCGTCCTACGGTCGGGGCATGCAGATGGTGCAGGAGACGTTCGAGGACCTGGGGCTGGCCCTGTCCGACGTCACCTTCGTCGTCGTCGACCTGGAGACCACGGGGGGTTCCTCGGCCGAGTGCGACATCACCGAGGTGGGCGCGGTGAAGGTGCGCGGGGGCGAGGTCCTGGGCGAGTTCCAGACCCTGGTGCGACCCAGCGCCCCGATTCCCCCGTTCATCACCGTGCTCACCGGCATCAGCAACCAGATGGTCGCCGGAGCACCGCGGATCGAGTCGGTGCTCCCCTCCTTCCTGGAGTTCGCCGCGGGGTCGGTCCTGGTGGCCCACAACGCCGGGTTCGACGTCTCCTTCCTCAAGGGGGCTGCCGCCCGCACCGGCCACCCCTGGCCCGGCTTCCCGGTCATCGACACGGTCCGTCTGGCCCGCCAACTGGTGCACCGCGACGAGGCGCCCAACCACAAGTTGTCCAGCCTGGCGACCCTGTTCGGCGCGCAGACGGTGCCCAACCACCGCGCCCTGCAGGACGCCCGGGCCACGGTGGACGTGCTGCACGGGCTCATCGAGCGGGTGGGCAACCTGGGGGTGCACACCCTGGAGGAGTTGCAGAGCTACTCCAGCCGGGTGACCCCGGCACAGCGGCGCAAGCGGTTCCTGGCCGACGCCATGCCGTCGGCCCCCGGCGTCTACGTCTTCAAGGACCGGCGCGGTGAGCCGCTCTACGTCGGCACCGCCACCGACATCCGCCGCCGCACCCGCAGCTACTTCACCGCCTCGGAGACCCGCCGCCGGATGGCCGAGATGGTCGGCATCGCCGAGTCGATCACCCCGATCGTCTGCGCCACCCGGCTGGAGGCCCAGGTGCGGGAGCTGCGACTGATCGCCGAGCACAAGCCGCGCTACAACCGGCGGTCCCGGCAGCCTGAGAGGGCCCAGTGGGTCAAGCTGACGGTGGAGCCGTTCCCCCGGCTCAGCATCGTGCGCCAGGTCAAGGACGACGGCGCCCAGTACGCCGGGCCGTTTGGGTCCCGCAAGGCCGCCGAGCAGGCGATCACCGCCGTCCACGAGGTGGTGCCGCTGCGCCAGTGCACCCAGCGCCTGTCGACGACACCGGGCGCCAGCGCCTGCGTCCTGGCCGAGATGGGGCGCTGCGGGGCGCCCTGCACCGGCGACCAGGACGTCTCCGACTACGCCGAGGTGGCGCGTCGGGCCGCCCAGGTCCTGGTCGGCGACGGCAGCGAGGTCCTCACGGCGCTCCGCAAGCGCCTGGAGGTCCTCTCGGAGCAGGAGCGCTACGAGGACGCCCGGGCGCTGCGCGACCGGATGCTCGCCCTGGTCCGGGCCGCGGCCCGCAGCCAGCGCATGGCGCCGCTGGCTGCCACCCCGGAGCTCGTGGCCGCCCGGCGCAGCGAGGCCGGCGGGTGGGAGATCGTGTGCGTGCGCTACGGCCGGCTGGCCGGCACGACCATCACCCCCCGCGGCGCCGACCCGATGCCGTTCATCGCCGCGCTGCGGGAGACCGCCGAGGTGGTCCCGGCGCCGCTGGGCCCCGCCCCCGCCGCCTTCCCGGAGGAGACCGAGCAGATCCTGCGCTGGCTGGAGACCCCGGGCACCCGGCTGGTCGACCTCCAGGGTGGTTGCTGGACCTGCCCGGTCGGCGGTGCCGGACGCACCCGAGCCGAGCTGGAGCCGGTGGCCCGCACCTGGGGCGGGTTCGACCGGGAGGGCGAGCAGGCGGCTCTCGCCGGAGGGCGCCCGCTGGAACGTCCACCGGGTGCGCTGCGCGAGGGCGCCGTCGACCGCCCCGCTAGGGTGGGCCCGTGATTTCCGCCATCGTGATGATCAAGGCCGACGTCGCCCGCATCCCCGAGGTCGCCGCGCAGATCGTGGCCATCGACGGGATCAGCGAGGTGTACTCGGTCACCGGTGAGATCGACCTGATCGCCGTCGCCCGCGTGTCCCGACACGAGGACTTCCACGAGGTCATCGCCGACCAGCTCAACAAGGTGCCCGGCGTGCTCGAGACGAGCACCCACATCGCGTTCCGCACCTACTCCAGCGAGGACCTGGAGGCCGGCTTCGCGCTCGGCCTGGAGGACGGCGACTGATCGCGACCCGACCGTGGGCCGGCGACGCCCGTGGCCCGGCGACGACCGTGGCCGGCGACGCGGGGTCAGTGGTTGCTGCTGGCGGCCACCCACGCCTGCAGCGCGCGGGAGGCGGCGCCGCTGTCGATCGACGCGGCGGCACGGTCCATCCCGGCGCGCACGACGGCGTGCAGCTCCTCCCCTGATGTCGGGGTGCCGCCGGACTCCCCCGCCTGCACCACGGCCAGCGCGGTCCCGGCGTTGAGCAGCACCGCGTCACGGACCGCACCGGTCTCGCCGGACAGGAGGGCACGTGCGACGCCGGCGTTGTGCTCGGCGTCGGCACCCCTCAGGTCCTCGACCGGGTGGTGGGCCAGACCCAGCCGTTCGGGCTCGAGGGTGAACTCTGCGACCTGACCGCCCTCGACCCACCAGAGGGTGGTGGTCGTCGCCGTGGTGATCTCGTCCAACCCGTCATCCCCCCGGAAGACCACCGCCGTCTGCCCCCGGTCTGCCAGCACCCCGGCCAGCAACGGGGCCATCCGGGCGTGGGCGACGCCGATCGCGGCATAGCGGGGCTGGGCCGGGTTGGTGAGCGGGCCCAGGAAGTTGAAGGCGGTCGCGATCCCGAGCTCGCGGCGGACCACACCGGCGTGCCGCATGGACGGGTGGAAGGTCTGCGCGAAGCAGAAGGTGATGCCGCAGTCGGCGAACACGGCCTCCACCGCCTCGGCCGACAGGTCCAGGCGCACCCCGAGAGCCTCCAGCACGTCGGCGGAGCCCGACTTGGACGACGCCGCCCGGTTGCCGTGCTTGACCACGGGCACGTCTGCCCCCGCCGCCACGATCGAGGACATGGTGGAGATGTTCACGGTGTGGGCACGGTCCCCGCCGGTGCCGACGATGTCGAGCGCCGGACCATCCACCTCGAAACGCAGCGCGTGGGCCAGCATCATGTCCGCCAGGCCGCGCATCTCTGCGACCGACTCCCCCTTGGCACGCAGCGCCACCAGGAGCGCCGACAACTGCGTGGGTGAGGCCTCGCCACGCATCACCTGATCCATCGCCCACGACGCGTCCGCCGTGGAGAGGTCGGCCCCGTCCAGCAGGCGGGTCAGCACGTCCGGCCAGGTCGTGGCCGGCTGCCCGCTCACCGGGGTGCGAGCCGGGCGACGGCAGCGGCCAGGGCCGCCGGGTCCAGCGGGTGCGGGACCACGGCCTCGGCCTGGGACCACGCGGCCAGCCACCCATCATCGGGGCGGCCGGTGAGCACGAGCACCGGCGGGCAGTCGTACACCTCGTTCTTCAGCTCGCGGCACAGCCCGAGCCCCCCGTACGGCCGCGCCTCACCGTCCAGCACGAGCACGTCGAAGTCGCCCTCCCGGACCGCCTGCTGGACGGCGGGAGCGGTGGCGCACTCGAGCCAGCGCTCGACATACACCTCCTTGCTCGGGGTGCTTCCGACACCCAGCCGGACGGCGTCGCGCGTGGCGCGGTCGTCGCTGTACAGCAGCACGGAGATCCGGCGAACACCGGAGGCCTGGTCGGCCGTCGTGGAGGCGGTCATGCCCCGATCGTACCCAGGCCCGGTGGCCAGCCGAATCATCCGGAGGGTCGGTGCCCGCCGGACTTGGCTTTAGGACATAATGGCCGACGTGGCGAGTACTCCAGCAGCGACAGCAGAGCCCGCGACCGCGGGTGCGCACCTCGGGCACGGACCGGTCTCACGTCCGAACATGACCGCGGTGGGCACCATCGTGTGGTTGGGCAGCGAGATCATGTTCTTCGCTGGCCTCTTCGCGATGTACTTCACGATCCGCGCGGTCTCCCCCGACCTGTGGGCGGAGCGGACGGAGATGCTGAACTTCCCGTTCGCGCTCACCAACACCTCGATCCTGGTGATCTCCTCGGTGTGGTGCCAGATGGGAGTCTTCAAGGCCGAGGAGCGCAAGCCCGCCCGCACCGGTCGGCTGTGGCAGATCGGCACCTGGGGGATGCGCGAGTGGTTCGTGCTCACCTACATCTTCGGCGCGGTCTTCGTCGCCGGCCAGGTCTGGGAGTACGCCGAGCTGGTGCGTGAGGGTGTCACCCTCGCCTCCGACGCCTACGGCTCTGTCTTCTACATGACCACCGGCTTCCACGGACTCCACGTGACCGGCGGGCTGCTGGCATTCCTGCTGATCATCGGGCGCAGCTTCACGGCGAAGCGGTACACCCATGCACAGGAGACCGGCGCGATCGTGGTGTCCTACTACTGGCACTTCGTCGATGTCGTGTGGATCGCCCTGTTCCTGACGATCTACGTGGTGAAGTGAGGACTCGGACCGTGAAGAAGATCACCGCCCGCCGCCGCAGCCCGCTCGCCGTGCTGGTGCTGCTCCTGCTGGGGCTGACGATGACCGGGACCGCGTATGCCGTGGTGCGGCCGAGCGCCCCCGAGCCCGTGCCCAGTGCGACCACCGCGCAGGATGACGTCGAGGCCGGCAAGGCACTCTTCCTGGCCAACTGTGCCTCCTGCCACGGCACCAACGGTGAGGGCAAGCCCCCCGCGGGTCCGTCGCTGGTGGGCGTGGGCGCCGCCGCCGTGAACTTCCAGGTCGGCACCGGCCGTATGCCGATGGCGGCCCCCGGAGTGCAGGCGCCGCCCAAGAGGAACCACTTCACCGACGAGGAGACCGCCCAGTTGGTGGCCTTCGTCGCCTCCCTGGGCCCCGGCCCGGGCCTGCCGGACGAGGAGTACCTCGACCTGGAGAACGCCGACATCGCCGAGGGTGGGCGCATCTTCCGGACCAACTGCGCGATGTGCCACAACTCCTCCGGCGCCGGCGGCGCCCTGACCCGGGGCAAGTACGCCCCGAGCCTGATGGGGATCGAGCCGACCCACATCTACGAAGCCATGCTGACCGGCCCCCAGTCGATGCCGGTCTTCAACGACTACAACATCACCCCGCAGGAGAAGGAGCACGTGATCGCCTTCCTGAAGGACATCGAGGAGGGCGGCACCTCCTTCGGGGGCCACAGCCTCGGTTCGCTGGGCCCGGCCGGGGATGCCTTGTTCATCTGGACGATCGGCGCCGGTCTGATGATCGGCCTGGCGGTCTGGCTCGGACGGAAGGCTGCCTAACGTGAGCGACACGTCACAGGAACTGCGCCCACACGGCGGCGCAGACGAGGCCTCGGCCCTCCCGGAGCGGTTTGAGAACCCCGGGCTCCCCCCACACATCCCGCGCCGTGCCGACACGGACCCGAAGGCCGCCAAGCGCGCTGAGCGGCAGGTGGCCACGCTGTTCGGCCTGTCCATGCTGGGCACCCTGGGCTTCATCGTCGTCTACTTCTTCGTGCCCGCGGGCCAGCGCGGCTGGGTCGTCGGCATCGGCGAGATGGACGTCTACCACCTCGGGCTCGGTCTCACCCTGGCGGTCTCCCTGCTCGGGATCGGCCTCGGCGCCGGCCACTGGGCCAAGGTGCTGATGTCCGACGTCGAGGTGGTCGAGGAGCGCCACGTCCAGGCCTCCGACGAGCAGACCCGGCTGGAGACCGCCCAGGAGCTGTCCCGCGGCTTCCGCAGCGCCCAGCTGAACCGGCGACCGCTGCTGCTGCTGAGCGCCGGCGGTGCGCTGAGCCTGTTCGCACTCCCCCTGGCGTTGCAGGTCGCCGGCGGGCTCGGCCCGTTGCCCGGCAACAAGCTGTCCATCACCAACTGGCAGCGGGGGCTACGCCTGATGATCGACCCGTCGGGCACCCCCATCCGCCCCGAGCACGTCACCCAGGGCTCGGTCTTCCACGTAATGCCGGAGGGCTTTGTCGGTGAGGCCGAGCACGACCTGGCCCCCGACGTGCTGATGACGGCCAAGGCGAAGGACTCGGTCATCCTGGTCCGCCTCAACCCCAGCGACATCAAGAGCACCAAGCAGCGTGACTGGGGCTACGAGGGCATCGTGGCCTACTCCAAGATCTGCACCCACGTCGGCTGCCCGGTTGCGCTCTACGAACAGCAGACCCACCACCTGCTGTGCCCGTGCCACCAGTCGACCTTCGACATGACGGATGACTGCAAGGTGATCTTCGGTCCGGCCAAGCGGCCGCTGCCGCAGTTGCCGATCACCATCGACGACGAGGGCTACCTCGTCGCCGCCGACGGATTCGACGAGCCGGTCGGCCCGAGCTTCTGGGAGCGTGGCTGATGAGCACCACACACGTGCCGCAGGGCGCATCGGGGCTGCGCGGGGACGACGCTCCGGCCGCCTCTGAGCACACCGACACCACCAGCGAGTACGCCGCCGACGCGAAGTTCCCGCCGCCGCTGGTCTGGGCGGACGAACGGCTCGGTGCCGCCAAGGGCATGCGCTACATGATGCGCAAGGTCTTCCCGGACCACTGGTCCTTCCTCCTGGGCGAGATCGCCATGTACTCCCTGATCATCTGCCTGATCACCGGGACGTTCCTGACCTTCTGGTTCATCCCGAGCATGGGTCACGTCACCTACGAGGGCTCCTTCGTGCCGTTGCAGGGCGTGGGGATGAGCGAGGCGTACAAGTCGACGCTGGACATCTCCTTCGAGGTCAAGGGCGGCCTGCTGATCCGCCAGATGCACCACTGGGCGGCGTTGCTGTTCATCGTGGGCATCGCGCTGCACGTCGCCCGGGTGTTCTTCACCGGCGCCTTCCGCAAGCCGCGCGAGATCAACTGGGTGATCGGCGCCGTGCTCTCGCTGCTGGCCTGCATCGAGGGTTTCGCCGGCTACTCCCTGCCGGACGACCTGCTCTCCGGCACCGGCATCCGGGCGATGAACGGCTTCATGCAGTCGGCCCCGGTCATCGGGTCCTACATGACGTTCTTCGTGTTCGGCGGCGAGTTCCCGGGTGAGCTGATCATCCCCCGCCTCTTCATCGTCCACGTGCTGCTGCTCCCCGCGCTGCTGGTGGGGCTGTTCACCGCCCACATCATTCTGGTGATGGTGCACAAGCACACCCAGTTCCCCGGACCGGGCCGGACCAACGACAACGTCGTCGGGTTCCCCTTCATGCCGGTGTACCTGGCCAAGGCCGGAGGCTTCTTCTTCATCGTCTTCGGTGTCGTGGCGCTCATCTCGGCGCTGGTCACCATCAACGCCGTCTGGGTCTACGGTCCGTACGACCCGACACAGGTCACCGCAGGGTCGCAGCCCGACTTCTACATGTGGTTCTCCGACGGCGCGCTGCGCCTGCTGCCGGGCTGGCTGGAGTTCGAGCTGTGGGGCTTCACCTGGAGCTTCAACATCTTCCTGGGCTCCCTGCTCCTGCTCCCGTTGGTGTGGATCATCCTGGGCGCCTACCCGTTCCTGGAGGCGTGGGTTACCGGCGACAAGCGGGAGCACCACCTGCTGGACCGGCCCCGCAACGCCCCGGTGCGGACCGCGATCGGCGCCGCCGCCATCTCGGTGTACATGGTCCTGGCTCTGGCCACGATCAACGACATCCTGGCGATCAAGCTCGGGCTGTCGATCAACGACATCACGATCGCGTTCCGGATCGCCTTCTTCCTGCTGCCGATCGTGGTCTTCATGGTCACCAAGCGGCTGTGCCTGTCACTGCAGCGGGCCGACCGCGACCTGGTCACCCACGGCGTGGAGACGGGCCGCATCGTGCGGACCGCCGACGGCAAGTTCTACGAGGCGGAGGAGCCGCTGCCCGACTACGACCGCTGGCACCTGGTGCAGCACGAGGCGCTGCGGCCGCTGTCGGAGACCGAGGGCGCCGACGCGGACGAGCGTGGCGTCCGCCAGCCGCGCAGCGTCCTCTACAAGGCGCGGCGCGCCCTGTCGGACTTCTACTTCAAGGACCGGGTCGAGCCCCCCACCCCGGCCGAGGTCGCCGCGGCGCACCACCATGGCGAGAGCGAGGCGCTGACCGAGGGCAGCACCGAGCAGGAGCGCGCCGAGGCCCTGGAGTCGGGTCCGCATCACTGAGCAGTCCGGCGAGCCCGGGGTCCCCGCTGACGGTGGCGACCCCGGGCTCCCTGCTGCACCGGTGCCCCCCGAGGAGCATCGCCACGGGAGCGCCGAGGGGCACGACCCGGACGACCCGCTGACCATGACGCGGGAGGAGTTCGAGGAGGCCGTCGGCGACGCGCTCGACCAGGTCCCGCCCGTCCTGATGGACCTGCTCGACAACGTCGTGTTCTTCGTCGAGGACGAGCCGCCGGAGGACGACCCCGAACTGCTCGGGGTGTATGACGGCACTCCCCTGACCGAGCGTGATCTCTCCTGGGGCGGGACCATGCCGGACCGGATCACGATCTTCCGTGGCCCCACACTGCGGATGTGCCAGGACCGTCAGGAGGTCATCGACGAGGTGGCCGTCACCGTGGTTCACGAGATCGCCCACCACTTCGGCATCGAGGAAGACCGCTTGCACGCCCTCGGCTGGGGCTGACCCCGGCACTGACCGCCGTGGCTCAGCACGGGCTCAGCGTCGCCGGGCACACCACGCAAGGGCGCGCGACGCCACCGAACTCCAGACTCAGGCTCACGCACTGGCCAGCAGGGCTACCCTGCTGACCGTCCGAGATGAGTTGTAACAGGGGGATGCGTTATGCGACGGCGGTTCCTTCGAGCTCGACCATCTGGCCGGGGATCGCCAGGCGGGTGACGCCGAGCATCGTGGTAGTCGGGGCGACGCCTGCCGCCCCGAGCTTCCCGGCGAGCACGCCGTAGTGCGGGAACATCGCGTCCACGTCAGTGGTGTAGACGTTGAGGCGGACCAGGTTCGCCAGCGACATGCCGGCCTCGGCGAGTACGGCCTCGAGGTTCGCCACGGCCAGCGCCAGTTGGGCCTCGACGTCCCCGTCGTGCTGGGGCCGACCATCTTTGCTCATAGCTGTCTGTCCCGAGATGTACAGCGTCCGTGTCTCCCCTGAGATGACCTCGCCCTGGTTGAAGCCCATCTCCTGTGACCACGTCACCGGATTTACTGCCGTGCGTTCCATTGCGGCTCCGTTCATTCGTTCCGCAGCGCCCGGCCGCCCCGTGGCCGCCGTCCTCGACGCTGCACTACTAGCCTGCCGACGAATCACGACACCTTGTGTCGTGATTTCTGGTAAAGATGGGTGAATGCGAGCAGACCGACTGGTCTCGCTGGTGCTGCTGCTGCGCCAGCGAGGCCAAATGACCGCCGACCAGCTGGCCAGTCACCTCGACGTGTCCACGCGCACCGTGCTGCGCGACATCGACGCCCTCTCGACTGCGGGCGTCCCCGTTTACGCGGACCGTGGTCGACACGGCGGCTACTCGCTCCTTCCAGGCTTCCGCACCGAACTGACCGGGCTGAACCACGACGAGGCACTCGCGCTGCTCACCGCCGGATCAGACCGCGGCGAGAAGGTCTTCGGCCTCAGCGCACCGCTAGCCTCGGCGATGCGCAAGGTCGTCGACGCGCTGCCCGAGGGGCACCAGATGAGCCTCGGCGATGCGGCCAAGCGGTTCCTGGTGGAGCCGGAGACCGACCTACTCTCTCGCAACGCCCCCACCGAAGACCTGGCCGACGGCGTCATGAACGAGGTCCGAGCCGCGGTGCTCACCGGCCGCCGGCTGCGATGCAACTACGCGGCACCTGGTCAAGAACCGAGTCGTCGAACCGTCGATCCAATTGGCCTGGTCACCGTCCGCGGGCGCACCTACCTGCTGGCGACGAGGTCCGGAGACGACCGGACTTACCGTCTGTCTCGGATGCTCAGCGCCGAAGCGCTCCCCGAACCGGCGCAACGCCCCGCGCAGGTCGATCTCGACCACATCTGGGCCGAGCGCACCGCACAGTTCCTCTCCGAGAACCACCTCCCCGTCGTCATCCGCATTAAGGCGTCACGTCGTGAGGAACTGCTGGAGAATGCCAGAGCTGTCCGGGCCGAGGAACCGGAGCCGGATGATTGGATCCGCCTCGACGTGACGTTCGAAGACCTGCGCCACGCGGTGTGGGCGGTTTGGCGGCTTGATGCGGACGCCGAAGTCCTAGCGCCAGAATCCGTCCGCGATGCGATGTACGAGCGTGCCGAGACATTGACGGCGCGATATCGATCCTGACTAGCCGTCCTGCCTAACGCCTTCGGTCAGTCCACCGAGTAGGTCCTTGTTACTGGTCCACCGGCCCGGGGGGTCAGAGGAGGCGTAGGGACTCAGACGGCCTTCTCGCCCCGGAAGTACTCGAAGACCCAGCCCACGGTCGCCCAGGCCGCGAACGGGGAGGCGATGATGACGAGCCACCACCCGACGGCAACCCCGAGGAAGAGCAGCGCACCAGAGAGGGCGAGCCACAGCGGCCACCACGAGTGCGGGCTGAAGAAGCCGTAGTTGTCGGTGGCAGCGTCGGAGATCTCTCCGAGCTCGTTGTCCTCCGGGCGGTCGTCGATCTTGCGGGCGACCAGCAGGATGAACCCCGCGATGAACGCGCACAGGCAGGCCGTCAGGGCCAGCCCCACGACCCCCACCCACTCCATCGGGTTGGTGAAGTAGCCGTAGATGATCGCGACGACGATGAAGAACGGGATCAGGTAGGCGAAGGTCTTGAACTCGGCTGACAGGGTCTTGGTCTTCACCGCTGCTCACCCTCCGTCTCGTCGCGCGTGTCCGAGGCGTCGCCTCCAGTCGTGCCCACCCGTCCCCGGGGGTCGGTGTCGGGGCCGCCGAGGAGGCCCTCCAGCACGCCCTTGTCCGGCTCCGGGGACTCCATCGTGGCGACCGCAGGGTGGTGCAGGTCGAAGGCGGGCCGTTCGGAACGGATCCGCGGGATGTGGTCGAAGTTGTGGCGCGGCGGTGGGCACGAGGTGGCCCACTCCAGGGAGCCCCCGTAGCCCCAGGGGTCATCCACCTCGACCTTGGGTGTGCGGAAGCTCAGCCACACGGCATACAGGAAGGGCAGCATCGAGGCGGCCAGCAGGAACGCGGACACGGTGGACACCTGGTTCATCCAGGTGAACCCGTCCTCCGGCATGTAGTCCGGGTAGCGCCGCGGCATGCCGATGACACCCAGCCAGTGCTGGATCAGGAAGGTGCCGTGGAAGCCGAAGAAGAGCATCCAGAAGTGCAGCTTGCCCCAGGTCTCGCTGAGCATGTGCCCGGTGAACTTGGGCCACCAGAAGTAGAAGCCGGCGAACATCGCGAACACCACGGTGCCGAACACCACGTAGTGGAAGTGCGCCACGACGAAGTAGGAGTCGGTGACGTGGAAGTCCAGGACGGGGCTGGCCAGGATGACGCCGGTGAGTCCGCCGAACAGGAACGTGACCAGGAAGCCCAACGACCACAGCATCGGCGTCTCGAAGGTCAACTTGCCCCGCCACATGGTGCCGACCCAGTTGAAGAACTTCAGCCCGGTCGGGACGGCAATGAGCATCGTCATGATCGCGAAGAACTCCAGCAGCACCGCACCGGTGGCATACATGTGGTGCGCCCAGACCGACACCGACAGGGCCGCGATCGCGACCACGGCGAAGACCATCGTCTTGTAGCCGAACAGCGGCTTGCGGCTGAACGCCGGGATGATCTCGGAGATCAGGCCGAAGAACGGCAGGGCGATGATGTAGACCTCGGGGTGCCCGAAGAACCAGAACAGGTGCTGCCACAGCATCGCCCCGGCGTGCTCCGGGTCGAAGATGTGCGCCCCCACGATGCGGTCGGCGGCCATCCCGAACAGGGCGGCGGCCAAGACCGGGAAGACCATGATCACCAGGATCGAGGTAATCAGGACGGTCCAGGTGAACATCGGCATCCGGAACATCGTCATGCCCGGGGCGCGCATGCACACGATCGTGGTCACGAAGTTCACAGCACCGAGGATGGTGCCGAACCCGCTGAGCGCCAGACCCATCACCCACAGGTCACCGCCGAGTCCCGGGCTGTGCAGCGCACCGGCCAGCGGCTGGTAGGCGAACCAGCCGAAGGAGGCGGCACCGCCGGGAGTCAGGAAGCTCCCCATCACGATGAGCCCGCCGAACAGGTAGAGCCAGTAGGCGAACATGTTCAGCCGCGGGAACGACACGTCCGGGGCACCGATCTGCAGCGGCATCAGCGCGTTGGCGAACCCGGCGAACAGCGGGGTCGCGAACAGCAACAGCATGATCGTGCCGTGCATGGTGAACATCTGGTTGAACTGCTCGGGGTTGTCCACGACGGAGAGCCCCGGCGTGAACAGCTCGGCCCGGATGACCAGGGCCATCAGGCCGCCGAGCATGAAGAAGATGACCGAGGTGACGAAGTAGAGGTTGCCGATCACCTTGTGGTCGGTGGTCGTGATGACCTTGACGAACAACTGCCCGAGGTTGCGTCGGGGGGCGGCGGACTGGCCCGCCGGGCGTGTGTCCGGACGGTCGCCGGTGACGATCGCCATCAGTCCGTGCCCTCCTCGTAGTCGAGCTCCTGGCCGTGGTGGAAGTCGTACTGGTTGAGCGTGTTGTCGAGCTGCCCGGTGTTGCCGGCGGCGGCCAGGTCAGCGATGTGCTGCTCATACTCCGACTGGGAGACCACGTCGACCATGAACAGCATCTCGGAGTGGTAGGCGCCGCAGAGCTCGGCGCACTTGCCCATGAACTCGCCCTCCTCGCTGGTCACCACCTGGAAGGTGTTGACCTGGCCGGGCAGCATGTCCATCTTGGTCAGGAACTGCGGCACCCAGAAGGAGTGGATGACGTCGCGCGAGGTGAGCACGAATTCCACCCGGGCGTCCACCGGCAGCACCAGGCGGGGCAGCGTGTCCGGGAGCCCCTCCTCGCCCTTGCGCAGGTCGATCGCCTGGGTGCCCGCGACGTAGACGTTCTCCTCCACGTAGTTGAAGTCCCAGGACCACTTCTTGCCGACCACGTTCACGGTGACGTCGGCGGGCTGGTCGGTGTCCAACATGTCGTTCTGCAGCTCGACGGTCTTGCCGAACAGCACGCCCACCATGATCACGGGGACCACGGTGTAGAGGATCTCCAGCGGCACGTTGTACCGGATCTGGGTGGGCAGCTCGCCGTCGTCGTCCTTGCGGCGGCGGTAGGCCACGATGCACCAGAGCGTCAGACCCCACACGAGCACGCCGACAGCGAGGGCGGCGATCCAGGTCCAGTTCCAGAAGCTGATGATCCTCGGGCCCATCTCGGTGACCGGCTCAGGCATGTAGCCGCGCTGGAACTCGGCACCACACCCGGACAACAGCAGGGTTGCGGCCAGCGCCGTGAGGGCCAGCGTGCTCCTACGCGCTCCCGCGCGTGGTCTGGGCTCAATTCGACGTCGCAACGCGCACCTCACAGTCAAGCCTGGTCATCACACGGGAACTCTACCCCGTCCGGTGTGCCCCGTGTGGCCAGGGTGGCACCGCGTCGTGGACCGTTCAGAGCCGGGGGCCGGGCTCTTGCAGCACACCTTCCAGGAGCTCCAGATAGCGCTCGCGCGTGACCGCCCGCACCCCGAGCGTGGCCAGGTGGTCGGTCCGCCACTGGACGTCGACCATCCACCGGGGCTTCCCGGGCCCGCCGGGCTCGCCGAGCAGGTCCACCAGGCCCACCAGCGCCGCCTTCGAGGCGTCGGACACCGCGTGGAACATCGACTCCCCCGCGAAGAGGCCGTTCACCGACAACCCGTAGAGCCCCCCGACCAGTTCCCCGTCACGCCACGTCTCGACCGAGTGCGCCCACCCCAGACGGTGCAGGCGTCCGTATGCCGTGGCGATCGCGGGCGTGATCCACCGCCCGTCCCGGGTCGGGTCCGCGCAGGCCTCCACGACGCGGTCGAACGCGGTGTCGACGCGGACCTCGAATCGTCGCAGCGAGCGCCGGAGGGACCTGCTGACGTGCAGGTCGCCCGGCAGCAGGATCCCCCTGGGGTCCGGCGACCACCAGCCCATGGGGGCGCCCCCACCCTCCCCCAGGCCCATCGGGAACAGCCCGACCCGGTACGCCGCGAGGATCGTGCCCGGCTCCAGGTCCGCCCCGACCCCGGCCAGGTCCTCCCCCGGTGTCATGTCGGCGACGCTCAGCTGCCACGGGGTCGGCGGCGGCTCGATCGGCATACGGGCGGCTCTCGCAGGGTCGGGGTCGCGCCCGGTCAGCCGGTGACGCCGAGGTGTGGGGCGACCTCGTCGGCCGCGTCTCCCCCGTAGGCGGTGGCGAACCTGTCAAGGAACTCGGCGCGGGTGAAGTCGTACTCCTGGGTGCCGACGGTCTCCAGCACGCAGCCGGCGAGCATCGACCCGATCTGGGCGCAGCGCTCGTGCCCGAGATCCCACGCCAGACCGGCGAGGAACCCGGCGCGGAAGGCGTCGCCGACCCCCGTGGGGTCGACCCGCTGGACCGGCTTGGCGATCGGGACGTGCACCGGCTCCTGCCCCTTGGCGTGGATGGACGCACCGTCCTTGCCGTGGGTGATGACCCGGTAGGTGACCCGGTCGAGGATGTCCTCCGCCGACCACCCGGTCTTCTGCTCAGTGAGGGCGGCCTCGTACTCGTTGGTGACCAGATAGCGGGCGCCCTCGATCAGCCGGCGGATCGGCTCACCGCTCATGAACGCCAGCTGCTGGGAGGGGTCGGACACGAACGGCAGCCCCCGGGTCCGGCACTCTGCGGCGTGCCGGAGCATCGCGTCCGGGTCGTCGGGGCTGACGACCACCAGGTCCAGACCGCCCTCGGCCTCCACGATGGGCCCGAGCTCGATCTCGCGCGCCTCGCTCATCGCGCCGGCGTAGAAAGTGGCGATCTGCGCCATCTCCGTGTCGGTGGTGCACACGAAGCGTGCCGTGTGCCGGGTCTCCGAGACGTGGACGTGCTGGCAGTCGACGCCGTGGCGTTCCAGCCACGACCGGTAGCCGCCGAAGTCCTCTCCGACGGAGCCCACGAGCAGGGGCCGGTGGCCGAGCTTGGCCATCCCGAAGCTGATGTTGGCGCCGATGCCCCCGCGTCGCACTTCCAGGTCCTCGACCAGGAAGGACAGCGAGATCTTGTCCAGCGCCTCGGGGACCAGGGAGTCGGTGAACCGACCCTGGTAGGTCATCAGGTGGTCGGTCGCAATGGACCCGCAGACAGCGATCTTCACGCCCGCAACCTATCGCGCCGGCCGGAGACGACGAACACCCCGACCGTGGTCACGGTCCGGTGAGGTCCGGACCGGTCACCGTCGGGGTGTCCGGTGGGGCCGCGCTGGGCTGGGCGGCCGGGGTTGCTCAGCTGAAGCTGTCGCCGCAGGCGCAGGAACTGCCGGCGTTCGGGTTGTCGATGGTGAAGCCCTGCTTCTCGATGGTGTCGGCGAAGTCGATGGTGGCGCCGTCCAGGTAGGGGGCGCTCATCCGGTCGACGACGACCTCGACGCCACCGAACTCCTCGACCAGGTCACCGTCGAGGGTGCGCTCGTCGAAGTAGAGCTGGTAGATCAAGCCGGAACACCCGCCGGGCTGCACGCCGATGCGCAGCCGCAGGTCGTCCCGGCCCTCCTGCTCCAGCAGGCTCTTGACCTTGTCGGCGGCGACGTCGGTGAGGACGACACCGTGCGCCGGCGTGGTCTCGGTGCCGGCCGGGCTGGTGCCCTGCGTGTCCTGGAGGCTCATCGCTGTCTCTTCCTGTCGGTGGTGCTGCTCTCGGGGGGTCAAACGCCGGGTACGGCGGCGTTTGTTCCGTCTCTGGTCTCCAGGCTACGCCTCCGGCGTGGTCCCGCGGGGACCCGGTGGTGCGGGTGGCGGGGACCAGGTGCGGGCCACCCGCCTCGCCAGGGCGGCCAGGTCCTCCCCCTCGGCCGGCGCGTAACTGCCCGACACGCCCAACGCCATCCCCTCGCGGCGACCGACGTGGACCCGTTCGGCGAGGACGACGGTCGGGGACGCCACCTCCAGGGCTGCCCTGGCGACCTCGGGGATGACGCCGTCCCGCACGCTGCGCCAGTCGTATGCCGTGCCCCCGGTGACGACGAGGGCACCGGGGAGGTGGTCGGGCAGGCCGAGCTCCTCCATCACGAACCGGGCGCCCGGCACGTGGGTGGCCCCGAGCAGGAGCGCCGCCCAGCCGACTCCCCCGCCGCTGCCGGACCCGGAGGCCCGCTCCGGCCTGATCCGGGTGCCGGAGAGGAGCTCGCGCCGCTGCGGGAGCACCCGGCCGACCAGGTCGGTCAGTCGGCCCATCCGCTCCTCCAGGGACTGGCTCACCGGCGCGGCCACGCCGTGCTCGGCACCCAGCGCCGCACTGGCCCCGTGGAACCCGAGCAGCGGGAGGTCGACCGCGGCGGCGAGCACCAGCGTGGTGGCGGCGAGCCGGTCCCGGAGGGCCGGCAGCCCGGCGAGGTCCTCGCCCGCACCGAGCGCCTCCAGCATGCCGCGGCCGCCGTCGTGGCTGGCCAGGTCCCCCACGCCCAGCACGATCCGCCCGGCGCCCGCCTCCAGCGCCGCGGCGACCACCTCCCCCACGCCGCGGCTGGTCAGCGCCGAGGGGTCGGCAAGCGCCTGCTCCCCCACGAGGTGCCGTCCGGCGGCCTGCCCGGCCTCCAGGTAGGCGGTGCGCCGCCCGTCCAGCTCGGCGACCAGCAGCTGGGCCGGGACGGGCTCCCCCGCGGGACCGGTGACCACCAGCGGTGCCGGCTCCAGGTCCAGGCCGTGGGCGAGCGCGTCGAGGAACCCGGTGCCACCGTCCGACAGCGGACAGGTCAGCACCTGGTCGTGCGGGGCCTGCGCCCGCCAGCCGGACGCGAGCCGCTGCGCGGCCTGCGCGACCCCCGGCACCTCGGCATACGGACCGGTGGCCAGGACCACCCGCATCGGTTCGCTCCCCTCAGGCGTACTGCATCTGCATGGCCGTGCGGACCTCGTCGAGCGTCTCCTCGGCGATCTGCTGCGCCCGGGCGTTGCCGCGGGCCAGCACCTCACGCAGGTAGGCCTCGTCCGCGACCAGCTCGGCGCGCCGGGCACGGATCGGGGCGAAATGCTCGTTGACGGCCTCGGTGACGACCTTCTTCAGCGTCCCGCCACCACCGTCGCCCACCTCGGCGGCGACCTCCACCGGGTCCCGGTCGACGGCCAGGGCGGCCAGCAGCACGAGGTTGGAGACCTCGGGCCGGGTGTCAGGGTCGTAGGTGATGTGGCGGTCGGCGTCGGTGACGGCCTTCTTCAGGATGCGCGCCGTGGTGTCGGCATCCATGCCCAGCTCGATGGTGTTGCCCTTGGACTTGCTCATCTTCTGGCCGTCGGTGCCGAGCAGGTTCGCGGCCCCGGACAGCAGGGCCTCGGGCGCCCGGAAGACGGGAGTGTCGGCGACGGCCCGGCCGTAGCGCTCGTCGAACCGGCGGGCGATGACCCGGGCCTGCTCCAGGTGGGGCAGCTGGTCCTTGCCGACCGGGACCAGGTTGGCCTTGCAGAACAGGATGTCCGCCGCCTGGTGCACCGGGTAGGTGAGCAGCAACCCCGACATCGGGCGGCCCCCCGTCGCGTCGAACTCGGCCTTGACGGTGGGATTGCGCCGGAGCTCGGAGTCGGTCACCAGGGACAGGAACGGCAGCATCAGCTGGTTCAGCGCCGGCACGGAGGAGTGGGTGAAGATCGTCGTGGCCTCCGGATCCAGGCCGACGGCCAGGTAGTCCGCGACCAGGGAGAGCACCCGCTCCCGGAGGGGTCCGACCCCGTCCCGGTCGGTGATGACCTGGTAGTCGGCCACCAGGATGAAGGTCTCGACTCCCTTGCGTTGCAGCAGCACCCGGTTGCGCAGCGTGCCGAAGTAGTGGCCCAGGTGCAGGTGGCCGGTGGGGCGGTCCCCCGTCAGCACGCGGAACCCGGACGGGTCGGTGTCGATCTCGCGCTCGATCTCCGCCGAGCGTGCGGCCGTGCGCGCCAGGGAGGCGCCGGAGGTCGACCCGGCGAGCGCGTCCTCGGCCGACTCGGCGCCGGCGGTCAGGTCGGTGTCAGTGGTCATCTCTGCCTTTCTGCCGCCCGAGGTCTGCGCGGTGCCCGGACACAGGTCAAGGCCGCCCACGGGACGGCCTTGTGCGGGGTGTGCGTCAGTGCCGTCGGGTCGACGGCCACCAGCTGCACACCGAAGTCATGGCACCGATGGTAATACCCGCTCGGCCTCCGGCGGCGGGCCGGGCGGGGTGCCGTCACCGAACGGCCGACCTCCCAGCTCCTCCCGACCGTGCGGCGTCAGCCAGTTGGCGACGTCGGGGCCCTTCGGGATCACCCCGGTCGGGTTGATGTCCAGGTGCGTGCCGTAGTAGTGCGCCTTGATCTGGTCGAAGTCCGTGGTGTCGCCGAAGCCCGGCGTCTGGAACAGGTCGCGGGCATAGGCCCACAGGACCGGCATCTCGGAGAGCTTGGAGCGGTTGCACTTGAAGTGGCCGTGGTAGACGGCGTCGAACCGGGCCAGCGTGGTGAACAGCCGGATGTCCGCCTCGGTGATCGTGTCGCCCACCAGGTAGCGCTGCCCGGCGAGCCGCTCCGCCAACCAGTCCAATCGGGCGAACAGCCGGTCGTAGGCCCGCTCGTAGGACTCCTGCTTGCCCGCAAAGCCGCAGCGATAGACCCCATTGTTGACGTCGTCGTAGACCAGTTGCTGCACCTCGTCGATCTCCGCCCGCAGGTGCTCGGGGTAGAGGTCCGGCGCACCCTCCCGGTGGTGGGCGCGCCACTGGGTGGCGAAGTCCTCGGTGATCTGGCGGAAGTCGTTGGTCACCACCTGGCCGGTGGTGGTGTCCACGATGGCGGGCACCGTCACCCCCGGCTTGTAGCCGTCCGGCCGCGCCTCGTAGGCGTCCTTCAGCCGCGGTATGCCCAGGACCGGGTCCACTCCGCCGGGGTCCAGGTCGAAGGTCCAGCTGTCGGCGTCGTGGATGGGGCCGCAGATCCCCATCGAGATCACGCCCTCGAGCCCCAACAGCCGACGCGAGATCACGGTGCGGTTGGCCCAGGGGCAGGCACGGCTCACCACGAGGCGGTAGCGCCCCGCCTCGACCGCGAACCCGTCCGGCTGCCCGTCTGCGGTGATCCGGGTGGGGATGTAGCGGGTGTCGCGCCGGAAGTCGTCCTCCACGTAGGCGCCCTGCTTCTTCTCGGCCATCACTGCTCCGTCCCGAGTCGCTCCAGCAGCAGGGTCTCGGCGACGCAGACCCGCTCGAACTCACCCAGGTGCAGACTCTCGTTGGCCGCGTGCGCCCGCGTGTCCGGGTCCTCCACGCCGGTCACCAGGATCGCCGCGTCGGGGAACTTCTCGGCGAACGCCGCCACGAACGGGATGGAGCCGCCCACCCCGATGTCGACCGGCGGCACCCCCCAGGCGTCCTCGAAGGCGGCCCGCGCCTGCTCGTAGACCGGCCCCCGGGCGTCGGCGGCGAAGCCGGCGCCGTCGTCATCCAGGGTGACGGTCACCTGACAGCCCCACGGGGCGTGGTCCTCGAGGTGCTGCTTCAACAGCGCGTATGCCGTGTCCGGCACCTCCGCGGGGTGGATCCGCATCGACAGCTTGGCCCGGCCGACCGGCGTCAGCAGGTTGGCCGCCTTGGCGACCGACGGGGCGTCGATCCCGATCACGGTCATCGACGGGCGGGTCCACAGCCGGGACAACAGGGAGCCGCTGCCGATCGGCTGGACGCCCTCGGCGAGGCCGGAGTCGGCCCGCAGGTCCTCCTCGGAGTAGTCGAGGTCGGCGGCCTCAGACGTCTGCAGCCCCTCGACCGCCACGTTGCCGTCCTCGTCGTGCAGGGTGGCCAGCAGCCGGGCCAGGGCAGTCAGGCCGTCGGGGACGGCACCGCCGTACATCCCGGAGTGCACCCCGTGCTCCAGCGCCTTGACCTCGACGACCACCCGGACCAGGCCCCGCAGCGTGGTCGTCAGCGAGGGGATCCCGATCTTCCAGTTGTGGGAGTCGGCCAGCACGATGGCGTCGGCCCGCAGGTCCGCGCCGTGCCGGTCCAGGATGGTGGCCAGGCTGGCGGACCCGACCTCCTCCTCACCCTCGACGAAGACGGTGACGCCCACCGGCGGGCGGCCGCCGTGGGCCCGCAGCGCGGCGACGTGAGCCATCACTCCGGCCTTGTCGTCGGCGATGCCGCGCGCGTAGACCCGGCCGTCTCGCTCGGTCGGCTCGAACGGCGCGGTGTCCCAGTCCGCGTCGTCGCCGGGAGGCTGGACGTCGTGGTGTGCGTAGAGCAGCACGGTGGGGGCACCCTCGGGGCCGGGCAGATGGCCGATCACCGCCGGCCTGCCGCCCTCCCGCACGACACGGACCTGCATCCCCTCGGCGGCGAGGAGGTCGGCGACCGCGGCGGCGCTGTCGTCGACGTGCCGCTGGTCGAAGGAGTCCAGAGACACCGACGGGATCCGGGTCAGGGTCTCCAGGTCGTCGCGGACGGCGGGCATCAGGTCACGGACCCGCGCGGTGAGCTGGGCGTGGCGATCCGCGAGTGCGGCAGGGTCGGCTGGGTTCGGCGGGGTCACCCCACCGACCCTACCCAGCACCTCGGGGCCGGAGGGAAGGAGCAGCCCGTCTCTCGTCATACAGTGGGTCCGTGTTCTCGCGCAAGAAGCCCGCCACCGTCCCCGCCGACCCCCAGCCGGAGGAGGCCCCACGCCCCGGGGCCAAGAACCGCCCGACCCCGAAACGGCGGGAGCAGGAGGCGGCCAACCGACGGCCGTTGGTGGGGGGCGCGAAGGCCAACACCGCCGAGCAGAAGGCCAAGGCCCGGGAGGCCAGGGCCCGCGCCCGCGAGGGCATGCTCCGGGGGGACGAGCGCTACCTGGGCTCCCGCGACCGCGGCCCGATCAAGCGGTTCCTGCGCGACTCCGTCGACACCCGGTGGAACATCGGGGAGTTCCTGCTCCCGCTGATGCTGATCATCCTGGCGCTGTCGCTGATCAACCAGCCCTGGGCCCGGCTCGGGGTGTTCGGCGCCGCCTACGGGATGATCCTCATCGGCATCCTGGACTCGGTCCTGCTGTGGAAGCGGACCAAGAAGCGGGTGCACGAGGTGTTCGGGGAGGAGCCGCCCAAGGGGTCGGCCTCCTACGTGGTGCTCCGCGCCTTCCAGATGCGGATGTCCCGGGTCCCCCGCCCCCAGGTCAAGCGCGGCGAACCGGTCACCCGCCGCTCCTGAGCCCCTCCTCCAGTCCCTACTCGGCGCTGAGGCTCATCGGGCCGTAGACGACCTCGTCTCGCTCCATCAGCGACACCGCCCCCACGCCCGCGTCGGCGAGGGTGCTCCACTCCTCGGCCAGCCAGGCCTCGGCCTCGGCCCGGGTGGGGAACGCCGCCCCGCTCAACCCCAGGTCAGGGATCGGCTGACCCGTCGCGTCACAGTAGGTCCAGGTGAAGACACGGCTCATGACGCCCACGGTAGCGCCGGGCACGCCCTGCCGCCGACCGACCGGGGCAGGCCCGGTGCCCTAGGGTCGGTCTCACACGAGGACCGACGCCTCCGGCCCCGCCCGGACCGACCCCGAGGAGAACCCGTGTCGACTCCCTCCACCCGCCGCCGCGGCCCCGCGGCCTTCCTGGCCGCAGCCTTCATCGGCCTGGTCACAGCCATCGTGGCCCCCGTCGCGGCCCATGCCGCCGGCTACCAGTTCTGGGGCTACTACCAGCTGACCGACGGCGAGTGGGCCTTCGCCTCCGAGGGTGCGGGGACCGCCGTGCCCGAGGACGGCTCCGTCGAGGGGTGGCGGTTCGCGGTGGCCGCGGACGACGACACGAGGTTCCCCCGCGCGGCGCCGTCCTTCGACGACGTCTGCGGGGAGGCCCCCGAAGCAGGTGACGGCGACAAGCGCGTGGCGGTCGTCGTGGACTTCGGCCGCGACGTGGACGCCCCCGAGGGCGAGACTCCCCCTGAGCCCACCGCCGCCTGCGTCACGGGGGCGGAGAACCTCTCCGGCCAGCAACTGGTCACCCTGCTGGTCGAGGACGTCCGCACCGACCCCGCGTCCGGACTGATCTGCGGGCTCGGTGGGTACCCGACCCAGGGCTGTGGTGACGAGGTCGCCGAGCCGAGCGAGGAGCAGCTCGCCGCCGACGAGCCGGTCGAGATCGCCGTGGCGGACCCCGTAGGCGGGTCCGACGACGGTGCCGAGGAGACCGACCCGGCCACCGAGGACGAGGAGGACGGTGCCGCGGAGGAGACCGACGCGGAGGACACCGGCACCGACGGCGCTGCCGAGGAGACGACGGGGACGGAGGAGTCCGAGGACGCCGGCGAGGACGCAGGCGAGGACGCCGCGGCCGAGGACTCCACGGAGACGGCGGACACGGCGGGTGATCCCGGCGAGGACGTGGACGGCCCGACCCAGGACGTCGCCGACGAGGACGGCGGCGGTATGCCGATCTGGGGCTGGCTGCTGATCGGCCTGGTCGTGATCGGGGCACTCCTGGGTGCCGTGGTCGGCGCGACCCGCCGTCGGGACCAGGAGCGCGACGCCGGGATCGACCAGGACATCTGAGCGGATCTCCCCCGCAGCCCGGCGTCACCTACTCTGGGACGACCGTTCCGTCACGACCAGCCCGGAGGATGCTGCATGTCCTCGACGTTCGTCCTCGGCCCCGCTGCGGGGGGACGCTCACACCACGCGCTGTCCCTGTTGTCCCGTCACCGGGAGGTGACCTGGGTCTGCCCGCCCAAGCCACCGCGAGGGACGACAGCAAAGGACGCCGCCCACCCGGAGACACCGCCAGTGCCCGCCCCCGAGGGCTGGACCCGGGTGGAGTCCACCGACCTCGGCCGCGCCCTGGTCCATTCGCGCCACCCGGTGCTGATCGACGACCTGGAGCGCTGGCTGGGAGCCGTGCTGGAGGAAACCGACGGCTGGACGGACCCCCAGGCCGCCGAGGCCCGCGTGCACGACCTGGTCGATCAGTTCCAGGTGGCGCTCATGGCCGTCCCGGTCGACGTCGTTGTGCTCGGGTGTGACCCCGGGCTGCTGGCTCCCGCCTCCTCGCCCACCGAGCAGGTCGTGCACGATCTGCTGGGTGCCGTCGTGCGGCGCGTGGGGGCCACGTGCACGTCGGTGGATCTGGTCATCGCCGGGCGGCTGCTGGACCTGGGGTCCTCGCTGCGCGTCCAGGGCGCGGCGCTGCGCTGAGCGCGGGCCCGGGCGCGTCAGGGGCCCGGCGCGTCAGCCCCGGACGCCGGCCTCCACGAACGGGGGCTTGACCACCTCGGCGGTGACGTCCCGGCCGCGGACGTCGACGACCACGGGGTTGCCCACGGACTGGCCGCGGTCCAGCAGGGCCAGTGCGATGCCCTGGGCGAGGGTCGGCGAGAAGGTGCCGGAGGTGACCACCCCGATGGTGGCGCCCGACTCGTCCCGGACCTCGCAGCCGGCCCGCGGGATGCCCCGGCCCGTGACCCGCAAGCCCCACGACAGTCGCGACTCCTTGGCAGCCCGCTGCGCGGTGAGGGCCTCCTTGCCCCAGAAGGTCTCCTTGTCCCAGCCCACGGCCCAGACCGCCCGGGCCATCACGGGGGTGATCTCCGGGCCCAGGTCGTTGCCGTGCAGCGGGTAGCCCATCTCGGTGCGCAGGGTGTCCCTCGCGCCGAGCCCGGCAGGGAGCCCGCCCAGCGGCTCGGCCGCCGCCATCAGCGCGTCCCACACCTCGGCGGCGTCCTCCCAGTGCGGCACCACCTCGAAGCCGGTCTCCCCCGTGTAGCCGGTGCGGCAGACGATCACCGGCCGACCGTTCCAGTCGACCTCGGTGAACGTCATGTAGTCCAGCTCCACCTCCAGGCCGATCTCGCGGAGCACCTCCGGGCTGCGGGGGCCCTGCACGGCGATCACGCCGAAGCGGTCGTGCTGGTTCTCCACCTCGACGCCGTCCGGGGCCGCGGCAGCCAGGAGCTCGACCACCCGGGCCGTGTTGGCGGCGTTCGGGATGAGGAACACGTCCTCGGCGCTGCGCAAGTAGGTGATCAGGTCGTCGACGACGCCACCGTCCTCGGAGCAGCACATCGTGTACTGCGCCTTGCCCGGCTCGATCTTGGCCAGGTCGTTGGTCAGGCAGGCGTTGACGAACTCGGCGGCACCCGGTCCGCTGACCCTGGCCTTGCCCAGGTGGGACACGTCGAACAGTGCGACGGCCTCGCGCACTGCAGCGTGCTCGCGGCGCACCCCTCCCCCCGGATACTCGATGGGCATCGACCACCCGCTGAAGTCGGCCATCTTCGCGCCCAGCGCGAGGTGGGTGTCGTGCAGCGGGGACGTCTTCAGCGGCGAGTCGCTCATGTCCCGAACCTTAGCGCCGCAGCCCCCGGCGCAGACAGGCCGTGTCCCCATGGTGTCGATGGGGTTACCCTCGGTGGCGTACAGGCGCAGTAACGGGGGTGCGACACCGTCGGACCACGCTGCACGAGACGACGCAAAGGACACCCATGACCGAACTGACCCTCGCCGACACTGCACCCGCCTCCGCCAAGGCCGACGCCCTGGTCGTCGCCTCGGTGAAGGGGGAGAAGGGCGCGATCCTGGCCCCGGAGACCCGCCTGCCCAAGGCCGCCAGGGCCCACATCGAGACCACGCTCGCCGGGATCGGAGCCGAGGGTGGCGCCGACGAGGTCATCAGGATGACCGGCGTGCCGGACGTGACCGCTGTCCTGCTGCTCGTGGTGGGCACCGGCCCGGGGGCGCCGGAGGCCGAGGGACTGGCGCGCACCGAGGAGCGGTTGCGCCGGGCGGCCGGTGCCGCGGCACGCGCGCTGTCCGGCAAGGACAAGGCTGCTTTCGCCATGGGCGACGGCTCCGCCGAGCAGACCGCGGCCGTGGCCGAGGGGGCGATCCTGGGCAGCTATTCCTTCCAGACCTTCCACGGCGTCGGCAAGAGCGCCAAGGCCAAGGCCCCGCTGGGCGCGGCGGTCGTGCTCGGGTCGCTGAAGACCCGCAGCCGCGAGGCCAAGGCTCTCACCGCGCGCCTGACCGCCATCACCGGCGCGGTCGGCTACGCCCGCGACCTCGTGAACACCCCGCCCAACGTGCTCTACCCGGAGTCCTTCGCCGAGTCGGTGACCCGCCGCGCAGCCGGCAGCACGGTGTCGCTCGAGGTGTGGGACACCGACCGGCTGGAGGCCGAGGGGTGCGGCGGCATCCTGGGCGTCGGCCAGGGCTCGGGCCGGGCTCCGCGCCTGGTCACCATGTCCTACCGTCCGTCCAAGGCCAAGGCGCACCTGGCCTTCGTGGGCAAGGGCATCACCTTCGACTCCGGCGGGCTCTGCATCAAGCCGGGAGCCTCCATGGTGACGATGAAGTGCGACATGGCCGGGGCCGCGGCCGTCGCTGGCGCCGTCCTGGCGCTGGCCGAGATGGAGGTCCCCGTCGCCGTCACCGGTTACCTGTGCCTGGCCGAGAACATGACCGGCGACCTGGCCCAGCGCCCGGGCGACGTGGTCACGATGCGCGGCGGCAAGACCGTCGAGATCATCAACACCGACGCCGAGGGGCGGCTGGTGATGGCCGACGGCCTCGCCCTGGCCACCGAGCAGTCCCCCGACGCGATCGTCGACATCGCCACGCTGACCGGCGCCTGCGTCATCGCCCTGGGCGACCGCACGCTGGGCGTCATGGGCAACGACGAGGCGTTGACCGACCGGGTCCACCAGGCCTCCTCCAACGCCGGCGACACCTCGTGGCCGCTGCCGATGCCCGAGGAGATCCGGGCCACGATGGACTCCCCCGTGGCGGACATCAAGCACACCGGGGAGCGGTCGGCCGGCGCCATGGTGGCCGGCACCTTCCTGAAGGAGTTCGTCGGCAAGAACGACGCCGGCGAGCAGATCCCGTGGGCGCACATGGACATCGCCGGCACCGCGTTCAACGACAAGTCCGCTTGGGGTTACACCCCCAAGGGCGGCACGGGTTCCGGGGTCCGGGCGCTGGTCGCCCTCGCCGAGTCCTACGTCTGAGAGGTCGCCCGCGGGGCGCCGAATGGACCGGTTGTTCGCGCTCTCGGGCCGGATACCGGCAATACCCGGTGCAGTCGACGACTGCTCGCTGCTCAGCCGCTCTTGCGTCGGAACATCTGCTGCGCACCCGAGGTCTTGGCGCGGCTGGACCTGTCGACCTTGCCGTGCTCGGAGTGGTCCGAGACGTCCTTGCCCCCGTGCGCGTGCTTCTTCTCGAGCGCCTCGCGGAACTTGGCCTTGACGTCCTCGGGCGCCTCGGCCCCGTCCTGTGCCGCCCCGTCAGATCCGTGCTGCTCAGCCATCGGGCCTCTCCTGTCGCTGGTGCTGGGGCCCCAGCCTGTCACGGCCCGACGGACCCGGCCACCGGTTTGCCGGCTCAGGCGCCCCGGCCCGTCCCCTTCTGCCGCCGGTTCCACTCGCGCATCCGGGAGGGATACCCGGTCTGGTTGACGTCGTAGACCGGGATGCCCAGATCACGGCACAGTTGGAACCCGGCCTTGGGACTGCCCACCGCGCGGCGAGTCCACTCCCCGTCGTGGGCGATGAGGACCAGCGTGGTGGTGGTCACGTTGGTGGCGGGCTCGACATACCCCTCGACGCCGCGGCGGGAGTCCACGAACTCCTGGGCGCGGCTGCGGACCGCATCGAGGTCGATGCTCATCTGCGGACCGTCGGTCCGCTGGGCGGGCCCCCCGGAGAAGCTCCCCCCACCGGAGCGCCGCTCCCTGCGCCTGCGATTCCACCAAGCCATAGGGGTGAGCGTAAACCCTCGGTGGTCGTGATCCGGGTGCAATGACAAGATGCTCCGTATGCAGGATTCGTCGACGCCCGACCACACCCACGACATCGTCATCCTCGGCGGCGGCAGCGGCGGCTACTCGTGCGCACTGCGTGCGGCGCAACTCGGTCTGAGTGTCGCGCTCGTGGAGAAGGACAAGCTGGGGGGCACCTGCCTGCACCGCGGCTGCATCCCGACCAAGGCCATGCTGCACGCGGCCGAGGTGGCCGACTCGGCCCGCGAGGGTGCCGCGTTCGGTGTGAACGCGACCGTGGACTCCATCGACCTCGCCAAGGTCCACAGCTACAAGGACGGCGTCATCGGCCGGCTCCACAAAGGTCTGCAGGGCCTGGTGAAGTCCGCGGCGATCGACTACGTGGAGGGCGAGGGGCGCCTGACCGGGCCGCACAGCGTCGCCGTCGGCGACCGGGTCTTCACCGGCCGCGCCGTGGTGCTGGCGACCGGCTCCTACGCGCGGTCGCTGCCGGGGCTGGAGATCGGTGGCCGGGTGATCACCAGTGACCAGGCGATGACCCTCGAGTCCCTGCCTGAGCGCGTGGTCGTGCTCGGCGGCGGCGTGATCGGCGTGGAGTTCGCCTCCGTATTCCGCTCCTTCGGCGCCGAGGTGACCGTCGTGGAGGCCCTGCCGCGGCTGGTGGCCGCCGAGGACGAGGCCGTCTCCAAGGTCCTGGAGCGGGCCTTCCGCAAGCGCAAGATCGCGTCGCGCACCGGCGTGCGCTTCACCAGCGCCACCCAGACCGACGACGCCGTCACGGTGCACCTGGAGTCCGGGGACCCGATCGAGGCGGACCTGCTCCTGGTGGCCGTGGGACGAGGCCCGGCCACCGAGGGTCTGGGCTACGAGGAGGCGGGGGTGGCCCTGGACCGTGGCTTCGTCACGACGGACTCCCGGCTGCGGACCTCCGTGCCGTCGGTGTATGCCGTGGGAGACATCGTGCCCGGGCTGCAGCTGGCGCACCGCGGCTTCGCCCAGGGCATCTTCGTCGCCGAGGAGGTCGCCGGACTGGAGCCCCGTCCCCTCGACGAGACCGGCATCCCCCGGGTCACCTACTGCGACCCCGAAATCGCCTCCGTCGGTCTCACCGAGGCCGCCGCCCGCGAGAAGTACGGCGAGGTCACCACCTACGAGTACAACCTCGGCGGCAATGGCAAGTCCCAGATCCTGGGCACGACCGGCTTCGTCAAGCTGGTCCGCTCCCCCGAGGGACCCGTCGTCGGGGTGCACATGGTCGGCGCCCGGATGGGCGAGCAGGTGGGCGAGGCCCAACTGATCTACAACTGGGAGGCGCTGCCCGACGACGTGGCGTCCCTGGTCCATGCCCACCCCACCCAGAACGAGGCGCTCGGCGAGGCGCACCTGGCCCTGGCCGGCAAGCCGCTGCACGCCCATGCCTGACCCCACGAGTCCCGGCTGCCATTCCGGCAGCCTCACCCGTAGACTGCCAACCCCCGGACGAGGAGACGTCGAGAATGTCTGAACGTGTGACCATGCCGGCCCTGGGTGAGTCCGTCACCGAGGGCACTGTGACCCGCTGGCTCAAGAGCGTCGGCGACACGGTCGAGGTCGACGAGCCGCTGCTGGAGGTGTCGACCGACAAGGTCGACACGGAGATCCCCTCCCCGGTCGCGGGGACCCTCCAGGAGATCCTGGTGGAGGAGGACGACACCGTCGAGGTCGGCGGCGACCTCGCCGTGATCGGCGACGGTGACGCCGCTCCTGCGGAGGACTCCGGCGGCGACGACGCCGAGGACGAGGCGCCTGCCGAGGACGACTCCACCGACGACGAGGAGCCCGCCGAGGACGCCGCCGACCGACGAGGAGCCCGCCGAGGAGCCCGCCGACGACGAGCCCGCGGAGGAGTCCGCACCAGCCCCGTCCGGGAAGTCCTCCGGGGGCGACGGCGGCGAGGGTGAGACCGTCACCATGCCGGCGCTGGGTGAGTCCGTCACCGAGGGCACCGTGACCCGGTGGCTGAAGGCCGAGGGCGACGAGGTCGAGGTCGACGAGCCGCTGCTGGAGGTCTCCACCGACAAGGTCGACACCGAGATCCCGTCCCCCGTCGCCGGCGTGCTGACCAAGATCGTGGCCGGCGAGGACGAGACCGTCGAGGTGGGCGGCGCGCTCGCCAGTGATCGGCGGCGGCTCCGGTGGGTGACGCCGACGGCGCGGCGGAGTCCGAGCCCGAGGCCGCCGACGAGCCGGAGGAGGCTGACGAGCCGGACGAGACCGCCGAGGCCGACGAGACCGCGAAGGCCGACGAGCCCGAGCCGGCCGAGGAGCCGGAGAAGCAGGGCGAGGGTGACCTCGCCGACGAGCAGGAGCGGCAGGAGGCCGCCGCCGAGGAGTCCGCGCAGCAGGCCAAGCCGAAGTCCGAGCCGGCGAAGGCCTCCGCGGGCGACGGCCAGGCCACCGGTGTCGGCAGCGAGTCCGCCGCCGGAGACGTGAGCTCCTACGTGACCCCGCTGGTGCGCAAGATCGCCGCCCAGCACGGCGTCGACCTGGCCGAGGTGAAGGGCACCGGCGTCGGTGGCCGGATCCGCAAGCAGGACGTGCTGGAGGCGGCCCGCGCGGCCGAGGAGGCGGCGAAGGCCCAGCCCGCGGCGCCCGCGGCCGAGCAGCCTGCCGCTGCCGCCGAGAGCAAGGCCCCGGCGGCCGCCCCCGCGGCGGGCCGCACGCCCGAGGCCGCGCAGGCGCTCCAGGCCAAGCGTGGGTCCCGCGAGAAGATGTCGCGGCTGCGCAAGCTCATCGCCACCCGGATGGTGGAGTCCCTGCAGGTCAGCGCCCAGCTGACCACGGTCATCGAGGTGGACGTCACCAAGATCGCCCGGCTGCGCAACAAGGCCAAGGCCGACTTCGAGAAGCGTGAGGGCACCAAGTTGTCCTTCATGCCCTTCTTCGCCCTGGCCGCGGTGGAGGCGCTCAAGCAGCACCCCAACGTCAACGCCAGCATCGAGGGTGAGGAGGTCGTCTACCACGCCCAGGAGAACCTCGGCATCGCGGTCGACACCGAGAAGGGCCTGTTCGTCCCGGTCATCAAGGACGCCGGCGACCTCAACATCGCCGGGCTGGCCCGCAAGATCGCCGACCTCGCCGAGCGCACCCGCACCAACAAGCTGCTGCCGGACGACGCGGCGGGCGGCACGTTCACGCTGACCAACACCGGCAGCCGCGGTGCGCTGTTCGACACCCCGATCATCAACCAGCCGCAGGTGGCGATCCTGGGGACCGGCTCGGTCGTCAAGCGGCCGGTCGTGGTGATCGACGAGGACGGCGGCGAGACGATCGCGATCCGCTCGATGGTCTACCTGGCCCTCAGCTACGACCACCGGATCGTCGACGGCGCCGACGCGGCCCGCTTCCTGGGCACGATGAAGGCACGGCTGGAGGACGGTTCGTTCGAGGTCTGACCCGGTCCCGAGGATGAGGTGACGCACGTGACGCAGCCCGATGATCGAGCACCACGCCTGGTGGCGATCACGGGGGCGTCCGGGCTGATCGGGTCCGCGCTGTCGCAGGCGTTGCGGGGTCGTGGTGACCAGGTGATCCACCTGGTCCGCCGCGACCCCGCACCCGTCACCGACGGCGTCACCGAGGTGCAGTGGTGGCCCGGGGAGGGACGGCTGGACCCGGCCTCGCTGTCAGGAGTGGACGCGGTGGTCCACCTGGCCGGTGCCGGGCTGGGCGACCGTCGGTGGAACGACTCCTACAAGCGCACCATCCGGTCCTCCCGGGTGGACGGGACGACGACCATCGCCCGGGCCGTGGCGTCCCTGGACCCTCTCCCCCGCCTCGTCTCCGCGTCGGCCATGGGCATCTACGGTCACCGCGGCGCCGACGTCCTCACCGAGGAGTCCGCGCTCGGTGAGGACTTCCTGGCTCAGGTATGCCGGGACTGGGAGGCAGCGACCCGGAGCGCCGAGGAGGCCGGGGCGCCGGTCGCGCACATCCGCACCGGTCTCGTGCTGTCCCGCGAGGGCGGCGCCATGGGGCGGCTGCTCCCGCTGGCGCGCTTCGGGCTCGCGGGGCCGTTGGGCAGCGGCACGCAGTACTGGTCGTGGATCACCCTGCACGACCACCTCCGCGCCGTGCAGTTCCTGCTGGACCGTCCCGATATCACCGGCCCCGTCAACCTGTCCGGGCCGCACCCCGACACCCAGCGCGACGTGGTGCAGGCCCTGGGTCGGCAGTTGCACCGGCCGGCGCGCCTGCCCGCGCCCACCATCGCCCTGCGGCTGGCGCTCGGTGAGATGGCCTCCGACATCCTGGGCAGCATCCGGATGCTCCCCGCCGTGTTGCAGGAGGCCGGTTTCACGTTCGACCACCCGGAACTGGCGCAGGCCATGTCCTGGCTGTTGGAGGAGCCGGCACCGGAGGCATAATGCGCGGAGGAGGGCAGATCAGTCCTTCGGGAGGGAGCGCGCCGTGGACGGCTGGAGGTTCGACTGGCGGTATGCCGCAGCCGGGCTCTTCGGGGGCACCGCCATGGGCGTGCTGACCGGGCTGGTGATCGGCGGGTGGCTGGCAGTGGACGCCATGTCCGGCTCCGGCGCCGGGGTCTACAACACGGTCATGTTCCTGATCCTCGTCCCCCTGTACGGCGCATTTATCGGCGGGCTCGCCGGCGGCGTCCTGGGCCTCCTGGCCGGCGCGGCCACCGGGCTCACCGTCGGTGGCCTGTTGGACCGGGCACGGGCGCGGCGCCGGGCGTTCTGGACAACGCTGGCGATCGCGATGGCTTGTTACCCGTTGATCGCCAGCCTGGGGACTCCCCCACCGTCGGCGGTACGCAGCCTCGTGGTGGTGGCCGTTCCCGCCCTCCTCGGTGCCTACCTGATGTCCCGGGCGACCGAGTCGATCATCGGCGCCGCCGAGCAGCGGTTGGCCGAGTACGGCACCACCCGAGGCTGAGGGGTCCCGGTCGGAGCCGGCTCACAGGACCACGAGGTTCCACACAGCCAGCGCCGCGACCAGCACGAGGTCCACCACGAGCACCGCCCGGGTCACCCGCGGCAGTGTCGCCCGATCCGCCTCGGGGACGCCCTCGCGGGGGCAGGAGGCGACCGCCAGCAGCACCCGGGATGGTGCGGCCATGGTGAGGAGGCAGGCCGCGGCGTTCTGCACCCCCACCAGCACCACCGGGGCGACGCCCAGTCCGGGTGCAACCGCCCCGGTCCCGGCGGCGAACATCGAGTTGGCACCGGCACCCGACCCGGTGACATAGCCGCCCAGCGCGCCGATCACCGGGGTCAGCACCAGTGCCAACGGTCCCGTCCGCCCCAGCGCCTGCGCGAGCGGCTCGGTGAGACCACCCAGCACCATCACCACCCCCAGGGCCAGGAACGCGGCGGTCGGCAACGCCACGCCGCGCCACATCGAGCCCACCTCGCGCACCAGGACCGGCCGCTGCACGGCCACCAGGGGCAGCCAGACGAGGGCCACGGCGCAGGACACGACGAGCCAGGTCGCCGGTGAGGTGAGGACCGCCGCGGGCCAGCCCGAGGAGGTGGGCACCACCCACGCCGACCCCAGGATGCCGAGCAGGAGCACGGCATACGGCACGAGGGCACGCAGGACCGGGCGCGACATCCGCACCCGCGCCCCCTGCACGCGGCGCCAGAGCACGTGGCCGGCGAGGGCCCCGAGCGCCCCGAGGGCGCCGGAGGGCGCCATCCCGATGAAGACGCTGGAGAGCAGCACGCCGGCGCCCACCAGCAGGCCGGACAGGACACCGCCCGCGAGGTGGGCTGCCCGGAGCCGGCCGGGCGAGGCCAGGACGACTGCGGCCAGCCCGACGCCCACGAAGACCACGAGGTTGGGCCAGGCCGTGGCCACCCCGACCTGGTCCGCGCTGGCCCCGATGAGCCGCCCGGCGATGATCGTGCCCGGCCCGAGCGATCCCCACGGGACGGCGCACAGCCCGAGCAGGCCGAGGACCGCGGCGCGGTGCGGGGTGAACCCCGCCGCGACCAGCAGCGGCACCCCCACCATGACCCCGACGCCGAAGCCGGTGACGGACTCCGCGAAGGGAGTGACCCCGTGCACGACGAGCAGGGCCGTCGGCACCGGCCCACCCGCCAGGCCACCGATCCACCCGGCCAGGACCTGCTGGGCCCCGGAGCGGTCCATCAGGCGGCTCAGCGCGATGCCGCCCCCGATGATGAGCAGGACCTCGACGAGGGTCGGCAGCCAGACCACCATCCCGGAGCCGAGCCCGGACAGGTGGTCCCGGAAGGCGAGGGCCACCACCGCCACGGCGGTGAGGATCCCCAGCACCGCGGCACGCAGCGCGGGCGTGCGGAGCGCGAGCGCCCCGCACGCCACGAGCAGCGGCAGACCCGCGAGGAGAGCCTGCATCACGGTGCAGTGGTCAGGCGGATGCCTTCTCCTCGGCCACCCGGCGCATGTCCTCCTGGTCGATGGCCAGCAGGGAGGTGCCCTTGGTCTCGCGCATCACCAGGGCCGCGACCAGGCTGACGCCCGCGGCGACCGCGATGTAGCCGGCGATGGCCGTCCAGTTGTCGAACTCGCGCAGCAGCCAGGTCCCGATCAGCGGTGCCCAGGAGCCTGCCACGATGGCGGTGACCTGGTAGCCGAGGGACACCCCGGAGTAGCGCATCCGGGTGGGGAACATCTCGGCCATGATCGCCGGCTGCGGCGAGTACATCAGACCGTGCACGACCAGCCCGAGCATGATGGCGGCCAGGATCATCCCGGTGGACTCCGTGTCGAACATCGGGAACGCGACGAACGGCCAGACCATCGCGGTGGCCGCGCCGAGCAGGTAGACGGGCCGGCGGCCCATCCGGTCCGACAGGTGCCCGATGGCGGGGACCACGAACGCGTGCAGGATGTGGGCGAACATCAGCAGGGTCAGGATGCGTGAGGTCCCGACGTCGATGTGGTTCAGGTAGGTGATCGAGAACGTCACCACCATGTAGTAGAGGATGTTCTCCCCGAACCGCAGACCCATCGCGGTGAAGACGCCACGCGGGTAGCGCTTGAACACCTCGACCAAGCCATACCCGGCGGCGGCCTCCTTCTCGACCTGCTCCTTGGCGGCCTTGAAGATCGGGGAGTCGCTGACCTGGGTGCGGATGTAGTAGCCGATGGCGACGATGACCACGGACAGCCAGAAGCCGATGCGCCAGCCCCAGGACAGGAACGCCTCGTCGGACAGGGAGGCCGACAGGACCAGCAGCACGACGGTGGCCAGCAGGTTGCCCAGCGGCACCCCCGCCTGCGGGAAGGATCCCCAGAATCCGCGGCTGGAGTTCGGGCTGTGCTCGGTCACCAACAGGACGGCCCCGCCCCACTCGCCACCCAGCGCGAAGCCCTGGATGAACCGCAGTGACACCAGCAGCGCCGGCGCCCAGTAGCCGATCGTGTCGAACCCGGGCAGACAACCCATCAGGAAGGTCGAGGTCCCGATCAGGATCAGACTGAACTGCAACAACGCCTTGCGGCCGATCCGGTCACCGATGTGGCCGAAGACGATGCCGCCCAGGGGGCGCGCCACGAATCCGACGGCGTAGGTGCCGAAGGCCAGGATGATGTTGTCCAGCGGGTTGTCGCTGTCCGGGAAGAAGAGCTCACCGAACACCAGGGTCGCGGCGGTGCCGTAGAGGAAGAACTCATACCACTCGACGACCGTGCCGGCCATCGAGGCGCCGACGACCTTCTTGAGGTAGGGCTTGTCGGCCGTGTGCTCGTGCTCCATCCGGACCTGGTCCTGCTGGTGCTCCTCGACGCTCCCGTCCGGAGCGTCCGGGCTGGCCGGATTGTTGGGGGTGTCACTCATGCGTGTTCTCCGTCCTGCTCGATGGTGCCGTCGGCAACCTTGATGACCGCACTGCAGTCCTTGTCGGCGAATCCTGCGTCGCGCAACCGCTGGTACATCCGGGCGGCGTGCCTGCCCAGTTCCAACGTGGTGCCCGTCTGGTCGGCCGCCGAGACCGCCAGACCGATGTCCTTGACCGCGAGCTCGGCGGCGAAGGTGGCGGTGAAGTCCTGGTTGGAGGCTGCCGTGTCGACGATTCCGGGCACCGGGTACCACGTCCGCAGCGCCCAGGAGTCGCCGGAGGACACCGAGGCGATGTTCCAGAACACCTGCGGGTCAAGGCCCAGGCGGTCTGCCAGGACGGCCCCCTCACTGGTGGAGACCAGATTGATGAACAGCATCAGGTTGTTGCAGATCTTCGCTGCCTGCCCCGTGGTGGGACCGCCCGTGGGGATGATGTTGGCCGCCATCGGCTCGATCAGCTGCGCCGCGGCCGCGACGTCGTCCTCGGATCCGCCCACCATGAAGGTCAGCGTGCCGGCGGCCGCCCCGCTGATCCCGCCGGAGACGGGCGCATCGACGAACCGGAAGCCGGCACGTCCCGCGGCCTCGTGCAGGTGCTGCGCGGACTCGATGTCGATGGTGGAGCTGTCCACGAGCAACGTGCCGGGTGCGGCCTGCGCCAGGACGCCGCCCGGGCCCTCAAACACCTCCCGCGCATGCTCCCCCTTCGGCAGCATCGTGAACACGGCGTCCGCCCCGGCGACGGCCTCGGCGATGCTGTCGGACGTACTGACCCCGCCCTCCCGCGCCGCCTCGAGGGCGGGCGGGGAGACGTCGAAGCCCTGCACGGTGTGGCCGGCCCGGACCAGGTTCGCCGTCATCGGCGCCCCCATGTTTCCGAGCCCGATCCACGCGATGGTGGCCATGGGAATCCTCCTTAGTGCGTGCCCGCACTCACTCAAGCTGGCTCCGGCAAGGTGTCGGACCACCGGCGACTATAACCATCCCGCCGTGTCCGCGACGCCTGAGTCGGCACCCACGCCACCGGAGGGTCAACGCGGGGTCAGGGGAGGGTCACGGGAGGGTCCAGGAGACGATGCGCCACCCCTGGTCGGTGCGCCCGAGCTCGAACGTGACCTCGTCCTCGGTGCCCGGGTGCGCCCACTCCTGACCCTCCCCGACGACGGTGTATGCCGATCGCTGGACCCGGGTGGTGACCACCCGGTGGTCCTCATCCGACTCGACGATGTCGACGTCCGTCGCGGTGAACGTCAGGCCCCGGTAGGCCAGACCACGACCCTGCGCCTCGCCGAGGTCGCTGCTGTCGGCCTCCCACGCGGCCGAGTCCGGGACGTGCACCGCGCCGAGCAGGTCCGGGTCGCCCGCATGCCAGGCCGCCGCGCGGGCGTCGAGCAGGTCCTGCAGGTCCTCCGCCACCTCGCCCTCGGGACCGGTCGTCGACCCGGGGTTGCCGGTGCCCTCCGGCGCGGCGGCGCTCCCCGGGGTGCTGCCCGTCGGCGCAGTGCCTGTCGTGGGCGTGCCTGTCGTTGCGGGGTGGGGTGTCGTCACGGGGTCCTGGGTCGCGGTGGTCCCGGCGACACTGGTGGGCGCCTCCAACACCCAGCCCGTGGCCCACCGGACGCCGAGCACCAGGAGCGGCAGCAGCACGAGGGCTACCAGTCCGCCCACCAGCACCCTGCGTCGGGCCGCCGAACGGGCGGGCCTGCGGCGTGCCCGCCGCGCCGCCCGGGAGTCGTCGGGCTCCTCCTCTCCCTCTCCGGCCCCGAGGGCGAACGCGTCGACGGCAGCCGCCCGGCGGATCCGCTGCGTCAGCCCCGCCGCGGGGTCGGCGCCGGGACCGAGCTCGACCGGCTCGGGAGTGACCGCCTCGAATATCCGCGCGGCGACCTCGTCGGCGTCGGGCCGGTCGGCCGGCTCGGGCTCCAGGCAGGTCAGGACCAGGTCGCGCAACGCCTCCGGGATCTCGGGGGCCAGCTCCGCCAGGGACTCACGGGTGCCGACCCACCCGGGGACCTGGCCGGTCAGGCAGGTCCAGGCGACGGCACCCAGGGCGTAGACGTCGGACTCCGCGGCCGGCGCGAAACCCTCCAGCAGTTCGGGTGCCACCATCCCGTCGGTCCCGTGGACCGACTCCACCCGCTCGCCCGCGATCCGGCAGACACCCAGGTCGCCCAGCATCGGCATACCGTCGCCGAGGAAGAGGACGTTGCCCGGCGACACGTCCCCGTGCACCACACCCGAACGGTGTAGGTCAGCCAGTGCCGCCGCCAACGGGGCCGCGACCGTGACCACCTCTCCCGCACTGAGGTGGCCCCGCCCGGCGAGCAGCTCGGCCAGCGATCCCCCCTCGGCCAGCTGCATCGCCAGGGCCACCGCCGCGGGGCGGCCGTCGGGTCCGGGCAGCGGCACCACGTCATACAGGTGGATCAGGTGCTCGTGGCGCACCCGCGAGAGCACGCTGGCCTCTCGCAGGGCGGCCGAGACCTGGCCCCCGGCGACCGGCAACACCTTGACCGCCAGCAGCCGGTCGTCGGCCAGCCTCCGGGCGCGCCAGACGCGCGCAGTGGCGCCGGCCCCCACGAGGGCGAGGACGTCATAGCCGGGAATCGTCGGGTACGCCTGCTCCATCACGCCTGCTCCATCACGCCACTGTGCCCGGGTCCGGCGCCCGGCTCGCGGGTTGTCCACAGGTCCGGCTGGCTAGAGTGGCCACATGCGCGTGGAAGAGCTGGGCTTCGCCCCGTCGTTCGTGGACTACCAGGCCGCGTGGGACCACCAACGCGAGGTCCATGGCCGCGTCGCCGCCGGGGACCTGCCGGACACCGTCCTGCTGCTGGAGCACGCCGCGGTCTACACCGCCGGCAAACGGACCGAGCCGCACGAGCGCCCCATGGACGGCACCCCGGTTATCGACGTCGACCGCGGCGGCAAGATCACCTGGCACGGCCCCGGCCAGTTGGTCGGCTATCCGATCGTGCGGCTGCCCTCCCCCGTCGACGTCGTCGCCCACGTGCGCCGCCTGGAGGACCTGATGATGGCGGTCTGCCAGGACGTGGGGTTGGCGACCGAACGGGTCGAGGGGCGCAGCGGGGTGTGGGTGCGCGCCGACTCCCGTGGGCCGGACCGCAAGGTCGGCGCCATCGGGGTGCGGGTGAGCCAGGAGGTCACCATGCACGGATTCGCGCTGAACCTGAACTGCGACCTGTCCTGGGCCGCGCCGATCATCCCCTGCGGCATTCCGGACGCCGGTGTCACCTCGGTGTCCGCCGAGCTGGGCCGGGACGTCTCCGTCGCCGACGTGCTCCCGCTCGTGCGCCCCCGCCTCGACACCATCCTCACCTCACCCTCCCCCCAATTTTCGTAGCGGATTTGCCGGGCCGGTCCGCCACTTCGTAGCGGATCTGCTGCCCCGCGTCTGCGTGTCCGGCGCCAACCGGGCCCCGCCGCGCCGTCGGTGCGGTAGACCTGTCCTGACGCGCCGGCGCAGGGTCGGACGAGCAGGGAGGGCAGGGGCATGCACATCGATCCGGGCGGTGAGCTGGCGGTCGCCACCCGCGGGCTGCGCAAGTCCTTCAGCGGCCTGCGCGGCCGCCGCACGGCGGTGCACGGCCTGGACCTGGATGTCCCGGCCGGTGGGGTGCACGGCTTCCTCGGGCCAAACGGCTCGGGCAAGACCACCACGATCCGCATGTTGTTGGGGCTGCTGCGCGCCGACGCGGGGACCATGCACATCTTCGGCGTGCCGACCCCCCAGCGGTTGCCCCAGGTGATCGACCGCGTGGGGGCGATCGTGGAGTCCCCCAAGTTCTTCCCCACCTTCAGCGCCGAGCAGAACCTGCGCCTGCTCGCCGACGCCATCGGCACCCCGCGCGCCCGGGTCGGCGAGGTGCTTGAGGCGACCGGGCTGCACGACCGGCGCAAGGACAACTTCGCCGGGTTCTCGCTCGGGATGAAGCAGCGCCTCGCGATCGCCGCCACGCTCCTGAAGGAGCCGGACCTGCTGATCTTCGACGAGCCGACCAACGGTCTGGACCCGGCGGGCATCCACGAGATCCGGCAGACGATGCGCCGGCTCGGCGACGAGGGCCGCACCGTGCTGGTCAGCAGTCACATCCTGGCCGAGGTCGAGCAGGTCGCGGACACGGTGTCGATCATCGGTCGCGGGCGGGTCGTGGCCCAGGGCAGCGTCGCCGGCATCATCGGCGCGCACGCTGCCGGTGCGTTGGAGGTGACGGTCGCCCCGGACGAACGGGACCGGGCGGTGCGTGCCCTGCGGGGTGCGGGGTTGGAGGTCTTGGACCCGCCGGGCGGGGCCGATGCCAGCCCCGCAGGCACCGCGGCCGGACCGTTGACGGTCGGCGGGTCCCAGGAGCCAGCGCAGGTCACCCGGGTGCTCGCCGAGCAACGGATCTACCTGTCGCGGCTGTCGCCCGTGCGTCGGGACCTGGAGTCGGTGTTCCTCGACCTCACCCGGGAGGACACTCTCGGGGCAGACCGGGGGGAGCAGCGATGAGCCGGCTGACACTGGTGGAGCTCCGCCGCCTGCTCCGGCGCCGGTTGGCGTGGTTCGCCGTCGTCCTGACCGCGGGGATCCTCGGCCTCGCCCTCTATGGGGTCCACGACTTCGTGCGGTTCGCGTCCGCCGAGTTGGGCAACGCGGAGACCTACTACGCCGAGGCGCTGCGGGACTGGGAGGAGAACGGCGAGGAGTATGTCGAGTCGTGCTTCGCCGAGCAGGAGCGGGAACGGGAGATGGCCGGCGACGACAGCATCGACTACGGCTGCGACCAGATGACGGCCCCGCGGCTCGAGGACTTCCAGTGGGGCCCGCAGTCCCTGTTTGAGCAGGTGGCCGAGCTGCTCAGCCAACTGGTGTTCCCCATGTTGTGCGTGATGCTGCTGGTGGGCGCGACGGCGACCGCGGCCGAGTTCGCCGCACGCACCATGGGCACCTGGCTGACCTTCGAGCCACGCCGGGACCGGGTGTTTGCCAGCAAGGTCCTGGCCCCCGGGCTCTGGGGGGTGCCGGTCGCCCTGGGCTACCTGGCGGCGGTCGTCCTCGGGGTGTCGGCGATCTTCCGGCTGCACGGCGTCGACGACCACATCACGGGCGCCGAGTGGGGAGACATCGGGTGGATCTGCCTGCGCAGCGCTGCGCTGCTGGTGCTCACCGCCATGGTGGGCGCCGCGTCCGGGATGGCGATGCGACACACGGCCGCTGTCCTGGGCACCCTGGTCGGCTACCTGGTCGCGGTCGAGCTCCTGGCCGCCCAGTTCTTCTCGGGCATCAGCCGCTACCTGCTGAGCAACAACATCCTCGGCTGGGTCAAGGGCGGGCACTCGTGGGAGACGTGGGACTGCTCGATGGTCAGCGGCGAGTGCAGCAGCACGCTGCACGAGATCAGCACCGGCGACTCCGCACTGGTGCTGGGCAGCGTGCTCGCCATCGTGTTCCTGCTGTCCTGGCTGCTGTTCCGGCGGGCCGACGTGGACTGATGGCGGGTAGGGCGGGGCGCCGCGGCGGCGGTGGCATACGCTGGGCTGGCGTTGCGTTGTGCTACGCAACCGCCGCCGTCGACACGAGGGAGTAGCCAGTGGCCGTCGCACCCGAGGGTCGCCGCATGTTGCGAGTCGAGGCCCGCAACGCCGCGACACCGATCGAGCGCAAGCCGTCCTGGATCCGCACCACCGCCAAGATGGGGCCGGAGTACACCGCGCTGCATTCCATGGTGAAGAGCGAGGGGCTGCACACCGTCTGCCAGGAGGCCGGGTGCCCCAACATCTTCGAGTGCTGGGAGGACCGTGAGGCGACCTTCCTCATCGGTGGGGAGCAGTGCACCCGCCGCTGTGACTTCTGCCAGATCGACACGGGACGCCCGGCCGACCTGGACCGGGACGAGCCCCGCCGGGTCGCCGAGTCCGTCGAGCAGATGGGCCTGCGCTACGCCACCATCACCGGGGTCGCCCGCGACGACCTGGTCGACGGCGGTGCCTGGCTGTATGCCGAGACGATCCGCAAGGTGCACGAGCTCAGCCAGACCACCGGTGTGGAGATCCTGATCCCGGACTTCAACGGCATACCGGAGCTGGTCGGCCAGGTCATCGACGCCGCACCGGAGGTTTTCGCCCACAACGTGGAGACCGTCCCCCGCATCTTCAAGCGGATCCGCCCCGCGTTCCGCTATCAGCGCTCGCTGGACGTGATCACGATGGGCCGCGACGCGGGCCTGGTGACCAAGTCCAACCTGATCCTGGGGATGGGCGAGGAGGACCACGAGATCGAGCAGGCTCTGCGCGACCTGCACGGGGCCGGGACCGACCTGATCACGATCACCCAGTACCTGCGTCCCTCGCCCCGGCACCACCCCGTCGAGCGCTGGGTCAAGCCGACCGAGTTCGTGCACTGGAGCGACGTTGCCCGGGAGATCGGGTTCAAGGGCGTGATGGCCGGCCCGCTGGTGCGGTCCTCCTACCGCGCGGGGCGGCTCTACGCCCAGGCGATGCAGCAGTGGGGCCGGGAGATCCCCGAGCACCTGGCGCATCTGGCCCAGAAGGCCGACCTGCCCGCACGCCAGGAAGCAGCCGCGCTCGTTGAGCGGCCCGCTGTCGACGTATCCTGACCACTATGTCCAGCAGCACCGACTCCAGCGCGCCCAAAACCAGGCGCGGCCTCTTTCGCCGCAAGAAGAAGGTGAAGGACCCGAACAACCCGGGCCGGATCGAGCAGTTCCGCCAGGTCTTCCGGATGACCCGCAAGCAGGACCCGAGCGCGGTCTGGTGGATGGCGCTGGCATTCCTCGGCGTCCTGTTGCTGGCCCTGCTCATCGGGATCTGGCTCGACCTGGTGGTCTACGTCATGATCCTGGGCCTGCCCCTGGCACTCCTGGCCGCGATGGCGGTGCTGGCCCGCAAGGCCGAGCGTGCCGCGTTTGCCCAGATCGAGGGGCAACCCGGTGCGGTCGGCGCCGCGCTGGGGTCGCTGCGCCGCGGCTGGTACTACGACCAGGAGCCGGTCGCCGCGGAGGCGGGCGGCAAGATGCGGGGCATGCGCGACCTGCACAATGCCGCGATGATCTACCGCGCGGTCGGGCGACCCGGTGTCGTGCTGATCAGCGAGGGGCCGCGCGGTGCGGCGCTGAAGCTGAGCCAGTCCGAGAAGCGCAAGATCACCCGGGTCGTCGGCTCGGAGGTCCCGGTCCACCTGATCCGGGTCGGCAGGAACGAGGAGGAGACTCCCCTGTCCAAGCTGGCCAAGTCCATGAAGAAGCTGGACAAGAAGATCTCCAAGGACGAGGCGATCGCCGTGCACCAGCGGCTCAAGGCGCTGGGCGTGGCCAAGGCCGCCGTGCCGGCGGGGGTCGACCCGCGGCGCGCCCGGATGGACCGGCGCGCCCTGCGCGGTCGCTGATCCGCGTGAGACGGGCTGGGTCCTGCCGGTGACCTCCCCCACCCGGCACACCGTCTGCTCCGACCCCGGGCCCCATGCGGCGCTGCTCCGCGCGGTCGAGCCCAACATCACTGAAGTCTCCGCGGTCGCCCGCAACCTCATCGGGCACTACCGCGGGCACGCGGGCGAGTTGCCGGAGTCCTCCCGCGGCGACATCGACCTGCGCTGGCTCTCCGACCTGCTCGCCACCGACCAGGGACGACACGGCGGCAAGCCGTTGGCCGACCCGCGCCCCATGGCCGACCGGCTGCAGGGTTGCTGTCGGGACCACTCGCTGCTGTGCACCGGGATCTTCCGCGAGCACGGAGTGCCCGCGCGCACCCGGGTTGGATTCGCCGGATACTTCGCCCCCGGGTTCCACCACGACCATGTGGTGGTGGAGGTCCTCGAGGACGGTCGGTGGCGCCGCTTCGACCCCGAACTCACGCCGGACTTCACCGGGGAGTTCGACGTCACGGACATGCCGACCGGGCTCTCGTCCCCGTTCGCCACCTCGGCGGAGGTCTGGCTCGGCCACCGGGCGGGCGAGGTGGACGTCTCCCGCTACGGGGTCGACCCCTCGCTCCCCCTGCGCGGCGAGTGGTTCGTGCGCCGGTATGTCGTGCACGAGGTCGCGCACCGGCACGGCGAGGAGTACCTGCTGTGGGATGCCTGGGGGCTGGATGAGATGGACTCCGCCGCCGACGACCTCCTCGACCGGGTCGCCCGGCTCCTGGTGGCGGCCGACGCGGAGGAACGCTCCGGTGACCTCGCGGGGCTCGCTGCCAGGGAACTGGCCGTGCTCTACCGCGCCGACGCCCGGTTGCACCCCGGCTCGCACCTGCTCACGCGTTCCCCGCTTGACCCCACCGTGGAACGCCGGGTCCCGGTGCGCCGGGCCGGTTCATAGGGGCGTGCCGGAGAGGCACTCGCCCAGGACCCGCCAGAACGTGTCGCAGGACGGCGAGCCCTCCGGTGACGTCCACATCTGGTTGGTGAGCAGGACGGCCACCAGGTCCCGGTCGGTGTCGTTGCGCCAGGTGGAGCCCAGACCACCGTCCCAGCCGTAGCTGCCGACCCCTTCTGTGAAGGGACCGACGCCCAGGCCGAGGCCCCAGCCGCTGTCCCCCATGTCCGCGGCAGCTGCCTGCTCCGGAGTCAGGTGGTTGGCCGTCATCGCCCGCACCGACTCCTCCGACAGCACTCGGACTCCGCCCGTGGCTCCGCGCCCCCGCAGCATCGCCGCGAACCGGTAATAGTCGTGCACTGTCGAGACCAGCCCGTCCCCGCCACCGGGGAAGACCGGCGGATCACTCCACTGCCCCCCGGGCGGGTCGTAGATCTCGTGCCCGCCCGTGACCGGGTCGACCCCGGCGAAGCAGGCTCCGAACCGGTCGAGACGATCGGGCGGCACGTGGAAGCCGGTGTCGGTCATGCCCAGCGGTGCGAACACCCGCTCCCGCAGCCACTCCCCCAGGGGCATCCCGGCAGCGCGGGCGACGAGCACCCCCAGGACCTGCGCCGCCGTGTGGTAAAGCCACCGCTCGCCGGGGTGGTACTGCAGCGGGAGCTCCCCGAGGCGCCGCATCCACTCCGCGGGCGGCGGGCCGGCCTGCGGCGCGGGCGGGGCCACCGCGAGCCCGGCTGCGGTGAGGGCCTCGTCCAGGGGCGTCGGACCCGCCGTGAAGTCCATCCCCAGCCCGAGACGGAAGGTGAGGAGGTCCTCCACGGTCACCGCCCTGCGCGCGGGCTCGGTGTCGCCCACCGGACTGTCGCGGCGCCGCAGCACCTGCCGGTCAGCGAGCTCGGGCAGCACGTCGTCGACCGGCTGGTCGAGGGCCAGGACCCCGTCCTCGACCAGTGCCAGCGCTCCGGCCGCCGTGACCGGCTTGGTCAACGAGCTGATCCGGAAGATCGTGTCGGGACGGACGGGTCGGTCCCGACCGTCGTCGAGGTGGCCGAGCGCGCCGGTGCGCAGCTCACCGCCGAGACCGACGGCCCAGGCCAACCCGGGCGGCTCGCCCGTCGCCACATGGCGTGCCAGCGCGCCATGCAGCGCGTCGGCGACGTCGTCGGGGTGGGCGTGGAGGGCCGGCCGCTCGGGACTCATCGGGAGTCAGCGGGTCCGGACGATGACGGTGCGCGCCAGCCGATCGTGCATCCCGCGTCCGTTCGCGTCCCAGATCAGCGCGGGCACCGCCAGGCACAGCAGGACGGTCCGTATGCCGCCGCGCAGGAACCCCGGTGCCCCCGCCACCGTGGTGGGCCCAGCGGGCGTCTGGACCGGCTCGGCATACACGCGCAGCACCTGCAGCCCGACGAGCCGGTGACCGACCGTGGTCCCCAGAGTCGAGACCAGCAGCAGGTTCTCCAGCGCAAACACCGCCAGCGGTGCGAACGAGGCGGCGCCGGAGGCCTCGCCGAAGCCCAGCCCCAGCGCGGCGTTGGCGATCAGGAGGCAGAGCACCCAGTCGATGACTACGCCGCCCAACCGCCGCTGGAAGGTGCCGATCGACCCGCGGCCCGTCTCCGGGAGGCCCAGGTCGGCACCTGGATAGGGTTGGGCATCGGTCACCCACGCAGGGTAACCGGCGAAACATTGGTGAAACACATGGGTCACGACCGGGAAACGCCCCGACCCTAGGGTCATGGACACCCGGTCCCCCTGGCCGGTCAGCCACGATAATCAGGAGTTCAGATGTTCAACAGCGCAGCGGAGGTGCTCTCCTTCATCGAGGAGGAGGGCGTCGAGTTCATCGATATCCGGTTCTGTGACCTCCCGGGGGTGATGCAGCACTTCAACGTGCCGGCCGCCACCTTCGACGAGGACGCCTTCCAGACGGGGCAGATGTTCGACGGCTCCTCGATCCGCGGCTTCCAGGCAATCCACGAGTCGGACATGAAGCTGGTCCCGGACCCCCGGACCGCCTACCTCGACCCGTTCCGCGAGCACAAGACGCTGGTGATGAACTTCTCCATCGTGGACCCGTTCACCGACGAGCCCTACGAGCGCGACCCGCGCCAGATCGCCGCCCGCGCCGAGGAGTACCTGAAGTCCACCGGCATCGCCGACACGGCGTTCTTCGGCGCCGAGGCCGAGTTCTACGTCTTCGACGACGTCCGTTTCGAGACCAAGCAGAGCGGCGGCTACTACTTCATCGACTCCGTCGAGGCCGCCTGGAACACGGGCCGCTCCGAGGAGGGCGGCAACCGGGGATACAAGACCCGCTATAAGGGTGGCTACTTCCCGGTGCCGCCGGTTGACCACTTCGCCGACATCCGCGACGACATGTGCCTGCGCCTGGCCGAGGTTGGCCTGGCGGTCGAGCGCTCGCACCACGAGGTGGGCACCGCGGGCCAGCAGGAGATCAACTACCGTTTCAACACCCTGCTGCAGTCCGGCGATGACCTGATGAAGTTCAAGTACGTCATCAAGAACAGCGCATGGGCCGCCGGCAAGACCGCGACCTTCATGCCCAAGCCGCTGTTCGGTGACAACGGGTCCGGCATGCACACCCACCAGTCCCTGTGGAAGGACGGCGAGCCGCTCTTCTACGACGAGTCCGGCTACGGCGGCCTGTCCGACATCGCGCGCTGGTACATCGGCGGCCTGCTCCGGCACGCCCCCTCGCTGCTGGCCTTCACCAACCCCTCGATGAACTCCTACCACCGCCTGGTGCCGGGCTTCGAGGCGCCGGTGAACCTGGTCTACTCGGCCCGCAACCGCTCGGCCTGCGTCCGGATCCCGATCACCGGCAACTCCCCCAAGGCCAAGCGCGTCGAGTTCCGGGTGCCCGACCCGTCGGCCAACCCCTACCTCGCCTTCGCCGCGCAGCTGATGGCTGGCCTGGACGGCATCAAGAACCGGATCGAGCCGCCGGAGCCGGTCGACAAGGACCTGTACGAACTGCCGCCGGACGAACTGGCCGACATCGCCCAGGTGCCCGACTCCCTGCCCGCCGTCCTCGACGCCCTTGAGGCCGACCACGCCTTCCTGACCGAGGGCGAGGTCTTCACCGAGGACCTGATCGCCGCGTGGATCGACTACAAGCGGCACAACGAGGTCGACCCGATCCGGCTGCGCCCCCACCCGCACGAGTTCGAGATGTACTTCGATATCTGATCGGCACCCACCACTGCAACGGCGCCTGGCCTGCGAACTTCGCAGGCCAGGCGCCGTTCGTCACGCCCTGGCCCACAGACGCTGGGCATCACGCAGTACCGCCTCGCCCAGGCCACCGGACTCCCCCAGACCCGGATCAGCGAGATCGTCCGGGGCAAGCGTGTCATCACCATCGACACCGCCCTGCGACTCTCGAGGGCGTTCGGCGTCGACGACAGGTTCTGGATCAACATCCAGACCGACTACGACCTCGAGGTCGAGCGCGACCTCCACGGCGCCGAACTTGCCAAGGTGAGCACGCTGGTGGCGAGCTGACAGTCAGCCCCTGAAATGGCCCCTGACCTGCGCATCAGCGCAGGCCAGGGGCCATTGTGCGGGTGCGGCGGACTGACAGCTTGACCCCCCGCTTACCGAATCGTCACCGCGGATCCACCTTCTCCCCCCTCCCCCCACACTGCGTCGTCACTCGGGCCTCGTTGCAGTTGTTTTACCTGGTCTTGGGTTAACAATGGGGTGGCCCAGACGAGTTACATATCCAACACAAACCGTGACGACGTCTGAAAGCTTGTGATTGCCATGCCCGAAATGGCTGATTCGACACTGCTCGCGACCGCGGAGGCCTGGATCGCCGGCTCCGGCCGCCTCCTGCTGCGCCTGGCCGCCATGCTGTTCCTGGCCTACCTGCTGTCAATGGCCCTTACCCTCACCTTGTGGTCGGTCCCCGCGACGCAGCGCCGACACCGCCTGTCGAGCCAGTGGTCCCCGCACCGCCTGCGGGTCGCGACCCGACACGGCCAGCCGGCAGTGGCTCCGTCCGAGATCTCCCGGGCAGCCTGACATGGTGCTCTGGGGGGACCAGGCCATCGACCTGGTGATGATGCTTGCGATCACGCTCGTCGTGATCAGCATCGGCTACCTCTCCCTCCTGCTCGTCCTGGCCCACCGGGATCCGCACCGGCGCCAGCACCAGCAGCCCGACCTGGGGGCGGACCCGGGGTGCGAGGTGATCTTCCTGGTCCCGTGCCTCAACGAGGAGACGGTGCTGCGGGCCAGCCTGGACAGGCTCCTGCTCCTGCCGCACCCCCGGCTGCGGGTCCTCGTCGTCGACGACGGGTCGGACGACGGCACGGCCGAGGTGGTGCGGTCGTTCGACGACCCGCGCGTGCACCTGCTGCAGCGGGTCCTGCCGGTCGCGCGGCAGGGCAAGGGCGAGGCGTTGAACGCCGGGGTCCGCCACATCCTGGACGGTGGGGTGGGCCCGGTGCCGGACCCGCACTCGACCGTCGTCGTGGTCGTCGACGCCGACGGGCGGCTGGAGGAGCAGAGCCTGCACGAGGTGCTCCCGCAGTTCGCCGACCCGCAGCTGGGCGGCGTCCAGGTGGGGGTGCGGATCAACAACCGCCACACCAACCTGCTGGCGCGGATGCAGGACATCGAGTTCGTGCTCTACACCGAGGTCTTCCAGCGGGGCCGACGCCGGCTCGGGAGCGTCGGGCTCGGGGGCAACGGACAGTTCGTCCGGCTCTCCGCCCTGACCAGCCTGGGCCCGAAACCCTGGACCCACTCCCTGTCGGAGGACCTCGACCTGGGAGTGCGCCTCCTCATCGCCGGGTGGCGGCTGGACTTCTGCCAGCACGCGGCCGTGCACCAGCAGGGCCTGGTCGAGCTAGGCCGCTGGGTCCGCCAACGGACCCGTTGGTTCCAGGGCCACCTGCAGGCCTGGGGTCTGGTGCCGCGGGTGCTGGACAGGCTGTCCGGGCGCGCCCGCGCCGACCTGTACTACCACTTGACCAGCCCGTTCCTGCTCCTGGTCGGGTCGCTGTTCACGCTGGCCTTCCTCACCTGGATCGTGCAACTCGGGATCGACGCCACCACCGGGACCCTGGAGTTCAGCTGGGTCTGGGTCACCACCTACCTATTCGCCTTCGGCCCGATGCTCGTCCTGGGGGTGATCTATCGCCGGGCCGAGGCCTCCCGCGGGATAGGGCTGCTGAAGTCCCTCGGGCTGGTCCACCTCTACGTCGGCTACGCCGCCCTTTGGTATGCCGCGGGCTGGCGGGCGCTGTACCGGACCCTGCGCGGGCGGACCGGGTGGGTCAAGACCGACCGGCTGGAGGAGACCGAGGAATCCGACGCCACCCCCGAGCTCTCCAGCACGCTCCCCGCGACGGCATCCCGGGGGCCGTCATGACTCGGCTCGGCCTGCGGACGGTCGCGCTGGCCACGGTGGCGCTGCTCGCCGGGTGCGCCGGCTCCGGGACCTGGGCCGAGGGGGAGGGACGCGACGGATGGACCGTGGTCTTCAACGGACACGGCACCGTCACGCAGGAGAACGGCGCGGTCGTCCTCGAGCCGAAGCAAGCCACCTCGTCCGCGACGACCCACGGAGGCCTGGTCGTCACGACCCAGGAGCACCCCGCCGACACGACCTTCGCGATCACAGCACGCACCGAGGAGCAGCTCAGGGCCGGGGAGCCGAACCCGTGGGAGGTGGCATGGGTGCTGTGGAACTACCAGGACCCCGAGCACTTCTACGCGGTGGCCCTCAAGCCCGGCGGGTGGGAGATCTCCAAACAGGACCCGGCATACCGGGGCAACCAGCGGTTCCTGCTCACCGGGACCGAACCCCGCTTCCCGATCGGCCAGGACTACCGCGTCGAGGTCACCCAGTCTGCCGGGAGCATGACTGTCTCCGTCGACGGGGTCGAGCTGGGCACCGTCACCGACACCGAACGTCCCTACACGGACGGCGCCATCGGTCTGTACACCGAGGACGCCCGCGTCCGATTCACCAACCTTTCCGTGAGCGAGACCGCTCGCTGAGTTCCAGGAGGAACCCCATGAGCACATCCCTGCAGCACACGCCTGCCCAGAACAGCTCGACCGACACTCACCGGCCCACCGTCATGGTCGTCTACGGCACCCGCCCCGAGGCCATCAAGATGGCCCCGCTGGTCGTGGCCCTCCAGCAGGACCCACGCTTCGAGGTGCGGGTCGTGGTCACCGGGCAGCACCGCGAGATGCTCGACCAGGTCAACGGCTCGTTCGGCATCGTGCCGGACCACGACCTCGACATCCACTCCCCCGGTCAGACTCTGCACGACGTGACCGTCCGGACGCTGGTCGGGATGGGACAGGTCCTGGAGGCCGACCGTCCCGACGCGGTCCTGGTGCAGGGCGACACGTCGACGACCTTCGTCGCGGCGCTGGCCGCCTCCTGCGGACCGGCAACCCCCGGTCCCCGTTCCCCGAGGAGATGAACCGGCGGCTCACCACGCACCTGTCCGAGGTGCACCTCGCGCCCACCTCCTCCAGCCGGGACAACCTGCTGGCCGAGGGCGTGGACCCGGACCGGGTCGTGGTCACCGGGAACTCGGTCATCGACGCGCTGTTCCTGACCCTGGCCGGCAACCCGCAGTTCTCCGACGCCGATCTCGCCCGCCGCCTGGACAGCGACCGGGACGTCGTGCTGGTCACCGCGCACCGCCGGGAGTCCTGGGGAGAACCGCTGCACCAGGTCGGCCGGGCACTGGCCACCCTGGCCCGCCGCTACCCCGGTCACGACTTTGTCTTCCCCGCCCACCGCAACCCCCTGGTCCGGGAGGCGATCCTGCCCTACGTGGCGGACCTGGAGAACGTCCTGGTCACCGAGCCGCTGCCCTACCCGGAGTTCTGCGCGCTGATGTCGCGGGCCTCGATCATCCTGACCGACAGCGGTGGGGTGCAGGAGGAGGGACCGGCCCTGGGCAAGCCCGTGCTCGTGATGCGCGACACGACCGAGCGTCCCGAGGCGGTCCGGGCCGGCACCGCCCAGCTCATCGGCACCGGAGAGGTGGCCGTCGTCGAGGCGGTCACCACGCTGATCGAGGACCGCACGGCATACGACCGGATGGCCATGGCGATCAACCCCTACGGCGACGGTCGCGCCGGGGTGCGGACCGTGCAGGCCCTGGCGCTCTACTTCGGGATGGACAGCCCGCTCGAGGAGTTCGACGCCCAGTACGTGCCCACCGACCGCGTCAGCCTGCGCGGCGCCGCGGCCGTCTGGGCAGCAGGAGTCTGACCGTGGCGCACACGTCCCGATTCTCCGGCCTGGCCATTGGCGGCAGCGCCGTGGCTGCCCTCGTCCTGTCGGCCACGGTCGTCTTCGGCCTGACCGACGACACCATCCATCAGGGCGAGAACTCCGACTGGACGCAGGACTTCGTCGACCCGGTGGCCGGCGACCCGGACCCGGACACCCTTGAGATGAGGACCTACCCGTCCACCTTCGGCGGCGACGGCCCGGCCCGGACGCTGGTGCTCTACGACGGGTCCGGCGCCACCCGGGCGAACGCCGAGATGGACGGCTTGGCAGCGGCCAACCTCGCCACCCACTTCGGCACGGTCGAACTCAGTCCGGTGGGTGACTACACCGCGGGCCAGATCGAGCAGTTCGACGCCCTCGTCTACGTGGGCACGAACTACGCGGAGGAAATCCCGCATGCTCTCGCCGAGGACGTCCGCGAGGGGGACACCCCGGTCCTGTGGGCTGGGGCCAACGTCCGCGAGCTCGCCGGGGTCCACGGCAGTGACGAGGCGCAGGAGTTCGTCGCCGCCTACGGCTGGGACCCGTCGGCCTCGCTGCTCAACGCCGCGGACACGGTCACCACGATCGAGTACCGCGACACGGCACTGGTGCGGGACAAGCGGATCGCGGGCCACCTCGTGCTCCCCGCCGTCCACGACCCCGACGCGGTGGAGGTGCTCGGCACGGCGCTGTGTGGCACGCCGACCGAGGCGCGGGAGTGCTCCGGGGCCGAGGGGACGGAGTTTCCCTGGGCGATCCGGTCGGCCAACCTGACGTATGTCGGTGAGGTCCCGTTCGACTTCATGGACGAGAACAGCCGGTACCTGGCCTTCGCCGACCTCTACTACGATCTGCTCGCCCCCGAGACCGAGCCGGTGCGGGCCGCGGCGGTGCGCCTGGAGGACGTCGGGCCCGAGGCCGACCCGAGGGACCTGCGCCGGATCGCGGACTTCCTGCACGAGCGGGGCATCCCGTTCCAGGTCGCCGTCATGCCGGTGCACATCGCGACCGTGCCCGATGCCGACCCCACCCGCTTCTACGGCATCAGCCTGCTCGACCGCCCCAAGGTCGTCGAGGCGCTGACGTACATGCAGGAGCGCGGCGGGACATTGATCCAGCACGGCACGAGCCACCAGTACGGCGACATCGACAATCCCTACAACGGGGCCACCGGCGCCGACTACGAGTTCTACCGGGCCTACTGCAGCGCCACCGAGGAGCCGCCCTACGACCTCGAGCCGTGCGTCCAGACCTCGTGGGTGCGGTTGACCGGCCCCGTGAGCCGCGATGCCGTCGAGGACCACGCGGCACGTCTGGAGGAGGGCCGACGCGTCATGGTGGAGGCGGGCCTGGGCGAGCCCGAGATCTTCGAGGTGCCCCACTACGCCGCCTCCCCCAACGCCTACGACGCCATCGGTGCCTCCTACGGCGCGCGGTATGAGCGCGGCATGTACTTCGCGGGGATGACCACCGGGGAGACCTTCGAGCAGCACCCCTCGTTCACCCAGTTCTTCCCCTACCGGGTGCACGACGTCTATGGCACCACGGTGCTGCCGGAGAACCTGGGCAACGTGACCGAGCACATGCAGAACAACCACCCGGCGCGGCCCCCGGAGTTCCTCGTCGACAACGCACGGCGCAACCTGGCCGTCCGGGAGTCGACCGCCAGCTTCTTCTTCCACCCGTTCCTGGAGACGGAGTACCTCGACGAGGTGGTCACCGGCGTCGAGGAGCTGGGCTACACCTTCGTCCCGGCGGACGAACTGCCGTAGGCGGGGTGGCCGGGGGCCTCAGCGCAGCAGCGCGCGGCGCAGGGACTCCCGGCCACACACGCCGTCGGCGGACAGGCCGAGGCTGCGCTGCAGCGACTTCCACGCGGACTCCGAGCTCGCGCCGAAGGTCTGGGAGGTCATCCCGACCTGGGCATTGGCCGCCCGAGAGCGCCACCCGGTGTTGCCGCGCTTGGCCACCGTGCCGGGTGTGGCCGACGTCCAGGTCTGGGCGCCGACGACCCCGTCGACGCTCAGGCCGCGGTTGGACTGGAACGCCATCACCCGGGACTTGGTCCCCGAGCCGAAGACGCCGTCCACGTCCAGCACGTACCCGTGTGAGCGCAGCAGGGCCTGCAACGTGGTCACGTTGCGTCCCCGGGCGCCCTGGCGCAGGGTCGGCCACGAGGCCGCGGGGTCCATCTCGGTGTCGGTCCCGCGGTCGGTGCAGGTGTCAGCAGGTGCTTTCGTCATGATCTTCCCCTCCCGGACCCTGTCCCACCCCGTGCGAGCCCCTGTGGTCCGATCCGTCACCGTAGCAAGGACCCCGCGCCAACACCAGACCCCGCGTGCGTGCCCGGGGGCAGGTCCTACGGGGCCGTCAGGGCAGCCGCGATCCGCGCCGCGTAGCCCGCGGCCTCGGCCTGGTCCGCATACCGGGTGCGCGGCCAGAAGAAGCCCCGGAGCCCGTCGCCCTTCGTGCGCGGCACCACGTGCACATGCACGTGGGGGACCGACTGACTGACGACGTTGTTGACCGCCACGAACGTCCCGCCCGCCCCGAGCCCCTCGGGAAGGGCCGCGGCCACGCGCTGCACGGCTGCGAAGAGCGAGCCCAGCGCGGCCGGCGGCAGGTCCGTGATGGTGCCGTGGTGCTCCCGCGGCACCACCAGGACATGTCCCTTGAACACCGGCCGCCGGTCGAGGAACGCGAGGACGTCGTCGGTGTCCAGCACGACCTCCGCCGGCTCGGCGCCGGCGACGATGTCGCAGAACGTGCAGCTCACGGGTCAGCGCGCCCCGAGCTGGTCCAGCACGAAGGCGATCTCGAAGGCGGTCTCGCGCCACGCGTCGTAACGGCCGGTCTTGCCGCCGTGCCCGGCCACCATCTCGGTCTTGAGCAGGATCGGCCGTTCCACGGGGTCGTTGGCCACGGTCTCCCGGAGCCGGGCCACCCACTTGGCGGGCTCCACGTAGTAGACGCGGGTGTCGTTCAGGCCGGTCGTGGCCAGGATGGCCGGGTAGGGCACCTCCCGGATGTTCTCGTACGGGGTGTAGGACCGCATGAGCGCGTAGATGTCGGGGGACTCCACGGGGTTGCCCCACTCCTCCCACTCCCCGACGGTCAGCGGCAGGCTCGGGTCCAGGATCGTGGTCAGCGCGTCCACAAACGGCACGCCGGCGTGCACCGCCCGGAATTTCTCCGGCGCCAGGTTGAGCACCGCTCCCATGAGGAGTCCGCCTGCCGACCGGCCCTCCGCCGCCAGCCGGTCCGGGGCCACCCACCCGGTCTCCACCAGATGGTCGGCGCACGCAACGAAGTCGGTGAAGGTGTTCTGCTTGTGCTCCATGCGCCCCTGCTCGTACCAGTCACGCCCCATCTCCCCGCCGCCGCGGATGTGCGCGATGGCAAACACCACGCCGCGGTCCAGGTAGGACAGCCGCGAGACCGAGAACGCCGGGTCGATCGAGATCTCGTAGGAGCCGTAGCCGTAGAGCAGCCCCGGGGCGGTGCCGTCGGGGGTGACGTCCTTGCGGGCGACCAGGGAGATGGGGATCCGGGCGCCGTCCTGCGCCGTGGCCCACAGCCGGTGCTGCACGTAGTCCGCCGGCTCGTAGCCGCCGAGCACCGGCTGCTGCTTGAGCAGGGTCCGCTCGCCGGTGGCCAGGTCCACCTCGAAGATCGACCGGGGAGTCACCAGGGAGCCGATGACCACCTGGAGGGTGTCGGTCTCGAAGCTGGGGTTGGCGCCGACACCGACGGTGTAGAGCTCCTCCCCCGCGTCGACCGAGAAGGGTTTGCCCAGCCCGGTCCCGGAGCCTTGCTCCAGCGGGAAGACCTCGACCTGCGCCAGCCCGTCCCGCCGCAGCGACAGGACCAGGTGGGAGGCGAACGCGTCCACCCCGAGCAGCCGGACACCGTCCTGGCCGGGGATCACCGTCTGCCAGTCCTCGGGTGAGGTGCTGTCCAGCGGCGCCCGGGCCAGCTCGGCCTCCTTGTGGGCCCGGTTGTGCAGCACCCACAGGGTGTCGCCGGCCGGCTCGACGTCGTACTCCACGCCCTCCTCGCGGGGGGCGATCACCCGGAACTCGCCGGTCGGGTCGTCGGTGGCCAGGATGCGGTACTCCGTCGTGTTCTTGGTGCCGACGCCGATCAGGATGAACCGCTCGTCCCGGGAGACGTCCAGCCCCATCCAGAACCGCTCGTCGTCCTCCTGGAAGACGAGGACGTCCTCCACCGGGTCGGCGCCCACCTCGTGCCGCCACACCTGGTAGGGCCGCCACGCCTCGTCGACCCGCGTGTAGAACAGGTGCCGTCCCTGCGCGTCCCACGCCACGCCATACCCGATGCCAGTGACCGAGTCCTCCAACGTCTCCCCCGTCGCCAGGTCCCTGACGACCAGGTCGAACCGCTCGTCGCCGGAGGTGTCCACGGCATACGCGAGGCGGTCCCCGGCGTAGGAGACCTCGAAGGCGCCGAGGGCGAAGAACTCCTGGCCCTGGGCCTCCACGTTGCCGTCGAGCAGCACCTGCTCACCGTCGGGGACGGTCGCGGGGTCGAGCACGGGACGTTCGGGGCTGTTGGCGACCGAGATCCTGGCCTGGATCGGGTACTGCTGGCCCTCAACGGTGCGCGCGTAGTACCACCACTCCTTGTCGCGCACCGGCACCGACAGGTCGGTCTCCTGGGTGCGGCCCTTGATCTCGCCGAAGACGGCCTCGGTGAGGTCGGCCAGGTGCGGCGTCATCGCCTCGGTGTAGGCGTTCTCGGCCTCCAGGTGCGCGATGACCTGCGGGTCCTCCTTGTCGCGGAGCCACTCGTACGGGTCGGTCACCGTCTCGCCGTGGTGGGTGCGCAGGTGCTCCACGCGGGCGGCGACGGGCGGGGTGAGGCGCTGCTTCTGGTCGGTCACCGCTCCACGATACGTTCCCTGCGCCCCGTTGCCGGAGCCGCCCGACCCTAGGCTGGCCGCCATGAGGTATGCCGTCAGCATCCCCCCGTTCGCCGACACCGCCACCGTGCTGGGGTTGGCCGTGGAGGCCGAACAGGCGGGGTGGGACGGAGTGTTCCTGTGGGACCACCTGCAGTGGAGCCACCCGGTCGAGGCCCACGACCCGTGGGTGCTGCTCGGCGCCGCGGCCGCGCGGACCGAGCGGGTGCTGCTGGGCACCCTGGTCACGCCGCTGTCGCGCCGCCGCCCGTGGGTCGTGGCCAAGCAGCTGATGACGCTGGATCACCTCAGCGGTGGCCGCGCCGTCCTCGGTGTCGGCCTCGGTGCGCCAGCAGACAAGGACTTCGCCGACCTGGGTGACGAGGCCGATCCCCGGGTGCGGGCGGCCATGCTCGACGAGGGGCTGGAGGTCATCGACCGGTTGTGGGCCGGTCCCACCGACTTCAGCGGCGAGCACTACGAGGTGCGGGCCGACTTCGTGCCGCGCCCCGTCCAACGGCCCCGGCCGCCGATCTGGGTCGCCGGAGTGATGCCGAACCTGCGTCCGTTGCGGCGCGCGCGGCGCTGGGACGGTGTGGTGCCCATCGGCTCCGGTGAGACGGCGCTGCCCGCCGAGCTCTCGGCATACCTGGCGCGGGTGGAGGAGCCCGCGCCCGCAGGCTGGGACGTCGTGGCCCACTGGGTCGACGGGGTCCCGCCGCAGGAGTATGCCGAGGCCGGCGCGACCTGGCTGGTGCTGTCGGCCAACCCGAAGACGGATGACGACTGGGTCGGGTCGATCCGTCGCAGGCTCAGTTGCTGACGGCTGCCGACCCGAGCAGCGCCTTGAGCTCCCCGAACAGCTCGGGGGAGGCGGTGACCCGCAGCGAGTCGTCCAGCCGCATCAGCACGGCCCGCCCCGGCTGCATCAGCTTCACGTGCACCTCTGTGGCGCCCGGGTGGGTGGCCAGCACCCCCCTGAGTTGCTGCGCCAGCCCGTCGGTCACCCGGGTCAGCGGCAGGCTCACGATCACCGGCCCGCGAGGGCCCTCCTTGATCTCCGGGAGGGTCAGGTCCTGGGCCAGGATCTCCGTGGTGTCCTCGCTCTTCTTCAACCGGCCCCGCAGCACGCAGACGGTGTCCGTGGCCAGCATCGTGGAAACCGTCAGGTAGGCCTTGGGGAAGAAGACGCACTCCACCGAGCCGTCCATGTCCTCCACCATGACCCGTGCGTACGGGTCGCCGTTCTTGGTGCGCTTGAGCTGCAGGCCGGTGATGAGACCGGCGATGGTGACGAACTCACCGTCCTGGGGACCGTCCTCCTGGAGCAACCGTCCGATGGAGGTGTCGGCGTGCTGGGACAGGATGTGCTCGATGCCGTTCAGCGGGTGATCGGAGACGTAGAGACCCAGCATCTCCCGCTCGAAGGCCAACAGCACCTGCTTGTCCCACTCGATCTCCGGCACCGGCGGCAGCGCGATCAGCTGGACACTGTCGTCCTCGTCGCCCATCCCGAAGCCACCAAAGAGACTGTCCTGACCGACCGCCTCCTGCTTCTTCTCCTCGGCCAGCGCGTCGACATACCGCTCGTGGATCGTCACCAGGCCCTGCCGGGTCTGCCCCAGCTCACCGAACGCGCCGCCCTTGATCAGCGACTCGATGGTCCGCTTGTTGCAGACCACGGCCGGGCACTTGCGCAGGAAGTCCTCGAAGGAGGTGAACTTGCCCTTCTCCTCGCGGGTGCGCACGATCGCCTCGACCACGTTGCGCCCCACGTTGCGGATGGCGGCCAGGCCGAACCGGATGTCGGTGCCGACCGCGGCGAAGTTCGCGACCGACTCGTTGACGTCCGGCGGCAGCACCGCGATGCGCATCCGACGGCACTCGTTGAGGTAGAGGGCCGTCTTGTCCTTGTCGTCCCGGACGCTAGTGAGCAGGGCGGCCATGTACTCCGCCGGGTAGTTCGCCTTGAGGTAGGCGGTCCAGTAGGACACCAGCCCGTATGCCGCGGTGTGCGCCTTGTTGAACGCGTAGTCGGAGAACGGCACGAGGACGTTCCACAACGCGGCGACGGAGGCCTCGTTGAAGCCCTGCTTCTTCATCCCCTCGCTGAACGGGATGTACTCGGCGTCGAGGACCTCCTTCTTCTTCTTGCCCATCGCCCGGCGGAGCAGGTCCGCGTTGCCGAGCGTGTAGCCCGCCAACTGCTGCGCGATGGCCATGACCTGCTCCTGGTACACGCAGTTCGACAGGACCAACCCGTTGGACACGAAGTTGTGGACGTCGTCGACCGTGATGTCGTAGACCGGCTCGGCGGCACCTTCGGTGATCTCCCGGACAGTCGTCCAGTCCAACGCGTCGGGATCCACGTCGATGTGGTCGGGCAATCCCACCGGTAGGGGTGAGCGGCTCCTCGCGGCTGCCCCGGCCTCACGCAGTACGCGGTCGATAGACTGCCGCTGCTGGGGTTGGCCACCCCGTGGTCGGGCGATCCGATCCGTCTCCGGGATGAGGTCGCCGGCGGGGATCCACCCCCGACAGGTCAGCACCTTGTGGTCGGCGGACAGCCGTAGCTCCTGACCCGACGCCGTCCGCACGGTCAGTACGGGCTTGGGCGGCATCTGCCACCAGTGGGTCACCCTGCGGCGGACGACGTCGCCGCGCGCGTCCACACCGAAGGTGAAGAACCCCTGCTCCACGCGATCAGCCAACTCGTCGACCCTGACGCGCTCTCCCGTGTCGGCGTCGGTGATCAACGTTTCCCCTGCGACGCAGAGGCCGTAGGTGTCGCCCAGGATCGGACCCAGCGCCGCCTCCATCTCCGGCTGCAACTTCCCCTTGAGTTGCGGGTCCAGCGGGGTGGTCTCCTGCTTGCCGTTCTTGCGCAGCGCGAAGTTGGTGTGGGCATTCACGCCCATCGGGCCGGGGCGGTAGAGCGCGAGCGCCGCCGAGATGTCCTCGAAGTTGTCCGGCTGCATCTGGCGCAGCAACTGGCGCATGCCGTTGCCGTCCAGCTGGAAGACGCCCAGGGTGTCGCCCCGTGACAGCAACTCGTAGGTGGCCTTGTCGGTCAGCTCCTTGGACAGGGCGTCCAGGTCGACGTCCTGGTCCCGGTTCATCCGCACGTTGGCGATGGCGTCGTCCAGGATGGTCAGGTTGCGCAGACCCAGGAAGTCCATCTTGACCAGCCCGAGCGTCTCGCACGTGGGGTAGTCGAACTGGGTGATGATCTGGCCGTCCTGGTCGCGGCGCATGATCGGGATGACGTCCATGAGGGGCTCGCTGGACATGATCACGCCGGCCGCGTGCACGCCCCACTGGCGCTTCAGCCCCTCCAGCCCCTTGGCCGTCTCGAAGACCTGGGCCGCCTCCTGGTCCGTCTGCAGCAGCTCGCGGAACTCACCGGCCTCGGCATACCGCGGGTGGCTCTCGTCGTGGATGGCCGACAGCGGGATGTCCTTGCCCATCACCGCCGGCGGCATCGCCTTGGTGAGCTTCTCCCCCATGGCGAACGGGAAGCCCATCACCCGGGCCGAGTCCTTCAGCGCCGCCTTGGCCTTGAGCGTGCCGTAGGTGACGATCATCGCCACGCGCTCGTCGCCGTACTTCTCGGTGACGTACTTGATGACCTCGCCGCGGCGCCGGTCGTCGAAGTCGACGTCGAAGTCGGGCATCGACATACGCTCGGGGTTGAGGAACCGCTCGAAGATCAGCCCGTGCGGGATGGGGTCGAGATCGGTGATGCCCATCGCGTAGGCGCACATCGAGCCGGCACCCGAGCCTCGCCCGGGGCCGACCCGGATGCCCTGCTGCTTGGCCCAGTTGATGAAGTCGGCGACGACGAGGAAGTATCCCGGGTAGCCCTTCCCAACGATCACCTCGGTCTCGTAGGCCGCCTGCTTGCTGGCGTAGTCGGGTACTCCCTCGGGGAAGCGCCGTCGCAGGCCGGACTCGACCTCCTTGATGAACCAGCTGGTCTCGTCCTCGCCCTCCGGGCAGGGGAAGCGCGGCATGTAGCGCCCCTCGCCCTCGGTGAACGAGACCTCGCACCGCTCGGCCACCAGCAGCGTGTTGTCACAGGCCTCCGGCAGCTCGCGCCACACCTCACGCATCTCGGCGGCGGTCTTGAGGTAGTAGCCGTCGCCGTCGAACTTGAACCGGTTCGGGTCCTGCAGCGTCGAGGCAGACTGCACGCACAGCAGCGCGGCGTGGCTCTTGGCGTCCTCCCGGTGGGTGTAGTGCAGGTCGTTCGTCGCCAACAACGGGAGGCCCAGGTCCTTGGCCAGTCTCAGCAGGTCCTGACGGGTCCGACGCTCGATGTCGATGCCGTGGTCCATCAGCTCGCAGTAGAAGTTCTCGGGTCCGAAGATGTCCCGCAGCTCCGCCGCGGCCTGCCGCGCCTCGGCATACTGCCCCAGCCGCAGGCGGGTCTGCACCTCGCCCGACGGGCACCCCGTGGTGGCGATCAGTCCCTGGCCGTAGGTCTCCAGCAGCTCGCGGTCCATCCGGGGCTTGAAGTAGTAGCCCTCGAGCGAGGCCAGGGAGGCGAGCCGGAACAGGTTGTGCATCCCGTTGTTGTTGCGGGCCAGCATCGTCATGTGCGTGTAGGCACCGCCACCGGAGACGTCGTCCCGCCCGCCGTCGGCGTACTTCACCCGGGTCTTGTCGGTCCGGTGGGTGCCCGGCGTGATGTAGGCCTCGAGGCCGATGATCGGCTTGACGTCATACTTCTTGCCGGTCCGCCAGAACTCGTGGGCACCGAAGATGAACCCGTGGTCGGTCGTGGCGATGGCCGGCATACCGAGCTCCGCCGCCCTGGCGAACATGTCCTCGATGCGCGCGGCACCGTCGAGCATCGAGTACTCCGTGTGGTTGTGCAGGTGCACGAAGTTCTGGTCCGGGGGCGGGGCGGTGACTGACATCGGGTCGATCATAGGTTGCCGCGGGGACAGTCCCGGCGAGCGGTCACAGGCTCCTCACGGCACCGCAGGCCAGGGGCCCGGGACGCCACCCCGGCGTGTCGGGAACGGCCGTCAGGACCAGCCCGGTCCCCCGCCGGGCCCGTCAGCCGAACCGCCCGCCACCGAACCCGCTGATTCCCTTGATCCGGGGGTCCTCCCCCTCCGCGTCAGCGTTCGTCGCGGCATCCGGTGGGGCCTGGAGGCCGACTTCCTGCGCCTCAGGGCTGTGCAGGAATCCGCTCAGCGCCGCGCTCGCCGACATCGTGCGCACGACGGCTCCCGCGGTCGCGGCCCCGTCGCCCTCCGGCGCCACGGCCCTGAGCAGTCGCTCCCGAACCTCCTCGTCGGCCTGCGCCGTGATGTCCTGAGATTCCGGCACCGTGGCCAGCGCGGCCGACAACTCTGCGATTCCACTCTCCGGCGCCCGGGCCTCCCCGACGCACCTGCGCAGCACCTCCAGCGGAGCGGTGCGCACCAGGTAGCGGTAGCGAGCCAGGTCCTCCGTGGCCCGGTCGACCGGTTCCTCGTCCTTGCCCTTCAGCTTGTCTAGCAGTCCCATGGCAGTCCCTCCTCGGTCCGGCCACGGTAGCGAAGCTCGCAGCGGCCCGCACGCGGTCGATCGGCGGGACCGGCGCCGGCCGGTGTCAGGCGCGGAGGACCGGGTCGTGGCCGGCCAGGGCCTCGGGGAGGCCGGCGACGCCGTCGGCACCGGTGGGGACGGTCAGGCTGGAGCCGACCAGGTCGTCCCCGATCGGCTCTGCGCGGCCGCCGAGGTGGGCGGCGAGGAAGCCCTCGGCGACGGCCGTGAAGGCCTTGTTGTTCTCGGGCCGGGCGAAGCCGTGGCCCTCGTCGGGGAAGAGGACGTAGGTGACCGGGATGTCCTTGTCCGTCATCGCCGTGACGATCTGGTCGCTCTCGGCCTGCTTGACCCGCGGGTCGTTGGCACCCTGCGCCGATGAGCAGCGGCCGCACGATCCGGTCGGCGTGGGTCAGCGGCGAGCCCTCGCACCAGCTGGGCGCGGCCCTCCTCGGTGCGCGGGTCGCCCGACCCGGCGGGCGAGTTGCTCGAAGAAGGCGGCCCAGTAGGGCGGCACCGTGGCCAGCAGGGTCTCCAGGTTGGACGGGCCCACGATGTCGACGCCGCAGGCGAACGTCTCGGGGGTCGACGGTGAGCCCGGCCAGGGTGGCGTATCCGCCATAGCTGCCGCCCATGATCCCGACCGTCTCGGCCCGGGTCACCCCGCGCGCCACCGCCCACTCGACGGCATCGATCAGGTCGTCGTGCATCGCGGCGCCCCATTGGCCGTCGCCGGCGTTCGTGAACTCCTTGCCGAAGCCGGTCGAGCCGCGGAAGTTGACCTGCAGCACTGCATAGCCGCGGTTGGTTAACCACTGCGTCCACCCGTCGTAGCCGTACCCGTCTCGGGCCCAGGGCCCGCCGTGGACCAGCAACACCATGGGCACCGGCTCCGCCGGCAGCCCTTCCGGGCCGCCTCCGGCCACGTGCGCCGGCACACTCAGGTAGCTCACCAGAGTCCGCCCGTCCCGGGCGGCGATCTCCACCGGGGACATCGGCACCAGCGGCGCACCCTCCAGGGCGGGCCGGCCCCGGAACAGTTCGGTCAGCTCGCCGCTGTCCCGGTCGTAGCGGAAGTAGACCAGCGGCGCCTCGGCCGCGGAGTAGGCCACCACCCAGCGCCGGTCGTCGAGGGTGCGGCTGGTGACCTCGGCCTCCCCCGGTCCGAGGTCCGCGAGACGCTCGAGGTCGGCCCGCACCGCCTCGTCCACGACCGCCCATTCCCGGCGCAGGTAGGTCACGCCCACGGCCTCCACCCGGCCGGTCCGGGGGTGGGCCAGCAGGTCGGCCACGTCGGCACGCTCGTCCTCGTGCACCAGGGTGCGCTGCCCGTCCGCGGTGGACACGGCATACAGGCCGGTGGTGTTCCGCCCCCGGGAGTCCAACAGGTACAGCGTCGACCCGTCCTCGGTCAGGGCGAGCGGTGCCGTGCTCATCGCGTCCTCGAACGGGATCAGGTCGGTGACCTCCCAGCCGTCGCCGACGCGGCTCAGCACGTCCATCCCGCCATCCGGTCGCGAGCGCAGCGCCGTCCGCATCGCGTAGTCGGCGTCGACGAGGTAGCCGGCGATCTCCTGCGTGTTCTCCTCCAGCAGGGTCCGCTCCCCGGTGGCCAGGTCGATCCGGTACAGGTCGTGCCACTGGGGGTCCCGGTCATTGATCCCGACGACCACGGCCCCGGGGTGGCGGTGGCTGACCTCGACGATCTGGGCCAGGGTGTCCTCGTACGGGGTCAGGTCCCGGGCCTGCTCGGGATCGCCGTCCACGTCGACCAGGTACAGGTGGTAGTCCTCGTCGCCACCGGTGTCCTGCTGGTAGAGGAGGACACCGGGCCGGTACGTCCACGTGTAGACCCGGACCCCTCGCCCCGTGTCCCGGGTCACCGCACGGGCCGCCGACAGGTCGTCGGCCGGGGCCACCCAGACGTTGAGCACGCCGTCGAGGGGCGCCACCCAGCTCAGGTACTGCCCGTCCGGGCTCAGCTGCACCAGGGCCCGCTCGGGGTTGCCGAACAGGGCGTCGCGCGGGATCAGGGCGGTGTCGTCCAGGGAGGCCATGGCCACAGAGTGACACAGCCGGTATGCCGTGGAGCCGGCAGGTGCGGGCGCCCGAGCCCCCCGGGTCGGGTCAGGACCCGATGGTCGCGAGCGCGTGCCGCAAATCGTCGGGGTACGGGGAGTCGAACTCGACGTACTCCCCGCTTCCGGGGTGCTCGAACCCCAGCTTCACCGCGTGCAGCCACTGGCGCTCCAGCCCCAGCCGCTTCGCCAGGGCAGGGTCGGCGCCGTAGGTGAGGTCCCCGGCACACGGGTGCCGCAGGGCCGAGAAGTGCACCCGGATCTGGTGCGTCCTGCCGGTCTCCAGGTGCACCTCCAGGAGGCTAGCCGACCGGTAGGCCTCCAGCAGCGTGTAGTGCGTGATCGAGTGCCGCCCGGAGGTCATCACGGCGAACCGGTAGTCGTGCCCCGGGTGCCGCCCGATCGGGGCGTCGATCGTGCCCTCGTGCGGGTCGGGCAACCCCTGGACCAGCGTGTGGTAGGTCTTGTCCACCACCCGGTCCCGGAAGGCCTGCTTGAGGATCGTGTAGGCGCGCTCGGACTTGGCGACGACCATCAGCCCGCTGGTGCCGACGTCGAGACGTTGCACGATGCCCTGCCGCTCCGGCGCACCGGAGGTGGAGATGCGGTAGCCGGCCGCGGCCAGCCCCCCGACGACGGTGGGTCCGGTCCAGCCGACGCTGGGGTGCGCGGCCACGAAGGCAGGCTTGTCGACCACCACCATCTCGGTGTCGTCGTGCACGATGCGCATGCCCGGGACCGGCTCGGCACGCACCTGGAGCTCCTCAGCCACCCGGACGGGTGGGAGGCTCACCTCCAGCCAGGCCCCGGCCTGGACCCGCTCGGACTTGCCCACGACGGCACCGTCCACCGTGACATGCCCCTCCGCGGCCAGGTCCGCGGCACGACTGCGGGACAGCCCCAGCATCCGGGCGATGGCAGAGTCGACCCGCTCCCCCTCCAATCCCTCCGGGACCGGGAGAGCGCGGACCTCAGTCATCGGAGTCACCGCCGGCCTCGTCCGGCTCCTCGCGGTGCTTGCCGGCGCGGCTGCCGTCCGGGCCCACGCCGCGCAGCGCCTGCCACCCGATGAGCACCGCGGCGGACGTGATGCCGATGTCCGCGACGTTGAAGATCGGGAAGTTGGGCAGCGCGAGGAAGTCCACGACGTGCCCCTGGCCGAAGCTCGGCTGGCGGAACAGCCGGTCGATCAGGTTGCCGGTGGCCCCGCCCAGGAGCAGCGCCAGACCCCAGGCCCAGCCCACGCTGCCCAGTCGCCGGGCCGACCAGATGATGTAGGTAACCACGGACACGGCCAGGATGGTGAGCAGCCCGGTCGCCCCGGTCGCCATCGAGAACGCCGCCCCCGAGTTGTAGATCAGGCGCAACTGCAACAGTTCGCCGACCAGCGGCACGGGCGCACCCAGGGTGAGGTGTTGCTCGGCGAGGTACTTGGTGAGCTGGTCGAGCGCGACCCAGACGGCGGCCACCCCGAGCACCAGCCAGAAGAGCCGTGGCCGGTGGCTCGGTGGCGCACCGGCCCCCACGGCAGGGTCGGGTCCGGTGCTCAGCGTCTTTCCTGCTTCTGTTTGCATGTCATGCACAGGGTCGCACGGGGGAACGCCATCAGCCGCATCTTGCCCACCGGGTTGCCGCAGGACTCGCAGAGCCCGTAGTCCTCACTGTCGATCCGGTCCAGCGCGTGGGTGGTCTGCTCGAGCAGGTCCCGCGCGTTGGCGGTCAGCGACATCTCGTGTTCCCGTTCCCAGGTGGCGGATCCGGCATCCGCCTGGTCGTCCCCCGCGCCCTCACCGGAGTCGCGCATCAACTCCGACAGCTCCGCCTCGGCCTCGTCGACCTCCGCCCGCAGCCGCTGCTGGTCTGCCTCCAGCTCCCCTCTGACCTCGGCCAGCTCGGCCTCGGTCCACGGGTCCTCGTCCTCAAGCACGGGCAGGTGCTCAAGCACTTTCCGTGACCCCGCCTTCTTGGCCATGTGACCCCTTCATCGTCGTGGCGCGCCTCCCGCAGCGCACCATGTCGCCGCAGGATAGGTGAGGATCCTACCTGCAACGACAGCGGGGTGGCGGGGCCCGGAGCGGCGGCGCCCACCCCAGGTGGAGGTGGGCGCCGCGGACTCTACTGAGCGGCGTCCGGGATGCCGTCCCCGTCGCGATCCAGAATGTTGAGCTGCTCACCGATGAAGGAGCGCATCCGACCCCGGTAGTCACGCTCGAAGGCGGTGAGCTCCTCGATCTTGGTTGCGGCCGCGCTGCGCTTGGACTCCAGGTCGGCGAGCACCGAACTGCGCTCCTCGTTGGCCCGGGTCACCAGGTCATCGTGCTGGGTCTGCCCGGTCGAGACCAGCTCGTCGTGCTGCTCCTGCCCGGTCCGCACCAGCTCGTCGTGCTGCTCCTGCCCGGTCCGCACCAGCTCGTCGTGCTGCTCCTGCCCGGTCCGCACCAGCTCGTCGTGCTGCTCCTGCCCGGTCCGCACCAGCTCGTCGTGGGTGCCCTGGCCCTGCTCGACGAGCTCCTTGGCACGCGTGTCGGCCTCACCGACGACCCGGTCGCGGTACTCGTTGCCCTCGGTGACCAAACGCTCCTTGGTGCTGACGCCCTCCCGGACGTGGTCGTCGTGCAGACGCTGTGCCAGCGCGATGATCGACGTCGGGTCCTCGCCGGCAGCCGGGGAGGACACCGAAGCGGCGGTGCCGCCGGCCGCGAAGGCCGCCACGGCCTGTCCCGACTCGCTTTCGCCGTCCTCGGTGGCGTCATCCTCGTCGGTGTCGTCGCCGGTGCCCTGCACACCCCGCTCGTCGCTGCCACCGGTGAGCCCACCGTCGGCGTCCACGTCGATCGCGTCGCCGTCCTGGGCGGCGGCGAAGGTCTCCTCGGCGGGTGCCGCGTCGTCGGCGGGCGTCTCGGCGCGGGCCTCCTCGACCTGGCTGCGCAGCGACTCCAGCTCGGCCTCGAGGCTGTCGCGCTCCTGGCGCAGGTCGGCGAGGTCGTCCTCGCTCAGCTCGGGCACCGCAGCGGCGGCCGGCACGGCCTCGCCACCGGCGGCCTTGTCCGTGCCCGCCTCGGGGTAGCCCTTGCTCGCACGGCAGTCGGCCAGCTGGGTGCTGAGCTCCTCGTTCTCGGCGATCAGCCGGCGCAGCTCGATGACGACGTCGTCGAGGAAGTCGTCGACTTCCCGCTCGTCGTAGCCGCGCCGGAGGTGCGCGGCCTTGAAACTCTTCTTGATGACATCTTCGGGTGTGAGCGCCATGTCTACCTCGATCCGGGGTTGATCACCGCCGGTCGCTCACGAATCGACCTGCGGAACTGCGGGCATTGCACTGACAACCAGTCACCTTAGCGACCCGGGTTGCGCAGGCCAAAGGGTTCAGAAGGGGAGTTGCGCGGCGAAGCTGCGGCCGATGCTCACGGCCAGGATGAGCACGAGGAAGCCGAGGTCGAGCGCGACGTTGCCCAGCCGCAGCGGCGGGATGACCTTGCGCAGGGCGCGCAGCGGCGGATCGGTGAGCGAGTAGATCCCCTCGGCCAGCACGAGCAACGGCCCCTTGGGGCGCCAGTCGCGGGAGAACACCTGGATCCAGTCGAAGACGAGCCGGCCGATGAGCACGATGAAGTAGAGGAAGAGCAGGAAGCTCAGGGTCGAGCCGACGATGTTGGTGTCCATTACGGTCCAGTATCGCAGGCCGCGGCACGGCGACGGTCATCGCCATGCCGCGGGGTGTGCGGGTGGGTGCGCCCGGCTCAGCGCCGGGAACGGTGGGCTGTCAACTCTGGTTGAACAGGGGCTGCTGGGAGCGTCCCGACTCGCTCGGACCGCCGTCGACCTCCACGTGGGCGGGTGACAGGAGGAACACCTTGCTGGTCACGCGCTCGATCGAGCCGTGCAGGCCGAAGGCCAGGCCGGCGGCGAAGTCGACCAGCCGCTTGGCGTCGTTGTCGGCCATCTCGGTGAGGTTCATGATGACCGGCACGCCGTCGCGGAAGGACTCGCCGATGTCCTTCGCCTCGTTGTAGGTGCGCGGGTGGATCGTGGTGATCCTGGTCAACTCGGTCACCTCCGGCTGGCGGACGACACGGGCCACCGGCGTGCGCTGCGGCAACTGGGTCACCTCGGCGTTGCGGCGCGGCTTGTCCTCGCGCTCGCGCTCGGGCTCCGGGGCGGCCGCGGGACGGTCGTCGTAGTCCTCGTAGTCGTCGTAGCGCTCCTCGGCTTCCTGCAGCCCGAGGTACTCCATGGTCTTTCGCAGCGCCCCAGCCATGTCGTGAGCTCCTTGATGCCGTGCGTGTACGTGGTCGCAGTCGACGCTACCGGGGTGCGGGGCGTGATCCCAGGATTGCGCTGCCGACACGCAGGTGTGTCGCGCCGTGCGCCACGGCGGACTCCAGGTCGCCGCTCATCCCCGCGGAGACGAGGTCGGCGCCGGGGACGACCTCCTGGATCTGCCGGGACACCTCGGCCAGCCGGGCGAACGCGGCACGCGTGCCCTCCTCGGGCAGCCCGGGCGGGGCGACGGCCATGACTCCGCGCAGTCGCAACCCTTCGGCAGCTGCCGCCCGCTCCGCGAGGGCCCCCGCGTCGTGCGGCAGCACGCCGCCGCGTCCGGCCCGCTCCCCCTCCTCCAGGTCGACCTGGAGGAGGACCTCGAGGTATGCCGTCCGCTCGCCGGCGTCGATCGCCGCACCGACGGCCCGGTCGAGGGCGGTGACCAGGCGGGCCCGGTCCACCGAGTGGACGACGTCGGCGTAGCGGGCGACGGACCGTGCCTTGTTGGTCTGCAACTGCCCGACGAAGTGGACCCGCAGGTCCCGGGCCACCTCCTCCGGCAGCTCGGCCACCTTGCTGGCTGCCTCCTGGTCGCGGTTCTCACCGATGTCCCGCACACCGAGGGCCACCAGGTGCTCGACGTCCGAGGCGGGGAAGAACTTGGTGACCACGACCAGGGTGACCTCGGCGGGGTCTCGGCCGGCGGCCGTGCAGGCGGTCTCGATCCGGGTGCGGGTCGCGGCCAGGCTCGCCGCGAGTTCGGCACGGCGGTCGGCGACAGCCTCCGTGGGAGCGGTCGGGGTGCCGGTCACGGGGCAGCGACCTCCGTCATGCGGCACCCTCGCGGGGCAGCAGGCGGACGACACCGGCGTAGCGCCCGGTCGTGCCGTCCCTGCGGTGGGAGAAGAGTCCCTCGTCCTCGCGGCTGCAGCCGGGCAGCCACCGCAGCGGGACGTCGTCCGCCGACAGTTGCTCGACGACCCCGGCCGCGACGTCGATCGCGGGTGTCCCGGTGGCCGACACCGACCAGGAGGCCGGCGCGACCGCCGCAGCCTCCTCACGCAGCGCGGCCGGCACCTCGTAGCAGCGCGGGCACACGGACGGCCCGACGACTGCCTCCAGTTGCTCCGCGCCGAGGTCACGCAGCCGGGCCACGGCGGCGGGGACGACCCCGCCCACCATCCCCTTGCGCCCCGCGTGCACGGCGCCGACCAGGCCGGCGACCCTGTCCAGCAACAGCACCGGGGTGCAGTCGGCCACGAGGACCACGAGGGCCACCTCGATGCTGTCCGTGACGATCCCGTCGCAGGTCTCCGTGGGAGGCGCAGACCCGGCGGGGCGACCCGTCAGGTCGGCGAGCCGGACGTCGGTGCCGTGCACCTGGTCCATGAACCTCAGCTGGGCACCGGCGAGCCGCAGGGCGTGCGCCAGCCGGTGCCGGTTCGCCTCGACGGCCTCGGGCAGGTCCCCGACGTGCGCTCCCAGGTTGAACTCGGCATACGCCTCCTGGCTGGCGCCGCCCCACCGGTCCGTGAAGGCCCAGTCGACCCCGTACTCCAGGCCCTCACCGGCCTCCCGCTCGCGCCATCTGAACACGGGCCCACGGTAGCCCCCCGGGACGAGGAGAGGCGGCCCACCCCGCGCCGGGGTGGGCCGCCTCTCCGGCATCCGCGCTGGCGGACGCCGGGTGACTCACTTGAGGAAGTCGGGCACGTCCAGCTCGTCGTTCTCCTCGAACGTGACCTGCGGCGGCGGCTGGGTCGGACGCTGCTGCTGCGCCGGGCGCTGCTGCGGCTGACCACCCTGGGCCGGCTGCGGCTGCTGCGGAGCCTGGCCCTGCGGGGCGCCGCCCTGCCCCTGGGCGGGCTGGGCCTGCTGCGGCTGACCACCCTGGGCGGGCTGGGGCTGCTGCGGGCGCTGACCCTGCGGGGCGCCGTTCTGCCCCTGGGCCGGCTGGGGCTGCTGCGGACGCTGGCCCTGCGGCGGCTGCTGGGCACGCTGCTGCCCGGCACCGCCGGCCTGCACCTGACCCAGGGCCCGCTCGTCGGTGCGCTGCGTGGGCACGCCGCCGTCGAACCCGGCGGCGATGACGGTCACCCGCACCTCGTCGCCGAGGGAGTCGTCGATCACGGCGCCGAAGATGATGTTGGCCTCCGGGTGTGCCGCCTCCTGGACCAGGCGCGCGGCCTCGTTGATCTCAAACAGGCCCAGGTCGGAGCCACCCTGGACGGACAGCAGCACGCCGTGCGCACCCTCGATGCTGGCCTCCAGCAACGGCGAGGAGATCGCCAGCTCGGCGGCCTGGACGGCGCGGTCCTCACCGCGGGCCGAGCCGATCCCCATCAGCGCCGACCCGGCGCCCTGCATGACCGACTTCACGTCGGCGAAGTCCAGGTTGATCAGACCGGGGGTGGTGATCAGGTCGGTGATGCCCTGCACACCGGAGAGCAGCACCTGGTCGGCCGACCGGAACGCATCGAGCATGCTCACCTGGCGGTCGCTGATCGAGAGCAGCCGGTCGTTCGGGATGACGATCAGGGTGTCGACCTCCTCACGCAGGTTGCCGATGCCGGACTCGGCCTGGTTCGCGCGGCGACGCCCCTCGAAGGTGAACGGGCGGGTCACCACACCGATCGTCAGGGCACCGAGCGACTTGGCGATCTTGGCCACGACGGGGGCGCCGCCCGTGCCGGTGCCGCCGCCCTCACCCGCGGTGACAAAGACCATGTCGGCGCCGCGCAGCGCCTCCTCGATCTCCTCGGTGTGGTCCTCCGCGGCCTTGCGCCCGACCTCGGGGTCGGCGCCGGCGCCGAGACCCCGGGTGAGCTCACGCCCCACGTCCAGCTTGACGTCGGCGTCGCTCATCAGCAGCGCCTGGGCATCGGTGTTGATGGCGATGAACTCCACGCCCTTGAGCCCGACATCGATCATGCGGTTGATGGCGTTGACACCACCACCGCCGATCCCGACGACTTTGATGACGGCCAGGTAGTTCTGCGCTGATGACACGGTGCGCCTTCCTCGGGTGTACGGCTTCGCCGGGGCCCCTGGGTCGGGTGCGACAGGGCCCGCCTGCGGCGTGGTCGGGTGGTGCTCCGCATCATAAGTCGGGGCACCCTTCCGGCCGCCAATTCCTGGACCTCAGGTTGAGGTCTAGGGGCGCGCTCAGGCCGTGGCGATCCGGAGCCGCTGGCCCGGCTTGATGAGGGCCGGGTTGTCGCCGATGACGGCCCTGTTGGCCTGGTAGATCTCCGGCCACCGCTCCCGGTCCCCGAGGTACTTCGCCGCGAGCTTGGCCAGTGTGTCCCCCGACGTGACGACGTGGACGACGGTCCGTGGTGCGGCGACCGTCCCGTCGGCTGCCTCGCCACCGGTGCCGGTCGCTGCCGCACCGGCCGGCACACGCGGCAGCCTGGTGCAGTGCAGGGCGACCACGAAGTACTCGTCGTCCGGGGTGGTGCTCACCTCCGCAGCCGGGGCAGGTGCAGGTGCGGGTGCGGGGGCAGGTGCGGGCGGCACCACCGGGCCTGCTGACAGGTCCGGGCGCAGCTGCGGGAAGAGGTCCTTGACGCGGTAGCGCGCGACGGCATTCCCCCGGCCACCCGCCACCGCGTCGGCCGCGGCACCTGCGGGGCGCTGCTTGAGGACCTGGTCCCACACGGGCTTGCTCACCATCAGGTCGGTGGCCCGCAGCCGGGTGATCGGCAGCATCCCGAGCGAGGGCTCGCCACCCCCGTCGGACGCGTCCCGCTCCACGGAGATCCGGCGGGCCAGCACCAGCCCGGTGACATAGGCGGGCCAGCTCCCCGCGGGTGGGTCCCCACCGTCGCTCAGCACCCGGTCCCGGTCCCGGAACGACCAGGAGCCGGAGGTGAGCACCGAGGGGTTGAACCACGGTCGGTGCACCGTGACGTAGGCGTACTCGAAGCTCACCTTCCGGACCGTGGCGGTCCCTCCGTCCCCGAGACGGGCCCGCAGTTCCGCCGGGGCGCGCTGCGCGAAGGCCGCGAGCTCGGCCCGGTCCAGGGTGATGCTCGGCCAGGTCGCCACGTCCGCGATGTCGCTGGGGATGAACCCCGTGGGTAGGTAGGCGGTGCCCTCCGGGGAGCTGCGCTCGTAGATCTCGGGCGTGCTCGGGTCGTAGAGGGACAGTGCGTCCCGCCACAGCGCGGTCGGCGACACTGCCGCCACCTCCCGCACCACCTGGCGGGCCCGCTCCACCTCGGCGCGCTTCCCCGGGCCGGACCAGGCCTCCTCGGCTCGGCGCACCGCCTCCTCGAGGGCCGGGCGGTCCGACTCGAATGCGCTGCGGACCGCGTCGTCCTCGGTCATCTCCGCAGCCGAGCGGCGGTTGCCCAGCTCCAGGGCCGCGGCGAGGTAGCGCTCCCGATGCTGCTCGTAGGTCATGACGGCGGCGCTGGGGGCACCCTCCGCGGTGTAGAGCAGCGCCTGCGCCGCTTCGTGGTCCCGCTGCTGCTCGGGCGTCAGCGACGCGGTCCCCAGCACCGCGGTCTGCAGCACCTCGGCATACTCCTGCCACAGGGTCCGCGGACCCGCCGGCTGCCAGACCGCGCCGGCCGGCAGCAGGTTCACCAGCACGGAGAACTCGGCGTGCGCCCGCGACCCCTCCGGCCCCAGCGGGTCAGCGACCATCGCGCGGAGCCGGCCGGCCGTGATCCCGATGGGGCTCAGGGGCAGCGACTGGAACTCGCCAGCGGCACCGAACACCTCACTGACTTTGCCGGCAAGCCCCAGCACGACGGCCGCGTCGATGCTCACACGAAGTCCTCCTCCTTGAGCTCGGGCAGCGGGTTCGGGGTCTTGCCCAGCAGGTGGTTGACGAAGGCCACGATCTGCATGCCGTTCACCCGCAGGGTCGAGGCGTCATCCTGTTGGCTGCTCCACTCCTGCTCCGAGGTGCTCGTCTTGCGGTTGGAGTACAGCGTCAACGGACCCCAGCCGATGCGCATACCGGACTGGGCGGTCTCGCGCAGCTTGCGGTAGGTCTCCACGAACTCTCGGGAGCGGATGGTGACGTTGCGCACGAAGATCACCTGGGTGGGATAGCCGATGAAGGAGCCCTGGGGCGGGCGGCCACCGTCGGAGGGCATCTGGTCGAACGTCCAGCCCTCACCCCGGCGCAACGTCCAACCCCGGTTGACCAGGAACTCCGGGGAGAACCCGGCACGGACGATGATGGCCTGGGCCATCTCGAACTCCATCGAGAACTCACCCACCGCGGTGAACTCGCGGGTCTCCTCCCGCTTGCCGTCGGCGCCCACACGGAACAGGAAGAACCCGAGACCACCGCCGCCCCCGCTGGTGGTGGTGCTGTCGGAGCGGTGGGTGACCTTGTGGTGGTGGGAGACACCGAGTCGGGTCCACCCGCGGGAGCGTGCGACATTGCCCGGCACGAGGGTGGTGTAGGGGAAGTCCTCCCCCACGTCCGCCGTGCTGATCAGCGACTCCTCGTAGCGCTCGAGCAATTGCTGCTTCCACAGCTTCAGGCTGCGCTGGGTCGTCTGGTTGATGAAGGCATTCATGTCGTCGACCTCGTTGCGGTAGCCCCGCGAGGTCCACTCGTCGGCCGCCTGCTTCACCTTCAGCGCGTACAGCTTGCGGTTCAGGATGAAGTCGGCAGAGGCGGTCTTGCCCTCCGGGCCGGTGGCGCCGGCGGCGGCCGCCCGCTTGGCGTTGTACTCGGTCGCCGCGTCCAGGTAGCGACTCATCGACTCGTGGTAGGCCTGCATGACCGGTGACGCCTCGGTGACCTGCTTCTCCTCGTCGGTGATGAGGTCGGTGACGGTCTTGGTGGTCCACAGGTGACCCCGGAACCGGTCCAGCTTGGCCTGCTGCGCCTCGGTCAGCGGGAAGTCCGCGACCTTGGAGAAGCGCAGGATCTGGCGATAGATCTCGGACAGCCTGATCTCGGCGTCCGGCTTGAACATCCCCTCCTGCCGCTCGCTGCTGAACGGCGCGTCGGGGTCGGGGACGAAGTCCAGCAGGCGGGACAGGCTGTAGGCGTGCATCGCCCGCTTGTTCTGCTCCTCGGCGGTGGGCGCAGAGAAGATCCCGTCCGCCGCGAAGTCGAGATCGTCCGCGGTCAGCGGCAGACCGGGCATTGCCCACGTGAGGAAGGTGTCCTTGGGCGGGGGGAGGTTTTCGTCGCCGCCGATCACGGACTGGTAGATCTGGTCGGTCAGCGCCGAGCCGAGGTCGTTCAGGTGGGTAGCCATGCTGGCTCTCCTCGGGTTGAGGGCTCTGGGTCATCCCAGAAGAGCGCCCACCCACACCGGTGATACCTTCCCGCCGGATCAGTCCTCCGGGGCGACGGGCAGACCGGTGAGCACCGGCGTCTCGGGCGCCGACAGGTCGACCGTGATCGGCTGGACCTCGTCGTCCGGGTCGATGCTCTCCTGCTCCAGCAGCGCCGACAGCACACGCGCCTTCAGGTCGGGGGCACTCACATCACCCCAGGTCACGCTCATCGCGCCGATCTTGAACTGCACCGTGCCGGAGCTGCGCAGCCGCAGGTCGGTGACGCGGTCGGCCAGGTCCTCGGGCAGCACCCCCAGCAGGGTGACGACGCCGGCAATGTCCTCGGCGTCCGCCCCCGACTCCGGGATCCGCAGCCGGGGCAGGTCCTCCGGCGGCTCCTCGACCGGGCTGAAGACGACCCCACCGGTGTCGGCCGCCTGGGCAGCGCCCCGGGCACTCTGGCGCACCACGATCGCCGGCTCCCGCGGGGTGACCACGAGGGTGATGGCGTCCGGCCAGGACCGCTTCACCTCCACGTCGGCGACCCGGGGGTCCTCCAGGATCCGCGCACCTGCCGACCCGGTGTCGACCCGGGCCAGGGGGCGGCCGGTCGGAATCGCGGCGGCGTCGACGGCGGCACCGGCGAGCTCACCCTGGACACCCTCCACGGCCACCTGCTGGACCACGAAGGCCCGGGAGTAGCCGAACAGGAAGACGAGTCCGCCGATCAGTGCCAGCACCAGGGCGGTCACGACCAGCGCCTTCAGCGGACGGCGCCTGACCTGTGCAGCGCGCTCGGCAATCCGGCGGTGGGGCGCGGCCTGCTGGCCCTTCCCACGCCGACGGGGCCACCACCTCACGTCGTGACCTGCCCACTGTCGCTGCGGTGTGGCTCCCCGGGGGGTGGCGGGTCGCTCTCCGGGTCCGCGGACGACTCCCCCGCTGCCAGCAGGTCGAGCACCTGCGGCCCGATCTGGGTGACGTCGCCGGCCCCGACCGTGAGCAGCAGGTCGCCGGGGCGCAGTCTGCGGGCCACCTTGCGGGCCGCCTTCTTGCGGTGGGGCAGGAACTTGGCCTTCCCGGCGAAGTCCAGCAGGCTCAGGCGGTCGATGATGAGTTGTCCCCCGACCCCGGGGATCGGGTCCTCCCGGGCGCCGTACACGTCGAGCACGAGGACCAGGTCGGCCGCGGCGAGGCCCTCGGCGAACTCGTCGGCGAAGTCGCGGGTGCGGGAGTACAGGTGCGGCTGGAAGACCACGACGAGACGGCGGTCCGGCCCGGCGACAGTACGGCCCGCCTGCACCACCGCCGCCACCTTGTCGGGGTTGTGCGCGTAGTCGTCGACGACCTGCACCCCCGCGGCGGTGCCCACGGGTTCGAACCGCCGGCTCGCCCCCGGGTAGGAGGCCAGCCCTGCCAGCACCTGGTCCGCGTCGACCCCCAACCCGGCGGTCGCTGCGAGATAGGCCGCTGCGGCGTTCATCAGGTTGTGCCGTCCCGGCATCGGGACGACGAGCTGCCGGGGCCGGTCCACCGCCGGGCCGCTCAGTGCCGCCTGCGTCGACATCCCGTCCGGGCCCGGGTCGCCCTCGCCGACCCGGAGGTCGGCCTCCGGCCCGGAGCCGAAGGTGACCACGCGACCGCCCCGGTCGCGGTGCCAGGCAGCCAGGCGCGCGGCACCCGGGTCGTCCGAGCCGGCGACCAGCAGCCCTCCCGGGCGGATGGTGTCGGCGAAGCGCCGGAACGCCACCTCGATGTTCTCGAAGGTGTCGTAGAAGTCCAGGTGGTCGGGCTTGATGTTGGTCACCACGGCCACCTGCGGGCGGTAGACCAGGAACGACCCGTCGCTCTCATCGGCCTCGACGACGAAGGGCCCGGCGCCCGGGGCCGCATTGGTGCCGGTGCCGCTGATCGGCGAGCCGAGCACGTAGGCGGGGTCGGCACCGGCGTGCTGCAGCGCGCAGGTGAGCATGGCGCTCGTGGTGGTCTTGCCGTTCGCACCCGCCACGGCGACCGCGTCCCGACCGTGCAACAGGGCGGCGATGCCCTGGGCCCGGTGCAGCACGCGCAGCCCGGCCGCCCGGGCCGCGGCCAGCTCGGGGTTGCTCTCGCGCACGGCGCTGGAGACGATCACCGTCGCCGCCCCACCCAGCTGGCCGGCGTCGTGACCGACGGACACCCGTGCGCCCTCCCGACCCAGCGTCTGCAGGGTCGCGCTGTCCGTAGCGTCCGAGCCGGAGACCGGGGCGCCAGCGGCCAGGAACATGCGGGCCACCCCGGACATGCCGGCCCCACCGATGGCGATGAAGTGGACCGGTCCCAGCTCCGCCTGCGGCGGCACCTCGGTGGTGAAGTCGAACCGCTCGTTGTGCCCAGCACTCACCGCGCAGTCCCCTCCCGGACCGCCGCCAGCACCATCTCGACGAGGGCCTCGTCGGCGTCACGGTGACCCAGCACCGCCGCCGCATCGGCCATGGTCCCCAGGCGGGCGGCGTCCTGCAGCAGCGGCAGCACCTCGCCGCGCACCCAGTCGCTGGTCACCTGCTCGTCGGCCACCAGCAGGCCCCCGCCCGCGGCGACGAGGTCGGCGGCGTTGAGCCGCTGCTCACCGTTGCCGATGGGCAGCGGGACATAGACGGCCGGGAGACCCACCGCGGCCAGCTCACAGACCGTGCCCGCCCCGGCGCGACAGACGGCCAGGTCGGCCACGGCATACGCCAAGTCGATCCGGTCGGTGTAGGGCAACGCCCGGTAGGGCACGGGCAGGTCGGGCGGCAGCGGCACGTCCTTGCCCGCCCCAGTGAGGTGCAGCACCTGGATCCCCGCGGCGCTGAGGTCAGCCGCGGCACCCGCGAAGGCGGTGTTGAGCCGCAGCGCGCCGAGCGACCCGCCGAAGACCAGCAGCGTCGGAGTGTCGGGGCGCAGACCGAAGTGGGCGAGGGCCTGTTCCCGGGACGCGGCACGGTCCAGCTCGGCGATCTCCCGGCGCAGCGGCAGCCCGACGACCCGGGCGTGCGGCAGCGTGGTCCGCGGGAAGGTCACCCCGACGTGCCTGGTGAACCGTGCCCCGAGGCGGTTGGCCAGGCCGGGGCGGGCGTTCTGCTCGTGGATCACGATGGGCACCCCCTCGCGCCGGGCCGCCAGGTAGGCCGGGGACGCGACGTAGCCGCCGAACCCCACCACGACCTGCGCCCCGACCTCCTGCAACACCGACCGGGTGGTCGCCAGTGCCGCCCGCAGATTGCCCGGGAAGCGCAGCGCCGCGCCGGAGGGCCGCCGCGGGAAGGGCACCTTGGGGACCACACGCAGGTCGTAGCCGCGGGCCGGCACCAGGTCGGCCTCCAGCCCCTCGGCCGTGCCGAGGACCGTGATCCGCAGGTCCGGGTCGTGGCGCCGCAGACAGTCGGCCGTGGCGAGCAACGGGTTGACATGACCGGCGGACCCCCCGCCGGCGAGCACGACCGAGCGCACTGCCGGCGGCGTCATCGTCGGCCGACCCGCGGTGTGGGGAGCACCGCCAGGGTGCGCCGCAGCACCGACGGCTTGGCTGCCAGGGCCTCGCGGGCACCGGGCAGGGACCGGGCCAGCGCCAGCAGTAGGCCCATCCCGATCAGGGCGGCGACCAGGGCGGAACCGCCGCTGGAGACCAGCGGGAGGGGCACGCCGATGATGGGCAGCGCCCCGATCACCGACCCGATGTTGAGCATCGCCTGGGTCAGCAACCAGACCATCACTCCGGCGGCGGCGATGCGGACGAACATGTCGGTGCTGCCGGCCACGATGCGGTAGCACGCGTAGGCGATCACCAGGAAGAGGAGCAGCACGGACAGGGTGCCGGGCAGCCCGAGCTCCTCCCCGATGATCGCCAGGATGAAGTCGTTGTGCGGCTCGGGCAGCAGCCCCCACTTCTCCCGGCTCTCCCCCAGGCCCAGTCCCCACCAGCCACCGTCCGCGAGGGCGTACTCGGCGTGCACCTTCTGGAAGCACCCGTCGACGTGCGGGCTGGTGCAGGAGTCACCGATCCAGGCGGCGATGCGCTCCATCCGGTTGGCGCTGGAGCTGGCCAGGTAGGCCACGGCGGCCCCGGCGAGCGCCCCGGCCCCGATGAACCAGCGGGCCCGGAGCCCCGCGGTGAACATCATGCCGCCGGTGATCGCCACCAGGATCAGGGCCGTCCCGAGGTCGTGCCCGAGCAGGACCAGTCCGATGAGGGTGATCGCAAAGGGGATGACAAAGGGCACGAGGACGTGCCCGATCCGGTGGATGACCTTGCGTTTGCGCGCCAGCACGACCGCGCCGAAGACGACCAGCGCGATCTTGCCGAACTCCGAGGGCTGCAACGTGAACGGCCCGAGCCGGATCCAGTTGCGGTTGCCCTGCCAGTCGATGCCGATGGGCGTGAACACCAGGGCCTGCAACCCGATGGCGCCCAGGATGCCGAGCAGTCCCAGCTTCTTCCACACCCCGATCGGCAGCCGGCTGCCGACCCAGCACACCACCACACCGGCGCCGGCGAACAGCAGCTGGTTGAGGAAGACGGTGTAGGAGCTCCCGCTGTCGTAGTAGGAGCCGATGCTGGACGCCGACAGGACCATGACCAGGCCGATCGCGACCAGCAGCCCCGTGCTCGTGGCGAGCAGGTAGTAGGGCGCCAGCGGGGACTGCAGCCGCTCCAGCAGCGCTCCGGTGACGGAGGGACTCTCCGCCGGCGCAGGAGTCCGGGAGGTGCTCCGCGAGGAGGTGCGGGTGGTGTGCACCGTGGTCACGTCACGTCACCCCGTGCCCTGCGGCGGGCGACCGCCTCGGTGAAGTCGGTGCCGCGGGCGCCGTAGCTGGGCCACATGTCGAGCGAGGCGGCAGCCGGCGCGAGCAGCACCACGTCGCCGGGCCGCGCCAACGCGAGGGCGGCGTCCACGACCGCGTCCATGACCGCCGACAGGGCAGAGTCGTCCCCGCCGGCCGGGCGTGCGCGATCGGTTCCCACGTCCTCAGTGTCCGTGGCAGGCACCCGTTGGACCGGGACCTCGGGCGCGTGTCGGCCCAGCGCGGCGGCGATCTGCTCCCGGTCCTGCCCCAGCAGCACCACGCCCCGCAGCCGGTCCTTCGCCCCGGCGACCAGGTCGTCGACGTCGGCGCCCTTGAGTTGGCCCCCGGCCACCCAGACGATGTGCTCGTATGCCGTGAGGCTGGCTGCGGCGGCGTGTGGGTTCGTCGCCTTGGAGTCGTTGACGAACCGGACGCCGCCGATCTCCCCCACCTCGGTGATCCGGTGCTCGTCGGAGCGGAAGCCGCGCAGTCCCTCGCGCACGGCGACCGGCGGGACCCCCACGGCACGGGCCAGCGCCGCGGCGGCCAGCGCGTCGGCCACCAGGTGCGGCGCGGGGCCCACCCCGTCGCGGGTCAGGTCCGTCAGGGTCGCCAGCTCCGCGGCCGACGTGCGGCGCTCCTCCACGAACGCCCGGTCGGCCAGGACGTCCTCGACCAGGCCCACCATGGACAGACCGGGGGTGCCCAGCGTGAAACCGACCGCCCGGCACCCCTCCTGCACGTCGGCCTCCCGGACCAGCTGCTCGGTCACGGGGTCCTGCACGTTGTAGATGCAGGCCAGCTCCGTCCGTGCGTACACCCGCCCCTTGGCGGCGGTGTAGTCGGCCAGCGTGCCGTGCCAGTCGACGTGGTCCGGGGCGACGTTCAGGCAACAGGAGGCCACCGGGGCGATCGACTCGCTCCAGTGCAGTTGGAAGCTGGACAGCTCCACCGCGATCACGGCATACGGCTCGGGGTGCAGCACCGCCTCCAGGATCGGCGTGCCGACGTTGCCGGCTGCCGTGGCCCGCAGGCCTGCCGCGGTCAGGATCGCCGCCAGCATCTGCACGGTGGTGGTCTTGCCGTTGGTGCCGGTCACCGTCAGCCACGGTGCGGCCCCGTGCTCGGGTCGCATCCGCCAGGCCAGCTCCACCTCACCCCACACCGGGATGCCCAGGTCAGCGGCCGCGGATAGCACCGGCTGGTCGGGCCGCCAGCCGGGAGAGGTCACCACGAGGTCGACGTCACGCAGGTCGGCCGGCAGGTCTGCCACGTGCTCGGACCCGAGCCGCACGTCGGCATCCAGGATCCCCAGGATGTGGGCCTGCTCCTGCTGCAGCTGGGCACCGGTCCCCGCGTCCAGCACGGTGACGCGTGCACCCCGCTCCAGGAGGGCGTCGGCCGCGGCGAACCCGCTCACCCCCAGGCCGGTCACCACGACGCGCAGCCCCGCCCAGTCCGCGGCGCCGTGGGTGAGTCCGTCCAACGATCGGCGGGTGCTCACAGCTGGACCACCCACTCGGCGTAGAAGATGCCCAGGCCCACGGCCGCGCACAGACCGGCGATGATCCAGAACCGGATGACGATGGTGATCTCGTTCCACCCGACGAGCTCGAAGTGGTGTTGCAGGGGTGCCATCCGGAACACCCGTTTGCGGGTCATCTTGAAGTAGCCCACCTGGATGATCACCGACAGCGTGATGAGGACGAACAGCCCACCCAGGATCGCCATGAGCAGCTGGGTGTGTGTGGTGATCGCCAGCCCGGCGAGGGCGCCGCCGAGGGCGAGCGATCCCGTGTCGCCCATGAAGATCTTGGCCGGGGAGGCGTTCCACCACAGGAAGCCGAAGCAGGCCCCCGCGACGCAGGCGGCCACCACCGCCAGGTCGTGCGCGTCCCGCACGTCGTAGCACCGCGAGCCGGGGTTGATCTGACAGTTCTGGTTGAACTGCCAGATGCAGATCAGCACGTAGGACCCGAAGACCATGACCGAGGCCCCGGTTGCCAGGCCGTCCAGACCGTCGGTGAGGTTCACCCCGTTGGAGGCACCGGCGATCATCACGTTGGCCCACAGCACGAAGCCGATCAGGCCGCCGACGGTGCCGAACACGGCGAAGTCGAGCTGGGTGTCCCGCACGAAGGAGATGGCGGTGCTGGCCGGGGTCCGGTAGCTGTCGCCCGGGAACTGGAGGGCCAGGACCGCGAAGATCACGGCGATCGCGGTCTGCCCGATGAGCTTCTCGTGCGAGCGCAGCCCGAGGCTGCGCTGCTTGGAGATCTTGATGTAGTCGTCGAGGAACCCGACCAGCCCCAACCCGGCCATCAGGAAGAGCACGAGCAGGGCGCTGATCGTGAAGGTGTTGTCCCCGAGCTCGACGAGCCCGGTGGCGTCGAGCAGCATCAGCACCAGGTGTGAGCCGAAGTAGCCGAGCAGGCTGGCGCCGATGATGACCGCACCGCCCATCGTCGGCGTGCCACGCTTGGTGTGGTGCGAGGTGGGGCCGTCGTCGCGGATGAACTGCCCGTAGCCGCGCCCGACCAGGAACTTGATGTAGAGCGGCGTCCCGAAGAGTGCGACCACCATGGCGATCCCGGCGGAGAGCAGAACGGTCACCATCAGTCGCGCACCCCCGCGGCCGCCACGATCTCGTCCCCGAGCAGCCGCAGTCCGGAGTCCCGGCTCGACTTCAGCAGCGCGACGTCACCCTCTCCTAGCTCCGCCTCGAGCAGCTCGCGGGCCGCGGCGGCGTCGGCGGTGCGGAAGACCACTCCGGGCCCCCCGTCGGGCCGCGCTCCTGCCGCGTCCTCGAATCCGTCCGCGACCGGACCCGCCCCGTCGCCGACGGTCACAACCACATCAATCCCCACGGTGGCGGCGAGCTCCCCCACCGCCCGGTGCTCCTGCGCCGAGTCGGCGCCCAGCTCCCGCATCTCGCCCACGACCGCGAACGTCCTTCCGGTGCCACGCATGGCGGCCAGGCTGCGCAGCGCGGCCCGCATCGAGTCGGGGTTGGCGTTGTAGGCGTCGTTGACCAGGGTGACCCCACCGGGCAGTTCGTGCACCTCCATCCGCCAGCGGCTCATCGGGCCGGCCACGGCCAGCGCCTCGGCGATCTGCGGTGCGGGCATCCCCAGCTCCTGTGCGACGGCAGCCACCGAGAGGGCGTTGCCGACGTGGTGCGGCCCGTGCAAGGCCAACTGCACCTGCTGGTCCTCCTCCCCCGGCAGCACCAGGCGGAACCCCGCCCTGCCCCGCGCGTCGACGGCGATGTCCTCGGCCCGCACCTGGGCGTCCGGGCCCGTGCCGACCAGCACGACCCGCGCGGAGGTGCGTCCGGCCATCGCCGCGACCACCGGGTCGTCGGCGTTGAGCACGGCCAGACCGTCGGCGGGCAGGGCCGCCACCAGCTCGGCCTTGGTGTCGGCGATCGCCTGGCGGCTGCCGAACTCACCCAGGTGGGCCGTGCCGACGTTGAGCACCACCCCGATCGAGGGCGGGGCGATGCGGGTGAGGTACTCGATGTGCCCGACGCCGGAGGCCCCCATCTCGGCGACGAGGTAGGCGGTCGAGGGGAGCAATCGGCATACCGTCAGCGGGACGCCGACCTCGGAGTTGTAGGAGGCGATCGGCGCCACGGTCTCCCCCAGCCGGGCCACCACCTGGGCCATCAGGTCCTTGGTGGAGGTCTTGCCCGAGGACCCGGTGATGCCGACGATCCGCAGGCCACCCGCGGTGGTGCAGCGGTCCACCACCTCCCGTCCCAGGTCGGCGAAGGCCTGTTGGACGTCGGCGGTCACCACGCAGGGCAGGTCGGGGACCTCCCGCTCGGTGAGGGCAGCCACAGCGCCACGCTCGGCAGCACCCGACACGAAGTCGTGGCCGTCGGCGTGCTCGCCCCGACGGGCCACGTAGAGACTCCCGGGCTCGGCCTCCCGGGAGTCTGTCACCACGGCGGTGTGCACCAGGACATCCTGGGCTCCGGTGGGGAACACCCGCCCTCCGGTCACCGCCGCGATCTCCTGCAGCGACAGCGGGATCACTCAGTCGTCCCTCTCGTCCTTGATCGCGATGTCGCCCAGTGTGACACCTTCCGGCTCACCGGGAGCACGATCCTCGGGGTCATACGTCAACGGAACCTCCGGCGACTCCGTGGTGCTCGGCTCGATTCCCTGCTGCTGCAGGGCAAACCGCATGATCTCGGAGAACGGGGGGCCGGCGACCTCGCCACCCCACTTGCCGACCTTGGGCGACTGGATGGTGACGGACACGATGATCTCGGGGTCCTCCGCCGGGGCATAGCCGACGAACGCCGAGGTGACGCTGGTGTAGCGCCCGGTCTTGGGGTCGACCCGGTCGGCGGTGCTGGTCTTGCCGGCGACCCGGTAGCCGTCCACCGCAGCCAAGGGGGCGGTGCCGTCCGGGGTCGGCACGTTCTCCATGATCGCGGTGAGCGTCGCGGCCGTCTCCTCCGAGACGATCCGCTCACCCTCGCCGACCGGCTCCTCCACGAAGCGCCCGTCCTCGTCCTGGGTGCCGGCCACGATCCGGGGCGGGTTGCTGACCCCGCCGTTGGCGATCGTCTGGAAGACGCCGATCTGCTGCAGCGCGTTGCTGGTCAGGCCCTGCCCGAAGAGCATCGTGTACTTGGTGGTGGCGCTCCATTTCTCCGGGGCCCACAACAGGCCCGGGGACTCGCCGGGCAGGCCCAGGCCGGAGGCCTGCCCCATCCCGAACTTGCGCTCGTACTCGTAGAAGACGTCGTCGTCCAGGTGCTCGCCGTAGAGGATGGTGCCCATGTTGCTGGACGTCGCCAGGACCCCGGCGAAGGTGACGTAGGGGTTGTCCGGGTCGTGGGCGTCCTTGAAACGGGTGCCGCCGCGCGGCAGCCGGTTCGGCAGCACCATCGGCGTCTCCGGCTCGATCAGGCCCTCCTCCAGGGCCGCCGCGGCGGTGATGAGCTTGCCCGTGGACCCCGGCTCGTAGGCATCCTCGATCGCGGCGTTGCGCATCCCCTCGGAGGTCTGCGAGGTGTCGGCAGGGTCGAAGGCGGGGTAGCTGGCCAGGGCCAGGACGTTGCCGTCGATGTCCATCACGACGGCGTAGCCGCTCTCGGCCTGGGTCTCCTGGACCCGTTGCTCGACCACGTCGTAGGCGTACCACTGCAGGTCGCTGTCGACGGTCAACCGGACGTCCTGGCCGTCCACGGCCGGCGTCTCGGTCTGCTGGGCCGTGCTGATGGTGGGACCGACCCCACCCTTCTCGAACGTCCTGGTGCCGGGTGTGCCGGTCAGCAGTTCGTTGAAAACCAGCTCGACCCCGCCCGCCGGCTGCTCACCGGAGCCGACCCACCCGAGGAGTGGGGCGTGGGAACTGCCCCGGGGGTAGGTGCGCTTGTAGTAGTCCTCGGCATAGATGCCGGGAATCCCGAGCCGGTTGACCTCCTGCCAGGTCTGGGGGGACACGTCCTTGGCCAGGTAGGCCCACTGGCTGGAGGGGTCACGCTCCATGATCGCCAGCAGCGAGTCGGCGTCGCGCCCGGTGATCTCGGCGATGTCCTGCGCCGCGCCCTCGGCCCCGACCTTGACCCTCGTCCCGTCGATCCGCTTCGTGTACTCCACCACCGCGGTGGAGTCGACCGTGATGTGCTTGCGCTCCACGCTCTCGGCCAGCGGCAGGCCCCTGGCGTCCACGATGGAGCCGCGCGCGGCCGGGATGGTCGCCTGCTGCAGGCGCATGTCGAGGGCTGCCGCGGACACCGAGGCCGCGTCGAGTCCCTGCAGGCGGACCAGCTGGGCGGCGAACAGGCTGAAGACGATCAGGACGCCGAAGAACATGATCCGGGCCCGGCGCTGCGGGTGGACCACCCCGCTGACGACCGGGGAACGACGATTGCGGGCGGCACCCTGGCGACCTCGGGAGGCGGGTCTACGGGACCCCTTCGCACGGGTCGCACGGTTGGTCGCCACAGATCAGCCTTCCTCGGTCGCGTCCCCGGTGCTCTCGTCGGTGGTGGCCCCGTCGACCCCTTCCCCGGCCTCGGTATCGGGGGTCGTCGCGGTGGTGGTGGAGGACGTCTCCACGGTAAAGGTCTGGTTGCCGTCCACCCCGGCCGCCACGCCGAGCACGGCGCCGTCGGACAGCCGCAGGACCGCGGTGGACGGCGAGCGCACCATGCCGAGCTCCTCGGCCTTCTCGGCGATGGTCTCTGGCGAGCTCAGGGTGTTCAGCTCGGCCTGAAGGGTCACCCGCTGGTCGTGCAGCCTGGTCTGCTCGGCGGTCAGCGCCCCGAGTGTGAAGGACCCCTCGCCGCGGGCCATGTTGAGCATCAGGGCGGCCATCAGCCCACCCAGGATCAACCCGATGCACAGCAGCGCGAACCCGGTGTTCCCCTGGCGGCGCGGTGCGGCGTCGACGATCCTGAGCCGGGGGCGGGGCGTCGCCTGGCGGGTGCCCGGCGTGGGGCGCCCCGCGCCGGTCCTGGCCGTGCGGGCGGCGGCTCCGCGGGGTGCGACCCGCGCCGCGGTCATCTGACTCATCGGTGGTGCTCCTTCGGGTCGGTGGCCAGGCCGGCCGTGGCGGTGGCCCGGGTGCGTTCGGCGGCCCGCAACCGGACCGAGGCGGCGCGTGGGTTGGCGGCGACCTCGGCCTCGTCGGCCTGCTCGGCGCCGCGGGTCAGCAGCCGCAGCCAGGGACGCTGCTCCGGCAGCTCGACCGGCATCCCCGGTGGTGCTGAACTGGTGGAGCCAGCGGCCAACACCTGCTTGGCGACGCGGTCCTCCAGCGAGTGGTAGGCCAGGACGAGCACCCGGCCCCCGACGGCGAGCACTCCCAGCCCAGCGGGCAGCGCCCGCTGCCAGGTGGACAGCTCGGCATTGACCTCGATCCGCAGGGCCTGGAAGGTGCGCTTGGCCGGGTGGCCACCCGAGCGCTGGGATGCCGCCGGCACGACCTCGTGCAGCAGCCGGACCAGCGGCCCCGAGGTGTCGAACGGGGTCTGCTCCCGCCGGCGCACGATCGCGCGGGCGATCTTGCGCGCGAACCGCTCCTCGCCGTAGTCCCGCAGGATCCGCGTCAACTCGGCTTCGTCGTACTCGTTGAGCACGTCGGCGGCGGTCATCCCCCGCGACTGGTCCATCCGCATGTCCAGCGGCGCGTCCATCCGGTAGGCAAAGCCCCGGTCGCTCTCGTCCAGCTGCAGCGAGGAGACCCCCAGGTCGTAGAGGATCGCGTCGGCCCGGGCGATACTGAGCTCGGCCAGGACCCGCGGGATCTCGTCGTACACGGCGTGCACCGGACGGAACCGGTCGCCGAACCCGGCCAGCCGCTGCGCGGCCAGGTCGAGCGCCTCGGGGTCCCGGTCGACCCCGATGGCCCGCGCCTGCGGGCAGGCCCGCAGGACCGCCTCGGTGTGCCCGCCCATGCCCAGGGTCGCGTCGACATACACCGCGTCCTCCTGCTCCAGCGCGGGCGCGAGCAACTCGACGACGCGGTCCCGGAGCACCGGCAGGTGCCGGTCCTGCGCTGCTCCGCGATCGGTCATTGAGGGTGCTCCGTCTGCTCGGTGGTGCGGTTCGGTGGGTGCGTTGCGGGTGGTGGTATGCCGGATGTCCGGCTCCTGCTGTCAGGTCCCCATCCGCTCGGTCGGGTCGTCCGGCACCGGGGAAGAGGTGTCGGCGTGGTCCCGGTCGTGCTCCGGCGCCGGGGAAGGGGCGTCGGAACGGTGAGCGGCTGGAGACCTGGCCCCAGGAGCGTTCGCTCCGGGCGGGTCAGATGACTCCGGGCACCACCTCCTCGGACTGCTCGGCGTAGGCCGGCTCGGTCTCCTCCAGGTAAGCGGTCCAGCTCGCGGTGTCCCAGATCTCGACCCGGGCTCCGGCACCGATCACGGTGCACTCGTGGCTCAGGCCGGCGTAGCCACGCAGGGTGGCGGGAATCGTCACCCTGCCCTGCTTGTCGGGCACCTCGTCGGAGGCGCCGGAGAGGAACACGCGCTGGTAGTCACGCACCGCGCGGCTGGTCGTCGGGGTGCTCTGCATGGCGGTGGCGATCCGCTCGAACTCGGCCATCGGGTAGACGTACAAGCAGCGTTCCTGGCCACGGGTAATGACGACCCCTCCGGCGAGCTTCTCGCGGAACTTGGCCGGCAGGAACATCCTCCCCTTGTCGTCCAGGCGCGGGGTGTGCGTGCCGAGGAACACGAGTGCTCGCCCCTTCCTGACCGCCGGTCCGCGTCGCCGTGGACTCCATCACTCTCCGATGCGCCCCACATTACTCCACTTTGCACCACCATGCACCCCCACGAGCACGATTTTGCCACGTTTCCGCCCTATCGCTGCAGGTGGGAGGGGGTGGTGCAGGGTGGGGGAAGATTGCCGTGGCAGCACACCCAGCCCAGGCGTCGCCACGTCGACTGCTGCGGAGGCACGTTTCGTGACAGGATCGGTGCAGCCCGGCGAGGGGGCAGGGTGGAGCAGAGTGGAGGATCCCGTGGAACGGCATGACGCAGGCGCGATGGTCCCGTCCGGTGCGGCCGGTCAGGGGTCGATGAGGCAAGATCGCACCATGTCCGTCAACGCCGACACTGTCCCTAAGGCCGACCTCGACAGCGTCCGGGGCACCGCCGCGGCCATCCACCGGGCGGTCGCGACTGTCATCGAGGGCAAGGACCAAGCGGTCCGGACGGCCGTCACCGTGCTCCTCGCCGAGGGGCACCTGCTCGTGGAGGACGTGCCGGGCGTGGGCAAGACGATGCTCGCCAAGGCGCTCGCCCGCGCCATCGACTGCAAGGTCAGCCGAGTGCAGTTCACCCCCGACCTGCTGCCCAGCGACATCACCGGGGTCAGCGTGTTCAACCAGGACAGCAGGCAGTTCGAGTTCCGGCGCGGGGCGGTCTTCGCCAACATCGTCGTCGGGGACGAGATCAACCGGGCCTCGCCCAAGACCCAGTCCGCCCTCCTGGAGAGCATGGAGGAGCGCCAGGTCACGGTGGACGGGACCACCTACGGCCTGCCGGGGCCGTTCATGGTGATGGCCACGCAGAACCCAATCGAGATGGAGGGGACCTACCCGCTGCCGGAGGCGCAGCGGGACCGGTTCATGGCACGCATCTCGATGGGCTACCCCGAGGCGACGAGCGAGATGGCCATGCTCGCCTCCCACAGCGAGCACGACCCGTTGTCCGACCTCCAGCCGGTCACCGACGGCACCACGGTGCAGCAGCAGATCGAGGCGATCCGCCGGCTGCACACCTCGGACGCGCTGCGCCGCTACGTCGTCGACCTGGTGACCGCAACCCGCCGCCACCCCGGCCTGCGGCTGGGAGCCTCCCCGCGGGCCGGCCTGCAGCTCCTGCGGGCCGCTCGGGCGCACGCCGCTCTCGCCGGTCGCGACCATGTCCTGCCTGACGACCTCCAGGAGCTGGCCGGGGACCTGCTCGCGCACCGGGTGATCCTGACCGGGGAGTCCCAACTGGCACGGCAGAGCACCCACGACGTGATCGCGGACGTCGTCCGGCGCACGCCGGTGCCCTCGGGCCGCGCCTGACCGGCCTCACCACCGGTTCCGGAGATCACGATGCGAGGCCCAGGTGTGCTGACCAGCAGGGGGCAGACCTTCCTGATGCTCGGTGTCCTGACCGCCCTCGCGGGTGTCGTGCTGGGCTACCGGGATGTCACGCGCATCGGCGTGCTGCTGCTCATCCTGCCGCTGCTGGCGGCGGTCTGGCTGCGACGCCGGCCCCCGTCGATCCGGGTCGTCCGGACCCTGAATCCGCCGCGGCTGCTGCCCGACGAGCGCGGCGAGGTGCGGGTGCTGTTCCAGAACGTCGGGTCCGGGCGCACCCCGATGTACCTGGCCGAGGAGCAGTTCGACTATGCCCTCGGCGACCGGCCCCGGTTCCTGCTGCCCCGGATGGACCGGGGTGAGGAGCGTGCCCTGCGCTACTCGGTCCGCAGCCGGCACCGCGGTGGCTACCAGCTGGGCCCGGTCACACTCCGGTTGCGCGACCCGTTCGGCCTGACCTATCTGGCCATGCAGCTGCCCCGCACCGACGAGGTCCTGGTGCTGCCCCGGGTGTACGACCTGGGCACCCGGGGTCCTCGGGGGCAGGGCCGCGGCACGGAGGGCGAGTTGCCCCAGATGGTGGCGCTGCACGGTGAGGACGACGTCAGCATCCGCACCTACCGCGACGGCGACGAGCTGCGGCGGGTGCACTGGCCGGCGACCGCGCACCGGGGTGAGCTCATGGTCCGCCAGGAGGACCGGCCGACCCGCCGGCGCGCCGTGCTGCTGCTGGACTCCCGCGGCGACGCCCACGCGGGCTCGGCGCACCGTCCGTCCTACGAGTGGGCGGTCAGCGCGCTCGCCTCGGTGGCCCGCCACCTGGTGACCGACGGCTTCGTCGTGCACCTGATCACCGAGGCGACCCTGGACGACGGCAGCGCCGCCCACCCGCTCGACCTGGACCGGATGCTCACGGTGCTGGCCCGGACCCAGCCGGCCGCGGGCCCCCGCCTCGACCCCCTGATCGCGGCAGCGCACTCCTTCACCTCCGGGGGTGTGATGGTCGTCGCCGCAGTGGTGGCGCACGACGAGCAGGAACTGCGCAACCTCGCGGCGATCCGCGAACCGGGCAGCGCTGCGATGGGCTTCGTGCTGGACCGCGGGGCCTTCGACAAGGGGACCTCGCCCGCCGCGGGTCACGGCACTGGAGCGGTGGCCCTGGAGGCTGTCCTCTCCGAGACCGGGTGGCAAACCGCCCTGGTGGGCCCGGGCGACTCGGTCGCCGGCGCCTGGGAGACCCTCCAGGGGGCCCGCCGGGTCGAGGGGGTCCGGTGAACACCTACCTCGACCGCAGCATGTGGCAGGAGGCTGCCGTCGCGTCGGTCGCCTCGCTCTCGGTGGCGTGGCCGTTGACCTCCCTCCTGCGCGAGAACGTCTGGCTGGAGGGCGCGCTGCTGATGGTGCTGCTCGTGGCCGTCTCGGGAGCGCTGCTCCGGGCGCTCGGGGCCGGACCGACCACCACCGTCCTGATCCAGGCCGGCGCCACGTTGTGGGCGGTGCTCTACCGCTACCTCCCGGACACCCTGTTCTACGGACTCCCCACCACCGAGACCTTCGTCGGCGCGGCCACGCTGTTGCAGGAGGCCGGCCAGGTGCTGCGCACGTATGCCGCGCCGGCACCCGCGACGGAGGGCGTGGAGTTCCTGGTCGTCCTCGTCCTGGCCTTGACGGCGCTGTCGGTCGATTCCATCGGCGTGACCGGCCGCTCGCCCGCCGCCGCCGGCATCCCGCTGGCCGCGGGCTTCCTCGTGTCGGTGTCCAACACCGGGCAGGCGATGGCGCCCCACTTCTTCGTCGCCGTGGCCGTCGCCTGGCTGGTGATGATCGCCCAACAGGGCGGACGCATCGTCGGCGGGTGGTCCTCGGCGGATCGACGGGAGGCCGTCGGGTCCCACGACGTCTCGTTCGGCCCGACGGGCTACCGCACCGTCGCCAGGGCGCTCGGCGCCTGCACCGTGATCGGGGCCCTGCTGGCCGCCTCCCTGCTCCCCCACCTCCCACCCACCTACTTCGCCGACGGTCTGGGCCGTAACCCGGACGGGCGCAGCGTCGGCGGTGACACCGGATCCGTGTCGTTCACCGAGACGATGGACCTGCGCCAGGACCTCGCCGACCGGTCCCAGGCGCCCGTGCTGCGCTACCGCACCAACTCCCAGTTCCTGACACCGCTGCGGGTCACCGCCGCCTCGGTCTTCGAGGACGGCGAGTGGCTGCCCCCGGACTACTCCGACACCCCGGTCGACCAGGGCAGTGGCCGCTACGAGTCGGCCGAGGAGGGCGGTGGGCTGGACCCGGACGTGCCGTCCGGCACCGCGGAGGTCACCGTCCTCCAGAACGCCCTGCGGGCGCCGTTCCTCGCGGTGCCCACCCCCGTGGTGTCCGCCGACCTCGGGGTTCCGTGGGAGTTGAACGGTCGGACGGGGGCCCTGCGCGTGGACTCCCCGCCCGACAACTACCAGGTCAGGTACCAGGAGGTGGCCCCGCGGGGCAACGTCCCCGAGGACGTCGGCGAGGAGTCGGCCACTCCCCCGTCCGGGCAGGAGTCAGAGTTCGAGGACTACCTGCGGGTCGACGAGGAGTCCGAGGGGGCGATCGCAGCCCTGGCCGACGAGGTGGTCGGCGACGCGGACAACGAGCTCGAGGTGGCCTCGCGCATCCAGAGCCACTTCCGCAGCGGCGTCTACCTGTACTCCCTCGAACTGGCTCCGGGCGGCGACTCCGATGACCCGATCAGTCACTTCCTGGAGACGCGACGCGGCTACTGCGTCCAGTTCGCGACGGCGATGGTCATGATGGCGCGCCACGAGGGGATCCCCGCCCGGATGGCCGTGGGATTCCTCCCCGGGTCCCGCCAGACCGACGGGACCCTGGAGGTGCTCGCCTCGGACGCCCACACCTGGCCGGAGCTCTACATCGACGGGATGGGGTGGACCCGATTCGAACCGACCCCGGGCGCCCGGGGCACCCTCGCACCCGGGTACACCCAGGTCCCGCAGGAGGCCCCCCAGGACGACCCCACCGCAGGTGTCGATCCGACTCCGACGGTGGAGCCCACCCAGCCCGACGTCCCGTCGGGTGCAGGGCAGGACACCGGATGGTGGGGCACGCTCCGGGACCTGGCACCCACCGTGGGCCGGGCGCTGCTCGCCCTGGCCGGTCTGGCCGTGTTGATGATGGTGGTCCCGTGGGCGGGTCGGCGCTACCGCGCGGCTGGCCTGCGGTCGGCGGCGAGCGATGCGGAGCGGGTCGAGGGGCAGTGGCTGCTGCTCACCCGTTCCCTGGAGGACCTGGGGGTCGACCAGCCGGCGCCCCGCAGCCCGCGGGAGATGCACCGGCACTACCTGGCCGCCACCGGCCTGGACCGTCGCAGCAACGAGGCCCTGGGACGGGTGACCTCCACCCTCGAGCGGACCCGCTACGCGCCGGAGTCGGCGCGGGACGACACGTCGTTGACGGTGATGGCCCGTGACGTCCGTGCCATCGTCGATGCCGTGCAGGACCGGCTGCCCTGGAACGTCCGGGTGCACACCCGGGTGCTGCCGCGCAGCGGGCTCCGGGCGTTGCGGGAGCAGGTCACCGGCTGGTTCAGGCGCCGCTGAGGTCCCAGGCCATCTCGCGCTCCACCAGGTCCGGTCGCCGCGGGTGCGGAGTCGCCTCCCCCGTGAACCGGAAGCCGGTCCGTTCGTAGAGCCGGATCGCGGCGGCGTTGTTGCTGGTGACCTCGAGCAGGATGCGACGGCAGCCGAGCCCCAGGGTCACGTCGCGGGCACCTGACATCAGCAGGTCCCCGACCCCCCGACCACGGGCCGCCGGCACGACATACATCGCGATGAGGTTCACCGTCCCCTCCGCCAGGGGCATGTCCTCGGCATACCCCTCGGGAAGGATGCCGAGGGTTCCCAGCGGTGTGCCGTCCCCGGCACGTGCCTGCAGGACGCGGGCCGCCCCGCTCAGGGAGTTGCGCCACTGCTGCTCGGTCCGACCCGCCACCTCCTGGTAGGTGGACCAGAAGGCGTCGGGGGCGTCCTGGAGCATCTGGAGCCGCAGGTCGCGGTGCGAGGCCCAGTCCTGCTCCGTGGCCCGGTGCAGTGCGACCTCGGAGGGGTCTGGCACGGGCTCAGTCCAGGTAGTCGCGCAGAACCTGGGAGCGGGACGGGTGCCGCAGCTTGCTCATGGTCTTGGACTCGATCTGTCGGATCCGCTCCCGCGTGACCCCGTAGACCTTGCCGATCTCGTCGAGGGTCTTCGGCTGGCCGTCGGAGAGGCCGAAGCGCATCGAGACCACCCCGGCCTCACGCTCGGACAGGGTGTCCAGCACAGAGTGGAGCTGCTCCTGGAGCAGCGTGAAGGAGACCGCATCCGCCGGGACGACCGCCTCGGAGTCCTCGATGAGGTCGCCGAACTCGGAGTCGCCGTCCTCCCCCAGCGGGGTGTGCAGCGAGATCGGCTCCCGGCCGTACTTCTGGACCTCGACGACCTTCTCCGGGGTCATGTCCAGCTCGGCCGCCAACTCCTCCGGGGTCGGCTCGCGGCCCAGGTCCTGCAGCATCTGCCGCTGCACCCGGGCGAGCTTGTTGATGACCTCCACCATGTGCACCGGGATCCGGATGGTGCGGGCCTGGTCGGCCATGGCGCGGGTGATCGCCTGCCGGATCCACCAGGTGGCGTACGTGGAGAACTTGTAGCCCTTGGTGTAGTCGAACTTCTCGACGGCGCGGATCAGGCCCAGGTTGCCCTCCTGGATCAGGTCCAGGAACAGCATGCCGCGGCCGGTGTAGCGCTTGGCCAGGGAAACCACGAGCCGCAGGTTGGCCTCGAGCAGGTGGTTCTTGGCGTTCTTGCCGTCCTGGGCGATCCACCACAGCTCGCGCTTGAGCTTGGCCTCGATCTTGTCCCCGGAGTTCAGCCGCTCCTCGGCGAACAGGCCGGCCTCGATCCGCTTGGCCAGCTCGACCTCCTGCTCGGCGTTGAGCAGGGCCACCTTGCCGATCTGCTTCAGGTAGTCCTTGACCGGGTCGGCCGTGGCCCCGGCGGTCACGACCTGCTGCGCGGGGGCGTCGTCCTCGTCCGCCGAGCTGAGGACGAAGCTCTCCTCCTCGGCCTCCGCCTTCTTGTTGGCGTTGCCAGGGACGGCAGCGGACTCCTCCGCCACCTCGCTCTCCTCGGCGTCCTCCTCCTGGTCCTCGTCCACCTCGGTGGCGTCGGCGGCGGCGTCGGCCTTGGTCGCCTTGGCTGCGGTCTTGCGGGTGCTGGTCTTGGCGGCAGTGGTCTTGCCCGCTGCAGCCTTGGCGGCGGACCGGGTCGTCGCGGCCTTGGCCGACGACTTCCGTGCGGCGCGCTTGGCGGGAGCGGCCTCCGCCTCGTCGGTGGTCGCGGCGGCTGTGGCGTCGCTCCCGGCGGCCGGCTCGGCCTCAGCCGACTTCGCCCGGCCCGCGCTCTTCTTCGCCGTGGTCCCGGCAGTCTTGGTGGCGGTCTTGCTGGTCGTGGTGTCGGCCGACTTGGCCGGTGCCTTCGCCGTGCTCCGCCGACGAGCGGGCTTGGCCTCCTCCTCCGCGGCGAGCGCGGCAGCCTCGTCCACAGACGCCTTCGTGGCGGCAGTCGACTTTGCCGCGGCCTTCGCGGGGGCCGCCTTCGCGGGGGCGGCCTTCGCGGGGGCGGCCTTCTTCGGTGCTGCCTTCTTCGCCGCGCGACGGCGACCGCCCGGCAGCTGGGAGCTGTCGTCCTCCCGGATCTCGATCGCGTTGTCGTGCAGCGTCTTGAGGACCTTCTTGCTGCCCCGCGCGCTCAGGTCCGCCGACTCCAGGGCGACCTTCACCTCGGTCATGCTCAGGTGTCCGCGCTTCTTGCCCTCCTGGAACAGGGTGGTCAGCTCTGGCGTGCCGAACTCGGCGGGGAGCTCGGTCGGCTCGGCGTTCTTGGCGGCGGTCTTGGAGGTCACGGGTGGCATCAACTACTTTCTGCTGCGCCGGTCCTGCGCAGCACCCGGGGTCGACCACGTGGGCGCACGGGAGCACCATGACGGTCGGGGGGTTCGCGTTGTGTCAGCGATCGCGGTGGTTGCGATCAGCGGCTTACGTACATTATAAAACCACGCCGCCGCCCAACATGTTCCCTGGCTGGTCAACGGGGGCGCCAGGGGCCCGCACGAACCCTCCCGACCGACCGGGTCAGTCGTCCTCGCCCGCCTTGACCGCCAGCACGGGGCAGGAGGCGTCGAGCAGGATCCGCTGGGCGTTCGAACCCAGGATCAGCTTGCCCACCGGGGTCCGCCGGCGCAGCCCGATGACGATGAAGTCACCGTCGGACTCTTCCGCCACCGCGATGAGGTCCTCGCTCGGCTCGTTGCCCCGGACCAGGGCACGCACCTCGTGCTCGACGCCATCGGCGTCCAGCGACCGCTGGACCTTTGCGAGCTCCTCCTCGAATCGCTGCGCCTCGGATGCGTCGAAATCGCGGCCGCCCCGGTGGGAGTTGACCACGATCAACTTCGTCCGTCGCAGCTGCGCCTCCTGGGCGGCACGACGCAACGCGGCCCGCCCTTCCTTGGTCGGCACATAACCCACGATGATCGACATACGTGCTCCTCATCCTCAAGAGTGTTCGTGAGAGTACACCGGAGCATGTCACCTCAGCGATGGGTCCGGCCACCCTGGTGGGTGCGTGTCCTGCACCGATCCGACCTGAGTGGCCCAGGGGACGACGCTCAGGCGGCGTCCGGGTCCTGGCCGGCTCCGTGGGTCGGGTCGGTCGGGCGACCCTTGACCGTCGGCGCGCCTGACCTCCCGGCGAAATCCCTGGGCCGCACCACGGCAACGAGGACCTGGTCAAGGAGGAGTGCCATCCGGTAGTCCGGCTCGACCTCCAGGGCCCGCTCGATCGCAAGGTTCGCCAGGGTTCCTTTCCCCCGGGCCCACGCATGGACGCCCAGCAGGGTCAGCGCCGGCGCGGCGAAGGAGCGTGGGGTGCGGGCACACAGTCCCACCAGCCGGTCGGTCAACCGGTCGGGGTCGAGCGGATCGGGGCCGATTGCCGCGGCGAGCGCGGCCTCGGTCTCGTAGCAACAGGCGGCCGTCACCGGGTCCTTGGCACAGGAGGCCAGGTCCGAGAACTGCTGCGGTGCCACCCTGGCGAGGACCGCGTCGCGCAGGATCAGATCCCGGACCGTCAATGCGGCGACGGCGAGGTCTGTCGCGGAAAGGTCTGCCACGGGCACCACCTGCCCGCTGGTGCGCAGGATGTCACCCCAGACCCGGTAGGGCTCATCCTCGTCCATGTCGAGGACGTCGAAGACCCCGGAGTCGCCGCCCGCACCGACCGGCACGCACAGTTCGTTGAGCACGGCCTGGTGGGTCAGGGGGTGATCGGCGTCCAAAGCGCGCTCGAGCGCCTCCCGGTCCTCCATCGGGCACGCACCACGCAGCACCAGTTCGGCAGCCGCCGGGACGTCCGCCGCCTGAGGAACCCTGGCCCAGCTCGGTGGCGCCTGGGGGTGACCGAGCGGGTTGCGGCGACACCACATCCCGCCGGTCGCCTGCGCGACCACGTCCACCCCGATGCCGTCCTCGGCAATGGCCAGGGCGAGCTGCTGGAGGGCGTGGAGCCCCGCGGCGTCCTCACGGGTGTCGGTGAAGGCGATCAGCTGGACCCCGAAGGGTGCCTCCCGGGCACAGACCTCCCGGATCCCCCGCACCACCTCCTCGGTCGCTTCCGGTGGCGGGATGTCCACTCTCATGGACATCAGGATCGATCCGGCGGCCGGGCCGCCCTCGCTCTTCGGAACTCCGAGGAGCACCACGACCAGGCTCTGCCGAGGCTGGTAACCCCACTGGTGCGGGAGGACGGCGATCAACTCCGCGATCCCCCGCACCCTGATCTGCGTTTCGGGTGTCTTCATCCCCCCAGCGTGGCGCAGCGGGGGGCTCCGAAACGGCCTCCGGCGGAATCTGTGGATAACCCTCAGTCAGCAGCGGGCACGGCGCTCAGGACCCGCTTGGCAGGGAACTCGATCCGGGCGTTGTCGGCGATCTTGTCGAGCAGGAACGTGTCGAGCCCGGCGCCGATCAGTCCACCGGCCACGGGCAGTCCCCGGGTGAAGCGGCTCAGCGTCTGGGTGCCGAAACGGGTGGCGACCCGGAAGCCGACGCCCTTGTTGATCACCATCATGGCGGCCTCCGGCAGCTGCTTCGCGGCGATCTGGGCCAGGCGCCCGCTGGTGGGGACTCCCGCCTTGTTCAGCAACTCGGTGGAGTCGGCCCCGACGAGGGTCAGCAACACCGCGGTCCGCACCTCGGGGCGCCGGACGTCGTATCCGCGGATCTGGGCGATGCTGCCGACCATCCGGGTGGCGAGCACGTAGAACTCGATGATGTTGGCGGGGATCGCGACGGGCAGCGTGAACAACCCGCCAAACCCGGTGACGAATCCCCCGGAGGCCACCAGCCGGTAGTGCGACCGCACGACCTTGGTGATCGCGGTCTCGGGGTCCGGGTACTTCTTGGTGTACTGGGCGACGACCTCCTCGACGGAGTCCAACGGGCCCAGCCCGTCGAAGCCATAGTCCATGAGCTTCTGCACGATGGCGTTGGCGGTGCGCGCGGAGATCCCGCCCTGGTCCGGAGCAGGCTCGACCGCCTCGTCGGTGTCGTCCTTCTTGCCGAAAAGTCCCATGCGCAACCCCTTCGCTCGTCAGCCACCGGGTGGGGCGTCCGGGCACATCCTGCCACCGTCTGGGCCGGAGTGCCCGATTCGCCGGGGGCAGTGTCCGACGGCGTGCGGGTGCGCTAGGTTTCCCGCATGGGGAACACCGAATCTCGTGGCTCCGGCCCGTCCAAGGCCCTGTCGATCCTCGCCGCGCTCCTCGGGCTGGCCGGCCTGGTCATGGTCGGCCTGGGGCTGTACGGCACCCTGACAGTGGCCAAGCCGAACATGGTCGGCTTCAATGCCGGCGACACCCTGCGGATCGGAGAGAACGGCATGTCCGTGTACGCCCGCTCCGACTCCGTCCGCGAATCAGCGGTGTGTGTCGCCACGCAGGGCGGGACCGAGGTCGTGTTGGAGCGACCTGTCAGCGAGTTCGCGGTGGACGTCGGGGGCAGCGACTTCTTCGAGGTGGCACGCACGCCGTCCGAGACCGAGGCCGGCGAGTACGCCCTCAGCTGCCAGGGGGCGGACGAGTCGGTGTATGCCGGACCCCGCGCCACCCGGACCGTCGCCCCGGGCGTCATGGGGACGATGGGCCTGATCATCGGCGGGGCCCTCCTCGCCCTGGCCCTGATCCTGGGGTTGGTGGCACTGCTGACCCGCCGCAAGGGCGCGAAGGAGCAGGAGGAGCCCTACCAGTACCACGCGCAGGGCCAGCAGTCGTACGACCAGCAGGGCGGCTACCAGCAGCAGGGTGGCTACCCAGCGCCTGCCGGATACCAGCAGGGCGGCTACGACCAGCAGAGCTACCAGCAACCCGGCGGGTACGACCAGCAGCCCTACCAACAGCAGGGCGGCTACGACCAGCAGCCCTACCAGCAACAGGGCTACCAGCAGCCGGACTACGGCCAGCAGGGCGGCTACGACCAACAGCCCTACCAGCAACAGGGCTACCAGCAGCCGGACTACGGCCAGCAGGGCAGCTACGGCCAGCAGCAGGGCGGGTACGACCAGCAGCCCTACCAACAGGGGAGCTACGACCAACAGCCCTACCAGCAACAGGGCTACCAGCAACAGGGCTACCAGCAGCCGGACTACGGCCAGCAGGGCGGCTACGGCCAGCAACAGGGCTACGAGCAGCCGGACTATGGCCAGCAGCAGGACTATGGCCAGCAGCCCCACGACGACGCCCCGCCCGCCGGTGACCCGCAGCAGGGCGACCAGGGCCAGCCGCAGCCCTACCAGTCCCCGTTCGGCGAGCCGGCGGAGGGCGACACATCCGCGGGGAGCTCCTCAGGCGAGGACACCGCGGGCAATGGCCAGGACAACCCCGACCAGCACGGGTCGGAGTCCCGCTGAGACTCAGGGGTGGCTAGACCTCAGGACGGGGTCTGGCCCTGCCCCGGGTCGTCCTCCGGACCCGCAGCGTGCTCGTCACCTGCGGCGTGGTCGTCGGGGGTCGTGGTCTCCCGCAGGAACTCCTCGAACTCCGCACCGATCTCCTCGGCGCTGGGCAGGTCGGCCACCTCCGCCGCCAGCAGGCTGCGCCGGCGCTGACCCTCCAGGAACCGGTCGTAGCGCTGCTCCAGCGATTCCACCACCTCGGCGACCTCCGGCGACCCGGCGACCTCCTTGGTGATGTCGGCGCGGTTCAGGCCGGCGGCCTCGACGAGCTCGGCGGTCGGCACCTGGAGCCCGGTGTGCACCAGGAGGGAGTCCACGGCGGCGACGGCAGCGTCCCCGAACCGGGCCTGGGCGAGGTAGTGCGGGACGTGGACGGCGACACCGAACGTCTCCAGCCCAGCCTCGCCCAGCCGCAGGTGCAGCAACGCCTCGGCGCTGGCAGGCACCTGGACCCGCCCGAAGATGGCCTCCTGCTCGCTGACCGAGACGCTGTCGCTGCCGAATCGGGTCATCCCGACCGGCCGGGTGTGCGGCACCGCCATCGGCACCCCGTGCGCGGTCGCCATCCGGCGCACGCCGAAGGCCAGGCACAACTGGTGCACGGCCTGGACGAACCCCTCCCAGCGGTAGTCCGGCTCCGTGCCGTGCAGCAGCAGAAAGTCCTGCCCGGCGTGGTCCTGCATCCGGTAGAGCACCAGGCTCGGGGCCTCGTAGTCGGTCCAGGCATCCCGGTCGAACGTCATCACGGGGCGTCGGCCCCGGTAGTCCACCAGCTGGTCCACGTCGAACGTGGCCACGACCTGGTGCTCGAGGCTGTCCAGGAGGTGGTCGGCCATCTGCTCGCTGACCAGACCCGCGTCCATGAATCCGTCGAGGGACACAATGAGCTGCGGCGCATGCATGGGCTGCCGCGCGGCCTCGTCCTCCAGGCGGAACAGCACGCTGGGCTCTGTCACGATCCTCGCTCCTCGTCTGCGGTGCGACACACTCTTGCGAGAGGTTCTAACGGTAGAAGGCCCGGGATGATTCCGGGACCCGACTTACCGGGACGGCGGCTCGCATCCGCATCCCGCCGAGATAATTTCGTGTTCAACCGTGATACTGGAAGGCATGAGCACCGTCTTCCACGACCTGACGCAGTACGTCGCCCACCCGCGGTTGTCCGGGCTGGCCCTGAGCCCTGACGGGTCGCGTCTGGTGACCACCGTGGCCACGATCACGCGCAAGGGCACCGGGTATGCCACGGCGCTCTGGGGGCTGGACCCGCAGGGTGCAGCACCTGCCCACCGGATCACCCGGAGCAGCAAGGGCGAGGCGGGGGCCGCCTTCTCCAGCTCCGGCGACCTCTACTTCACCTCCTCGCGTCCCAACCCCGACGCCGACGACGACCAGCCGGAAGCCGCGCTCTGGGAGATCCCCGCGGTCGGCGGGGAGGCCCGCGTGGTGCTGTCGCGGCCCGGGGGCGTCTCGGGGGTGACCTGCGCCAAGGACGCCGAGACCGTCCTGGTGACGGCCGCCCGGTTCCCGGGCGCCGAGAGCGAGGACGCCCACGCCGCGATCCACAAGGCCCGCAAGGACGGCGGGGTCGACGCGATCCTGCACGACGGCTACCCCGTCCGGTTCTGGGACTCCGACCTGGGACCGGCAGCCCCGCAGCTGTTCGTCGCCGAACCGGACGAGACGGCCGCGCCGACGGTGCCGACGACCCTGGACCACACCGCCCCGCTGCGGCTGCGGCACGTCAGCGAGGGGGTGGGGAGTCTGCTCGAGGCCGGCGCCACCCAGCTCAGCCCGGACGGTCGCTTCGCGCTGGTCGCGGTGAACCGCCCGGAGGCCCGCGGCGAGCGCCGGACCGCCCTGGAGCGGATCGACCTGGCCACGGGGGAACGCCAAGTGCTGCTGGACGAGGAGGGTCAGGAGTTCTACCCCGGTCCGGTCTCCCCCGATGCAGGACGTGCCGTCATCGTCCAGGAGGCCAAGAGCACCCCGACGACCGCTCCGCGGCCCTACCTGATGGTGTTGGACCTGGCCACCGGCGAACGCACCGCCCTGGTGCCGGACTGGGACCGCTGGGCGCAGCCCGTGGAGTGGGCCCCGGACGGTTCCGCGATCTACGCCCTCGCCGACGACGACGGTCGCCGTCAGGTGTTCCGGATCGACCCGACCACCGACCGGGTGGAGCCCGTGACCACGGACGATGCGGCATACAGCGAGTTCCTGCTCTCCCCCGACGGGGCGACCGGCTATGCGTTGCGCAGCAGCTACGCCTTCCCCTCCGAGGTGGTGCGCATCGACCTCGCCTCCGGCGACGTCACGCCGCTGCCCGGCCCGGTGGCCCGCCCGGAGCTCCCGGGTCGGTTGGAGGAGGTCGAGACGACGACGGAGGACGGCACCCGGGTGCGTGCCTGGTTGGCGCTGCCGGAGCCCGGCGACTCCCCCGCACCGCTGCTGCTGTGGATCCACGGTGGCCCGTTGGGGTCCTGGAACGCGTGGACCTGGCGGTGGAATCCGTGGCTGATGGTGGCCCAGGGGTATGCCGTGCTGCTGCCGGATCCCGCGTTGTCCACCGGCTACGGACAGGACTTCATCCAGCGCGGGTGGGGCACCTGGGGCGGTCCGCCGTACGAGGACCTCATGGCGATCACCGACGCCACGGTCGCGCGCGGCGACATCGACGAGACGCGAACGGCCGCGATGGGTGGCTCGTTCGGCGGCTACATGGCCAACTGGGTCGCCGGCCACACCGACCGGTTCAAGGCCATCGTCACGCACGCCTCGCTGTGGGCGCTGGACCAGTTCGGCCCGACCACGGACGCAGCCTTCTTCTGGCAGCGGGAGATGACCCGGGAGATGGGTGAGGCGAACTCCCCGCACCTGTCGGTCGACAAGATCGTGACGCCGGTCCTGGTCATCCACGGCGACAAGGACTACCGGGTGCCGATCGGTGAGGGTCTGCGGTTGTGGTACGAGTTGCTGAGCGCGTCCGGGCTGCCCGCCGACGACGCGGGACGGTCACCGCACCGGTTCCTGTACTTCCCCCACGAGAACCACTGGATCCTGTCACCGCAGCACGCCAAGGTCTGGTACGAGGTGGTCGGCGAGTTCCTGGCCGAGCACGTGCTGGGGCAGGACGCCAGCGACCTGCCGGTCGAGTTGGGTCGCAGTGCCCCCAGCGAGGAGCAGCTCAAGGCCGTGGCGTCGGACGGCGGAGCTGACGAGGCAGGAGACGACGAGGCGGCCGCGGCCGCCCAGTGAGTTCGGCGGTCAGCCGATGACTTCTCCCGGCACGGCGTCCCGCGTGCGCTCCCAGTCGAGGAAGTCATCGGTGGTGCGGATCAGGGTGACCGCGAGCCAGCCGATCACGACGGCGTCGTCGGCCAGTCCGCCCAGCAGGAGCACCGCCTCGGGCATCAGGTCGACGGGCGAGACGACATACCCCACGGCGCCCATCATCAGCAGGACGCGCCTCAGGTCCGCCCCGGTGTAGTCCCCGCGGCGGATCGCCCGGACCATGCGCGGCAGCGCGGACAGCCGGTCCCAGAGGCCGGGCGCGCCGGGGGCGCTGGCCGACTTGATGGCGCGCGCCACGGACGCCAACGCTCCCCAGCGCAGCGCCTTGGTTGCAGTAGCAGCGGACACGGGTCCCTCCCTAGGGCCGGGTTCTCTCGCGGTGGTCAACGAACGATCGGCCCCAGGGATTCCCGACGCGGCCCCCAGCGTGGGCACGGACCGGCCCGGGACAGGTCAGACTGGGCCCATGAGAGTCGGCAGCGCGACGCACCGGGGCCTGGTCCGCGAGGGCAACGAGGACGTGGTCCGCGTCGGCGACGGGCTGTGGGTCGTCGTGGACGGGATGGGCGGTCACGACGGCGGCGAGATCGCCGCGGAGGTCGCGGCCACGGCCCTGCTCGACGTGGGCGGCTCACGAGACACCGAGGGCGGGTGGGCGCACGCTCTTCCCGAGGCGGTGGCGGCCGCCCACGACCGCGTCGTGGCGCGCGGGACGGAGACCGGTATGCCGGACATGGGCTGCACCGTCGTGCTCGCCCGGGCGGCAGGTCACGGGGGTGAGGTCGAGGTGGCCTGGGTCGGCGACAGCCGGGCCTATCACCTGGCCGACGGGGTGGTGCACCAACTCACCCACGATCACAACCTCGCCGCCGAGTTGCTGGCCGCCGGCCAGTTGACCGAGGAGCAGGCGCACGACCACTGGGGGCAGTCGCGGCTCACCCGCCGGCTTGGCGGCGACCCCGAGGCACCGGCCGTCGACACGGTGACCCTCCCGGCGACCGGGCGGCTGCTGCTGTGCACCGACGGGCTCACGGCCGAACTGCGGGACCCTGAGATCGCGGCCGTGTTGACCGACGGGGTCCCCCAAGCCGCGTGTGACGCCCTGGTGGCCGCAGCCCTGGAGGCGGGCGGCAACGACAACGTCAGTGTGGTCGTGGTCGATCTGGAGTCACCACTCGAGGAGCCCGTGCGCTAGCGGGTGGCCCGTGGACCGCGCCCGATTGCGGCGCAGCCGCGGGGTCGGTCAGGCCTCGGCGAGACCCTCCAGCATGTCCGGGAGGACCTCCCCGAGCAGGCTCTCGACGGCGTCCTCGTCGGCACCCTCGGCGATCAGGCTCGTGCCCAGGATCAGCCCGTCCTCGTGCCACAGCGCCACACAGAACTCCGGCTCGTCCTCGAAGCACTGGGTCCGCACCTCACCGCCCAGCTCCTCCGGCGGGTCGACGCTCTCGCTGTCGCTGAGGCCGGTCGCGGCGAGGAAGGCCTCGAAGTCCGACGTGCCCTGCACGTCGACGGCGAACACCCCGGCAGCCGTGCCGTAGTCGGAGTCGTTGGCGTCGCCATCGGAGTCACCCCCGCAGGTCAGACCCATCAGCTCCGGGTGCAGCGCCTGGTACTCACTCCACTCGATCTCGGTGCCCCAGCTGCCCAGCGTGGTGTCGGGGAAGCCGGCGCTGCCCAGGGCCTCCTCGAGACGCTCCAGGTCGATCGCCGGGCAGTCCTCCAGGTTCGTGCTGGTCTGCGGAGTCTCCGGCCGGTGCTCGGTCAGCCAGGCGGCCAGCCCCTCCCGCGCGGCCGCGACCTCGTCGGAGGCCGGCCCCGCCGCCCCCTCCGTCACGGTGGCGGCATCGCTGTCGTCGGTCATCACCGCATCGTCGGAGGGGTCGGCGTCGTCAGTCTGGCTCGTGCCGTCCTCGGCACCCGACTCGTCCTCGGTGCCCGTCCCGTCACCACCGCTGCAGGCCCCCAGCGCGAGGACGAGGCCGGCCCCGGTCACGGTCGAGGTCACCGCCCGTCGCATCCGTGTGTGTGCTCTCATGAGACCCAGAGGTTACCTATCGCGGTCTGCCTCCAGTCTCGGGGGCCGCTCAGCCCGTGGCGTCCTCGGCCCGGTCCATCGCCGCATAGATGCGTTTGGCCGAGACCGGCTGCGGCGTCCCGAGGCGCTGGGCAAACAGGCTGACCCGCAGCTCCTGCAGCTGCCACCCGATGTCGACCACGTCCGGATCGGTGCGCCGGTGTGGCGGGAGCTGGGCCAGGAAGTCCGCGTGTTCCTGCTCCACCTGGTGCACGGTCGCCATCCGGTCGGCGTCGCGCCGCACGTCCTGCGGCCCCTTCTCGAGCCGCTCGGCCATGCCCGCCAGGTAGCGGCGCAGATGCGGGATCCGGGCGAACCCGGTGTCCGCCACGAACCCGGGACGGATCAGCTGATCCAGCTGGCGCCTGAGGTCCGTGGCCAGCTCGGCCGCCGCCGGGCTGGTTAACCGGGTCAGCGCGATCCCGATCTCCCGGGCGGTGTCCAGCACGGGGACGAGGTGCTCCACAACCTGCAGGACGCGCGGCACCGCCTGCTGGCGGACCAGTGCCAGGGCCCGGTCGAAGTCCTCGGGGCGGCGCACGGTGGCGCCGGGCATCTCGGCGACGACCGAGTCGACCGCACAGGCCAGCCCGTCCTCCAGCAGGGCGGGGACCGATCCGTGCGGGTTGTTGCCCAGCGCGAGCTTCTGCTGGTTGGTCAGCAAGGCCAGCAGTCGCTTCCACGGTGCCGTCGTGTTGAGGAGCAACAGCCGCCGGATGCCGAGCCTGGTCGCGCGGTCCCGCTCGGAGGCCGTCCCCAGGACGCGGATGTCGACGGCGGAGCCGGTGTCGACCAGCGCCGGGTAGCCCTGCACCGTCCGGCCGCCGACCTGCTGCTCGAACGTCTCCGGCAGCACGCCGAAGTCCCACGAGGTCAGACCCTGCTTCTCCACGGACGCCGCGGCCCGCGCCATCGTCGTGCGGACCTGCGGAGCCAACTGCTGCTGCAGGGCTGCCAGGTCCTTGCCCTCACCGAGCACCTCCACCCGGCCGCGGGACCGCCCACCCTTGCGACCGGACACCCCGGGGCGCCGCTCCACCCGGAAGGTGACCCGCAGGTGGTCCGGCACGCGCTCCCACTCGAACTCCGCCGGATCGACCCGCACCGGCCCGCTGGCCGACAGCGCGTCGGCGAGCGCCTCGTCGACGGGACCGGCGCCGGGATCGCGGCCCATCGCCCGCAGCGCCCGGCGTGCGTGGTCCGGAGCGGGGACGAAGTGCCGGCGGGTGGCCTTCGGCAGGGCCTTCACCAGCGCCGCCACCAGGTCCTCCTGCAGCCCCGGGACCAGCCAGTCGAACCCGTCCGGGGTGAGCCGGTTGAGCACCTCGATCGGGATGTGCACGGTCACGCCGTCGGCCTCGGAGCCCGGCGAGAACTGATAGGTCAGCTCCAGCTCCAGGTCGCCCTGCCGCCAGGTGCCCGGGTAGTCGGCGTCGCTGACGGTGCCGGCGTCGTCGCTGACGAGCAGGTCCTCGGTGAAGGTGAGCAGCTCGCCGTCCTGTCGTCGGGCGGCCTTCCACCAGGTGTCGAAGTGGGCGCCGGAGACGACCTCGGCGGGGAGCCGGTCGTCGTAGAACGCGACCAGCGTCTCGTCGTCGACCAGGATGTCGCGGCGCCGGGCGCGCGCCTCCAGCTCGCCCAGCTGCCGGACCAGCTTCCGGTTGGCGTGGAAGAAGTCGTGCCGGGTGTCCCAGTCCCCCTCGACCAGGCCGTGCCGGATGAACAGGTCGCGGGCCGTCTCCGGGTCCACCCTGCCCAGGGGGACGGCCCGTCCGGCAGCCAACGGCACGCCATACAGGGTGACCCGCTCGTCCGCGATGGCGCTGCCGCGGCTGCGCGACCAGCGCGGTTCGGAGTAGCTGCGCTTGACCAGGTGCCCGGCGGCCCGCTCCACCCAGGCCGGGTCGGTCCGCGCGTTGACCCGGGCCCACAGGCGCGTGGTCTCGACCAGCTCGGCGGTCATCACCCAGTCGGGGTTCTTCTTGAACAGCGCCGAGCCGGGCTGGATGTGGAACTTGGCGCCCCGCGCCCCGAGGTACTCGCGCTTGTCCCGGTCGTACAGCCCGACCAGGGAGAGCAAGCCGGCGAGGAGCGACTGGTGGATCTCGTCGGGCCCGGCGTCGTTGTCGTTCAGCCCCAGCCCGACCTGCTTGCAGGCCTGCCGCAGCTGGGTGTGCAGGTCCTGCCACTCCCGGACCCGCAGGTAGTGCAGGTACTCCCGCTTGCACATCCGGCGGAACGCGCTGCCGGACAGGTCCTTCTGCTGCCGCTTCAGGTAGCGCCAGAGGTTCAGGATGGTCAGGAAGTCCGACTCGTCGGCACCCTCCCGGAAGCGCGCGTGGGACTGGTCGGCCTGCGCCTGCTTGTCGCTGGGACGCTCCCGCGGGTCCTGGATCGACAGTGCCGCGACGATGACGAGCACCTCACGCAGGGCCCCGTTGCGTTCGGCCTCGATCAGCATCCGGGCCAGCCGCGGGTCCACCGGGAGCTGGGCGATCGCCCGTCCGTATGCCGTGAGCCGCTTGCGCGGGAGGTGGACCGGGGCGTCGGGGTTGATCGCCTGGAGCTCGGTGAGCAGGCGCACCCCGTCGGCGACCTGCCGGGAGTCCGGCGGCTCCACGAACGGGAAGGCCGCGATCTCGCCCAGGCCCAGGCTGGTCATCTGGAGGATGACGCTGGCCAGGTTGGTGCGCAGGATCTCGGGGTCGGTGAACTCCGGGCGTGAGGCGAAGTCCTCCTCCGAGTAGAGCCGGATCGCAATGCCGTCGGCGAGCCGGCCGCAGCGACCCGACCGCTGGTTGGCGCTGGCCTGGCTGATCGGCTCGATCGGCAGCCGCTGCACCTTCAGCCGCTGGCTGTACCGCGAGATGCGCGCGGTGCCGGTGTCCACGACATACCGGATCCCCGGCACGGTGAGCGAGGTCTCGGCGACGTTCGTCGCGACCACGATCCGCCGGCCGACGTGCCGGGAGAACACCCGGTGCTGCTCGGCGGCGGAGAGCCGGCCGTAGAGCGGGAGGACCTCGGTCGCGGGAAGGTGCAGACCGGTCAGGGCGTCGGCTGCGTCCCGGATCTCCCGCTCTCCGGAGCAGAAGACCAGGATGTCCTGCGGGCCGCCGTCGTCCGGGGACTCGGTCCACAGCTCCTCCACGGCCTCGCACAGGCCGGTGACCTGGTCCACGTCGACAGTCGTCGCGGTGCCGTCCTTGGTGGGAGGTCCGGGGCGGACCAGCGGGCGGTAGCGCACCTCGACCGGGTAGGTGCGCCCGGAGACCTCGACGACGGGGGCGGGCGTGCCGTCCTCGTCGGCGAAGTGCTCGGCGAACCGGTCGACGTCGATGGTGGCCGAGGTGATGATCACCTTGAGGTCGGGGCGCCGCGGCAGCAACTGCCGGAGGTACCCGAGGATGAAGTCGATGTTGAGGCTGCGCTCGTGCGCCTCGTCGATGATCAGCGTGTCATAGCGGCGCAGGTCCCGGTCCCGCTGCAGCTCGGCCAGCAGGATGCCGTCGGTCATCACCTTGACGAGAGTGTCCCTGGTCGACCGGTCGGTGAACCGCACCTGGTAGCCGACCGCCCCGCCGGTCTCCACCCCCAGCTCCTCGGCGATCCGCTCGGCCACCGACCGGGCGGCGATCCGGCGCGGCTGGGTGTGCCCGATGGTGCCCTCGACCCCGCGTCCCAGCTCCAGACAGATCTTGGGCAGCTGGGTGGTCTTGCCCGAGCCGGTCTCCCCCGCCACGATGACGACCTGGTGGTCCCGGATCGCTGCGGCGATGTCGTCCCGACGCTCGACCACCGGCAGGTCGGCGGGGTAGTTGATCCGGGTCGGGACCAGCGCGCGCCGCGCGGCGATGCGCTCCGCGCCAGGCGTGGCGTCCCCGGCGCGCCGGGGTGTCCGGCGGCCGGCTCGGCGGGCACGCCGAGGAGGGCTGGCGTGCTCGGGCATGTGCCCATCCTGACAAATCGGCACGGCAGTCGCACACCGGTTGTCATCGACGGGAGCACGGGTTGTCATCGCCGCGGGACGGGAGAGGATGGACCGGTGCCCATCGACCCCCACGTGACCATCCGCCCACCCCGTCGCGGGGAGGCCGCGGCGCTGTCCGCCCTGGCGCTGCGCTCCAAGGGCCACTGGGGCTACGACGCAGCCTTTCTGGACGCCTGCCGCGCGGAGCTCACCTACACCGAGGACCAACTCGATCACGACCTGGTCGGGGTCGTGGACACCGCGGAGGGGACGCCCGCCGGCTTCTATCGGGTCTCGGGTGCTCCTCCGGTCGGGGAGCTGGATGCCCTGTTCGTCGACCGACCGCACATCGGGTCCGGGCTAGGAGGTGTCCTGCTGGCCAGGGTCCTGCACGACGCCGCGGTCGCGGGGTTCACGGCACTGGAGTTGGACGCCGACCCCGGGGCGGCGTCCTTCTACACCCGGTTCGGCGCCATCCGGGTCGGCGAGTCCCCGAGCGGCTCGATCCCGGGGCGGGTCCTCCCCCGCCTCCGGTTCTCGCTGCCCCCTGCGGACCCCTCTCCTCCCCGTGCGGAGCCCTCTCCTCCCCGTGCAGACGACGGGACACCGGGCTAGTTTGCTGAGATGGCCTCTTCCGCACACACCCACCGTCCGGCGCGGCGCCGCACCGCCGCCGCAGGCGCACTCGTCCTCGCGGTGCTCACCCCGGTCGCCGGCACCGCGGCGGCGGACCCGACAGCGGGCCCGGCACCGCAGGCCCGCCCCGGCATCGGCGAAGACGGGGCGGGTGACCCCTACTTCCCGCTGGCGGGCAACGGCGGCGTCGACGTCGTGCACTACGACCTGGACCTGACCTACACCCCGCCCGAGGCCGACCCGGCGCCGTTGGAGGGCCACCTCGAGGGCGTGGCCACGATCCGGCTGACGACCACCGAGGACCTGCGCCGGTTCAACCTGGACCTGCGCGGCCCCACCGTCACCCAGGTGCGGGTGGACGGCGTCCGGACACGGTTCGAGCAGGTGGAGAACGAGCTGCAGATCTGGGGCAGACCGATGCTCCGGGCCGGTGAAGAGGTCGAGCTGGAGGTGTCCTACGGCGGGACCACCACCCGACCCCGGGACATCGAGGGCGCGCTGTACGGCTGGGTGACCACGAGGGACGGCGCCATGGTTGTCAGCGAGCCGGACGGCTCCGCCACCTGGTTCCCGGTCAACGACCACCCGACCGACAAGGCCAGCTACGCCTTCGAGATCACCGTCCCCGAGGGGCTGGTCGCCGTGGCGAACGGGTTGCCCGACGGGTCAGGGACCGAGGAGGGCTGGACCACCTGGCGGTGGGACGCCCCGGACCCCATGGCCGCCTACCTGGCCACGGCGACCGTCGGGGACTTCGAGTTGACCAGCTACACCGGGCCCTACGGCATACCGATCATCGACGCGATCGACCCGGCCCTGCCCCCGGAGAACTCGGCCTCCCTGGAGCGCACCCCGGAGATGCTCGAGTTCTTCACCGAGCGGTTCGGTCCCTACCCGTTCGTCTCCTACGGAGCGATCGTGGACGACGACTCCGTCGGCTACGCCCTGGAGACGCAGACCCGGTCCTTCTTCAGCGTCACCGCCCGGGAGGGCACCGTCGCCCACGAGCTGGCGCACCAGTGGATGGGCAATCACGTCAGCCCGGGCCGGTGGGCCGACATCTGGCTCAACGAGGGGTGGGCCAGCTACGGCACGTGGATGTGGGACGAGCACGACGGGGACGCCACCGCCCAGGAGTCCTTCGAGGAGGTGATGGCGATCCCGGCCGACAATGCCTTCTGGTCCGTCGTCGTCGCCGACCCCGGCCCGCTGTGCCTGTTCTGTGGCGCGATCTACGACCGGGGCGCGGCCACGCTGCACGCCCTCCGCGGTGAGATCGGCGACGACGCGTTCTTCGAGCTGGCGCAGCAGTGGGTGGCCACCTATGGCGGGGGCACGGCCACCACCGCCGACTTCGAGGCACTGGCCGCAGAGGTGTCCGGGCAGGACCTCACCCACTTCTTCGACGTCTGGGTGCACCAGCCGGTCAAACCGACCGACTGGTGAGCTGACCCCACGCGCCGCCCGCCCGCTCGGTCAGCCGTGGGCGATGTCCACGACGAGGCGCTCCGGGTCGGCCACCCGGGTGACCCGGAACGGTCGCTCCGAGCCCACCCCGACGAAGGCGTTGACCTGCCCCTCGAACGGCGTCAGCCGCAACACCTCGGTGACCTCGGTCAGACCGGTCCCCGGCACCAGGAGTTGAGGAGGGTCGTATGCCGTGCTGTCGGCTCCTGGCATCCCCGCACCCTGGATGTACACGGCCAACACGTAGTCACCGGCCAGGTCGACGGGGGCGCCGCTGCCGTCCTGGGCCGCGTCGTCGGTGTACTCCACCCGCCAGCCCACCGTCCCGGCCCCCTCGAGGTCGAAGACGACCCGGTCAAAGCCCGGCTGCAGCCCGACCCGCACGCCGGAGACGACAAGGTCCACCGACCCGGTGGCCTCCTGCTGCGCCGTCTCTCCCGGGGCCTGGAATCCTTCGAGGTCCGACGCGCTCGGCTGCCCGACGTCCGGTGCCGACGCGCTCGGCTGCCCGACGTCCGGTGCCGACGCGCTCGGCTGCCCGACGTCGGGTCCCGTCGTGGTGGGAGGTTGGACCGTCGGCTCGGGCCCGGTGTTCGGCGGGGGCGGGGTCGCCGTAGCGCTCTGCACGGGGGGCGTGCTCGGCACCTCCGGCTCCTCGGTCGCCTGCCCGCACGCGGCCAGGAGCAGGGCGACACAGGTGACCGTGCCGCCGCACGTGCTCCCTCGCCGGTGCGCCATCCGCTCACTGTGGCGTATGGGGGCCACCTTGTCGACGGGGCCCTGGAGTCTCAGCGCCGTCAGGCGGCGCTCCCCGGCTTGAGGACACCGGCAGTCGAGGGCAGCGACGGCATCGTCACCACGCCGTCGAGGGTGACCAGGTGGACACCCAGCAACCGGATTCCGGCGTCGCGACACCCCTCGATCACCCGCTGGTGCCAGGCACGGTCGGTGTCGGTGAGGCCACCCCGCGCCCGCACGACGGCGAACAGGACCGACCCCTCGAGGGGTGGGTCGGCGTCGTCCTCCTCTTCCTCCCCCGAGGCCCGGCAGAGCGCATGCACCGCCACCTGGAGGACCGGCATCCCCGCGCCCAGATCCTCCTCCGGGGTCGCGTCGGTGATGAAGACCGGCTGCTGCAGCCGTCCGGTCGCACCACAGAAGAGCAGGGAGATGCCACCGCCCATCCGGTCCTTGTTGCTGACGATGAGGTCGAGCACGTCTCGGGCGAGGGGTTCGTGGGACAACGACCGGGTCGGCCAGTCCTCTGGAAGGTTCTCGAAGGTCATGCCAACCCATCGTGCCGACAACAGGCTCGCCGCGTTCCGGTTCTCCACAGGCGACCGGCCGCCCCGGTTCAGAGCACCTGCGAGACCGTGTGCAGGACGAGTCCGACCAGGGCACCCACCACCGTGCCGTTGATCCGGATGAACTGCAGATCCCGGCCGACGTGCAGTTCGATCTTGCCGGCCGCCTCCCGACCGTCCCACCGCTCGATCGTGGCGCTGATGACCGACGTCAGCTCCGCGCCGTAGCGGTCCACCAGCACCCCCGCGGCCTCGGCTCCCCACTCGTCCAGTCGCTCGCGCAGCGCGTCGTCGGACACCGCCCGGGCCCCGAAGTCCTGCAGCTCCCGGGACAACCGCACCCGCAGCTGGCCGTCGGTGTCCCCGAGCGCCTCCAGGAGGACGACGCGGATCGCTTCCCACAGCGCCACCGCCGTCGGGCCGACGGAGGGGTGCTCCAGGACGCGGACCTTCAGGTCCTCGGCACGCGCCATGGTGGCTTCGTCGTGCTGCAGGTTCTGCGCGAGGCCGGCCAGGTAGGAGTCCAGCGCCAGCACGACGCGGTGCTCGGGGTCGGACCGGACCTCCGCGGCCCAGGCGACGAGCTCGGCATACACCCGCGCGACGACCTTCTCGTCCAGCCACTGCGGCGACCACCAGGGCGCCCGGGACGCCAGGATCGAGGCGACCTCCTCGGGGTGACCGACCAGCCAGGTGTGCAGCTCCCGGGTGGCGATGTCGACGACGCCGCGGTGCGCCTTGTCCGCCACGACGGCCTCGAGGAGGTGCCCGGCGAGCGGGCTGAGCGGCTCCTCCCGCAGCCGGGGCACCAGCGTCTGCTCCACGAAGGCCTGCATGTCCTCGGGGCTGATCCGCTCCAGCGCCCGCTGGGCCAGTGGTGCGACCTCCCCCACGACCCGCTCGGAGTTCTCGTGGCGCGACAGCCAGCTCCCGATGCGCCGGGCCACCTGAGCACCGAGGTACCGGTCCCGCACGGTAGCGGCGGTCAGGAAGTTCTCGCCGACAAACTGCTCCAGGCTGCGGGCCAGGGTGTCCTTGCGCCGCGGGATGATCGCCGTGTGCGGCACGGGCAGGCCCAGCGGGTGGCGGAACAGTGCGGTCACCGCGAACCAGTCGGCGATCGCCCCCACCATGCCGGCCTCGGCGGCCGCGTGGACGTAGCCCCACACGCCGTCGCGCCCGAGGGTGAGCAGGAACACCACAGCGGCCACCACCAGCAACCCCGTCGCCACGGCCCGCATCCGGCGCAGCGACCGACGGCGCTGGGTGTCCTCGGCACTCATCAGGTCGATCACCCGGGTCAGCGTATGCCGTGAGGAACCCCTGCGGCGCAACGGAGGGTGACCGGTGGGTGGGTGTCACGGGAAGGTTCGGAACAGGCCGGGGGTCGTGCCTGGACTGAGCAAAGCCCTCCGTGGTCGAAGACATCGATGACGCCAGCCGGAATGGCCTGCGCCCACGTTCTCAGCCGCCCGCAGGGGCCACGGTCGAGGCGAGGGGCCTGGACTGCCGGGACGTCGGCCACGAATCATCACGACGCACCGTGTCCGCGAGATCGACGAACCGGCACAGGGCGTTCACCGACCGCAACTGCTCCGGGGTGCGGACCGGGGCCTGCAGGAGGGCGGGGCTGCCGACAACCACGGCCAGCGCCTTGGCCCGGGAGACCGCCACGTTGAGGCGGTGGGTGTCGTAGAGGAAGCTCACACCCCGGGGGGCGTCGTCGGCGCTCGAGGAGGCCATGGAGTAGATCACGATGACCCCCTGCTGCCCCTGGAACTTGTCGACCGTCCCCGCGCGGACGCCCTCCGGCAGCATGCTGCGGAGCCGATCCACGTGCGCGTTGTAGGGCGCGACGACCAGGATGTCCTCGGGTCGGAGCGGGGCGCGGCGACCCTCGCCGTCGGTCCAACTCCCGGCGAGGAGCTGCTCGGCCAGGCCCGACACCAGCTCAGCCTCGATCGCGTTCTCGGAGCTGAACCCCTCGTGCTGCACGGGCACCCAACGGATCCCCGAGCCGGACAGCCCCGGGACGTCGTGCACCTCCTGACGCTCCAGCCCGGGCACGGACTCCAGGCGGTTGTCGTAGGACATCCCGGACACGAACCTGGTGATCTCCGGGTGCATCCGGTAGGTCCGGTCCAGGAAGACGCCCTGCTCCGCGGTGATGGTCTCGCGGCCGTCCAGCATGTGGTGCAGGACCGAGACGCCGACACCCTCGGGGTGCTGGGCATTGCTCGGCATGGTCAGCTGCTGCGGGTCGCCGAGCAGCACCATCGACCCAGCGGCCGGGGCAACGGACAGGGCCATCGGCAGCGAGAACTGACCTGCCTCGTCGACGATGAGGACGTCGACCGCACCGGCCAGGTCGGGGTGTGCCCAGAGCCAGGCCGTGCCGCCCACGAGCCGGGGTCCGTCGGCCTCCAGCGCCCCCAGGATGTCGGCGTTGTCCTTGGCCCGACGGATCGGCCCGGTGTCTGACTCCAGCCCCTTCTCGTTCGTGGACACCTTCCGGACCGCAGGACGGCCCACGGCCTCCAGGAAGTTGACGATGACGGCGTGCGAGAGCGCTGTCACCCCGACCCGCAGACCGGCGTCCAGGAGCTCGCAGACCAGTCGGGCGCCGCCGTAGGTCTTGCCCGCGCCGGGTGGGCCCTGCACCGCGAGCACGTCGCCGGAGAGGGACTGCCCGACGCGCACGACCACATCCGTGGCCGTCTCGCCGTCGCGAACTCCCATGCCGGAGGGCACCCTCCGCTCCAGGAGGGCAGCAGCCGGCGGGTCCGTCCCCGCGAGCAGGTCCTCCCCGGTGCGCAGCAGCGACTCTCGCAGCACTCCCGAGTCCAACGGCCCGGCCGGCCCCAGGCCTCTGGCCCGCCGGGGAGGGAGCCCCTTGCGGCGCTTGAGCTCGATCCACCCCGCCTCCGTGTCGACGGCCACCACAGTCCCGGCACCCGGCCTCCTGCCGGTCTCCGGGTCGGTGTCGACGTCGTGCACCGTGGCGTCCACGGCCACCTTCGCCTCCTGCCGCGGGAACGTGTAGCGCCAGATCAGCGACTGCTTCTCGGACCCGACCTCGACCGGCTCCCCCAGCCCGCCCAGGAGCGACGGGTCCTCGATCAGCTCCTGGTCGGAGAGGTGGGGCGTGCGGAAGTACTCCCACCAGTCCGCCTTGACCTCCCGCCGGTGCCACCCGACACACCCGGCCAGCAGGTCGTGACCCGCGTCGGACAGCCTCGCCGACAGGTCGTTCTCCCGCTGGATCAGCTCAGTGTCCTGGGACTCCTGCTGCTCCTTGCCCACCGGACGGAGCAGCGCGTCGTCCTCCCGCTCGGCCAGCTCCGCCCGCCGGTCCTCCAACCACTCGTGCAGTGCCCAGGTGGACCGGACGTCGTCCTCGTTGTAGCGACGGATCTCCTCCAGGATCGAGGCGTCGGTGCCCCCGTCGGCCAGCCACTGCTCGTACTTGACCACCGAGTCCAGTGCGTCCGAAACCTCCTCGGCCTCGCCCTTCTCCCGGGTGTGACCCCAGTAGAAGGCCTCGACCTTCTTGATGGAGTAGGACCCCTTGCTGATGCGCAGTCCCTGCCGCACCACGGCATACAGGTCGACGAAGCGCTCCCCGCGCAACAGCATGTCGAGCTCGGTCTCGGCCACGGCATACCGGCCGGTGAGCCGCTTCAGGGCCGCCTGCTCGTAGTTGGCGTAGTGGTAGACGTGCATGCCGGGGAACCGCTGCCACCGCTCGTGCAGCCAGGTCAGCAACTCGCCGACCATCGCCCGCTCCTGCTCCGCGTCGTGGGCCCACCACGAGGTGAAGGTCTCATCCCGGGTCCACACGCCGGCGAGGTACTCCCGGCCCACCCCGTCGTCGGCGAACGGGTCGCCCTCGAAGTCCAGGTAGACGTCACCCTCGTCCGGCTCCGGCAGCATCTGCAGGCCCTTGCCCTCCTGCGGGGGCAACAGCTCGTATGCCGGCTCGCCCGTCTCCCGTTCCCGCACCTGGAGCGCGGCCTGGGCCCGGAGGCGCTCCCCCGTCAACGAGGACAGGGACGCGAGGTCCTCGTCGGTGGCGCGCGCGAGCGCGGCGGTCGTGGTCACTCCCGCCTCGATCAGTGCCAGGCGGTGGTCCGAGCGCATCCCGGCCACGAGGGACAGGTCGTCGGCGGCCTCCCACTCGGCGGTGCAGCGGGGCTTCCAGCGGCACTGGTCGCAGTAGGCGCACGGCACCGGCTCCGTCGCCGGCAGGTCGTCGATGGCCACGATGGTGTTGACGAGGCGGTCGCGGACCCGGGCGGCGTAGGCATCGACGTCCTCCAACCGCCAGGCGTGCTCGGCCCCGTCCCCGGCGACCACGACCAGCCGGTCGGGCGCCACCCCCTGCAACTGCGCCAGCCGCGTGGCGTAGGTGGCCATCTGCAGGAGGGCGGGCACCTTCAGCCGGCGGGAGAGCTTGGTGTCGGCGATGTCGTAGGACCACCCGCCGAGATCGCTGGGCCGCTCGACCCTGAGCAGGAAGTCGGCGATCCCCAGCCACGACTTGTCGAACAGCACGGCCTGGTAGATCGCCTCGGCCCCCCGCCGCATGGCCGCCAGCGTCAGCTCCTCCCGCTCGGTCAGCGAGAGTCGGCGTCCCGAGCCCTCGGCGGTGCGCGGAGCCCGCTCGGGGATCTCCACGACCTCCACGCCCTGCGCGCGCAACTGTGCGAGATAGTCCACCTCGTGGGCCAGGCCGCGGGCGGTGATCAACTCCAGCTGCTCGTCCACCCCGGGTGCGGGCGGCTCAAGCGCGCCCTGCGCGACTCGCAGGTCCAGGGTCGTCGTGTGCGGGCACGCCACGTGGCGGGTGACGTCGGTGGGGCTCAGGACGACCTGCCCGTCACGGGTCTGCATCGGCGCTCAGCCCTCCCCGGCCCCCGTGGCCGGCTCGCCGCTGTCGCTGCGGCTCTGCCAGGTGCACAGGCAGACCTCGTTGCCCTCGGCGTCGGCCAGCACCCAGAACGCCGGCGCCCGCGTGTTGGAGACGAGCCGCCCGCCCGCAGCCAGCGCGGCGGCGAGACGCTCCCGGGCGAGGTCGTGCGGGAGCGTGAGGTCGAGGTGGATCCGGTTGCGGTCGGTGCGGGGCGGGTCCATCTCCTGGAACCAGATCGCCGGGCGCTGCCCCGACGGATCGACCAGGTCGTCGCCGTCGACCTCGTATCCGAGAACGGCGGCCCAGAACGGCCGGATGGCGTCGGCGTCGACCGTGTCGATGCCCAGCTCAAGGCTGGACACGCCGTGGGGAGCGGCCGCTGCGCCGAGGTCGGCGGCCAGACCGCTGATCCTCCGGGCCAACTCCAGGTCCCGCGAGGTGACCGTGCCCACGTCGTGGCTGGTCGTGCGCACCAGGACGTGGGTGTAGCGCAGGTCGACGTCGGGGTGGTGGTTCAGCTCGTCGGCGGCCTCGGAGATCGACTGCACGAGGGTGGCCCCGGTGGCGAAGTCGCCGGTCTCGAAGCGGGCTTGGAGGGCGCCCAACCCGTAGCGCCAGTCCTGCAGCCCCTCGGCGTGCATCGCGTCGTAGGGGGTGACCCGGTCCCTCGGTGTGCTCATGCCGTTCACCCTGACACAGCCCACCGACACCCGCCGCTCAGCCGGGCTGCATCGCCTTGATGATCGTCACCGCCTGGGTGACCTCGTCCGGCGTCCCGGTGTGCGGCGCCGAGAGGCTCCATAGGGCGTTGCGGACCATCCGGACGATCGAGTAGGCGCGGGCCAGGTCGGGGTCGATCCCGGCCGCCTCACTCAGGACGTCCACCCGCAGGCCCAGGTGCACCCGGGGATCGTGGGCCCGCTGCACCTGGTCCCACTGATTCCACAGGGCCGGCGTCACGGCATACGCGGGATCGCCGGCGACCACGTGCGGGTCGATGGCGACCCACTCCCCCGGGTCCGGCCGCCACAGGACGTTCTCCTGGTGCAGGTCCTCGTGGACCAGGCGGGCGTCAACCCCCGGCTCGGCGGCCAGGTCCCGCGCCAGCGCACGCCCCTGCTCCAGCAGCCGGCGGGGGAAGGCGCTGTGGGTCGCCAGTGCCTCGTCCGCGTCGGCCGCCAGCTCGGCGAGGTGCTCGGACAGTGTCCGGGCCCAGGGCGGGGCCGGTCGGTCGAGCCGCGTCAGGACCCTCCCGATCTCTTCGCAGGCCTCGATGGCTGGCAGGCGGTTGAGGTCCCGGGTCTGGTCCAGTCGCTCCAGGAGCAGGGCCCACCGGGACGGGTCGGCGGCCAACAGACGGGCAGCGCCCCGGCCGTCCCAGGCCCGGAGGGCGAGGTGCTCGTCACGTCCCTCCCGGTGCGGCCAGACCACCTTGAGCGCGGCCGGCGTCCCGTCGTCCCGGCGCACGGGGAGCACCAGGGCGGAGAAGCCGTGCATCGGGTCGCCGTCCACCCGCAGGTCCCAGTGCGCCAGCAGCTCGGCCACCACCCCCGGCAGGCCGTCCAGCCAGCCCTGAAACTCCGGCATACCGGGTCCCGGCACGTGGCGGCTCACCATCTCCTGCAGGCCAACGGGGACGAGGTCGGAGGAGGTCATAGTCTGACGCTACGCGGACCCCTCGGGTCGGCCGTCGGTCGGATGCTGCGCCGGGGGCCCGACGAGCTGGTCCCGGCGACGGGTGAGATAGGCGGTCTCGGCCGTGTTCCCGGCCAGTTCGATGGCCCGGTCGTATGCCGATCGGGACGGTGCGCTGCGGCCCAGCCTCCGGAGCAGCTCGGCCCGGGTCGCGTGGAACGCGTGGTAGCCGTCCAGCGCCTCCCCCAACCGGTCGACCGTCGCCAGCGCCACCTCCGGTCCGTCGAGCTCTGCCACCGCCACGGCACGGTTCAGCGCGACCACGGGCGAGGGGTCGAGGCGGCACAACTGGTCGTACAGCGCCACGATCTGCGACCAGTCGGTGTCGCGCGCGTCCCGGGCATCGGTGTGCACGGCATTGATCGCCGCGAGGATCTGGTAGCGCCCCGGAGCCTCCCCGATGGCCAGGCGCTCGCGGACCAACCGGTGACCCTCGGCCACGAGATCGGCGTCCCAGGCCCCCCGGTCCTGCTCGGTCAACGTCACCAGCTCCCCGCTCGAGGAGACCCGAGCCGGGCGGCGCGCCTCGGTGAGGAGCATCAGCGCCAACAGTCCGCAGACCTCCCCGTCCCCGGGCAGCATCGCGCGGAGCAGCCGGGCCAGCCGGACGGCCTCGGAGGTCAGGTCGTGCCGAATCGGCTCGGTATCCGGCCCGGTGGCCAGGTAGCCCTCGTTGAACACGAGGTACAGCACCGCCAGGACGCCGGAGACCCGCGCCGGCAGGTCCTCGGCGCGGGGCACGCGGTAGGGGATCCCCGCGCTGCGGATCTTGGCCTTCGCCCGGGTGATCCGCTGCCCCACGGTGGTGTCCTGCACCAGGAAGGCCCGCGCGATCTCGGACACCGTGAGCCCACCGACCATCCGCAGGGTCAGGGCTACCCGGGCCTCCATGGACAGGGCCGGGTGGCAGCAGGTGAAAACCAGTCGGAGCCGGTCGTCCTCGATGGCACCCACCCGCGGTGCCGGCCCCTCGGCATACATCCACTGCGCCTCCCGTTGCTTCTCCTCACGTTTGCCCTCGCGCCGTAGGCGGTCGATCGCCTTGCGTTTGGCGGTGGTGGTCAGCCAGGCGCCCGGGTTCGGGGGTATGCCGTCAGTCGGCCACCGCTCGACCGCGCCGGCGAACGCCTCTGCCGCCGCGTCCTCGGCCAGGTCGAGGTCGCCGAAGCGTCTGGCGAGGCCGGCCACCACCCGCGCCCACTCCTCGTGGTGGGCCCGGGTGATCGCCTCGCGGACGTCCTCGCTCACAGGAACGGGCGCACCTCGACCTTCCGGTGGCAGGCTCGTGACCCCTCGGCCGCCAGGGCGAGGGCGACGTCGAGGTCCGGGGCCTCGACGACCCAGAGTCCGCCAAGGTGCTCCTTGGACTCCAGGAAGGGGCCGTCGGTCACGACTGCCCGTCCCTCCCGGTTGTCGACCACGGTCGCGGCGGCCGGGGCGGCCAGCCCGCCGGCGTAGACCCAGTGGCCGTCCTGGCGCAACCGCGCGTTGAAGGCGTTGATGGCCGCGGCCTCCGTCGGCGTTGCCGAGCCGCCCTCCACCGCCCGGGTGCCGTCGGTGAACTCCTCGATCACGGTGAACAGGTACTGCATCGGACAATCATCTCCTGCGCTCCGGCCGCACGCTCTCCGTGCGGCTCACCAGGACCACGAACGGCAGCGCTCCGATCCGACACCACTCTCCATCCCGTGCCCTGCCTTGCCCTTTTGCGGCCGCTGACCAGGGGTGTCCTCGAAATGAGGACACGACCCCGCCAGTGACTCAGGGGGCTCCACCCGGGCGACCTTCCTCCTCTGGCCTCCTCTGGGTCCCCCGGCCGGCTCCGGGCCTTCCCCTGCGCCGAGCCCCTGCTCCCGATTCCCACGAGCTGACCTGCGATGTCCTCGAAATCGCGGACACGACCCCGCCAGTGGACTCAGGGGTTCCACGGGCCTCTCCACCCGGTCGACCGGGCCCGGCGTCGTCGTCCCGTGCGGAGCTTCTCCACCCGGTCGCCGGGCTTCGTCGTCCGGTCACGCGGCCTCGTCCCGTCGCGCGGGCCGCGTCCCGATCACCAGCCCCCACCTAGTCCGCCTGGTGCCTCTGCCGGGTCCCGATCCGGGGTGTCCCCATTGTGAGGACATCGCAGGTCAGGACGGCGATTGGCGAGGCAAGGCCGCCCCGCTCATGGGCTCAACCAGCCGACACTGTCGTACGTCTGTCCTACGCTGGAACCAGTTGATCGCAACGAGGGGGTCAGGCACATGGAGTCATACGTCATCTATCACGCGGAGGACGAGAGCCCGCCGCCGACGGAGGAGCGGGAGCCGGAGGTCAGCACCGATGAGGTGCTCGTGGAGGCGACCCAGGTCGTCGTGGAACGGCTGATCGAAGCCGGCGTCACCAAGGAGATCGCGAATGCGCTGCACCTGGTCGTGCACGTCGTAGGGCGCCAGCTCCACGACTTCGACGGCCGCGCGCACAGCGACACCGTGGAGGCGGTCCAGTGCCTCCACGGCTGGCTCGACGGGGTGGCCGCCACCGCCACTCGAGGGTTGCACCGGGCCATGGCCGAGAGGTTCAAGCCAGCGGTCCCAGAGGAGGACATGACCAAGGCCGAGCAACGGCGCTGGCGCCGCGACGTGCGCAAGGCCACCCGCACCGAGCTCGAGACCACGACGGGCAAGGGTGCCCGCGCATCAGGCCAGTTGGTCGACCTCGCCACCGCGCCCCCGCTGCTCCGGGAGGCCATCGCTGAGGCCCTGGCCGACGGCGGGGCCGACTCCTACCGGGCCTGGCGGGTGCTGGATGCCACCGACATGTTTCCGGACGCCGACCGCGCCGCGATCGCGCGCGCGGTCCTCCCGCGACGTTCGGACGGGACGCGGAGGTCGCTGTCCTCCTTCAACAAGTCGCTGCAGCGCGCCGTCCAGAAGCAACTCAGCGCCGCACCGCACCTGGCCCGCAAGCGCGACCAACGCGCCCTGGAGAAGCGCGACTCCACGTCCCGCGTGCAGGACGACGGCACCGGCCAGGTCCGCACCACCGGGGCGATCGAACGCGTCGTCGCCGCCCACGCGCGCATCGACACCATCGCCCGGGCCGCCAAACGGTGTGGCGACGACCCCCGCACCCTGGCGCAGTTGCGCTCGGACGTGGCACTCGACCTGTTGCAGTTCGGCACCATCCCGCCCGTGGTGGAGGAATCCTCCGACGAGGGCGCGCAGGGCGGCCCGACGCTGCGCTACCGCGACCTCGGGGAGCTGCCACCGGCCCACGTCGACGTGGTGGTCTCGCTGGAGACCCTGCTCGGACTGAGCCACGGCATCGGCGACCTCCCGGGCCTGAGCAGCATCAGCGCAGCCCGAGCGCGGGAAGCCGCCATGACCGCGGGATCGGTGTGGCGCCGGCTCGTCGTCGATCCCCTCGACGGGCATGCGGTGGAGAAGTCCAGCCACGCCTACCAGCCCACCGCGAGGGTGCGGGAGCAGACGACGGCGCGCGACGGCACCTGCCGGTTCCCCGGCTGCCAGCGCCCGGCCACCCAGACGCAGGGGGATCACGCGATCCCCTGGACGCCGGACAGCGACATCCCGCTCACCGGCGCGTGGAACATCCAGCGTCTCTGCGAGTTCCACCACGACGCCAAGACGCGGGCACTCTGGGCCGCCGTCATGACTGCCGAGGGCGAGGTCCGGTGGACGAGCCCCACCGGCCGGGCGTACACCACCCGACCGCAGGACTGGGCCGCTGCCACGGCCGCAGCAACCGACGGCACGGATGGTGGCTACCGGTGGTTCCGCGATCAGCTCGACCGGCTGATCCGCGGCGAGGACAACGACCTGGAGCGCGAGGACCTCGACGTCGCCATCGACTCCATCGCCAGCCCGGACGGGCAGCGCGTGGAGCAGGGCTCCCTCATCGAGAGCCAGTTGGCCTCGGTCGTCACCGACTGGTGGGCGAGCACGAGAGCGGCGCTGGAGGGCATCGAGATCTGGCACCGGACGAAGGGCGGGGCCAGCCGTCGCGGACTGGCCCCGCGCGAGTCGACGCCCACGGTCAGCATCGTGGACTTCGGTCACGACCTGGCGATGGAGTGGGACCCGGAGGGGAAGGTCGGGGCGTGAGCCGGGGTGCCGGACCTGTCCTCGCGGTGAGGACAGCCCTGGTCAGAGGCCCAGTTTCTGCCGGGACACCTCCCGCATCTCCACCTTGCGGACCTTGCCGGTCACGGTGATCGGGAACTCCTCGACGACCATGACGTAGCGCGGGATCTTATAGTGCGCCAACTTGCCGGTGGCGAACTCCCGGACCGCCTCGGCGGTCAGGGGTTCGGCTCCCTCCTTCAGCTGGATCCAGGCGCAGAGTTCCTCGCCGTACTTCTCGTCGGGGACGCCGACCACCTGGACGTCCTGCACGTCGGGGTGACCGTAGAGGAACTCCTCGATCTCCCGGGGGTAGATGTTCTCCCCGCCGCGGATCACCATGTCCTTGCTGCGCCCGACGATGGTGCAGTAGCCGTCCTCCCGCATGACCGCGAGGTCTCCGGTGTGCATCCAACCGTCGGCATCGAGCACCTCCGCGGTCTTCTCCTGGTCCTCCCAGTAGCCCAGCATCACCGAGTAGCCGCGGGTGCAGAACTCCCCGGTCTCCCCGCGGGGCACGGTCTCCCCCGAGACCGGGTCGATCAGCTTGATCTCAAGGTTCGGGTGGACCCGCCCGATCGTCTCGGTGCGGCGTTCCAGGTCATCGTCGACCCGCGTCTGGGTGCTCACCGGCGACGTCTCGGTCATCCCGTAGCAGATGGACACCTCCGACATGTGCATCACGTCCACGCACTTCTTCATCACCTCGACGGGGCACGGCGACCCCGCCATGATCCCGGTGCGCAGCGTCGATAGGTCGTGCTCCTGGAAGGTCGGATGGTGCTGCATCGCGATGAACATGGTGGGCACGCCGTACAACCCCGTGCACCTCTCCTCGGCAACCGTCCGCAGGGTCCGCTCCGCCTCAAACCCGGGCCCGGGGATGACCATGGTCGTGCCGTGGGTGGTGCACCCGATGTTGGCCATCACCATCCCGAAGCAGTGGTAGAACGGCACCGGGATGCAGAGCCGGTCCTCCTCGGTGAAGTTGATCAGCTCGGTGACGAAGTAGCCGTTGTTCAGGATGTTGCGGTGGCTGAGCGTCGCACCCTTGGGCCGGCCTGTGGTGCCGGAGGTGTATTGGATGTTGATCGGATCGGCGGGATCCAGGGTGGACATCCGCTCGGCGACGGCGTCCGTATGCAGTTCCTCGCCCTCGGCGACGAGCCCCGCCCAGTCGTCGGTGTCCACGTAGACGACCCGCTCCAGGCCCGGACACTCTGCGGCGGTCTCCTCGACCATCGCCCGGTAGTCGCTGCTCTTGAAACTGCTCGCCGACAACAGCATCCGCATCCCGCTCTGGTTGACGGCGTAGGCGAACTCGTGGGTCCGGTAGGAGGGGTTGACGTTGACGAGGACGGCCCCCACCTTGGCGGTGGCGTACTGGGTGAGGGTCCACTCCGCACAGTTGGGCGCCCAGATGCCGATCCGGTCCCCGGCCTCGACACCGGCGGCGATCAGGCCGCGCGCGAGCGCGTCGACGTCGCGGTTCAGCTCGGTCCACGTCCACCGTCGGCCGCTCTCGACCTCGACGAGGGCTTCCCGATCCGGGTGGGCGGCGACGGTGCGCTCGAAGTTCGCACCGATCGTCTCCTCCAGGAGTGGACGGCTCTCTCCGGCGGCGTGCGACTCCATCTCGGCTCCTCTGGTCCGACGCGACTCACTGCTGCTGTGGCCCAGCCTGCCACCCTCAGCGCCCGGCCGTCAGCCCTCAGCAGCGAGGCATCAGCAGTCCAGTCCGCGCGTCACCGCACCACCAGATCCGGTCCGATCACCTCCGCGGTCCAGCCCTCGACGGCCAGCACGGCCACCAGCCCGTAGGTCCCCGGTTCGACACCGCGGACCTGCCCGAAGTAGCGCTGGCCCCGCTGCTCCATCGGGAACTCCGCCACCACCCCGTCGTCGGAGACCAGCTGCAACTGGACGCCCTCCACCGGTGTCGGTTCGCCGGTGTCGTCGCGCAGCGTCAGGATCACCTGACCGCCCCGGCCCGGCGTCTGCCACTCGGGGGTCAGCAGGACGTGGCCGACCTCCCGCTCCTCGGTGACCGCGTTGCCCAACGCGTCGGTGGCGACGAGCGTGATCGTGTTGCTGCCCTCCGCGAGGGGCACGGTCACCGCGAACGTCCCGTCGCCGGCGACCTCGACCGCCTCACCCTGGACGGTCAGGGTGACGGGCTCGGCATACTCGTCGGTCACGCTCCCCTCCACGAGGACCTCCGGTTCGAGGTGTGCCGATCCCTCCCCCGGCGTCCAGCTGACCTCGGGGGCGGTCTGGTCGAGCACGACCTCCAACGGCTCGGAGTCCGCGGTGCCGCCGTCGTTGGAGGCCCGGGCCAGCAACACGTTCGGGCCCTCCACGAGGTCGACCGTGAGCTCGTACGACCCGTCGGCTGCCGGTTCGACGCTGCCGAGCACCTCCTCCCCGCGCAGCACCGACACCTCGTCAGCGTCCGGAGCGAGCCCTGTCACCAGGATCGGGGTGTGCGCCACCAGCAACTCCTCGGTGGTCAGGGTGGGGACCTCCGGCGGTGCTGCGCCGTCCAGCTGCAGCAGCCACTCCAGGGAGTCCACGACGACCGTGCCGGTGTCCTCGGTCCACCCGCGGTCCGGCCCCATGTAGTCCGAGACCGCGGCGAAGGACAGCAGCAGGTGGCCGCTGCCGGGCGCACGCTCCTCGAAGGTGACGGCCGCGCCGACCGGCTCGCCGGACACCGTGAGGGTGGCGAGTCGCTCGCCCGGGTACTCGGCCAGCCAGCTGTAGTAGCCGTCGTCGGCGACGATCTGCTCCGGGTCGGCGATGCCGGCGAGCACCGGGTGGTCGGCCAGGTCGGTCAACCCGACAGGCCCGTCGCGGTAGCCGTGGCCACCCACCACCACCTCATCGCTGTGCTCCTCCAGCAACCGGATGCCGCCCTCGGTCACACCGTAGGTGCCGGTGAACACCAGGCTCACGCCCGCGTCGTCGGCCGCCTCCACGAGCCCGGTGAACTGGTCCGCAGTCGGGCGACCGCCGTTGACCACGAGCGCCTCGTAGTCCTCGACGTCGGCCACCACCGTGTCCCAGTCCGCCTCGTCGGTGGGCAGCCCCTGGTCCAGCAGGTATGCCGTGAGGTCGCCGTCGACGTCACCGAGCACCGCGACCTGGATGGGCTGGATCTCCACCTCGAGGGTGGCCGGGTCCTGCCCGACGGTCACCTCCACAGTGCTGCCGACGTGGCGCGGCCCCTGGACGGTCACCGTGTAGTCGCCGACCAGGACGGGGTCGAAGGCCACGCGCCCGTCCTCACCGGTGGTGTCCTCGGCGTCGGTCGGGCCGTCCACGGTGACGGTGGCGCCGGCCACGGGTGTGTCGTCCGGCTCGGTCACCACCACGGTCAGGCTGGAGCCGGCCAGCGGCGTCAGGGCGACATCGACCTGGACACTGTCCTCGGGTCCGACCGTCACATCCTGGCTGTACGGCTCGTGGCCCTCGGCGGTGACCTCCAGGGTGTGCTCGCCCGGGGAGACCCCGATCCGGAACGTACCGGCGTCGTCGGTCTGCGCGGTCCGACCGTCGATGTCCACGGTCGCGCCCTCGACGGGCTCGCCGCCCGAGGTCACCGTGCCGTGCACCTCGCTCTGCCGAGCCTGCAGAGCCCAGTCCAGGCCGTTGAGCATGATCCGCTGACCATCGGTGGTCCAGCTGGTCTCCGGGGCCCCGTAGCTGCCGGCAGACAGGCTGCCCAGCAACAGGTGCACGCTGCCCGGCGAGGCGAAGCGGTACGCCACACCACTGCCGAGCTCCTCCCCGGTGAGCGGTGCCACCGTCTCACCGAGGACCTCACCCGAGTAGCCGGCGAAGCTGGCGAACTGCTGGTTCTGCCCCGGCTTGGTCAGCAACGTCACCGTGTCCCCGACCTGGTAGCCGTCGAATACGGGGTGGTCGACGTCCACCCGGTACCCGATCTCCTCGGGCACGAACGAGTTGCGCTGGCTCTCCGGGTCGCCCAGGTAGCCGACCAGCTGACGGATGCTGCCGCCGTTGAACTGCGAGCTGAACACGACCGGCACGTCATGGGCGGCGGCCTCCTCTAAGAAGGTGGTGAAGACCTCCTCCGAGGGGACGCTGCCGTTGCCGTTCAGCAGCACCAGGTCGATGTCGCCGTTCGTCACGTCGACCTCGCCCAGGGCGGTGTAGGCGACGGACTCCTCGGTGAAGCCGTGCTCGGTCAGGAAGGCCGCGATCGAGCCGGTGCCCCGGTCGCCGACCACGGCAACGTGGGCGCTCGCCCCGAGGCGCAGGTCCTGGGTCACCGGCACCCCGTCGGCGACGGTGATGGTGGCGAAGCGGGTGCGCAGGCCGTCGGCGCGGGCCAGGAGCACCCACTCCCCCTCGGGGACGTGGCTGAGGGTGAACCGACCGTCAGCACCCGTGGTGGCGGTGAGGTCGGTGCCGTCGACGTCGACGACCGCACCCTCGACGGGGGCGCCGCCGGCGTCGGTCACCGTGCCGGAGACCCCGGCGCCGGGCGCCTGCCCCAGGACGATCTGCGAGCTCGCTGAGTCGCCCTGCCCGACGGTCACCTCCACGCTGGTCGGCGCGTACCCGAAGGCCTGCGCGGTCAGTGTCCAGGTGCCGGGCTCCAGCGGGACGACGTAGCCGCCGTCCCCGGCCCGCGCGGGGTGCTCGCGGCCGGTCTCCTCCACGGTGACCACGGCCTCCACGCCCGCCCCGGAGGCGTCCACCACCGTGCCGCGGGTGTCCGCGCCGAGCCCGCTGGTCCGCATACCGAAGTCCAGGGCGTTCACCAGGAGCCGGGCGTTCTCCGGCGTGAAGTAGAGCGCCTCGTGGCTGCGGGTGCCGACGGCGCCGTAGTTGGAGTTGGCGACGGTGGACACCAGCACGTCGACCGAGCCCGCGGTGCGCCCGTCGTAGGCGACCGCGTCGCCCGCTGGCCCCTCGTCGCTGGCCACCGTCGCCACGGTCGTGCCGGTGTAGCCGGCGAAGGCGCCGTACATCCGCCCGGTGTCGGTCGGGGCGAAGCTGTCCGGCAGCCCCGCGACGAGGGGGTGGTCGGGGTCGCCGACGGTGACCGTCACGTCCCCGTCGAGGGTGCCCTGCAGCCACTCGGCCGGGTCCTCCAGGAGCTGCACCAGGTTGCGGATGCCGCCGCGCGAGTAGTTGCCCAGCCACAGGACGGGGGTGTCACCCCGGTTCACCGTGTCCAGGAACGTGGCGAACGCCTCCGGGCCGGGGTTGCTCCCGGTCCCGTTGTTGACCACGACGAGGTCGACCTCGTCGAGCGTCTCGGTGTCGGTCCACCCGACGTCGACCCCCTCGTAGCCCCAGTCCTCGAGGAACTGCAGCGTCCGCCCGGCCGTGGCGCCGGAGGCCGAGTCCCCGATCACCCCGACGGTCGGGCTCTGCAGGATCGTCACGTCCTCGGTGTGGTCGCCCGAGGCCATCGGGAAGGTATGCAGGGTCCGCACGTGGCCCTCGACCTCCACCTCCAGCTCGCGCTCGCCCGACTCGACCCGGGGCAGGGTGAACTGCCCCTGGTCGTCGGTGTTCGTGGTCAGCGGCGTGCCGGTGAGCCGCACCTCGGCTCCCGGGACGGGCGTGCCCTCCGCGGAGGTCCCGGCGTCGTCGATCCCCGTCCCGGAGGCGTCGATGCCGTAGACGGTGCCGGACAACGTCCCCACGTCGCCGAGCGCCAGCTCAACGTCGAGGGTGTGCGCGGGCCCGTCCACCGTCAGCACGTGCTCGAACGGCTGGTACCCGTGCGCGGTCACCCGCACCGTGTGCTCGCCCTCGGGCAGGCCGATCAGGTAGCTGCCCTCGGCATCGGTGGTGGTCGTCCACGTCGTGTCGACCACGCTCACCTGCGCGCCGGCGACCCGTTCGCCGTCCGGGTCGGTGACGGCACCGGACACCTGGGACAGGTGCGGCGCCCCGGCGAACCGCACGGCGTTGCGGAAGACGGTCCGGCCCTCCTCGGCCCAGTCCACCGTCGGGTTGTGGCCCGCCGCCGCATACAGGCCGCTGAGCAGCACGTGCACCGAGTCCGGGGTGCGTATGTCATAGCCGAGGCCGGCACCGGCGACCTCACCGTCGATGCCCACGTCGGCCAGGGTGACGCCCTGGTAGCCCTCCAGGACCGGGGCGTCCGCGGTGGCGTTGAGATAGATGACCGGCTCGTCCCCGAGCCCGTCGAGCACCGGGTGGTCGGCCAGCGAGCTCAGCTCCACCGGCCCCTGGCCGGTCCCCCCGTGGCGCACCAGCGACTCCGGGCTCCCGGTGGTCGAGGCGAGTTGGTAGACGGCCGGCGTGCGCAGCTCGGTGTTCGAGGCGGTGAAGAGCACGCTGACTCCCGCCTCGTCCAGGGCGGACATCCGGTCACCGAACTCGGCGGCCGGCAGCGCGGGCGCTGCGTTGAGCACCACGACGTCCACCTCCGCGAGGTCGTCGGTGACCTCCCAACCAGTCTCGAACGCCGGGATCTCCTGCTCGGTGAGGAGGTCGGTGAGGGCTCCGGAGTAGTCACCCACCACTGCCACCCGCGGGGCGCCCTCGAGGGCCACGTCGGTGGTGGTCACCTCGCCGGGGGTGACTGCCACGTCCGCGACCTCGGCGGTCAGATAGCCGTCGGCCTCGACCCGCAGGGTGTAGCTCCCGGCGGGGACGTCCTCGACGACGTAGCCCCCGTCGCCCCCGGACGCGGCCGTGGCGTCCTCCAGCTCCAGGAGCGTGAGCGTGGCGCCGCCGATCGGGGCGCCACCCGTGGCGTCGCTGACGGTGCCGTCCAGCGAGCCGGTCCCGGAGTGGACCAGCTCGATCTCCACGGCCGTGACCTCGCCGGCGGTCACGGTCACCTCGTGGTCGGTCTGCTGCATCCCGGTCGCCCGGACCCGCAGCGTGTGCGTCCCCGGGTCGAGCAGCACGGTGGCAGCGCCCGCGGTGATGTCCTCGCGCTCGAAGGAGTCGACGACGCTGACCGTGCCCTCGACGGGGCCGTCGGGTCCGGTCACGGTCAGCTCCACGGCGCCGAACTCCGCGGCGAGGGCGTGCTGCACGGACGCGACGAGGATCTCCTCGGCGCCCGTGTCCCAGTTCACGCCCGGCCCGACCAGGGCGCTGGCCGCGAGGCTGGGCAGGAGGACCTGGGCGGAGTCGGTGCTCGTGCGCTCATAGCCGATCCCCGTGCCGCGGGGGCCCTCCTGGTCGTTGCCCAGGGTGGCCAGTCCGGCGCCCTCGTAGTCCTCCAGCCAGGCGTGGTAGTTGCGGGTCAGCAGGCCGAACCGGTCGTCGCCGACCGGCGCGGTGACCGGGTGCTCGACGGGGTCGCTGAGCCAGACGGCGCCGCGGTTGCTCGACTGGCTCCCCACGGTGCCCTCGCTGCCCCGGGCCGCGAGCACGTGGCCGACGCTGCCGGTGGCGGCCCCCCAGGTGTCGAGGGCGACGATGCTGGTGCCGGCCTCGTCCGCCGCGACCAGGGTGTCGGCCAGCCGCTCGGGGTCGGCGTCGGCGCGGTCGCCGCTGCCGCCGTTGAGCACCAGCACCTGGTACTCCCCGGCCGCCTGGGATGCCTCCTCGAAGCTGATCTCGTCCACACTCCACCCGTGGCCGCGCAGCACCCCGGCAAGCCGGGACTGGTAGTCCGCGACGACCGCCACGTCGAAGCCGCCCAGGGTCACCTCGACGGTGGTGGTCTCCCCCTCCGCGACGGTGACGGGCTCGGCATACGGGGCCCTGCCGGTGAGGGTGGCGGTGAGCTCCCACTCCCCGACGGCCACGTCGGGGAAGGCGAAGGTGCCGTCGTCGTCGGTGGTCACCGGGTCGACCGGCACGTCTGTGAGCGCCACGGTGACCCCGGGCAGCGGGGCGCCTTCCTCGTCGAGGACCATGCCCGCGAGGGCTCCGCGGCCCACGGTGGTCAGGGCCGCGTCGACGACGACCGGCGCCACCGGGGTCACCGTGACCTCCTCGGTGTGCGTGGACAGCCCGTAGTGGCTGATCCGCACGGTGTAGTCCCCCGCCGGGACGGACAGGTCGTAGCCGCCCGTCTCAGGGTCGGCGGTCGTGGCGTGCTCGATCTCCCCGCGCAGCACTCTGACGTCGGCAGCGACCGGGCCGTCGGGGCCGGTGACCGTGCCGGTGACGCGCCCGGTGGACTCGTACGCGGCGACCGTCCCGTCGCGCGCGACGAGGACCGCGGTGCCCTCCGCCACCGCGGCGGAGGACAGGACCGGAGCGGGCAACTGATCGGTCCACAGCCGTGCGCCGCTGGTGGCGTCGAGGGCGAAGACGCTCTGGTCCTGGGACCCGCCGAGCACGACACCACCGGTGGTCACCGCCACCGAGGAGGTGACGGCCGTCCCGACGTAGTGGTGCCAGACCCTGGTGCCGTCGCCGCGGTCGTAGGCCGCGACCGACCCACCGGTGTGCGATCCGAGGATGACCAGGTCGTCGTAGAGCACGGGACTGCTGCCCTGGGCGTCGCCGTGGTCGGCGGCCTCCCAGAGGGTCTCGCCGGTGGCCAGGTCCAGGGCCAGCGCGGAACCGCCGGTGTAGTCGGACGTGCTGGTGCCCAGGTAGACGGTGCCCCCGGCGATCGCCGGGAGGGTGATCGCGACCGTGTCGGGCCGCTGCCACAGCAGCTCCCCGGTGGCGACGTCCAACGCGCTGACCGTGGCGGTGCCGGTGCTGGCGGCCACGGCGACACCGTCGGCGACCGCCGGGCCGAAGAACACCCCCGCCCCGATCTCGGTGTGCCACCGGCCCTCACCGGTGGCTGCATCCACGGCGTGCACCCCGCCGGTGGCATCGCTGCCCACCGCCACCAGCACGGTGTCGTCGACGACGGTCGGCGAGCCGTAGACGGGCAGGTCGGTGCCGGTGTCGTAGGACCAGCGCTGGGAACCGTCGGCCGTGTCCAGCGCCACCAGCGTGCCGTCCCGGCCGGTGGTCGCATAGAGCGTGGTCCCGTCCGGTGAGACCGCGGGAGTGCCGCGCTGCTCCGCACCGGTGGTGAACCGCCACCGCTGGGAGCCGTCGGTCCGGTCCAGCGCCGTGATCACCCCGGTGACCGAGGCGATGTAGACGCTGTCGGCGCTGACGACCGGCGAGCCGAACATCACCTGCCCGACCGAGGCCGTCCACTGCTGCTCCAGGCTCGCCGGGTCGAGCGTGCTGTCGGCCAGGCCGGTGCCGGCCGGGTCCGCCTTGAGCTCGTGCCACGCGCCGGCGCCCTGCTCCGGCAGCGGCTCCAGCGCGATGTCGAGCGTGGTGTCGCCGGACACGACCACCTGGCCGGTCCAGGCGCGGTATCCCCCGGCGCGGGCCTGCAACTGGTGGGTGCCCTCGGGGAGCTCCAGCAGATAGCTGCCCTCGGAGTCGGTGTATGCCGTGTCCTGGGGGCGACCCTCGACCCGCACGGCGGCGTCGGCCACCGGGTCCCCGCCCGCGGTCACCGTGCCGCTCAACGTGGCGCCCTCCTCCTGCTCGAGGACGACGTCGACCACCTGGGCCTGCCCGGCGACGACCTCCACGGCGACCTGCTGGGTCCGGTAGCCGTAGGCCGACACCTCCACGGTGTGCTCCCCGGCAGTCACGTAGACCTCGTAGCCACCGGTCTCCCCGTCGGAGGTCGTCGCGATCAGCGGGTCGGTGCCGACGACCTCGAGGGTCGCCTCGACCGGCCCGTCGGGTCCGCTCACCTGCCCCGAGACGAGCCCGCTGTGGGCTGCCCGGGTGGTGGCGGCATACGCGTCGACGATGCCGGAGCCGTAGCTGTTGTTGGGCAGGGTGCCCATGTGGGGCTCCTGCCGGGTGGTCTCCTCCAGCACGGTCTGCAGCTCGTCCACGCCCATGCCCGGCGAGGCCGACAGCACGAGGGCGGCGACGCCGCTGACGTGCGGCGTGGCCATCGAGGTGCCGGAGATGGTGTGGTAGCCGTCCTCGCTCAGGTGCCGCGGCCACGCCGACCGGATCTGGGCGCCGGGCGCACTGATCTGCGGCTTGGTGTACTCCACCCCGTCCCACACGACCGGGCCCCGGCTGGAGAACGGTGCGACCTGGTCGGCGCTGTCGGTGGCGCCGACCGCGAGGGTGTGCGGGTAGCCGCCGGGATTGCCGATCGTCCCGGTGGTCGGGCCGTCGTTGCCGCCGGCGAAGACCGGCAGGATGCCGGCCGCCCGCCACGCGGTCACCACGTCCCAGAACTGCCGGTTGTCCCCCGGCCCGCTGCCCCAGGAGTTGCTGGCGATGTCCGGAGCCTTCTCGGGGTCGCCGCCGGGGGCCATGATCCACTGCATCCCGTTGAGGATCCCGACCTCCCCGCCCCGCCCCGCGTCGCTGAGCAGCTTGACCCCGATCCACTCCGCGTCGGGGGCCACCCCGACGATCTCGCCCGGGGCGCCGCCGAGGACCGAGCCGGTGACGTGGGTGCCGTGCCCGTTGCCGTCGCCGGGCTCAGGGTAGTTCTCCCCCGTGGCGACGAACCACGAGTCGCTGTGGTCGCCGTCGCGGCCGCGGTACTGCCCCGCCAGGGCGGGGTGACCCGCGTCGACGCCCGTGTCCAGCACGGCCACCGTGATCCCCTCACCCCGGTGGCCGTACTCCCCCCACGTCTGCGGGGCGTGCACCTTCTCCACGCTCCAGGTCGGCAGGGCCGGCTCGCCGGTCGTCTCGGGCAGCTCGATCTGCTCCTCCAGCCGGATCGAGACAACCTCCTCCAGCGACTCGAGCTCCCGCAGGGTCGCGGCGTCCACCCGGGCACCCACGGCGTTGACGGCCCACAGGTCGACGGGGTCCTCGAGCACCCCCATGACGGCCTCACGCTCGGTGGCACCGGCCTCGGTGAGCGCGTCGACCACGGTGCGCGCGCGGGCGTGGTCGGCGGCCTCATCGGCCCGGGCCTGCACCTGCGCCGACTCGCTGCCGCTCTCGGAGGTCCCTGCGGCGGCACGAGACTCGCGCGCCGCCTCCAGCGCCGCACGGTCGGCCTCCTGCGCCAGCACCTCCAGGTCGGCCGAGCCCGCCACCTCGATGACGACCCCGACCGAGCCGTCGTCCGCCCGCGTCCAGCGCGTCGCGCACGGCGGCGTCCGTGCCCCGTGCCCCGGTGTCCCCCGCTGGCTCACCCTCCGTTGGCTCACCCTCCGCTGGCTCACCCTCGGCTGCGGCCGGCAGGTCGTCCGACAGCGCGACGACGCCCTCGGGCGCACCCGCCTCCTGGTCCGGGTGTTGCTCGCTCTCCCGGCCCGGCGACCACCGGCTGCGTGCGCGCCTGCTCCGGCCCGGACGACTCGGTCTCCCCGGCTGCCCGGGCGGGTCCTCCCGTCGCCAGCAGGGTGAGCACGAGGGCCCACCCGAGCAGGGACGCGAGGACGCGGGACCAGGCAGAGGACAGCACCATGGCAGAGACTCCGGTTGCAGAAGGTGGGCCCCGAGGTGGGGCGAATCCGCTTGTGACACTACGCACGCAACACTCAGGTTGGCCATGGATCAGGGGGATTGTTGGCCAGTCGTTGACTCCTCGCAGACCCTGGCACGTGTGCAGTCGGCCGACGGCGGATCCCGGGAGGCGACCCGGGAGCCGACCCCGGTGACAGGTCCGTCGGTGGCGTTTGGCAGGCTCTGTGCATGGACATGGCGGCCGCTGTCCCGCTCTCTGTCGAGCGGGCCCTCGAAGGCTTCTTCGCGCAGTCCCGGGTGTTGCGCCACCCGGCCCTGTGGGCGCGTTCGCACGGGGTCCGCCGCAAGCTCGAGCGCTACCTCGACCTGGAGTGCGAGCGGTGGCTCTCCCACAGCGACCTGGTGCTGGTCCACGCCGAGCGCCAGATCCACGCACCGGGCGCGGTGGTGCGGGTCACCGGTCCGGAGTCCCTGCTCTCCGCCCTGCCGGGATTCCTCGGCCCCCGCTGGCTGCCCCGCCACCCGGCCCTGGCCCGGGTCCAGCTCATGGTGGTGACCGAGCTGGTCGGATACCTGCGCTCCAACGGGATGATCGACCCCCGCAAGGTCGCCTGCAACCTGCTCGAGGTCCAGACCCAGGTCGCCCGGGCCCGCCAGGTGCTCGCCGAGTCAGCCGACCAGCACCGGTGAGTTCCGGGCGTCACCCGGCGGGCGGCTCGGACTCCTCCCCGGACCCGTAGCCCCGGGCGATCAGGGCGTCGCCGAGCGCGTCGGAGATCCGCACCGTGCGCACGACCGTCGGCACCACCAGCGCGGTCACCGAGCGCCGCTGCCCCCGTGCCAGGCGCGCCTGGTCCGCCTGCTCCACGGCGGCCATCACCAGCGGGATGCTCCGGATCGCCAGGGCGATCGTCATGGCGACCCGGTCCGGGTCCACGCGCACCAGGCGCAGCGGGGCGAGCAGGCGACGCAACAGGTCCAGCATCTCGGTGACCGGGGTGGTCAGCGACACGGTCCAGGCCAGGACCAGCGTCGCCGCGATGCGGCACACCCCGACGGCGGCGGCCTCCCAGCCCAGCACCCACACCTGGAACGCGCCCACCAGCAGGAGCATCACCGCGACCATCCGGGCCGGGGCGGCCAACCACCGCCAGGGCACCCGGGCCGTCGCCAGCACCAGGAGGGACAGCATCAGGCCGACACTCACGACATACGGCTCGTCGCGCCACAGCAGCACCGCCACGGCGGCTACCAGACCACCGACCTTGGCCCCGGCCGGCAGCCGGTGCAGCCACGAGTCACCCGGCCAGTGCACCCCGATGAGGCGTGCGGCGCCACTACCCCAGGAGTTCGACATACCGCTCCAGGGCAGGGCTCGGGGCGTCGTCGGCGACCACGCGCCCCCCGTCGACGACCACCACCCGGTCGAATCCGGTCAGCAGTTCCAGGTGGTGGGTGACCAGGATGAGCTGCTGGTCCAGAGCGGCCCACCGGGCCGAGATGGCCCGCACGTTGCGCAGGTCCAGGAGCGTGGTCGGCTCGTCGGCGACGATCAGTTGCGGCTCGGTGAGCAGCACGGCCGCGAGCGCGAGCAATTGCTTCTGCCCGCCGGAGAGCAGATAGCAGGGGTGGTCGGCGTGGTCGCTGAGCCCGTACGCGGCCATGGCGCCCTCCACCCGCTCCCGCACCTGGGCGTCCGGCAGGCCCGAGCCGCGCAGCGAGAAGGCGAGGTCCTCCCGGACGGTCGGCATCACGATCTGGTGGTCGGCGTCGGGGAACAGGAAGCCCACGCGGCGGCGCACCCGCCGGGTCTCCCGCGCCACGTCGAGGCCGCCGACCAGGACCCTGCCCGACGTCGGGCGGACCAGGCCGTTGATCATGCGCACCAGGCTGGACTTGCCGGACCCGTTGGCGCCGACGATGCCGACCCGGTGCTCGCTCAGATGCAGGTCGACGGCGTCGAGGACGGTGCGTTGCTCGTAGCGCAGGACGACCTGCTCGAAACGCACACCGGACACGGGCCCAGTGTCCCAGGCCCGGCGCCACGGCCCGACCACGCCCGGACCACGCCCGGACCACGCCCGGAGGGTCACCCGGCGCCCGCGGCAGCGCTCAGCCGGCGACCACCGGGTTGCGCAGCACCCCCAGCCCGGGGATCCGGCACTCGGCGGTGTCGCCGGGTCGCACGTGGATGGCGCCGGGGGTGCCCGGGGACAGGATGTCGCCGGGCTGCAGCGGCATCACCTTGCTGTGGAAGCTGATCAGGTAGGCCGGCGAGTAGCGCATCCGCGCGATCGTGTTGGTCCGGGTCTGCTCGCCGTTGACGACGGTGGACACCTCGATGTCCTCCAGGCTGCCGGCGTGGGCGACGACCTCCTCCAGCGGCACGATCCGCGGGCCGAAGGAGAAGAACCCGGGGAAGTTCTTGGACCGGGTCAGGAACCGCGGGTTGCGGGCCAGGATGTCCTCCGCGGTCTGGTCCAGCACGTTGACCACGCCCAGCACGTGGTCCAGGGCCTGCTCCGGCTCGACGTTGCGGCAGTGGCGGCCGATGACGATCCCCATCTCGGCCTCGCTGGTGGTCCGCTCGCTCTGCGGCGGCACCGGGATCGGCTCCCCGGGCCCGATGACGGTGTGGTCCAGCTTGATGAACGAGGCAGGCTCCTCCGGCACCGTCTCGGCCAGGTCGGCGGCGTGGTCGACGTAGTTCAGGCCGATCCCCCAGATCATCCGGGGGTTGCGGTAGGGCGCGGTGAAGGTCACCTCCTCCGCGGGCCGGAACGCGCCAGCGTCGGCGGCCGCCGCACGCCCGGCCAGTTCGTCGGTCCTGCCCTCCCGGATCGCCTCGAGCAGCGTGGCCGGCACGTCGTCGCCGAGCGCGGCGAACGGGATAACCCCGCGGTCGGGCAGGACGAGGACGGGTCGTTCGGCGCCGGAGTCGGCGATGGTGGCCAGGTGGGCGGGCACGGGGTCTCCTCGGGGCAGGTCGGCGGGGTGTCGGGATAGCTCGTATGTCGTGGGATGGCGTATGCCGTGGGCAGGGTCAGCGGGCCCGGACCAGGCCTCCGTCGATGCGGATCTCCTGGCCGGTGACGTAGGAGGCCGGGTCGCCGGCCAGGAACGCGGCGACCGCCCCGAACTCCTCGGGGCGCCCGTAGCGCCCGACGGGGATGGTGGCCCGGGACGCCTCCCGGACCTCCTCGACCGGTCGGCCGGCCCGTTCGGCGTTCGCGCGGTCCAGCGCATCGACCCGGTCGGTCTGGATCCGGCCGGGGAGCAGCATGTTCACCGTGATGCCGTCCGCGGCGACCTCGTTGGCCAGGGTCTTCAGGTAGCCCGCGAGCGCCGCCCGGCCCAGGTTGGAGGAGGCCAGGTTGGGCAGCGGCTGGTGCACCCCGCTGGAGCCGACCGCGAGCAGCCGGCCCCAGCCGCGCTCCCGCATGCCGGGCAGCACGCGCTGCACCAGGTCGACGTGCGGGCGCACCAGCAGCTCGAACGCCGCCCCGGCGCTGTCGGGGGTCAGTGCGTCCGCGGTGCCGGGCGGCGGTCCCCCGCCGTTGAGCACCACGATGTCGACCTGCCCGTACGCCTCCTCCGCGGCCGCCACGATCTGCTCCGGGGCCGCGGGGTCGGCGAGGTCGGCGGCGACCGGGGTCGCGGCCGGCAACTGCGCCGCCCGGGCGGCGGTCCGGTCGGCGTCACGGCCGACGACGACGAGGTTCACCCCCTCGTCCGCGAGGGCGTCGGCGATGGCCGCGCCGATGCCGGAGGTGGCGCCGAGGACGATCGCGGTCCGACCGTCGAGTCCGAGCTTCATGCTGTGGTCCTTTCCTGGTCACGGGCGAGGGGCGTGGTGGCGAGGTGCTGCTCCAGGAGCGGCACGAGGGACGGCGGGACCGGTGGTGCCGGTGGGCGCACGAACGGGTCGGCCAGCACCCCGCGCCGGTGCAGCAGCATCTTGCGCAACGCCAGACCGATGCCCTGTTGGGCCTCGAAGTTCACCAGGGGCAGCCACGGTGCGTAGGCCTCGCGCGCGGCGGTGAACCCCCCGGCGCTCCAGGCGTCGAGGGCGGCTCGCAGGCCCTCCGGGTGGCTGAAGCCCGTCATGGCTCCCGCGGCTCCGGCAGCCAGCTCGTCCAGCAGGCCGAGCCCGCCCAGCCCGCCGAAGACGGGCACGTCGGTGCGCTCGGCCATGGCGGCGATGCCCGGCGGGGTCGGCGCCGCCTCGGCCTTGATCGCCACCACCTGGGGGCAGTCCGCGACGAGGTCGCCGATGGCGGGCGCCGGGAGCTTCACGCCCGAGGTGGCCGGGTAGTCCTGGAGCACGACCGGTGCCCCTGTCGCGGCGTGCAGCGCCCCCAGGTGTCCGTAGACCACCGCTGGGTCGGCGCTGGTGATCAGCACCATGAGCGCCGCCCCGACGCCGGCGCCGGCCAGGGCGTTCTCGGCCTGCTCGACCGCGACCGCGGTGCTGCGCCCGGCGACGCCCAGGACCAGCGGCAGGCCGTCTGCCGCGGCGGCAACCGTCCGGGCGACGTCCCGCTGCTCGGCGAGGCTGAGTGAGGCGGCCTCCCCGAACACCCCGAGGGCGACCACGCCGTCGGCGCCGGCCTGCCGGGCGAAGGCGACCTGGCGCTCCATCGAGGCGTGGTCCACCCGCCCGTCCGCGTCGAAGGGCGTCGCCAGGATGACCCAGAGGTCACCGGGCAGGGGGTCGTGGGCGGGGGTCCGGTCCGGACTCATCACTCAGCTCCTCGTGGTCAGGTCGTGGGCGCGGTCGATCTCGGCGACCAGGTGCTCGGCGATCGCCAGGCTGGAGGTGGCCGCCGGGGACGGTGCGTTGCGCAGGGCCACCACGCGCCCCTGCCGGTCGATCCGGAAGTCGTCGACCAGGCTGCCGTCCCGGTCCATCGCCTGGGCCCGGATTCCGCTGGGACCGGGCAGCACGTCCGCCACCTGGAGCTCGGGCACGTAGCGCCGGGCCGCGGCGACGAACCGCCTGGTGCTCAGCGATCCGGCCATCTCGGCGATACCGGTGCGCCAGTTGCGGGCGGCGAACGGCGCGAAGCCGCGCCAGGTGAGGGTCTCCGCCAGGTCCTTCAGCGAGACGGTCCGCCAGTCGTAGCCCTCGCGGGCCAGCGCGAGCACCGCGTTGGGACCGACCAGCACCTCACCGTCCAGTGCGGGGCGTCAGGTGCACCCCGAGGAAGGGGTAGCGGGGGTCGGGCACCGGATACACCAGGCCGTTGACCAGGTCCCGCCGCTCCGGCCGGAGCACGAGGTACTCCCCGCGGAACGGCATGATCCGCGGCTCGCCGCTGGCGCCGACCTGTCGGGCCAACCGGTCGGCGTGCAGGCCCGCGCACAGCACGACGCTGTCGAACGTCTCGACCAGCTCGTCCTCGCCCGTCCCGGTCCGCACTTCGACCCCGGTGGCGGTGTTGCGCAGCCGCGTGACCTCGGTGCCGAGCCGGACGTCGCCGCCCCGGTCGAGCACCTGGCAGGCCAGGGTCCTGGTCACCGCGGGGTAGTCCACGATCGCGGTCGCCGGCGAGTGCAGGCCGGCCACACCGCGCACGTGCGGCTCGAGCTCACGCAACTCCTGGGGCCCGATCCGGCGCACGCCGGGGACGCCGTTGGCCTCGGCACGCTCCTGGATGGCCGTGAGGCGGCCGGCCTCCACCTCGTCCAGCGCGACCAGCACCTTGCCGATCTCCTGGTAGGGCAGCCGGTGCTCGGCGCAGAAGTCCTTGAGCAGCCCGACGCCGCGGCGGCACAGCCGTGCCTTCAGGGACCCCGGGGTGTAGTACAGCCCCGCGTGGACCACCCCGCTGTTGCGCCCGGTCTGGTGACCGGCCAGCGAGGTCTCCTTCTCCAGCACGGTCACCGAGGCGTCCGGGTGGACCTCCAACAGCCGTTGGGCGACGGCGGCGCCGAGAATGCCACCGCCGACGACGGCATACCTGACCTGACTCATGCCTTCCCTTCGTCCTCGGGTGCGGTGTCCGGGTCGCCCGGAGACGATCCGACCCTCGTCCCGACCCTGTCAGACTCGTCGCGGGCCGCGCGCTTGGCCTCCTGTCTCTCCTTGTAGCGCCGGGCCCGACCGAGGTCACGGACCTGCGCGCTGACGATGCGCTTGATGACCGGCGAGAGCACCGGGATCAGCAGCAGCAGGCCCATCGCGATCAGCAGGTACACCGAGGTGGTGCGCTGCAGGAAGATCGTCGGGTCTCCGCCGGAGATCACCATCGTCTGGCGCAGGGTCTCCTCGGCGAGGGGGCCCAGGACCAGCGCGATGACGAGGGCCGCCGGGGACATCCCGAACCGCCGCATGAAGAAGCCCAGCACGCCGCAGGCCAGCATGATGCCGACCTCGACGATGCTGCCGTGCACGGTGTAGGTGCCCATCACGCAGAGCACGATGATGACCGGGGCGAGCACGCGGAACGGGACCCGGGCGATGGTGGCGAACCCGGGGATCATGAACACGTTGATCAGCAGCAGCATCACATTGCCGAGGTACATGCTCGCGATGAGACCCCACGCGAAGTCGGGGTTCTGCTCCATCAGCAGCGGCCCCGGCTGCAGGCCCCACATCAGGAACCCCGCGAGCAGCACCGCGGTGGCGCCGGACCCGGGGATGCCCAGGGTGAGCAGCGGGACCATCGCCCCGGCGGAGGCACCGTTGTTGGCGGCCTCCGGCCCGGTGAGGCCGGGCATCGCGCCCTTGCCGAACTTCTCCGGCGTCTTGGAGATCGACTTCTCCATGTTGTAGCTCATCAGGGACGCGACGGTGGCCCCGGCGCCGGGAGCGGTGCCCACCAGGAAGCCGAGGAAGGAGCCTCGCCAGATGGAGCCGTTGGACTCCTTGTAGTCCTTCCTCGTCGGCCAGAACGCACGGTCCCGCACCGACACCTTGGCGTAGCCGAGGGATTCCAGGTGGCCACCGCGCCACAGCGTGTGCAGGATCTCCCCGACGCCGAACAGGCCGATGGCGACCGGCACGAAGTCGATGCCGTTGATCAGTTCGGTGGAGCCGAAGGTGTAGCGCTGTTGACCGCCACCGACGTCGATGCCGACTGTGGCGATCGCGAATCCGATCAGGGCCGACAGGACGCCGAGCAGCTTGTTCTTGCCGATGATCACGATCAGGGTCAGCAGACCGGCCACCACCACCAGGAAGAGCTCGGGTGGGCCGAAGGTCCGGGCCACCGCCGCCGTCGCCGGGGCGAAGAAGCTGATCAGGATCGCGCCCACGGTGCCGGCCACGAAGGAGGCGACCGCCGCCATGACCAGGGCGGGACCGGCCCGCCCCTTCTTGGCCAACGGGTAGCCGTCGAACGTGCTGGCCACCGTGGCTGACTCCCCCGGCGTGTTGATCAGCACCGAGGTGATCGTGCCGCCATACATGGAGCCGTAGTAGACGGCCGCGAGCATCACGATGGCACCCGCCGGGTCCAGCCCGAAGGTGATCGGCAGCAGGATCGCCAGCCCGGCAGACGGGCCCAGGCCAGGGATGACCCCGACCACCATGCCGGCCGTCACACCGACTGCCAGCAGGAACAGGTTCTGCACCGTCAGGATCGTCTGGATCCCACCGGCCAGGTCGTTGAAGACGTCCATGAGTCCTCTTTCTGGGGCCGCCGCGCTAGAAGCGCGGCAGGAGCCCGGAGGGGAGCCCCGCGTTCAGGGCGGTCTGGAAGAGCAGGTACAACCCCAGCGGCACACCGATCGCCACGAGCACGTTGGTGACCCAACGCTCCCGGTTCAGGTAGGCCAGCACCGCGAAGGTGAAGACGGCCCCCGCGATGATGGCGCCCAGGGAGACGAAGGTGAGGAGCAGGGCGACGGAGCCGACCAGGACACCGGCCATGACGAGCGGGTGCTTGCCCAGGTCGGCCTCGCCCTGGTCCTCCTCCTCGAAGCCCTCACTGGCGTCGCTCGGGTCCCGCCAGGCCTGCAGGAGGGCCCACGCCGTCAGCAGGGTGCCCAGCACGCCGATGATCTGGGGGAAGAACCCGGCGCCGATCCGCCCTGCCTTCGTGGTCCACTCGAGCTGGAACGCGAGCTGGGTGTAGACCAGCAGCATGATCAGCAGGGCCGTGAAGAAGATCAGCTTCGTGGGGACGGTCCGGGTCGGTGCGAGGCGGGTGGCCACTAGATCGCCCCCGCCTCGGCCAGGATCTCCTCGAAGTCGGCGACGGTGCTGCCGAGGAAGTCATAGAACTCCTCCTCCCACAGCACGTTCTCGGCCAGGTAGTTGGACTCGATGTACTCCTGCCACTCCGGGGTCTCGACGACCTCCTGCATGGTCTCCACCCAGAACTGCTGGGCCTCCTCCGGCGCCTCCGGGGGCAGGATCATCCCGCGCGGCATCGCCGGCAGGTCGGTGATGCCCAGCTCCTCCCCGGTGGGGACGTCCTCGAGGACGTCGAGACGCTCGGGGCCGGTGAACAGCAGCGGGCGCATCTCGCCAGCCTCGATCTGGCCCAGGATGGATCCGGTGTTGGAGACGGTGGCGTCCAGCGAGCCGGACATCATCGCGGTCTGCAGCTGCCCCTCCTCGTTGAACGGCACGTACTCGATCTGGTAGCCGGAGGCGTCCGCGAGCAGCTGGTGCAGGATGAAGTCGACGTTGACGGTGCCGATCCCCCCGACGACCACACTGTCCTGGGAGGAGGCGTACTCCACCCAGTCCTCCCACGTCTCGTGCTCGCTGGTCCCGGGGACCATGAACAACGCGTCGTCGGTGGCGAACAGCCCCACCGGGGTGAAGTCCTCGTAGGTCCACCCGGTGTCGGCCTGCAGCGGCGTGGTGATGAACGACCCCGACGTGGTCGAAATGCCGTAGCCGTTGCCGCGCTGGTTGAGCAGGTAGCCCCATCCGGTGGCGCCGCTGCCGCCCTCGCGGTTCTCCAGGCGGATGTTGCCCCCGGGATAGAGGTCGTACTGCTCGATGATGTCGACCATCGTGCGGGCCATGATGTCGTTGCCGCCGCCGGGGCCGAAGGCGATGGTCCAGTCCAGGTCCTGCGACGGGTACTCGCCGTCGCCCTCGTCACTGCCGCCGCAGGCCGCCAGTGACATGGCCAGGGCCGCGGTGCAGGCTCCTGCGATCAGTCGGGTGCGCATCATTCTCGTTCCTCCTACCGGCTTCCTTGCCGGATCGGTGCCCAGGCGGTCGCGAGACGATCGGGTGGGCGGGTGGGTGGATGGGTCTTACTGAGGGTCTGTGGGTTGCTCGAGCCGGTGCCACGTGCCGACGCCGTGGGCGATCTCGCGCCCGTCGGCGTCGGTCATCCGGGACTCGATGTGGACGATCCGCCGGCCGGGCCGCAGGAAGCGGGCGGTGCAGCTGCCGTCGCCGGTCAGCGGCCGGAAGAAGCGCAGTTGCATCTCGATCGTGACCGCCGTGCCCAGCACGTGGCGGCACAGGTGCCCCATGGAGATGTCCACGGCGGTGCCGATCACACCACCGTGCACGCTGCCCTGCGGGTTGGTGAGGTGCGCGGCATACGGGAGCACGACGGTGCAGCCCGGCGGGTCGTCGGAGTAGTCGATCCGCAGGTCCAGGAACCGGGCGAGGAAGAAGTCCCCGAACTCCTGGGCCCCGGACGCCGCGGCACGGGTGGCGGCCTCGACCGCCCCCGGGAAGGCCGGCTCAGCCATCGCCGTTCCAGGTGAACACGGGTGGGCGCTTGGCCATGAACGAGCGGACGCCCTCGGCGAAGTCCTCGGTGTCGAAGGAGGAGTTGCGCAGGTCCAGCGTGGCCGCGTCGTCCGCGACCTGCCCGTTGACCGCCTTGCGCACCATCACCTTCCCGGCGCGGACGCTGAACTGCGCCCGGCTGGCGACGGTGGCGGCGAACTCGTAGGTGTGGGCCTCCAGCTCCTCCGGCTCCAGGACCTCGTCGAACAGGCCCAGCTCGAGGGCCCGCTGGGCCAGGATCTGCTGGCCCGACATGAGGATCCACTTGGCCCGCGAGGGCCCTGCCAGATCGACCACCCGCTTGGTGGACTCCAGGCTGTAGACCAGGCCGAGCTTGGCCGGGGTGATCGCGAACTTGGCGTTGCTGTCGGCGAAGCGCAGGTCGCAGGACAGCGCCAGTCCTGCCCCGCCGCCGATGCAGTAGCCGTGGATCATCGCGATCGTCGGCTTCACCATCTCCTCGATGGCGTGCTCGGCCGCGGCCACCTTCTGGTTGTAGTTCTTCGCCTTGGTCGCGTCGCTGCGCTCCTGCTCGAACTCGGTGATGTCTGCCCCGGAGGCGAATGACTTCTCGCCCGCGCCCCGGATGACGAGCACCTTGACGTCGGGGTCCGCGTCGATCGTGCGCAGCAGGTCGGGCAGCGCCCGGTACATGCCCATGTTGATCGCGTTGCGGCTGCGCTCCCGGTTCAGGGTCAGCGTGGCGACGCCGCCCTCCTGGGTGACCAGCAGGTCCTCGGTCATCTCAGTTCCCCTTCGTGGTGGGTGCGGCGGTCCCCGCCGGGACCGGGTCGGTCTGCTGCTCCTGGGTCGCCGACCGGTCGGGGTGGGCGTCGAAGGCCGCGCCCTCGGCATACATCTGCTCGATCTGCTCCTGCTCCACGCCCACCTCCCTGAGCAGCTCGGTCGTGTGCTGGCCCAGCCAGGGGGCCGGCCCCCGGACCCCGTAGCCGGGCAGGTTGGAGAACCGGGTCGGGGGGCCGATGGTCTTCATCGGGCCGATGATCGGGTGGTCGACCTCGGCGACCACCCCTCGGTCGACGACCTGGGGATCGGCCAGCGCCTCGTCATACGTCAGGACCGGCCCGCACGGGACACCGGCGCGGTCGACCGCCTCGATCCACTCCTCCGTGGTGCGGGTGACGGTGATCGCCTCGATCTCGGCCTCCAGCTCCTCGATGTTGGCCATCCGGTCCGGGAGCGTCGCGAAGCGCGGGTCCTCAAGCCACTCGGGACGCTCCAGTGCGCCGGTGACCAGCCGCTCCCAGAGCCTGTCGTTGGCCGCCCCGATGGTGACGAAGCCGTCGGACGTGCGGAACGCCTGGTAGGGCGTGGACCGGCGGTGCCGGGTGCCGGTGGCCTGCGGGATCTCCCCCGAGCCGAAGTAGGCGCCGGACTCCCAGACGGTCCACGCCAGCCCGGCCTCGACGAGGGAGATGTCCATGTACTGCCCCTCACCCGTCCGGCTGCGGTGGATGTGGGCGCCCAGGATGGAGTAGGCGGCCGTGGCGCCGGCGGCGATGTCGTTGATCGCGATGCCGACCTTGGCGGGACGCTGTCCGTCCCCGGTCATCCGCATCAGCCCGGTCAGGCCCTGCGCCATGATGTCGAACCCGGGGCGGTGCCGGTAGGGCCCGGTCTGGCCGAACCCGGAGATGGAGCAGTAGATGATGTCCTCCCGCAGCGCCTTCACCTGCTCGTAGTCGATCCCCAGCTTGGTGACCACGCCTGGGCGGAAGTTCTCGATCACCACGTCGGCCGTCTTGACCAGCTCCCGGAACGCGGCCACGCCCGCCTCGGTCTTGAGGTCGAGGGAGACGCTGCGCTTGCTCCGGTTGGGCATCGCCGAGGGGTAGCTCTCCCCGTTGATCTTGGGCGCCAGGCGGCGCGAGTCGTCACCGGTGTGCGGCTGCTCCACCTTGATCACGTCGGCGCCGAGCTCGGCCAGGACGAGGGTGCAGTAGGGGCCGGAGAGGAACCTCGTGAGGTCGAGGACGCGGAATCCGTCGAGGGGAAGCATCGTCGCCTCCTTCCTGTATTGTGGGATACGATCTCACATTATGGGATGACTGAGCCCATACACTAGGCGCGACCCCGGGACGGGTCAAGGGGTCATCCCGGTCGCCATCCGCCGATTCGAGGGAGAACACGGTGAACGAGTCAGCACGCCAGCGGGTGCAGTCCATCGACCGGGCGGTCCGGATCCTGCGGTCCTTCGATGCCGCGTCCCCCGAGCTCGGGATCACCGAGTTGGCGGGCCTCACCGGTCTTTCGACGAGCACCGTGCACCGGCTGCTCGTCTCGATGACGGACAACGAACTGATCCGGCAGACCTCGGACCGCCGCTACGCCCTGGGCCCCCTCGTGGTGCGCCTGGCGCACGGCGGAGCGCTGGCCAGCAGCCTGCGGACTGCGGCTCTGCCGCTGGCGAAGGCACTGCGCGACGAGGTGAACGAGACGGTCGGGATCCACGAGCACCTCCCCGGCTGGCGGCGCGCGGTCGTCGACCAGTGCGAGAGTCGGCAGGAGCTGCGCCGGACCTACACCGAGTTCGGCATCCCGATCCCGATCGTGCACGGGGCCCCGGGCAAGGCGATCCTGGCCTACCTGCCGCACGCCGAGCAGGACCGGGTGCTGGGCGAGCCGATCGAGGCCGCCACCGAGCGGACCATCACCGACCCCGACGCGCTGCGGGCCGACCTGGCCCGCACCCGGGAGCGCGGGTACTCCTACTCCGACGCCGAGCGCACCCCCGGGATCCGCTCGTTCGCCGCCCCGGTCCTGGACCACGGCGGCACCGTCCTCGGCGCGATCGGCCTGTCGGTCCCCGCGATCAGGGTGGACGACGACCGCGGTGTCCTGTTGGGCACCCGGGTGCGCGACGCGGCGCGCGAGGTGTCGGAGGCGCTGGGTGCCGACGAGGCCACCTTCCGGGCCGTTCTGAAACGGTCCGCGCCCCCTGCGGCGGACTGACCCCTGTCCGACGGGGATCAGCCGACGGGGATCCCGGCCGCCCTCCGGGTCGTCCGGTTGGCATGCTCGGAGTACTGCGGGACCCAGCGGCCCAGCGCCGCCCCCGCGGCACCCCCCAGGGCGCCGGTCACCCAGATGCCCGCGGCCAGTGAGCCCAGTGCCGTGCCGGCGGAGATGACCAGGGGGCCGGCCGTGTCGCCGCAGTCCTGGAAGAGGCGCCACACGCCGAGGAAGGCCGCCCGGTCCCCCGGAGGGGCCACGTCGGCTCCCAGCGTCATGATGATCCCGGACCCGATCCCGTTGCCGACCCCCAGCACGGCGGCCACGGCCGCCAGCGCCGGGACGTTGGTGGCGAGGGGCAGCGCGGCCATCGCCGCGGCCATCACCAGCATCGAGGGGATCCCGATCCACAGCCGGCCGTAGTGGTCCATGACCTTGCCGGCCGGATAGAACAGCAGCATGTCCAGGGCGCCGGAGAGTCCGAAGATCAACGAGATGACCTCCGGGTCCAGGCCCAGGTGCTCGCCCCACAACGGGAGGACCGTCTGCCGGGCACCCCGCACCGCGCCGACCAGGAACGTGGTCAGTCCCAGGGTGAGGAAGAGTCGTCGGTAGCGGACCAGAAGCGCGGGGATGCTGCTGCCCGGTGGGCGCGTCGCAGCGGCAGGCCCGGCGGCCGGCGGCTCCCGGACCGCCAGGATCACCCCGACGGCGAGGACGGCGCAGCCCGCTGCCAGCCAGTACGCGGGCCTGATCGCGGTGCCGAATACCACGGCCGCCCCCAGGAACGGGCCGATGAAGTAGCCGATGCGGTGCATCCCACCGAGCGTCGAGAGCACCCTGGCGCGCTTGTGGGCCGGGGTGACCTCGGTCAGGTACGCGTGGCGCGCCAGGTTGAAGACCGCGCTCGAGGCACCGAGCACCAGCACGGCGGCCCCGAGCACCCACAGGTGCGGAGCCAGCGCCATCCCGAGCAGCGCGAGCACCGCCACCACGGCGGCTACCAGCATCGCCCGGCGGTCCCCGATCCGGGCCGCGAGGGCACCGGCGGGCACATCGGTCAGCACCTTGCCCAGCGGCAACATGGCCGACACCAGGCCGGCCACGGCCAGATCGCCGCCGAGACGGACGGCGCTCAGCGGCACGAGCGGCAGCACGACGCCGACGGCGACGCCGAACAGCAGGGACGGCACGTAGGTGCCCAGCACGACGGTCCGCAGCGAGAAGACCGGGTCCTGCGTCGCTCCCGGGGCGGGTTCCTTGACGCCCATGGCGGCCACTCCCTACGCTGTTGTTCAACATACGAACAGGATGATTCACGTTGTGAACAACACTCCACCACCCGTCCTGCAATCGGTCAAGCGCGCGCTCGAGGTCCTCCTCGCCTTCGAGGCGGAGCGCCCCGTGCAAACGCCGGCCGAGATCGGCGCGCGACTGGGGTTGAACCGGACCACCAGCTGGCGCTACCTGAGCACCCTCGCCGCGTCGGGGCTGGTCCGCGAGCTCCCCGGCGGCCGCTTCGCCCTGGGCGGCCGCACCGTGACCCTGGCCGAGGCCTACGCCCACCAGTGGGGACGGTTCGGTGACGCGGGCGGGATCGCGCTGGTGCGGTTGCGGGACCGCACCGGGGAGACGGCCGCGCTGCACATCCGGCAGGAGTGGACCCGTGTCCCCCTGCGCCAGGTCGAGTCCCAGCAGGAGCTGCACCGCACCTACCGGGACCTCGGCGCCCCGATCTCGCTGCTGGTCGGTTCACCCTCCCTGGCCATCCTGGCCCACCTGCCCCGGGCCGAGGCCGCGTCCTACCTGGACTCCCAGGCCGACCTGGACGACGACCGTCGCGCTCAGGTGCTGGAGCAGCTGGAGCAGATCCGCTCCCAGGGATACGCCACCAGCGAGGGTGCCCGCGCCCCGGGCGTGAACTCCGTCGCCGTCGCTGTTCGCGAGCCCGGCGGAGCCGTGCTCGGCGCGGTGAACGTCACCGGCCCGGAGCAGCGGTTCACCCAGGCCTCGGTGCCCGGCTTCGTCCGCGAGGTCACCGCGGCCGCGCGGTGGATCGAGGAGCAGCTGGCTGCCGGCTCAGTCCCGGCGGCCGACGACGTCGGGTAGCGCCCGGACGACCGCCGCGGTGACGGCCCCGGCCACAGCCGCCTTCACGAGGTCACCTGGGATGAACGCCCACATCCCCCTGCTCATCGCCTGGCCCACCGAGATCCCGGTGACGTGGGCGAACCAAGGTACTCCCACGGCATACAACACCGGGATCCCGGCCACCGCGGCGCCGAACAGTGCGAGGGGCAGCCGGGCACCGTGGATCCGGCCCAGCACCCAGCGGGCCAGCAGCCCGATCACGATCGCCATCGGCACGAAGCCGACCAGGAAGCCGCCGGTCGGGCCGGCGAACAGCCCGAGCCCGCCCTTGAAGCCGCTGGCCACCGGGAGGCCCACGGCGATGAGCGCGAGGTAGACCAGCACGGCGCCGGCGCCGCGCCAGGGCCCGAGGATCGCCGCGGCCAGGGTCACGCCGAGGGTTTGCAGGGTCACCGGCACGGAGCCGCCCAACAGGTAGAGCCCGGGCACGAGCGTCAGCGCGACGATGAGGGCGGCGAAGACGGCCACCCGGGCCGAGTCACGGACAGCGCTGTCACGCAGCGCGGCGGAGTGTGCGGTCACGGCGCACATTGAACCGCACCGGACGGGCGGCAGCGCACGCCGGGCTCGCGCGGCGGTGCCCGGTCAGGACGTCGCCAATTCCCGCAGGAGCTCCACGGCACGCCGGGCGGGAGGGGTGCCCGCCACCGGGTCGCGGACCAGCACCCGGAGGGTGCGCACCGGAGTCGGGTCCACCAGCGGCACCGCCACCACCCCCGCGGGCAGCACCCGGCAGGCGAGCTCGGGCATCACGGTGACCCCCAGGTCGTGGGCCACGAACGCCAGCGCGGTCGCGAAGTCATGGGTGTCGACGGCGAACCGCGGGTGGAACCCGCAGGCGGCCGCGGCGTCGATCGCCAACGAGCGGCAGGGAGCGCCGGGGACGTCGTTGTCGACCCAGGCCTCGTCGGCCAGCTCGGCCATCTCGACCTGCTCCCGTCCGGCGAGCCGGTGACCCTCGGGGACCACGACCAGGTAGGGGTCCTCGAGCAGGTCCTGGGAGGCGTAGCCCGCCGGTGGGGACGGGTGCAGTCGGGCGACGGAGACCTCCAGGTCCGGGGCGGGCGCATTCGGCGCGGGCACGAGCTCGGCGTGCTGCAGCACCAAGCGGAGGTCCGGGAACTCCCTGTTCAGCGCGGCCACGACCCGTGGCATCCAGGCCGCCCCCACCGAGGCGAAGTAGCGCAGCACCAGGGTCCCGCTGCGTCCAGCCCGCAGGTTGTCGACCGTGTCCTGCACCCCCGCGAGCGCGCCCAGCACGTCGTCGCTGGCCGCGGCGAGACTCCGCCCCGCCGCGGTCGGCTCGATCCCGCGGCCCACCCGCTCCGTCAGTGTCAACCCGGTCTCCCGGGACAGCGCCGACAGGTGCTGGCTGACCGCGGACGGCGTGTAGCCCAGGAGGGCGGCGGCACCCTGGACGGAGCCAGTCGAGACAACCGAGCGCAGGACCCTGAGGCGGTGCACGTCGAGCATGGCGTGACACTACAGTGCTACTTAAGTTTTGTGAAGAAAGATTCGCTTGTGCTGATGTATGCGGAGGGGCCAGTGTGGCTTGCATGACCACCGCACCCCCGTGCCCCACCCCCGCGTCGACGCCGACCGCGTCACAGGTCCCCGTGGCGCCCCGCGCCGCCCTGCTCGCGGGCCTGGCGGTGGTGGTGACCATGACCTTCTGGGCGTCGTCCTTCGTCGCCATCCGGTTCGTCGGCCCCGACCTCTCCCCCGGCCCGCTCGCCCTGCTGCGCGTGGTGGTGGCCACGGTGGTGCTGGCACCGTTCGTGATCCGTCGCGGTCTGGCGGTGCCACGCGGTGGCCGGGCGTGGCTGCTGGTCGGCAGCTACGCGGCCCTGTGGATGGCCCTCTACTCCGTGGTGCTCAACGCCGCGGAGCACCACCTGGACGCCGGGACCGCGGCGATGCTGGTCAACGTGGCGCCGATCCTGGTGACGCTGTGGGTCGGGTTCGTGCAGCGCGCCGGCTTCACGGTGCCGCTCGTCGCCGGGCTGGTCGTCGCCTTCTCCGGGGTGGGGATCATCGCGCTGGGCGCGGAGGGTGCGCAGCGCGATCTGGCCGGGGTGCTGCTCGGTCTGCTCGCCGCGGCCCTCTACGCCGCCGGCGTGCTCCTGCAGAAGGGGGCGCTGCGCACGATCGACCCCCTGTCGGCGACCTGGTGGGGCACTGCGCTGGGAGCCGTCGCCCTGGTGTTCTACCTCCCCTCGACCATCGTCGAGGTGGCCGCGGCGCCGGCTGGCGCGATCCTGGCCGCGGTCTACATGGGGGTCTTCCCCACGGCCGTGGCGTTCAGCCTCTGGGCCTACGCCCTGCGCCGGGTGGACGCGGCGCGACTCAGCCTGAGCAGCTACCTGGTCCCGGCGATCACCGTGCTCCTGTCCTGGGCCCTCCTGGCGGAGGTCCCCACCGTCCCTGGCATGGTGGGCGGGTCGCTCTGCCTGCTCGGGGTCGCGATCAGCCGGCTGCGCAGCCGGCGGCGCGCCACGACGGTCGACGGTGGTCAGCGACGGATCAGCGCGAAGATCCCCCAGCCGAGGAACTCCCGCTGATAGGTCACGTGCTGCAGGGGAGCCCGGTCCAGTTCCGCGCGCACCTCACCGGCCAGGTCGTCACCGGGGTTGGCGTCCAGCCAGGCACGCAGGTTCCACCACTGGGCGGCGACGTAGCGGTCCCAGCTGTCCTGGTCGGCCACCACCATCTCGACCAGGTCCCACCCGAGGTCACCGAACAGGCCGACGAGGCCCGGCAGGGTCCGGAAGTCCTCGACGGACGTGGCGTGACACCCCGCCAGCGTTTCCTCGTCCAGCGGCTCCCGCCGCCAGTAGGGCTCTCCCACCAGCGCCACGCCCCCGGGGCGCAGGCTGCGCGCCAACAGCTCGAGGGTGCCGGGCACGCCGTCCCCGATCCAGGTCGCACCGCAGCACGAGGCCACGTCGACCGGATCCGGCGCGACGTGCTCTGCCGCGTCCCCGTGCACGAATTCGACCTGCCCCGTCACCCCCAATGCCACGGCACGTTCCCGGGCCGCGGCGACGAACTCGGTGCTGATGTCCACCCCCGTGCCGACGATGCCGTGGTCCCGTGCCCAGGTGCAGAGCAACTCCCCCTTCCCGCACGCCAGGTCCAGCACTCGGGTCCCGGCCGCAAGATGCAGCGCCTCCCCGAGCGTGGCCAGCTTCGCCGGGGTGAACGGATCCAGGATCCGGTGGCTGGACTCCCGGATGCCGAAGATGCGCGGCAGGTCCATGCGGACTCCTCTCGTCGGGTTCCCGACGCTAGACCGGACGCACCCGACCCGCGAGAGGTTTTGCACCCCCTTGGCCCGGGCGGTCCACGGCGGCAGGATGGGACCGGAGGTGGTTCCCGGATGGAGACCGCGCAGACGCCGGGCCCCCGCACGAGCGAGCACGAGGCGGCCGTCAGGGCCCTGACCCAGGACTACGCCCGGTTGCCCACAGACCAGCCGGTGCGCCTGGCCAAGGCCACCTCCAACCTGTTCCGGCGGCGCACCGAGGCCGCCCACCGTCTGGACGTCTCCGCGTTCACCGGCGTCGTCTCCCTCGACCCGCCCGACCACACCGGGACGGCCACGGCACGCGTCGCCGGCATGACGACATACGAACAACTCGTCGACGAACTCCTCCCCCACGGCTACCTGCCGCTCGTCGTCCCGCAACTCAAGACGATCACGATCGGCGGCGCGGTCACCGGCCTGGGCATCGAGTCGACATCCTTCCGCAACGGCCTGCCGCACGAGTCGGTGCGTGAACTGCAGATCCTGACCGGCACCGGCGAGGTCGTCACCGCCAGCCCGGACGGTCCGCACGCCGACCTGTTCCGCGCGTTCCCCAACTCCTACGGCTCGCTCGGGTATGCCGTGGGCCTGGCGATCGAGCTGGAGCCGGCCCGACCGTATGTCGAGCTGCGGCACGTGCGGTTCACCCACCTGGAGCGAGGTGATGGCGGCCATCGGACAGGTGATGGGCACCCGGCAGTGGGACGGCCAGCAGGTGGACTTCGTCGACGGCGTGGTGTTCTCGGCGACCGAGTCCTACCTGACGCTCGGGCGGTGGAGCGATCGGGTGGAGGGCCAGCCTGCGCCGAGCGACTACACGGGGCAGCAGATCTACTACCGCTCGATCCAGCACCGGCGGCGGGACGTGCTGACCGCGGCCGACTACCTGTGGCGGTGGGACACCGACTGGTTCTGGTGCTCGCGCGCGTTCGGTGCGCAGCACCCGCGGATCCGGCGGCTGTGGCCGAAGAAGTACCTGCGCAGCGACGTCTACTGGAAGATCGTGGCGTTCGAGCAGCGGCACGGCGTCATGGCGGGGATCGACCGGCGCCGCGGGCGACCCGCCCAGGAGCGGGTGATCCAGGACGTGGAGATCCCGCTGGACCGCACCGCCGAGTTCCTCGACTGGTTCCTCACCGAGGTGCCCATCGAGCCGGTCTGGCTGTGCCCGGTGCAGTTGCGGGAGACCGGGAGCGCGACGGGACGGCGGGCTCCTCCCCCTGGCCGCTCTACCCGATGCGCCCCGGGGAGCCCTACGTCAACGTCGGCTTCTGGTCGGCGGTGCCGATCCTGCCGGGCCGCAGGCACGGCGACGTGAACCGGGCAATCGAGGCCAAGGTCACCGAGCTGGACGGCCACAAGGGCCTCTACTCCGAGGCGTTCTACGACGAGGAGACCTTCGACGCGCTCTACGGGGGCGCCAGCTACCGCCCCGTGAAGGCGCGCTACGACCCGGACGGCCGGTTCCCCACCCTCTATGAGAAGGCGGTCGGCTCCCGCTGACCCGGCCGGCGCAGCGGCGGGCTCCGGCCCCGGCAAACCGCTGCACTGCGGCGCTGCGGGGGTGCAAGATGGGGGTCGCGGAGGTGAGCCGACATGGCGATGACGGTGGGCGAGGCATTCGACCGCTTCCTGGGCACGGTCCCGGGGCTGCGGATCGAGGCGTATGACGGGTCGAGCGGCGGCGACCGGTCACCGGACGCCCGGGTCCTCCGGCTCAAGAGCCCTCGAGCGCTGAACTACCTGCTGTCGGCCCCCGGCGAGGTCGGACTGACCCGGGCCTACCTCACCGACCAGCTCAGCATCGACGGGATGGACGAGGGCTACCCCTACCCCGAGCTCAAGCTCCTGCTCGGCGGCCGCACCGCCAACCGGCCCGCGCTCCGGGAGCTCCCGGAGCTGCTGGCCCTGGCCCGCCGCGCGGGGCTGCACCTGCCCGAGCTGCCTCCGGAGGAGACGCCGTCCCCGTTCCGGCGACTCGCGCACGGGCTGCGGCACGGTCGGGAGCGGGACGCCGAGGCGATCCACCACCACTACGACGTGTCCAACGCCTTCTACGAGCTGCTGCTCGGGCCGTCAATGACCTACACCTGCGCGGTCTATCCCACGCCGGACGCCACCCTGGAGCAGGCGCAGTCCTACAAGTACGACCTGGTGAGCCGCAAGCTCGGCCTGCGCCCCGGCATGCGCCTGCTCGACGTGGGGTGCGGCTGGGGCGGCATGGTGCGGCACGCCGTGCGGCACTACGGCGTCACGGCGCTCGGTGTGACGCTCTCCAGGGAGCAGGCCGACTGGGGCCGGGCCCGGGTGGCCGCCGAGGGACTGGCCGACCGCGCGGAGATCCGGCACAGCGACTACCGGGACGTCACCGAGCGCGGCTTCGACGCGATCTCCTCCATCGGCCTCACCGAGCACATCGGGGTGGGCAACTACCCGGCATACTTCGCCTTCCTCCGCGAGCACCTGCGCGACGGGGGCCGGCTGCTCAACCACTGCATCACCCGCCCGACCAACAGCAAGCCGGGCGTCTCCAAGGGGTTCATCAACCGGTTCGTCTTCCCCGACGGCGAGCTCGCCGGCTCCGCGACGATCGTGCGGGTGATGGAGGACGAGGGGCTGGAGGTGCGGCACCACGAGAACCTGCGCGAGCACTACGCCCGCACCACCGGCGCCTGGTGCGAGAACCTGTCGGTCCGCTGGGACACCGCCGTCGCCGAGGCCGGGCTGGGCACCTGTCGTCTGTGGGGCCTCTACCTGGCCGGCTCGCGGTTGAACTTCGAGCGCAACCACATCCAGCTGCACCAGGTGCTCGCCTCCCGCACCAGCGCCGAGGGCTGCTCCGGCTTCGCGCTGCGCCCCGACTGGGAGGAGGCCGCCCAGGTCCGCGACAGCGCGGTTCCGGAGCGGCACCCCCGACCGGCATAGGCTCCACCCATGACCGTTGTTGCCGCCGTCGCCGTGGGCCTGGCCGCGCTGCTGCACGGCTACATCTTCCTGATGGAGAGCGTGTGGTGGCGCAGGCCCAGCACCTGGCGCCGGTTCGGCCTGCGCAGCCAGGAGGACGCCGACACCACGGCGCCGATGGCCTACAACCAGGGCTTCTACAACCTGTTCCTCGGGATCGGCGCCGCACTGGGCCTGGTGCTCTTCCTCGCCGGGCAGGACACGGCGGGCCGCACCCTCGTGCTGTTCGCGACCGGGTCGATGGTCCTGGCGGCGGTCGTGCTGGTCACGACCGGGCGGGGTTTCCTGCGGGCCGCGGCGATCCAGGGCACCCTGCCGCTGATCGGCTTCGCGCTCTTCCTCGCCCTCTGACCGTCCCGCTGACCCGTCCCGACCCACGGTCGGGGCCGTGCCGCAGGCCCCCTCCCGCCCACGGCCCGACCTCCGGCCGACGGTGTCAGAAGGCGGCGATCACCGATCCCTCGTAGGTCTCGTCGATGAACTGCCGGACCTCCTCGGAGGTGAGCAGCTCGGCCAGCGTCTGCAGGTCCTCGTCGTCCTCGTCGCCGGCCACGGTGACCAGCAGGTTGGCGTACGGGTTGTCGTCGGGGGACTCGACCGCGATGGAGTCCTCGGCCGGCGACAGGCCCGCCTCGACGGCGTAGTTGCCGTTGATCACCGCGGCGTCGACGTCGGCCAGGCTGCGCGGCAGCTGGGCGGCCTCCACCTCGGTGAACTCCAGGTTCTTCGGGTTCTCGTCGATGTCGAGCACGGTCGCCGAGGCCTCCCCGGTGTCGGCCAGGGTAATCAGGCCCTCCCCGGCGAGCAGCTCCAGCGCCCGCGCCCCGTTCGTCGGGTCGTTGGGGATCGCGACCTGGGCCCCGTCGGGCAGCTCGGCCACGGCGCCCACCGACTCGGAGTAGAGCGCGAGCGGCTCCAGGTGCACGGCGGTGACGATCTCGAAGTCGTAGCCCGCGTCGGCCTCCTGCTCGGCCAGGTAGGGCTCGTGCTGGAAGTAGTTGGCGTCCAGGGCGCCGTCGTCGAGGGCGACGTTGGGCTGGATGTAGTCGGTGAACTCCACGATGTCCAGCTGCAGCCCGGCGTCCTCGGCGAGCTCGTCCTGGACGAACTGCAGGATCTCGGCGTGCGGCACGGTGGAGGCGCCGACGGTCACCGAGCCGTCGCCGGCGGTGTCGGCGCCCTCGGCGTCCGAGCCGCAGGCCGCGAGCAGCAGCGAGCCGGTGAGGGCGGTGAGGACGAGGGTGGTGCGGGGCATGGGTCTGGTTCTCCTTGGGTGAGGACTCCGGTATGCCGAAGCCCGGGTGGGTGTGGTGGTGCGGGTCGGGCGGTGGTCGGGTGGGGCCGGCGGTGGACGGGTGCGCCGGGGCGCCGCGCGGTCAGAAGGCCGCGACGACGGCCCCCTGGTAGGTCTCGTCGATGAACTGGCGGACCTCCTCGGAGGACAGCAGCTCCCGCAACGTGACCAGCCGTGGGTCCTCCTCGTCGCCGGTGCGGGTGACCAGCTGGATCACGTAGGGGCTACCGTCGGCGGACTCCACGGACAGGGCGTCCTGCGCCGGGTTGAGGTCGGCCTCGATGGCATAGTTGCCGGGGATCGCGGCGAGCTCGACGTCCTCCAGGCTGCGCGGCAGCTGGGCGGCCTCCACCTCGCTGAACTGCAGGCCCAGTGGGTTGTCGGTGATGTCTAGGCTGGTCGGCACGTCGCCGGCGTCCTCGGCCAGGGTGAGCAGACCCTCCTGCTCCAGCAGCAGCAGGCCGCGGGCGCCGTTCACGGGGTCGTTCGGGATGGCGACGGTGGCACCCTCGGGCACGTCGGCCAGGTCGGTCACGCTGTCGGAGTAGAGGCCCTGGGGCTGGAAGTTGACGCCGAGCAGCTCGGTGAAGTCGTAGCCGGCGGTCTCCTCCTGGTCCGCCAGGTAGACCGAGTGCTGGTAATAGTTCGCGTCGACCGACCCGTCGTCCAACGCCACGTTGGGCTGCACGTAGTCGGTGAACTCCACGATCTCCAGCTCCAGCCCGGCGTCCTCGGCGAGCTCGTCCTGGACGAACTGCAGGATCTCGGCGTGCGGCACGGGCGTCGCCGCGACCTTCAGCGGGGCGTCGGTGTCGGAGCCGGCCGCGCCACCGCCCGCGGCGTCGGAGTCACCCCCGCAGGCGGTCAGCGTCAGGGCGGCGGCGAGGGCCAGGGCGGTGGGGCGGGCAGCGGTGAGTCGCATGGGGTGCTCTCTCATGGGTGGGTGGACGAGGTATGTCGTGGGGCGAGGTGTGCGTCAGCGGTGCGCCAGGCGGCGGGCCAGCCGGTCGCCGGACACCTGGATCAGTTGCACCATGACCAGCAGCACGGCCACACAGGCCAGGGTGACCTCGGTGTTGAACCGCTGGTAGCCGTAGCGGATGGCGAAGTCCCCGAGTCCGCCGCCACCGATCGCCCCGGCCATCGCGGAGTAGGAGATCAGCGCGACCAGGGTGACGGTGGCCGCGGCCACCACACCGGGACGCGCCTCCGGCAGCAGCACGGTCCGGACGACGTCCCGGCGCCGGGCCCCCATCGACAGCGCGGCCTCGACCTTGCCGGGGGCCACCTCGCGCAGCGACGCCTCGACCAGGCGGGCGATGAACGGCACCGCCGCGATAGTCAGCGGCACGATGGTGGCGGTCGAGCCGATGGTGGTCCCCGTGACGGCCCGGGTGATGGGGGCGACCAGCACGAGCAGCACGATGAAGGGCACCGAGCGGCCGACGTTGACGATGGTGCCGAGCACGCTGTTGAGCGTCCGGCGCGGGTCCAGCCCGCCGGGGGCCGAGATCACCAGGAGCACCCCCAGCGGGATGCCGAGGACCAGTGAGATGCCCATCGAGACGCTGACCATGTAGAGGGTCTCCCAGGTGGCGTCGAGCAGGGCGGGGCCGGTGCGTTCCCAGTTGGTCATGAGGCCACCGCCCCCGCGTCCAGCACGAGCTGTCGCTGACGGTCCTGTGCCCAGACGCGGGCGGCACGCACCTGCACCGGGTCGCCGTCGAGCCGCAGCTGGAGCCGGCCGAAGCGGACGCCGGCGAGGGTCTCGACCGAGCCGCCGACGACGGCCACGTCGACCCCGAACTCGCGGACCAGTTGGGAGACGACGTCGTCGCTCCCGGCACCGCCGACGGTCACGTCGACGACGTTCTCCCCGGGCACCCCGGGCGGTGGCGGCAGCAGCCGGGTGGCCAGCGGGGAGTCCGGGCGGGCCACGACCTCAGAGAGGGGGCCGCTGTCGACCACGCGCCCTCCCTCCAGGAGGATCACGGCGTCGCAGACCTTCTTCACCACGTCCATCTCGTGGGTGATCAGGACGGTGGTGAGACCGAGTTCCTCGGTCAGCTCGCGGATCAGCGCCAGCACCGAGTCGGTCGAGACCGAGTCGAGGGCGCTGGTGGCCTCGTCGCAGAGCAGCACGCTGGGTGAGGGGGCGAGGGCCCGGGCGATGGCCACCCGCTGCCGCTGCCCGCCGGACAACTGCGCCGGGTGGTGGTGCAGCTTGTCGGCCAACCCGACGCGCTCCAGCAGGGCGGTGGCCCGTCGCCTGCGCTCGGCGCGGCCCACGCCGGCGAGCTCGAGCGGCAGCTCGACGTTGCCCAGGGCGGTGCGCGAGTCCAGCAGGTTGAACTGCTGGAAGATCATCCCGATCTGGCGGCGGGCCCGGTTGAGCCGGGCGCCCTCCAGGGTGGTCAGCTCCTGACCGTCGATGAGGACCGAGCCGGTGTCGGGGCGCTCCAGCAGGTTGATGCAGCGCGCCAGGGTGGACTTGCCGGAGCCGGACGGCCCGACGATGCCCATGACCTGTCCGCGCTCGACGTGCACGGACACGTCGTCGACGGCGTGGACGGCGCCGTGGCGGCGCGTAGCGGGGAACGTCTTGGAGACGTTGCTGAGCGTGATCACAGGGGGTCCTCGGGTGGGTGCATGGCAGGGAGGCGCAGGGGTGGGCCCCGGCGCCCGCGCGACGCTGGGCGGAGGGTTCTCGAGAGGGGTGGTGCGGGGGAACGGGTGATGCGGGTCAGAGGCCGCGCGGCACCGGACACATTCGGCAGCCCCGACAGCTGTCGAACGGCCCGCGGTCGCGGTCTCCGAGCATGCGCGTCTCCTTCATCGCTCCTGGCGTGAGCACCTTCCGGGGATCCGGGGTTGCTGCGGTCTGCGGGCCAGGTCCCTGAACCGCTCTGGATGCGTTCCTGGTGTCGATGTTACGCAGGGGGCACTTGAACTCTCAAACTCGCGCCGCATGATCCACGCCACACACCGGCATGTAGAGTGTTCCTTACAGCAGAATCCTCGATAGAGACTCGTAGTTCGAAACGGCGATTCCACGCGGCTCAGCCGAACCTAGCCACCTCGGGCCAGATCGCCGCCCACCCCTGCTCCCCCAGCCGGCACAGCCGGATCGGCGCACCGTCCTCCTCGTTGTCGACGCCCGGCGGGCTCTGCACGTGCGTCACGGTCCGACAGCTCCCGTCGAACCAGTCCGTCTCCTCCTCGGGGGCCAGCCCGCCGACGACCACCACCGTGGTGGCGTCCTCCGGCGGCGGGCCCCAGGTGCCGTAGGCGTTGTGCCCGGAGTAGACCGGTGGCAGCCACCGGTCGCCGACGACGTCTCCGTCGCCGTCGTCCTCGCCGGCCAGGCGCCGCGCCCGGTCCAGCGCCCCCGCCTCACCGCAGTTGCGGGTGAGCACGACGGTCTGCCCACGGGAGTCCGCGGGGACCTGCGCGGTCACGCCCGCGACCGTGTCGACATACGCCTCCCATCCGACCGTCTCCGCACCGTCGGGGTTCACCGTCTGGGCGATCCCGAACACCGTCGAGCCGACCGGGGCCAGCGGCAGGGCGAAGACGAAGGTCGGGACCGAGACCACCAGCGCGGCCGCCATCGCCCGACCGGGCCGGTCGAGCAGGCGCTCGGCCCAGGCGGGCAGCGCCCCGGCCCCCAGTGCGAGGGCCGCCGGGAACAGCCCGGCGAGGTAGTAGGGCTTGCCTCCGGTCGCGACGACCACGACGAGCAGCGCCAGGTAGGCGACCCCGAGCCAGCGCCACGGCCGCAGGTCCGCGGACCTCAGGGCGGCGACGACGCCCACCACGATCAGGAACCCGGCGACCGGCCCCGCCATGAGCAGGTGGAGCGGGGCGACCAGCCAGCGCTCGGCCGACGACGTCGACCCTCCCCCGGCGATGTTGGCGGCCACCTCGAGCATCGGCCACCCGTGGACCTGCTGCCAGACCAGGTTCGGCGCGGCCAGCGCACAGGCGATCAGCCCGGCCACCCACGGTCCCGGGCCGAGCAGCGGCCGGCGGGGCCCCACCAGGAGCAGTCCGACCAGGCAGCACGCGAGCACCAGCCCGGGCAGGAACTTGATCTCGAGCGCGATCCCGGCCGCGATCCCGGTCCACACCCACGGTGCGACCCGCTGGGGCTCCTGCCGGAGGGCGCGGACGAGCAGCAGCACCACCAGCGTGGTCATCGTCACGTCGAAGGTGGTGATCGAGAACAGGTGGCCGGTGCCGAGGACCACGCCGGTGAGCGCGGTCCCGACGGCGGTCACCACCTGGGCCCGGGGGCCTCCGCCGAGCTGCCGCGATGTCAGTGCGGCCAGGACGACCGTCGCCCCTGTCGCGAGCGCGGGCAGGATCCGGAACGCCCAGAGGTGCCCCCCGACGAGGTCGTGCCAGCCGGCGGCGAGCAGCGGCACCAGCATCGGGTTGTCTGGCTGGGCCCAGGCCGGGTGCCGGCCGCCCTCGATGAAGTAGAGCTCGTCCCGGTGGAAGCCGTACCGGCCGGCCACCACCAGGAGACCGAGCACCACGAGCCCGGCCGCCAGCCAGACCCCGCGTGGGAGACGCGCCACGCCACCACCCCCTTCGACCCGGCGACCAGCCTAGGGGAGGGACGCCTCCGCGGATAGTTCCTCGACCGACACCGTGCGTGCCGCCAACGTCGCCGGGTCGACGGTGACCCCGAAGCCGGGCCCGGTCGGCACGTCGACCACGCCGTCGTGCATCACGATCTCCTCGGTGAGGTCCTCGGCGTAGAAGCGGTTCGACCCGGAGATATCGCCGGGCAGGGTGAACCCGGGTAGCGCGGCGAGCGCGGCGTTGGCGGCCCGGCCGACACCGGTCTCCAGCATCCCACCGCACCACACGGCGATGCCGTGCGCGCGCGCCAGGTCGTGGATCCTGCGCGCCTCCAGGTAGCCGCCGACGCGACCGGGCTTGACGTTGATGACCGAGGCGGCACCCAGCGCGATGGCGTCCGCGGCCACCTCGGCCGACACGATCGACTCGTCCAGGCACACGGGGGTCTCCAGGAGCCGGGCCAGCTCGGCGTGCTGCCGGATGTCGGCCTCCCCCAGCGGTTGCTCGATCAGCAGCAGCCCGTGCTCGTCCAGGCGCCGCAGGTGACCGGCGTCGGCGAGGGTGTAGGCCGTGTTGGCGTCCACCTGGAAGGGCAGGTCGTCCCCGAACTCCCGCCGGACCGCGGCCACCGGCCCGAGGTCGGCGCCCGGCTTGATCTTGAGCTTGATCCGGGCATAGCCCTGCTCGAGGTAGTCGGCGACGACCCGCAGCAGGGTGGGCTCGTCGTCCTGGATCCCCACCGACACCCCGGAGGGGACGCTGTCGCGCACCACCCCCAGGTAGGAGCCGAAGGACCGCTCCTGGGAGCGCAGCTGCGCGTCGAGCACCGCCATCTCCAGGGCGGCCTTGGCCATGGGGTGCCCGACGACCGGGCGCAGGTGGTGCGCGACCGTCTCGGCGGTGAGGTCCTCGACGGCGAACAGGGTCGGTGCCAGCCAGCGCCGGGTCACCTCGGCGGCACCGGTCAGGAACTCCGAGGAGTAGAGCGGCTCGCTCATCGCGACGCACTCCCCCCACCCGGTGACCTCGCCGGCGGGGGTGTCCAGCACCGCCTCCACCAGGTAGGTCTCGCGCTCGGTCTGGGTGCCGAACGAGGTCGTGAACGGGCTGACCAGCGGCAGCCGCACCGTGTGCAGGACCAGGCGTTGCAGTCTCATCGGTCTCCTCCCGTGCCCAGCACGTAGTGGCCGGCCCGGAAGTCCCGGACGGTCCATCCGTCGTCCAACAACTGTCCGAGTGCCTCCCTGGTGGCCCGTCGCCACCGCGCCGCGAGGGCGGGGTCCCGGTGCCGGATCTCCTCGATGTCGCGCGGCACTCCCACCAGGACGTCCCCGTCGTGGTGGGCCGGGGGCGGGGTGAAGGGGGTCGGCTCGTCGCCGTCGCAGGTGAGTGCCACCAGGTCCGGCCCGTCATCACGTATGCCATCACGCACCGTCGCGGGATCGCCCGCCTGGGCGGGACGGCTCGCGGCTGCGGGCACCGGCGCGGTCAGGTCCCACTCGACCAGCATCCGGTCGCTGAACTGCCCGGCGTTCACCCCGTCCTTGAGCCGGCCGTAGAAGTCCTCGTGGTAGGACACCGGCAGGGCGCCGAGTTTGCGGATGTTGAAGTGGGCGTTGCGGGCGACCAACGGGTCGTAGGTCCAGCTCATCCGGGTCAGTCCCCGCTCCAGGCACCAGGACCGCTGGTGCAGTTTGATTACCCGGCCGACCCCCGCGACGGTGAGCGTGCGCAGCACCCCGACGATGTGGGAGTGCAGCGTCTCCCCGGAGGCGCCGACGAAGCCGACCCCACCGCCGACCAGGCGCCCGTCCAGTCGCGCCTGGACGACGTAGTGCCCGGCGTGGGCCAGGGCGACCAGGGTGCTGAGGTCGATGACGTCGGACTCGTCCGTGACCTCCCACACCCGGTTGAACAGGTCGACGATCTCCTCGCACTCCGCCGCGGACCCGGCAGCGACGACCTGCAGGCCCAGCGCCGCCGCGGCCTCCTGCGCCTCGCCTCGCAGCCAGGCGCCATGCGGTCGCGACATCGTGCTGCTCAGTGGCCACCTGGGGCCTCCTCTCCGGCACCTCTCATGCTACGGACCGGTCGTCCAGCAGGGAACGGATCAGCCCGGCCAGCACGGCCGTGCGCGGGGCGATGTGGTCGACCAGGACATGCTCGTGGTCGGCGTGCGCCCCGTCACCGACGGCGCCCAGCCCGTCGAGGGTCGGGATGCCGGCGCCCGCCGTGAAGTTGCCGTCGGAGGCTCCCCCGACGTCGGCGCCTTCCGGGACCTGCACCCCCAGCCGGTCGGCGACCTCGCGGTAGCGGGCGAACAGGCCCTCCGAGGCGGCCCGCTCCAGAGGCGGCCGGTTGATGCCGCCGGTCAGCTCCAGCTCGGCCCCCGGCACGACGGGGCGCAGCGCCCGCATCGCCGCATCGACCCGTTCCTGCTCGGCGATCGGTGGCCGCCCTCGCGTCGACGTCGAGCCGGGCCTGCGCCGGCACGGTGTTGCTGGTCGTGCCGCCGGAAAAGCTGGTGGGGGTGACCGTGGTCCCGAGCCCGGCATCGCCCAGGGCCGCCACCGCGAGCACCTGGTGGGCGAGCTCGACCCCGGCATGGACCCCGCGCTCCGGCTCCAGCCCGGCGTGCGCGGCCCGTCCGTGCGCCACGAGTTGGTAGCGCGAGGCGCCCTTGCGACTCAGCTTCAGCGCGCCCCCGGGGGCGGACGCCTCCAGCACCAGGGCCGCCCGCACCCCGGCAGCCTCGGCGAGGATGAGGTCCTCGGAGGTCGTGGAGCCCACCTCCTCGTCGCCGGTGACCAGGATCGAGATCCCCTCGAGCGCCGTCGGTCCGGACTCCTCGGCCAGCATCGCCACCGCGTGGATCGCCATCACCAGACCGGTGACCATGTCGAAGCAGCCCGGCCCCCGCAGGACCCCGTCGTCGATCGAGAAGGGCAGGCGCTCCAGGGTCCCGTGCGGCCACACGGTGTCCTGGTGGTTCAGCAGCAGCACCCGGGGCGGCCCGGACCCGAACCGCAGCCGCAGGTGGGTGACGCCGTCGACCACGATCGTCTCGGGCCGGGCACCCAGCCGCTCGTGCAGCAGCGCGGCCACGTCGGCGGCACCGGCAGCCACGGCGGCCAGGTCCGCCGACGGCGTCTCGGTGCACACCACCCGCTCGATGTCGGTCAGCATCGTGGGCAGGTGACGCCGGGCGAGTTCGAGTGACATGAACCAGCAGCCTAGAGACCTCCGCGACCTCCCCCGCGCCACGGGCCTCGTCTACCCTGCGTCCCAGCGGCAACACCCGTCCCCCACCGGAGGTCCGCACCATGCGCGTCCGAGTCAGCACGGTCCTGGCCGTGGCCACGGCCCTGCTGGTCACGTCCGGGTGCGGCGCGTTGAGCCGCGGCGCCGACGGGGCGCGGGAGTTCACCGAGCACTTCACCACGACCTACCCGGACCACGTCGTCGACACCCGCACGGCCGCCTCGGACGGGCTGCCGTTCACCGGTGACACGGCGGGCGCCCTGGTGCTGGCGGACGACACCCCGCCGGACGTCTTCGCCGACCTGCTCGCCGAGGTCACGGACTGGCGCCCGTCCAGCGGGGCCAGCTACAGCCCCGAGGGCGTCATCGCCAACGGTGTCGGCGTCTGCCTCGATGACCCCCAGCAGGACCTGATGCAGCAGTTGCGCGACGGTCTGTATGCGGAGGGGCTGGCGCTGCGCGGCGCGTGGGAGTGCGTCATGTGGCAGTCGGCCGACACCTCGACCTATGAGGGCACGTTCGCCGATCTCGTCGCCGACACCGCGGCCGTGCGCGGCGTGCTCGACCCCGAGCACGAGCTCGTGCTGTCGGCCCAGGTCAGTGAACCCTGGGGGTCGGTCACGGGACGGTGGACCGCCGTCCCCAACACCCTCGAGGCGACGCTCGAAGCGGTCGCCGCGCTCCACCCGGTGACGACCTTCCGGGTGGAGGACGACGTCCTGTCGGTGAACGTCGCGGAGTCCGCGGACCTCACCGAGGCCCGCGCCGCGGCCGACCAGGCGGCAGCCGGGGAGCTGACCGTGCACGTCCTGCAGGGCAGTCTGGACCCGGCCGACGCCGAGGCGAACGAAGAGCTCCTGCCCGTCGTCCAGGCCGTGCAGGGCCACCCGGGCGTCACGTCGGCCGTGGCGGTCAACAGGTCGGTGGAGGTCATGACCGACGACCCGGCCGCCTTCCGACCGATTCACGACACGGTGATGGACCACCCGGACTTCCCCGACGGGGCCAGGCTCAAGATCCAGCTCGCCCGTCCCGACGGGGACCGACCGGCCAACAGCAGCGGGTACGCCCGCACCGACGCCTCGGCAGCCGACACCCACCTGGACGCCTTCGCTGCCGTGTTGGCCCTTCCCGAGGTGCAGGAGGCCGGGCTGGTCGAGCCGCCCGCCGGCGAGCAGGCCCATCTGGGGCTCACCCTCACGGTCGACTTCCCCGAGGGGCTGGCGGCGCTCAAGGCCGTGTTGCCCGACGACATTCGGGTGACGGCCCGGGGCCCGGAGGGATACGCCCGGGTCGAGCTCACCACGGCCCGCACCCTTACCGAGGACCACGTCCACACGATCTTCACCGCCCCCGAACTCGAGGCCATCATCGAGGCCTGGAACGCCGCGCCCTGAGCCTGCCGGCCCGGGACCGGGTGGTGGGCCGGCCCCTGGCGGGGGTGGCGGGCCGGCCGGGTGCGAGGCACGATGAGGGGATGAGCCACTCCCCGCCCACCACGCACCTGGACGCCCGCTACGGCGACGCCCCCACGCCGCTGGCCTGGGACCGGACCGAGCAGCTGTTCGCCACCGCCGAGCTCTATTGGCTGAGCACGGTGCGCCGCGACGGACGCCCCCACGTGACCCCGCTCATCGGGGTGTGGCACGACCGCGCGTTCTACTTCTGCACCGGCCAGGAGGAGCAGAAGTGCCGCAACCTGCTCGACGACCCGAGCGTCTCGGTCACGACCGGGACCAACACCTGGTCCCGGGGCACCGACGTGGTGCTGGAGGGCACTGCCGCCCAGGTCACCGAGCGTTACGAGCTGGCCGAGGTCTCCGCCGGCTACCTGGCCAAGTACGGCGAGGACTGGCGTTTCGAGGTCCACGACGAGGGCGGGTTCGTCGGCGGCGGCAAGGAGGGCGCCGAGGAGGACGAGACCGAGCCCCTGGCGCTGGTCTTTCGGGTGCGACCGCAGAAGGTCATCGCCTTCACCAAGGACCCCCACGGCCAGACCACCCACGAGTTCGAATAGGGGCACAGCCTCCGGACACCCTGCACGGTGCGCGCTTGCCGGCCCCGCACCGCTGCCAGCACGGAGAGTCCTCTGTCATGCGCTTTCGGTGTTGCAGAAACCGGTCTATAGCCCCGGATCCGCAACACCGGAATCGCATGACCTCGCCGAAGTGGCCCGGAGGTCAGGGCGCGTCTGTCAGCAGTCGCGCAGTTGGTCGGCCGCGACCGTGTCGCCGTCCTCCCCCACCAGCAGCTCCTCGGGGGCGAGCCCGGTCAGCTGGTCGGGGGTGAAGGTCACCGGCACGAGGGACTCCCCGGTGTGCTCCGGGATCGCCTCGGCGATGTGCGTGACGTCGGCCTCGAGTCCCGCGATGCCCCCGGGCAGGTCCTGGGTCGAGAACACGACGGTGCCCGCGCCGGGACCGTCGGCGTCCAGGGTGACCTCGGCCAGGATCGGGTTCTCCTCGTCGTCCGCCAGGCCCTCGCGGCCGCGGGTCAGGGACACCACGGACACCCCGGACTCGCCGCAGGTGTCGTAGTGGATCTCCAGCTCCCCACCACTGCCGACGCCGACGCCGGCCCGACCCACGGAGTCCGGCGGGGACTGGTTGCACCCCGCGAGCAGCAGCGTCCCGCCGACCAGCACCGTCCCGAGCAGCCCTGCTCCGCGCAGCGTCATGGGGAGAAACTACCGCCCGGTCAGCTGAAGGTCACCGCCAGCGCACCGAACCGGCCGTAATCACCCGTCACGGTGTCGCCGGGGCGCACCGGCACCGGCACGGCGCAGGTGCCGGTCGTGACCAACTGGCCCGACTCCAGCGTGATGCCCTGGCCGGAGAGTTCGTTGACCAGCCAGGTGAGCGCGGGGACGGGGCCGCCGAGCACCCGGTGCCCCGCACCGTCGTGGACCAGCCCGGAGCTGTGCGTCGCCGTCGGGGTCTCCGCGGCCAGGTCCACGCCCTTCCAGTCCTGCTCCGCCGCAGGCTGCACTACGAGATGGAACCCGCAGGCGTTGTCCGCGATGAGCTGGGCCTCCCCCACCGTCTCGACCGCGTCGAAGCGCGTGCTGGGGACCTCCCACGACAGGAGCAGCTCGCCGGTGCCGTCGAGCACGTCCTGCTCGGTGTAGGCCGCCTCGCGCGGCGCGAAGTCGGCGGTCATCCGGAAGGCGAACTCCAGCTCGGCCAGGTGCATGAAGTTGCCCTCCAGCGGCACCGGCTGACCCGGCTCCAGGAACCGTTCCGCCAGCACCCGCCCGGCCAGCGGACCGTCGACCTGCAGGTGGTCCTGACCCGCCTGCGACGTGGCGGCGATCTTCCAGCCGACCACCGCCGAGCTGCGGTCGGCGAAGTGCGCCTGCACGGCATACCCCTCCCCGCGGGTCCGCGGTCGCACCTCCTCCGGGATGTCCGCCACCGTGTAGCCACCCTCGTGGGCGCCCCACAGCACCTCGAACGCCTGCCGCGTCGCCTGCTCGTCCAGCACCGTTCCCGCTCCCGTCTGCTCGGAAGCGGCCTACTCTACGGAGCCCGCGGCGAGGCCCCACCGTAGGTGGCGCCCCACGGCGACCAGGAGCGTGCCCAGAAGCGTGATCGCGGTGAACGTCACCAGGTTGCGCCAGGCACCGCCGAGCAGCGCCCCGTCGGTCAGCACGAGGACCAGCGGGATCGCGGCCACGGCCATGCTGGTCCAGACCGCGACCGCGGCGTGGCGCAGGTCCGAGCGCAGGGCGATCACCAGGCACACCAGCACCTGGGTGATCAGCGGGACGACCGGCAGCGGCCAGGGCAACCCGTCCTGGCCGACCGTGAGCAGCGACGTGGCGAACAGTGCGGAGACCGAGAGCCCGAGGCCGACGCGGGGGCGGTCTGCGGCGAGCAGGAGGGATGCGGCGTGGGCCCCGGCCACCACGAAGGAGATCGGCACGAACACGCCATACAGGGCGCTCAGGACGGGCACGTTCACCGCGCACAGGGTGACCGCGGCGAGGGAGAGCAGCAGCCAGCCCCAGATGCGGGCGACCAGCCGGTCCCCGGGAGCGGGCAGCGCCACGCCACGGGTGGGCGAGGGGTCCGAGACCTGCGACACGGCGATCACCGCTCCTCCCCGCCCAGCAGGGCCCTGGCGACCATCGCATCGACCCGCGCGCAGGACCGCACCACCCACGGCGCGAGCACCAGCAGCACAGCACCGGCGGCGAGATAGAGCAGCGACTCGGTGAGGTAGCGGTCGCCGCCGAGCGTTGCCCCCGTGACGGTCTCGACCAGCCAGGTCAGCCCCGCGTGGTCACCCGGAGGCAGGAAGCGCCCCCACACCCACCAGGTCAGCCCACCGAGCGCGGTGGCCACCCAGGTGACGCTGAGCACGAAGGTGGTGGTCCGCAGCGGGAGGGCGACCAGGAGTGCGTGGATCGCCTCCTTCCAGGTCTGCGGGTCGGCGATCGTGGCGATCAGCCGACGGGCGACGCCGGGCGCGGGCCGCAGGTAACGCGGCTCGGGCACTGTCACGCCCCAGCTCCGCAGTAGCTCCCGGTTCTCGCGGGCGAACCCGCTGGCGGCGAGCAGCATCAGGCCGAGGACCGGGGCCCCGACCCACAGGACGAGGGTGCCCACCCCGAGGGTGAGCAGCGGCCACAGCACCACGAAGCCGACAACCGTCAGGAAGAAGCCCGGCACGAGGTAGGCGAAGTCGTGCCCCAGGGACCGCCAGGACGTATGCGGAAGGCTGGGACGGGAGGCGGGTGCCTCCGGTGATCGGGGATCGGGTGAGTTGCTGGGTGGTCATGTCCCACAAGGTAGGAACGGCCAGGAGAGCCGGGCATCACCCCAGAGGGCCTTTCCGTCCTGATACCTGAGGGTGAGAGACCGGGCCGCGGTCGGGGCCGGAACGTGTTTCGTCGGCAGTGGCGGACGGCAGTCTCCCCGGTTCCCATGCGTGGCCTGGCGCCACAGCCCGGTGCCGAACGCCACCGCCGACGACGTGCCAGTGCTGATGTGTGGCACCCTCGCTGCGAGGCTAGGCACAGTCCACCACCTGGAAAAGTCGAGCACATCGGGCAGTTGCCCTATTTATCGGGACGATCTCTGGGACACTGGATCAATGGCGGATCTCCCGCTCCGCGGACGGACCACGGCCCTCGCCCTGCTCGGGCAGCTTCTCGAGCACCCGGACCGTCGGCTGCTGACCCTCACCGGCCTGCCCGGGGTCGGCAAGTCCCGCCTGGCCCGCGAGGTGCTCGCCGGCCACTCCGGCCCTGCCGTGGCACTGTCCGCGGACCAGATCTATGAGCCGGGTCTGCTGGAGCGTCGGATCGCTGCCGCCGTCGGGATCCCCGCCGGGGCGGGCGAGCCGGCCCCGGCGCTACCGGGCGACGCGGGGGCCACGGACCCACCCACCGACCCACCCTCGACCCTGCTGCTCGTGGACGACGTCCACCGGGCGCCCGACACCGGGCGGACGCTGCGCACGCTGCTCGCCTCACGCCGCGACCTGCGGTTGCTGGTGACGGCGCGCAGTCCGCTGCGCATCCCCGGGGAGACGGTGTTCCGGCTCGACCCGTTCCCGCTCCCGGACCCGGAGCAGCCCGCGGCCGAGCTGGCGCAGCACCCGTCGGTGCGACTCTTCGTCGACATCGCCACCGCGACCGGCACGGCGGCGGCCACCGAGGGTGCGGCGCTGCCGGCGATCGCCCGGATCTGCGCGCTGGTGGGCGGCCTGCCACTGGCGATCGAACTGGCCGCCGCACGCTCCGCCGCGTTCTCCCCCACCAGCCTGCTGCGACTGCTCCGGGAGCGGCCGCCCGGCGAGGTGCTCGGGCAGCCGGCGCCGGAGGACGACCATGACCTCTTCGGGGCGATCGCCTGGACCGAGTCCCTGCTCACCCCCGACCAACGCACCCTGCTGCGCCGACTCACCGTGTTCCGCAGCCCCGTCCCGGTCGAGGCGATCGTGGCGGTCGCGGGCAGCACGGACGTCGTCGCCGGTCTGACCGCGCTGGTCGACGCGCACCTGGTGGAGGCCGACCACACCGACGGGGCCACCCGGTTCTCGTTGCACCCGCTGGTGCGGGAGCACGCCCACAGCGCGCCTGGTCGCGGAGTCACCGGAGGAGGTGGAGCAGCTGGAGGCCGCGCACATCCGGTGGGCGCTCGGTCTCGTCGCCGGGACCAGCGAAGCCGAGACCGCGGCCCAGTTCCTCGGCGCCAGCGAGCAACTGCGGCCGGTGGGTCCCGACCTGCGGCTGGCACTGCACCGGGCCCTGGACCGGGGGGACGCAGCGGCGGCGGCCACGCTCGGGGTCGGGCTGGCTCCCTACTGGTTCAGCCAGGGTGCGCCCCCGGGTCACCTGGACCTGTTGCGTCGGGCGGCCGGCCTCCCCGGCATGGCCGAGGTCCCGGCCGGGCTGCGGGCCATGCTCGCCGGGTGGCACGGACTGCTGCGGACCGAGGTGGCGCACAGCGCCGACGAGGTGGCTGCCGTGCTCTCCGACCTGCTCTCGGCGGTGGACCTGGCCAGGGGTGCCGGTGACGTGGTCCTGCTGCGGGTCCTGGGACTCACCGTGCGCGCCTCGCGGTTCGCCGAGCACCGGGAGGCGATCACGCCGCTGTGCGACGAGGGCCGCAGGTTGGCGCGCGAGTTGGGGTGGCAGCCCACCCTGGCCCGGTTCGAGATCTGGACCGGCATGCTGGCCCACCAGGTGGGCCAGCACGAGCAGGCCCTGCGGTGGGCCGTGACGGCATACGAGCGCGCCCAGGGGCAGGACGACCCCGTCCTGCTCCTCACCGCCGCAGGCTTCCTGCACACGCTGCCCGGCGCCAGGGCCCGCGTCCCCGAACTGCCCGACCACGACGACCTGCTGGCGTTGGCCCGCCGGACCGGCAGCCGGCACATCCAGGCGTGGCTGCAACCGGTCGCCGCGATCGAGGCGGTGGCCGGAGGGGACCTGGAGCGGGGCGCCGCCTACGCCGCCGAGGTGATCGAGTTCGGCCGGGCCATCGGGGCGTGGGGGTGGTGCGGGGCGCCGATGATCTGTCTGACGAAGGTGGCCGCGGCCCGGGGAGACCGGGTCCAGGAGGCCCGGTTGCACGGCATGATCTCCCAGCACATGCCGGTGCTGCGGCCGAGCCTGACCCCCGCGATGCTGCAGGCCTACACCGTCTCCCTCCAGGCCTGTCGGGAGGCACTGGGGGTGCGTGCCTTCGACTCGGCCAGCTTCGCCGGGTCGAGCCTGACGCACCTGGCCGCGGCGGAGGAGGCGCTGACGTATGCCGAGTCCGTCACCGCCGCCCCACCGGTCATGGCGACGTCGGTCAACCCGCCGGTCATCGGGCCGATCACCATCGAGTCGCCCGCCCCGGGGGAGCCCGCAGCCGAGGTGCCCGTCGCCGCGTCGCCCTCAGCCGCATCGCCCGCAGCCGAGGCCACCCCGCTCGAGCCACCCGCCCTCGAGCCGTCCGAGGTCGGCCCGACCGCCGCCGAGCCGGTCACCAAGCCCGCGCCGGCCCCCTCACCCACCGCGACGGCGCCCCCGGCCGGCTCCGCACCCTCGGGCACGCCCCTGCTCACCGCCCGCGAGCAGGAGGTGCTGGCGGGCCTGGTCGCCGGCGAGACCAACAAGGAGATCTCGAGCTCGCTGGGGATCAGCCCCAAGACCGTGATGCACCACACCTCGAACATCTACCGCAAGCTGCAGGTCCGGGGCCGCTCCCAGGCGGTCGCCTGGCAGCTGCGGCGGTCCCAGGGACACGGCGGGACACCCGGCTCCCCACCGACGCTCTGAGCGGGGCGTGCGCGAGACTGGCGGCATGGTTGACCTGAGGCTCCGTGCCGCGCCCTCGCCCTCCCAAGACCCTCCGGAGCCTCGTCTCGGGCTGGCGCTGGGGGGCGGCGGCGCCCGGGGCCTGTGCCACATCGGAGTGGTGCGCGTGCTGGAGGAGCTGGACGTCCGCCCTGACGTCGTGTCCGGCACCAGCATGGGCGGGCTGATTGGGGCGTTCATCGCGGCCGGCTACACGGCGGCCGAGATGACCGAGATCGCCACCGACCTGCGCTGGCGCAAGCTGATCGACTGGAACCCCCTGTCCGGGAGGGTCATCAACACCGACGGCTTCCAACGGTGGCTGGTCGAGCTGCTCCCCGAGACGTTCGAGGAGCTGGACCTGCCGCTGGTGCTCACGGCGACCGACATCACCGACGGCCGGATCCACTACAGCCAGGACGGGGACCTGATCACCGCGCTGCGGGCGACCACCGCCTACCCCGGGGCGATCGCGCCGGTCGCGATCGGCAGGGCGCGGCTGGTGGACGGCGGCCTGCTGAACCAGATCCCCGTGGACGGCGCCCTGCTACTGGGTGCGGACCGCGTCCTGGCGGTCAACGCCACCCCGCTCGCCGAGCTGGAGCACCCCCAGGAGGACGCCGGCTCCCCCCGCCGCCGCCCGCGGCTCAGTGCGCTCAAGGAGCTGCTGCGCGCCGCCGACGTGATGCAGGCCCAGCTGACCATGGCACGCCTGTCGTTCTACAAGCCCGACGTCCTGCTGGACCCGCTCATCGAGGGTGTGGAGATCGCGGACTTCCACAAGGCCAAGCAGGCGATCCAGGCCGGTGAGGACGTGGCCCGGGCCCACCGGGAGGACCTGGCCACACTGGCTCGGTAGGACGGGGACCGCCGGCCGACCCGGACCCCGGTGGTCACTCCTCCCGGTCCTCGAAGGTGACCTCGACCTCCTCGTAGTCCTTGACCGCGGTCGCGCGTGTGGCCTCGGACAGCGCCTTCTCGTCCGCGTCCGTCAGCGGCTCCTCGTCGCTGAACGGGGCCAGCAGCGCGCGCGGGTACAGACCCTTGGCCAGCACCACGTTGAGCTCGACCGCGAGCACCACGATCACCGCGGCGACGTAGATGAAGCCGACCAGGCCGAGCACCAGCCCGAAGACGCCGTAGGCCTCATTGCTCTCCGCGACCCGGGTCACGTAGCCCGTTCCGACCCACTGCAGGAGCTGCCACCCCAGGGCGGCGACCACGGCGCCGGGCAGCGCCTCCCGCCAGCCCACGTCGTAGGTCGGTGTCAGCCGCATCGCCAGCAGGAACACGGCCAGGGCCACCAGGAAGGCCAGCACGGTCGTGAGCAGCCGGAGGAACGCCTGCACCTCCAGCCCGTACGCGCTGGCGTTGCTCGCCAGCACCGACACCACGGTGGACCCCAGCAGCATCAGCCCGGCGATCCCCAGCAGGGGCAGGCTGCTCACCGGCGAGCGCAGCGGGTCGGGACGATCGCTGCGCGGCACCGCCCAGCAGACATCCATCGCGTGCAACGTGGCCTGGCACGCCCTGACGGCGCCCCAGATCGCCACGAGCACACCGGCCACCAGGGCGACGCCGCTGCCCTGCAATCCGTCGGGGGTGCCGATCTGCGCGCCGAGGACGGGGAACTGGCTCACCGCGGTGTCCAGGATCCGCTCGGTCAGTTCCGGCTCGTCCTGCAGGAGGAAGCCGAGCACGGACGTGAGCAGGAGCAGCACGGGGAAGAGCGCCAGGAAGCCGTAATAGGTGATCAGTGCGGCCAGGTAGGGGCCGTGGTCGTCGGCGTACTTGAACACCACCGCGATGGGGGCACCGAGCCACCGGTGCCGCCGTTGCGCCCGGTCCAGCTGCTTCGCGAGCCGCATGGGGCCACAATGTCGGGCCCCGGTGCCATCATGAGAACAGTCGAGGGAGGGCGATGACATCGTGTCGGGAGCGATGGGGACGGTCGCGGAGAGCGGGTCGGCACGGTCGACCTGGCCCGGGAGCTGGCACGAGACCTGCCCGCGCCGACAGCGCCACCTGCTGGCGGGTCTACCCCCAGCACAAGACCCCACAGGCCAGGCGGCTGCACCTCTGGCAGACGACCGACGGCTTCGAGCTGTCCAGCGTGCGCCTGCACGACGACGTCCGACCCTGAGACCGGGCTCGTCACGGACTCCCGGTATGCAGGCGTGCCGGGTCGGCACGGACCCGGCACGCTGCGGTTGGCTCAGAAGTAGATCCATCCCTGGCCGATCGTGCAGGCGGTGTAGCCGCACCGGTAGTCGCCGGCGTGCATGAAGTGGACCGTGTTGTGGCCGAAGGTCCCGCCGAAGCCGTCCTCCCAGATCACCTCGACCTCGACGTTGTAGTACCGGCGGGTGTCGACCGGGACGGTGATGGCGGGAACGATGCCGACCTCCTGGCCGCGGAACATGGTGATCGACTGGGATCCGGTCCTGATCCTGACCCAGCGCTGCTCGCCCGGTCGCCACTCGTTGACGTGCATCCGCGCGGTCACAAACTGGGTGTCCTGGCTGCCGGGCGCGCGACCGACGTAGACGCCGGGCACGACGAGCCCGTAGAGACCGTTGTAGGCGGCGGCCACGGGGATGGCACCTCCGGGGTATCTCCACGCACTGTTGCCGTAGGCCGAGGCCGACTGCGCGCCCAGTGGCACGCAGGCGGCGACGGCGAGGAGGAGGACTGCGGCGGCGCGGGCCACGCTGCGCCGCAGACCCGAGATGGCGATGGTGTTCATGGCACTGCCTTCCTGTGGTGGAACTGACAGGAAGAAGTTCCCCGAGAGCGCTTAACGACGGCTTAAGGGCTGAGCTGGTGCTCCCGGGAGGCGTGCCGGGCGCCCTCGGCCAGGAGCCGGTCGATCAGACCGTCCGGATCGGCCGAGCCGGCTGCGGCATAGACCCGCCAGGCCGCGTCGCCCAGCCGGTCGCGGACCGGCAGGGTCAGGCTGCCGATCCGGCAGTCGGTCAGGCCCTCGGGCTCGAGCCCGAGGTCCTCGCGGATGGCCATGGCTGCCCCCATCAGTCGCGCTGCCTGGTCGTCCCGCCCCTCCGAGGCCTCGCACGCCGCCAGGATGTGCAGACCGTCCGAGAGCACCTTGCGCGCGGGGTGGTGGGTGCGAGCGCTGCGCAGGCCCTCCAGCGCGCTCCCCCGGGCGGCCGCCACGTGACCGGCCGCCACCTGCACGAAGCCCCGGACGAGCAGTCCCAGGACCGACTGGGGGTTGAGGTCAAGGTGGGTGCCGCGCTCGAACGCCTCGTCGGTCATGGCCAGGGCCTCGGCATCGCGGCCGAGCTCGGACAGCACCTCCGCGGCGCTGTTGAGCAGGTTCACCACGTCGTAGTCGTCCTGGGACCCGCGGGCGCTCTCCAGGCCCCGCAGGATCGAGGCCAGCGCGGTCTCCGGCTCCCCGACCTGCTGGGCGACGAATCCCTCCAGGTCCTGCACCAGGGCCACCAGCGAGGGGTCACCCGATTGCGCCGCCACCGCGGTGGCTCGCAGCACCGCCTGCTCGGCCCGCTCCTTCTCCTGGTAGGTCGCGGCCTGCGCCGCCAGCGAGCACCAGCCCGTCACGAGGAGGCGGTCGCTGGGCGCTCCGTGATGTGTCGCGTCGGCGAGGGCAGTCTCCAGGAGCTCGCGCGCCTCCGGCGCGTCGACACACTGGGCCTGGACACCGTCGAACACGGCCAGACGCGCCCGGGCCAGCCCATCGAGGTCCCCGGCGCGGTCGATCACCGCCGCGCACCGCCGCGCCTCGTGGATCCGGGAGGTCAGGAGCCAGAAGCGACGCAGCGCGATGAGGATCCGCGCGCCGGCTGCCCGACGCCCCGGGGGTGCTCCCGGCTCACCCGCCCAGCCCAGCACCGTGCTCAGGGCGTCGGCATCGGCGTCCAGGTCCGACACCGTCGGGCCTGCCTCCGGCCCGTACAGTCGGGCACCCATCTCCTCGGCGAGCTCCACCACCACGGCCAGGACGAGGCCGATCCGCTCCTCGTCGCCGGGGCCCTCACGGAGGTAGTCGCGCACCGGTGGCGGCACCCGCAGTCTGCAGTCGGCGTCCATGCTCGTCAGCCCGTGCGACACGAGGTCCTCCAGCGCCTCGACGAAGTCCGGCACGCCCTCACGGTCGGCCACCGCCTCCAGGGTTTCCTGGCGCAACCATCCGTCGAACAGCGCCGCGATGCCAAGGAGTCGGTGCCCGGGCTCGGACAGTCCCCCGACCGCAGCCTCGATCACCACTCTCAGGGTGGCCTGTCGCTCGGGCAGGTGGACCCGGGACGGCGTGTCGAGCAGCGAGGTGCGGTGCTCCTGCACCCTGCGCAGGAGCATGCTGGCGGTCTGGGTGCGCATCCGGCCCGCCACGAGCTCGATCGCCAAAGGGATGCCGCCCAGGAGGTCGCAGAGCGACTGGGCGGCCTCCCGGTCGCGGGTCGGGTCGACGTCCGGCCGCACCCGGGTGGCGGCGGACCAGAACAGCTCGGTCGCCGGGGACTCGTGCCCGGGGCCGTCGGCGAGCAGCGGCGGCACCCGTACGGTCTGCTCGCCCCGGACCCCGACCGGCTCCCGGCTGGTGATCAGGAACCTCGGGTGCTCGTGGTGGCGCACGATCGCGTCGAGCGCGGGGGCCAGCCCGCGGACCTGTTCGGCGTTGTCGAGGACGACCACGTCGGCCGGCCCGGTGCCGATCGCCGCCCCGGGGTCGTCCTCGGGGTCCACCCCGAGCTCCCGGCAGATCCGGTCCAGCGCCGAGTCGGCAGAGGCCTCCGTCTCGAGCTCGCAGAACAGGACGGCACTTTCCTCGGCCCGCAGCCGGTGGGCGAGGGCCAGCCCGAGGGTCGTCTTCCCGATGCCGCCCATGCCCACGAGGGTCACGACCCGCCGGCCCGCTGCCAGCAGGTCGAGCACCTCCTGCACGTCCTGCCCGCGACCCACGAACGGGTCCGGGAGCGGCGGCAGGCCCGGCAGGTCCACTCCACCCCCCGCGTGTTCCTCCTCGGGGCGGGCGGCCGGGTCGACCATCTCGTGGCGCAGGATCAGCGAGGGCAGCCCGGCAAGTTCCGGACCGGGGTCCACCCCGAGTTCCTCGGCCAGGCAGTCGCGCGCCCGCTGACAGGTGGCGAGGGCATCGGCCTGCCGCCCGGCCCAGTACTGCGCCGTGGCGAGGCTGACCCAGGCGCGCTCGTCGTAGGGGTGCTCCGACAGCAGTCGCTGACAGGTCACGACGGCGTCCTCATGGCGCCCGACACGCATCTGGGCGGTCGCCTGATCGGCCAGCGCCGTCTGGAGGACGCCGGCAAGGGCGGTCCGCCACTCCTCGAAGAGGGCTCCCTCCCCGACCCCCTCGAACGGCGTCCCACCCCACAGCTCCAGTGCTCCCCCGAGGAGGGTGGCCGCACGCTCCGCGTCACCTCCGCGCAGCGCCGCCCTGCCCTGGGCCACGACTGTCTCGAACCGGACGGAGTCGACGTCCAACGGGGTCCCGCCGAGGGCGTAGCCCTGCCCGGTCCGGGCGATCTCCACCCCGAATGGCTGCAGGGCGCGCCGCAAGCCGGTCACATAGACCTGGACGGCGTTGCGGGCGCTCGGCGGAGGATCCTCCCCCCACAGGCCCCGGACGATCTGCTCGTCGCTGCGGTGCGGCGGCACGTTCCCCGCCAGCATCGTGAACAGCGCCCGCTGCTTCACCCCGCCCAGTGGCACAGCACCGTCCGACCCCACTGCCACCGGCCCCAGGAGTCGGACGTCGACCACAGCCACAGCGTAGGGGCGGGACCCGACCTGCGGAAGGGTTCTTGACCCGAGGCTCGCGGCGCCGGAGTTTAAGCGGGCCTTAAGCGCCCGCGACGACAGTCGTCACTACCGGAGCCGCACCAGCGGACTCACCGCACCGCAAGGAGCCCGCCATGAACACCACGACCACCCACACCGCGACCACCCACACCGCGACCCGCAGCGGCCTCGCCCTCTTCGCCGCCGCCGTCACCCTGGCGCTCACCGCCATGCTCGGCGCCACCGCCGACGTGGCCGACCGCGCCGACGGCCAGACCTACGGCGAGGTCCTCGCCGGCAGGCGCTCCCCGTGACCGGGCGGGCCCCAGCCACCAGGCACCAGGCACCAGGCACCCACCAGACAGCAGCTTCAGCCCGTCGGAGAGGTCGGGCGGACCAGAACCCCAGGAGGATGAACATGCGCACCACCCAGCTCCAGATCCTGACCACGACGGCGATCGTCGCCCTGGCCTGTGTCGCACCGACGGCCGCCGCCGCATCCGACTCCCCCGCCGACGTCGACATCAATGCCTCGGTGCTGTGGGTCGACATCGAGTTCCCGGCGTGGGTGGAGGTGCCGTGGGAGGACGGTACCTCCACCGTCTACAGCACCGAGGTCGTGTCCCTGTGCACCGGATTCTTCGTCAGCACCGACGGTGACATCGCGACCGCCGGCCACTGCGTCGAGGCCGATGCCACGACCGAGAGCGCCGCGCGGAACCAGGTGGTCCAGGACCTGGAGTGGGAGGGCTGGGACGTCGCCCACCTGGACCTGGCCACGCTGGCCTGGACGGTCGAGATCGGTGAGCCCACGGCCTACGTCGGGCAGCCGTCCGGCATCACCGACGGCATCTTCAGCGGGCAGGACTCGATGATCGCCCAGATCGTGGACTACCAGGGATTCGAGAAGGGTGACAACGCGCTGCTCCGGGTCGCCGACCTCGGGGACACACCGGGGCTGCCGATCAGCGAGACGACACCGCAGGTCGGTGACCGGGTCACCTCCGTGGGCTTCGCCGGCAGCGTCTCCCACGTCTCGGACTACCGCCGACAGTTGCCGTCCCACAAGTCCGGCACGGTCAGCTCCCGGCAGTACACCAGCAAGGGCGTGGCCAACACCGAAATCGATGCGGCCGTCACCCAGGGCATGTCCGGCGGCCCGACCCTGGGCGAGGACGGCACGGTCATCGGCGTCAACTCCTTCGGCATCCACGGGGAGAGCCAGGCGTTCAACTTCGTGACCGACACCGAGTCCCTGAGCGACTTCCTCACCCGCAACGGGGTGGACCTGGTCGCCGCCCCCGTTCCCGCTTCCGACACCGCGCCGGAGCTCGAAGCTGAGCCGTTGCCCGCCGAGACGCTGGGCACCGACGACGAGACGGAGACGAGCTCGGGTCCGGTCTCCGGCGGCACCGACACCCCGGTCCCGCCGATCGAGTCCCTGACCGAGGCGCCTGCCCCGGCCACCCTCGACGAGGCCGGTGTGTCCCCGCTCGCCTGGGCCGCGGTCGGGCTCGGGGCGGTGTTCCTGCTCACCGGTGGCGCCGTGGGCGGCCGCTACCTCGCCCGGACCAGACAGCACCCCTGACAGGCACACCGAGGCCGTCGCGCGGACCCGTCCCGGGCCGCGCGGCGGTCTCTCAGGTGCCCGCAGTGATCCCCAGGTTCCGCGCGACCGCGTCCCCGCCCATCTCCCGGATCATCGTGGGGTCACCCACGACCACGAGGCGATCCGTGGCCCGGGACAGCCCGACATACAGCCGCTCCCGGGAGCGGTCCTGGACGTCCACCTGGTTGACGCACAGCACCACGGCACGCCGCTCCAGCCCCTTGCTGCCCAGGACCGTGCCGTAGAAGACGTCCTCGGCGTCCCAGAAGCTCTCCCAGTAGCCCTCGTAGCCCCGCGAGTCGGTCAGGTCGACCTGTTGCGGGTGCCGCGACCCGGTGGTCAGCAGGGCCACGTGCCCGGGCTCCCACCCCTCCTCCAGGAGCACGTCCACCTGGTCGTCGGCCGTGTCCAGCGCGTCCCCGACGGCGCACGGGACGAACGTCACCTCCGGCCCGTCGCCGCCCAGCAACCGCATCCGCATCGGGGTCAGCGGGGCGAACGCCTCCCCGATCTGGGTGGTGTTGCGCAGGTTGTGGTCCAGCACCAGCGGCACCAGCTCGAGCGGGGGCCTGCCGAAGCGGGGGAAGATCCGCTGGTTCTCGTCGGAGTAGACGAACAGACCGCCCTCGTCGGGGTCGCGCAGGGCGTTGAGCAGCGGGGCCCACCACGACTCGGCGAAATCCTGCGCCTCGTCGACCACGATGGCGTCGTACGTGTCCCGGTCGCTCAGTCCCGCCGCCAGCTCGGTCATCAGCGCCGGGAGCCGGTGCTCCCAGAAGTCGCTGTCCGTGCGGTCGCCGTCGGGCGCACCCCACTGCATCCCGAGCTCGTGGAAGGTCCCGACGAAGGCGGGCCGGTGCCGCCGGCTCGCGGCGCCGGTCTCCCGTTTCAGGAACTCGGCCAAACCCATCGAGTAGCACAGCAGCGCGACCCGCTGGGTCGGCCGCCCGTGTGCGCCCCGCGTCAGGTCCTTGGCCTGGGTGAGGGCCAGGACGGTCTTGCCGCTGCCCGCCCCGCCACGGATCTCCACCCGGTTGAGCAGCCGGGTCACCTTGAGCAGCAGCGCCTGCTCCTGGGTGAGGCGGTCGGCGGTTTCCTCGCGCTCGTCCGCGTCGGCGACCACGCTCGGTGCCGGCCGGTTGCGGCCCCGGACGATCTCCACGAGCAGGTCGAGGTCCACCTCGTCGGGCACCCGGTGACCGGTCTCCTGCCGCGCCACGGTGTCGCCCAGCCGCTCGGCGAGGCGGTCGAGGTCGTCGGCCCCGTGCACCATCCAGCGCGGGCAGTCCGGGGTCGCGAAGTCCTCCGACAGCGGGGTGTATGCCGTGACGACCGCGTGCGCCCACCGCACCCGGGTGCGTGAGGAGTCGCGCCACCGGGGGTCGCTCTCCACGTACTTCCGGAGGGCGTACTTGCCCTCCCGCGCCTGCTCGACCGGATAGATCTGCCGGTCGTTCCCCTTGCCGCTGCGCTGCCACCAGCGTCCCGCCTCGTCGACCGAGACCGAGCCGCCCTTGACCTCGACCACGACGATGCCCTCGTCCGGGAGCAGGACCACCAGGTCGAGTTCGTGGTCCTTCTTCTCGTCGGTGAGGCGGATGTTGGCCAGCAGCGTGGCGTCCTCGCCCAGTTGCGTGCGCAGCAACCCCCACACGGTGCGTTCGGACTCGGTGGTGAAGCTCGGCTCGGCCGGGATCAACCTCGGTGCCACGGTGGATGCTCCCCTCTCTCGTCGCACGCCGTCGAGCCTATGGGTGGTCCTCGAGAGTCGCACCCGTCGGTAACGTACACGGGGTCCCAATCGCGCTACCGGACTTTCCCAAGTGGAATGGACTATTGGTCACTTTCGCCCGTTGTGATCGAGCAATTCGTCTCTCTCTTCGCAGGGCTGATTGACGAGTCACCGACTCGCTGAAACGTTCGATCTCACCGAACGGGGACCACTGCCACGGGCAAGAAGGGACACTTCCATGCCGCTGAAACGAACGATCTCCACCACCACCATCGCTGCCGCCTCGATCCTCGGACTGCTCTCCGGCACAACCGGAGCGACCGGCGTGAACGGACCCGGCTCCCCCGCCCGGGCCGACTCGGCCTTCACCGCTCCCGCCCAATCCCTGCAAACTCCCGAGGAATTCTTCGGGTACCCGATGGGCGAAGAGGGCAAACTTCCCCGATTCCACGAGGTCAAGGACTATCTCCAGCAGATCGCGGCCGGTTCCCCCCTGGTGAACTATTCGGTCGTCGGCGAGGCGACCGAGGCTGAGGAGTTCCCGATCGTGGAGATCGGCTCCGCAGCCAACCTGGACCGGCTCGAGGAGATCCTCGACATCAACGCCCGCCTGGCCGACCCCCAGCAGATGCAGGCAGAGGCGGACGCCGCCGGCCTGCCCCGCGACGACTACGCCCGGCAGCTCGCCGCCGAGAGCGTCCCGATCTACTACATCGAGGCCGGCATCCACTCCACCGAGGTCGGCAACACCCCGGCCCTGATGAACGTCGTGCACCGGTTGGCCACCGAGCAGTCGGACTTCACCGAGAAGGTGCTGGGCTCGATGGTCATCGTGGTGGTGCCCTCGCAGAACCCGGACGGGCACAACCGGGTGGTCGACTACTTCATGGACACCGAGGGCACCGACTACGCCCGGGTCTTCCCGGACCTCTACCAGAAGTACGTCGGCCACGACAACAACCGCGACTGGTTCATGTTCACCCAGGTCGAGTCACGGATCCGGCTCGCGCTGGAGCAGAAGTACCGCCCGGTCGTGCAGCACTATATGCACCAGGCCGGTGCCAACAGCCCGCGCATCTGGACCCCGCCGTGGGACGAGCCGATGTCCCGGACGCTGGACCCGATCACCGTCTCCTCGGCCAACAGCATCGGTCAGGAGGCGAACCGCGATCTGATCGCCGCCGGCAAGAAGGGCGCCAAGACCGACGACGCCTACGGCATCATGTGGAACGCCGACGTGATGGGCTACAGCACCTTCCAGGGCACCACGACCTGGCTGACCGAGATCGCCTCCGCCCGCGACCTGTGGTTCACCTACACCTCCGATGACATCCTCGAGCCGTCGGCACCCACGCTGCGCTCGCCGTTGCCCTACGACGAGAACACCTGGCGCCCGATGCAGATCGTGGAGTACGCCGAGACGGCCGCCTACTCCGGCCTGGAGACCGTCGCCGGGAACCCGCAGGAGTGGCTCTACCGCAACATGTACCAGGTCAACGCCAACAGCGAGACCTGGGACGGCGGCGCCGCCGCCTACGTCATCCCGGCCGAGCAGCGGGACCCGTTCGCCACCTACGAGCTGCTGAGCATCTTCGACCTCGGCGACGTCGTGATCGAGCAGGCGACGGCGGACTTCACCGCCGGGGACACGGCATACGAGGAGGGGTCGTGGATCCTGCACACCGACCAGCCGCTGGGCCGGTGGGTGGACCAGCTGCTGCGCATCGACGAGTACCCCGACAACGCGCGCAAGTGCAACGACTGCCCGCTGATCATGCCGTACAGCGAGACCACGGATAACCTCGGCCTGCTCATGGGCGTCGACGTCGACGCGGTGAACGACCCGGTCGAGGCGTCCACGGTCGTGCTGGACGAGGTGACTCCCGCGGAGCAGGACTTCCCGAACGACCCGGGTCGCCGCGGCGCGTACGTGGTGAGCCCGACCTCGCACGGGGTGGGCCGGGTGATCACCGCCCTGGAGCAGGCCGATGTCCCGGTCTACCGGGCGGCCGAGGAGATCGACGTCCGGTCCGGAGTGGTCCTGCCTCCGGGTGCCCTCCTCGTCCCGGCCAAGGCCGACGGTGCGCGCGAGGCCCTGCAGGAGGCGAGCGCGGAGCTGGGTCTGCCGGTGTATGCCGTGCGCCAGGTCCCGCGGGTGCCCGCGGTCGAGCTTGAGGAGACGACGCGGGTCGGGCTGGTGCGGGGAGCCAACAACATGCCCGGTGGGTGGCTGATGTGGATGTTCGACCAGTACGGCACGGACTACGAGGTGGTCAGCGCTGACGACTACGACGACCTCGCCGGGATGTACGACACCATCGTGCTGGCACCGGGGATCTCGACCTCACGCATCACTGATGGACTGGACCCGGACAACTACCCGGAGGAGTTCCACTGGGCCCGGGGCGTCCCCGACGGTCCGGCCAAGCTCGCCGAGTTCGTCGAGGGCGGCGGCAACCTGGTCGCCCTCGGGAGTGCCTCGACGACGGCCGTCAGCGCCCTGTCCCTCCCAGCGGAGAACATCACGCCCTCCGAGCGTGACGTCATGACCGCCCCGGGAGCGCTGCTGGAGCAGATCGTTCGACCCGGCCGCTGCCGGCGGCCTGGGGCATGCCGGAGTCCTGGCCGGTGTGGTTCAACAACGACCCGGCCTTCGCGATCAACGGTGAGGCCCAGGTCGCCGCGTCCTACCCGGAGGCCGAGGACCTCCTGGTCAGCGGCTACGCCCACGGCACGTCCGCCATCGCCGGTGCCAGCAACGTGGCGACCTTCGAGGTCGGTGACGGCCAGGCCACCATCGCCGGCGGCCACATCACCTTCCGCACCTGGCCCCGCGCCACGTGGACGGTGGTGACCAACGCCATCTACAACGGCGCCGGCACCCCGCTCACCGCGGACGAGTTGGCGCTGCGGTTCCGCTGACCCGAGCGTGGCAGACGACGGGCCCCCGACCGCCTGGTCGGGGGCCCGTCGCTCGTGTGAGGCGGGCGGGGAGACGGCGATGACCGGCGACGGCGACGCGGGGGCCCGGGGATACGCTGACCTGGCGCACCCCGCTCGACGCCCATCGCGACCGGGCGGCGCATCCCCCACGGAAGGAGCCGTCGTGACCGACGCCGGGCTGGCTGCCCTGTCCGCCGCGCAGCTGCGCGCCGCGTATGCCGAGGGCTCGCTGTCGCCGGTCGAGGTGCACGACGCGGTCCAGGACGTGATCGCCGAGCGGGAGCCAGTGCTCAACGCCTTCTGGCGGCACGACCCCGAGACCTCCCGCGCGGCCGCCGAGGCGAGTGCGGCACGGTGGCGCGAGGGCCGACCGCTCGGGCCGGTCGACGGCATACCGCTCACGCTCAAGGAGAACATCGCCCGGGCCGGGGTGCCGATGCCCGCCGGCACGGCCGGCCCAGAGCCCGTCGTGCCCGAGCGGGACGCGCCGATCACGGCCCGGGTGCTGGAGTCCGGCGGTGTGGTGCTCGGGTCCACGGTGATGCCCGACTGGGGGATGCTCTCCTCCGGTGTCTCGAGCCTGCACGGGGTGACCCGCAGCCCGTGGGACCCGACCCTGACCACGGGAGGGTCCAGCAGCGGCGCCGGCGCCGCCGCGGTCGCCGGCTACGGCCCGTTGCACGTGGGCACCGACATCGGCGGCTCGATCCGTCTGCCGGGCACCTGGCTCGGGCTGGCCACCCTCAAGCCCAGCAACGGCCGCATCCCGCTGGACGCGCCCTACCTGGGTCGGGCCGCCGGGCCGATGGGGCGCACCGTCGCCGACCTCGCCCTGTTCATGGACGTGCTGAGCCGGCCCGACGAGCGCGACTGGACCAGCCTGCCGCCGCACTCCCTCGACTGGGACCTCACCGGCCTCGACCCGCGCGGGTTGCGCGTCGGGCTGCACCTGGACGCCGGGTGCGGCGGTGCCGTGGAGCCGGAGATCCTGGCGGCCGTCCGCGGCGTGGCGGACGCCTTCGCCGCCGCGGGCGCCGAGGTCACGGAGCTGGGGCCGTTCCTCACCGAGGATCTGCTCGACGCCGTCGACCTGTTCTGGCGGGTGCGGTCACTGCGCGACTTCGAGGCGTTATCGGCCGAGCAGCAGGGCCGCGTGCTGCCCTACATCGCCGAGTGGGTCGCCGGCGGGGCCGGCGCCTCGGGCACCCGGGTGCTGGAGTGCTACCAGGAGATCATGCGGATGCAGTCGGTCACCGTGGCGGCCACGCTCCCCTTCGACCTGGTGCTCTCCCCCGTCGCCCCGGTGTCGGCCTTCCCCGCGGAGCAGCCGATGCCCTACCCGGACAACGGCCGCGGCATGCGGCACATCGGGTTCACCGTGCCCTACAACATGTCCGGGCAGCCGGCCGCGACCGTCAACTGCGGCGTCACCGCGGACGGCCGCACCATCGGGGTGCAGATCGCCGGGCGCCGCTTCGACGACCCCGGCGTGCTGCGGGCCGCCGCCTGGTACGAGGCCCACCGCCCCGCCGTCGCCGTGCCGGACTGGCCGATCGGCTGACCTGAGGCTGGCCCGGCACGCGGGACACAGCAGTCACACCGTCAGCAGCCGGATGCCGGACGCGTATCCCTGGAGGACCTGCACCAGGCGGTCCTGCTTCCGTTCCACCAGGGAGACGCCGACGGCCGGGTGGTCCAGGATCCGCTGGCCGAGGGGCACGCCCCACCGCCCGGTTTCCGGGAAATGCTCCCACGGGCTGGTCGGGTCGATGGACCACACATACCGCACGGTCGTGCCGCCGCTGCCCGGGATCGCGAGCATGAGGTGTTGCGGCGCGGTGTCCGGGTCCTCGATCCACGCCAGGGCCCGATCGCGGGCCAGGGGCCAGTAGCGTGTGGCCCGCTCGCGGGCCTCCCTGTCGCTCCACGGCTCGTCGGGGTTCCACCCGCGCCGCTCGAATTCTGAATCCGGGAGGTAGTCGGCGTCACGGACCCGGACGCGTCCGCGCAGGTCCACGGCGAAGGCGGGCCACTGCTCGACCGGGAGGTCGGCGTGCGAGCCACCCACCATGGTTTCCGCACTGCCCTTCACCAGCAACGTGTCTACCTCAATGACGTCGGGCCACTCCCTGCGGCGGGCCGTCGATGCGCTGAGGCCTTCGGCGACACTGCGCCACGCATACTCCGGTTCCTCCTCGACCGCCGTGGGCTCCAGCAGGGCCGTCGCGGGCTCCGCGCCGAAGTCCTCGTGCGGCAGGGTTGTGGCCAGGCCACGGCTCTGGCCGCGGCCGGGGATCGCGTTGGTCAACGGGGCCAGCCGGTGTGCCCGGAGCAGCCGGTTCACCATCTCCATGGCGAAGGCCTCTACCCGGTAGGCGTCGTCCTCGTTCTCCAGACCACTGAGCAGTTGGACCGAGGCGATCCGCTCCCCGGAGCCCAGAATCCTGCGGATGCGCTCACTCTTGGAGCCGTTCCGTGGCAGGTGCTGGTCCTGGTCCGCCAGGGCCTGACGCTCGTCCTTCTCGTGGTGGTCCACCCGGTCCTTCACGCCCTTGCCGACGTAGAACAGGCTGAGCAGCTGACTGCCTGTCTTGCGAAAGAGCACCGGGTCAACCAGCCCATACACATACCAGCGCGGTCCATCGACCCAGAGTTCTTGGCCTGTCCCCATGGACTACACCGTCCCGGACCCGTCCGCGCGTGGCAAGCGCATCGGGGAGGTCGTGCTCAGGGTAGGGCGTCGACCAGGGCGAAGGTGCGCTCCCAGTCCCCCACGTCCAACGGGTCCGGATCGCCGTGGTCGTAGGCCAGGAACCACCCGTCGACCACCTCCGCCTCGCGGGGCTGCGCCGGGTCGGCGAGCAGCCGCTGCACCTCCTCGGTGAGGACCGACTCGGGCGACACCTCGCCGACGTGGACCGCGAGGTAACGGCAACTCCCGGCGTCCTCGGGTGGCCCACCGCCGGGCGGATTGCCCGAGTGCCAGGACTCGGTGGCGACCTCGACCGTCCGGCCATCCTGGTCCCAGGTCACCAGGTCGTGCCGCACCCGGTTGCCACGCAGCCCGCGGCCGAACATCCGGCCGGGCAACTCGGCCGGCCCGGCCACCGGGAGCGCCTCGAGCCCGTTGGCCCGGGCGAACGCCATCAGCCGGTAAGGCCCCTCCCATCCGTCGGCCAACGACCGCAGCCGCCGCCGCGCGAGCGCCCTCGTGGAGACCAGCCAGATCGCCGGGAACCCCAGCCCGGGGACGAGGCCGTAGGCGTCGCCCTCGGACAGGACGATCCACCAGCCGCCGATGGTGCAGATGCCCGCGAGGATCGACCACCAGATGAAGGCGACGCCCAGCCACGCGGGGGCAACCTTGTCATCGTCGCGGGACGCCGGGCCGTGATAGCCGAGGCGTTCGTCGTGGACCCGCACCGACTCGCGCCACTGCGCCACCTCCCGCAGCGTGGGCCGGGTCGTCAGCGGCGAGTAGTCGATTCCCCTCACGGGGCGGGAGTGTATGCCGTGGACCGACCGGACCGGGGCTCGCGGTGGTCGGTCAGTCGGTGCTCACGCGGCCCCGCCTGCTGAACAGGTGGATCGTGTGGGCGACACCGACCAAGGGCAGCGCCACCAGCATCCCCAGCGCGAACAGCCCCCCGTCGCTGAGGGCGGGGTGCGGATCCGACGTGCCGAACTTCGTCACGAGCATGCTCAACGGCAACAGGCTCCACACCGTGATGGCAATCGGCAGTCCGATCGTCCTCGGCGGCCAGAAGGTCGCCACGAGCAGGAGCAGGACGAGCACGCCGATCACGATCAGTCCCACCCCGGCAACGCCACCGTTGGGATTGCCCGCGACGACCCACAGGGAGTCGTAGCGCCAGGTCATGGTCCCGCCGTCGTCTTCGAGGACCACGTCCTCAACGAGTGGCACGAAGGTGATCGCGAACCCGATGACCGCGATCGGGCCGTAGAGCTGTCCGTATCCCCGCAGGGTCGGGGTCTCGGCGGTCCGCGTCATGCGGGTTCTTCCTGGGCACGGTTCATGCTGCCTTCCATGAAGCGACCCTCTTACACCGCACTTTCACCCCGGCTGCGGCGACCCGACGGGGTCGTGGGTCAGAGCGTTCCGGGGCTCGCCGCCAGCACCGCGTCCACGTGCTCACGCACGAGCCGTTCGAGCACCCCCAGCGGGACGGTGCCCGAGCCGAGCACGACGTCGTGGAAGGCTCGGATGTCGAACCGGTCACCCAGCGCGTGCTCGGCGGCGGTGCGGATCCGCTGGATCTCCATCCGCCCGGTCATGTAGGCCAACGCCTGACCGGGTTGCGCGATGTAGCGGTCGGTCTCGGTCTGCACCTCCTGCTCGGGCATGGCGGTATGGGCGCGCAAGAAGTCGACCACCTGCTGGCGGCTCCAACCGAGGGCGTGCAGTCCGGTGTCGACCACCAGCCGGGCCGCCCTGGTCGCGTCCTCGCTGAGCTGCCCCAGGACCGCCACGTCGTCGGAGTACAACCCCATCTCCCCGGCGAGCTGCTCGGCATACAGCCCCCACCCCTCCGTGTAGGCGGTGAAGATGTTGAGCCGCCGCAGCAGGGGGACGCCAGTGAGTTCCTGGGCGATCACGTTCTGGAAGTGGTGGCCGGGCACCGCCTCGTGGAAGGTGACCGCCTCGCTGGTCGCCCTCCCGTGCTGGTCCGCCTGGTGGGTGTTGCTCCAGTACGTGCCCGGACGGGACCCGTCCACCGCCGGCGGGGTGTAGTAGGCGGCCGGTGCGCCGGGTGCCTCGCTTTCCGGGACTGCTTGCACGGTGCACTGCTGCCCCGGCAGCCGCCCGAACCACGCGGGGGCAGCCTCCTCGGCGCGCCGGATGGTGGCGCGCACGTGGTCCAACTGCTGCTCCCCGTCGCGCCAGCGCAACTCCGGGTCCTCCCGCAACCGGTCGAAGATCTGCTGCAGGTCGGTCGTGCCGAAGCGCCGCGCGCCGATCTCGGCAAACCGGCCGCGCAGGCCCTCGAGTACCGCGAGCCCGGTCCGGTGCAGGTCTTCGGCGGTGTGGGTCGTGGTGGTGTGCGTCCGGATCAGGCCAGCGTAGGCATCTTCGCCACCGGGCAGCCAGCACAGGCCCGGCCGGTCCTCGCCGCGAGCGTGCGGGAGGACCTCCTCGGCCAGGACGTTCCGGTAGGTGCGGACGGCTGGGTCCACGACCTCGGCGATGAGCCGACTCACCTCCGCGGCATGCCAGTCGGCAGGCACGCCGGACTCCTCCGTCGGTGCCGGGGTGCGCAGCGGATGCCGCTCCCCCGCGGTGAGCATCCGGTCCCAGTGCCCGATGGCGGCCTCCACCAGCGGACGCACCGGCAGGCGCCCGGCAGCGATCCCTTCCCGGTGCCGCTGGGCGAGGGATTCCAATACCTGCGGGATCATGCCGAGGCGGATCCGGTAGGCCTGCGCCTGCTCCGGAGAGCCGATCGGGACCATCCGGAGCGCGAAGAACAGCGTCGAGGCGGGGGCAAAGAAGGAATCGGTGATCGTGTACTCCGCCGACCGTGCCCCGGCAGCGCCGACCACCCCGACGGCCGCCTCCTCGATGACTTCCAGGGTCACCCGTTCCTGCCGGTCGGTGACCACCGCCAGGGCTTCACGGACCCGCTCGAGCAGGTGGCGCAGGTCGGCGATCCGCCGGTCCTCCGCGGCGGCACTGTGGTCCGGCATCGCCGTCTCATAGCCGGGCAGGCCCAGCAGGGAGGCGTCGATCGGGCTGGTGCGCAGGGCAATCGCTAGGGCGCTGTCGGCGAGCGCGGTCACGTCGGGGGCCTCGACGCTCGGGGCGGTGGGCTGGATCCGGGTGTCGGTCATGGCACCGACGATACCCAAGCAGAGATTTCTATGCAAGGGTTTCTCTGCAATTGGTCTCCCAATCTGGCTCAGGACGGGCGTGCAGCCCGGAAGGCAGCGAACTCTGCGGCAAGGTCCCCGCCCGTCACGGCAGGGCGCTGCGTCGCGAAGGCGTACACATCGACGCTGACGAAGTCGCGCCCATATCCCTCGAGTTGCTTGCAACGGAGCACGAGGTCCCGGTCCACCGCGGCCAACTCCTCGCCCAACTGGCGGTCCTCCGCCACCCTACGGGCGTGGTCCTCGGCGCCCCAGCCCCACAGATCAACCTTCCAGGTGCTCCCGCCCGGCGCGACGAAGGTGACCCCGAGGTAGAGCCCGGGCGTGGTGGGGAACGCCGGGTCGGGCTGCACGTGCTCATCGCGGAAGGCGATCGTGGCCAGGGCGCACCCCTGAGCGCTGAGCTGCGCCGGGAGCTCGGTCAGCAGCGGCACCATCGCCGCCGAGTCGGCCGCCTCGACGTGCCCGTAGAGGTCGATGTCGGGCACCGCCATGAGGTCCAGTGCGGCACTGCCGGCCACCTGCACGGGGCCGATCCGATGCTCGATCACGGCGTTCAGGCCACCCCCGAGCAGGCCCCGCGCCTCCTGCCGCAGCCGGTCCGCGCGGTCTGCCCGTTCCTGGGAGTTGTCCGGCATCGACCCTCCTCCGTCGTCGCAGAAATTCCCTCGCAGTATGACGGACCGGCCCCTAGCGTGGACGGCTCGTTGCTCAATCACGTTCGCAAGGAGGAGTTTTCATGTCACGGAGGAATCGGACGAAGGCCATGGACCACCGGAGGAAGGTGGGGGCTCTGTCGCTGACGGCGGGCGTGCTGGCCGCCGGCCTCACCGGCGGCGCGGCCGCCTCGGCCGAGGAACCCGCACAGGTGGGTCCGGACGCGGCCGTCTGCACCGGCGACGACCGGTTCGGCATGGGCTGCTTCCAACCGGATGGCGACCACATCATCGTGGAGGACTTCGAGAGCGACGGCTGGCGGATCGAGGTGCAGTGGGAGACCGACTACGGCCGGAGCGGCGTGTGCGCGATCCAGTCCGGCAAGGACTTCCGGGACTGCAACTACAACATGGCCGAGGGACGCCTCATCTACTTCGAGGTGCACGGCTTTAACGAGAAGTTCGGCCTGCACGAGGTCTTCGGGGCCGCAGAGGCCGTGATCTGACGCACCGGCCATACTGCTGCCGGGCGGCCCAGCCGGGGTCCGTCCCCAAGGCGGCGGAGAGGGCAGCATGCGCGCGGTGAGGTTCGACGCCTTCGGGGACCGGACGTATCTGGATGACGTGCCGATCCCCGAGCCGCCGCCCGGTGGGGTGGTCGTCCGGGTGGGCGCCACGGGCCTGTGCCGCTCGGACTGGCACGGCTGGCAGGGGCACGACCCGGACATCACCGTGCTGCCGCACACGCCCGGGCACGAATTGGCCGGCGTGGTGCATGCCCTCGGCGCAGGCGTCGAGCGACTCAGCGTGGGTCAGCGGGTGACCGTCCCGTTCGTCTGCGGCTGCGGCGACTGTGCCGTATGCCGATCGGGTGCCTCGCACGTCTGCCCAAACCAGTGGCAGCCCGGCTTCAACGGGCCGGGGTCTTTCGCGGAGTACCTCGCCCTCCCCCACGCGGACTTCAACGTCGTGCCCCTGCCGGACGAGGTCGGCCTCGCCGTCGCCGCCGGGTTGGGCTGCCGGTTCGCCACGGCCTACCGCGGCATCGTGGATGTCGGAGCCGTCCGGCCCGGGGAGACCGTCGCGGTCTTCGGCTGCGGCGGCGTGGGACTAGCCGCGGTGATGGTCGCCCGGTCGCGGGGTGCCGAGGTCATCGCGGTCGACGTCAACCCGGCCGCGCTCGACCTGGCCGCCACCCTCGGGGCCGGCTCCGTGCTCGATGCCGCGCGCGAGGACGTGGCAGGCGCCGTGCACGAGGTCACCGGTGGCGGGGCGGACGTGGCGGTCGACGCGCTCGGCAGCGTGGCCACCGCCCGGGCGGCGACGCAGAGCCTGGCGACCCGGGGTCGGCACGTCCAGATCGGCCTGCTGCCGCCGGCCGTGGTGGCGGACCGGGCCACCATCCCGATGCATACGGTGATCGGCCGCGAGCTCCAGGTCCTCGGCAGCCACGGTATGCCCGCGCACGACTACCCCCGGATGCTCGCCGACATCGCGCAGGGCAGGCTCGCCCCGGAGCGGCTCCTGGGCCGCACGATCGGCCTCGACGAGGCGCCGGCTGCGCTGGCCGCGATGGACTCCCCGGCCGGGCCGGGAGTCACGATCATCGAGCCTTGAGCGTCCTGGCCCCGCGGGTCAGTCGACCGACAGCGGGCCGCTGCGGCTGACGACGATCCCGTCGGCGTCCGCCGCGACCCATGAGCCGGGGGTGAACAGCGCGCCGCCGAAGGCCACCGGCACGTCCCGCTCCCCGTCCGACTCCTTCTTGGACCGGCGCGGGTTGGACCCCAGGGCGGCGATCCCCAGGTCGACCTGCGCCAGCGCCTCGACGTCCCGCACCGCGCCGTGCACGATGACGCCGGCCCAGCCGTTGGAGGCAGCCGTCGCCGCCACCATGTCCCCGAGCAGGGCCACCCGTGTGGAACCGCTGCCGTCCACGACGATCACCCGGCCCTCGCCCGGCTCGCCCACTAACTTCTTCAGGCCGGAGTTGTCCTCGAACGTCCGCAGCGTCACGACGGTCCCGCTGAACCGACGCTTGCCCCCGTAGAGTCGGAACGGCAGGTCGACGCTGTCGAGGTCCGCGTCATACACGTCCATCAGGTCGGCCGTTGCCGGGGACTGGTCGCTGGAGGTCGTGGCGATCTCGCTCATAGATCCCATTCTGTCGTGGTGTTCCCACCCGATGACCCCCGCATGCCATCAGGCGCCAGCAACGCGCTGGAACTCCTCGTAATGGCGGGCGAGAAGTTGCGCATCAGGACGCTCCGACAGGACGTCGGGAACAACCATCAACGCCTGACCATGTCGGCCCTGCAACGAGTGTTTCAGCGTGGGGCCATCCACTTCATCCAAAATGTGGTGGGCCACTTCCACGTGGAGGGAGGGCGTGATTCCCATGATGTGCGCGTCGAACGCAGCATGGTGCAGCTTGCACATCGCCAAGCCATTCCTGATCGCCGGCACTCCGCCATCTTGGGAATCCGCCACGATGTGGGCGGCGTCCAGTAGTTGTGTGTGTGCCAGTGCGCACACCGAGCAGCGTTGCCGGTAGGCACGGAGCACCATAGCCCGGAACATCGGTTGGTGAAGGCGTCGTTTGACTTGTGCCATCACGTAGCGCTGCAGCACCTCCTCGACCGGGGAGGCTGAGGTTGAGGGGATCATCCCGTAGAGCTCATCAGGGGCGAGGAGGAAGCCTCCCTCCTCCTCGGAGGCGACATACACGGGAAACACGGGCAGGTGCAAACCTGCTCCGACGTCCTGAAACCAGATCAGCGGCAGCTGATTCGCCATAGCTCCACGAAGATCCACATCGCCTCGCGAACTCTCCGCCGGACTGAAACGCAAGAGCCCATTTGATCGGGATAGATCGTTCACGTCACCCTGGAATCCTCGAAGGGACAATGGGCCATCGAATCCCGGAGGAGACCACACCTCCCCGCGGCCCGGCAGAAGTCTCACAGGGACGCCCCCGATCTGAAAGTCCTGCAAGGCCTCGAGAGTCAGGGGGTCAGCTCCATCGTTGCTTCGGGCACTGAGCCATTCCATGGCGACGTGTCTCAGGTCGATGGCGTCGGGGTGGACAATCGAGGCGGGACTGGGACTTGCGGCTGGTCCACTCGCATTCGCCGAGGAACTCACGGCTCTACTCGCTAGCGGATCGACTGCGATCAGTCGGAAGACCACAACTCTCCGGCGGGCGTCGTTGCGATCGGGGGCTTCCTCGAAGCGCCAGGGGTCGTTCGCGTCGATGTGGAACTCTCCGACGTAGCGTTGCTTCTTGCCACCCGGACGCTTGGGTCCCTTCGCCTCGAAGAGGCGCAGCGCTCTGCCCTCCTGATCGTGTCTGAGGATCGCCCCGTTCCCGCGATCCTCCGCCCGTTGGTCTCCTACCTGACCCATGCCCGTGTAGTAGAAGACCGCAGGTTCCTCGGCATCCCAACCGTCAAAGTTGTAGCCGTGCTGCTCTCCCTGACCCGGATCGGAATAGAGCATGACGTTCGGGCTTTGCCGCGAGGGCTCGATACCGCTAAGTGTGGACCCCCCATATAGGTCCTTGACCTCCGAGCGCGTCGTGATGTCACCGGGTTCAAAACTCCAGTGATCAGCGGTCATGGAGGGAGCTTAGTTCGTGCGTCACGCGCGCGGCGGGGTCTCGGGCTGCGAGTCCGCGGCAGCCACGCCGCAATTCGACCGGAGCAAGCGAAGGGCCCCACTCGAAGCGAGTGGGGCCCTTCTACTCAGCGGTGGTCAGCTGCAGCCGCTGGTGCTCCCGCAGCCCTCGCACACGTAGCACGACCCGGCGGGGCGCATCTTCGTGCCGCACGTCATGCAGATCGGGGCGTCCGCGGACTTGCCCTGGAACTGCTCGAGCAGCTCGGCGGAGGAGTGCACGGTCGGCTCGGCGACCCGGGCCGACGCGGCGCCGGCACCGGACTGGTCCGCGACCTCCTCGGCCTTCTCCTGGCGCTTGCTGGCCGGGGCGGGCGACTGGCTGTAGGACTCCAGCTCGTCCTCCAGGGACTCCTCCTCCTCGCCGGAGGAGTCCGGCGTGTAGGAGCCGGTCTCCAGCTGGCGGGCCCGCTCCTCGGCGGTGTGGATGCCCATGAAGCTGCGGCTGTCGAAGTCCATGTAGTCCAGCGCCAGCCGGCGGAACACGTAGTCCATGATCGACTGCGCCATCCGCACGTCCGGGTCGTCGGTGAGGCCGGCCGGCTCGAACCGCAGGTTGGTGAACTTCTCCACGAAGGTCTCCAGCGGCACGCCGTACTGCAGGCCGATCGACACGGCGATCGAGAAGGCGTCCATCACGCCGGCCAGGGTCGAGCCCTGCTTGCCGAACTTGAGGAAGATCTCGCCCAGGTCGCCGTCGTCGTAGGTGCCGGCGGTCAGGTAGCCCTCGGCGCCGCCCACGGCGAACGACGTGGTCTGCGAGGTGCGCCGCTTCGGGCAGCCGCTTGCGGACCGGGCGGTACTCGATGACCTTCTCCACCGGCGCCTCGGCCGACTCGACGGACTCGTCGTCCTTCTTCTCGTCCTTCTTGCCGTCCGAGAGCGGCTGGCCCACCTTGCAGTTGTCGCGGTAGACGGCCAGCGCCTTGAGGCCGAGCTTCCAGCCCTGCAGGTAGACGTCGGCGATCTCCTCGACCGTGGCGCTCTCCGGCAGGTTGACCGTCTTGGAGATGGCACCGGACAGGAACGGCTGGGTGGCGGCCATCATCCGCACGTGCCCCATCGGCTTGATCGCCCGGGCGCCCATCGCGCAGTCGAAGACCTCGTAGTGCTCCGGCTTCAGGCCTGGGGCGTCGATGACGTGACCGTTCTCGGCGATGAACTCCACGATCGCCTCGATCGTCTCCTCGGTGTAGCCGAGGATCTTCAGCGCCCGCGGGATCGTCTGGTTGACGATCTGCATCGAGCCGCCGCCGACCAGCTTCTTGAACTTGACCAGCGAGAAGTCCGGCTCGATGCCGGTGGTGTCGCAGTCCATCATGAAGCCGATGGTCCCGGTCGGGGCCAGCACCGACGCCTGGGCGTTGCGGTAGCCGTTCTTCTCCCCCACCTTCACCACGGCGTCCCACGCCTTGGTGGCGGCCTTGTGGACATCGGCGTCCATGCCGTGCAGCGTGCGGATCTCGTCGTTGGCGGCCTGGTGCTTGCGCATGACGCGCTTGTGGGCGTCGGCGTTGCGGGCGTAGCCGTTGTAGGGCCCCACGACGGCGGCCAACTCGGCGGACCGCTTGTAGGCGGCGCCGGTGAGCAGCGAGGTCAGCGTCGCGGCGAGCGAGCGGCCACCCTCGGTGTCGTAGCCGCGCCCGGTCGCCATGAGCAGCGCACCCAGGTTGGCGTAGCCGATGCCCAACTGACGGTAGTTGCGGGTCGTCTCACCGATCGACTCCGTCGGGAAGTCGGCGAAGCAGATCGAGATGTCCATCGCGGTGATGACCAGCTCGGCGACGGCCTGGTACTTCTGCACGTCGAAGGTGTTGTCCTCGCGCAGGAACTTCAGCAGGTTCAGGCTGGCCAGGTTGCACGAGGAGTTGTCCAGCGACATGTACTCCGAGCACGGGTTGGACGCGGTGATCCGACCGGTCTCGGGGTTGGTGTGCCAGTCGTTGATGGTGTCGTCGTACTGGATGCCCGGGTCGGCGCACTCCCAGGCGGCGACCGCCATCTTCTGGAACAGGTCGCGGGCGTCGACGGTGTCGATCACCGAGCCGTCCATCCGGGACCGCAGGCCGAACTCGGTGCCGTCCTCGACGGCCTTCATGAACTCGTCGGTGACGCGTACCGAGTTGTTGGCGTTCTGGTACTGCACCGACACGATGTCGGCGCCGCCCAGGTCCATGTCGAAGCCGGCGTCGCGCAGCGCGCGGATCTTGTCCTCCTCGCGCGCCTTGGTCTCGATGAACTCCTCGATGTCCGGGTGGTCGACGTCGAGCACGACCATCTTGGCGGCGCGGCGGGTGGCGCCACCGGACTTGATGGTGCCCGCGGAGGCGTCGGCGCCCCGCATGAAGGAGACCGGGCCGGAGGCGGTGCCGCCGGAGGACAGCAGCTCCTTGGAGGAGCGGATGCGGGAGAGGTTCAGCCCGGCGCCCGAGCCGCCCTTGAAGATGAAGCCCTCCTCCTTGTACCAGTTCAGGATCGAGTCCATCGAGTCGTCGACCGACAGGATGAAGCACGCGCTCACCTGCTGCGGGCTCTTGGTGCCGACGTTGAACCACACCGGGGAGTTGAAGCTGAAGATCTGGTGCACCAGGGCGTAGGTGAGCTCGTGCTCGAAGACCTCGGCGTCCTCCTCGGTGGCGAAGTAGCCGTGCTCCTTGCCCGCCGCCGTGTAGGTCAGCACGACCCGGTCGACCAGCTGCTTCAGGCCGGTCTCGCGCGCGTCGGTGCCGACGGCACCGCGGAAGTACTTGGTGGTCACGATGGTGGAGGCGTTCGCCGACCAGAAGTCGGGGAACTCGACGCCGCGCTGCTCGAAGATCGTCTCGCCCGTCTTCCAGTTCTGCTGGACGACGTCGCGCTTCTCCCAGGTGACCTCGTCATAGGGGTGCACGCCAGGCGTGGTGTAGATGCGCTCGATCTTCAGTCCCTTGCCGCCCCGCCGCGAACGGGACCGTGCCCCGGCCGTCTCCGTCATGAGCTACTCCTTGTGCCTCGTGTGTCGTGAACTGGTGTCTTCTGCAAGTCCTGCTGGCAGCCTCGCACAGCCGTCTGACACACCACCGCTGACCTGCGGTGATGCGCCAGAGCCGCGCTACGGCATACCCCCTGCTGGTGCTGTCTCCCGCTCGGTCCGCAGCAGCGTGATCGCCGCCTCGAAGTCCTCCAGGGAGTTGAACGCCTGGTAGACGCTGGCGAAGCGGAGGTAGGCCACCTCGTCGAGGCAGCGCAGCGGGTCCAGCACCGCCAGCCCCACCTCGTGCGCGTCGATCTCGGCCTGCCCCATCGAGCGGATGGACTCCTCCACCTGCTGGGCCAGCACCTGCAACTGATCCTCGGTCACCGGCCGGCCCTGGCACGCCTTGCGCACGCCCGCCAGGACCTTCTCCCGGCTGAACGGCTCGCTGGCACCGGACCGCTTGGTGACCGCCAGGGTGGCGGTCTCCACGGTGCCGAACCGGCGCCCGCACTCCGGGCACTGCCGCCGGCGGCGGATGACCGTGCCCTCCTCCTGCACCCGGCTGTCCACGACGCGGGAGTCGGTATGCCGACAGAACGGACAGTGCACGACTCCTCCTTCGCGACGGGTCGGGTGGGGACGACCCTGGGGACGTCCTGTGGATGCGTTGTGGGCAACTACCTGGTGGCTGTGCACAAGATGTGGACGAACCACATCTCTGTAACTACTAGATATAGCGATCCTAGGCACGACCCGGCACTAGATGCAACACCCTGAAGGTCAGGTTTGTGCCGGGTCGCGAACGTCGCAGGTCAGCCCACATAGGGAGTCGTCGACCCCCGTCACCACACCGGCGTGTCCCCGGCTGGCCCTCGAGCACCTCGATCCGATCGAGTCTCGTAACACGACGGCGACGGCAGATGCCCTGCTCCTGGGTCATCGCGAGCTATCGAGTGGCGGACTGACGGCGCTCCGCCACCGTCGATACGGCATCCCGGAGCATCCCTGGCGACAGGCGCCGGTGGACCGCGGACAGCCGGCCCCAGACCACGGCACCGAAGGGCCGGTCGTAGCGCAGGTAGGTGGTCAGCGAGAGCTCCTGCTCCGTCGCTCGCACGACCAGGACGCCGACACTGGTCCATGAGGAGGTCTCGAGGCGGACCCAGTCCTCCCCCCGCGCCACGATCGGCCACCCGGCAACGGCGGAGCGCGAGCGGCCCTTGCGGAGGCGCAGCTGCAGCAGCACCCGCCAGATGAACCATTCGGGGACGCTCGGGACGTCGCCGAACAGGATGCGCGCCCACTGCTCGGGCGTCGCGGCCGTGCCGTCCACTGGGCCGATCGCGAAGTGGTCGACGTAGTCGATCCGCGACAGCCCGCCGCGGGCGAGCACGTCCGGGCCGACCGCGTCCACTCCCACGGTGGCCTCGACGGGGGTGTCGTCGGAGATGCTGGTGCTGCTCATGGTGCTGACCTGCCCTCTCATGTGTACGGTTGCGTATATATTGACCGTAGCACCATGTGTACGGTTGCGTATACACAGTTCCCGGACGAGAGGTGCACCGTGGCCGGCAGGACGCTCACCCCCCGCGAGCGGTGGGTCGAGGAGGGACTCGCCGCCCTGGCGGAGGGCGGCCCGGACGCGGTCCGCGTCGAGGGGCTGGCCAAGCGGCTCGGCGTGACCAAGGGCGGTTTCTACGGACACTTCGCGAGCCGCGAGGCCCTCCTCGGGGAGATGCTGGACACCTGGGAGCACGAGGCGGTCGACGAGGTGTTCGCCACTGTGGAGCGCGAGGGCGGGGACCCCAGGGACCGGGCGGAACTGGCCGGCACGCTCACCTTCTCCCAGGACCGGCTGCTACCGATCGACCTCGCGATCCGCGACTGGTCCCGCCGGGACGCCGCGGTGGCCGAGCGGCTGCGAAGGGTGGACAACGAGCGGATCGGGCTGCTGCGCGAGGTGATCGGCAGCTTCTGCACGGACCCCGACGAGGTCGAGGCGCGCAGCCTGCTGGCGTTCTGTGCGGCGATCGGCGGGCACTTCCTGGCCGCCGACCACGGCGAGCGGACCAGAGAGCAGGTCCTCACCCGCGCGGCCGACCTGTTGCTGGACCGATCACCCGCGCGGACGAAGCGCTGACGCCGTGGCCTCCGGATCGGCGACTCTGCCGACCTGGCGGCGCGCTGGACTCAGAGCCCGCCCAGCGCGGCAGCGGTGGCGATCGCCGCCGTCGCGGCCTCGTGGCCCTTGTCCTCGCTCGACCCCGTCGAGGCCGGCACGGTCCAGCGCCTGCTGCTCGTCGTCGCAGGTGAGCACGCCGAAGCCGACGGGCACCCCCGTGCTGACGGTGACCTGGGTCAGCCCCCAGGTCGCCGCCTGGCAGACGTAGTCGAAGTGCGGGGTCCCGCCCCGGATCACCACGCCCAGCGCGACCAGCGCGTCATACTGCTGCCCGGCCAACCGGGCACACGGCGACCGGCAGCTCGAAGCTGCCCGGCACCCGCACCACGTCGACCCGCTCGACGCCCGCCTCGGCCAGCGCGCGCTCCGCACCGGCGAGCAGGCCGGCCATCACCTCGTCGTGCCAGGAGGCCGCGACGACCGCGACCCTCATCCCGCTGCCGTCGACGCTCACCGTCGGTGCGCCGTGCCCGCTCATCCGGTCCTCCTGTCCAGCGCGGCCACGATGGCCGCGCCCTCGTCGTGTGGGGTGTCCGCGCCCTGGTGGGACGTCGGGTGGGTCGGTGGATGCGTCGGTGGGCGGCCCGGTGCCTGGTCGGGGATCGAGACGTGCCCGAGCCGGGTCCGCTTGGTCGCCAGGTAGCGCGCGGCCTCCGGGGCGGGGGCCGCCCCGCTGGGCAGCACCTCCTGCACCGCGATCCCGCCCTCGGCGAGCGCGGCCACCTTCTCCGGGTTGTGCGTGATCAGCCGGACCGTCGTGAGGCCGAGGTCGCGCAGGATGGCCGCGGCCGCGCCGTACTCCCGGGCGTCCACCGGCAGCCCGAGCACCGTCTGCGCGTCGACGGTGTCCACCCCGGTGTCCTGCACGGCATACGCCCGCAGCTTGTCCAGCAGCCCGACGCCCCGGCCCTCGTGGCCGCGCAGGTAGACGACCACGCCGCCCTCGGTCGCGACCCGGAGCATCGCGTCCTCCAGCTGCGGGCCGCAGTCGCAGCGCCGCGAGCCGAAGATGTCGCCGGTGAGGCACTCGGAGTGCACCCGCACCAGCGGCGCGCCGTCACCGGTGCCGCGCGGGGAGACCAGGGCGACGTGCTCGGCGCCGGACCGCTGGTCGCGGTAGCCGTGCGCGGTGAACAGCCCGTGCTCGGTCGGCAGCTGCGTCGTCGCCGCCCGCTGCACCCGCTGCTGCCCGCGCCGCCAGGCGACCAGCTCGGCGATGGTGAGCACCGGCAGGTCGTGCTCCTCGCGCGAGCGCGTGCACCGCCCGCCCGCGCAGCGGCTCACCGGCGTCGTCGACCAGCTCGGCGATCGCCCCGACCGGGGTCAGGCCGGCGGCGGCGCACAGGTCGACCGCGGCCTCGGTGTGGCCGGGCGCGCTCCAGCACCCCGCCCGGCCGGGCGCGCAGCGGCACGACGTGACCGGGCCGGATCAGGTCCTGCGGCCCGGTCTCCGGGTCGCCCAGCAGCCGCACCGTGAGGGCCCGGTCGGTGGCGCTGATGCCGGTGGTCACCCCGGCGGCCGCGTCCACCGTGACCGTGTATGCCGTGCGCAGCGGGTCCGCGTTGTCCCGCACCATGAGCGGCAGGTCCAGCCGGTCGGCCCAGTCGGCGGGCATCGGCGCGCAGACGTAGCCGGAGGTGTGGCGCACCGTCCACGCCCATCCACTGCGCCGTCACCGTCTGCGCGGCGAGGATGACGTCGCCCTCGTTCTCCCGGTCGGCGTCGTCCATCACCAGGACCGGGCGGCCCTGCCGCAGCGACTCCAGCGCGGCACCGACCCGGGCGTCCAGCAGGTCCGGCGTCAGGGCGTTCACGAGGTCACCGCCCCGAGGGTGGCCGGGTCGAGCGAGGCACCCGCGGGTGCGGCAGCGCGCGCACCCAGCAGCCGCTCGACATACTTGGCCAGCACGTCGACCTCCACGTTGAGCCGCTCCCCCACGGCCCGCCGCCCCAGCGTGGTGGCCTCCAGCGTGGTCGGGATGAGGGAGACCTGGAAGGTGTCCTCGGCCACCGCCGACACGGTGAGCGAGACCCCGTCGAGGGTGATCGAGCCCTTGTGCACGACGTAGCGGGCGATCTCCGGCGGCAGCGCCAGGGTCACCACGTCCCACCGCTCCCCGGGCTCCCGCGCCAGCAGCGTCGTGGTGGTGTCGACGTGCCCCTGCACGACGTGCCCGCCGAACCGGCCGTCCGAGCGCAGCGCCCGCTCCAGGTTGACCGGCGCGCCGGGCTCCAGGTCGGCCAGCGCACTGTGCGCCAGCGTCTCGGCCATCACGTCGGTGCCGAACTCGCCGTCGCCGACCTCGGTCACCGTCAGGCAGACCCCGTTGACGGCGATGGAGTCGCCGTGCCCGGCGTCCTGGGTGACGAGTGGGCCGCGGATCCGCAGCACCGCGGAGTCCTCCAACTCGGTGCGGGCGACCACCTCGCCCAGCTCTTCGACGATTCCGGTGAACATCTACTTCTCCTTCGGGTTCCCGACGGGGCGGGCAGCGAGACGGACGTCGGGGCCGACGCGCCGCAGGTCGGTGACCTCCAGGCGCGCGATCCCGCTGATGGACGTGATCCCCAGGTCCCCCACAGCGGCCGCCCCGGCCCCCAGCAGCGCCGGCGCGAGGTAGGCGACGACCTCGTCGACCAGCCCCGCCCGCCAGAACGCCGCCGCCAGCGTGGCCCCGCCCTCGAGCAGCACCTGGCGCACCTCTCGGTCGTGCAGCTCGGCCAGCACCCCGGCCGGGTCGTGGCTGCGCAGCGTGCAGCGTCTCCGCGCTGTCGTCGCGCAGCCGGGCCCCGTGCGGGCAGGTCGCGCCGGCCGACGACGACGCGCAGCGGCTGGCGCTCCCGGAGCGTGCCGTCGTCGTGCCGCGCGGTGAGCGAGGGGTCGTCGGCGAGCGCCGTGCCGGTCCCCACGACGATCGCGCCGCAGGCCGCGCGCAGCTGCTGGGCGTCGGCCCGGGCCTGCGGCGAGGTGATCCACGCGCTGCTCCCGTCGGCGGCGGCGATCCGCCCGTCGAGGGTGCTGGCCACCTTCCAGACGACCCGCGGTCGGCCGTGCCGCACCGCGAACGCCCACGAGGAGATGAGCTCCCCCGCCTCGGCGGCGAGCTCCTCGCCCACGGCCTCGGCTCCCCCGCTGACCCGCACCCCCTGCCCGGCCAGCACCGCCGCCCCGCCGCCGGCCGCGGCGCTGGGGTCGGACACGGCATACACGACCGCGGCGATCCCCGCCTCCGAGCAGCGCCTCCGTGCAGGGCGGGGTGCGCCCGGTGTGCGAGCAGGGCTCGAGGGTGACGTATGCCGTCCCGCCCCTCGCGCGCTCCCCCGCCTCGGCCAGGGCGACCACCTCGGCGTGCGGCGTGCCGGCCCCCGCGTGGTGACCGGTGCCGACGACCTCACCGGCGGCGTCCAGCACGACCGCCCCCACCCGCGGGTTGGGGTCGGCGGCGGGACCGGCCAGCGCGGCGCGCAGGGCGCGGCGCATCGGCTCACGGTCCACCGTGCTGGTCATCGGAGGTGCTCTCCCTCTCGCTCGGCCACTGGCTCGAGCTCCGGGAGGATGGGCGACCGGCCACGGGGTGCGCGTGACCCCCGCCGGGATCCGACGGTGGCCACGGTCCTCCGGACCGTGCCAGGACCTGCGGTGCAGGTCACGCGCTGCCTACCATCCGGACTTTCACCGTCGGTCCTGGAGTTCCACCAGGTCAACCGGCCGCTGGCTGCGGCCGGGTCGCGGACTATCACCGCCGGTTCGGAATTACACCGACCCCGGAGCGCGTGCATCCAGTATGCCTGGTGGGGGCGCGGAATCGGAAGCGCGCCCCCTGCGCCAGGCCCCGGCCGTCGCAGAGGGCCAGACATTCTTACGGAATCTTTACCTGTGGAAAACTCCCTCGGCCACCGATCTGTGCCCACACTGGCAGGACCCGGGACCGCGGGGGCACTGCGGTCCGAACTCAGAACCGGGAGGGTCCCGTGAAACGAACAGTGCCGTTCGTCCTGGCCGGCCTGCTGGCCATCGCCGGCTGCGGGGGTGACGACGAGCCCGCGGCGATGCCCACGCCCGAGGACCCGCTGACCACGTCCTCCCCCGATGACGACGCCGCGACCAGCACCGCGCCCGTCGAGGACGACACCGACGGCCACGTCGAGCCCGCCCGATGAGGTCGAGGAGACGACGACACCGGAAGGGGCGGACATCCACGAGGACTCCGAAGCGGGTGCCGAGGCCTTCGCCCGCCACTACATCGACCTGATCAACCAGACCGGGATGGAGCCTGAGGAGGGGGTGCTGGAGCCGCTCGCGGCTGACGCGTGCGACACCTGCGCACAACTTTGAGGAGCAACGTGCGTTACTCTCGTCGGAGAACAACCACGGTTCACTCCGGACCAATCCTCGAGATCGACGATCAGCAGCAGACGATCCTCGTCTACCCGGATCAGAAGCTGTTGTCAGCACTGAGACGTTGAGCAGTTGGCCGTCGACGTGATTTCGGATGCCGATGGCGAAGTTGTCCGCAGTTAGCCGAGGCGACCAGTGGAACCTTCAAGTTTGACCTCATACGGTCCGGGGAATCCTGGACTGGTGTCGCAGATATTCGCTGCCGAGGGCACCTGACATGAACCGATGGGGGATGGTCGCATGACCACCACGGTGTCTCTTCGTGCTCTCGTGGCTGACTGCGCGGAGCGCAATCCAAAACCTCGCGCCACCGAAAGATGATGACCCGTGCATTCGGCTCTTGATTGCTGGAACGACGACGGTCCGGGTTTATACGTCGGACTGACTCTCCGGCAGCACCGCAGGGCTGGCCGCCATCTACCCGGATGAAATTCCCGGACCGCACACCCTTCCCGCTGGTTCGAGTACTCCGCGGTGATCGACTGCGCGGGCAACACTCCGGACGATCCGCAGGCTCGTCCTTGCTGTCTGAGCGCCGCGCAGTACTGCGAAAGCCGGCGCCCCGACAGCGAAGGGCCGCTCTCGCTGCTGTACCGCCGCGAGGCCGACGCAGACGGACCACTCGGCCCGTGGCAGCACTTCAGTCACACCTGCTACACCGACCATGTGCCGCCGCGGTCCGGAGCGGAGGTGGAGCTCACCGAGGCGATGATCATCGAGCAGTTCCACCGCACGGAGTTCGCCCTGCCGACGACGTCGCTCCAGCCGGAGGACAACCGGACCGTGGTGAACCTGCCGGTCTACTTCTCCCTGGAGTGGCCCGAGGAGGGCTATGAGCCGGGCGAGGTGGACACGACGACCATCGTGGGGCGCGAGGTGCGGATCCGCCCGGTCTTCCAGGACGCCACGTACGCCTTCGGGGACGGAACCTCGGAGGGGCCGACGGCCTCGATGGGCGGCGGCTATCGCGGACGGCGACATCACGCACGAGTACTCGACGGCGCCAGGAGGTCGGGCCGAGCATCACGGTGACCTACGGCGGCGAGGTGAGCGTCGACGGTGGATCCTGGTCCACCATCCCCGCCACCGTCGAGATCACCGGACCGACCCAGCCACTCGAGATCTTCACGAGTCGCAACCGCCTGCGCGGCGACTGACCGAAAATTTACCTCCAGCACGAGTACTCCCTGCGGCACCTGCCGTGACGTGCTGCGCGGGGCTCGAGCGCGCCTGCTGAACGGGACGACCGGGGTTGCCAAGCCGCCGACCCGGGACTATCTTCGGGCGCCCAATGTATGCGCTTACATTCCATGAGGAGCGACGACGGCTTGATGATGGCGAGCAAACCCGGAGGCCGGGCGACGGTCTACACCGTCGCCGAGCGCGCCGGCGTCTCCGTGGCCACCGTCAGCCGGGTGCTGCAGGAGCCCGCGGTGGTCCGCGCCGCCACCCGCGAGCGGGTCCTCGACGCGATCCGCGAGCTCAACTACGTGCCGCACGGTGGCGCCCGTTCGCTGGCCTCCAAGAAGCACCACGCCCACGGCCTCGTGCTGCCCGAGCTGCACGGCACCTACTACTCCGAGCTCCTGATGGGCTATGAGTCCGTCGCCTCGGACGCCGGACAGAGCGTCCTCCTGCTCGTCGCCGACGGCCGTCCCGACACCCAGGCACGGATGCTGCGCCTGGCCGGACAGGTCGACGGGATCGTGCTGATGGGCAGCGTCCCGGTCTCCGCGACGACCCTGTCGGCGGTGCGCCGCAAGGTCCCCCTCATCGGGGTGTCCGGGGCGGTGCACGACATCGAGACGTTCACGACCGAGAGCCGGCGCAGCTTCGCGGCACTGACCCGGCACCTGCTGGACGAGCACGGCTACCGCCGACCGGTCTTCGTGGGCGATCCGGACCTGGCCTTCGACGTCCGGGAGCGCTACGAGGCGTTCTGCGCCGAGGCCCCCGACGCGACCGGGCCGGTCCGGGTGGGCTACGAGCTCGACGGACGGGCGCGCGAGTCGCCGAGTCGTTCCTCGCCGGCGAGCTCGAGACCGACGCGCTCGTCTGCGCCAACGACGAGCTGGCCCTCGGGATCATCGACCGGCTCACCCTCGCCGGCCACGACGGCACCCTGCCCGTGGCCGTCACCGGCTTCGACGACGTCTTCTCGGCCGGCCTCGTCAGCCCCCGCCTGACCACCGTCGCGCAGCCCGTGCGCGAGCTCGCCGCCCAGGCCGCCGCCCGGATGCTCGACCTCGTCGCGGGCGCCGACGCCGTCGACGGCGGCTGCCCCCCACCAACTGCCGACCCACCTGGTGATCCGCGAGTCCTGCGGCTGCCCCGCCCCCACCCCGGTCCCCTGACCGGACCCACCCAAGGAGAAACACCCCATGCGACGGACGAAGACGACGATCGCGTTTGCCCTCTGCGCAGCCCTGGCCCTGACCGGTTGCGGCCGGGACGACGAGAGCTCCGGCGACGGCGACGGCGCCCCCGCCGGTGAGGCGGTGAACACCGAGGACGCGTCCGGCGACCTGGAGGTCTGGGCCATGGGTGCGGAGGGCGAGAAACTGCCCGAGCTGGTGCAGGAGTTCACCGAGGCCCACCCCGACATCACGGTGAACGTGACGCCCGTCCCGTGGGACTCCGCGCACGACAAGTTCGTCAACTCGATCACCGCCGGGGAGACCCCGGACGTCGCCATGGTCGGCACCACCTGGATGGGCGAGTTCGCCGGCATGGACGCCCTCGACCCGACGCCCACCTCGATCGACTCCGAGAAGTTCTTCGAGGGCGCGCACGAGACGACCGTCGTCGACGGCACCTCCTACGGGGTGCCCTGGTATGTCGAGACCCGGATGGTCTACTACCGCACCGACATCGCCGAGCAGGCCGGGGTCAGCGAGGTGCCGGCCGACCAGGCCGGCTTCAAGGAGATGGCGGCCGCCATGCAGGACGGGGGCGGCGCCGACTGGGGCGTGGCCCTCCAGCCCGGCGGCCAGGGCTCCTGGCAGACCGTGCTGCCGCTGGCCTGGTCGGCCGGTGCGTCGATCGCCAGCGACGACGGCTACACCTTCGACTCCCCCGAGCTGGCCTCGACCGTCGACTACTTCGGCTCCTTCTTCACCGACGGCATCGCCAACCCCAACCCGCCCGAGGGCCAGACCGAGGCCGACTTCGTCAGCGGCTCGGTCCCGATGTTCATCTCCGGCCCGTGGATGATGGCCATCGTCGAGGACATGGCCGCCGAGGAGGGCGAGGAGAACTTCGCCGACAGCTACGACGTCGCCCCGGTCCCGGTCGCCGAAGGCGGGGAGTCGAGCTCCTTCATCGGCGGGTCCAACCTCGCCGTATTCCAGGGCACCGAGAGCCGCGACGCCGCCTGGACGCTCGTCGACTGGCTCACCCAGCCCGAGACCCAGGTGGCCTGGTACGAGCTGACCACCGACCTTCCGTCGGTCCAGGCCGCCTGGGACGACCCGGCCCTGACCGAGGACGCCAAGCTCGCGGCCTTCGGTGACGCGCTCACCACCGCCCAGGCCCCGCCGTCCTTCCCCAGCTGGGAGGAGGTCGCCACGGCCCTGGACGGCGAACTGGAGAAGGTGGCCAAGGCCGGTTTGTCCGGCGACGAGGCCGTCAAGGCCGCGCAGTCCCAGGCCGAGTCGATCGGCACCGGGCAGTAACCCGTGTCCGCCCCCACCGCAGGGCGGGAGGAACGGGCGGGGTGGCTGCTGACCCTGCCGTTCCTGCTGCTGTTCCTGCTCTTCACCGCCTGGCCGGTGGTCCAGTCGGTGTTCTTCTCCTTCACCGACATCCGCAACCGCGACCTGCGCACGCCGTTCGCCGTGGACTTCGTCGGGCTCGAGCAGTACGCCAAGGCCTTCGCCGACCCCACCTTCCGCCAGGCCGCGCTGAACACGGCGTACTTCGTGGTGATCGGGGTGCCGCTGACGCTGGTCATCGCGCTGACCGCCGCGGTGGTGCTCAACAGCGGGATCAGCCGGCTCCGCTCACTGTTCCGCCTGGGTTTCTACACCCCCGTCGTGACCTCGATCGTCGCCGTCGCGGTCGTGTGGCGCTTCCTGCTGCACCCGGACGCCGGGCTGGTCAACACCGCCCTCGGGTGGGTGGGGATCGACGGCCCGAACTGGCTCGGCTCGACGACGTGGGCGATGCCCTCGCTCATCGTGATGGCCGCGTGGCGCAACTTCGGCACCGCCATGATCATCTTCCTCGCCGGGCTGCAGGGAGTGCCGCAGTCGCTGCACGAGGCCGCCGCGATCGACGGCGCCAACGCCTGGCAGCGGTTCCGCAACGTCACCCTGCCGCTGCTGCGCCCGACCATCCTGTTCGTCTCGGTCACCACGGCGATCGGCTACCTGCAGTTCTTCGAGGAGCCCTTCGTGATGACCTCCGGCGGACCGCTGGACAGCACGCATCTCGGCGTCGATGTACACCTACCAGCAGTTCAGCTTCGGCAACTACGGGTACGCCGCGCGCGCTGAGCTACCTGATCTTCGTCGTCATCGCCATCGTGACCGCCATCCAGTTCCGCTTCCTGGCCGAGAGGGACGACCGATGAACCGCGACGCCGGCTTCCGCAACCGGTGGTGGCTCTACCTGCTGCTCACCGTCGTGCTGCTCCTGGTCATCACCCCGTTCCTGTGGATGGTGCTGGGCAGCGTCAAGACGAACGCCGAGCTGCGCCAGGTGCCCCCGACGTGGCTGCCGGAGAGCGTGACGCTCGGACAACTTCACGGCGACCTGTTCAGCCGGATGAACTTCGGCCGCTACTTCCTCAACTCGACCGTGGTCGCGGTGGCCGTCACCGCGGGCAACCTGCTCTTCTGCTCCGCCGTCGGCTACGCCCTGGCGATGCTGGACTTCCGGGGCAAGCGGACCATCTTCGTGCTGATCATGGCCACCCTGATGATCCCCGGCGTCGTCACCTTCGTCCCGCTGTTCGTCCTGGTGGCCAACATGGGCCTGGTCAACACCCTGCCGGGGCTGATCCTGCCCTTCCTCGTGGCACCCTTCGGGGTCTTCCTGATGCGGCAGTTCATCCTCGGCCTGCCCCGCGACCTCGTGGAGGCGGCCCGGATCGACGGCGCGGGCGAGCTCACGATCTTTGCCCGGGTGATCATGCCGCTGCTCGGGCCGGCGATGGCCACCCTCGGGATCCTGACCTTCCTCGGCAGCTGGAACAACTTCCTGTGGCCGCTGGTGGTCGCGACCGGGGAGCGCAGCTACACCCTGCCGGTGGCCCTGGCCCTGGTCTCCACCGGTCAGAACCAGACCAACTACGGGCTGCTGCTCGCCGGCGCCACCGTCGTGGTGGTGCCGGTCCTCATCGTCTTCCTGATCTTCCAGCGACGCTTCATCCAGGGCATCGCGACCACGGGCCTGAAGTGAGCCCGTCCTGCACGACCCGACCCAAGGAGAGCTGAGATGACCCCCCAGCCGACCCCACGGCATACCCCCACCCTGAGCCGGCGCAGCGCCATCGCCGGCGGCCTCGCCGGCCTGGCGCTCACGGCCTGGCCCGGCGCTGCCGGCTTCGCCACCGCGCCCCCGGGCGCCGGCCGCGGCGGAGCCGGGAGACTGCCGTCCGGCGTCGACCGCGCCACGCTGACCCGGTGGGCGGAGGACACCTGGGCCTCGGTGGTCGCGATGGTGGACCCCGACACCGGGCTGGTCTCGGACAACATCGACGGCGACCTGTCCACCCCGGCCGTCTACACCTCCCCCACCAACCTCGGCGGCTACCTGTGGTCCACGATCGTGGCCCGGGACCTGGGGATCATCAATCCGCGCGAGGCCAACGGCCGGATCCGGCAGTCGCTGCGCACCCTGGACACCCTGGAGCACCACACGGCCAGCGGGATGTACTTCAACTGGTACGACCCACGAGACGGCTCGGTGGTCCTGGAGTGGCCCGAGACCGGCGACCCGGTCGTCCCGTTCGTCTCCAGCATCGACGCCGCCTGGCTGGGCGCGGCGCTGCTCGTGGTGCGCAACGGCGACCCGGCCAACCGCGCACTCGCCGGCCGGATGTTCGACCGGATGCGCTTCGACGTCTTCGCCGACCCCACCTTCGAGCGGCCCTACCTCAACTACGGCGGGTTCTACCTGGAGGAGCCGACCCGGCTGCTCGAGCCGCCGGTCACCGAGCCGCGCGACCTGATCGACGCCGGGGAGCCGGTCTGGTACACCGCCGAGCACCACTACGACACCATCGTCTCGGAGACCCGGATCACCACCTACCTGGCGATCGCCCGGGGGCAGGTCCCGGCCAGCGCCTACTACCAGGCCTGGCGCAGCTTCCCGCCGGACTGGGACTGGCCCGAGATGCCTCCCGTCGGGCAGTGGCGCAGCTACCTCGGCGTCGACGTCTACGAGGGGGCGCACGACTACTACGGGATGCACACCGTGCCCGGGTGGGGCGGCTCGATGTTCGAGGAGCTGATGCCCAACGTGTTCGTCCCCGAGGAGGAGTGGGCGCCGCGGTCATGGGGCACCAACCACCCGCGGCACGTCGCGACCCAGCGGCTGCACGGGATGGAGGAGTACGGGTACTGGGGTTTCTCCCCCGCCAGCGACCCGTTCGGCGGGTATGCCGAGTGGGGCGTGGACGCGCTCGGGCTGCGACCCGACGGGTACTTCTCCGATGTGGAGCAGACCGACTTCCGCTGGGACGAGCCCAAGCCGGACTTCGGGGACGGCGTGGTCACCCCGCACGCGGCCTTCCTGGCGATGATGCACGAGCCGCTCGAGGCGACGCAGAACCTGCAGCGGATCGAGGCGGACTTCGACGCCTACGGACCGGGCGGGTTCTACGACGCCATCGCCACGGTCTCCGGGCAGGTGGCCCGACGTCACCTCTCGCTGGACCAGTCGATGATCATGGGGGCGCTGGGCAACGTGCTGGGCGACGGGCTGCTGCAGCGCTACTTCGTCCGGGGTGAGGTGCGTCAGCGGCTCCGGCCGGTCATCGCCCCCGAGGTCTTCGGGCCGGGTGAGTGACGGCGTGGCGGCCACCTTCCTGACCGGGCCGGACGGCGTCGCCTTCCGGGACCTGAACCGCAACGGGGTGATGGACCCCTTCGAGGACCCCCGCCTCCCGGTCGCCGACCGGGTCGAGGACCTCTTGGCACGGCTGTCCCTCGCCGAGAAGATCGGGCTGATGTTCCACACCGTCATCGAGGCGGGAGCGGACGGCACGGTCGTGGACGGTCCGGGGGCGATCAGCAAGACGGGGACGGCGCACGTGGTGGGCGGCAAGCTGGTCAACCACTTCAACGTGCACGAGCTCGGTGACCCCCGGTTGGCCGCCCGCTGGCACAACGCGGTCCAGGCCATCGCCGAGGAGACGCCCCACGGCATACCGGTCACCATCTCGACCGACCCACGGCACGCGTTCGCCGAGAACGCGGGCGCCAGCTTCGCCGCCGGATCCTTCTCGCAGTGGCCGGAGATGCTGGGGCTGGCGGCACTGCGGGACCCGGAGCTGGTACGCCGGTTCGCCGACATCGTCCGGCAGGAGTACCTCGCCGTCGGCATCCGCGCCGCGCTGCACCCCACGCTGGACCTGGCGACCGAGCCGCGCTGGGCGCGCCAGGCCCAGACCTTCGGCTCCGACCCGGACCTGGTCACCGAGCTGGGGGTGGCCTACCTCGCGGGGCTCCAGGGCCCGGTGCTCGGCCCCGCGAGCGTGGCGTGCACCGCCAAGCACTTCCCCGGCGGCGGCGCGGTCCGCGACGGGGAGGACTCGCACTTCCCCTACGGCACGGATCAGGTCTACCCCAGCGGCAGCCAGGACGCCCACCTGCAACCGTTCCCCGCGGCGATCGGGGCAGGCGTGTCCGGGGTCATGCCCTACTACTCCAAACCGGTCGGGCTGACCCTGGGCGGCCTGGAGATCGAGGAGGTCGGCTTCGGCTTCAGCCCCACCGTCGTGACCGAGCTGCTGCGCGGCCGGCTCGGCTTCGACGGCGTGGTGCTCTCGGACTGGGAGCTGATCAACGACAACCACGTCGGGGACCAGGTGCTGCCGGCGCGGGCGTGGGGGGTCGAGGACCTCGACCCGCACGGCCGGATGGAGCTGCTCCTGCACGCCGGGTGCGACCAGTTCGGCGGCGAGGAGTGCGTCGAGGTGCTCGCCGACCTGGTCGGGCAGGGCCGGGTGACGGAGGCGCGGATCGAGGAGTCCGCCAGGCGGCTGCTCGCGGTCAAGTTCCGCCTGGGGCTGTTCGACGACCCGTATGTCGACGAGGACGCCGCAGCCGCGGTCGTCGGCCAGGAGTCCTCCCGCGCGGCGGGTCGCGAGGCCCAGGCGGCGTCCGTGACCGTGCTGACCGGCGGCGCGCTGCTGCCGCTCCTGGAGCGCAGCACCCGGCGGGTGTATGCCGAGGGGGTGCGTCCCGAGGTGGCCGCCCGACTGGGTGAGGTCGTGGCGCGGCCGGAGGACGCGGACCTGGCCGTGGTGCGGCTGGCGGCACCCTTCGAGCCGCGGGACGAGCTCTTCCTCGAGGCCTGGTTCCACCAGGGGTCGTTGGACTTCCAACCCGGACTGGCCCACCGGCTCGCCCGGGTCGCCGCGTGCTGCCCGCTCGTGGTGGACGTGTTCCTGGACCGCCCGGCCGTCCTCACGCCGCTGCTCGACGTGACCACGACCCTCACCGCCTCCTACGGCACGAGCGACGAGGCCTGGGTCGACGCGCTGACCGGCGTGGTCGCACCGGTCGGGCGGTTGCCCTTCGACATCCCGCGCAGCATGGACGACGTGCGGGCCCACCCCGAGGACAAGCCGGACTTCGACGACCCGCTCTTCCCCCGCGGCTACCGGTTCACCCGGTGACGGTGCCTCTGGCGCCTCAGACCTCGAGGGCGTCCACGCGGTAGTCGGCAGCCGGGTCGACACTGTCGCGGAAGGCCCGGATCTGCTCCCCGGAGGAGGAGTGCTTCTGGTAGAGCCCGGCATCGCTGCCAGGGAGCAGGTCCAGCAGCACCTCGCCCTTCATCGTGACGCTGCACCCCGCGGCACCGGCCGTCCCCGTGGCCTTCCCGTCCCGCAGCGCGTCGCAGGCGCCGAAGAAGATGGTGCTGGCCGGTCCGAGGAGGCCGTTGGACAGGTCGATCGTGCCCTGGGGCCCGGTCACGCTGACGTCGAGGGTCGTCACGGGGGCAGCTGCCTCACCTGAGCCAGCCGAGCCGGCGCACGGCGACCCGCACCGTGCCGCCGGACCTGAGCTGGGCGAACAGCTCGAAGCTGTCGGCGGTGCTCACGTCCCCGTCCTTGACCAGTTTGAAGTAGGCGCCGCCGCGGTGCTGCTGCAGCACGAACGTGGGGCGCTTGGCCCGGGGCGTCTTCGTCCGGTCCCACTTCCACCGGGCCAGGCGGGTCGCGCCCGCATAGAAGTCGCCGTAGAAGGCGAAGACGCCGTCGAGGTCGAAGGGATCGATCTCGATCCGGACCCCCCGCACCTCCTGGCACGGGAACGACATACCGGCGTAGTGGCCCTTGACCCGTGTCGCGTTGGCCAGGCGGTCCACCCCGGGGAGCCGGCCGAGTCGGCCCACGCCCCGGCGCACCACCGGGTCGGTCTCGGCCACGGCCTCCAGGATGACGCCAACCTCGTCCTTCTCCGGGTCGGCCGGCCGGACCGAGTGCGAGGCCAGCCGTCTGTTCCAGCGCGACTCGGCGGCCTCCACGTCGACGTTGTCGACCCGCATCGGCCACTCCTCGGGTGTCTCCAGATCGGAGATGAGGTCCGGCACCGCGGCAGCGGCCAGCGCCGAGCGTCCGGTGCCGGCGGGGTTGCGGGAGCACAGGATGAAGACCCAGGTGTTGGCCAGCGGCTCGACGTGGTGCACCGTCAGCCCCGCCCCCTCCAGCATGTCGCGCACCCGGGGCACCCCGAACATCGCGATGTGACCCCAGACCGACTCGAGGCGGCCGCGCAGCGGGACCGAGACCAACAGGTCGGTCCCGTCGGGCAGCGCGTCCGCCAGCGCCTTCAGGCCCGCCTCGGGATCGGGCACGTGCTCCAGCACCTCGCAACAGACCAGCAGGTCGGTGTCGTGGGCGGCCACCACCTCGCGGGTCAGCTCATAGAGGTCACCCTGCTCGGCGGTCGCCCGGTCGCTGAACCCGTTCGCCTCCAGGACGTGGGTGGCGGCGGTCACGTTGCGCTCGTCGAGCTCGATGCCCTTGTAGGCGCTGATGCCGGCGTCGCGCAGCAGCATCGTCGCCAGGAAGCCGCGGCCGATCCCCACCTCCATCACCCGCTCCCCCGGGCGGACGAAGTCGCAGGTCCGGGCGAATCGGGTCAGGTTGCCCGAGCTTTCGTACATGGAGCGGTGGTACGGGCTGAGCCCCTTGCTCACCGGCAGCGGGGTGTAGGAGGACTTCCCCCGCTCGCGGGCCTGCTCCCACCGGGGTGCCAGCAGTCGGTTCGTCTCGGCCGGGCCGATCCGTTCGACCACCTCGACCAGCTCCCAGCCCTGCCGCACCAGGGCCCGCTCCAGCGGGTCCTGGTGGTCCGTGCCCGTGGAGGGTGCCTCCCCCGTCGTGACGCCCATCTGCTGCTCCTCACCGTCGATGGCGCCAGGCTACCTGCCGACGGTGGCGTTCAGGCCTGTGCCGCGTCGAAGTAGCTGACCTCCTCGTCGGTGAGCAGCCGTGAGCGGATGAGGAAGCGTTTGCCCTCAGGCGCCTCCAGGGAGAACCCGGCTCCCCGGCCGGGGACGGCGTCGATGGTCAGGTGGGTGTGCTTCCAGTACTCGAATTGGGACCGCGACATCCACACCGCGATCGGGGCTTCGATTCCGGGGACCAGGAGGTCACCCAGGTGCACGTCGGCGTCGCCGGTGAGGAACTCCCCGTCGGGGTAGCACATCGGCGAGGAGCCGTCACAGCAACCGCCGGACTGGTGGAACATCACCGGGCCGTGCCGGGCGACGAGGCCGCGGAGCAGATCCGCGGCCTCGTCGGTGACCGCGACCCGGGTGGGGGTCGGTGCACTCACAGATCGCTCCGATCAGAAGAAGCCCAGCTTGTCCGGGCTGTAGGACACCAGCAGGTTCTTGGTCTGCTGGTAGTGGTCGAGCATCATCTTGTGGTTCTCCCGGCCGATGCCGGACTGCTTGTAGCCGCCGAACGCGGCGTGTGCCGGGTAGGCGTGGTAGCAGTTGGTCCAGACGCGCCCGGCCTGGATCCCGCGCCCGACCCGGAAGGCCTGCGAGCCGTCGCGGCTCCAGACGCCCGCGCCGAGACCGTACAGGGTGTCGTTGGCCGTCTTCAGCGCGTCTGCCTCCTCGTCGAACCGGGTCAGCGCCACCACCGGGCCGAAGATCTCCTCCTGGAAGATGCGCATCGAGTTCTCACCCTCGAACACGGTCGGCTGCACGTAGTACCCGCCGGCCAGGTCGCCCTCGAGCTCGTTGCGGCCGCCACCGGTGAGGACCTTGGCGCCCTCCTGCTTGCCGATGTCGATGTAGGACAGGATCTTCTCGAGCTGGTCGTTGCTGGCCTGGGCCCCGATCATCGTGTCGGTGTCCAGCGGGTTGCCGGTCTTGATCGCCTTGACGCGGCCGATCGCGTCGCCGACAAACTGGTCGTAGATGGAGGACTGGACCAGCGCGCGGGACGGACAGGTGCAGACCTCGCCCTGGTTGAGGGCGAACATCGTGAATCCCTCGAGCGCCTTGTCGTAGAACGCGTCCTGCTGGGCCGCGACGTTCTCGAAGAAAATGTTCGGGCTCTTGCCGCCCAACTCCAGGGTGACCGGGATGAGATTCTGGCTGGCGTACTGCATGATCAGGCGACCGGTGGTGGTCTCGCCGGTGAAGGCGACCTTGGCCACCCGCGGGCTGGAGGCAAGCGGTTTGCCGGCCTCGGTGCCGAAGCCGTTGACGATGTTGACCACGCCCGCGGGAAGCAGGTCACCGATCACCTCGAACAGCTTCAGAATCGACCACGGGGTCTGCTCGGCCGGCTTGAGGACAACCGCGTTGCCGGCGGCCAGGGCGGGGGCCAGCTTCCAGACCCCCATCAGGATCGGGAAGTTCCACGGGATGATCTGGCCGACCACGCCCAACGGCTCGTGGAAGTGGTAGGCGACCGTGGTCTCATCAATCTGGGAAATGCCGCCCTCCTGGGCGCGCAGTGCCCCGGCGAAGTACTTGAAGTGGTCCACGGCCAGGGGGAGGTCCGCCGCGAGGGACTCGCGCACCGACTTGCCGTTGTCCCACGACTCGATGACGGCCAGGTCCTCGAGATTCTCCTCGATCCGCTGGGCAATCCTGACTAGGACGTCGGCTCGCTCGGCCGGGGAGGTCGCTCCCCAGGGGCCGGCTGCCTGGTGTGCCGCGTCGAGCGCGGCGTCGATGTCCTCCGCGGTCCCCCGAGCCACCTCGGTGAAGACCTGACCGGTGACTGGCGTGATGTTCTCGAAGTACTCCCCCTTGACCGGTTCGACCCACTCTCCCCCGATGTAGTGGCCGTAGCGGCTCTTGACCTCGATCGAGGAGTCCGCGCTCCCCGGAGGTGCGTACACAGTCATGGTGTGCTCCCAACGTCGCTGGTGGTTCCCCGTGCAGGGGTGCTCCCCACGCTAGGCGGCACAACGTTGCATCTACGTTGCATCACTGTTGCCCTTTGCCGCAGGTGCGCCTTGAATGGGGGACATGCCCCGCACCATGCGGTCCGAGGTGGCCGACTCGTGGCAACGCTCGGCGGCCGCTGGCGTGAGTGTCGACGCCACCGAGCCGACCATCACGCTGCCCCGCGACGACCTCACGGGGTACCGCGAGGCGCATCCGCTGGCGCTGGTCTACCCGCTGCTGGAGGACGTCCTGGGTCAGGCGGCCCGTGCCTCGGACGCCCTGTTGGCCCTGACCGACGACCAGGGCCAGTTGTTGTGGGTCAGCGGGACGCTGGCTACGCTGCGCCGGGCCGAGGCGATCGGCTTCGTCGAGGGCTCCAGCTGGGATGAACGGGTCGCCGGCACGAACGCCCCCGGGACGGCCCTCGTGCTGGACCGCCCCACGATCGTCACGGGCGAGGAGCACTTCCGGCGCTCGGTCCGCCCGTGGCACTGCGCCGCGGCACCCATCCACCACCCCGAGTCGGGGCGGCTGTTGGGCGTCCTCGACATCACCGGCGGCGCCGACGTCGCGGCGCCTCAGTCGTTGGCGATGGTGCGCGCTGCGGCGCGCCTGGCCGAGGCCGAACTGTTGCGCTCGGGCCATCGGTCCGGGCCGGTCCCCGACGCCTCCATGCTGGGGGCGGGGATCACGTTCCGGTTGGAGGCCCTGGGTCGGCGCGAGGCGCTACTGCGGTCGGCGGACCGCACGATGGTGTTGAGCCCGCGGCACAGCGAGGTGCTGGCCATCCTGGCCGGCCGGCCGGGGGGCATGTCGGGTGAGGAGTTGGCGTTGGACCTGTACGCCTCGGACGTCACGCCCTCCACCCTCCGGGCGGAGCTGAACCGGCTACGCGGCCTGGTGGGCGATGAGGTGGTCGCATCACGCCCCTACCGGCTCGTCGGTGACCTCGCGGGTGACTGGCACCTGGTCCGTGCGTTCCTGGCCAGCGGGGACGTCGAGGCAGCGCTGCGGCACTACGCCGGACCGCTGCTCCCGCACTCCCAGGCCCCCGGCGTGGTCGCGCTGCGGGACGACCTCGCGGGCGCCCTGCGCCAGGCGGTCCTGGAGAGCCGGCGGCCCGACCTGCTCGCCGCCTGGACCCGGTCCTCCTGGGGCACCGACGACTACGACCTGTGGGTGGCCCAGGCCCACCTGCTTCCGCCGGCGTCACCGCTGCAACCGATGGTGCGCGCCCAGATCGCTCGGCTGGACCGCGACCTCGGCCTGCCCCGCACCTGACCTGCGCACCGACCGATCCGACCGTTGACGCTCCAGCGACGTTGGGGGGATCCTTGGGCCAACCGAGGGAGGTTGCATGGCGATCCACATCGTGGCCCGCAACGACGACCCGGACGGCTGGCCGATTCGCTACGTCGTCCGGCTGACCTCCGACGTCACCAAGCGAGAGCTCAGCGCCTGGGCAGCAGACCTGAGCTCCTCCGTCTCCGTGAAGATCGAGAGCGCGGCCAAGGGTCTGTCCAGCACCGAGATCAGGGACGTCGTGGCTCCCCACGTGGAGTCCGTCCAGATCCGGATCGCCACCGACGATGCCTAGGAGATCCCGGATCCGCGCCGCAGTCAAGGCTGCCTGGGCGGCATTCCGGGATGGTGACACGGGGCAGGAGCCGTCTCCGGGCGGGGCGACCGGCATGCCGGCCAAGGCCACCGAGAAGCCGTCTGGGTCCGGCACCGGTGCTCCGCCGGTGAGCCCGTTCCAGGCCGCCAACGACCAGTTCCTGAGCTCGATCAAGTGGCTCATCGGCGCCCTCTCTGCCATCGCCGCCCTGCTGCTGGCCGGCACCCAGCTCTCCGACGTCGGCAGGCTCGCGTGGCCGGAAGACAGTGGAGCGACTCATCGCCGCCGGAGCCTCGTTCACCCTCGTGCTCCTCCTCGTGGTCGTGGCGCTGGGCCTGCTCGCGTTCGTGCAGATGCCCGGCCCCGGCAGCGACCTGGCCCGGCTGAGGAAGGTCGTGAAAGACGGCAAGCCCACGAGTCTCCTGCACGCGGTGCGCAACGACTCCTCCTACCACCGCGGCGCCGCGAGTCTCCAGAACCTCCTGCAGTCCGCAGACGACACCGGCAAGGCCTACTACGACGCACGCGACAAGGCCTTCGCGGCGCGGTCCGCGGCCGCGGCGGCGACCGGCCCGGAGAAGAAGTCCCTGACGGAGGCCGCGGAGGCGGCACGTGCGGTCGCCGACATCGCATCCGAGCGCTACGCGGGCTACCGGCAGGGGGTCCGGCTCACCTCGCAGCTGGACGGACACCTGCGCATCGGGCGGCGGGCCACCTGGGTGACCTGGGTGGTGCTGGCCCTCACCCTGGTGTCGGCGCTGGCCCTGGTGGTCTTCATCTGGGCGGCCAACCCGCCAGCCACCTGACTGGCGCCGGCTGCCGCCCGGCGGCTGGCACCCTGGCCTCATGGACATCCGCGACCTGCGCCCGCCCGTCGAGGACGGACCGTTCCCGCCGCCCACGCACTACCCACCCCTGAGCAGCGACGGCGTGCACGGCGCCCGGTCCTGGACGGGCCTGACCTTCGCGTTCGTGCCCGGATACCGCCCGCTCACCCTCGACCTGCACGTCCCGGCCGACGTCACCGGCCCGGTGCCTCTCGTGGTCTGGATCCACGGCGGCGGGTGGACCGAAGGTGACCGGCGCTACGTGCCGCTCCAGTGGGGCCAGCAGACGCTGTTCGACACGCTCGTCGGGGCGGGGCTGGCGGTGGCCACGGTCGACTACCGGTTGCTCGCCGAGGCGCCGTTCCCCGCCTGCGTGCACGACTGCGTCGCCGCGGTCCGCTACCTGCGCCGCTACGCCGGCGACCTGGGTGTGGACGCCGACCGGATCGGGGTGTGGGGCGAGTCCGCCGGAGCACAGCTGGCCGCGATGGTCGCCTTCCTCGGCACCGATCCGTATGCCGACAGCCACCTGCTCGGCGACGTCGGCATCGGCGAGGGCCCCGTGGACACCCGGGCCGCGGTGCTCTTCTACGGGCCGGACCGGCTGGAGGAGTTCGCCGCCGGGGGCGGCGGGGTGCCGTTCCTCGGGTCCGCGGCGTTCCAGGACGACGCCCGTGTGCTGCGGGCGATGGCCCCGGCGGAGCACGTCCACGGCGCCATCCCGCCGACGCTGCTCATGCACGGCGCCCGCGACGGCGTCGTCGGGGTGGAGCACAGCCAGCGGCTGCACACGGCCCTCCGCGTCGCCGGGGTCGACGCCACCCTGGAGGTGGTCGAGGGCGCTGACCACTGCTTCCTCGGCACCCCGATCGGGCCGCACCTGGACCGGGCCGTCAGCTACCTGCGCGAGCACCTCCTGCCCCGGCCGTGAGCAGGGCGCGGCGGCTGCGTGCGAGGGTGGTGCCATGAGCACTCCCGAGCAGCCTCCCGCGCGGCAGCGGTCCAGTGGCATCCAGTGGCGCCAGGGTCTGCTGGGCGGGTTGGCCGTCCTCGCCGGACTGGCCGCCGGCACCCTGGCCTCGGGGATCAACGACTCGATGTGGGTCGTCCTCCCGGTCACCGGGCTGGTCGTGGTCCTGGTGATGCTCGCCGGGCGGCCCTTCCTGCCGCGCCGCTAGCGGGGCGGGAGACGAGGGCGGGAATCCGGTGGCGCCGCGCAGCGTTGCGCCCGTACCGTGATCACCATGTCCGCCGCCACCGGCTTCCAGCACCTGACCGGCACCCGCCGCTCGGGTGCTGAGCGCTGCGCACCTGCGCGCCGGGTCGCCGCGGCGGACCTCTTCCGCCTCGACGGCGCCGAAGTCTGACCCTCCTCCTGTCCCAGCAGGACCCACGGAGGAGGGTCGTTCCCCCTCCCGGGCACCCCCACGGACTCCCCGTGGCGCGCGTTGCCCGTCCCGCGGTCCTGCCGCCCAGAGACAGACAGACACAGGAAGCAGATCACCCATGGCCAAGAGCCAGTTCATGCGGTCCAAGCCGCACCTCAACATCGGCACGATGGGTCACGTCGACCACGGCAAGACGACGCTGACCGCCGCGATCACCAAGGTGCTCGCCGACGCCTCCCCCGAGACCAACGACTTCGTCGCGTTCGAGGGGATCGACCGGGCGCCGGAGGAGGCGCGCCGCGGGATCACCATCAACATCTCGCACGTCGAGTACGAGACCGCCACCCGGCACTACGCCCACGTCGACATGCCGGGCCACGCCGACTACGTGAAGAACATGATCACCGGAGCGGCCCAGGTCGACGCGGCGATCCTGGTCGTCTCCGCACAGGACGGGGCGATGCCGCAGACCCGCGAGCACGTGCTGCTCGCCCAGCGGGTCGGCGTCCCCTATCTCGTCGTGGCGCTCAACAAGGCCGACACGGTGGAGGAGCCCGAGCTACTCGAGCTCGTCGAGCTGGAGGTGCGCGACCTGCTCGAGGAGTACGGCTTCCCGGGATCCGACCTGCCGGTCGTCCCGGTGTCCGCACTCGGCGCCCTGGACGGCGACCCGCGGTGGACCGCCTCGATCGCCGACCTGCTGCGCGCCGTCGACGAGTACGTGCCGCTGCCGGAGCGGGACCTCGGTATGCCGTTCCTCATGCCCGTGGAGAACGCCCTGACCATCACGGGTCGGGGCACCGTGGTCACCGGTGCCGTCGAGCGCGGCACGCTGCGCCTCGGGGAGACCGTCGAGCTCGTCGGGCTCGGGGAGACCGTCACCTCGGTCGCCACGGGCCTGGAGACGTTCGGCAAGACGCTGGAGGAGGTCCGGGCGGGCGACAACGCGGCGGTCCTGCTGCGCGGCGTGGGCCGGGAGCAGGTCCGGCGCGGCCAGGTGCTGGTCGTGCCGGGGTCGGTGCAGCCGCACCGACGGTTCCGCACGACGCTGCGAGCGCTGACCGCCGAGGAGGGCGGTCGGCACACCGCGTTCGCCGACGACTACCGGCCGCAGTTCTACTTCCGGACCACCGACGTGCCCGGGAGCCTGCGGCTGGATGGCGCCGAGCTGGTGCTGCCCGGGGACACGGTCGAGGCGACCGTCGAGTTGGACAAACCGATCGCGCTCGAGGTCGGTCTCGGGTTCGCCGTCCGGGAGGGCGGCCGGACCGTCGCCGCCGGCACCGTGACGGCCCTGGCGGACTGACCAGGGACCCGGAGCCCGGGTCCGCACGGCCTGTCGCCCTGCCCCACCACCCGGGGCAGGGTGACAGGTCCCGCGACACCCTCCTTGCCCTGGGGGAGACTGTCCGCATGCTCGAGCACACCTTCCCGACGACCCTCGCGTGGAGCGGCTCCACGGCCGAGGGACTGCGCAACTACAGCCGCAGCCACACCGGCACCGCGGGGCCTGGCATCGAGCTGGAACTCACCGCAGACCCGCACTTCCGCGGGGTGCCAGAACGCCTGAACCCCGAGCAGCTGGTGGTGCTCGCCGCCAGCAGCTGCCAGATGCTCTCCTTCCTCGCGGTCGCCGCACGCGAGGGGCTGGACGTCGTGGACTACCGCGACGAGGCGCTCGGGCGGATGCCGATGGCCCGGTCGGGCATGCGGATCAGCACCATCACGCTGCGCCCGCGGATCGTCCTGGCACCCGGCAGCGACACCAGCCGGATCGCGGAGTTCATCGAGCGCGCCCACGAGGAGTGCTTCATCGCCAACTCGCTGAACACCGAGATCACCGTGGAGCCCGAGGTCCGGGTCGCCACCGAGGACGCCTGACCCGCCCCGCCCGGGGTGGGGTGAGACGCGGGAAGCATCGGTCCCCCCGCGGGGTTGGACCGGGTATGCCGAACGCTCCCCACCGCATACCCCTGTCCGTCCTCGAGCTGGCGCCGCGGTCACGCGGCATGTCCCCCGCCGACGCCCTGGCCGAGTCGACGAAGCTGGCCCAGGAGGTGGACCGGCTGGGCTACCACCGGTTGTGGGTGGCCGAGCACCACGGCAGCGAGGCGTTCATGGCGTCGGCGACGGCACTGCTCCTGGGGCACCTCGCCCAGCACACCGGGCGGATCCGGCTCGGCTCGGGCGGGGTCATGCTGCCCAACCACTCCCCGCTCATGGTGGCCGAGTACTACGGCACCCTCGCCACGCTCTACGGCGACCGGTTCGACCTCGGGCTGGGGCGGGCGCCGGGCACCGACCCGATGACGGCCGCCGCTCTCCAGCGCGGGTCCGGGCAGCTCGACACCTTCGCCCGGGACGTGCTCGACCTGGTGGACTACCTCGGTGACCCGGACGGCGAGCGCAAGGTGCGCGCACTGCCCGGCGAGGGCACCAAGGTGCCGTTGTGGATGCTCGGGTCCTCCACCGGTGGCGCCCAGGTCGCCGCGCTGCTGGGGCTGCCCTTCTCCTTCGCCAGCCACTTCGCGCCGCAGCAGATGACCGAGGCGATCGCGCTCTACCGGGAGCGGTTCCAGGCCGACGCGGAGACCGCCCAGGTGGACCGGCCCACCGTGATGGCCGGCGTCAACGTCCTGGTGGCCCCCACGACCGAGGAGGCGGAGTTCCTCTTCAGCACCGCGCGGCTGATGGCCGCCCGCATCCGCACGGGACAGCCCGCGCCGCTCGACCCACCGGTGGAGGACCTGGGCTCGGTCCTGCCGGAGGGAGTCCTGGAGCTCACCGCCGGGCTGCACTCCTTCCGCGCGGTCGGCACGCCGGAGGAGGTCGTCGCCCGGCTCGAGTCGATCGTGGCCGAGCACGACCTGGACGAGCTGATCGTCACCACCTACACCTACGACCCCGAGTTGCGTCGGCGGTCCTTCCGCCTGCTGGCCGACGCCTGGGGCCTGGCGCCCACGCCCGGTTGAGCTGGCGTGGCACGGATCACGCCACCACGTCCTGGCCGCGCGCGATCGACTTAGGTTAGGCTGACCTTACGCCTGCACGGCCGCGCTCCACCTGCGTCGCTCGCTGCAACAGTCGCCACAACTCGCCCAGGGTTCACCGCGGGAGAGCGGGCCGGCAGGCGCCCACGCCTCCCTAGCGCAGGGCACCCGTCCCACCCCGACCCATCCGCACGGCGCGCGGCGCCGAAGACCGGGTATGAGGACCTCGGAGGCGCAGGCCGGCCAGCACCCGGCCGCCGGACCGCGCGGCACCCGCCGGCGAGGGGCCGCGGCCGGCCTGGTCGCAGCGTCCGCCGGGGTGCTCGCCGGAGAGGGCGTCAGCGCCCTCCTCACGGGGATCACCGCCCCCGTCGTCGCGGTCGGCAACCGCGCCGTCGACTGGACGCCCCGCCCGCTCAAGGAGTGGGCCATCGAGACGTTCGGCACGGCCGACAAGGCCGTCCTGATCGGTGGGGTCCTGGTCACGGTGGGCCTGCTCGCCCTCGTCTGCGGTGCGGTCGGCGCCCGCCGCCCGGGCGTCGGGCTGGGCGCGCTGACCGTGCTGGTCGCGGTCGCGAGCGCCGCGGTCCTGACCGACCGGGCAGCGGGGGCCGGGACAGCGCCACGGCTGCTGCCCGTCGCCGCGATGGGCCTCGTCGGGGTCGGGGGTCTGTGGTGGATGCTGCGGACGCTGCGGCCCACGACCGGGGTGACCGGGTCCCCCGCCACGCAGGCCTCGTCGGGACAGGCACCGGGCCGGACCCGGGTGCTGCTCACCGACGACATGACGGGCCAGGAGGTGCTGCCCGGCTTCGACCGGCGCGGCTTCCTCCGGGCCGCAGGGACGGTCGCGGCGGTCGGCGCAGTCGGGGGCGCAGTGGCCCGACTCGGCGCCGGCCCCGCGGCCTCGGGGGCCCGGGACGCCCTCACCCTGCCCTCCCCCGCCGACACGGCACCACCGGTGCCCGGTGGGGTGACCTTCGACGTCCCGGGGCTGACGCCCTATCTGAGCAGCAACGCCGACTTCTACCGCGTGGACACCGCCCTCACCGTGCCCGACGTGCCGCTCGAGGGCTACCTGCTGCGGATCCACGGCATGGTCGACACCCCGCTCGAGCTCAGCTTCACCGACCTGCTCGAGCGCCGCCTCGTCGAGCGCCGGATCACGCTGACCTGCGTGTCCAACCCGGTCGGGGGCGACCTCGTGGACAACGCGACCTGGCTCGGCATACCGGTCCGTGACCTGCTCGAAGAGGCGGGCGTGCAGGCCGGGGCCGATGCCGTGAAGTCCACCAGCGCCGACGACTTCACCGCCGGCACCCCCCTCTCGGCGCTCACCGACGACCGCGAGGCGCTGATCGCCGTCGGGATGAACGGTGAGCCGCTCCCCCTGGAGCACGGCTTCCCGGTCCGGATGGTCACGCCCGGCCTGTACGGCTACGTCTCCGCCACCAAGTGGCTGGTGGACCTCGAGGTCACCCGGTTCGCCGACTTCAGCGCGTACTGGACCGACCGGGGGTATGCCGAGCAGGCGCCGATCAAGCTGTCCTCGCGGATCGACGTGCCCGCCTCATTCGCCCAGCTGGACGCCGGGCGCAACGTCGCGGCGGGCGTCGCCTGGGCGCAGCCCCGGGGGGTCGAGCGGGTCGAGGTCCGCGTCGGTGACGGCGACTGGCAGGAGGCCGAGCTGGCCGAGGAGGACTCCACCCACACCTGGCGCCCCTGGCGCCTGGAGTGGGACGCCGAGCCCGGCACCCACCGCCTGGAGGTCCGGGCGACGGACCGGACCGGCGACACACAGACGTCCCAGCGGGCCCCAGTGGCGCCCGACGGGTCGACCGGATGGCACTCGGTGACGGTCACCGTCACCTGATGCCGACACCCACCACGGAAGGAACCACCATGCGCACCCTGCATACCAAGAAGTCCCTGCTGGCCCTCGTCGCGGCTTCCGCCCTGACCCTCTCCGCCTGCGGCGGGGACGGGGACGACGGCGACGCCGGCATGGAGGACATGCCCGGCAACGAGCAGGCCGAGGACAACGGCGCCGACGAGGGCGCCGACGAGGCCGAGGACGACATGGCCACCGAGGAGGACATGGCGACCGAGGACGACACGTCCACCGAGGACGACATGGCCGACGAGACCACCGAGGACATGGCGGCCGGCGGCAACCTCGTCGGACCCGGCTGCGCCGCCTACGCCGAGGCGGTGCCGGACGGCGCCGGGTCAGTCGAGGGCATGGCCCAGGACCCGGTCGCGGTCGCGGCCAGCAACAACCCGTTGCTGACCACCCTGGTGGCCGCGGTCTCTGGCGAGCTGAACCCCGACGTCGACCTCGTCGACACCCTCAACGGGGACGAGTTCACCGTGTTCGCCCCGGTCGACGACGCGTTCGCGGCGGTGGACCAGGAGACCCTCGACACGCTCTCCACGGACGCCGACCTGCTGACGACCGTGCTCACCTACCACGTGGTGCCCGGCCAGCTCACGCCCGAGGAGGTCGTCGGCGACCAGACCACGGTCCAGGGCGACACCGTCGAGGTCACCGGCGAGGGCAACTCGCTGATGGTCAACGATGCCGCCGTGATCTGCGGCGGTGTCGAGACCGAGAACGCCACGGTCTACCTGATCGACGCCGTCCTCATGCCGGAGATGTGAGACCGGTCTCGTGATCTGCCCGGTCCCCGGACGCACGGTCCCGGTCGGCGAGCTCGGCCACCAGCCGCGCCGCGCCGCCGGTGATCGTGTGGCCCAGCCCGAGGGCACCGCGCAGCGTGCCGTGGTGCGCGCCGCCGACCGCGACCAGCAGGTCGGGGTCGGCGGCGCGGAGCGCGTCGACCGTCGCCTGGGCGGCCGGCACGTCCACCTCCATGGGCACCGCCACGACCGCGGCCGCGGCACCGTGGCGACCCACCCCGTCGACCCAGCCGTCGGCGGGCAGGTCCGGCCCGGTGTAGAGCACGTCGAGGCCCGCTCGCCGGGCGGCCGTCGCGAAGGCGAGAGCACCCAGCTCGTGGTGCGCCCCGGAGGGCAGCCCGATCAGGACCGGGTGCCCGGTGGAGCCACGCCCGGCCGCCTCGTAGGCGGCGGCGAGCCTCCTCAGGACGGCGTGGGCCGCGAGGTGCTCCCCGCTCACCGACACGGCGCCGCTGCTCCAGGCCTCCCCCAGCTCGGTCAGGGCGGGCATCAGCCAGCCGTCGGCGAAGCCCTCGAAGCTGGACCGGGCCATGACCTCGTCGAGCACCGCCGCGATCGCCGCACCGTCGAGCCGGGCGGCCCCGTCGACAAACCGGGCCGTCGCATCGGCGGGCACCCCGGATGCGTCCGGTACCACGGTCGCCGCGGTGACGGAGTCGCTCGCGACCTGCTCGGCCGCCTGCTTGGGAGCCCACCCCCGGGCCACCAGATCACGCATCCGGACGAGGCGGCGCAGGGCGCCCTCGTCATACACCCGGTAGCCGCTCTCGGTCCGGGCCGGGGAGACGACGCCGTAGCGCCGTTCCCACGCGCGCAGCGTCGCGACCGGGACCCCGGTCTGCTCGGCGGCGCGCTTGATCGTGTACATGGTTCGGCCATCGTAGCCACCCCTCGACATACATTAGACAAAGATTGGACAAACCCGCTACGTTGAGGGGCAGCACGCAAGTACCGGCACAAACCCTGGACAGGATGGAGGGAGCACCCATGGCATCAGCACGACCGACCGTGGCCGTGATCGGCAGCGGCGTGTCCGGGTTGACCGCGGCGCACGTGCTGTCGCAGAGCCACGCGGTGACCCTCCTGGAGGGCGACGACCGGTTCGGCGGCCACGCCCACACCCACGCGGTGACCGACTCGGCCGGTGCCCCGCACCGGGTCGACAGCGGCTTCATCGTGCACAACGAGCGCACCTACCCCCACCTGCTCCGGCTGTTCGGCGAACTCGGGGTGCAGACCCGCGAGACCGAGATGAGCATGTCGGTCACCTGCCGCGGCTGCGGCCTGTCGTATGCCGGGGGGCGGGGGCCGCGCGGTGTCCTGGCCCAGCCGTGGCGGGCCGCGGACCCGCGATTCGTGCGGCTGCTCACCGAGGTGCCCCGCTTCCACCGGATGGCCCGCCGGCTGCTGCAGCGGGACGGGTCACCGGGACCGTCGGCGGCCGGGGAGAACGGCCCCACCTGGGGGGAGTTCCTCGCCACCGGCGGGTTCAGCCGCTTCTTCGTGCAGCACTTCGCTGTCCCGCTGGTCTCCTGCGTGTGGTCCGCGGACGGGCAGGACGCCCGGGAGTACCCGGCCCGGCACCTGTTCGCCTTCCTGGACCACCACGGGATGCTCTCGGTCACCGGCTCCCCCACCTGGCGGACCGTGGTCGGCGGGTCGGCGAGCTACGTCGACGCCCTCGTCGCGCGGCTGCCCGCGGCCCGGCGCAGCACCCCCGTCGTGGCGGTCGAGCGGCACGACGACGGCGTGGACGTCCGCACGGGCGACGGGACCGCCGCCACGTACGACCGCGTGGTGGTCGCCACCCACGCCGACGACGCCCTGGCGCTGCTGGCCGACGCCAGCGCGGAGGAGAAGTCGGCCCTGTCAGCCATCGGCTACTCCACCAACCGCACGCTGCTGCACCGGCACCGCACCGTCCTGCCCGAGCGCCGCCAGGCCCGGGCCTCCTGGAACTACCGGCTCGCGGACTGCGCCGGCGGGGACCGCCCGGTCCTGGTCAGCTACTGGATGAACCGGCTGCAGGGCCTCGAATCCCCCGACGACTTCGTGGTCACGCTCAACGCGGGGGACGCCGTGCCGCCGGAGTCGGTGGTCGCGGCCATGACCTACCGCCACCCGGTGTTCACCCACGCCGCGGTGGCCGCCGGCGGCACGCTGCGCGGGGCGGGCGGCCCCCGCCTGGCCTTCGCCGGGGCACACCTCGGGTGGGGTTTCCACGAGGACGGCGCCCGCTCCGGCGTGCAGGCCGCGTACCGGCTCGGGGCGACCTGGTGAGGGCCGCGCCCCCGGGCCTGCCGGCCGTCGTGCGCGGTGAGGTCAGTCACCGCCGGCTCTCCCCCATCCGCCACGACGTGGGGATGACCGGTTACCTGTGGCTGGTCGACCTGGCCGAGGTCCCCGCGCCGCGTGCAGTCGCCGCGTTTCCCACCGAGGGGCACTTCGACCCCGAGGACCACCGGCCGATCAGGGACAAGGTGCTCGACTTCGTGGCCGCCACCGGCCGTGCCACGACCCCCGGCCCGGACGACCGGATCCTGATGCTCGCCGGGGCACGCACCCTAGGCCACGAGTTCAACCCACTGTCTGTGCATTGGTGCCTGACCCCCGGCGGCACCGTGCGCTGGGCGGTGCTCGAGGTGCACAACACCTACGGCCAGCGGCACGCCCAGCTGCTCGAGCCCGACGGGAGGGGCCGCGACAGCGTGCCCAAGGAGTTCTACGTCTCGCCGTTCCTGTCCGTCGACGGACGGTATGCCGTGCGCCTGCGCCTCTCCCCCGACCGGGTGGCCGTCTCCGTCGTGCTGCACCAGGACGGCGCCCCGGTGTTGGCGGCCTCGTTCACCGGTCGACCCCGGCCGGCGACCCGCCGTGAGGTGGCCCGCGCCGTGCTGCGCACCCCACTGGTGATGCACCAGACCAGCGCCCGGATCCGGCTGCACGGCATCTGGCTCTGGCTGCGCCGGCTGCCGGTGCTCCCCCGACCCAGCTCCCCGCATACGAGCATCCCCACCCCATCGACGAGGAGGTCCGCATGACCCAGGACACCGCCAGACCCACGAGGCGTGACACGGGCGACCCGTGGGCGGACGTGCACCGCACCAGGCGGGCACCGGTGCGCGGGCGCGCGGCCCGCGCCCTGCTGACCCGCGCCGTCCGCGGCCTCGACCTGCAGCTCGTGCTGCCGGACGGGCAGGTGCTGGGCTCCCCCGACCCGGACGCGCCCCGGCTGGAGGTCCGGACCGAGCGGTTCTTCGACCGGGTCGGTGCGGACCTGAGCATCGGCGTCGGTGAGGGCTTCCAGGCCGGCGAGTGGGCCCCGGCGCCCGACAGCGACCTGGCCGACGTGCTCACCCCGTTGGCGGAACGGCTGACCAGCATCGTGCCGAGGTGGCTCAAGCGGTTCCGCCGGGTGCTGGAGCCGACCCACCCCTCGGGTGAGGGCGGCGACCCCGAGGGGGCGCGGTCCAACATCGCGCGGCACTACGACCTGTCCAACGACCTGTTCGCCACCTTCCTGGACGACACCATGTCCTACTCCGGGGCGCGGTTCGACGGCGCCGACCCCCGGGCGGGCGAGGACCTGCTCACCGCCGCGCAACGGCACAAGGTCGACGGCGTGCTCGACCTCGCTGGCGTCCGGGCCGGGAGCCGGGTGCTGGAGATCGGCACCGGCTGGGGCCAACTGGCCATCCAGGCGGCCGGGCGGGGGGCCTGGGTGCACAGCATCACGCTGTCGGCCGAGCAGGCCCGGCTCGCCCGGGAGCGGGTCGCCGCCGCCGGATTGGCGGACCGGGTGACCATCGAGGTCCGCGACTACCGCGACGTCGAGGAGCGCTACGACGCCGTCGTGTCGGTCGAGATGATCGAGGCGGTCGGCTACGAGTACTGGGACACCTACTTCGCCGCGGTGCGGGCCGCGCTCGCCCCCGGCGGACGGTTCGGGCTGCAGGCGATCACCATGCCGCACGCGGTCATGCTGGACTCCCGGCACGCCTACACCTGGATCCACAAGTACATCTTCCCGGGCGGGCTCATCCCGTCCGTGCAGGCGATCGAGGAGGCGGCCGCCCGCGCCGGGCTGCAGGTCGGGGACCGCAGCCGGATGGGTGACGACTACGCCCGGACCCTGCGGGAGTGGCGCCGCCGCTTCGGCGTCGCCGCCGCGGAGGTCGACGCGCTGGGCTTCGACGCGCAGTTCCGGCGGGTGTGGGAGTACTACCTGGCCTACTCCGAGGCGGGCTTCCGGGCCGGGCACCTGGACGTGTGGCAGCTCGGGCTGCGGGCGACCTCATGAGGATCGCTGGATCGGCCGTCTGGGTGGTGGGGGCCTCCTCCGGCATCGGCGCGGCGCTGGCCCGGGAGCTGCAGGCCCGCGGCGCCCGGGTCGTGGTGTCCGCCCGGGACGAGGCGAAGCTCGCGCGGGTTGCCGACGGCACGATGGGGGTCGTGCCCGTCGACGTCACCGACCGGAACGCGGTGCGCGACGCGGCCGCCCGCGCCGAGGACGCCGTCGGACCACTGGACGCCGTCGTGATCTGCTCCGGTCTGTGGCGGCAGGGGCGACCCGGTGAGCTGGACCTCGACTCCTTCGCCGCGCACGTGGACACCAACGTGCTGGGCATGGCCACCTGCATCGCCCAGGTGCTGCCCGGGATGCGCGAGCGCGGGCGGGGCAGCATCGTTGGCGTCGCCTCGGTGGCCGGCTACCGAGGCCTGCCCGGCGCGGAGGCCTACGGGGCGTGCAAGGCGGCCCAGATCAACCTGCTCGAATCGCTGCGTGCCGGGCTGCACGGCACCGGAGTCCTGGTGCAGACCGTGTGTCCCGGCTTCGTGGAGACCCCGATGACCAGCGCCAACACCTTCCCCATGCCGTTCCTCATCCAGCCCGACCAGGCCGCCCGGGCGATCGCCGACGGAATGGCGAAGGACCGCGCCGAGATCGTCTTCCCACTGCGCATGGCCGCCCTGATGAAGGCGGCCCGCCTGGTGCCGGTCGGGCTGTGGGCCCGGCTGGCGGCCCCCTCCCGCACGGCGGGCAGCACGAGTCCCACGAAGGAGCACGCATGATCCGCGTCCAACGCACCACCACCGTGACCGCCACCCAGCAGGCCGTCGTGGACTACCTGCAGGACTTCGGCCACGCGCCGGAGTGGGACCCGGGCACACAGTCGTGCACCCGGCTCGACTCCGGTCCCGTCCGGGTCGGCTCGCGGTGGCGCAACGTCTCCCGCGTCCTCGGCCGGGAGACCACCCTGGAGTACACCCTGGTCGAGCTGCGGGCCGACGGCGTCGTGTTCGAGGGGCGCAACGCGGGCGCACGCACCGTCGACGACATCCGGGTCACCCCCGCGGAGAGCGGGGACACGACCGGCACAACGGTCGGCTACCACGCGACCGTCGAGCTGCTGGGCTGGTCCCGGGTGGCCTACCCGCTGATGCACCTGGCCTTCATCCGGCTCGCGAACCACACCATCGAGCAGCTGCGGCGCACCCTGGACGGCCTGCGCGGGTGAGGGTCAGGGGGTCACGGCCACCGTCAGCCCGCCCCGCGGCCGCATCGCGGCGAAGCCCGAGGGCCGCAAGCGCTGCGGCACCACCCGGTATGCCGGGTGGACCAGCAGGCGGGCCAGGAGCACCTGGAGCTGGGTGGTGGCCATGACCGAGCCGATGCAGCGGTGCGCCCCTCCCCCGAACGGCAGGAACTCGTGCGGTGCAGCCCGGCGGGGAGCCCCGTCCTCGACCCACCGCTCGGGGCGGAATTCCTCGGGCTCGGGGTAGACCTCGGGCATCCGGTGCGTCACGTAGGGGCTGAACAGGACCAGCGTGCCCGGCCGGATCCGCGAGCCGGCGTACTCGAAACCCGTCCTCACGTGCCGGGCCGAGACCACCGCCGGCGGATAGAGGCGCAGCACCTCGCTGACCACGCCCTGCAGGTAGGGCATCGCGGCCAGGTCGGCGGCCGTCGGCTCCCGGTCCCCGATCCGGTCGACCACCTCCGCCCTGGCCCGGGCCCGGACCTGCGGCAGCGTCCCCACGGCATACACCATCCACGCCGCGGCGGCGCTGGTCGTCTCGTGCCCGGCGGCGATGAGCGTCACCACCTGGTCGCGGACCTCGAGGTCGGACAACCCGGAGTCGTCGCCGTCCCGCCCGTCGACGAGCGTGGCCAGCACGTGGTCGTGCTCGGCGGGCGCGGCGCGGGCCCGCTCGATCTCGCGGTGGATCCGTGCGTCCAGCCTGGCCCGGGCGGCCATCGCCCGGCGCCAGGTCGGGGTGCGCAGTCGGCGGTGCACCCCGATGCTGTCCGGGAGCCGGTCGACCAGGTCGAGCAGCGGCTGCAGGTCGGCGGCGATCACCGGCTCGTCACGCGCCACGTCGGCGCCGAACAGGGTCTCGATCGTGCTCCGCCGGATCGCGGCGCGCAGCGACTGGTAGGCGTCGACCTGCGGAGCGTCCGCGGGCCGCCCCGCCCAGCCGGCCAGCTCCTCGTCGGCGTGCCGCACCATGGTCGCGACGTAGCCGTCCACCTGGCGGCGGTGCATCGAGGGCTGCACGAGCCGGCGTCGACGCCGGTGGTCGGGGCCGTCGGAGACGACCAGCGAGGTGGGGCCGTCGACCGGGATGAGCCCGGCCATCGCCTCGTGCATGGTGAAGAGCTCGTCGTGGGCGAAGACGAACCGGTTGGCGTCCGGTCCGAGGAAGTAGGCGTAGCGCCTGCTGCCGGCGCCGGAGCGCACGACAGGCCCGAAGCGCCGCCCCGCCCAGCGCAACGCCTCCCCCGGCGGGTAGTTCACGGTCCGGCCGGGTCCTGCTCCGGTGTGCCGCATCCCTCGACCCTAGGTGTCGACCCTCCCGGCTGCACGCGCATTTCGCTCCGGGCTGCCACCCGCGCCGGCGGTATCACGACGGCCCCGGCGCTACTCTCCTGATCAAGGGCCCGCCGGTCGGCCCCGGCTCGAGGAGGCACGGGTGAGCAGGTACATCCGCCAGGCCGTGGTCGTCATCCACGGGATGGGTGAGCAGCGCCCGCTGAGCACCGTCCTCGGCTTCATCGACAATGCCGTGGAGCCCGCTCCGGACGGTGCACGGACCTACTACTCCCGACCGGAGTCGGTGACGGACTCCTACGAGTCGCGGCGGTTCCTGGCCCCCGCCCGCTCCATCGCCGGACCGGACGGCACCGAGGTGGAGGTGAACGCCCAGACGGAGTTTTTCGAATACCACTGGTCTCACCTGATGCAGGGCAACAAGCTCGGTGACCTGCTCTCCACCGTGCGCCGCATCCTCTTCCTCCCCATCACCCACGTGCCCTACGGGCTGGTGTGGGCCTGGCTGGCCTCCTGGATCCTGGTGCTGGGGGGCGTCTGGGCGTTCGTCTGGGGACCGTGGTCCTCGGTCCTGACCGACGGTGACGGTGACCTGCTCACCCGGCTCCTGGGCACGGTGCTCTCCGGTGGCGTGGTCGCTGGCGTGGTGGCCTTCGCCGTCGGCAAGGTGGTGCCGGCGTGGCTGACTAACAGTTTCGTCGACGTCTCCCGCTACCTCGACACCTCACCGCGCTCGTATGCCGCGCGCAAGGAGATCCGCAAGGGCCTGGTCCAGTTGCTGGAGGGACTGCACGACGCCAAGCGGGGCCGGGCCCAGACCTACGACCGGATCATCGTCGTCGGTCACAGCCTCGGGAGCTACATCGCCTTCGACGCGATCAGTTACCTCTGGGCCCAGGGCAACGCCCGGAACGCCGGGACGAAGGCGCCCCTGGAGTTTCACGGGCTCGCGGAGGTGGAGGAGGCGGCCTCCGCCCTGCCCGGGCCCCGCTTCAAGCCCTACCTCCCCAGCGACGTCGAGAACGCCGCCCGCGGCCGCTACCGGGAGGCCCAGCGGGAGGCCTGGCTCGGCCTGCGCGAGCAGGGCAACCCCTGGCGGATCACCGACCTGGTGACGGCGGGCTCGCCGATGTACTTCGCCGACAGGCTCATCGACGGCCGGGGACGGATGCGGTTCGCCGAGCGGATCCGTCGCGGGGAGCAGGCCACGTGCCCGCCCCAGGCGGAGCGCAACACCAAGGACCTCGATGCCGATGCCGTCGGCTCGTTCAGCTGGGAACGTCGCGGGACCGGGCGCCGGGTCCTGCACGAGAGCGCCCCGTTCGCGGTGGTCCGGTGGACCAACCTCTACTTCCCCACCCGGGCGCGCTTCTTCGGCGACTGGTTCGGGGGTCCGCTGGCCCCGATGTACGGCGCGGGCATCGAGGACATCATGGTGACCGGCAACGGACCCCGGGGCGTCGGGGCGCGCCCCTGGCGCAACCGGCTCGTCCCCGGCTACGCGCACAGCCTCTACTTCGCCTTCCCCGACGACACGGCGCCGGACTCGGCCGCCACGTCCCTGCGGCAGGCGATGGACCTGGCCTCCAGCAGTTGGGTGGCGTCCGGACCGGTCCGCGCCGCTGCCGTGGCCGACGGGGCCGCTCAGGGGGACGCCGGCGGCTCGCCGGCGTAGTGGCCGAAGGACCACAGGTTGCCCTCGGGGTCGGCCGCCACGAAACTCCGGTTCCCGTAGTCCTGCTCCTGCAGGTCCGAGACGATCCGGGCGCCGGCGGCACGCATCCTCGCGTGGACCTCGTCGACGTGCTCGGTCACCACGTAGCACCCCGCACCGCCGGGCTGTTGCTGCCACTCGGTGCCCTCCCGGAGCGAGCCCAGCATCACGCCCCCGCCCTCCGGCCAGTCCAGCTGCGCGTGCTCGACGACGTCCCCATCGGCATACACCGCGGTGGGGGTGAAGCCGACAACGTCGACCAGGAAGGAGATCATCGCCGGGGCGTCGCGACAGATGAGGGTCGGCCACACGGTGGGCGGCGGTGAACCATGGGCCGGTGCCGGCGCGGGGCTCTCGATCGTGGTGCTGTCTGGTGTGCTGTTCATGGACTCAGTCTCCGTCGTCCACGAACCCCCCGGCTTGGATGTTTCGGTGCTCCTGCGCCACCCACGCGGTCGGGCTCAGGGTGGTGAACTCCCGGAACTCCCGGACCAGGTGGGAGTGGTCGGCATACCCGCACCCGGCGGCGATGGCGGCCACCGACTCCCCGGAGCCGCGGGCCGCGGCCACCACCCGCCGCTTGGCGTGGTGGAACCGCATGAGGCGGCTCAACCGCTTGGGTGAGACCCCGAGCTCCCGGTCGAACAGCGTGCTCAGCTGCCGGCCGCTGAGGTGGACGTGGCGGGACAGCCCCTCCATCGACCCGGTCCCCCGGTGCCGGGCGATCCAGGTCCAGGCGCCGTCCAGCTCGGAGCGGGGCGGCGCCGCCCGGGAGGTGTCCAGCCGGTCCCGGAGGTAGGCGCTCACCTCGGCGAACCCGCGGTCCCACGGCATCTCCTGCATCAGCCGCTGCCGCAGCCGTTCCACCGCCGGGCCCAGCACGTCCTCACCCCCACCCACAGGCTGCAGCTCTCCCGCAGGCACGCCGAAGAGTGCGCGGGAGGCCAAGGGATGGATCGCCAGCTGGATCCCTGACTGCCGCTCCGGCTGCACCACGAACGCCGGCCTCGTGTGCAGCCCGCCCAGCAGGATCCTGACCGCGGCCGGGTCACCCGCTCCGGGGTCGGGGCCGAACGAGGCCTCGACGGGGCCGTCCAGGGAGAAGATGAAGGTGAGGTAGGGCGAGGGAAGCCCCAGGTGGATGCCGCGGGGCAGCCCGGCCGACCGATAGCCGACCGTGCTCGCGACACCCGGCACCGACAGCCGTGTGCTGCGGAACTGCGAGACCGGCGTGGCGTCCACCCAGCCAGTATCCGACCGGACGCGCCGCCTGTCGACCACCAATCCGTGGCGCAGCGTCGCGAGGGCGGGTGCGGGTCAGCCGGCGGCGGCCAGGGCGAAGGGGAGCACCTCGTCGGCGCCGGCGAGTCGGAGTGCGCGGCCGGCAACGGTGAGGGTCCAGCGCGAGTCGACCAGGTCGTCGACGAGGAGCACCGGGCCGCGGGTGCCGGCGAGCGCCTCCGCCAGCTCCGGGCCCACGGCGAAGCGGTCCCAGACACCGGCCAGGCGGAAGGCGCTGTTGCCGCCTGCCTCACCCGTCGGTCCCCCCTCGATCAGGTCGAGGGCGCCCAGCAGGGGGAGCCTGCCGAGCTCGCTGATCCGCTGCGCGACCGAGGCGACGAGTTGGGGGTGGCTCCGCGAGGGCATCCCGACCACGGCGACGGGTCGGGTGACCCAGTCCCACTCGGCGAGCACCTGCACCACCCCCGTGACCACGGTGTCGGGGACGGGCTGGTCCTCGGTCAGCAGCTCCCGGACCCGCTGCCCCCAGCCGAGGTCGGACAGCCGGGCGAGCACCCGCCCGGTGGTGAGCGCCTCCTCCGCCGGGATACGCCCCCGCACCGGCACGCCGAGGCGGTCCATGCCGGTCGGCCACTGGGCGCGCGGGTCCAGGTCGACACCCGCCCGCGAGATCTGCCCGAGCGCGAGGTCAACCGCCTCCCTCGGGATCTCCGTGGGATACCAGGGCTCCGCGCAGGTGTCACACCGCCCACACGGCGCGGCGGTCGCGTCGTCCAGGGTGGCCTGCAGGAACGCCATGCGGCAGTCCGTGGTGGCCAGGTAGTCGAGCATGAGTTGCTGCTCCCGCTCGCGGGCCTGCGCCACACGGTCATAGCGCGGGGCGTCGTAGGCCCAGGGCTGGCCCGTCCCCGTCCAGCCCCCGGTGACCCGGTCCACGGCGCCCTCCACGTCGAGCACCTTCAGCAGCAACTCCAGCCGGGCGCGGCGCACGTCGACCTGGGTCTCCAGGGCCGCCGTGGACAGCGGCTTGGAGGCTCCCGCGAGCGCGGTGAGCACGGCGTCGGCCTGGTCCTGCCGGGGCATCGACGCCGAGGCGAAGTAGGCCCAGATGTTGCGGTCCTCCACCCCGGGCAACAGCAGTACGTCGGCCCGCTCGGTGGCGCGCCCGGCCCGGCCGACCTGTTGGTAGTAGGCCACCGGGGAGGACGGTGCCCCGAGGTGCACGACGAAGCCGAGATCCGGCTTGTCGAAGCCCATGCCGAGGGCGCTGGTGGCCACCAGGGCCTTGACCTCGTTGTCGCGCAGCGCGCGCTCCAGCTCCAGGCGGTCCGCGGGGTCGGTGCGCCCGGTGTAGGCGCGCACCTCGTGGCCGGCCCGTTGCAGGGTGGCGGCCAGGTCCTCCGCGGCCGACACGGTCAGCGCGTAGACGATCCCGCTGCCCGGCAACGACCCCAGGTGCGCCGCGAGCCAGGCGATCCGCCGCTCCGGCGTCTCCAGGGTCAGCACGCCCAGCCGCAGGGAGTCCCGCGCCAACGGCCCCCGGATCGTGCTCACCGACCGGGCCGACCCGTCGGCCCCGACCGCGAGCTGCTCCACGACGTCGCGGACCACCCGCTCGTTCGCGGTCGCCGTGGTGGCCAGCACCGGGGTGTCGACCGGCAGGCCCGCGAGCAGCGTCCTGATCCGCCGGTAGTCGGGGCGGAAGTCGTGTCCCCAGTCGCTGATGCAGTGCGCCTCGTCGACCACCAGCAGCCCGCAGCGCGCGGCCAGCTCGGGCAACTGTTCGTCCCGGAAGCGAGGGTTGTTCAGACGCTCGGGGCTGACCAGCAGCACGTCGACCCGGTCCGCCGCCAGGTCCTCCCGCACCCTGCCCCACTCCTCGGCGTTGGCCGAGTTCATCGACACCGCGTGGATGCCGGCCCGGGCTGCTGCCGCGACCTGGTCGCGCATGAGTGCCAGCAGCGGCGAGACGATCACCGTCGGTCCGGCACCCTCGGCCCGGCGCAACGCCGAGGCCACGAAGTAGACGGCCGACTTGCCCCAGCCCGTGCGTTGCACCACCAGGACCCGTTCGCGCCGCTCCACCAGGGCCTGGACGGCCTCCAGCTGTCCGTCGCGGAAGTCGGCATCCTCCCGGCCTACGAGGGTGCGCAGCGTCTGTCGGGCGCGGTCGCTCAGTGCCGTGTGGGTGCTCATCAGCGCCAGGCTACGGGCCCGCACCGACAGCACCGGGCACGGGGAGCGCCGGGACGGTATGCCGGGAAGGTCTGGCGCAATGGTCTCCCCGGGTCTATGTTGCGGTGGTTCGACACAGTCGGGTCCCGGGAGGGGCCGGGAAGGACGGCCATGTCCGAGAAAACGCTCGCCCGACAGTTCAGCCGGCGCAAGCCCATCGGGGCCCAGAAGGGCCCGCAGGGTGCCGACCACCTGGAGCGCAGCTTCGGGACCTTCGCGCTGATGATGTTCGGTGTCGGCGCCACCGTCGGCACCGGCATCTTCTTCGTGCTGCAGGAGGCGGTCCCGGACGCCGGGCCAGCCGTGGTCATCTCGTTCCTGGTGGCAGGGTTGGCCGCGGGCCTGTCGGCGATCTGCTACGCCGAGATGGCGAGCACCATCCCGGTCAGCGGGTCGACCTACTCGTACACGTACCACACCCTGGGCGAGTTCATGGCCATGGTGATCGCGGCCTGCGTGATCCTGGAGTACGGCGTGGCCAGTGGCGCCGTGGCCGTGGGCTGGAGCGGCTACTTCAACAACCTGCTCGACAACACCATCGGGGTCAGCCTGCCCGACTCGCTGTCCTACTCCTTCGTGCCGCACGGCGACGACGTCACCGGGCTGATCAACCTGCCCGCAGTCGTCCTCGTCTTCATGTGCACGGCCCTGTTGATCAGGGGCGCCAGCGAGTCGGCACGGGTCAACACGATCATGGTGATCATCAAGGTCGGCGTCCTGGTGATGTTCTCCGCGATCGGGTTCACCGCCTTCCGCACCGACCACTTCGAGGGGTTCTGGGACGCGGGCTTCGCCGGCATCGGTGCGGCCGCCGCCACGATCTTCTTCTCCTTCATCGGCCTCGACGCGGTCTCCACCGCCGGAGAGGAGGTCCGGGACCCGCAACGCGCGCTCCCCCGGGCCATCATGGGTGCCCTGGTCATCGTGGTCTCGGTGTACCTGCTCGTGGCGTTCGCCGGTGTTGGCGCCCAGCCCGTGGAGCGGTTCGAGGACCCCGAGCAACAGAGTGCCGGCCTGTCGGTGATCCTGGCCAATGTCACCGGCTCGTCCGTGCCCGGCACCATCCTGGCCGCGGGCGCGGTCATCTCGATCTTCTCGGTCACCCTCGTCACCCTGTACGGCCAGACCCGGATCCTGTTCGCGATGGGCCGGGACCGGATGCTGCCGGACAAGTTCGCCGAGGTGAACCCCCGGACCATGACCCCGACGTTCAACACCATGGTCGCCGGCACCGTGGTCGCCCTGATCGCCGGATTCATCCCGGCGGGCTACCTGTGGGACACGGTCTCCATCGGGACCCTGGCCGCCTTCTCCGTCGTGGCGATCTCGGTGATCGTGCTGCGCCGCCGCGACCCCGACCTGGAGCGCCCGTTCAAGGTGCCCGGCTACCCGGTCCTGCCCATCCTGACGGTCCTGATCTGCGTGTACATGCTGTCTAACCTCTCGCTGCTGACCTGGGCGGTGTTCGGCAGCTGGCTGGCGCTGGTGCTGGCGTTCTACTTCCTCTGGGGTCGGCATCACTCCAGGCTCGGCCCGGGGGCGGAGTCACCCGAGTTCACCGCGTCGGAGGACTGAGCGATGACACTCCTGGTGGGCTTCGCGCCGCACAAGGACGACGCCTCCCCGATCGAGCTCGCCGCCACCCTGGCCCGGTCCCGGGGCGAGGACCTCGTCGTGCTCACCGTCGTCCCCTCCCCCTGGCCCACCCCGCTCTCCGGCGGGGTCGACAAGGAGTTCACGAACTGGTCCCGGGAGCAGGGACTGGCCGCGGTCGGCGAGGCCGAGCAGTTGCTGGCCGAGCACTGCCCGGACCTCACGACGCGCGCGACCTGGGCACCGGGCCGCTCGGTGCCCTCCACTCTCCTGCAGCAGGCGGCCGCCGAGGGCGCCTCCCTGATCGTGCTGGGGTCGGGCCGCAACGGCCCCTACGGCCACGTGGTGATCAGCTCGACCGCCGACTGGTTGCTACACACGGCCGAGGTGCCGGTGGCCGTCGGCACCCGTGGTTACCACGCGGGGGCGGACAGCAGGGTCAGTCGGGTGACGTGCGCGTTCCGCGGTGACGACGTCTCACGCCGGGTGCTCAGCCAGGCGGCCGGGCTCTGCGCCGAGATGGAGATTCCACTGCGGGTGGTGACCTTCGCGGTGCGCGGACGCCGGATGTATCCCCCGGAGATCAGCGGGGCCGAGGACATGGTGCTCGAGCGTTGGGTGGAACAGGTGGGACAGGCCCAGGAGGAGGCGGTCGGCTCCCTCACCGCTCCGGACCCGGGCTCGGTGGAGACCGTCGTCGCCGTCGGCGCCGACTGGAGCACCGCCTTCCGGCGGATCGACTGGATCCCCGAGGAGGTGCTCGTCGTCGGGTCCTCGGCGAGCAGCCCGATCAGCAAGCTCTTCCTCGGCCAGAGCGCCGCCAAGATCGTGCGACAGTCCCCCGCGCCGATCATCGTCGTGCCCTGACTGAGTCGCGCGAGACACTGGGAACGTGCGGCGGCCGGGAACGTGCGTGGAGTGCGATGCGTCACAATCGCACCAGCGCGCCGGGGCTCACCTTCCGTCGGGCTCAGCCACATGGAACACACAGGAGTAGAGCATCGTGATCCGCAGCCGTCGCACCGCCCTGGCCCTCGCCCTGCCGTTCAGCCTGACACTCGGCGCCTGCTCCGGCGCCCCGGTCGCCACGCCCCCGGACCTCACCCAGGACGCCGCGGTCGTCACCGCGGACACGGTGGACGGGGGGGACGGGGTGGAGAACACGACCGACGGGACCGTCGCCGGGGGCGCCGTCGACAGCTTCGACCAGGCACAGCCCGCGGTCATCCAGATCATCGCGTCCGGGACGCTGCGCGACCCCGAGGTCGGGATGACCAGCTCGGCGGGCAGCGGCAGCGGGTTCCTGATCAGCCCGGACGGGTTGGCCGTGACCAACAACCACGTGGTGACCGGTGCGGGATCCCTCGAGGTCTATGTCGGCGGCGACACCAGCCGCAGTTACCACGCCACCGTCATCGGTGCCTCCGAGTGCAGCGACCTGGCACTGATCCAGGTCGACGTGCCCGAGGAGGTGCCTTACCTGGCGTGGTCCGACGAGGAGGTCACCCCGGGGCTGGACGTCTACGCCGCCGGCTACCCGCTCGGCGACCCCGAGTACACCCTCACCAAGGGGATCGTCTCCAAGGCGAAGGCCAACGGGGACATCACCGGATCCTCGTCCATCGCGCACGCCATCGAGCACGACGCCACGATCCAGCCCGGGAACTCCGGTGGACCGTTGATCACCTCCGACGGCGAGGTCGTCGCGGTCAACTACGCGGGGGGTGCCCTGCACGAGGCTGCCTCCAAGCAGTTCTGGGCGATCGCTGCTGACCTGGCCGAGCCGATGGTCGAGAGACTGCAGGAGGGTGACACCGAGTCGCTGGGCATCAACGGCTGGCCATTTTTCGACGAGCAGCTGGCGCTGAGCGGGATCTGGGTGGCGGGCGTCAAGGCCGGCACCCCCGCGTCCCGGGCCGGCCTGCTGCCCGGTGACATCGTGCTCACCCTCAACGGGCTGCCGATGGCCACGGCAGGAACCTACGCCGAGTACTGCGACGTGATCCGCAGCGGCGGCAGCAACACCCTGAGCGTGGAGGTGCTGCGGTGGGACACCGCCGAGGTCCTACGCGGCGAGATCAACGGTGACGCCGACCTGGAGCCGATCCTGTCGCTGGCCGACGAGGTCGGTGACGAGGTGGCCGACGGGGGCGATTCCGGCGGAGGCGAGGACACGACATACACCTTCGAGACGATCACCGACGACACCGGCTCGATCCAAGTGGACGTCCCGGTCCAGTGGCACGACCGGGACACCTCACCGGACAACTCCCCCGAGGGCTGGCCGTTCATCGGCGCCTCCGACGACATGGCCGCGTTCCGCGCCGGTTGGACCCATCCGGGGCTGGTCTTCTACCTCCGCCCCTACCAGGGCAGCGAGCGCGACATCCTGAGCCACTACACCTACGAGGAGGTGTGCGCCGAGCAGCTCACCGAGGACTTCTCGGACGCGATGTACTCCGGGCTCTACCAGATCTGGAGCCAGTGCGAGGGCACCGACGGGCTCGTCGTGACGCTGCTGGCATCGAACCGCGACCGGACCTACACGGCGGTGATGGTGACCTACGTGGCGACCGAGGACGACCTGGCCGCACTGGACCGCGCCTTCGCCAGCTTCACGATCTACTGAGCCGGGCCCACCTTCCCCTACGCTGGGCGGGTGCACTGGGACGACTACGACGCAGCCCTGTTCGACCTCGACGGTGTCCTCACCCCCACGGCGGAGGTGCACATGCGAGCCTGGAGCCGGATGTTCACCGACTTCCTCGCCGACCAGGAGGGCCAGGCGCCCTACACCGACGAGGACTACTACGCCCACGTGGACGGCAAGCCGCGCTACGAGGGAGTGGCCGCCTTCCTGGCCTCGCGCGGCATCGACCTGCCGCAGGGTGACCCCGGTGACGACCCTGACGCCCGCACCGTGTGCGGGCTGGGCAACCGCAAGAACGTCCTGTTCAACGAGGTGCTCCACACCGAGGGGATCGACCCGTATGCCGGGTCCGTCCTCCTGTTGGACCACCTGGCCGAGTGCGGGGTCCAGGTCGCGGTGGTCAGCTCCTCGCGCAACGCCGGGGACGTGCTGCGGACCGCCGGCCTGGCCGACCGGTTCACCGTCGTCGTGGACGGGACCGTCGCCTCCGAGCAGGGCCTGCCCGGCAAACCCGAGCCGGACACCTTCACGTATGCCGCGGAGCAGCTCGGCGTCCCCACCACCCTGTGCGTGGTGCTGGAGGACGCGATCAGCGGGGTCCGGGCCGGCGCCGCCGGTGACTTCGGCCTGGTCGTTGGCGTCGACCGCGGGGCGGGTGCGCAGGCGCTCACCGGCGCGGGCGCCGAGCTGGTCGTGGAGGACCTGGCTGACCTGATCGTGCCCAGCGACCCCGTCGACGCCGACGAGCTCGGCGGGGAGGGCGGGGCAGGATGACCCACCTGGAGCACCCGTCACCGCACCTGCCTCCGGCACCAGTCGACCCGCTCGAGCGCACCCGGTTCCCGATCGATGAGTGGGCGCTGCGCGAGACGGCCTACGACACCACCGACCTCGGGCAGACCGAGACCCTCTTCGCCGTCGGCAACGGCTACCTGGGGATGCGCGGCAACCCCGAGGAGGGGCGGGACACCCACACCCACGGCACGTTCGTGAACGGCTTCCACGAGACCTGGAAGATCGAGCACGCCGAGGACGCGTTCGGGCTGGCCAGGGTGGGGCAGACGATCGTCAACATCCCCGACCCCAAGACCATCAAGCTCTACATCGACGACGAGCCCCTGCTGCTCGCCGACGCCGACCTCGACGGCTACGAGAGGACCCTCGACTTCCGTGACGGGGTGCTGCGCCGCGAGGTGCTCTGGGCGACCAGCTCGGGGACCCGGGTGCGGATCACCTCCTCCCGGATGGTCAGTTTCACCGAGCGACACGTCGCGCTACTCCAGATGGAGGTCGAGCTCCTCGACGGCGACGCCCCGGTCGTGCTGTCCTCCCAGCTGCTGAACCGGCAGGACGGCTCCGACGAGTACCACGTCAGCGCCGCCGCCATGGGCGAGGGGATGGATCCCCGCAAGGCCGAGCAGTTCTCCCGCCGGGTGCTGGACCCCCAGGCCAGCGAGGTGCGGGAGGACCGGATGCTCCTGGGCTACCGCTGCCACGAGTCCCGGATGACAATCGCAGTGGCGGCCGAGCACACGCTCGACACCGAGTGCGACTTCACCGAGGAGATCACCGCCGAGGAGGACCTGGCCAAGCACGTGTACTCCGTGACGGCACGTCGGGGCCAGCCGATCCGGCTGACCAAGACGGTCGCGGTGCACACCTCCAAGGGGGTGCCCGTCCGGGAGCTCGCCGACCGGTGCTGGCGCACCCTGGACCGCGTCACCGCTGCCGGGCCTGACGCCCTGGTGGCCGACCAGCGGGCCTGGCTGGAGGACTTCTGGCGCCGCTCCGACGTCCGGATCGCCGACCAGCCGGCCCTGCAGCAGGCCGTCCGGTGGAACCTGTTCCAGCTCGCGCAGGCGTCCGCCCGCGCCGACAGCAGTGGGGTCCCGGCCAAGGGGGTGTCCGGCTCCGGCTACGGCGGCCACTACTTCTGGGACACCGAGATCTACGTGCTGCCGTTCCTGACCTACACCTCCTCGCAGGCGGCGCGCAACGCCCTGCAGTTCCGGCACCGGATGCTCGGGGCGGCCCGCGCCAGGGCGGCCGAGCTGGCCCAGGAGGGCGCCCTCTTCCCGTGGCGCACGATCAACGGCAAGGAAGCCTCCGCCTACTTCGCCGCCGGCACCGCGCAGTACCACATCGACGCCGATATCGCCTTTGCCCTCGACAAGTACGTCCGAGCGACCGGCGACCGGGGTTTCCTGCTCAACGAGGGCCTGGACATCCTGGTGGAGACGGCCCGGCTGTGGGCCGACCTGGGGTTCTGGCAGGGCAACGGGGACAAGGCCTTCCACATCCACGGTGTCACCGGCCCGGACGAATACACCACCGTGGTGAACGACAACCTGTTCACCAACGTGATGGCCCGCCACAACCTGGACCGTGCCGTGTCGGCGATCACCGAGCTGGCCGCTACCGACCCGGCCGGGCACGCCCGCGCGGTGGCCCGGCTCGGGCTGCAGCCCCACGAGGTCGAGGCCTGGCAGGCCGCCGCCGAGGGCATGTTCATCCCCTACGACGCGGCGGTCGGGGTGCATCCCCAGGACACGCACTTCCTGGAGCGCGAGGTCTGGGACCTGGAGACCACGCCGGCGGACAAGCGGCCCCTGCTGCTGCACTACCACCCCCTGGTCATCTACCGGTTCCAGGTGCTCAAGCAGGCCGACGTGGTGCTGGCGATGTACCTGTCGGGGCAGGACTTCTCTGCCGAGGAGAAGCGGGCCAACTTCGAGTACTACGACCCGATCACCACGGGTGACTCGACGCTGTCCGCGGTCGTGCAGTCCATCGTCGCCGCCGAGGTGGGCCACGCCGATCTGGCGCTGCGCTACTTCTACGCGGGTCTGTTCGTCGACCTCAGTGACCGGCACGGCAACACCACCGACGGGGTCCACGTGGCCTCCACCGGTGGCGTGTGGAGCGCCCTGGTCGGCGGATTCGGCGGCATGCGGGACCACCACGGCGAGCTCACGCTCGACCCCCGGCTGCCGGCGGACTGGAGCGAACTGTCCTGGCCGATGTCCTGGCACGGGTCCCGGCTGCGGGTCACCGTGCGACAGGAGGAGATCGCCCTCCAGGTGGAGTCGGGAGAGCCGGTGGACCTGTCGGTCCGCGGCGAACGCGTCACCGTCAGCGCCGACGAAACGGTGCTTGCCCTCCAGGGCCACGGACCGGTCCTGACCGCGGCAGACGGGGTCTGATCCCGGTCGACAATGCGGTATGCACCCCGGTTTTGTGGTGAGGTGGAGGCATGAGTGACCCTCACGAACCACAGCACGACGACCGTGCGCCCTCCGACCCGGTGCTCCCGGCGACCGGCGAGCCGACGCCCGGGGAGTCGGAGATCGACCGTCTCGTCGCGCAGGTCCAGGGTCCGGACGACAGGGTCGGCATGGCCGCCCTGTGGCGCGTGACCATGCACCTGCCGCACTGGTGGTTCATCGCGGTCGGTGAGGAGGGGCTGGAGTCACCTGCCGCCGCGGAGGTCGACGGTCAGCTGGTGCTGCTGGCCTTCACCGACGCCGCCCGCGCTCGGCATTTTGCCGTACAGCAGCAGATGATCGCCGAGGGCGAGGACCTGGCCGCCATCGCCCTGCCGCCCGGTGAGGTCGTCGACTCGGCGGCCGCGTACCGCTCCGCCGACATCGCGGGGCTGATGTTCGACTCCAACATCAGCGGCTTCTACCTACCCGTCGACCAGATGGGCGCCCTGTGGGATGCCGTCATGGCCGAAGACAGCGAGTCCTCCGCGGACAGCGAGCCCTCCCCCGAGGAAGACGGGCGCACCCCCGAGAACTGAGGGCTCCCCTCCAGCCCGCGGGGATCGTCGCCTGCTGCTCAGTTGCCGGGGATCTCCAGGGTCTGGCCCGCCTGCACGTGCAACGTGTTCATCTCGTTGGCCAACTGGATCTGCACGATCGCCGCGTCCAGGGGCAGCTCCGGCAACTCGGTGGCCGCGATCTGGGACAGGGTCTGCCCCGGCTGCACGACCACGGTCTCCGAGCTCGACGCCCCCGCGGGCGCCATCGTGGCGACCAGGGCCGCCACCGAGACGGCCACCAACAGGGAGACGGTGCCGGTCACGACGAGGCGGCCCCGTCGCGTGATGCGGGCGCGCGCCCGGCGCGGGGCCGTGGTCCTCGCGTCCTCACCCACCACCCGCAACCGGGCGGGCGTCGCCGGGTGGGCCTGGACCGGAGCCGGCTCGCCCGGGCGGACCAGCCGCAGGTGCCCGCGACCGCCCCGGCTGCCCCGCTGCGCGGGTGCGTCGTCCAGGTCGTGCAGTACCGGTGCTGCGCTCATTGGCTCTCCCTTTCGTCGGTCGTCCCGATCGTCGCGAACACGCGTGCGATAGAACGTCTGTCCCATGTGTAGCACAGTCGTACGACTCCTGTCGACACGCCGCGTCGAACAGATGTTTGCCCACGGCGGGTCTTGGTCGTACGCTTGTTCATGAGGCACAGCACAACAGACGCCACCGACAGAGCGTCTGACCAGCAGGAATAGGCACGAGGGGTAGGAGAAGACAATGGCCAAGATCCACGAGTTCCCGGACCGTGACGCAAGCCGCCCGGAGCTGACCGTGCGGCAGCGCAGGGTGCTGGACATGATCCGCGAGTCGGTCGACACGCGGGGCTATCCCCCCAGCCTGCGCGAGATCGGCGAGGTCGTCGGGCTCACCTCCCCCTCCTCGGTGGCACACCAACTCAAGATGCTGGAACGCAAGGGCTACCTGCGCCGGGACCCGAACCGGCCGCGGGCGATCGAGATCGTGCTGCCCGGGGCTGACGGGCAGAGCACCGGCTACCGCAGGTCCGCAGGAGGCGGCGTGGCCGCCGACCACGACGAGGCTGCGGTCCCGTCAGGGTTCGCTGACGAGACCGGCATCGGCGATGCCCGCCCGGAGGCCCAGTACGTGCCGCTCGTGGGCCGGATCGCCGCCGGCGGGCCGATCCTGGCAGAGGAGGCGGTCGAGGACATCTTCCCGCTGCCCAAGCAACTCGTCGGGGACGGCGAGGTCTTCCTGCTCAACGTCGTCGGCGACTCCATGGTGGACGCCGCGATCTGCCACGGTGACTGGGTCGTGGTGCAGCGGCAGCAGGATGCCGACAACGGCGACATCGTGGCCGCGCTCCTCGACGACGAGGCCACCGTCAAGACCCTGCGCCGCAAGGACGGCAAGGTCTGGCTCATGCCGCACAACGAGGCCTACGACCCGATCGACGGCGACCACGCCGTGATCCTGGGCAAGGTCACGGCGGTGCTACGCCGCATCTGAGGACACCCGCGCCAGCCGCCCGGACGGGCGGTGCTGTGTCGCGGCACAGACCGGTGCCGCCCGCCGACCCCTCCAACCCCTTCGGCGGGCGGCACCGTCATCTCTGCGGACCCCCTCACCCGGGGTACAAACCCATGCGCTGCAGATGCTGGGCTCCAGGGTGGTGCCCGCCGGCATAGGAGGCAGCGTGCGCCGCGGGACGGTCCGAGGAGTAGCCGGAGAGACCGCGCGCCAGGTGCTCCTGCTCGGCGGGGACGTCAAGCTCCGGGTCGGCCCCCACCGCCCCGCGCAGCCCGTAGTAGGTCAGCCACGCGTCCGGCGTGGCCTGCACCGCGTCGGGGTCCTCGGTCAGCGTCGGGCCGTACTCGATCGCCTCCCCGGAGTAGGGCACCAGAAGCCCGTCCTCGTGCTGGACCGCGCCATACAACGGCACGACCCGGACCCCTTCACCGTGCCGGATGAGCGCCCATGCGGGGTGCCCGTCACCGGAGTCGAGGAAGACCTCCACCAAGTGGCCCGCCGGGCGCCGGTCCAAGTCGAACACTGGCTGGCCGGCCGCCCCCGATAGCTGCTCCTGCGTCATGCTCATCGCGCACCTCCGGGCGAAAGGGAGCGGGGACGTCCCGGTCCCTGTCTCCGACGGTAGCCCTCCCCCGGCGCCGGCGCGACCGGGACCACCGTGGCGCGGTCACGCCGTCGCGCACTCCCTCACCCGAGGTCGTCGACGAGGCGGGGCAGCACGTCGCCCAGGAGCGCATCGAGCCTGATCGTGGCCTCGGCCTCGGCACGGGTGGCACCACGTGTCAGCAAGATCACGGGCATGTCGAGCCGGGCGGCACGCCGCACGAACCGGTATCCGCTCATCACCTGTAGGGAGGACCCCGCGACCAGCAGCGCCCCCGCCTGCTCGACCATCTCGAAGGCCCGCTCCACCAGCGGTTTGGCGACCGACCCGCCGAAGAACACCACGTCCGGCTTCAGCCGGTCCGAGCCACACACCACGCAGTGCGCTAGCCGGAAACGCGCCACCGCGCCTTCGGGCAGCACCACGTCACCGTCCGGTCGCACCTGCCCCGCGTCGGCCGTGAACCCCGGGTTCGCCAGGGCCAGCCACTCGTGCACGACCTCCCGGTCGTAGGCCTCGTCACAGGACAGGCAGATCACCCGGGCCAGGTTCCCGTGCAGCTCCAGGACGTTGCGGGAGCCGGCCTGCTGGTGCAGACCGTCGACGTTCTGGGTGATCACCCCCGACACCAGGCCAGCCGTCTCCAGCGCCGCGAGGGCCCGGTGGGCGGCGTTGGGTCCGGCCGCCGCGAAGCGTCGCCACCCCGCGAAGCTCCGGGCCCAGTAACGGCGCCGGTTCTCGGTGGACGCCAGGAACTCGGCGTACTGCATCGGTTGCACCCGGCGCTGACCGTCGGGCCCGCGGTAGTCGGGGATCCCCGAGGCCGTCGACATGCCCGCCCCGGCGAGCACCACGACACGGCCGGCCGCCACCGTGCGCCGCAACTCGGCATACGCCGCCTCGTCGACCTCGGTCCGCGGCGGCAGGGCGAGGGAGGGGTCCACCGGTCCACCGTATGCCGATCCGCCCGCGGGCGGGCAGTCACCTGGCCGCGGTCTCCAGGGTGGCCCGGCCCCAGGGTCGGACCCGGTCGGACCCGGCCAGCAGTTCGGTGACCCAGTCGGGGTCCCCGACGGCGTCGTGGGGTGGGCGCAGCGGCACCAGGCGGGGCACGAGCTGCGGTGCGTGACGGCGCAGCGAGTCGTCGGCGACCAGGTAGCCGTGGCGTTCCAGCACCATCTGCTCGGCGGGGTCGAAGGCGTCCAGGTCGGTCCGCACCCGGTTGATCACGGCGACCGTGTCCGGGGGGTAGAGCGGGCCGCCGGCGCCGGGACGGTGCTCCGGGACAGCGGGGGCGACGGCGTTCGAGGCCTCCATCGACCAGGTCGCTCCCTCCACCAGCCCCTGGGAGAAGCTGGCCCGCAACCAGCGCAACCGCGTGGTGTGGCCACCGGAGGAGGCGATGGACAGCAGGTGCCAGAGCTGCCCGAACACCGACCCCGGGCCCCTCCCGCGGAAGACCGCGCCGCCATCGCTGACGAGCACCGCCTCGTGGTCGGCCCACACCTGCTCGATCGCCAGGTTGTCGACCACACCCCCGTCTGCCAGCTCGATGCGGCCACCGATCGCGTCGTGGACGCTCGAGTCCTCATCGGCGTCGGGCACCCCACCGACCAGCCCCAGCCCGGACCCGTCCAGCACGAGCGGCTCAAAGATGGGTGGGTAGGCCAGGGAGGCGCTGGCCGCGTCGACCACCCGCAGGCCGGGCGGCGGCGCCGCGTAGCCGAGCCGGTGGTCACCGATCCGGCCGCGCGGCCCGATGCTGCGGGCGTCGGCGAACAGCCAGGTGACGCCGTAGCCGACCTCCGTGGCCGTGGTCAGGATGGCGGGACCGCCCCGCCGGGCCTCCCGCAGGTCCGTCCCCCACCACGGGACGACCGCGAGCAGCTCCCCGGCGAGGGTCTGGATCATGGCGCCGGACCGCCCCCCGCGCCACGGCTGCAACCGGGCGAGCAGGGCGGGGGTGCGCACGTTGCGGGCGGTCAGGCGGCGCAGCGGCTCGGCGACGAACTCCTCCAGGCCCTGCACCGGCGCGGGAGGTCCGTCCGGATCGGGCCAGACCAGGCGGGGGTCGGCCAGGAGGTTCGCCACCAGGGCTCCCCCGGACACGGCGCTGACCGTGCGGAGCCTGGCCAGCACGCCGAGCTCGTTGAGCCGGCGGACGGCGCCCAGGTGGAACAGCGCGGCCCGGAACCCTCCGCCGGACAGGCACAGGGCGGTGCCGTGGCGGGTGCCGGTGGCGGCGGGGCCGTGGTGCGCCTGGGCCCGGGCCGCCTCCAGTTGGGCGGCGACCGGGTCGCCGGTCGGGATGTGGTGGTGCAGCACACCCCCAGGGAAGAGGGTGTGCGTGACCCGCGTGTGAACGACACCCGGACCGGGAGGTGACGGCGAGTTGTCGGGGCGGGTTGCCCCCGGCTCAGGCGGTCAGCACCGAGCGGACCAGGTCCGCGTCGTCCTCGGTGTTCCACAGGTGGAAGGCGATCCGGACACCGCCGCCGCGCGAGGCGACCACGGCGCCGGCCTCGGCCAGTCGGGTGGCCAACTCACCCCCGGGGTCCGGCAGCGCCAGGACCGGTCGGCCGCACGGCTCGTGCCCGAGCACCTCCCGCACCCGGTCGGCCAGCCCGCCGGTGTGCTCCCGCACCTGCTCCATGGAGAGCCCGGCGAACACCTCGCCGGCGGCTTCGGCCCCGACCCAGCTGAGCCACGCCGGCGACACGTCGAAGCGACGGGCGTCCTGCGCCAGGTGCATGCCCGGTCCGTAGGTCGAGGCCCAGATGGACTCCCCGGCGTACCAGCCGGCGGCGACCGGCTGGAGCCGCTCGGCCACGTCCGGGCGCACCGTCAGGTAGGCGGTGCCGCGGGGCTGGCACAACCACTTGTATGCCGAGCAGACGGTGAGGTCGAACATGCCCGCCTCCACGGGCATCCAGCCCGCGGCCTGCGTGGTGTCGCACAGGGTCAGGGCCCCGTGCCGGGCGGCTGCCTCGGTCACCGCGGCCGCGTCGACGAGCCGGCCGCAGGCGCTCTGCACCAGGCTGAACACGACGAGGTCGGTCGAGTCCCCCACCGCGTCCGCGAGCCCCTCTCGGGGCACCAGCCGCACGGTGAGGTCGCGGCCGGCCTGCTGCTGCACCAGGAACGGGAAAAGGATCGAGGTGAAGTCGTCCTCGATCGCCACCACCTCGGCACCGTCCGGCAGCGAGGCGGCCACCCCGCCGGCGAACACCGACGTCTGGGAACCGACGGCCACCTGGCTCACCGGCACCCCCACCAGGTCCGCGTAGGAACGGCGCGCGGCGTTGACGTGGCCGTCGTAGCGGGTGGGGCAGGCACGGCCAGCGGCCCACTCGGCGACGGCCTCCTGCATGGCCGTGACCACGTGGCGGGGCGGCAGTCCGAGCGTGGCGGCGTTCAGGTAGCCGGGCACCCGCTCCCAGGACCGAGCGGCCTGCTCGGGCACCGACTCGGCGGCGGGCGTGAGCTGAGCACCGGCGGCGACTGTCGACATACCCTCCACTGTCGCCGATCTCGCCCCATGACGCAACGAAGGAATCTGTTAGATTTTCATAATCACAACTAATGCTCGCCCCGCCTGTTGCGAACCTGTCCCCTGCCATTAGGTTGCGTTATCGTTTGGGAATGTTCGACGCAGCGGGACTTCGGGTCATGAAGGCCATCGCCGATGAGGGCAGCTTCACTGCCGCGGCGCACTCCCTGGGCTACACCCAGCCCGCGATCTCCCAGATGGTGCGGCGCCTGGAGAAGCGCAGCGGGACCGCCCTGGTCGAGCGCAACGGCCGCAGCGTCCGGCTGACCGAGGCCGGCGAGGTGCTGGCCCGGCACGCCGTCCACGTGCTGGCCGCCCTGGACAACGCCCAGGCAGAGGTCTCGGCCATCGCCGGACTCCAGGCGGGACGGGTCCGCCTGATGGCCTTTCCCTCCTCCTCGGCGACCCTGGTGCCGCGCGCCCTGGCCCGCGTCAAGGCGGCGCACCCGGGCATCGTGGTCCAGTTCTCCGAGGGCGAGCCACCGGAGTCCCTGGCCGCGCTACGCGAGGGCACCTGCGACCTCGCCGTGGCCTTCACCTACGACGGCACCGACGTCGGGCGGGGCGAGGACGACCTTCAGGGGCTGGTGGTGCGCGACGTCCTCGACGACCCGGTGCTCGCAGCACTGCCCGCCGACCACCCGCTGGCCGACCAGGACGAGATCCACCTTGCCGAGCTGTCCGGGGAGTCCTGGATCGCCGGGTGCCCCCGTTGTCGCGGCCACCTGTTGTCCCTGAGCCACACCGCAGGCTTCACCCCCGACGTGTCGTTCGAGACCGAGGACTACGTCGCGGTGCTCGGTCTGGTCGCCGCCGGACTCGGGGTGGCCCTGGTGCCCCAGCTGATCCTCTCCTCCGTCTCCCACCCGGACGTGGTCACCCGACCGGTCCGCCCCCACTCCAGCCGCGCCGTGCAGATGGTCACCACCCCCGACCTGCAGCGGGTCCCCGCCGTCAGGGCCACCCTGGACGCTCTCTGCGCCAGCGCCAAGGAGTTGAAGACGGGCCAGCCGGTGTCGGCCGGCTGACGCCCGGGTGAACGACTGACGAACACGTCTGACCGGCCCCGTCGGGCCCCTGGCGCGGACCCGACCCCGATTGGGTCCCGTGCCGGTGCGCCTGCTAGGTTTCCTTCCGCGGGAGGGCGTCCGAGGCTCACCGCCGGGGGGACCGCTTGGGGCCTCCCGCTGTGCACATCGAAATGGGGAACAGTGGTTCAAGCAAGCAAGAGGACCCGTCGCGGCCTGGTGGCCGTCGCGGCCTTCGGGCTCCTGGCCGGCATGGCTCCCGCCATGACCGCCGGGGCAGCGCCGGAGCACGACGACACGGGCCTGGCCATCGTCACCAGCGAGGTCGAGGCTCAGCTCGAGGAGAACGGCACGACCGACGTCTGGGTGTACCTGGGCGGCAAGGCCGACCTGTCGGCCGCCTACGGCATGTCCTGGGAAGACCGGGGGCAGTTCGTCTACGACACCCTGACGACCTACTCCGAGCAGGCCCAGGCCGACGTGGTGGCCCAGCTGGACGAGGCCGGCGTCGAGTACCGCACCTTCTGGGTGAACAACTCGGTGTTCGTCGAGAACGCCGACAGCGCGCTGGTCGACTCCCTGGTCGGCACCCACTCCGTGAACAGCATCGGCGCCGACTGGACGCCGACCCTGGTCGAGCCCGTGAGCAGCTCCTCCGACCTCGCCCCGCAGGAGACCACCTGGGGCCTGGACAACATCGGCGCCCCCCAGATCTGGGACGAGTACGGCACGACCGGTGAGGGCATCGTCGTCGGCACCTTTGACACCGGTGTCGAGGGCGACCACCCGGCCCTGGCTCCCTCCTACCGCGGGACCGAGACCGGCTCCGACGACTACAACTGGTTCGACAGCACCGGGGGCAGCGACACCCCGATCGACACCCACGGCCACGGCACCCACGTGACGGGCACCATGGTCGGCGAGGACGGCGACAACCAGATCGGCGTCGCCCCGGGCGCCCAGTGGATCGGCACCTCCGGCTGCTGCGTCAACGGCGCGGACCTGCTCGCCACCTGGGAGTGGTTCCTGGCCCCGACCCGGATCGACGGCTCCGACCCCGACCCGGCCCAGCGGCCCAACATCATCAACAACTCCTGGGGCCTGACCGCCGGTCAGGTGCCGGACCCGGAGATCAACGAGCTCCTGGAGTCCTGGCGGGCCGCCGGCATGTTCGGCGTGTTCTCCTCGGGCAACGAGGGCCCCGGCTGTGACACCGTCGGGTCCTTCGCGTGGAACGACGGCGCCTACTCCGTCGGCAACTACCAGCAGGACGGCACCATCAACGAGTCCTCCAGCCGCGGTCCCGGTGAGGACCTCGAGCCCGGTGTGGACATCGGCGCCCCCGGCACCGACGTGCTCTCCTCGGTGCCCGGTGGCGGCTACAGCCTGATGACCGGCACTTCGATGGCGGCCCCGCACGCGGCCGGCTCGATCGCCCTGCTGTGGAGCGAGTTCCCCGAGCTGGTCGGTGACGTCGACGGCACCATCGCCCTGCTGGACGAGTCCGCCATCGACAGCGCGGACCCGACCTGTGGCGGCCCGGACGAGAACAACGAGACCTTCGGTGAGGGCAGCCTGAACCTGCCGGCGCTGTTCGACGCGGTCGACGACGACGAGCCGGAGCCCCCGGCCCTGGAGGTCGTGCGCTACGAGGGTGCCCACCGCTACGACACCGCTGCGGAGATCTCCACCTACTACGGTGACGACGTCAACACGGTGTACGTCACCACGGGCCAGGGCTTCGCCGACGCGCTCGCCGGCGGTGCCGCCGCGGCCAACGGCCAGGTCGGCACCCTGGAGACCCCGGAGGGCGACGCCGCTCCGGTGCTGCTGGTGCGCGGCCAGGACGAGGACCTGTCCTCCGCCAAGTTCCACACCCAGGTCAAGGAGGCCCTGACCGACCTGGCCCCGGACAACATCGTCGTCCTGGGTGGTGAGGGCGTCGTGACCGCCGGTATCGAGGCCGAGCTCGGCGACTACGCCGACGACGTCCGTCGCGTCGGCGGCAACAACCGCTACGAGACGGCCGCCCTGCTGGCCGCCGAGTTCGACAACCCCTCGACCGTCTACGTCGCCCGTGGCGACGGTGACAAGGCCTTCGCCGACGCGCTGGCCGGCTCGGCCGCGGCCGGGCGGGACAACGCCCCGATCGTCCTGGTCGAGTCCGACAGCGTGCCGGCGGCGACCGCCGACTACCTGGCGACCGTCCCGGACGCCAACGTGGTCGTGCTGGGTGGCACCTCGGCCGTCAGCGACGCCGTCGCCGCCGAGGTGGGCGCCTCCGACCGTCTCTCCGGCGCCGACCGGTACAAGACGGGTCTGGCCATCTCGGCCGGCTACGAGTCCGCCGACGTCGTGTACGTGGCCACCGGCCAGCAGTACGCCGACGCCCTCGCGGGCGGCGCCCTGGCCGGGTCCGAGGACGTCCCCGTCCTGCTGGTCCCGGGCAGCGCTGCCAACCTGGACGGCACCCACGGCATGGGCATCGAGGCGGAGATCGCTCGCCTCGGCGCCAGCAAGGTCGTCATCTTCGGTGGCACCTCCGCGGTGTCCCAGGGCATCCAGGACGACATCGCCGACGGTGTCGAGGACTGAGGTCCTGACCGCCTGAGCAGCTTCGGCTGACTCATCCACGAGGCCGCCGGGCCGGGGAGCGATCCCCGACCCGGCGGCCTTGTCGTGGTGCCGGCCGCGACCACGACGTCATCCACGTCCGGGTGGGCGACGCGCTGGCGGTCGTCTCGATCGGCGGCACCAGGATGACGCTGTAGCCGTGGAGCGCTCATCCGTTGCGCACCCGCACCGCGAGCCCCGCCGCGTCCCCGATGACGACGTAGTCGCCGTGCAGGTCCGTCCGCAGCACCACCGCCCCAAGTTCGCGCAGCAGTCCCAGTGCCGTGGGCGTGGGGTGGCCGAAGGTGTTGTCCTCCCCCACCCCGATCAGCGCGACCCGTGCCCCGGAGTCGAGGAGCAGGTCCGGATCCTGGGCGGCGGACCCGTGGTGCGGCACCTTGAGCACGTCGAAGGTCTCCCCCGCGACCGCCGCGCGAACCTGTCGGGCCGAGGCGGGCTCCAGATCACCCGTGAAGAGCAGCCGGGTTCCGCCCTCCCCAGCCACCATGTCGAGGACGACGCTGGCGTCGTTCGCCCCCAGCGTGGCGGGCGGGTCTGCCGGGGGCCAGACCACCTCCGCAGCGACGTCGCCCCAGGCCAGCCGATGCCCCGCGGTCACCTCGAAGACGGGCACGCCCGCCGCGGAGAGCTCACCCAGGACCCGGTCGGCCTCCCACGGCGGGTCACGCACCGGGGTCACGTAGGCCGCGCCCACGGGAAGGCGCTCGAGGATCCCGCCCACGCCTCCGACGTGGTCGGCGTGGAAGTGGCTGAGCACGAGCGCGTCCACCTGCCGGACCTGCAGGTCCTGCAGGCAGCGCACCACCGCGTCGGGGTCCGGTCCCGTATCGACGACGACGGCACGACCCGGCCCGCTGGGCACCACGAAGGCATCGCCCTGTCCCACGTCGCACCCCACGACGACCCACCCACCCGGTGGCCACGCCACCCGCGGGAGCGGCCACAGCCACACCAACACCAGCACGAGGCCGCCCGCCCACACCGCCGGATGGCGGGCGGCGTGGGCCCGCAGCCACGGTCCGGCCAGCAGCACAACCGCGGTCAGGGCCGTCAGCAGCCAGGCACCGGCCGCGCCCTCCACCCAGTCCACCTGACCCATCGGCACGAGCGCGCACCAGCGGGCGATCCGGCCGATCAGCCACGCGGGGAGCGCCCCGACCCAGGCCACGGCCACCCCCAGTGGCACCCAAGCGACCGCCGTGAGGGCGGCGACGATGCCCGCGACGGTCGTGGGTGCCACCAACGGGGCGGCGAGCAGGTTGGCGAGCACCGCGACGGTGCTGACGGTGCCCTGCAACAACACGATCACCGGCCCGCACATCACCTGGGCCGCCAGCGGGATGGCGATCGCGTCGCCGACCAGGGACCAGCGGGGCGGCAGACGCCCGGCGATGGCATCGCCCCACGGCCGGGCGAAGACGACGAGCCCGAGGGTGGCCAGGGTGGAGAGAGCGAAACCGTGCGAGCGGGCCAGCCACGGGTCGACGCACAACAACACGATGACGGCAACGGCCAGCGCCGGCAGGCTCGCCCTCCGCCGGTGCGTGCTGAGCGCCAGCAGGCCGACCAGCCCCATCGCCCCGGCACGCAACACGCTCGGCTCGGGGCGGCACAGCACGACGAACCCGGCGAGCGCCAGCACCGCCACCACGGGTCGCCCCCTGCGGGGCACGCCGACCCACCCGCAGACGAGCACCACCGCCCCCAGCACGATGGCCACGTTGCTGCCCGACACCGCGCTCAGGTGGGTCATCCCGGTCGCCCGCATCGCCTCGGTCAGGGCGACCGGTGTGAGGGACGTGTCACCGATGACCAGACCCGGGATCAGGCCCCGAGCGTCCTCGGGCAGCGGGGTCACCGCCTGCCTCAGGCGCGCCCGCGCGACGTCCGCCCCGGCCAGCACCGGCCCCTGCTGCCCCACCAGTTCCGGTGGCCCGAGCGGGGTGAACGCGGCCAGGACGTCCTGCCCGGGATCGGTGGGGCCGAACCGGCCCTGCACCCGGACCCGCTGCCACCAGGTCACCTCGAGCCAGGCCTCGTCGGCGAAGACGACCACGGGGGTGGAGACCCCGCTGCCCAGGCCGCGCCCCTCGACCCGGTCCACCCGCAGCGTCAGCACCACGAGGTCCGGTCGTTCGTCTCCGCGGCTGACCAACCGCGGCTCGGTGAGGGCGGTCCCCTCCACGCGCGCCACGGCCCGCTCCCGGGCAAGGTCCTCGACCGGCCCTGCCCGGTCGAGCACCCGGTGCGCCGCCCCCGCCAGGGTGACCAGCGAGGTGGTGGCCAGGGTCAGCGGCAGGATGACCGTGACCAGGACGGTGGTCGACCGACGGTGCGCGCGCCGCCCCGGCAGGCCCCACCGTCGGGCAGCGGCACCGGCCACTGCCCCGGCGAGGCAGCAGGCCGAGGTCGCCGCCAGGACGAGGGGGTCACGGGACACCAGGGTCGCCAGGACCGCCCAGGCCACCAGCGCCGGGAGCAGCAGCCGCAGGTCCAGCGGGCGGTGGCCCTCCGCGGGACGAGTCACCAGGTCGGACACCGGCACGAGGCGGGACACCACCTCCGTCCGGGGTGCCGGGGGCTTCACCAGGTCAGGTGCGGTCGCAGCTGCTCCAACGTGCGCGGCCCGATCCCGCTGACCTCCAGCAGTTCCTCGGCGCTGTTGAACGGGCCGTGCTCCTGCCGCCAGGCCAGGATCCGCTCCGCCGTCACCGGGCCCACCCCTGGCAGGCTCTCCAGCGCCGTCTGGTCGGCGGCGTTCAGGTCGACGGAGGATCCGCCCCCGGAGCCGGGGTCGTCCCCGCCCGGGGAGGCGGCAGCCCCTCCGGGCTGCACCCCGGACTGGCCGATCACCTCGGGCTCCTCCTCCCCCGGGACCGGCACCCAGAGCCGTTCGCCGTCCACCAGGGGACGAGCCAGGTTGATGCGCCCGGTGTCCGCCTCCGGGGTGAGGCCCCCAGCGGCCCCGACGGCTTCCCGCACCCGCGCCCCCTGCTCGAGCTCCACCACCCCCGGCGCCTGGACGGCGCCGTCCACGTGGACCACGATGATGACCGGCGCCCCGGCTGCCGCCTCCCCGTCCGGCTGCTCTCCCGGCTCGTCCCCGTCCGGCTGCTCTCCCGGCCCGTCCCCCTCCGGCGTCCCCGCGGCCGGGTCCCCCGCAGGCACCGGAGCGACGGGCACCGGGACCGCAGCGCGCTCGGCCTGCCACACGCGCCACCCGAAGACCAGCGCCGCGAGCAGCACCAGCAGCAGCATCCCGATCAGGGCCGCGGGGTTGACCCGGACCTGCGCCCCACGCAGCGATCGCGGCACGGACAGCAGGGGAACGGCCCTGTCACCGGCGCGGTCGCCGGCCCGGTGACGCCCGGCAGCGGAGCCGTCCTCGGCGGGCAGGCCCAGCAGGTCGGCGCTGTCCGTGCGCCGTGCGAGGTCGGCGCGCGTGGGTCGCCACCTGCCCCCGCTGACAGCGGGCTCCCCATCGGCTCGGTCGTCGGGGCCCCGCCCCCTCTCAACGTCCTGCCCCACCACGTCGCCCGGACCCCAGGCGTCGACCCCGCCCTCACTCCCCTGGCCCAGCAGGTCATCGAGCCGCGCCCTGACCAGCGCGGCGTCCGGCACGGACTCTCGTGGTCGGGTGAAGGGCATGGCGGCAGGCTAGGCAGGTCCCGCCCCTGCCCGGCCCACCGTGCGGCCGGTCTGTGGACGACCGGCCCGGCCCTGCCGCACTGTGGACAGTCCCGTGCCGCGGGTCACCGCAGTGGGAGCGTCACCGGTCCTCGCGCGGGGACACCACGACGGCCAGCGTCCCGGGGCCGGTGTGCACTCCCGTCACGGCCCCCAGCTCGACCAGGTCGATGGTGGTGCCGGGCGGCAGCTCCAGGCGCAGCCGGTCGCACATGTCCTCCGCCTGCTCGGCCCACCCGAGGTGGTGGACGGCCACGTCGACCGGGTGCTCCCCCACGGACCGGACGTCGGCGATGCAGCGCTGCTCCAGGCGGGCCAGCGCCTTGGAGCGGGTGCGCACCCGCTCCGACATCTGCACCTCACCCTCGGCGAGGGTGAGCAACGGCTTGATCGACAGCGCCGACCCGAAGATCGCGGCCGCGGTGCCGACCCTCCCCCCGCGGCGCAGGTGCTCCAGGCTGTCCAGGTAGAAGTAGGTGCTTGACCTCGCGGCCCGGTCCCTGGCCACCCGGGCCACCTCCGGCAACCCCGCGCCGGCGGCGGCGGACCGGGCGGCCGAGCACGCGGCATACCCCATGCCCATCCCCAGCACCCCGCTGTCCACGACCTCCACGTCCAGCTCGCCCTGCACGGCAGCCGCGGCGAGCCGCGCCGAGTCCACCGTGCCGGACACCCGGTGCGAGAGGTGCAGCGACAGGATCGAGCGGCTCCCGGTGCGCTCGGCCAGGTCGCGGTAGCACTGCACGAACTCGCCCGGGGCAGGGCGGGAAGTGCTGACCTTCTCCTTGCCACGGCGCAGCAGCGCCGCGACCTCCGCGGCACCGATGTCCACGCCCTCGGCATACGTCTGCTGCCCGACGACCACGTGCAGGGGCAGCACCTCCACCCCTGCCTCCTGCGCCATGGCCGCGGGCAGGCAGGCGGTGGAATCGGTGAGGACGACGGTGCTCATGGGACGGGCAGACCTCCGGACGGTCCCGTCAGGACGGGACGATGTTGACCAACTTGGGGGCACGCACGATGACCTTGCGCGGCTCCGCCTCGCCGATGATCTCGCGGATCCTGTCGGTGTCCAGTGCCCGTTGCCGCAGGTCCTCCTCGGTGATGTCGGCCGGCACCTCCAGGCGGTCCCGCACCTTGCCCTTGACCTGGACGACCGCGGTCACCGTCTCGTCCGCGGCCAGCGCGGGGTCCGCCTCCGGGAACGGCGCCCTGGCCAGCGACTCCGCGTGCCCCAGACGCGACCACAGCTCCTCGGCGACGTGCGGCGCGACCGGCGCCACCATCTGCACGACCGGCTCCAGGGCCGCCCGCGGCACCGCGACCAGCTTGGTCAGGTGGTTGTTCAGCTCGATCAGCTTGGCGATCGCGGTGTTGAAGCGCAGCGCCTCGTAGTCGCCGCGCACCCCCTCGATCGTCTTGTGCAGCAGCTTCTCGGTGTCGGCGTCCATCGGCACGTCGGCCACCGTCAGGTCGCCGGTCTCCTCGTCGACCGCGTTGCGCCACAGCCGTTGCAGGAACCGCTGTGACCCCACGACCGCGCGGGTCTCCCACGGGCGGTACTGCTCCAGCGGGCCCATCGACATCTCATAGACCCGGAAGGTGTCGGCGCCGTAGGTCTGGCACATCTCGTCGGGGGTGACCACGTTCTTCAGGGACTTGCCCATCTTGCCGTGCTCGCGGGTCACCGGCTGGCCCTGCCAGGAGTAGCTGACCGTGTGCCCGTCCTCCGCGACGGTCTCCTCGACCTCGTTGGCGGGCACCGGCTGTCCGCGGCCGTCGCGGTAGACGTAGGCCTCGATCATGCCCTGGTTGATCAGCCGCCGGAACGGCTCCTCGCTGGTGACGTACCCCAGGTCGTGCAGCACCTTGTGCCAGAAGCGGGCGTACAGCAGGTGCAGCACCGCATGCTCGGCACCGCCGACGTACAGGTCGACACCGCCGGGGTCCTGGGTGCCCTCCGGCGCACCCGGCACCGGCTCGGGCCGGGGACCGATCCAGTACGTCTCGACCTCGGGGTCGACCGGCGCCTCCTTGTTCTCCGGGTCCAGGTAGCGCAGGTGGTACCAGCACGACCCGGCCCAGTTGGGCATCGTGTTGGTCTCGCGGCGGTACTGCTTCGGACCGTCCCCCAGGTCCAGGGTGACGTTGACCCAGTCGGTCGCGCGGGCCAGCGGCGCCTCCGGGTTGGACGCGGAGTCGTCGGGGTCGAAGGTGCGGGGCGCGTAGTCCGGCACGTCCGGCAGGGTCAGCGGCAGCAGGTCGTCGGGCAGCCCGTGCGGCACGCCGTCCTCGTCCCAGACGATGGGGAACGGCTCGCCCCAGTAGCGCTGCCGGCTGAACAGCCAGTCGCGCAGCCGGTAGGTGGTGGTCCGCCGGCCGCGGCCCGTGGCCTCCAGCCAGTCGATGATCGCCGTCTTGGCAGCATCGATCTCCAGTCCGTCCAGGCTGATCTCGTCGTTGGCCGAGTTGATCGCCGGGCCCTGCCCGGTGAACGCCTGGTCCTCGGGGTGGTCGTCCGGCGGCTGGACGGTGCGCACGATGGGCAGGTCGTATGCCGTGGCGAAGGCCCAGTCCCGCTCGTCCTGTCCGGGGACGGCCATGATCGCGCCGGTGCCGTAGCCCATCAGGACGTAGTCGGCGACGAAGACCGGGATCCGGTCACCGGTCACCGGGTTGACGGCGTAGCCGCCGGTGAAGACGCCGGACTTGTCCTGGCCCTCGGTCTGCCGCTCCACGTCACTCTTGCGGGAGGCGGCGACCTGGTAGGCCGCGACCGCGTCCCGCTGCTCGGCCGACACGATCTGCTCGATCAGCGGGTGCTCCGGTGCCAGCACCATGAAGGTGGCGCCGAAGATGGTGTCGGGGCGGGTGGTGAAGACCTCGATGACGGCGTCGCTGTCGACCACCGGGAAGTGCACGTTCGCGCCCTCGGACCGGCCGATCCAGTTGCGCTGCTGAATCTTGATCTGCTCAGGCCACTGGACCCGCTCCAGGTCGTCGGCCAGCCGGTCGGCATACGCGGTGATCCGCATCATCCACTGGCTCAGGTTGCGCTTGAAGACCGGGAAGTCGCCGCGCTCGGACTTGCCCTCGTTGGTGACCTCCTCGTTGGACAGCACCGTCCCCAGTCCGGGGCACCAGTTCACCGGCGCGGAGGAGACGTAGGCCAGCCGGTGGTCGTCCAGCACCGCGGACCGCTCGGCCGGGGTCAGCTGGGCCCAGGGCCGTCCGTCGGGCGTGGGCCGCCGGGCGTCCTCGAACTGCTGCACCAACTCCGCGATCGGCCGGGCAGCGCCCCGCTGCCCGCCGGGACGCTCCGCCTCGGGGTCGTACCAGGACTCGAAGATGGTGCGGAAGATCCACTGGGTCCAGCGGTAGAACTCGGGGTCGATGGTCGCCAGCCGGCGACGCTCCTCGTGGCCCAGCCCCAGCCGACGCAGCTGACCCAGCGAGGTCTCCATGTTCTGCTCGGTGGTGACCCGCGGGTGCTGACCGGTCTGCACGGCATACTGCTCCGCCGGCAGCCCGAACGCGTCGAAGCCCATGGTGTGCAGCACGTTCCTGCCGGTCGTGCGCTGGAACCGGGCGAAGACGTCGGTGGCGATGTAGCCCAGCGGGTGCCCGACGTGCAGGCCCTTCCCGGAGGGGTAGGGGAACATGTCCATGATGAACATGTGGCCCCGCTCCGCCGGCAGGCGCGGGTCGTCCGGGGTCCCCCACGGACCCGCCGGGTTGGCCGAGTCGAAAGCGCCCTCGCGCGCCCAGCGCTCCTGCCAGCGGGCCTCGATCTCCCCCGCCAGCTGCGCCGTGTAGCGGTGCGGCGTCTCGTCGCTCGCCTGCTGCTGCGTCGTCATCACTGTCCTTCGCTGGTATGCCGTGTGGTGTGCTGCGCGGTGCCCCGTGACACAAAAAAGCCCCTCGCGCAGGAGGGGTCAGCCGCGTCGGCGTCGTCGGACGTTCGTCAACGCGGCTGCGTAAGGAGAAGTCGCACGCTGGCCACGTCCTCAGGTTACCGCACAGAAGGCAGTGCGCGGACCCGCCCTCGTGAGTAGAGTGCTCCCGTCCTGCACCGAGCGAAGGGTGTGTCATGGCGCGTCAGGCTTCACCGACAAAGGCTCCCGATGGACGCGAGCAGTGGACCGGTCAGACCGGGTTCATCCTCGCCGCGATCGGCTCGGCCGTGGGTCTGGGCAACATCTGGCGGTTCCCGGGAGTCGCCTACGAGAACGGCGGCGGCGCCTTCCTCATCCCCTACCTGGTGGCCCTCCTCACCGCCGGGATCCCGATCCTGTTCCTCGACTACTCCGTCGGGCACCGGTTCCGCGGCACGGCGCCGCTGGCCTACCGGCGGATCCACCAGCGCGCCGAGGCGCTGGGCTGGTTCCAGATCTGCCTGTCCTTCGTCATCGCGGTGTACTACGCCGCTGTCATCGCCTGGGCGGCCAGCTACTTCGTGTACTCCTTCGGGCTGAAGTGGGGCGACGACCCAGCAGGGTTCTTCCTCGGGGACTACCTGCAGGTGGGTGACCCCGAACTGTCCACCACGATCGTGGGCGCGGTCGCCATCCCCCTGGTCCTGGTGTGGGTGACGATCCTCATCGTGCTCGCCCTCGGTGTGGCCAAGGGCGTGGAGAAGGCCAACGTGATCGGGCTGCCGCTGCTGCTGGTGGCCTTCCTGGCCTTGGTGATCCGCGCCGTGACCCTCCCCGGCGCCGTCGACGGCCTGGACGCCCTCTTCACCCCCAACTGGGGCGCCCTGGGCGATCCCGAGGTGTGGATCGCCGCCTACGCGCAGATCTTCTTCTCGCTGTCCATCGCGTTCGGGATCATGGTCACCTACTCCTCCTACCGCCGGCGCAAGTCCAACATGACCAGCCCCGGCCTGGTCGTCGCGTTCGCCAACTCCTCCTTCGAGGTGCTGGCCGGGATCGGCGTCTTCGCCACCCTCGGCTTCCTGGCGCACCAGCAGAACGTGCTGATCGCCGACCTCGAGGGCCTCACCGGTCCGATCCTGTCCTTCGTCACCTTCCCGGCGGTCATCTCCCAGATGCCCGGTGGCGAGTTCTTCGGTGTCCTGTTCTTCGGCTCGCTGGTCATCGCCGGCTTCACCTCGATCATCTCGATCCTGCAGGGCGTCTCCGGGTCGGTGCAGGAGAAGTTCGGCCTGGGAGTCCGTCAGAGCGCGGTGCTGGTCTCCGGGGTGTGCGCCGTCATCTCGATCGCGCTGTTCTCCACCACCAGCGGGCTGCTGGCACTGGACGTCGTCGACCAGTGGGCCAACAACGTCGGCGTGGTGACGTCAGCCATCCTGATGACGGTCCTGCTGATCTGGGTGCTCCGCCGGGGCAGCGAGCTGCGGTTCCACCTCAACGCCGTCTCCACCTTCCAGGTGGGCCGGATCTGGATCTTCCTGATCGGCGGGCTCGGGCCGGTGTTCCTGGCCTTCATGCTGGGGCAGAAGGTCGTCTCGCTCGTCAGCGACGGCTACGAGGACCTGCCGACCTGGTACCTGCTGACCTTCGGCTGGGGAGCCATCGCGTTCGTGATCGTCGCGGCGCTGCTGTTGACCGCCATCCCGTGGGGCCGGCTGGGCCGAGAGCCGTTCCGCCCCTGGCCGCCCTACCCACCGAGGTCCCACACCGAGCGCGAGGAGGTGGACCGATGAGCGCGTCCGCGATCGTGATGTTCATCGTCGCCATCGTCATCCTGTGGGGTGGCCTGACCGCGAGCATCCTGTTCCTCCGGTCCCACCCCGAGGTCACCGAGGGCCCCTACGCCGCCGACCCGGACGAGGAGGAGTTCACCCGGCCGGACGGGGAGGACCGGGTCTAGACGCAGTGAGGGCGTCCACCCGATCGGGTGGACGCCCTCGCTGCGTGTGGGGGGCTACCTCAGAGGGAGGCGGCCCGCTTGGCCATCGCCGACTTCTTGTTGGCGGCCTGGTTCTGGTGGATGACGCCCTTGGAGACGGCCTTGTCCAGCTTCTTGGAGGCGACCTTCAGTGCCTCCTGCGCCTTGTCGGCGTCGCCGCTGTCGGCAGCCTCACGGAACTTGCGGATCCAGGTGCGCAGCTCGGCCTTGTAGGCGCGGTTGCGCTCGGTGCGCTTGTTGTTCGTCTTGATCCGCTTGATCTGGGACTTGATGTTTGCCACGTAGTACTTCCTGCTCGGTCGAAGGTGTTGTGTCGGTGAGGGCGACACACGCGACTCGGGACCGGGCGTGGGGACACCCTCGGAGAGTCACGTGAGGTGGTGCTGCATGCGCGCACGACCAATAGCGCGCACGCGAGGGTCAAATCTACCAGCAGGTCCGCGACGGCCCCAAACTCAGTCGGCCGCCCGCTCCGCGCAGACGGCGAGCACGGCCCGCTCCACGGCATACTCCGGGTCGCGGGCCACGGCGGTGCCGGTGCGCACCCCTCCCTTGACCTCGACGTCCGCGGCGGCCACCGCCTGGATGGCACGCCCCAGCCGGTGCCCGTCCCACCCGCGCGCCGTCCGCTGCGCCTGCTCGATCTGCCAGGGAGCCATCCCCAGGTCACGGGCCAGCGAGGCCGGGTTGCCGCGCCCGGCCGAGGCCACCCGCCCGACCTGGCGCAGCTGCATCGCGAGCACCGCCACGAGCGGCACCGGGTCCAGACCACCGGCCAGCGCGTGCCGCAGCAGCCGGACCGCCTCGGCCCGGTCGCCGCGCAGTGCGGCCTCGGCGACCTTGAACCCGGTGGTCTCCACCTTGTCGCCGTAGTACAGGTGCACGGTCTCCTCGTCGACCCGGCCGGTGGTGTCCCGGATCAACTGCGCGGCGGCCACCGCCAGCTCGCGCACGTCCCTGCCCACCGCGTGCACCAGCGTCAGGGCAGCCGGCTCCTCGATGACCCGTTTGGCGTCACGGAACTCCTGCTTGACGAAGCCGACCTTGTCCTTCTCCGACTTCAGCGCCTTGGCCTCGATGACCCGCGCCCCCGACTTCTTCATCAGGTCCAGCACCTTCTTGCCCCGGTTGCCGCTCTTGTGGCGGACGATCAGGGTGACGCCGTCCTCGGGTGCCGAGGCCATCGCGAACAGGTCCTCCACCAGGTCGTCGTCCGCCTCGTCCATGTCGTGCACGACGATCGCGGTCCACCCCCCGAACAGCGACGGGCTGGCGTGCACCGCCAACGACCCCGGCTCGTAGGACGCGGCGTGCAGTCGCACCACGTCCACCTCGGGCTCCCGCTCCCGCAGGGTGCGCAGCACCCCGTCGACCGCCCGCTCGGCCAGGATCTCCTCCGGGCCCTGCACCACCACGAACGGCGTCCGGCCCGCCGCGCCACTCTCACTCACGGGGCCCAGCCTGCCACGCCACGGGGACACCGGCCGCTCCCGTCCACCGGACGGGGAGCGGCCCGGCGGTCAGTGGACCAGCTTGAGCCCGACCACGCAGGCGACGATGCCGAGCAGGAGCAGGATCTTGACCACCGACACCGACTCGGCGCCCGTGGCCATCCCCCACGCGACGGTCAGCGTCGCACCGATCCCCACCCACACGGCATACGACGTCCCGACCGGCAGCATCTTCATCGCATAGGCCAGCCCGGCCATGCTCACCACCAACGCGCCGCCGAACACCAGGGACGGCATCAACTTGCTGAAGCCCTCCGACCGGCTCAGGGCCACCGCCCACACCGCCTCGAAGACACCAGAGATGACCAGAATGATCCACGCCATGACTACTCCTCGGACACCGTCTTGTCGCAGTCCGGGTACGGCGTGCCTCGTCCGGGAACCCCTCGTCAGGCTCTGACCTCCATCATCCCAGGTCCGGCCGCGGACCTCCACCCCGCGGGCGGTGAGATCGGCCACCACCCGGCTAGGTTGGGGTGGTGCGCGGAGAGTACAAGGTGCCGGGAGGCAAGCTGGTCGTCGTCGATCTCGACGTGGTCGAGGACCGACTGACCGACGTCCACGTCTCGGGGGACTTCTTCCTCGAGCCCGACTCGGCACTGGAGGACATCGACGCCGCGCTGACCGGGATGCCGGCCGACACCAGGGCTGACGGGCTGGCCGCCGCGATCGAGGGGGCGCTGGACGAGTCGGTCGCCCTCATCGGCTTCACGGCACAGTCGGTCGGGATCGCGGTCCGGCGGGCCCTGGGCAAGGCGACCGGGTGGGGCGACCACACCTTCGACGTCATCCCCCCGCTCGCGATGGACCCGGTCATGCACATGGCGCTGGACGAGGTGCTCCCCCAGGAGGTCGCGGCAGGGCGCCGCCCCCCGGTGATGCGGATCTGGGACTGGGACGCCTCCCTGGTCGTCATCGGCTCGTTCCAGTCCGTGCGCAACGAGGTGGACGAGGACGCGGCCCGGCGCCACGGCATACGGATCGCCCGGCGCATCTCCGGCGGTGGCGCCATGTTCATGGAGCCGGGCAACTGCATCACCTACTCCCTCGTCGTGCCGACCACCCTGGTGGAGGGGCTCACCTTCGAGCAGTCCTACGCGTTCCTGGACGACTGGGTGCTCGGCGCGCTCGCCGACGTGGGCGTCAACGCCCGCTACGTGCCGCTCAACGACATCGCGTCCGACAAGGGCAAGATCGCCGGGGCCGCGCAGAAGCGGTTCGCCGCGGGGGCGGTGCTGCACCACGTGACCATGGCCTACGACATCGATGCCGACAAGATGCTCGAGGTGTTGCGGACCGGGCGGGAGAAGCTGTCCGACAAGGGCACCAAGAGCGCCAACAAGCGGGTCGACCCGATGCGGTCGCAGACCGGGATGGAGCGGGACGCGGTAATCGAGGCGTTCCTGGGGCACTTCCGCCGCCGCTACGACACGGTCGACAGCAGTTACACCGACGCCGAGCTCGCGGCTGCCCGGGAGCTCACCGAGACCAAGTTCCTGACGCCGGAGTGGACCTACCGGGTCCCCTGACCGCCACGACGAGGAGTATGCCGATGCCCGGGCCCCGCACTGTGCTCACCGATGACCTGCTGCAGCGGATCCGCGAGAGGGCCGCGCGGGTCGACCGGGAGAACGCGTTCCCGGACGAGGACCTGGCCGACCTCGCAGCCGCCGGGTACCTGCGCGCCATGGTGCCGACCGACCACGGCGGGTCTCGGGCTCGCCCTGGAGGAGATGACCCTCGAGCAGCAACGGCTCGCCGGGGCCGCTCCCGCCACCGCCCTGGCGGTCAACATGCACCAGGTGTGGGTGCGGCGTGGCCCGGGTCGTCCACGCGAGCGGCGACTGCCTCGATGGACTGGGTCTTTGCGCGAAGCGGCGGCCGGTGAGGTGTTCGGCTTCGGCATCTCCGAGGCCGGCAACGACCTGGTGCTCTTCGGCTCGCGCACCGAGGCCGCGGCCCGACGGCGACGGCGGCTACACGCTTCCACGGCACCAAGATCTTCACCTCCCTCGCGCCCGCGTGGACCCGGCTGGGCACGCTTCGGCACCGACAGCACCGGCCCGACGAGCCGCACGTCGGTCTTCGGCTTCGTCACCCGCGACGGCGGCGGCTTCGAGGTCAAGGACGACTGGGACACCCTGGGGATGCGCGGCACGCCAGTCGCGCACCACCGTGCTCGACGGCGCCCACGCCCCCGCCGACCGGGTGATCCGCCGGATCCCGCCCGGGCCCACGACCGACCCGTTCGTATTCGGCATCTTCGCCACCTTCGAGATCCTGCTCGCCTCCGTCTACACCGGCATCGCGCAGCGGGCGCTCGACCTCGCGGTCGAGACGGTGCAGCGGCGGACCTCGCTCAAGCGCGGCGGCGCCCCCTACGCCCACGACCCGGACATCCGCTGGCGGCTCGCCGACCGCCGCGATCGAGCTCGGACCGCGATCCACCCACAGATCGCGGCCGCTGGCGCGGGACGTCGACGAGCGGGTCGACCGCGGCCCGCTCTGGATGCCGCAGCTGTCGGCCGTCAAGGTCCCGGGCGACCGAGACCGCGCAAGGTCGGTGGTCGAGCCAAGGCGGTCCGCGTCTCCGGGCGGCTCCTCCTACTTCAACTCGCAGCGAGCTGTCCCGGCTCTACCGCGACGTGCTCGCCGGCATCTTCCACCCCAGCGACGACGAGTCGGTCCACGGCGCCGTGGGCCAACGCGCTGCTCGGCCCGGTGCCCGACCCGGAGTGACCGCGCGCCGGGGTCCTGCTCGGCCGCCCCTGCGTCGGTGGTCGCCGATAGCCTGACGGGGTGGGCCTGACGGAGGAACGGACGACCTGGCTGCTCGAGACCGACCCGGCGCTGCGATGGCAGGTGGAGCGCGATGTCACCGGCGCCCCCGAGGAGGTCTGGCGGGCCACCCGGGGCCGGGTCGCCACCGAGGGGTTCGGCGCCCGCCTGCTGGCCCTGCAGGACCCGGACGGCCAGTGGGCGGGCGGTGCCTACTTCCCCGGCCGCAGGGACGAGCGCGCGATCGACCCCCGGGGCGACACCGAGGCCGACCAGGGCCAACCGTGGACGGCCACCACCTGGTCGCTCAACGCCCTCCGGGAGTGGGGTCTGGACGCCGCCGTGCTCGGCGACACCGCGGAGCGGATCGCCGCCCACTCCCGGTGGGAGTACGACGACCTCCCCTACTGGGGCGGTGAGGTGGACTGCTGCATCAACGGCTTCACGCTGGCGAACGGCACCTGGTTGGGGGCGGACGTCGGGCGGCTGGCCAGCTGGTTCCCCGACCACCAGCTGGCCGACGGCGGGTGGAACTGCGAGTGGGACCACGGCGCCACCCGGTCCTCGGTGCACAGCACCCTCAACGCCCTGGAGGGTCTGCTCTACCGCGAGGAACATCTCCCCCAGGGTCAGGACCCGCTGCGTGGGGCCAGGCACCGGGGCGAGTCCTACCTGCTGGAGCGCGACCTGTTCCGCCGGCGCTCGACCGGGGAGTCCCTGGGCCCGTGGGTGGCCGAGTTCGGCTACCCGTTCCGGTGGCGCTACTCGGTGCTCCGCGCCGCCGACTATTTCCGGAGGGCGACCATGGTGGACGGCACGGCCCCGGATCCCCGGATGGCCGACGCGATCGAGCTGATCCGCGCCAAGCGACGGCCGGACGGCTCCTGGCTTCAGGACGTCCGGCCGCGGGGCCAGGTCTGGTTCGACGTCGACGTCCCGGTCGGTGTGCCTTCACCGTGGCTCACGCTGATCGGCACCCGGGTGCTCACCTGGTGGGACGGCGCCAGCCGGTAGTGCCGCGGACGTTGGCAAGGGCTGCGTCGGCCGGGCACGCGCGGGAGGGCGCCACCGCCTCGCGGTGGCGCCCTCCCGCGCCGTGGGGGCGGCGCAGCCCCCGTGACGTCAGGCGCTCTGCGCTTCGGTGCCCTGGTCCGAGTCGCCCGACGCCCGGTAGGAGCCGGACCGGACGTCGGCCACCGCGGACGGCCGGGACGGCTGCCACCCGAACCGCTCGCGGGTCGCGGTCGCGGTGACGACCTGGTCGAGGGCCAGGGCCTCGGTGAAGTCCTCACCCAGGTGGGACGCCGCGTCGGCCCACACCTGGGGCTCGCCGGAGGCACCCACCGCCTCGGCGGCCGCGGCCGCGAGCTCGCGCACCGCGACGCTCTCCTCGGCCACGCCGTGGAAGATCCCGGTGCCGCCCTGGGTGAGGACCTCGACGTAGAGGTCAGCGAGGTCGTCGACGTCGACCATCGGCCAGCTCACGTCGGCGACGATGCGGGCGGCGCCGGTCGACCGGGCCCACTCGACGTGCATCGCGGGGATGCCGCCGCCACGGCCGTGGACGATCCCGGGCCGGATCACGGCGCCGCCGGCCCGCAGGACCTCCTCCTCGGTGCGGTCGCGGTAGCCGACGATCGAGATGGGCCGCGGTGGGGCAGCCTCGTCGGCACCGTCGGTCGTGCCGAGCACCCAGACCCCGCTGGTGTGGACGTAGCGGGGCGCCTTCGCCAGGGCTGCGACTGCCTCCGCGTCGGACCTCTCGTCGCCGGTCGGGGCCGCGACGTTGACGACACCGTCCACGCCCTCAACGGCCCGCTCCAGCGACGCGACGTCGGCGAGATCTCCGACCCGCACCTCGTAGCCCCTCCCGTTGCGGCCGGGCCGGGTGAGCTCCACGACCTCGTGGCCGCGCTCGGCCAACCGCTCCGCCACGACCGCGCCGATGTATCCCCGTGCTCCGATGAGCAGGACCTTCATGATGTGCCTCCTAAATGTTTGGTGTCGAAATATTAGACACATCGCTCCGATGCGTGTCAAACATTTTGATGTAGAAGTGTTAGAGTGGTCCCGACCAGCCGAGGAAAGGCACGGAGAGCCATGGCAGACCGGGACAGCGTGGATGCGATCCTCGATCAGTGGGCGGCGGCCCGCCCCGACCTGGACTGCAGCCCCGTGGCGGTGGTCGGCCGGCTCTCCCGGGCCGCCCGCCTGTTGGAGCGGGCCGTCCGCGACACACTCGCCGAGCACGACCTCGAGTCCTGGGAGTTCGACGTCCTCGCGACCCTGGAGCGGGCCGGCGCGCCGCACACCCTCACCGCGGGCCAGCTGAGCCGCACCGCCATGGTGAGCGCGGCGACCCAGACGCACCGGGTGGACCGGCTGGTGGCCCGCGGCCTGGTGCACCGCGAGGTCGATCCGGAGAGCCGCCGCCGCGTGCTCATCCGCCTGACCGGGGAGGGTCGCGCCCTGGTCAACCGGGCGATCGAGGCCCACGTGGCCAACGAGCGGGACCTGCTGTCCGGACTGACGGTGTCGGAGCAGCAGCGGCTCACCGCGACCCTGCGCCGGTTGCTGCTGTCTCTCGGCGACGCCGCGGACTGACCGGACCCGGGGACGGCGTCACCAGGAGGGCACCAGCTCCAGTCCCTCGGTCTCCAGCGCCCGGTGGAAGAGGGGATCGCGCAGCAGCCGCAGCTCCCAGCCGCGGACCACGCCGGCCGGTCCGGCGACGACCCCCTCGGGTGCGGGGTGCAGAAAGATCTCGCTGGTCCCCTCCGGCAGGTGCCCCAGGAGCCGCAGGTAGTCCTCGCGCAGGGAGCGGTAGGTCCCCGGGTCCCCCTCGCCGGACGGGCGCGAGGCGATGGTCGCCGGCAGCCGCACACCCAGCGCGTCCGCATACGCAACGGCCTGGGCGTGCTGCGCCCGAAGGGCCTCGTCCATGCCCCGGCCGAGGATGAGCCCGGCGTCCCGCGGCAGGCGGAAGTCGAGGCCCCGGGAGGCGCAGAACCGCAGCGCCCCGGCGAGGTAGGAGCGCCCGTGCAGGCCGTAGAGCGTCCCCGCGTGCGAGTCCAGACCGGTCGGCCGCAGACCCTGGGCCACCATCCAGTCCCACTGCGCCGCGACCTCGGCGATGACCTCGGCCGGGGTCGCCCGCGAACCCACCACCGCGGGATCGGTAGGCAGACAGCCGGCCCCGTCGGCCAGTGCGCCCGGGTGCGGCGACAGTGGCCGCCACGCGGGGAGCCCCCGCTCACTGGTCAGCGTCACGTGCAACCGAGGGAGGACACCCGCGTCCCGGCACGCGGCCGCGGCGGCCGCCGAGTCAGGAGCAACCGCGATCAGCGTGACTGCCGTGAGCGGCCCGGCTGCGAGCAGTTCCAGGACCGGCCCGGTGGTGGCGGACTCCCGGCCCAGGTCATCCGCGGTGAGGACGAGACGGCGGGTCATGGCGCCCGGTGGGGTGCGTCGGGCACGGCCGGGTCGGGGGTGCGGCGGTTCTCGGGGACGTCGATGCAGAAGGCCGCGACCGCCCCCAGGGTGGCCAGCAGGCACGGGTAGGCACAGACGTAGACCCGCCAGGCCAGGTCCGGCTGATCGCCGGGGACGGTGCCGGACTGGTAGCCGAAGAAGAACGCCAACGAGGCCAGCGCCGTGCCGGTCACGATGCCACCCAACCGGCCGAAGAAGCCGAAGGCGGCCAGGAAGATACCCTCCCGGTGCTGCCCGTGCACGGCCGCGTCCTCGTCCAGCACCCGGGCGATCACCAGGTCGTTGCTCGCCAGCATCCCCGAGTAGCCGACCCCCACGACCAGCCCGGCCAGCACGGCCGTCAGCAGGTCGCGGGCCAGGAAGAGGGGGACGAAACTGAGCGCCAGGAGCACGAACGCCGCCCGCCAGACGTACGGGGCCCCCTTGGCCCGCACGACCCGGGTCCACACCACCAGGAAGCCGACGGACGCCAGGATCACCACGCCCTGCAGGTACAGCGTCTGGGCGACGGGCAGGCCGAGGGCGTACCGGACGTAGAGCTGCACCCCGGTGAGCACGAGCCCCATCGCGCTCAGGTAGCAGGCGCTGGTGAGGCCGATCTGCCAGAAGCGCCGGTTGGTGACGATGACCCGGACGGTGGGCAGCAGGCGGGGCCGGTGCTCCTGCGCCGGACGGGGGTCCTCCCGCACGCCGAGGGCCATGAACACGATGACGGCGCAGGCCAGCACCCCGTAGAGGGCCGCGGTGGTGGTGAACCCCTCGGTCGTCGTCTCGGTGCCGAAGACCCGCGTGGTCAGCAGCGGGGTGACCGCCAGGGAGATGACGAGGGCCAGCAGCTGGAACGCCTGGCGCAGCGAGTTGGCCACCGCCCGCTCCCGCTCCCGTGGGAACAACTCGGGCAGCAGTGCCCCGTAGTTGGCGTTGAGCATCGAGTCGAACGCTTCGCAGAGGATGGCGAAGACGGTGAACCAGACGATGAGGCCGGCACCGTCGAGGGTCGACGGCGGCGCGAAGAAGGCGACCAGGCTGACGCAGAGCAGCGGCGCGCCGGCGAGGAGCCACGGCCGGCGTCGGCCCCACCGGGTGCGCGTCCGGTCGGACAGGAAGCCCAGCACCGGGTTGTCGACGGCGTCGATGATGGCGTAGACGACCATGACGACCCCGTAGACGCGCACGTCCAGGCCCAGCAGGTCGACGTAGAACAGGATCATCGAGCCCTTGATCAGGTTGATCGGGATGGAGGTCCCGAACATGCCGATCGCGTAGCGGGCCGGTCGGGTGGCCGGGGCTCCCGGTCCGTGCACGTTCACGGGTGTCAGCCTGCCACGCCGCCCCAGCCGGACCCGGTTGGCGTTCCCGCCGCGGTCTGTGGTGGGCTAGGTGCGGGAACCTGGGGCCGGCCGGCCCCGTCACAGACCAGGCACGACCACCCCGGTCGTGCGTGGCGCAGGGAGGAATCCGTATGTCGATCCGTCAGCGAGTCGTGGTGGGCACCGTCGCGTGTCTCGGCGTGGTCGGGGGCAGCGTGGGTCTGTATGCCGTCCAGGGGCCGGACCACGCGGCGACCGAGGTCCAGCTGGAGGACACCGCCGGTGTCATCTACGAGCCGGACCTGCGCGAGGCGATCGATGACATCCGGTTCTACGAGCCGACGACCGTCGCCGTGTTCACCCACCGGGGCGGGCCGGAGGCCCGCTATGACGACTACGCCCTGAACGACGCGGTCCTGGCCTACGCCCGGGAGACCCGGAACGACTGGCTCAGCGAGGACGAGCAGAAGTTCGCCCCCGACCTGTTCATCTTCGCCGTCGACCCCGAGGGCCGTCTGGTCGGCACCTACTTCGGGGAGAACCGCAAGGTCGGCGAGGGCACCCAGCTCGACATCCAGGACGCCGCCAAGGACGAGTACCGTCGGGGCCAGTGGACCGAGGGGACGATCTTGGGGGTGCAGGCCGGGGCGGACCGGATGAACGCCCCGGGAATCCGCACGACCGGGGGCACCATCGCCGCCGCCATCGCCTCGCTGCTCACCCTCGGGGGCGCCGGCGCCTACTACGGCGTGGGCAAGCGCCGGCAGGGCAAGAGCCGCTCGGCGCGGGAGACCGGCGACCGCAGCATGGCCAACGTGGTCCGGGACTACGAGGCCACCGAGATCCACGCCAAGCTGCTTCCCGAGGAGTCCCGGTACGGCGGGGCGATGCTGGAGCGCTACGACACCTACACCCACGGGTTCCGGGAGCTGACCGAGGTCGGCAACCAGGCTCGGTCTGTCCCAGAGCGCGACTACGACACGCCTGCGGCGCTGGAGACGCTGACCACCTACCGGGACAAGGCCACGTCGCTGGACGAGTTGGACGACGTCATCGCCGACACGGCGGCCCTGCTCAACAAGGACCAGGCCTGGCCCGAGGCCTGGGAGCGGCAGGTCGCACCGCTGCGGGAGGACCTGGCCAAGGTGGACTCCCTGATCTCCAGCACCCTGAACTCCTCGGCGCGGGGCGTCACCGAGGCCCAGTCGCTGCGCGAGTTCAGCTCGCAGGCCACGGCCGACCTGGAGCAGCTCCGGGGCGACCTGGAGAACGGCGCGGTGACCCCGGACGACGCCCTGGACCGGCTGCGCAACACGCGGGACGACCTCAGCGGGCACCTGGACCGGCTCGCCACGGCGGTGGCCAACGTGTCGGACTACTCCGCCTCCGAGCGCCGCACGATGGAGCGGCAGATGGGCGAGACCCGTCGGGAGCGTGTCGGGCGGCCCACCATCCTGACGACCTCCTACCCCACGTGGACGTGGTACCCGGTCGACTCCTTCCGTGACGGGTACAACTCGGGCACGCGCAAGGTCGAGCAGTCCCGGAGCTCCTCCTCGTCCTCGGGCGGCTCGACCTCGGGCTTCAGCAGCAGCGGCGGCAGCTTCAGCGGCGCCGGCAGCTCCTCCCGGTTCTGAACGGTCCCGGCGCCCGGTCAGTCACCCAGCGGTAGCGCCGCCGGGGCGTCCTCGCGGACGGTCTCGTCCGGGGCGAGCTCCACCTCGAGCAGGTTGAGGCGCGCGGTGACGACGTCGGGTGCCAGCTCGAGGTGATCGACCAGCTCCTCCAGGGTCAGGCCGGACTCCACCCCCTCGCGCAGCTCGGCGTCCTGGTCGGGCGTCCAAGCATGTCCGCCGGTGACCGCCGTGCGCGGTGACCGGGCGACCGGCGGCGGGTCCGCGACCGGTCCGAGTGCCGCAGTCTGCGGTGCACCACCGACACCGCGCACGCCGGGCTGCTGCACCGGCAGCGGGTCCGCGGCCGTCTCGTCGAGTCGACGCAGGGCGGACAGTACGAGCGCCCGGTCCGAGGTCGGCCAGAACGGCGGCAGCGAGCGCTGCAGGAACCCGGCGTAGCGGGCGCTCATCATGCGGGAGTCCAGGAAGGCGACGACACCCCGGTCGTCACCACGCCGGACCAGCCGCCCTGCGCCCTGGGCGAGCTTGAGTGCCGCGTGCGTCGCCGACACGGCCATGAAGCCGTTGCCACCCATCCGCCCGATGGCCTCGGACCTGGCCGAGGACAGGGGGTCGTCCGGTCGGGGGAAGGGGATGCGGTCGATGATCACCAGTTGGCAGGCCGAGCCGGGCACGTCGACGCCCTGCCACAGCGACATGGTGCCGAACAGGCAGGTCGTCGCGTCGGCGGCGAAGTCCCGCACCAGGGTGGCGGTCTGGTCGTCGCCCTGGCACAGCACCCGGATGCCGGTGTCGGAGAGCCTCTCGCGCAACTGCTCGGCGGCGGCCTCGGCGGCACGGCGGGAGCTGAAGAGGCCCAGCGTCCGACCGCCGGCAGCGCGCACCAGGTCTTCGATCTCCTCGAACACCTTCTCGGAGGTGCCGTCGCGGCCCGGTGCCGGCAGGTGCGAGGCGACGTAGGCGATCGCCTGCTGCGGGTAGTCGAACGGGCTGCCCACGTCGAGCCCCACCCAGGGCGGCGCCCCCTCCCCCCGCAGCCCGAGGGTGCCGGCGACGGCGTCGAAGGTGCCGCCGAGCTCCAGCGTCGCCGAGGTCATCACGACCGTCCGCTCGCCGAAGATCTTGTCCCGCAGCAGCATGGCGACGCTCATCGGGGCCACCCGCAGGACCGAGCCGCGGCGCGGGTCCTTGCTGACCCACGCGACGTCCAGCTCGCGCTCCTCCAGCAGCCGCTCGGCGGTGTCGAACACCTCCTCGATGGCAGCCCGCGCGATCTGCCGCCCGGTGTCGGCCTCGGCACCGGACTGCGGCTTGAGCTCGGTCTGCAGCCCGCGCGCCGCGTCGCGCACCGACGCCAGCACCATGGACAGCCGCTCCGGCAGGCCGTGCAGCCGCCCCTCCGGGAGCTCCTCCAGCACGGCCTGCACGGTGTCGGCCGCCTCGGTCAGCTCGGTGGTGTCGGCGTGCTTGCCGGCCCGCTTGGCCGCCACGGACACCGAGGTCGCCGTCAGCTCGTCGGTGATGGTGGAGGTCACCCGGTCGGTGAGCTCGTGTGCCTCGTCGATCACGAGGAGGTCGTGGTCGGGCAGCATCTGCCGGCCCTCGAAGGCGTCGATCGCCATGAAGCTGTGGTTGGTCACCACCACGTCGACGTCCCGCGCGGCGGCCCGGGACTGCTCGACGAAGCACTCCGCCGCCAGGGGGCACTTGGTGGCGCCCAGGCACTCCCGGGCGGACACCGACACCTGTCGCCAGGCCCGGGCGCTGACCCCGGGGACCAGCTCGTCCCGATCGCCGGACTCGGTGACCTCGGCCCACTCCCGCAGCCGGGTCACCTCGGCCCCGAGCCGCGAGGCCTCCCGGTCGACCGCGCCGACCGAGATGAGGCCCTCGTCCTCCTCGTCGGGGAAGCCACCGACCAGCTTGTGCCGGCACAGGTAGTTGGACCGACCCTTGACCAGCGCGAACGTCGGGAGTCGGCCGAGCACGGGGCGCAGCGCCTCGGCGATCCGGGGCAGGTCGCGGTCCACGATCTGCGCCTGCAGCGCCAGGGTCGCGGTCGCCACGACCGCCGGCTTGCCGGTGGCCACGGCGTGCGCGATCGCGGGGACCAGGTAGGCCAACGACTTGCCGGTGCCCGTGCCGGCCTGCACCAGCAGGTGCCGCTCGTCCTCCACCGCGTCCCGGACGGCGGTCGCCATCTGCTCCTGCCCCGGACGCTCGGTGCCGCCGACCGCGGTGACGGCGGCGTGCAGGAGGGCGTCCAGGTCCGGGGGCATGCCCCCAGGGTAGGCGCTGGGACCGACGGCGGTGGCCCGCCGTCCCCAGGCCGCGGCTGAGCGGTCAGCCCGCGACGAGGCGGCGCGCGGCGGCCGAGTGCTCGGCGATCAGGGCGGGCACGTCGAGTCCCTCGATGGCCCCGTCGGTCACCCTCCAGCGGCCGCCCACCATCACCCGGTCGGCGGTGTCCGCCCCGCACAGCAACAGCGCGGACAGCGGGTCGTGGCTGCCGGAGAAGCGCAGCCCCTCCAGCCGGAACATGGCCAGGTCGGCCTGCTGGCCGACGGCGAGCGTGCCCAGGTCGTCCCGGCCCAGGGCCCGGGCCGAGCCGCGCGTCCCCCAGGACAGCGCCCGCTGCGGGGTGACCTGCTCGGCGCCGTAGCGCAGTCGCTGCAGGTACATCGCCTGGCGGACCTCCAGGATCATGTTGGAGCCGTCGTTGGAGGCGGACCCGTCGACGCCGAGGCCGACCGGGGAGCCCGCCTCCTCCAGGTCCACCGCCCGGCAGATCCCGGACGCCAGCCGCATGTTCGAGCTGGGGCAGTGGGTCACGGCCGTGCCGGCCGCGCCCAGCCGCGCGACCTCCTCGTCGTCGAAGTGGATCCCGTGGCCCAGCCACACCCGGTCGGTGAGCCAGCCCACCGACTCCAGGTAGTCCACCGTGCGCATCCCGAACCGCTCCAGGCAGAAGGTCTCCTCGTCGATCGTCTCGGCGAGGTGGGTGTGCAGCCGCACGTCGTGACGCGCGGCGAGCTCGGCGCTGTCGGCCATGATCGAGGTCGTGACCGAGAACGGGGAGCACGGGGCCAGCGCGATCTGCACCATGGCACCCGCACCCCGCTCGTGGTAGCGCTCGATGAGCCGTTCGGAGTCGGCCAGGATGACGTCCGGGTCCTGCACGGTGCTCTGCGGCGGGAGACCGCCGTCCTCCTCGCCCAGGGTCATCGACCCGCGGGTGAGGGTGGCGCGCATCCCGAGGGCACGGACCGCCGCCACCTGGATGTCGATCGAGTCCTCCATGCCGTCCGGGAACAGGTAGTGGTGGTCCGCGGCCGTGGTGCACCCGGACAGCAGCAGCTCGGCCATCGCGACCGTCGTCGCCAGCTCCAGGTCGCGGGGTCGCAGCCGCGCCCACACCGGATAGAGGTTGACCAGCCAGGGGAAGAGCGGGACGTTCACCACCGGCGCCCAGGCCCTGGTCAGGGTCTGGTAGAAGTGGTGGTGGGTGTTGACCAGGCCGGGGACCACCACGTGCCCCGAGGCGTCGTATGTGGTGTCCGGGGTGGTCTGCGGGGTGCCCCCGGCGGGGACCACCTCGCAGATCGTCCCGCTGCCGGTGTCCACCACGAGGCCGCCGCCGGCGTCCTCGTCGGTGCCGGTCAGGATCGCCAGGGGGTGTGCGCATCCAGAGGAGGGTAGTCATCGGATCGCCTCTCGCTCACGTGTCGAGCGGGACCTGCCGGGCGGCAGGTGCCGCCAGCTCAGTGTGGTCCTGTCTGCTGATCCAGGAACCCGGGCCGCGACAAGTTGCCGACTCGGCCGGGTGAGCGCAGGCTAGCACCGGTGGATCGGCAGGGGTCAACCCCTTGACAGGGCGCAGAGCCCGGTCGTAAGTTTTGTCAAGCGAAACCTCGTATCTCGCATTGCGGAACGCTCAGCACCCGCTTCCTCGACTCAAAGGAGAGCCTGCCATGGCGGCAGACAAGACGACGACAGCCACCCCGCTGCGTCCCGAGGACGAACGCCTCCCGATCGGCAGCTCGTTCGCCTACGGCCTGCAGCACGTCCTCACGATGTACGGCGGCATCATCGCGGTCCCCCTCATCGTCGGCGGCGCGGCGGGGATGACCTCGACCGAGGTCGGGCTGCTGATCGCCTCCTGCCTGTTCATCGGCGGCCTGGCCACGATCCTGCAGTCCTTCGGGGTGCCGTTCTTCGGCTCCCAGCTCCCGCTCGTCCAGGGCGTCTCCTTCGCCGGGGTCGCCACGATGCTGGCGATCATGAGCTCCGACGGCGGGACCATCAACGACGTGTTCGGGGCGGTGCTCGTCGCCTCCCTCATCGGTCTGGTCCTGTGCGCCGTTCTTCGCCCAGATCATCCGCTTCTTCCCGCCCGTGGTCACCGGCGTGGTGATCACGACGATCGGCTTGACCCTGATGCCGGTCGCCGCCAACTGGGCCATGGGCGGGGACTCCAGCGCGGAGGGCTACGGCAGCATGGGCAACGTCGGCCTCGCCGCGCTGACCCTGCTCACCGTGCTGGTCCTGTCCAAGGTCAACAGCGCGACGATCTCCCGGCTCTCCATCCTGCTGGCCATCGTGCGTGGGCACCGTGGTCGCCGCGGTCACCGGCGTGGCCGACTTCTCCAACGTCGCGGACGGCTCGATCGTGGCCTTCCCCACCCCGTTCGCCTTCGGCTGGCCCACCTTCAACGCCGCCGCGATCATCTCGATGCTCATCGTCATCATCGTGACGATGACCGAGACCACCGCCGACATCCTGGCGGTCGGCGAGGTCGTCAAGACCAAGGTGAACTCCCGCCGTATCGCCGACGGCCTGCGCGCCGACATGCTCTCCTCCGCGGTGGCGCCGGTCTTCAACTCCTTCCCGCAGACCGCCTTCGCCCAGAACGTGGGCCTGGTCGCCATCACCGGGCGTGAAGAGTCGGTTCGTCGTGTCGGCCGGCGGTGTCATCCTCGTGGTCCTGGGGCTCTTCCCGCTCATCGGGCGCGTGGTCGCCGCCATCCCTACGCCCGTGCTGGGCGGTGCCGGGGTGGTCCTCTTCGGCACCGTCGCCGCGGCCGGGATCCGGACCCTGGCGAAGGTGAAGTACGAGAACAACATGAACCTGATCATCGTGGCGGTCTCGCTGGCGTTCGGCCTGATCCCCGTGGTCCAGCCGTCGTTCTACGACGACTTCCCCGAGTGGTTCAACATCATCTTCCACTCCGGCATCAGCTCGGCCGCGATCATGGCCGTGCTGCTCAACATCGTGTTCAACCACATCTCCGCGGGCAACCCCGAGAAGGCGTCGGTGTTCGTCGCCGGGACGCAGGTGCGCTTCGTGCGCCGGGACATCCTGGACGCCCTGGAGGACGGCGACTCGGTGGTCGACGGCAAGGTCGTGGACGCCGAGGGCGAGGAGGTCCCCGTCCTGACGCCGGAGAAGGCCGAGGAGGTCCAGGCCCAGCTCGACCGTGGTGAGATCAACAGCCGCGAGGAGCTCAAGCGGGTCTGCGACGAGCCCTGACCGGCACCCGCCAGCCCACGGGCTGCCCCGGACGGTGACCACCGTCCGGGGCAGTCACGGTTCCCGGGGTCACCGGACGCGCTCGCCGCGGCTGTAGACGTTGAGCTGTTCGCCGCGGTTGAACCCGATGACGGTGATGCCCTCCTCCTCGCCCAGCTCGACGGCCAGTGCCGACGGCGCAGACACCGCCGACAACACCGGGATGCCCGCCATCGCGGCCTTCTGGACCAGCTCGAACGAGGCCCTGCCGCTGACCTGGAGCACTCCGCCCCGGGCCGGGAGCAGGCCCTGCCGGAGTGCCCAGCCGACCACCTTGTCGACGGCGTTGTGCCGCCCCACGTCCTCACGCAGACACACCAGGTCCAGGGTGCCGGGCGACGGAGCCCCGGGCTCGTCGTCCGTCGCGTCCTCCCCCGGTCGGGCGGGCAGGAAGAGCGCGGCCGCATGGACCCCGCCGGTGCGGTCGAACACCCCCTGCCCCTCCCGCAGCCGGGCCGGCAGCGCCAGTAGGTCGGCCAGGGCGACCGTCGCACCGTCGCCCGCGGGATCGTGCCGGGAGACCTTGCGGACCGCCTCGATCGAGGCGGTCCCGCACACACCGCAGCTGCTCGAGGTGTAGACGTGCCGTTCCATCGAGGTGTCGGGCAGCGGCACCCCGTCGGCGAGCGTGACGTCCACGACGTTGTAGTCCCGCTCCCCCGATGCCGCGATCCCGGACCGGTAGTCCATCCGCACGACCTGCCCGTGCTCGTGCACCACCCCCTCGGACACCAGGAACCCGGCCACCAGGTCGAAGTCGTCGCCCGGCGTACGCATCGTCACGGTGAACGGCCGGCCCGCGAGACGGATCTCCAGCGGCTCCTCCCCGGCGAGCACGTCGGCCCGCTCCCGGACCGAGCCGTCGGCAGCCAGCCGTCGCACCCGCCAGCGCCGGGTCACCCGTGCCATCACCGCTCCCGTCCCGGGACGCCGGTCGCGCCCCACTGCATACGGTCGACGGTAGCCGTCCTCCCCGGCAGGCGTGCGCTCCGGTCGTTAGCATGTATCGATGACGACCAAGGGCATCGATGAGAGCGGCCTGAAGGTGGGCGAGCGCAAGACGAGCGCCGTGGGAGTGCCGGGGGTTGCCCACGCCATGGAGCACGTGATCCGTGAGATGGGCCCGGTCCGCGGGGCCAAGGGACTGCTCAAGCTGAACCAGACGGACGGCATCGACTGCATGAGCTGCGCCTGGCCGGACCCCGACGCGCCCGACCGCAGCCACGCCGAGTTCTGCGAGAACGGCGCGAAGGCACTGGCGTCAGAGGCCACCCGCAAGCGGGTGCGCCCGGAGTTCTTCGCCGAGCACTCGATCGAGGAGCTCTACGCGGCCGACGACTACTGGCTGAACCGGCAGGGCCGGATCACCCACCCGATGCTGCGGGAGCAGGGTGCCACCCACTACCGGCCGGTGTCCTGGGAGGAGGCCTTCCGGCGGATCGCCGACGAGTTGGGCCGGTTGGACTCCCCCGACCAGGCGGCGTTCTACACCTCCGGGCGCACCTCCAACGAGGCGGCGTTCCTCTACCAGTTGCTGGTCCGCGGCTTCGGGACCAACAACCTGCCGGACTGCTCCAACATGTGCCACGAGTCGTCCGGCGAGGCACTGGGCCAGACCATCGGCATCGGCAAGGGCTCGGTCACCCTGCACGACCTGCACACCGCGGGGCTGATCCTCATCGCGGGTCAGAACCCCGGCACCAACCACCCGCGGATGCTCACGGCGCTGGAGAAGGCCAAGGAGGGCGGGGCCAAGATCGTGGCCATCAACCCGCTCCCCGAGGCCGGGCTGACGCACTACCGCAACCCGCAGACGATCCAGGGTGTCATCGGCCGGGGCACGGTGCTCGCCGACGTGCACCTGCAGATCCGGCTCGGTGGCGATCTGGCGCTGTTCCAGGGCCTGGGCAAGGTGCTGGACGAGGCGGAGAAGGCGGGACGCCACACCCGCGGCATGTCCAGCGTCTTCGACCACGCCTTCATCGACGCCCACACCGAGGGGCTGGAGGGCTACCTGGCCAACCTGCGGGCCACCTCCTGGGCCGACATCGAGACCGCGTCCGGGCTGACGCAGGCCCAGATCCGGGAGGTCGGTGAGCTGCTGCTGGACTCCAACCGGACGGTGGTCGCCTGGGCGATGGGGCTGACCCAGCACCGGCACGCCGTGCCGACCATCAAGGAGATCGTCAACGTCGTGCTGCTGCAGGGCAACCTGGGCCGGGCCGGCGCAGGCCTGCTCCCGGTGCGGGGGCACTCCAACGTCCAGGGCGACCGGACGATGGGCATCTTCGAGAAGATGCCCGACGCGTTCCTGGACCGGCTGGACGTCGAGTTCTCCTTCGCCAGTCCCCGGGCGCACGGGCACGACACGGTGAACACCATCCGGGCTATGCGGGACGGGCGGGTGCGGTTCTTCATGGCCATGGGCGGCAACTTCCTCAAGGCCTCCCCCGACAGCGACGTCACCGAGGCCGCCCTGCGCTCCTGCTCGATGACGGTGCAGGTCTCCACCAAGCTCAACCACTCCCACTTCGCCCCCGGCGAGACCGCCCTGATCCTGCCCACCCTGGGTCGTTCGGACCTCGACGTGCAGGCCGCAGGCCCGCAGCGGGTGACCGTCGAGGACTCGATGTCGATGGTGCACGCCTCGCAGGGCAACCTGACGCCCCCCAAGGGCGACCTGCTCTCGGAGGTCGCGATCGTCAGCCGGCTGGCGCGTGCCCTGTTCCACGACGAGGACGGTCGTCCCCGGCCGGGGACTCCCCGGGCCGACTGGGCCGGCTACGAGGACGACTACCGCCTGATCCGGCGGCACATCGCCGGGGTCGTGCCCGGGTTCACCGACTACGAGGAGCGGATCGACCACCCGGGCGGGTTCAAGCTGCCGCACGGCCCCCACGACGTGCGGACCTTCCAGACTGCGAACGACAAGGCTGTCTTCACCACGACGGAGCTGTGGTGGCCGGAGGTGCCGGAGGGACGGCTGCTGCTGCAGACGATCCGCTCCCACGACCAGTACAACACCACCGTCTACGGCCCCGACGACCGTTACCGCGGCATCAAGGGCGGTCGTCGGGTGGTGCTCGTCAACCCCACCGACCTCGCCGAGCTGGGATTCGCCGACGGCCAGGTCGTCGACCTCGTCTCGGAGTTCAGCGACGGCGTCGAGCGCCGCGCCCCCGGCTTCCGGGTGATCGCCTACGACACCACGCGCGGGTGCGCCGCGGCCTACTTCCCGGAGACCAACGTGCTGGTGCCGTTGGACTCCACCGCGCTCGACTCCAACACCCCCACGAGCAAGTCGATCGTGATCCGCCTGGAGCCCGCCGAGGAGTGAGCGCCGGTATGCCGTCAGCCGGCCCGGGCGCCACCGTGCACCTGCTGTGCGGGCTCAACGGGGCCGGGAAGAGCACCCACGCGCGACGCCTGGAGCAGGAGTGCGGCGCCCTGCGGCTCTCGCTGGACGAGTGGATGATCGCGCACCATCCCGGCCTGTCGTTCGACGCCCCCGGCTACGGCGCCCTGGCGGAGGAGGCCAAGGAGGCCCTGTGGTCCCGGGCGCTCCCCGTGCTGGCCGCGGGCCGGGACGTGGTGCTGGACTGGAACCAGTGGAGCCGCGAGCGGCGCGCCACCTGGCGGGACCGGGCGCTGGCGGTGGGCTGCCGACCGCTGTTGCACGTGCTCGAGGTCGACCTCGCGACGGCGGTGGACCGTGCCCGGCGGCGCGCCGAGACCGGGGAGCCGGGCTCCCACGTGCTCGCCGAGGAGGACATCCGGCAGCTCGCCTCGATCCTGGAATGGCCCTCGGCGCAGGAGCAGATCCCGGTCCGCAGGGTGCGGGGGTAACCCGAGCGGGGCCTGTGGACAACCCGCACGCGTGCTCTGCTGTTCTGCTGGACTTCAGGCATGCGCGCGACGCCCTACCTCGCCACCCTGACCGCGCTGCTGCTCGCTGCGGCTGGGTGCGAGACGACTCCCGACAGCGGCCCGACCAGGGGGTCGGGGCCCGACCGCAACGCCCAGACTGCCGACGTCACGGGGGTGTCCCCTCCGGGTGCGTCCCCCGCGGACGACCTGGCCACCGGATCGGCCACGCCGAGCGCCACAGAGCCCGCCGTGGAGCCGCCCGACGGTCCCGTCGCGGAGACCGTGTGGCGGACCGAGGAGGTGGCGCCCGTCTCCACCCCCGAGGTGATCGGCGGGACGCTGGTGCTCTACACCGTGTCCGACGAGGAGCTGTCGATCACGGGCCTCGATCCTGCGGACGGATCCGTGCTGTGGACACACCCGGCCACCCCGTCCCAGTCGGTGGGCGGGGTGAACCTGGCGGTCTCCGACGTCGCCGGGTCTGTCGTCCACCTGGCGCCCGTCGAGGGTCGCTACCGGGGCGAGGCCCCTGCCGTCGTGGTGCTGCGCGACCCGCGGACCGGTGCGGAGCTGCAGCGATCCACGGATCCGCTGAGCCACGGCGCGCTGCCCGGCCCCTGCCGGACCGACGACCAGAGGGTCTGCGCCCGGATCCGGGTGGACGGCCTCTGGACGGAGTTGGGGCTCATGGGAGACGGCAGCTTCTCGCAGGTGCCAGCGAGCGCCGCGACGGGATGGTCCGGCATCGGCCCGCTGGGGCTCAGCAGGCGCGGGAACGAGGGGACGGAGCTGGCCAGGGTGCGCGACGGTGAGGTGCTCTGGCAGGCGGACACCGAGGCCCTGTTCGCGCCCGACCACTCGACGAACAGTGGCTGGGCCTTCCAGGCCTTCGCCGACGACGCGCTGCTCGTCGGATCGGTCGGCACCCGCAGCCGGGTCGGGTCCTTCCGGATCGCGTGGGACCTGCCGGCCTACCGGACGGTCGGCATCGACTCGGCAACCGGGGAGCGGCGCTGGCTCGCCGAACGCACCTCGGCGTTCTGCGACACCGACGTCACGGGGGCGGACGAGGACCCCCTCCTCGCCTGCGTCTGGCACTCCGGCGAGCGGGTGACGGTGCAGGGCGAGTCGACGTTCCACGACCTGGACGTCGACCTGGTCAGGCTCGACCCCTCGTCCGGCGAGGCGCTGTGGACGGTGCCGCTCCCGGAGCCGGTCTGGGACGACGGTCAGGTGCCGCCCGTGCTGCGGCCCGTGGACGACGGTCACGTGTCGGTGGAGACGGTGGACGGCCCGGTCGTCATCGACGTGGAGTCGGGCCGGGCACGACCTGGCGGGCCCTCCGATGTCGTGTGGGTCGAGGAGGACCCGTACCACGTCGTCGCCGTCCCCGGCTCGCGCGAGGACGAGTCCCGGGTCACCGGCACCGGCCGGTTCGTCCCGCGCGACGCTGCGGGTGCCCGCGCAGGGGCGGTGCCATGGCCACTCCCACCGACCGTCACCACGGAGGTGGAGGACCCCGCGGTGCAGGTCGTGACGGACCGGCGCGGCCTCACGGCATACGGGCGGCCCTGAGCGCCACGGCGCCGCCGCGCCCGACCCGCCCGCCACATTCCCCCTACCGTGGGGTGTATGTCGATCACCTGGGCGCAAGCCCTGAGCTGGCGGTTGGGCCGGCAGTATCTGCTGCCCCCGGGAGGATCCGAGGTTTCCGTCGAGGACGTCGTGGAGCGGCTGGGGGCCGTGCCGGCCTGGTCCGGCGACCCGGAGTTCGCCGTGCGGGCGCGCCGGAATCGCGCCGAGGAGGGCGAGGTCGAGGCGGCGGTCGCGGACGGACGACTGGTGCGCGTCTTCGCCTTTCGCGGCGCCACCCACCTGATGACCCCGGGGATGGCCGCCTCCCACCTGGCGCTGCGGGCGTCCGGGCGGATGTGGGAGCGCACGAGCTGGCACGACTTCTACGACCTGACCCCGGCGGACTGGCCACCGCTGCGCGCCGCGGTCCGGGAGGCCGTGGCCGACGGGCCGCTCACCCTCGAGGAGTTGGGCGCCGCGGTGGCCGCCAGCCCGCGCTACCGGCACCTGCGGGAGCACCTCTCCGTGGCCGGCACCTTCCTCAAGCCGTTCTTCTGGCAGGGCGATCTCTGCTTCGCCGCCTCCCGGGACGGGCGGGCCACGGTGCAGGGGCTGGCCGCCAACCCGCGGTGGCCCGGTCTCCCCGACCTGGATGACGCCGGGCGGCACGCAGTGACCAGCTACCTCTCGGCATACGGCCCGGCGACCCCCGACCGGGTCCACTACTGGCTGGGCGAGGGGCTCGGCGCCGGACGCAAGCGGATCCGGGCATGGCTCGCGGACCTGGCGGACCAGCTGACCGAGGTCGAGATCGAGGGTGCGTCCACGCTGGTCCCGACCCCGCTCGCCGAAGACCTCGCGGCGGCGGAGCCGACCGACCAGGTCCGCCTGCTGACCGGCCACGACCAGTGGGTGCTCGGCCCGGGCACCGCGGACGCCGCCGTCGTGCCGCCGGGCCTACGGCCGGCCGTGACCCGTGGTGCCCACCTGGTGACGATGGGCGGCATCGTCTCCGGGACCTGGAAGGTCACCGGGAGCGACCTCACCGCCACCTGCTCGGAGGGCGTCGAACCGGGCCACTCGCTGGCCGAGGAGGTGCGCCGGGTGGGCCGGTTCCTGGGCCGGCCGCTCGAGCTCCGGCGAGCCGACGGCTGAGCTCAGCGGTTCGCGATCCCGTCCGGCGCGCAGACGAAGTGCGCCACCAGTGCGGTCCAGCCCGTCTGGTGCGAGGCTCCCAACCCGGCACCGGTGTCCCCGTCGAAGTACTCGCTGAAGGTGGGGTGGGCATCCCACAGGGCACCGGCGGGGTGGTGCCGCGGGGTGCCCGGCCGCCGCCCGTCCGGCCCGGGCCGGAACAGCCCGACGAGACGCTGCTCGATCCGGCGTGCCGCCTCGACCATCCCGACCCGTTCGGTCCCCCCTGTCGGGAACGGCACGTCCACCCCGGCACCGGCACCCCGGCCGTAGCTGCGCAGCGCGTCGGTGAGCAGGGCGTTGACCGGCAGCCAGACCGGTCCCCGCCAGTTCGAGTTGCCGCCGAACATCCCCGAGTCCGACTCCGCCGGCACATACTGCAACGACAGCTCCTTGCCCTGCAGCTCCACGGTGAGGCCGTCCCGGTGCGCGGCCGACAGGGACCGGATGCCGTGCGGCGAGAGGAACTCCTCCTCGTCCAGGAGCCGGCGCAGCAGCGCGTCGAGCTGGTCGCGGGACACCATCGACAGGGTCCGGACGCTGTGCCCCTGCCTCGTGGTGTGCAGCAGGGCGTCCGCGAGCTCGGGCCGGCGCTGCGTCCACCCCTGGAAGAAGTCGGTGAGGTCCGGCAGTTCCGTCGCCACCCAGTCCGGCACGATCGCGACACCCGTGAGCGGCAGCAGCCCTACCATCGAGCGCACCGGCATCCGGTAGGCCCGCCCGTCCTCGGTGGCCAACACGTCGTGGAAGAACTCGTCCTCGGGGTCCCAGAGGGTGTCATGCCCGGCCCCGAAGTCCTCCATGGTCTCCGAGATCGCCAGGAAGTGGACCAGGAACTTGGTGGCGACCTCGTCCCAGGCAGGATTGCGCCGGGCCAGCTCGATCGCCATCCGGGTCATCCGCAGGCAGAAGCCGCCCATCCATGCCGTGGCGTCGGCCTGCTCCAGCCGCTGCCCGCTGGGCAGCCGGTCGGAGCGGTCGAACAGGCCCACGTTGTCCATCCCGAGGAAACCACCCTCGAACAGGTTGGACCCGTCCGCGTCCTTCCGGTTCACCCACCACGGGAAATTGAGCAGCATCTTGAGCACGACGCGCTCCAGGAAGGTCTGGTCCCGGCAACCGTCGATCGCATAGACCTGCCAGGCGGCCCACGGGTGCACCGGTGGGTTCACGTCGCCGAAGTTCCACTCGTAGGCGGGCAGCTGGCCGTTGGGGTGCATCGCCCACTCCCGGCACATCAGCAGCAGTTGGGACTTGGCGAAGGCGGGGTCGACATGGGCCAGTGCGACACAGTGGAAGGCCAGGTCCCAGGTGGCGAACCAGGGGTACTCCCACTCGTCGGGCATCGAGATGACCTCGGCCAGGTTCAGGTGTTGCCAGTGCACGTTGCGGCCGGTGTGCCGATCCGACCGCTCGGGCGGGGGCGGCGGCTGCCCCGGGTCACCCGCCAGCCAGCGAGGGATGTCGTAGCGGTAGAGCTGCTTGCCCCACTGCAGACCGGCGAACGCCCGGCGGGCGATGAGCGCGTCCTCCGGGGAGGTCGCCTCCGGCAGCACCGCGGCGTAGAACTCCTCGGTCTCCGCACGCCGCTGCTCCAGCACCTCGGCGAAGCCCTGCTCCCCCTCGGGGTCGGCACCCAGCACGGTCAGCCGCAGCCGCACCGTGACCGAGTCCCCGGCCGCGACCTGGGCGAACCGCCACCACAGCGCGACCTTGCTGCCGGTCTGCGCCGGATTGCAGGCGTCGGCCTGGCCGTGCACGATCGCCCGGTCCACCGAGTCCTTCGGGTATGCCGTGTGGCCGGCGGGCACGGCGTCCGCACCGTAGAGGTCGGCGAGGTTGGTCTCGTTCTCGCAGAAGAGCAGGTCGGGGTCGCCCTCGGCGGTGAGACGCACGGTGCCGAGCTCGGGGTGCTCGGCCTGCACCACGGCATACCCCTCCCGGTGCGGTCCCACCCGGATGACCGGTCGGGTGACGTCGTCTCCCCAGCCCCAGGTGTTGCGGAACCACAGGTGCGGCACCAGGTCAAGGGGCGCGGGGTCGGGTCCGTGGTTGGTCGCGGTGATCTCGACGAGAACGTCGTCCGGGGAGGCCTTGGCGTGCGTCACCTCGATGTCGAAGAAGCGGTCGTCCTCGAGGACGCCGGTGTCGGCGAGTTCGTACTCCTCGTCCGTGAAGCCGCGGGCGGCGTTGGTGGCGACCAGGTCGGCGTAGGGGAAGGCGGCCTGGGGGTAGCGGTAGAGCCAGCGGGCGTAACTGTGCGTGGGTGTCCCCTCCAGCGCCCACCAGTACTCCTTGACGTCCTCCCCGTGGTTGCCCTGCGGGTTGGTGAGCCCGAACAGCCGCTCCTTGAGGCGGTCGTCCTGCCCGTTCCAGACCGCCAGCCCCAGGTTGAGGTAGCCGTCCAGGTCGCACAGCCCGGCCAGCCCGTCCTCCCCCCAGCGGTAGGCGCGCCGGTGGGCATGGTCGAACGGGAAGTAGCCCCAGGCGTCGCCGTCCGCGGAGTAGTCCTCCCGCACGGTGCCCCACTGGCGCCCGGACACATAGGGCCCCCACCGCCGCCACGGAGCCTTCGGGTCCTCGGACTCGGCGAGTCGCTGCTGTTCGGCGTTCACGCACGCCAGACTGTCACGACCGGACGGCGATCCACAGGAAGAGGGAACGATGACTGCAGCGGACGCGGGACAGCCGACGGGCCCGACGGCCGGAGGGACGCGGCGGTCCGGTGGTGCCGCCCGGCCGTGGCAGATCGCCACCGTCGTGCTCCTGATCGGCTGCGCGGTGCTGGCCTACCTGGTGTGGAGTCAGCGGGCGTCCTCCGACGAGCTCGGGGAGACCGCGGAGAGCAGCGCCCGGGCGGCGTGCACCCTGGTCGGCCAGGTGCCGGAGGACGGCTTCGACATGACGACTGAGCCCAACTTCCCGGAGATCAGCCGGTTGGCCGCGGCCGAGGGGCTGGCCTTCCTGGCCAAGGAGCAGGACGCGCAGCACCAGGACCTGTACGAGTCGGTCGCCGAGCCGCGTCAGGTCAGCAGCAGCATGTTCTCCGCCGACACACCGGAGTTCACCGAGGCCCTGGCCCGCGCGAACGACGCGTGCGCGGACCTCACCGACTGACCGCGGGGGCGCCCGCCAGGTGCGGGTGGTGCGCCTCGACCACGTCCGGGTGGGCCCGCAGCCGGCTCTTCAACGCGTTCTCGCCGTAGACGCCCCGGATCGGGTTGCTGTCGTCCAGGGTGACGCCGGGTGCCTCGGCGGCGAGCTCGGCAGGCAGGTCCAGCCTGGGGAAGACGGCATCGAGGGCGGGGTTGTGGAAGTAGGGCACCGAGATCCGGTCGGTGCCCGGCTCGGGGGCCAGCACCCGGTGGTTGGTGGCCTTGAGGTAGCCGTCGGTGGCCCACTCGAGCATCTCGCCGATGTTGACGATCAGGGCGCCGTCGACCGGCGGAGCGTCCATCGGCTGCCCGTGCCGCTCGACCTGCAACCCGCGCTTGCCCGGCTCGACCAGCAGCAGGGTGAGCACGCCGGAGTCGTTGTGCCAGCCGACACCCTGGGCGGTGCCGCCCTCGACCCGGCCCGGGTAGCGCACGATCTTGGTGAGCGTCGCGGGGGCCTCGGCGAAGGTGGCGTCGAAGACGTCGCGGGGCTGCCCCAGGGACTCGGCCCACTCCGCGAGCAGTCGGGTGGAGACCTCGGCGAGGGTCGCGTTCCACTCCTCCACCGTCTCCCGCACCTGCGGCAACGCGCTCGGCCACAGGTTGGGGCCCTGCAGGATCCAGTAGTCCGGCACGTCCGGTCCGGCGGGCACCGCGGGTCGCTCTGGGCCGATGTCGATCTGCTCCCGCCAGTCGACCGTGCCCTGCGTGCGTTCCCCGCCCACCCGGGTGTAGCCGCGGAAGTGCGGGCTGGTGACGTTCTCGATCTCCAGCTTGTCGGCCTCCGGGAGCGCGAAGAACTCGCGGGAGACGGCGAGGATCCGCTCGGTCAGGGCCGGGTCGATGCCGTGGCCGACGAGGTAGAAGAACCCGTAGTCGTGCGTGGCCTCACGCAGCCGGTCCCGGAACTGCCCGGCGGTCGCGGGGTCCGCGGCCAGCCGCAGGTCCAGGACCGGCAGGCTGTCGGTCGCGAGGACCGCAGCGTCCGGGTCACTGCTGGGCAGGGGATGCAGCGATTCAGTCACAGAGTTACCCTACCCATCACCTGACGTTAGGGACGGGCAGGGTGTTTCAGACCGCGAACTCCCCCAGCACGCCGTGCAGGTCCTCCGCCACCTTGGCGTGCACCCGGGTGCCCTCGGGGGTGTGCTGCTCGGCCAGCACGTCTCCCTCCGCGTGGATCCGGCTCACCAGGTCGCCGCGGTCGTAGGGCAGCAGCACCTCGACCCGCAGTTCCGGGCGCGGCAGTTCCTCCTCGATCACGCGCAACAACTCCGGTATGCCGAGACCCGTGCGGGCGGAGACGACCACCGCACCCGGGTGGTTGCGCTGCAGCGCGGCCAGCACGTCCGGATCGGCCAGGTCGGCCTTGTTGACCGCGATGACCTCGGTGATGTCCGTGGCGTCCACCTCGGCCAGCACCTCGCGCACCGCACTGATCTGACCCTCCGGGTCCGGGTGCGAGCCATCCACGACGTGCAGCAGCACGTCGGCGTCCGCGGCCTCCTCCAGGGTGGAGCGGAACGCCTCGACCAGTTGGTGCGGCAGGGCCCGGACGAACCCGACCGTGTCGGCGAGGGTGTAGGCCCTGCCGTCGGAGGTCTCGGCCCGGCGCACCGTCGGGTCCAGCGTCGCGAACAGCTGGTTCTGCACGAGCACGCCCGCTCCGGTCAGCCGGTTGAGCAGCGAGGACTTGCCGGCGTTGGTGTAGCCGACGATGGCCACGGACGGGACGTTGCCGGCCCGGCGCGAGGACCGCTTGGTGTCCCGGGACGACTTCATCCCCCGGATGTCGCGACGCAGCTTGGCGATCCGGGTGTTGATCCGGCGCCGGTCCAGCTCGATCTTGGTCTCACCGGGACCACGCGACCCGATGCCCTCACCGCCGGCGACCCGGCCACCGGCCTGCCGGGACATCGAGTCACCCCACCCACGCAGTCGCGGCAGGAGGTACTGCAGCTGGGCCAGCTCGACCTGCGCCCGGCCCTCCCGCGACTTGGCGTGCTGGGCGAAGATGTCCAGGATCAGCGCGGTGCGGTCGATCACCTTGACCTTGACGACGTCCTCCAGGGCGCGCCGCTGTGACGGGCCGAGCTCGCCGTCGCAGATGACGGTGTCGGCGCCCTCGGCGATCACGATGTCGCGCAGCTCCTGGGCCTTGCCCGACCCGACGTAGGTCGCCGGGTCCGGCTTGTCGCGCCGCTGGATCAGGCCGTCGAGCACCTGGGAGCCGGCCGTCTCGGCCAGGGCCGCGAGCTCACGCAGCGAGTTCTCGGCGTCCTGCGCGGTCCCCTCGGTCCACAGCCCCGCCAGCACGACCCGCTCGAGCCGCAACTGGCGGTACTCGACCTCGGTGACGTCCTCAAGTTCGGTCGACAGGCCAGCGACCCTGCGCAGCGCGTCGCGCTCCTCGCGGTCGAACTGGTCGCCGTCGGTCTCCCACCCCGCGCCCGGGCGGTCCAGCAGGTCGGTGTCCTCGGTCAGCGCGGCCGCACGGCGGTCCAGGACGGATTGGCGGCGCATCGTGGTGTCTTCGTTCGTCATGTTCTCCTCAGGGTCTCACTGGTCAACGCCGCGAACCAGTGATTTCGTCCCTACACTCGGTACGCGATGGGCACCGACCACTACTTCACTGCCGAGCCGGCCTCCCCCGGCGAGCTGCGCCACCACACCGTGACCCTGGCCGGACGCGAGGTCTCCGTGCACACTGCCGGCGGCATCTTCTCCCCCGACGGCATCGACAAGGGCACGGCGGTGCTCCTCAAGGACGCGCCGGCGCCCCCGCCGCAGGGCACGTTCCTGGACCTGGGGTGTGGCTGGGGCCCGATGGCCCTCACCCTGGCGCTCCGGTCGCCTGCCGCCACGGTGTATGCCGTCGACGTCAACCAGCGCGCGCTCGACCTGGTGCGCCGCAACGCCGCCGCGCTCGACCTGGCCGGCGTGCACGTGGCCTCGCCCGAGGAGATCCCGGAGGGCCTCACCTTCGACCTCATCTGGTCCAACCCGCCGATCCGGGTGGGCAAGGCGGTGCTGCACGACCTGCTGCTCCGGTGGCTGCCCCGTCTCGCACCCGGCGGGGAGGCCTGGCTGGTGGTGCAGAAGAACCTGGGGGCCGACTCGCTGCAGGCCTGGCTGGGGCGGGAGTTGCCGGGGGCGTATGCCGTGTCCCGCGCCGGGAGTTCTAAGGGATTCCGGCTGCTGCGGGTCGTGGCACCGGGCGTCACCGAGGGCTGATCTCGGCGGCACGCACGACCGTGAGCGCCCGGTCGAGCAGGTCCGGGGCGTCGTGGTCCAACCACACGATCCGCGGGTCGGGGCCGAACCACGCCTCCTGTCGCCGGGCGAACCGTCGGGTCGCCCGCACCGTGTCCTCCTGCGCCTCCTGCTCGGTCAGCTCCCCGTCGAGCTGGCGCAGCGCCTGGGAGTAGCCGAGGGCCCGTGAGGCCGTCCGCCCCTCCCGGAGCCCGAGCCGGTCCAGTGCCGCGACCTCGGCGACCATGCCTGCCTCCCACATGCGGGACACCCGGGTCGCGATGCGCTGGTCGAGCACCGGCCGCGGTGCGCGCAGCCCGAGGACGACCGTGGGGTCGACGAACTCCCGGCGGGGCAGCGAGGCACTGAACGGGCGACCGGTCAGCTCGATCACCTCCAGCGCCCGCACGATGCGCCGGGCGTTGCGGGGCTCGATCCGCGCCGCGGCGACGGGATCGCGGTCGGACAGCTCGGCATACAGGGCGCCCACCCCGCGCTCCGCGAGCTCCTCCTCCCACCGGGACCGCGTCGCGGGGTCCGTCGGCGGGATGTCGAGGTGGTCCAGCAGCGCCCGGACGTAGAGCCCCGACCCTCCGACGACGACGGGCCGGCGTCCCCGGGCCCGGATCGCCGCGAGGTCCGCCCTCGCCTCGCGCTGGTAGGTGGCCACGCTGGCCTCCTGCGTCACCTCCAGCACGTCCAACTGGTGGTGGGCGATCCCGCGGCGCTCGGCCACCGAGAGCTTGGCCGTGCCGATGTCCATGCCCCGATAGAGCTGGGAGGCGTCGGCGTTGATCACCTCCCCGTCGAGCCGTGCGGCCAGGTCCAGACCCAGGTCGGACTTGCCCGTGGCCGTCGCCCCCACCACGGCCACGACCGGGGCCGGCTGCGCAGTCCCGGGGACGGCGTACGAGGGTTCGGCCACGGCACGAGTCTGCCAGCAGGACACCGCGGTCTGAACTGACTGTCCCCAAGCCGACCCTGGACAGGCACCGGACGGGAGGGCCAGACTGTGCGGCAACGCCGGTGGCCCGCCGGCGGGTCCCGTGAATCCAGGAGCCTCCCATGACCGTCCCTCCCGAGCAGAATCCTCCCCCGAACGATCCCCAGCGCTACGGCCAGCAGGGCCCGCCCCAGTACGGCCAGTCGCCGCAGCAACCTCCCTCGCAGGGCGGGGCCCCGCAGGGACAGTCCCCGTACGGGCAGCAGAACCAGCCGCCGCAAGGCAGCGGCCCCGGCAACGTCAATGTCAACGTCACCCAGCAGGTGGGGACGCAGTCCGCCGACCAGGCCAAGGGATTCCTGATGGCGCTGCTGGACTGGCGCTTCCACACCCTGGTCACCCCCAAGATCGTCAGCTGGATCTACCTGGCCTGCATCGTCGTAGCGGTGCTCACCTGGCTCGGTTGGATCGTCACTGGCTTCGCCGGTGACTACCCGATCATCGGGGTCCTGGCGCTGCTGTTCGGCTGGGTTCTCGCGCTGATCTGGCTCGCGTTCGTGCGGATGACCCTCGAGGTCTACTTCGCGCTGGTCCGGATGTCCGACGACGTGCACCGCACCTTCGCGGCACGCCCCGGCGGCGGGCAGCAGCAGGGCTACGGCCCCCAGCCCTGACCACGACATACTGGGTCGCATGCCGCGTGAGCCCATCGAAGTCCATGTCGTCGCCGACTCCACGGGGGACACCGCCGCCCGGGTCGCACGGGCCGCGGCCGCCCAGTACGCCAGCTACGACGTCCGGATCGTGCGCCACCCCCGGATCGCCTCTGCCGCCGGGTTGGAGCACGTCATCGGGCACCTCGACTCGGCGCGGGGCAGGCTGGCGGTGTACTCCACGATCGTGGACGAGTCGCTGCGCCGCCGCGTCGCCGAGTTGTGCGGGGCCCGGCAGATCCCGCACGCCGACCTGTTGGACTCCGCACTGAGCGCGCTCCAGCAGGCGACCGGTGCCGCGCCGGAGCGGGTCGCGGCCCGGCCGGTCGGGGTCGGCGAGGACTACTTCAAGCGGATCCACGCCATGGAGTTCGCCCTGGCCAACGACGACGGGCGGCTCACCAACCCGATCCAGCAGGCGGACATCGTCCTGGTCGGGGTGTCCCGCACCGGCAAGACCCCCCTGTCGATGTACCTGGGCTACCTGGGCTATAAGACCGCCAACATCCCCCTGGTGGCCGGGATCGCCCCGCCGGACCAACTCTTCGAGGCAGACCGGTGGAAGATCGTCGGGCTGACGATCGACCCGCAGCGGCTGCAGACCATCCGCGAGAAGCGGGTGCGGGCCCTGGGCAGCCGCAAGCACGGTGCCGACGGCTACACCGAGCTGGTCAAGATCTATGAGGAGCTCGACGAGGTGAACGACATCCAGCGCCGCCTCGGCTGCCCCATCATCGACACCACGGAGCTGGCCCTGGAGGAAGCCGCCGGGCGGGTGCTGGAGGTCCTGGAACGCCGCCGCGAGGCCGCCCTCGGGTAGCACGCCGGCACTGCCGGTCCCCGGGCGGCGCGGGCTCTGCGGGGGCAGTAGGCTCAACACCCAGATCCCCGGGCCGACGCGTCCGGGTGGCACGAGGATGTGACCGGGACGTGACCAGCGAGGAGACGCCATGAGCGCCAGCGAGACCACCTCCACCCGCTACCTGTACGACCTGTCCGACGGCGACGCGTCGATGAAGGCGCTGCTCGGGGGCAAGGGAGCCAATGTCGCGGAGATGCTGCGGCTGGGGGTCCCCGTCCCCGACGGGTTCACCGTGACAACCGCCGCCTGCATCGAGGCCATGAACCGGGGCGGCGAATGGCCCGAGTCGCTGTGGGACGACACCCTGGAGGCCCTGGGCCGCCTGGAGGAGCGCACCGGCCGGACCCTGGGGTCGGGCGAGAAGCCCCTGTTGGTCTCGGTCCGCTCCGGCGCGGTCGTCTCGATGCCCGGGATGATGGACACCATCCTGAACCTGGGGATCGGCGACGAGTCGGTCGAGGCGCTGGGCGCGGAGGCGGAGAACCCCCGCTTCGCCTGGGACTCCTACCGCCGGTTCATCCAGATGTATGGCGAGGTGGTCGAGGGGGTGCCGGCCCACGCCTACGAGGACGCCCTCACCCGGATGAAGCGGATCCGTGAGGTCGAGCAGGACACCGACCTGACCGTCGAGGACCTCAAGGAGCTGGTCGACCAGTTCAAGGAGGTGTCCCGCGAGCACATGGGTGCCGAGTTCCCGACCGACCCCCGCGACCAACTGCGTCGGTCCATCGAGGCGGTCTTCCGCAGCTGGCAGAACCCCCGCGCCGGGATCTACCGCAAGGCGAACGGCATACCGGATGACCTGGGGACCGCCGTCAACGTGATGCAGATGGTCTTCGGCAACCGCGGCGACACCTCGGCCACCGGCGTGTGCTTCACCCGCAACCCCTCCACCGGCGCCAAGGAGCTCTACGGCGAGTTCCTGGTGAACGCGCAGGGTGAGGACGTGGTGGCCGGGATCCGGACCCCGCGTCCGTTGGGGGAGATGGAGTCGGTGCTCCCGGAGGCCTACGGGCAACTGCTCGACACGATGAACCGGCTTGAGGGCCACTACGGCGACATGCAGGACATCGAGTTCACCGTCGAGGAGGGCACCCTCTATCTGCTGCAGACCCGCAACGGCAAGCGCACCGCGCCCGCCGCGTTCAAGGTGGCGCGCGACCTCGTCGAGGAGGGCGTGATCACCCAGGAGCAGGCGCTGCACCGGATCGAGCCCGCCCAGCTGGACCAGCTGCTGCACCCTGCGATCGACCCCGAGCACGGGCAGACCCCGATCACCAAGGGGCTGAACGCCTCCCCCGGCGCGGCCGTCGGCGAGGTCGTCTTCGACTCCGACACCGCCGAGCAGCGGGGCAAGGCCGGCGACGCCGTGGTCCTGGTGCGCTGGGAGACGACGCCCGACGACATCGGCGGGACGATCATGGCGCAGGGCGTGCTGACCGCCCACGGCGGGATGACCTCGCACGCCGCGGTCGTGGCCCGCGGGATGGGCAAGCCCTGCGTCGCCGGCGCGTCCGCCCTGAAGATCGACGCCACCGGCAAGAAGGTCACCATCGGGGACACCGTCCTCCGCGAGGGCGACACCATCACCCTCGACGGGTCCACCGGCGAGGTCTTCCTCGGCGCCCTGGAGCTGGTGCCGCCGCAGATCAACGAGGACTTCCAGGCGGTGGTCGGCTGGGCCGATGAGGTGCGCCGGCTGAACGTGCGGGCCAACGCCGACACCGGGGAGGACGCGGCCCGGGCCCGCGAGTTCGGCGCCCAGGGCATCGGCCTGTGCCGCACCGAGCACATGTTCATGGCCGAGGACCGGCTGCCGGCGGTGCGCCGGATGATCCTGGCCGGCGACGAGGAGGAGCGCGCGGCCGCCCTGGAGACCATCCTGCCGATGCAGCAGGAGGACTTCGAGGCCATCTTCGAGGCGATGTCCGGGCTGCCGGTCACCATCCGGCTGCTCGACCCGCCGCTGCACGAGTTCCTCCCCGACCTGGTGGAGCAGGCCCTGCTGGTGCAGCGACTGGAGCTGCAGGGCGGCAGCGAGGCCGAGCTGCGGGAGGCCCGGGTCCTGCTGGGGCAGGTCAAGAAGCTCACCGAGATGAACCCGATGCTCGGCACCCGCGGGGTGCGCCTGGCGCTGCTCTACCCCGAGATCCCCCAGATGCAGGTGCGGGCCATCGCCCGGGCCGCGTTCGCCGTGGCCGAGCGCGGCGGCGAGCCGATCGTGGAGATCATGGTGCCCCTCGTGGCGTATGCCGAGGAGCTGCGCCGGATGCGCGAGCTGATCGATGAGACGCTCGCCGCAGAATTCGAGGAGGCGGGCAAGGAGTTCCCCTACACCGTCGGGACCATGATCGAGTTGCCGCGGGCCGCGGTCGTCGCCGACCAGATCGCCGAGCACGCGGACTTCTTCAGCTTCGGCACCAACGACCTGACCCAGACCGGGATCGGCATCTCCCGGGACGACGCGGAGGGCAGCTTCCTGGCCGCCTACGTCGACGACGACGTCGTCCCCAGCAACCCGTTCGCCTCGATCGACGCCGACGGTGTCGGCGGCCTGGTGCAGATCGGCACCGAGCGGGGCCGTCAGACCAAGTCCGACCTCAAGGTCGGCGTGTGTGGCGAGCACGGCGGCGATCCGGCGTCCATCTCGCTGTTCGAGTCGATCGGGCTGGACTACGTCTCCTGTTCACCGTTCCGGGTGCCCATCGCCCGGTTCTCCGCCGCACGCGCCGTGCTGGACGGGACGTCCGACTGACCACCGGTGTGCCTGGCGGTCCGGGTCCTGGGCCCGAGCCGGTGGCGTGGGCCGACTCACTCACCGCACTCGGCGGCTTCTTCCCCTGGCAGGTGTCGACCGAGGGCCTGGTGCCCCTGCAGCAGGCCCTCGCCCTCCCCGACCTGCAGGACCGCTTCGACCAGGTCCGTGCGGCGCTGGCCGGGCACGCCCCACCGGGGGGCGAGGTGGACCCGCGGATCGCGGTGTCCGCCGTCCAGGTCGGGCTGGTCTCGCGGTTGTGGTCGGTCGCGCTGGCGTCGGCGCTCGTGCACCGCTGGGTCCCGGACCTGTCCACCGCGGTGCTGCGGATCGCCCCGGAGCACGCCAGCCCCGTCACTCTCGCCTCGACCGACCCCTCGGCCGGTCACCCGGTGGTCGGACCGGCGGACACCGCTCGGGCCCTCGGCGAGCTGGTGCTGGAGGCAGCGATCACCGACGTCGACCGCGCCTGCTCGGAGCTGGGACGCACCTCGGGCCAGGTGATGGTCAGCAACACCGCGTCGGCCCTGGTGAACAGCGGCCGCATGCTGGTGCGGCAACGTCCCGACGTCGCGGCGGCCACCCAGGAGGTCGTGAGCACCCTGCTGCGCGACCCCCGGCTGGCCCGCGGCGGTGCCTCCGTCGAACCGACCCCGGGGAAGCCCTCCGAAGTCACCTTCCGGCGCCGCGGCTGCTGCCTCTACTACCGCCTCCCGGGCCATGGGCTGTGCCCCGACTGTGTCCTGGTCCGGCCCGGCCGCCCCGCCGGGGACGACCACTGACCGCCGGCCTCCCGCAGCGGTGCGGATCGGCATACGTCCACCCCTCGGCTTAGGCGGACCTAACCCTGCTGCCCTACGATGCTCCCGTGTCGAAGAAGGGCAAGTCGAAGGCCAAGAAGGGGCCGAAGAAGAAGTGCTGCGTCAGCAAGCCGCAGTGCCGTCGCTGCCCCCTGCGCATGCTGGCCGAAGGCACGCTCCCCGACGGCTACAGGGTCAAGCACCGCAAGCTCGTCAAGGTCGACGGCACGAAGGGGAAGAAAGGCAAGAAGGGCAAGAAACTCCAGCCCGCTGCCTGATCCTGGCGCACTGGGTCAGCGGGGGCGGACGGAGCCGGAGCGCTGCTCCTCGTCGTAGCTGTAGACCTCCTCGCCACCGACCCAGACGCGCAGGGCACGCGAGCGTAGGTCGAGCGGGTCGCCGGACCAGAGGACCACGTCGGCGTCCTTGCCGACCGCGAGGGAGCCGACCCGGTCGGCCACCCCCATCACCTCGGCCGGGTTGAGCGTCACCGCCCGCAGCCCGGCCTCGGGGTCCATGCCCTCCTTGACCGCGAGCGCCACCTGGGTGATCAGGTGGTCGATGGGGACCACCGGGTGGTCGGTGATGATGGAGACCTTCACGCCGGCGCGGTCCAGGATGCCGGGGGCGGCCAGCGACCGCTCCCGCACCTCCACCTTGGAGCGGCTCACGATGAGCGGCCCGTAGAGCACGGGCACGCCCTTCTCCGCGACCAGGTCGGCCAGCAGGTAGCTCTCGGTGCCGTGGTCCAGCACCAGCTCGTAGCCGAACTCCTCGGCGATCCGGATGGCGGTGGCGATGTCGTCGGCCCGGTGGCAGTGCTGCCGCCACGGGATCTCCCGGTTCAGCACCTGCACCAGCGCCTGGTTCACCAGGTGGCCCTCGGGCGTCTCACCCTCGCTGCCGGCCTTCTCGGCCTTGGCGATGTAGTTGCGCGCCTCGGTGAAGGCCTTGCGCAGCACCAGGGCGACCCCCAACCGGGTCGAGGGGGTCTTCTTCTGGTCCCCGTAGACCCGCTTCGGGTTCTCCCCCAGCGCGGCCTTCAGCCCGGACGGGCTGCGCAGCACCATCTCGTCGACGTAGCGGCCGTAGGTCTTCAGGGCGACGGTGAGCCCGCCGATCGGATTGCCCGACCCCGGGTTGACGTTCACGGTGGTGATGCCGCCGGCGAGGGCGTCGTCGAAGCCCCGCTCGCGCGGGTTGATGGCGTCCAGCGCGCGGGCCGCGGCCATGACGGGGTCGGTCATCTCGTTGGTGTCCTGACCGGCCCAGCCCTCGCCCTCCTCCCACACCCCCAGGTGCACGTGCGCGTCGATCAGCCCCGGCAGCACCCAGCGCCCTGCAGCGTCCACCTCGGTCGCGCCCTCCGGGACGGCGACCTCGGGACCCAGCGCCGCGATCTTTCCGTCCTCGAGGACGACGGTCCCGCTGAACGGGTCCCCGTCGATCGGGACGACGTGGGCGTTGCTGATGGCCAGGGTCATGGGTTCCTCCCGTGGGCGGCGGATCGGGTGTGCCGCAGCCTGCGCGGCCCGTCCACCCTACGACCCGCTCCGGGCCGCTCCGCCCCCGGGTCGGGGCCTGACCTCGCGCTTTGCTCTCCATCGTCAGCGCAGCGAGATGTGATTGAAACCTCATCGCTACGCCCAAGAAATACTCCCGAAACCCTTGTGCACCCCAGAAGTGACCTGTGAGTATTGGGAACACTGTGCTGAGCCACGACGTTGGCACCCACAGGCCGAGTTAACGGACACAGCGCGGTGCCCGACCCCACGATCGCTGTGGTGACCGGCAGCATTGCGCCTGCCCCACCACACCTAGCACGCCCGCCGCACGCGCAGCCGCACGCCGGCCCCCAGAACGTCCCCACCGCACACGAGTCCCGAGCCGGGACGGACACGAGTCCGACCGCCGGGTGAACCACGAGGAGTACCACAGATGGATTGGCGCAGCCGCGCTGCTTGCTTGGACGAGGACCCCGAGCTGTTCTTCCCGATCGGCAACACCGGGCCTGCCCTGCAGCAGATCGAGGACGCCAAGGCGGTGTGCCGCCGGTGTTCGGTCATGGACACCTGCCTGAAGTGGGCGCTGGAGACCGGCCAGGACGCTGGTGTGTGGGGCGGACTGTCCGAGGACGAGCGTCGCGCCCTGAAGCGCCGCAAGGCCCGCGCCCGTCGCGCCGGCTGAGGACCACTCGCCGGCACCCTCGCAGGCCCCGCATTGCCCGGGCGCAGCCACACCTCCCTGACGTCAGTCGGTCCGGCCCACGGACGGCTCGACCCTCCCGGGTGCTGCCGGCACCGGCCGCAGCCGGACCACGAACCGGGCCGCAGTCCCGTGTGGCTGCACGCTCTCCCACCGGATCTCGCCGCGCAGGTCGGCGATGAGCGCCTCCACGATCTGCATCCCCAGCCCGGTCCTGGCCGGTTCCCGGCCGCCCTCCAGCCCTTTCCCGTCGTCGGCGACGGTGACCTCCAGGAGGTCGTCCTGGTCCGTGCGGTGCTCCCGCCGGGCGGTGACCCGGACCGTGCCCGAGGCGAACCCGCCGGGCTCGGTGCTGAAGCCGTGTTCGACGGCGTTGTGGACCAGCTCGGCGAGCACCGTGGCCAGGGGCGTGGCGTCCTCGGCCCGGAGCCGGCCGAAGGAGCCCGTATGCAGCGCGCTCACCCGGGTGCCCCGTGCCGCCACCTCCACCGTCGCCCGGGCGACCCGGACGGCGATCTCGTCGAAGACGAGGGTCTCGTCGAACCCCTGGCTCAGCGTGTCGTGCACCAGCGCCACCGTGGTCAGCCGGCGACCGGCCTCCTGGAGCGCCGCCTTGGCCGCGGGGTCCTCCATCCGGCGCGACTGCAGTCGCAGCAGCGCCGCCACGGTCTGCAGGTTGTTTTTCACCCGGTGGTGGATCTCCCGGATGGTGGCGTCCTTGGTCAGCAACTCGCGTTCCCTGCGCCGCAGCTCGCTGACGTCGCGCATCAGCAGCAGCGCACCCACCCGGGCACCGTCGGCATACAGCGGGACCGACCGGAGCGTGAGGTTCAACCCCCGGGTCTCGATCTCGGTCCCCCAGGGGGCGCGACCGGTCAGGACCAGCGGCATCGTCTCGTCCACCGCGGTCCCGGGAGGCATCCGGACCGTGACGATCTCGGACAGGTCGGCGCCGTTGACCTGCTCGGTGTGCCCGAGGCGGCGCAGCGCTGACACAGCGTTGGGGCTGGCGTACTCGATCAGCCCGTCCGCATCCAGCCGCAACACCCCGTCCCCGACCCTGGGGGTGCCCCGGCCGACGCCGGTCGGCGATCCCTCCGCCGGGAAGGTCCCCTGGCTCACCATCCGCAGCAGCGCCTGCGCCGTCTGCAGGTAGTTCACCTCCAGGCCGCCCTGGGCCCGCATCGCCTGCAGGTCCGTGTGCCGCACCAGCACCGCGATGCAGCGCCCGGCGCGCACCACCGGGACGTACTGCTCACGCACGTAGCCGACCTCGTCGGGCAGCGCGATGCTCGCGGAGTTCCGGGCCTGCTCCAGCCGGCCCCGCCGCCGGTCGTCGGCGACCGTGCCGACCACGTCGTCGTGGTAGAAGTTCGGTCCTGTCGACGGCCTGGCGTGGGAGGCCAGCACCCAGTCAGCCGGGTCCTGTCCCGCGTCCTGTCCTCCGGTCGACACCCACAGGGTGAGGTCGGAGAAGGACAGGTCGGCCACCATCTGCCAGTCACCCGCCAGCCGGTGCAACCACTCGGCATCCGCCCGGGGCAGCGCGGCTCGCTCGGTGAGGACGTCACGCAGGGTTGGCATGCGGGCAGGGTACCCGCGGGCCCGCCGACGCCGGGGCGCCGGCCCTCAGCCGGAGGAGCCCTGGCGGACCAGACCGCGCAGCGTGCGCAACGCCACGGACAGTGGCGCCAGGCCCGGGCGCTCGAGGCCGCCGATGGTGCGGAGCACCTGGGACGTCCTGGCCAGCGACTCGCGGTTGCTCTCCGCCCACCGGTCGATCCGGGCCTGGGCATCGTCGCCCTCGTCGTCCGTGCTGACCACCAGCGTCCGGGCCAGGGCCCGCAGCACGCCATACATGTCGTCGCGCACGGCACCGCGGGCCAGGGAGTCCCAACGGTCCTCCCGCTCCAGGTGGGAGATGTGGGTGAGCAGGATGTCGATGCGGAACCGCTCGGAGACCGCGAAGTACATCGCCGCCATCTCCTCCACGGGGCGCTCGGCGTCCTCGGCGAGCTCCACGACGTCCAGCAGCGAGAAGGAGTCCAGCAGCGACGCGTACCGCTCGGCAAGCTCCTCGGGGATACCCGCCTCGACTGCGGTGTCCCGCTGCCGGGTCCACCGCTCCCGCTCGACGCCCTGCAGCAGGGTGCCGATCTGCGGGGTGAGCGAGGACACGGGCCCGGCGAACCGCTCGATCTCCGAGGGCATCCCGGACGTCAACGACTGGTTGTTCAGGAACCAGCGCACGCTCCGGTCCAGCAACCGGCGGAACTCCAGGTAGAGCTCGGTCTGGGTGGCCGTCGGGACCTGGTTGTCCAGCGCCTCCACCGCCTCGACGAAGTCGGCGAGCCCGAACACCTCGCGGCACACCACGAACGCGCGGGCCACCTGCACCAACGTGGCGCCCGTCTCCTCCGCCGCACGGAAGGCGAAGGTGATCCCGCCCCGGTTGACCATCGCGTTGGCCAGGTCGTTGACGATGATCTCCCGGCGCAGCGGGTGCTCGGCGAGCCGGTCGCCGAACCGCTCCTGCAGCGCGGTCGGGAAGTAGCCGGTGAGGGTGTCGTTGAAGTACGGGTCGTCGGGGAACTCGGACTCGATCAGGGCGTCCTTCAGCGCGAGCTTGGAGTACGCCACCAGCACGGAGAACTCCGGGCTGCTCAGGCCCTCGCCGGCCTCCTCCCGCTCCGCGAGGGTCGGCGGAGTCCGGCAGGAACTCCAGCTCGCGGTCCAGCCCGGCCCGGTCGGCCAGGTGGGTCATCAGCCGCTCGTGCACGGGCGCCATGACGCTGCCCTGGTGCCGGGAGTTGCCGATCAGGACGTTCTGCTCGTAGTTGTGCCGCAGCACCCGCTCGGCGACCTCGTCGGTCATCGAGGCCAGCAGCTCGTCCCTGGCCGGCAGGTCCAGTACGTCCTCCTGGACCAGCGGGCTCAGGGCGATCTTGATGTTCACCTCGTGGTCGGAGGTGTCGACACCGGCGGAGTTGTCGATCGCGTCGGTGTTGACGTGCACACCGGCCCGTGCCGCCTCGATCCGGCCGCGCTGGCTCAGGCCGAGGTTGCCGCCCTCACCCACGACCCGCACGCGCAGGTCGCCACCGTTGATCCGGATGGCGTCGTTGGCACGGTCACCGATCTCGGCGGCCGTCTCCTGCGAGGACTTCACGTAGGTGCCGATGCCGCCGTTCCACAACAGGTCCACCGGGGCCCGGAGGATGGCACTGAGCAACTCGGCGGGCATGAGAGCACTGACCTCCTCGTCGAGTCCCAGCACCTCCCGCACCTGCGGGCTGACCGGCACCGACTTGGCGCTGCGCGGGTAGACACCGCCACCCTCGCTGATGAGCGACTCGTCGTAGTCCTCCCAGCTGGAGCGGGGCAGGTCGAAGATCCGCCGCCGCTCGGCATACGAGGTGGCGGCGTCGGGGTCGGGGTCCAGGAACACGTGCCGGTGGTCGAACGCGGCGACCAGCCGGATGTGCTCGGACAGCAGCATGCCGTTGCCGAAGACATCGCCGCTCATGTCGCCGACGCCGACGACGGTGAAGTCCTCGGTCTGGGTGTCCAGGCCCAGCTCACGGAAGTGCCGCTTGACCGACTCCCACGCCCCGCGGGCGGTGATGCCCATCCCCTTGTGGTCGTAGCCGGCCGACCCGCCGGAGGCGAACGCGTCGTCGAGCCAGAAGCCGTACTCGCGCGCCACCCCGTTGGCGATGTCGCTGAACTTGGCGGTGCCCTTGTCCGCGGCCACCACCAAGTAGGAGTCGTCCTCGTCGTGGCGGACGACGCGTTCGGGCGGCACGATCTCCCCGCCCACCCGGTTGTCGGTGACGTCCAGCAGGCCCTTGATGAAGATCTGGTATGCCGCAACCCCCTCGGCCTGCCAGGCCTCCCGGTCCTGGGTGGGGTCGGGCAGTTGCTTGGCGAAGAAGCCGCCCTTGGACCCGGTCGGCACGATGACCGCGTTCTTGACCATCTGCGCCTTGACCAGGCCGAGGATCTCGGTGCGGAAGTCCTCCCGCCGGTCGCTCCAGCGCAGCCCGCCGCGGGCGACCGCGCCGAACCGCAGGTGCACCCCCTCGACCCGGGGGGCGTAGACCCAGATCTCGAACGCGGGCCGGGGCTCGGGCAGCAGGTCGATCTGGCGCGGGGCCAGCTTCAGCGACACGTGCGGCTTGGGGTCGCCGTCCGGCAGCGCCTGGTAGTAGTTGGTCCGCAGCGTGCCGTGCAGCACCGCCAGCAGCCCCCGCAGCGTGCGGTCTTGGTCCAGGCTGCTGACGCCGTCGAGCGCCGCAACGATCTCGGCGTCGAGGCGCTCGCAGTCGGCCTCCCGGTCACCCTCCCGGTCCGGGTCGAACCGGGCGCCGAAGAGATCGACGATCTGGGCGGCGATTCCCGGGTTGTCGACCAGAGCCTCCTCCAGGTACTCCAGGGAGTTGGCCCCCACCTGGCGCAGGTAGCGCACCAGGGTGCGCAGGATGACGACCTCACGCCAGGTGAGCCCGGCAGTGAGCACCAGGGAGTTCAGCGAGTCGCTCTCGGCCCGGTTGTTCCAGACGGCGGCGAAGACGTCCTCGAAGGCCGAGGCGACGTCCTGCGGGTCCTTGCCCTCCGGCGCCCACACCTCCTCGCTGTCGGCGACCATCCCGAAGTCGTAGATGTGGGTCGTCGTCCCGTCCCGGGACTCCAGGTCGTAGGGCCGTTCGTCGGTGACGTGGACACCCAGGTGGGTGAAGATCGGCAGCACGTCGGTCAAGGAGGTCTCGGCGTTGCGGTAGACCTTGAGCCGCCGGACCCCCGGCTCGTGCCCGTCCTCGGCGTAGACGTGCAGCGGCAGGCGCACCTCGCCCGACTCCAGTTGGTGGACGAACCCGAGGTCCCGGAACCCGGTCTCGGCGTCGAAGTCCTCCTTGTAGGCCTCTGGGATGCCGGAGGCGTAGCGCGCCAGCACCTCCCCGGTGGTCTCGGCGTCCCCGTAGTGGTCGTCGACCACATGGGCCAGCCGCTCGGTCCAGGTCCGCGTCGCCTCGATCAGCTTGTCCTGCAGCGGCTCGACGTCGATGTCGGGGATGGAGTCGCCCCGCGGCATCCGCAACGTGTAGTGGATCTGGGCGAGCTTGGACTCCCCCACCCGGGTCGTGTAGTCGACGGACTCCGCGCCGTAGGCCTCGCGCAGCAACTCCTCCATCCGCAACCGCACCGAGGTGTTGAACCGGTCCCGCGGCAGGTACACCAGCGCCGTGACGAAGCGCCCGAACTCGTCCTTGCGCAGGAACAGCCGGGTCCCGGCCCGCTCCTGCAGGTGCAGCACCTCGTGGGCGGTCTCGGCCAGCTGCTCGGGGTCGGCCTGGAACAGCTCGTCGCGCGGGTAGTTCTCCAGCACCCCCATGAGGTCCTTGCCGGAGTGGCTGTCCGGCGCGTAGCCGCTCTCCTCCAGGATGCGCTTGACCTTGCCGCCGATGACCGGCAGCCGGGTGACGGAATCGGCATACGCGCTCTGGGTGAACAGGCCCAGGAAGCGACGCTCGGCGACCACGTTGCCCTGCTCGTCGAAGGTGCGCACCCCGACGTAGTCCAGGTAGACCGGCCGGTGCACCGTCGCCCGCGAGTTGGCCTTCGTGATCGTCAGCAGCCGTGGCTCCCGGGCGGTGGCTCGCGCCTCGGGCCGCAACCGGCTCACCGTGCCGGTGTCCTCCCCGGAGTCCCGCAGGATCCCCAGCCCGGTGCCCGGCACGGAGATGAGCACCTCCTCGTCGTCCATCATCTCCAGGGCGTACTCGCGGTAGCCGAGGAAGGTGAAGTGGTTGTCCTCCAGCCAGCGCAGGAACTCCAGGGTCGGCTCGACCGTCCCCTGGTCCACTGTCGTGGGGACGTTCTGCTCCAGGTCCTCGATAACGTCCCGCACCGCGGCGCGCATGTCGGCCCAGTCCTCACACGCCCGCCGCACGTCGACGAGCACCGCGCGCAGCCGCTCCGCCAGCTCCTCGCGCCCGTCCTCCTCGGGGATCCGGTCGATCTCCAGGTGCATCCAGGACTCCAGGCGCTCACCCTCGTCGGGCTCGGCGTCCTGCTCCAGCACGGCCCCGGAGCCGTCGCTGCCCACGACCACCTGCGGGTGGATGAGCAGGTGCACGTCCAGGCCGCGCTGCTGCAGTTCCCCCAGCACCGAGTCGACCAGGAAGGGCATGTCGTCGGTGCAGATCTGCACGATGGTGTAGCGGCTGGTCCAGCCGTCCTCGTCCTGCGAGGGGTTGAGCACCCGGACCGCGGCCTCCCCCTCCGGCCGGGCGGCCGACAACCCCCGGACCCCCTCGACGATCGCCTCCCGCACCTCCGGGTCCCGCTCCAGCAGGTCCTGGTGGGCAACGTGGAGGTAGAACCGCTGCAACAACGTGTCGTCGGACATCACTGGTGATCGCTCTCCTGACGGTACGAAGCCTCTCGGGCACGGCGGTGTGCCCGAGAGCGAGCCTAGCGCCGATCACGACGTGGGGAAGGCCGGGGTGTGACCCCCGGTTGACCGTAGGGTGACGGGTATGTTGACCGTAGGGTGACGGGTATGTCGATTCGCGCCCGCACCCGTCTGCTGCGGCTGGCCGACGGGGTCGCGGGCGAGGACGCCGACCTCGGCGATCCGCTCGCCCAGGCCCGTCTGACCGTCGTGGTCGACGCGCTCGCCCACGCGCTGGTGGACCTGGCCGACGGCCGCACCGCACCCACCCAGACGGTGCCGTGGCCACCCCGTGAGGACGCCCTGCGCCGACCCCGTGACCCGCGAGCGTCCGAGGGCGGCGACGACCCCGCGTCCTGTGTCGCCCTCGCCGCCCGGCTGCGCACGGTGGGTGTCGCCCTGGACGAGGTCACCGGGGAGGCGGGTGGCGCGCAGGCCCCCGGTGGCGCGTTGCCGGACCGGGTGCGCCAGGCAGTCGCGGCCCTGGCCAGCGCCCTGCAGGACCACGCCGCGGGCATCGCGGCCGCCACGAGCACGGCGGACCGGGCCGAGGCCGACCGGACCATCCTGCGTGGCCTGCGCACGGCATACGAACTGCTCTCCCCCGACCACGCGGCGCGGTGAGGGGGCGCCACGGACCGCCGCCCACTACCTTGGGCCCATGACCACGAGGATCACCGAGACCAACGAGCACCCGGCGACGCCCCAGGAGGTGTTCGAGCTGTTCTGCTCCACGGAGTACCAGGAGCTCAAGTGCGCCCGCAGCGGCGCCACGGACCAGGACGTCGCCATCGAGGTGGAGGGCGACGCGGTGACCGTGGTGACCCGGCGGACCCTGCCCAGCGACGGCCTGCCCGACTTCGCCAAGGGCTTCGTCGGCAAGAGCCTGGAGGTCGTGGAGACCCAGCGCTGGGGCGCCGCCGACGAGGACGGGGCCCGGGAGGCGGCTCTGGAGGTCGACATCCCGGGCACGCCCGTCCAGTTCGTCGGCGGCATCGACCTGGAGCCCTCCGACGGCGGGTCTACCCAGCGGGTGGACGGGGAGCTCAAGGCGCACGTCCCGCTGCTGGGCAGCAAGATCGAGAAGGCCGTCGCCCCCATCCTGGTCAAGGCGATCCGGTTGGAGCGCGCACTGGTGGCGGAGTCGCTCGGTCAGGAGTCCTGAGACAGCAGTCCTGCGGCCGCGATCCGGACCGCCGCGTCCGCGCTCAGCCCATGTGCGGGTAGCGCCAGTCCGTGGCCGGTACGAAGGTCTCCTTGATGGCGCGGGTGCTGGTCCAGCGCATCAGGTTGGCCGCCGACCCGGCCTTGTCGTTGGTGCCCGAGGCGCGTGCCCCGCCGAACGGCTGCTGCCCCACGACGGCGCCCGTCGGCTTGTCGTTGATGTAGAAGTTGCCGGCGGCGAACCGCAGCTCCTGGGTGGCGTGGGCGATGGCGGCCCGGTCCTGGGCGATGATCGACCCGGTGAGCGCGTAGTCGGCCACCGACTCCATCTGCGCCAGCATCGCGTCGTAGTCCTTGTCGTCGTAGACGTGCACGGACAGGATCGGCCCGAAGAACTCGGTGGTGAGGAACTCGTGCCTGCCGTCGGTGACCTCCAGGACGGTCGGGCGCACGAAGTAGCCGACGGAGTCGTCGGCCGTCCCGCCGGCGAGGACGGTGACGGAGTCGTCCGCGGCGGCCTGCTCCAACACCTTCGCGTGCTTGTCGAAGGCGCGGCGGTCGATCACCGCGCCCATGAAGTTGGACAGGTCGCGCACGTCGCCCATCGGGATGGACTCGGTGACCTGGGCCACCTCGTCCCGTAGCGTCGACCACAGCGACTTCGGCACATAGGCGCGGGAGGCTGCGGAGCACTTCTGGCCCTGGTACTCAAAGGCCCCGCGCACCAGGGCGGTCCGCACCACGTCCGGGTCGGCGGACGGGTGCGCCACGACGAAGTCCTTGCCGCCGGTCTCCCCGACGATGCGCGGGTAGGAGCGGTAGCCCGCGAGGTTGGAGCCGACGGTGTTCCACAACATCTGGAACACCCGGGTCGAGCCGGTGAAGTGGATGCCGGCCAGGTCCCGGTGCTGCAGCGCCACCTCCGACACCTCGACGCCGGAGCCCGTGACCATGTTGATCACGCCCGGTGGCATGCCGGCCTCGACCAACAGGTCCATCACAACCGAGGCGGCCCGCTGCTGGGTGGTCGCCGGCTTCCACACCACGGTGTTGCCCATCAGGGCGGGCGCCGTCGGCAGGTTCCCCGCGATCGCGGTGAAGTTGAACGGAGTCACGGCGTAGACGAACCCCTCGAGCGGCCGGTGGTCCAACCGGTTCCACACCCCGGGGGCGTTGCGCACCGGCTGCTCCGCCAGGATCTGGCGGGCGAAGTGCACGTTGAACCGCCAGAAGTCGATCAGCTCGCAGGCCGAGTCGATCTCGGCCTGGTAGGCCGTCTTGGACTGGCCCAGCATGGTGGCGGCGTTCAGCCGGGCCCGCCACGGGCCCGCGAGCAGGTCGGCCGCCTTCAGCAGGATCGCCGCCCGGTCCTCGAAGGACAGCGCCCGCCACGCCGGTGCCGCCTGCTGCGCGGCCTCGATCGCCGCGGTGGCGTCCGCCTTCGTCCCGTCGTGCAGGGTGCCCAGCACCTCGGCGTGCGCGTGCGGCTGCACCACCTGCACCTCGGCACCCTCACCGCGCACGTGCTCCCCGCCGATCACGTGCGGCAGGTCGACCGGCGTGGCCGCCAGCTCGGCCAGCGCCACCTCCAGGTCGGCCCGTTCCGGACTGCCCGGCGCGTAGTCCCCCACCGCCTCGTTCAGGGGCTCGGGAACCTGCGCGAATGCATCCACGGTGATGACTTCCTCTCGTCGTCTGTCGGCGTGCCCGTCCGGCACGGCGAAGGGGTCTCAGACCAGGCTAACCAGATGGTCGAGCTCCGTCGTGTCGTACCAGGACAGCTCGACCCCCGACCCGGACTCCGGGGTGTCGGGCGCCTGGCCGGCCAGCACGTCGTCGCCGACGTGGAAGGCGGCCACCCGCTGCAGGCTCAGCGCCCCCGTCACCACCACGCGGGAGCCGGCCGGTGCCGAGTCGTCGACCTCGACGAGGTCGAGGTCGGCGGCAGCGACCAGCACCGGCACACCACGGTGCACACAGGACAGGGCCGCGTCCTGCAGCGCGGCGTACTCCCAGGTCTCCTCGTCCCCCTCGGGGTCGGACGTACGGACCGACTGGGTCACGGCATACCCCTCCAACGGTCCGGGGACCGTGCGTGCCGACTGCAGCAGTCGGCACTGGTCCGGGGACAGCGGCAGGTAGATCCGGGTGTGTCCGCTCACGGCTGGTTCCTCACTCCTCACGCGTCCTCGACCAGTTCGGCCAGGGCCTTGTGGACGGCTTCGGCCAGCACGTCCAGGTCCACCATCGCGTCACGGTCGCCGTTCAGTCCCAGGAAGACCCGGCCGTCGTAGGAGGTCAGCCCGACCGCCAGCGCCTGGCCCTTGGCCAGGGGGATCACCGGGTAGGAGGCGACCATCCGGGCGTGCCCGGCGTAGCGGGCCGCCTGCGGGCCGGGGACGTTGCTGATCACCAGGTTGAACATGCGACGCGACATGGCGCTGGCCAGGCGGGCCGCCATCGAGTGCAGGGTGGAGGGTGCGAACCCGGCCAGCCCGGCCAGTCCCGCCGCCCCGACAGCCTGGCCGTGCTGCAGTTGCTGGGTCATCCGGTAGCTCACCTGCCCCAGCCGCATCCCGGTGCTCGGCTCCCCGACGGGAAGGTCGATGAAGGCGGCCACGACCGGGCCCCCGACATGGGTGTCGACCGCCGAGTCGGTGATCGACAGCGGCACCATGGCGCGCAGCGTCGTGGAGGCGCTGACCGGCTCGCCCCGGTTCATCAACCACTCGCGCAGCGCCCCGGTGAGCGTCGCGAGCACCACGTCGTTGACGGTGACGTGCCCGTGGTCGGCGGTGGCGCCGAACCGGCGGCTGCGCACGGTCCGGAAGTCCTTGAGGTCGAGCTCGACCAGCTCGACCCGACGGGCGTTGCCGATGGTGGTGTTCAGCGGTGTTGACGGGGCGGGACTCGCCGCCGTGCGGACGAGTGCGGTGGCGGCCTGCCCGGCCGCCTCGGCGACGCGCGCACCCGTGTGCCGCAGGTCCTCCAGACCGCCGCGCAGCCCGGAGAGCAACCGCCGGGGGCTGGTCGCGGTGCCGATCGTCGCGCGCGTCAGCAGCTCCAGGTCGCTCGGCTCCGGCGAGGGCGACCAGGTCTGTGCGATCGGCACCACGTCGTTGGGGGCGTCGTCCAGGATCACCTGGCCGATGTCGATGCCCGTCACGCCGTCCACCATCGCCTGGTGGGTCTTGGTCACCAGGGCGAACCGGTCGTCCGCCAGCCCCTCCACCAGGTAGACCTCCCACAACGGCCGGGTCCGGTCCAGCAGGCGGGACTGCACCCGCGCCACGAACTCCCCGAGCTGCTCGAGACTGCCCGGGCGGGGCAGTGCGGAGCGACGCACGTGGTAGGTCAGGTCGAAGTCCGCGTCGTCGACCCACACCGGGCCGCCCAGGCCGGCGGGGACCTGCCGCACCCGCTGGCGGTAGCGGTGGACATAGGCGATCCGGTTGGAGACCAGCGACACCAGGTCCTCGTAGTCGAACCCCTCCTCCGGGGTCTGGAACACCAGGACCGACCCCACGTGCATCGCGGTGACGGACTCCTCCAGGTAGAGGAAGGAGGAGTCCAGGGGGCTCAGTCGGTCGAACACGGGGCTTATCGTCGCAGATCCGGCGCCCCTGTCCACATCCCGTCACGCGCCCGGGATCACCGCCCGGCCGACAGCCTGCGCCGCCCCCGGCCGCCGGGCCGTTCCTCCGCGGACCGGTCGATGAGGTGCTCCGCCAGCTCGCGCAGCGCCAGTCGGGCCGCCGCGCGGGGGGCCGACTCGCGCAGCACCCGCCCAGAGAGCAGCGCGCCGTCCAGGGCCGCGCGGTCGTCCGGCACCACGTGGGGCTCCCGCACCCCGGCGAACCGGGCCAGGGCCTCGCGCACCCTCCGGGCCGGGTCGCTGCCGACCGCGCTCTGGCGCACCCTGGTCACCACCACGGTGCGCGGCGCCTGGTTGACCGCCTCGAGCTGGTCGAGCCCCCTGACGAGGCGTTGCAGGCCGACGGGGTCCCCGGCGCCGGTCACCACCACGTGGTCGGCCGCCCCGAGCGCGGTCAGCGTCGCGCCGTTGCGGCGCGGAGCCCGGGTGTCGAAACTCAGCTCCTCGTCCTGCTCCAGGCTGAACCCGACGTCGACGACCGTCCAGTCCGCCACGTCGCGGCACACCTCCAGGATGTCGGCGAGCGCGTGCTCGCGCAGCTCCGGCCACCGGTCGGCGCGCGGCAGCCCGGTGAGCACCCGGAGCCCGGGCAGCACCTCCGGGGCCAGTGCGGCCAGGCTCTCGCGGTCGAGGGTGCCCTGGTCGGCCGCTCGCGCCGCGGCCACGACACCGGGTGCCTCGTCCAGGACGGCCAGCACCTGGGCGACGGATGCGGCATACGTATCGGCGTCCACCACCAGCACCGAGCTCACCGGCGAGGCGATCTCGGCCGCGAGGTTCACCGCGACGGTGGTCCGCCCGGGCGAGCCGGCCGGACCCCACACCACAATCACCCGGCCGCGTCCGGCGGAATCCTCCGACGGCGAGGGCGACCCGGCGGGGGGCGACTCCTGCGCGGTGTCCCGCCGCTCGGTCACTGGCGACGAGGGGTCCGCCCCGTCGGGGTCCGAAGGGTCCTGCTCCGGATCCCCGCCCCCGAGCTCGTCCTGTGCCGCGCGGTCCCAGTCCCGTCCGGCGTCGACCCCCTCCCCGTCCCCCAGCAGGTCCCGCAGCGCCTCGTCCAGGGTGGCAGCGTCGGCGTCCGCGGGGAGGGCGGCCCCGACACCCCAGCGGCGCAGCGCCCGCACGCCGTCCTCCTCCCCCGGCGGGTGCACGCCGAGCACGAGCAGCCCCTGGTCGACCAGTCCGGAGACGACCGCGCGGTCCAACCCGCGCAAGTCGCTGGACAGCACGACGACCCGGCCCAGGCCGGCTTCGACCGTGCCCAGGAGGTCGGCGAGGTCGGCACAGCGATGCACGACGTGGACCAGGTCGGAGCGCCCCAGTCGCTCGGCCAGGTCGGACTCCCACCGGTGGGTGACGGCGGTCAGCAACGGCTGGCTCGGCACGGCCTCACTCCTCCGGTGCGGCACTGCGGGGGGCAGGGACGAGGGTGACCCGCGCCTCCTGGTCGACGCTGGCGATCACGTCCCCGACCGCGTCCGCCGGCACCACCACCTGCACGGCGGCCCGGCCGACCCCCACCCCGAGCGCCCGGCCCGCGGTGGGCACCCCGGCCACGACGGCCTGCTCCAGCAGCAGCTCGGGCGGGAGGTAGGACACCCCCGCGGCCCCGGGGTCGCGACCGCTCACCCACACGTCCACCACCTCGCCGACCGCCAGCGTCTCGGCAGCAGTCGGGTCGACGGGCACCGTCACGGTCTTGTCCTGCACCTGGCGGGCCGTGCCCAGCGAGGTGCGCGGCACCAGCTCCCCGGGGGCCACCTGGCGCAGCACATACGTGCCCGGCTGGAGCGCCTGCGTGCCGTCCAGGTAGTGCTGCATCGGCTCGCCGATCCGCACCTGGACGGTCGCCAGGTCCTCCACGGCCACCTGCTCCCCCGGCAGCAGCGCCCGCGTCGCGGCGTAGACGGGAGTCGTGTCGTCCAGCGAGGTCACCAGCCGGGCACCGCCGGCGACGGAGAGCAGCACCAGCAGCGCCCCCACCAGCAACCGGGCGTCCCGCCATCCCGGCACCTGCAGTCGCCGCGCCGTCCGGACCTGCTCCGTTGCGCCCATGGTGCTGCCTCCTGTCCCCTCCTCGTCGAGGTCGCCCACGGGCAACCTAGTGCGCGTCCCCGCCGACCGCACCATCTTGTCCACAGGCCCCTCCGGCGGGAACCCCGGGACGGGTAAAATCCTGCTCAAGTCGCCGACCCGCGACCCGACCGCGCGACGAGAGAGGTGGATGGTGCCCCGCTTCCTGACCCTCACCGACGTCGCCGAGACCCTGAACGTCACGCTCGCCCAGACCAAGGCGCTGGTCCGCAGCGGCGCCCTGGCGGGCATCAAGGTGGGCGGCCGCGGTGTCTGGCGGGTGGAGGACAAGGCCCTGGAGGACTACATCCAGCGGATGTATGCCGAGACGCGAGAATCCATCGCGCGCGGCGATGAGTTGGAGGACTCGGCGCACGACAGGGAGTGACCGGCCGGGTTCCGTCGCGAGCGCTAGCGGGTGATCCCCTCGGCCGGTCCCACGGGACCGGTGGCCACGAGCGCCACGGCGGCGAACGGCACCACGACGTGACCTCGCCGGTCCTGCCGACTCCCGTCGTCGGGCGCCTCACCCAGGTCGAGGTGGTCCCGCCCCACCCGGTCGATGGTGCCGGAGAGCTGCCCGCCGTCGACGTCGCCCACCCGCACCAGCGCACGGTCCCTGCTGATGGCACGCATCGCCTGGCGCAACCCGAGCCGTCGCTGCGCCACCCCCTGGTGCGGGTCGGCGCGGCCGCTGAGCCCCCACACCGCGCGGACCGCGTGGACCGGCACCAGCACCGCGCGGCCGCGGGCGGCGGGAGGGCGCACGTCCAGCACCAGCCAGTCGGTGCCCAGCTCGGTGAGCCCGCCGTCCAGGACGCCCGCCCCCGTCACCCGCACCCGAAGGGGTCGACCGAGGTCCGCCGCCAGCCGGTCGGTCAGCGTCTGCTGCCCCCGCTGCGCGCGGGCGTACTCGGCGACGTCGGCACGCAGCTCCGCATCGTGCTCGGCGCGGACCTGTGCCTCGAGGTCGTCGAACAACCGGCTCCACCGCATACCCCCATCCTGCCCCGCGCCCGGTCCCGCGGCGACCTTGTCCACAATCGCCCTCGCCCCCCTTGCCGACCCGGCGTCAATGCGCTTAACTACACGCAACTGATCGCAAACGCACGTATTGACGCATCGGAGGAGCCCATGCCGTCCCCCACCCAGGCGCTGACCCAGCACCCACTCTCCCGGCGGGCCGGCCTCCTGGGCGGCGCTGCGGGGTTGATCGCCGGGGGCGCCGCGGTGGTCCTGGCCCTGGCCCATGCGCCCTGGTGGCTCCGGCTCGGCCAGGGGGGCGGTCCGGAGCCGGTGGCCTCGGGCCTGCACCACCTCGCCGGTTCGGCGGCGGCATTGGTCCTGGCATGGATCGCGGTGCTGCTCCTGCTGGGAGCGGCTGCGGTCAGCCCCGCCCGCTGTGTCCGGCCAGCACGACGTCTGGGGCTGCGGCTGGCCCCGCGCCTGGTTCCCCGGGTCGCGGCAGCCCTGCTGGCCCTGGCCGTCGCCGGGCCCACTGCCGCCCAGGCAGACCAGGGCGCCCCGACCCCCCTGCCGGACTGGTCGGTGGCCGCCGGCCCCACCCCGTCCCTGTCGGTCGCCACCGACGACGCGGCACCCGCACCCGAGCCCGGATGGCAGCCGGCGCCCCCGCGTGGGCGGGCCGACGTCCGGCTGCTGGTGGGCGGCGGGACCAGGCAGCAGGCCCAGGTGGTCGAGTCGGTCGTCGTGCGCCCCGGCGACACGCTCTGGTCGATCGCGGCCCGGCACCTCGGCCCGGACGCCTCCACCGAGGACATAGCCGCCGAGTGGCCCCGGTGGCACGCGGCCAACCGGGACACCCTGGGCCCCGACCCCGACCTGATCCTGCCCGGCCAGGAGCTCGTGCCCCCGGGCCACGCACCCCTGGGAGCGGAGTCATGAGCGCCCAGCCGCAGCCGGCGGCCTGGGCCCACACGTCCCCACAGCGCCGCGCCGAGTTGCGGGTGCTGCCCATCCCGGCAACGGAGCCGGGAGAGGCCCCCTTCGTGCTCCCGCCGCCCGCGGACGACTACGTCCAGGGGGTGCTGGCGGTGGACTTCCGCCGCGGCTACGAGGACTCCTACTTCGGGCCCCAGGCGACCCCGGCGCAGGACCTGCCGGATCCGGCCGACTGGGCGGCCCGACTGCTGCGGGTGATGCTGGAGGTCGGGGACGGCACCCGTCCCCCCGGCCAGCTGAACCGGTGGGTGCGCGAGGAGATCCTCTCGCGCCTCACCCGGCGCGGGCTGCTGGCCCGGCGCCGGCTGCAGCGCCGCCGCACGGTCATCGTCCGGGCGCTACGCGTCTGTCAGCCTGCCGACGGGGTGGCGGAGGTCGCGGCCGTCGTGGACCACGGCGGCCGGGTCAGGGCCGTCGCCGCCCGCCTGTGCGGGGTCGACGGCCGCTGGGTGATGACCGCGCTCGAGCTGGGCTGAGACTGCCCCGGGGGCAGACCCAGGGTCAGGCTGCCCGCCGGACGGGGTCAGTCCTTGCGCTTGCGGGCCGCCCGCCGCTCCGCGCGGTTGCCGCCCTGGGCCTTGGCCGCGGAGACAGCCTTGGCCGAGTCCTCGGACTGCCCCTCGGCCCGTTGCACCACCGAGCCGTCCTCGCTGGGTGCGGAGTAGGTCAGCGCCTGCTGCCGGCGCGACGCCTGCGCCACGGCCTCGCTGAGACCCGCCACGGTCGCCCCGGTGCGCTGCAACCGGTCGGCCACCGCGGCCTCCGACTCGCCCGCACCGTCCCCGCCACCTGCAGGCGCACCATCCCCGGCGGCCTGGCGCGTCTTGATCTCGGCGTTGAACAGGAAGCGCACGGCCTCCTCCTTGATGGACTCCATCATGGCGGCGAACAGCTGGTAGCCCTCACGCTGGTACTCCACCAGCGGCTCACGCTGAGCCATCGCGCGCAGCCCGATGCCCTCCTTGAGGTAGTCCATCTCGTAGAGGTGCTCACGCCACTTGCGGTCCAGCACCTGCAGCAGCACCCGGCGCTCGACGTCCCGCATGATCTCGGGCCCGACCGCCTCCTCACGTGCGTCGTAGGCGTGCTGGGCGTCGGAGAGCAGCTGCTGCTCGAGGTCCGCCGGGTCGAACTGGGTCAGCCCGTCGGCCTCGAAGGTCACCGGATAGACGGTGCGGAGCTCGTTGACCATGCCCTCGAGGTCGACGCCGTCCTCGCCTGGGATGCTGCCGGTGCGGACGTACTCCTCGATGACGTCGTTGATGAAGTGCCGGACCTGCTCCTCCATCTCCTCCCCGTTGAGCACCCGGCGGCGCTCCTCGTAGATCACCTCGCGCTGGCGGTTCATCACATCGTCGTACTTGAGCACGTTCTTGCGGGTCTCGAAGTGCTGTGCCTCGACCTGCGACTGCGCTCCGGCGATGGAGCGGCTCACCACCTTGGACTCGATCGGGGTATCGTCCATCCCGGAGGAGGCCATCACCCGGTCGACGATCCCGGCGTTGAACATACGCATCAGGTCATCCTCGAGGGACAGGTAGAACCGGCTCTCCCCCGGGTCGCCCTGACGGCCGGCGCGCCCACGCAACTGGTTGTCGATGCGTCGGGACTCGTGGCGCTCGGTGCCCAACACATACAGTCCGCCGAGCTTGGTGACCTCGTCGTGCTCGGCCTGCACCGACTCCTCCGCCTCCGCGAGTGCCTTGTCCCAGGCGGCTTCGTACTCCTCCGGCGTCTCGACCGGGTCCAGACCCGCGGCCTTCAGGGCAGCGACCGCCCGGAACTCCGGGTTGCCGCCGAGCATGATGTCGGTGCCGCGACCGGCCATGTTGGTAGCCACGGTGACGGCGCCCTTACGACCCGCCTCCGCGACGATGGCTGCCTCCCGGGCGTGGTGCTTGGCGTTCAGCACCTCGTGTGGGATCCCCCGGCGCCGCAACTGCTCGGAGAGCCGCTCGGACTTCTCCACGCTGGTGGTGCCGACGAGCACCGGCTGGCCGTGCTCGTGCCGCTCCACGATGTCGTCCACGACGGCGTTGAACTTGGCCTGCTCGGTCCGGTACACGAGGTCCGACTGGTCCTTGCGGACCATCGGGCGGTTCGTCGGGATGGAGATCACGCCGACCTTGTAGATCTGGTGCAGCTCGGCCGCCTCGGTCTGGGCGGTGCCGGTCATCCCGGCCAGCTTGTCGTACATGCGGAAGTAGTTCTGCAGGGTCACCGTGGCCAGGGTCTGGTTCTCGTTCTTGATCTCCACCCCCTCCTTGGCCTCGATCGCCTGGTGCATCCCCTCGTTGTAGCGGCGTCCGGGGAGCATGCGACCCGTGTGCTCGTCGACGATCATGATCTGACCGTCCATGTTCACGTAGTCCTTGTCCCGCTTGTACAGCTCCTTGGCCTTCAGGGAGTTGTTCAGGTAGCCGATGAGCGGGGTGTTGGCGCTCTCGTAGAGGTTGTCGATGCCGAGGTAGTCCTCGACCTTCTCGATGCCGGACTCCAGCACCCCGACGGTGCGCTTCTTCTCGTCGACCTCGTAGTCGCCCTCGCCGTTCTCCCCCCGGTTCAGCAGCCGGGCGACCTTGGCGAACTCGCCGTACCACTTGGTCGGCTGGTCGGCCGGGCCGGAGATGATCAGCGGCGTGCGCGCCTCGTCGATGAGGATCGAGTCGACCTCGTCGACGATCGCGAAGTTGTGCCCCCGCTGCACCAGGTCCGCCGTCGACCAGCCCATGTTGTCGCGCAGATAGTCGAAGCCGAACTCGTTGTTCGTGCCGTAGGTGATGTCCTTGAGGTACTGCTCGCGACGCTGGCTCGGCGTCATCTTGGACAGGATGACGCCCGTCTCCAGGCCCAGGGCCCGGTGCACGCGCCCCATCAGCTCGGCCTGGTACTCGGCCAGGTAGTCGTTGACCGTGACCACGTGCACGCCCTTGCCCTCGAGCGCGTTGAGGTAGGAGGGCAGGGTCGCCACCAGGGTCTTGCCCTCACCGGTCTTCATCTCGGCCACGTTGCCCTGGTGCAGCGCCGCCCCACCCATGATCTGCACGTCGAAGGGTCGCTTGCCGATGGTCCGCGACGCCGCCTCCCGCACCGCGGCGAAGGCCTCGGGCAACAGTTGGTCCAGGGTCTCCCCGTCGGCGATCCGGGCGCGGAACTTGTCGGTCTCCTCGCGCAGCTCGGCGTCGCTGAGATCCTTGAAGTCGTCCTCCAAGGCGTTGACCAACCGGGCGGTCGTCTCCAGCTTGCGCAGCGTGCGCCCCTCGCCGGCACGCAGAATCTTCTCGAACAGCTTGGGCACCCAGGTCTCCTGACACGTCGTGGTGAACTCTCCTAGGCTAAACGCTCCCCCCGTGAAGTGCGGAAAGCGTGTGCTCACACCTTTGTCGGGAGCTACGTTGGGCGCCATGACCGGGCCATCCCCCGCTGCCCCCGTCCCCACCCTGTCCGACGGTGGGGTCAGGCTCCGTGCCCACTCACCTGACGACATACCGGGGCTTGTCGAGCAGGCCCGCGACACCGAGACACTGCGGTTCACGAGCACCCCCGCGCCGTATGCCGAGGCGGAGGCGCGCGCGTACCTGGACCGGGTGCGAGCCGGCTGGCAGGCGGGGGCCGGGCCGGTGCACCGGCGCTGGGCGATCGAGCGCGACGACGGGGCGGGCCCCCGCTATGCCGGGAGCGTGGGCTACCGGTCGCGGGGGGCCGAGGTCGCGTCCCTCGACTTCGCGGCGGCACCCTGGGCCCGTGGCCGTGGGGTGATGACCCGGGCCGTGTCCCTGGTGCTCGACCACGCCTTCGGCGAGGGCGGGGTGCGCACCATGCAGTGGGGGGCCTACGAGGGCAACTGGGCGTCCCGACGGGTCGCCTGGCGGCTCGGGTTCCGGATCGGCGAGGTGGTGCCGGGGTGGCGGGTGGACCGTGACGGCGTGCTGCGGGGCGGCTGGTTCGGCACGTTGGCCGTCGGCGAACCCCGCGAACCCGCGGCGCGCTGGCTCGTCCCGCCGGTCCTGACCGGGGAGCGGGTCGTGCTGCGTCCGTGGCGGGAGGCGGACCTTCCGGGTCTGGAGATCGACGAGGCGACCAGGCGTTACGTCGGGCCGGCGCTCCCGCAGTTGACGCCCGAGGGGATCGCGGCCTCTCTGCTCCGCGCGCGGGACGCGGCCGCCCGCGGCACCGAGCTCACCTGGTGCCTGGCGGACCCGGGCACCGACGCCCCCCTCGGTTGGTTGGGGATCTTCGGAATGAACAAGCCCTTCGCCCAGGGCAGCGCCACGGTCTGCTACTGGACCGTTCCGGCTGCGCGCGGGCGGGGCGTCGTGACCGAGTCACTGGCCCTGGCAGCCGGCCACGCCTTCGCGCCCGCCCCGGACGACCCGTCCAACGGCACCGCCGGCCTCGGGTTGCACCGCCTCTCGGCGCAGACCGACGAGCGCAACGCCCCGTCACAGGCCACCCTGGTGCGGGCGGGATGGCGCTACGTGGGCACCGAGCAGGACTCCTGCGTCTACGACCCGGGCGGCGACCGCCACGACACCGTGACCTTCGAGCTCCTCGCCGACGCGGCCGAGCACGCTGGTCCACGGCGCAGCCTGCCCGGGCCGGCGACCCTCCGGACCGAACGGCTCCTCCTGCGACCCTTCCTGTCCCGGGACCTGCCGGACATCGCCGGCTTCCTGCGCCATTCCGACGTCGGGCCGGGGCACCACCCGAGGGCCGGCCTTCAAGAGGCCGCGCAGTGGTGGGCCGGTCTGCGGCGGCTGCAGTGGGAGGGCAGTCAGTGGTCCTGGGCGGTGTGCCTGGCCGGCGGTGATTTCGCCGGCAGCGTCCCGATCGGGGTGATCCGCGCCTACGGCATCGAGGCGGACCGGGGCTCCCTCGGCTACTGGCTGAGCGCGGGCCACCGCGGCCAGGGGTTCGCACGGGAGGCCCTGGACGCCGTGGTGGACCACCTCCTGGCCTCACCCGAGGAGGGCGGGGCGGGGCTGACCCACCTGCGCGCGGACACCACCGACGACCATCTGGCGTCCCAGACCATCCTGCGGCACAGCGGTTTCCGCCTGTGGGGTCGAGAGACCGAGCCGGACGGCCGCATCCGACTGGAGTTCTCGTTGGACTCCGGGACCGATCGGGTCGCGGCGGCCGCCACCGGTGTCGCCGCCACCCTGGACGTGCCGGTCATCGAGGCGCCCCAGGTGCGCTTGCGACCGTGGCGCGACGAGGACATCCCCCTCCTGGTCGAGGCCTGCGCGGACCCACTGGCCCAGCACTTCCTCGCCGACCTGCCGTCCCCCTACACCGAGCGCGACGCGACGACCTTCCTCGCCGGCTGCCGGACCGCGGCCCTGGCCGGCAGCATGCTGGCCTGGTGCGTGGCCGACCCTGGCTCGGACGACTGCGTCGGCTCCCTGGCCATCATGGAGCTGGACCGCGACAGGGACGACAGGGGCCGTCCCACCAGCGGCGTGATCGGCTACTGGGCGCACGCCCGGGCGCGCGGTCGCGGAGTGCTGAGCGAGGCGCTGCGCCGCGCCGTGCGCCACGCCTTCGTGGACCGGCAAGACGGCGGCCTGGGCCTGGATCGCCTGGCGCTCCGGGCCGCAGCAACCAACACCGCCTCCCAGCGGGTGGCGCTGAGCGCAGGCTTCACCGAGGTCGGCCGCGACCGCGCCGCCGAACGGCTCGGCGACGGGACCCTGGACGACCTGCTCCGGTTCGACCTGCTCCGCAGCGAGTGGTCCCCACCACCACACCCCTGACCCCCCACGCCACCGAACGCGTCGTCTGGCGACATTTCCGGCCACCGAACGCGTCGTCTGGCGACATTTCCGGCCACCGAACGCGTCGTCTGGCGACATTTCCGGCCACCGAACGCGTCGTCTGGCGTCCTCAAACCTCCGGTCGCCCAGGCACAGGAGGCATCACACGGCTTACCTCTGTCCGGTGGAGGTCTCGCTGAGACCAGGACCACCAGACCGCACGTCCGGTGCCGGGGTGAAACCGCCAGACCGCACGTCCGGTGCCAGGGTGAAACCGCCAGACCGCACGTCCAGTGCCGGGTAGGCGGAACCTGTCAACCTGTTGTGAGTCGTTGTTGTGCTCGGTCGCCGTCGGGGTTGAGGGCGATGAGGGCGTAGGGGGTCTTGAGGTGGGTGGGTTTGCGGTACCGGTCGGGGTTGGCCGCGGCCAGCGTGTTGTGGGTGGCCTGGCGGGCGTGGTGGGCCTGGACCCAGGTGCCGTCGTGGACGCTGGCCGGGGTATGGCCAGCGAGGCCGGAGTGGCGGTGGCAGGTGTTGTACCAGGTCACGAACTGCTCGGCCCAGGCCTGGGCGGCCTGCAGGTCGGGGAACCACGCGGGGAACCCTGGGGAGTACTTCGCGGTCTTGAACCAGGTCTCGGAGAACGGGTTGTCGTTAGAGACCCGGGGACGGTTCAGGCTGCGCTCGATGCCGAGGGCGGTGAACAGTTTTCCCACGAGGGTGGAAGTCATCGCGGCGCCACGGTCGGAGTGGATGGTGTGTGGTTTGCCCTGGTGGGTAGCGAACGCGGTCAGGAACATGTCCTGGGCCATCTGGTCGGACTCGGTGACCTCGACCCGCCAGCCCATGATCTGTCGGGAGAACACGTCGATGATGACGTAGAAGTCGTGAGACCGCCAGACCGCGCGTCCGGTCGCACAAGGGGAAGGGGTGACAGAAGCGGGGAGATGCGCTAGCGTCTCCACATCGTGAACTACTCCTCCACATAATGGAGTCAAGGATGACTGCGGTCGGCGTGCTCGACAAGGTGATGGCGATCCTCGACGCCTTCGAGGACGGCGCGACCCGGCTCGACCCGGCCCAGGTCGCGGGCCGCGTCGGCTACAGCACCCCGACCACCTACCGCCTGATGAAGGCGATGAGCCAGCACCGCCTGCTCGATGCGGACGGCCGCGACTACCGGCTCGGGACCCGCCTGTTGGAGCTGGGCAGCCGGGCGCACAGCGGGGTCCACGTGCGGGGCGTCGCCCTGCCGCACATGAAGGCCCTGCGCGACCTGCTCGACGAGACCGTGGAGCTGCAGATCCGCACCGGGCACCGACGGGTCCCCATCGAGATGGCCGTCGGGCGGCGCACGGTGCGCACCACCGGAGAGATCGGGGTGCCACTGCCCATCCACGTCGGCGCCAGCAGCCGTGTCCTGGTGGCCTGGCTGACCGAGGACCGGGCGATGGAGCTGGCGGCGGAGAGCGCGGCCGAGTGGTCCGGTCGCCCGTGGGACCCGCAGACCTATCTCGCGCGGCTGCGCGCCGTCCGGGAGCAGGGCTGGGAATACAGCGACGGCGAGCGCGACCCGGAGACCTCGGCGGTCTCCGCCCCCGTACGCGACCGGGAGGGCTACGTCGTCGGCGCGCTCGTGGTGTCGTCCACGATGACCCGGCTGGCCGACGAGGCACACCGTCAACAGGTGATCGACCGGCTGCTCGCCACCACCGAGGCCGTCTCCGCCGAGCTCGGCCACGACCCGTCCCGGAGCGCCACGCAGGCAGCGGGCGCCACCCCCACCCTCGAGCAGGAGGCCAGCCGATGAGCGGACCGCTCTCAGACCTCAAGGTCCTGGACATCGCCACCGTCTTCGCCGGGCCGTTCGCCGCGGCGCTGCTGGGCGACATGGGTGCCGACGTCATCAAGGTCGAGATGCCCGGGGTCGGTGACCCGTTGCGCGCGCTCGGCCCGTTCCAGGGCGACACCTCCCTGACCTGGGCGGCCTCGGCCCGCAACAAGCGCAGCATCACCCTGGACCTGCGCTCGCCTGAGGGTCAGGAGGTGCTCCTGCGGCTGCTCGCCGATCGCGACGTGCTGATCGAGAACTTCCGCCCCGGCACCCTTGAGCGGTGGGGCCTGAGCCTGGAGCGGCTCCGGTCTGCCAACCCGGACATCATCGTGGTCCACGTCTCCGGCTACGGCCAGACCGGCCCCAACGCGGGCAAGGCGGGCTTCGGGACCCCCGCCACGGCATACAGCGGTTATGCCCACATCAACGGCTACCCCGACCGCCCCCCGGTGCTCCCCTCGGTCTCCCTGGTCGACTACCTGACCGGCATGTATGCCGCGATGGGCGCCCTGGCGGCGGTCTACCAGCTCAAGGTGTCGGGCGGCCCGGCAGAGGAGGTCGACGTCGCGCTGTACGAGTCGATCTTCCGGATGCTCGAGGTCGTCGTGGCGGAGTACGACGTGCTGGGCACCGTCCGGGAGCGCACCGGCAACGAGCTCGCCGCGTCCTCCCCCGCCGGGATCTACCAGTCGCAGGACGGGCACTGGATCGTCATCGTCACCAGCACCGAGCGCACCTTCGCCCGGTTGGCGGAGGCGATGGACCGCCCGGACCTGCTGACCGACCCCCGCTACTCCACCAACCGGGAGCGGCTGGCCCGCCGTGGGGAGATGAACCAGATGCTCTCGGACTGGACCGCGGGCCTGACCCGGGCCGAGCTGCACGCCCGGTTGGACGAGTTCTCCGTCCCGCACTCCCCCGTCTACAGCGCCTCCGACATCTTCGAGGACGAGCACTACCGGGCCCGCGACATGCTCGTGGAGGTCAGCCACCCGACGCTCGGCTCGATCACCCTGCCCGGCGTCGTGCCCAAGTTCAGCGAGAACCCCGGCTCCATCCGCAACGCCGGCCCCGAGATGGGCGAGCACACCGACGCCGTCCTCGCCGACCTGGGCTACTCCCCCGAGCAGATCACCGACCTCAAGGACAGGGGCATCGTCTGATGACCAGCAGCTTCGACCACGCCCGCGGCTACGCCGAGGGGACCGCGCCGTTGCCCTTCACGATTCCGGGCCGGGTCACCATCCAGGAGGTGGGGCCCCGGGACGGGTTCCAGCTCGAGCCAGGGGTGATCAGCACCCCCGACAAGATCGCGATCATCGACGCCCTGTCGGCGACCGGTGTGCCGCGGGTCCAGCTCACCTCCTTCGTGCGCCCCGACGCCGTGCCGCAGCTGTCCGACGCGGCGGAGGTGATGGCCGGCTACACCCCCGCCCCCGGCGTGGAGTACTCCGTGCTGGTGCCCAACCTCAAGGGGGCCGAGCGGGCCCTGACGACCGACGCCGCGTGCTGGGAGCTGATGCTCTCCAGCACCGACGCCCACAGCATCGCCAACGCCAACCGCCCCACCGCCGAGGCCTTCGAGCGCCTGCGCCCCGTCATCGAGCTCGGGCTGGCCGAGGGCAAGCACCTCGTGGGCGGTCTGGCGACCTCGTTGGGGTGCCCCTTCGAGGGCAGGACCCCGTTCGAGCGGGTCGCCTGGGTCGTCGGCCTGTATGCCGAAGCCGGGGTTGAGCACGTGACGATCGCCGACACCGCGGGGCTGGCGGACCCGGCCCACGTCCACGAGGTGTCCTCGCGGCTGCGGCGGGAGTACCCCGACCTGCGGATCACGCTGCACCTGCACAACACTCGCGGCCTCGGCATCGCCAACGTGATCGCCGGCCTGGGGGCCGGCATCACCGACTTCGACTCCTCCGTGGGCGGTCTCGGCGGGTGCCCCTACGCCCCCGGCGCGACCGGCAACATCGCCACCGAGGAGCTGGTGCACCTGCTGGACCTGCTCGGTGTCGAGACGGGGGTGGACCTGGATGCCCTGACGGGGATCGCGCGCGGCCCGGTGGCCACGGCCGTCGGTCACCCGTTGGAGTCCTCCTTCGCCAAGGCGGACCCGTCCTGGGTGCTGCACACGCCTCCGCAGCGGCAGGAACTGGCAGGAGCGTAGCGAGACGATGGGCACAACACTGGCCACGAAGGTGTGGGAGTCGCACGTCGTCCGTGCGGCTGCGGGGGAACCCGACCTGCTCTACATCGACCTGCACCTGCTGCACGAGCTGAACACCCCGGTCGCGTTCGACCAGCTCCGCACGAGCGGTCGTCGCGTGCGCCGTCCCGACCTCACCCTGGGCACCGAGGACCACAACACCCCGACCCGCGACATCCGCAAGCGGATCGAGGACCATGCCGCCCGGCACCAGGTCGAGTTGATGCGTGCCAACTGCGCCGAGTTCGGCATCGAGCACTACCGCCTGGGCGAGGAGCAGCAGGGCATCGTGCACATCATCGGACCCGAGTTGGGGCTCGCCCACCCGGGGATGACGATCGTGTGCTGCGACAGCCACACCACCACGCAGGGGGCCTTCGGCGCCCTGGCCTTCGGCATCGGCACCTCCCAGGTGGAGCACGTGCTGGCCACCCAGACGCTGCCCATGCACCGGCTGAAGAACATGCGGGTCCAGGTCGACGGCGTCCTCCCCGAGGGGGTGGACGCCAAGGACCTCGTCCTGGCGCTCATCTCCCGGATCGGGACCGCCGGCGGCCAGGGCCACATCATCGAGTACGCCGGTCCGGCCATCGAGGCGTTGTCGATGGAGTCCCGGATGACGATCTGCAACATGACCGTCGAGGCCGGGTCGCGGGCGGGGATGATCGCGCCGGACGAGACCACCTTCGCCTACCTGAAAGGCCGCCCGCACGCCCCCACCGGTGCCGCCTGGGAGACCGAGGTGGAGCACTGGAAGACGCTGCGCTCGGACCCGGACGCGGTCTTCGACCGGGAGGTGCGGTTCGACGCTTCCACGCTCAGCCCCTACGTGTCCTGGGGCACCAACCCGGCGCAGAGCATCGCGCTCGACGCCGCGGTCCCGGACCCGGAGAGCTTCGAGGACGAGGAGCAGCGGGCCGCCGCCCGGCGGGCGCTGGAGTACATGGCCCTGACCCCGGGGACGGCGATGCGGGACATCGCGGTCGACGCGGTCTTCATCGGCTCGTGCACCAACAGCCGGATCGAGGACCTCCGGGCCGCCGCCGAAGTGCTGCGCGGCCGCCGGGTCAAGGACGGCGTCGAGGCGGTGCTGGTGCCCGGCTCGGAGTCGGTCCGCAACCAGGCCATCAGCGAGGGGCTGGACCGGGTCTTCGAGGCGGCCGGGATCCAGCTGCGCCACGCCGGGTGCTCGATGTGCGCCGCCGTCAACGAGGACCGCCTCCGACCCGGCCAGCGGGCGGCGTCCACCACCAACCGCAACTACGAGGGTCGGCAGGGCAAGGGGTCGCGGACCCACATCGTCTCCCCCGCCGTGGCAGCAGCCACGGCGATCGCCGGCCGGCTCGCCTCGCCCGCGGACCTGGGGGCATGATGCAGCCGTTCACCGTGCACACCGGCACCGCCGCCCCGTTGCGTCGCAGCAACGTGGACACCGACCAGATCATCCCGGTGCGTTTCCTGACCCGCAGCACGATCGCCGGCTACGGGGAGAACCTGTTCAACGACTGGCGGGACGACCCGGACTTCGTGCTGAACGACCCCCGCTACACCGGGGCCAGCATCCTGGTGGCCGGCAACGACTTCGGCACCGGCTCCTCCCGCGAGTCCGCCGTGTGGGCCCTCACCGGATGGGGGTTCCGGGCGATCATCGCCCCCCGCTACGGCGACATCTTCCGGGGCAACGCCTACCAGAACGGCCTGCTGCCCGTGGTCGCCACGCAGGCGTGCGTCGACCGGCTGTGGGACCTCCTGGACGCCACCCCCGACGCTCCCGTGACCGTGGACCTGGTGCACCAGGAGATCCGTGCGGGCGACTTCCGGGAGCCGTTCGACGTCGACCCCGACGACCGCCGCCGGCTCCTCGAGGGGCTCGACGACATCGCGCTCACGCTCCGGCACGAGGGCGACATCACGGCATACGAGCGGTCCCGTAGGCCGGCCCTGCCCACCACCCGACGTCCCCGGGCACTGCGCACCGCAGCGGGAGGTGGTCAGCACTGAGATCCCGCCGCCCACCAGCACCCGACCCCGCCCCTGCCCGGGCCCGCAACACCCATCTCTCACGGAAGAAGACACCTCGATGAACAAGATGCCGTTCCTCGCCGGCGCTATCGCCCTCGGCCTGACCCTCTCCGCCTGCTCCGACGACAATGGGGGTGACGAGGGCTCGGACTACCCCAGCGGCCCCATCACCATGTCGGTGGGTGCCGACCCCGGCAGCGGATTCGACCTGACCATGCGCACGCTGGTGCAGGTCCTCCAGCAGGAGGACCTGGTCGACGTCCCGATGCCGATCGAGAACCGGCCCGGTGCCGCCTCCGCGGTGTGGACCGCCCAAATGGTCGAATCGCACGCCGGCGCGGAGGACCAGGTGTCCGTCACCTCGCTGGTCATGATGACCAACAACGCGCGCGGCCAGTCCGACTACAACGTCGACGACGTCACGATGATCGCCCGGCTCATCTCGGAGTACTTCGTGGTCGTGGTCAGCGCCGACGCCGAGTACCAGGACCTGGAGTCGGTCATCAACGCGGTGATCGAGGACCCGGGTGCGGTGCCCGTCGGCGCCGCGTCCGACGACCAGCTGCCGTTCGCGCTCCTGGTGAACGAGGGCGGCGGGGACGCCTCCGCCATCAACTTCGTCGCCTACGAGGGCGGCGGTGAGCAGAGCAACGCGCTGCTGTCCGGGGACATCGAGGTCGCCATCGCCGGCACCAGCGAGTTCCTGCCCCTGATCGAGTCCGGCGAGCTGCGGGCGCTGACGGTCATCGGTGACGACCGGCTCGAGGGCCTGCCGGACGTCCCGACCGCGGCCGAGCAGGGCTTCGACGTGACCATCTCCAACTGGCGCGGCATCTACGGCCCGCCGGACATGCCCGCCCACGCCGTCGAGTACTGGGAGGGCGTGCTGGCCGACGCGGTCGAGAGCGACGCGTGGGCCGACGCCGCGGAGAAGAACCAGTGGGTGACCACGTTCATGACCGGCGAGGAGATGGACACCTACCTCGAGGAGACCAACGCCCAGGTGGTCGAGGCGTTCGAACAGATCGGCTCACAGTGACCTCCACTCCCGAGACGGGGCAGCACGCCCCGGCCGGCCTCCCCCGCAGCGGCCGTGGCGACGTCGTCGCCGGTCTCGTCGTCGCGGCCGCTGGGGCGGCACTGCTGGTCTCCGCTCTCAGCATCGGCGACGCGGTCCGCCCGGCCCCGGGTATCGGCCCGGGGACGCTGCCGACCTTCCTGTCGGCCATGCTGCTGGTCTCCGGGCTGGTGCTGGCCGGACTGGGGCTGCGCAGGCGGCCGGTGCAGGGGATCGAGGCCGAGGTGCTGGCCGAGGACGACGCCGAGCTGTTCGAGGAGCTGCTCAACCCGGAGGAGCCGCCCATCCCGTGGGCCCGGCTGGCCCTGCACATCGGGCTGTTCGTCGGGTATGCGCTGGTCTTCATCCCGCTCGGCTACATGCTGTCCACCGCGCTCTACCTGGGGATCACGGTCACCGTCATCGACCGGGCCGCCTGGAAGCGCAACCTGATCTTCGCGGTCCTCTTCGGGGTGATCGTGTACTTCGGGTTCACCGAACTGCTCAGCGTGCGGCTGCCTGCCGGCGTGCTGGGCTGAGGAGGCACCCGTGGATGCTCTGAACTCCTTGCTGTCCGGACTGGCCGGCGCCCTCACCCCGGCGCACCTGTGGGTCGTCTTCATCGGCGTGCTGGTCGGCACGATCGTCGGTGTGCTGCCCGGGCTGGGCCCGATCACGGCGATCGCGCTGCTCATCCCGCTGAGCTTCAACATGGACCCGACGGCCGGTCTGATCCTGTTGTGCGGCGTCTACTACGGCGCGATGTACGGCGGGTCGATCACCTCGATCCTGATCCGCACCCCGGGCGAGGTCGCCTCAGCGGTGACGGCGCTCGAGGGCTACGAGATGGCCAAGCGGGGTCAGGCCGGACCCGCCCTGGCGACGGCCGCCGTCGGGTCCTTCATCGGCGGCACGCTGGCGGTGCTGGGGCTGGTCTTCCTCTCCCCCGTCCTGGTCGACGTCTCCACGTCCTTCGGGGCGGCGGAGTATGCCGTGTTGCTGGCGGGGGCGCTCGCCCTCACCACCTCGTTGATGACGGGGTCGCGGGTCAAGGCCCTGATCTCGGTGCTCTTCGGGATGTGCATCGGCATCATCGGGCTGGACCCCCAGGACTCGGTGCAGCGGTGGACCTTCGGCCAGATCGAACTGTCGGACGGCATCGACATCGCGCTGCTGGCCATGGCACTGTTCGCGATCCCCGAGGCACTGCGCCACCTGTCGGTGGGAGAGCGCAGGGCCCCGTCCGCGCTGAAGGTGCAGCGGGCCTGGATGGACAAGCAGGACCTGAAGCGCTCCGCGCCGCCCTACGCCCGGGGCACCGTGGTCGGGTTCATCGCCGGGGTGATGCCCGGCCTGGGACCGACCCTCGGGTCGTTCGCGTCCTACTCCCTGGAGCGGCGCGTCGCCAAGCCGGAGCGCAAGCGCATGTTCGGCAAGGGCGCCATCGAGGGTGTGGCAGGCCCCGAGACAGCCAACAACGCGGGTGTCGGCGGCGCGATGGTGCCGATGCTGGCGCTGGCCATCCCCGGCTCGGCCACGACGGCGCTGCTGCTGTTCGTCTTCCAGATGTACGGCCTGCAGCCGGGTCCGCAGCTGTTCAGCCGGGACGCCGACCTGGTCTGGACGATCATCGCCTCGATGCTCGTCGGCAACGCGATGCTGCTGGTGCTGAACCTGCCGATGGTCCGGGTCTTCGTGAAGCTGCTGAAGGTGCCGCCGCCGCTGCTGTACGGCGGGGTCGTGGCCTTCGTCATGCTGGGCGCCTACGCCATCACCTTCAGCCTGTTCTCGATGCTCACCCTGGTGGCGATCGGGCTCATCGGCTTCCTGATGCAGGAGAACGGCTTCCCCCTCACCCCGGCGATCCTCGCCGCGGTGCTGCTGCCGTTGCTGGAGCTGAACCTGCGGCGGGCGCTGCTCATCGCCGACGGCGACTGGTCGGTCTTCTTCACCCGGCCCATCTCGCTGACCCTCCTGGTGATCATCGCCCTAGGGGTCGTGGTGCCGATGCTGCTGCAGCTGCGCCGCAGGGCGGTCACCGCGGAGACCCGGCAGGAGCCGGCTCCGCACGACTGACGAGGCACTTCCTGCCGGACCACGACTCACCGCCGGTGCCCGCGAGGGGCACCGGCGGTGAGTCGTTGCGGTCAGCGGTGAGTCGTGACGGTCACTCCAGGAGGGCGACCACCTCGTCCTCCACGTCCTGGGAGATCGCCGAGACGCCACCGAACAGGGTGACCCACTGCGGGTCCCGGTCCAGCAACGTCGTCGCAGTCACCTCGGACAGCTGGGCCGGGTTGGTGAGCAGCAACGGCCCGTCCAGGTGCCCCGCCAGCGCGGCACCGGACAGCGCGTCCGGGAACGCCAGGCCGGAGGCCAGGAACTCCCGACCGGTGGGCTCGAACTCCGCGGCGATCAGCGCAGCCGTCTCGTACCGCGTGTCCCCGAACAACCGCTCGACCGTCTCGGCGTACGGCTCCAGTTGCGTCAGGACGGTGTCGGCGATCCGGCCCTGGCCGCCCAGCACCACGATCCGCTCTGGCTGCAACTCCTCCAGCGCGTCCAGCGTGACCGCCGGTGCGGCCCCGGACCGGACCAGCAGGATCGGGTCTCCGTCCCGGCCGGCGAGCGGCCCGCCCGCGAGAGCGTCGGCATACTCCTCGCCCGAGGCGATGTAGACCGTGTCCACGTCCGCCGGGTCGAACAGCTCCCCGGCAACAGCCGCAGCCGTGCCGTAGCGGTTCAACCCGCTGATCCGGGTCACCTCCGCGCCGGTGAGCTCGGCCACCTCCTCCAGGACGGCCTCGGACACCGCGCTCTGACCACCGAGCACCAGGATCTGCTCCGGCGAGGCCGCCTCGAGGGCGGCCGCGGTCGCGGCGGGGACCCAGGTGGGCCGGGTCAGCAGCACCGGTATGTCGTCACGCACCGCCGGCGACGCCCCCGACAGGGCGTCGGGGAAGTTGGCACCGCTGGCCAGGACCAGGGTGTCCACGTCACCGTAGGTGGCGGCGATCTGGGCCGACGTCGCGTAGCGGTCCGAGCCCTGGATCCGGTCGACCACGACCGGCTCCTCCACCTCGGCCAGGGACAGCCCGACCAGCACGGGGTCGTGGTCGCTGGATCGGTACGCGTCGGGTGCGAACAGCTCCTGCTGCGGCGGCAGCTTGAACGTCATGTCGTAGTCGATGAGGCTGGTCTCGTCGGCGTTGATCTCCCAGGCCGCGGCCGAGGTGACCTTGTCGACGAGCGCCTCGTTGGCCAGGGCGTGGTCGAGGTAGCCGAGCTGACCGTCGAAGACGTAGGTGTAGGCCTCCTCGCCCGCGTGCTCCAGCAGCAGGTCGGTGTACCCGGCCTCCTGCAGCGCCACGATCGGGTCCTCCTTGTCGTAGGCGTTCAGGTCGCCGATGATCAGGGTCTCCTCGACCCCGGTCCCGGTCGGGTCCGCGGCCAGCCAGTCGGCCATCGCCTCGGCGGCATCGGTCCGCACGCCGTTGCAGTTGCCCTGGCCGTTCGGGTCCTCCGGGTCGCCGACGGCCTCACACCCCGAGCCCTTGGACTTCAGGTGGTTCACCGCCACCACCAGCGACTCGCCGCTGGCGTCGTGCTGGAACGTCTGGGCCAACGTCGGCCGGTTGTAGTCGTCCAGGAACCGCTCGTCGTCCTCGCTGGTGAGGGTGGCGAAGTCGCCGACCGGGGTGACGGTCTCGTCCTTGTAGATGTAGGCCGTGGTGATCTCGTCGGTGCCGATCACCCCGGTCTCCAGGTAGGAGTAGGTGTCGGACCCCAGTTCCTCGTTGAGGGCCTCGGTCAGCGTCTCCACCGCGACGTCGTCGTTGTTCTCGATCTCGATCAGACCCACGACGTCGGCGTCGATCTCGGCCAGGGCCGCCACGATCTTGGCCTCCTGGCGCTCGAACTCCTCCGGGGTGTTGGCCCCGCGGCTGTCCAGCGTGGTGAAGTAGTTCAGCACGTTGAACGAGGCCACGGTCAGGTCACCGCCGAGCTCCGGGACCTCGGGTCGGGGGTTGGCGACCGTGAAGTCCGCGCCCTGCGTCGGCTGGATCCGCCACAGGTCGAACCGGTAGTCCAGGACGCCGGTCGCGTTGGTGACCAGGTCCCCGCCCCGGAACAGGTTGTCGAGCGTGAACTCCTCACCGTTGGGGTGGATCGCCGGGTCCGGGTTCTGCGTGCTGCGGCCGTCGTCCAGGGTGATCCGGTTGGCCAGGTTCTCTGCCAGCAGCGCCTCGGCCTCGGCTGACCCGGGCTCGAAGATGGCGGTGGGCTGGAACTGACGGTCGGTGCCGAGGGCGATCTCGCCGAAGCGGCCGAAGTTGAAGTACTCCAGGATCGCCAGGTCCTGCGGGAAGGTGACGTACATCCCCTCGAACGGCTCGGGGTCCTCGATCGGCAGCTCCAGGACGGTCGGCTCGGGCAGTTCGCCACCCGTGGCGCAGACGGTGGCCGAGGCCGCCGTCACCTGGGTCATCCCGAAGTTCTCGCCGACGGTGCCGGTCACGCGGACCGTGTCGCCCTCGTCCACCGCGGTGCCGCCCGGGGCGTAGACGAAGATGCCGTCGGAGGTGGCGTCGTCGCCGTCGCCGCCGTCCTGGAGGTAGTAGCCGTTGAAGCCACCGGTCTGGAAGTCGCCGACCACGGTGCCCTCGATGTCCACCGTCTCGCCGACGATCGGGCTGACGGCGCCCGGGCCCTGGACCTCGCCGATCAGGGTGACCGGGTCCCCGCAGGAGCCGCCGGGCGGCGGCTCCTCGGCCTCGTACACCTCGTTGGGGGCACCGGGGGTGTTCCACGCCTGCCCGTCCGCGGGCGGGCCGTCGAATCCGGGGAACCCGGCCCGCTCGAAGTCGTTGCGCACCCAGTCGGCGGTGGTGTCGGTGTCGGTCCCGTCCGGGATCCGGGAGGCACCGCCGGGCGCGAACGGCGCGCCGTCGTACTCCGGCGCGAGCACCGTCTCGGAGTAGACGAGGTCACCGGTGGTGGCGCCGTTCACGGCCACCGAGTCGACCAGCTCGTCCCAGGCCTCCAGGTCGATCTCCCCGTCCTGGTCCGCGTCGAGCACCGTCTCGCCGGTGTAACCGGCGACGAGCAGCAGGGTCAGCGTGCCGTTCTGCAGGGTGTTCACCGGCAGGTCGACGGACCAGAAGCCGGCCTCGTCGGTGGTGCCGACCGGGTGGCTGCTGACCACGGTGCCGCGGGCGGCCGAGGCAGCGTCGCCCTCGACCTCCAGGACGGTCAGGTCCGAGTAGTCGGTGTCCGCCTCGCCGTACACCTCGAGGAACTCCAGGTCGTCACCCGCGGTGCTGGCGGAGAACTCGTTGAGCACCACCTCGACCGGGGCGGCAGGGCCGCAGTCCGCCGTGTGGCTGCCCAGGTCGGAGATGTCGTCCTGCGGCAGACCGGTCCACTCCTGCGCCGGGTCGAAGACGTCGTCGACCACGGTGTCGCCGGCGCAGACGTCGGGGTTGCGCACCAGGGTGGCGTCCACGCGTCGTGGTGGGCGGGACGCCCCAGGCGTTCCCCGGGTCGAAGCCGACCTGGCCGAGGGAGTCGACCGGCACCCCGTCCTGCGACAGCACCACGGCGTCGTCGCCGTTGAACTGCAGGTTCGCCGTCTGGTCCGGCTCGTACTCCAGCTCCCACTGGGGGTGCGCCACCACATGGGTGCCGCCGGGCTCCAGGGAGCCCGCGAGCGCCACCGTGTATCCCACCGTGCCGCTGCCGTTCTGGTATCCCTGGATGGCGTAGCCCCCCAGGTCGACCGCGGCACCGGTCCCGTTGTAGATCTCCAGGGCCTTGTTGTTGCCAGAGCCCTCGATGTATTCGCTGATGATCAGGCCGGTGGCCTGCGGGGACACCGGCGCGGTGGGCAGGGTGGGGGGTGTGGCGGTCGCGGGCAGCGCCGTCCCGAAGAGTCCGGTGAGGACCAGGGACGTGGCGCCACAGACCGCCGTGCGCCGGGTGGCGGCACGTCGTGTCATGGCTTTGCACCTTCGTCAGGGTGGGCAGGGATGGTCCGGCGGGCCGGACGTGCCGCTGAGCCTAGGGGTCGACCGGCGGTCCTGGGGCCGACTCCGGGGGATCGTTACGTGAACGGAATGTGCCGGTCAGGTGACCTCGACCCGGTCCAGTCCCAACCAGTCGGCGAGCCGGGCCAGCTCCTCCCCCAGCGCCTCCCGCGCCCCCCGCGGGGCATCGGGCTCCAGGTGCACCGCACGGACCCACAGTCGGCCCGCGGCCCGGTCCGCCTTGACGTCCACCCGGGCGACCAGTCGCTCGTCCCACAGGAACGGCAGGACGTAGTAGCCGTAGACCCGCTTGGGGGCCGGCACGTAGATCTCGAGCCGGTAGCGAAAGCCGAACAACCGCTCGGTCCGGGACCGCTCCCACACCAGGGAGTCGAACGGGCTGAGCAGGGCACTGGCCCGGACGGCACGCGGGCGGCGGGCAGCCGGGTCGAGGTAGGCCGGCCGGTCCCACCCCTGCACGGACACCTCCTCCACCTCCCCGGTGCGGACCAGCTCGACCAGCGCGGGGACGGACATCTGGGCCTTGAGCCGGAAGTAGTCCCGCAGGTCCGACTCGGTGCCGATCCCGTGCGCCCGCACCGACCGGCGCATCAGCTCCAGACCGGATTCGGCCTCCCCGGGTGCCCCGTCGGCACGTGGGCCGCGGGACACGACTTGGTCGGGCAACGTGAAGGAGGGCACGGCATACCGTCGCTCGAACTGGCTGTTGCGCCCGGCGCTGACGATCTCCCCGGCCCAGAACAGGTGCTCCAGACACTGTTTGACCAGCGACCAGTTCCAGCCCCAGTTCTCCCGGCTGTGTGGCGCGTCGTGCTCGACCCGCGCGTCCACCTCGCGGGCGGTGAGCGGGCCGTGCTCGGCGACCGTGTCCCGCACCGCCCCGAGCACCCCAGGGTGCTCCGACTCGACCCGCCGGGACCACGAGTCGACCGAGGCCCGCCGCATCCGAAAGCCCAGGTAGGGCCAGGTCTCCGGCGGGATCAGGCTGGCCTCGTGCGCCCACGCCTCCACCAGCCGCCGGGGGGCGCGCGAGCGGGGCCCGGCACCGTCCCGGGCGCGGTCCAGCAGCCCGGTGTCGTAGGGGCCGAGCCGGGAGAAGAACGGGAGGTACTGGCTGCGGGTCACCACGTTGACGCTGTCGATCTGGACGACCTGCAGCCGGTCGATGACGCGCTGCACCTGGCGCATCCCCGCGGACCAGGGCGGCGGCCGGTCGTCGGCGAAGCCCTGGGCGGCCAGGGCGATCCTGCGGGCCTGGGCCAGAGTCAGTGTCGTGGGCACGGGCCCAACGTAGCCGGGGCCACCGACACGGTCTGTGTCGGTGGCCCCGGCTCTGCGCGGTGCCAGTCGGTCAGCCGACCGGCTCGGCGGTGCGTTCGTCCTCGTGGACCGTGCGCTCCCCGGTGTCGAGGCGCAGCACGCCGTAGGACCAGCCCCGGCGGCGGTAGACCACGCTCGGGTGGCCGGAGTCCACGTCCTGGAACAGGTAGAAGTCGTGTCCGACGAGCTCCATCTCGTTCAGCGCCTGCCCGACGGTCATCGGCTCGGAGGCGTGCACCTTCTCCCGCAGCTCGATCGGGGAGTTGCCCTCGGTCCCCAGCGCCTCGTCGACTGCCTCCTCCGTCGTCGGCCGGTGCCCGTTGGTCCCGGGCTCCTCGGTCAGCAACGGCTCGGTCGTCAAGCCGAACGTCGCCTCCGCCACGGACGGCAGACGGTGCTTGCCGGTATGGCTGATCCGCCGCTTGTCCCCCAGCCGGCGCAGCCGCTCCGTGAGCTTGTTCATGACCAGATCGAGGGCGGCATAGTCCTCGTCAGCCGCGGCCTCGGCCCGCACCACGGTCCGCTTGACGTAGCAGGTGATCTCCACCCGCTCACTGGTCTTGACGAGCCGGGGGTTGCTCTCGTGGGTGAGTACCACGTCGACCCGGCTGGTCCTGGGGGCCAGCTGCGGGATCTTCTCGAGCTTCTCCTCCAGGTGGCGGCGAAAGCGGTCGGTGACGGTCTTCTTGCGGCCTGTCACGGTGATTTCCATGTGTCCTCCTCAGACGAGGCAAGGCAGGATGAGATGCAGTGTTGTGAGCAATCAGATGCCCTCGGTCGTGCGGCCACCACCCCCTCCGCGCTGGGCGGATGAGCCCGGTCCGACCCCGTGCCGCCCTGCGGCCCTCGGGTCACGAACCTGCTCCATGAAGACACATTAGCCTCCCACCAATCAGGACAACACCCCCGGTGGTCACCGACCCGCACGCGCCCCGCCGTGGGCCCTCCCGGGTGCCCCTGCCCCACCTACGGTGCGTCGCGTCGCCGCCACCGTCACGGCGCTCACGGAAGCCGCTCCCGCGGCATCCAGCACGCGGGCGGCCTCCGTCAGGGTGGCCCCCGTCGTCACCACGTCGTCGACCACGACGCAGTGCGCCCCGGCCACGAGGGCGGCCGCCCGGGCACCCACCACCATCGACCCGGCCAGGTTCTCCGCGCGCTCTGCCCGCCCCAGTCCGGCCTGGTCGGCGACCGTCCGCCCCTGCCGGAGCGCCGGGGTCACCGACACCAGGTCCGGGGGAAGTGCCCGTGCCGCGAGCCGGCACAGGGCCAGCAGCGGGCGGTCGCCCCGCGACCGGGTGGCTGCCGCTGAGGACGGGGCCGGCACCAGGAGCAGCGGCAGGGGCGCCGGGGATTCCGGCACCGGGTGCGGGGCCGCACCGGGTCGGCACAGATGGTGGTGGGCCGCAGCGGCCAGTCCCAGCGTCAGGACCGGGGCCAGCACCCTGGCCAGGTCCCGCCGGCCCCGGTCCTTCCAGGCGACGACAACCTGCCGCACCACACCCTCGTAGGGCAGGCAGGCCCACGCCGGGGGGAAGCCCCGCGGCCGGGGGTCGGGGGACCAGGCACGCGGGCGGGCCCCGGCCAGGACCGCACGGCACGTCGGGCAGCACCGGTCCCCCGCCGTCCCGCACCCGCCGCACTCCCGCGGCACCACGAGATCGGCGAGGTCCGCGAGCAGCGGCAGTGACGGCATACGTCATCGTCCGGTCCCGCGGGGCCAGGGTCACCCGGTCGCCACGGAGCTGTGGACCGGGCCGGAGCCCGCGCCGCCCTGTGGACGAGGGCGGTCAGCGGCCGGGGATCACCAGGTCGTCGCCGAACCTGTAGGCGTTCCACCCCGCACCCTCCGGGCGGTAGATGCCGCCCTGGTCGGTGAGGACCAGCACCACCTGCTCGTCACCGGGGACGCCACGGATCCGAATGGGGTTGGCCTCCGGAATGGTGGCGTAGGCCTCCAGGAATCCCCCGAGCGGCACGAGGTAGGGGGTGAGGACATCGTCGTCCTGGCGCTGCCCGAGCACGACCAGGGACAGGGGGGTGAGCCACTCGATGTCGGTCAGCGTCTCCAGAGTGGGGGCGATCTGCGTCGGCGTCGTGAGCGAGACCGGGGTGCCCTCGTCGTCCCGCACCACCCCGGACAGCGACAGCCGCTCCTCACCGGACACCCGCTCCCGCAGGTGGAGCAGCACGCGCTGCCCACCCGGCGCCACTTCCAGGTTCACCACCTGCCAGTCCTCGGAGAGCCACTCAGCCTCGACCGGCTGCGCCTGGGCACGCCGCAGCGACACGTCGGGGTCCAGATCGACCACCCAGATCCGGGGACGCTCCCCCGCAGCACCGCCCAGCCACAGGAAGCCGGCTCCGTCGAAGCTGGGACCGTTGAGCTCGGCCCCGATGTCCTCCAGCTCGCCCTCCTCGCCGTCGCGCCAGCGCCACAGGGTCTCCCGGTCCACGGACACGGCGGCAAGCTCCGAGACCTCCTCGTCGGTCGCCAGGTCCGTCCAGCGCACTGGCACGCTCTCCGGCAGCTCGGGCAGCTCCTGACCCTCCGCCGGCGAGTAGTCGGAGAGCAGGTAGTTCTCCGGGTCCACGATGGTCAGCTCGTTGCGGACCCGCAGCAACGCGAAGTCGACCTTCGGCTCCGGGTCGGTGAACCCGATCTCCACCGGGTCGGCGAGCAGGTCCTCCTCCAAGCCCGAGACGGGCAGCACCCGACCCCCGGCCTGGACCCGGACGGAGCTGACCCCGGGCGCCTGGCGCAGGGTGCGCGCGAACTGGGCCCACATGAGCTCCTGCTGCTCCTCCGAGCTGCTGGTGCCGACACCCGTCAGGTCCACCGTCGCGACGCCGGTCGCCGTGTCGACGGGCACGCCACCGGCCATCAGGTCCACGCCGGAGGGTATGCCGTTGCGCACCACTCCCCGCAGGTACTCCGGCGGAGCCTCCAGCTGGGCGCGGGCCAGCGCGGTCGGGAGCCCCGCCACCTGCGGATAGCGCGGGAACCAGCGGACGTCGGAGACGAACTCATCGGTGCCGGAGGCCACGTAGTTGATGGTCAGCGCCCGGTAGAGCCGCTCGAAGTCGGACCGGGTCAGCCACAGGCCGAAGCTGTTCGGCAACCCACCGATGCGCCACTGCCCCTCCTCCAGGGACATCCGGAACTGCTCGCTGAGCACCGTGCCGGAGTGGGTCTCAGTCAGCCGCCCGTTCTCGTCCACCGTGCCGGCCACGGACACCGTGGCCGTCACCCGGTCCCCGACGGTCCGCACCTGGACGTCGTCCTCGAAGACCAGGACCTGGGACGTGGGCTGCCACTGGCCCGCCTGGTCGTCGGTGAGGTAGTCACGGGCGGTGTCGTGGTTGTCGGTGAACCCCTGGTTGGCCCGCAGGAAACCCCGAACGATCTGCGCCGGCTCCATGCCGTCCTCGGGTCCGTCGGTGACGACCTGGACCCCCTGCTGCGCCTGGCCGAGCACCGGGAGCCCCGCTTCCACGGTGCCGCTGGTGGGCAGCCCGGCACACCCGGCCAGCAGCAGGGCCGCCGCGGTCACGAGCGGCGCGAGGATCCTCCGGGCCCGCCTCATCGGTCCTCCTCCTGGCCCGCAGCGGCCGTGATGGCGGGTGGGCGCGTGGCCCCCGCGGGCAGTGCCGGGGCGTCGGGCACGGCGCGCCGCGACGACCGGAGGACGGGCGGCGCCGGCTCGGGCACGACGTTGCCGGTCGCCTGCGGGAGGGTCAGCCGGAAGACAGCGCCCTCACCGCGACGTCCACCCGCCTGCAGCCAGCCGCCGTGCAGCCGCGCGTCCTCCAGCGAGATGGCCAGGCCCAGTCCGGTGCCGCCGGTGGTGCGGGTGCGGGCCGAGTCGGCCCTCCAGAACCGTTCGAAGACGTGTGCCAGCTGCTCCTCGTCCAGACCGATGCCGTGGTCCCGGACGGTGACGCTCACCGCCCGGTCGGCCTGGTCGACGGTCACGTCGATCGGCCGGCCCTCCCCGTGCTCGATCGCGTTGCCCAACAGGTTGCGCAGGATGCGGGAGATGCGTCGCTGGTCCATGTCGACCTCGATGCTGGGGCGTCCTCCCGTCACCGTCACCGTGACCGGGCTGCCGCTGTGCCTGGCCAGGGTCGCCACCCCCTCCACGGCACTGCGCACCAGACCCACCAGGTCGATCCGGTCCATCTCCAGGTCGGCAGCACCCGAGTCGTAGCGGCTGATCTCGAGCAGCTCGGTCAGCAACTCCTCGAAGCGCCCCAACTCGCCATAGAGCAGTTCGGCGGACCGGGCGACGGGCCCAGAGAACTCCTCCCGGGAGGCGTGCAGCACCTCGCCGGCCATCCGGATGGTGGTCAGCGGGGTGCGCAGCTCGTGGGAGACGTCGGAGACGAACCGCTGCTGCAGCTGGGAGAGCGTCTCCAGCTGGCGGATCTGGTTCTGCAGGCTGTCGGCCATCGTGTTGAACGACAGGGCCAGGCGATCCAGCTCGTCCTCGGACCCACGGACCGGCAGGCGTTCGTCCAACCGTCCCTGGGCCAGCTCCTGGCTGACCCGGGCGGCCCGGCCGACCGGTGCGGTCACCATCCGGGAGGCCAACCAGGCGACGCCGCCCACGAGGACCACGAACGCCAGCCCGCCCACGACGAACCAGCGGCGGACCAGGTCCAGGGTGTCCTGCTCCTGCTGCATGGGGTAGACCAGGAAGAGGTCGTAGGCGCCGGCCCGCGGGATATCCACGCGGGACCCGATGATGACCGAGGGCATCGACGGGCCCTCGGAGAGGTCGACGGTGGTGACCATGAGCTGCTGGTTGCCCTCATCGGCATCCAGGGCCTCCCGCAGCTCCATCGGGACGTCGTCCAGGCCGGTGTCCGAGGAGGTGTTGGTGCTGATGATCGCCTCCCGCTCGTTGTCGAGCGCGCGGGCCAGCACGGCCCGGCGGGACTCCTGGTCGGACGGGGCGACGGCGCCGACCACGTCGAACGCCGTGTCGTTCAGGCTGGAGTTGTCACGGCGATCGATGGCGTCGAACTGTTCCTGGGCCTGCCGCACCCGCTGCGCCGCGTCCCGGCTGGCGGCGTCGACCGCCTGGGAGACCAGTCCCTGGGCGATCTGGGCGAACAGCAGGTTGAACAGCAGCAGGACCAGGACGATGCCCAGCACCATGGTGGAGGTGATCACCCGCACCCGCAGGGAGGACCGCCACCACGTGGGTAGGCCCCCGCTGGCCGCCGCGGGTCCGGGCATCGTGCTCAGGCCCCTCCGGCCTTGTAGCCCACGCCCCGCACGGTCAGCACGATCGTCGGGTTCTCCGGGTCCTTCTCGATCTTGGACCTCAGCCGTTGGACGTGCACGTTGACCAACCGGGTGTCCCCGGCGTGCCGGTAGCCCCACACCTTCTCCAGCAGCGACTCGCGGTCGAAGACCTGGTTGGGCCGGCTCGCGAGCGCCACCAGCAGGTCGAACTCCAGGGGCGTGAGCGGCAGCGTCTCACCGTCGCGCTTCACGGTGTGGCCCGCGACGTCGATGGTGATGTCCCCGACCCGCAGCTGCTCGGTCTGGCTGGTCTCGGTGCGGCGCAGGCGGGCGCGGATCCGGGCCATCAGCTCCTGCGGCTTGAACGGCTTGACCACGTAGTCGTCGGCGCCGGCCTCCAGCCCGCCGACGACGTCCCGGGTGTCGGTGCGTGCGGTGAGCATCACGATCGGCACCCCGGACTCGGCCCGCAGGTGCCGGCACACCTCCACGCCGGACATCGAGGGCAGCATGACGTCCAGCAGCACCAGGTCGGGGCGGTACTCCCGGAACATCGCCACCGCGCGACCGCCGTCGGCGCAGTGGGCGACGTCCAGCCCCTCTTTGCGCAGCACGATACCGAGCATCTCCGCGAGGGCCTGGTCGTCGTCGACCACGAGCACTTTGGGGTTCATCACACCACCTCGGTCAGTACCGGTAGTGGTCCGGCTTGTAGGGGCCGGCGACGTCCACGCCGAGGTACTCGGCCTGCTCCTTGGTGAGCTCGGTGAGCTCGGCCCCGAGCGCCTCCAGGTGCAGCCGGGCGACCTCCTCGTCGAGCTGCTTGGGCAGCACGTGCACGCCCAGCGGGTACTCGTCGGGGCGGGTGAACAGTTCGATCTGGGCGAGGGTCTGGTTCGCGAAGGAGTTGGACATCACGAAGCTGGGGTGCCCGGTCGCGTTGCCCAGGTTGAGCAGCCGACCCTCGGACAACACGATGATGGACCGCTCGGCCTTCTCCCCGCCGGGGGCGTCCTCGCCCTGTGCGGGGATGGTCCACTCGTGCACCTGTGCCTTGATCTCGGTCCGCTGCACCCCCGGCACCCGGGCCAGGCCGGCCATGTCGATCTCGTTGTCGAAGTGACCGATGTTGCCCACGATCGCCTTGTCCTTCATCGCCAGCATGTGCTCGGCGGTGATGACGTCCTTGCACCCGGTCGTGGTGACGAAGAAGTCGGCCACACCGACGACGTCCTCGAGCCGGGCGACCTGGTAGCCCTCCATCGCTGCCTGCAGGGCGCAGATCGGGTCGACCTCGGTGACGATCACCCGGGCGCCCTGACCGGCGAGCGCCTCCGCGCAGCCCTTCCCGACGTCGCCGTAGCCGCAGACGACCGCGACCTTGCCGCCGATCAGCACGTCGGTGGCCCGGTTGATGCCGTCCAGCAGGCTGTGCCGGCAGCCGTACTTGTTGTCGAACTTGGACTTGGTGACCGCGTCGTTGACGTTGATCGCGGGGAACAGCAGCTCCCCGGCCTCGTGCAACTGGTAGAGGCGGTGCACGCCGGTGGTGGTCTCCTCGGTGACCCCGCGGATCCCCTCGGCGATGGTGGTCCACCGCTGCGGCTGGGACTCGAAGGTCTCCCGCACCGTCTGGAGGATCACGGCATACTCCTCCGGGTCCTCCTCCGTGGCAGTCGGGACCGCGCCGGCGGCCTCCCACTCCTTGCCCTTGTGCACCAGCAGCGTCGCGTCGCCGCCGTCGTCCAGGATCATGTTCGGCCCCTCGTCGCCGGGCCAGTCCAGGATTTGGGTGGTGCACCACCAGTACTCCGGCAGGGTCTCGCCCTTCCAGGCGAAGACCGGGACACCCTGCGGGTCCTCTGCGGTGCCCTCCGGGCCGACGACGACCGCCGCGGCCGCCTCGTCCTGGGTGGAGAAGATGTTGCAGGAGGCCCACCGCACCTGGGCGCCGAGCGCCACCAGGGTCTCGATGAGCACCGCGGTCTGCACCGTCATGTGCAGCGACCCGGCGATCCGGGCGCCCGCGAGGGGTTGGCTGCCGGCATACCGCTCACGCAGCGTCATCAGGCCGGGCATCTCGTGCTCGGCAAGACGGATCTGGTGGCGCCCGGCGGGTGCCAGTGCCAGGTCCTTGACCTGATAGTCGAACGTCATCGCTGCGTGCTCCGTGTCCTCGGGGATCGATCGGCTTCGCGCCTATCGTACGGTCCGGACCTGCGGGGACCGGTCAGGTGGACTGCAGGCCGAGCAGCGCGTTCTCCGCCACCTCGGCCAGGGCGGGGTGGATCCAGTACTGGCCGCGCGCCACGTCCTGGGCCGGTTGGTCAAAGCTCATCGCCTGGATCAGCGGCTGGATCACCGTGGAGGCGTGCGGGCCCAACAGGTGTGCCCCGAGCAGCCGCCCGGTCCGGGCGTCCCCGACGAGCTTGGCCACACCGGTGGTGTCCTCCATGGCCCACCCGTATGCCGTGTCCCCGTAGGACTGCACCTTCACGGTGACCTCGTGGCCGGCCTCCCGGGCCTGCTGCTCGGTGAGCCCGACATGGGCGATCTGGGGGTGGGTGAACACGGCCGCCGGCACGAACCGGTGGTCGAAGGCGTGCAGGTCCTCGGGGTGGACCAGGTTGTGCGCCACCGCCCTCGCCTCGTGGTTGGCCACGTGCTTGAGCTGGTAGGGCGAGCTGGCGTCGCCGAGCGACCAGACGCCCTCGGCCGTCGTGCGGCCGTAGTCGTCGACCCGGATCCGGCCGTCCGGGTGGACCTCGACGCCGGCCTCGGCCAGTCCCATCCCGTCGCTGTTGGGGGTGCGTCCGGTCGCCACCAGCAGCGCGTCGGCCGCGAGCTGCGAGCCGTCCGACAGGTCGAGCAGCACCTCCCCGTCCTGCTGGCGCAGCGCCGCGACCTCGGTGTTCAACCGCACGTCCCACTGGTCCGCGGCCAGGCGGGTGAACCGCTCGCTGATCTCGCTGTCCAGGTGCCGCAGCAGCGCGCCGCTCCGATGCACCTGGTGCACCTGCACGCCGAGTGCGGAGAACACGTGCGCAAACTCGGCGGCGATGAATCCTCCGCCGACGATCGCCAGCCGCCGGGGCAGCTCCGCGATCCGCATGATCGTGTCGGAGGTGTGGAACTCCACCCCGGAGGAGGCGATGACGTCGGGCACCACGGCGCGGCTGCCGGTGGCGACCACCACCTGCTCGCCGCTGATGCGCACCCGCTCGCCGACCTGGTGCTGCCCGCCCGGGGCGGTGATCTCGATCTCCAGCTCCCGGGGACCCGTGAACGTGGCATCACCCAGGTATGCCGTGGTGTGGGGGCCCTCGATCCGGTAGTCCCGGCCGCCTGCCGAGATGGGGTCGATCCGGCCGAAGATCCGGTCCCGGATGTCGCGCCAGCGCACCCCGTCGAGCGTGGCGTCCACGCCGTACCGGGAGGCCTCGCGGATGGTGGTGGCGACGTCCGCGGCATACACGAACATCTTGGTGGGGATGCACCCCACGTTGAGGCAGGTGCCGCCGAAGACGCCGCGCTCCACGACGGCCACGCGTCGCCCGTCGAAGTCGGGGGTGACCAGCGAGTTCCCCGAGCCGCTTCCGATGATGACCAGGTCGAAATCCGTCACACCCGGCAGCCTACGCCGGGCGGGTCGGGGGCCCGGCGGGGGTCAGGACCCGATGACCTCGCGCACCACGCCCAGGCCCGTGGCCACCTCGAGGAACGTCGTGGACAGCGGCGCGAGGCCCAGCCGCAGGCCGTCGGGTGCCCGGAAGTCCGGGATCACGCCCCGCCGCCACAACTCGGCGTTGACCTGCGCGAAGTCGTGTCGCCGGATCGTGATGTGCCCGCCCCGCCGGTCACGCTCCCGCGGCGAGGCGATCGTGACGCCCAGCTCAGCCGGCCAGGACTCCACGATCCGCCACGCGAAGTCGGTCAGCGCCAGCGACTTCTCCCGGACGGCGCCGATCCCGGCGCGGGCGAGCATCTCCACCCCCATCCGGACCGGCACCATCCCGACCACGGGTGGGGTGCCGCTGACCATCGACCGGATCCCGGGCGCGGGCTCGTACCCCGGCCCCATCGCGAAGGGGTCGCGACGGCCCATCCACCCCTGGACGGGCTGGCGCACCGAGGCGTGGTGCCGCGCCGCCAGGTAGGCGAAGGCCGGAGCACCCGGGCCCCCGTTGAGGTACTTATAGGTGCAGCCGACCGCGGCGTCCGCCTGCCAGGCGTCCAGCTCCACCGGCACCGACCCGGCCGAGTGGCACAGGTCCCACAGCACGGTGCCGCCAGCCTCGTGGACCAGGGACGTGATCGCCGGGGCGTCCGCCAGGAAGCCGGAACGGTAGGCGACGTGGCTCAGCAGCACCACGGCCGTCTGCTCCCCCACGACTGCCGCCACGTCCTCGGCGGTCACGCCGCTGGCCGGGTCCGCCTCGATCCAGCGCAGCCGTAGCCCCCGCTCCGCGGCCACCCCCTCGGCGACATAGCGGTCGGTCGGGAAGTTGTCGGTGTCGACGACGATCTCGGTGCGCCGGGGGTCGGCCGCGACCCCGGCGTCGGCGAGCGCCCGCAGCGTCTTGTAGAGCAGCACCGTGGTGGAGTCCGCGACGACCGTCTGCCCGGGAGCAGCCCCCAGCGCGGCGGCCGCCACCAGGTCACCGGTCTCCTCCGGCCAACGCATCCAGGCCTCGTCCCACCCCCGGATCAGTCGCGATCCCCAGTCCTCCCGGACGAAGGAGGCCATCCGGTCGGCGACGCCCCGGACCGGCCGACCCAGGGAGTTGCCATCGAAGTAGGCGACCACGCCGTCCGCGGTCTCGAACTGCTCGGCATACGGGGCCAGCGGGTCCTCCCGGTCGAGCCGGGCTGCCTCCTCCGCCCACTCCCGGGCCGGTGTCGTGTCGGTAACGCTCATGCCCTCAATGTATGCCGAGGGTCGCCAGCAGTTCCCGGACCGCCACCCGGCCTCCCCGGTTGGCCCCGATCGTGCTCGCCGAGGGCCCGTAGCCGAGCAGGTGCAGCCGCGGGTGCGCGGCCACCCGCGTCGGGATCGCCCCGTCGAGCACGATGCCGCCACCGGGGCCGCGCAGCCGCAGCGGCGCGAGGTGGTCCAGCGCGCTGCGGAACCCGGTGCACCACAGGATCACGTCGGCCCGCTGCACCGAGCCGTCCGCCCACTGCACGCCCTCGGGGACGATCCGCTCGAACATCGGGTGCCGCTCCAGGATCCCCGCCTGGCGGGCCTCCCGCATGGCGGGCGTGAGCGGGAGGCCGGTCACCGACACGACCGACCCCGGCGGGAGTCCGCGCCGCACCCGGTCCTCCACGAGCGCGACGGCCGCACGGCCCTTCTCCGGCGTGAACTCCTCCTCGGACCAGACCGGCTCCCGCCTGGCGACCCAGGTGGTGCTGGTCACGGCCGCGATCTCCACCAGCAGCTGCACCGCGGAGATCCCCCCTCCCACCACCAGCACGTGCCGGCCGGCGAACTCCTCCGGGGTCCGGTAGTCGGCGGTGTGTCGCTGCTGCCCCGCGAAGTCGTCCCGGCCCGGGTAGAAGGGTCTGAAGGGCCGCTCCCAGGTGCCGGTGGCGTTGATGATCCCCTCCGCGGCAAGCTCGCCGGCATCCGTCTCCAGCACGAACTCGCGCCCGGCGGGGTCAGCCGCACCGCGCACCAGGTGCACGCTCACCGGTCGGCGCACCGGCAGGTCGAACCGGGACTCGTAGGCGGCGAAGTAGCGGGGCACGGCGTCCGCGGCCCGCACCGTCCCCTCGGCGTCCTCGACCGCCTCCGCCAGGGCCATGCCCGGCAGGTCGTGCACCCGGTTCACCGTGCTCAGCGTCAGCGTGGGCCACCGGTGCTGCCAGGCGCCGCCGGGCGCCGGGTTGTGGTCCAGCACCAGGTAGCCCGGGCCCGGCTCGAGACCGGCCCGGCGCAGGAACCAGGCGGCCGACAGCCCTGCCTGGCCGGCCCCGATGACCACGACCCGGGACGCGGCCGGCAGTGAAGGGGTCATCTACCCGTGGTGGTGGTAGCCGGGAGGTTCGACGTCCTGGATCCGGGACCGCACGGCATACAGCTCGGGGAAGAAGGTGAGCTCCAGCGCCCGGCGCAGGAACGGCACGCCGGTGGAGCCGCCGGTGCCCCGCTTGGACCCGATGATGCGCTCGACCGTCTTGAGGTGCCGGAACCGCCAGAACTGGAAGTTGTCCTCGACGTCCACGAGCGCCTCGGCCATCTCGTACGCCGCCCAGTAGCGGTGGGTGTCCCCGTAGATGGTCGCCAGGACGTCGACCACGCCGGGGTGCGGCTCATAGGGCACGCTCCAGTCGCGCTCCAGCACCTCGGCGGGCACGGCGAAACCCTCCCGCGCCAGGTAGGCCAGGAACTCGTCGTAGACGCTGCGCTCGGCGAGCAGGCCCGCGAGCTCCTCCTGCACGGCCGGGTCGTGCCGGAAGACGCTGAGCATGTCGGCGCTCTTGTTGCCCAGGATGAACTCGACGCACCGGTACTGCCAGGACTGGAAGCCCGAGCCGGTGGCCAGGAACGAGCGGAACTCGGCGTACTCGCTGGGGGTCAGGGTGGCCAGGACGGACCACTGCTCGGTCAACGTCACCTGGATGTGCTTGACCCGGGCGAGCCGCTTCAGCGCCGGTTTGGTCTCGTCCTGCCGGATCAGGTCACGGGCGGAGCGCAGCTCGTGCAGCATCAGCTTCAGCCACAACTCGGAGGTCTGGTGCTGGATGATGAAGAGCAGCTCGTCGTGCCGCGGCGGCACCGCCCGGGGGTGCTGGGCGGACAGCACCCGGCCCAGGTCGAGGTACTCCCCGTAGGACATGTTCCGGGAGAAGTCGCGCTCGATCCCCTCTTCCAGGGGGCGGCTCCGACCCGGCCCGGCCTGCTCCTCGCTGCTCACGCTTCCTCCACCTCGTCGTCTCGTCTCCCCAGTATCGCGGCTCCCCAGTTCTGCGACCCGGGGTGTCCCCCGCAGGTCGTACCCGCCACCCTGTGACGGGCCACCGGGGTCGTACGGCTCCCCACGACATACGGACCCGCGGTCCGATGTGGCAGGGCCCCCGTCCGGCGCACGCTGGGAGACATGTTCACACCAGTCCTTTCAGCACAGTCCCTGACCAAGACCTACGGCAGCACCGTCGCGCTGGCCGGCGTCACCCTCGGCATCGGCGCGGGCGAGGCCGTCGCGGTGATGGGCGCCTCCGGCTCCGGCAAGACCACCCTGCTGCACTGCCTCGCGGGGATCATCTCCCCCGACAACGGCACGGTCTGCCTGCACACCCCCCAGGGCGACGAGCACGTGCACACCCTCTCGCCCGAGGGACGGGCGGCGCTGCGCCGCGAGCGCTACGGGTTCGTCTTCCAGCAGGGCCTGCTGCTGCCGGAGCTGACCGCGGTGGAGAACGTCGCGCTCCCGCTGCTGCTCGGTGGCGCCGATCGCCGGGCGGCAGAGCAGGAGGCGGCCCGGCTGCTGCACCTGCTCGGACTGGGCGGGATGGAGGACCGCCGCCCCGGGCAACTGTCCGGCGGGCAGGCGCAGCGGGTGGCGGTGGCCCGCGCGCAAGTGACCAACCCCGCCGTGGTGTTCGCCGACGAGCCGACGGGTGCGCTCGACAGCCACACCTCGGCCCAGGTGATGCAGGCGCTGCTGGACGCGACCGTCGGGGCGGGCCGCAGCCTCGTCGTGGTCACCCACGACGAGCAGGTCGCCGCCACCTGCCACCGCGTGCTGCGGCTGCGCGACGGCCTCGTCGTCCACGAGCAAGCCGGCGTCGCCCGGATCCCGGAGGTGACCCGATGAGCACGGCGAGCCGGCTGACCTACCTCCTCCTTCGTCGGACCAGCGACGCAGACCGGGGCGCCCTCGCGCTGCCGGTGGCGGCCTTCGGTGTGGTGACCGCGCTGGCGCTGACGGTGCTGGGCGGAGCCCGGTTCTTCTTCTCGATCGAGGGCGACCTGGCGCCGACCTACCAGGGGCTCGCCGCGCTCGCGGTGATCCTGCTGCTGATCCCGTTGCTCACCCTCTGCGGCTCGGCCGCCCGACTGTCGGCGCGACGCCGCGACGAGCACCTCTCGACGCTGCGGCTGCTCGGTGCGCCGACCCGGACCGTCACCACCATGACGGTGCTGGAGTCCACGGCCCTGGCAGCGGCGGGCACGCTGTGCGGCGTCGTGGGGCACCTGCTGCTGGCACCGGTGCTGGGCCTGCTGACCTTCCACGGCTCACAGCTCGGCGCCACCAACATCCTGTTGGGCGTCCCCGGCACGCTCGGGTGCGTGCTCGGGCTCGTCGCCCTCGCCGCCGTCAGCTCCCTGATCGGGTTGCAGGGCGTGGTCGTGTCCCCGCTCGGCGTGCGGACCCGTCAGGACGCCCCCAGGATGAGCGTCCTGCGGGTGGTGGCGGTGGGCGCGGCGGTCGTCGTCGGGCTCATCGCCGGCCAGGTGCTGAGCCCCGACCAGGGGACGGTCGCCTTCGTGGTCACGCTCGCCGGGACCTTCGGGCTGACGATGGCCGTGCTGAACTCGTTCGGACCCTGGGTGCTGCGGCTGATCGCCACCCGACAGGTCAAGCGCGCCTCCGGCGCGAGGGCCGCGGAGCGCCTGCTCGCGGCCCGCACCGTGCTGGACTCCCCGAAGGCGGCCTGGCGCCAGGTCAGCGGCGTGGCCCTGACCTCGTTCGTGGCGGTCTTCGCCGGCGTGGGCCTGGCCTTCGGCGACGTCGCGGCCAGTGCCGACCTGACGGGCGAGCAGACGATGCTGCTGGAGGACCAGCGCACCGGGATCCTCCTGACCCTGGTGATCTCGTTCGCGACCGTGGCCGCCTCCGTCGCGGTCAACCAGTCGGCCGACATCCTCGACCGCCGTGACCTCTACGTGAGCCTGGACCGGATGGGGATGCCGCGCGACCGCGTCGACGCCGCCCGTCGCCGGGCCGTGCTCTCCCCGCTGAAGGTCGTCGCTCTGGGCTCCGCCCTGACCGCGGCGGCGCTCGTGGCGCCGCTGTCCGGGATGATGCTGCTCACCCGGCCCCTCGCGGCGCTCGTCATCGCGGCCGCACTCGCGGCCGGGATCGCCATGGTGTGGCTGGCCCTGCGCGGCACCGCCCCGCTGCTGGCACGGGTGACCGACTCGGCCGTCCGCACCGCCGACTGATCGACGTCCTCCCCCGGTGCAGGACTCTGGGGCGGCTAGCGGGTGCGGTCGCGCAGGTCGGCGACGTGCGGGGAGACCGAGGGGTCCAGGCCCAGGCCGAGGGCCAGGTAGGTCGAGGTGAAGTCGACGGTGGCGACGTGGTCGGCCAGGCGGGTGATCGGCTCGCCCGGCTCGGCACGTGCCTCCATCACCTTCACCCCGGCCTCATGGGCGGTGCTGAGCACCGCGTCGGTGAGGGCCTCGGCCTCGACGGACCCCTGGGTCGCGGGGGTCGCCGGGGCGTCGCGCAGCACCAGCAGTCCCAGCTGCGGGGGTGTGGGGCCGTCGAGGTAGGGGTCGGCGAAGATGTCGTCGCGAGCGCCGGGCCGCGGCCCTCGGGGCTGCTCCATCAGGGATCCCTCGGGCGCGTCGAAGTGACGCGGCTCCCAGTCGCTCGTGTCGATGTCGCCCAGCCTGATCCGGGAGTTGTCGTAGGTGCCGGCCCGTCGCCCGCCGATCCGGGTGTAGGGCCCGTCGAAGCAGGCCACGATCTGGCTCGCGGCGTCCGGGAGCTCACCGAAGGCTGCCGGGATGCGGGCGGTGCGCGCCAGCATCGAGGCGGCCCGGGCCGCCGCCACGCCGCCCATCGGCCCGTCTCCCAGGACCATCGGCACCGTCTCGGCGAGCTGCACCGCCAGCAGCTTGGCCGGGTTGACGAAGGACTCCGAGCTGGGCCGGTAGGCCTCGGCCTTCTCGTCCAGCCGGGTCGCGACCTGGTCCATCGTCTCCGGGGTGCAGTCGATCAGACCGAGCGCGTCGGCGCCGAGCAGGACCGGCGTGAGGAGGGTCCACAGCGCCGTCCGGGAGCTGGCCCGGCCCCGTCCGATCCCCACGTGGACCCCGCGGGCCTGGTGGCACACCTGCGCCAACGGCGAGTCGTCGGCCCCGACGGTGAGCAGCGAGGCGCCGCGCCGGGCCGCCTCGGAGGCGACCGCCAGCGGTCCCGGAGCTCGTCCGGACAGCGAGACGGCCACGACCAGGTCCAACGGCCCGACCCAGCCGGGGAGCGGCAGGTTGCGGCGCGCCTGCACCGGGACGGGTGACCCGGGCTCGGCCAGCAGTTCGAGGACATCGGCCACGAGCGCGGACCCACCGAGGGCGGCGACCAGCACCGACCGGGGACGGTCCTGGTCGGTGAGCCGGGCGATCCCCGCTTCCGCCGTCAGGGTGCTGCTCTCCCGCACCTGGGCGCCGGCGGTCGCGAGGGCCCGCAGGGTCTCGCGGCTGTCCTTGCGGAGCAACTCCTCCGGATCGTCCAGCAGTGCCTCGTCGATGTATGGCGCCACGACAGTTCGACCTCGATCTCGAGCGGGTGGTGGGCAGGGTCGGCGGGACGGTCCTGGGTCAGCGGGTCACCAGGGTGGCCTCGTCGGCCAGCAGCACGGGGATCCCGGACCGCACGGGGTACTGCCGCCGGGTCCCGTCCGTCCCGCAGTCCTCGGCACACTCCAATGCTGGCTCGCCCGCAGCGTCGACCACATCGACCAGTTCGTGCCGTCCGACGGGGCAGCGCAGGATCTGCCGGACCCAGGGCTCCAGGTGGTTCGTCACCGTCGCACCATACCCAGCACCGTGTCCCGCACCGTCGTCATGGTCCCAGTGTCCGCCGCCTCCACGTTGAGCCGCAACAGCGGCTCGGTGTTGCTGGGACGCAGGCTGAGCCACCACATGGGTTCTCCCGCGCCGACCAGGATCAACCCGTCGACGGTCTCCACCTCGGCGCCCTGCTCCTCGCCCCAGGCGCGGACCCGCTCGGTGGCTGCCGCGACGTCGGCGACGGTGGAGTTGATCTCGCCGGAGGCCACGTAGGGGTCGTACTCGGCGACCAGTTCGCTGAGTGGCCCGTCCTGGCCGCCGAGCGCGGCGAGCACGTGCAGCGCCGCGAGCATGCCCGTGTCGGCGAACCAGAAGTCCCGGAAGTAGTAGTGCGCCGAGTGCTCTCCCCCGAAGACGGCCTCCCGCTCGGCCATCACGGCCTTGATGTAGGAGTGGCCCACGCGGGTCCGCACACCGACGGCGCCGACCTCGGCCACCGTCTCGGCCACGGCCCGAGAGCAGATCACGTTGTAGACGATGGCGATGTCACCGGCGTCCCGGCCGGCCGCCACCTCGCGGGCGACCTCCCGCGCGGCGATCAGGGCGGTGATCGCGCTGGGCGTCACCGGCTCGCCCCGCTCGTCGACGACGAAGCACCGGTCGGCGTCGCCGTCGAAGGCCAGCCCCAGGTCCGCCCCGTGCTGGAGCACCGCCGCCTGCAGGTCGCGCAGGTTCTCCGGCTCCAGCGGGTTGGCCTCGTGGTTGGGGAAGGTCCCGTCCAGCTCGAAGTAGAGGGGCACGACCGTGAGCGGCAGCTCCTCCCGCATCAGCACCTCGCGGGCCGTGAGCCCGGCCATCCCGTTGCCGGCGTCGATCACCACCGTGAGCGGCCGCCCGCCCCGCAGGTCGACCAGGCTCAGCAGAAAGTCGGCGTACGCCCCGGTGAGGTCGGTCTCTGCGATCGTCCCGGGCGTCGCGGCACCGGACCCTGCGTGGAGGTGGCCGCGGTCCAGCTGCCACTGCGCCAGGTCGCGGACCTCTGCCAGGCCGGTGTCCAGCCCCACCGGCCGGGCACCGGACCGGCACAGCTTGATCCCGTTGTAACGGGCCGGGTTGTGGCTCGCGGTGAACATGGCCCCCGGCAGGTCCAGGTGCCCGCTGGCGAAATAGAGGCCGTCCGTGGAGCACAGGCCGATCATCGTCACGTCCAGCCCGGCGGCCGCGGCTCCCGCGGCGAATGCCCGGGACAGCTCCGGTGAGGAGGGGCGCATGTCGTGGCCCACCACGATGCCGTCGGCGCCGTCGGGAAGGGCGACGACCTGGGCGAACGCCGAGCCGAGGGCCCGGCAGACCGTGGGGTCGAGTTGCTCGGGGACCAGGCCGCGGACGTCGTAGGCCTTGATGAACTCGGACAACCGGGGTGCTGCCACGGCGGTCCCTACGTGTCGCGCAGGACGCGCAGGTGGCCGCGGCGCCCGCCCACCGTCGAGGACCCGGGCCCGGGCGGGCCGTCTGCCGCGGGGCGCGCTGCGGCCTCCGCCCGGTGCTCGCGGACCGCCTCGGCGAGGGCCACGAGGTCGTCGGTGGGCACGTCCTGGTCGTGATCCAGCCGCACCACGTCCCAACCCCGCGGCGCGGTCAACCGACCGGCGTGTTCCCCGCACAGGTCGTAGGAGTGCGGCTCGGCATACGTGGCCAGCGGCCCCAGCACTGCCGTCTGCTCGGCATACACGTAGGTGAGCGTGGCGACGGCACGACAGTCGCACGCGGTCTTCGAGCAGTGGCGGGAAACGGTCACCCGTGCACTGTATGCCGTCACCCGCCTCCGACCGGGCAACCACGCCGCCTGCTGGGACACCCGCGCACGCCGCCTGCGGGGGCACCCGCGGGAGCGGCGTAGGGTCGGGTCCGTGAGCGGCATGCAGCGTCGGGACCGGCACGGGCGTGGGATGCGCGGCCCGTTGGCCTGGCCCCGCGTCCCGTCGATGGTCTCCCGTGGTCAGCAGTTCGACGAGATGGTGCTGGACGCCCTGGCCTCGGTCGAGCGCCGGGTGGGGCGCCCCCTGGACGGCGTGGAGTTGGCCGTGGAGGACGTGCCGCCCTCGGACCCCGCCCCCTGGGAGACCCGGGTGGCGCTGGGTCGGCTCTTCCCCGCGGAGGGGTCGTTGCCCACCCGGGTCGTGCTCTACCGCCGGCCCCTGGAGACCAGGGCGCACGACGACGCCGAGCTGGCCTCGATGGTCCACGAGGTGCTGGCCGAGCAGATCGCCTCGATGCTCGGGTTGGACCCTGACGACCTGGCCTGACTGCGGCCCGCCGGGAGTCCCGGACCCGGGTGACCCGTCAGGGGCGCCAGGGCAGCACGTCCAGGAGGTCCCTGGTCACTGGCAGGTCCTGGAGGGGCACCCCGGCGAGGAGGGTGCCGCCCGGTGCCTCGGTGTCGAAGGCCACCACGGCCGCGTGCGGCGTCCCGGAGAGAGGCCGGACCCAGACGCTGGCGGCACCGCGCACCGGCACCCTGGCCACGCTGGCGGCGGGGACGGACACGCTCTGCGTGTCGATCTCACCGTCCGGCCCGACGGTGACGACCTCGACCTCCGCGGGCTCCACCGCCGCGAGGACCAACTGGCTGTTGATCGAGACGGATTCGTGCTCGGCCAGGGGCACCCCGGCGAGCTCGCGGACCGGCTCGGTGGCGGGGACCCAGGCCATGTCCGAGGGCGCGTCGTCGGCGCTGCGCCGCTCCACGCGGGCCGCTGCGGTGACGGGGACGTCGCTGGTCACCTGGAGCCCCTGGGTGCCGGGCGGGACGTCGGAGACGTCGATGTCGGCGACGGTCCCACCGGACACCACCGTGACGTCCTGCTCGATCCGCACGGGGCCGTCCTCGGTCAGCGCGCGGACCTGCAGGATCGCATCGCTGTCGCCGGGCACCACGACCCGCAGTTGCGCCGAGCTGGCCTGCTGCTCCAGCGGCAGGGGAACGGCCGGCACCACCAGCTCCGTGGACGGGAGCGCCGCCGGGACGGTGAGCTCCAGCCCCCGGTCCAGGGTGCCCTCGAGCCACCGGTCACCCAGCGCAGCCGCGACGGGGCCCCCGCTGGAGGTGACCCGGATCGCGGGGGTGGCCTCCCCCGACGCCAACGCGTCCAGCAGCAGGACGGTGCGGCCGCCCGGCTCCAACACGATCCCCTGCCCACCGGGGGCAGGCAGCTCGCCCTCCCCGCCGAAGACCTGCACCCGGACGGTGACGGCGTTGCCCCCGGGGTTGACCAGCACGATCCGCTCCACCCGGCCCGGCTCGTCGCCACCGGCCAGTAGCCAGGACTCGGTGGTCGCCGGGATGCAGGGCGCCCCCGTCAGACCGCGTCGCTGGTCGGCGCGGCTCAGGTGCCACTGCGCCCCGGATGTGCCCGCAGCCAACTCACCGGAGCCGGCGACCCGGACGGCAGAGGCGTCCTCAAGGGCCTGCTCGATCCGGGTGCCGCGCTCCGCGACTTCCTCGGTCGGTCCCTCCGGCAAGGTCTCCAGCACGAGCGAACCGAAGTCCGGAGCTGGTGACAGGTCCTCCGGGAGCGCCTCCTCGGGCGCTGCGGCCGCGGAGGCCTGCACGACCATCCGCTGCTCCTCCACCGTCGCGTCCTGCAGCCCGACCTGCTCCGGGCCGGGACAGCTCAACACCGACTCACTCACCCTCGGGTCAACGGTGGCCGCAGCGACCGGCTCCGGCGCGGGTGGACCCAGTCGATCGGAGAGGTCAAGGCCGCCGGGGAGACGCGCCGCACCGAGGATGAGTCCGGTCACGGCACCGGCCAGGAGGAGCAGAGCCAGGACTCTCCCGGCAGCGGCCCGACGGTGCGATGGCGGGCGGTCCCCCACCCGGTCCGCGTCGTCCGCCACAGCGTCGGCCGGCGCGCCCGTTCCGTCCCCGCCGTCGCGTGCCGTCGCCCCGGCGCCCACTCCCACCCCCGCGTCGGTGTCAGGGTCAGGCTCGGGGTCATCGTCCACCTCGACCGGCTCACTACGCACGAGTTCCTCCGTGCGGATCGGGTCGTCGTCTGGCTCGTGCTTGCGGCGGCGGCGGGGGCTCATCGGGTGCTCCTACTGCGAGAGCCCAGCGGGAGGGCCAGGACGGCGGCGAGGGCCGCGAGGGCGGCGGTGATCAGGTGCCAGGTGGAGTCGCGCGCGACCGGGGCCACCGAGATCTCCGCGGCGCCGTCGGGTAGGGCGTAGGCCGGCGGCCAGCTGCTGCTATCGGGCACCAGGACGGTGTCGTCGGCCGTCACGGAGACATAGTCCGGCCATCCCTGGCCCTCCGCGGCGACCAGGACGCTACCGGCGGGCACGGGTGTCCCAGGCTCCGCCTCCTCGGTGCGCGCATGGTTGCCGGTCACCGGGACGGTGGTGAGCGTGGAGCCGTCACTGGCCCGCACCCAAAGCCGCGCAGGGGACACCCGCTCCTCCCCCTCGCCCAGCGCCCCCACCCGCCAGAGCACCAGCTCGTCCGTCCCTCCGAGCCGGGTCAGCCCCGGCGTGCCGTCCAGCCGCTCGACCAGCGGGTCGTCCTGACCGGAGCGCAGCCCGACGAAGCCGACCCCCAGGTCGTGCAGGCGGCCCAACACGCCACGGTCGAACGTCTCGTCCTCACCGGACTCCTCCCCCGCGGCACCGTCCTCTCCGGAGTCCTCCCCGGCGGCGCCATCCCCCGACGGCTCGCCCGGTCCACCGGCAACGGCCGACTGGCCGAGCAGTGCGTTGACCGTGGTGTCCAGGTGCTCCTCCCCCATCCCGGGAGCGGGGCTGGTCACGCCGCTGATCTCACGCGCCCGGTCCCGGAGCCATAGCCCCGGCTCGCGGCCCTCGAGCCGGTAGGACACGGATCCGCCGGTGGGCGTCAGCTCGAGCATCCGCAGCGAGTCCGCGCCGGAGGCCTGCTCGGCCGCGACGGCCGGGAACCGGGCCGGCGCCGTCGCCAGCGAGGAGCCCGTACCGCTCCACACGGTGGACCCCAGGAGGCCGGCACCAGCCACGACGGCGACCCCGCCGAGCACGGTCACGGCCGGGCGTCCGGCCCGCGACCAACGGCCCCGTCGGGAGACACGGTCGACCGCCACTCCCGCCGCGAGCAGCACGCACGCGCCCACGGCGCTCAGATAGCTCCCGGACCAGGCGGTCACCGGAGACCCTGCAGCGCCGTACCCGTCCGGCTGGACTCCGACCTCGAGCATCGGCACCGCGAGCGCGGCCGCCAGCGCCAACACGGCCCCGGTGAGCAGCAGCGCGGCCCTGCGTCCCCGGGAGCCGGTGCGCAGCAGCGCGACCGCCCCCAGCAGCAGCAGCGGCGCGGTCCAGAAGACGGTCAGGGACTGTGGCCCGCCCGGGTGCAGCAGCAGGGTCTGCCAGGGCTCCACGGGAGCGTGCGTGGTGGTCGCGCCGGCCCCACCAAGCACGAGGCGCGGGTCCTGCCACACCGCCTGGATCCACGGGCCGACCAGGACCCACGGCAGGAACGCCAGGACGAGCCCCCGCAACCGGCCCCAACCGGGACCGAAGACGAAGATGAGCAGCCCCGCGACGGAGGACAGCACGAGGAGTCCGGGCACGAACATGCCGATCAGTCCCAGCAGCAGCGCGGTGCCGAAGGCCGCGGCGGTGCGCCGACCCCCGTCCCGACGGCCCGCGGCCAGCAGGAACCCCGCGACGACGGGCGGCAGCAGTACGTGCGCCAGGACCGGGCCCACCCGGCCGTCGGCGACGCCGGCTGCCAGCGGGGGCAGTGCGGCCCAGAGCAGGCCGGCCACGGCGCGCTTCCAGCGGCTGCGCACCACCACGCGGGTGGCCAGGTAGCCACTCACCACCGACAGCGGGATCGCGGCGAAGAGCAGCCAGGCTGCCGTCGCGGCGGCGGGTGACCCGGAGCCGGCCACCCAGGGCAGCACCTCGGTCAGGCGCGTCAGCACCGCCATGGGCAGGAGCCAGGGCTCAGCCGCCACCGCGGAGCCCAGGCCCGACCCATGCCAGGCGAACCACCAGGACTCCCACAGCTCCCGGCTGCCGGCGTCCACCACGGCGAGCTCGCTCGCCGTGACGCCGTGACCCGACCCGCGCAGTCCCGCGAGGACGTCACGCCACCACACCAGCGCCAGGACGGTGCCGAGCAGCCCGGCGAGGACGAGCGGCCAGCTCCACAGCCCCCGCCCGAACCGCGCGGCGGCCAACGACTGGGCGTCCTCGTCGACCGGGCCGCTCTCCCCGTCGGTGCCGGCGCGCCGGGCGCCCGCCGCCCGCGGGGTCAGGGCGTCCTGGACCAGGTCGGAGGTGCCCCGCCAGGCGCTGGCGGAGCTGGGGTGGAGCCCGGCCAGGTCGCGGCGGCGGACCTTCGTGCGCCCGCGGAACCGCCACCGGGCGCCCAGACCGCGCCAGGGAGACAGCGCTCCCCGGATGTCGGCAAGCTCGCCCGCGGCCGCGGACGGTCTCTTGACCAGCAGCAGCCCCAGGGCAGCCACCACGGAGGTGAGGGTGACCGCCAGCGCACGGAACGGCATACTCCACAACGACCCGCGGGCCAGCGCCATCTGCCGGGTACGGGTACGGGTGCGGGTCGGCCTGACCACACCGAGGCCCGGCCCTCCCTGGCGGACCACGGCACCGGTCGCGACCAGCACCCGGTGCCCGGCGAGGTGACTGCGCCAGGACAGGTCCAGTCCCTCGACCCCGTCCCCGAAGGCGGGCTCCAGTCCGCCCAGCGAGGTGAACACCTCGGACTGGACGAGCATCCCCGCGACGGGGACGCCCAGGACGTCGGTGCGCTGGTCGAACTGCCCCTGGTCCAGCTGGCCGGCGACCGTGTCACCGGCCCGGCCGGCACGGGTGACTGCCTGCCCGACGGCCACCAGATGGCGCGGGTTCTGCGCCTGGACCAGTTTGGGCCCGACCACGCCCACCCCGCTGGACCGGGTGGTCGCCTCGATGAGCTGCTCCAGCGCGGCGCTCTCGGGCAGGGAGTCGTCGTGCAGCAACCACCACCAGGCGCCCTCCTGCACCGGCAGGTCGCCGACGGCGTCGGCCACCACCGCGTGCAGTTCGGGCTCCTCCGGTGCGTCGAGGGGATCGCGCACCACCAGGCGCGCGCCGTCCCGGAAGAGGCTGTGGGTGCGGGCTCCGGCGACTTCCTCGTCGTCCCGGTCCAGGCCGGTCAGCACGACGCGGTCCGGACGCCGGGTCTGAGCGGCCAGCGCGTCGAGGACGTGCCCGACCACCGGTCCCCCCGGATGGGTCAGCAGGATGACGGTGACATCCTGCACCGGCGCGCGACGACGATCACGCGCCAGACCTCGTTGCGGTGACCCGGGCGTGGCAGACACTGGGAAGGTGCGGCGCCTAGACGGCGCGCTTCTTCAGCTTGCGTCGCTCCCGCTCGGAGAGCCCACCCCAGATGCCGAACCGCTCATCATTGGCCAGGGCGTACTCCAGGCACTCGGCGCGAACCTCGCACCCGACGCAGACCTTCTTGGCCTCGCGGGTCGATCCCCCCTTCTCGGGGAAGAAGGCCTCGGGGTCGGTCTGCGCGCACAGGGCGCGCTCTTGCCACGAGGCCTCCTCGTCCTCTTCGGTCGTGTTCAGGAATGTCAGCAGGTCCAGCTCGTGCACGGCTCCTCCTCGACCCTCCGGCACAAACAACATTGAGAGAATTACACGCGTGTCATGCCATTACGTCAACCCCAGGTCTGCTACAAGGGCCTGACCTCCCACAATGGACCCATGCGGATCACGGCAATCTCCGGTGGTGTGGGCGGCGCCCGCTTCCTGCGCGGCCTGACACACCACCTGGAACGGCGCGAAGGCCCGGCACCCGACGACGCCCGGCTCACGATCATCGGCAACACCGGCGACGACATCACGCTGTTCGGGCTGCGCATCTGCCCCGACCTGGACTCGGTCCTCTACACCCTGGGCGGGGGCGTGGACGAGGCGCAGGGGTGGGGGCGCGAGGGAGATACCCGCGAGGTGATGAGCGAGCTCGCGGCGCTGGGCGCCGAGCCCCAGTGGTTCGGCCTCGGGGACCGCGACTTCGGCACGCACATCGCCCGCAGCCAGTGGCTCGGGCAGGGGCTCTCGCTCAGCGAGGTCACCAGCCGGCTGGCCCGGCGCTGGGGGCTGCCCGGGCAGGGTGTGCGCCTCCTCCCGGCGACCGACACCCCGATCGAGACGCACGTGGTGCTCGACGATCCCGACCACCCGGCCCCCGACGGGAGCCCCGGGGAGCGGGCCGTGCACTTCCAGCAGTGGTGGGTCCAGCAGCGTGCGGCTGTCCCGGCTCGCAGGTTCACCGTCGCCGGACTGTCGTCCGCCGTCCCCGCGCCCGGGGTCCTGGAGTCGCTGCGCACCGCCGACGTGATCCTGCTGCCGCCCAGCAACCCGGTCGTCTCAATCGGCATCGTGCTCGGCATCCCCGGGGTGCGCGACGCCCTCCGCGGCTCCCGCGCCCCCGTCGTCGGAGTGAGCCCGATCATCGGCGGGGCTCCGGTGCGCGGGCATGCGGACGCATGCCTGGCCCCCCTCGGGGTCGAGGTCAGCGCCGTCGGGGTGGCCGGTCTCTACGCGGACTTCCTCGACGGGTGGCTGGTCGACGACGTGGACCGGGACCAGGCGCCGGGCGGGTACGCCTCGCGCACCACGGTGCGCCACCGTGACCTGCAGATGAGGGACGTCGAGACCGCCGCGGAGATCGCCGGGGCAGCCCTCGACCTGGCGCTGGAGCTGCGCGCCCGCGACGCGGGGGGTGCCGCGTGAGCACTCCCCCGGGCGCGGTGACGCTGATCCCGCTGACCGGCATCGGCGAGGTGCGTCGGGGCGACGACCTGGGGTCCCTGCTGCGGGACGCCCTGGAGCGGGCGGACCTGCGGCTGGTGGACGGCGACGTGCTCGTGCTCTCCAGCAAGATCGTCTCCAAGGCCTTCGGGATGCGCGAGCACACCGCGGACAAGGAGTCCCTGGTGCTGCGGCACAGCCGCCGCATCGTGACCGAGCGGTCCACGCCGCACGGGGTGACCCGGGTGGTGCACGCCGCAGCGGGGCCCGTGATGGTCGCCGCCGGGATCGATGGATCGAACGTCGGGGAGGAGGGCGGGTTCCTCACCCTGCCGCCCGACCCGGACCTAGCCGCCCGATCGGTGTATGCCGAGTTGCTGGCGGCCTATGCGCCCTCACCCGTGCCGATGGTCGGCATCGTCCTGAGCGACACCGCGGGGCGACCGTGGCGCGTGGGCCAGACCGACTTTGCGCTGGGCTCCTGCGGGATCGCGGTGCTGGATGACCTCCGGGGCGGGAGGGACGCCGACGGGCGCGACCTGTCGGTCACCTCGCGGGCGGTCGCCGACGAGATCGCGGCCGCGGCCGACCTGGTCAAGGGCAAGGTCGGCGGGGTCCCGGCAGCACTGGTCCGGGGCCTGCCCTCGGGCACCGTGGCGGACCCGGGGGCGCGCGGCGCCGCCGACCTGGTCCGCACCGGCCCGGACGACTGGTTCGCACACGGCGCGATCGAGGCCGTCCGAGCGGCCCTCGGCGCGGAGCCCGGCACCCCCGAGGCCGCGGCGGTCGGGATCCCCTCCGTGGCCCCCGAGGACGTCCCGACCCGCCTGGACCGCGCCGTGCGCCTGGCCCGGCTCGGCGAGCCGGACGGGACTGCGGTCGAGGTCGAGGCCGACGACTCGGGGCGCCTGACGCTCCGGGTGTCCGGGGGTGACCCGGTCTCCGTGGGCCGGGTCAGCGCCCGGCTCGAGGTGGCCCTGCGCGGCGAGCGCCTGGCCGACCCGCAGGTTCGGGTGCAGTCCCAGGCCGGGTGACGCCTGGTCAGCGCACCGGCAGGTGGGCCCGGGGCGCCATGCGCGGGCCGCGCCGTGGACGGTGGTGTCCCGCCAGCTCGAGCAGCCGCTGCACCCGGTAGCGGTGGCCGGCATACGGCTCGAGCAGCTCGACGAGCGCGTCATCGTCGAGCGGGCTCCCGGTCAACGCCCACCCGATGTCGGCGGCCACGTGATAGTCGCCGAAGCTGACCGCGTCGGCGTCACCGAGCGCGCGGTGCGCGGTCTCGGCGGCGGTCCAGACCCCCACGCCGGGCACCGCGGTGAGCCGTCGCCGCGCTGCCACGCCGTCGAGCCCGGCCGCCTCCTCGAGCCGGTCCGACACCGCGACCACGCGCGCAAGGGTGTCCGCCCGCTGCGGGCTGACCCCGAGCCGCAGCCACTCCCAGGACGGGACCGCGCGCAGCGTCGCCGGTGACGGCGCCACCCACAACCCCATCGCCCGGCCCGGCCCCGGAGCCGGCTCACCCCACCGGCGGACCAGCCTGCGCTGCCCGGCGAACGCCTCCTGGCCGGTGACCTTCTGCTCGATGACCGCCGGAACGAGGGACTCCAGCACCATCCCGGTCCGGGGCACCCGCCACCCCGGTCGACGCGCCCAGGCCTCGGCCAGGACGCGATGCCGCGGGTGGAAACCGCCCGGGTCGTCCTCGCGCCCGAGCATCGCCGGGAGTGCGTCCAGGATGAGCTCCGTGGCCGCGGAGGATCCCCAGGCTCGACCCTCGACCTCGCCGGCGGCACGGTCCACCCGCACGTGCAGGGTGACGGGTCCCGCGGCGGTCCGCACTCCCCGCCAGAGGGCGCCGTGGTGCTGTTGCCAGGTCGGGTCCCCGGTCCCCCGGCGCAGCGTCCCCCACGTCGCGACCAGGTCCACGGGTCGCCCGGGTGCCCACCGGGACCGGCGCATCACGGTCTGCGGATTGGGCGACATGTCCACAGCCTGACACGCCCGTCCGACCGACCTGCGTTAGCGTCGTGGGCGTGCACACGCCCGCCCAGGTCCTGGCCGACCTCCTCGCCGAGGATCCGTCGCGACCTGCCGTCACGTTCTACGACGACACCCCCGGCCCCACCCAGGGGGAGCGGATCGAGCTCTCCCGCAAGGTGCTCGCCACCTGGGTCGCCAAGGCAGCCAACGCCCTCCAGGAGGGGCTGGACGTCGAGCCGGGCTCGGTCGTCCTGCTCGACCTGCCGGTGCCCCACTGGCGCTGGACCTACTGGTCCCTGGCCGTGTGGTCGGTGGGCGCGACCCTGACCCTCGACCTCCACGAGGGCGCGGACGTGCTGGTGACCCACGACCCGGAGGCCGCCCACGCCGAGGACGCCGACGAGGTCATCGCGGTGACGTTGCCGGCGCTGGCGCGCGAGTTCGACGGGGACCTGCGGTCCGGGGTGATGGACGAGGCCAAGGAGCTGCCCAGCTACGGCGACGGGTTCACCCCGTGGGACGAGCCCGACCCCGAGGACCCGGCGCTGATCCACGACGGTGAGCGGACGGCATACCGCGAGGTCGTCCCGGACCCGACCTGGCCGCCGGGCTCCCGCGTGCTGCTGCACGGCGCCGAGCCGCACACCTTCCTCCTGCACCTCCTGCAGGCGTTCGCGGCCGGCGGCTCGGTCGTGCTGGTGCGCGGCGCAGCACCCGGCCCGGAGGACGAACGGATGCGTTCGGAGGGCGTGGACCTGCTTCCCGAAGCCTGACCGGGCACGGTTAGGGTGCGGGCATGGACAAAGTCGTTGCTACAGCCGCCGAGGCCCTGGAGGGCGTGACCGACGGGATGACGCTGGCGGTCGGAGGGTTCGGACTCTGCGGGGTGCCCTCGGTGCTGATCGCCGAGCTCCTCGCCCGGGGCACCAAGGACCTTGAGGTCGTCAGCAACAACTGCGGGGTGGACGACTGGGGCCTGGGCATCCTGCTGAACGAGCGTCGGCTGCGCCGGATCATCGCCTCCTACGTCGGGGAGAACAAGGAGTTTGCCCGGCAGTACCTCTCCGGCGAGCTGGAGGTGGAGCTGACGCCGCAGGGCACCCTGGCGGAGAAGCTGCGTGCCGGAGGCTGCGGGATCCCCGCCTTCTACACCGCCACCGGCGTCGGCAGCCAGGTCAGCGAGGGTGGCATGCCGTGGAAGTACGCCGCCGACGGCTCCGTGGAGATTGCCTCCCCACCCAAGGCCACCCAGGAGTTCGACTTCGGTGGGCAGACCCGCGACTACGTGCTGGAGCACTCCATCGTGGCCGACTTCGGCCTGGTCCGCGCTGCGGTCGGTGACCGCCACGGCAACCTGGTCTTCAACAAGTCGGCCCGCAACTTCAACCCGCTGTGCGCCATGTCTGGCCGGGTGACGGTGGCCGAGGTGGAGGAGCTCGTCGACCCGGGCGACCTCGATCCGGACGACGTGCACCTGCCCGGCATCTACGTGCAGCGGGTGCTCCCGCTGACCGCCGATCAGGCGGTCGACAAGCGGATCGAGCGCCGCACGACCCGTCCCGCCCCGACGACCGAGCAGGAGGCCTGAGATGGCCCTGACCCGTGACGAGATGGCGGCCCGGGCCGCCCGGGAACTGGCCGACGGTGACTACGTCAACCTCGGCATCGGACTGCCGACGCTGGTGCCCAACTACGTGGCCGACGACGTCGAGCTGGTCCTGCAGTCCGAGAACGGCATCCTCGGCGTGGGCGCCTATCCGGTCGAGGGCACGGAGGAGCCGGACCTGATCAACGCCGGCAAGGAGACCGTCACGGTCCGCCCCGGCGCCTCCTTCTTCGACTCCGCCACGAGCTTCGGGATGATCCGCGGCGGCAAGGTCGACGCGGCCATCCTCGGCGCGATGCAGGTCTCGGTCGGCGGCGACATCGCCAACTGGATGATCCCCGGCAAGATGGTCAAGGGGATGGGCGGGGCGATGGACCTGGTGCACGGTGCCAAGAAGGTCATCGTGCTCATGGAGCACGTCGCCAGGGACGGCTCCCACAAGATCGTGGACGAGTGCTCGCTGCCCATCACCGGCCTGGCCGTGGTGCAGCGGATCATCACCGACCTGGCCGTCATCGACGTCACCGCGGACGGGCTGGTGCTGCGCGAGCTCGCGCCCGGCGTGACCGTCGAGGAGGTCGAGGAGAAGACGGGCCCGACGCTGACGGTCGACCTGCAGGAGGCCTGACCGGCGCCCGGTCAGCGCACCACCGCCGCCCGGCGGTGCGCCGGGGTTTCAGTCGTCGGTCCCCCGCAGGAAGCCGGTCCCCCAGGCCAGGTGCATCACGGCCAGCACGGGGGGCACCCGCACGGCCACGGCGGGGCCGTCCGGTGCCCCGATGGCCAGTCCGCCCACGGTGACGGCTGCGGCATACCCCGCTGGCGCCAGCCACAGCGGACGCCACACCAGCCCACCCACGGCGGCGACGGCCAGACCGGCCACGGCCACCGGCGGGGCCAGGTAGCGGACGTTCAGCGAGCGCGGGTGCTGCCGGGTGAGCCGCCGGCGCCACTGCCCGGTCCGATAGAACTGCCGGGCCAGTGCCCCGAAGTCGGGGCGCGGCCGGTAGGTGACGCTGAGCTCCGGCGTGAACCAGACCAGCCCGCCCTCCTGGCGGATCCGATAGTTCATCTCCCAGTCCTGGGCCCGGGAGTAGGTGGTGTCGTAGCCACCGACGCGCCGCAGCCAGTCCCGCTGGAACACCCCCAGGTAGACCGTCTTGCTGGGCCCGGCCGAGCCTCCGACGTGGAACCGGGCGCCCCCGATACCCAGGGGGGAGCGCATCGCCCCGGCCACGGCCTTCTCGAAGTCGGTCTCCCCCTCGGCCCGCATCAGGCCACCCACGTTTGCGGCCCCGGTCTCCAGGAGCACCTCGACGGCCCGGGTGACGTAGCCCTCGGAGAGTTCCCCGTGCCCGTCCATCCGCACGATGATCTCGTGCGCAGCCGCTTCCAACGCACGGTTCAGGCCGTCCGGGGTGCGTCCGGACGGGTTGTCCACGATGGTGATCCTGGGATCCTCGGCGGCCAATTCACGGGCCACCTCCAGGGTGCGGTCCTCGCTCGGGCCGATGGCCAGGACCACCTCCAGGTCACCCGGATAGGCCTGTGCGAGCACGGATCGGACCGCGTGCCCCAGGTGCCGTTCCTCGTTGAGGATCGGCATGATCACGGACACGGGCGGGTGGTCGGACGTCACGCTCGCAGGGTATCCGTCCGACCTGCGGCACGCCCCATCGCCGGTGTGGCGGTTCGAGGGCTCCCGGGCAACTCGCCTACGCTGGCCCGGTGCCGCACCACCCCGAGGACGACTGGACCCGCCCGATACCCCGCGCGCCGCGCGGTCGTCGCAGCGACCCCAGGGACCCCGAGGTCCCCGGTTACCTGGGCGGCGAGGACTACGACCCGGACGCGACGCAGCAGATCGACTACCCGTCTGCGGGGGCGCACTCGTCCGACGGCGACCGCGGCACCGGCCGTCGGGGGTACCGCCGGGACGAGGAGCAGGGGTACGACTACGACGACGGGTATGCCGACGCGGACGCCCCTGAGACGCAGCAGTATGCCGGGGGGTACGACGGGCGGTACGCCGAGGACGGGGAGTACGACGGGGGCTACGAGCAGGGGTATGACGAGGGGTACGACGACGACCGGGACGGTCGGGAGCAGGCGGCGCCCGCGCGCCGTCCGGGTGGTCCGCCCCCGGGCGGCCCCCCACCGGGCGGGCGGGGACGCCGCAAGCGTCCGCGCTACGGTCTGCGCCGCTTCATGGTCGTCATCCTCGTGTTGGTGCTGGCCTACGTGGGGGCGATGATCTGGGCCGTCAGCGCGACCTGGAACTCGATCGAGCGGGTGCCCGCGACGCCGACCTCCTCCGACCGTCCGGAGGGGGGCAGCGGCACCAACTTCGTGCTGGTCGGCACCGACAGCCGGGACAACCTGACCCGGGAGGAGCGCAACGAACTGGTGGCCGGACACAGCACGGAGGGTGCCCGCGCCGACACGATCATGCTGCTGCACGTGCCCGACGACGGTGATCCGACGTTGGTCTCGATCCCCCGCGACAGCTACGTGGAGATCCCCGGCCAGGGGTGGAACAAGATCAACGCTGCCTACTCCATCGACGGCGCACCGCTGCTCGTCGACACCGTCGAGCAGTCGACCGGGCTCCGCGTGTCGGGGTACCTCGAGATCGGTTTCGGCGGTTTCGTCGAGGTGGTGCAGACCGTGGACGGAGTCCACATGTGCCTCGATGAGCCCGTCGCCGACGAGAAGACGAGGCTGGACCTCGCCGCCGGTTGTCAGGACCTCGCTGGCGCAGAAGCCCTCAACTACGTCCGGATGCGCTACTCCGACCCGCGGGGCGATCTGGGTCGGGTCGAACGGCAGCGTGAGTTCCTCTCCGCGCTGGTCAGCAAGATGGCCACGCCCCAGACGATGCTCGTGCCGTGGCGACTGCACGACGTCGGCACCGCCACGGGATCGGCCATGCACATCGGTGAGGACACCTCGATGTGGGAGACGATCCAGATGGCGCTGGCGATGCGGAGCATCTCCGGAGGCAGCGGCCAATCGGTCACCGTGCCGATCGAGAACCCCAACTACAGCACCCCGGTCGGCAGCGCCGTCCTCTGGGACGCGGCGCAGGCCCAGCAGATGTTCGAGGCGCTGCGCAACGACGAACCGCTCTCGATCGAGCCCTGACGGGACACGCCATGATCCCTCGCACCGTCCCCCGCTGGTGGCTCAAGGCGGCAGCTCAGGGGGCGTTGTCCCTGGTGCCCGGGGCTCCGCGGGTGGATGAGTGGGTCAGGCACCGCCGCACCGGGAGACACCTTGACCCGGAGTACTTCCTCAGCAAGTGGCACCACGTCACCTCACACACGCGCGCGCTGACCGGCGATGTCGACGGGGACCTCTCCGGCACGAGGGTCGTGGAACTCGGCACCGGGTGGTTCCCGATCGTTCCGCTGGGGCTGGCCCTGCGCGGCGCGGACGTCATCAGCGTCGACGCCAATGCCCACCTTGAGGCCGGACGGGTCGCCCTCGTGCTGCAGGTCGCACTCGACCTGGTGGATCGCGGCGAGATCGAGGTGCCGCCCGGTCCCCGACTGGACCTGCTTCGCTCCCTCGCACCGGGCGCTGGCGACCGCCCCGTGCTGGGCAACCTGGCACCGCTCGGGATCACCCCACGCCTCGCGGACGCCCGGGACCTGACCCACCTGCGGGACACCCACGGGGCGGACCTCATGGTCTCCAACAACACCCTGGAGCACATCCCTGCCGAGGTGTTGCGCGACATCTTCAGCGAATTTGTCCGGGTCGGGGCGGACCACGCCCGGATGAGTCACTACGTGGACCTGGCGGACCACTACGCGAGCGTCGACCCGAGCATCGGGGAGTTCAACTTCCTCACCCTCACTGATCGGCAGTGGCGGTGGGCCAACAACCGGCTGCACTACCAGAACCGGCTCCAGATCGCCGACTACCGGGGACTGTTGGAGGAATCCGGCTGGGAGGTCCTCCAGGCACGCAACACTCGCCGGGAGCCCTCAGCCCTTGAGGGCCTGGAGCTCGTCCCGCCGTTCGACACGGTGCCGACCAAGCAACTGCTGGTCGTCAAGAGCCACCTCGTCGCACAGAAGCCCTGACCCGCCTCCGCGCCTGCCCCGCCAACAGGCATCCTGACCAGCAATGTCCTCATATCGAGGACACCTGTCGGCGGCGCTTGAAAACTGAGCAAGTACGGCGCTCGAAAAGTGAGCACTCTCTTCGACGATTGGAGTGTGATCACTTTGGAGGACTGGCACTCTGACCAGCGATGTCCTCGTATCGAGGACACCTCTGCCGGCCGCCCCCACCCTCGCAAGACTGGCACCCTGACCAGCAATGTCCTCATATCGAGGACACCCGAGGCCAGGCCGCCCCCAACATCGAGCGACCGCCCCCGCGCGAGCGAGGCAAGCGCTTCCCTCAGCCCGACCGATCTCGCGTGTCACTTGAAGGGGGTCATAGGCCCCTTCAGACTCCACACGAGCCTGCGCCCCCTCACCCGGACCGTCCCACAGCACGACACCACCGGCCAAACCCAGCCGACACGCACCCTCACCAGCAATGTCCTCATATCGACGACACCCGAGGCCAGGCCGCCCCCAACATCGAGCGACCGCCCGGGCGCGGGTGAGGCAAGCGCTTCCCTCAGCCCGACCGATCTCGCGTGTCACTTGAAGGGGGTCATAGGCCCCTTCAGACTCCACACGAGCCTGCGCCCCCTCACCCGGACCGTCCCACAGCAACGACACCACCGGCCAACCCCAGCCGACACGCACCCTCACCAGCAATGTCCTCATATCGAGGACACCCTGCTGGGCTGGCGCCGGCGCTCCACCGGACGCGTCCTCAATCGGAGGACACAGACCCCCGCACGACCAGGGTGGCGCCGTCGTCACGGGCCGGGTGCACCTCACCCACGACGACGGCCCCGGGGAGGTCGACCTCCCCCACCACCAGCAGCCCACCGCTGGTCTGCGCGTCCGCGAGCAACAGCAACTCCGTCTGGTCCACGCCGCTGGCCACCAGCCGCGGGCGCACCCAGTCCAGGTTGCGCCGGGTGCCACCGCTGACGTACCCGTCGGCGGCAACGGCGCGTGCACCAGGCAGGTAGGGCACGGCCGCCGCATCGATCGTGGCGCTGGTCCCCGACGCGCTCATCATCTCGTGCAGGTGACCGAGGAACCCGAAACCTGTGACGTCGGTGGCCGCCACCAGCCCGGCCGCGAGCGCGGCTCCGGCGGCTGCCGCATTCAGGGTGGTCATCGCCTCGACGGCGGCCTCGGACCACTCCCCAGTGCGCTTGTGCCACGTATTCAGCACCCCGATCCCGAGGGGCTTGGTCAGGGTCAGCGGCAGGCCGGGCGCGGCGGCGTCGTTGCGCAGCATCCGGTCCGGGTGCACCGTGCCGGTGACGGCCAGCCCGTACTTGGGCTCCGGGTCGTCGATCGAGTGTCCACCGACCAGGGGACACCCCGCGGCAGCGGTGACATCGGCACCGCCGCGGAGCACCTCCGCGAGCACGTCGGTGTCCAAGACCGACCGGGGCCAACCGACGAGGTTGACCGCCATGACCGGTGTCCCGCCCATGGCATAGACGTCGGACAGCGCGTTGGTCGCCGCCACCCGGCCGAAGTCATACGGGTCATCCACGACGGGGGTGAAGAAGTCGGCCGTGCTGATGACCGCGAGGTCGGGGCGCACCCGCACCACACCCGCGTCGTCCCCGGCCGCGACCAGGACGTCGCCGGTGTCTCCGGTCGTGGGTAGGCCAGCGAGCACCTGCTCAAGCTCGCCGGGCGGGATCTTGCACGCACACCCGCCGCCCGCGGCATAGCCGGTCAACCGGACGCCTGATGCTCCCGTCTCCATGCACCCACCGTGTCACGACCGACGTCAGGCCCGGTGGGCACCTCGTCATTCGAGTCCGATGAGCAACACAGCCGTCGAGTCCCCTTGCCTCGACACCCGCGACCCGACAGGATCGGTCCACCGACGATTAGGAGATGTCATGAAGATCCCCGAGAACTCTGTCGTGGTCGGCTACGACGGATCCGACCTGGCGGAGGCCGCACTTCGCTGGGGCGCCGCGATGGCAGAACGGGAGAAGCTGCCCGTCGTCGTGCTCCACGCCTCCGGGGTGCTCATCCACGCCCAGGACAAGGGCGTCGGCAACTTCGATGCCGGGCGCGCGCTCGAGTCGGCGGCCAAGATCGCCGAGCACGGAGCCGCCGCCGTGCGCAAGGAGCACCCCGACCTCGACGTCGAGATCGCGACGTCGCTGAGCAGCGCCTCGCTGGCTCTCCAGGAGGCCTCGATCCGGGCCAGCTGCGTGGTCGTCGGCAACCGCGGTCGCGGCCGGATCAGCGGCACCCTGCTGGGTTCCACCGCCTTCAACGTCACCGAGCACGCCCGCTCCCCCGTGGTCATCGTCCCCCGGGTAGACGTCGACCTCCCCGGTCCGAACCACCCGGTCATGGTCGGGGTCGACGGGTCCGAGAGCTCGATGCGCGCGGTGGACGGCGCCGCTGTCGTGGCGGCGGCCACCGAGGCGCCCGTCACGATCGTCGTCGCGTGGAGCAAGGCGAGGCAGGACTCCCTGGGCAACCCGCCGTCCGGCTTCAGCAGCGTTGAGGAGGCCACCGAGAGCCGCAAGGCCGGTGCGCAGCACTTCGTGGACAAGGCCCGCGAGCGCCTGCTCCGGCTGTCCCCGGACACCGAGGTCTCGCTGCTGGTGAAGAACGGCCGACCCGACGAGGTCCTCGGCAAGGCCTCGGAGAAGGCCGCCATGCTGGTGGTCGGGGCCCGGGGTCGCGGAGACCTGGCCAGCCTGCTGCTCGGCTCCACCAGCCGGGCGGTGCTGCACCGGGCGAAGTGCCCAGTGACGATCATCCGCTAACCGGCCGGACACGTCGCGGCACCGCCCTGCGCACCGTGTCGTACCGTGTCTGGTGGAGGCGTCAGGGCACCTGGTGGGCCCCGCGGTCTTCAACACCGTCGTGACCCAGGACCTGGGTCAGGTGGGTTCGATTCCCATCCGCCTCCGCCAGACCCGCGTGCGTCGGTGCCCGGGTGCAGCCGGATGACCAGGAAGCGCGGGTGAGCATGACCGACCCGCGTCGCCGCATCCCCCGGACCGACCGGCTCCTCGCCGACCCCCGGCTGGCAGCTGCCACCACCCGGGCGGGGCGCGATCGCTCCCTCTCCGCAATCCGCAGCGCCCAGCAACGGGCCCGGGACGGCGCCATCAGTCCCGAGCAGGTGCTGTCGTCGGCGCTGGCCGACCTGTCGTCGGCCACGTCGGGGATTCGTCCCGTCCTCAACGCCACCGGGGTCGTGGTGCACACCAACCTGGGCAGGGCACCACTCTCGCCCGAGGCACTCGAGGCCGTCGTGCGGGCGGCCGGCTACTCAACGGTGGAGTATGACGTCACCACGGGGCGGCGGGGACCCCGCGGGGCGGCGGTGCTCGAGTCCCTGAGGGCGCACCTGCCGGGGGGAACGGCGGCACTCGTGGTCAACAACGGGGCGGCTGCCCTCCTGCTCGCGGTGACCGCGCTGGCCGGTGGCGGGCGCGAGGTCGTGGTGAGCCGCGGTGAACTCGTCGAGATCGGCGACGGCTTCCGGCTGCCGGACCTGATGACGAGTGCGGGCGCCCGGCTGCGTGAGGTGGGCACGACAAACCGAACCCGGGCTGCCGACTACGCCGCTGCGGTGGGACCGGACACCGGGTGCATCGCCAAGATCCACCCGAGCAACTTCCGGGTGGAGGGCTTCACCGGCGGCGCCGACGTCGCCGACCTCGCGGCACTGGGGGTACCCGTGGTCGTCGACATCGGATCCGGGCTGCTGACCCCCGATCCGGCGCTACCCCGGGAGCCGGACGCCAGCACCACCCTCCGGCAGGGTGCCGACCTCGTCACCGCCAGCGGCGACAAGCTCCTGGGCGGACCCCAGGCCGGCCTGCTGGTGGGCGACCCCGACCTGGTCGAACGACTGCGCCGACACCCGATGGCACGGGCGCTGCGCGTCGACAAGCTCACCCTGGCCGCCCTCGAGTCCACCCTGCGGCACGCACCCGCCCCCGTGACGACATACCGGACGGCGGACGAGACGGTGTTGCGCCAGCGGGCCGAGCGGCTCGCCCACCGGGTCGGCGGGCGGGTCCGAAGGCACGACGGCGTGGTGGGCGGCGGCGGCGCCCCGGGGGTGCCGTTGCCGGGATGGGCCGTGGCCGTCCCCGCCGAACTGTCCACGCCGCTGCGCACCGGGGACCCTGCGGTGGTCGGGCGGCTGCTGGACGGCGAACTCCTGCTGGACCTCCGGTGTGTGCCTGCCTACCTGGACGAGTCACTCGCCGATGCCGTGGCTGCTGCCACCGGGGAGGCGGGCTGAGCGGTGCTGGTCGTGAGCACTGCCGGCCACGTCGACCACGGCAAGACCGCCCTCGTGCGCGCCCTGACCGGGATGGAGCCGGACCGACTGGCCGAGGAGCAGCGCCGGGGTCTGACGATCGATCTGGGCTACGCCTGGCTGTCCGGACCGACCGGCACCGAGGTGGCCCTCGTCGACGTGCCCGGTCACGAACGGTTCATCGGCACCACCCTGGCCGGGCTCGGCCCCGCCGCGACCGTGCTGCTGGTCGTCGCGGCAGACTCCGGGTGGTCGGCACAGACCACCGAGCACGCCGCGGCGATCGAGGCGCTCGGGGTCTCCCGGGGTGTGGTCGTGGTGACCCGCAGCGACCTGACCGATCCCGCCCCGGCTCTCGCCGAGGCCAGGGAGCGGCTCGCCGGGTCGGGACTGGAGGGTGCCTCCATGCTGACAGCGTGCTCGCGACCCGGGCACGAGCAGGGTGTGGACGACGTCCGTGCGGCCCTGCTGGACCTGGCAGAGCAGACACGCGCCCGGGCGGGCGACCCCGCCGACACCGGCGACCCGGACGACCCCCCGGGCGGCGGCGGGAGCGGCGCGGAGGAACGGGCCGACCTCTGGGTGGACCGGGCCTTCTCGGTGCGCGGGAGTGGCAGCGTCGTGACCGGGACCCTGAGCGCCGGGTCGGTCCGGGCGGGTCAGCGGGTCCACCTCGGTCTGTCGTCCGGGACGGTCGGCGCAAGCGTGCGCCGGGTCCAGGCCCTGGGCCAGGACCGCGACGTCGTCCCGGCCCCCGCCCGGGCCGCGGTCAACCTGCGGGGCGTCCCCGCCAGCAGGCTGGCCCGCGGCGACCGACTGCTGGGCAGCCCCGTGCCCCCGACGTCCGCAGCCGATGTGCAGCTCACCGCGGTCGACCCCCGGGAGCTGCCGGGGCACGTCATGTTGCACCTCGGGACGGCCTCCCGCCAGGTGCGGTTGCGGCCGTTGGACGGTGACCTGTGGCGGCTCACCTGGGACGACCCGCTCGTCCTGCGTCCGGGCGACCGCGGCCTACTGCGTGATCCGGGTCGCCGCGCTGTGCTCGCGGGTGTGATCGTGCTGCAGCCCGCGCCGCCCCCACTCGCACGGCGCGGAGACGCGGGACGGCGGGCCGCCGAGCTGCGCGGCTCCGGGGCGGTGCTGCGCCGGGGAGGGCAGTTGGTCGACGCGCAACAGTGGGCGCGCGCCCGTCAGCGCCTGTCCGACGCTGCCCGGCAGGGGCCCTTCCCCGCGGCGTCACTCCGCGAGGTGACCGGGCTGGCCGGACGCCGGTTGTGGGAGGACCTGCTCGCCGAGGCGGACCTGGTGGTGCGGGACGCCACGGTCGCGCAGCGGAGGGCCCCCAACCTGACCTCCGCCGAGGTCAGCGCGCTGGGGGACATCCGCACGGCGCTGGCGCGACAGCCGTTCGCGGCCCCGTCCGGCGAGCACCTGCAGGCGTCGGGCCTGGGCCCGCGGGCGCTGCGCGAGGCCTCGACGGCCGGGCTGGTGCTGCTCCTCGGCAGGGACGTCCTCCTCCTGCCCGACGCGCCCCGGCAGGCGGCGCAGGTGCTGCGACACCTGGAGCAACCGTTCACCGCCAGCGCGGCGAGGGAGGCGCTGGCCACCTCACGGCGCGTGGTGATCCCGCTCCTGGAGCACCTGGACCACCTCGGCGTCACCCGGCGGGTGGATGCCGCACAGCGCGTGGTGCTCGACCCGGCGACGCCGCCGGCTTCCGATCCACCCGTTCAGGGCGCCGGGTAGCTCTGCGTGCCGTAACCGTTGCGGACCGTCGCGGTGTTGAACGCCTGCCAGTTGGCCTGCGACGAGGTCAGCGTGCCGGACGCGACACCGGCCGCGCGGAGCACCTGGGTGGAGTGCCCGTCGGTCTCCGGACCCCAGATGCCGTCCAGGGTCGTGCTCAGGCCCCAGACGTGCCGGCACGCTCCCTGCACGTGGTAGACCTGCGCCTGCGACCCGGTCCCGAAGGTGGAGTTCCCCGACCCGGAGGCCAGGTTGTCGATGTGGATGTGGTTGTTGTGCCCCGCGGGGTCCCAGGCGTAGGTGAGGACGTGGGCGAAGTGGTGGTGCGCGGAGGCCGAGGTCGCCCAGTAGCGCCGCAGTTGCACCACCTGGTCTGCCTCCGGCCAGTCCTGCCAGATGTCGCGACGGGCGTTGAACTGCTCGACCAGCGCCCCGGACCCGTCCCGGACGAAGATGCGTGTCAGGTCAAAGCCCCGGCCGTTGTTGTGGGCCTCGGACACCCGGTGGTCGGCATGCGCGCCGAGGCTCCACACCTGGAACTGGCGGGCGAACGAACTCGGGGTGTTGGCGTCCCAGTACTGCAACCAGGAGCCCAGCCGGTCGTGGAATGACGGACGGTAGCCGAAGCTGCTCAGCGCCTCGGTGGCCTCATAGACCGTCGGCGCCCCGTCGATGTCCGGATAACTGATGATCTCGCCGTGGCCGGCGGCCGGGAGCGCACCGCGGAGCCCGAGCGTGCCGAGGACGGTGCCTGCGGCCATGCCGGCGAGGACGGTGCGGCGGCTGGGCAGGGAATGGGAGTGGGTCGTCGTAACCATGGGCTATCAGCCCCTTTCCGGGGGTTGGGTCAGCGGTTGCGACGGCATTCGACGTTAGCGGACCCTCCGCCCGGAATCTGTGGCCCAGGTCACACCGAGCGGGTGAGGCGTCCGGGCGCGGGGCTCAGCGCTGCAGCAGCTGGCGGGCCATCACCAGGCGCTGCACCTGGTTGGTGCCCTCGTAGATCTGGGTGATCTTGGCGTCGCGCATCATCCGCTCGACCGGGAAGTCCCGGGTGTAGCCGTAGCCCCCGAGCAGCTGCACCGCATCGGTGGTGATCTCCATCGCCACGTCCGAGGCGTAGCACTTGGCGGCGGCGCCGAAGTAGGGCAGATCGGCGTCACCGCGCTCGGACTTGGCCGCGGCCGCGTACACCAACTGACGGGCCGCCTCGAGCTTCATCCCCATGTCGGCCAGCATGAACTGCACGCCCTGGAACTGGGCCACCGGCTTGCCGAACTGCTGGCGCTCCTTCACATAGCCCAGGGCGAAGTCCAGAGCTCCCTGGGCGATGCCGACCGCCTGGGCGCCGATGGTGACCCGGGTGTGATCCAGGGTGCGCAGCGCGATCTTCAGCCCCTCCCCCGGCGCCCCGATCATCCGGTCTGCCGGGATGCGGCAGTTGTCGAAGAGCAGCTCCCGCGTCGGCGAACCCTTGATCCCCAACTTCTTCTCGGGCTCCCCGAAGGTGAAGCCCTCGTCGGACTTCTCCACCACGAAGGCGCTGACGTTGCGGCCGCGCTCCCCGTCGGGGTCGGTGACGGCCATCACGGTGTAGAACTCCGAGACCCCGGCGTTGGTGATCCAGGACTTCTGCCCGTTCAGCACGAAGTCGTCGCCGTCGGCGAGCGCCCGGCACGTCATCCCGGCGGTGTCGGACCCAGCGTTGGCCTCGGACAGCCCGTAGGAGAACATCGCCTCGCCCCGGGCCACCGGGGGCAGGTACGTCGCCTTGAGCTCCTCGGAGGCTCCCAGCAGGATCGGCATCGTGCCGAGCTTGTTGACCGCGGGGATGAGGGAGGACGAGGCACAGACCCGCGCGACCTCCTCGATGACCAGGCAGGTGGCGAGCGCGTCAGCGCCCACCCCGTCGTAGTCCTCCGGGATGTGGGGGGCATGGAAGTCGGTCGCGGTGAGGGCGTCCAGCGCCTCCTGCGGGAAGACGCCCTCCTCGTCGACACGGGCCGCGTGCGGGGCGATCTTGGCCTCCGCGACGTCGCGCACCGCCTCGCGCAGCGCCTCGTGGTCCTCGGAGATGCGGAACAGGTCGAAGTCGGTCACCCGCGTGATGTTACCGGCCGGTCGCATGGCGACACTCAGCCGGCCAGGGCGGGAATCACCTCGCGCTCGAACAGCTCGATCCCGGAGGTGTCCCAAGCCGCCTCGGCGAAGTAGGTGATCGCGTAGTCCATCCCAGCACGCTCCAGTTGCTGCAGCGCGGCGATCACCTGCTCGGGCGTGCCCACCAGGGGGCCGCCTCGGGCGTCCGCCACCGCCTTGTCGGCGCGGGCCTGGCTGAGCCCGCTCCGCAGGACGTGGTCGTGCAGCCAGGAGAGCCGGTCCTCGACCTCCCGTTCCGTCTCGCCGATGAAGACGTTGTAGTCCGCGGTGCGCACGATCGAGTCGAAGTCCCGGCCGATGTCGGCACAGTGGCCGCGCAGCACCTCGGACTTGTGGGTGAAGCCCTCCAGGTCCCCCACGAAGTTGGTGTAGTCGGCATACTCCGCCGCGATGCGCAGGGTCTTGCGTTCCCCGCCCCCGGCGATCCACATCGGTATGCCGTTGCTCGCCGAACCCGGCAGGCTCGTCCCCTGCAGGGGTCGGGGGAAGCAGAGGGCGCCGTCCACCTGGTAGTGCGTGCCGTCGAGGGTCGCCGACCCGGTGGTCCACATCTGCCGGAAGATCTCCACGCCCTCGCGCAGCCGGGCCAGCCGCTTCCCCGCGCGCGGGAAGCCGTAGCCGTAGGCGCGCCACTCCTGCTCGTACCACCCTGCGCCGATCCCCATCTCGATCCGCCCCGCGGAGACGGCGTCGACCGTCGCAGCCACCTTGGCCAGGTAGGTCGGCTCCCGATAGCTGATGCAACTGCACATCTGCCCCAGACGCACCCGGTCGGTAACGGCGGCGAAGGCGGCCATCAGGGTCCAGGCCTCGTGGTTGCCCTGGTCGGTGGGCTCGGGCACCGTGTGGAAGTGGTCGTAGACCCAGATGGACTCCCAGGCGGGCGTCCGGTCGGCCCGCACCGCGAGGTCCTGCATGACCTGCCACTGCCGGGCAGGATCGATCCCTGCCAGGTCCATCCGCCAACCCTGGGGCACAAAGATTCCGAAGCGCATGGGACACAAACTAGACCCGGTCTCCGGGGGCCGCATGTGGGGCCCATCGGGGTTCGCGAGACAATCGGGTCATGTCGACCAGTCCGCACCGCAACGACGACGGCGTGATCCGTCACCTGTTGGGCACCCCGGCGACGTGGGCAGTCGTCGGCCTGTCCGCCAACACCCAGCGCACGGCATACGGCATCTCGCAGTTCCTGCAGCAGACACTGGGCCACCGCATCATCCCGGTGCACCCCCGGGCCGAGGAGGTCTTCGGGGAGGTCGGCTATGCCTCGCTGTCCGAGATCCCGGACGGCACGCAGGTGGATGTGGTCGACCTGTTCGTGAACTCCGCGGTCGTCGGAGAGGTCGTCGACGAGGCGCTGGAGCAGCGGGAGCGCCTCGGCATCCGTGCCCTCTGGCTGCAGCTCGGTGTGATCGACGAGGCCGCCGCCGAGCGTGCGGTCGCTGCCGGGCTGGATGTCGTGATGGACACCTGCCCGAAGATCGAGTACCCGCGCTTCATGGTCTGAGGCGGCGGGTCACTTCGCCCCGCGCTGCCGGCTGAGGTCGCGCAGCCGCTGGCCCTTGGCGTGGGCCTGCTCCCGCAGGTCCTCGGCGAAGGCGGCCAACCGCTCGCGCAGCGCCGCCGCATCCTCGTCCGTGCCGGCCGCCAGCACCCGGGCCGCGAGCAACCCGGCATTGCGGGCCCCTCCGACGGACACCGTGGCCACCGGGATCCCAGCCGGCATCTGCACGATGGAGAGCAGGGAGTCCATCCCGTCCAGGTGCTTCAGTGGCACGGGGACGCCGATCACGGGCAGCACGGTGACCGAGGCCAACATCCCCGGCAGGTGCGCGGCTCCCCCGGCGCCGGCGACGATCACCCGCAACCCCCGGTCGGCGGCGGTGCGGCCGTAGTCGATCATCTCGGTCGGCATCCGGTGCGCCGAGACGACGTCGGCCTGGTAGCCGATGCCGAGCTCGTCCAGCACCAGCGCGGCCTGCTCCATCACCGGCCAGTCGCTGTCGCTGCCCATCACCAGCCCGACGGCCGTCTCCCCGCTGTCGCGGGGTCCGCTGGGATCGCTCATTCGGTGATCACTCCCTGGAGGTAGTCGGCGGCGTGCCGGGCCCGCTCGCGCAGGTCCGACAGCTCGGGCGCGTCGCCGTAGACGGTGACGTGGCCCAGTTTGCGGCCCGGGCGCACGCCCTTGCCGTAGAGGTGCACCCGCAGGCCAGGGTCGCGGGCCAGCAGGTGCCGGTAGGTCGGGTAGAGGTCGGGGTGCTCCCCGCCGAGAACGTTCGCCATGACGGTCCACGGCTGCCGCGCCGAGGGGTCGCCGAGCGGAAGATCCAGGACGGCCCGCAGGTGCTGCTCGAACTGGCTGGTGACGGACCCGTCGATGGTCCAGTGACCGCTGTTGTGGGGGCGCATCGCGAGCTCGTTGACCAGGTATGCGGGGGCACCGGTCTCCCGGTCCCGCACCTCGAACATCTCGACCGCCATGACACCGGTCACGCCCAACTCACCGGCGATGCGCAGCGCAGCCTCTCCGGCGGAGGCCGCCAGGTCGGGGTCCAGGTCCGGAGCCGGCGCCAACACCTCGGTGCAGATGCCATCGGTCTGGACCGTCTCCACCACCGGCCAGGTGGCGGCCTGCCCGCTGGGGCTGCGCGCGACGAGGGCAGCGAGCTCGCGGGTGAATTCGACCGCCTCCTCCAGCAGGATGCCGTCCACGAGCGGACCGGGCCGCCCCACTTGGGCGAGCCAGTCGGACAGGTCGGCGGCTGACCGGACGAGGCGCACCCCCTTGCCGTCGTAGCCGCCCCGCGGCGTCTTGGCCACGATCGGCCACTCCCCGGACGCGAACGCCTCCACCTCCTCGACGGTGCAGGCCGCGGTCCACCGGGGGCAGGGGATGCCGAGCTCGGTGAGTCTACGCCGCATGACCAGCTTGTCCTGGGCGTGGGTCAGCGCCTCTGGCCCGGGGTGCAGCGCCACCCCGTCGACCTCCAGCGCGGCCAGCACCTCTGCCGGGACGTGCTCGTGGTCGAAGGTCACCACGTCACAGTGCGCCGCGAATCGGCGCACGGCCTCCAGGTCGGTGTGCTCCCCCACCGGGGAGTGCGGCACCACCAGAGCGGCCGAGGCCGTCTCGGACTCGGCCAGCACCGACAACGTCAGGGACAACCCCACGGCGGGGGGCTGGCACATCCGGGCCAGCTGCCCGCCACCGATGATGCCGACGACCGGGAAGCCCCCCTCGGCGCGGCGCGGTGCGGGCGGGGACGGCGGGGCCGACGGTGCGGTCTGGGGGGTGAAGCTCACGGGGGTCCAGCCTACTTCCCGCCGCGTAGACTGCCGCGGTGACCCACGACCACCCCGGCCTGATCCAGCGTGCCCGCGGCGCCCTGGACGTTCTCATCCGGGAGGCGGCCAAGTTCGGCGTGGTGGGACTGGTGGCGTTCATCGTCGACACGACCCTCTACAACTACTTCGTCTTCGGGCTGCCCGGCGCGCCCGAGGGCCCGATGCATGACATCCCGCTGCGCGCCAAGATCGCGGCGACCTGCGTGGCGATGGTGGTCGCCTGGCTCGGCAACCGCTACTGGACCTTCCGCCACCGGCGCCGCGCCGCCGTGGCACACGAGTTCGCCCTCTTCGTGCTGTTCAACATCCTGGGCCTGGCCATCGCGGTGGCCTGCCTCGGGTTCTCCCGCTACGTGCTCGACCTGCACAGCCAACTGGCCGACAACATCAGCGCCAACGGGGTGGGACTGGTCCTCGGGACGCTCTTCCGCTTCTGGGCCTACCGCACCTTCGTCTTCCGGGGTGACGCGCTGGCCGAGATCGACACCCACCTGGTGCCGCACGAGTCGCGCGGGGGCGACCCGGACGACGCTCACTGCACGGGTGCCATCGACACATAGAGCGCAAACACCGCGGGACGCGCCTGGACCAGTTCCAGCCGTCCGCCGAACTGCTCGGCCGACTCGCGGGCCACCGCCAGCCCCAACCCGGTGCCGCCACCGCCGCTGACCGCCCGCTCGAAGATGCGTCGGGCCAGCTCGTCGGGGATCCCCTTGCCCTCGTCCTCCACCTCCAGGACGGCCGAGGGGCCACTGCGCCGGGCGGTGACCCGGACGTCTCCGGCGCCGTGCACCAGCGAGTTCTCCAGCAGGGTGTTGAGGATCTGGGAGATCGCCGAGGCCGAGGACCGGACGATCATCCCGCGCTCGAGGGTCACCGAGACGGTGCGCCCCGCGGAGGAGAAGGCGTGCGTCCACTCGTTCTGCAGGGTGAACAGCACGGTGTCCAGCGACACCGAACGCCCACCGTCGGCGTGCCCGGCCCGGGTGCGGTGGAGCAGGTCGTCCACCACACCGGCCAGTCGCTCGGTCTGCGAGATCGCGATGACCGCCTCGCTCTGGGCCACCCCCACGTCCTCGGCCTCGGCGATCTCCTCCAACCGCATCAGCAGCGCCGCCAGGGGGGTGCGCAGCTGGTGGGAGGCGTCCGCGGCGAACGAACGCTCGGCGGACAGGGCCCGTGCCAGGGCCCGGGAGTTGCGGTCCAGGATCCGGGACACGGCGTCGATCTCCTCGATCCCGGACCGGGTGAGGCGACCGTGCCCCTCGCCGCCCGTGATCGAGTCGAAGGCGAACCCGCCGCTGCCGAACTCCTCGGCACGCTGGGCCAGTGACCGGAGGGGCTCGAGCAGCCGGCGGGCGTCCCGCTCGGCCACGAGATACCCGACCCAGGCGGCGATGGCCGCGGCGAGCAGCACGAACACCAGGCCCGCCAGCACCAGCACCCATCCCGGCAGCAGGCCCACCCCGTCCGGGTCACGCTCCTGCTCGAGCTGCAGCAGGACCGCAGCAACGCTGAAGGCCAGCACCACCACGAGCGCAGCGGTGATGGCTGCCGACTGGATCGCGAGTGCGCGAAGGGCCTTACCCACGTCGGGCCGCGGCGCTCAGCCTTCCGGTTCGTTCTCGAACCGGAAACCCACGCCTCGCACGGTGACGATGTGCTTGGGGTCGTTGGCGTCCTCGCCCAGCTTGCGGCGCAGCACTGAGACGTGCATGTCGAGCGTCTTGGTGGAGCCGTACCAGGTGCTCTCCCAGACCTCGCGCATCAGGTCCTCGCGGGAGACGACCTTGCCGCCCTCACGCATCAGGACCCGCAGCAGGTCGAACTCCTTGGCCGTCAGCTGCAGCTCCTGGCCGTTGAGGAAGGCACGCCGGGCGTTGTTGTCGATGGTGACGGGCCTGTCCCCACCGGCCTCGGGGCCCTCGCCCCCGCGCCGCAGCAGCGCCCGCACGCGGGCCAGCAGCTCGGCGAGGCGGAACGGCTTGGTCACATAGTCGTCGGCGCCTGCGTCCAGACCCACGACCGTGTCGACCTCGTCACCCCGGGCGGTGAGGATCAACACGGGGCAGATGAGTCCTTGCTGACGGATCCGCCGACAGACCTCCAACCCGTCCACGTAGGGCAGCCCCAGGTCCAGCACGACGAGGTCCGGCGGGGTGCCACCGGCGAGTTTGAGCGCCTGGCGACCGTCGACCGCTACCTCTACGTCGTAGCCCTCGCGCAACAGCGCCCGGGCCAGGGGTTCGGAGATGTTTTCATCGTCCTCGGCCAGCAACACACGGGTCATGGGGGTAATCCTAGTTGGCTACGGGTCAGATTCCGGGCCACCGGGGGGCGCGCTTCTCCACGAAGGCCGCGATCCCCTCCTGCCGGTCGGCCGACAGGGCCGTCGCCCGCCACCCCGAGTCCTCGATCTGCAGGCCGGTGGCGAGGTCGACATCGGTGCCGAACCGCATGGCCCGCTTGGCGTTACGCACGCCCACCGGAGAGTTGCCGGCGATGGTCGCCGCGAGCTCCAGCGCACGGTCCCGGGCCGCCCCGGGAGACACCACCTCGTCCAGCACCCCCAGCGCGTGCGCCTCGGGGACGGCGAGTCGTCGCGCCGTGAAGATCATCGACGCGGCCCGCGACCACCCCACCCGCCGGGTCAGCAGCTGGGTGCCCCCGCCACCGGGGATGACACCGACCGAGACCTCCGGCAGTCCGACCGTGGCCTGTTCCCCCGCGACGATCAGGTCACAGGACAGGGCGAGTTCGAACCCGCCGCCCAGCGCAAACCCCTCGACGGCGGCGATCGCGGGCATCGGCAGGTTGAGCACGCCCGTGTAGGCCTGCTGGGTGATCAACCGCTGCTCGGTCATCTGCTGGTCGGTGAAGTTGTTGCGCTCCTTGAGGTCGGCACCGACGCAGAACGCCCGCTCGTGGGTGCTGGTGAGCACCACGGCCCGCACGGACGGGTCGGCGGCCAGCTCACGCGTCGTCGCCGCGATCTCCTGGGCGAAGGCGGTCGAGATGGCGTTCATCGCCTGCGGCCGGTTCAGCGCCACCTCGACCACGTGCCCCTCGGGGCCGTGCCGGGTGACCTGCAGCATCAAGTCGTCGGAGGTCATGCACGCAGGCTAGCCAGCCGGGCGGACGTGCACCACGTCACCCACATGGTGCACCGTCCGGGTCCCCCTGCCCTCGATGACCAGCAGTCCCTCGTCGGTGACCTCGACGGCCCGTCCCCGCCGCTCGTAGCCGTCGGGCTGGTGCACGGTCACCTCGCGCCCCAGCGTGTCGCACCAGAGGCGGTATGCCGTCCGCGCGGCCCCGAGGTCGGCCAGCCGGTGGGCGAGTCGGTCCAGGTAGTGCCCGAGGAACTCCTCCCGGGCCCCGTCCGGCAGCGGTGCGCCGCCCCCGCGTGCCAGGCGCCACGACGTGGCCGTCGGCACCGGCAGGTCCTCGGCCCCCTGGTCGATGTTGACCCCGGCCCCGAGCACGACCACCGGGCCGTGCGGACCGTCCGGGACCGCCTGCGCCAGCACCCCACAGATCTTGCGCAGCTCCCCGTCCGCCTGGGCCAGGACGTCGTTGGGCCACTTCAGGCGCGCGGTCACGGCATACCGGCTGTCTGCGAGCGCCTCCGCGACCGCGAGCCCGCCGACCAGCGGCACCCAGCCGACGTCGGGCCCCTCGGGCGCAGGGAGCACCACGGTCACGGCCAGCGAGGCCCCGGGCGGCGCCGTCCAGGTCCGACCCCGGCGCCCTTGGCCGGCGCTCTGGTGGTCCGCCACGATCACCCGGCCGGGACGCAGGTCCTCGTGGGCCAGCACGTTCGTGGAGGGGACCGTGGCGTGCCACTCGGGGGCCGCCCATCGCAGCTGCGTCACCCGGCCAGGCTAGACGGGCGGCACCGGGACACTCCGCCCGCAGTAGGTTGTCCCCATGAGTGAGGACGTCAGCCCGGACATGCGCACCACCGCGGGGCGGCTGGCCGACCACCGGCGGCGCGTCGACGAGGCCGTGCACGCCGGATCGGCGCGGGCCGTGGAGAAGCAGCACGCCAAGGGCAAGAAGACGGCGCGCGAGCGGATCGAGGAGCTGCTGGACGAGGGCTCCTTCACCGAGCTCGACGAGCTGGCCCGGCACCGTTCCACGGCGTTCGGCCAGGACCGCAGCCGGCCCTACGGCGACGGCGTGGTCACCGGCTACGGCACCGTCGACGGGCGGCCGGTCGCGGTCTTCGCCCAGGACTTCACCGTCTTCGGCGGGTCGCTGGGTGAGGTCTTCGGCGAGAAGATCGTCAAGGTCATGGACCTGGCCATGAAGATCGGCTGCCCCGTCATCGGGATCAACGACTCCGGCGGCGCCCGTATCCAGGAGGGGGTCGTGGCGCTGGGGCTGTATGCCGAGATCTTCCGCCGCAACGTGCACGCCTCCGGGGTCGTCCCGCAGATCTCGTTGGTGCTCGGCCCGTGCGCGGGCGGGGCCGTCTACTCCCCAGCGATCACCGACTTCACGGTGATGGTGGACCAGACCTCGCACATGTTCATCACCGGACCCGACGTCATCAAGACGGTCACCGGGGAGGACGTCAGCTTCGAGGACCTGGGCGGCGCCCGCACCCACAACACCCGGTCCGGCGTGGCGCACTACATGGCCACCGACGAGTCCGACGCCATCGGCTACGTGCAGGACCTGTTGTCCCACCTGCCGCAGAACAATCTGGAGGACCCGCCGGCGTTCGAGGCCGAGGCAGATCTGGAGGTCTCGGCCGAGGACGAGGAGTTGGACACCCTGGTGCCAGACTCCGCCAACATGCCCTACGACATGCTGACGGTCATCGGGCACGTGCTGGACGACGGGGAGTTCCTGCAGGTCCAGGAGCTCTTCGCCCCCAACATCGTGTGCGGCTTCGGCCGGGTCGAGGGCCACTCGATCGGGGTGGTGGCCAACCAGCCGCTGCAGCTCGCCGGCACGCTCGACATCGACGCCTCCGAGAAGGCCGCCCGCTTCGTGCGGACCTGCGATGCGTTCAACATCCCGATCCTGACCTTCGTCGACGTCCCCGGCTTCCTCCCGGGCACCGACCAGGAGTGGGGCGGCATCATCCGCCGTGGGGCCAAACTGCTCTATGCGTATGCCGAGGCGACGGTGCCGCTGGTCACCGTCATCACCCGCAAGGCCTACGGGGGCGCGTACGACGTGATGGGGTCCAAGCACCTGGGGGCGGACCTCAACTTCGCCTGGCCCACGGCGCAGATCGCCGTGATGGGTGCCCAGGGCGCCGCCAACATCCTCTACCGCAAGCAGCTGTCCGACGTCGCCGAGGCGGGGGGCGACGTCGATGCCGAGCGCGCCCGCCGGATCCAGGAGTACGAGGACACCCTGGCCAACCCCTACATCGCCGCCGAGCGGGGCTACATCGACGCGGTGATAGCCCCGTCGGACACCCGGATCCAGGTGGTCAGGGCGCTGCGCACGCTCCGCACGAAACGGGCCAACCGCCCACCCAAGAAGCACGGGAACATCCCGCTGTGAGCGCGCCGGAGCACCCCCTGATCCGGGTGGAGGGCGGCAACGCCACGCCGGAGGAGACGGCTGCCGTGGTGGCCGTCCTGAGCCTGCTGGGCGGCGACGCCTCCCCGGACGGCCCGGGGAGCGCCGGCGCGCCGCGGTCGCTGTGGAACTCCCGCAGCCGGGCGGCCCGGCCCCGACTGTCCCCCGGCCCCGGGGCGTGGCGGGGTTCGGCCCTGCCCCGCTGACCCGGCCCGGCCGATCTCGCGTGTCACATGGAGGGGGTCATAGGCCCCTTTATGCTCCACACGAGCCGTCGCTGGCGTCGGCACCCCACGCCTCTCGTCAATGCGACATTGACACGTCCCTGAGTGTCAACGTACGGTTGACGTCATGACTCGCTCCGACTCCCCCTTCTCCCGCGCCGCACGTCCCGCATCCCCCGTCACGATGCCGGTGGGACTCGGGGCGATCCTGGTCGGATTCGTCTGTTTCTTCGTCGCCGACCTGTTCGACGGCGGGTTCCTCCGGGGCCTGTTCCAGGGCGCCACCATCGCCCTGATGGTCATCGGGGCCTACCTCATCGGCTCCCGCCTCTTCTGGAGGCGGAAGGAGGAGCAGGACCTCGACCGCGGAGCCCAGTGGCTGCCCAGCCGCGACGGCGCAGACGGCAGCCAGGACCGGCAGTGAGCGCGACTCCCCCGACGGAGCACGACCCGCGCAGCCCCTCGGACGACGCCCTGGTGCAGGCCATCGGGGAGGCGATCCTCGGTGGTCACGGGGACGGCGATCCTCCGGTGGACCCCACGGACCCGGGCGATCACCTCACCCTGGTCCACCGTGCGGCAGCGGCCGAGACGGCGGCCCGCGACCTGTTGCAGCAGTCCGTGACTGCGGCCCGCGCCAGCGGCCTCAGCTGGGCGGCGATCGGCAGCGAGCTCGGGCTGACCCGGCAGGCCGTGCAGCAACGCTTCGGGTCCCGCAGCGAGCCGGCCGACTCCCCGCGGTATCGCTGGCTCGGGCCGGTCACCGCCCTGGACGAGATGCGCGAGCTCGAGATCGCCGGTCGGTTGGGCTGGCACACCGTCGAGGCCGGCATGCTCCGCCACCGGATGGTCCGTACCCCGACCCAGTGGGAGCACCGCCGGGTCGTCTGGAGCGGGCCGACCCACCGGTGGGAGCGGGACGGCTGGCAGGTCGGGTGCCGGGCATTCCCGTGGCTCTACCTGGTGCGTGACCGCGGGATCCCCGCCGAGGACGCCGTGGCGGAGCCTGCGGCTCCCCCGGCGGGCTAGCGACGCGGCCGGCGGAGCCCTGGCGACGCCGGCAACCACGCGACGTCGTGACAGGATGGCGCGCGATGGATCGAGTGAAGAACCTGAGCGCCGTGGGCGTAAGGCTGCGCCGTGCCGCACGGGCCGCCGTCCGCGAAGTCCGCGGCACCTCCCCCACCTCCCCCGCAGAGACCCCGAGCGCGCCCGACGACGCAGCACGCGCGAAGCCCCCGACCCCCGGGCCCTCTGTCGATGCCCCCGACAGCGATGCCCCCGGCGGCCCGGTGACCGCACCCCACGCGCCCGCGCCGCCGTTGCTGCTCACGGTCGCCGTGGCCGCACGGCCCGTGCTCCGTGACCTCCTCGCCCCCGAGTGGCAGCAACGCACCCTCGAGCGACGGACCTGGCGCACGACACTGGAGGGTGTCGACCTCGTGGTCCTCGAGGGCGTCGGTGGCTCGGTCGCCGGCTGGGGTGACGGAGCCCCGCTGCGCCATGTGCTGGAACGCGCCCGCGACGCCGGGATCCCCGTCGTGCTGTGGGTGACCGACGACCTGCCCCCGGGCGACTGGGCCGACTCGATCGAGGTGCTCGGTACCTCCTCCGGCGCCGCGGCCGCCGCGATGCGGGCCACCGGGCGCACCGTTCACCACTGGCCCGCGGCCGCCCAGCCCCGCAGGGCGGGTCTGGCGCGCGAGGACGACACGACCACCCGCCGCCATGGGGGCCTCGTCGTGGTCGACGGCCTGTCGCGGCTGTCCGACGATTCCGTGCCACGGCTGGTCGGTGGGGCCGTCGGGCCGATGAAGCGCGCCGACACCCACATCGTGCGCACTCCCGGGAAGTCCGCGTCGGTGCCCCTCCCCTCGTCCCTGGCCGACCGCGTGGAGGGAGCCACCTCCGACCCGGGCGGGGCCCGCGTGTTCCTCGACCTGTCATCCACCGCACCGGGCGGCGCCTGGAGCACGGTGGCCGCGGCCGCCGCGCAGACCCCCGTGGTCGGCACCCCCGAGCACGCGGACCTGCCCGAGGATCTCGCCGCCCTGATCCCGAGGGTCGGGGAGCCCCGCGCCCTGCGCAGCGAGCTGGTCGCCCGGATCCACCAGGAGGAGCTCGTGGCCCGCGAGGGCCTCCTGCTGCAGCGGGCCGTCCTCGCCGGGCACACCGGCGCCGACAGGGCGCGCGCGCTGGCCGGTGCCGCGGGCCTGCCGGCCCCGGCCGCGGAGCCACCGACGGTCTCGGCGGTCGTGCCCACCAACCGGCTGCACGAGCTGGACAACGTGTTCGCCAACCTCGGCCGTCAGGACCACCCCGCGCTGGAGTTGGTGCTGGTGCTGCACGGTCTGGAGACCGACGATGCGGACCTGCAGCGCCGGGCGGCTGCCGCGGGCGTCGAGAACGTGCAGATCGTGCACGCGGAGGCCGACCTCACGCTCGGCGCCTGTATGAACCTTGGCGTCGACGCCGCAGGCGGACGGTTCATCGCCAAGATGGACGACGACAACTACTACGGTCCGCGCTTCCTGTCCGACCTCCTGTCCACCTTCGGCTACACCGACGCCGGGATCGTCGGGAAGTGGTGCCACTACGTGTGGCTGCGCTCGACCGGTGCGGTCGTGCTGCGCTACCCCGACTCCGAGCACCGTTACGAACGCCGCGTGCAGGGCGGGTCCATGCTCTTCGCCGGCGACGTCGTGCGTCAGGTCCGGTTCGGCGACCTCCCCCGTGCCGTCGACTCCGACATCCTGGACCGCGCCATGGCCGACGGGGTCCGCGTCTACTCGGGAGACCGCTACAACTACGTCTCGGTGCGTGGCGCGGACCGACACGCACACACCTGGGACGTGGCCGACTCGACCTTCCTCACCGCGACGGGTCGCCTCCTCTTCTACGGTGATCCCACCACCCACGTGAGCCTCTGAGTCCCGGACCGCCCCCTCCGGGACACATGACAAGGAGCCCCATGCCCGCACTCGATGTCACCTCCCTCCGCACCCAGGGACGGCGCGCTGCCCGCGCCGCCGTGCGCCGTGCCCCCCTCGACCCGGTCGCCGCCCTGCCCGGCCAGGGGGGGTCCACGGGTCGCCGCGCCGTCTTGGCCAAGGCCCGCCTGCAGATCCTGCGGGCCAAGGAGTTCCAGCAGGGACTGCGGCTGCTCGATCGCGTCCCGGAGGGGGCGCTGGGGGCCACCGGCCACGGCTTGAAGGCGTGGGCCCATCTGTCCCTCGGCTCGTTGGAGGACGCGGTGCGGGAGGCGCGCACCACGCTGACCCTGGAGCCCGATGCTGAGGCGGTCGGCCTGGCCATGACCGTCGCCCAACGCAGTCGCCACCGCGACCTAGTGGTGGCGACCAACGCCCTAGCCGCAACCACCCGCCCCCACCGCGAGGTCGACGCGCAGCGGCTGCTGGACTGGTTCTCGACGAAGGAGGTCGCCGAGGCCGAGGCGTTCCTGGCAAACGTCGCCACCTGGCAGGTGCCGTTCACCACCTCCTCGCTGGACCTGCTGCGCGCAGAGACCGAGATCCGACGTGCTGGCGACGACGAGGCCCAGCGGGCCACTGCCCTCACGGTGGGGATGAGCAGTCCTGAGGGATTCCGGGCCGCGAGCAGGGTGCTCGGCTCACTCGATGCCTGGGACGAGTTGCGCGATCTGTATGCCGCGCAGGACCCCGAGACCGTGGCCGCAGTCCCCACGAAGACCGCCGTCGCCCTCGCCCAGCGCGCCTCCCGCGCCGGCTGGCTCGACACCGCCCAGGTGATGACCGACCGGATTCTGCGGGTCGGCAACCACCGCGGGGCACGACAGGCCCACGACCAGGCGTCAGACCAGATCCACATCGCCCGCACCGGCTGGCCCGCCGACCAGGCACAGCCCCGTTCCTACGAGCCGCGTCCCCGGGCCGTCCTGTCCGTCCTGGCCCAGTCACTGCCGCACCGCTCCGGCGGGTACGCGACCCGCAGCCACGGCATCCTCACCGGTCTGCGGCAGCTCGACTGGGACGTCCTGGCCACGACCCGCCTCGGGTTCCCCTACGACTTCTGGGGCCACGACGACAAGCGCAACGTCCCGGACCAGGACGTCATCGACGGCCTGACCTACCGCCGGCTGCTGGAGCCCGGCCAGCGGGACTACCGGACGACTCCGCTCGCCGGCTACATCGACCGGTTCGCGGTGCGTCTGGAGGAGCTCGCCCGGGAGCACCAGGCCGGTCTGATCCACGCGAGCAGCTTCCAGAACAACGGTCTGGCCGGACTGCGCGCCGCGCGCCGCCTGGGGATCCCGTTCGTGTACGAGATGCGGGGGCTGGAGGACCTCATGAAGGTCTCCCGGAACCCTGAGTTCGCCCGGACCGACGGGCACGCCTACATGACGGGGCTGGAGCGTCACATCGTCCAGCAGGCCGACCTGACCTTCGTCATCACCGAGGCACTCCGGGAGGAGATGATCCGGCGCGGGGGGCCCGCCGACCGGATCCGGGTGCTGCCCAACGGCGTGCACACCAGCCAGTTCGAGCCCCGCGACCCGGACCAGACCCTCCTGGACGAGCTGGGTCTGCAGGGCAAGACGGTCATCGGCTACGCCGGGGGCCTGGTCGACTACGAGGGGCTCACCCTGCTGGTGGAAGCTGCCGCCGAGCTAAAGCGCACCCGCGACGACTTCGCCGTGATCATCGTGGGCGACGGGCACTTCCAGGAGCACCTGTTGCGGCTGACCAAGGACCTCGGGGTCGAGGACGTCGTGCTGTTCACCGGCCGGGTGCCGCACGACCAGGTCGCCCGCTACCTGTCGATCTTCCAGATCACTCCGTTCCCCCGGTTGCCGCTGCCGGTCTCTGAGCTGATCAGCCCGATCAAGCCGTTCGAGTCGATGGCCATGGGCAAGGCGTGCATCGCCAGCTCGGTCGCCGCGCTCACCGAGATCGTCGAGCCCGACGTCCGCGGCCTGGTCTTCGCCAAGGGCGACGCGCACGACCTCACCCGGCAGCTGACCCGCTACCTGGATGACCCGGAGCTGCGGGAGCGGATGGGCCGCCAAGCCAGGGAGTGGGTGCTGGGCGAGCGAGACTGGAGCGACATGACCGGGATCGTGGACGAGGCCTACCACGAGCTGCTCGGCTGACGGTCAGGGCACCTCGGACACGGAGATCTCGCCGACCTCGCGCGAGGTCAGTCCTTCCTGCGCCAGCGCCCGGTAGAGGAACGGCGTCAGCGTGCGGACGTAGCTCGCGGTGACGTGGCTGCCCTGTCGGTAGACGAGGGTGTCGCCGATCACCGGCGGGCACTGCTCCCGCCCGGGTGGGCAGATCCACCCGTTCAGGTCCAGGAACGGTGCCCCAGCAGTCTCGGCCGCCGCCTCCAGCGCGGGGGACCCGCGGCCGGACCGACCATGTCCCTCCGCGTCGAAGCCGCACGCCGAGTAGTCCTCGGGGTTCTCCTCCACACAGGTGTAGACCTGCTCCTCCCCCGGCCGCGGGGAGTCGGCCAGCACGACGACCTCGGTGCCCTGCTCCTTCAGGTCCCCGATCGCGTCGGCCATGCCCGAGCGCAGGGCCTCACTGCTCGCGGCGCCCTGCGACACGAGCGCAAGATCCGGTGCACCCTCCTCCTGCACGTGCGCCAGGACGTTGTCGGCGAACTCCTCACAATCGGCCTCGGCACCGTCGTGGGTGAAGGCGCAGGCGGACTTGAGGTACAGCTCGATGCGCCAGCCCTCACGCTCCGCGATGGCTTCCACCGCCGGGAACCACTGGCCCATCTTGGAGTCCCCGAGCAGGGCGATCGTCCGATCGCCGTCCGGGTCGCCGTAGACGCAGGACGGGTCGACCGCACTGTCGCCCTCCTTGATCTGGCAGTCGTCCGCGTAGTAGCTCGGGACGTCTTCGGCGGCGACGGCCGGGTCCGGGGTGACCGGCCCCGAGGTGGTGAGCACGGCGTCCAGGTCCTCGCGCACGGTCCACTCGGTGGCGTCCGGGTCGGCGATGAGATGGGTGGCTCCCTCGACCTGGGCGTCCTGGTCGAGCTTGGGCACGGTGAGCCAGACCGCGAGCCCGGCGAGGGCGGTCACCAGCATCGTGGCCAGGCCGAACACCAGGCCCCGTGAGGCCTTGGCGCTCAGGCCGGGATGGAACCGCACCGGATCCTCCACGAGGTGCTTGGTCAGCCATGCCAGGAGCACCGACAGCGCCCCCAGCACCACGAGGTGGCGCAGCCGCAGCTCGGGGACGGCCGCCTTCGCCAGGACGAGCAGCGGCCAGTGCCACAGGTAGATGGCGTAGGACAGTCCCCCGATCCACACCAGCGGGGGCAGGCTGAGCAGCCGGGCGGTGACGGTGCCCTGGCTCGCGCAGCCGGCGGCGATCACGAGGGCGGCTCCCACCGTCGGGACCAGGGCCCAGGATCCCGGCCAGGGGTGCGACCCGGTGAGGAAGAACGCCGACCAGACCACCAGCACCAGGCCCACCGCGGCCAGGGCCTCCGCCGCACGCCGCGGCAGCGAGCCCAGCCGCACCACGAGGAAGGCCAGCAGCGCCCCGATGGCCAGCTCCCAGACCCGGGTCGTGGTGTAGAAGTAGGCGGTTGCCGGGTCGGACCGGGTGTGCAGCACCGAGTACGCCAGCGAGGCAGCCGCGACGAGGCCCAGGACGACGAACAGCAGCGGCTTGGGCCGGAGCCCGGTCCGGCGGGCCAGGAACAGCCCGAGGATGATCAGCAGCGGCCACACCACGTAGAACTGCTCCTCGACCGACAGCGACCAGTAGTGCTGCAGGGCCGAGGGGGCAGCGTCCTCCGCCAGGTAGTCCACGGATCGGAACGCCAGCGCCCAGTTCACGACGTACCCGGTGGCCGCGACCACGTCGATGCCGAGGTTGGCCCGATCCTGCCCCGGCAGCACGAGCCATCCGGCGGCCGCCGTGCACAGGAGCACCAGCGAGGCCGCAGGGAGCAGCCGGCGGGCCCGTCGGGCGTAGAAGTCGGCCAGGGAGATCCGGCCGGTCCTGGCCGCCTCGCGCAGCAGCAGCGAGGTGATCAGGAAGCCCGAGATCACGAAGAAGATGTCCACCCCGACGAAGCCGCCCGGCATGAACGGGATGCCGACGTGGTAGAGCAGCACCGTGCCGACGGCCACGGCCCGCAGACCCTCGATGTCACCGCGCAGCGGTGTCCGCCCGTGGCCGCCGCGAGAAGGCGGCGCCTGGGGCGGTGCGTGATCCCCCCGGACCGGGGCGGTCACGCCTCCGACCGGGGCGGGGCCTGCACGGCCCCGGCGAGCACGCCGGCGATCCGTTCACCGGCGTGGCCGTCCCACAGCGGCGGGGTGTCCCAGGCGTCCAAGCGGCCACGCGCTAGGACCTGCGCCACCGCCCCCGGGAGGGTCTGCCGGGTCACCAGCTGGTTGGTCCCATGGGTGATCGTGACGGGACGCTCGGTGTTCGGCCGCAACGTCAGGCACGGGACGCCCAGGATGGTGGTCTCCTCCTGGACGCCTCCGGAGTCGGTGACGACGGCCGCGGCGCCGCGCACCAGACCCATGAACTCCAGGTAGCCCAACGGGTCGATGACCCGCATCCGGTCGTGGTCCAGGAAGCCGGCCTCCTCGAGCCGGGCCCGACCACGGGGGTGCAGCGGGATGACGACCTGCGCCTGGTCCGCGACGGCGTGCACCGCGGACACCAGCTCCCGCACATCGGCGGGGTCGTCCACGTTGCCCGGCCGGTGCAGCGTGGCCACGATGTAATCCCCCTCGATCGACAGCTGGTCCCGCACGGCTGCGGCGTCGAAGCTGCGCTCGTGCTTCAACAGCGTGTCGATCATGGGATTGCCGACCAGGTGGATCTTGTCCGGGTCGGTGCCCTCGTTGCCCAGGTGCGCGATGGCGTCGGCACTGGTGCACAGCAGCAGGTCGGAGAGGCGGTCGGTGACCATCCGGTTGATCTCCTCCGGCATGGTCAGGTCGAAGGAGCGCAGGCCCGCCTCGACGTGGGCGAAGGTGATGCCGAGCTTGGCGGCCACCAGGGCAGCCGCCACGGTGGAGTTCACGTCGCCGTAGACCACGACCAGGTCGGGCGTGCGCTCCAGGAAGAGCTCTTCCAGGGCGATCATCACCTTGGCCGTCTGGGCGCCGTGGGCGCCCGAGCCCACACCCAGGTTCACGTCGGGCCTGGGGATGCCCAGTTGGCGGAAGAAGACGTCGGACATCGCGTCGTCATAGTGCTGCCCGGTATGCACGAGCAACTGCTCGACGTCGTAGGCGGCGAGGGCATCGAGGACGGGAGCGGCCTTCGGGAAGTTCGGGCGCGCACCAGTGACATGGACGACGAGGGGGGCCATCTCAACCATTCGTTCGGGGGCGTGGTTCAGCGTCCAAGTCTGACACGTCACGCGCCGTGCGGGCGCCAGGTCGCTACGACGTGGCCGTCCCGGTCGAGGTGCGGCGCGCCCCCCGCGACGCCAGAGCCTCGTGCTCCACCTCGGGCAGGACCCGCGCGTCCAACAGCCGGACGGCGGCGTCCAGGTCCCCCGTGAGGGCCCGGAACGCCAGGCAGATACCGATCCCGTGGTCCGGCTCGTCGAGCACCGTGATGGGATCGCCGGCACGGATCGTGCCCGGGATCTCGACGGCGCAGTAGGCGCCGGGGCGACCGTGCTCGGTGAAGCGTCGGACCCACCCCGCGACCCCCACGTGTGCCGCGAAGGTGCGGCACGGGATGCGGGGACCGGAGACCCGCAGGACCGCACCGTCGCCGTCCCGGGGTCTGAAGGACAGCCGGGTGCCGAGGAGGAGGTCATCGACCGCCAGGCCGGTGGTGGTGACGTTCTCCCCGAACATGCCCGACCGCAGCTCCCGCCCCAGGTCCCGACCCCAGTGGTCCAGCTCCTCGCGGGCCACGAGGTACACGGCCTGGGTGCTCCCGCCATGGTGGCGCTGGTCGCCAATGTGGTCACCCTGCACGCCGCTGCCCTCGCCCCCGTCCTTCGGTCCCGGGTCGTGCACCTCCAGCCGGTCGACGGGGCGCTTGTCGATCCCGGTCGTCCCCTTGGGGGCCGACGTTGCCGAGGAGGGGACCGCGGAGCCGACGTTGACGGACTGCACGCGAGCGGACGACATACCGACACCGTATGCCGAGGGGCGGGCCCCCGCGCCAGCCGTTTTGCGGATGCCGCGGCGCGGTCCCCTGCGCTAGGTTCGCCGGGTGACCACGACCACCCCCCGCGCCCAGACCGAGATCGACCGCATCGCCGAGGCCCACCTCGACGCCTCGATCGCCAACAGCCCGATCATGGCCACCTACCTGGGGGTCGAGGGACGCCACGGCGAGATCGACGACCTCACCATCGACGGGGTGCGCGCCCGCGCCGACCTGGACCGGGGCACCCTAGCGGCGCTGGAGGGCGTCGCCCCGGTCGACGACGTGGACCGGGTGACGGTCGCCGCGCTGCGGGAACGGCTCGGGCTCAGCGGGGAGCAGTACGACCGGATCATCGCCGGCACGGACGCGGTGCCGCTCAACGTGATCGCCTGTGCCGTCCAGGAGCTCCGGGACGTCTTCGACATCATGCCCAAGGGCAGCGACGCGGACTGGCAGGACATCAGCAGCCGGCTGCGGGCGGTGCCCGCCGCGCTGACGCAGTACACCGAGTCCCTGACCTACTCCGCCGAGCACGACGCGGTCGCGCCGCGCCGCCAGGTGGAGAAGGTCGCCGCCCAGTGCGCCGACCAGGCCGGTGAGGACACCACCTACGCGACCCTGCTGCGGGAGGCCGCGGCGCAGGACCTCCCCGAGGCGCTGCGCCAGGACCTGGCCACCGCGGTGGAGGGGGCCCGCGCCGCCTACGCCGGGCTCGGCGACTTCCTGACCGGGACGTTGCTGGCCCGGGCCCCCGAGGCCGACGCCTGCGGGCGCGAGCGGTACCAGCTGGAGTCCCGGTCCTTCCTGGGAGCGACCGTCGACCTCGCCGAGACGTACGCCTGGGGGCTGGAGGAGGTCGCCCGGATCGACGCCATGATGCTGGAGACCGCCCACCAAATCTCGCCGGGAGCGTCCGTCAAGGAGGCGATCGCCGTCCTCGACGCCGACCCCGCCTACCAACTCCACGGGACCGGCGAGCTGCAGGAGTGGATGCAGGTCAAGGCCGACGAGGCCGTGGCCGCCCTGGCCGACACCCACTTCGACATCCCCGCACCGGTGCGCACCATCGAGTGCATGATCGCCCCCAGCCAGACCGGCGGGATCTACTACACCGGGCCCAGCGAGGACTTCAGCCGCCCCGGACGGATGTGGTGGTCGGTCCCCAAGGGCGTCACCGAGTTCACCTCGTGGCGGGAGCTGACCACCGTCTACCACGAGGGAGTCCCGGGCCACCACCTCCAGGTCGGGCAGACGGTCTACCGCAGCGAGCTGCTCAACCGCTGGCGCCGGATGGCCTCGTGGACCTCCGGTCACGGCGAGGGGTGGGCCCTGTATGCCGAGTGGCTGATGGCCGATCTCGGCTACATGGACGACCCGGGGAACCGGATGGGTCTGCTCGACGGCCAGGCGCTGCGGGCTGCCCGGGTCGTGCTGGACATCGGGGTGCACTGCGGCTTCGAGGCGCCGGCGGAGGTCGGCGGGGGCGACTGGACCTACGACAAGGCCTGGGACTTCCTCCGGGCCCACACCAACGGCGAGGAGAACTACACCCGCTTCGAGCTGGACCGCTACCTGGGGTGGCCCGGCCAGGCGCCCGCCTACAAGGTTGGCGAGCGGCTCTGGCTGCAACTGCGCGACCAGGTGCGGGAGCGGGAGGGCGCCGACTTCGACCTCACGACGTTCCACCGCCGCGCCCTGGACATCGGTGGGGTCGGGCTGGACACCCTGCGCGCGGCCGTGCTGGGCGAGCTCTGAGCGCGTGCCGACCTCCCTCGTCCTCGCCTCCGCCTCCCCCGCCCGGCTGAGCACGCTCCGGTCGGCGGGGGTCGAGCCCCTCGTCGTGGTCTCGGCCGTCGACGAGGACGCCGTGCTGCAGCGTGCCGAGGAACGGCACGGGCGCCTGGCGGGTGCCGACGTCGCCCTCACCCTGGCGCGTGCCAAGTGCGAGGACGTCGCGGCCACCGCCCCGGGCGCAGACCTCGTCCTCGGCTGCGACTCGGTCCTGGAGCTGGACGGCAGCATCCACGGCAAGCCGCGGGACGCGGCGCAGGCGACATCCCGGTGGCAGGTCATGCGCGGCCGCTCGGGCGTGCTGCATACCGGTCACTGGCTGGCCGACCTGCGCGCCCCGGGCGAGGGCGGCAGCGGCGGGGTCGTGGGCGCCACCGCTTCCACGACGGTGCACTTCGCCGACCTGTCCGACGCCGAGATCGAGGCCTACGTCGCGACCGGGGAGCCGCTGCACGTCGCGGGCGCCTTCACCGTCGACGGTCTCGGCGGGCCCTACGTCACCGCCATCGAGGGCGACTTCCACACCGTCGTCGGGCTGAGCCTGCCGCTGCTGCGGGACCTGCTCGGCGAGCTCGGTGTGCTCTTCCACGAGCTGCGGCAGCCCGGGTGACCCCGGAGGGCCCTCCCCCTGGCGCCCACCCCCGGGTGCTCCTGGCCGCGGCGGTGCGGACCTTCGGCGAGCCGGAGGTCGTGGCGTGGTGCACCCGCCTGGTCACCGGGCAGGAGCGGCCCGACGACCCTGACCTGCGCTGGCTCGGGGGCACCGAGGACTGGAAGCCCTACTGGCGCCGGACGTGGGGCCTGCGGGGTTTGCTCTACGCGTGGTCCCCGGCTGGCGGCAGCGCCGTGGAGCGCGCCCTGCACGACGAGCACTGGAGGGTGCGGGAGATGGCCCTCAAGGTGGTGCGCGCCCGTGCCCTGGAAGCCCTCACCGGGGAGGTCGCCGACCTCCGGGAGGACCCGAACCCACGTGTGAGTGCCGCCGCGGAGCGGGCCCTGGCCACCCTCGCCGGCGGCTGACAGCACTGTCCCGCCGATCCCCACAGGACTACCCTGCGAAACGTGACCGACCGGCCCGTCATCCTGTTGGTGGCCCACGAGCGACGTCCGGCGATCGAGGACGAGTTCCGCAGCCGCTACGACCGTGACTACCGCATCGAGGTGGCACCCGACGCGGCAGCGGCGCGACGTGGGGTCGAGGAGTGGGCTGAAGCCGAGGTGCCGGTCGCGATGGTCGCGGCGGAGCACCGGTTGCCCGATGGAGACTGCCTGGCGCTGTTCCGTGGGCTCCGTGAGGTGGCGCCGACCACGCGTCGGGTCGGCCTCGTGCCCATCGAGGAGTTCCGGGAGCACTACGACGCTCTCACCCAGGCGCTGGGAAGCAATGTCATCGACACCTTCGTGCTGATCCCGCGCGGGGTCCGCGACGAGGAGTTCCACAGCGCCATCATCGATCTGCTCTCGGACTGGGGATGGACGGTCACCCAGCCCCAGGTGGCGTCGGTCGAGATCGTGACCGACTCGGACTCGCCGCAGGTCACCGCCATCCGGGACGTACTGGGCCGGATGGGCTTCCCCTCGCTCACCTACAGCCCCGACTCGGAGGTGGGGCGGGAGGTGATGGACCTGGCCGGTGCCGGCGCCTCCATTCCGATCGTGCGCGCCTTCGACGGCAGGATTCTGGCCGGGGCCACGGCGTCGGGTGTCACCGAGGCGATGTACGGCGGCGCCACCGCGATCCCCCGCGGCGTCGTCGCCGACGTCGTGGTCGTGGGTGCCGGGCCGGCCGGCCTCGCCACGGCCGTCTACGCGGCCTCGGAGGGGCTGAGCACGGTCGTCCTGGAACGCGAGGCGATCGGGGGGCAGGCGGGCACCAGTTCGATGATCCGCAACTATCCGGGGTTCCCCCGCGGCATCTCCGGGATGCGCCTGGCCCAGCGGGCCCGGGTCCAGGCGCTGCGGTTCGGCGCCCGGTTCTTCACCGGGCGCCCGGCCATCCGGATCGAACGTGGACCCACCGACCAGCCAGAGCACCACCACGTGCACGTGGAGGGGGCCGAGTTGTGCGCCCGCACGGTCGTCATCGCGACCGGCGTCACCTACCGTCTCCTCGGCGTCCCGGGCGTCGAACGGCTCGTCGGGATGGGCGTGCACTATGGGGCGGCCAGCACCGTCGCACGGGAGATGCGCGGTCGGCACGTCATCGTCGTCGGCGGGGGCAACTCCGCCGGGCAGGCAGCCGTCCACCTGGCCAAGTTCGCCCGCCGGGTCACGATCCTGGTGCGCCGCGACGGGCTCGCGGCCACGATGTCGGACTACCTGGTGCGGGAGATCGCCAGCACCCCCGGGATCGAGGTCCGGGGTCGCAGCGTGGTGGTCGACGGCGGGGGCGCCGACCGCCTGGAGTGGGTGGAGGTGCGTGACCTGGACACCGGGGCAGTGACTCGGGAGCGGGCCGAGGGCCTGTTCCTCCTGCTCGGTGCCCAGCCGCACTGCGACTGGCTGCCCGCGGAGGTGGCGCGCGATGGGCAGGGATTCGTGCTCACCGGGCGCGACGTGCCCCGGGACGCCTGGGAGGATGATCGCCCGCCCGACAGCCTGGAGACGACCGTCCGCGGCATCTTCGCGGTGGGTGACGTGCGGTCCGGGTCGATGAAGCGGGTGGCGTCGGCCAGCGGGGAAGGCGCCTCCGTGGCGCCCCTGCTGCACGCGCACCTGGACTGGGTGCGGTCCCAGGAGTTCCGGTCTCCGCACTGAGCGCCGGACGGGGCTAGCGCCGGCGCGCCCGCTCCAGCGCCTCGATGAGCGTCCGGGCGTCGTGCGGCCCACGGTGCCGCTCCCCCGCGACGAAGAAGGTGGGGGTGCCGCGGGCACCGCTCGCCGCAGCACTGTCGACGGAGCGCTGCACCCGGTCCGCGACGTCCGGGTCGTCCAGATCCAGCACGAACCGCTCCACGTCCAGCCCCAGTTCGTCCGCGTACCCGATCAGCGCGGGCAGTTCGAGCGCGTCCTGGCGGGAGAACAGGAGGTCGTGCATCTCCCAGAAGCGGCCCTGCCGACCCGCCGCCTCGGCCGCGACCGCAGCGCCGCACGGGCGTGCGGGTGCGACGCCCGTCTAGCGGCAGGTGCCGCGACGACGTACCGGAGACCCGGTCGCCGAAGTGCGCGTGCAGGTCCTGCCACATCCCGGTCGCCCGCGCGCAGAACGGGCACTCGAAGTCGAGGTACTCCACCACGGTCAGCGGTGCCTCGGGCTCGCCCGCGGATGTGGTCCACGATCGGGGTCGACCGTCGGGGGTCCAGCCGGGTCGGCAGGTCGGCGGTCGTCCTCGCCCCACCTGCTCGCCGCGCGATCCGGAAGACCAGCCGCGCCCAGCAGCGGTCGCCAGCACCAGCGCGAGCAGCACGCCGATCGGTGGCCTCGCCTGCCGTGCTCGGACGACGCGTCGAAGGCGAGGCCGACGATCAGCAGCGACATCGGTGAAGCCGATGCCGGACAGCGCGGCGCCGCCCAGCACGCTGCCCCGGCCCACGCCGTCGGGCAGCCGCCCGAGGCCGAGCCGGACCGCGCGCCAAGGTGCCCAGCGCGATGCCCGACGCAGCTTGCCGACCACCAGCCCCGGCCACGACGCCCCAGGTGATCGCGCGAGCCGAGCGACGTCGCCGAGCACGACCGCCGCGCAGGTCGACCCCGGCGTTGGCGAGCGCGAAGACCGGGACGACCACCAGTGAGACCGAGGCTCCGCGCAGCGACGTCGTGCAGCCGCTCGTTGACCGAGATGGACCGCGCCAGGCCGCGCGCGGACCGAGCGTTCGGCCCCGGCCTCGCGGTGACTGCCAGTAGTCGCGGAACAGGGTCTTGGCGGCCTCGACCTTGTGCCGTTGCGTGGCGTAGGCCGGGCACCAGCAGCCCTGCGGCCATTCCGGCCAGCGAGGGGTGCACGCCCGCGGAGACGGTGGCGTCCCAGAGCACGACGACCACCACGACGTACGGCGCGCTGCGCCACATGGCTGCGTCCGGGCCAGCAGCGCGCAGCAGCCCCGAGGCACCGCCAGCGCCACCAGCAGCGGGCACGACCACTGCAGCGTCCTCGGTGTAGACCACGCCGATCACCGACGACGGCGAGGAAGTCGTCGACCACGGTGAGGGTCAGCAGGAAGACCCGCAGCTGGTTGGACATCGCCGGGCCCACGAGCGCCAGCACGCCCAGCAGGAACGCGGTGTCGGTGCCGATCACGACACCCCACCCGCCGGGCGGCCTCGCCGCCCCCGACCACCGCGAGGTAGACCAGGGCGGGGACCACGACGCCGGCCAGCGCCGGCGACCAGCGGGATCCGGGCCCGGCTGCGGTCCCGCAGCGACCCCACCGCCAGCTCCTGGCGCACCTCCAGCCCGATCAGGAAGAAGAACAGCACCATCAGGCCGTCGTTGACCCAGTGGTGCAGGTCCATGTCCAGCCCGAGGGATCCGATCCGGAAGCTCACCGGGGTGTGCCACAGGTCGGTGTAGGACTGCGACCAGGGCGAGTTGGCCCAGGCGAGCGCGACGAGGGCGACGACGACGAGCAGCCCCGCGCTGCCGGACTCGGTCCGCAACCGGTCCAGCACACCGGTCAACGACGCCAACTTCGCCTCCACGTGAGGTCGGGAACGCGAGGCCCGGGTCATGGCGGCAATCTACTCCGGCATGTCGACTGGGCGCCGGTCGCTCAGGACGGCGGCTGCGGGAGGGCGAACGGGTCGTGGCGCACCGCCGACAGCGGCACGACCTGCCGCCCGAGCGGCACCAGCGCGAGCGGGACCATCTTCCAGCAGGCGATGCCGAAAGGGATCCCGACGACGGTCAGGCACAACAGCGCGCCCGCGACCAGATGGGCGATCGCCAGCTCCCAGCCGAGCACGATGATCCAGACGATGTTGCCGACGAGCGAGAGGATCCCGGCGTCGCGGCGCCACACCGCCGTGCGGCCGAACGGCCAGAGCACGAAGCCGGCCAGCCGGAAGCTGGCGATGCCGAACGGGATCGTGATGATCAGGATGCAGGCGATGACGCCCGCGACCAGGTAGCCCAGCGCGAGCCACCAGCCGGCCAGGACCAGCCAGAGGACGTTGCCGATGGTCCGCATGCAGGGAGCGTAGCGCCGGTCATACCGGGGGGACGCCGCGGCGCTTGGTGGAGAAGTGCCGGTCGCGGCGGGCGGCGTAGCGCAGCCGGTGCAGCAGTTCCGCACGCAGCGTGTCGGCCTCGATGATCCCGTCGATCACCAGGTCGGCGGCCAGCCGCTCCAGGTCCACGTCCTCCTCGTACTCGGCCCTGCGGGCCGCCACGAACTCCGCCTGCTCCGCGGGGTCCTCGATCTCGGCGATCTTGTTGGCGAAGACCGCGTTGACCGCGGCCTCCGGGCCCATCACCGCGATCTTGGCGGTGGGCAGCGCCAGCGTCGCATCGGGCCCGAATCCGGGACCGCCCATGGCGTACAGCCCGGCCCCGTAGGCCTTCCGGAGCACGACGCAGAATTGCGGCACCGTGGCCTCCGACACCGCCGACACCATCTTGGCGCCGTGCCGGATGATGCCGCCACGCTCGACCTCCGAGCCGATCATGAAGCCCGGCACGTCCGCCAGGTAGAGCAGCGGGATGCCGAAGGCGTCGCACAACCAGATGAACCGGGCCGCCTTGTCCGCGGAGTCGGTGAACAGCACCCCGCCCTTGACCGCCGAGTTGTTGGCCACGATCCCCACGGTCTCGCCGTCCATCCGGCCGAAGCCGACGACGAGCTCGGCGGCGAACAGTGGCTTGATCTCAAAGAAGCTGTCCTCGTCCACCAACCCCTCGATCACGTCGTGGACGTCGAACGGCAGGGACTCTGCCTCCGGCACGGTGTGCGGGGTGAGCAGCGTCGCGGGCTGCTCCGCCTCGTAGCGGGGGGCCGGGGTGTGCCAGTTGTCCGGCACGTAGGAGAAGTACAGCCGGGCCAGCTCGATCGCCTCGGTGTCGTCGGCGGCGAGCAGGTCGCCGACGCCGGAGACGGTGCAGTGCATCCGGGCGCCCCCCATCTCCTCCAGGGACACCTTCTCCCCGACGACCATCTCGGCCATCCTGGGGCTGCCCAGGTACATCGAGGCGTTCCCCTCGACCATGATGATGATGTCGGTGAAGCTGGGGATGTAGGCGCCGCCGGCGGCGGAGGGGCCGAACAGGCAACAGATCTGCGGGACCCTCCCGGACAGCGCGACCTGGTTGTGGAAGATCCGGCCGGCACCGCGGCGGCCCGGAAACAGGTCGACCTGGTCGGTGATGCGGGCCCCGGCGGAGTCCACGAACCAGAAGATCGGCAACTCCTCGCGCAACGCGGCCTCGGTGGCGCGGATGATCTTCTCGACCGTCCGCGCCCCCCAGGAGCCGGCCTTCACCGTCGGGTCGTTGGCGACCACGATCGCGGGCCGCCCGTCGACCTCGCCGCGTCCGGTCACCACACCGTCGGCGGGCAGGCCCTGCGCGGTGGCGTTGGCGTAGCGCCCGTCCTCGACGAACGTCCCCTCGTCGAAGAGCAGCGCGATCCGCTCCCGGACGTAGAGCTTGTGCTGGCTGTCGAGCTTGGCGCGGGCCCGGTCGGTGGGCGCGTCGGAGGCGGTGTATGCCGAGGCGAGCCGTCGGCGCAGGTCGCCCACCTTGACGTCTCCGCCCTCCGTCGGGTCGGCGAACGGGGTCGGGGTCATGGCGCTCATGCTCTCAGGTGCGGGGCCGGATCAGGCGGTGGGCAGGCCGAGACCGCGGCCGATCAGCATGCGCTGCACCTCGGAGGTGCCCTCGCCGATCTCCAGGATCTTGGCGTCCCGGAAGAAGCGGGCGACCGGGTACTCCTCCATGAAGCCGTTGCCGCCGAAGATCTGGGTGGCGGTGCGGGTGGCGGTGACGGCGGCCTCGGTGGCGTAGAGCTTGGCGATGGCGGCGGCCTGCTTGACCTCGGCGACACCGCGCCGGCCGGCCTCCTGCTCGTCCTTGAGCCAGGCTGCCTTGTAGGTCAGCAGCCGGGCCGCCTCCACGCTCACGGCCAGGTCGGCGAGCTGGAAGGAGACACCCTGGTTGACCCCGATCGGCCTGCCGAAGGCCAGGCGGGTCTTGGCGTAGTCCGTCGCCTCCTCCAGCATCCGCTGCGCGCAGCCGACGGCGAGGGAGGCGATCGCGATACGACCGTCGTCGAGGGTCTTCAGGAACTGCTTGAACCCCTCGCCGCGCTCCCCGAGCAGGTTGGCCTCCGGGACCCGGCAGTCCTCAAAGGTGAGCCCGTGGGTGTCGGAGATGTGCCAGCCGAGCTTGCGGTAGGCGGGCTCGACGGTGAACCCCGCGGTGCCTGCGGGGACCATGATGGCGCTGATCTCCGGCTTGCCGTCGGCGGTCTCACCGGTCCGGGCGGTCACCGTGACCACCGAGGTGATGTCGGTGCCGGAGTTGGTGATGAACGCCTTGGCCCCCCGGATCGTCCACTGGCCGTCGGCCAGGGTGGCGCGCGTCCGGGTCGCGCCGGCGTCCGAGCCCGCCTCGGGCTCGGTCAGGCCGAAGCCGGCCAGTGCGCGGCCGCTGATCAGGTCGGGCAGCCATGTCTGCTTCTGCTCCTGGTTGCCGTAGGTGAGGATCGGGTTGATCCCCAGGCCCACCCCCGCCGACAGCGTGATGCCGATCGACTGGTCCACCCGGCCCAACTCCTCGATGGCCAGGCACAGGTAGGTGAAGCCACCCTCCTCCAGCCCGGCGCCGCCGAACTCCTCGGGCGCGTTCAGGCCGAACAGTCCCAACTCACCCATCTTGGGCACCAGGTCGGTCGGGAAGTGGCTGTCCCGGTCCCACTGCTCGACGTGCGGGGCGACCTCGCCCTCGGCGAAGTCACGCACCAGGTGGCAGAAGTCCTCGTGGTCCTTGGTCAGCTCGAACATCGGTGGCCGGCCTTTCGGGGTGGTGGAGCAGGTCCTGCTTGACGTTGACGTCAACGTAAAGCATCCTCGGTGTCTATGACAAGTGCTCCCGCCGCGACCACCGGCGACCCGGCTCCGGACACCCCAGGACGCACCTGGACGATCGCCGAGTTCTCCGAGGAGTTCGGGGTCACGCACCGCACGATCCGGCACTACGAGGACCTCGGGCTGGTCACCCCGGAACGCCGGGGGACGGCCCGCGTTTACCACCGACGCGACCACATCCGGATGCAGTTGATCATGCGGGGGCGCCGGCTCGGCTTCTCCCTGGAGGAGATCCGGCGCATCATCGGGATGTATGACGAGCAGCCCGGCGAGGTCGGGCAGCTGCACTACCTCCTGGAGCAGATCCAGCGCCAGCGGGCCGACCTGCTCGCCCGCCAGCGCGACATCGAGGCCGCCCTGGCCGAGTTGGAGGGTGTCGCGGCCCGGTGCCGCGCCGACCTGGAGCGCCTCGAGGGCACCGACGGCTGAGCCCGCGGGGGCTCCCCCGGCCGACCCGAGATCCCTCACCCGCCGAGCACGACGCTCCAGCCGTTAGGCTGCGGCCCATGCCGATCAGCAAAGTCCTCATCGCCAACCGGGGCGAGATCGCCGTGCGCATCGCCCGCGCCTGCAAGGACGCCCGCCTGGGCTCCGTCGCCGTGTATGCCGAGCCGGACCGCGACGCCCTGCACGTCAAGGTGGCCGACGAGGCCTACTCCCTGGGCGGCAGCACCCCCGGCGACTCCTACCTGGTCCAGGAGAAGCTGATCGAGATCGCCCGGGAGAGCGGCGCCGACGCGGTTCACCCGGGCTACGGCTTCCTCGCCGAGAACGCCTCGTTCGCCCAGGCGGTCCTCGACGCCGGGCTGACCTGGATCGGCCCCGGCCCGGAGGCCATCGACGCGCTCGGTGACAAGGTGAAGGCGCGGCACATCGCCACCGCGGCCGACGCCCCGCTGGTGCCCGGCACCAAGGACCCGGTCGAGAGCGCCGACGAGGTCGTCGCCTTCGCCCAGGAGCACGGACTCCCCGTGGCGATCAAGGCGGCGTACGGCGGCGGCGGGCGTGGCCTGAAGGTCGCCCGCACCCTGGAGGAGATCCCCGAGCTGTACGACTCGGCCGTCCGCGAGGCCGTGTCGGCCTTCGGCCGGGGCGAGTGCTTCGTGGAGCGCTACCTGGACAAGCCTCGCCACGTCGAGACCCAGTGCCTGGCCGACCAGCACGGCACTGTCGTGGTGGTCTCGACCCGCGACTGCTCCCTCCAGCGGCGCCACCAGAAGCTCGTGGAGGAGGCCCCGGCGCCGTTCCTGTCCGAGGAGCAGAACGCCGAGCTGGTCCGTGCCTCCACCGCGATCCTGCGCGAGGCCGGCTACGTGGGCGCCGGGACCTGCGAGTTCCTGGTGGGGCAGGACGGCACCATCTCCTTCCTGGAGGTGAACACCCGGCTGCAGGTCGAGCACCCGGTGACCGAGGAGGTCACCGGCGTGGACCTGGTCCGCGAGCAGTTCCGGATCGCCGACGGGGAGCCGCTCGGCTACGACCACACCACCGTCCGCGGTCACTCGATCGAGTTCCGGATCAACGGCGAGGACCCGGGCCGCGGGTTCCTTCCCGCGCCCGGCAGCGTGCTCACCTACAAGGTCCCCAGCGGCCCCGGCGTCCGGCTGGACTCCGGCGTCGAGGAGGGCGACGTCATCTCCGGCGCGTTCGACTCGATGCTGGCCAAGCTGATCGTCACGGGGCGTGACCGGGCGGAGGCGCTGGCCCGGTCCCGGCGGGCCCTGGCCGAGTTCACCGTCGAGGGGATGCCCACGGCGCTCACCTTCCACCGTGCCGTGGTCGAGGACCCCGCGTTCGCCCCGGAGGACCCAACCACGCCGTTCTCGGTGCACACCCGGTGGATGGAGACCGAGTTCGACAACACCATCGAGCCCTACTCGGGCCCGTCGGCCGACGCCGACTCCGAGGAGGAGCCGCGGCAGACCATCGTGGTCGAGGTCGGTGGGAAGCGGCTCGACGTCTCCCTGCCCGGCGGGCTGTCCCTCGGCGGCGGTGCCGCCGCCGGCGCCCGCAAGAAGGCCCCGAAGCGTGCCCGGGCCGGATCCTCCAGCGCCGGCGCTTCGGGCGACGCGGTCACCGCCCCCATGCAGGGCACGATCGTCAAGATCGCCGTCGAGGAGGGCCAGGAGGTCGCCGAGGGCGACCTGGTGGTCGTGCTGGAGGCGATGAAGATGGAGCAGCCCATCAACGCCCACAAGACGGGCACCGTCTCCGGCCTGAACGCCGAGGTCGGTCAGACCGTGAGCAACGGCGCAACCATCTGCGAGCTCACCTGACAATTTTCGTAGCGGTTTTGACGCCCCTTCCCGCATTTACGTAGCGGGATTGTCGGGCACCTGGCTGCTCAGAGCCGACCGCGCACCGGCGTCCGCTCGGCGGGATCACCCTCCTCGGGCATGACCATCTCGGCCCGCACGCCCAGCAGCCGCACCTCGCGGTCCGGGTCGAGTCGCTCGACCAGGTCCAGTGCAGCGACCACCACGTCCTCGCGCCGGTCCGTCGGCTCTGGCAGCTTGTGGCTGCGGACGAAGGTCTGGAACGGGGCGTAGCGCACCTTCAGCCCCACCCGGAAGACCTGCCGCCCCTCGGCGGCCGTGTCCGCGAACACCCGCTCGGCCAGCTCGCGCACCGCCTCCCGCACCTGCTCCGGGGTCGTGAGGTTCTGCTGGAACGTCGTCTCGCGGCTGTGCCCGCGCGCGATCCACGGGGTGTCGTCCACGACCGCAGGGCCGAGACCGCGGCCCAGCGCGGCGTACCAGTCGCCCATCTTCGGCCCGAACTCCGCACGAAGGGTCTCCCGCGGGGTCCGCGCCAGCTCGTCCACCGTCCGTATGCCGTGTCCGCCCAGTCGCCGCGACACCTTGGACCCGACACCCCACAGGTCGATCACCGGCCGCTCGCCCATCACCTCCGCCCAATTCTCACCGGTCAGCCGGAACACCCCGCGCGGTTTGCCGAAGCCGGTGGCGATCTTGGCCCGGACCTTGTTGTCGCCGATCCCGACCGAGGAGTGCAGCCCGGTGGCCGCCAGCACGCGCTCCCGCACCAGATGGGCGAACGCCTCCGGGTCGTCGGTCTCCACCCCGAGGAAGGCCTCGTCCCAGCCGAGCACCTCCACGACGGCGAGCTCCCGGAGGGTGGCCATCACCTGGTGCGACACCTCCTCGTAGGCGGGCCCGTCGACCGGCAGGAGCACCGCCTCCGGTGCCTTGCGCACGGCGATGCGCAACGGCATACCGGACCGTATGCCGAACTCCCGGGCGGCGTAGGAGGCGGTGGAGACCACGGCCCGTTCGGTCGGGTCGCCGCGTCCCCCGACGATCACCGGCTGCCCGGCGAGCTCCGGATGGCGCAACACCTCGACCGCGGCGATGAACTCGTCGAGGTCGACGTGCAGGACCCACGGCCTGGCAGGGTCGCCCATGGCGACCAGTCTGCCCGAGGGTCAGTCCGCCATCGAGTGCAGCTGCCGGGCCGCCTCGGCGACCGAGCCGGACATCGAGGGGTAGACGGTGAAGGTCGAGGAGAACTGGTCCACGTTGAGCCGGTTGGCCACGGCCAGGGCGATCGGGAAGATCAGTTCGCTGGCCCGCGGGGCGACGACCACGCCGCCCAAGATGGTGTCACTGCCCTTGCGGGCAAAGATCTTGACGAAGCCGTCCCGCACGTTCTGCATCTTGGCGCGGGGGTTCTTGGTCAGCGGCAGCATCACCGCCCGGGCGTCGACCCGCCCCTCGTCGATGTCGGCCTGGGAGATCCCCACCGTCGCGATCTCGGGGTCGGTGAAGATGTTGGAGCTGACCCGCCCCAGGGACAGCGGCGCCACGGCGTCCCCGAGGGCGTGGGCGATCGCGATCCTGCCCTGCATCGCCGCGACCGAGGCGAGCGGCAGCACGCCGGTCACGTCGCCGGCCGCGTATACCCCGCCGACCGAGCTGCGCGAGACCCGGTCCACCTCGATGTGGCCGGAGGTGCTGAGCCGGACCCCGGCATCCTCCAGGCCCATGTCGGTGGTGTTGGGGATGGACCCGACGGCGAGCAGCGCGTGGCTGCCCTCGACGGTCCGGCCGTCCTCCAGCTCGACGAGCACCCCGTCGTCCCGGCGTTGCACACCCGCCGCGCGCGAACGGTTCAACACCTCCATCCCACGCCGGCGGAACACGTCCTCCAGCACGTTGGCCGCGTCGGCGTCCTCGCCGGGGAGCACCCGGTCCCGCGAGGAGACCAGGACGACCTCGCACCCCAGCCCCAGGTAGGCGTGCGCCAACTCCGCCCCCGTGACGCCCGAGCCGATCACGATCAGCTTCTCGGGCAGCTCCTGCAGGTCGTAGATCTGCTGCCAGGTCAGGATGCGTTCGCCGTCGGGCACAGCGGTGTCCATCACCCGGGGCCGTGCCCCGGTGGCGATCAGGGTCACGTCGGCGGACAGACGCACCGAGTCCCCCTGCGCCACCTCGCCCGGAGACGGCGCCGGCTCCTGGCCAGACGACGTCTCGGCCACGTCGGTGGCGACCTCGATCACCCCCGGCTCCAGGAGGCGGGCGGCGCCCTGCACGATGTCGATCCCGTTGGACTCCAGCCGCTCCACGATGTCGGTGCTCTGCGCGGTGGCCAGACCCAGGATCCGGGAGTTGATCTCACCCAGGTGCGCGGTGACCCCCTGGTCCCCCGGCGCCCCGTCGAAGCCCACGCCGATCCGCTTGGCGGCGCTGAACCTGTCCATGAAGTCGGCGGTCGCGATGAGCGCCTTGCTCGGGACGCAGTCGGTGAGCACTGCCGATCCCCCGACCAGCCCCCGCTCGACCACGGTGACCTGCGCCCCCAACTGCGCCGCAGCCAGGGCCGCCTCATACCCGCCCGGACCGCCACCGACCACCACGACTGACTTCTGAGTGCTCACGACATCCATCCAACCATCGCTAGGCTGGGCCGGTGAACACACGACCCCTGGACCTCGCCGATCCGCAGACGGATCCGTTCGCCGTGGCACAGGCCGCGGCGGACGTGATCGCCAACCGCAGCGGGGTGCCCGAGCACCACGTCGCGCTCGTCCTGGGCTCCGGGTGGGGACAGACCGGCGACCTCATCGGCGAGACCGTCGCCACGATCGAGAACACCGAGGTCCCGGGATTCTCCGCGGCCGCCGTCGCCGGCCACTCCGGGGCGATGCGCTCGGTGCGGATCGGTGACAGCGACCGGCACGCCCTCGTCTTCGGCACCCGCACGCACTACTACGAGGGACGCGGCGTGCGCGCCGTCGTCCACGCGGTCCGCACCGCCGCGGCGGCCGGCGCCCGCACCATCGTGCTCACCAACGGCTGCGGCGGGCTCCAGCCCGACTGGGCGCCGGGCACGCCGGTGCTGATCCGGGACCACCTCAACCTGACGGCGACCTCCCCGATCGAGGGCGCCACCTTCGTCGACCTCACCGACCTCTACAGCGCCCGGCTGCGCGACGTGGCCCACCAGGTCGACCCCGAGTTGCCGGAGGGCGTCTACGCCCAGTTCCGGGGCCCGCACTACGAGACCCCGGCCGAGGTGCAGATGGCCAAGGTCCTGGGCGCGGACCTGGTGGGCATGTCCACCACGCTGGAGGCGATCGCCGCGCGCCAGGCCGGGCTCGAGGTCCTGGGCATCTCCCTGGTCACCAATGCCGCGGCCGGCATCAGCCCCGACCCGCTGTCGCACGAGGAGGTCCTCGACGCCGGCAAGGCGGCGGCGGAACGCTGTGGGCGCCTGCTCGCCGAGATCGTCGGCCGGATCTGAGGGCAGGATGACCGACCCGTATGCCGGACCCGCCGCCCGCGCGGACCTCGTCACCCGGGCGCGGGCCTGGGTGGACGACGACCCGGACGAGGCGACCCGTGAGGAGCTCCACCGGCTGCTCTCCCGCGTCGGGGGCAGCGACGAGGCGGATGCGGCCGACGCCACCGAGGACCTGGCCGACCGGTTCGCCGGGCTGCTCCAGTTCGGGACGGCCGGGCTGCGCGGCGCCCTGGGGGCCGGCCCCAACCGGATGAACCGGGTGGTGGTGATCCGCGCCGCCGCCGGGCTCACGGCATACCTGCAGGAACGGGTGTCCCCCACCCCCACGGTGGTGATCGGCTTCGACGCGCGCTACAACTCCGACGTCTTCGCCCGGGACACCGCCGCCGTCGTTACCGCGGCCGGGGGGCGGGCGCTGGTGCTACCCCGCCCGCTGCCGACCCCGGTGCTGGCCTTCGCCATCGGCCATCTGGGCGCCGACGCCGGCGTCATGGTCACCGCCAGCCACAACCCGCCACAGGACAACGGCTACAAGGTCTACCTGGGCGACGGGTCCCAGATCGTGCCCCCGGCCGACGCCGACATCGCCGCCCACATCGCTGCCGTGCCCACCGCATCGTCGGTGGCCTTGGCGACCCAGGGGTGGGACACCCTCGACGACACCCTGCTCGAGGCCTACGTCCAGGCGGCGGTGGGCGTGCTCGACCCCGAGGGCCCGCGCGAGGTCTCCATCGTGCACACCGCCCTGCACGGGGTGGGCTCGGCCGTCCTCGTCGAGGCCTTCCGCGCCGCCGGGCTGCCGGCCCCCAAGACCGTCCTCACCCAGTCGGCACCGGACCCCGACTTCCCCACCGTCACCTTCCCCAACCCGGAGGAGCCGGGCGCCATCGACGCCGCGATCATGCTGGCGGAGCAGGAGCACCCGGACGTCGTGCTGGCCAACGACCCGGACGCGGACCGGTGCGCCGTCGCGACCCACGGACCGGACGGGTGGGCCATGCTGCGCGGGGACGAGGTGGGCGCCCTGCTGGGGTGGCACACGATCCGGCACCGCATCGACCCCGACTCCGACCGCCGGGTGCTGGCCCGGTCCATCGTGTCCTCCCGACTGCTCGGCGCGATGGCCGACGCGGCGGGCCTGCCGTCCCGGGAGACCCTGACCGGGTTCAAGTGGATCGGCCGCGTGCCGGACCTGGCGTTCGGCTACGAGGAGGCGCTGGGCTACTGCGTCGATCCGGCCACCGTCCCGGACAAGGACGGCATCAGCGCCGCGCTCATGGTGGCCGAGTTGGTGGCGGGGCTGCGCCGGGAGGGACGCACCCTGCGCGACGTGTTGGACGACCTGGCGCGGGAGCACGGGGTCCACCAGACCGACGCGTTCTCGGTGCGGGTGGAGGACCTGTCGCTGATCGGCACCGTGTTGGACCGGCTGCGGGCGACGCCACCGGCCGAGCTCGGCGGCGTGCCCGTGACGCGGGCCGACGACCTCGCGGTCGGCACCCCGGAGCTGCCTCCCACCGAGGGGCTGCGCTACTACCTGGCGGACGACACGCGCGCCATCGTGCGCCCGAGCGGCACCGAGCCCAAGCTCAAGGTCTACCTGGAGGCCATCGTGCCGGTGGAGACCGGGACGCCCGGTGGCGACGATGGGCTCGGGGCCGCGCGCACCGAGGCCGCACGCAGGCTGGCTGCGGTCCGGGCCGACCTGGAGGAGCGGACGAGGGTCTGAGCCGCCCGCGGCGTCAGCCTGGTGGCGTCAGCCTGGTGGCGTCAGCCTGGTGACGTCACCGTCGTGTCAGACCAGCAGGGCCATGACGAGCAGCAGCACGGTCCCGAGCAGCGGCGCGAGCGCCGACCAGGCCCATCGGACCCGGGCGCCCTGGCCGGGCTCGGTCACCCCGCCCTCCATCTGCCACCGTTGGATCGCGTGCTCGACGTGTCCCCGCACGTGCTCGGCATGCACCGACTCCCGCGCCCTGCCCTTCGTCGTCGCCTCGGCGTAGCTGTCGACCGGCCGCCGCAGTCCGTAGTCGCGCCGCGCCGGGACCGCCCACGAGCTGTGCGTGCGGCCGGCGGTGTCCACCACCTCCAGCGCCCACCGGTTGCCGATCCGGTCGACTCTCTCGAAGGGCACCTCGACATCCGTGACCAGGTTGTTCAGCTCGATCCCGGTCCGGCCCAGGCGCACGCAGGGCCGGAGCAGGACCACCCAGACCACGGCGATGACCAGGGCCATCACAGCGATGGGGGTCAAGGCATCCAGGTGCCGCTCCTGCTCCCCCCTGGTCAGCAGCACGGCCAGTCCCACGCAGACGACCACGAGCACCCATCCGATGAGGCGGGCGGGCAGGGTCCGGAAGGTGCGCACGGATCCGTCCCGCGCCGGGTCGGAGGGGGGCTGCTCGGTCATGGTCCGATCAGTCTAGGAGTCCACCTACACTGATCCCCCGTGACACCCCCCGACCGTCCCCGTCCCGCCCGCGTCGTCGTGCTCTGCGGCCCCAGCGGCGCGGGCAAGTCGCGCCTGGCCCGGCGGTTGAACGCCGAGCACGGCTGGCCGGTCGTGCCGCTGGACGACTTCTACCGTGAGGTCGATGACCCCGCCCTCCCGATGAGTCCGCTCGGCCTCCCCGACTGGGACGACGTGCGCTCCTGGTGCCTGGACGACGCCCTCGCCGCCCTGGAGACGCTGTGCCGGGAGGGCCGGGTCGAGGCCCCGGTCTATGACATCGCGGCCTCCCGCGTGTCCGGTCGGCGGGTGCTGGACACGCAGGGACACCCCGTGGTCGTCGCCGAGGGGATCTTCGCGGCGCACGCGATCGAGCCGCTGCGGGAGCGCGGCCTGCTGGCCGCCGCCTGGTGCGTGCGTGGGCGGCCGTGGAAGACGTTCGCCCGCCGTCTGGTGCGGGACCTGGCAGAGCGCCGCAAACCTCCCCTCACACTGGTGCGGCGGGGGCTGACCCTGCGGCGTGCCGAACCGGGTATCGTCGAGGCACAGCAGGCACTCGGTGCCGAGCCGATGACGGCGCGCGAGGCAGAGGCCCTGGGCCGGCGCCTGCTGACCGTGCCACAGTCCTGAGGGAGGGCAACGCAATGGGGCAACCGCCGGAGGAGCCGCGCGGTTGGACGGCGCCCGGGGAGGGAGAGGATCCGGACCGCCACGACGCCCCCGGCACCCAGCCGATTCCCCAGGGTGGCACGCGTCCCATCCCGCAGTACGGCCAGCAGCCCCCGCCGTACTACGGCCAGCAGCAACCTCCACCCCAGTACGGCCAGCAGCCCCCGCCGCACTACGGCCAGCAGCAACCTCCACCCCAGTACGGCCAGCAGCCCCCGCCGCACTACGGCCAGCAACCACCCCCGCCGCCGTACGGCTCGCAACCACCCCCGCACTACGCCCAACCGGGGCAGTACGGCGCCCCGGGCAGCGGTCAGTGGCACGAGTTGCCGCCCGAGCAGCTGATGCGGCTGAACAAGCCGGGGGTCATCCCCCTGCGCCGGCTCACGATGGGCGACATGTTCGAGGGGTCGCTGCGCACGATGCGGGGCAACCCCGAGGCCACCATCGGGATGGCCCTGCTGGTGCTGGGCATCATGCTGGTCCCGTCACTGGGGATCTCGGCGTTCCTGCCGCAGCTGCTCGACGTGGCGCTGGAGGACCAGATCGCGCTGGCCAGCCTCATCCCGATGCTGCTCAGCAGCCTGGCGACCCTGGCGCTCAGCGGGTTCGTGATCTACGTGGTCAGCGAGGCGGCCCTCGGCGACCGGGTGGGGATCGCGCAGACCTGGCGCGCGGTGCGCGGCAGGCTCCTCGCCCTGGTGATGGTCACGATCCTCGTGGCGGTCGGCCTGGTCACCGCCATGATCGTGATCATCCTCGTCGGCGTCCTGCTCGTGGGGGTCCTCGGCGTGGCCGGCGGCATCCTGCTCGCGCTGCTGCTCGTCGGCAGCGTGCCCCTCTTCCTCTGGCTGTACGCCCGCCTGTCTCTCGCCTCCGCCGCCGTCGTGCTGGAGAAGTCCGGCCCCCTCACCGGGTTGCGACGCTCCTGGGCGCTGACCACCGGCGGCCAGGCCTGGCGGGTCCTGGGCATCACCCTGCTGGCGGGGATCCTCGGCACGATGTTCTCGATCGCCGTGTCCACGGTCCTCGTCTTCGGGCTGGGCTCGGTCCTCAGCCTGGGCACGGGCAGCGAGACGAGCCTGTACTACGGCCAGGTCATCCTCGACCACGTCGTCTCCCTCCTGGTCAACGCGATCGTCACCCCGTTCACCGCCGGCGTCACCGCCCTGCTCTACCTGGACCAGCGGATCCGCCGCGAGGGGTTGGACGTCGGCATGGTCAAGGCCGCCCAGGAGCGCGCGGCCGCACGCGGGGCATGACGTGACCGCCTCCTCCCTCGACCCGGACCGGGACGAGGCCCGGGAGCTGCTCTCCCGTGAGCTCAGCCTGTCGGACTACAACCGGCCGGAGTCCTTCGTCCGGAAGGCGCTGAACTGGCTCCTGGAGCAGATCGACTCGCTGATCACCCTGCTGCCCGGCTCCAACGCGCTGTCCACCCTGCTGCTCGGCGCCGTGCTGGCCGTGGTCGTTGCGGCCATCGTGTTCGCCGTCCGCGGCAGTCGCCGCAGCTCCCGGCTGCGCGAACCCGGCGACCGCGCCGTCCTGGTCGAGGAGGGGCTGAGTGCCCGGGACTACCGCGACCGGGCGGCCTCGGCCGCCACCAGCGGGAACTGGGACCTGGTGCTGCTCGACTCCTACCGGGCGATCGCCGCGGACGCCGAGGAGCGCACCCTGCTGGACGAGCAACCCGGCACCACCGCCCACGAGATCGCCCTGGGACTGCGCGTCCCCTTCCCCCGCCTCGGCGACCGGATCGCCTGGGCCGCAGACCGGTTCGATGCAGTCTGCTACGGCGACCAGCACGCCGACCAGCAGCAGGCCGAGCAGGTCCGTGAGCTGGACCGCGAGCTGGCCGGCACCCGTCCCGAGCGGGTGGGGATCGGGTGACGGCCGCACGCACCCGTCGCCTCGCGCTGTGGGTGGGGGTGGTCCTCGTGGTGGCCCTCACCGCCGCCGTCCTGGGCGGGATGCGGGGCAGCAACCAGGTGCCGTGGGACCCGGAGAACCCCGAGGACGGGGGTATGCAGGCCCTCGCCCGGGTGCTGGAGCGCGAGGGGGTGGAGGTGACCATCGCCCGGGGGCTGCCCTCGCTGCTGTCCCAGGACGTCGGGCCCGGCACCACGGTGCTCGTGTCGGGCACGTCACTGCTCGGCGAGGACGCCGGGGAGGACCTGATGGGCCACGTCGGGCAGGCCGACTCGGTCGTGGTCCTGAACCCCGCTCCCAACGCCGGGGACGTCCTCGGCCTGCCGGTCCAGGCCACGTGGCGGCCCCTGTCCAACACCGCGGAGGCCCTGTGCGAGGGCACCGCCGCCACCTGGCGCGACGGTGACCAGCTGGCCCGCGGCGACGTGCTGATCGAGGTCACCGCCGAGCGGGACCGCGCGCGCGCCTGCTTCCCACCCAGCCCCGGCTTCAACGCCGGTGGCGCGATGTCCGGGTATGTCGTGGAGCTGGACGCCGACACCGGCAGACCCCGCGTGGTGCTGGCCGGGATCGCCAGCGCGTTGACCAACGAACACGTCCGGGACGAGGCCCACGCGGCAGCGGGGTTGCGGTTGCTGGGGTCCGGGGAACGCCTCGTGTGGTACGTCCCCGGCCCCGCGGACGCCGGCGAGAGCGCCACCGCCCAGTCCGTGGAGGACCTGCTCCCCGACCTGGTGGCACCCTCGGTGGCGTTGCTGCTCGTCGGGCTCGTCGCCACCATGGTGTGGCGCGGGCGTCGGCTCGGCAGGGTGGTCACCGAGCCCCTGCCGGCCGTGGTCCGGTCCGTGGAGACCACGCAGAGCCGCAGCCGGATGTACCAGCGGGCGGGGGACCGCGAGCGGGCCCTGGCCTCCCTGCAGCTGGCCAGCCGCCGCCGGCTCGCAGCCCGGTTGAGCCTGCCGGCGACCGCCCCGCCGGAGACGGTGGTGGAGCACACCGCCCGGGCGACCGGACGGCATACCGACGAGGTGCGGCGGGTGCTCGCCGACCCGCACGCGCCCGATGACGAGACACTGGTCCGGATCGCCCGTGAGGCGCGGTCCCTCGAGGAAGGGATGATCGGCTGATGACAACGCCGCAGGAGGAGCACGGGCAACGCAGCCCCGAGCAGGCGCGGGAGGCCCTGCACCGGGTGCGCGCCGAGGTGGCCAAGGCCGTCGTCGGCCAGGACGCGGCCGTCTCGGGCATGATCGTGGCCCTGTTGGCGCGGGGCCACATCCTCCTCGAGGGGGTCCCCGGGGTGGCCAAGACACTGCTGGTCCGCACCCTGGCGACCGCCCTGGACGTGGACACCAAGCGCGTGCAGTTCACGCCCGACCTGATGCCCGGTGACGTCACCGGGCTCCCTGGTCTACGACTCGCGCACCAGCGACTTCGAGTTCCGCCCGGGGCCGGTCTTCACCAACCTCCTGCTGGCCGACGAGATCAACCGCACTCCCCCGAAGACCCAGTCATCGCTGCTGGAGGCGATGGAGGAGCGGCAGGTCACCGTCGACGGCTCGCCCCGACCGCTGCCCGACCCGTTCCTGGTCGCCGCAACACAGAACCCGGTCGAGTACGAGGGGACCTACCCGCTGCCGGAGGCCCAGCTGGACCGGTTCCTCCTGAAGGTGGTGCTGCCCGTGCCGCCCCGACAGGACGAGTTGGAGGTGCTGCGCCGGCACGCCGGAGGTTTCAGCCCCCGCGATCTGGCCGCGGCGGGGGTCCACCCGGTCGCCGGCCCGGCGGACCTCGCGGCCGGGGCCGCCGCGCTGCGCAGCGTGCAGGTCGCTCCCGAGGTCGCCGGCTACATCGTCGACATCGCCCGGGCCACCCGCCAGTCCCCGTCGCTGCAACTCGGCGTCAGCCCGCGGGGGGCCACCGCGCTGCTGAGCACCAGCCGGGCCTGGGCCTGGCTCAACGGCCGCGGCTTCGTCACGCCCGACGACGTGAAGTCCCTGGCCCACGGCACCCTCGCGCACCGCCTGGCGCTGCGCCCGGAGGCCGAGTTGGAGGGGGTCTCGGTCACCTCCGTGCTGGACAGCGCCCTGAACTCCGTCCCGGTCCCCCGCTGAGGCGAGGAGATGGCGCTCACCTGGCGGGCCGTGGCCCTGGTGCTGCTCGGGCTCGTCCCGGTGGCACAGTGGCCCACCATGACCACCGTGCGCTGGTGGCTGCTCGTCTGCCTGGTGGTCGTCGTCGCCGACCTGCTCCTGGCCCCGAAGCCGGCAGCTCTGGGCCTGGCACGCTCCGAGGACACCCAGGTCCGGCTCGGTGAGCCGGCCGCCACGACGCTGCTCGTGACCAACCCGCTGCGGCGCCGGATCCGGGGGCGGCTGCGCGACGCCTGGGTGCCGTCCGCGGGAGCGACCGGCGCACGGCATACGGTCGACATCCCCGGGGGCGAACGTCGCCGCTTCACCACCGACCTGCGTCCCACCCGGCGCGGCGACCGGCGCTCCGACACCGTCACGATCCGGCTCACGGGACCGCTGGGGATCGCCGCCCGGCAACGGTCCGTGCGGGTGCCGGGGTCGGTCCGCGCGCTCCCGCCCTTCCACTCCCGCAAGCACCTGCCCAGCCGACTGGCCCAGCTGCGCCAGATCGACGGGCGCTCGGCCGTCCGCACCCGCGGCCAGGGCACCGAGTTCGACTCGCTGCGCGACTACGTCGAGGGCGACGACGTGCGGTCCATCGACTGGCGCGCCACCGCCCGGCGCCAGCACGTGGTGGTGCGCACCTGGCAACCCGAGCGGGACCGGCGCGTCATCCTGGTGCTGGACACCTCACGCACCAGCGCCGCACGGATCGATGACCAACCGCGGCTGGATGCCGCCATGGATGCTGCGCTCCTGCTGGCCGCGCTGGCGTCCCGGGCCGGGGACCGGATCGACCTGATCGCCGGGGACCGCCAGGTCCGCGGCCGGGTCACGCCCAACACCGACCGCACCGCCCTGCTGCACCAGCTGGTCACCGCGATGGCGCCGATCGAGCCGGTCCTGGTCGAGGCCGACTGGACCATGCTGGCCGGACGGGTCACCGCGCTCACCCGCCGCAGGGCACTGGTGGTGCTCCTCACGGCGCTGGAGCCGGCCGCGGTGGAGGAGGGCCTGATCCCCGTGCTGCCAGCCCTCACCGCACACCACCGGGTCGTCGTCGCGTCGGTCGCCGACCCGGAGCTAGGCCGGATGCAGACGGACCTGTCCGACCTGCGCCACGTCTACGACGCGGCCGCGGCCGAGCGGACCATCTCGCTGCGCCACCGCACCGCGGAGGCGCTGGGGCGGATGGGGGTGCACGTCCTGGACGCCGACCCGGAGGCGCTGCCACCGGCCCTGGCCGACCACTACCTGGCACTCAAGGCGCAGGGGTTGCTGTGAGGCCGGGCCGCGTCCGGCAGCCGTTGAAAGCCCGGTTCAGCGACCCCGACATGCAGACCCGACAGTTGGCGACGGCCGAACCCAACTAGAGAAGTCTAAATAGTCTAAACTCTCTAAAAGAAACTAAAGGAGCGTGGCCGTGGGCAACCCCTTCACCCCAACGTTCGGCGTGACACCACCGCTTCTCGTCGGCCGCGACGACGAGATCGCGACCGTCTTGGACGCACTCGATGATGGGATCGGCAGTCCGGGCAGGGCGACCCTGATCACAGGCGCCCGGGGGGCGGGAAAGACCGTGACCCTCAATGCGATCGAGGACGCCGCGACCCAACGGGGCTGGCTTGTGATCTCCGAGACCGCGCGCAAGGGTGTTGCAGCCGACCTCACGGCACATACGCTCCCCCGGCAGCTGCAGGACCGCGAAGGTGCCGTCGAGCACCGCATCACCGGCGGTGGGGTCTCGGCGGCGGGATTCGGCGGTAGCGTGACACGCGAGAAAATCGATCGTTACCCGCAGGCACCAACGTTCCGCTCCCAACTGCAAGATCTCACCGAAGCGCTCGCGTCGTCGCACGAGGGAGTCCTGCTCAGCCTCGACGAGGTACACCGTGACGCGCTCGACGACCTTCGGATCATCACCCAGGCCGTACAGCACGCTTTCCGGGAGGGCCGCCAGGTCGCATTCGTCGCAGCAGGCCTACCCAGCGCCGTCATGGACACCCTGCACGACCGGGCTATGACCTTTCTCCGTCGCGCCGAACGTCTCGAGCTTGGCCCAGTGCGTCACCAGGACGTTCGCCGTGCTCTCGAAGAACCCATCACGCAATCTGGTCGTACCATCACCGCCGACGCCCTTGCCACCGCGGTCACGGGCACCCGCGGCTACCCCTTTCTCATTCAGCTCGTCGGTCGCCAAATGTGGAACGTGGATCGCGACGCACCCGAGATCACCCAACAGCACGCCGCACAGGGTGTCGATAACGCAGTGAGAAGAGTCGGCCGCCTCGTCCACGAGCCCGCACTCGCCGATCTGTCCACGATCGACCGCAGCTTTCTCGCGGCCATGGCCATGGACGATGGCCCCTCCAAGATGAGCGACATTCGCACCAGGCTCGGCGTCGACACCAATTATGCGAGCCAGTATCGTCTACGCCTCATTGCCGCCGGCGTCATCACTCCGACCACGCGGGGAGCGGTCACCTTCACTCTGCCCTATCTGCGCGACTACCTCCGTGAACATGTCGCCGGAGCCACCTTCACGTGAGTGCTGGCACAAGCGGGGCGCATTCGCGCGTAGCCACGTGCCAGGAGAGGACGGTGGCTCAGCCTGCGGTCGGGGCCGAGGCCGCCGTCAGCGACTCGTCCACGTCTCCGGTCACGCCGCGGCGCACCGCCGCGCGGCCCAGCGTGAACACGTAGGCCAGGAACAGCAGCAGCGCCAGCACGCCGATCCCGACGCGCGCCCAGGTCGGCAGCGGTGACGGGGTCACGAAGGCCTCGATGAGGCCGGAGACGAGCAGCACGACCACCAGCCCGAGCGAGACCCCGGCCGCCGTGCGACCCTCCCTGCCCAGCGAGGCGAGCCGGGTCTGCGGGCCCGGGTCGACCCAGGCCCAGAACAGGCGCAGCCCCACGCCGGCGGCGACGAAGACCGCGGTCAGCTCCAGCAGCCCGTGCGGTGTGATCAGCCCCCAGAAGACGTCCGCCCTCCCGTGCTGGTGCATCAGCGAGCCGATGATGGCCACGTTGGCGATGTTCTGCCAGAGCACGTAGAGCACTGGGAGGCCGAGCACCCCCAGGGCGATGCATTGGGCCGCGACCCAGGCGTTGTTCACCCACACCTGGGTGGCGAAGCTACTGGCGGCGTGCTCGGAGTAGTAGGACTCGAACTGCACGTCGACCAGCTGCTGCACCTCGGCGGGGCTCAGCAGCGAGTTCTCCACGACGGGGTTGTGGTAGAGCCACGCCCCCAGGACGAACCCGACGAGCACGCTCAGGATCGCCGTCAACCCCCACCACCACCGCATCCGGTAGAGCGCGGCCGGGAAGTCCTCGACGAAGAAGCGGCCGACGCCCGCCCAGGACACCGTCCGAGTGCCCGCCGACTTCTGGCGGGCACCGGCGAGCACCGTCGACAGGTACGTCACCAGACCCGGGTCGGGGGCGGTGGAACGCACCGTCGACAGGTCGGTCGCGGCCCGCTGGTAGCCGTCGAGGAGCTCGTCGGCTTCCTGGCCGTCGAGGCGTCGCTGCCGGGACAGGTCGGCCAGCCGCTGCCACCCACCCTGTCTGCGCGACACCAGTGCGTCGAGGTCCACGCCCTCAGGATAGGCGCCGGGCCTGTGCCGCTCGGTACGCTGACCGCACCATGGCTACCCGGGGCATCTTCGAGCGCGACGGTTTCGTCACGTCCGAGGCCGTCGAGATCGACCTGCCCCCTGCCACCCTGCCGCTGCGGATGGCCTCGGGCACCCTCGACATCCTCATCGTCTTCGCCCTCCTGGCACTGGCGGTGTGGCTCGCCCCGTGGCAACTGGTCGGCAGCGACTTCGCCCTGGTTCAGGCCCTCGTCATCCTTATCGTGGTCGGCGCCTTCGTCGCGATCCCGGTCACCCTGGAGACCGTGACCCAGGGGCGCACGGTCGGCAAGTTGGCCCTCGGCCTGCGCACGGTGCGCGACGACACCGGACCGATCGGATTCCGCCACGCGCTGATCCGCGGGCTCACGGCCTGGGTCGAGATCTGGCTGACCCTGGGCAGCGTCGCGGTCCTCACCGCCGCCACCAACGACAAGGCCAAGCGGCTGGGCGACCTGCTCGCCGGCACCTACGTGGTGCGCGACCGGGCGCGGCTGCAGCTGCCCCCACCGCCGCCGATGCCCGACCTGCTCGTCGGCTGGGCACAGGGCGCCGACATCGGGGTGGTCCCCGACGGCCTCGCCGTCGCGGTGCGCCAGTTCCTCTCCCGCAGCGCGGACCTGCTGCCACAGGCCCGCGAGGCCACCGGCAGGGCCCTGTATGCCGACCTGTTGCGTCACGTCTCTCCCCCACCGCCGCAGGGTGCTCACCCGGAGGCGGTCATGTCGGCCGTCATGGCCGAGCGCCGACGGCGCGACATGATCCGCCTGGACCAGCACGACCGCCTCCGCGCCCGGGTGCTGGGCCCCGACCCGCTGGCGCGATGAAGGACCCGGACGGGACCACCCGGGGCAGCAGCGAGGAGGCCACCCGGACCCTCCTCGCCGAGCTCGGCACGGCGATGATCGCCACGGGGCAGCCGACCCACGAGATCGAGGGTGAGCTCGGGGCCCTGGCGGCGCGTCTGGGTCACCCCGACGCCCAGGTCGGCGCGGGTCCGACGAGCCTGACCGTGGCCCTGGGCACCGGGCAGCCGGCAACGTTCGAGAAGGTGACCTCCCCGCTGCGGCTGGAGCAGGCGTCCCAGGTCCGGCGGATCCGGCACCAACTGCACCACAAGCAGATCACCGGCCGCCAGGCGATGGCTCAGCTGGAGGCCCTGCGCAGGCTGCGGACCCGCTACCCGTCCTGGACCTCCACGCCGGCCCTGGTGCTGGTCGCGGTGGGTATTGCCGGCCTGCTCCAGCCGGGGTGGCCCAACCTGCTCGCCGTGGCGTTGGCGGCCCTGGCCGTGGACGGCCTGATGCGACTGGCCCGTCGCCACCGCCTGGTCGCGACGCTGCTGCCGACCCTGGCCGCCCTGGTGGTGGCGCTGCTCGTGCTATCGGTGGCTGAGGCGGGACTGTTGGACGGGGCGCTGCGCACCATCCTGCCGCCCATCGCCCCACTGCTCCCGGGCGCACTGATCGTCACCGGGATGTCGGAGCTGGCCGCGGGGCAGATGCAGGCCGGCTCCGCCCGGCTGGTGCACGGTGTCGTCCAGCTCGGCCTGTTCTGCCTGGGCATCCTCGCGGCCATGTACCTGCTGGGCCTGCCGGCCACCAGCCTGGCCAACGAACGGGTCGACGACCTGGGGTGGTGGGGCCCGGCCGTGGGGCTGGTGCTGATCGCCGTCGGGATCTGCCTGATGGAGGGCGTGGCGGCCCGGGAGATCCCGTGGGTGCTCGTCGTGCTGTTGCTGGCCTACGGGGCCCAGGTCCTGGGCCAGCACCTCGGCGGCCTCGCGCTGGGCGGGTTCCTGGGCGCGGTCGCCGCCAGTGTCGGCGCGACGCTGGTCGAGCTGGGGCGCCCCAACCTCGCCCGGCTGGTGCTCTTCCTCCCCGCCTTCTGGCTGTTGGTCCCCGGCAGTCTGGGACTGGTCGGCGTGAGCCAGTTGGTGGTGGACCCCGGGTCGGCCGTGGAGGTCGTCATGGGGGTGCTGGGCCTGATGGCAGCGATCGCGCTCGGGTTGCTCGTCGGGTCCGCGCTCGGCGACGCACTCCGGGGCAAGGTCCGTCCCGACTAGGCCACGCGGCTGCCCGGACCGTCAGCCGTCGTAGGCGGGCTTGACCACGTCCTCGATGATCGCCAACCGTTCGTCGAAGGGCAGGAACGCCGACTTCATCGCATTGACCGTGACGCGGCGCAGGTGCCCGAGCTCCCACCCCGCCTGGTCGACCAGCAGCCCCATCTCCCGGCTCATCGAGGTGCGGCTCATCAACCGGTTGTCGGTGTTCAGCGTGACCCGGAACCGGAGCCGGTCCAGCAGGGTGATCGGGTGGGCGGCGATGGTCGGCGCGGCGCCGGTCTGCAGGTTGCTGGACGGGCACATCTCCAACGGGATGCGGCGGTCCCGCACGTATGCCGCGAGGGCACCCAGGCGGACCGCCGCCAGCATGTCGTCGGTCCACTCGGCATACGGGGTGTCGATCTCGGTCACCGGCACCCCGTCGAGGGTGAGGTCGTCCACCAGTCGCACCCCGTGCCCGAGCCGCTCGGCGCCGCACCACTGGATGGCCTCCCAGATGCTGGGCAGGCCGAACGCCTCACCGGCGTGGATGGTGAAGTGGGCGTTCTCCCGGCGCAGGAACTCGAAGGCGTCCAGGTGCCGGCTGGGCGGGAACCCCGCCTCGGCGCCGGCGATGTCGAAGCCGGCGACGCCGTGCTCGAGGTGTCGCACGGTCAGCTCGGCGATCTCCCGGGACCGGGCGGCGTGACGCATCGCGGTGAGCAGGGTGCGGGCCACGATCGGCCGGCCCTGGCCTGCCATCTCCTCCATGCCCTCCCGGACACCGCGGTCCACCGCGAGCACCACCTCGTCCAGGTCCAGGCCACCCTCGAGGTGCTGCTCGGGGGCGTAGCGCAGCTCGGCGTAGACCACCCCGTCGGCGGCCAGGTCCAGGACCGACTCGCGCGCCACCCGGGTCAGGGCCTGCGGGGTCTGCATCACGGCGAGCACTTGCGCGAAGGTCTCGAGGTACCGCTCCAGCGACCCGGAGTCCGCGGACTCGGCGAACCAGTCCGCGAGGGCCGCCTCCTCGGTCGCGGGCAACTCGTCGTAGCCGACCTCGTCGGCCAGCTCGATGATGGTCTGCGGGCGCACTCCCCCGTCCAGGTGCTCGTGCAGCAGCGCCTTGGGTAGCGCCCTGATGAAGCCCTCGGTGAGCGGCACGCCCGCCGCCGTCTCAGCCGTCACGGCGCACCCCCTCCTCGCTGAAGGCGGGCACGCACACCGCGAGGTACTCCGCGCCCTCCTCGCCCGTGGAGTAGCGCACCCGCTCCCCCGCCCGGGACAGGATGGACTGCCCGGCGGTCACCGTCTCCGTGCCGGCGTCGTGCTCGACGAGCAGTTCCCCGGCGATCACGTAGGTGACCTCGTCGAAGTCCGGACGCTGGGCCGGTTCCTCCCAGCCGGCGGGCGCCACCATGTGGGCCACCGAGTAGTTGGGGTGCTCGGTGCTGGCCCTTCCGGCCAGCTCCTCGATCACCTTGCCACCGGGGACGGGGATGCGGACGGGTTCGAGTCGCAGGGGCATACGCGGAGTCTACGGCCGGATAGACTCCGGCAGGTGAGCACCGACACCGCAGCGGACACCGACGTCAGCGCCCGCGCCCGCGACGTCCTGGGGGTCTCCCGCCTGACCAACAGCGCGTTGTCCTCCTGGCTGCACGGCCTGCCCGGCGTCGACGAAGTGGGTGCCGAGGCCCGAGCAGCCTCGTTGGGCACCCGCTCCATCAAGACCTCGTCCAAGGCCTGGGCGATCGACACGGCGATCTCGATGATCGACCTGACCACCCTGGAGGGCGCCGACACCGCCGGCCGGGTCCGCGGCCTGTGCACCAAGGCACTGACCCCCGACCCCAGCGACCTGACCACGCCGCGGCCGGCAGCGGTCTGCGTCTACGGCGACATGGTCGCCACCGCGAAGGCAGCCCTGGGCAGCAGCGGCGTGCAGGTCGCGGCCGTGGCGACCGCCTTCCCGAGCGGCCGCGCCAGCGTCCCCGTCAAGCTGGCCGACACGGCCGACGCGGTGGCGGCCGGGGCCGACGAGATCGACATGGTGATCGACCGGGGTGCGTTCCTGTCCGGGGACTACCTGACCGTGTTCGACCAGATCGTGCAGGTGAAGCAGGCCTGCGGTGACGCCCGGCTCAAGGTCATCATGGAGACCGGCGAACTGGTCACCTACGACAACGTCCGGCGGGCGTCGTACCTGTCGATGCTGGCCGGCGGCGACTTCATCAAGACCTCCACCGGGAAGGTCCAGCCGGCGGCCACCCTGCCGGTCACCCTGATCATGCTCGAGGCGGTGCGCGACTGGCGCGAGCTGACGGGCGACCAGGTCGGGGTGAAGCCGGCCGGGGGCATCCGGACCAGCAAGGACGCGATCAAGTTCCTGGTGGCCGTCAACGAGATCGCCGGTGCGGCCTGGCTGGACCCGCACTGGTTCCGCTTCGGCGCCTCCAGCCTGCTCAACGACCTGCTGCTGCAGCGCCAGCGGATGCGGACCGGTGCCTACTCCGGGGCCGACTACATCGCCGACGACACCCCCAGCCTCTACTAGAGGCAGAAGAGCCGAGGACCCACGCAGATGGCAACGTTCGAGTACGCACCGGCGCCCGAGTCCCGGGCCGTCGTCGACCTCCAGAGCTCCTACGGGCTCTTCATCAACGGCGAGTTCGTCGACTCCGACGGTGGCTCCACCTTCAAGTCGATCAGCCCAGCCACCGAGGAGGTGCTGGCCGAGGTGACCGAGGCGAGCGCCGCCGACGTCGACAGCGCCGTCCGGGCCGCCCGTTCCGCATACAGCAGGGTGTGGTCCCGGATGAGCGGCGCCGACCGCGGCAAGTACCTCTTCCGGATCGCGCGCATCCTGCAGGAGCGGGCCCGGGAGTTCGCAGTGCTGGAGACGCTGGACAACGGCAAGCCGATCAAGGAGTCGCGCGACGTCGACGTCCCGATCGCGGCGGCGCATTTCTTCTACCACGCCGGGTGGGCCGACAAGCTGGAGTTCGCCTCGCTGGGCGGGGACCCCCGGCCCCACGGCGTGGTCGGGCAGGTCATCCCGTGGAACTTCCCGCTGCTCATGCTGGCCTGGAAGATCGCCCCGGCCCTGGCCACCGGCAACACGGTGGTCCTCAAGCCGGCCGAGACCACACCGCTGACCGCGTTGCTGTTCGCCGAGGTCTGCCAGCAGGCCGAGTTGCCGCCCGGCGTGGTCAACATCGTGACCGGCGCCGGTGACACGGGCCGGGCGCTGGTGGAGCACGAGGGCATCGACAAGGTGGCGTTCACCGGCTCGACCGCCGTCGGCAAGGCCATCGCCCGCGCCGTGGCCGGGACCCGGAAGAAGGCGACGCTGGAGCTGGGCGGCAAGGCGGCCAACATCGTCTTCGACGACGCCCCCGTCGACCAGGCCGTGGAGGGTGTGGTCAACGGCATCTTCTTCAACCAGGGCCACGTGTGCTGCGCGGGCTCGCGGCTGCTGGTCCAGGAGTCGGTCGCCGCAGAGTTCGAGCGCAAGCTCAAGCGGCGGCTGGAGACCCTGCGGGTCGGTGACCCCCTGGACAAGAACACCGACGTGGGAGCCATCAACTCCCGTGAGCAGCTGGACCGGATCAACGCCCTGGTCCAGGTCGGCGAGGAGGAGGGCGCCACCCGCTGGTCGCCCGACTGCGAGCTGCCGGCCCACGGCTTCTGGTTCCGGCCCACGGTGTTCACCGGTGTCAGCCAGACCAACCGGATCGCCCAGGAGGAGATCTTCGGCCCGGTCCTGTCCGTGCTCACCTTCCGCACCCCGCAGGAGGCGGTCGCCAAGGCCAACAACACCCCCTACGGGTTGTCCGCCGGGATCTGGACCGAGAAGGGGTCCCGGATCCTGTGGATGGCCGACCAGCTCAAGGCGGGCGTGGTGTGGGCCAACACGTTCAACAAGTTCGACCCGACCAGCCCGTTCGGCGGCTACAAGGAGTCGGGGTACGGCCGGGAGGGCGGGCGCCACGGCCTGGCCGCCTACGTCAAGACGGGAGCCGACGCGTGAGCCGGGTGGATGTGCGCAAGACCTACAAGCTCTACATCGGGGGTAAGTTCCCCCGCAGCGAGTCCGGGCGCAGCTACGAGGTGTTCTCGACGGGGCGCTCCCCCGCGTTCCTGGCCAACGCCGCCCAGGGGTCCCGCAAGGACGCCCGCGATGCGGTGAAGGCCGCCCGCGGTGCCCTGTCCGGCTGGTCTGGCGCCACGGCATACAACCGTGGGCAGGTGCTCTACCGCGTCGCCGAGGTGATGGAGTCCCGCCGTGCCCAGTTCGTCGCCGAGGTGCAGGCCGCGGAGGGGCTCACCGCGGCCAAGGCCGAGGCCAACGTCTCCGCCGCCATTGACCGGTGGGTCTGGTATGCGGGGTGGTCCGACAAGTACGCCCAGGTCCTGGGCGGGTTGAACCCGGTCGCCGGGCCGTTCTTCAACATCTCGGCGCCCGAGCCCACCGGTGTCGTGGCCGTGCTGGCCCCGCAGCAGTCCTCGCTGCTCGGCCTGGTGTCGGTGGTCGCGCCGGTCGTGGTCTCGGGCAACACCGCGGTCGTGCTGGCCTCGCAGGACCGCCCGGTCCCGGCGATCACCCTGGCCGAGGCGCTGGCCACGTCGGACGTCCCCGGGGGCGTGGTCAACCTGATCACCGGGCACACCGCCGAGGTGGCCCCCTGGCTCGCCTCGCACCGCGACGTCAACGCGATCGACCTCACCGGTGCCGCCGGGGTGGAGGGCCTGTCCTGGGGCGACCTGGAGGAGGCTGCCGCGGAGAACCTCAAGCGGGTGCTGCGCCCGGCCGGCACCGGGGTCACCGCGGTCGAGCCTGACTTCGCCCCCGTGCCGGACCTGCACCGGCTCGAGGCCTTCCTGGAGACCAAGACCGTCTGGCACCCGAAGGGGCGCTGACCACCACCGACGGTCAGGCGTCGGTCAGGCGGAGACCCGGTCGATCACCAGGGGTCCGGGCGCTGCGGAGCCGTCGGCAATGTCCCACGCCCCATCGAGGGCCTCGGCGGCACGGGTGAACCGCTCCGGGGTGTCCGTATGCAGTGTCAGGAGTGGTTGCCCTGCCCGCACCTGGTCTCCCGGCTTGGCGTGCAGCTCTACGCCGGCTCCTGCCTGGACGGGGTCTTCCTTGCGTGCGCGGCCCGCGCCGAGGCGCCACGCGGCGACCCCGACGGCCAGGGCGTCCAGCCTGCTCAGGACACCGTCGGCATCCGCCGTCACCACCTGGGTCTCGCGGGCCGTGGGCAGCGGTGCATCCGGGTCGCCGCCCTGCGCCGCGATCATCCGTCGCCACACGTCCATCGCCCGCCCGTCGGCGAGCGCGTCGGCCGGGTCGACGTCGGTCACCCCGGCTGCCTGGAGCATCTCCCGGGCCAGCGTGACGGTGAGCTCCACGACGTCCGCAGGACCTCCCCCGGCCAGCACCTCGACGCTCTCGCGAACCTCCAGGGCGTTGCCGGCCGTGAGCCCCAGGGGGGTGCCCATGTCCGTGAGCAGGGCGACGGTGGTCACGCCCGCATCGGTGCCCAGCTCCACCATGGTGCGGGCGAGCTCACCCGCCTGGGCGGCGTCCTTCATGAACGCCCCGGAGCCGACCTTGACGTCGAGCACCAGCGCCCCGGTGCCCTCGGCGATCTTCTTGCTCATGATCGAGGAGGCGATGAGCGGGATCGCCTCGACGGTCCCGGTGACGTCCCGCAGCGCGTAGAGCCGCTTGTCGGCGGGGGCCAGCCCGGCGCCGGCGGCACAGATCACGGCCCCGACCTCCTCCAACTGGGTCATCATCGCCTCGTTGCTCAGCTCGGCCTGCCAGCCCGAGACGGCCTCCAGCTTGTCCAGGGTCCCGCCCGTGTGGCCCAGCCCGCGTCCAGAGAGTTGCGGCACGGCGACGCCGCAGGCCGCGACCAGGGGCGCCAGGGGCAGCGTGATCTTGTCACCGACCCCACCCGTCGAGTGCTTGTCGGCCGTGGGGCGGGACAACCCGCCGAAGTCCATCCGCTCGCCCGAGGCGATCATCGCCGCGGTCCAGTCGCCGATCTCGCGGCGGTCCATCCCGTTGAGCAGGATGGCCATGGCCAGGGCGGACATCTGCTCGTCCGCCACGACCTCGCGGGTGTAGGCATCGATCACCCAGGCAATCTGCTCGCTGCTCAGCTGCTGCCGGTCCCGCTTGGCGCGGATGATGTCAACCGTGTCGAAGGCTTCGCTCATGGCCTCATCCTGCCAGGCTCTGTGCGATCCTGGGCCGGTGAATGTCGCCCAAACCCTTGCCCTCGTCGTCCCCGCTGTCCAGGAGTTCAAGCGCCGCTCGATGACCCGGGCCGACGGGGAGCAGACGATGTTCCCCGCGGTCGTCGCCCTGCGCGAGGACCGGGTCCTGTGCGTGGTCACCGCCCCCCGGATGGAGATGGCCCTGGCCTGCGCCCCCACCCTCGCCATCGGCCTGGGTGCCCAGTCCCTGGTGCTGGCGGCGCAGGTGAGCCTCCCCGAACGGGAGGCCACCCCGGAGCAGGAGGCACAGCAGGCGGGGCCGGCGCTGGCCTACACCACGATGTCGCGGGAGCGGCAGGCGGCCATGGCGGTGCAGCGCTTCGACGTGGGCGCCGACGGGGAGCTGCTCTTCGGCCGCCCCACCAAGGGCACTCCCTCCGACAGGTCGGTCATGGACGCCCTGGCGGCAGCCATGTCGGCGTCCCCGCTCGACCCGGCCACGGTCGTGGACAAGCAGCGTTCGACGGCCGAGGGCAGCAAGGTCTACCTCCCGGCGGAGCGCGGGCGACACGTGCTCGATGCCAGCACGGCCACCGCGGTGCACAGCAAGGTGAAGGACGCGGCCGGGACGGTGCTCTTCCTCGCCGGGTCAGGAACACACGCCACCGCGCTCCTGGCGCACGGGATGCCTCAGGGTCTGCTGCTCGGGCACGGGTCCGACGCCTGATCACGCGCTGACCCGCTGCGGTGGCCGCTGCCGGCACGGTGCGACCGGTCCGGCACCGTGCGCGTCGCCTGCCGTCAGTCGGTCTCGCCCTGGTCGGCGGGCAGCCGCTCCTCTGGTGGCGGCACCCCGCCCTTCCATCCCTGGGCGGTGCAGACGCAGACCTCGTTGCCCTCGGGGTCGGCCAGCACCCACCAGGCCGGGGCGTGCTCGTCCGATACGAGGCGTCCGCCGGCCCGGACCGCCTCGGCGACCCGCGACCTCGCCAGCTCGTGCGGCAGCGTGATGTCCAGATGGATCCGGTTGCGGCCCATCCTGGGCTGGTCCATCGGCTGCAGCCACAGGGCCGGCTGTCGGTCCGAGGGGTCGACGAGGACCAGGCCCTCCAGGCGGCGTCCCAGGACGGCGGCCCAGAACCGCCGGACCGCGTGGCCGTCGACGGCATCGACCGCGATCTCCAGCTCCGAGACCTGATCGGGCCGGGGCACCGACCCCACGGCGGCGGCAGCCCCGCTCACCAGACGTGCGAACTCGGCATCGCGACCGGTGACCAGACGCGTGCTCCTGCTCGTCGTGCGGACCACCACGTGACCGGGCCGCAGGTCGACGTCCGGAGGGTGGTCCAGCATGCGCGAGACGTCCTCGATCGCCCGGACCAGGGCCACGGCCCCGGCGAAGTCCCCCGTGTCGAAGCGGGCCACGAGCCCGGCCACGAGGAACCGCCAGTCCTGCAGCGTCGGGTCCCGGGCCACGTCTGCGGCCCTGACCGGTGTGTCAAGGTCGTCCATCCCCAGAGCCTGACAGACGCGCGTGACGGACCGCTCGCGGCGGTCCCCTGATCAGCGCACCGCGTCGAGGGCCTCTGGCCCGAACGCCTGCGGCAGCACCCGGTCCATGGTGAGCTCGCCCTCGGGGGTGAGCAGCCGACACTCGGCGCCGCCGTGCTCCCAGATCAGCTGCCGACAGCGCCCGCACGGCATGATCACCTCGCCGTTGCGATTGACGCAGACGACGGCCACGAGCCGACCGCCACCACCGGCGACCAAGTCGGAGACCAGGCCGCACTCGGCGCACAGGGTGACGCCGTAGCCGGCGTTCTCCACGTTGCACCCCGCCACGACCCTGCCGTCGTCGACCAGCCCGGCTGCGCCCACCGGGTAGTCGGAGTAGGGGACGTAGGCACGGGTGGCGACCTCGACCGCCCGGGCCCGCAGGGCCTCCCAGTCGGGAGTGTGGTCCTGGGCCATCGACATCATGCTCCGATCACTTGGTGTAGGGCACACCCTCGGCGGCGGGCGGCCGGACCCGGCCCACGAAGCCGGCGACCGCGAAGATGGTGATGATGTAGGGCAGCATCAGCAGCAACTCCGAGGGCACCGTCGAGCCGATGGTGCTGAGGACGTTCCCGAGGTTCTTGGAGAAGCCGAACAGCAGCGCCGCCAGGACCGCGCCCTTGGGGTTCCACTTGCCCAGGATCATGGCGGCGAGCGCGATGAAGCCGTTGCCCGCCGACATCTCGCGACCGAACGCGAGCCCGGACCCGACGGTGAAGAACGCTCCGCCCAGGCCGGCGATGGCCCCGCCCAGGATGGTGTTCCACACCCGGCGCGGGTTCACCTTGATTCCCACCGTGTCGGCGGCCTTGGGGTGCTCCCCGACGGCCCTGGTGCGCAGGCCCCAGCGGCTGCGGAACAGCATGATCTGCAGCACGATGATCACGGCATACATGATGTAGACCAGGATCGACTGCCGGAACAGCACGGGCCCGAGCACCGGGATCTGGCTGAGCACCGGGATCTCCAGGACGCCCAGGGGCTGTCGGCTGTTCCAGGTCGCGGAGTCGGCCCGCAGCACCGTGGAGAAGAAGAAGCCGGTGAGGCCGATGATCAGGGTGTTCAGGACGACACCGACGATCAGTTGGTTCACGTGGTACTTGACCGAGAACCAGGCCAGCACGGCGCCGACCGACGCTCCCGCGATCGGTGCCCCGACCAGGCCCAGGTAGGGCTGGGCGAACAGGGAGGCGATCACGGCCGCGGCGAAGGCGCCGAAGAGCAACTGCCCCTCGATGGCGATGTTGATGATGCCCGACCGCTCGCAGACGACACCCGAGAGGGCGCCGAAGATCAGCGGCACGGACAGTGCCAGGGCGCCGGCCAGCAGCGAGGTGACCGGGATGACCGAGGTCTTGCCGGCGGCCACGAACACCAGGAAGGCACACACGAAGACGACACCGACCACGACGTTCAGCCAGGCCGGGATCGGGCGGTGCGACCGGGTGAGCCACACGGCGTATCCGGTCGCGGCGACCAGCAGCAGGGACAACAGCCAGGTGGCCGGCGCGGACGGGACGGCCCAGTTCGGGATGGTGAACCACCCCGATCCCGAGGCGATCGCAAAGGTGGTGTGGGTGCCCGAGGGGGTCGGCCGGGCGAAGGCCAGCAGGCTCAACAGCGCCGCCAGGCCGTAGACGATGGGGAACTTGTAGCTGATCCGCTTGGCCACCGTGGACAGGTCCTCCGCGGGCGTCCCGGCGGTCACAGGCACGGTCGGGGTGCTCATGCCGCAACCTCCTTCTTGGTGGCCGCCGACCGGCGCGGGGCGTCCGGGTCGGGCAGGCGGAAGATGCTGCGCACCAACGGCGGCGCGGCGATGAGGAGCACGATGACGGACTGCACCACGAGGATGATGTCGATCTCCGTCGGTGTGATCCGCTGCATCAGCGAGCCACCGGCCTTCAGCGCCCCGAAGAGCAGGCCCGCCAAGAAGGTGCCCAAGGGTCTCGATCTGCCGAGCAGCGCCACGGTGATCGCGTCGAAGCCGTAGGAGGCCGCCACGCCACTGGTCAGGGAGCGTTCGGTGCCCAGCACCTGGGCAGTGGAGGCCAACCCGGCCAGGCCACCGGCGATCACCATGGTGATGACGGTGATCCGGCCCACCGACATCCCGGCCGTGCGGGCGGCGTGCGGGTTGGCACCGACCGCACGCAACTGGAACCCGATGGTGGACCGCTCCAGCAGCCACCACACGAAGATGGTGGCCGCGATCGCGACCAGCAGTCCCCAGTGCAGCCGGAAGGTGTTGCCGGGCACCAGCCAGTCCGGGATCAGCCGGGGATAGACGGCCGTCTCGGCTACGGCCGGGCTGCGCTGCCCGGAGCGGCCCGGGTTGAACACCGGCTGCTTCAGGGTCCAGGCGATGAGGTAGACCGCGATCCAGTTGAGCATGATCGTGACGATCACCTCGTTGGCCCCGGACGTCGCCTTCAGCACACCGGGTATGGCTCCGTAGAGGGCGCCACCGACCATCGCGCCCAGGATGGCCAGCAGCAGGTGCAGGCCGACCGGCAGGCTCCAGGCGAAGCCGATGTAGCTGGCGAAGATGGCCCCGACGATGATCTGGCCCTGGGCACCGATGTTGAACAGGCCGGCGCGGAAGCCAACGCTGATGCCCAGACCGGCCAGGATCAGCGGGATGGCGTAGACGAACGACTCCGTGATCGGCCGGACCGACCCGGCGAACGTCGCCGCCTGCCAGTCGAAGATCGAGCCACGGAACATCGCCACGTAGGCGTTCCAGACCGAGGACCAGGCTGCCTGGAACAGGTCGAGTGGGCGGGCGAAGAAGTACCCGGCCGCCTCCTGGACCCGTTCGTCGGCGAGGGCGATCAGGACCCCGCCCAGGGCGAGTGCGACGACGATGGCCAGGAAGGAGATCGCCGAGCTGCCGCCGACGATCTGCCGCAGCACCGTGCGGCCCTGGTCCTTGTCCTGGCCCGGCTCGGCGGGAGCGGTGCCTGGGATCGGCGCCGCGCCGCCGGCGCCGGCTGGGGGACGTTCCTCCGTCACGTCAGACCCTCCTCGGTGTCAGCGGCGAGATCGGCCTCGCCCAGGGTGGAGTGGTGTTTGGCGGCCTCCTGCTGGGCCTCCTCCAGCGGCACGCCGGCCATCATCAGACCCAGGACGTCCCGGTTGACGTCCTCGTTGTCCACGATCCCGACGACACGGCCGCGGTACATCACGGCGATCCGGTCGGCCAGCGCCAGCACCTCGTCCAGCTCGGTCGAGACGATGATCACCGGGCGGCCCTGGTCGCGCTCCTTGACGATCCGTTGGTGGACGAACTCGATGGAGCCGACGTCCAGCCCGCGGGTCGGCTGCGAGGCCACCAAGAGGCTCAGGGGGCGGGACATCTCTCTCGCGAGCACCACCTTCTGGGCGTTGCCGCCCGAGAGGGTGGAGATCGGGTCGTGGACGTCGGTGAAGCGGACGTCGAACTCGGAGGTGCGGTGCACGGCGTTGTCGTGCACGTGTCCGGGGGACATCTGCACGCCCTTGGCGAAGGGCTCGGTGTCGTAGAGGTCCAGGATCAGGTTCTCGGCGATCGAGAAGCTCGCGATGACCCCGTCGGTCGACCGGTCCTCGGGGACGAATCCCAGCCCCGCCCGGAGCCGCTTCTTGATGTCCATGCCGAGCAGGTTCTTCCCATCGAGCAGGATCTCCCCCGCGGCCGCCGGCATCAGGCCCAGGATGGTCTCGGTCAGCTCCGTCTGACCGTTGCCCTGGACACCTGCGATCGACAGGATCTCCCCGCCCCGCACGGTGAAGCTCACCCGGTCCACGACCGCCGTGCCGTTCGGGTCGTGCACGGTCAGGTCGCGCACCTGGAAGGACTCCTCCCCCGGGTTCGCCGGGGCACGGTCCACCGTCAGACTCACCGAGCGCCCGACCATGAGCGAGGCGAGCTCGGTCTCGGTGGAGGTGGGACTGGCCTCGCCGACGACCTTGCCGCGCCGGATGACCGTGATCCGGTCGGCGATCGCCCGCACCTCGCGCAGTTTGTGGGTGATGAAGACGATGGAGGTGCCGGCCGCCTTGAGCTCCTCCATGATCCGGATCAGCTCGTCGGTCTCCTGCGGGGTGAGCACCGCGGTGGGCTCGTCCAGGATCAGGACGTTGGCGTCCCGGGAGAGCGCCTTGATGATCTCGACCCGCTGCTGGACACCGACGGGGAGGTCCTCGATGACCGCGTCGGGGTCGACATCGAACCCGAACCTCTCGGAGATTTCCTCGACCCGGCGACGGGCGGTGCCCAGATCGAGCAGGCCGGCGGGTCCGGCCGGTTCGTACCCCAGCGCGACGGACTCGGCCACGGTGAAGACGGGCACCAGCATGAAGTGCTGGTGCACCATCCCGATACCGGCGGCCACGGCGTCTCCGGGGCCGGGGAAGGTGACCGGCTTGTCGTCGAGCAGGATCTGCCCGTCGTCGGGGTCGTACAGGCCGTACAGCACGTTCATCAACGTGCTCTTGCCCGCCCCGTTCTCGCCGAGCAGGGCGTGGATCTCACCTGGTTCGACGACCAGGTCGATGTGGTCGTTGGCCACCAGGGACCCGAAGGTCTTGGTGATGCCACGCAGCTCCAACTTCATGGTCTCCGACTCCCGTCACGGTGGCTGTCCGATCGGCGCTGAGGAGGTGCGCTGACAGCGTAGCGGCCCGGCCCTGGTAGGCCGGGCCGCTACGCCGAGCAGTGGTGCGCGTGCCTCCGCGAGGGTCAGCTCACGGGGCGTTCGGGGACTCGATCACGAGCTCACCGGAGATGATCTGCTGCCGGTAGTCCTCGATGGCGTCCTTGAGCTCCTGCGGCACATCGCCGTCGAAGTCGTGGAACGGGGCCAGTCCGACACCCTCGTTCTCCAGCGTGCCGACATACGGCTCGTTGGAGAAGCTGTCGACGCTGGCGGTGATGGTGTCCTCGACCGCCGGGGCGATCTCCTTCATCACCGAGGTCAGCATGATGTCGCCGTACTCGGTGGTCTCGTACCCGTCAGAGTCGACCCAGATGATCTTGACCCCGTCGGACCCTTCGGCCGCCGCGGCCGCGCCGAGCCCGACCGGGCCGGCGACGGGCATGATGATGTCGGCGCCCTGGGCGATGAACTGCTCGGTGAGCGTCTGGCCCTGCGACTGGTTCTCGAAGTCACCGGAGAAGGAGCCGTTCTGGGCCTCCTTGTCCCAGCCGAGCACCTGCACGTCCGTGCCGTTGTCCTCGTTGTACTGGTCCACGCCGTCGGCGTAGCCGTCCATGAAGATCGCCACGGAGGGAATCTGCAGGCCGCCGAAGGTGGCCACGGTGCCTGACTCGGTCATCCCGGCGGCCAGGTAGCCGGCCAGGAAGGCCGCCTCGGAGGTGTTGAACAGGATCGGCTTGGCGTTCTCCAGCTCTCCGTCGAAGCCGGAGTCGATCAGCGCGAAGTTGCTGTCCGGGTACTGCTCCGCCGCAGCACTGATCGACTCCTGGAGCAGGAACCCGACGCCGATGGTCAGGCCGCAGCCCTGCTCCACCAGGCCGTTGACGTTGGTGGCGTAGTCCGCGTCCGACTGGGACTCGACCAGGACGGTCTCGACCCCGAGGCTGGACTCGGCGGCCTCCATGCCGAGCCGGCCGGACTCGTTGAACGACTGGTCGTCGAAACCTCCGGAGTCGGAGACCATGCAGGCCAGGAAGTCGACGTCGCCGCCGGCAGCCGGAGCCGTGGAGTCGTCGCCGTCGTCGGTGGCGTCGTCGCCGCCGCCCTCGGATCCGGCGTTGCTCCCGGTGTCCTCTTCCTCCGGGGCTTCACCGCAGGCGGACAGAGCCAGCGTGGCGGCCGCCGTCAGGGCCGCAAATTTCATCACCCTACGCACGGGCACTCCTTGATGTCGGGGGGACGTAACGGGGGGATCGTAGCCGGTTCTACCGGCTGTCCATCACGAGACCACTGCACCGTAACCATAAGGTAATGCAGCCGTGATCTTCCGAGATCACACCCGTCACACCCGTCACACCGGGGTCCGACTCAGGCGAGTCCCCCGGGCTCGATGGACGTGAGCACCGCCGCGGCCAACAACTTGGCTGCGATCCCGATGGACGCCTCGTCCACCACCAGGTCACCCTGGTGCAACTCATACGTCGGGCCGCCGGGCGTGCGCGTGCCCAGCCGCGCCATCGCACCCGGGACCTTGGTGAGGTACCACCCCAGGTCCTCGCCGCCCAGCGACTGTCGGGTGGGGACGACGGAGGAGGGGCCGACCACGGCGGAGGCCGCGGCCGTGAACGCCGCCACCGTGGCCGCGTCGTTGTCCACGGGCGGCACCCCCTTGACGTAGCGGACCTCCGCTGCGATGCCATAGGGGGCGACGACGCCCTGCACGATCTCCTTGATGAGCGGCTCGGCCGTGTCCCAGGTCTCGGAGTCGAGCATGCGGAGCGTCCCGACGCACTCACCGCGGGCGGGGATGACGTTGGCCACCGAACCGGCCTTGACCGCGCCCCACACCAGGGCGGTGCCCGACCGTGGGTCCAGCCGCCGGGACAGCGCCGCAGGCACATCGGTGATCACCTTGCCCAGGGCATAGGTGAGGTCCTGGGTCAGGTGCGGGCGGGAGGTGTGCCCCCCGCGGCCGGTCAGGGTGACATGCACCGAGTCCGAGGCCGCGGTGATCGGACCGACCTTGAGCCCGATGGAGCCCACGTCGACCGAGGGGTCACAGTGCACGGCGAACAGCCGGTCCACCCCGTCCAGACCGCCGGCGGCCATCACGTCGTGGGCACCACCGGGCATCGACTCCTCGGCGGGCTGGAAGATCAGCCGCACCCCGACCCCGAGCGCGACCAGGTCCTCCTCGATCTCGGCGAGGGCCAGCCCGGCCCCGAGCACCGCGGCGGTGTGCACGTCGTGCCCGCACGCGTGGCAGACACCCGGCCGGCGCGAGGCGAACGGCAGCCCCGTCACCTCGTCGACGGGCAGCGCGTCGAGGTCGGCCCGCAGCGCGATCCGGACCCGCGGCTGGGTAGCCCCCAGGTCGACGGTCGCCCCGCTGCCCGGCAACGTGCGCACGTTCAGCCCGGCACCCTGCAGGCACTGGCTGACCAGGGCGGTCGTCTGGTGCTCCTGGTAGGACACCTCCGGGTGCCGGTGGATGCTGCGTCGCCAGTCGATGAGGTCGGTGCGGCGCTCCTCGACGGTCTGCGTCACGCGCGCGATGAGGGCATCGACCGAGGGCGTCGGGTGGAGTTCGGGGGGAGTTGCGGCTGTCACTGGCTACTTCACTGTGGAGGTCGGGTACTGGGCGGCCACGTTACCTTGTGCCGGCGGCCCCTCTGGTCACCCCGGGGTGACTGGGGTCCGCGCGATGTCCCGCACCAGGGCCGGCCCGGCGTAGATCAGGCCCGTGTAGAGCTGCACCAGCCGGGCACCCGCGTCGAACATCCGGGCAGCGTCATCGACGGTCATGATGCCGCCGACGCCGATCACGGGGAGCCCCGTCTGCGCCGTCACGCGGCGCACCACCTCCAGCGCGCGGCCCGTGAGCGGGGCTCCGCTCAGTCCCCCGGACTCCTCGGCCGTATGCCGATCGGCCGGGGAGAGGTGGTCCCGCGCCAGGGTCGTGTTGGTCGCGATGATCCCGGCCACTCCGGCGCCGGTCGCGACCTCGAGGGCCTGGTCCAGGGCGGGGTCGGTCAGGTCGGGGGCGAGCTTGACCAGGACAGGACCGTCGGCGCGGTCGACGACCGCCCGCAACAGCTCCCCCAGTGGGCCGGCGTCCTGCAGGGTGCGCAGCCCGGGCGTGTTCGGGGACGAGACGTTGACGGCCAGGTAGTCCGCCAGTCCGGCCAGCGCGTCCACCGAGCTCAGGTAGTCCTGCGTCGCCTCCTCCAGCGGGGTGACCTTGCTCTTGCCGATCGAAACCCCAACCGGGATGTCGACCCGCCCGGCTGCACGAGCCTCCCGCAGCCGCTCCGCGAGCGCCCGGACTCCGTGGTTGTTGAACCCCATCCGGTTGATCACGCCGCGGCTCTCGGACAGGCGGAACAGGCGCGGACGGGAGTTGCCCGGCTGGGGCACCGCGGTGACGGTCCCGAGCTCCACGTGTCCGAAGCCCAGCGCACCCCAGGCGCGAACGCCGACACCGTTCTTGTCCATCCCGGCGGCCAGCCCGACCCGGTTGGGGAAGCGCAGCCCCCACAGGTCGACCCCGCCACCCGACCCCGCCGCTGCGCCGAGTGCCGTCCCCGTCGCCCGGACCAGGGCGCGGTGCCGGCCCAGAGCAGCGACCGCCTGCACGGTCCGGTGGTGCGCGGCCTCGGCATCACCGCCGCCCAACCGGAAGAACGCGGGACGCACCGCCGTCTGGTATCCGGCGGCAAGCACACGGGAGGTGAGGTCCTGGGCCACAGGCCCACCCTACGGTCGGGCCACCCCCGTTCGGGCGGGGATCCCTAGACTGGAGCGGATGAGCAGTGACGACGCGACCGACGCCGCGATCCCGGACTTCTGGTCCGTGGTGCCCGCGGGCGGTTCGGGCACCCGGCTGTGGCCGCTGTCCCGCCGGTCGGCACCGAAGTTCCTGCAGGACCTCACCGGCAGCGGGCGGTCCCTGCTGCAGGACACGGAAGCGCGCCTGGCTCCCCTGTCCGAGGACCGTGTGATCGTGGTAACCGGCGTGCTGCACGCCGAGGCAGTGCGGGAGCAACTGCCCGACCTGCCGGCTGACAACCTCCTCGTCGAGCCGTCGCCGAGGGACTCGATGCCGGCGATCGCGCTGGCCGCCGCCACCATCGAGCGCCGCTCCCCGGACGCCGTGATCGGATCGTTCGCCGCCGATCACGTGATCGGCGGTGAGGCACGGTTCCGCGAGTGCATCCGGGAGGCTGCGAACGTGGCGCGGGCCGGCGCGCTGGTGACCCTCGGCATACGACCCACGTATGCCGCAACCGGCTTCGGCTACATCGAGGTGGGCGGCGCGTGGCGGGTGCCCGGGGCACCGTCGGCGCACCGGGTCGACGCGTTCGTGGAGAAGCCAGACCGGGCGACCGCCGAGCGCTACCTGGAGGGCGAACGGCACCGGTGGAACGCCGGGATCTTTGTCGTCCGCGCGGCCACCCTGTTGGACATGCTGGCGACCTGGCACCCGGACCTGGTCGAGGGCGCCCGCCTGATCGCCGCCGAGCCCCGCCGGATGCAGGACGTCTGGCCGTCGCTGACCAAGATCGCCATCGACCACGCGGTGGCCGAGCCCGCGGCCGCCGCCGGGAGGGTGGCCGTCATCCCCGCGGACTTCCCGTGGGACGACGTCGGTGACTTCGCCTCCCTGGCCACCCTCCTGCAGGAGTCGGGCGACCACCCGGGGCTCCGGATCCTAGGACCCAGTGACCAGGTCATCTCCCTGGACAGCAGCGGGGTGGTGGCCGCGCACGGGGACCGCACCATTGTCACCCTCGGGGTTCCCGACGTCGTCGTGATCGACACCCTGGATGCGCTACTGGTCACGACCCGGGAGCGCGTCCAGGACGTCAAGGGGATCGTCGAGACCCTGCAGCGGATCGGGCGGGAGGACCTGACCTGAGCGCCGAGCAGGCCCCGCAGGGGCAGCCCCCGCACGACCCTGTGCACCCGTCCGCGCCGCCACCACGTGGCGCGGCTCGGCGTCCCCACGGCGCCCGCGACGGGCTGGGTCACCCACTGGCCACCTCCCGCTCACGGAACACACCCCGGGACGTCGGTGCGGCACCACCTGGGGCCGGGACGCTGGGGGTCATGCGAGTCGCGATCGTCACCGAGTCGTTCCTCCCCGCCCTCAACGGCGTCACCAACAGCGTCTGCAAGGTCCTGGAGTCGCTGCGCGACAAGGGGCACCAGGCGCTCGTCGTCGCCCCCGGCACGAGCCCGTGGAGCGCCACCGCCACCCCCGAGCACTACGCCGGGTTCCCGATCCACCCGGTGAGCAGTCTGCCGGTCCGCCAGTTCCGGGTCGGCCTGCCCTCCTACGAGATCGAGACCGTGCTGCACCGGTTCGACCCCGACGTCGTGCACGTCGCCTCACCGTTCGTGCTGGGGGTGCGCGGCCTCACCGCGGCCCGGGGCCTGGGGCTCCCCTCGGTGGCGGTCTACCAGACCGACATGCCCAGCTACATCCGGCAGCACTCCGGCCCCGTGGGCGAGCTCACCGCGCGGGCCGCGTGGCGCTGGATCCGCCGGATCCACGCCCAGGCCGACCTCACCCTGGCCCCCTCCACCTCAGCACTCCAGGACCTCCAGGAGCACGACGTCCCCCGGGTGGCGCTGTGGGGCCGGGGTGTCGATGCCGACCTGTTCCACCCGGACCGGACGCACGACCCCGAGACGCTGGCGCTGCGTTCCCGGCTGGCGCCGAACGGCGAGGTGCTCCTGGGGTATGTCGGGCGGCTGGCCCCGGAGAAGGAGTTGCACCGACTCGCCGAGCTGAACCGGCTGCCGGGCACCCGACTCGTCCTCGTCGGAGAGGGACCGAGCCGGGCCGAGTTGGCAGTCCAACTGCCCGGGGCGGTATTCCTGGGGCGCCAGGAGGGTCTCGGGTTGGCCCGCGCCTACGCCGCCTTCGACGTCTTCGTCCACACCGGTACCAGGGAAACCTTCGGCCAGACCCTGCAGGAGGGGGCGGCCGCCGGGCTCCCGGTGGTGGCACCCCGGCGTGGCGGGCCGATCGACCTCATCGACGACGGCCGCACCGGCCTGCTGTTCGACCCGGACCGCCCCGGAGCACTCCGCGCCGCCGTGTCGGCACTCGTCAGCGGTCCCCCGACCGAGGCCTCGGCGTTGCGGGAACAGATGGGCGCCGCGGGCCGCGAGCGGGTGGTGGAGCGGTCCTGGCCGGCGCTCACCGACCAGTTGCTCGAGCACTACGTGCGGGCGATCGGCCACGTCCCCGCCCACGTCGCCTGACGGGCTTCCGTGGCCTGACGGGCCCCACGCGGCGCCTCACCCGCCGAGCCGGTACTCCTCCAGGGTGCGCCACACCCCGTCGCCGTCGTGCACATACAACCGGAAGGTTCGGGCCACGAACTCGCAGTGGAACGTCGCGAGCTCCTCGAAGGCACGGTCCAGGGTGGCCGGATCCACGTCGTGGGCCACGGTGACGTGAGGGTGGTAGGGGAACTCCAGGTCCCGGTCCACCGGACCGAGCCGCACGGCACGTTCCAGCTCCTCGCAGGACGCCACCCCGCGGGCCACCTGGATGTAGACGACGTCCGAGACCGGTCGGAACGTCCCGGTCCCGCGCAGCACGACCGGGAACGGCTCCTGCTCGGCCGCGACCCCGCGCAGATGCTCGGCCAGATCCTCGCAGCGGGCCTGCGCGAGGGCGGTCGGCGGCAGCAGCGTGATGTGCGTCGGGATGTGTGCAGCACGGGCCTCCCCGTAGCCCAGACGCAGGCTGCGCAACTGCTCGCCCCACGGCTCGGGGATCGGCAGCGCGATCCCCACGGTGGTGCTCCTGCCGGAACTGACGGTCACTCGCCCGACCCTACCCCGCGGCGGCGCCGGTCTGTGAACGATCAACTGTCAGTTCGCCCAGCCCGTAGTCCACCACGACGGCCGCGTGGTCACTCCACCTCTCGGCATACGAGGCGGCCCGGCCGATCCCGACCCCGGTGACGGACCGCGCCAGCGCGGCGGTGGCGAACTGGTAGTCGATGCGCCATCCGGCGTCGTTGTCGAAGGCCTTGCCGCGCCAGGACCACCAGGTGTAGGGCCCGTCCACGTCCCCCGCGTCCTCCCGGACCACGTCGACCCAGCCGGCACCCAACCAGCGGCTCAGGTACTCCTGCTCCTCCGGCAGGAACCCGGACTTGCCCCGGTTGCCCTTCCAGTTGCGCAGGTCGGCCTGCCGGTGGCAGATGTTGAGGTCGCCGGTGACCACGGCGTGCCTCCCGGAAGCCTCGAGCGCCGCCAGTCGCTGCTCCACCGCGTCGAGCAGCGCGTACTTGTCGGCCTGCCGCGCGGTGCCCGCCTCGCCGGTGTGCATGTAGCAGGAGGCCACCGTCAGCCCCACGCCGTCGACCACGGTGTCCACCTCGATCCACCGGCCCTCGGCCCCCGGGACGTCCCCGAGGACCGCCTCCCCGCGGACCGCCTCCGGCGGGTCCGGGGTGAGCACGGCGACGCCTGCCCGTCCGGCGGGTCCCGGACATAGCGCCACGCCCCACCCCTCGAACAGGGTGTCCGCGAGCACCGACCTCAGGTGCTGCTCGGTCGCCCGGACCTCCTGCAGCGTCACCAGGTCGGGCTGACGCTCCGCGAGCCAGGTCAGCCCGTCACGTCGGGCCGCTGCCCGGATGCCGTTCACGTTCGCCGAGACGAGTCGCATCCGTCCATCCTCACCCACCCCGTCGGGTCGCTCCCCACCGGGCCACACCCACCGGGCAGACCCCGCCGGCGCCGGCACACGGCATACAGTCGGGTCATGGCCGACGACGAGAAGGACCCCGTCCAGACCGACCCGACTGACCGGGCCCCCTCCGGCGACGGGACCGAAGAGCCCGGACGCACCACCGCGCCCGCCGAGCCGGAGGACGACCTCGTCACCACGACCCACTCGCTCCGGGTGGGCCGGCGCACGCTGCGCTACACCGCCACCGCGGGCCGGGTGGTGCTGCGCGAGGAAGTCTTCAAGGACGACGTCTTCACCGGGGTGGAGGCCAAGGCAGAGGTGTTCCTGACCTCCTACGTGCTGGACCAGCCCAAGACCGCTCCCCCGCGCCCGGTGACCTTCGCGTTCAACGGGGGCCCGGGGTCGTCCTCGGTGTGGCTGCACCTGGGTGTCCTCGGCCCGCGCCGGGTGCAGATGGGTGATGTCGGGGACCTTGCGGCGCCGCCGTACGCGCTCGTCGACAACCCGGAGTCGTTGCTGACCGAGTCGGATCTGGTCTTCATCGACCCGGTCTCCACCGGATACTCCCGTGCGGTCAAGGGCGGCAAGGCAAAGGGGTACCACGGCTTCTCCGGGGACATCGAGTCGGTCGGCGAGATCATCCGGCTGTGGACCTCCCGCAACCAGCGGTGGATGTCCCCCAAGTTCCTCGCCGGGGAGTCCTACGGCACCACCCGGGCGGCGGCCCTGGCCGAGCACCTGCAGCAGCGCTACGGGATGTACCTCAACGGGGTGATGCTGATCTCCTCCGTGCTCGACATGGGCTCCATCGGGCTGCACGAGCCGGACAGCGACCGGGCCTTCGTGGGGTTCCTGCCGACCTACGCCGCGGTCGCGCACTACCACGGCAAGCACGGGCGCAAGGCGCTGTCGACGGTGGTCCGGGAGGCCGAGGAGTACTGCGAGCGCGACTACCCGTGGGCGCTGGCCCAGGGGCGCCGGCTGCAGGGCTCCGAGCGGGCCGAGCACGTCGCGAAGGTCGCCGGGCTCACCGGCCTGTCCCACGAGTGGGTGGACCGCGCTGACCTGCGCATCGAGCACCTGCGCTTCTTCACCGAGCTGCTGCGCGACGAGGGCCGGGTCGTGGGCCGGTTGGACTCACGGTTCACCGGTCCTGCCGCCGCGGGCAACGCCGAGACGATGGACGCTGACCCCTCCCACGACGCGATCGCGGGCCCGTACGCGGCGGCGTTCAACCACCACGTCCGCTCCGAGCTGGCCTATGAGTCGGACCTGCACTATGAGCAGATCTCGGGCAAGGTGCACCCGTGGTCGTTCGCCGAGTTCGAGGGCCGTTCGGTTGACGTCACCCCGAAGTTGGCGCGTGCGATGCGGGCCAACCCGCACCTGCAGGTGCACGTCGCCTACGGGTGGTTCGACGGCGCGACGCCCTACTACGCCGCCCGCGAGGTGCTGCAGCACCTGGCGATCCCCGAGGAGCTCTACGACAACATCGAGCACTGCTACTACGAAGCGGGACACATGATGTACGTGCACGAACCCTCCCGGGTGCAACAGTCGGCCGACCTGGCCGCCTTCGTCACCCGGGCGAGCGGGAGGTCCTGAGCCATGGCGTTCACCTGTGACAAGTGCCGCAAGCGCCACATGGGCAAGGCCGAGCGGTCGGTGACCGGCCGCTACCTGTGCCGCCGCTGCAGCCGGAACCTGAAGAACCGGACTGTCGGCCGGGGCCTGGGTGGCAGCAGCGGAGCCGCGGGCGCCGGCAGTTGGCTCGGGCGTGTCCGGAAGGCGATGGGCAAGAAGGAGGACTGAACCCTCCCTGCCCGACGTGTGCCGTGGGCGGTCGACGTATGCCGTGGGGCGTCGACGTATGTCGTAGGGCTGGGGCGGGACGCGTGACGGTTGCGGGCATGCCCGGCCGGGGGCAGGATCGATTCCACAAGGTCCCCGCAGACGGAGGTTGGCCATGGCTCTACCCGTGTACCTGAGCGTCGACCGGGCCCTGGCCCGCCTCGAGGAGGCCGACCAGGCGCTGGCGGCGACGATGGCCAAACTCGACGAGGACACGCTGCACGGCCCCTCGCTGTTGCCCGGCTGGAGCAGGGCGCACGTCCTGGCACACCTGGCCCGCAACGCCGACGCCCTCCAGCGACTGGTCGGGTGGGCGTCCACGGGGCGGGAGGTGTCGGCCTACGACTCCATGGAGCAGCGGGAGGCCGACATCGAGGAGGGCGCCCGGCAGTCGCTCGCCCGGCTGCGGGCGGACGTCACGACCTCCTCGGCGGCATTCCGCCAGCGGGCGGAGCACCTGCGGGGCCGCACCGACCTCGCCGACGTGCGCACCGGCAGCACCAAGATCGCGATGGCCGGCAGTCAGGTCCCCTGGATGCGGGTGCGCGAGGTGACGATCCACCACGTCGACCTGGACCTGGCATTCACCTTCAAGGACTCCTCCACCGAGGTGGTGCACGCCGCCATCGTGGAGTGCGCCGACCGGTTCAACGGTCGAGTGGGCTGCCCGCCGGTCACCCTCATCCCCTCCGACGGCCGCAAGGTCAACCTCGGTGGAGGCGGGCAGGCCATCGAGGGAGCCACCGGCAACATCCTGCTGTGGCTGACCCGGGGCATCGACCGCGGCCTGGCGAGTGCCAAGCCGCTGCCGACGCTCCCGTCCTACGGCTGAGCTGCCGACGCTCCCGTCCTACGGCTGAGCCAGGGTCTCCAGCACCCGATTGAAGGTGACCGAGGGACGCATGACCGCGGCCGCCTTCTCCTCGTCGGGCCGGTAGTAGCCGCCGATGTCGGTGGGCTGCCCCTGCACGGCGAGCAGTTCCTCGGTGATGGTCGTCTCCTGCTCGGCCAGTGCCCGGGCCACATCGGTGAATGCGGCGGCCAGGGCCGAGTCCTCGGTCTGCGCCGCGAGCTCCTGGGCCCAGTAGAGCGCCAGGTAGAAGTGGCTGCCCCGGTTGTCGATGCTGCCGAGCTTGCGGGCCGGTGACCTGTTCTCGTTGAGCAGGGTGCCGGTGGCCCGGTCCAGGGCGTCGGCCAGCACCTGGGCGCGCGCATTGCCCGTGCTGGTGGCCAGGTGCTCCAGGCTGACGGCGAGCGCCAGGAACTCTCCGAGGCTGTCCCACCGCAGGTAATTCTCCGCCACCAGCTGCTGCACGTGCTTGGGGGCCGAGCCGCCGGCGCCGGTCTCGAAGAGGCCGCCCCCGGCGATCAGCGGCACCACCGACAGCATCTTGGCGCTGGTGCCCAACTCCAGGATCGGGAACAGGTCCGTCAGGTAGTCGCGCAGCACATTGCCGGTCACCGAGATGGTGTCCTCACCGCGGCGGATGCGTTCCAGGGTGTGCGCCGTGGCCTCCACCGGGGACTTGATGGACAGGTCCAGGCCCTCGGTGTCGTGCTCGGCCAGGTAGGTGGTGACCTTCTCGATCAGGTTGGCGTCGTGGCTCCTGCTGCTGTCGAGCCAGAACACGGCCGGCGTCTGCGATGCCCGCGCCCGGGTGACGGCCAGCTTGACCCAGTCGCGGATCGCCACGTCCTTGGTCTGGCAGGCGCGCCAGATGTCACCGGCCGCGACCTCGTGCTCCAGCAGGACCGCACCCGAGGCGTCCACGACCTGCACGGTGCCCTCGGACTCGATCTCGAACGTCTTGTCGTGGCTGCCGTACTCCTCGGCGGCCTGCGCCATCAGGCCCACGTTGGGCACCGAACCCATGGTGGTCGGGTCGAAGGCACCGTTCGCCCGGCAGTCCTCGATCACCACCTGGTAGATCCCGGCATAGCTGCTGTCCGGCAGCACCGCGAGGGTGTCAGCCGGCTGCCCGTCCGGGCCCCACATCTGGCCGGAGGTGCGGATCATGGCCGGCATCGAGGCGTCGACGATGACGTCGCTGGGGACGTGCAGGTTGGTGATCCCCTTGTCGGAGTCCACCATCGCCAGGTCCGGGCCATCGGCCAGTCCCTGCTCGATGGCGGCCCGGATCTCGGCACCCCCGTCGACCGAGTCCAGGCCAGCCAGGATCGAGCCCAGCCCGTTGCTCGGTGACAGACCGGCGGCGGCCAGCTGGTCGGCATACTTCTCGAACACCTCGGGCAGGAAGGCCCGCACGACGTGACCGAAGATGATCGGGTCCGAGACCTTCATCATGGTCGCCTTGAGGTGCACCGAGAAGAGGACGCCCTCCTCCTTGGCGCGGGCCACCTGCGCGCGGAGGAACTCATCCAGCGCCGCGGCGCGCAGCACGGTCGCGTCCACCACCTCTCCGGTCAGGACCGGGATCGACTCCTTGAGGACGGTCGTCGTGCCGTCGGGGGCGACGTGCCGGACCGCGAGGGTGTCGTCCTGGGACATCACGACGGACTTCTCGTTGCTGGCGAAGTCGTCGCGGCCCATGGTGGCGACGTTGGTCTGGTTGTCCGGCGACCAGGAGCCCATCGAGTGCGGATGGGACCGGGCGTAGTTCTTCACCGACGCGGGGGCCCGACGGTCGGAGTTGCCCTGGCGCAGGACCGGGTTGACGGCGCTGCCCTTGACCTTGTCGTAGCGGGCCCGGGCGTCCTCCTCCTCCGGCGTGCTGGGGCTCTCCGGGTAGTCCGGCAGCGCGTAGCCCTGCCCCTGCAGCTCGGCGATGGCGGCCTTCAACTGGGGCAGCGACGCACTGATGTTGGGCAGCTTGATGATGTTGGCCGAGGCATCCTTGGACAGGTCACCCAGCTCGGCCAGTGCGTCGGGGATCCGCTGCTCCTCGGGCAGCCGGTCCCCGAACACCGCGATGATGCGACCCGCCAGCGAAATGTCGCGGGTCTCCACCTCGACCCCGGCCGTGGAGGCGAAGGCCTCGATCACTGGCTTGAGCGAGTGGGTCGCCAGCATCGGCGCTTCGTCGGTGAGGGTGTAGATGATCTTGGCCATGGACGTGCCGTCTCCTTGGACAGGTGGGTGCTCGGTGCCCCTTGAGGTTATCGCGCCCCACTTCCGACCTGGGTGTCCCGTCCGCGCCACCCCGCTGCTACCGTCACGGCATACCAGATTCCCGCACGACGAAGGGTCCTGCCACCGTGAACACCACACCCGTCAAGGTCGCCGTCACCGGTGCCGCCGGCCAGATCGGCTACAGCCTCCTGTTCCGCATCGCCAGTGGTGACCTGCTCGGTCCGGACACCCCCGTGCAGTTGCAACTGCTGGAGATCACGCCCGCGCTGAAGGCTCTCGAGGGCGTCGTCATGGAGCTCGACGACTGTGCCTTCCCGACGCTGGCCGGCGTCGAGATCGGCGACGACCCGAACGTGGTCTTCGACGGCGCCAACCTGGCGCTGCTCGTCGGCGCCCGGCCGCGCACCAAGGGGATGGAGCGCGGTGATCTGCTCGAGGCCAACGGCGCCATCTTCACCGGCCAGGGCAAGGCCCTGAACGACCACGCCGCCGACGATATCCGGATCACGGTGACCGGCAACCCGGCCAACACCAACGCCCTGATCGCGATGAGCAACGCCCCCGACATCCCCCGCGAGCGGTTCTCCGCGCTGACCCGGCTGGATCACAACCGGGCGCTGGCGCAGTTGTCCGCCAAGGCCGGGGTAACCGTCTCGGAGATCTCCAAGATGACGATCTGGGGCAACCACTCGGCCACCCAGTACCCCGACATCTTCCACGCCGAGATCGGGGGGCGCAGCGCCGCCGAGGTGGTGGATGACCAGGACTGGTTGGAGAACACCTTCATTCCGACGGTGGCCAAGCGCGGCGCCGCCATCATCGAGGCTCGCGGCTCCTCCTCCGCCGCCTCGGCCGCGTCCGCGACGATCGACCACACCCGCGACTGGCTGCAGGGCAGCCCGGAGGGTTCGTGGCTGTCCATGGCGGTGGCCTCCGACGGCTCCTACGGTGTGCCGGAGGGCCTGATCAGCTCCTTCCCGGTGACCACGTCCGGCGGTGATTACTCCATCGTGCAGGGCCTGGAGATCGACGACTTCTCCCGTGGCCGGATCGATGCCTCGGTCGCCGAGCTGGACGAGGAGCGTGAGGCGGTCACGGGGCTCGGCCTGATCTGAGCCCGCTCCCTGCCTGTGGTCCGGCCCGTGCCCCCGTGGGGTGCGGGCCGGATCCGTTTCAGTCGGTGCGGAGCTCCCCCGCGGATGCGGCTTTCGGACGCTTCTTCAGCGGATGCGCAGCGTCGCGCTGAGGAAGGCGATGGCCAGCCCGAGCCCCCACAAGCACAGCACGTCGAGCCACCGGGAGCGCACGACCAGGCCCCCGGCGACCTCACGCCCCAGCACCAGCCGCAGCAGACCGGCGACCCCAAGGGTGCCTCCGGCGACGTACCCGAAGCCCCGCAGCTCCCCCTGGAGGAGCATCCCGGCGGCCACCACCAGACCTATTGGAAGGACCCACCACCAGCCCAGCGCCTGGCGCCGGCGCCAGGCCGGAGGAGCCGGCGCGACGACATCGCCGAGGGGTTCCTGGTCGGCCCGCTGCCCGTCCTCGTGCTCCCGCGCAACCGGCTCCCGGTATCCGCCCTCCGAAGGGTCGGGTTCCCCTCCGCTCACGACACGGCGCGGGTGCCGAGTGCCGCGGCCTGCCGCTCCGCCGCCTCGACCACATTGGTCAGCAGCATCGCCCGGGTCATCGGCCCGACGCCGCCGGGGTTCGGGGAGACCCAGCCGGCCACGTCGGCCACGTCGGGCGCCACGTCTCCGGCGATCCGGCCGTCGCGGCGCGCGACCCCCACGTCTAGGACTGCGGCACCGGGCTTGACCATGTCGCCGGTGATCAAATCCGGCACGCCGGCTGCCGCCACCACGATGTCTGCCTGTCGGGTGTGGTCGGCCAGGTCACGGGTCCCTGTGTGGCAGAGCGTGACCGTGGCGTTCTCGGACCGGCGGGTCAGGATCAGGCCCAGCGGCCGCCCGACGGTCAGGCCACGTCCCACGACGACCACGTCGGCGCCCGCGAGCGGCACCTCGTAGCGGCGCAGCAGCTCCACCACACCCACAGGGGTGCAGGGGAGCGGGGCCGCACGGCCCAGCACCAGGCTGCCGAGGTTGAACGGATGCAGCCCGTCGACGTCCTTCTCCGGCTCCACCCGCGACAGGAGTGCGAACTCGTCCAGCCCTGTGGGCTGCTGGACCAGGAACGCGGTGCAGCCGGGGTCCGCATTGAGCTCGTCGACGACCGTCTCCACCTCCTGCTGGGTGCTGGTGGCGGGCAGATCACGGCGGAAGGATTCGATGCCGATCTCGGCGCAGTCCCTGTGCTTGGCGTTGACGTACCAGGTGCTCCCCGGGTCATCGCCCACCAGGACGGTGCCCAGGCCCGGACGGACCCCCTGGTCGCGCAGCGACCGGACCCTGAGTCGCAACTCCTCCTTGATCGTGGCCAGCACGGACTTGCCGTCGAGGATCTGCGCCGTCATGCCGTCAGTCTAGGAGGGATCCGCGACCCGCCAGGGCACGGGCGCCCGAACGCGCCTGCGGCGGGCAAATCCACTTGTGGACACTCTTCCGTATGTCGTACAGGCGTGCTATGTTGGGGGTAGTTCAGGAGAGGGGGGATGAGGATGAAGTCCTCACCGGAAGGCACTCGTTCCAGGGGCACTCGTGCAGCGGACCCGGGCGCAGGGGGCACCAGCACGGAGAGCTCGGGGACGGGGCTGGGGGTGGCGTTGGAGGCGGTGATCGCGGCCGGTGGGATCGATCCGAGGATCGTGGACGCGTTGCACGTGTTGGTCGCCGGAGCGGCCGCGCACCTGGACGATGAGGCCAGTGCGGCGGTGCAGGCCGTGTTGCCGGTGCGCGGCGGGACCGGACGGGCCGGGACCGTGCCCCCGGAAGCGGCGTGGCCGGACCGGGCCGTGGTCGACACCCTGTCCGCCGCACAGGCCGTGCAGGGCTGGTCCGAGCACCTGTCCCTGCTCGCGACCCGGACCCTGGCCGCGCGGGCCGGGGCCGAACTGTTGGCCCGAGCCGAGGTGGCCACCCTGGAAGAGTTCACCTCCCCCACCAGGCGGGACCGGTGGGCCCGACAGTCCCGGTCCGTGGCCGCGGCCGAGGTCGCCGCCGCGACCGGGTGCACCCGCCGTCAGGCCCACGACAGGGTCGCGTTGGCCACCGCACCCGAGGCCGCGACCGGCGTGGCGATGACCCAACTCGCCACAGGTCAGGTGACCTGGGCCCACCTGGCCACCTGGCAACGCCGCACCCACGACCTGCCCCCACACACCGCCGGCGCCATCGCCGCCACCTGCATGGACCCGGCCACCGCGATGGGCAACGCCGCCGACCACACCGACCCCGACACCGGACACACCACCACCACGACCCTGTCCTGGAAACAGTTCCAGGACGTCCTGGACCGCGAGGTCGTCCGCGCCCACGGCGGACCCGACCCCGCCGCCCGCGCCCGCCGCACCAGCGACCTACAACGCCGCGACGTCACCACCACCCTGTTCGAGCACGGCACCGCCCACCTCACCCTCACCGGCGACGGACCCGCCCTGGCCGCCGCCGCAGCCCGCCTCGACACCACCGCCCGCCGCCTACGCAAAGCCGGCGACCAACGCACCCTGGCCCAACTACGCGCCGACACCGCCCTCGCCCTGCTCGGCTTCGGCCAACTCCCCCACCTACCCGACCCACCCGGGGACGCCACGCCCGGGGACACCACACCCGGGGACAGCACGCCCGGGGGTAGTAGGTCCGGGGGTAGGGGGTCCGGGGAAGATCAGGGCCTGCCGATCGGTGCTGCCGACCCGCCCGTGGGCCACACCGGGACCGCCGACCCGGTCACCGGGCGACTCCTCGGCCCGGACGGCACCGGCAAAGACACCACCGACCCCGAGCGCCTGGCCCGGATGACCCGCGTCCTGGCCGGGGTCCCCGAAGCCCACATCGAGCTCGTCATCGGCCTGGACGTCCTCACCGGCGGCCCCGACACCATCGGCCACGTCCGCGGCTACGGCTACATCACCGGCGAACACGCCCGCGACCTCATCACCGAACACAGCACCATCCACCGCCTGATCACCGACCCCCTCGACGGCCGGTGCATCGAACGCTCCACCACCGCCTACCGACCCGACACCCCCATGCTCGCCCAACTCCGCGCCACCGACGCCACCTGCCGCGAACCCGGCTGCACCACCCCCTGGTGGCGCTGCCAACCCGACCACGAACACCCCTACGACGAAGGCGGACCCACCGCCGAAACCAACCTGGACTACAAAGACGGCACCGCGCACTGGCTCAAAACACAACGCCTCTGGCACACCGCACTAGACGCCCTCACCCGCAAAATCACCTGGACCACCCTCTTCGGCCGCTGCTACACCACCCACCCCCACGACTACCGACCCCACCTACCCCCACACCACCACCCCCGACACGACCAGCCGTATCAAGCCCGAGACCACCAGGAACGTCACGACCGGGCACGGCACGACCAGGCAGACCGGGCACGGCACGACCAGGCAGACCGGGCACGGCACGACCAGGCAGACCGGGCACGGCACGACCAGGCAGACCGGGCACGGCACGACCAGGCAGACCGGACACGCCACGTCATGCTCCGCGCCGCAGGATTCACCCGGATGACCTACGACTACCACCTCGCCCGCATCACCGGCCAAGCCCTGACCACCCTGACCCGCGACCACAACGGCCACCCCACCATCACCCTGCCCCCGGACGCTCCCGAACAGTCAGCGACCGACCAGGCTCGCGGCTCCGGACCCGACCGCCGCCCGACGACGATCGACCTCGCCCAACTCCTCTACGCCGCCCTCACCGAACACGAACCCGCCGCCTACGACGCCGAACACACCCAAGCCCCCTGGGCCCTCCCCGCCGAAACCGCCCACAAACACGGCCCCCACACCCGACGCGGCACCCCACCCGACCACCCCACCTACACCGACCTCCTCACCACCCGACCCACCCCCACACCACCCACCCCGCCCCCCACTGACCCCAACGACGAACCCCCACCCTTCTAGCGACGAACCACTGTCGCCCCTGGCCGCCAGGACCTCGCGTCACACTCAAGGGTGGGCGCCCGGGCGAGCGACCGGTCCTCGCGGCACCGAGGCGCCGGCGAGGTCGGCCCGAACTCGTGGCGAGGGTCGCCCAGCAGGCAGCGAGGACGGTCAGCCCGATGCCCAGCAGGAGCTGCGGCCCTACCAGGTGTCGCGTGGCCGGGACGGCGAGGTCGAGGGCCAGCGCGACCGTCATCTGACTGGTGATCGTGACCAGGCCGAAGAGCAGGATCCCGATGTGGCGCACCGCCCAGGCAGCCAACGCGATGTAGGTGATCCCGAGGAGCCCACCGAGCCAGACCCACCACGGCAACCCGCCAGGCTCCGGCAGCGGGCTGCGCAGCACCGGGACCGCCCCCACGAGGAGCACCGTGAGCAGGCCGGTCCCGAAGTTGAGGTGGGCCGTCACGAGTGGATCCCGTGCGGCCACACCCACCTGCCCGTTGACGGCCTGCTGGACCGCCGACCCCAGCCCGATCACGAAGGCCAGCGCCACGGGGAGGATCCGGAAGGCCGCATCCCCATTCGCCCCGGCGACAGCTGCCACCGCCACCCCTGCCGCCGCGACCAGCGCCGCCAGCACCCGCGAGACCGACAGCGCCTGGGCCCCGGCCGGCCCGAGCCCGAAGCGGTCCACCAGGAGGGCGCTAGCCACCTGTCCCCCGACGATCGCGATGAGGAAGGCGGCTACCCCGACCAGGGGCACGGCATACGCCTGGACGGCGACCAACAGCCCGCCGCAGACGCCACCCAACAGCTGCCACCACCTCAGGCGACCCTCGCGCAGCGCTCTTGGGACACGTGCGGCGTGGCGCCGGTACCGGGGGGCGAGCGCCAACAGGCACAGCAGCAGGAACCCCGAGCCGAAGCTCCACCACGCGGTCTGGAAGGCCCCGACCCCACCGGCCAGGACCCCGTGCATCCGGGACTGGACCGCCAGCAACGCACCACAACTGAACGCCGCCAGGAACGCCAGCAGGAGCCCGCGACCCGGCTCGCGCGCGGTCACCGCCAAGTCGGCTCAGTGGGCAAAGTGCCTCGTCCCGGTGAAGTACAGCGTGACCCCGGCCGCCTCTGCCGCGGCGATGACCTCGTCGTCCCGGATCGACCCGCCGGGAGAGACCACAGCCCGCACCCCCGCATCGAGCAGGATCTGCAGCCCGTCGGCGAAGGGGAAGAAAGCATCCGAGGCCCCGACCGACCCCCCGGCCCGCTCCGCACCGGCGCGGGAGACCGCGAGCCGACAGGAGTCGACCCGGTTGACCTGCCCCATCCCGATCCCGACGCTGGCACCGTCCCGGGCCAGCAGGATCGCGTTGGACTTGGTGGCGCGCACCGAGCGCCAGGCAAAGGCCAGATCGGCCAGCGTGGCCTCGTCGGCCGCCTCGCCCGCCGCCAGGGTCCAGGTGGCCGGGTCATCGCCCTCCGCGTCGATCGCGTCCACGGCCTGCATCAGCAGACCCCCGGAGACAGGGCGCGTCTCCACGCCGCCGCCGGACGGGGACGCCGCCTTGAGCAGGCGCAGGTTCTTCTTGGCGGTGAGCACCTCGACCGCGGCCAGCTCGAAGTCCGGCGCCACGACCACCTCGGTGAAGATGTCTTTCAGCTGGTGCGCCAGCTCCTGCGTCACCGGGCGGTTGGTCGCGACGATGCCGCCGTAGGCCGACACGGGGTCGCACGCGTGCGCCTTGCGGTGCGCCTCGGCGATGTCGGCGCCGATGGCGATCCCGCACGGGTTGGCATGCTTGATGATCGCGACCGTGGGCTGGTCCCCGTGGTCGTGGGCGGCGCGGCGGGCCGCATCGGCGTCGATGTAGTTGTTGTAGGACATCTCCTTGCCGTGCAGCTGCTCGGCCTGCGCCAGACCCGGCTCGGACAGGTAACCGTTGCCGTAGAGGGCGGCCCGCTGGTGCGGGTTCTCCCCGTAGCGCAGCACCGCCTGCCGTTCCCACGTGGCACCGGCCCAGGACGGGAACCCGGTGCCCTCGCTGGTGTCGATGAGCACGTTGCCCATCCAGGAGGCCACCGCCACGTCATACGTGGCCGTGTGTCGGAACGCGAGGGCGGCGAGCTGTTGCCGCTGGGCGAGGGTGAACCCGCCCGCCCCCACGGCGTCCAGCACCGCCTCGTATGCCGAGGGGTCGGTGACCACGGCAACGCTCGCGTGGTTCTTGGCCGAGGCCCGCACCATCGACGGCCCGCCGATGTCGATCTGCTCGACGCACTCCTCCGGGGTGGCGCCCGACGCGACGGTGTCGGCGAACGGGTACAGGTTGCTCACCACCAGATCGAAGGGCTCCACCTCGAGGTCGCCCAACTGGCGGACGTGGTCGGGGTTGCGGGTGTCGGCGAGCAGGCCGGCGTGCACCTTCGGGTGCAGCGTCTTGACCCGTCCGTCCAGGCACTCGGGGAAGCCGGTGACCTCCTCCACCCGGGTGACCGGCACGCCGGCGCCCTCGATCCGCCCGGCCGTCGAGCCCGTGGACACGATGGTGACCCCGGCGGTGTGCAGGCCCTGCACGAGCCCCTCCAGCCCGGTCTTGTCGTAGACCGAGACCAGCGCCCGGCGGATCGGGCGGCGCCCCTCGTCAGTCATGGAATGGTGACCTTTCGTCCGGTGACGGTGAAGCCGTCGCGGGCCATCCGGCCGACGTACTCGACCAGTTGGGGCCGCTCGGCCTCCTTGATGCGTTCGGTGAGGCTCTCCTCGGTGTCGCCCTCGAGGACAGGGACCGGGCACTGGGCCACGATCGCACCGGTGTCGACCCCCTCGTCGACGACGAACAGTGTCGCACCGGTCACCTTCACCCCGTAGGCGAGGGCGTCCCGGGGCCCGTGGATCCCGGGGAAGGAGGGCAGCAGCGCGTTGTGGCTGTTCAGGTACCGCCCCCCGAAGGCGGCCAGGAAGGCCGGGCCCACCAGCTTCAGGAAGCCTGCGGACACCACGAGCGCGGGCTCGTATGCCGAGACGGCGGCCGTCAGCGCCTCGTCCCACTCCCCCCGGGTGGGAAAGTCCGGGACCCGTTGCACGAAGGTCGGGATGCCGGCGCGCTCGGCCCGGCGCAGCCCCTCGATATCGGGTCGGTCCGCGCCGACGGCGACCACCTGGACGCCGTAGGCGGGGTCGGCGGAGGCGTCGATCAGGGCCTGCAGGAGGGTGCCGCTGCCCGAGACGAGGACCACGACCGGGACCGGGCTGCGCCCGGGGGCGGCAAGGCTGCTCACGGACGGATCGGTCGGTGCGGCCACCCGGGAACTGTAGCCCGGCTCCTGCCGGAATGGGTCAGCGGGTGAGCCTGCGGGCGCGCACCAGGTACAGCAGATCAGCGGGTGAGCCTGCGGGCCCGCACCAGGTGCAGCAGGGTCGTGGTGACCAACGCCCCAGCCAACAACAGGAGCAGCGTGCCTCCCGCGGCCCGCAGCGGATCGGAGCCGATCGTGCTCAGGTGACCCGGTGAGACCCCGCCGCTGGCCAACCAGGTGAGGGCACCGACGACGAGCGCGGCGAACAGGCAGGCGGACCCGGCGATCTGGGCCTTGGCCCACCAGCTGGCCAGTCGGGGGGCCGCAGCGATGGAGCGCCAGCCGACCCAACAGCCAGCGAGCAGCGGCAGGGCGACGACCGCCCAGAGCCAGCCCGGGAGCTGCCCGGGCTCGGGGAGCGCACCGAGGACCGGGATCAGGGGCAGGTCCCCCTCGGTGGAGGAGCCCCACCCGACGGTGACGCTGCCGACGGCCACGTCGGCACCGGAGGTCCACCCGGCCGACCACACCATCATGTTCGGCAGCGCCGCCAACTGCCCGAGGGAGAGGACGCCGGTGCCGACGGTCCCGGCGTCCAGCGCCCCGTAGAGCACCGCGATGCGGTCCCAGCGGAGCACGAACAGCACCAGCACCACGAGCGCGGCACCGACCGCCAGGATCGCCAGGGCGTGGGCGGCCGGGCGCAGACCACGCCGGACCAGCACCGGGGTGTGGTCCTCCACCCAGCGCAGCCCCCGGTCGATCGTCGGTTGCTCCTGGAGCCGGTGCTCGCGCCACAGGCCCAGCAGCACCGCGCTGACCGGCACGATCAGCAACCCGGGGACCGCGCTCGCCACGTGCACCGGGGCCTGCCCGAGCCCGGCCAACAGGCAGAAGACCAGGCCGCTGACCAGGTAGCCGCCGACAAACAGGGACAGCTCCGTGCCGGCCAGGGCCTGCCAGGCCGCCCGGGCCCCGGTGACCTCACGCAGGGCGCCCCTCGTCTCGGGACGGTCCACGAGGACTTGGTTGACGGCATACCGGCAGGTCAACAGCGGGATCAGGGTCAGCAGGAGCGGCGCCAGCACGACGTTCGTGTCCCCCACCAGCACGGTGGCCCGGTGGGCCAGGGCCCACATGTCCACACCGATCCCCATGGTCTGCCAGAGGGTCACCGAGCTCCGGGACTCGGCGAACCAGGCCAACAGCACGGGCACACTGATCACGATGAGAGACAGGAAAGCGGCCAGGGCGCCGGCCACGGCGGCCAGCGCTAGGGTTCGGGCGCGGTCCAGGATCGTGGCCTGGTCGGGGCCCGTGGCGTCGGTGGTGACCCGCGGGGGTCGTTGCAGCAGCGTCATCTCCCTCCCATGCTCACCCGGGCACGCCGTAGGACGGCGGAGGCGCACCGGGGAGCGAGGATTCGCCCCGGTGCGCCTCCGGTGATGAGGGGGTTCAGCCGCCGAGCGACTGCATGATCTCGCGCATCAGCCCGGCGGTCTCCGACGGCGTCTTGCCGACCTTGACGCCAGCGGCCTCGAGGGCCTCCTTCTTCGCCTGGGCAGTGCCGGACGAGCCGGAGACGATCGCGCCGGCGTGACCCATGGTCTTGCCCTCGGGCGCGGTGAAGCCCGCGACGTAGCCGACCACGGGCTTGGTGACGTTCTCCTGGATGTAGGCCGCGGCCCGCTCCTCGGCGTCGCCACCGATCTCGCCGATCATCACGATCGCGTCGGTCTCGGGGTCGTTCTGGAACGCCTCGAGCGCGTCGATGTGGGTGGTGCCGATGATCGGGTCGCCGCCGATGCCGATGGCCGAGGAGAAACCGAAGTCCCGCAGCTCGTACATCATCTGGTAGGTGAGCGTGCCGGACTTGGACACCAGCCCGATCCGCCCCTCACCGGCGATGTCGGCCGGGATGATCCCGGCGTTGGACTTGCCGGGGCTGATCAGACCCGGGCAGTTCGGCCCGATGATCCGGGTGTTCTTGCCCTCCGAGTAGGCGTAGAACTCCGCGGTGTCCTTCACCGCGATGCCCTCCGTGATCACGATCGCCAGGTCGATGTCGGCGTCGATCGCCTCGACCACCGCGGACTTGGCGAAGGCCGGCGGCACGAAGAGGACGGAGACGTCGGCCCCGGTCTCGGCGATCGCGTCGGCGACCGAGCCGAAGACGGGGACGGTGGTGCCACCGTCGAAGTCGACGGACTGGCCGGCCTTGCGCGGGTTCACCCCACCGACGATGTTGGTCCCGGACTTGAGCATCCGCTGGGTGTGCTTCATCCCCTCGGAGCCGGTCATGCCCTGGACGATGACCTTGGAGTCAGCGTTGAGGAAGATTGCCATTGTCGAGTCCTCCCTGGCCTTTCAGTTGGTGGCCGCGGCCAGTTCGGCGGCCCGGCGGGCCGCTCCGTCCATGGTCTCTTCGATGCTCACGAGCGGGTGGTCGTACTCGGCGAGAATCCGGCGCCCCTCCTCGACGTTGTTGCCGTCGAGGCGGACCACCAGGGGCTTGGTGGCCTCGTCGCCCAGCGCCTTGAGGGCACCGACGATGCCGTCCGCCACCGCGTCGCAGGCGGTGATGCCGCCGAAGACGTTCACGAAGACGCTCTTGACCTGCTCGTCCCCCAGGATGATGTGCAGCCCGTTGGCCATCACCTCGGCCGAGGCCCCACCGCCGATGTCGAGGAAGTTGGCCGGCTTGGGCGACCCCGGGAACTCCTCACCGGCGTAGGCGACGACGTCCAGGGTGCTCATCACGAGCCCCGCACCGTTGCCGATGATGCCGACGCTGCCGTCCAACTTGACGTAGTTGAGGTCCTTCTCCTTGGCCGCGGCCTCCAGCGGGTCCGTGGCGTCCTTGTCCTCCAGGGCGGCGTGGTCGGGGTGGCGGAACTCGGCGTTGCCGTCCAGTGTCACCTTCCCGTCCAGCGCGATGATCGCCCCGTCCTCGGTCTTGACCAGCGGGTTGACCTCGACCAGGGTCGCGTCCTCCCCGGCGTAGACATCCCACAGCTGCTGCAGCACGGGGACCAGCGCCGGCTGCTCCTCGGCCGTGAAGCCGGCGGTCTCCAGGATCTCGGCGGCCTTCGCCTCGTCGATCCCGGTGTTGGCGTCCACCGCGACCCGGGCCAGCGCCTCCGGCCGCTCGACGGCCAGCTGCTCGATGTCCATGCCGCCCTCCTTGCTGCACATGGCCAACAGGGAACGGTTGGTCCGGTCCAGGAGGATCGAGAAGTAGTACTCCTCGGCGATGCGGGCACCCTGGGCGATCATCACCCGGTGCACCGTGTGGCCCTTGATGTCCATGCCCAGGATGTCATCCGCCGCCTGGACCGCCTCGTCGGGCGACTTGGCCAGCTTCACACCCCCGGCCTTGCCGCGGCCGCCGGTCTTCACCTGGGCCTTGACGACAACCACTCCGCCGCTCCCGGCCCCGATCTGCTCGGCGGCTGCTGCCGCCTCACCGGCCTCTGTCACCACGGCAGCCGGCAGCACCGGCACTCCGTGGGCCTCGAACATGTCACGCGCTTGGTACTCGAAAAGATCCACGAGTCAGCAATCCCATCAGGTGAGTAGGTGTCGGCAGGTGCCACCCCACGAAAGGTGCATGCGCAGGGTATCGCAGCGGCAGCGGGCCCGTACCCCGGCGCCCGTTCCCCGCTGGCCGCCGGGCGGTCAGGAGCCCCGGGGACACGGGGTCACAGCTTCTCGAGGGGGGCAAACCGCAGCAGCAGCCGCTTCACACCGATCTCCCCGAAGTCGACGTGGGCCATGGTGCGATCGCCCTGGCCCTCCAGCCGGATCACGGTGCCGAGCCCGAAGGCGTCGTGACTCACCCGGTCTCCGGTCGTCACCGACACCGGCTGGCGAGGGGCCGCCGGCCCGGAACCGCGCGGGTTGAGCCGGACCACGCCTGCGCCCCTGCCACCGGAGCCCCGACCACCGGCGGCACCGCCAGCGCGGGGTCCCTGACCCGACCACTGGCCGCCACCCGACCACTGGCTGGCCGCGGCGCTCGGCCGCCCCGCCATGCTGGCGCGGTCGGAGTCGGTGCGCTCCCAGTCGACGAGGTCGTGCGGGACCTCGTCGAGAAATCGTGACGGCGGGTTCCACTGCGGGGTCCCGAAGGCCGCCCGGGTCCCGGCCCTGCTCAGGAAGAGGCGCTCCCGGGCCCGGGTGATCCCGACGTAGGCCAGGCGGCGCTCCTCCTCGAGCTCATCGGGGTCGTCCAGCGACCGCTGGTGCGGGAACGTGCCGTCCTCCATACCGGTGAGGAACACCGTGGGGAACTCCAGCCCCTTGGCCGTATGCAGTGTCATCAGGGTCACCACCCCGGCGTCCTCGTCGCTGCCGTTCGGGATCTCGTCCGCGTCGGCGACGAGCGAGACCTGCTCCAGGAAGTCCACGAGCGACCCGTCCGGGTAGTTGTCGTCGAACTCCCGGGCGACGGCGACCAACTCCTCGAGGTTCTCCACCCGGGTCTCGTCCTGCGGGTCATGACTGGCCCGGAGCTCGGCCAGGTACCCCGAGCGGTCCAGGATGGCCTCGAGCAGCTCGGCAACCCCGGACCCCTCGTCGCCCGCCACGCCCTGCAACCCCTCCAACAGGGTGGTGAACGCCCGGATCGCGCTGACCGACCGGGTGACGATGCCCGGCGCGTCCTCCGGCCGCCCCAGGGCCGCGACGAACGGGATGCGCTCCCGCTCGGCGAGCGCGGCGACGGCGCCCTCCGCCCGGTCCCCGATCCCCCGCTTCGGGACGTTGAGGATGCGTCGCAGGCTGACGTCGTCGACCGGGTTGGCCACCACCTTCAGATAGGCCAGGGCGTCCTTGACCTCCCGGCGCTCGTAGAACCGGGTCCCCCCGACCACCTTGTAGGGCAGCCCCCGCCGGACGAACACCTCCTCCAGCGCACGGGACTGGGCGTTGGTCCGGTAGAACACTGCGACGTCTCCGGGACGGACTCCCTCGGTGTCGCCGAGCTCGTCAATCCGCCCGGCCACAAAGGATGCCTCGTCGTGCTCGTCGTCGGCGACGTACCCCACGATCATCGGACCGTCCCCCGAGTCGGTCCACAGCTGCTTCTCCCGGCGCTTGGGGTTGCGCGAGATCACCGCGTTGGCGGCGCGCAGGATGCGCTGGGTGGAGCGGTAGTTCTGCTCCAGCAGGATAGTCCGGGCCTGCGGGTAGTCCTGCTCGAACTCGACGATGTTGCGGATGCTCGCGCCCCGGAACGCGTAGATCGACTGGTCCGCGTCGCCCACGACGCACAACTCGGCAGGCGGCACCTGCTGCGCCGCCGCGTCGGGGACGTCCTCCCCGGTGCCGACGAGCTCCTTGACCAGGGCGTACTGGGCGTGGTTGGTGTCCTGGTACTCATCCACCAGCACGTGCCGGAAGCGGCGCCGGTAGTGCTCCTTGACCGCCGGGAAGGCCCGCAGGATGTGGACCGTCGTCGCGATGAGGTCGTCGAAGTCCAGCGCGTTGGCCTGGCGCAGCCGCTGCTGGTACATCGTGTAGGCCTGCGCCACCTTCGCCTCGTAGGGGTTGTTGCCCACCCCCGCGGCGAAGGTCTCCTCGTCGATCAGCTCGTTCTTGGCAGCGGACACCTTGGCGGTGAAGGCCCGCGGCGGGTAGCGCTTGGGGTCCAGATCCAGGTCCCGCACCACCATCGCCATGAGCCGCTGGCTGTCGGCGGCGTCATAGATGGAGAAGGTCGACTTCAGGCCCACCGTGGCGGCTTCCCGGCGCAGGATGCGCACGCAGGCGGAGTGGAACGTGGAGACCCACATCGCCTTGGCCCGGGGGCCGACCAGGGTGGCCACCCGCTCCCTCATCTCAGCTGCGGCCTTGTTGGTAAAGGTGATCGCCAGCACCTGCCCGGGCTGGACCCTGCGCTCGGCCAGGAGGTAGGCGATCCGGTGGGTCAGCACGCGAGTCTTGCCCGAGCCCGCACCGGCGACGATGAGCAAGGGTGAGCCGGCGTGCACCACAGCCTCGCGTTGCGGCGCGTTGAGGCCCGTCAACAGCGCCTCGACGTCGACCGCGTGGCGGTCCGCGTCGCTGGGGCGGGCGTCCCCGGTGGCTGCGAAGTCCGGCGCCGGTCCACCGCCGTCGAGTGCCCACAGGGGGACGCCGGCCTCGTCGACCCCACCCGACCCGGCAGGGTCGACGGAGCCCGACCCGGCAGGGCCAACAGGGGCCCGCCCGGCACGGCCGGTGGTGCCCTCGGCACGGTCCACCGGGACCGCGCCGCTGGCCTGGGCAGGGTTCATCGGGGGCAGCGGGACGTCGTCGAAGAGACTGCTCATCGTGTCGACCAGTCTAGGTCGGTGGAAGGAGTGCGCGGCCCTGTCCTCCACCGGCCGCACACGGATTACTCTTGTGCGGTGATCCGACCTGCCCAACCCGCGGACCTGCCCAGGATCCTCGATCTAGTGCGCGAGCTCGCGGCATACGAGAAGGAGCCGGACGCGGTGACGGGCACGCCCGAGTCCTTCACCGCCTGCCTGTGGCCGACCGAGGGATCTCCCACGGCGTGGGCCCATGTCGCAGAGGTGGAGGGCGAGGTCGTCGGCATCGCGGTCTGGTTCCTCACCTTCTCCACCTGGGAGGGGACCAACGGGATGTGGCTGGAGGACCTGTATGTCTCCCCAGACCACCGGGGTCAGGGCCTCGGACGCGGGCTGCTGGCAGCCCTCGCCGCCGTCTGCGTCGAACGCGGCTACCCCCGGATGGAGTGGACCGTGCTGGACTGGAACACTCCGGCGCAGCAGGTCTACCGCCACGTCGGCGCGGAGCCGCTCGATGAGTGGACGACCCAGCGACTGACCGGCGAGGCGCTGCGGCGATTGGGTACCTCCGCATGACCGAGCCCACCGCGCCTGTCGACTACCTCGACGCCTGGACCACCGTCGGGCTCGTCGTGGGCCTGCTCGCCGCCGCGGTGTGCCTGGTCGCCGGGCTGCGTGGCCGCGCCCCCGACCGGCTCACCCTGGGGGCCACCGCAGCCCTGGAGGTGGTGCTCCTGGCCGTCGTCGGCAACTACCTGGTGCGCTCCCTCGGCGGCCAGAACCCGGTGGGTCCGGCCTGGGAGGTCTGGGCCTACCTGGTCACCGTGATCCTGCTGCCGGTGCTCGCGGTGATCTGGGCCCGGGAGGAGCCCACCCGGTGGAGCACGTTCGTCCTGGCGCTGGCCGGGTTCGTCGCCGCGGTCATGGTCGCCCGTGCCGCGCAGGTCTGGTACGGGGTGGGGTTCTGATGGCAGGGTCCCCCAGGACGTCCGGCCCCGGCCGCCTCATCATCGCGGTCTACGTGGTCTTCGTGATCGGCTCGGTCTCCCGCGCTGCCGTGCAGATCTCGACCCGGTGGCACGAGGCGCCGCTGGCCTACGGCCTGTCCGCCCTCGCCGCCGCGGTGTATGTCCTGGCGACGGTCTCGCTGTGCATCTCCGGCGCCCGCGCCTGGTGGGTCAGCCTCGTCGCTATCAGCACCGAGATGGTCGGGGTCCTGGCGGTCGGGCTGTGGAGCGTGCTGGCCCCGGAGAGTTTCCCCGACGACACGGTGTGGAGCGGCTTCGGCCGCGGCTACCTCTACATCCCCCTGGTGCTACCCGTGGCGGGCCTGTGGTGGTTGTGGAAGACCCGCCCCTGGGGCCCGGAACCCACCGGGACCGAGGCCTGAATCGAGGGAGCGGGTCTCTCGCTCGAGGGACCGGGGTCTGACTCCAGCGCCCGACCCCCCGCCCCTAGTTCCAGCCGAACGCGATCGCCGCGTTGACGAGAGTCAGCGCGCCGGCAGCGTGCACCAGCATCGGGCTCGCCGTGGCACCGCGCCGGTGCCGTCCGCCCGAGATCTCTACCAGCGCAGCGACGGCGATCGCCACCACCAGCTTGACCGCGATCTTGGTGTGGTTGAACTCGCTGTCCAGGGCCGCCTCCCCCAGACCCACCAGCACCAGCCCGGTGAGCACCTGGGCCCGGGCGCCCCACAACATCAGCGGCCCCGGGACGACGGGCTCGCCCTTGCGGGTGACGGCGATCACGTAGCCGACGATGAGTGCGAGCAGGCCCACGAAGTGCAGGCCGACGGCGACGTTGTAGACGAACTCCATGCCCTGGAGCGTAGGCGAGGGGCCTGCCCGGGCTACCCGCCGGGGTCGCTGCATCCGATCGGCTACGACCCCTGGGTGTGGTCGGAGACGCCGGTACTCCCGGTGACCTCCGTAGCCGCGGTTAGTTCCGGCGCCTCGGTGACCTCGGTGACAATGATCCGGCGGGCCCACTCCAGGACCGGCACGCGCCCCAGCTCGGCCAGTGGCACCCAGGCCGCGTCGGCGGTGGTGCCCCCCACATCGTGGACGACCGGTGCGGTCGGGTGATCGCAGACCGCCCGGTAGACCAACCGCACCGCGTGGAAGTCCTCGAGGCGTCCCGCGGGAGAGTGCCCTGTCCAGTGGGAGGACACGACCTCCAGGGGTGCGAGCCCAGTGATGTCCTGCCCGGTCTCCTCGTGCACCTCACGCCGGACCCCGTCCAGCGGGTCCTCCCCCGGGTCGAGGCCGCCACCGGGCAGGCCCCACCACCCGTCGCTGCGCGTCCCCGAGAAGGAGGTGAGCAACACGCTCGGGACTCCCGCCACGACGGCCGGCACGACGGCGTAGGCCGCCACCCGCTGGTAGGGCGGCGCCGGCACCCTGTCCACGACCGCAAACTCCAGGACCAACGCATCGGACTCCCGGTGCGCCCCACGGAACGTCGGCTCCATCCCCTGGGCGCGCAGCAACTCGACCGGGTCCTCACCGTGTGCCACCGCCCGCTCCTGCACGACGGCACCGTCGGGGTCAGTCGCGCGCAGCCTCAGCACGCAGCCTCCTCGCCCGCTCGTAGGTCGCCAGGGTCTCCTCGATGACGGCCGGCCAGGCTTGCGGCGGCGGGGTGGCACGGTTGTGGGCGGCGATCCGGTCCAGCGACGGCCGGTCCCGGATCAGCGCCACGGCCCGCTGCACCAGCGACTCGTCGTCGGGGGCCAGGATGCCGGTGACGCCGTCCTCCATGAACTCCTCGACGCCGCTGTCGGCCAGGCCCGCCACGGGCATCCCGGCGGAACGGGCCTCGAGCGCGGCGATCCCGAAGGACTCCAGGCGCGCCGCGGCGATGTAGAGGTGGCTGCGGTGGTAGCTGCTCGCCAGTTCCGGCCGGGTCAGCCGCCCGGGCAGTTGCAGCCACTCCGACCAACCCTGCCTGCGGACCACACCCCGCATCGGGGCAAGCAGCGGCCCCGCACCCGCCACGACAGCGTGCACGTCGACCTCGCCCGCCAACTCCTCCCGGATCCGGTTCATCAGGTGCAGCACCGTGAGGGGTCGCTTGCGCCGGGCCATCCGGATCGCGCAGAAGAGCTGCACGGGGCCCTCGGACGGCGGTGGCCCCGGGGCCACCCAGTCGGCGACCTCGATGCCGTTGTGGAGCACCTGCACCGGAGTGCCTCCCCCGATGGCCGGGGCCACCTGCTCCGCGGCCGCCTGACCCACGGCCGTGGGCACCGCCCCGTCGCGCACCCACCGCCGCCACGGCTCGGCATACCGCAGGAACGGGGCGCTGGCCCCGAACATGCTGTGCCACGTGACCACCGTCGCAGCCCCCATCCGGGTGGCGCGACGGGCCGCCATCGAGGCGAACGGCGCGACGATCCCCAGGTGGACGTGCACGACGTCCGCCTGCGCCATCAGCGCGCTCAGGTCGGCACCGGCCCACGGGTTGATCGGCACGGGGAGCGGGACGGGGGGCAACATCCGGACCACGCCCGTTTCCTCGTGCCCCGGGGTCGCGGTGGCCACCACGACGTCGTGGCCAGCGGCCCGCAGGTGCTCGGCCAGGTCGGCGACCTGGACCTCGATGCCACCGAGCCGCGGAAGATAGCAGTCGGAAACCAGGACGATCCTCACGGGGCCAGCCTGCCACGCCAGGTACCGTGGAGTGGCAGGCAGAGGTCCGTGTGTGAGTCGTCGGGGGAAGGAGGTGGGTGGTGCCGGGCAGCGTCGTGGCGTCACTCGCCCGCACGGGGACGGCTCGGGAGGGCGTACTCTGGCGGCCGTGCTGCCACTGCCCATCGCGGTCCGCCGCCGCGCCCTGGGACGCGAGGACCTTCCCGCCCCTACACCCCGGCGGGCGGCCCGGGACTGCGTGGAGGGGGTCGCGTGAGCATCACGGGTGACGACTTCGAGCCGAAGTTCGGCGTGGGCTGGCGCCAGGTCGTGCAGTCGCTCGTCGGATTCGCCCTGGCCGGGTCGATGCTGGTCTGGGGGCTGCCGCGGGTGGCCGACACCACCTGGCCCGAGATCGGCGCCCAACTGCGCCTGGTCGGGGCGCCGGTCGCCCTGGTCATGCTGGTGCTGATGCTGCTCGGGCTCTACTGCTACACGTTCACCCTGATCGGCTCGCTCCCCGGCCTCACGCACATGCGGGCGCTGATGGTCAACGCGGCGGGGTCGATGGTGAGCAACATCCTGCCCGCCGGAGGGGCCGTGGGCGTGGCCGTGACCTACATGATGTATCGCAGTTGGGAGTTCACCAAGCGCAACATCTCCACCTCCCTGGTGGTGACCGGCGTGTGGAACATCCTGGCCCGTCTGGTGCTGCCGGTGCTGGCCTGCCTGGTGATCCTGATCGGCCCGGTCAACGCCCCGCGGGCGGTCCTCATCGGCACGGGTGTCGCCTCGGCGATCGGCCTGGCGATCCTGGCCGTGTTCATCGCCGCCATCTACTCCGACTCCTTCTCCCACCGGGTGGGTCGGGGCATCGGTCGTCTGGCCCGGCCGTTCTCCCGCCGGGCGCGTCGGGTCCGGGACTTCGACCACCTGATCCAGGACCAGCGGGACCGGATGTCCAACATCGTGGGGGACCACGGAATCCGGATGACCCTCGGCCTGGCTGGCATGTTCGGGTTCTTCTTCGTGCTGTATGTCGTGGCCTGCCACACCGTGGGCGTGGAGTTGCCCTACGTGGAGATGTTCGCGGCCTACGCCTTCCGCCAGGTCCTCACCGTCGTGGCGATCACCCCAGGCGGCCTGGGGATCACCGAGGCGGGGACGGCAGGTGTCCTCGTCGCCTTCGGCGCCTCACCGGCCGCAGCCGCCTCTGCGGCGCTGCTGTATGCCGTGTTCACCCACGTCCTGGCGGTGCCGCTGGGGATCGGGGCGATGCTGCTGTGGTGGTTCGGACCGAACCATCCCACCCGCGTCCAACTGGGCCCGGGAGGCGAGGAGGTCGTCCTCACCGAGTCGCTGCCCGAGCCGAAGCCAACGTCCCGGGACCCACGCGACACCCCGCCCCACCCCACCTCCCCACCGGACGCCTGATCTGGCGGTCCCCAGACCCCACCGGACGCGTGATCTGGCGGTCCTGGCCGGCACCGAACGCGTGATCTGGCGACCGAGAGGTCCGGTCAGCTGTCGAGCAGCCTGGCGACCTGGCGACGGTGTGCCTGGTCGGCGATGGTGTCATCGATCTCACCCGGCACGAACTCGCCAGTGGCACGAGTCGCGGCGATCTCCAGGAGCGCATCGGCGAGCGCGGGGTTGGCCGGCAGGATCGGTCCGTGCAGGTAGCTGCCGATGACATGACCCGACCGGGCGCCCTCGGTGCTGTCCTCGCCGTTGTTGCCCCTGCCGTGGCGGACGCTGCCGAACGGCTGCTGCCCGCCTTCCAGCACCGTCGACCCCGAGTGGTTCTCATAGCCCACGACGGTGCCGAAGTCGGTCTCCAGGACGACCGGTCCGATCATCCGGGTGGCATTGCCCTGGGTGGTGACGTCCAGGATCCCCAGTCCCGGCAGCCGGGCACCGTCCACCGTGATGAAGGCGTTGCCGAAGAGTTGGTACATCCCACAGATCATCAGCATGGGCACGCCGTCGGCGGCCAGCCCGCGCAGGGTGTCGGCGTTGCGGTCCAGGTCGTCCTGCACCCGGACCTGGCCGGAGTCCTGGCCACCCCCGCCGACCAGCAGGTCCACCCGGTCGGGCCAGGGCGCGCCGGGATGGTGGGCGTGGACGACGGGGGTGTATCCGTGCCAGGCCAGGCGGGCGCTCAGGCAGCGGGTGTTGCCGAGGTCGCCGTAGATGCTCATCTCCCGCGGGTACAGGTGCACGACGTGCACCTCGCCCTTGCTCTCGGCCTCCGGCGGCATCGGGACGGGTGGCTGCTCGCTCATGAGGGCGCGTCCTCTCCAAACCGGGCGAGCCCGAACCGGGCGGCGAGGCGGCGCCTCAGGTGCATCATGGCCGTGTAGGTGCAGAAGATCCGAGTGGCCTCCCCCCGGTGCTCTGCCAGGAAGGCCTCCAGTGCGGCGTCCAGGTCGGTCTCCACCCGGTCGGTGTCCACCCCGTCGTAGCGCAGCCGCAGCGCCATGTCCCACCCGCGCACGCCCGAGGTCATCGCCACGCCGGTCTCCCGCAGACTCTCGAACGAGACGTCGTAGAGCCAGGACACGTCCCGGCCGTCGGCGTAGTCGTCGTTGATCGCGATCATGGTGGCCACCGGCTCGTTGCCGTAGGTCCCCAGGGCGACGGTGAACCCGGCGGGGTTCTTCACCAGCACCAGCTCCAGGGGGTGGCCCCCGACGTCGATCACCTCACCGCGCCCGAAGGGCGGGGCGACAGCCTGCAGTGCCCGCACGGCGCTCGCCGCCTCGAACTCCGCCCCCAACAGGGCCCGCACGGTCGTCGTGGCCGCCGTGGCGTTGATCATGGCCGCCAGGCCCCGCTGGCGCAGGGTGACGGGGCCGACGTCCTCTCCGTCGGCGAACCGGACGGCAAAGGCCCGGTCGTCTTCGGGGTGCAGCAGGCCGACCAGGTCGCCCTCCCCGGTCTGGGGGCCGTCGTCGCCGTCAGCGAACCGGACGTCGGCCTCCTGCAACTCCGGGAGCCGGTCGGCGATCGAGGGATCGACGCCGAACCAGGAGACCTCGACCCCCTCGGCGACGTGGTCGACGATGCGGGAGATGAAGGAGTCGTCGACGTTGAGCACGACACCGTGCGTGGTCTGCTCGGCCAGCGTCGTGAGCAGCCGGGCGGTGTGGTCGATCTCGGCGAATCGGTCGAGTTGGTCGCGTGCCACGTTGAGCAACAGCGAGTGGGTGGGCGCCACCTCTGCGGCGAACTTCAGCGCGTGCGCCTCGTCCAGTTCCAGGACGGCACAGTCGACGTCCAGGCGACCGCGCAGCGACACCTCCCCCAACATCGCACTGATCACCCCACGGGTGAAGTTGCTCCCCGTGGGGTTGGTGAACACCCGGACCCCGTGCTCCCGCAGCAGCGCCACCACCATCTTGGTGGTCGTGGTCTTGCCGTTGGTCCCGCTGACCACGACGATCCCGCGGGGCAGCACCGCGAGGGTATGCCGTAGCACCGCCGGGTCGATCCGCTCGGTGACCAGGCCGGGCAGCGCCGACCCCCCGCCCCGCACCCGCGAGGCCAGGCGCGCGGCCTTGCCGGCGACCAGGGCCACGGAAGTCCGGACCCGGGAGCCACGGGTCGGCTGCGCGCTCATCGCCTCACTCCCACTCGATGGTGCCCGGCGGCTTGCTGGTCACGTCGAGGACGACGCGGTTGACCTCCGGCACCTCGTTGGTGATCCGGTTCGAGATGCGGGCCAGCACGTCGTAGGGCACCCGGGTCCAGTCGGCGGTCATCGCGTCCTCGCTGGAGACCGGCCGCAGCACCACCGGGTGGCCGTAGGTGCGGCCGTCACCCTGCACCCCGACGGAGCGCACGTCGGCCAGCAGCACGACGGGGCACTGCCAGATGTCGCGGTCCAGCCCGGCCCGGGTCAGTTCGTCCCGGGCGATCCGGTCGGCCGCCCGCAGCGTCGCCAGCCGGTCCGCGGTGACCTCGCCGACGATCCGGATCCCGAGACCGGGACCGGGGAACGGCTGACGCCACACGATCTCCTCGGGCACGCCGAGCTCCAGCCCGACCTGACGCACCTCGTCCTTGAAGAGGGTGCGCAGCGGCTCGATCAGGGTGAACTGGAGGTCGTCCGGCAGTCCCCCCACGTTGTGGTGGCTCTTGATGTTGGCGGTGCCGCTGCCGCCACCCGACTCGACGACATCCGGGTAGAGGGTGCCCTGGACCAGGAACTCCACCGGGTGGCCGTCGTCATCGGCCGTGCCGACGATGTCACGGGCCGCCTGCTCGAAGACCCGGATGAACTCTCGCCCGATCGCCTTGCGCTTCTCCTCGGGGTCGCTCACCCCGGCGAGGGCGTCGAGGAATCGCTGCTGGGCGTCGACCACCACCAGGTCCACCCCGGTGGCGGCGACGAAGTCCTTCTCCACCTGCTCGGCCTCGCCGTCGCGGAGCAGGCCGTGGTCGACGAATACGCAGGTCAGCTGGTCACCGACAGCGCGGTTCACCAGCGCGGCGGCCACCGCCGAGTCGACGCCCCCGGACAGCCCGCAGATCACGTGGGCGTCGCCGATCGTCTCCCTGGCGGAGGCGACCAGCTCCTCGGCGATGGAGACCCGCGTCCAGGTCGGCTCGATCCCGGCGCCGCGGAGCAGGAAGTTCTCGATCACTCGCTGCCCGAAGGCCGAGTGCAGCACCTCCGGGTGCCACTGCACGCCGTAGAGGCGGCGCTCGTCGTCCTCGAAGGCCGCGACCTCGGCGCCCGGCGTGGTCGCGGTGACCTGCATCCCCTGCGGAGCGGTCGAGACCGAGTCACCGTGCGACATCCACACGGTCTGCTCGCCGGGCTGCCCGTCGAACAGGGTGCTGTCGGTGTCGCTGATGCGCGCCTTGGTCTCGCCGTACTCCCGCATCCCGGTCTGGGCGACCTCACCACCCAGTCCCCGCGCCATCGCCTGGAAGCCGTAGCAGATGCCCAACACGGGCACCCCCGCGCCGAACAGGGCCGGGTCGACCGCCGGCGCGCGGTCGGCATACACCGAGGAGGGCCCCCCGGAGAGGATCAGGGCGGCCGGGTCACGGGCCAGGATCTGCTCGACCGGGGTGTCGTGCGGGACGATCTCGCTGTAGACGTCGGCCTCGCGGACCCGTCGGGCGATCAGTTGGGCATACTGCGCGCCGAAGTCGAGGACGAGTACCGGGCGCTCGTGGAGGGCGTCTGTCACCGCTACAGGCTACCGGCGGTCGGCCGAGGATCCGCGCCGCGCCGCCAACTGCGCCTGGGCATCCCGGCTCACCCGCTGCTCGACGTAGAAGGACAGGAAGGGCACCACCCCCGCGAGCATGACCCCCACGATGCGGCCCATCCCCCAGCGCAGCTCGAACCCGAGCAGCATCACCGCCACGAGGTAGACCATGTAGAGGAACCCGTGCGGCATCGCCCACCAGTCGAGCAGGTGGTTGTCGAACCCGTAGCGCAGCACCATGTGCAGGGTCAGGATCAGCAGGGCGACGCCCACGATGAACGCCATCACCCGGAAGAACGTGAGTTTTGCCTGGTCAGACATGCTGGGTGGGGGTCCTCTCCGCAGGGGTGTCACCGGGGTCCTCCGACCCCGTCACTGTATGCCGTGTGGTCGGCTCGTCCGGCACCGTGGCGGCGGCCTCGGCCCGGTCCAGTTCGTGGTCGTCCCTGACGAAGCGGACGAACATGAAGATGGCGAAGGCTGCGAACACCCACCACTGCAGGGCGTAGCCCAGGTTGCGCCAGTCCGTCTCCCCGCCGAACGTCGGGGGCGGCACGGGCTGGACCTGGTCACCGCTCACCGCAGGCTCCTCAGCCGTGCCGAAGAGGAAGGCGTTGTAGAGCTCGCCCGGCCACGCATTGGCGAGGGCGGACAGGTCCACGCTGTCCATCTGGCCCTCCGGCAGATCCGTGCGGGTCTGCGGTGCCTCGCCCGGGGCGAGGGTGCCGGTGAGGGTCAGCTCGGTGCGCTCGGGCCGGTCGACGTCGTCGGGGTCGGTGATGAATCCGCGCACCACCGGCAGCGAGGCCCCGGTGTCGGTGACCACGAGCGGGGCCACCACCCAGTAGCCGTCGACGCCGTCCAGGACCCTGTCGGGGACGAGGAACTGGCGCTCGGCGTCGAAACTGCCCAGGGTGGTCACCGGGCGGCCGGCACCGTCGTCGGGGAAGCGCTGATGGGGTGTCATCACCTCGGACAAAGGGGCGACCGGCCGTGCCAACTGCTCCTCGCGGGCCTGCTCCACCGCTGCCGACTGGGCGACCGACAACTGCCACATGCCGAGGCGGGCGAAGGTCACCACGACCACGACTAGCACCCCGAGCAGCAGCAGCCACCGAGGTTTCACAAGGGTGCGCCACACCCCTGCAGGGTAGGCGATCAGTCTGCGGCGGACCCTGCCTGGTCGTCGAAGACGTAGATGCTGCCGCCGTAGCAGGCGACCCAGACCTGGTGGGTCGCCGCGTCGTAGGTGATGCCGATCGGGTTGGCGTCGGTGGGCTCCTTCTGGAGCACCTCCATGTCCTCGGTGGAGATCTTGGCGACGGACGGCTCGTAGTAATTCACCACGTAGAGCGCGCTGCCGTCCGGGGAGATGCTCATGCTCCGGGGCTCGGCCCCGGAGACGACCTCGTCGACGATCTCCTCGGTCTCGGTGTCGATCTTGTAGATCGTGTTCGCCCCGCTGACCGCCATGTAGAGGTACTTGCCGTCCGGGGAGAGGTTGAGGTGCCGGGGTTTGCGGCCGGTGTCCATCAGGAGCTCGGAGGTGCCCTCCTGCAGGTCCACCTTGAACAGCTTGTCGGCATACATCGCCGCGACGTAGGCGGTGCGGTTGTCCGGGAGCACCTCGATGCCCCGGGGCGCCGCGGCGATCGGGATGACCGTCTCCTCCTGCGCGCTCTCCCGGTCGACGACCGACACGGTGGAGTCGCACCAGTTGCTGACCAGGACCTTCTTCTGGTCGGGGGTGATGTCGACGTACTTGGGGACCGCCCCGACCCGGATCACCTGGTCCCAGGCCATCTCCGCGGCGTTGAAACGGTAGAGGTAGGAGGCTCCGACCCCGCTCTCGGGGCTGCAGTCGTCGAAGCCCTCCCGGCCGAAGTTCTGGCCGTACATCGTGTACTGCGAGACGTAGGCGTACTGCCCGTCGTCGGTCCAGGCGGCCTCCACGGGCGACCCTCGTGACTCCCCCGGGTGGTCCTCGATGCCGAAGTCCTCCATCACGACCGTGTCGGACAGCGTCTCCAGCAACTCGTGGCTGGTCGAGTCGTAGACGGTCATGGTGTGGCTGTACATCATGTTGTTGGCGATCACCAGCCCGTCGCCGGAGGCCACCACCGACTTGGGGGTGATGCCACCGGTGAGGTAGTCGATCCGCTCCATGGACGACTCCGCCGAGGGCAGCGCCTGCTCGGCCGTCTCGCTCCCGGTGCCATCCGCACTGTCGTCCCCGGAGCCCTCGTCCCCGGCGTCGTCGTCCTCGCCCGTCGTGGAGTCCTCGTCCCCGTCCCCGGTGCCGTCCGGCCCGCCGGACGCGGTCGCGTCGTCGCCGTCGCCGAGCACTCCGCCGGAGCCGAGCAGTCCCCCGCCCTCGGTCTGCTCGGCCGCGGCCTCGGTGTCGCGTGCGGCGTCGTCCTCACCCCCGAGACAGGCCGTCAGCGAGATCCCGGCCACGAGCAGCGCCACCGCGCCACCGGCCACCCTGCGACGGCGCCGAAAGACGCTCTCCTGGCGAATCTGCATACCCGGTATGCCCCTTTCCTCGGTCCCAGGGTAAGGGGCAGGGGGCCAGATGACGGCCGAACGCGCCGGGGAGCGCCAGCCTCAGCGGGGCTGGTACGGCGCGACGACGACCTCGACGCGCTGGAACTCCTTGACGTCGCTGTAGCCGGTGGTAGCCATGGCCCGGCGCAGCGCCCCGGTGAGATTCGTGGTCCCCGAGGCGTCGACCCCGGGCCCGAGCAGGATCTCCTCGAGCGTGCCGGCCGTGCCGACGTGCACCCGCTCCCCCCGCGGCAACAGCGGGTGGTGGGCCTCCGAGCCCCAGTGGTGACCCTGCCCCGGAGCCTCCTCGGCCCGCGCCAGGGCGGCGCCCAACATGACGGCGTCCGCCCCACACGCGACAGCCTTGACGATGTCGCCCGACAGGCCCACGCCACCGTCGGCGATGACGTGCACGTAGCGCCCGCCCGACTCGTCGAGGTAGTCGCGGCGCGCTGCGGCGACGTCGGCGATAGCGGTCGCCATCGGGGCGTGGATGCCCAGCGTGCTGCGGGTGCGCAGGGCCGCACCACCGCCGAACCCGACCAGCACCCCGGCCGCGCCGGTCCGCATCAGGTGCAACGCCGCGGTGTAGGTCCCGGCGCCCCCGACGATGACGGGCACGTCCAGCTCGTAGATGAAGCGCTTGAGGTTGAGCGGCTCCGCGTTGCTGGAGACGTGCTCCGCCGAGACCGTGGTGCCGCGGATCACGAACAGGTCGACGCCGGCATCCACGACGGTCTTCCAGAACTGCTGCGTCCGCTGCGGCGACAGCGCGCCGGCGACGGTGACCCCGGCGTCCCGGATCTCGCGCAGCCGCTCGGTGATCAGCTCGGGTCGCACGGGGGCGGCATACAGCTCCTTGAGACGGGCCGTGCAGGCACCGGCGTCCAGGGAGGCGATCTCCGCCAGGTGGGTGGCAGGGTCCTCGTAGCGGGTCCACAGCCCCTCCAGGTCCAGCACGCCCAGACCCCCGAGTCGGCCCACCTCGATGGCGGTCGCCGGGGAGACGACCGAGTCCATCGGCGCGGCGATCACGGGCAGGTCGAAGTGGTAGGCGTCGATCTGCCAGGAGATCGACACCTCCTCGGGGTCGCGAGTGCGCCGGGACGGCACCACCGCGATGTCCTCGAAGGAGTACGCGCGCCGTCCGCGCTTGCCACGTCCGATCTCGATCTCGCTCACCCGCTCAGGTTATCCGGCGGCGGGGACCGATCGGTGCGCCCTACCGTCGCGGCGCGTGGCGCGGCAGGATGGAGCGGTGACCCCCTCCGCCCCCGCCGGCAGCCGCCAACCCGTCCTGTACCTGTCCCACGGGGCCCCTCCGTTGGCCGACGACGCCCGGTGGTGTGCCGAGCTCTCCGCCTGGTCGGCGGCCCTGCCCCGGCCCCGCAACATCCTCGTCGTCTCCGCCCACTGGGAGAACAACCCGCTGGCGCTGAGCTCCACCCGGCCCGGAACGCCCCTGCTGTACGACTTCTGGGGGTTCCCTCAGAAGTACTACGACGTGCGGTACGACGCGCCCGTCGCGCCCGAGCTCGCCGAGCGGGTCACCTCGCTGCTGTCCGACCGGGGCCCGGTGCAGCAGGACCAGGGGCGCGGTCTGGACCACGGCGCCTACGTCCCCCTGGTGGAGATGTTTCCCGGCGCCGACGTCCCGGTGCTGCAGATGTCACTGCCGACGTTGGAGCCGCAGGAGCTGTTCCGGCTCGGCGGGGAGCTGGCCGAGCTGCGCGACGAGGGCACGCTGATCATCGGCTCCGGGTTCACCACCCACAACCTGCGGTGGTTCGACCCGCACGCGGGAGCCGACGCCCCGCCACCGCAGGCGTCGGCCGAGTTCGACCACTGGGCCGCCGAGGCGGTCGCCGCGCAGGACATCGACGCCCTGCTCACCTTCCAGGCCGTGGCCCCGGCTGCGCACGAGGCACACCCCCGGACCGAGCACTGGGCACCGCTCTACGTCGCGTTGGGCGCCGCGGACGCCTCCGGTGACCTCGCGGCGGACAGCACGGTCGACGGGTTCTGGTTCGGCCTGTCCAAACGGTCCTGGCAGTTCGGGGCAGGAGGCGGCTCAGCCGCGTGAGTAGTTGGGTGCCTCGACGGTCATCTGTATGTCGTGCGGGTGCGACTCCTTGAGTCCCGCCGCGGTAATCCGCACGAACTGACCCCGTTCCTTCAACTCGGGGACGGTCCGGGCGCCGACGTAGAACATGGACTGTCGCAGTCCCCCGACCAGCTGGTAGGCGACGGCGGCGAGGGGGCCGCGGTAGGCCACCTGGCCCTCGATCCCCTCGGGGATCACCTTGTCGTCGTCGGCCACGTCACCCTGGAAGTAGCGATCCTTGGAGTAGGACACCCCACGCCCCCGGGACTGCATGGCACCCAGGCTCCCCATGCCGCGGTAGGACTTGTACTGCTTGCCGTTGATGAAGACCAGGTCCCCGGGCGACTCGTCACACCCGGCCAGCAACGAGCCCAGCATCACCGTGTCGGCACCCGCGACCAGGGCCTTGGCGATGTCGCCGGAGTACTGCAGCCCACCGTCGCCGATGACCGGGACGCCGGCCGGGCCGGCGGCCAGGGACGCCTCGTGGATCGCGGTGACCTGGGGCACCCCCACGCCGGCCACGACCCGCGTCGTGCAGATCGAGCCAGGGCCTACCCCGACCTTGATGGCGTCCGCCCCCGCGTCAACCAGTGCCTGCGCCCCGGCACGCGTCGCCACGTTGCCCCCGACCACCTCGACACCCGCCGTGGCGGGGTCGGACTTGAGCCTGCGGATCATGTCAGTGACCCCCCGGGCGTGCCCGTTGGCGGTGTCCACGACCAGGACGTCCACCTCGGCCTCGACCAGGGCCATGGCCCGCTTCCAGGAGTCGCCGAAGAAGCCGACGGCCGCGCCCACCCGCAGCCGGCCCGTGTCGTCCTTGGTGGCCAGCGGGTATTGCTCGGTCTTGGTGAAGTCCTTCACGGTGAACAGCCCGCGCAACTGGCCCCGGTCATCGACGATCGGCAGCTTCTCGATCTTGTTGACCGCCAGCAGCCGCAGCGCCTCGTCCTTGTCGACCCCGACCGGGGCGGTGACCAACGGCGCGGGGGTCATCACCTGGTGCACCGGGCGGGAGAAGTCGGACTCGAACCGGATGTCGCGGTTGGTGATGATGCCGACCAGCGCCCCGCCGTCGTCCACTACCGGGAGCCCGGAGATCCGGAACCGGCCACACAGCCCGTCCATCTGGGCCAGGGTCGCCTCGGGACCGATGGTCACCGGGTCGGTGACCATGCCGTTCTCCGACCGCTTGACCCGGTCGACCTGGGTCGCCTGGTCCTCGATCGACAGGTTGCGGTGCAGGATCCCCAGGCCGCCCTGCGCGGGCCATCGCGATGGCCATCCGTGCCTCGGTGACGGTGTCCATCGCGGCCGACACCAGCGGTGTCTGCACCGCGATGTTGCGGGTCAGCCGGGTCGCCGTGTCGGCGTCGCTGGGGATGACGTCGGTCTCTCCCGGCAGCAGCAGCACGTCGTCGAAGGTGAGACCGATCGTGCTGAAGGCGGACGGGACTTCGGGGAGCGGGGCGGCCGAGGTCATGGCACCAGTCTAAGCGGCCCGATTCCGCCTCCCACTTCCCGTCGGTGCCGTCTCCACCTAGAGTGGCAGGTGCCGGGAGCGTCGCCTGCTGGTGGCGTTGCCACGGTGCCGGAAGCACCGACGATCTGGGAGGTTGCGTGAGATGAGCGCAGAGCCAGCACCAGTGGCCGAACTGTGGGAGTGGCAGTTCCAGGGGTTGTGTCGCAACGTCAGCCCCGAGGTCTTCTTCCACCCCGAGGGGGAGCGCGGCGCCGCGCGCCGCCGCCGCGACGACATGGCCAAACAGGTATGCCGACGCTGTCCCGTGTTGGAGGAGTGCCGCGAGCACGCCCTACGGGCGCACGAGCCGTTCGGCGTCTGGGGGGCGATGACGGAGGCGGAGCGGGAGCGGCTGTTGCAGGCGCCGCACCTGGTCCCTGCCCCGCCGTCCCCCAACTGAGCGCGGACGCACGAACGGGCCCGTCCGACCGCACCAGCGGCCGGGGCGGGCCCGTTCGTGTCTCGGGCGAGCAGTCGCTCAGTGCGCGTGCTCGTCCTCCTCGTCCTCCGGCTTGTCCACCACGAGCGTCTCGGTGGTCAAGACCATCGCGGCGATCGACGCGGCGTTGCGCAGCGCGGACCGGGTCACCTTGACCGGGTCCAGCACACCGGCCCCGACCAGGTCGACGTACTCACCGGTCGCAGCGTTCAGCCCCTGACCCGCGGGGAGCTCGGCCACCTTGGCGGTGGCCACGTAGCCCTCGAGCCCGGCGTTCTCGGCGATCCAGCGCAGCGGCTCGTGGACCGCCTTGCGGACCAGCGTGACACCGACGGCCTCGTCGCCCTCGAGCGACAGCGCATCCAGGGCCGTGGCGGCGTGAATGAGCGCGGAGCCGCCACCGGCGACGATGCCCTCCTCGATCGCCGCACGGGTCGCGGAGACGGCGTCCTCGACGCGGTGCTTCTTCTCCTTCAGCTCCACCTCGGTGTGCGCCCCGACCTGGATCACGCAGACCCCGCCGGACAGCTTGGCCAGCCGCTCCTGCAGCTTCTCGCGGTCCCAGTCGGAGTCGGTCGCAGCGATCTCGGCGGTGATCTGGTCGACCCGCGCCTGCACGTCCTCGGGTGCACCGGCACCGTCGACGATGGTGGTGCCGTCCTTGGTCGCGACGACGCGACGGGCCTTGCCGAGCACCTCGAGCCCGACCTGGTCGAGCTTGAGGCCGACCTCCTCGGCGACAACCTGGCCGCCGGTCAGGGTGGCCATGTCCTGCAGCATCGCCTTGCGACGGTCCCCGAAGCCGGGGGCCTTCACGGCAACCGCGTTGAACGTGCCGCGCATCTTGTTGACCACCAGGGTCGACAGGGCCTCGCCCTCGACGTCCTCGGCGATGATCAGCAGCGGCTTGCTCTCGCCGACGACCTTCTCCAGCAGCGGCAGCAGGTCCGCGACCGAGGAGATCTTGCCCTGGTGCAGCAGCACGTAGGTGTCCTCCAGGACAGCCTCCATGCGCTCGGTGTCGGTGACGAAGTACGGCGAGAGGTAGCCCTTGTCGAACTGCATACCCTCGGTGAACTCCAGGTCCATGACCGCGGTCGAGGACTCCTCGACCGTGATCACGCCGTCCTTGCCGACCTTGTCGAACGCGTCGGCGATCAGGTTGCCGATGACCTCGTCCTGGGCGGAGAGGCTGGCGACCTGGGCGATCTCGTCACGGCCCTCGAGCTCGCGGGCGTTGGCCAGCAGCTGGTCGGACAGCGCCTGGACGGCAGCGTCGATGCCGCGCTTGAGCCCCGACGGGGCGGCGCCCGCAGCGACGTTGCGCAGACCTTCCTTGACCAGGGCCTGGGCGAGCACGGTCGCGGTGGTGGTCCCGTCACCGGCGATGTCGTTGGTCTTGGTGGCCACCTCCTTGGCCAGCTGGGCGCCCATGTTCTCGTAGGGGTCGTCCAGCTCGACCTCGCGGGCGATGGTGACCCCGTCGTTGGTGATGGTGGGGGCGCCCCACTTCTTGTCGAGGACGACGTTGCGGCCCTTGGGGCCCAACGTCACCTTGACGGCGTTGGCGAGGGCGTCCACGCCCCGCTCGAGCGCCTTGCGGGCGTCATCGTTGAACTGCAACTGCTTAGCCATTGATCGGCCTACTTCCTTCCACGGGCACGGATATGACGAGCGCCCCGGGGACCCGCAATGCGTGCAGGGTCACCGGGGCGTCTCGAGGTGTCAGCTGGCGACGACGGCCAGCACGTCACGCGCGGACAGGATGAGCAGCTCCTGACCGCCGTACTTGACCTCGGTGCCGCCGTACTTGCTGTAGATCACGCGGTCGCCGACGGCGATGTCGAGCGGGATGCGCTCGTCGCCGTCCTCGTTCCAGCGACCCGGGCCGACCGCCAGGACCTCGCCCTCCTGGGGCTTCTCCTTGGCGGTGTCCGGGATCACCAGGCCGGAGGCGGTGGTCTGCTCGGCCTCGACGGCCTGGACGACGATCCGGTCTTCGAGCGGCTTGATGGAAACCGACACGGTGGGGCCTTCCCTTCAGGTGTGTCGACAAATGTCTGACGTGGTCTGTCTGGTCCGGCCGGGGCCGCCGTCGCGGGGGTCGGCTTCGACCGGGACCTGGCTGGCACTTGCCACCGGCGAGTGCCAGGAACGAATCTATGTCGCGGATTAGCACTCGGTCAAACCGAGTGCCAGGACGCGCCCCGGTCCCCGCGGGCGACGGGGCCCCCGAGCCCCTGCGGGTGCCTCAGAGCAGCGGGCTGAACGGGTGCAGCAACCGTTCGACGACCCGGGGCAGCAGCCCCCGCTCCTGCCACTCCGCCCAGGTCATCTCGTGGCAGTTGGTCAGGTCGCGGCGGAAGACCTCCTCCATGTCGGCCGCGTGGCGCGGGTCGCGGATCTCGAGGTTGACCTCGTAGTTGCCCATCAGCGAGAGCCGGTCGATGTTGGCCGTCCCCACGGTGGTCCACTGCCCGTCCACCGTGGCCGTCTTGGCGTGCACCATGGCCCCCTCGTAGAGGTAGAGCCGCACCCCGCCGCGCAGCAGTTCGTCGAAGGACCCGCGCGCCACCCAGTCCGCGATCACGTGGTTGGACACGGCGGGCATGACGACCCGCACGTCGACGCCGCGCTCGGCCGCCATCAGCAGCCCCTGCTGGATCTCGCGGTCGGGGATGAAGTACCCCTGGGTGATCCAGATCCGCTCCATCGCCCGGTCGATCGCCTCGAGGTAGATGTTGCGGACCGGGAACACCAACCGGCTCGGCTCGTTGCGCGAGGCCCGCACCGGGCTGGTCCAGTCCGGGTGGCCACTGTCCGGCAGGTCCGGGTGGTTGCGGTGCCGGTGCCGGTTCCAGAAGTCGACGAAGGTGTTGCTCAGCTCCCACACGGCCGGCCCCTCCACCCGGACGTGGGTGTCCCGCCACTGGGTGGCGTAGACGCCACCGATGTTGTAGCCCCCCACGAACCCCACGCGTCCGTCCACGACCAGCACCTTGCGGTGGTCCCTCCCGGTGCGCCTCAGGTTGAGCAGGAATCCTCCGCGCACGGTCGGGAACTTCAGCACGTGCAGCGTGTCCGGGAACTGCTTGAACGCCCGGGGCACGACGAGGTTGGCGAAGCCGTCGAAGACCACGCACACCCGCACCCCGCGGTTGGCCGCCGCGACCAGCGCGTCCTTGAACCGTTGCCCGACCTCGTCGCCCTTCCAGATGTAGCTGGCCAGGTAGACGTAGTCGGTGGCCTCCGCGATCGCCTCCAGCATCGCGTCGTAGAGGTGCTCCCCGTAGGTGTAGGTGGTGATGACGTTCTCCCCCACCGGGGAGCAACTCGGGTCATGCGCCGGGGCCTCGTGCACCTCCGTGGTGCGTCGCTTGCGCAGCGCGTCCACCCCGATCACGGCACCCGCGGCGACCATCTGGGCCGCGAACGTGGCGGCCCCCACCCCGACAGCCACCCGCCGGGCCGAGCGGACCCGGCTGCGCAGTGACGACATACGGTCAACCTACCCGTTCGGGCCGGTCCCGCGGGTGGGGGATCATGGGACCCATGGATCCCGACCTGGTGCGCCGCCTGGGCAGCGGCGAGGGCTGGGGACTGCTGCAGTCACTGCCCCCGTATGACGAGGAGCAGGTCATCGCGCTGGGCTCGCGTCTGCGGGCGGAGGGCTTTGACCCCGACCTGGTCGCCGCTGCCCTCACCCAGTCCCGGCTCCGGGGACGGGGGCGGGAGAAGTTCGGCGACCGGGTCGCCGCGATGCTGCTGACCCCCGACGGGCTGGAGCAGGCCACCCGGTCCGAGCTCGCGGCCCGCCACGCCGCACGGTTCGTGGAGTGCGGCACCACCCGGCTGTGGGACCTGGGGTGCGGAATCGGGGCGGACTCCATGGCCGCGGCCTCGGCCGGGCTGCGCGTCACCGCAGTCGAGGCCGACCCGGCGACCGCCGCGGTCGCGGAGGTCAACCTGCGCCCCTGGCCGCGGGCGGAGGTCCGGACGGCACCGGTGGACCACGTGCTGCCGGACCTGCCGACCGGGCCGGCGGCCACGGGGTGCGGCGCCTGGTTCGACCCGGCGCGCCGGCTCCCGGGGGCCACCGACCAGGCCGGCCGCACCCGACGGCTGTTCCGCCTCGAGGAGATTTCCCCGTCCTGGGACACGGTGCGCGAGGTGGCGGCCCGGGTGCCTGCGGCCGGGGCGAAACTGAGCCCGGCCTTCCCGCACGCCCGCGTGCCCTACGGGGCGGAGGCGGAGTGGGTCTCGTTCCGGGGCGAGGCGCTGGAGTGCACCATCTGGTGGGGGGACGCCGTCCGCTCTCCGGGTCGCAGCGCCCTGGCGCACACCCGGTCGGGCTGGGTCCGGGTCCACGACGAGGCACCGGGCCCCGCGCCCACCCTCCGCGCGGGGGCCGAGGTGGGGAGTTGGCTCTACGAGCCCGACAAGGCCGTGCTGCAGGCCGGTCTGGTCGGCACGCTCGCGGCCGCCGTCGAGGGCGCCGAGCTGGATGCCGGGGTCGGCTACGTCACCGCGGACCGGGCCGCCGACCTGGCCTGGGCCAGCCGCTACCGGGTGCAGGACGTGCTCCCGCTGCACCCCAAGAAGCTGCGGGCCTGGGCGCGGGACCGCGGGCTCGGGCGGCTCACCATCAAGAAGCGGGGGGTGCGGGTGGACCCTGACGACCTGCGCCGCCAGCTGCGTCTGAGCGGCGACGCGGAGGCGGTCGTCGTGGTCACCCGCATCGCGGGCCGTCCCGTCGTGCTGCCCGTCCAGCCGGGGTGACACCCGGGGGCCTAGTCGCACCCCGTGCCGACGGGGTGCTCCCCCACCGCCACCGGCAACGTCCCGGGCGCCGGTGCCTCGCCGGTGAGCACCTCGACGAGGGCCTCGAAGGTCGCCGAGTCCCGCCCGTAGGCCGCCAGGAGCGCCGTGCTCGCGCTGCTGTCGGCGAGTGCGTAGGGGACGTCGAGGGCGACCACCACGTCGGCCGAGGCACCCCCGGTCCCGCCGCCGCCTCCACCCGCCTGGTAGTCCGGTGCGCCGAGCAGCGCGACGACATCCCCGGATCCGGTCCCGAGCCCAGCCTCCCCGGCCGCCTCCGACAGCCGCCGGCGGTCGGCCTCGGTGCCACCGACGATCTGGATGGAGTCGCCGACCAGCGGGGCGCCGCAGGTGCCGGAGAGCTGAGTGATCGACGCCGCCGCGGCACGCACCGCCAGGTCGCGCCCGGTGCCGATCACCTCCGCGTCCGGCTCCGGCACGTCCTCCAGGTGACGGAGCGTGGCGATGGTCCGTGCCGCGGACTCCTCCAGGCGGCTGCGCTCCAGCGTGCCGCCCTGGACGGCCTCGACCAGGGCCGCGGTGGCACCTCCGGGGTCGGCGGGCATGAGCAGGACGTCCGCACCCGCCTCGACGGCCAGCACGGCGGCGTCACCGGCGCCGTAGCCGTCGACGATGGCGCCCATGTTGAGGGCGTCGGTGATGATCAGACCCTGGAAGCCGAGCTCCTCCCGGAGCATCCCGGTCAGCACCGGAGCGGACAGGGTTGCCGGACGCCCGGGGTCGACGTCCTCCACCTCGATGTGGGCCGTCATCATCGCGGGCACCCCCTCGTCGGCCATCGTGGCGAACGGGACCAGGTCGCGCTCGCGCAACGTCTCCACGTCGGCGTCCTGGACGGCCGAGCCGAGGTGGGTGTCGGCGGTGACGGACCCGTGACCCGGGAAGTGCTTGGCCACCGGGACCAGCCCGCTGTCGGCATACCCGTCGGCCTGCGCGGTCGCGATCGTGGCCACCAGGTCGACGTCGCTGCCCGGTGACCGGGCGGCGATCGTCGGGTCGTCGGGGCCGGAGGTGACATCGGCCACCGGCGCAAAGATCACCGTGTAGCCCAGCGCCCGCACCTGCTCCCCCGAGGCCAGGGCGACATCGTGCGCCAGGTCGGTGTCGCCGGCCGCCCCGAGCGCCATCGCCGAGGGCCAGGTCTGCAGCGGGTCCCCGACGCGGGTGATCGGGCCGCCCTCCTGGTCGATCCCGAGGAAGGCCGGCCAGTCCCGCCCGTCCGCGGCCACCGCCTCGTCGACGGCCGCCGTCAGGTCCTGCAGCGCCTCGGTGCGGAGGTCGGGGTCCTCTGGCACGTTGTCCCCCAGCGTGATCACCCCGGCGAGATGGTGGCGGCTCACCAGGTCGGCCGCCTCCCCCGCGTCGGTGCCACCGTAGGAGGCGACGACCAGCTGGCCGGCCAGCTCCTCCAGCGACAGGTGGCGCACCTCCTCGCGGGCCCGGTCCAGCTCGTCAGCCGACGGCAGACCCGCCACGATCCCGGGAGAATCCTCCGGGGTCGGGTCGCCGGTCCCGGAGGTCCCGTCCGGTCCCCCGGTCGCCCCACTCCCCTCGCTCGTGGCGGCCCCGTCATCGGTGGTGGATCCACCCGTCATGTCCGGTGCGCTCGCACTTCCGGTGCTGGCCGGGTCCTCGTCCTCGACCGACCCGGTGCAGCCCGTGAGCAGCAGCCCGGTGGCCACGAGGACGCCCAGCGCCGGGCGCGACAGCCTCACCCTCGCACCTGCTCCACCGGGAGCGAGGAGTCCGCGGGGAAGTCCGGCGCCGACGGGGCCTGACCGTCCCGCAGGACCTGGGCACCCAGCGCCGCCACCATCGCCCCGTTGTCGGTGCACAGCCCGGGGCGCGGCACCCGCAGGCGGATCCCCTCGGCCGCGCAGCGTTCCTCGATGAGCCCGCGGATCCGGCTGTTCGCGGCGACCCCTCCGCCCAGCACCATGTCGTGGATGTCGTGCTCCCGGCACGCGAGCACGGCCTTGCGGGTCAGCACGTCCGCCACTGCCTCCTGGAAGCTCGCCGCGACGTCGGCGACGGGCACCTGCTCACCGGACCGTTCCCGAGCCTGGACCCAGCGGATCACCGCCGTCTTCAGGCCGGAGAAGGAGAAGTCGTAGCGGTGCCGCTCCATGTCACGACCCGAGGTCAGCCCGCGGGGAAACCGGATCGTCGCGCTGCCGTCCTGCGCCGCGCGGTCGATATGGGGGCCTCCGGGGTAGGGCAGGCCTAACACCCGCGCCACCTTGTCGAAGGCCTCCCCTGCCGCGTCGTCGATGGTGGTGCCCAGGGAGGTGATGTCCGAGGCGATGTCGCGCACGAGCAGCAGGTTGGTGTGGCCACCCGAGACCAGCAACGCCATCGTGGGCTCGGGCAGTGGGCCGTGCTCGAGGATGTCCACGGCGACGTGCGCGGCCAGGTGGTTCACGGCATACACGGGACGGTCCAGGGCGATGCCGAGCGCCTTGGCTGCCCCGACGCCGACCAGGAGCGCCCCCGCCAGGCCGGGTCCGGAGGTCACGGCGATCGCGTCCACGTCCCCGAGACCCACACCGGCCTCGGCGCAGGCCCGCTCCAGCGTCGGCACCATGGCCTCCAGGTGGGCCCGGCTGGCAACTTCGGGCACCACGCCGCCGAAGCGCACGTGCTCCTCGACGCTGCTGGCGACGGCGTGGCCCAGCAGGGTGGTGCCACGCACCAGGCCGACTCCGGTCTCGTCGCAGCTGGACTCCAGCCCCAGCACCAGTGGATCAGCCACGGGTCGCCACCTCCCGGGTCAGGTCGGCCCGCATCACGAGGGCGTCCACGCCCCCGGGGTAGTAGCGCGGGCGGGTCCGGAGCAGGGTGAAGCCGTGCCGCTCGTAGAGCCGGATCGCCGCGGCGTTGTCCGCCCGCACCTCCAGCAGGGCGGCGCCGACACCGGCGTCGACGGCCCGCTCCAGCAGCGCCGTCAGCAGGGTCCTACCGTGCCCACTGCCCTGTCGGGACGGGTCCACGGCGACCGTCATGACGTCGACCGTGTCACCCCCGCGATCCGTCCCCCCATACCCCACGATCACGCCGTCCTCGTCCAGCAGCACGACGTAGTCCCGCCGCGGACGGGCCGCCAACTCGGCCCACCAGCTCGCGTCCGACCAGGGGTCCTCGGGGAACAGGCGGGCCTCCAGCGCGGTCACCTGGGCCAGGTCCGGCCAGCGCATCGGGCGCACGGTGCTCGCGGCGCCGGCCGTCATCGTCGGCCCCCGGGCTGCGGTGGGGTGAGTGCCTGCTTGAGCGGTCCGGGGACGGCGGCGTCGGGCCGGCGCAGATAGAGCGGCTCCGGGTCGAGCAGTATGGCGTGCGGGTCACCGTGGGCCAGGGCCGCCGTGGCCAGCGTCGCCAGGGCGCCCGGCAGCACGTCTGCCGCCTCCTGCGCCCGGTCCTCCGCGAGCCCGGGTGGCCCGGTGAGGGCGTCGGGGTACAGCGTCGCCCCGCGGCCCAGGCACGGCAGTGCGCGAACCTCGGGGGACAGGTCGGCCGCCCGGCCGACCTGAGGTCCGGTGACGCGGTGCGCCGACCCGTCGGACACGGCATACCGGGCCCAGTAGACCTCCTTGCGCCTGGCGTCCGTGGCCACCAGGAAGTCGCCGTTGACCAGACCGTCGGAGACCGCGCTCCAGGCGATCGCGTCCAGCGAGCACACCCCGTGGACCGGCACACCGGCACCGTGGCCCAGCACCAGGGCGGTCACCACCCCGACCCGCAGGCCGGTGAACGGCCCCGGCCCGACGCCGCACACCACGTGGCTGAGCTGCTGCGCCCGGACCCCCGCCCGCTCCAGGGCCTCGCCGACGGTCGGCCCGAGCAGCTCACCGTGCCGTCGGTCGTCCCGATGGGTCACCTCGGCCAACAGCCGACCGTCGTGGTGGACGGCCGCACCCACCGTGGCGGTGGCAGTGTCGAGGGCGAGCAGCACCGCACCAGGCTAACCGGCGCGGCGTCCTGCTCAGACGTCGAGCCGGACGACGTCGCGGCCGGTGAGCAATGCGTCCCGTTGCAGGATCCGGCACAACGAGCGGAGGACCAGCGGGTCGTACTCGTACCCGGCGTTCAGCCGCAGCCGTTCGGCGGCACGGCGCACCGCGTCGGGTGATCGGTCGACGCCGACCAGGTCGTCGAAGGCGTTGGCGACCTTCAACACCCTGCTGGCCAGGGGAACCAGCCCGATGTCGGTGGTGCGTTTGTAGGCGACCGACTGGTCCCCCACGATGCCGGCCAACCGGGAGAGCTCGGCGGTGCGGGACAGGATGGCGGCCCCGGCCGCGGCGATCCTGCGCTGGTCCAGTGGCGAGGTCAGCAGCGTCGCGCCTCCCGGGATCGGTCGGCGCAGCGACACCTGACCCAGGTCGTGCAGCAGCGCCGCCGACTGCAGGTCCACCAGCTCCCGCTCGGACATCCCCATGTCGCGACCGATCGACACCGAGTAGTCCGCCACCCGGGCCGCGTGACCCGCCGGGGTGTAGCCGCCGAGCTCGGTCAGTCGGGACAGCGCGAAGATCGTCTGACGCTGGGCGGTGCGCACCCCCGCCTGCCGGGTCACCGCCAGGTTCAGCAGCATCAGCGGGATCAGAAAGAGCGGCACCGCGATCGCGCCAAGCGTGCCGACCGCGATGGCCACCACGGCGGCCGTCGAGGTCGTCGCGGCGGCCAGCGGCCCGACCGCCGAGAGCTCCTCCAGGAACGCCCGGCGCAGGATGGCGTGGGTGCGCGCCGACCGCTGCACGCTCATCAGGAGGAGCTGCCAGCCGATCGCCGCGCCCGCCACCAGGAACAGTGCGAGCGCGACCCACCAGCGGTCCTGGTTCGCCGCATCGACCCACTCCACCAGGGACCTACCCTCCCAGGGGACCACCCGGGCCAACATCGCGGCGAGGGCCACCACGATCACCCGCGTCGCCACCACCGACAGGTCCATCGGCCGCTCGGCCGTTCGGGCGTAGAGCGCGTGTCCGGCCAGGCTGGCCAGGGCGGTGCCCAGGACGACGACCCCGGGCAGGTGCTCCACGCTGGTGTCGCTGGGGAGCTCGGCGCTCATCGCGAACGCCACCGACGAGGCCACCGCGAGGGGCGACAGCTCCCGGGAGTCCGGGATGCGCACCCGCCAGGTCTCGCTCACCGCGATGGTCACCAGGAACATCAGGTACAGGACCGCGACCTCGAGCGGGATGGGCTCCAGCGAGGACAGGAGCAGCGGCAGCGAACCCACGGTGATGACGCCCGCGGTGAGCATGAGGAGGCGGTCGAAGGACCTCCCGGACAGGCTGACCCTCACCGGCCGACCTCCTCGATCGCTGGCGGGGGCTCGGTCATGCCGATCGCCAGGTCCTGGTGGTCGGCGTCGGGGGACCACTGGGCGTACTGGTCGCTGATGACCGGGTCGTCGTGGTCGTGCACGTCCCCGAGGGAGGAGCGCAGGTCCTCGTGGATGAGGGTCGGCTCCCAGGTCCGGTCCGCCAGGGCCTCCGCGAGGGCGCCGACCACCTCACCGTCCAGGTGCGTCCCAACCCGGTCTTGCAACTGCTGGAGCGCGGCGGACTGGTCGAGGGGGTCGCGGTAGGAGCGGGTCGTGGTGAGCGAGTCGAACGCGTCGGCCACCGCGATGACCCGGGCGAACAACGGGATCTCCTCCCCCCGCAGGCCCGCGGGGTATCCCTTCCCGTCGAGCCGTTCGTGGTGGTGCAGGATGCCGGGGAGCGCGTTGGCCAGGAAGTCGATGTCCTGCAGCATCCGCACTCCTGCCTGCGGGTGCTCGCTGATCGCCACGAGGAACCCCACGTCGACCGGTCCGGTCGCACGGGGGCCCTGCGGCGGCACGGCGACCATGCCGATGTCGTGCAGCAGGGCAGCGAAGTGGAGCTCCTCGGCCACGGAGCCGCCGATTCCCAGCCGCGGCGCCATCCGGCGGCACAACTCGGCCACCCTCGCACTGTGCCCCACGGAGTAGGGGTTGGCCGCCTCCAGCGCCGCGACCAGGGTGCTCACCGTGCGGGTGTGCGAGCGCCGCTCGTAGGTGTCTCGGCTCAGCGTCCACTGGGCGATGAGCAGCGGCAGCAGCACCAGGGCCGCGCTGAACATCCCGACGCCCGCCGGCACCCAGAGCACGACGAAGAGGAAGGCGACCACGGCGTGCGTGACGTAACCCCACCCCAGACCACGCAGCGTGCGGCCGAAGACCTGGGCGAACGGCATACCTCCCGCCAGTCGTGCCATCACCGCGACCAGCAGCACGTTGAGGACGGCCATCGTCGCGTAGCCGATGACCATCGGGGCGGCCACCCCTAGCAGCAGCTCCGCCGGGGTGGAGGCGCTGTTGATCGGCAGCTGGCCGCCGCAGGCCAGGTAGACCAGGCCGCCGCCGGCGCCGAAGCAGCCTGTCATCCCCGCGTTGAACACCCGGGTGCGTGGCCGGGAGTTGCGTGCCCCGACGATGCAGCTGACGTAGCCGATGACCGCCGTCCCGACCGGGCCGGCCAGCGGCAGCGAGGCAGCCAGGATCACGGTGCCGAACGAGACACCGACGTGCGGTCCCAGCTCCCGCTCCCGCATCGAGGCCCCCAGCGCCGCGAGGGCCGTGAGCAGCACGATGGCGGTCCAGGGCAGTTGCCGCCCGATCCAGAGTCCGCCCACGATGAAGCCGAGCGCGACGATGCTCAGCAGGAGGACATAACTGTTCACGGCCCATCGTGGTGCGGGGCCGGATTCGGGGGACTCGAAAGGCGCGACCCCCTGGGGGGGCCGCGCCTCCGATGCGTCGGTGCGAGAGTGCCCTGATCGGGCGTCGTGCTCAGCCATCAGTGCCGATCAGGGCCTCGACGTCAATCTTCCCAGAAGACAACGTCCGGGATGAAGTTCAGAACGTCGGCCAGCTGGCCGCTCGTCACCAGGTCCAAGAGCGCCTGCAGCATGATGGTTCCTTCCGTGGCCGGGTCAGCAAACTCCTCCGACGGGATTGGGGGCCCCGTCGGCCAGCAGGAGACTCTTCAAGAATGGCACAGTAATGACCAAAGCGGGAGTCGTCCGGAAGGACCCGATGGCACACTTGACCGACAATTTACTCTCTCTTGATCTAGCGGTCGGAGCGGTATCGGACGGGTGCGTGGTGTGCGATCATGGGGGTCGGTTCTGCCCCACCGGGACATCTCCCGGGAGGCGCTACACCACCACGAACGTAGGAGGCCACGATGAGCAAGCGCGCCCGCAAGCGTCGCGACCGCAAGAAGAAGGGTGCCAACCACGGCAAGAAGCCGAACGCCTGAGCACCCAGATCAGCACAGGACCCCCGCAGCCCGGTTCGGGCGCGGGGGTCCTGTCGTTCGGGCCCGCGCCCTGTCTGGTCAGTCCGTGGTGAAGGTACGCGTCACCGAGATGCTCGTGATGCGCGCCATGATCTGGGTCCGCAGCGCCTCGGGTGCCGGCTCACAGCCGCACGCTCGCCGCACGACCTCCTTGAGCACCCTGTCCCGCTCGTACTCCCGCAGGCAGGAGGTGCACTCGTCCAGGTGCGACTGGATCCACCGACAGTCGTCGGGGCCGGCCTCGTTGTCGACGAACTCGAAGAGCCGCAGCACGACCTCGGTGCAGTCGGGCCGGCGCTCGTCCCCGGAAGCGGCCCTCATGACTGCACCTTCTCCCGCTTGATGAAGCCCCGCTCCAGCGCGTAGTCGCTGAGCAGGTCCCGCAACTGACGCCGGCCACGGTGCAGCCGGGACATGACGGTGCCGATGGGGGTGTCCATGATCTCGGCGATCTCCTTGTAGGCGAACCCCTCGACGTCGGCCAGGTAGACCGCGAGCCGGAAGTCCTCGGGGATCTGGGCCAGCGCCCGCGTCACGTCCGAGTCGGGCAGGTGGTCCAGGGCCTCGGCCTCTGCCGAGCGCAGACCCGTGGAGGAGTGCTGGGCCGCGCGGGCGAGCTGGTAGTCCTCCACCTCGGCGGCGTCGGACTCCTTGGGCTGTCGCTGCTTCTTGCGGTAGGTGTTGATGTAGGTGTTGGTGAGGATGCGGTACATCCACGCCTTGAGATTGGTCCCGGGGCGGTACTGGTGGAAGGCCGCGAAGGCCTTCGCGTACGTCTCCTGGACCAGGTCCTCGGCGTCGGTCGGGTTGCGCGTCGTGCGCAGCGCGGCGCTGTACATCTGGTCCAGCAGCGGCATCGCCTCGCGCTCGAAGCGGGCAGCCCGCTCCTCCGGCGTCTCCGTCGCCACGTCGACCACCTCGTCCGCGGTGGCCACCACGTCGTCCGTGTCGCGGGACCGGCCAGCGCCGGTGCTCTCGGGTGCCTGGTCGTTAGTCATTACCGACCAGCCTAGCCCCCCGGCACGTCGCCCGGTCTGCCCGGCGAACCGGAGGCCACCGGCGGGTAGCGTCCCGGGTTCCGGGGCGGCGAGCATGGCTACCGACATACGCTCTGTCTCCTGGGCTCTCGCGGGCGTGCTGGGGTGGGCGTTCGCAGGAGTCAACGGCGGCAGACCCCGGGAGCATTCCCGACCCGTGACACCATGGGGCGGTGAACGCCGCCCTGCCGACCGGGACCGACCTGCGTCCCCTCCGCCAGCCCCGCAAACTGCAGAACGTCCTGTACGAGATCCGCGGCCCCGTCGCCGCCCGCGCAGCCCAACTCGAGACCGAGGGGCACCGGATCCTCAAGCTCAACATCGGCAACCCGGCACCGTTCGGGTTCGAGGCGCCCGACACCATCCTGCAGGACATGATCGCCGCCCTCCCGGTCGCGCAGGGGTACTCCGAGTCCAAGGGGATCCTGTCCGCGCGACGCGCCGTCGTCAGCCGCTATCAGGAGGTGCCTGGGTTCCCCCGGGTCGACGTCGACGACGTCTACCTGGGCAACGGCGTGTCCGAGCTCATCATGATGACGCTGTCGGCGCTGCTGGAGGACGGGGACGAGGTGCTCGTCCCCGCCCCCGACTACCCGTTGTGGACCGCGGCGACGAGCCTGGCCGGCGGATCCCCCGTGCACTACCTGTGCGAGGAGGAGAACGACTGGCAGCCCAGCATCGAGGACATCCGCAGCAAAATCACGCCCCGCACCAAGGCGCTGGTCGTGATCAATCCGAACAATCCGACCGGGGCGGTCTACAGCAAGGAACTACTCGCCGAGCTGGTGGAGGTGGCCCGCGAGCACTCCCTGCTGCTGATGGCCGACGAGATCTACGACCGGGTGCTGTTCGACGACGCCGAGCACACCTGCCTGGCCAGCCTCGCCCCCGACCTGCTGGTGCTGACCTTCAACGGTTTGTCCAAGACCTACCGGGTCGCCGGGTACCGCGCCGGGTGGGTGGTCATCTCCGGCCCGCGGCAGCACGCCTCCGGCTTCCTGGAGGGCATCGAGCTGCTCGCCTCGACCCGGCTGTGCCCCAACGTCCCGGCGCAGCACGCGATCCAGGTGGCGGTCTCCGGGCGACAGAGCATCGGCGACCTCATCCTGCCGGGCGGCCGGCTGCTGGAGCAGCGCGATGTCGCCTACTCGATGCTCAACGCGATGGACGGGGTGTCCTGCACCAAACCGCGCGGGGCGCTCTACGTCTTCCCCCGGATCGATCCGGAGGTGCACGAGATCCACGACGACGTCCAGCTGTGCCTGGACCTGCTGGAGCGCGAGCACATCCTCGTGGTACACGGCACCGGCTTCAACTGGCCCACCCCCGACCACCTGCGGATCGTCACCCTCCCCTGGGCCCGCGACCTCCAGGTCGCCCTCGAGCGGATGGGCAACTTCCTCGCCTCCTACCACCAGTGACCCCCCAATTTTCGTAGCGGGTTTGTCGCGCGCTTCCCCATTTTCGTAGCGGATCTGCCCCGGTCCCGACACGGGGGAGGGCCCCGCACGCCGTGGCGCACGGGGCCCTCCGGGTCGGTCACGCCCGCAAACCCGCTACGAGATCCCGGGTGGGCGCGACAAACCCGCTACGAAAATTGGTCAGCCCAGGGCGACGTCGTCGATCAGGAACGTCGTGTAGAGCGACTGGTCCTCCTGCCCCAGGAAGCGGAGGGTGACCGACTCCCCGGCGTAGTCCGACAGGTCCACGCTGCGCTGCACGTAGGAGGACGACGCGTCGAGGTTGGAGTAGGTCGCCAGGGTCGAGGTGCCCGACCCGGTGATCACCTGCACCTGCAGGGTGTCGTATGCCGTGGTGCCGGTGGTCTCGGCGGTCGCCACCTGCAGCCAGAACGACAGGGACGCACCGTCCGGGACGGTCACCTGCTGCGAGGCGTGGTCGGTGGAGCTGGAGCCGTAACCGTTCAGCCAGGCCTTCCCGGAGCCGGTCCGGGCGGCGGGTCCGCTGGTGCTGATCACGCCGCTCGTGGTGGTCCAGCCGGTGCTGCCGTCCTCGAAGCCACCGTTGACCACGCCACCGGGCTCCGGCTCGGGCTCCGGGTCGGGGTCACTGCCGCCACCCGAGCCGGTGAACAGCAGCAGGTTCGGCGAGCCGGTGCCGGGCGAGCCGACGACACCGCTGGTGGCGTTGCCGGTCAGGGCCGAGCCGACCTGGGCGGGCGAGGCGCCCGGGTTGTCCTCCAAGTAGAGGGCAGCGGCGCCGGCCACGTGCGGGGAGGCCATGGAGGTGCCGCTGATGGTGTTGGTGGCGCTGGATCCGGTGTGCCAGGCGGAGGTGATGTCACTGCCCGGCGCGAAGATGTCGACGCAGGTGCCCCAGTTGGAGAAGCTGGACCGGGCGTCGCTGCTCGTGGTCGACCCGACGGTGACCGCGGAGGCGGCGCGGGCAGGCGAGACGTTGCAGGCGTTCTGGTTCTCGTTGCCCGCGGCCACCACGACGGTGACGCCGTCGGCGACCATCCGGTCGACGGCCGAGTCGGTGGCCGAGGAGGCACCGCCGCCCAGGCTCATGTTGGCCACGGAGGCGCCGGAGGAGTTCGCGGCCACCCAGTCCATCCCGGCGATCACGCCGGAGTTGGTCCCGCTGCCGTCACACCCGAGCACCCGCACCGCGACCAGGGAGGTCTGCTTGGCGACACCGTAGGTGGTGCCGCCGACGGTGCCGGCGACGTGGGTGCCGTGCCCGTTGCAGTCCTCGGTGCCGCGGCCGTCGTTGATCGCGGTGTAGCCGGAGCTGACCCGGCCACCGAAGTCCTGGTGGCCCGACAGGATGCCGGTGTCGATGACGTAGCTCGTGACTCCCGAGCCGGTCGCGTCGTAGCTGTAGACGCCGTTGAGGGGCAGGTTGCGCTGGTCGATCCGGTCCAACCCCCAGGTGGCGTTCTGCTGGTCCTCGGAGATGCGGACCACCGCGTCCTGCTCCACCAACGCCACGGCCGGGTCGTTGCGGACCTGGTCGAGCTGCGCGGCGTCGAGGTCGGCGACATACCCACCGAGCTCGCTGAACTCGCGCTCCACCGAAATGCCCTGGGCCTTGGCCCGGTCCACCGCGCCCTGGACCGTGCTGGGGGCCATGGTGCCCTCGGCAGTGGTCTCCAGGAGCACGATGTAGCGGCCCTCGACCGCCTCGCCCTCGGCCTCGATCAGCGGCGCCTGCCGGTCCTTCTGGGTGGTCGCGACCTCGGGTACGGCGCCTCCGGACTCTGGTGCCGCGCCCGCAGCGGCGCCGGGGACGGCGAGCGCTGCGACGACGGCCAGTGACCCGAGCGCGGCGACCCGGCGGTGCATCGTTGACTGTTTCTGCACGGATACTCCTCGTTGAGCAGTAGTGGCACCCCGGGGGCGGGATGCCTGCATCAACACCGTCATCGATCGGCCGGGGAGGCGACAGGGCGACGGCCAAACCTTTACTGACTCACGGGTAACTTATGGCGGTCGGCTTGAGGCCGGCTGGTGGAGCGGTGGGCGTAGGCTGACGAACCATGTGCGGCAGGTACGCGGCGAGCGCCAACCCCGACGAGCTGATCGAGGAGTTCGAGGTCGAGCAGGACGCCACCTCCGAGCCGTCGCGGTCGGCACTGGTCAACCCGCAGGAGCCGCCGGCGGGGACCCCCGACTACAACATGGCCCCGGGCAAGCAGGCCCCCGTGGTGTTGACCCGGGCCCGCCGCGGGGACGACGGCCCCGGCACACCGGTGCGCCAGTTGCGACTGCTCAGCTGGGGCCTGGTGCCCTCCTGGGCCAAGGAGCCCAAGGTGGGCATGCGGATGATCAACGCACGGCTGGAGTCGGCGCTGGAGAAACCGGCGTTCAAGAAGGCCGCGCTGGCCCGTCGCGCGATCATCCCCGCCCAGGGCTGGTACGAGTGGCAGGCCTCCCCCGTCGCCACCGACGCCAAGGGCAAGCCGCGCAAGCAACCCTTCTTCCTGACCCGGGAGGACGGGGACGTGGTCGCCTTCGCGGGCCTCTACGAGTTCTGGCGGGACAAGGACGCCGCCGCCGAGGATCCCGCGGCCTGGCTCGTCAGCTTCACCATCCTGACGACCGAGGCCGAGCCGGGGCTGGACCGGATCCACGACCGGCAACCCGTCGTGCTGGACCGCGACCGCTGGTCGGACTGGCTCGACCCCGACCTCACCTCCGCCGACGACGTGCGCTCTCTGGCCGAGTCACCCGGGGCGGGCCGCTTCGTCACCTGGCCGGTGGGCACCGCCGTCAACGCCACGCGCAACAGCGGGTCACAGTTGCTGGACCCGCTGCCGGCGGAGTCCCTCACGGGGGTCCTGGACCCCGTGACCGGGGAGGTGCTCGGTGGCTGAGCCCGAGGTCCTGGAGCTTCCCACCTCCCAGGGGCCGGCGCGGGTCCACCGGTATGCCGTGTCCGGCAGCCCGCGCGGGTTGCTGTTGCTGGGTCACGGCGCGGGCGGCGGCGTGGGCGCCGCGGACCTGCAGATCCTCACCCGGATGGTCGGGCACGGGTGGGAGGTCGGGCTGGTCGAGCAGCCGTGGCGGGTCGCCGGCCGCAAGGTGGCCACCCCGCCGCCGCGGCTGGACGAGGCCTGGCGTGACCTGGTCCCGGGCTACCTGGCGGCGCACCCCGCGGACAGGCTCGTGGTGGGCGGCCGTAGTGCCGGTGCCCGGGTGGCCTGCCGCAACGCCCCCGGCGACCCGGCGGTCGGGCTGCCCCGGGCCGCGGCCGTGCTCTGCCTGGCCTTCCCCCTGCACCCGCCCGGCAGACCCGAGAAGTCCCGGGCGCCGGAGCTGCAGACCCCGCCAGCACACGACATACCGACGCTGGTCGTCCAGGGCCACAAGGACCCGTTCGGCTCACCCGAGGAGGTCCTCGACGCCCTGGGTGCGCAGCCCGGGCCGGTCACGGTGCACCCCGTGCCGGGCAACCACTCCCCGACCACCAGCCTGGTCGCCATGGCGGGGGCGGTCGCCACCTGGCTGGAGCAGCATGCGGACGGACTACCGTAGGACGCAGCCCACGCCCGACCGAGGAGACCAGATGCTGCTCCGCAAGATCGCCCGCCCCCTGCTCGCCAGCGCGTTCATCGCCCGCGGTGTCGACGCCCTGCAACAGCCGACGAGCCGGATCCCCGCCGCGGAGCGGTTCTCGGCCACGGTTGCCGAGCCGCTCGGCGCCCCCACCGACCCCGAGTTGCTGGTGCGCGTCAACGGGGCCGTCATGGCCGGGGCCGGGGCGCTGTTGGCCATGGGGCGCGCACCGCGGCTGGCGGGGGCCGCGCTGGCCGTGAGCCTGGTGCCCGGCACCCTGTTCGCCCACCGCTTCTGGCTGGAGGAGGACCCTGAGGCCAAGGCGGCGGAGAAGAAGGCGTTCTTCACCAACCTGGGGTTGCTGGGCGGCGTCCTGATCGCCTCGGCCGACACGGCGGGCGCCCCCGGCCTGGTGTGGCGCTCCCGCAACGCCGCCCGCATCGCGGGGTTGGAGGCCGAGCTGGCCGCCCGCAACGTGACGCGCGGCGTGTCCGACAAACTCCCGATCTGAGCGCCGTGACCACCTGGGCAGCCCCCTCGCCGGAGCATCCCGTCTACGGCACCGTCACGGTGCCCGGAAGCAAGTCCCTGACCAACCGCTACCTGGTGCTGGCCGCCCTGGCCGACGGCCCCAGCACCCTCGAGGCCCCGTTGGTCTCCCGCGACACCCTGCTGATGCTGCAGGCCGTCGAGGCGCTGGGGGTGCAGGTGGACCGCTCGCCGGACGACGCGCGCTGGACGCTGACCCCGCCCCAGACCCTGCGCGCGGGTGCCCGGATCGACTGTGGCCTCGCCGGCACCGTCATCAGGTTCGTCCCGCCCGTGGCGGCCCTGGCCGGGGGCTCCGTGGAGTTCGATGGGGACGAGGCGGCCCGGGTCCGGCCGGTCGGCCCGCTGCTGGAGGGGCTGGGCCAGCTCGGGGTCCGGGTCGAGGACGAGGGCCGGGGCACGTTGCCGTTCACCGTGCACGGGACGGGCGACGTGCGCGGCGGCGAGGTGCAGGTCGACGCCTCGGGCAGCTCCCAGTTCGTCAGCGGGCTGCTGCTCGCCGGGGCCCGGTATGCCGAGGGGCTGCTGGTGCGCCACATCGGCGGCCGGCTGCCAAGCGTCCCCCACATCGACATGACCCTGCAGGTGCTCCGCGAGGCCGGGGTGGGCGTGGCCCGGCTGAGCGACACCACCTGGGCGGTCGACCACGGCCCGGTCCGCCCCCTCGCGGTCCACGTCGAGCCGGACCTGTCGAGCGCCGCCCCGCTGCTCGCCGTCGCCGCCGTCACCGGCGGCGAGGTGACCCTGCGGCACTGGCCGGAGGAGACCACCCAGGCCGGCGCCGAGTTCCGCGCGATCCTGGAGCACTTCGGCGCACAGACGGAACTGACCGACCGCGGCCTCACCGTCCAGGGACCCGGCCGGTCGGGCCTGCGGGGCGTCGACCTCGACCTGCACGACGTGGGCGAGCTGACCCCCGTCGTCGCGGCGCTCGCCGCCCTCGCCCAGGGGCCGTCGGTGCTGCGCGGGGTCGCCCACCTGCGGGGGCACGAGACGGACCGGCTGGCGGCCCTGGAGACCGAGCTGGGCCGGGTCGGTTGCGGTGTGGAGCAGACTCCCGACGGGTTGCGGATCACCCCCCGGGAACTGCACCCGGCGGTGCTGGAGACCTACCACGACCACCGGATGGCCCAGGCCGCCGCCGTGCTCGGGCTGGGTGTCCCGGGCACCGAGGTGGCGGATATCGCGACCACGGAGAAGACCTTTCCGGGCTTCGCCGACGTCTGGACCGGTCTGGTGCTCGGGTGAGCCGATACGACCACTACGACGAGTCCGCGGTCCGGGTCCGCCCCAGCCGCCGCGGCTCCCGGCCCCGCACCAAGGAACGCCCCGCCCACGAGGACGCCGTCACCGGCCTGGTCACCGGGGTGGACCGGGGTCGCTTCACGGTCCGCTACGAGGACCGCGACGTGGTCGCGATGCGGGCCCGGGAGCTGGGCCGCAAGCAGATCGTCGTCGGCGACCGGGTCGCCATGGTGGGGGACGTATCCGGCAACCCGGACGCCCTCGCCAGGATCGTGCGGGTGCTGGAGCGCCGCTCGGTGCTGCGCCGCAGCGCCGATGACAGCGACCGGGTGGAGCGGGTCATCGTGGCCAACGCCGACCAGATGGTCGTCGTCACCGCGTTGGCCGACCCGGAGCCCCGTCCCCGGATGATCGACCGGTGCCTGGTGGCCGCCTACGACGCCGGGCTGGATCCCCTGCTCGTGCTGACCAAATCCGACCTGGCCGACCCCGCGGGCCTGCTGACGGCATACGAGTCCCTCGACGTGCCGTATGTCGTCACCTCCGTCGCCCCCGGGGCGGACGAGGGCGGTGGGGACGCGGCCGCGGCACAGGGCGTGGCCGAGGTGCGGGAGCACCTGGCCGGGCGGGTCAGTGTGCTCGTCGGCCACTCCGGGGTGGGCAAGTCGACGCTGGTGAACGCCCTGGTGCCGGAGGCGCTGCGGAGCACCGGGGTGGTGAACGCCGTGACCGGGCGGGGGCGGCACACCTCGACCAGCGCCGTCGCCCTCGAACTGCCGGGCGGCGGGTGGGTGGTCGACACCCCCGGCGTCCGCTCCTTCGGGCTGGGACACGTGGACCCGGCGACCTTCGTGGAGCACTTTCCCGACCTGTCCGAGGGCGCAGGGGCGTGCCCGCGCGGGTGCTCCCACGACGAGCCGGAGTGCGCGCTGGACGCGTGGGTCGCCGACGGCCGGGCCGGCCCCCACGGCGCGGCGCGGCTGGAGTCGCTGCGCCGCCTGCTGCGCAGCCGCACGGGTGAGTCCTCGCCCTGAGCCGCGTCCCGGCCAGGTAGGTTGCCAGGCGTGGCTACCTACGAGGACGACCTGCGCCTGGCCCACGTCCTGGCGGACGCGGTGGAGCGCGCCAGCCTGGACTCCTTCAACTCCCCCGACCTGCGCATCGAGGTGACCGAGGAGGGTGAGCTGGTCAGCGACGCGGACCGGCACACCGAGGAGTTGCTGCGCCACCAGCTCCAGCGCACCCGCCCCCGCGACGTCGTGCAGGGCGAGCAACTGCCCACGACCGGGCACGGCAACCGCCGCTGGGTGCTCGACGCGATCCACGGCACCGTGAACTACGTGCGCGGCGTGCCGGCCTGGGCCACCCTGATCGGCCTCCTGGTCGACGACTCCCCCGTGTTGGGGCTGGTGGCCGCGCCGTCGCTCTCCCGTCGGTGGTGGGCCGCCGTCGGGTCCGGGGCGTGGACCGGCAGGTCACTGAACCGGGCACGCCGCATCGAGGTGGCCGACACCTCCCGCCTGGAGCACGCCTCGGTGAGCTACTCGGATCTGTCTCCCTGGCTGGACTCCCCGCACCGCGAGGGCTTCCTGGACGTGGTGGACCGGGCCTGGCGGAGCCGGGCCTACGGCGAGTTCTGGTCTCACGTGCTGGTGGCCGAGGGTGCGGTCGACGTCGCGCTGGGCCCCGAGTTGGGCATCCACCAGATGACCGCGCTCGCCCCGATCGTGACGGAGGCCGGTGGGCGGTTCACCGATCTCGAGGGCACCGACGGGCCCTTCGGCGAGGGCGCGGTGAGCAGCAACGGCCTGCTGCATGAGGACCTGCTCCGTGCGCTCCGGGGGGCACCTGCGCCATAATGGGTCCGATGGCAACCCTGAACCGACGCTCCGTACTGGCGCTGGGCGGGCTCGCCGTGACCGGTCTGTTCGTCCCTCCTGCGGGCGCGACCACTGCCCCCGTGGGGCGCAAGCCTGCCCGGACCGGGCGGGCTGCCACCCTGACCGATCTGGAGCGCCACGACCAGGACAACCTGCTCGTGGTGGTGACCAAGGACCACCCCCTCGACCCGGTCGACTACGCCCCCGACGACCTGGTGGCCTGGCGCGATCCCCACTACGAGCTGCGCGCGGAGGTGGCCGACCACCTGTCCGACCTGTTTGACGCCGCGCAGCAGGAGGGCCACGGGCTGCGGGTGGTCAGCGGTTACCGGTCCTACCGGACGCAGCAGGAGACCTTCGACTACTGGGAGCGGACGGCCGGTCGCTCCCGGGCCGAGGCCGTCAGCGCCCGCCCGGGACACAGCGAGCACCAGACCGGCCTGGCCGTCGACCTCGACAACGACCGCGGCACCTGTTATCTGGACCAGTGCTTCGGCGACAGCCCGGAGGGACGCTGGGTCGCCGCGCACGGGCACCGGTTCGGGTTCGTGATCTCCTACCCCGACGGGGAGAAGGACCGCACCGGCTACGCCTACGAGCCGTGGCACGTGCGCTACGTCGGCCCGCGCGTGGCCACCGCGATGCACGACGAGGGGCACGTCCTGCTGGAGGACTACCTGGCCGCGCACGCCCTCCGTTCCACGCTGCAGCAGGGCTTCAGGCGCCCCGTCTGAGCGCTTCCCGTCCTCCGGTACGGACCTCGACCGGGCCCCGCCCGAGTTCCTCGATGGCCGCGCCGTGCGCCGAGGCGTCACCGACCGCGATGACGGTCCACTCACCGTGGATCTGGCTGTCCCACGCGGCCCCGGCCGTGGCGGCGTCCATCTCCCGCACCTGCGCCAGGGTGCGGGTAACGAAGTCGGTCGTCAGCCCGTCCATCGCCAACCCGATCGCCTCCCCGGCGAGCACGTCCGCTGTCGCGTAGCGCCCCGGCGCCGTCTGGGCGACGAAGTCGGCCGCCTCCCGCACCTCACGGTCGGTCAGGTCGCTGCCTCGCATGTCCAGCAGGGACAGCAGGGTGTCGAGCGCCGGCACCGTGGCATCGGCGCGCACCGACCCGCTGACCAGGAAGAGCCCGCCCCGAGACCGCGGTCGGAAACCCGCGTGCACCCCGTAGGTATAGCCCTTCTCCTCCCGCAGCACCCGGTCCAGGCGGGACTGGGGGGACCCACCCACGGCCAGTGCGAGCACCTGGTAGGCGCCCCAGCCATGGGGGTCGCGCCGGTCCGGGCCGGGGCAGCCCAGGTAGAGGTCGGTCTGCACCGAGCCCGGCCGATCCACCAGGACGATCCGGGCCGCGTCCTGCGCCCGTTCGTCGCGCCCGGCGCTCGCCCCGGCGGCCTCCCGCCCGCTGCCCGCCCAGCCCACCAGCGACCGCTCGAGCAGCCCCGGGAGGTCCACCCCGCTGAGGTCACCGGCCACGACGAGGTGCGACCGGTCGGGGTGCACCACCCGCCGATAGTGCTCACGCACGGACTGTGCGGTGACGGCGGCGACGGAGCGCAGGTTCCCCCCGGAGGGCCGGGAGGCCCGGCTCGTCGGGGTGAAGTACGTGGGCAGGAACTCCAGGGCGGCCCGGCTCCCGGGGTCAGCCAGGTCGTGCCGGATGTCGGCGAGCCGGTTGCGGACGTGCCGCTGGACCTCCTCCTCGGGGAACGTCGCCTCGGTCAGGCACTCGGTGAGCAGGTCCAGGGCGGGACCGAGGTTGCGCACGGCGACATCGAGGTCGACCAGGATCCCCCGCTCCCCCACGCCGGCGCCCAGGAAGACGCCCTTGCGCTCCAGCAGGCCGGCCATCTCCTCGGCGTCGTGCCGCGCGGTGCCCTCGTCCATCGTCCGGGAAAGGATCGTGGCCACGCCCTCCACCTCGGTGGGCTCCGTGGACAGGGGGGCGGGGATCCCGAGACGCACCGACACGACGTGCTGCCCGGGCAGGTCGAAGGCCTGCACCGAGAGCCCGTTGCTGAGCCGGAACGTGTCCGGGACAGGGAAGGTCCACGCCGACGGCGGCCGCACCTCCGGGCGCGGGGGCAGTCCGACGGGCTGGGGCAGGCTGCTCATCACGCGACTCCTTCGGTATGCCGTGCGGTCCCCTCCACGCCGTCCCGGTAGACGACGGCGGCACGGTGCTCCGGCTGCAGCCACTGATGGGCGGCGCGGCGGACGTCCTCGGCGGTCACCCGGGCGACGTCGTCCAGGAAGGTGTTCACGAAGTGGGGGTCGTCGTACAGGCTCAGGTAGTGGCTGATCAGGTCTGCCCGCTCGTCCATCCCGGCCAAGGCCTCCAGCCAGGACCGTTCGGTGTCGGCCAGGGAGGCCTCTAGCTCCAGCTCGGTCGGGCCGCTACGGCCGAACTCGACCAGCTCCTCGAGCACCGCCGCCTCGGCCTCGTCGACGTCCCGACCCTCGCTGACGTCGACGGCGATGAAGGCCAGTGAGGTGCCGTCGACCAGCCCCATGGCGGAGGCGGAGACGCCGGTGGCCAGGTCGTCGCGACGCACCAGCCGTCGGTGCAGCCGGCTGATTGCCAACCCGCCGAGGGCGTCGAGGGCCACCGAGCCCGCGATGTAGTCCGCGGTGTGACCCCTGCGGGAACCGGAACCCGAGGTAGACCCGGTCGTTGGGCACCTCTTGGACCCGGGTGACCCGGGCCGGGGAGGGCAGCGGTCCGAGCGGGGCCGTCAGTGGCTGGGGCGGCCGCCCGGACGCCGGGAGATCACCGAAGTAGCGCTGTGCGAGGGCGAAGCCCTCCTCGGGGTCCACGTCCCCGACCAGGGTCAGCACGGTGGTGTCCGGCCCGTAGTGCCGGTCGTAGAAGGCATGCACGGTCTCCAGCGACGCCGCGTCCAGGTCCTCCATCGACCCGATCGTCGGGTGGTGGTAAGGGTGGCCCTCCGGGAACACCAATCCGACCAGGTCGTTGACCGCGTTGCCATACGGCTGGTTGTCGTAGCGCTGGCGCTTTTCCTCCTTGACCACGTCCCGCTGGTTGTCCAGGTTGTCCTGGGTCAGCGCGGCGCGGAGCCGGCCGTGTCGGTCCGCCTCCAGCCACAGCGCCAGGTCGAGCGCACCCGTGGGGACGGTCTCGAAGTAGTTCGTCCGGTCGAACCACGTGGTGGCGTTGAGCCGGCCCCCGTGGGCCATCAGCGCGGCGAAGTGCTCCCCCTCGGCCACGTTCTCCGAGCCCTGGAACATCAGGTGCTCGAAGAGGTGCGCCAACCCGCTCTGCCCCGGCACCTCGTGCCGGGAGCCGACGTCGACCCACAGGTTCACCGTGACGGCCGGCACGGACCGGTCCTGACTGACGACCACCCGCAGCCCGTTGTCGAGCGTGCGGGTGGCGATCGGGTAGTCCAACGGCATCCACCCACTGTAGGGGCGGGTAGCCGTCACGCTGAATTCAGCCCGGGGGCGGGCTGGAGACCTTCCGGACGTCCACCGCACGCCCCGCCTGCTGCATCGCCAGTCGACCGAACGTCTGCTGCTCGGTGACGGTCCGCTCGGAGCGGCCGCGACCGATGAAGCTGACTGCCCAGTGCAGCAGGGTGGTGATCCGGGACTTGAAGCCGATGATGTAGACGAGGTGCACGGCCAACCACATCAGCCACGCCAGGAACCCGGTCAGCTTGAGGCTGCCGACCTCGGCGATCGCCCGGAACCGGGAGATGGTGGCCATGCTGCCCTTGTCCTTGTAGCGGAACGGGGCGCCGGTCGGCTCACCCTTCAGCCCGCGCCTGATCTCCTTGACGGAGTGCCGGGCTCCCTGGATCGCGACCTGGGCGACCCCGGGCAACCCGTCGAGGGTGACCATGTCACCGACGACGTGCACCTCGGGGTGTCCTGGCAGGGTCAGGTCCGGCTGCGCCGGGATCCGGCCGGCCCGGTCGACCTCGACCCCGACCTGGTCGGCGAGCTGCTTGGCCAGGGGGCTGGCGGCGACCCCGGCGGCCCACACCTTGGTGAGGGCCTCGATCCGGGTCCGGTTGCCGTCGGCGTCCTCGGTCTCCAGTCCGGTCCCGTCGACGTTCACCACCTTGGCGCCCAACCGCACGTCGATCCCGAGCTTCTCCAACGACTCCCGCGTCTTGCGCTGGAGCTTCTCGTCGAAGCTGCCCAGCAGCGCGGGCGCGGCGTCCAGCAGGATCACGTGGGAGTCGGTGGGGTCGATGTGGCGGAAGTCGTGCCGGAGCGTCCGCTTGGACAATTCGACCAGCTGGCCGGCCATCTCCACACCCGTCGGGCCGGCACCGACCACGACGAAGGTGGTGAACCGCTTGACGTCCTCGGTGCGGCCCTCCGCCGCGGCCTGCTCGGCCAGCTCGAAGGCGCCGAAGATCCGGCCGCGCAGCTCCAGCGCGTCGTCGATGCTCTTCATCCCCGGGGCATACTCGGCGAACTCGTCGCGGCCGAACCAGGACTGGTTGGCACCCGCGGCCACGATCAGGTGGTCGTAGGAGTGCGTGTGCTCGGTCCCGAGGGTTTCCGCACTCACTGTTCGGGAGGCCAGGTCGATCCCCGTGACGTCCCCAAGGATGACCTCGACGTTGTCCTGCCGGGCCAGCACCTCGCGGGTGGACGGCGCGATCTCGCCCTGGGACATGATGCCGGTCGCCACCTGGTAGAGCAGCGGCTGGAACAGGTGGTGAGTGGTCTTGGCGATGAGGGCGACGTCGACATCGGCCCGCTTCAGGGCACGCGCGGCGAAGAGACCGCCGAAGCCGGAGCCGATGATGACCACCCGTGGGCGGGCGGTGGTCTGTGCAGTCATGGTTGCCTCCTCCATCGGGTTCAACGATGACGCAGCCCCGGGTATGTCGTGATGTGCGCCACGCGGTGAGGCCCTCTCCCGGGAGAACGGTGCGGCTTTCCCCCGTGGGAACGAGGAAGGCCCGGACCGTGTGGTCCGGGCCTTCCTCATCTGACGCGTTTGGTAGCGGGGGCAGGATTTGAACCTGCGACCTCCGGGTTATGAGCCCGGCGAGCTACCGAGCTGCTCCACCCCGCGTCGGTGACACCACCATACGTCACCGTCGCGGGACGGACCAAATCCGCTACGGCTGCGAGGTCTGCTCCGCGTCGTCCTCGCCGCCGCCCATGTCCAGGTCGACCGAGCCGCCCGCGGGGGCTGCCTCGACGGCCCGGTTGATGGCGTCCTCCAGGCGGACCTGCGCCTCGGCATACGCCGCCCAGTCACCCTCGGCCATGGCCGCCTGACCGTCCTCGTAGGCCTGGCGGATGTCGGCGATCGCCTGGTCCAGCGCATCCTGGTCGGCCTCGACGGGCGGGGCCGGCTCGCCGTCCTCCGGGGCGTCCTCCTCGTCCTCGGGGGCATCCTCGCCGTCCTCCGGGGCGCCCTCGCCGTCCTCGGGGGTGCCGTCGATGGGTTCATCGGACCCGGTGCCCTCGTCGGCAGCGGTGGCACCGGAGTCCCCGCCGAACAGCTCGTCGAGCGCGCCGTCGAGAGTGTCGGACCACGCCAACTGGTCACCGAAGGCCACCACCACGAGCCGCTGGAGGGGGTAGGAGGACCCGCTGCGGGCCGAGACATACACCGGCTCCACGTAGAGCAGTCCGCCACCCACGGGCAGCGTCAGCAGGTTGCCGATGTGCACGTTCGAGCCCTGCTGCCGGTTGAGCGACAGGAACTGGGACAGCGTCTGGGTGAACGCCTCCGAGGTTTCGTTGGAGGACTCGATGTTGTTCTGGAACTGGCCGGGGCCCATCACGGTGGTGTCCCTGGGCAACTCCAGGACCCTGATCGTGCCGTAGTCCTCGCGCTTGGTCCCCTCCTCGCCGCCGGCGTCGGCGTCGACGGCCATGTAGCCCACGAGGTTCTGCCGTTCACCCTGGGGGATGAAGTTCGTGGTCAGCGAGAAGGTCGGCTCGTCCTGCCCGGGCATCGCGATGCTCAGGTAGTAGGGCGGCATCGGGACATCGAGGTCGCCCTCCACGCTCGGGTCCTCCGAGACGCCGCCAGAAGTCCTGGCCGCCGAAGAACGCCTCGGCCGTGTCCACGTGGTAGCGGGCCATGATGTCGCGCTGCACCTTGAAGAGGTCCTCGGGGTAGCGCAGGTGGCTCATCAGGTCGCTGTCGATCTCCGACATCGGCTGCACCGTGTTGTCGAAGGCCCCGGACCACGCCTTGAGTAGCGGGTCCTGCTCGTCCCAGGCGTAGAGCTGCACGGTGCCGTCGTAGGCGTCGACCGTGGCCTTGACCGAGTTCCGGATGTAGTTCACGTTGCCCGTCCCGATGGAGCGGATGTTGTCCGAGCCGGCCACCAGCGAGTCGGTGGTCACATCGCCCAGCTGCTCCATCTGGGAGTAGGGGTAGTTCGAGCTGACCGTGTAGCCGTCGACGATCCACAGGACGCGCCCGTCCACCACCGCCGGGTAGGGGTTGCCGTCCAGTCGCAGCCACGGCGCGACCCGCTCCACCCGCTCGCGGGGCTCGCGGTGGTCCAGCAGCCGGGACTCGCTGTTCACGTTGTCCGACAGCAGAATCTCCAGCTGACGGTACTTCAGCGCGTAGGCCATCTGGCGCGGGAACGAGCCGATCGCCACGCCACCGTTCCCGGAGTAGGTGTTTCGGGTCTCACCGGACTCGCTGGCGCTGTCCGGGTAGTCCAGCTCCCGGGGGGTCGAGCCCTCGGGAGCCCCGACGATCGAGTACGAGGGCGAGTACTCCCCGAAGTAGATGCGGGGCTCGAACTCCCCGAGCGGGCCGACCGGCGGGATGTTGCGCTGGTAGAAGATCGGCTCGCCGTCGGCCGACCGCTGGTTGCCGTAGGCCGCGACGAGACCGAAGCCGTGCGTGTAGACGGTGTGGTCGTTGACCCAGTTGCGCTGGGCGTCGGAGACGCCGCTCAGGTTCAGCTCGCGGACCGCCACGACGGTGTCCACGGTCTCACCGTCCACCTCGTAGCGGTCGACGTCGAGGGTGTCCGGGAACTGGTAGTAGTTACGCACGCCCTGCAGCTGACGGAACGTCGGAGACACGATGGAGGGGTCCACGATCCGGATCCCCGGGATGGTGTCCGCGTCGTTACGCAGCTGGCCGGAGGTCGCCTCGGTCTCCGCCTCGTAGGGGATGATCTCGGCGTCGTCCAACCCGTATGCCGTGAGTGTCGCGTCGATATTGCGCTGGATGTACGGCTCCTCCAGGAGCGCCTGGGAGGGCCGCACCCGCAGCGACTGGATCAGGGAGGGGTAGACCCCGCCGACCAGGACCGCCACGACCACCAGCCCGACCAGCCCGATGATCGGCAGCCGCCACGACTTGCTCCAGATGGTGGCGATGAACAGCCCGGCGCACAGCAGGGCGGCGATCGCCAGCACGCCCCGGGTGGGCAGCACCGCATGCACGTCGGTGTAGGCCATGCCGGTCATCCGGTCGTGCTCGGCGGTGACCAGCTCGTAGCGCTCCAGCCAGTACGCGACGGCGCGGACCAGGATCAGGGCCGCCAGCAGGATGGACAGGTGGATCCGGGCGGCCTTGGTGGTGCGCTCACCCGGCCCCTGCAGCTGGATGCCCCCGTAGATGTAGTGCGTCAGGACGGCGCCGAGCACCGCCAGGCCGAGCACCAGGGTGGCGAAGCTGACCAGCACCGAGAGCCAGGGCAGGGTGAACACGAAGAAGCCGATGTCCATGTTGAACTGCGGGTCGGTCATCACCGCGCCCTCGGCGTCCAGGAAGGGCTGCCGGTTCCACCACAGCAGGAAAACCTGCCACTGGGAAGCTGCCGCAGAGCCGGCGAACAGGCCCAGCACGACAGGGGCACCGACGAAGACCAGACGGCGCATCGGTTCCAGGGCCGCGCGGTAGCGGTCCAGGTTCTGCTGCTCAGGGCTCACCGGGGCATAGATGGGGCGCTGCCGGTAGGCCATGTGCAGGGCGCTCCAGATCACCACTGCGGTGATGCCCGCGGCGACCACGAAGAGGCCTGCCTGCGTCAGCAACCGGGTGGTCAGGACCGAGCGGTAGCCCAGCGAGTCGTACCAGAGGAAGTCGGTCCACAGCGTCGCGAGCCAGCCCACCAGGACGACGACGACCACGAGGACGAGGAGGGTCGGTCCGATCCGCCCCCCGCCGAAGATCCCGCCCCGAGCGGTGCGTACCCCGCCGGGTCGTCCTCCGCCGGGCCCGCTCCCGGGGCCCGCCGAGTCAGCGGCACCGTCTCCGTCCGACCGGCGCTGGCCGCCGGGGTCCGGTTCGTTGTCCTGGCTCACCGAAAATCCTGTTCCTCGCGTCTGACCAGCAGCCGCGACGGCGGCCGGACCTGGTTCGTATGGTTTCAGCCTACCTAGCGGTGGCTGACCCACTCGCACCCGGTGACACCATGGACCCGTGCCGACAGTGAACGAGCGTCCCGACAACGAGTCCGACCGACCCGAGGTTCCCGACCGCCCGGCCAGCTCCGTCGACCGCATGCTGGTGGATGCGGCCGCCGACACCGAGCGTCACGTCGCCCGCCTGGGGTGGGACCAGGCTCCGCGCATGTTCGCCCTGGTCCGGACCTCCCAACTGCTGGAGCGTGAGCCGTCGCTGCGCCCGCAGTTGGAGGAGGGCAGCCCGGAGGGGTTTACCGCGATCGAGCAGGAGGGGATGCTGCGCACCTCCAACCTGGAGTCCCTCCTGGGCCGGATCGCCTGGCCTCCGGAGGTGGACGGTGTCGCGCTCGCGGTGGAGCGGATCGTGGTGCCGCCGGAGGCCGAGCGCGACCTGCCCGAGGACCCTGTCGCCGCGACCGAGCGGCTCTCGGAGCATCCGGATCGCAAGGACGTGCGCCTAGTCGCCGCCGTCCTGCGCTCCGGGGAGTCGGTGTGCCTCCTGCGGCAGCGGGATCACGACAGCGACGACGCGGTGGCCCGGGGTCAGGACATCGCGCCCGGTCTCGTCCACGCGCTACGCGCCACGCTGCAGGAGTAGCTGCGGCCGACGTCCGGCACCACGACGTCCGGCTCAGCAACGCGGCAGATCCACGTCCTCACCCTGCCCGATCGCCTCGACGATCTCGCGGGCCTGCTCGAAGGTCTCGACCCGGATCACCTCGAGATCGCTCGGCTCGTTGCCCCGCACCTCGTCACAGTTGGCCGCGGGCGCCAGGAAGTACTCGGCCCCCCGGTCCTGCGAGCTGACCATCTTCTGCCGGATCCCGCTGATGCCCCCCACCGCGCCGGCGGAGTCGATCGTGCCGGTCCCGGCGAAGACGTGCCCGCCGGTGAGCTCGCCCTCGGTGAGCTTGTCGTAGACCGCGAGGGAAAACATCAGACCGGCGGACGGTCCCCCGACATTCCCCGCGTCGATGGTGACCTCGAACGGCAGGTCGTAGTCCGAGGCCAGGTAGACACCGATCACGGTGCGCAGCTCCAGGGTGCCGTCCTCCGCCTCGACCTCGTCCTCACCGGTGGGCACCGAGAGGGTCATCTCATCACCGTCCCGGACCAGCACGAACTCCACCTCCTCTCCCGGCTCGAACTCCTGGAGGGCGTCCCGGACCTCGGCCGGGTTCGCGATCGGTGCTCCCCCGACGGTGAGGATCTCGTCGTTGACCTCCAGCGCCTCGGCTGCCGGGGCGTCCACCATGATCTGGGCGACCTTGACCTGCTCGGGCACCTCGACCCCCGCGGCACGCACCCCGACGACGGCCGCGGAGTTCTGCGACTGGAGCATCAGCTCGGTGTTCTGCTCCTGGACCTGCTCTGCGGTCATCTCGGTGGGGTACACCAATTCCTCGTCCACGACGTCGGTGTCGGGGTCCAACTCGGCGAGCAGCCAGTCCCAGGCACTCACCGGGTAGCGGGGGCCGCCGTAGAGGGTGACCGTGGTGAAGTTGAGCTCGCCGTCCGTGGGATAGGTCTCGGCACCCTCGATGGTGATCGTGGGACGACCGTCGGTCTCCCCCAGCGTGTTGTAGATCGGCCCGGGGCGGTAGAACACCTTCGCGACGTCGACGAGATTCATGATCGCGATGCCTGCCACGAGCAGCACGCAGACCACCAGCGCAACCGCCATCCCGAGGGTCACCCGGGTGCCGCCGTTGCTCCCGCGTTCCGGGGCGGGGGCGCCGGACAGGTCGTATCCGCGGTAGTAGCCCTCCGCGCCCCCGTGGTCCTGCCCGCTCACAGACCCACCCACTGGGTGTCGCCGTCGGCGAAGGCCTGGCGCTTCCAGATCGGCACCGTTGCCTTCAGCTCCTCGATCAGGTCTCGGCACACCTCGAAGGCTGCCGGCCGGTGGTCGGCGGAGACGGCGCACACCACGGCGAGGTCGCCGACGGACAGGGTCCCGGTCCGGTGCTCCGCAGCCACCGCCCGGACGCCGTCGCGGGCCGCAGCCGCACGGACCAGGCGCTCCAGCTCGGCGCCCGCGTCGGGGTGGGCCGAGTAGTCCAGGGCCTGCACACCGTCGCGGCCACCGTCGTGGTCCCGGACGGTGCCGAGGAAGAGGACTACCGCACCGGCCTTCGCGTGGCCCACCTCGGCGAGCACCGCGTCCAGGGACAACGGGTCCGCCGAGACACGCGCGTGCGTCGTGACCTCGTCGGCACCGTGGGGGGTGGTCGTGGAGTCGTTCACCGCGTCATCATCCCCCATCGGTCTGCGAGCAGCCTGCTCAACCCCTACGTCGCCTGCGTCGCATCAGGGCCGCGGTGGCGGCCGCTGCGACCGCGGCGCTCGCCACGCCGGCGGCGGCACCCAGGGCGGCGGCGTCTCGCCGCTCCACCCGCCGGGCCATGACCGCGTGGTGCCCACGCACCCCCTCCAGCAACACGGTGAGCGCCGCCGCGTTGTCGTAGGCGGGGGCCCACCCGAGTGCGGCGAGCGCCTGCGGGTCGATCGCGAGGGGGTGGGACACGTAGGCCAGGTCCGAGGCGGGGAGCGGCAGGACACCCACCCGGTGCAGCCGGTCCGCGGCCGCGTCTGCCGCCGCCGCGGCCAGCTCGACGCTGCGCAGGCCGGAGATCTCCTGGACCTCCTCCTGGCTGAGGCTGCCCCACGAGCCCACGGTGACGACCGGGGGGCCGTCCGCGTGCAGCACCGTGACCAGCGCCCTGCCCAGGTCCTCGACGTGACAGAACTGCCACGTCGGCCGGCGATCCCGGAGCACCAGCAGGCGGGGTGCCTCGAAGTGGCGCGTGATGATGGTGTCGACGGAGGGCCCCACCAGGGCCGCGGGCCGGACGACCGTCAGGCGCAGGCCCGGGTGGACGGTGCGGGCCGTCTCCAGGATCTCCTCGACCGCGAGGAGGTCGGCCACCACCCCCTCGGTGTCCTGGGCTCGCAGGGGACTGTCGTCGGGCATCGGCACCGGGTTGTCGGGCCGTGCGCCGTAGATCATGGCCGAGGTGATCACGACCAGGTGTCCCACGCCTGCTGCCGCGGCGGCGGTGGTGAGGGTCTGCGCCTCCCGGACCAGACGGGCACGGCGGGTGGCCGCCGGCTGGGCCAGGGACCGGACCAGATCAGCGTCGTTGGCCACGTGCACCAGGGCGTCCACGTCGTGCAGGGCCTCCACGACCTGCGGGGAGGTGATGTCCGCCATCCTCCAGTCCACGTCCGCGGAGATCCCGGTGCGCTGGTCCAGGCCCACCACGACGTCCCCGGACGCGGCGATCTCCCGGGTCAGGGTCGCGGCGAAGGTCGAGGAGGCCCTGGTGACAGCAACCCGCAGCGAGGCGGGGCTACGCCGAGAGCGAACCGGCGCTCCTGGGGAACTCACGGCCACCTCCTCGTGGTTGTCATGGTGAAGACTCATCCTGTCAGGCCCCCACCGCGGGCCCACGGCAGACCATCCGGGAAGGACTCATCGTGGCCGACCAGCAACCGCCCCCCGACGACGACCAGCGACCGGACGGGCAGGAACCCCACGAGCCGGCGCGGGGCGAGCCTGCGTCCGGTGACCCGTTCGCCGCCCTGTTCGGGGGGCAGCTCCCGCCGGAGCTCCAGGAGGCGATGAAGTCCTTCGGCCTGGACGCCGCGGACCCGGGGATGATGCAGATGATCCAGTCCCAGGTGCAGGCCATGATGGCAGCCGACGACGGTGGGGCGATGAACCAGCAGGTGGCCACCGATGCCGCGCGCCGGATGGTGGCCGAGGCGGGCGACCACGTCGTGGGGTCGGCGACCGGGCGCGACGTCGAGCAGGTGGTTCAGGTGGCCAACCTCTGGCTAGACCAGGTCACCGAGCTCAACCCGCCGGAGGGCGGCGCCCGGGCGCTCAGCCGGGCCGAGTGGGTCGAGGAGACCATGCCGGTATGGCGCAGGGTCACCGAGCCGGTGGCCGCGGGCGTGGGGGCGGCGATCACCAGCACCATGCAGGACCAGATGCGGGCCCTCGGCGAGGAGACACCCGAAGGTGGACTCCCGGAGATCCCCGGGCTGCCACCGGGCATGAACCCGGCAGCGATGCTGGGCCAGATCCAGCCCATGATGCGCAAGATGAGCAGCGCCATGTTCGGCGCCCAGGTGGGCCAGGCGGTCGGCACGCTCGCGGGCGAGACCGTGAGCGGCACCGAGGTCGGGCTGCCCCTGCTGTCCGGGGAGGTCGTGGCGATCCTGCCGGCCAATGTCGCAGCGTTCGCCGAGGGGCTCTCCGTGGACGCCGGGGAGGTCCACCTGTACCTCGCGGTCCGGGAGGCGGCCCGGGTGCGGCTGTTTGCCGGCGTCCCCTGGTTGGGCCCCCAGTTGCTCACCGCCGTCGAGGACTACGCCCGCGACATCTCGATCAACACCGAGGGCATCGAGGAGACGTTGCGCTCGGTCAACCCACAGGACCCGCAGGCCATGCAGGAGGCGCTGGCCGATCAGCTCTTCACGCCCGAGCCGAGCCCGGCACAGGAGGCCGCGCTGGCACGGTTGGAGACCTACCTCGCCCTCGTCGAGGGGTGGGTGGACCTGGTCTGCGAACGGGCCGTCGCCGCTCACCTGCCCCACGCCGACGCCCTCGCCGAGGCGGTCCGGCGCCGCCGGGCCACCGGGGGACCCGCGGAGAAGGTGTTCGCCTCGCTGGTCGGGCTGGAGCTGCGTCCGCGTCGGTTGCGGGACGCCGCGAATCTCTGGGCCGCGCTGGAGTCCGCGCACGGACAGGCCGAGCGGGACCGGGCCTGGGCACACCCCGACGTGGCCCCAACCGCCGCCGATCTCGATGACCCCCTCGGCTTCGTCGAGCGGCACGGGGGCGCGCAGGGAGCCTCGGGTGGGGACGACATGGACGCCGAGCTGGACCGGCTGCTCCGCGGCGACGGACCCGACGGGCCTGCCTGACCGACGATTGCTCCCCCGCGTGTGGCCCCGGCGAGTCGGCTACTCGTCCTGGGCACCCTCGGGGACGACACCGTCGCCCTCGGCCGCGACGTCGTCCTCGTCCAGACCCCCCGTCTGACTGCCCCGCGCCCAACTGACGCCGTGCAGGAAGGCGGTCGCCTCGGCATACCGGGGGTAGCGGCGCACCAGCGCCTGGAAACCGCGTCCGTGGTCCGGCACGACCAGGTGCGCCAACTCGTGCACCAGCACCGCGTCGACCACCCATCCGGGCATGCCCTCCAACTGGCTGGACAGGCGAATCCGCCCGGTGTCCGGGCTGCAGGAACCCCACCGGGACCGCTGGTTGGTCACCCAACGCACCTCGGTGGGCACGGCGCGACCGTCCAGGTGCTGGCGGGAGAGACGCATCGCACGCGGCATCAGGTCCTCCGCCTGGAGGCGCTTGCGCTGGTGCCCCTTGCGGAGCTTGTCCACCAGAGCCGTGACGTGACGCTCCTCCTGGGCGCTGCTCAGCCCGGCCGGCATCAACACCACGATGCGGTCGCCCTCCACCCGGGCGGTCACGGTGCGCTTGCGCCGTGCGCTGCGTCGGATCTCGACCCGCTCGGGCGGGGCGTCCAGGGGGCCGCTCACCGGTCCCGCTCCGCTGCGTCACGACTCCTCACGTCCATGGACAGACCGTAGACGCTCCCGCCGACATGGCCGATCCCGCACTCCTGAGCACGACGACACGCCGGGCCGGGTTCGTCACACAACCACGGCATGCACGCACGATCCGGTTAGTGTGAAGGGCAAGACAGGGCCAGACGGCCCCTCGAGATCGGACACCCGTCCGAGCGAAGAAGGAGAGTGACATGGCCGAGACCGGCGAGACCTACAAGGGCGAGTTCTACTGCGTGAAGTGCAAGGAGAAGCGCGAGGCAGAGGGCAACGTCGTCGAGACCAACGGTCGGCGGATGGCCAAGGGCAAGTGCCCCGTCTGCGGCACCAACCTGAACCGCATCCTGGGCAAGGCCGCCAGCGCCTGACCTGCACCACGACCTGACGCGGGGCGGGACCGACACCACTGTCGGTCCCGCCCCGCGTCGTGGTGTACGGCCCGTGTGGTCGCGGCCCTGTGGATCCTGCGCGACGGGGCGGCGGCGACCTGCCACGCTGTGGAGCGTGTCGACACCGTTGCGCCTGCACCCCGACGCCTTGCCCGCGCGCCGGGCGCCGGGCGTGGTGCAGTTCGGGCTCTGGCCGGGGCCCGGTTGCGTCCTCAGCGGGCTCACCGAGGACGAGGCGGACCTGCTCCTGACCCTGCGGGCACTGCGCGCCGAGGAGGCCCTGCCCGACCTGGCCCGCCGTCACGGCGTGGCGCCGGACCGGGCCCGTGACCTGGTGGCGCTGCTGCGTCGACACGGCCTGCTCTCCCCCGCGCCGGCAGGATCCGGCGACGGGACCGCCGCACTCCGGGGCCGTGAGGTGTGTGTGCTGGGCCGGGGTCCGCTCCCGGAGCGGGTCCGCGAGGAGTTGGTGCGCTGCGGGGTCGGCGAGGTCGGGGCGCTCTGGCGCGAGGACGCCCCAGCCGAGCTCGTCGTCCTCGTGGCCCGCGGCGCCGTGTCACCGCAGGAGGCCCCCCTGTGGTGGGCCCGTCGCCTGCCGCACCTGCCGATGGTCGCCCATGCCGGCCGGGTCGTCATCGGCCCCCTGGTCAGCCCCCCGCGGGAACCACCGGCCGACCCGAGCGCCGGTCCGTGCCTGCACTGCCTGGACCTGCACCGCCGGGACCGCGACGAGGCGTGGCCGCGTCTCCTCGCCCAGGTCGCCCCGTCGGCTACCGACCTCGCCGACCCGGTCGGCGCCGACCCTGCGTTGTGCGCGTCGGCCGCAGCGGTCTGCGCGATGGTGGTCCGCGACCACCTCTCGGGGCGGCAGGTCTCCCCTGGCACCACGTGGGAGGTGAGCCTGCCCCGCGGTGCCGTCACCATGCGCCAGTGGGCATCGCACCCCGGCTGCCCCTGCCAGTCGAGGCGGACCGCCTAAGGAGTGCGCCCAGATTAGGCTGAGATCCTGTCGGTCCCACGGCCACAGGGAGGAGGGCATCATGACCGAGGAGCCCGCTCCCTTCGCCCGGTCCGGGGCGGGCCGTGCCTTACGACTGGCCCGGTTGCCCCTGGGCGTCGCGGGCCGAGCCGCCGTCGGGTTGGGCAGGCGACTCGGTGGGGCGCCGGGGGACGCCGTCAGCGCCGAGCTGCGTCAGCGGACCGCAGAGGAGGTGTTCGCGGCACTCGGGGAGCTGAAGGGTGGGGCGATGAAAGTCGGCCAGGCCCTATCGGTGTTCGAGGCGGCCGTCCCGGAGGACCTGGCCGGGCCCTACCGTCAGGCCCTGGTCCGCCTGCAGGACCAGGCGCCGCCGGTCCCGTCGGGCGAGCTGACCGAGGTCGTGGAGGAGTCCCTGGGCCCGTCCTGGCGCGACCGGTTCCGCGAGTTCGACGACACCGCTGCCGCGGCCGCGTCCATCGGGCAGGTGCACCGCGGGGTCTGGGAGGACGGCACCCCCGTCGCTGTGAAGATCCAGTACCCCGGCGCGGATGAGGCACTCCGCTCCGACCTGCGCCAACTGGGCCGGATCAGTCGGATGATCGGTCCCCTCCTGCCGGGCATGGACCTGTCGCCGGTGATCACCGAGCTGCAGGAGCGGATGTCCGAGGAGCTGGACTACCGGCGGGAGGCCTGGTCCCAGGACGCCTTCGCCCAGGCGTATGCCGACGATCCGGACGTGGTGGTCCCCCGGGTCCTGGCATCGGGTCCGAGGGTCGTGGTCAGCGAGTGGCTCGAGGGTGCACCCCTGAACCGGCTCATTCGGGACGGCGACCGGGCAGGGTTGGAGCAGGTGGCCGAGCGCTACATCCGGTTCCTGTTGGGAGCTCCGAGCCGGGTGGGGCTCTTGCACGCCGATCCGCACCCGGGCAACTTCCGGCTGACCCCGGACGGACGGCTGGGCGTGGTCGACTTCGGCGCCGTCGACCGGTTGCCCGACGGACTGCCGATCGAGATGGGGCAGCTGCTGACGGTGGCGCTGCGGGAGGACGCCGACACCCTGTTGGACGGGCTGCGCGACCAGGGCTTCGTGCGGGACACGGTGGACATCGATCCTGCAGAGCTGCTGGCCTTTCTCGAGCCGTTCGTCGCACCGTGCCGGGTGGATGAGTTCCCGTTCACCCGGGACTGGCTGCAATCGGTGACCGCCGACATCAACGACCCGCGCGGCACCGCCTTCCGGGTGTCGCTGCGGCTGAACCTTCCCCCGCAGTACCTCTTGATCCACCGGGTGTGGCTGGGCGGCACCGCGGTGCTCTGCCAGATGGGCGTGGACGTGCGCACCCGTGCCGTGGTCGACCGGTTCCTCCCGGGGATCGAGCTCCCTCCCCTGGCCGAGAGTGCGGCCCCGGACACGAACTGAGGCGGTGCCATCTGGTGGCACCGCCTCAGTCGGTGTGTGCTCGTCCCGCTGGTGCGGGTGACCGGTCGGGTCCGGTCACGGGTGACCGCCACGGGCGGGTCACCGGCCGCGGCGGGACCGGCTGCGCCGGGCCGACCAGGACTGGTCGGTCAGGTCGCGACCCGGGCGGTTGCTGTGCTCGTGGTGCAGCAGCTGCATCCGCTCCAGGTGCCGGGCGCGAGCGAGCTCCTGGTCAAGGGACTGGAACATGACGCCCTCCTTCGGGGTGTGGGGAAACGATGGGTGGACCGGGCTGCCAGGTCAGGCAGCCACGGGGTTCTTGCGGGGTCGGCCGCGGGGCCGCTTGCGCGGGACCACGGTGCCCTGGAGCACCAGCTGGCCTCCCCAGACGCCCCACGGCTCGGAGCGGTCCAGGGCCCCCGCGAGGCACTGCTGGCGCAGCGGGCAGTCGCCGCACAGCGACTTGGCCAGCTCGACGTCCTCGGGGAGCTCGGCGAACCACAGGTCGGCCGGGTGCTGCCGGCAGGGCAGCGCCGGGTCGTCCGCCAGCACGGCGGAGTCCCAGGTGCTCGGTGCGCTGTCCCAGGCTGGTGGGGCGTCGACGACGCCTGCGTGGCTAGACACGCTGTTCCTTTCCTCGCGGGTGTGCTGGGTGCTGGTACGGCGGCCCTGGCTCGGCCACCGATCGTGATCGGTCATGGCGGTCCTCCTGAAGATTTCGGGGGAGGATCCGGGCCGAGCTGTACGCACTGGCACAAACGAAAGGCCGCGGATCCTCAGATGGGGTTCCGCGGCCGGCGAGGAGTGGTAGTCGGTGCTACCTCACCTGGACAGCAGGGAACGCCGCATCTGCGGCAGGGGCGGGGGACGGAACGACTCCGCCGGCGAAGGCGCCGGTCCCACGCAGCCGGAAGGCCCGGGGGGTGGAATCGCACACACCGGTGCCCCGGTGCTCCATGTCGATCGCGATCATGGTCTCCATCGTTTCCACCCTCCTCTCGGACTCAAACTGCTCGCCCCGCGCGCGGCCGAAATCGACCTCCGCGGGCTGGACAAGAAACAGAGTACGGCTCCCTATCTGAGCCGTGCAAGGTATTTATTCAGAATCTTCTGCCGACCCCAGGATCTGCAGGATCGCCGCGCCGTAGCGGTCGAGTTTGGCCGGGCCCACGCCGGCGATCCGACCCAGTTCCGTGGTGTCCGAGGGGGTTCCCTCCGCGATCGCGGTGAGCGTCGCGTCGGTGAAGACCACGTATGCCGGCACCTCCGCCTCCCGGGCCGTCACCCGCCGCCACTCCCGCAACGCCTCAAAGGTGGCCTCGTCATACGTGGGCGGGCACGAGTCGCACCGGCCGACCTTGCGCTCGGCCGCGCTCCCCAGCTCACCCCCGCACCCCCGGCAGACCTTGCGCCGCTTCGGGGTGCGGGGTGCGCGGGCACGGCCGGGGCCGGTCGCCTCCTGGGTCATGCCGAGCAAGCCGGCGGCCGGGTGGAGGAACCTGCTCATCCGCCGGGTGGCACGCCCTCCCCCGCCGCGCGTGGCGGCCCAGCTCAACCGGATCTCCCGGCGCGCCCGGGTCAACCCGACGTAGAGCAGCCTCCGTTCCTCCTCGACCCGCTCCGGCCCCTCGGCCACCGAGATCGGCAACAGTCCCTCGCTGCAGCCGACCAGGAAGACCACGTCCCACTCCAACCCCTTCGCGGCATGGAGGGAGGCGAGGGTCACCCCCTGCACGATGGGGGCGTGCTGCTCGGCGATCCTGCGGTCGAGCTCGGCCACCAATCCGGGCAGCCGCAGCTCTGGGTCCGCCGCCGACAGGTCCTCTGCCAGGTTGACCAGTGCCTGCAGGGACTCCCACCGTTCCCGGGTGGCGCCGGAGGCCGACGGTGGCTCCGGTGTCCACCCCGCCCCGCTGAGGACGTCGCGGACCACCCGCCCGAGCGTGGTGCTCGCGTCGTCGGAGCGGGCCGCCCCACGCAGCAGCAGGATCGCCTGCCGCACCTCGGAGCGGGAGAAGAACCGTTCTCCCCCACGCACCAGGTAGGGCAGTCCTGCCGCGCCCAGGGCGTGCTCGATCGCCTCGGACTGGGCGTTGGTGCGGAACAGGACGGCGATCCCCGCCGCCTCCTGACCGCCCCGGATCAGGTCCTCGATGGCGGCTGCGGTGCCTGCCGCCTCCGCGACGTCGTCGTCGTAGCGGACCACGCGCGGGGCCGGACCCGGCTCGGCCACCGCCTGCAGTCGGACCGCGGTGGCCCCCGGGGCGGCCCCCAGCACCGTGTTGGCCAGGGCCACCACCTGCGGGCTGGACCGGTAGTTGCGGACCAGCCGCACGGTCTCGGCGTCGGGGTGGGCCTTCGGAAAGTCGAGGAGGTGACGGGGCGAGGCCCCGGTGAAGGAGTAGATGGTCTGGGCGGGGTCCCCCACCACGCAGATGTCACCCCGTCCACCCAGCCACAGGTCGAGCAGTTGCTGCTGGACGGCGTTGACGTCCTGGTACTCATCCACCACGAAGTGGCGGTACTGGTCGCGAACTGCCGCGGCGATCTGCGGGTGCTCGGCCAGGATGCCGGCCATCAGGAGCAGGACGTCCTCGAAGTCGATGACGTGCCGCTCCCCCTTGACCTCCTCGTAGGCCTCCATCAGGCGGGCAACCGCCGTGGGCTCGTAGCCGGCCGGCGACCTCCCGTCCCGCCGGGCGGCGGGCGGGTAGGTCTCGGGCGTGAGCATGCTCACCTTGGCCCACTCGATCTCCGAGGCCAGGTCCCGCAACTCGGTGCGGTCGGTGCGCAGGCGGAGTCGACCGGCGGCCTCCGCCACGACGGGAGCCTTGTGCGAGAGGACCTCCGGCGGGGCGCCACCCACCGCCTGGGGCCAGAAGTACTGGAGCTGGCGCAGCGCCGCGGCGTGGAAGGTCCGGGCCTGTGCCCCGGGGACCCCGAGCCCGCGCAGCCGGCTGCGCATCTCACCGGCGGCGCGCGCGGTGAAGGTCACGGCCAGCACCCGGTGCGCCGGGTAGGCGCCGGACCAGACGCCGTAGGCGATGCGGTGCGTGATGGCCCGCGTCTTGCCGGAGCCGGCGCCCGCGAGCACGCACATCGGGCCGAGGGGCTGCTCGGCGACCCGGCGCTGATCGGGGTCCAGCGCCGCGAGCACCTCGTCGGCAGAGGCCGGGACAGTCACGCGTCGCTCCCCCGGAACGGCCCGCTGACCTCCTCGGCCATCTCCAACGGGCCTCCGAACCAGTCCTCGATAAGCCGCCGGGCGATGGACACCCGGGGCGGCAGCTCGACCTCTCCGCTGCGCAGCGCCCCGTTCAACTCGCCGCGGGTGAACCACTCGGCCCGCACGATCTCCTCCTGGTCCAACTCCAGCTCGGTGCCGGTGGCCCGGGCCGAGAAGCCGACCATCAGGGAGGCGGGGAACGGCCAGGGCTGGTTCCCCCGGTAGATCACGTCCTCCACGTGGACGCCGACCTCCTCGGCCACCTCCCGCACCACCGTCGCCTCGAGGGACTCCCCGGCCTCGACGAAGCCGGCGAGCACGGACATCCGCTTCTCCGGCCAGTGCGGTCCGCCGGCCAGCAGCAGCCGGTCCTCCGGGTCGGTCACCGCCACGATGATCGCCGCGTCGGTCCGCGGGAAGTGCTCCGACCCGTCGTCGGTGCACCGGCGCGACCAGCCCCCCTGCTCCGGCACCGTGGCTGCCCCGCAGCGGGGACAGCGCGGGTGCCGGACATGCCAGTTGACCAGCGCGAGAGCGCTGGTGAAGACCCCGGCATCGGTGTCGTCCAGGTCGGCCCCGGCCTCCCGCAGGGTGCGCCAACCCGGCGCCGGGCCACCGCCCCCGGACTCCGGCTCCGCCACCGCGCTGGGGAGCGCGACGTAGGAGACACCGTCGGGCCCGCGGCCCAGATAGAGCACGAGCCGGTCGGCGTCCCCGAAGGACGGGGGCCGGAAGACTAGGCGCAGCACCCCGTCGACGCGGCAGGTCGGCGCCTGGTTGTCCACCAGGTCCAGCACCCGGGTGTCGGGATCCGCGAGCAGGGCCTTGATCAGGTCCGGGTCACGCCGGTGCGTGGCGGATCGGTCGAGGGTCCCCCGGGAGAGCGAGAGGTCCAGCAGGTAGTCGACGGAGGGGCTCACCGTGCCACTGTAGGACGGCTCCGGTGACCCGACGTGCGGGGCGTCCTGCCACGCTTGGGCAAGCACACGGCATACGGTGTTGGGGTGACCCGTAGTGACCTTGCCCTCGCCGCGCTGGCCACCGCCGCCGTTCCCGGCATGAAGCCCGTGTCGGTCACCGGCGTGCGGCCGGCGTCCGACCAGCCCACCCCGCGCTACCAGGTCGCGTTCATCGAGGACGCGACGGGCCGCACCTGGGTGGTCCGGGCTCCCCTGGACGCCGCCGGCGGGGCCGAGCTGGAACGCAACGACACCCTGATCCGGATGCTGGGCCGCCACCTGCCCTTCAAGGTGCCGGCTGCGGCGGGCTACGCCGACCTGGGGCCGGCGGGGCGGGCTGCTGTCTACCCGTATGTCGAGGGCTCGGCCCTCAACTTCCGCACCCTTCCGGCGGGTCCCGGCCTGACGGCGGCCGTGGGCCGCGCGGTGGCGGCGGTCCACAACATCCAGCGCGACCTGTTCGAGGAGGCCGGCACACCCGTCTTCGACGCGGCGGCCTACCGCACCCGCCGACTGGCGGACCTGGACCGTGCCGCCGAGACGGGCCACGTGCCCACCGGCCTGCTGACGCGGTGGGAGCAGGCCCTCGAGGCCCCTGCCCTGTGGCAGTTCTCCACGACGGCCACCCACGGCTCACTCGACGGCGGATCCTTCCTGGTCGCCTTCTCCGGCGACGACGCGGCCACGGGCAGGGTGGTTGCCCTGACCGGGTGGGAGAACGCCCAGGTCGCCGACCCCGCCGACGACTTCGCCGCCCTCGTGCGACAGGCGAGCCCGGCCGTGGTCGACGCGGTGCTGGAGAGCTACTCCATGGCGCGGTCCCAGCGCCCGGACGGCTATCTGGTCCACCGCGCGCGTCTCGCCTCCGAACTGGCGCTCATCACGGGGCTGGCCCGCGCCGTCGACTCCGAGGACGACGAGACGGTCCGGGACCGTGCGGAGCGGCTGCGCAAGCTGGACCGGCTCACCTCGGTCGACGACTCCCTGGTCCCGCGCACCGCCCTGGTCGAAACCGCCCCGGCCGCGGCGGCTCCGTCCACCCCGTCCTCGGACGTCACCGGACCGGTCGACGGGGAGGCCGCGGGTGAGGCTGCGGCCGAGGACGAGGCGGACGCCGCTGCTGGCGGACGGGGCTCGACGGACTCCCTTGAGACCGGGGTCGTGGAGGTCTCGGACCGCGGCGGCGCCTGGCAGACGGTGCCCCACACCGGTGAGGAGGATCCGGCCAACGAGGCACGGGCCGACGAAGACCTTGAGGTCGGCACCGAGGACCGCACCGAGGAGATCCCCGTCGCCGAGACGCCGGGCAGTGACGACCCTGACGTGGCAGCCGAGGTGCCCACGACCGAGGACACGGAAACCGAGACACCAGCAGCCGACGAGGCCGTCACCGGCGAGGACCCCAGCGACGAGCCCCCTCGCCACGAGCCGAGCCCCCCGGCTGCGGAGGAGGTCTCTCCCACAACGTCCGAAAGCCCCGCCGAGGAGGAGCGGGAGCGGCTGCACACCCTCTACGGCATGCCGACGGAGGGGGAGCCCGCAAGCGCCGAGGACGAGCCGGCGGGCACCGACGACGATCCGGGAGAGGCGGAGGACGAGCCGGGCGAGGATGCCGCCGATCCCGACGACCCCACGGACGATGCGGACTCACCCCGTCAGGAAGGGTCGGCCTGACTGCTGCTGAGCAGCCCTGCCACCAGGCCCTCAAGCTCCTGCTCCCCCATCAGCTCAGGAGCCTCGGTGACCCCACTGGCCGCGAAGAAGAAGGCCGCGTCGATCCGTTCGACCGGCACCCCGGTCAGCCGTGAATAGGCCACCCGGTAGGCGGCGAGTTGGACCGCCCTGCGCGCGCGTGCGGAGGCGTCCCCCTGTGCGCCCGTCTTCCAGTCCACGATCGTGTGCCTGCCCTCGCCGTCGACGAAGACGGCGTCGATCCGTCCCCTGACCGGGACCCCCGCGACGAGCGTCTCGACCGCGATCTCCACCGCGTGCGGGGTGCGGCGTGACCAGGGCGACGCCAGGAAGTTCTCGCGCAGGCGGGACAGGTCGGGGGTGCCGGCCTCCTCGACGATCCCCGGGAGGTCGTCCAGGTCGACGAGGGCAGCCGCCGCGAAGTGTTGCTCCACCCAACTGTGGAACTCGGTGCCCGCCCGCGCCTGGGTGGCCGGCGGGGTCGGCACGGGGCGACGTTGCCGGCGCCAGTACGTCTCGGGGTCGGCGGACAGCTCGACGAGCGCGGAGGTGGACAGGTGCCCGGGCGCCGTCGACCCCAGCGGTCCGCGCGCGTCCCGGAGTCTGGCCCGCTCGGCGAGCAGCATCTCCAGTTGGCTGTCGCGCTCGGCATCGGGCGCCGCAGGATCGGGGCCGGTGCCCGGGTCGGCAGGGACCGGGGACGGGGACGCCGCGCCGGTGGCACGCCTCGCGTCCAGCACGGCCCGCACCAGGTCCCGCGCCTCGACACGCCGGGAGTCGGGGGTCACCGGCCAGCCGGACCGGGTCTCCTCCTCCAGGAGCGGGTTGACGGCGGCCGCGGGGTCAGCAGGGTCCGGCATCGGGTCCCATCGGGTGATCTGGACCGGGCAGTCGGGGTCAGCGATGAGCTCCTCGAGGAACCGGGAGGTCACCCGGGGGGTGGATCCGGTCGACCAGACGGGAGCGGTCAGGAGCATCTCGGACCGGGCCCGGGTGAAGGCGACGTAGGCCAGGCGCCGCTCCTCGGTCAGCTGGTGACGCCCCCCGGCGGTCCGAAACCCTGCCAGGGAGTCCCGCAGGTGGGTGGTGTCGGTGAGGCTCGCCCACGGCATCGCCGGCAGTCCCTCGGCGTCACCGCGCAGCGGGTAGGGCAGCGAGCCGATCCCGGTCAGCCAGCCCCCGTCGGTGGGCTCGGGCACGGTCCACCCGCCGTCCTCGACCCGGGCCCTGCCCGTGTGCGAGGGGAAGACGGCCTCGGCCAGCCCGGGGATCGCCACGACGTCCCACTCCAGACCCTTGGCCGCGTGGACGGTGAGAACCTGGACGGCCTCTGTGGACACCGAGACCTCCGCGGGCTCCAGCCCGCGCTCCCGCTCCCGGGCGGCCTCCAACCAGTCGACGAAACCACCGAGCGTGGGCCGCTCGGCCGACGCGGCGAAGCCGGCGGCGACCTCGCCGAGCGCATCGAGTTGGGCACGGGCCCACGCCGCCGGTTGGTCGGGGTCGGCCGCCACCTCGATGTCGAGTCCCAGCAGGCGCTCCCCCTCGACGAGCAGGTCGGGCAACGGGATGCCCACCAGCCCACGCAGCCGGTCCAGCACCCGACCGAGGGCCGTGACCCTGGCCACTCCCGTGGCCGAGACCCGCTGTCCGTGCGGGGACGTCCAGGTCTGGGCGGGCGGCAGGTGCACCGCCTCGGACAGGAGCGCCGGCTCGGACGACGGCGCTCCGCTCTGGCGGTGCAACGCGCGGGCCCAGGCCCAGAGCCCATCCAGGTCAGCGGCGCCGAGGCGGCAGACGGGGCCGGTGAGCAGCCGCATCAGCTGATCACCCCGGCCCGGATCCTGGGCCACGGTCAACAGGGCCACCAGGTCCGCCACCTCCGGTGCGCTGAGCAGCCCCCCGAGACCCACGACCTCGACCGGAAGCCCCCGGTCGCGCAGCGCCTGCACCATGCCGTCGAACTGCGCCCGGTTGCGGCAGAGCACCGCGGCCGACAGTCCGCTGCGGGTCCCGTCCTGGGTGAACCAGCGGCTCCTCACCCACTGCGCGACGTGGGCCGCCTCCGCCTCGTGGGTGATCAGGCGGGCCGCCTCGATCCGCCCGGACGGTGCACCCGGGCGGGCCGCCAGCTGCTCGACCTGCACCCTGCTGGCCTCCCGTAACGGTCGCGCGGTGCGGTTGGCCGCCCGCAGCACGACGTCGGCGTTGCGCCAGGACGTGCTGAGCGCGAGGACCGGCGCGGGCGCCGCGCCGGCCCGGAACCGCTGGGGGAACCGGGTGAGCGTGGTCGCGCTGGCCCCGCGCCACCCGTAGATCGACTGGTGGGGGTCGCCGACTGCCGTCACCGGCAGCGGGTGGCCGGCGAACAGCGACTCCAGGAGCACCATCTGCGCCTCGCTGGTGTCCTGGAACTCATCGAGCAGCACGGCGCCGAAGCGTTGCCGCTCCAGCGACCCGACCGCGGGCAGCTCCCGGGCCAGGCGCGCTGCCGCCGCCATCTGGTCGGCGAAGTCCAGGGCCCGCAAGGAGCGCTTCAGTGCGGCGTACTCCCGCACCAGCGGGTACAGCCGGGACATGGCCCGCAGGCTGCGTGCCGTCTCGGCGCCGGCCTTGAGAGGGGTCTTGTGGTCCTGTCCCGGCAGCGCCCCGACCCGGTCGGCCAGGTGGTGCAGGAACTCCTCCGCGCGGTCCGGCTCCACCAGGTGCTCGGCCAGCTCGCCCGAGACCGAGAGCAACGCCTCCGTGACGGTGGACACGGCCAGGCCAACCTCCTCCATCTCACCGTCGTAGCCACGCACCACCTGACCCGCCAGCTGCCAACTGGCGGCCTCCGACAGCAGCCGGGACTCCGGCTCGATCCCGATCCGCAGCCCGTGCTCGCTGACCAGCCGTCCGGCGTAGGCGTGGTAGGTCGACACCGTGGGCAGTGCGAGGGTGTCCTCGTCGCCGTCCGCGAGCCAGAGGCCGGCCTCCCGTACCGCGCGCAGCCGGGTGCCGATGCGTTCGGCGAGCTCGATCGAGGCCTTCCGGGTGAAGGTCAGGCCGAGGACCTCCTCGGGGCGGGCCAGACCGTTGCTGACCAGCCAGACGACCCGGGCGGCCATGGTCTCGGTCTTGCCCGACCCGGCGCCGGCCACCACCAGTGCGGGCTCCAGCGGCGCCTCGATGACGGCGGACTGTTGCGGGGTGGGAGGCGGGCTGCCGACGGCCACCGCGATGTCGTGGGCGGAGTAGCTCACCGCAGGGTCCTCCCCTCCGGCTGCAGCGGGCAGGAGAACCGCACCTGGCACGTGCGGCACCAGGCGCCGGCCGTCGCCGGGAAGGTGGCGCCCGCCATGCCGGCGGCGGTGCGCCGCAGCAGGTCGTCCGCCCAGTCCGGCTCGGCGTCCTCCTGCAGCGGCACCTGCTGCTGCACGGCGGCCGCCTTGCCCGCGGCCCTGCCGAGGTGGACGAGGGCGGCGCCGCCGGACCCGGCAGCGGGCTCCCCCTCCGTGCCCAGCAGGTCAGGGTCGGCGGCCACCGCCACCTGGTAGACGCCGAGCTGGGGGTGGCGCTGCACCTCCTTGGCGCTCGGTTTGCTCGCGCCCGTCTTCAGGTCCACGATCCGCAGGCGCCCCTGCGCGTCCCGCTCCACCCGGTCGGCGCGGCCGGTGATGCGGGCGTCCCCGACGGTCACGTCCAGGGGGATCTCGACGGCGGCCAGCTCCTGGCCCGCCTCGCGACTGGAGGCGACGTAGCCGACGTAGCGGCGCAGCATGTCCCGCGCGCGTTCCCGCTCCCGGCGGTCGGCCCAGCCGGACCCCAGAGCGAGCTCGGGCCAGCGTGCCTCCAACGCGGCGTCCAGCGTCTCCAGGTCTGACTCCGGCGCCGCGGATACGACGTCGTGCACGAGGGTGCCCAGGGACGCGGCGGCGGCGCCGGGGTCTCCGCCGTGGCTGGACAGCAACCAGCGCAGCGCACACTCGTCGTAGGTCTGCACCCGGGACGGGGAGACCGAGACGGGACCGGACTCCTGCAGCGGCCGGTCGACCGAGACCTCCCTGGCCTCCCACCACCCGTCGGGGTCGGCCCCGGGAACGCCCGCGTCCACGAGCCGCTGCAGGCGGTGGGCGGCGCGGTCCCGGGTGGCGAGGTCCCCCGCGCGGTGTGCCAGCACCAGGTCGCGGCGCAGCTCCCCCACCAACCCCCGCAGGGTGAGCGCCTGAGGGACCACCTCGACCCGACGGTGCGTCGCCTCCGGGTCCAGCAGGTCCAGGAATGGGGAGGGCTGCTCCTCGGTGCCCGCGACTGCCGTGACGAGCAGCTCCTCCCGGGCGCGGGACACCGCGCTGTGGAACTGGCGGGTCTCGTCGGCACGGACCTGCGCCTGTGCGGCCCGGGCGCCCTCCGGGCCATCGACCGGGCGTCCGCGCAGCACGCTCACCAGGGTCTCCGCCCCCAGCAGCGTGTCCCGCAGCCGCAGGTCGGGCCAGACCCCCTCCTGGACACCGACCACCGCGACCAGGTCCCACTCACGTCCCGCGGCGGCCTGTGGCGTGAGCACCTCGACGACCTCGGCGGGGCGGGCCCGTGCCACCAGGCTGTCCGGGGTGACCTCCTGGGCCGCGACGTGCTCCAGGAAGCCTTCGGGGCCCATCCCGGGCAGGCGTTCGACGTAGTCGGCCGCGGCGCCGAAGAGCACCATCACCGCGTCGAGGTCGTGATCGGCCCGCGCCCCCGCGGCCCCGCCGCCCAACGCCTGGCGCGCCCAGCGGTCCGACAGTCCGGACGCCTCCCAGAGCGACCAGAGGACCGACTCGGCCGTCACCGCCCCCTCCCACTGCCCGTCAGCGTCCCGGACCGCCGCCGCACGCCCCGCAGCCAGGACGGCCGACACCGCGCGGGCCGGGCCCAGGTCGGGCTCGTCGGCGAGGTCGGCCGGGGGGCCCGCCAAGAGTCCCGCCAGGACCTCCTCGGGCGGCCGGGCGGACCCCCGTGCGTGCTCGGAGACCCTCAGCGCACGCCGCAGCCGGAGCAAGGCCACGGGGTCTGCCCCACCGAGGACGGAGGTCACCAGCTCCACCGCCTCGTCCGGCGTCGGGGCAGCCCCGCCGGCATGGTCGTCGCTCCCCCGGACAGACACGGCATACGCGGTGAGCAGGGCCCGCACGGCCGGCTCGTCGCGCAACGGCAGTCTGCCGCCCGGCACCGTCACCGGGACCCCCGCCGAGGCGAACCCGCGCCGGAGGGCGTCGTGCCGCGTGCGGGACCGGGCGATGACCGCCATCCGCGACCACGGGACCCCCTCGAGCAGGTGGGCCCTGCGCAACCGCGCAGCCACGTATGCCGTCTCCTGGGCGGTGGTGCGTACGGTCACCACGGTGCACTGTCCCCCTGGACGCACTGCCTGCGCCCGGCGGTGGGCCGTGCCGCTGCTCACCCCGATCCGCTCGGCGACCCGGCTCACGGCACCGGCCAGGTCCTCCCGCATCCGGTGCTGGGTGTCCAGCACCACCCGGGTCGGCCCTGACGACCCGGCCAGCTCGGCGGCCAGCAGGTCGAACCGGGCGGGGTCGGCCCCCCGGAAGCCCTGGACCGTCAGGTCACCGTCGCCGAGCAGCAACAGGTCCGTGCCCGGCGAGTGGAGGGCCCGCACCAGCCGGGACGCGGACGCGGTGAGCTCGTGGGCATCGTCGACGACGACGACCCGCAGCGCCCGATGCACCCGTTCGGCCACGGCCGGGTCCTCCTCAAGCAGGTCGGCCGCCGCCGTGCAGATCCAGGCGGGGTCGAACGCCCCCGGGCTGCGCAGCGCCGTGACCTGGTCGTACTCCTCCAACACCGCGGCCGCCGCGCGCCACTCGGGACGCTGGTGCCGGGCGGCCAGCTCCCGGAGGTCCTCGGCCTCGAGCCCGTGCTCCACCGCGCGCATCAGCAGGTCCCGCAGCTGGTCCCGGAAGCCCCGGGTGCCCAGTGCTCCCCGCAGCGCGTCCGGCCAGTCGGGGCCGGGCGCGCTGCCCTCCCGGTGACCGGCCAGCAGGTCGGCCAGGAGCAGGTCCTGCTCGGCTCCCGACAGCAACCGCGGCGTCGGGTGCCCGGCGAGCACCGCCGCCTGCCGGAGGACGGCGAACGCGAGCGCGGAGGGTGTGCGTGCCAACGGCTCCGTCGTCGTGGCGGCGAGCCGGGTGGTGACCGCGACCCGCAGTGCCCCAGCAGCCAGTCGAGTGGGTGCGAGCACCAGCACGGAGTCCGCCGGAACCGCGTCCCGGTGCACCCGGTCCGCCACGGCCTCGACGGCCACCGTCGTCTTGCCGGTGCCGGGTCCCCCGACGACCTGCAGCACCCCGCCGCGGTGCTCGACCGCCGCCTGCTGCCGGGGGTCCAGCACAGGCTTGGGGCGCGACTCACTCATCCCCCGTAGTCCATCAGGCACCACCGACACCGGCGCCGGCAACCCCGTTCGGCCCGTGCCACCTCGCCTCCCGCATGTCGACCCTGGCTCCTCGCCTCGGCGTCTGCTCGGCGTCCCACCGGCGCCTGGCCTGGTCCTCATGACCCGGCGGAGGGGACCCGTCCGCCATGACGACGCGCCACCAGCAGGTGAGACTGCCGTAGCGGCCCATCACGCCCCCGACCTGGCGGGGACCTCCCTCCTCCAGCAGCTCGGCGACGTCCCCGTAACTGAGCACCCGGCCCGCCGGCACCTGGTCGACCAGGTCGAGCACCCGCTCGGCATACACCGGCAGCCGTTCCGCCTCCGGTGGCTGCCCCTGGTCCATACGCGTCAGGATAGGCGGGCACAGACGCGACGTCCGGGCCACGTAGGATGGCGACTCGCCGAGGAGGAGGACCGTGAGCAGACCTATCAGCTCGACTCGACGGCGGATGAGCCGCACGGAGCGCCGCGCCCAGCTGCTGCAGGCAGCCCAGGACTCGTTCGTGGACAAGGGCTACCACGCGACCGCGATGGACGACATCGCCGAACGGGCCGGGGTGTCCAAGCCGGTGCTCTACCAGCACTTCGCCAGCAAGCAGGACCTCTACCTGGGGCTGGTCGACCTCCAGGCCGAGCGACTGGTGGCCCTGGTGCAGGCCGCTCTCGACTCCTCCAGCGACAACGCCGAACGTGTGGCGGCCTCGGTCGGCGCCTACTTCGAGTTCGTCGACCAGGATCCCGGCTACCGACTCATCTTCGACTCCGACCAGTCCTCGGACCCCGAGGTCCGGGAGCGGCTCACGCGGGTGGTCGGGGCGTGCGCCGGCGCCATCGCCACCACGATCCGACAGGACACCGGGCTGCCGGAGGAAGAGTCGGCGCTGGTGGCCACGGCGCTCATCGGCCTCGCCCAGTCCTGCGCCGAGCGATGGGTATCCGGCGACCGGCAGGTGCCCCGCGAGCAGGCCGCCGACCTGGTGGCCCAGGTCGCCTGGCGCGGCCTCGGCGCGATGCCGCTGATCCGCGAGGAAGGTTCCGCCGACCCGGCGAGTTGACCCCCACAGACAGTTCCGACCCACGAACACCGTCCGTCGGACCGGGTGCCACGTGCCCGGTCCCCCCTGAGGAGGCCCAGATGGAGATCCGTATCGGCGTGCGCGAGGTGGCCCGCGAGGTCAACTTCGAGTCGAGCCAGTCCGCGGAGGAGGTACAGGCCGCCGTCACGGCAGCCGTCGAGTCCGGCGAGGGAGTGCTCTCCCTGACGGACGACAAGGGCGGCACCGTCATCGTGCCGGTGGCGGCCATCGGCTACGTGGAGGTCGGCTCGCCCGAGCAGCCACGCGTCGGTTTCGGCCGGGGCTGAGGGCGGGTCCGCCCGAGGTCACGGTTCGGTCACGAGTGCGTGTTGCGGTGCAGCAGGACCAGTGCGGGCCTACACTGAGGCCGCTTGAATCTGTGACTGATGTTGCAGGTGTGACACTTGATGTCCGCCTCCGGCGGGCACGCACTGGAAAGGCTGCATCATGATCTGGACCATCATCGGGGCGTTGATCGCGGGCTGCATCATCGGCCCGCTGGCGCGTCTCGTACTTCCCGGCAAGCAGAACATCTCCGTCCCCATGACCATCGGCCTGGGTGCCCTGGGATCCCTCGGGGGCTCGATGATCTACACCTGGCTGAGCGGCAACGAGACCACGCGAGGCATCGACTGGATCGCGTTCTTCATCGGCATCGCGGTCGCCGCGGTGCTCATCCTGATCTACGGGGCGGTCTCCGGCAAGAAGGTCTGACCGGAGCCGTTGCACGACGCAGGGCGTGGCCGCCGAGGCGGTCACGCCCTGCGTCGTTTCCGTGCACGTTCGGGGCTCCTACCCCGCTCGTGCCGGGCCGGCCGCCTACGAGGCCAGCCCGAGCCGCTGCATCCGCGCGGCGTGTGCCTCCGTGAGGCGGGTGAACATCCGTCCCAGTTCGGCCAGATCGAGTCCGCCATCGAGCCCGCCGCCACCCACCACGAGCGAGGCCAGCGAGTCACGCTCGACGGCGACGTACTGCGTCTGCGCGATCGCCTCTCCCACCAGGCGACGCCCCCACAGCGCCAGCCGGCCCGCGAGACGCTCGTCGGCCCCGATGGCCTCGGTCACCGACGCGACGACCAGATCGTCCTGGCCCGCGTCCCCGAGCACGTGCTGGACCAGGTCGCGGTCCTCCGGTGCCAGGTGCACCGCGATCTCGCGGTAGAAGTCACGGGCGATCCCGTCGCCGACGTAGGCCTTCACCAGCCCCTCGAGCCAGTCGCTCGGCGTCGTCCGCGCGTGATAGGCGCGGATCGGCTCGACGAACGGCGCCATCGCCTCCTCCGGGTCCCGCCCCAGCTCGGTCAGGCGCGCGGTGAGCCGCTCGAAGTGCCCGAACTCGGAGGTCATCATCCGGCCCAGCGCGGTCTGTACCCGCAGGTCGGGTGCCCGCTCCGCGTCCAGCGCCAGTTGCAGACTCGCGGTCAACTCCGCATACGCCAATGCCCCGAACAGGTCGACCACGCCGTCCTGGTCGACCAGGCCCGGGTCCCCCGGGGACCCCTGCGACACCACCTCACCACTCATGGGTGCCAACCTACTGCCAACCGGCGATACACTGAACGGACATACGGTGCCCGGTCGGCACGATGCACCGGCTGCCAGTGGCAGCCACCGAAGGACTTGACCCCGATCGGCCCACAGTGCAGGGGTACTCCTGACGTTGAGCCGCTCATCGGCGGATCCGCGCGTGCCCCCCGACCGGAAAGACACGTTCACCATGGAACAGACCCGCTCGTTCGCGGACTTCGACGTCCACCCCGAGATCGTCGGCGCACTCGCCGACCAGGGGATCACCCACCCCTTCCCCATCCAGGCGATGACCCTGCCGGTCGCACTCGGCGGCCACGACATCATCGGTCAGGCCAAGACCGGCACCGGCAAGACCCTGGGCTTCGGCGTCCCGATGCTGCAGCAGGCCGTCGGTCCGAACGACCCCGGCTTCGCCGACCTGGCGGCGCCCGGCAAGCCGCAGGCCCTGGCCGTGGCCCCGACCCGCGAGCTCGCCGTGCAGGTCGCCAGCGACCTCACCAAGGCCGGGGCGCGGCGTGGCCTGCGGGTGCTCACGGTCTACGGCGGCCGGGCCTACGAGCCGCAGGTCGAGGCGCTGCGCAAGGGCGTGGAAGTCGTGGTCGGCACCCCCGGCCGACTACTGGACCTGGCCAACCAGGGACACCTGAACCTCGGGCACGCCCGCGTGGTGGTGCTCGACGAGGCCGACGAGATGCTCGACCTGGGCTTCCTGCCGGACGTTGAGAAAATCCTCGCGCTGACCCCCGCCGGCCGACAGACGATGCTGTTCAGCGCGACGATGCCCGGTGCCGTCGTCTCCCTGGCCCGCCGGTACATGACCCAGCCGACCCACATCCGGGCGATGGGCGAGGCCGACGAGGGCCACACGGTCGCCGCCGTCGAGCAGTTCGTCTACCGCGCCCACGCGATGGACAAGGTGGAGATGCTGGCCCGCATCCTGCAATCGGAGGGGCGCGGGCTGACCATGATCTTCGCCCGCACCAAGCGCACCGCCGCGAAGGTCGCCGACGACCTGGCCAGCCGCGGCTTTGCGGCAGCGGCGATCCACGGTGACCTCGGCCAGGGTGCCCGCGAGCAGGCCATGCGGGCCTTCCGCAGCGGCAAGGTCGACATCCTGGTCGCCACTGACGTCGCGGCCCGTGGGATCGACGTCGAGGCGGTCACGCACGTGATCAACTTCCAGTGCCCCGAGGACGAGAAGACCTACCTGCACCGGATCGGCCGCACCGGACGAGCCGGCGCCACGGGTGTGGCCGTCACCTTCGTGGACTGGGACGACCTGCACCGCTGGGCCCTGATCAACAAGACCCTCGACCTGGGCATCCCGGAGCCGGTGGAGACCTACTCCTCCTCGCCGCACCTGTACGAGGAGCTCAACATCCCGGCGGGGACCAAGGGCACGCTGCCCCGCAGCGCCCGCACCCGGGCCGGGTTGGACGCCGAGGTCCTGGAGGACCTGGGGGAGACCGGTCGTGGCCCGGGCAAGGGTGGTCGGCACGGGGGCGGACGCAGTGGCGGCGGTCGCTCCGGTGGCGGACGGTCCGGTGGCCGCGGCGACCAGGCCCGCGGGTCCCGCAGCGACCGCGGTCGCCGGGAGGGCGCCGACGGCGCTCCCCAGCGCACCCGCAACCGGAAGCGGCGCCGTCGCGGGCCCAGCACCCAGCAGCAGTCCGGCGGCGGCACCACGGACTGACCCGTCGGGCTCGGTCGCCCCTCGTCGGGTGGGGTCAGCCCAGGTCGAGCGCGAGCGGCGCCCCGAGGACCCGGTGTCCGGTGCTGCGCTCGAGCAACTCGGCCAGCACCTCCGCGGACGTGGTGTTCTCCCCCAGTCGGTTCGGCTTGCCGCTGGCTCCGTGGTAGTCGCTGGAGCCGGTCGGGAGCAGGCCGAGGTCCCGCGCCAGCCCGGCGGCCCGGTCGCGGGCCGCGGGGTCGTGGTCCCGGTGGTCGACCTCGATCCCCGCCAGTCCCGCCTGCGCCAGATCCGCGATGACCTCGTCGTCGACGACCCGTCCGCGCTGCTCGGCAAACGGGTGGGCGATCACCGCCACACCCCCCGCGGCACGGATCATCCGCACCATGTCCTCCGGCCGCGGGGCGTAGTGCGACACGTAGTAGCCCCCGCCGCGCGAGAGCACTGTCGCGAACGCGGCAGCCCGGTCGGGGAACACCCCTGCGGAGATCAGGGCGTCCGCCAGGTGCGGACGTCCCAGCGTCGCCTCGCTGCGGGCGTGGTCCAACACCGCGCGGTAGCTCACCGGGTAGCCGTCCGCCTCGAGCAGCTCGGCCATCTTCTGGATCCGGGTGACCCGGGAGTCGCGGGACCGCGCCAGGTCGGCCACGAGCTCCGGGTCCTGCGGATCGAACAGGTAGCCCAGCATGTGCACCGAGATCCCGTGGTGGCTGCAGGAGACCTCGATCCCGGGCACGATGCTCACGCCGCTCTCGCGCCCGGCCAGGTCCGCCTCGGCCCACCCGCTGGTCACGTCGTGGTCCGTCAGACCGATGACATCCACGCCGGCCCGTGCTGCGGTCTCGACCACGGTCCGGGGCGGCTCCGTGCCGTCGCTGCGGTCTGAGTGGGTGTGCAGATCGATCCTCACCGCGCCAGCCTATGCGGCGGTGGGGTCATACTGGATGAGACCCGACCCGGCGGACCGCCGGCCGACCGAAGGAGCCTGCATGACACGTCGCCACCGCACCCGCACGACCCAGTACGGGGCCGCCCTGTTGGCCGCCGCCCTGCTGGCCGGCTGCTCCGGCGACGACGACCCGGTGGTGACGACGGACTCCACCCAGGCCACCGAGGAGGCCGACGAGGAGGGCGTCACCGCGACCGACGACGGGGCGGGAGAGTCCGCGGCCCCGCCCGACGACGCGGAGACGACGACGGGCGGTGACGAGTCGGCCGAGACCGGGGCCCCGGAGGACGGTGCCGGCACCGTCACCTCCAACGACGGGGCCTTCAGTTTCGACGTGCCTGCCGGCTGGATGGACGCGCGCAGCATGGTCGCCGAGGAGGTCGAGGCCGCCGTTCGGGCGAACGAACCGGCCGACGAGTTCTACACCAACCTGGTCATCACAGGGGAGCCGGCGTTCGAGGACCTGGAGGAGACCCTCGAGTCCTCGGCCGAGGACCTCGCCGGGGACGACGGCTCGTACGAGATGCTGGACCCGGTCGAGGTCGCCGGCGAGGAGGCACTCGGCTACGTCATCTTCCGGGAGCAGAACGACTTCGGCCTGGCCCAGATCCAGCGCTGGGTGGTCCACGACGACGTGCTCTACGTCCTGACCCTGTCCGCCGCCGAGTCCCAGCGCGAGGAGGGCGAGGAGATCCTCACCCAGATCCTGGACTCCGTGGAGTGGCAGGACTGAGGGCACACCCGCGCCGCAACGCTCAGACGAACCCACCCCGCGAGCGCCGTCGGGCCCGGGTCGCGAACCGGTCCAGGCCGAGCGCGCGCCGGGCGGCGAACCCGCCGATCGAGACGCCGGCAGCCAGGCCCAGGCCGATGGAGACGGCGCGGAACCCTTCCACCAGGGCGGTGCTCACCAGGCCGGTCGAGTCCTCCATCATCCAGAACAGGGCGCGGTAGGCCGCCAGCCCGGGCAGCATCGAGACGATCCCCGCCGTGGTGATCGCCAGTTCCGGTACGCGCAGGGTGCGGTGTGCGACATACCCCAGTGCCCCGACGAGCGCCGCCGCCAGCCCCACCGTCGTGGCATCCCCCAGCGACAGCGGGTCGACCTGTTCGTACACGATCCATCCCGCCCCGGCCGTGAGCCCGGCGACCGCGACACCCCGTGGGCCGGTATGGGTCGACAGCGCGAAGCCGATCCCGACGAGCATCGCCGCCGCCGTGTTGGCCACCGGGTCACCGGCCAGCCGCACGGTCGGGACGACATCCATCGGCACATCGGCGGCCGAGGCGATGGCCAGCACCAGGGAGATCCCGGTGGCGATGCCCGCGGTCAACATCAGGACCTCAAGACCGCGGGCGCCGGCCGTGACGTAGTAGCCGTCCAGTGCGTCCTCTGCCGCACCCATCACGGTGAGCCCGGCCAACAGCACGATGATCCCCGCGATGACGACCAGCGACGGTGACTGCACGCCGGGTATCTCGAACCCGTGGTCCCGCCCCCAGAAGAGCAACACGGCGATGGTCGTGGGGATCGCGGCGCTGATCGCCTGGTTGAAGAACGCGGCGAAGCCGACGCGAGCCAGCCAGCGGGAGACCCGATCCACGATCGCGGCGCTCAGCGCGGCTAGGATCCACATGCCCGGCTGCGCGCCGAACAGCGCCACGACGGCGCCGGCGAGGAGCGCGGCGCCCGCCGTCGCCACCCATCGACGGTACGGGTGCGGCTGGGCGAGCAGCCGGCCCAGCTCATCGCGCGCCTCCTCCACCGGCAGGGTGTCCTGGCCGTCCTCCGGGGACGCGATCCGGTCGACCAGCAACTGCACCTGCTCCAGCCTGGAGTAGTCGGCAGACCGCACGGAGATCACCCGCATGACCGTGAGGGGGTCCTCGTCGATGCCGCGGTGGATCGAGACCTCGATGGAGGTGAAGGTGATGTCGATGTGGGCCGAGCGGATCTCGTAGGCGTTGGCCAGCCGCAGCACCGTGGCCACGACGTCCGCGGCCGAGGCGCCGGTCGAGAGCATGGCCTCACCGATCCGCAGGGCGAGGTCGATGACCATCCTGGCGTGCCGCTGGCTGACCTCGTCGTGGTGGCCCGGCAGGGCGATCGGGACGGTGGGCGGCCCCACCCCGCGCACCACCCACTGGGCGCGGTCGCGCCACACCGTGCCCACGCGGGGGACGGCGCGGACCTGGGGCCCGGTGATCTCGGCGCCGGAGGGCGGGGCGGGCTTCCGACGGTCGGGGCGTGAGGGCACGGCACCAGGGTAGGCACCTGCGCAACCTGGCCTGGAACCGACCGTGCGACGATGGGCGGGTGAGTGAGAAGCAGATCAAGGCAGGGCACCGCAGCCGTCCCACCACCGAGGAGTTCCGCGCCTTCGTGGCCAGCGGGTGGGCTCCCCGAGACGGCCGGCTGCCCGAGCAGGCGGCGGTGGCGCCGTATGCCGAGCGTCGCCGTGCGGTCCTCTCCGCCGCCTTCCCCGGGGAACGCCTGGTCGTGCCCGCCGGCGGCCTGAAGGTGCGCAGCAACGACACCGACTACGTCTTCCGCCCGCACAGCGCGTTCGCGCACCTCACCGGGCTCGGGGCCGACCGGGAGCCGGACGCCGTGCTGGTGCTGCATCCGCTCGAGGAGGGCGGCCACGAGCCGGTCCTGTACTTCTATCCGCTGGCCGACCGGGACAGCGAGGAGTTCTTCGCCGACTCCCGCGTCGGGGAGTTCTGGGTCGGTGCCCGGCCCACCCTGGAGAGCCTGGCTGCGGAGCTGGGGGTAGCCACCCGGCACTTGGACGAGCTGGGCGATGCCCTGGCCAAGGACGCCGGCCAGGTCACGCTGCGCGTCGTGCCGGACGCGGACCAGGATGTCACCGCCCAGGTGGCGTCCGTCCGCGCGCAGGCGGGTGCGGCCGTCGAGGACGAGGCCCAGGCACACAGCGAGGAGGACGCCGAGCTGGCCCGCTTCCTGTCGACCCTGCGCCTGGTGAAGGACGAGTGGGAGATCGAGCAGATGCAGCGGGCCTGCGACGCCACGACCGAGGCGTTCGACGCCGTCGTCGGCGAGCTCCCGGAGGCGGTGCGACGGGGCCGCGGCGAACGCTGGGTCGAGGGTGTGTTCGGCCTGCACGCCCGGCACGCGGGCAACGGCGTCGGCTACGACTCGATCTGCGCGTCCGGGGACCACGCCACGACCCTGCACTGGATCCGCAACACCGGTGACGTCACCGACGGCGACCTGCTGCTGCTCGACGCTGGGGTGGAGACCGACGCCCTGTTCACCGCCGACGTGACCCGCACGGTCCCGGTCAACGGGACGTTCACCGAGGTGCAGCGCAGGGTGTACGAGGCAGTCCTGGAGGCACAGGAGGCCGGGCTGGCTGCGGCGCGCCCGGGCAACACCTTCGGCGACGTGCACCAGGCTGCCATCCGAGTCATCGCGACGAAGCTGCACGAGTGGGGCCTGCTCCCGGACGGCGTCACCGTGGAGCAGACGCTGGACGCCGAGCACGGCCAGTTCCACCGGCGCTGGATGGTGCACGGCACCAGCCACCACCTCGGGATCGACGTGCACGATTGCGCGCTCGCCCTGCGTGAGGACTACATGGAGGGCACGCTGCGGCCCGGCATGGTGCTCACGGTCGAGCCCGGGTTGTATTTCAAGGCCGACGACCTGCTGGTGCCGGAGGAGTTCCGCGGCATCGGGGTGCGCATCGAGGACGACATCGTGATCACCGAGGACGGTCACCGCAACCTGTCGGTGGCACTCCCCCGCTCGGCCGACGAGGTGGAGGCGTGGGTGCGCGCCGGAGGGCGCCGCTGATTGCCCCCGGGACCCGGGTTCCGGACTTCGCCCCGGTCAGTCTCCAACCTCCAGCCTGGCGAGATCGCGCACGGCGAACTGGTGGTGTGCCCACTCCTCGTTGAGGACGACGTGCAGGCAGGACAGCAGAGTGCGCTCGGCCGGTGGCGGGAACCCCGGCGCCCGGTTCGGGCCACAGACCGTGTGGACGTCGTCGTCGGTGAGCCCGGCGAGCAGGTCCGCCACCATAGCCATCCTGTCCTCTCGCACCTGGAGAACCTCCGCCCACGTCGGCGTGGCCTCGCCGTCGATGCCGCAGGCCGCACCGTCCAGGAAGCCGGCCGGCAGCCCGAGTGGATGGAACGGCGCGGAGTCCCCCCGGACCGCGTGCCCGACCCAGGCGTCCGTCACGAAGACCAGGTGGCGCAGGGTCCGTGCCACCGACCACTCGCCGTCTACCGAGGCGTGGCGCAACTCCTCCGGCAGCCGCCCGGCCCGCTCGACGGTGGCACCCCAGAAACTGGCGGCAACGTCCCAGGCGGCGCGGAGGCCGGCTGCGTCCGTCGGACGCAGCGCCAGGCGTTCCGGGTGCCGCCGATCGAGCTCTGCCTCGACGAGAGGGGCGACGTCGACCCCGTTCACCGTCAAGCCCCTGATGTAGCCATCGATCGTGGTGCCGTCCAACACCGCTCCCCGAAGATCAGCGCCAGAGAGATCAACCTCCCGGATGAGGTGGCCGGACAGGTCTGCGCCGTCCCACGCCGAGTACCCGGTCACCATGGCGGTCAGGTGCGGTCGTCAGCCCCGCTGGGCTGGCGGTAGTTGCGCGAGGAGGTCGCGGGCACGCTCGGCGAGCTTGTGCTCCGTCAGCACCTCGTAGCGGGTGGCCACCACCTGGGAGATCGAGGTGAAGTCGCGCCGACCCCGGGTCATCCCGTAGCCCAACAGCGCCCAGATGAGCGCGAAACCGGCACCGAACACCACGCACGACAGCACGGTGACCAGCGTGTCCCCGACCGTCCCGAACAGCGCGAAGATCAGCCCCACGAACAGACCCAGCCAGACCCCCGTGACCAGGCCCCCCAGGGCCACCCGGCCCATGCTCAGCCGCCCCGTGACCCGCTCGACCTGACGCAGGTCCGTGCCCACGATCATGCAGTTCTCGACCGGAAACTGCTGGTCCGAGAGGTAGTCGACCGCCCGCTGGGCGTCCTCGTACCGGTCGAAGACCCCGAGTGACATGGGGTAGTTGAGGGTGAGCCCCGCCATACGGCCCGGGGCTCCCATGTGGGGTTGACTGCTCACCCGCCCATCATGGCACCACCGCGGGCGGAAGTCCCACCACGGCACGGGCGACAACAAGACCCCCGGGCCCACTGGGGCTCGAGGGTCTGTCGATCGTGGCGCACCCGGGACGGGTGCGCCGGGTCAGCGCTGGAACAGTCGGCGGCGCGGCTTGACCGGCCGGCGCGCGACGTCCTGCGCCCGCAGGCGGTGCTGGAAGGCACGCAACGTGGCGTAGTCATAGGTGCCGGTGGTGGTGAATCCCATGGGGGTGTGGTGCTCCTGGTTCGGTGTCGTGCTGGATACGGTGTGGGCTCGGGCTCAGCCGGGCGCCAGACCGTCTCCCTCATCGCAGACGACACCCGGCTAAACGCTTGCAACGCCGGGGGTCGTGCGCGGGTATTCCCCGGCTCCCGACACAGACTCCGGGCGCGCGCTGACGAGAGGGGTCGTGAGCCGGCAGCGCCCGGTCGGTAGTCTGCAGCAGTGAGCCCACGAGTCTTCGTTGCCCGGCTGAACGGGCTGAGTGTCTTCGACCCGATGGGCGACGAGGTCGGCCGGGTCCGCGACGTCGTGGTCAGCCTCACCGGGGCCGTCCGCGCCCGTGGACCCCGTGCGATCGGGATGGTCATCGAGGTGCCGGGACGCCGTCGCGTCTTCGTCCCCATGACGAGGGTGACCAGCATCGACTCCGGCCAGGTCATCACCACGGGCCTGGTCAACATGCGTCGGTTCGAGCAGCGGACCGGGGAGACCATGGTCGTCGCCGAACTGTTCGACCGTGAAGTGACCGCCACCCAGGACGAGGAGACCTTCCCCGCGGTCGTGGAGGATCTCGCGCTGGAGCTCACGCCGAGCCGGGACTGGCGGGTGACCAAGGTGTTCGTGCGCCGGCGGACGCCGAGCTCCGGCAGCCTGCGACTGCGGCGGCGCCGCGGGGAGACCTTCCTGATCCCGATCGAGCGGGTCCAGGGACTGCACCTGGACGCACCCGGCCAGGAGGCACACCGGCTCCTGGAGAGCCTGGAGGACCTCAAGCCGCAGGATCTCGCCGACGCGATCCACGACCTGTCCCCCAAGCGCCGCTCCGAGGTGGCCGACGCCCTGGACGACGAGACGCTGGCCAACGTGATGGAGGAACTTCCCGACGACGACCGGGTGGAGATCCTGACCCAGCTGACGACCGATCGTGCCGCGGACATCCTGGAGGCGATGCAGCCGGACGACGCCACGGACCTGCTGGGCGACCTGCCCGAGGACACCGTCGAGGAGTTGCTCCAGCTCATGGAGCCGGGCGAGGCCGACCCGATCCGGCGGCTGCTGGCCTACGACGAGGACACGGCCGGCGGCCTGATGACCAGCGAGCCGGTGATCCTGGGCCCCGAGGCCAGCATCGCCGAGGCTCTCGCGGTCGTGCGCCGGGAGGAGTTGAGCCCTGCCCTGGCCTCGCTGGTCTACGTGACCCGGCCGCCGTTGGAAACACCGACCGGGCGATTGCTCGGTGTCTGTCACATCCAGAAGCTCCTGCGCGAGGCCCCGCACCAGACCCTCGGCTCGGTCGTGGACAAGGACTTCGAGCCGGTCGCCCCCGATGCTCGGCTCGGCCAGATCACCCGGCTCTTGGCTACCTACAACATGGTTGCCCTCCCGGTCACCGACGAGGAGGGCAGGCTGCTGGGCGCGGTGACCGTCGACGACGTGCTGGACCACCTGCTCCCGGACGACTGGCGCGAGGATCGCGACGACGACGCAACCCCGGAGGCCCACCATGTCTGAACCCACCGGCAACCGGCCGCGCCGGGACCGGCTGGCCGAACGCGCGGTCGACCGGGCGGCCGGGCGCGACGACAAGCTCGACCAGCCGCTGGCCCAGGGCCGCTCCTGGCGGTTGCGGCCGCGGATGGACCCGGAGCAGTTCGGGGCCTTCGCCGAGGGCTTCGCCCGGTTCATGGGCACGGCACGCTTCCTGGCCTACATGACGATCTTCGTCGCCGTCTGGCTCGCCTGGAACGTCCTCGCGCCCGGCGGCCTCCGGTTCGACCCCTACGCCTTCATCTTCCTGACCCTGATGCTCAGCCTCCAGGCGTCGTACGCGGCCCCGCTCATCCTGCTCGCGCAGAACCGTCAGGCGGACCGGGACAAGGTGATGATCGAGCAGGACCGCACCCGGGACGAGCGCAATCTCGCCGACACCGAGTTCCTGACCCGCGAGGTGGCCGCCCTGCGGATCGCTCTGCGGGACACCGCTACCCGCGACTTCGTCCGCTCGGAACTGCGCAGCCTGCTTGAGGAGCTCGACGAACGGGCGCGGCAGGCGGGCCAGCCCGGTGAGGCGCCGGACCCGGAACGCACCGGAGGCTGACCCACCGCGTTCGGTCCGTCGCCGGCGGCGACCTACCATGGGGAGCATGTCCGTGCCTACCCTTGATGCGCTTCAGGCCGCCCTCGCGACGGTCAACGACCCGGAGATCCGCCGGCCGATCACCGAGTTGGGCATGGTCGAACGCGTGGATGTCTCGGCCGAGGGCACGGTGAGCACCACGGTCCTGCTGACCGTCCCCGGCTGCCCCATGAAGGACACCATCACCAAGGACGTCACCGCGGCCCTCACTGCTGTCGAGGGGGTCCGCGAGGTCCAGGTCCAGCTCGGGGTGATGAGCGACGAGCAGCGCCAGGGACTCAAGCAGCAGCTGCGCGGTGGCGCCGCGGAGAAGGAGATCCCGTTCGCCCGCCCGGACAGCCTGACCCGGGTGTATGCCGTGGCCTCCGGCAAGGGCGGCGTCGGCAAGTCTTCGGTCACCGTCAACCTGGCGGCGGCGATGGCCGCCGAGGGGCTGCGGGTCGGGGTGGTCGACGCCGACATCTACGGCTTCTCGGTGCCCCGCATGCTCGGGGTGGAGCACCAGCCGACCCAGGTCGACGACATGATCCTGCCGCCGATCCAGCACGAGGTGAAGGTCATCTCGATCGGGATGTTCGTCCCCGGCAACCAGCCCGTCGTCTGGCGCGGGCCCATGCTCCACCGAGCCATGCAGCAGTTCCTGGGCGACGTGTTCTGGGGGGACCTGGACGTGCTGCTCCTGGACCTGCCACCGGGCACCGGTGACATCGCCATCACCGTGGCGCAGTTGTTGCCCAGTTCGGAGTTGCTCGTGGTCACCACGCCCCAGCAGGCGGCCGCGGAGGTCGCCGAGCGTGCCGGGTCCATCGCCCTGCAGACGCACCAGCGACTGGTCGGTGTGGTCGAGAACATGTCCTGGCTGGAGTTGCCGGACGGCACCCGCCAAGAGATCTTCGGCTCCGGCGGCGGCCAGACGGTGGCCGACTCCCTGTCCCGCTCGATCGGCGCCGAGGTGCCCCTGCTGGGCCAGATCCCGTTGGACGTCACCGTGCGTGAGGGCGGCGACGCAGGACTACCCGTGGTCCTGGGGCAGCCCGACTCCCCGGCAGCGACGGCCCTGCGTTCGGTGGCGCGCGGCCTGGCCCGCCGCGGCCGCGGCCTCGCCGGCCGGAAACTGGGCATCTCCCCCACCTGACCAATTTTCGTAGCGAGTTTGTCGTCCCCATCCAATTTTCGTAGCGAGTTTGTCGTCCCATCCGCAACTTCGTAGCGAGTTTGCGGTCGCGATTGCCCGCTGTCGAGGCGCGGTCCCCACGGCCCTGACCTCACGCCCCTGACGTCACGGGGCCGGGTCCCCGAACCGGGCCACCAGGTGCCACACGCGCTTGAGGAGTTGCGGGTCCGCCCCGCTCGCGGCAGCCAGCCCGATCACCCGCGCATCGACTACGCCGTCCCGGGCGATCCGACGGGCCAGCGCCACCGGCCCCGGTCCCCGGAACGCGAGGTGCTGCTCGGCCTCCCCGACCGTCAGGCGCCGCCCCTCGTGCCACCCCACGGGCACGGGCAGCGCCCTGGCCTGCTCCTCCACCTCCGTCCCGCGAAAGCTCGGGTCGAGCACCAGCGCCTCGACGTCGTGGACACAGTGCACCGGCCCGTGGACCTGCGCCTCGACATACGCATCGAGCAGTCCCCCGTGGGTCGCCTCGGCCGCGTCGTCCCTGGCCCGACCGGCGAACTCCTCGGCGTACCGGATGAGGTCACAGGCGCCCGCCGTTCCCCACAAGGTGGGTCCGAAGACCGAGTCCGGGAAGCAGAAGGTCGTCCGGTCCAGCACCTCGGGGCGCAGCCGCAGGTATGCCGAGCCGAACCTCGGTGCCCCGCCCAGCGGCCCCGGGCGGTGGTCCAGCGCGCCATACTTCGGGCGCTCCGCCGGGGGCGCATCATCGTAGGCACCGCCGAAGGCACGCTGTTCCCAGTGCCACCGGTCTCCCCCGGCATACGCGGTCAGTCCGCCGTTGCTGGTGCCCGTCTCGAACTGCGAGCGGTACGCGAGGTCCCGGCCCAGGTGCTCAAGCACCGTCCCTCCGTGGCTGATGCGGTCGGGGTGGAAGTTCAGGGTGACGCGCAGGTCCGGGTCGAGGCGTCCGCCCACGCTGCGGGAGTGCACGCTGGCCAGCGCGGCGAGCGCCCACGGGCTCAGCGAGGAGGGCCCAGGGGTCACGTGGCCTCGGGGTCGAACGGAGTGGGCAGCGAGGGGTCCATGACGCGCACCGTCGGGCGGGCAGGCACCGCGCCCCCAGCGGCCGGGGCGGTGTCAACCGGTGTGGCCACATCCTCAGCCGCGCCCGCGTCGGGGTCCGGGTCGTCCTGCAGGGCCTCCCGCACGATCCGGCGCGGGTCGTACTGCCGGGGGTCCAGCTGCTGCCAGTCGACGTCGTCGAAGCCGGGCCCCATCTCCTGGCGCAGCTGCACCTTGGCCCCTTCGGCAAGGTCCCGCAACTGGCGCACGCCCCGGGCCAGCCGGGAGGCATACTCCGGGAGCCGGTCCGGGCCGAGGATCACCAGGGCGAGCACGATCAGGATGAGCAGCTCGGTGCCGTTCAGGTTCCACATCAGGGCGCCCCGCCGCGCTCGAGGTTCCCGCTCATTCCCCAGATCCTGCCAGGGTCACCGTCTCGGTCCGCTCCGACCCGTCGGCATCCCGGACCAGCACCTCGACGCGGTCCCCGACCTCGTGCGAGCGCAGCAGCACGATCAGGTGATTCGCGTCGTCGACCCGGGTCCCGTCGATGGCCACGATGATGTCGCCCGGCTCGATGCCCGCCCCGTCCGCCGGGCCACCGTCGATGACCGGGTCCTGGTCCCCGGCCTGGGCCTCGTCGAGGACCCGCGCACCCCCGTCGGAGTAGGTGGTGTCCACCAGCACCCCGATCACCGGGTGCTCGCTGGTGCCGGTCTCGATCAGCTGGTCCGTGGTGCGCTGGACCTGGTTGCCCGGGATGGCGAACCCCAGGCCGATGCTCCCGGCCACGCTGCTACTCATCATGTCGGGGATCTGCGCGATGGCGGAGTTGACCCCGACGACCCGCCCGCTCATGTCCAGCAGCGGCCCGCCGGAGTTCCCCGGGTTGATGGCCGCGTCGGTCTGGATGGCGTTGATGTAAGAGGTGCTGTCACCCTGACCGGCCACCACCGGCCGGTTCACGGCCGAGACGATCCCGGCCGTGACGGTGCTGTCCAGCCCGAGCGGGGCGCCGAACGCCACCACCCCTGCCCCGACCTCCAACTGGTCAGAGTCTGCGAAGCGCAGGGCAGGCAGGCCCGAGCGGTCCACCCGGAGCACGGCCAGGTCGTAGGGCACGTCCCGGCCCACCACCTCGGCCTCCAACTGCTCCCGCTCGCCGGAGAACTCGACGGTGATGGTGCCGGCACCGTCGGCCGCCGCCTCGATCACATGGTTGTTGGTGACGATGTAGCCGTCCTCACGGACCACGAAGCCCGACCCGACCCCCTCGGCGTCACCGCCCTCGACGCTGATGTAGACCACGCTGGGCAGCACCGCTCCGGCGATCGCCGTGATCGGCGCGACGTCCCCGCTGCCCGTGCCCACCTGGGTGACCAGCGCCGGCTCGACCACGGTCGGGGACTCCTCCTGGCCGGCGAGGTACCGGTCCGAGGCGTAGCCACCGGCCACACCACCCGCCAGTCCCAGGACCAGGCCCGCGGCGAGCCACCCAGCCCCGCCCCGACGCCGCCCACCTCGGGTCGGCGAGGCCGGACCGTCCCCAGTCGATCCGTGAGCCGAGCCGTATGCCGTGCCGCTTGCCGGGCCGTATGCCGAGACGTACGGGCGCGCGTCGCTCACGGGCGCCGTCGGTCGGGTGGTCCGCCAGGCCATCGTGCGGTCGACCGGGATCCCCTGCGTCTCGTCCTCGTGCTCGGCCATATCACCCGATTCTGCCCGATCCCCGGGCCGGCCGGGGACGGCGGGTGAGACGCGGGGGCTCAGCCCATCACGGGCAGCGGCTGCGTGGTCGGGCCACGGCGCGCACGCTCCGGCGCCCGGTGGGCCAGCTGCTGGCGCAGTTGGGCCCGCCCCCGGTGGATCCGGGACCGGACGGTGCCCAGCTTGATCCCGAGCGTCTGGGCCACCTCCTCATAGGTGTACCCCTCGATATCGCTGAGCACGACGGCGGCACGGAACTGCGGCGACAGCGAGTCCAGTGCGCGCTGCACGTCATCGTCGAAGTGGGTGGCGTCGTAGCTGGCCTCCGGACCCAGGGACCGGCTGGGGATGCGGGCCGCGGCGTCATCGGAGAGCGCGTCGAACCTGATCCGCTGCTTGCGGCGTGCCTTGTCCAGGAACAGGTTGGTGGTGATCCGGTGCAGCCACCCCTCGAACGTGCCGGGCCGGTAGGTCTGCAGCGACCGGAAGACCCGCACGAACACGTCGTGGGTCAGGTCCTCGGCATCATGCTGGTTGCCGGTCAGGCGATAGGCCAGCCGGTAGACCCGAGCCGAGTGGTCGCGCACGATCTCGTCCCAGGACGGCGGCTGCCAGTCCTGCGTCTCGTGCGTCCGCTCAGCCATGGTGTCCTCCGGTGCTGTGGTGGCCTGGGGCCAGCCGGGGTTCGTGGTCACACACTGACAGTCGATCCTGGGAAATGCCTGAGGGCCGGGGGCGGCTACTGTTGCCCCCATGGGTGCGCAGAAACCGGCCACATGGGCCTACACCGAGGACTTCATCGCTCCGGGCGAGGTGATCGAGCAGGCGAGCGGGCGGGGCGCCGCGCTGGGGTGCATGCCGGTCAGCCCCGGCACCGGCGCCGCGTTGCGGCTGCTGGCCGCCGCACTGAAGGCCACCCACGTGGTCGAGATCGGCACCGGCGCCGGGGTGTCGGGGCTGTGGCTGCTACAGGGCATGGACCCCGACGGCATCCTGACCTCTATCGACGTCGAGCCGGAGCACCAGCGCGCCGCCCGCGAGGCCTTTGCCGCCGCCGGGATCCCCACCCAGCGCACCCGGGTGATCGGCGGGGACGCCGGCCAGGTGCTGCCGCGGCTCACCGACGCCGCCTACGACCTGGTCCTGGTGGACGCCGACAAGCCGAGCTACCCGGTGTATGCCGAGCAGGCGCTGCGTCTGTTGCGGCCGGGAGGGGTGCTGGTGCTGGACAACATGCTGTGGCACGACCAGGTGGCCGACCCCGCCGCGCGCGACGAGACGACCACCATCCTGCGGGACCTGGGCAAGGAGCTGCGTGAGGACGAGCGGCTGCTCCCCACCCTGCTGCCCGTCGGCGACGGGCTGTTCGCCGCCGTCAAGCGCTGAGACCGCCCCACAACACACGAAAGGGCCCCCACCGCCGCGGTGCGGCGTGGGGACCCTGCCGTGCTGTGACGGGCCGGTCTCAGCCGGCCAGGCACTCCTCGATCGCGGTGCCGAGGGCACCCGCCTCCTCGGCGTTCATCTCCACCACCAGGCGGCCGCCACCCTCGAGCGGCATCCGAAGCACGATGCCACGGCCCTCCTTGGTCACCTCGAGGGGGCCGTCCCCCGTGCGCGGCTTCATCGCTGCCATCGTGAACCCTTCCTCCTGCCGCGGCGCACCGCGGTGCCCTCCGCCGAAGTGCGGCGGGCTCGATCACTCGGCCCATTATCCCCTGTCCACGCTGCGTGTCGAAATCACCCCTCAGGCACACTGGTCCGGTGCGCGCGCGATCGGCCGTCTTCGACCTCTACGGCGACCACCTCTCCGAGTTCGGGTCCTGGGCACCCATCTCCAGCGTGGTCGCCCTGCTCCAGACGTGCGCGATCCAACCGGCGGCGACCCGCACCGCGGTGTCCCGCATGGTCGCCCAGGAGTGGCTGAGCCCGCAGACGCGCGACGGGGTGCGCGGCTACCTCGCCACCCCGGCCGCCGTCCAGCGGCTGGCGGCTGCCCACCAGCGGATCTATCGTCCCGTGGAGGAGGACTGGGACGGCCGGTGGCGTGTCATCGTGCTGGACCGGGCCGGTGACCGGGCCCTGCGTGACCGGCTGGCGGCCACCCTGAGCTACCTCGGCTACGGCCGCCTCGCCGCCCAGACCTGGGTGGCGGCACACCGCAACCCGGAGCTGGAGACGGCGCTCGCCCCGTTGCGGGTGGGCTGGCAGGCGTTCGAGGCCGACCACCTGGGGGCCCCCTCCAGCCTCGCGGCCCAGGCGTGGGACCTGGCCGACCTGGCGAGCCGCTACCGCGACTTCCTGGACCGGTATGCCGACCTGGTGCCCCGTGCCAGTGCGGGGCTGGCGCCGCCCGAGGCCTACCCGGTGCGCGCCGAGTTGGTCCACCGGTGGCGTGGCTTCCTGTTCAGCGACCCGGAACTCCCCCCGGAGGTCATGCCGGCCGGGTGGCCCGGCACCGCCGCACGGGCCCTGTTCCTGGAGGTCGCCGAGACGCTGCGCCCGGCGGCCCGTACATTCGTCACCGACAGCCTGGCCGCGGCCGGGTCCCCACTGACAGGAGCCCCGTGATGCCCGAACCCGTAGCCGTCGAGCGCGCCGGCGCGGTCGCCACCGTCCGGTTCAACCGACCGGAGGCGATGAACGCCCTGGACACCCCCACCAAGGAGGCGCTGCTGGCCGCGCTGCGCGACGTGGCCGCGGACCCCGGGGTCCGTTGCGTGGTGCTCACCGGCTCCGGGCGGGCGTTCTGCGTGGGCCAGGACCTCAAGGAGCACATCACCCTGCTGCAGGCGCAGGACGAGTCGCTGTGGTCCACGGTGCGGGACCACTACAACCCCGTGGTGCGGCTCCTGGCGACGATGGACAAGCCCGTGATCGCGGCCGTCAACGGGGTCGCGGCCGGGGCCGGCGCCGGCTTCGCGCTCGCCGCCGACCTGCGCATCCTCTCCGACGCCGCGGGGTTCAACCTGGCCTTCGTGGGGATCGCGCTCTCCTGTGACTCGGGGTCGTCCTGGTCGCTGCCACGGCTGGTCGGCACCGCCAGGGCCAAGGAGTTGCTGCTGCTGCCCCGGACGGTCTCTGCGCAGGAGTCCGCCGAGCTAGGACTGGCCAGCGAGGTCGTCCCGGCCGAGGAGTTCGAGGAGCGGGTGAACGCCCTCGCGGCGCAGCTCGCCGCAGGACCGACCCTGGCCTACGGCGCCGTCCGCAGGGCGGTCGACGCCTCGGCCGGGTTGCCGCTGGAGCAGGCCCTGGAGCACGAGGCGGACCTGATGGCCGCCACCGGGGCCAGCGCCGACCACCAGGCCGCGGTGGCGGCCTTCCTGGCCAAGGAGAAGCCGGTCTTCACCGGGGAGTGAGGCTCACGGTGGGTCGTCCCGGGGCGGGACGAACATGAACAGCTCCCAGGTCCACCACACCTGCCACCCGAGGAACAGCAGCACCAGCACGACGGTCCGCGTGACGGTCAGCCAGCCCGGCTGCTCGTAGCCCCGGCGGTCCCCGGTGCGCCAACCAGCGCCCACGAACACCGCGAACAGCGGGAACATCAGCAACAGGTAGCGGTAGATGCTCGTCCACGGGTCGAGGGCGGCCAGCAGGTAGAAGGGGTAGGCCAACAGCCAGGTGCGCAACTCGGGCCCCAGGGCCCGCGCCCACGGCCCGAGCACGGCCAGGAGCAGCAGCGCCCCCGCCCCGACCAGCAGCCACAGCCCGGTGTCCCCGAAGAGGAACTCCAGCAGGTCCAGGGTGGGCCGGAACGCGGTGATCTCCTCCCCGCCGCGCCAGGCGGACATCGTCAGCGCGTAGCCGTCCGGTTCGCCCGTGCCCTCCCACACCAGGGCCGGCCAGATCAGCCCGGATACCCCGCAGCCCGCGAGGGCAGTTGCCATCCGGAGGGCCTCCGGGGTGCCCAGCGGCCGCTCCCCCCGGTCCCTCCACCGCAGGTACACCGCCACCAGGGCCACGGCGCCCAGCGGGAGGGCGATCGGGCGGGCCAGGCCGGTGAGCACGGCCACCCCGGCGGCCCACAGCCAGCGTTCCCGGCTCAGCAACCACAACACCAGGCAGAGCAGCAGCACGGCCAGCGACTCGGTGTAGGCGGCCTGGAGGGTGGGCGAGGCCGGGAAGGCGGCGTAGAGCGCCACGACGGCCAGGGTGCCCCAGCGCCCGATCCGCTCGTGCAGCAGCAGTGCCATCACCAGGACTGCGGCGTAGCCGATGACGGTCGCCAGCAGCGGGGCGACTACCTGGAAGGGCTGGCCGGTCAGGTGCATCAGGGCCGCGGCGGCCTTGGGGAAGATCGGGTAGAACGCCCATGGGTTCTGGCGCACCGTGCCGTCCTCGAAGCGCGGCAGTTCCGGGGGGTAGCCCTGCTCGGCGATCTCGCGGTACCACTTGCCGTCCCAGGCCGAGACGACGTCGAAGTAGCGCGGGTAGTCGTCGGTGAAGACCGAGGGGTCCTGCTGGGTGTGGGTGATCCACAACAGCACCCCCGTCGTGAACACCCGGAACAGGGTGTAGACGGCGAGCACGGCCAGCAGGAACCGCCCGGGCACGCGTCGCGTCATCGGGCGACCACCCGGGCCACCATGAGGTCCAGCGCCCGGGCGAAGAGCCGGCGGTTCACCGGGTCGGAGACAAACCCCAGGCGGCGCCCCAGCCACGGGGGCCGGACGGTGATCTCCTCGCGCCACCGCACCGTCGTCCCGGCCGTGCCCGCGATGAGCTCCACCTCGGCCCACCCGTCGAGCACGGGGCCGAGCTTGCGCACGGCGAAGCCGTGCGGGGGGTCCCACCGGGTGACCGTCATCCGGTCGACCACGGCGAGGGGGCCCTTCCCCGTCCGCGCGGTGAACCGCCACCCTGCCCGGGGCGGCAGGGGGTCCGCGTCGATCGTGGTCATCGGGATGAACTGTCCGTATGCCGTGAGGTCACCGACCACCGCGAACGTCGCGGGGACGTCGGCCGGGACCACGCGGGCCAGGTCAAACGTCCCCATGGGTGCGGTCGGCCTCCGCTCGCAGCCGCGTGATCTCGGCGTCTCGGGTGCGGATCTCGTCCCCCAACCGGTCGATCACGTCGTCGACCTGGGACATCCGGTAGCCCCGCGGGACCATGTCGAAGCGCAGCCGCGGCAGGTCGTCGGGCTCCATGCCGCCGCGAGGCAGCCCGGCTGCCGACTCCGAGGTCACGGGCGGCAGCAGGCCGCCGGCGGGGATGCGCCCGGCCAGCGCGGCCGCGACGAGCCCGGCCAGCAGGACGACGAGCATGACGAGCAGGATGATCACGATGCCGATGGTGTCACGTGTGCTGCTCGCGGGTGCGGACGATGTGGTCGACCGCCTCGTCGATGTCGTCGGTCAGCCGGAGCAGGTCCAGGTCCCCGGGGGAGACCATGCCCTCGCCCTCGAGCGTGCGCTGCAGCCAGCCCATCATCGGCTCCCAGAAGGAGACCCCCATCAGCACGATCGGGAACCGGGTCACCTTCCCGGTCTGCACCAGGGTGATCGCCTCGAACAGTTCGTCCAGCGTGCCGAACCCACCGGGGAGCACGATGAAACCCTGGGCGTACTTGACGAACATGGTCTTGCGGGCGAAGAAGTAGCGGAAGTTGATCCCCAGATTGACGTAGGGGTTCAGCCCCGCCTCGAAGGGCAGCTCGATGCCCAGGCCGATCGAGGTGCCCCCTGCCTCGGTGGCGCCCTTGTTGGCAGCCTCCATGGTGCCGGGGCCTCCGCCGGTGATCACCGCGAAGCCCTGCTCGACGAGGGTCCGCCCCACCGTCTCGGCGAGCGCGTAGGTGGGGTGGCCCGCCGGGGTCCGGGCCGAGCCGAAGACGCTCACCGCGGGCCCGACCTGTGACAGCGTGCCGAATCCCTCGACGAACTCGGCCTGGATCCGCAGCACCCGCCACGGGTCGGTGTGCACCCAGTCTCCCGGGCCACTGCTGTCCAGCAGCCGCTGGTCGGTGGTCGTCGCCGGGACCTGGCGGCCGCGCAGCGTCACGGGTCCCTGCTGGTGTTCCCTCTGGTCCGTCACGGGCACGAACCTAGCGGCCGCAGGCACGGACCGCACAGACGGGGTCAGGACAGCCAGCGCAGCAGCGCCGCCTCGCACTCGCGCAGTTGACGCACCAGGCAGCGCTCGTCGTCCATGTGGGCGAACCGGCTCTCCCCCGGCCCGAAGTTCACCGCGGGCATCCCGAGGGCGCTGAAGCGCGCGACGTCGGTCCAGCCCTGCTTGGCACGGACGGGCAGCCCGAGGGCCGCGACGAAGTCCGCCGCTGCCGGCAGGTGCAGGCCCGGTCGGGCACCGTCCACGGCGTCCAGCACCTCGACCTCCAGCCCGGCGAAGACCACGTCCCGCAGGTGCCGCACGGCCTGCTCGGCCGACCGGTCCGGCGCGAACCGGTAGTTCACGGTGAGCGTGGCATGGTCCGGGATGACGTTGTCGGCGATGCCGCCGGTGACCCCCACGGCGTTGAGCGACTGCCGGTAGGTCAGACCGTCGACGTCGACCTCCGGCAGGTCGGCGCCCGCGATCCGGTCCAGCACCCCGGCCAGGTCGTGCAGCGCGTTGTGCCCCATCCAGGGCCGGGCCGAGTGGCAGGCGGTGCCGCGCGTGTGGACCCGGACCGTGACGTAGCCGTTGCATCCGCCCTCGACCCCGTCGTCGGTCGGCTCCAGGAGCACCGCGAAGTCACCCTCGAGTAGGTCGGGGCGCTCCCGGGCCAGCCGGGCCAGCCCGTTGTGTTCGTCCGCGACCTCCTCCCCGTCGTAGAACACGAGGGTGATGTCCCGCACCGGGTCGGTGAGCGCCTCGGCGAGCCGGAGTTGGACGGCCACGCCGCCCTTCATATCGGTCGTCCCGCGACCGACCAGGTACTCGCCGTCCATCACCACGGGAAGGTTGGGAGGGTCGGTCAGGGGCACGGTGTCCAGGTGGCCGGCGAGCACCACCCGCTCCCGGCGGCCCAACTCTGACCGGGCGACGACCACGTTGCCGTCCCGGACCACGGCCAGGTTCGGCAGGGCCTGCAGCGCCTCTTGCACCGCGTCGGCCAGTCTCCGCTCGTCCAGGCTCACCGACGGGATGTCGCACAGCGCCGCGGTGAGGGTCACGACGTCAGCGGACAGGTCCAGCGCGTGGGGGCCGTCGGGGCCGGTGGTGTCCATGGACGGACACCCTAGGTTGCCCACCTACACTGTGCGCCATGCCCCCGCCGGACCACCACGACCGCCTGCCCTCGGGCCCCGGGGCAGGCCCCCGCCGCCGCTCGCGGGCCGGTGCCGTCGTGGCCGTGACGGCCCTGCTCGTGGCCGGGGCGGGCGGGGTCCTGGGAGCGCGGTGGGTGATGACCGAGCTGCGCTCTGACGGCTGTGAGTTCCGGGCAGCTGAGCGGACCGAGACGTTCACGCCCGAACAGTCCGCCAACGCGGCCACCATCACCATGGTGGCCGTCGACCGCGACCTGCCGCTGCGCGCCGTCACCGTCGCCCTGGCCACCGCCATCCAGGAATCCAAACTGCGCAACATCAACTACGGGGACGCCGACTCCCTCGGCCTGTTCCAGCAGCGACCCAGCCAGGGCTGGGGCAGCGAGGAGGAGGTGCTGGACCCGGTGTATGCCGCGAACACGTTCTACGACGCCCTCCTCGAGGTCCCCGGGTGGCAGGAGATGGAGATCACCGTGGCCGCGCAGGAGGTGCAGCGCAGCGCCTTCCCCGAGGCCTACGCCGACCACGAGTGGGAGGCGCGGGTGTTGGCCACCACCCTCACCGGAGAGACGCCGGCCGCGATGGGCTGCGAGTTGGACGACCCGGGGACCGGCTCGGCCGCCGACGTCCTGGCCAAGGCGCAGGCCCAGTTCAACGCCTCCGGCGAGGTCGGTGACGATGACACCACGGTGACCCTCACCGCCGGGTCCGAGCGCGCGGCGTGGGCGGTGGCGGCGTGGGCCGTCGCGCACGCGCGCAGCGAGTCCGTGGTCTCGGTCCAGGTCGACGGTATGCGGTGGAGCCGGTCCCAGGACCCCCTCACCTGGCGCAACGACGAGGACGGCGGCCCCAGCGGAGCCACCGTCCTCATCACTGTCGCCGGGTAACCCCCCCGGCGCCGGGTGCTCAGCGCTGCGCGGCCGGCACGTAGTCCCGGGCCGGGGACCCGGTGTACAGCTGGCGCGGGCGGCCGATCTTGGTCTGCGGGTCGTTGATCATCTCGCGCCACTGGGCGATCCATCCGGGCAGCCGCCCGATCGCGAACAGCACGGTGAACATGCTGGAGGGGAAGCCCATCGACTCGTAGATCAGGCCGGTGTAGAAGTCGACGTTCGGGTAGAGCTTGCGCTCGACGAAGTAGTCGTCCTCGAGAGCGGTCTGCTCCAACTCCATGGCCAGGTCGAGCAGCTCGTTGGTGCCCAGCTTGGAGAGGATGTCGTGCGCCGTCTGCTTCACGATGGCGGCGCGCGGGTCGTAGTTCTTGTAGACCCGGTGGCCGAAGCCCATCAGCTTGACGCCGTCCTCCTTGTTCTTGACCTTGCGGACGAACTCCTTGACGTCCCCGCCCTGGGTGCGGATGCCGTCCAGCATCTCCAGGACCGCGGAGTTGGCGCCGCCGTGCAGCGGCCCGGACAGCGCGTGGATGCCCGCGGAGATGGAGGAGAAGAGGTTGGCCTGGGAGGAACCCACCAGGCGGACGGTGGAGGTCGAGCAGTTCTGCTCGTGGTCGGCGTGCAGGATGAAGAGCAGGTCCAGCGCCTTGACCAGATCGGGGTCCAGCTCGTACTTCTCGGTGGGCATCCCGAAGGTCATCCACAGGAAGTTCTCGACCAGGTTGAGGCTGTTGTCGGGGTAGAGGAACGGCTGGCCCTGGCTCTTGCGGAACGCGTAGGCGGCGATGGTCGGGAGCTTGGCCAGCAGGCGGAACGTGGAGATCTCCACGTCCTCGGGGTCGAACGGGTCCAGGCTGTCCTGGTAGAAGGTGCCCAGCGCGGAGACCGCGGACGAGAGCACCGGCATCGGGTGGGCGTCCCGGGGGAACCCGCCGAAGAAGCCCTTCATGTCCTCCACGAGAAGGGTGTGCCGCCGCAGCCGCGAGTCGAACGCCTCCAGCTCCTCGGCGGTCGGGAGCTCACCGTAGATCAGCAGGTAGCTGGTCTCCAGGAAGTTGGAGTGCTCGGCCAGCTGCTCGATCGGGTATCCCCGATAGCGCAGGATGCCCTCCCCGCCGTCGATGTAGGTGATCTCGGAGGAGCAGGACGCCGTGTTGACGAAGCCCACGTCCAGCGTGACGTCGCCGGTCTCCTTGAGCAGTGCGGAGATGTCCAGCCCGTTGTTGCCCTCGACTGCAGGGACGAACGGCAGTGACAGTTCGTGGGAGCCGTGGCGGAGTGTGGCGTTCTCGGTCATGTGTTCCTCCTGCTCGTGCCCTGCGGGCGGTGGCCCCGGGTCAGGGGCGCGGTCGATGGGTGGGTGCAGGAGTGGACGCGCGAGCACCCGCCCCCTGCGGGCGGATTCACTCGTCGTGCTCCTGCGGGGGCAGGTCCGCGATGATCGGGTGGTCCTTCGGGATCAGCCCGAGCTTCGCCGCGCCTCCCGGGCTGCCGAGGTCGTCGAAGAACTCGACGTTGGCCTTGTAGTACTCCGCCCACTGCTCGGGGACGTCGTCCTCGTAGTAGATCGCCTCCACCGGGCAGACCGGCTCGCAGGCGCCACAGTCGACGCACTCGTCGGGGTGGATGTACAGCGAGCGCTCACCCTCGTAGATGCAGTCGACCGGACACTCCTCGATGCAGGCCTTGTCCTTCAGGTCGACACAGGGTTGGGCGATCACATACGTCATAGGGACAACTCCTGCTTCGTGGAACGCAATGCACGGTGCCGTGGCCGGGACCGGGCCCAGCCCGGACCGGAGTACACCTGGATTGTATGCCGCAGCGTGCCCCAGGGCCGAACCCGGCCCGTCCGAGCGACCTCAGTTGTTGGTGCAGACCACCTCGTCGGAGGCGTTGTAGTGGGTGGTGTAGGACCGGCGACCAACCTCATTGCCACCCTGGAGCAGCACCCGGGTCACGGTGACGTTGAAGCCCACCTGGGGCGACTGGTACAGGCAGTCCTCGCTGTCGTCGGTCCGCCGCTCGGGCTGGACCACGTTCGAGCGCCCGGAGGTGTGGGTCTGCACGGTGAACTGCTTGTCCCCGTAGAAGCGCATCACGATCTCGTCGCCCTCGATGTAGGTCTGCACGATGATCGGGCTGTCGGTGTCGTTGGTCCACTTGTTGTCGATCACCGGGACCGACAACGTGGCCTCCCGGCCCTCGGGGTAGCGGGAGATGTAGTACGAGTGCGGGGTGAACTCGTCCAGCTGCACGCCGGCCTCCCAGGCGGTGTTGAGCACCGTCGTGGAGACCTGGGACAGTCCACCGCCCATGCCCTTGACCAGGCGACCGTCCTGGATCACGCCCGCCTCGACATACCCGCGTTCCGCGGAGATCGGCGAGAGGGCATCGCCGAGGCTGAACTGCCCCCCGGGCATCACGACTGTGCCGTTGACGTGCCCCAGGCCCACCCGGATGTTCTCGGTCCGGTCCTCGTTGCCCGCCGAGGTCGGGAACTGGCTGCGGAACTCGGCCATCTCCTCATCGATCGTCCACTCCGCGGCGTCCTCGTCGGAGATCTCCGGCTCCACCCTGGTGGTGCCGATGTTGAAGGTGCGATTGCCGTCGGAGAACAGGGCCGCGTTCACCTTCTCCAGGAGTTCCTCGTCGTCGAGCACCCTGCCGTTCTCGGCCTCGACCAGCTGCGGCGTGCCGTTGTTGGCGAGGCGGACGGAGGCGTTGCGGGGCTTCTTCTCCGCCTCGCTCAGCGCCCCGCGCGCGATGGTGACCGTCTCCTCCTCGTCGAGCACCAGGGACAGCGAAGGCCCCTCCCCCTCCTCGACGGTGAGCAGGCGGGAGAGCTGGTTCGGGGTGATCGACATCTCGTGGTTCTTGCCCACCTTGACCACCAGCGAGGACTCCAGCGCCGGCTCGGCCTCCTCACTGACGAACCGCTCGATCTCCTCCGCCGAGAGCGCCGGCGGCACCGGGTCCCAGACCCCCTCGACGGCGCGTTCGTCCGGCCACCCCTGCTCCACGACGTCGGCCGTGGCGGTCACGTCCAGCTCCCGGCCGTCAACGGGCTGGCGGACGTCCACCTCCCCCAGCTTCAGGGAGACCCGGCCCTCCGTGGCCTCCTGCGCGAACTCGTCGGCGGGCTCCGCCAGGGCGTCCTCCAGCGCCCCCCGGTCCACCGATACCGCCAGGGGCAGGTCCCGCCCGTCGTTGGTGACACGGCTCCAGAGCGTGCGTGGGTCGTAGCTCACCCCCGCGATCCCGTCCAGGGTGCGGTCCACGTCCAGACTCAGCCCCGCGGACTGCGGGTCCAGGGCGTAGCTCTCACCGTCCACCTCGACGGCGATCGGGTCCTGCGTGAGGCCCTGCAGCTTGGCGGTGACCGTCTCCCGCGCGTCCTCCGGGGTGAGGTTGCCGATGTCCACTCCCTGCACGGTGGTGCCGTTCGGGATCCGGCTGCCGAGGTAGTGGGCGACACCGATGTAGGCACCGGCCAGCACGACCAGTGCCAGCAGGGTGCGCACGGCGATCCCCACCCACTCGTTCCGCTGCGGTACCTCCTGCAGCGTGCTCTCGGTCTCCATCCTCAACTGTCCCTCGTCCGGCGATCGGTGTTGGCCGTCACCCGGCCTGCCCCCCAGCAGTATGCACGCTCCGCGCCCGTGGCGTCGGAACGCGCGACGGTGCGGTGCCGGACGGTCACGGCAGGTGACCGTAGCGGCCGCGGTAGTGGATCAGTGCCTCGTCGACCCGCTCCGGGCTGTGGACGCCCAACACCTCGCCCACCACCAGGCTGTGGTCGCCCGCGGGATGCGTGGTCATCGTGCGGCACTCGAGGGTGGCCAGCGCCCCGTCGAGCAGCGCGACCCCGGTCCGGGGCCCCCGGTGGTGCGCGACCCGGTCCAGTTGACCGTGCAGCGGTCGGCCCGGCGTGGAGAGCCACTCCGCGGCGGCCCGTGCGGCGGCCCCCAGGATGCTGACCCCCCAGACCCCCGACTCCTGCACCGCGTCGTGCCACCGCGCCTCCTGCTCGACGCTGACCAGCATGAGGACGGGGTCCAGCGACACACTGGTCACGGAGTTGGCCGTCATGGCGTGGTCGTGCCGCCCGGCGAACGTCGTGACCACCGTCACGCCGGTGGCGAACCGTCCGATCGCCCGCCGGTAGTCCAGCGGGTCCACCGGCTCGCCCTCCAGGATCTGCCCCTCCGACGACCCCGGCCTCCCGCTCACCGGTCCGGTCCGTCCGGGTCGATCACGGCGTATCCCTCGCGGCCCGGCAGCCGGGCCGCGATCTCGTTGGACAGGGCGTAGTACCCGTCATACACGGCCACCTGGGTGCGGTGCTCGCGCAGTGCCGCGGCCTGGGCCGGCAGCACCGCCGCGTCGACCACAGCATGGGTGACCGCCTCGTCGTCGACGACCGACACGGCATACGGCATCTCGGACCCCGGCACCGTCAGGCCCATCTCGGGGGGCACGTTCTCGGCCAGCCACGCGCGGTCCTCCACGGCCCACGACCGCGGGGTCAGCACGGCATACAGGACGGGCCGGTCGGCCGCGGGCAGGGAGCGGACCGCCGCCACGGTGACCTGGTGGGTGCGGATGTGGTCGGGATGGCCGTAGCCACCCTGCGGGTCGTAGGTCAGGACCGCGTCCGGGCGCAGGTCGGCCAGCCTGCCCGCCAGCAACGCGGCCGCCTCGGCACGGTCCGCCCCCACGAACGCCCGGGGGTGCTCGGCGGACGCCGTGCCCGCCATGCCGCTGTCCCGCCAGCGGGGAGCGCCGCTGCCGGGGTCGCCCAGGAACTCGTGGGACACCCCGAGCCGGGACATGGCTGCCGCCAGTTCGCCGGCCCGGTGCGGGCCCAGCGCCTCGGTGCCCTCCAGGTGGGCGAGCTCCGGAGGGATGACCTCGCCCTCCTCGCCGAGCGTGCAGGTGATCACGTGCACCCGGTCACCGCGCTGCACGTGGTGGGCCAGGGCCACCCCCGTGGCCAGCGTCTCGTCGTCGGGGTGTGCATGGACGGCGACCACCACCCCGGGGGTGTCCCCGGGCAGGAGTGGCCGCCGACCGGACGTCACGACTTGCGGGCCCGCGCCGTGGCCCGGTTGCGCTCCACCTGGTCCAGGATCACTTTGCGGATCCGGACGGCCTCCGGGGTGACCTCCACGCACTCGTCCTCGCGGCAGAACTCCAGGCTCTGCTCCAGGCTCAGAGCGGCGCGGGGGGATGAGTCGCTCGAGGACCTCGGAGGTGGAGGAGCGCACGTTGGTGAGCTTGCGTTCCTTGGTGATGTTGACGTCCATGTCGTCGGCGCGCGAGTTCTCCCCGATGATCATCCCCTCATAGACCTCGGTGGTGGGCTCGACGAACAGGGTGCCCCGCTCCTGCAGGTTGAACATCGCGTAGGTCGTGGCGGCGCCTGCCCGGTCGGCCACCAGGGAGCCGCTCTGCCGGGTCCGGATCTCCCCGAACCAGGGGGCGTAGCCGTCGAAGACGTGGTGGGCGATCCCGGTGCCCCGGGTCTCGGTGAGGAACTCGGTGCGGAAGCCGATCAGTCCCCGGGACGGCACGACATACTCCATCCGGACCCAGCCGGTGCCGTGGTTGGTCATCTGGTCCATCCGGCCTTTGCGGGCGGCCAGCAGCTGGGTGATGGTGCCCAGGTGTTCCTCCGGGGCGTCGATCGTCAGGTGCTCGACCGGCTCATGCACCGCGCCGTCGACCGTCCGGGTCACCACCTGCGGCTTGCCCACGGTGAGCTCGAATCCCTCGCGCCGCATCTGCTCGACCAGGATCGCCAGCGCCAGCTCGCCGCGCCCCTGCACCTCCCAGGCGTCGGGTCGCTCGGTCGGCAGCACCCGCAGCGAGACGTTGCCAACGAGTTCCTTGTCCAGCCGGTCCTTCACGAGGCGGGCGGTGACCTTGGCCCCCTTCACCCGTCCCACGAGCGGCGAGGTGTTCGTCCCGATGGTCATCGAGATGGCCGGCTCGTCGACCGTGATCAGCGGCAGCGGCCTGGGGTCCTCCGCATCGGCCAGGGTCTCGCCGATCGTGATCTCCGGGATCCCGGCAATCGCGATGATGTCACCCGGCCCGGCCTGCTCGGCGGGCACCCGCTCGAGCCCCTCGGTGAGCAGGAGCTCGGTGATCTTCACCTTCTCGGTCGTGCCGTCCTTGCGGCACCAGGCCACCTGCTGTCCCTTGTGGATCGTGCCGGAGTGCACCCGGCACAGCGCCAGCCGGCCCAGGAACGGCGAGGAGTCCAGGTTGGTCACGTGGGCCTGCAGCGGCACCTCCGGGTCGTAGGAGGGCGCCGGGATGGTCTCCAGCACGGTCCGGAACAGCGGCTCCAGGTTCTCCTCGTCGGGCACCTCCCCGTCCGCCGGGCGGGTCAGCGAGGCCCGGCCCGCCTTGGCGGAGGCGTACACGATCGGGAAGTCCAGCCCCTCCTCCAGTCCCGCGTCGTCCATCAGGTCCAGGAACAGGTCCTCGACCTCGTTCACCACGCCCTCGATCCGCGCGTCGGGGCGGTCCACCTTGTTGACACACAGGATGACGGGGAGTCGGGCGGCCAGGGCCTTGCGGAGCACGAACCGGGTCTGCGGGAGCGGACCCTCGGAGGCGTCGACCAGCAGGACCACACCGTCGACCATGGACAGCCCACGCTCGACCTCGCCGCCGAAGTCGGCGTGACCGGGGGTGTCGATGATGTTGATGGTCACCCCGGCCTCCTGGCCGATGGCCGCGGCAGACGGGCCGGCGTAGGAGATCGCCGTGTTCTTGGCCAGGATCGTGATGCCCTTCTCCCGCTCCAGGTCGCCCGAGTCCATCACTCGGTCGACGGCGTGCGCGGCGGCGGCGTGCTCGGCGAACACGCCGGCCTGCCAGAGCATGGCGTCCACGAGGGTGGTCTTGCCGTGGTCGACGTGGGCGATGATGGCGACGTTGCGGATGTCGTCGCGTGAGGCGAAAGGCATGACCGCATTGTCTCAGCCCGGACGCAGGGCTCCGGACACGGCAGTCACGATGGTCGCGTTGGTGGGGAGCCAGGGGACGCTGTGCAGTTCTTCGCTGCCCAGCCAGCGGAGCTCGTCGTGGTCCTCCAGCGGGGCTGGCTCGGCCCCGGCCACCGCCCACCAGACGTGCATCCGCCAGGATCCGGTGAGTGGCCAGCCCTCCGCGTGCGGCGCGGGCAACTGCTCGCCCAGGTCGATCTCGGTGCCGAGCTCCTCCCGGACCTCCCGGCGCAGCGCCTGCACCAGGCCCTCCCCGGGCTCGACCTTGCCGCCGGGGAACTCCCAGCGCCCCGCCAGGTCCGGCGGGGCGCTGCGTCGTGCCGCCAGCAGTCGCGTCGGCGCAGCCAGGTCATCCACGATGACCGCGGCCACGACCGTCCGACCCGAGTGCTCAGTCATGGAGCCATTGTGACGGGTCGGGCACGATCGGGAACTTTATTGCCAAGGCCACCACGAGTCGCTATGCGCAATCAACTTCGCACACGACGAATTCGTGGCGCACCCGACTATTCGTCAACTACTGGTCTCCCAATAGTTCCACCCCTCGGCGGTATTCGCGATCACTGCCGTGCCCGTGGTCACTGAATTCTTGTTGCAATTGGGGAGTTCATAGTAGTGCTCCCACCCGACGTTGTGACCCCAGACGCCGTACTGGAGGTTGCCGTACATTCCGCTCGACACATCCCTGGAGTACGTGTGGGTGAACGACGCCGTGTGCGAACTCGTGGCGGTCGAGGACACGTCGGCCCTGACCTCGGCCACGATCAGGTCCAGGCTCGCCCCACCACCGCCGGTAATCGAGGAGCTCACCGTTCCGCTGATCGTGTTGCTCACTGTGATGGTCCCGCCCGGGCCGTCCTTGATCACGTTGCCCACGGGCATGTGGGTCGACTCGTAGCTGGTGATATTGGCCCGCCATCCTCCGTCGCAGAGGTCCTGCGCCTCATGGGCCGAGACCTGCGTGGGGACCAGCATAAGACCCCCGGCGAACAAACTTGCCAGAACTTTTCTGGCGGTGCGCATATCGATCACATCCTTGATGTCGGTCTTTGTAGCGCATTTCGACGCTAGCACGAACTCACGATCCCTTCAACAGGCCCAAAACTTTCGCGCGAAAGTTCAAGCAACGCGATATCGACATTGCTGGGAGCACGTATTCTGCGCCTCACCCGTCCGATGACATAGGCGAGACGCTCGGTCCGTCACGGCGCTCCCCGGCCATCGTCGGTCGGGATCACCGTGCCGCCGCCAGGCCCTCGGGCCGCTCCGCTCCCACGTCGATGCGGTCCCGGCAGGGGGTAGCGACCGTGGCCCATCCCGAGGTCTCAAAGTGATCAAGGTTCGGCATCGGGGGCCGCTCATGCTTCCGACGGCGCCCCGGTCGGGCTAGTGTCCACCCATTCCGAAAGGGCCGCCTCCGAGCGTCAAGGACTCGGGCGGTCGATACGAGGAGGCACGATGATCAACCGCAAGGTTGCTGCTGTGGCCGGGACCGCGGCACTGGCGCTGACCCTCACGTCCTGCGCCGAGTCACAGCGTGACGACGGTGGGAACGGCGACGGCGATGGCGGGGACTCCACCGGGGGCAGCACCGACGGTGCGCCCGAGCCGACGGACGGCACGTTCGTCTTCGGCGCCGCCGGCGCACCGGCGACGTTCGACCCGTTCTACGCCAGCGACGGCGAGACGTTCCGCGTCACCCGACAGATCTACGACGGCCTGGTCGAGTTCGAGCCCGGCAGCGCCACCCCCGGACCGGGGCTGGCGGAGTCCTGGGAGTCCTCCGAGGATGGTCTGACCTGGACCTTCCAGTTGCGTGAGGGGGTCACCTTCCACGACGGCACCGAGTTCAACGCCGAGGCCGTCTGCGCCAACTTCGAGCGGATGTACAACCAGGAGGCCGACGGTCAGCTGCAGGCCGTCACCTCGTACTGGCAGAGCGACTGGGGCGGCTTCGCCGACAACGACGTCGACAGCCTCTACGAGAGCTGCGAGGCCGTCGAGGACATGACCGCCGAGGTCAAGATCACCCGCGTGACCTCCAAGTTCCCGACCATCCTGGGCCAGTCGGCCTACGCCATGCAGAGCCCGACCGCCATGGAGGAGCACGACGCCAACGGCGTGTCCGTCTCCGGCGACGCGGTGACGTACCCGGCATACGGGATGGAGCACCCCACGGGCACCGGGCCGTTCAAGTTCGTCTCCTACGACACGGCCAACGAGACCATCACGCTGGAGCGCAACGAGGACTACTACGGCGACCCCGCCGGCGTGAAGGAACTCATCTTCCGCGTCATCAGCAACGAGAACACCCGTCGCCAGGAGCTCGAGGCCGGCACCATCAACGGCTACGACCTGCCGAACCCGGTCGACTGGGCCGCCCTGGAGGAGGACGGCAACCAGGTGATGGTGCGTGACCCGTTCAACATCCTCTACGTCGGGCTGAGCCCCGTCGAGAACGAGGCCCTGCTCGACGACCGGGTCCGGCTGGCGCTCTACCACGCGATCAACCGGGACCAGCTGGTCCAGACCCAGCTGCCGGATGGCGCCGAGGTGGCGACCCAGTTCATCCCGGAGACCGTCACCGGCTACAACGCCGAGCTGGAGGCCGTGCCCTACGACCCCGACGAGGCCATGCGCCTGCTCGAGGAAGCCGGACACGCCGACCTGGAGATCGACTTCTGGTACCCGACCGAGGTGTCCCGCCCGTACATGCCGGACCCGCAGCGCATCTTCGAGGCGGTCCGGGCCGACTGGGAGGCCGTCGGCATCACCGTCAACCCGGTGGCCCGCCCGTGGAACGGTGGCTACCTGGACGGCGTGCAGGCCAACCAGGCCCCGGCCTACTTCCTGGGCTGGACCGGTGACTACGACAGCGCCGACAACTTCCTGGGCAACTTCTTCGGGTCGACCAACAACGCGTTCGGCACCGGCGAGTACGACTGGGGTCAGCAGCTGATCGACGACCTGCGGGCCGCCGACGGTGAGCCTGACGAGGCCCTGCGCACCCAGCTGTACGAAGAGGTCAACGCCAACATCGCCGAGTGGCTGCCCGGGCTGCCGATCTCCCACTCGCCCCCGGCGATCGTGGTCGGCGGCAACGTGGAGGGCCTGATCCCGAGCCCGCTGACGGCCGAGGTCTTCAACACGGTCACGGTGACCGACTGAGTCACTCCCGCACGACCTGTCCCTGTGGCGGCGGGTCGACCGTCTGGTCGACCCGCCGCCACAGGCAGGTCCGTGGCCCTGAGGAGCGGAGGAACCCTCGATGCTGAAGTTCATCATCCGCCGCGTACTGCAGATGTTCATCGCACTCTTCGTGCTGAGCCTGCTGCTGTTCGCCTGGTTCCGGTCCCTGCCGGGAGGCACCGTCGGAGCCCTGCTCGGGGAGCGGGGCAACCCCGAATCCCGAGCCGCCATGGAGGAGGCCTTCGGGCTGACCGAGCCGATCTGGGTGCAGTACTGGCTGTTCCTGCAGCGCTGTATGCAGGGCGACTTCGGCGTGAGCAACGGGGTGCAACGTGGCGCCGAGGCGCTCGAGGTCTTCACCACCCGCTTCCCCGCCACCCTCGAGCTCAGCATGCTGGCCCTGGTCATCGCGATCACGCTGGCCATCCCGCTGGGCTATCTCGCGGCTCGCCGTCGTGGCGGCTGGCTGGATACCTCGTCGGTAATCGGCTCCCTGGTCGGTGTCGCCGTCCCGGTGTTCTTCCTGGGCTTCGTGCTCAAGTACATCTTCGCCATCCAGCTCGGGTGGCTGCCCCCGTCGGGGCGCTCTAGCGTGGGCATCAACGCCACGCACGTGACGGGCTTCTTCGTCCTCGACGGCATCCTCACCCGGGAGTGGGACGCCGCGTGGGACGCCTTCAAGCACCTCATCCTCCCGGCGTTCACTCTGGCTTCGATCCCGTTCGCCGTGATCTTCCGCATCACCCGTGCGTCGGTGCTCGACGTCATGGACGAGGACTACGTGCGCACCGCGCGGGCCAAGGGGCTGACCCGGCAGGTGATCCGGGTGCGGCACGTCCTGCGCAACGCCATGATCCCCGTGGTCACCACGATCGGCCTGCAGATCGGAGCGCTGCTCGCCGGCGCCGTCCTGACCGAGAGCGTCTTCAACTTCCAGGGCATCGGCCAGGCACTGGCCATCGGCTTCGAGCGCCGCGACTACCCGGTGCTCCAGATCCTGATCATGATGGCCGCCCTGGTCTACATCGTCGTCAATCTGCTGGTCGATATCGCGTATGCCGTGATCGATCCGCGGGTGCGGGCCAAGTGAGGAGCTGACGATGACCCCAACGAACCCGTTCTCCGGTCGCGCGAAGAAGGACCGGATCGACCGCCTGGCCCAGTCCTCCGCCCCTGCGTCAGGGCGGTCGGGGACCACGAAGGCTGACGGCGGTTCCGGCTCGGTCGCCGTGCTGGAGGCCCAGGTCTCGGATGCCGGGGCGATCGACGAGGACGAGGGCGTCAGCCTGTGGCTCAGCGCCTGGCGCCGGCTGCGGACCAACGTCGTCTTCCTGATCGGTCTGGCGATCACGATCGGCTTCGTGATCCTGGCGATCATCGCCCCCTGGATCGCGCCCAACGACCCCAGTGCCACGCTGCTGCTCGACCAGGTCAACCAGCAGAGCAACCCGGTTCCGGGGTCTCAGGCCGGCTTCCCCCTGGGCGGCGACCCGGCCGGGCGTGATCTGCTCTCCCGCCTCATCGTCGGCTCCCGGCAGACCCTCATCGTCGGGGTCATGGCGACCCTGCTCGGGCTCGCCGGCGGGCTGACGCTGGGCACCCTGGCGGGAGGCATCGGCGGATGGGTCGACACAGCGGTCATGCGCCTGGTCGACGTGATGCTCTCGATCCCGTCGCTGCTGATGGCCTTCAGCATCGCCGCCCTGTTCCAGCGCCCCGGGCAGCACACCCTGATCATCGCCATCGCGATCGTGCAGGTGCCCATCTTCGCCCGCCTGCTACGCGGCTCGATGCTCGCCCAGCGGCACAGCGACCACGTCCTGGCCGCCCGCGCGCTGGGTGTCAGGCGGGCACCGATCGTGTTCCGCCACATGCTCCCCAACGCCATCGGCCCGGTGATCGTGCAGGCCACCCTGGTGCTGGCCACGGCCATCATCGACGCCGCGGCGCTGTCCTTCCTCGGCCTGGGCAACCCCGACGACCGGCAGCCGGAGTGGGGCCAGATGCTGGGCGCCTCACAGCGCTACTTCGACTCCTTCCCGCACCTCGCGTTCTACCCGGCCATCTGCATCGTGGTCGTGGCACTCGGCTTCACCCTGATGGGTGAGTCCCTGCGTGAGGCCCTCGACCCCAAGTCCCGACGGTGAGGTGGCACAGACCATGACCGCCCAACCCCTGACCGACACCTCGCGGAGCACGAGCAGCCGCGAGCCCCTGCTCAGTGTGGAGGACCTGTCGGTCGTCTTCACGGCCAAAGGTCGGAAGCCGTTCACCGCGGTCGACGGCATCAGCTTCCAGGTCGCGCCCGGTCAGACCGTCGGCCTGGTCGGCGAGTCCGGCTGCGGCAAGTCGGTGACCTCGTTGGCGATCATGCGGTTGTTGCCCTCCCGGGGCAACCAGGTCACCGGCCGGGTCGACTTCGCCGGCAAGGATCTCCTGACGCTGACCGACGGCCAGATGCGTGACATGCGCGGGGACCAGCTCGGGATGATCTTCCAGGACCCGCTCAGCTCGCTGAACCCGGTCGTCCGCCTCGGGGTCCAGGTCACCGAGGTGCTGAAGCGGCACAAGGGCATGCGTGCCGACGCCGCGCGGCGCCGCGCCGCCGAACTGCTCGACAAGGTCGGCATCCCCGACCCGACACGGCGACTCACCGACTACCCGCACCAGCTCTCCGGTGGGATGCGGCAGCGCGCCCTCATCGCGATGGCGCTGGCCTGCGAGCCCAGGCTCCTCATCGCCGACGAGCCGACGACGGCCCTCGACGTGACGATCCAGGCGCAGATCCTGGCGCTGCTCAAGGAACTGGTCGCCGAGTCGGGAACCGCCCTGATCATGATCACCCACGACCTCGGGGTGGTGGCCGGACTGTGCGACGAGGTCAACGTGCTCTACGGCGGCCGGATCGTGGAGCGGGCGGACCGGCACGAGATGTTTGCCCACCCCCGACACCCCTACACCCACGGGTTGCTGGCCTCCATCCCCCGCCTCGACCAGGACAAGGGCCAGCGCCTGTCGCCCGTCCCCGGGTCGGTGGCCGACAACATTCCGTGGACCAGCGGGTGTGCCTTCGCCCCGCGCTGCGGCAACGCCGTCGACGCGTGCCTCCAGGGCTCACCGGACCTGGAGTCCGTCGACACCGGCGGGACGGCCCACCTGCTGCGCTGCTTCAACCCGATGGGAGCCGACGAATGAGCGAGTCCGCCGACACCACGACCGCTGGCAGCAGCTCCACCGCCAGCGCCGTCACCCGGGAGGACGACATCCTCCTGGAGGTCCGCGGGGTCAAGGTGCACTTCCCTATCAAGCGCGGCGTCATCTTCGACCGCACCGTGGGCCACGTCTACGCCGTCGACGGCATGGACCTGCAGGTGCGGCGCGGCGAGACCTACGGGCTGGTCGGCGAGTCCGGCTGCGGCAAGTCGACGTTCGGGCGGGCGGTGCTGCGCCTGGAGGATCTGACCGAGGGTGAGGTGCTGTTCGCCGGCGAGGACCTCGCGCCCCTGCAGGGTGAGGAGCTCCGCCGCAAGCGACGCAGCATGCAGATGGTGTTCCAGGACCCCCTGGGCAGCCTGGACCCGCGCCAGACCGTGGAGCAACTGCTCTTGGAGGGGATGCGTGCCCACGGTCTGACCAAGGGGCGGGATGCCCGCGCCAGGCTGACCGAGCTGCTGACTGCCGTGGGCCTGCCCCGGACCGCCCTGAGCAAGTACCCCCACGAGTTCTCCGGCGGGCAGCGGCAGCGGGTCGGCATCGCCAGGGCGCTCTCGGTCGAGCCGGAGCTGATCGTGGCCGACGAGCCCGTCAGCGCGCTCGACGTGTCGGTGCAGGCGCAGGTCATCAACCTGCTGGAGGACCTCCAGGAGGAGTTCGGTCTCACCTACGTGGTGATTGCGCACGACCTCGCCGTAGTACGGCACGTCAGCGACCGGATCGGCGTGATGTATCTCGGCGCGCTCGTGGAGGAGGCGGAGGCCGACGACCTGTATGCCGATCCGCTGCACCCCTACACGCGTGCCCTGATGTCGGCCGTCCCGGTCCCGGACCCCACACTCGAAGACACCCGCGAGCAGATCCTGCTGGCCGGTGACCTGCCCAGTCCTGCCAACCCGCCCACTGGCTGCCGGTTCCACACCCGTTGTCCGTGGCGCCAGGAGACCCGGTGTGACACCGAGCGCCCCGAGCTCCGGACGGTCGAGATCGAGGGCTCCCCCGGATCCCATCGGGTGGCCTGCCACTGGGCCGAGCAGATCGCCTCGGGCGACATCCGCCCTCACGAGGTCACGGTCCAGGTGACCGACCCGACCGCGGAGGACAGCAACAGCGGGGAGGAGTTCTTCGGCCCCGCTTCCGTGACCGAGGTCGGTTGACCGCTACATTGCCCGAATGAAGCCTCGCCTGCTGGTGGTCCAGCACCAGGAGATGTGTCCGCCCGCCTGGTTCGGCGACTGGCTGATCGCCTCGGGACTCGACCTCGACGTGCTGAACGCCTCCTCCGGTCGGGCGATCCCGGCGGCCCTCACCGAGCATGCCGGCCTCGTGGTCCTGGGCGGCTCCATGGGGGCGCAGGACGACGACGTGGCCAATTGGCTCCCGGCGGTCCGGGCCCTCATCGCCACCGCCGTCGGCGGCGGAGTCCCCTTCCTCGGGATCTGTCTCGGGCACCAACTGGCCGCCGTCGCCCTGGGCGGTGAGGTCGGCCGCAACCCCCATGGGCCGTTCCGGGGGCTGAGCGCGTTCAACCCCAACGCGGAGGGACGCGAGGACCCGCTCCTGCGAGCGGTGCTGCCGGGGGCACTGGCCATCCAGTCCAACCGCGACGTCGTCCTCACCATGCCCCGCGAGGCGCGGGTCCTGGCGACCTTCCCCGACGGGACCGTCCAGGCGGCACGGTTCGGGGAGCGGGCCTGGGGCGTGCAGTTCCACCCGGAGGCCAACGGCACGGTCTTCGACGCCTGGCTCGCCAACGAGGACCAGAACGTCACCGAGGAGGTGCGGGCAGGGTTCCCGGCACTGTCGGCGCAGGTCCGGTCGGCGGAGTCACAGCTGCGCCGGTTCTGGGAGCCCCTCGCGCAGCGATTCGCCCAGATCGTCAAGCAGTCCCTGGACTCCTGAGCCACACGAGGACAGGCCCGGACAGGCTCAGTCCCGCGGTGCCTTGACCACGATCACCGGACAGGCCGCGGCCTGGAGCACCTTGTGGCTCACCGACCCCAGCAGCTTGCCGGCGAAACCGCCCCGGCCGCGCGTGCCGATGACCATCAGATCGGTGCGTCCGGTGGCCTCGCTGAGCATCCGCGTACTCGGGCCGTGCAAGATCTCGACCTGCACCTCCACGTCCGGATACAGACCCCTCGCCTGCTTGGTCGAGGCGTCCACCCGCCGGCGCTGACGCTCCTCGATGGCCTGCCACTCCGGGCTGTCCGGCTCCGTCACGACATACCCGTCCACGACCTCGAGGTACCAGCTGCTCAGGCAGACGACCGGGACGGAGCGCAGCGCGGCCTCCCGGAAGGCCACGACCGCCGCCGCGGCACTGTCCCGGCTGCCGTCCACCGCGACGAGCACCCGGTCCGCCAGCCGGGGGGTCACCGCGACGCTCTGGTTCACCACGGCGACCGGGCAGGTCGCATGCATGGCGGTGTTCAGCGAAGTGGTGCCCAGCAGGAACTGGCCGAGAGAGCCCTTCTGACCCGACCCGACGACGATGATGGATGCCGCGTCCTGATAGGCCAGCAGCGCACCGGACGCGGCTCCTGAGACCTCGACAACCTCCAGCTCAAGGTCCGGGTAGACCTGGCGGACCCGGTCCGCGGCCTGCTGCGCGAAGGGCGGCCCCTCCCCCTCCCGCCGCAGCGCGTCCAGCACCGTCGGGCCGCTCATCGAGGGGTCGTCCTCCAACGCCCCCACGGCCGCGACCTCGTTGGCGTTGACCAGGATCAGCCGCACCCCGTGCAGCGAGGCAGCCTTCGCCGCCCACATGACCGCGGACTCGTCCGTCCCCGTGCCGTCGACCCCCACCACGACCGGCTGCCCGGCGACAGGGGGCGTGTTCTGGTCTCCACCGTCGGAACTCATGTTTTCATTATTGCCTACCGGCTCGCCTCCCGTCGCGTGATGCTCTTCGCTTCCCGAGAGCAGCACCGGGGGCCGCACCCCAGAATCGGGTGGACGTGTCGCCGAGGCTGCGACAGGGTCGGGGCATGGGTGGCGATCCGCAGGGCTTCGAGTTCGTGGTGCGCGACGGTCCGGAGGTCCGGATCCTGCACCACGGCAGGCTCGCCACGACGTTGCGTGGCCGACGTGCCCTCGACTTCTTCGAGGATGTCGAGGGCGCCGACGACCAGGCGCTGATGGCGCGGTTGACCGGCAACTACAAGCGCGGCAACGAGCGGGAGGGCAAGAGGCATCCGCGCAACCGGGGAGACCGCGCGTGAGCAGGTCCGAGGGTGCACCGGACATGCCCGAGTTCGCGGGGATGCGACTGCTCGGCACCGACGCGCTGCGGCGGCTCTCCTTCGGAGGCGCCGCGGACGCACTCCGGCAGGCGATCGCGGACGGGCTGGACCCCGACGACGACGCGCCGCGGTCCCGGATAGCCACCCCGACGGGGCAGGTCCTGCTGATGCCCTCGACGTGGGCGGGGCACTCCGGGGTCAAGGTGGTGTCCACCACCGGGGACAACCCGGACCGGGGGCTCCCTGCCGTCCAGGGCCTGTTCGTGCTGTTCGAGGGCGCCGGGCAGCGGCCCGTGGCACTCGTCGATGGTGCGGCCCTCACCCTGCTGCGCACTCCCGCCGTCTCCCTGCTGGCGCACCGGCTGCTGCGCCCGGAGGCGAAGGCCGGGCACCTGGTGCTGTTCGGCAGTGGGCCGCAGGCAAGGGAACACCTGGCCGCGCTGGGGCAGGAGGGCGTCGTGGCCTCCGTCGACCTGGTCGGCAGACGCCCGGAACGGTTGGCGCCCCTGGCGGACCTGGCCGCGAGTCTGGGGGTCCCTGCGCGCGTCAGGCCCCTCGCCGAGGCGGATGAGGCCGTCTCGGCGGCCGACACCGTCTGCTGCTGCACCGCCTCACCCGTCCCCCTGTTCGCCGGTGCCGCCGTCCCTGACCACGCGGCGGTCCTGGCCATGGGCTCACACACCATGGACGCCCGCGAGCTGGACTCCGAGCTGATCAGCCGGGCCAGCGTGCTCGTGGAGTCCCGGGGCAGCGCGCTGCGGGAGGCCGGCGACCTGACCATTCCGCGCGACGAGGGACGGTGGGACCCGGAGGATCTGGTGACCCTCCGCGACCTGGTCTCCGGCGCGACCCACCTGCCGGCGGCCCGACCCCGCGTGTTCAAGGGCACCGGCATGCCGTGGCAGGACCTCATCGTCGGTGCTGCCCTGTGGCGAGCCACGAGGTGAGCCCGCGCTCCCCCGCCCGCATCATCCAGCTGTGGTTGGCCCGCAACACGGGCGCGGCCAGACGGACGAGGCCCTGGGGCGCATTCCGCCCCAGGGCCGCCTCCTGGTCATAGTGTCCGACCGTGCCGCCGGTGGCATCCTCCGTCAGTCGCCACCGGGCCCAGCCCCTCAGGTCGCCCCCGATCCCGACCTGCAGCGTCCGCGCCCGCGGGTCCTCCACCTCGCGGGTGAGGACCAGGTCCAGGGTGTAGGGCAGCAGGCTGCGCACGCTGAGCTGGCCACTGTCCTCACCGATGGCCTGCGCGCTGCGGACCTGGGGCCACCACCGGGGATACCCCGCAGGGTCCGCGAGCACGGCATACACCTCCTGGGGAGGGTGCGGCAGGGTCCACGTGTGGGCGAAGACGAAGTGGTCCCCCGACCGCGGAGGTGGCACTCAGACCCCCGGCTGCACCTGGGAGCGCAGGGCGGAGACGTCACCCTTGTCGAACCCGAAGCCCAGGCTGGCGATGCGCTTGTCCTGGGGGACGTGCATCAGCTTGTTGCCCTCAAACCGCAGGTCGGCGGGGCCGGAGACAGGGAAGCGACGCAGCGTCATCCCCAAGGGGTTGCGCAGTTGCACCTCGTCGCGCTCGATCTTGATCGTCGGGTTGACCAGGTTGAGCCCACCCAACAGCGCGAGGACGCCGCCGGCGACTACGCTCAGCCACGTCTCGGTCAGGAGAGCTGTCCCCAGCAGCACGAGGCCGACCACCAGGAGGGTGATCGCGAGCGGCTTGCTGTAACCAATCGTCATAGGTTCCATGTGTCTGCGGTGCCGGGCCGTGTTCGGCCCTGCCCGTTCCCCTTTCGTGATGTCGCGCCTGCGTGGCGCGGTGTCTGTCGTCCTCCCGTTTGGGAGCCGATCATGCGACGGCGCACGGCCGCCAACGGTTCCCCCACTCACTCCTCGGGGGCTCCCTCCCCGTCCCGGCTCCGGACCCGGCGCATCTCGTCGGCGAGCGCGGGATTGGTCGCGTCCAGCTCGGAAGTGACCCGGTCGACCACCTCCGGGGCCTTGTTCTGGCTGAGCTTGGCCCGCGCGTCGAACCGGGTGACCCGCATCCGGAGCCCGACCGTTCCCCTGGCCGCTCGCCGCGTCCCCGCCTCGTCATCGGAGAGGCTGCGGCCCTCCGGATAGTGCTGCTCGAAGTGGTGGGTCAGCTGCGCGAGCATCCGGTAGTTCTCCTCCGCGGAGAGGATCTCCGGTATGCCGTAGAGGTGGGCGGTGACGTGGTTCCAGGTCGGCACGAGGTCACCGGGCGCGTACCAGCTCGGCGAGACGTAGTCGTGTGGTCCCTGGATGACGACCAGCACCTCGTGGGCGCCGAGCTCGTGCGACACCTCGTCGGGCCTGCCGAAGTGGCTCACGATCTCGATGCCGTCGGCATCCTCATTCAGGATCACCGGGTAGTGCGAGGCGACCAGCCCGTTCCCAGTCGGGGAGACGAACGTCGCCCACGGGTTGTGCCGGATCAGGCGTTTGACCTCCTCCGGGTCCGTCATCAGGTAGTGCGGGGTGTCGCGCACCGGATCACCTCCCTATCCCCCGATGCTGCCGACGGCTGAGCACCGCGCGCTACCGTCACCGGGTGAACCCATCATCCCAGGGCCGGCGCGCGGCAGCCGCCTACGACGCCGTGGCCGAGGCCTACACGGCGGAGAACGACACGAGCCTGCTGAACGCCTACTACAACCGGCCGGCCATCCGCAGGCTTCTCGGACCGGTGACGGAACGGCACGTCCTGGATGCGGGATGCGGGTCCGGCCCGATACTGGTCGACCTGATCAAGGCAGGCGCCAGCGTGGTGGGCATCGACGGCAGCGCGGCTCTCCTGGACATCGCTCGCGACAGGGTGGGCCCAGACGTCGACCTGCGGGTCGCGGACCTGGCCGATCCGCTCCCCTTCGACGACGCCACCTTCGACGACGTGGTCTGTTCCCTCGCCCTGCACTACCTGGAGGACTGGGACTCCCCCCTCTCGGAGATGCGCCGGGTGCTCAAAGCCGGGGGCCGCCTGGTGCTGTCGGTGGAGCACCCCTTCGCCATCTGGTTCGCCTCCCACCAGGGCGGCACTAGGACCAACTACTTCGCCACCCGCAGCAGGAGGGAGACCGACATGGCCGGCGAGAGCGTCGAGCTCACGTTCTGGGACCGTCCCCTGTCGGCCATGATGCAGTCGTTCCTCGCCGCGGGGTTCCGGATCACCCACGTCGGCGAGCCGGGACCGTCGCCGGAGGCGATCGAGCAGTTCCCGGACTTCTTCCAGGATCGGGACGACCCGCGGTTCCTAGCCTTCCTCTTCGTCGTGCTGGAGGCCTGAGGGCGACCAGGGGACCTCGGCCATCGAGGCCCAGGTGGCCTGCCGAACCCTGATCGCCAGGAGAAGAGCGACGGAGGTCCACGCGACGGCGCCCACGACGAGTCCGAGCGCGGTGTCGGGGGACCATGTTCGGGCGACGTGCCAGGTCATCCCCAGCAGCCAGGGTGTGAGGGCGAGCCCGAGCGCGACCAGCACGGAGCCGACGAGAAGAGATACGGCCGCTGCACGTGACTTCGGGCGCCGAACGACGACGACGACGAACGTGACGATCGCGAGGCCGACGAGAGCGAGCGCCGACCACGGCACGATGGTGAGGACCGTGTCTCCCGCCGTCGGTATGTCAGTACCGCCTTGACTGATTCGGTCGATGTCGGCAGCAGCGGAAGCGAGACTCGGCGCCCTGGCCTCGGAGTACGTGTTCGCCAGCACGACGACCGCTCGATCCTCTTCCGGGATGAGCATGACGTGTGCGAAATATCCGGGTGTCGCACCGGTATGGTGGACGCGGTGCGCGCCGTCGGAGGTATCGATGCGCCAGCCATATCCGTACCCGGACCCGTCGCTCTCTCCGGCCTGTTCGGTCCATGCCAGCGCACGGAGATCACCGGGCACCACGTCGGTGGTGAGTTGGGCGCGGCTATAGGTCGCCAGGTCGCCGACGGTCGACACGACATAGCCGTAAGGAGCACCCGAGGGCTCGGATCCCGGCGCGTAGGGGAATGTCAGGCCCCACCACTGCCGGTGACCGGGCGGCAATTCGGCCACCGAGCCGTCGACTCCGGTGATGTCCATGCGCAGCGGATCGGTGATGCGCAGGCTCAACTGTTCAGCGAACGAGCTCGAGGTCACCTCCTCGACGAGCGCACCGAGCACCAGGTAGTTCGCGCTGCTGTAGGAGTAGTCTCCGATCTTCACCGGAATGATCGAGTGTACGGGCTGCATCCGTGACCGACAGGCTTTCCCGGTAGCGCTCCGAGACCGCTAGCCCGTCAGCAGCTGAATATCCGGCGGTGTGATCAAGCAACTGTCGAATCGTGGCGTCAGGTCGATCCAGGCAAGATGCCTCCTCGCGGGATCGTCGAGCGAGACCAGCCCTTCGTCGGCGAGCTGCAGCACGATCGTGCCGGTGAACGTCTTGGCGACGCTCCCGATCACGAACGGCGTGCTCGACGCCATCGGCTCGCCGTTCCCGTCGCCGCCGAGGAACCACGTCTCTTCGTCGTCTCCGTCCAGCACCGCCACGGCCAGCCCCGGCACGGCGTTGTCCTTGCGCCACTCTTCCAGATAGGCCTCCACCGAGGAATGGTTCGCGGACGCCGGAGCGAGAGCGTACACCGACATGTAGGCGACGACGGACAGGACGATGTAGCACCACCGGTTCATGCGACCACCGTACCAATACGCTCATACTGTTATAGACCTGCTGCCGTAGTCTCGACCTCATGCCCCGCACCGCCGACCACGATGAACGCTGCGCCCAGATCTGCAGCGGCGTGCGCAGATCTGCCGCCGAGGTCGGTCTCGTCGCAGTCACGATGTCAAGCACGGCTCGGGCCGCAGGAGTGTCCGTGGGCCTGGTCCAGCACTACTACAGCTCCAAGGACGCGCTCCTGGTGGACACGCTCGACCGCACGCTCGCGAGCATTCTCGACAGGGTCGAGCGAGCCACCGCTCTGGCCGAGGCACGCGGGGCGCGCATCGAACACGTGCTGTGCGCCGGCATCGAACAGCTGCTACCCCTCGACGAGGTCCGCACCGAGGAGGCACGCCTGCGCATGGCGTTCTCCGGCCTTGCCCTCGACAACCCCCGGCTGCGCGAGCACCAGACTCGGTTCGTCAGGTCTCTCAGAGCGCGCGTCGCCCGCGCTGTCGAGAACGCCGGACGGTGCGGGGAGATCCCCGACATCACGGCCACGGAGCCGACGACAGAGGCTCACGCGCTCCTGTCGCTGGCCGACGGACTCTGCCTCCACATCCTGACCAGCACCGCCACGCGAGAAGCCGCCCGTGCTCGGACAGTGGTGGCGACCCGCATGAGCGACCTCTTCCCCGGCACCTGCACGAGACACGTCGCCTCGACATCGTGAGAGGCGATTCCCCCTCCATTCGCCTCACGTCGAGGTCCGGGACCCCGAAGCCCATATCGAAGGACTGGTCCGGCGGGCCGGGCTGCGCTATCCCAAGCCGACCTGCGCCGCGTGCGGCGCACGGAGGACGCGGCCTGGACCGCCACGTCATCGCGGCGAGGCCGCGTGGGACAGGGTGCTGTAGACGAACATGTCCTTCCGCTGCTGCCCCACCTGCTGCCACGATCGCAAGAGTCCTTCTCGCTGATACCCGCATCGCTGGGCAGCTCGCCACGACCCCTCATTCCAGGGCTCGACGAACAGGTGAAGATGCTCGACCTCGTCCAACGTGAGCGCCCAGTCGGTCAACGCCCGCAGGGCGGCCGTGAGGTAGCCCCGCCGTCGATGCCCGGGGCCGATCCAGTACCCCGTGGTCGCACGGCCCTCGTCGATGTCGCGGAGCCACAGGCCGATCTGGCCAACGGCTTCGTCGGTCTCAGAGTCAGCGATGGCGAACGAGTATCCGGCACCTGATTCGAGGCGCGAATGCTGCCTTGCGATGTACTCCTCCGCGTCACCCCGAGACCCGCTGGTGGGCACCGTGGTGATCAACGGGATCAAATCATCGAAGGCAGCCGAGACGACCAGCTCTACATCGCGCTCCTCGAACGCCCTGAGCAACACCCGTCCGTGACTCAAGCGCGGCACCGTGTCAGGCAGCGCCACGCGACAACCGATCCCCGAACAAGGTGAGAACGCTCGCACAGCATCCACGCACGTGCGTCACGGTCATCCGACGGGCAGCGGGGTGATCGCCGCGATCTGCTCGCCCGCGGTGTCCTCAGCCCGGTCGAGCTCGTAGTGGCTCTGCAGGTTGATCCAGAACTCGGCCGAGGTGCCGAAGTACTTCGCCAGCCGCAGCGCAGTATCCGCCGTGGTCCCCCGCTTGCCGTGCACGATCTCGTTGATTCGCCTGGGTGGCACACCGATCGATATGGCGAGCTCGTCCTGCGTGATTCCGAACCCCTAGCGCTAGACGTTAAACCGGAACTCCACCAAGTTCTGTAGCCGAACAACCTCTCGCTCCCGGGCCGAATCGCACGCAATGCCGAGACCGCTCGCGCTAACCCGAGACGCCGATCGTACGGACAGCGTCACGCAACAGGCCGGGTGCTAGACGTCGGTGAACACGCCCTGATATTCCGTACCATCTCCGATTACTCCTTCTGCCACGTGAGACGCCACGTGGCAGAAGGAGACTAGAAACCCAGTGGCGCTGAAGCCCAATACCCAGCGGCGCTGACCACCGCGATCGCGCGCCCAGGCAAGGTGGCGCCGAATGGCACCACCACCGGTGCTCAACGGGCCGAATACTCAGGTCGACGTCGATCGATCGACTTGGCGTCAGGGAGTTGCCCAGGGGTCGACCAGAGACACGCCTGTGTGCTCGAGATCCTTCACATTGCGCGTTGCGCAGCTCGCGTCGTGAGCAAGGCAGATCGCGGCGATCTGGGCATCGGCGGTGCTGATCGGTGCGCCCGCCGCCTCTCGGGCGACGAGCACGTCGGCGTAGCACTCCGCTGCAGCTTCATCGAATGGCAGCAGTGAACGACTCCCCCGGTACGGCTCGAGCGCTGATCCGATGTGCCTTGTCAACTCTGCCTTGCGGGGTGTGTCCCTTAGCGTGGTGGCATTCCCGGGGTGGCGTGGAGCTGCTGGTTAGGCGATGACCCGTCACCAGTCTGCCCTGTCTGCTCTCGTCAGTGAACTGCTCGAGGACCCCGACCTCGCTCACGAGGAGTTGTTCCGCCGGCTTCTCCAGGCCGGGCTCCAGGACCTCATCGATGCCGAAGCGTCTGTGAAGATCGGTGCTGACCGTTACGAACGCTCCCCGTCCCGCTCGACGCGCCGTAACGGCACCAGGGCAAAACGCCTGGCCACCCCTGCCGGGGAGCTGGATCTGGCGATTCCGAAGCTGCGGGCCGGGTCATTCTATCCCGCGCTGCTGCATCCTCGTCGCCGGGTCGACAAAGCGCTCTGGGCGGTGATCTGCACGGCCTGGATCGACGGCGTCTCCACCCGGAAAGTCGAGGATCTCGTGCGGGCGCTGGGCAACGAGTCCGGGATCAGCAAGTCCCAGGTCTCCAGGATCTGCGGCGAGATCGACGAGGTCGTCGCCGAGTTCCTCCACCGCCGCCTGGACCACACCTGGTTCCCCTACCTGTTCCTGGACGCGACCTATCTCGACATCCGCCAGGGCGGGCGCGTCGTCTCCCAGGCCGTCGTGGTCGCCACGGGCGTTGCCGCGACCGGTCACCGGGAAGTGCTCGGCATGGCGATCGGTGACGCGGAGACCACCGACTTCTGGACCGAGTTCCTCCGCAGCCTGCGCGAACGCGGACTGAAAGTCTCCACCCCCGCCGCACCCGAGGGCGTGCTTATGGTGACCAGCGACGCGCACTCCGGGTTGAAGCACGCGATCAAGGCAGCGCTGCCCGGCGCGTCCTGGCAGCGCTGCCGGGTCCACTTCGCTCGCAACATCACCCAGACGCTGGGCTCTGCGCGCTCCAAGCCCGTCAACGCCCTGGTCTCCACGATCTTCGCCCAGACCAGCCCGGAGACCGTCCGGGGCTCGTTCCAGCAGGTCACGGCATCGCTCGAGAGCTCGTTCCCGAAGATCGCGGTAATGCTCAAGGATGCCGAGTCGGACCTGACCGCGTTCGCAGCGTTCCCGATCGAGCACTGGCGCAAGATCTGGTCAAACAACCCCATCGAGCGCGTGAACCGCGAGATCAAGCGCCGCGCAGACGTGGTCCAGATCTTCCCCAACCGAGACTCCGCGACCAGACTCGTCGGGGCCGTCCTCCAAGACCAGCACGAGGAATGGCAGTACGGCGAACGCCGCTACATGAGCGACATCTCCCTCCGCCGCCTCGCCGACATGCTCACCACCGAAACCCCCGAGAACAACAGCCGGCTCCTCATGACCGCCTGACCCAAAAGCCACCACTCAAAGGGACTTGACCTCGATCCGCCGCAGCCAGCGCATCGCGAGGAGCAGGTCGGTCTGCTGGAAGGGCCCAGCGGCGATGACGAAGGCCGTCACGAAGGCGATGCCGAGGGCCCAGATCGAGGTCAGACGCTGGATCCAGCCCTGGGCCAGGGTCCGACGGCGGACCTGCATGAGGGAGGAGTCGAGCCCGGCGACTGGCGATATCCGGGAGTCTGCAACCATCGGCAGACCACTCTAGGTGCGCGGAGAGGGCGCCCCACAGCCCCAGACGTATACGTCACGAACGGCAGAATATGCCGTAGTACGTCTGTGACCAGCACGTTCTGAGGGTCGAGAGCTCATCCCTCGGCTCGGAGCGCGGGATGCAGATGCTCGCCCTCGATCGCGACCCGCGCCTGCGCGGCCGCGGCGGAGAGCGCGGAGGGGATGCTCTGTCCGCGCAGCGTCGCCGCCAGCAGACCGGCCATGAAGGCATCGCCGGCGCCGTTGGTGTCCACGACCTCGGCCGGCACCGCTGAGACCTCATGCCGCGTCCCGTCGGCCTCCAGGGCGATCGCGCCCTGCGCGCCGAGGGTGGAGACCGCGAGTCGAGGACCGCGTGCGACGCAGGAGGCAAGCAGCGCCCAGGCGTCGTCGGTCGCATCGGCGTTCATCAGCACGACCTCGGCGGCCCGTAGGAAGGGCTCATGGAACGCCGCGGTGCCGTCGTAGTCGTGCAGGTCGGTCCAGATGCTGGGGCGGCGCGGGGAGCGCTCGAGATCCCGGAGCACGGCGAGCCCCAGCTCCGAGAGGTCCAGCACGGCGACGTCGGCCGCGAGCGCCGACGCGGTGGCGGAGGAGACGTCGTCGGCCGACGGGGCCGACGGGGCCGCGACGTACAGGGAGACCCGCCCGTCCCGCGCCATGAGGTTCACATGCCTCTCGGTGCGCTCGCTCCCGACCGCACGCAGATCGACACCGGCACCGATCAGCAGCGCGGCGATCCGCCCGCCGTCCTCGTCGGCGCCGAGCGGCGCATGGAGCACCGTGGGGACGCCGAGAGCGGCGAGATGCGCCGCCTTGCCGGCCGACGTGCCGCCGACGGTGTGCCAGGCGCTCTCGGCGAACTGCATGTGCGGGACCGGTTCGGGAAGGCGGTCCAGGGAGATCAGGTGGTTCCAGGAGGCGGGACCGCAGACGACGACATGCGGGACCGGGTCAGGGGTGCTCATCGGACTATCAAACCCCATCACGGGAGGCGAGGATGCGGAAGCGTCTCTGCGTGACACGGATCGGACGGTCCGCGTCGAGCGCGAGCAGGCGCTCGGCCTCGAGATCGCGCACGATGCGCTCCGAGGAGACCTCCGGATACTGGGGATCGGTGCCGAACCACTCGTGGATCTCCTCGGCGTCGGCGCCGTCGACCTGCTGGGTGAGCAGATGACCTCCGGGGGCCAGGACCCGAGCGATCTCGCGCGGACCGATCGCCTCATGGCGGGGCATGACCAGGTCGCTGCACTGCCCGCGGACCCGGCCCCGGCAGGGCCCGGGGATGATCGTCGCGAGCTCCTGCGATCCGCCATAGCGCGGGCGCTCGAACTCCAGGATGTCGCCACGACTGGGAACGCAGCACGCCTCACCGGGCCAGACCGGCCGCCGGGCTACGGTCCCTCACCGCGCATGGCCGACTCAGCTGCCTCTCCGCTGGTCATCCAGCACCTGTTCAATCTCATCCGAAACCTCGTCCAGGAGGACCTGGAAGCCGGGCTCCTCGAGGGGGAAGTGGCCGCAGCCAGGAAGCATCACGACCCGGGTCTTGCCGTGAAGCCGACCAAGGTAGTCGAGGCTGAGCTCCGGCGTAGTCCAACGATCCTCGGCCGGATGCAACAGCACGACCGGTGGTCCTTGGTATTGCTCGGGTGGAATAGCCGGACCTGCCTCGAGGAACGAGCGGTACCAGCCCACCGGCATCGCGCCACCACCGCCGCACCGTGAACTGATCTGCGCGGTGAGGACGCAGAGAGGACCTCGACCAGACATCCGGCGCAATCTCGGCCGTCCCGATCCTTGCTGTGACGTCCATGCGCACCACGCTACGCCTGCGCAATGACCACACCACAGGCTGGGCCACCTCCGTGTCGTCGTGTGAGGTCGGCAGGCGCCCGGCTGGACCTCGACTATACGTTGAACCTGAACTCCACCACGTCCCCATCAGCCATGACGTAGTCCTTGCCCTCCATCCGGACCTTGCCGGCAGCCCTGGCCTCCACCATGGAGCCGGCGGCATCGAGGTCGGCGAAGGACACGACCTCGGCCTTGATGAAGCCGCGCTGGAAGTCGGTGTGGATCACTCCGGCAGCCTGCGGCGCGGTCCATCCCTTGCGAATGGTCCAGGCCCGGGACTCCTTGGGGCCTGCAGTCAGATAGGTCTGCAGGCCGAGGTTCTGGAATCCGACCCGCGCCAACTGCTCCAGGCCGGGCTCGGTGACGCCGACGGACTCGAGCAGCTCGGCGGCCTCGTCGGCCTCGAGCTCGGCCAGGTCCGCCTCGAGCTTGGCGTTGAGGTAGATCGCCTCGGCGGGCGCGACCAGGGCGGCCAGCTCGTCGTGCAACGCGGTGTCGGTGAGCCCGTCCTCATCGAGATTGAAGACGTAGAGGAAGGGTTTGGTCGTGAGCAGCCCGAGACCCTTGGCCAGGTCCATGTCGACCCCTGCGGCGGCCCCACCGACGAACAGGGTGGTCCCCTCCTCGAGCACCTTCTGCGCGGCGACCGCGGTGTCGAGGACGTCCTTGTCGGCCTTCTTGCCCTTGACCTCCTTCTCCAACCGCGGGACGGCGGTCTCCAGGGTCTGCAGGTCCGCCAGGATCAGCTCGGTGTTGATGGTCTCGATGTCATCCTTTGGCGAGACCTTGCCGTCGACGTGCACGACGTCGTCGTCGACGAACGCCCGGACCACCTGGCAGATGGCATCGGCCTCGCGGATGTTGGCCAGGAACTTGTTGCCCAGACCCTCCCCCTCGGACGCGCCCCGGACGATCCCGGCGATGTCGACGAAGCTCACGGGGGCAGGCAGGATCCGGGCACTGCCGAAGATCTCGGCGAGCCGCGTCAGCCTGGCGTCGGCCAGCGGCACGACCCCGATGTTGGGCTCGATCGTGGCGAACGGGTAGTTCGCCGCGAGCACGGTGTTCTTGGTCAGCGCGTTAAAGAGCGTGGACTTGCCGACGTTGGGCAGTCCGACGATTCCGATGGTGAGGGCCACGGGGACAGGAGTCTACCGCCCACGCAACGACCACCCGACCCACGGCATACCCACCTCGCTCCCCGCGCATCGCTGCTGATCAGAGCTCTGTCGGTGGCTCGTCATACAGTTGTTCGCATGACGGGGGTAGCCGCGTTGGAACCCAGCGATCGACCGGTGGAGGTCGAGGAGCTGGAGGTCCTGCTGGGGCGGCTGGGGGTCGCCGCTCCGGCACTGGACGACGCGGGGACGGTCGATCAGATCGAGGCACTGGAGCGCCTCAAGGGTGCCTGCGCTGGGGCGCAGGCACGGCTCACGAGGGAGTATGCCGTCAGGCGCCGGGAGGAGTTGCGCGGCAGCGGGGTGGGCGAGACCAACGCGACGCGGAGCATCGCGGCGGAGGTGGCGCTCGCACGGCGTGAGTCGCCGGTTCGCGGGCGCAGCCACCTGAGGCTGGCCCGGGTGCTGGTCGAGGAGATGCCCCTCACCTATGCGGCGTTGCAGCAGGGACGCATCACCGAGTTCGCCGCCACCCTGGTCGTGAAGGCCACGCAGGGACTGAGCACGGAGGACCGGGCGGCTGTCGACGCGAGGCTGGCGGACTCCCTGGGGTCGGTGTCAGAGACCAAGCTCGAGACGACTGCACGCTCCTACGCCTACGAGCTCGACCCCGAGTCGTTCGTACGCCGTGCCCGCAAGGCCATCGGGGATCGCCGGGTCACCATCCGTCCCGCACCGGACGTCATGGCCTACGTCACCGCGCTGCTGCCCGTGGAGGAAGGCGTCGCGTGCTACGCGGCGCTCACCCAGCGCGCAGACGCCTTGCGCGCGTCGGGCAATGAGCGGACTCGACAGCAGATCGCGGCAGACACCTTCGTCGAGCGCATCACCGGCCGCTCCCCCGCCGAGGGGGTCGACGTGGAGGTCCAGGTCGTCATGACCGACCGTTCCCTGTTCGCGGGCGCCGACACCCCATGTCGCGTGCCGGGGTTCGGGCCGATCCCGGCCGAGCTGGCCCGAGACCTGGCCCGCAAGGGCACCACCCGCGACGACGAGCCTGACGACGATCTGCGGGAGGTCGCGAGGGCATGGATCCGTCGGGTCTTTCTGTCGCCCGAGGACGACTCGGTGCGCGACATGGATCCAGACCGGCGCGTCTTCGGCGGCCGGCTGCGCCGCCTCGTGGTCGCCCGCGACCAGATCTGCCGGACCCCGTGGTGCGGAGCTCCCGTCCGGCACGCCGACCACGTCGTGCCCTACTCAGCAGGAGGCCGGACCCGCAAACGGAACGGGCAGGGGCTCTGCGAGACCTGCAACTACGTCAAGGAGACGCTCGGCTGGAGCAGCCGCGTGGTCCAGCGTGAGGACGGCACCGACCTCGTGGAGACGACGACGCCAACGGGTCATCGCTACTGCTCGACGGCACCGCCGGTGTTGGACGCGATGGAGCCCCTGGGCGCTGACTGGGACGACGCACGCAGCGACAGCGCCACGGTCGGAGGGCGACGGGTCCGGGGCGATCCCGTCACCGCGAGTAGGGACGGGCCTGGCGACGACGCAGGCCAACGGACCAGTGCCCCGTCGGAACTGCTGGACCCGTCTGTCGCAGACCTATGGGAGGCGCTCCGCGCCTGGCAGCAGCTCGTCGACCGGCAGGACGATCAGCCAGGACCGGGCGGTGGAGGCGACCTCTGCGGCAACCCCGACGAGGACGAGCTCCACGACATCTGGCGAGACGACCCGGGGCTGGCCGGGTAGCTGTAGGGACGACCCGGGGCCTTCCGCGTCGCCGCTGGCCAGCCGACACCGTTGCTGCACCTGTGGAGCTCCATGCACCTGTGGACAGAGCGGATGGGGCCCCTCGACTGTGGGACACCCTGGATGGACGATCGAGCCCAGGGAGGGACCATGGACAGACTGACAGTGGTGCAGGACGACGAGGGAGGGGCACCGAGCCCTCCGTCACGCTCCGGACAACCGTGGACGGACGAGGATTACCAGGCGCTGGTCGCAGCGGTGCGTGCCGGCAAGGACCTTGACGAGATTGCCGCGGCGGTCGGGCGGGGCCCTCGACCGGTCGAGCACCGCCTGGTCCGGATGCTGCCCGTCGAGGAGCGAGGGTGCCTCCTGGACCGAGTGCTCCCCACCATCCGGGACCATCTGGCGGACCCCGGCTACGACTGGCGGGCTGCCCTGCTGCAGACTCCGCCGCCCCGCCCGATCGTCCACGAAGAGAGGGTGCTGACGGGCTTCCCCGGTCTGGACGACGAGGATCTCGTGACCATCGCCGATGCCCTTCTGGCCCAGGCCACTCCACGGGCAGCAGACACCCTGGGTCGGCTCGACGAGCAGGTGGGCAGCTACCGGGTGTGGGACCGCGTCACAGAGCTCACGGCCGAGCGGGTGCTGCGTCGCCATCCCGACCTTCTCGACCCCCACGAGGCCTACGATCGTGCGGCCGTCCGGGTGTCCGAACTCCGCCGACTTGCCCTCTCTCCGCGTGGTGACGGCTACACCAGCACAGCACCCGGGGTATGCGGCCGCCGGAGCGGCGGAGGCATCGTCGATCCGTTCTAAGGATCCAGACCCACCTCAGGACCACCGCGACGCGTCACCCTGCGGGCTCGGGGCAGGTCTCACAGAGGGACCCTGGGTCCTCCGTCGGCGCCGTCACCTCGCCGGGTGTCGCCGCCCCAGTGGGTGTCGCCACCACAGGGGGTGTCGCCACCACGCCGTGGTGAGGAGATTCCCCTTCAGTCGCGTCGACGTCGCGGAGCGGGTTGGCCACCTCATCGGCCGGCAGCCTGGCCCAGACAATAGCGACCACGGCGACCACCGCGGGCACGGTGCCAGCGAGGATGAAGGTGGATCGCAGGCCGATCAACTCGGCGACCGGCCCGGCCAGCGCCATCGACACCGGCATCAGGGAGATCGAGACGAAGAAGTCCAGGCTGGCCACCCGACCCAACAGGTGCGGTGGGACGCGGCGCTGCAGGAGCGTGCCCCAGATGACCATCGGGGCGGAGAACATCACGCCGAGCACGAACGCCGATCCGATCACCTGCCAGATTCCGGACGCGAAGGCGATGACCACGAACGGCAGGCACCCCAGGCCCCACAGGAGGTTCATGATCGTCAGGTAGCGGCGGGGCATCCGCAGCGAGGCCATCGCCAGCGACCCGACCGCACCACCGACCCCGAAGCCCGCGAGGACCAGGGCGTGGTCTGCCGGACCACCGCCGAGGCCGTCCTTGAGGAGGAACGGGATGAGCACCTCGAGTGGGCCCATCATCACCAGGATCATCAGGGAGGCGAACACGAGGGTGGCCAGCAGCCACGGGGTGCGCACCATGTAGCCGAACCCCTCCCGGACATCGCGGACCGCCGCGGCCAGGGGGCTGCCGCCCCCGGTGGCTGCGAGGTCTCGGCGTACCGGGGTGAGCGGAACCGTCGCCAGGGCGAGCAGACCGACCAGCCCGATCACGGTGGCCAGGGCCATGGCGGCCCCGGGGGACAAGGCGCCGACGACCATCCCCGCGAGCGCCGGACCGGCGGCTTGTTGGATGGAGGGGCGCAACATCCCCTCGAACCCGTTCACCGCCATCAGGTCCTCCGGCGGCACCAGGGCCGGCAGCCACGCTGCATACGCGGGGTAGTAGAAGGCGAGCGCCACACCGCCGACGAAGGCGATGACCGCGAGGTGCCACAGCGCCATGAACCCAGTCAGGGACAACAGCGCCGCAAGAGCGAAGGTCGCCACGTGCACCGTCTCGACGGCGAGCAGGATGTGCTTCTGCGGCACCCGGTCGGCGACGACCCCGCCCAGGAGCGCCGGCAGCACCGTGCCGACGGCCGCCGCCGTGGTGACCAGGGACAGCTCCCGCGGTCCGCCGCCGAGACGGATGACCTCCCAGACCAGGGCGACGACCCACAATCCGGTGGTGAGCAGCGAGAAAAACAGGGCGAGCCCCAGGCGCCGGTAGGCAGCGTGCCGGAACGGTGTCAGCGCCCGCGGGAGCCGGGTGCCGGCCGCGGCGCGGTAGTCGTCCATGGTGTCTCCAGTGGTAACGCTCGCTCGGGATCGAGCCTGTCACCAGCCACTGACACTCTCAGGCCGGAAAGGTCATCGCTCCAGGCTCTGGGCAACGACGGGAGCCACCCGTTGGATTCCCCGTCCGTCCATCACGATCGTGTAGTGATTCACGTCCGGGACCTCCGTCATCTCGATCCCGGGGTGCGCGGCAAGCCAGTGCTCGCGTGCGGCCTCCGGGTAGAGCGGGGGCACCTCGTTCATCAGACCGCGTGGTGCGACCAACCAGGTCACATCGTGCCGCAGGCGGGACAGCGCGCGCAGCAGGGAATCACCGTCGACGAGTTCGCGGATGTCCTCCTGCAGGGCCGCGACCGCGGTGGCAGGCCGCAGGTGCGGCTCGTGCCCCACCAGGTCGTAGTCGACGTAGACCGCGGCCAGCTCGCTCCAGCAGTCCGCGAAGGCCGGATGCTGCCGGAAGAACTGTTGGTAGGACTCCCGGTCCGGGAACTCCATCTCAAGCCGGGCTGCCGCCGGGCCGAGGACGGCCTGGGCCAGTTGGTCCGGGCTCACCCCCTCGGGCGGGAGCAGCGGCATCCCCCCGTCGACCAGCACCAGGGAGCGGACCCGCTCCGGGTGCCGATCGGCCAGCACCAGAGCGACGAAGGCACCCATGGAGTGGCCGACCAGCACCGCCTGCCCCACGTCGAGCGCGTCCATGGCGGCCGCCACGTCGTCCGCGTGGGTCGGCATCCCGTAGGGCCCCGGCAACGTGCTGGAGCGGCCGCGGCCGCGCAGGTCCGGCGCGACGACCCGGACGTCCGGCAGCGCCTGCGCCAACAACGGCCAGGCCAGGTGACTGGAGGTGATGCCGTGCACCGCGACGACGGTCGGCGGGTCGGCGACGTCCGACCGCGGCTCCCACACCCCGACGCGCAGGGTCCCGCCGGGGACCGCGACGTCCTCCGTCCGGTAGCGGTCGCCGACCACGTCGGCGACCGGGGCCGACCGGGGATCCAGGCTCATGGAGTCTCCTCGTCAGTGCGTTCCGTGGCGCCCAGCGCCACCTCGATCAGGTCCATCAACGACTCGAACACCTCGTCCGGGACGCCGCTGGCGTGGGAGCCGGCGTCCTGCTCCCAGAGCACCCACCGCATACCGATCAGTTCACCGGCCCCCATCAGTGCCCACGCGGCCACAGTCGGGTCCACGTCGCGGACCTCGCCCTTGGCCTGGGCCGCCCGGAGCCCCTGGAGGTACCCCTCCACGATGCTCGAGTAGTGCTCCCGCATCGCTCCGGGGGAGACGAACTCGGCCTGCCGGATGATCCGGTAGAGGGCTGGGTGCTCGGCGGTGAAGCGGAAGAAGGCCCGGAACCCGGCGCGCTCGGCCGCGATCCGGGTGGTTGCCTCGGAGGAGGCGACCGACATGGCCTGGCGGACCCGGTGGTTCAGGTCCCGCACCACCTCATCGAAGACCTCGGTCTTACCCGGGAAGTAGAGGTAGAAGGTGCCGAGCCCGACGCCGGCCTCCTCGGTGATCTTCACGATCGACGCGTCGTGGTAGCCGAGCGTGGCGAAGACCTGCTCGGCGGCCGCGAGGATCTTGGCCCTGGTGCGGGTGCCGCGGCTGGTGCGGGGTGCCTGGCTCACCGTGCCTCCTGCTGGTCGTCGCGGGCTGCGTCCTCGTCGCGCACGGCCAACGCCAGTTCCCGCGCCAGCGGCCGACTCACCTTGCCGATGCCGACGTAGGGCAGGGCGTCGACGAAGCGGACCGCGACCGGCACCTTGTAGGTCGCGAGTTCTGTCCGGGCGTGGGCCAGGATCTCGGCGGCGTCGCCGGGCACCCCGGCGCGTCGCACCACCAGGGCCACGCCGACCTCGCCCCAGCGCGCGTCGGGGATCCCCACGACCGCCACGTCGGCCACGCACGGCAGCCGCCGCAACACCTGCTCGACCTCGGCGGGAGAGACGTTCTCGCCGCCGGAGATGTAGATGTTCTTCAGCCGGTCCACGATCCGCAGGTAGCCGTCGGCCTCCCGGGTCGCGATGTCACCCGTGGCCAGCCACCCGTCCCGGAAGGCCGCACGGGTGGCCTCCTCGTCGCGGAAGTACCCCGCGAACAGCCCTGGTCCGCGCACCAGGAGCTCGCCCGTGGCGGGCCCTTCCAGGTGCTCCCCGGTGACGGGGTCGGCCAGGGCGACATCGACGTGGGGATACGGCGTGCCTGCGTACCCCACCCGGGACTGCGCGTCCTGCGGCGGCACGCACAGCACGTTGGGCCCGGCCTCCGTCAGCCCGTAGCCCTGCGTCAGCGCCACCCCACGGGCGTGGAAGGTGCGCAGCAGGGGTGCCGGCATGGGCGCCCCACCCACGACTGCGCTGCGCAGCCTCGAGAAGTCGGTCGTGGCGAAGTCACGGTGCTCGGCCATCCGCAGGTACTGGGTCGGGACGGCCATCATCGTGGTGATGCCCCGCTCGGCCACGAGCCGCAGCGTCCGCCCCGCGTCGAAGGTCCGCTCCAGCACCACCGTCGCGCCGTGCCACCAGGCGAGCAGCGGCTGGATGTTCCAGCCCCCGGCGTGGAACTGCGGCAGCACCGCCAGGACCACGTCGTGCTCGGAGAGCCCGAGGATGCGGGACAGGGACAGGTTGGTCCAGTAGCAGGTGGCGTGGGTCAGCACAGCGGCCTTGGGCCGTCCCGCGCTGCCGGAGGTGAAGACCATGAGCAGCGGGTCGGAGTCGAGCACCGGTGACCGTATGCCGTGTGCCGGCCCCTCCTCCCGCGTGCGCCAGGGCGTGGGTGGGCCGGCCTCCACGCCTCCCTCCCCGAGGTGCGCGCACGGCAGGGGGACGACCAGTCGGCGCAACGCCTCGTCGGCCGCGGTGGCGAACTCCTCCTCCACCAGCAGGACGGCCGGGTCGGCCTGCTCCAGCTGGGACGCCAGCTCGGGTGCGGTCAGGCGCCAGGACAGCGGGACCAGGACCAGCCCTGCCTTGGCGCAGGCAAAGAACATGACGACGTGATCCGCGGTGTTGCCGGTGAGCGTGGCGATCCGGTCACCACGCCGGTAGCCAGCGTCCCGCAGCGCCGCGGACAGTGCCTCGGCCCGGCGCTCCAGCTCGCCGTAGGTCAGCTCCAGCCCACGGTCGACGACGGCCACCCCGTCAGGGCGCACCCTGGCACGGTCCGTGGGCCATCGGCCCAGTGTGTGCACCGTCTGTGCCTGCATCACGATTCCGCCACGACCTCGGAGATGGGAGCTTCATCATCCTCTCCCGGGCCGCCCTTTCCCTTCCCGCGGGCCATACCGGCTGCCCCGGCGATCCCGCCGGGCACGAACATCACGACCAGGACGAAGAGGGTGCCGAGGATGAACATCGGCTCCGACAGCGGGATGCGCAGCACCGCGGGCAGGTCCCGAATCCACTCCGAGGAGGCGAGCACCGCCAGGCGCTGGGTCAGCACGACATACACGACGGCGCCGGCGATCGCACCCCACCGGGACCCCACGCCGCCCAGCACCACCATCAGCAGGATCGAGATGGTGAAGTCGGCCGAGACCACGTGCGGGACGGCGCTGCTCTGCAGCAGGAGGTAGACCATCCCGACCCCGCCCGCGATGGTGGCGGCGACGACGAAGATGACCAGCTTGACGGCATACGGCCGCATGCCGAGCACCCGCACCCGCAACTCGTTCTCGCGGGTCGCCTCGGCGACGTGGCCGGCCCGGGACGACTGGACCCACACGACCAGCAGGTAGGTGAGCACGAGTGCCACCAGGGACAGCCAGTAGACGTTGCGGGTGTCCGCGACCCCCACCAGCCAGTCGGGCACGTTCGCCGTGGCCAGCGACAGACCCTCCTCGCCGCCGGTGACGTCACCGGGGTCCCGGCGGGCCAGCACCGAGCCGGCCTGCGCGAAGGCGAGGGTGACCATGGCGAACGGGATGCCGGTGACGCGCAGGCTGACCGCGCCGAAGACGTGGGCCAGCGCGACGACCGCCACCATGGTCAGGCCCATCGCGGGGAGCAGCGGGATGTCCCACTGGCGCAGGATGATGCCGAGTCCGTAGACCCCCGCCCCGAAGTAGAGGGCGTGGCCGAAGGAGAGCAGGCCCGCGACGCCGAGGAGCAGGTGGTAGCTGAGCGCGACCGCGGACATCAGCATCGCCAGGGCGAGCATGTGCAGGGCGCCGGGCTGGTAGGTCGGGCCGGGGAGGATTCCGGGCAGGCTGATGTTGAGCAGCGGCAGGCAGGCCATCAGGACGACGAGGAGCACGCCCCCGCCGTAGCGCAGGACCGTGGATCGTGCCGGGGTCGTGGTCACAGTGCCTTCCTCCCCATCAGACCGGAGGGCCGGGTGAGCAGCACCACCGCCAGGAGCACCACGACCGCGAGGTCGCCGGTGCCGTTCAGGTAGTAGTTGGCGAACTGTTGCAGGAGCGCCACCAGGACCGACGCGATGGCAGCGCCGGTGAGTGAGCCCAGCCCGCCGATGACGGTGACGATGAACGCGAAGATCAGCAGCGTCTGGCCGAGGACCGGCGAGACGTAGCCGAAGTAGTGCGAGGCGAGCACCCCGCCCAGCCCGGCGGCGGCGCCGCCGATGGTGAAGACGAGGGTGAAGGCGCTGCGCACGTCGATGCCGAGGGCGGTGACCATGGCACGGTTCTCCACACCGGCCCGGATGATCATGCCGAACCGGGTGCGCTTGAGGAACAGCACGATGGCCAGCAGGACCAGCACGGCCACGACGATGGAGACGAAGCGGTCGTTGGGCACCCTGGCACCCAGCACAGTGGTGACCTGATTGAGCCAGCCCGGTCCGCGCACGTAGGTCGGGTCGGTGCCCCAGATGCCGTCGAACAGCGCGACCGTGGCCAGGGCCAGCCCGACCGTGACGAGGACCTGCTCGATGTGCCGGTTGTAGAGGCGCTGCACCAGGAACCGCTCGGTCAGGGCCGCGAACGCGGCACCCGCGAGGGCGCCGACCAGCAGGGAGAGTGCGAACCCGCCCCAGGTGGTGGCCCCGACCCGTTGGGCGACCTCCCAGCCGAGGAAGGCCCCGAGACTGAGGAAGACACCGTGGGCGAAGTTGAGCACACCCATCAGGCCGTAGATGAGCGACAGCCCGGAGGCGACCAGGAAGTAGATGGCTCCCAGGCCCAGCCCGGTGATCAGCAGCAGGATGATGGTGTTCACGAGTCTTCCTCCTGCCCGCCGTGGACGCCGAGGAACCGCTGGGTCAGCCCGTCGTCGGCCAGGAACTCCGCGGCGTCCCCGTGGTGCACGCTGCGGCCGCCGGTGAGCACGACCACGTCACGGGCGAGCTCGCGCACCACCTTGAGGTTCTGCTCCACCAGCAGCACGGGCGCGACCTCGGCCGCGGTGGCCAGGACCCGCCCGACCTCCTGGACCAGGCGGGGCGCGAGGCCCTTGGTGGGCTCGTCGATGAGGAGCACCGCGTTGTCGTTGATCAGCACCCGGGCGAGCGCGACCATCTGCTGCTGCCCGCCGGACAGGGTGCCGGCCGCCTGCCCGCCCCGCTCCTTGAGCTCGGGGAAGATGTCGTAGACGAGGTCGTAGCGGTGCTCGACCCCGGGCCGTTCGGCGATCCGCAGGTTCTCGCTGACGCTGAGCGCGGAGAAGACCTCCCGGTCCTCGGGGACGTAGGCCACGCCCAGACGCGCCACCCGGTGCGGCTCGAGTCCGTCGATCCGTCGACCGGCGAGGGTGACCTCGCCGCTGCGCTCGATCAATCCCATGATGGCCTTGATGGTGCTGGTCTTGCCGACGCCGTTGCGGCCCAGGAGCGCGGTGACCCCGGTCGCGGCGACGTCGAGGTCGACGTGCTCGACCACCTGCTGCCCGCCTGCCCGCGCGGACAGGCCCCGCACCGTCAGGACCGACTCTGCCGTCGTCATACGGTCTCCCCCAGGTAGGCGCTCTGCACCGTGGGGTCGTCCATGACTGCCTCCGGCGTGTCCATCGCCAGCAGGGTCCCGAAGTGGAGCACGGCGACCTCCTCGACCAGGCCCAGCAGGACCTCCATGTGGTGCTCCACCATCAGCACGGTGCACCCGTGGTCCCGGTGCAGCCGGCCGATGATCGAGGTCAGCGCCGGGACATCGCCCGAGGCCACCCCCGCCATCGGCTCGTCCAGCAGCACGACGCTCGGGTCGGTCGCCAGCAGCATCGCGATCTCCAGCTTGCGCTTGTCGCCGTGCGGCAGGTCACCGGCCTTGTGGCGCAGTCGGCGGCCGAGCCCCACCTCGTCGAGCAGGTCCCGGGCCCGGGCGGTCGCGGCGTCCCCAGGCCGGGGGAAGCGGACGACCGAGAGCGCGCCACCCAGCTCGACCTGGCTGGCCAGCCGGACGTTCTCGAGCACCGACAGGCCGGGGAACAACGAGGAGGTCTGGAAGGTCCGACCGAGCCCGGCGCGCGCCCGTTGGGTGACGCTGTGCCGGGTGATGTCGTTGCCGCCCAGGTGGATCGTGCCTTCGCTGGGCGGACGCACCCCGGAGATCAAGTTGAACAGCGTCGTCTTGCCCGCGCCGTTGGGCCCGATCACCCCGACGATCCGGCCGCGTCCGACCTGGAACGAGACGTCCTGGAGGATTCTGGCGCCACCGATCTGCAGCCCCACGCCACGGACCTCCAGGGCCGGTGTCGCGGCCCCGGGGTCCGTCGTGGCGTCAGGGGTGTTGTCGGCGGCGCCGCCGACGGAGGTCACCGGCCGCCGGCCTCCGGCGGAGCGACGTCCGCGCCCGGGATCACGTCGACCAGCTCGGGCACCCAGGTGTCGCCGTCGGCCACGAGCTGTGCGGTGTACATGTCCTGGATCAGCGCATGGTCGCTCTCCCGGATGGTGTACTCACCCTTCGGCCCCTCGAAGGTCCATCCCTCCAGGGCGGCGATCATGCCGTCGACGTCGTCACCCTCGGCGATGGCGTGCGCGATCATCTGACCCGCGACGAAGCCGTCCGGGCTGAACAGGTCGGGAGTCTCGCCGGCCTCTTCGATGGCGGCGACCATCGCGTCGTTCACCTCGTTGTCCGGGGCGTCCGGGAAGTAGTGGTTGAGGAAGCTGATGTGCTCGGCCACCGGCCCGTAGGCGTCGAAGGTGACGCTGTCACCCAGGCCGGTCACCACGGGAGCCACGTCGAACACCTGCTGCTGCTCCAACGACTGCCACATGTTGGCCGAGGAGGCGCCCGCCCAGGCCACGAAGATCATGTCCGGGTCCGCCTGGACCAGCTGGGTGGCGAACGGGGTGAACTCGGTGGCGTCCTCGGGCACGAGCACGCTGCTCACGGTGGCACCCTCGGCCCCGAGGACCGCCTCCACGGCCGCGAGGTTCCCCTGGCCGAAGGCATTGTCCTGGGCGAAGACGACGACCTCCTGCCCCTCGCCCTCCAGGAAGGCGCCGGCGGTGGCCACGTCCTGCAGACTCTGGCGCCCGGAGCGGAAGGTGTATTCGTTGACACCGGTGACGCCGTCGACCGCGGCCGGGCCGGAGATGTAGAGGATCTCGTTCTGCGCGGCCTGCTCGGCCATCGCCATGGCGATGCCGGAGACGATGGTGCCGCCGAGGATCTGGTAGTCCTGTCCGATGAGGTCCTTGGCCGCCGCGATGGCGGTGTCCTGGTTGCCGGTGTCGTCGCGGTAGGTGACCTCGATCTCCTTGCCGTTGATGACGCCCGTGCCGTCGGTGGCGTGGTCGATCCCCGCCTCCAGGCCCGCCTTGTACTGGGCACCGTAGGCGGCCAGGGGGCCGGTCTCGGAGTAGATGATGCCGACCTTGACGGTCTCGGTCGGCTCGCCGCCGGCCTCGGCCGTTTCCGCGCCGCCGTCGCCGCCGTTCCCTCCGTCCCCAGAGTCGTCGGAATCGGACGGGGCGCAGGCGGACAGGGCGAAGGCCGTGACCGCCGCGAGGGCGATGAGGCGAGAGGAACCCACGGGAACTCCTTTGTCGGCGGGCGAACCTGAAAGGCGATTCAGGTTTCGGGATCAAGGTAGAGGCACTCCCGCCCCTCTGTCAACGCGGGGTGTCCTGCCCGGGTGTGTCGGTGGTCTCTGGGAGGGTCGGCGACATGGACATCGAGTGGGTGATCGTGCTCGCGGGGGCCGCCGCGGCGGCCGGTATGTCGTGCGGCTGGCTGCTGGCGCGTCTGTCCGGGACCGCCCGGCTCGCCCACGCCGAGGCGGAGCGCGACGTCCTCGCGGCGCAGGTGGAGGGCCTGCGCTCGGCCGACGAGGAGGACCGCCAGATCGCCTCAGAGCTGGCTCCGCTGCGCCGCACGCTGGACCGGGTGGAGCAGCAGGTGCAGACCCTGGAGCGGGACCGTCTCGAGCAGTTCGGGCTGGTCGGGGAACGGTTGACCGAGGTGGCCGGCTCTACGGCCGCTCTGCGGTCCGAGACGGCCACCCTGTCCGGGGCGCTCAACTCCTCGGGGGTCCGCGGCACCTGGGGTGAGCAGCAGCTGCGCCGCATCCTCGAGCACGCCGGGATGCTGGCCCGCTGCGACTTCGAGGAGCAGGTCAGCTCGGTCAGCGCCCACGGGGCCCGGATCCGCCCCGACGTCGTGGTGTGGCTGCCCGGTGAGCGGTCGCTCGTCATCGACAGCAAGGCGCCGATGACCTCCTTCCTCCAGGCGCAGGCGGACGACCTGTCCCCCACCGAGCGGCAGGCGCTGCTGCGCGAGCACGCGGCAGCGGTGCGCAGGCACGTGGGCGCCCTGTCCGACAAGGCGTACTGGAGTGCCTTCACCAGCGCCCCGGAGCTCGTGGTCTGCTTCGTCCCGAGCGACGCCGTGCTCGCGGCCGCCCTGCAGTCCGAGCCCGACCTGTACGACTACGCCCAGGCCCGCAAGGTGGTGCTGGCCTCGCCCGCGACGCTGCTCGCCCTGTTGCGGGCGGTGGCCTACGGCTGGCAGCAGCAGGCGCTCACCGACAACGCCCGGGAGCTCCTCGCCCTCGGGCAGGACCTGCACCAGCGGCTGGGCACCCTCGGCAAGCATGTGGGCGACATGGGAGGGGCCCTGCGTCGCTCGGTCGAGGCCTACAACAGGATGGTCGGCACCCTGGAGACCCGGGTCCTGGTCACCAGCCGCCGGATGCAGGAGCTCGGGGTCGCGGACACCCCGGTGCCGGCCGTCCCGGCGGTGGAGGAGACGCCGCGTCCGGTGACGGCGGCGGAACTGCTCCTCGGCGAGCTCACGGAGGTCGCCGACGCGGGCTCCGACCCTGACGAGGACATCGAGCACCAGGTGGCGACGCGGAGCACCTACTCCTCGGACGACTGGCGCAAGAAGGCCTGACTCTCAGTGCAGCGACCCGGCGTCGTGGCGGATCTTCGCCGCGTCCTTGCCGTCGCGCGCCTTCAGGTCCCGGCGGATCTCGTTGGGCAGCGCGAACAGGAGCGACTCCTCGGCCGCCGTCACCGGCGACACGTCCTCATAGCCCCGCTCGGCCAGCCAGTCCAGCACGTCGCGCACGAGTACCTCGGGGACGCTGGCCCCGCTGGTCACCCCGACGGTGGTGACGCCGTCCAGCCACGCCTCGTCGATCTCGTCGGCGTAGTCCACCAGGTGGCCGTCCCGGGCTCCGTGGTCCAGCGCGACCTCCACGAGACGGACGGAGTTGGAGGAGTTGGTGGAGCCGACGACGATCAGCAGATCGCACTCCGCCGCCATCTGCTTGACCGCGACCTGGCGGTTCTGCGTGGCGTAGCAGATGTCGTCACTCGGGGGGTCCTGCAGCTTGGGGAACCGCTCCCGCAGCCGACGCACCGTCTCCATCGTCTCGTCGACCGACAACGTGGTCTGGGAGAGCCAGACGACCTTGTCGGGGTCCCGCACCTCGACCCCGTCGACCTCGTCCGGGCTCTGCACCAGGATGATGTGCTCAGGGGCCTCGCCCGCCGTCCCCTCCACCTCCTCGTGGCCCTCGTGGCCGATGAGCAGGATGTCGAAGTCGTCCCGGGCGAACCGCACGGCCTCCCGGTGCACCTTGGTCACCAGGGGGCACGTCGCATCAATCGTCTTCAGGCTCAGCGACCGGGCCTCCGCGTGCACGGCGGGCGAGACACCGTGGGCGGAGAAGATCACCGTGGCACCCTCGGGCACCTCGTCGGTCTCCTCCACGAAGATGGCGCCCCGCTTCTCCAGGGTGCGCACGACGTGCTTGTTGTGCACGATCTGCTTGCGGACATAGATGGGGGGGCCGTAGAGGTCCAGCGCCTTCTCCACCGTCACCACGGCCCGGTCCACCCCGGCGCAGTAGCCGCGGGGGGCGGCCAGCAGGACCTTCTTGCCGGCCCCGGGGGTTGCCTCGGGCACGTTCACGGAGGTGGCCTGGGTGGGGGTGGTCATGCCTCCATGGTAGGCGGCGCGGTGCCGTCCGACCCAGCCAGGCGATGATGGGCAGATGACGGACTCCGCAGACATCACCCGCCCGAGCACCCCGCGAGGCCTCGCCGACCGGTACGTGCACGCCCTGGCCGACCTCGACCCCGGTGTGGCGACGGCGCTCGGACTGCGGCCGCACGACGACCGGGTGCCCGACTACTCCCCCGCGGGTCAGGAGGCGCGCGACGAACTGGACCGCGCGACCCTGCGGGCCCTGGACGACCTGGAGTCGGCCGCCGCCCCTCAGCGGCTCGACCCGCTGGAGCAGCGGTGCGCCACGCTCCTGCGCGAGCGGCTGTCGGTCCAGCTGGAGTGCTCGGCCGCCGGCGAGCACCTGCGGGCGATCCGCAACATCGGATCCCCGGCCCACGCCGTACGTCAACTGCTCACCATGATGCCCACCGCCACGCCCGAGGACTGGGCCTGCATCGGCCGCCGGATGACCCGCTTCCCGGAGGCCTACGCCTCCTACACCGCCTCCCTGGAGGAGGGCCTCCGGCAGGGGCTGCGCGCGGCACCACGACAGGTCGAAACAGTCATCGACCAGCTCGGGCAGTGGGTCGGCACCGCGCCCGGCGAGACGTGGTTCCACGACCTCGTCGCGGGCGGGCCGGAGGACCAGCAGGAGTCGCTGTCGGCGGCCGCCGACGCGGCGGTGACGGCCGTGGCAGACCTGCGGGACTACCTGCGCACGACCTACCTGGACGCCGTCGAGGGCACCCCGGAGGAGGCGGGTCGGGAGCGCTACCTGCTCAACGCGCGCCGGTGGATGGGCGCCGACCTGGACCCGGAGGAGACGTACACCTGGGGCTGGCAGGAGTACCTGCGGTTGAACGCCGAGATGGAGGAGCTTGCCGAGCGGATCCTGCCCGGCTCCAGCCCCGTCGAGGCGATGCGGCACCTGGACGAGCACGGACGGGCCGTCGAGGGCGTGGACGAGGTGCGGCAGTGGCTGCAGGACATGATGGATCGCGCCATCAGCGACCTGGACGGCACGCACTTCGACATCGCCGAGCCGATCCGCACCGTCGAGGCGATGATCGCCCCACCGGGCAGCGCGGCCGCCCCCTACTACTCCCGGCCCTCGATGGACTTCAGCCGACCGGGGCGCACCTGGCTGCCCACCATGGGCCGGACCCGGTTCCCGGTGTACGACCTGGTGAGCACCTGGTACCACGAGGGCGTCCCCGGACATCACCTCCAACTGGCCCAGTGGGTGCACGTGGCACCGCAGCTGTCGATGTACCAGACCTCCGTCGGCTCCTCCAGCGGTGCCACGGAGGGGTGGGCCCTGTATGCCGAACGGCTCATGGACGAGCTCGGCTACCTCGACGACGAGGAGCGCATGGGCTACCTGGACTGCCAGATGATGCGGGCCGTCCGGGTGGTGGTGGACCTCGGCATGCACCTGGGGCTGCGGATCCCGGACGACTCCCCCATCGCCCCCGGGCAGACCTGGACGCCCGCCCTGGCCGCCGAGTTCTTCGCCGCCCACTCGGGCCGGTCCCGGGAGTTCATCGAGTCCGAGATCGTGCGCTACCTCGGATGGCCTGGGCAGGCCATCAGCTACAAGCTCGGGGAGCGCGCCTGGCTCGCGGGTCGCGAGGCGGCCCGCGGGGCCCACGGCGAGGGCTTCGACCTCAAGGCCTGGCACATGGCGGCGCTCTCGCTCGGGGCGCTGGGACTGGACGACCTGGAGCGGGAGCTGGGCCAGCTCTGACGCGGCAGCCGGGCGTGTGGCTCAGGCGGCTTCGGCCACCGACTTGCGCAGGACCTCGGCGAGCTCGGCGGAGTGCGTCAGCGGCACCAGGTGGGTGGCCCCCGGGACGGTGATGACCGTCGAACGCCGGCAGTGGGCGCGGAACTGCCGTATGCCGATCCGCATCTGGTCGAACTGTCCGTTGACGAACACGACGGGACAGTCGACGTCGGCCAACAACTCCGGTCGGCAGTCGGTCATCACCGAGTCCCAGGCGTCCGCCAACGCGGGGTACGCCGCGTTGTCCGGCAGCAGGTCCGGCGGGGTGCCCAGCCGGGACATCACGCCGTTCATGCCACGACCCACCCGCTCGAAGCCCACCCGGGGCAGCGCCGCCGCGAAACCCTTGTAGACCAGGGCGGCCGGGCTGCGCGGGTCGGCGCTGGCCCCGACCAGCACGAGCGAGGCCAGACGCTCGGGGTACCGGGCGGCATACACCATGGCCATGTAGCCGCCCAGGCTGTGCCCGACCACGATCACCGGCTGCCCCGGCGCGGCACCCTCCACGGCCTCGCGGAGCACGACCATCGCCGCCCCGGTGCTGAACCGCTCCCCCAGCCTGTCCCCGTGACCCGGCAGGTCGGGGGCGACCACCTCGGCCTCGGGCACCAGCCCGGCATACCGGTCCCAGTGGCGGCCCGACATGCGGGTGCCGTGGACGAGGACCAGACGGGGGTTCACCCGCCTACGCTAACCCCTGTGAACACCGCCCGCCCGCTGCCCGCCACTGCCCGGGACACCACGGCCGAGGAGCCGTGGCCGGTGCGGACCCTGTCGATGAAGATCGCGGACTACGTCGACAAGATGTCGCCCCTGTGGGTCGAGGGGCAGATCGTGCAGCTGAACCACCGGCAGGGGATGTCCCGGGCCTACCTGACGCTGCGGGACACCGACGTGGACATGTCCCTCTCGGTCTCCATCCCGGTCAACGCGATCAACGCGATGCCCTCGCCGCCGCAGGAGGGTGCCCGGGTCGTGGTGCACCTCAAGCCCCAGTTCTGGACCAAACGGGGCACCCTCCAGATGGACGCCCGGCAGATGCGGCACGTCGGGGTGGGCGAGTTGCTGGCCAGGCTCGAGCACCTCAAGCAACTGCTCCGCTCCGAGGGGTTGTTCGACCCCGGCAGGAAGCAGGGTCTGCCGTTCCTGCCCCGGCGGGTGGGGCTGGTGTGCGGGCGCAACACCGCGGCCGAACGGGACGTGGTGACCAACGTCAGGCGCCGCTGGCCGGCCGCCGCGTTCGAGATCCGCCAGGTGGCGGTGCAGGGCCCGGACACGGTGCCGGGGGTCACCGCGGCCCTTGCCGACCTCGACGCGTTGCCGGAGGTGGACGTCATCGTGATCGCCCGGGGTGGCGGCTCGTTCGAGGACCTGTTGCCGTTCAGCAACGAGGCCCTGGTGCGGGCCGTGGCCGGCACTCGGACACCTGTGGTCAGCGCCATCGGTCACGAGACCGACACGCCGCTGCTGGACTTCGTGGCCGACGTGCGCGCCTCCACCCCGACCGATGCGGCCTCCCGGGTGGTGCCGGACCGGGAGGACGAGCAGGCGGGACTGCACGCCGCGGTCACCCGCGGACGGGGCGCCCTGGCCCGGCGGATCACGGTGGAGCGTCGGGCCCTCGCAGCGCTCACCAGCCGTCCGGTGATGGCCGACCGTGCGGCGATCCTGGACCGGCACCGCGCGGAGGTGTCCGCCGCCGCCCAGCGTGGCAGGAACGTGCTCACCGGACGGCTGGAGCGCGAGCACGACCGCGTTGTCCACCTCGCCCGGCACCTGCGCGCGGTCTCGCCGCAGCACACGCTCGAACGGGGGTATGCCGTGGTGCGGCACCCCGACGGCGTGATCGTGCGTGACCAGGCCGAGGTGGAGGTCGACGAACTGCTCCGGGTCACCGTCGCACAGGGCGACTTCGCGGTGCGTGCCGTCGGCTGATGTCGCTCGCCATCGGCGTCCGTGGCGATCGGCGGCTGAGGGTGCATGGATGTGTCCTCGTTTCGAGGACATCGCAGGTCAGGGCGCCCTGTGCGGTGGGTGCCGGGAGGCGCTGTGGTCGCCCGGGCCTGATCTCGCGTGTCACTTGGAGGGGGCTATAGGCCCCTTCATGTTCCACGCGAGACTGAGCCGGCTCGCGGAACCGCACAGTGGGCCCGCACCCCCCGGAAGGGGCGCCCTACGAGGCTGTCCTCGTTTCGAGGACATCGCAGGTCAGGGCGCCTGTGCGGTGGGTGGGGAGGCGCTGTGGTCGCCCGGGTCTGGTCTCGCGTGTCACTTGGAGGGGGCTATAGGCCCCTTCAGATTCCACGCGAGACTGAGCCGGCTCGCGGTGCCGCACTGTGGGCGCCGCCCACCGCGGGCGTCGCAGAGGCTGCGGGTGGTCAGGTCAGGTGGTCGAAGTCGCCGCGCGCCCAGCCGATGTGCCGGTCCGCCGAGCGACGCAGCACCTCCTGGGCGCCGGCGTCGATCGGGTTGCCGAAGTTGCCGATGATCCGGTCGAACTCCAGCGCGCCCAACTGGGTCGCGAGCCGCTCGACGACCCCGCCCGAGAGCGGGATCTTGTTGGGGTAGCTGCGCAGGAAGCCCACCGAGCTCCGGTCGGGATTGGGGAAGACCGAATCCCCGGCCAGGAGCACTCCGCGCCCGTCGGCGCCGTCGGCCCAGTGCGCCACTGTGCTTCCCGGGAAGTGGCCGCCCACCTGGATCAGCGTCAGACCCTGGGCGATCTCACGGGCGCCAGACCAGTACTCGATGACCGGATCGGGCCGCGCCACCCACTCCTGGTCCGCCTCGTTGACCAGGACCGGGGCATCGAGCGCGCGGGCCCACTCGACCTGGACCCCGAACATGTGCGGGTGGCTGGCGGCGATCGCCAGCACCGGCCCCCGCTCGCGGACCCTGGCGACGGTGGCGTCGTCGAGGTAGCCGGTCGGGTCCCACAGCAACGAACCGGCGGTGGTCGTCACCAGTTGGGAGGTCTGGTTGATCCCGACACCGGGCTCGACGGTGATCCCCACCAAACCAGGCTCGGTCTCCTCCCAACGCAGGCTGGCGCCCTGGGCGGACTGCTCGGACAGGTCGGTCCAGCGTTGGCCAGTGGCGGGCACCCACTGGCGCTCGTCGGCGCAGACCGCGCAGACGTCCGGGAGCGGCTCGGCGTGCTCGACGGCGCAGGTGGCACAGATCTTCATGGTTCCTCCGGTGGGGACGCGCACGGCGTCTCTGGGTGGCAGGGTCCTGATCCGACGCTACGTTCCCGAGCGTCGCGGTGCCCGGTATTTTCTCTGCGGTTAGGCTGCGGGGATGGCCGAACAGACCGAGCAGCCCACCGCCGGGACCGACGTCTCTGACCTGACCTACGAGCAGGCCCGCGACGAGCTCGTCCGGATCGTCGCCCGGATCGAGAGCGGCGACGCCCCGCTGGAGGAGTCGATGACCCTGTGGGAGCGGGGCGAGGCGCTCGCGTCCCACTGCCAGGCCAAACTCGACCAGGCTCAGGGCCGGTTGGACACCGCGACCGGCGAGGGGCGGGACGTCTCCGGCGAGCAGGAAGACAGTGCCGAGGGGGACCAGACCGAGGACGAGGAGCAGTCCTGAGCAACCCCATGGGCTCGGCCTCCCCACGACTGCGGCCCGTCGTCGAGACGGACGCACCGGCTGTCCTCGAGGCGTTCGGCGGCAGCGGGATGGACCGACAGGGGCAGGTGACCACCGAGGCCGAGGCCCGGGCGTGGGTGTCGCGGATGCTGCCGGGTGCGGAGGAGGACCGGGTCGTCCTCGCGGTGGACCTCGACGGCACCATGGTCGGCTGCGTGGGGGTGGCCCCGATCGACCGTGACAACCTGACCGGCTGGTTCTGGTACTGGATGCGCGAGGACCAGCGGGGTCGCGGTCTCACCTCGCGGGCCGCGGCGACCGTGGCGACCTGGGCCCTGGGTGCGGGAGGTCTGGAACGCCTCGAACTCGGGCACCGGGCCAACAACCCGGAGTCGGGCGCGGTGGCGCGCCGCGCTGGCTTCGTGCAGGAGGGGCTCGAGCGGGCCAAGTTCCTGGTCGCGGGCGAGCGGGTCGACGTGCTCACCTACGGGCGGTTGCGCACCGATCCCGCCCCTGTCGGTGACCCGCTCCCGCTGGCGTGGTGATCTCCCGGGCTCAGTCGCCGAACTCGCCCAGGTGCTCCACGAACTCCACCAGCTCGGCGTCGCTCGCCGTGCCGTGCACCACCGTGGTGCTGGTCCGGTCCCCCTCGGGCGCCAGGACCAGGGAGGTCAAGGCGTTGCCCGCCCTGTGCTGCCAGGTCTGCTCGCCGTCCGGACCGTCGAGCACCAGCTCTCCCAACTCCCCGGTCTCACCCGTGGTCATGTCGAGCCAGGCCTCGCCCGCGTCGTCGGTCGTGGACAGCGCGAGGTAGCCGTCGGTGGGCGTGGCGACGCCCAGGCGCCAGGTCTGCTGGCCGGCGATCTCCTGGAAGAGCACCGTGGTGACCTGCCAGTCCTCACCCAGGTCCACCGGGACGTGCACCGGCCAGTCCACCTGCTCCACGGCATACGAGGCGACACTGGTGACATTGGTGTCCCGGGCCGTCACACCCCGATCGCCGGGCATCAGGGCCCAGACCCCGAAGGCGAGCGCAAAGACGGCGACCAGGGAGTAGATCATGTTCTTGGTCGAATAGGACAGCAGCCGCTGCATCCGCTTGTCCTGGGGAGGCGCGGCCTGGGGCCCGGTGTCCTGCGGTGTGCTCACTCCCCCATCGTCCCATCCCCTCCGGGCGGTATCGTCAGGGCTCAGCAACGTCGCACCCACCCGGAGGAGACCGATGGCAGCCGACCAGCCCCGCCCCGCCAAGCGTGAAGCGGTCATCCCCGACCGCAACCTGGCCCTGGAACTGGTCCGGGTGACCGAGGCCGCAGCCCTGGCCGCTGGCCGCTGGGTCGGCCTCGGGGACAAGAACCGTGCCGACGGCGCCGCCGTCGAGGCGATGCGCAGCGTGATCTCCCGCGTGGCCATGGACGGCGTCGTCGTCATCGGCGAGGGCGAGAAGGACGAGGCGCCCATGCTGTTCAACGGCGAACAGGTGGGCGACGGCTCCGGCCCCGGGGTGGATGTCGCGGTCGACCCGATCGACGGCACCACGCTGACAGCCAAGGGAATGGACAACGCGATCTCGGTGATGGCGGTCTCCGAGCGCGGCACCATGTATGACCCCAGCGCGGTGTTCTACATGGACAAACTGGTCACCGGCCCCGAGGCCGCCGACGTGGTGGACATCCGGCTCCCGGTCGCGGAGAACGTCCGCCGCGTGGCCAAGGCCAAGCGCAAGAGCCTAGAGGACGTCACCGTCATCATGCTGGACCGGCCGCGGCATGAGGACCTGGCCCAGGAGGTCCGGGACGCGGGGGCACGGCTGCGCTTCATCACCGACGGTGACGTCGCCGGTGGCATCGCGGCCGCCCGCGAGGAGTCCGGCGTCGACCTGTTGCTGGGCATCGGCGGCACCCCCGAGGGCATCATCACCGCGTGCGCGATCAAGGCGCTCGGCGGGGTGATCCAGGGCAAGTTGTGGCCCAAGGACGACGAGGAGCGCCAGGGCGCGATCGACGCCGGCCACGACCTGGACCGCGTGCTGTCCACCGACGACCTGGTCACCGGTGACAACTGCTTCTTCGTGGCCACCGGCATCACCAGCGGCGAGCTGCTGCGGGGGGTCCGCTACGGGTCGGGCATCGCAATCACCAACTCGCTGGTGATGCGCTCGAAGTCGGGCACGATCCGGATGATCGAGGCGCACCACAAGCTGGACAAGGTCGCGGCCCTCGCCGGTCAGGGTGGCGCCTGATGGCCACCGCCGACCGCGTCCTGGTGATCGGCGAGGCCCTCATCGACATCGTGGAGCCCTCCGAGGGACCGGCCCGCGAACACGTCGGGGGTTCCCCTGCCAACGTCGCGGTCGGCCTGTCCACGCTCGACCACCCGGTGCGTCTGGCCACCCACATCGGAGCCGACGAGCGCGGCGCCCGGATCGCCGAGCACCTGGGCGAGCGGGGCGTCACGCTGGTCCCCGGCAGCGACGCGGCCGACCGGACCTCCACCGCGACGGCCCGGCTGGACGCCGAGGGCGGAGCCGGGGGCGCGACCTACGTCTTCGACCTGACCTGGGAGGTCCCGGCGGTCGACCTGGCCGGGACCGGCCACGTGCACGCCGGGTCGCTCGCCGCCACCGTGGAGCCCGGCGGGTCGGCCGTGTTCGACCTGATGAGCCGGGCCCGCGAGAGCGCGACCGTGTCTTACGACCCGAACCTGCGACCGACCCTGATGGGCGAGCCGCACGAGGTCCGCGGCCGGATCGAGGAGTGCATCGGCCGCGCCGACATCGTCAAGGCCAGCTCGGAGGACATCGAGTGGCTGTATGCCGGGGCGCCGCTGCCCGAGGTCGTCCACCTGTGGGGGTTGCTGGGCCCCGCCGTGGTCGTGGTCACCAGGGGCGGCGACGGCGCGCTCATCCACCTCACCGCGACCGACTCCGACCACGAGGAGCCCGGGCGGCCCGTCGACGTCGTCGACACGGTCGGCGCCGGTGACTCGTTCATGACGGGGTTGGTCTCCGGACTCCTGGACGCCGACCTGCTCGGCGGGCCGGACGCCCGCACCCGGCTGCGCGAGGCGTCCCTCGAGGAGATCCTGCCCGCGGTGCACCGGGCCGTGGCCTGCGCCACCTTCACGGTGGAGCGGGCCGGTGCCGCAGCACCGACCCGCTCCGAGTTGGGGATCACCGCCCGGTAGTCGTGGGTCAGCTGGCCTCTTCCTTGGCCTCCTGGTCCAGCCGACGGGCCCGCTCAAGCGCCCGCTTGCGCTCCTCCTCGCTCTCCTGCGAGATGCGGGCCGCCTCCTCCTCGTTGCGGGTGAGGTTGTCGCCGCTCTCCGGGTCGAACACGTGCATCAGCAACGGGTCGAAGTGGAAGGTGGCGCTGTCGCCCTCCAGGATGCGAGACCGGGCGTCGAGGTTGACCACCATCTGGGTGCGCATCCCCTCTCCGTCGAGGTCGCGGTCCAACTCGTCCAGCTTGGCCTGGACCGAGGGGTCGGACTCGAAGGGGACGTAGGCGTACTGCTCGTTGCCCAGCCACTCCGTGACGTCCACCGTCGCCTCGAACCCGACCGCGTTGTCACCGGGCGGGTTGACCTTGCTGTCCTTGATGTACTCCGGCCGGATGCCGACAATGACCAGGTCCTTGCCCTTGACCTTCGCGGCGAAGTCGGGCCCGAAGCTCACCTCACAGAAGGGCAGCACCAGCTTCCCCTCTTCCACCCGGGCCGGCAGGAAGTTCATCGGCGGCGAGCCGATGAAGCCGGCGACGAACAGGTTGATCGGCTGCTCGTAGAGCTCGCGGGGCGAGGCGCACTGCTGGAGCACGCCCTTCTTCAGCACCGCGACCCGGTCGCCGAGGGTCATCGCCTCGGTCTGGTCGTGGGTGACATAGATCGTCGTCGTGCCCAGCCGTCGCTGCATCCGGGAGATCTCGGTGCGCATCTGACCGCGCAGCTTGGCGTCCAGGTTGGACAGCGGCTCATCGAACAGGAAGGCGTCGGCCTCCCGGACGATGGCCCGGCCCATCGCCACCCGCTGGCGCTGACCACCGGAGAGGTTGGCCGGCTTGCGCTCCAGGTGGTCGTTGAGCTCCAACATCTGCGAGGCCCGCTTCACCCGGGAGGTGATCTCGTCCTCGGTGAACTTGCCCTTCGACAGCCGGAGCGGGAACGCGATGTTCTCGAACACCGACAGGTGCGGGTAGAGCGCGTAGTTCTGGAACACCATCGACAGGTTGCGGTCGCGCGGGGCCAGGTCGTTGACCCGCTTCCCACCGATGACCATGTCGCCGTCGGTGATGTCCTCCAGCCCGACGATCATCCGCAGCAGGGTCGACTTGCCGCAGCCGGAGGGCCCGACCAGGATCACGAACTCCCCGTCACCGACGTCGATGCTGACGTCGTTGACCGCGGGGAAGCCGTCGCCGTACCGCTTCACGATGTTCTTCATTTCGATGGAAGCCATGTGGCATCAACCCTTCACTGCGCCGGAGGTCAGGCCGGCGACGATCTTGCGCTGGAACAGCAGGACGATGATGATGATCGGGATCGTCGAGACGACCGCACCCGCTGCCAGGAGCGAGGCGGGACGGTTGAACGGGTCGTCGCCGACGAAGAACGACAACGCCGCGGGGATCGGTCGTGCGGTCTCGGTCGAGGTGAGCGAGATGCCGAAGACGAAGTCGTTCCAGGCGAAGAAGAAGGTCAGGATCGCCGCCGTGAACACACCGGGCGCTGCCAGCGGCACGATGACCTTGCGGAACGCCTGCCACGATGTCGCCCCGTCGACCTGGGCCGCCTGCTCCATCTCCCACGGGATCTCGCGGAAGAAGGCCGACAGGGTCCAGATCGCCAGCGGCAGGGTGAACGACATGTACGGGATGATCAACCCGAGCCAGGTGTCGTAGATCCCCAGGGTGCGCCACATGTCGAACAGCGGGCCCACCAGGGACACCACCGGGAACATGGCGATCACCAGGGCGGTGGTCAGCACGAACTTCTTGCCCTTGAACTCCAGGCGGGCGATCGCATAGGCAGCCAGCGTTGCCAGGGCGACGGAGGCCACGGTCGCGATCAGCGAGATTCCGATGGAGTTGAAGATCGCCCGGCGGAACTGGTCGTCGGCGATGACGTCCGCGTAGTTCTGCCAGCCGGCGAACCCGCCGGACGACGGCAGGAACCCGGGACTACCGGTGGTGATGGCCTCCTGCGACTTGAACGACAGGGAGATGATCCAGGCCACCGGGAGCAGGCACCACGTGAGGATGAGCAGTGCGCCGATGACCACGCCGATACGGTTCTTGGTAGACATCTCAGGACTCCTGTCGCGCCGCGCCGAGATCGACTCGGAAGAGTTTGACGATGATGAACGCCACCACCAGGACCGAGAGGAACAGCAGGACCGAGAGGGCCGATCCAAGGCCGAGCTGGAACTGCTCGATCACCTGCCTGTAGGTCAGGAAGGACACCGACTCGGTGCCTTGCGCTCCCGCCGTCATCACAAAGATGTTGTCGAAGATCCGGTAGGCGTCCAGCGCCCGGAACAGGATCGCGACCATGATCGCGGCCCGCATGTTGGGCAGGATCACCCGGGTCAGGCGTTGCCATCCAACTGGCCCCGTCGACCTTGGCCGCCTCGAGCATGTCCTCGGAGATGTTGGCCAGACCGGCCAGCAGCAGCAGCGACATGAACGGGGTCGTCTTCCAGATCTCCGAGACCATGATCGCCGAGATCGCCGAGCCGTACTGGCCGAACCAGTTGAAACCGTCCTCCATGAACGGGATCCAGGCGTTGACGAAGCCGTTGGAGTTGCTGAACGCGAACTGCCAAGCGAAGCCGGAGACGACGGTGATGATCCCGTAGGGGATCAGGATGGAGGTGCGGATGACTCCACGGGCGAACACCACCCGGTGCATCACCATGGCGAACGCGAAGCCGATGACCAGCTCGACGGCGACCGTGACCACCATGATGAACACGGTGTTGGCGGTGACCTGCCAGAACAACGGGTCGGTCAGCGCGGTCCAGTAGTTCGCCAGGCCGACGAACTCGCTGTCGTCCGGGGCGGTGAGGCTGAAGTTGGTGAACGACAGGTAGAGCGCCCGGAGCATCGGGAACGCCGTCACCAGGAGCATCAGCGCGACGACTGGTGCCACCAGGCGGATACCCAGGCGGTTCTCCGCGCGGGCCCGGTCGGACAGGGCCGCGCGACCCTGTGCGTGCCGACCTGCAGGGGGTGCTGAGGTGACGCTCACAACAGCCTCCTTCCGTCGAGGATGTCCCTCAGGAACGTCGCCGACTCCTCGGGGGTGGAGTCAGGATTCACCGAGGTCGGCGAGTGCCAGACGGACTGCACGGCCGAGGAGATCTGGCTGTAGAACGCGCTCTTGGGCCGCGGCCCGCCCTCGTCGATGCTGACCTGGTACAGCTCCAGCAGGCTCGGGTCGTAGGCCTCCTGCAGCTCCTGGGACTCATAGGCCGACTGCCGCGCCGGCATCAGTCCGTCGTTGACCGCGAGCGCGGTCTGGGCCTCGACGTCGGTGATGCACTCGGCGGCCTCCAGCGCAAACTCGGTGTTGGCCGAGAAAGCACCCACACCGATGTCGATGCCACCGATCGGCGGGCGGGAATCCTCGCCCTCCACGGTCTGCGGGTAGCGGGCCCAGCCGAGGTCCTCGAACTCCTCCTCGCTGACCGAGCCCTCGTAGTTCTTGTAGACGAAGGTCCAATTGACCATGAACTGACCGGCGCCACCCTGGCCCTCGGGGTCTGCCGGGTACATCCGGCCCAGGCTGGTGCCCTCGTTGGACACCGTGAAGTCCGGCTGCCGGGCCGGGGAGTCGGCGAGCTTGGCGATGATCTCCGCCGCAGACCTCCCGGCGTCGGAGTCGATCTGGACCTCGGCGTCGCGACCGGCCTCGGTGTTGGAGATGATCTCGCCGCCGGCACCGAGCACCATGGCGTTGATCCACACCGTGTAGGCCTCGTACCGGTTGGCCTGCACCCCGACCGTGCCGTTGTTGTCGGCCGCGGCGTCGATGACCTGGTCCCAGGTGACGGGCTGCTCCATGTCGAGCCCGGCCGCCTCGGCCAGGGACTTGCGGTACCAGAGCACCTGCGTGTTGGCCCACTGCGGAGCGGCATAGATGCCGTCGTCCCACCGGACCGTCTCCGCAGCGCCCTCAAGCACGTCGTCGTCGACCACCCGTGAGGCGGCCTCGTCCGGGAACTGCTCGAGCCAGCCAGCGTTGGCGAACTCGGCCACGAAGACGGGGTCCAGGCTCATCAGGTCGGTCGAGCTGTCTCCGGCGGCCAGGCGGCGGGCCAGTTGGGTGCGCTGGTCGGTGGCGCTGGCGGGGAGAAGTTGGATCACGACGTCGTACTGGTCGGTGCTGCACCGTTGCGCGATCTCGGTCAGCGTGTCCTGGCCATCGGGGTTGATGTACCAGTTCAGCGTGGCAGTGCCCGAGTCGCCGCCGCCACAGGCCGTCACCCCGGCAAGTCCGGCAACAGCGCACAGCGCCGCTGCGATCCGGGGTCGGCTTCTGCGTCTGTTCACATCTGGCTCCTTCGGCAGATCCGTGCGTGCGCGGGCACGCTCGTGATCTCATCCAACACCCGTTCGGCCGACAACGCTAGGACCCCCGGGCGTCATGTCGCGATTACCCTGGGTTCATGTCCCCAGAACGCCCCGCCCCGCCGACCACGGACGCGGGGTTCGCCGACCTCCTCGCCGCCAACCGACGGTATGCCGAACAGTTCGCCCAGAGTGGCTTCGACGGCATCGCCCACGCCGGGGTGGCCGTCGTGACGTGTATGGACTCCCGGATCGAGCCGTTGGCGATGCTGGGGTTGCAGCACGGGGACGCCAAGATCTTCCGCAACCCCGGTGGCCGGGTCACCGAACAGGCGATGGAGGCGCTCGTGCTCGGGGTCCACCTGCTGGGGGTACGGCGGGTCCTCGTGGTGCCCCACACCCGGTGCGCGATGGCCTCCGCATCCGAGGAGGAGCTCCAGGCCAGGGTCGGGGAGTCCGCCGGGGTGGACGTCTCGTGGCAGCGGTTCCGGGTGGTCACCGACCAACTCGCGGCGCTGCGGTCCGACGTGCACATCGTGGAGTCGCACCCGCTGATCCCGGACTCCGTGGAGGTCGGCGGGTTCCTCTACGACGTGGACACCGGGCTGGTCACCCGGCAGGCGTAGGCGCCCCCGCGACCCCTACGATCGGACCATGCCTTCGCCGTCGCCTGCCGAACGTCTGCCCCTCGCCCCGGGCGCCGACGCCGACCGGGAGGACTGGGAGCGGGCCGTCGCGGCGGTGCTGCGCAAGACCGGGCGGCTCGGACCCGACGCGGCGGACACCGAGGTGTGGTCGGCCCTGACCGCCACGACCCTGGACGGCATCGGCGTGCTCCCCCTGGGGACCCCGGAGGGTGCCGCCGGAGTGCCGGACCCCGGGCTCCCCGGCCAGGCCCCCTACACCCGGGGGCGCCTGCCCTTCCGGGAGTTCGGGGCGTGGGACATCCGGGCCAGGTTCGAGGACCCCGATGCCGAGTTGACGGCCCGGCACGTGCTGACCGACCTGGAGAACGGCGTGAACTCGCTGTGGCTCTCCGTCGGCACCGGGGGGATAGCCCCGGAGGACCTGCCCCAGGTGCTGGAGCCGGTGCTCCTCGACCTCGCCCCGGTGGTGCTGGACGCCCCCGAGCGGCCGGTGGTGGCCGCCTCGGCGTTCGTCGAGGCCCTGGTGCACCGCAGGGTGCGCCCGGCGCCCGGCACCAATCTCGGGGCCAACCCGATCGGCCAGCGCGCCCCCGAGCCGATGACCCGCGAGGTCGTGCGCGACATCGCCGACCTGGCCGTCCGCGAGGGGCTGCGTGCCGTCGTCGTCGACGGCACGGGCGTGCACGACCGCGGAGCCTCCGACGTGCAGGAGTTGGCCTACACGATGGCGGCCGGGGCGACCTACCTGCGCCTGTTGGCGCGGGCCGGTCACGACCCGACGACGGCGGCCGGGCTGATGGAGTTCCGCTACGCCGCGACCGCCGAGCAGTTCCCGACGATCGCCAAGCTGCGCGCCGCCCGCAGGCTCTGGTCCCGCGTACTCGAGCTGAGCCATGTCCCGGCGGAGCACCGCGGGCAGGCCCAGCACGCCGTGACCTCACGGCCGATGATGACCCGCTACGACCCCTACGTGAACATGCTGCGCACCACGGTCGCCGCGTTCGCCGCAGGGGTCGGTGGCGCTGACGCCGTGACCGTCCTGCCCTTCGACGAGGCCCTCGGCCTGCCCGAGTCGTTCAGCAGGCGGATCGCCCGCAACACCTCCAGCCTGCTCATCCACGAGTCCCACGTCGGCACCGTCACCGACCCGGCCGGCGGCGCACCGGCGGTCGAGCGCCTCACCGACGACCTCGCCCACGCCGCGTGGCGGTTGTTCGGCGAGATCGAGCAGGCGGGAGGCATCCTGCACGTGCTGCACGACGGCTCGTGGGACGACCGCGTCGCCGCGACCACCGCCGCCCGCGACGAGCAGGTGGCCCGCCGCCAGCGTCCCCTCACCGGTCTCTCCGAGTTCCCGCAGGCGGCCGAGACCCTCCCGCAGCGGCGTCCCTACCCCGTCCCGCGGGAGGTGGTCCGTTACGGCGCGGCGTTCGAGGCGCTGCGTGACGCCCCGCCGCCCCGGCCGGCCTTCCTGGCAACGATGGGCAGCGTCGCCCAGCACACCGCCCGCGCCACCTTCGTGGGCAACGTGCTGGCAGCCGGTGGCATCACCGCCGCCCCGGCCGGCGCCACGACCGGGGTGGAGGACGTCCTCGCCGCGTACCGGGGGCAGCCTGTCGTGTGTCTCGCCGGGACCGACGATGCGTATGCCGAGTGGGGGGCCGACCTGGTCGCGGCCCTGCGCGACGCCGGGGCCACCTGGGTAGTCCTGGCCGGTCGACCGGTGGCAGGCGTCGACGTGGACGACCACGCCGCCGCGGGGCTGGACGCCCTGGCCTTTCTACAGCGCACCCGCGAGCGGCTCACCGCCGACCCCCGGACGGAGGAGGCACGATGAGGAACATCCCGAGGTCCTTCGCCGGGTTCCCGCTGAACCCCCAGCACCCCACCGAGCCCGACCGGTCCGCATACGAGCAGGCCGTGGCCGGCAGCCAGCCCTGGAGCGCCCCCGAGGGGATCGAGGTGCCGCCGCTCTACACCGCCGAGGACCTGACCGGCCTGGACGCGCTGGACACCTACCCCGGGTTGGCACCGTTCCTGCGTGGCCCCTACCCGGCGATGTACACCACGCAACCCTGGACGATCCGCCAGTACGCCGGGTTCTCCACCGCGGAGGAGTCCAACGCCTTCTACCGGCGCAACCTGGCGGCCGGCCAGAAGGGGCTGTCGGTGGCCTTCGACCTGGCCACGCACCGCGGCTACGACTCCGACCATCCACGCGTGCGCGGCGACGTCGGCATGGCCGGGGTGGCGATCGACTCCATCTACGACACCCGCACCCTGTTCGACGGCATCCCGCTGGACCAGATGAGTGTGTCGATGACCATGAACGGCGCCGTGCTCCCGGTGCTCGCGCTCTACATCGTGGCGGCCGAGGAGCAGGGGGTCTCCCCCGAGCAGCTGTCCGGGACCATCCAGAACGACATCCTCAAGGAGTTCATGGTCCGCAACACCTACATCTATCCGCCGGCCCCGTCGATGCGGATCATCAGCGACATCTTCTCCTTCACGGCCGCGAGGATGCCACGGTTCAACTCGATCTCGATCTCTGGCTACCACATCCAGGAGGCCGGGGCCACGGCAGACCTGGAGCTGGCCTACACCCTCGCCGACGGGGTGGAGTACATCCGGGCGGGGCTGGACGCCGGCCTGGCCATCGACGCGTTCGCCCCGCGGCTCTCCTTCTTCTGGGCGATCGGGATGAACTTCTTCATGGAGGTCGCCAAGATGCGCGCCGCGCGGGCGATCTGGTCCCGGCTCGTCTCCGACTTCGACCCGCAGAACCCGAAGTCACGGTCCCTGCGCACGCACTGCCAGACCTCCGGGTGGTCGCTCACCGCCCAGGACGTCTTCAACAACGTGCAGCGCACCGCGATCGAGGCCATGGCCGCCACCCAGGGACACACCCAGTCGTTGCACACCAACGCGCTGGACGAGGCGATCGCGCTGCCGACCGACTTCAGCGCCCGGATCGCCCGCAACACCCAGTTGCTGATCCAGCAGGAGACCGGCACCACCGGGATCATCGATCCGTGGGGCGGCTCCTACTACGTGGAGCGGCTCACCCACGACCTGGCCAACCGGGCGTGGGAGCACATCCAGGAGGTGGAGCGCGCCGGCGGGATGACCAAGGCCATCGAGGAGGGCATCCCCAAGATGCGCATCGAGGAGGCGGCCGCCCGCACCCAGGCGCGGATCGATTCCGGCGCGCAGGCGGTGATCGGCGTCAACACCTACCAGGTGGACGACGAGGAGCCCTTCGAGGTGCTCAAGGTGGACAACGACGCGGTGTATGCCGCCCAGCTGGCCAAGTTGGAACGCCTCCGGGAGGAGCGGGACGGCGAGCAGGTGGGGGCGGCGTTGCAGGCGTTGACCCGCAGCGCCGAGCAGGGTGGTGGCGGCGACGGCTCGCTGGAGGGCAACCTGCTCGCCCTGGCGGTCGATGCCGCCCGGGCCAAGGCGACCGTCGGTGAGATCTCCGACGCCCTGGAGAAGGCGTGGGGCCGGCACCGCGCGGTGATCCGTACCATCTCGGGGGTGTACCGACAGGAGGCCGGTGGGGCCGGCAACGTCGAGCAGGTGGTGGCGGCCACCGAGGAGTTCGAGCGCGCGGAGGGTCGCCGCCCCCGCATCCTGGTGGCCAAGATGGGCCAGGACGGGCACGACCGCGGTCAGAAGGTCATCGTCACCGCGTTTGCCGACATGGGCTTCGACGTCGACGTGGGGCCACTGTTTTCCACCCCGGAGGAGGTCGCGCAGCAGGCGGTCGACGCCGACGTGCACGTGGTCGGGGTCTCGTCGCTGGCAGCCGGCCACCTCACCCTGCTCCCCGCCCTGCGCACCGCGCTGGCCGAGCTAGGCCGGGAGGACATCATGGTGGTCATCGGCGGGGTGATCCCTCCCGACGACGTGGCCACGCTGCGGGAGATGGGCGCCGCCGAGGTGTTCCTGCCCGGCACCGTCATCGCCACGAGCGCCCTGTCCCTCCTCGAACGGCTCCGCGCCGACCTCGGGCACTGACCGGATGGCCACCCACCAGGAGCCCGCGGCACGCCAGGAGCCCCCGGCACCAGCCGGGGCCGCGCGGAAGACCCCGCTGGACACCGCCCCACTGGCCCGCGACGTCGTGGCCGGCAACCGGACCGCACTGGCACGGGCGATCACCCTCGTGGAGTCCAGCCGCACCGACCACCGCCGTGCCGCGCGTGACCTCATCGCCGAGCTCACCCCGCACGCCGGAGGCGCCGTCAGGGTCGGGATCTCCGGTGTGCCCGGGGTCGGCAAGTCGACCTTCATCGAGTGGCTGGGCAGCTGGCTGATCGAGCAGGGCCACACCGTCGGAGTCCTCGCGGTCGACCCCTCCAGCGTCCGGACCGGCGGCTCCGTGCTGGGGGACAAGACCCGGATGTCCCGGCTATCGGCCAGCCCCTCGGCATACATCCGTCCCTCCCCCAGCGCCGGCACGCTCGGCGGGGTGGCCCGGGCCACCGCGCAGGCGATCACCGTGCTGGAGGCGGCCGGCTTCGACGTCGTGCTCGTCGAGACGGTGGGAGTGGGCCAGTCCGAGGTCACCGTCGCGGGGATGGTGGACACCTTCCTCTTCCTGACCATCTCCCGCACGGGAGACCAGCTCCAGGGGATCAAGAAGGGCATCCTGGAGCTGGCCGACGTCATCGCCGTCAACAAGGCCGACGGCGACCGGGTGACCGAGGCGGAGTCCACCGCCAAGGACCTGGCCGGGGCGCTGCGGCTGGTCTACGCGGGCACCAGCTCGTGGGTGCCGCCCGTCCTGACCTGCTCCTCCCTCGAGGGCACGGGCGTGGAGAAGGTGTGGCGACGCGTCCTCCGGCACCGGGAGTTCCTGGGGCGCCGGGGGCTGGCCGACAAGCGGGCCAGTCAGCAATTGGAGTTCGCCTGGGCCCTGGTGCGGGACGAGCTGGACTCCCGGCTCGCCAGCAACGCCGAGGTGGCGCGGGTCCGCGGAGCCGTGCGCGCCCAGGTCGTCGCCGGGGAGCTCACGGCGGTGGGCGCCGCCGACCTGATCCTCGAGGCCTACGACGGGTCGGGCCCGGACCGATAGATTTGTCCGGGTGAGATACGACCCGGACATGACCCGGGCGCCGACCGGGTGGTTCCGCTGGCGGCCCCGGCGTGCCCTGGTGCAGATGGCCCGTCGGGTCCGTTCCCACCTGCCCTCCCTGCTGCTGGCCGCCGTGGCGGCCGGTCTGGCCTACCTGCTGGCGCTGCTCGTCTTCTCGGCCGAGCACGCCATGTTTGCCCCCATCGCCGCGATCGTCTCCACCGGGCTCGCCGCCGGCGAGCGCCTGCTCCGTGCCATCGAGATCACGCTGGGCGTCGTGCTCGGGCTGGTGCTGGCGGACCTCCTGGTCGGGTTCCTGGGGCTCGGGGCGTGGCAGCTCTCGCTCGCGGTGTTCCTGGCGATGACCGGCGCCGTCGCCTTCCGCGCCAGTCCGTTGCTGGCCAACCAGGCCGCGGTGGCCGCCGTGATCGTGATCGCGCTCGCTCCCTACCAGGACGCGCCCCCGCTGGTGCGCCTCTTCGACGCCATGATCGGCGGGGCCGTGGCCATCGTGCTCAACGCGTTCCTGTCGCCGGATCCCCACAAGGTGGCGGTCGACCGGACCCGCGACACCCTCGAGCGGTTCGGCTCGGCGCTGTACCTGATGGTCAATGCCCTGGAGGAGGCCGACCTGCCCAAGGCCCACGAGGCGCAGGACACACTGGACGACCTGGACGGGGCGCGGACCTCGATCGAGGAGGCCCTGCTCGCCGTCGGGGAGCGCCTGCAACTGTCCCGTGGCCGGCGGCGGCTTAGCGAGCGACGGCGGCTGCGGGCCGTACAGCAGGTCGTGGAGCGGCTCGACCTGCTGCTGACCACCGGGCGCTCGATGGCCCGGGCCACCGCCAGCGCGGTCCGCCACGGGGAGCCGCCGGACGGCCGGCTGGTGACCGCCGTCGACCAGTACGCCCGGGCGGTCGGTGAGCTGCGGCGCTGGGTGGGCGGGCAGACCAGCGGAGAGGTGGTGCGCGAGCACGCCCTGCGCGCGGCCGCCACCGCCTCCTCGACACTGCACTCCACGCAGCGACCCACCAGCAACGTCATGGTCTGGCAGGTGCGCTCCGCCGCCGTCGACCTGCTCCGGATGACCGGCCTGTCCCACCAGGACGCCATCCGCTCGCTCGAGGGGTTCGCCGGACGCACCGACCGGATCCGGATCCGCCCCCGGCAGGAACGCACGAGCGAGCGCCCCTCGCCCGACCCGGCCCCACCCTCGGCGTCAGCTGCCGGCACCACCTCGGGCGACGCCCCGGACGGCACCGCCCTCGCCATGCCGATCCGCACCCCCTCGACAGCGTCCCGCGAGCCTGACCCGGAGGGTGATGACGGCGACCCCACGCCCGACGGCGATCGCGGGCAGCCCGACCTGCGCTGACCGCCGCGTCATGTCACCCCGGGTCCGGAGTTGTCAGGCCAGGTCGGAGGGGTCGGTGTTCGCGCCGCAAAGCACCACGCAAACCTGCTCCCCCGGCTCAGGCCGGTAGCCGTCGTCGTGCACCAGCGCGGCGAGGGCGGTGGCCGCGCCGTGCTCGACGGCGACCCGGTGCTCGTCCCACAGCAGCTGCCGGGCCCGGACGATCGCGGAGTCGGGGACGAGCACGGACCGGGACGAGGGACGACGGACCGCCGCCAGCGCCATCGCGGAGGTGCGCCGCGCCCCGAGGGAGTCCGCAGCCACCGAATCGACAGGGACGTCGACGGGGCGCCCGGCACGGAGGGCCGCGTTGAGCGCCCGACAATGGTCCGGCTCCACCGCCACGGTGCGGACCCCGTGGGGTTCGGCAGCGGTGGCCACACCGGCGAACAGGCCCCCTCCCCCGACGGCCACCACGACGGTGTCCAGCGCCGGCAGCTGGTCGTGGATCTCCTCCAGGACCGTGCCGGCCCCCGCCGCGACGAACGGGTCGTCGTAGGCGTGGGAGGTCAGCGCCCCGCTCGCGGCGGCGAAGTCCTGGCAGGCGGCGAGCGCCTCGGCATACTCGACACCGACCAACCGGACGTCCGCCCCGTAGGCCCGGAGCCGCGCGACCTTCACCGCGGGCGCGGTCTCGGGCAAGAACACGGTGGCAGCCGCCCCGAGGCGACGGGCCGCCCATGCGCAGGCCAGGCCGGCGTTCCCGCCGGAGGCGATCGTGACGCCCGCATCCGGGAGGCTGCCCGCATCCCGGTGGGCCCGGATGAAGTTGGCCGCTCCGCGTGCCTTGAAGGACCCGGTGTGCTGCAGGAACTCCAGCGCCAGGTGCAGTCCCGGGACGAGGTCCGAGGTGGTCAGCGCGACGGGTCGGACCTGGCCCGCGATCCGGTCCCGGGCCGCCCGGATGTCGTCCGGGTGCAGTCCCACGCCGTCCCGGCGCGACTCCTGCGGCACCGCTCAGCCCAGGGCGAGACGGTCGCGGACCGCCGCGGCCAGCCGGTCGGCATACTGCTGGGCACGGTCGCCGGTGTCGGCCTCGACCATGACGCGCACCAGCGGCTCGGTGCCGGACTTGCGCAACAGGACCCGGCCGTCGCGGCCCAGCTCCTGCTCCACGGCGACCACCTCGGCGCGCACCTGCTCGTCCCCGTCCAGCGCATCCTTGTCGACGTCCTTGACGTTGACGAGGACCTGCGGCAGGCGGGTCATCACGGCGGCGAGCCGACCCAGCGGCTGGGCCGAGGCCACCACGCTCGAGGCCAGCGCGAGGGCGGTGAGCACACCGTCGCCCGTGGTGCCGTGCTCCAGCATGATGATGTGGCCCGACTGCTCCCCGCCCAGGCTGAAGCCGCCGGACCGCATCTCCTCGAGGACGTAGCGGTCGCCGACCTTGGTCTGCTTGACGGTGATGCCGTGCCGCTCCATCGCGCGGATCAGGCCCAGGTTGCTCATCACGGTCGCGACGAGCGTGTCATCGGCCAGGCGACCGCGCTCGTGCAGGTCCACGGCGAGGATGGCCATGATCTGGTCCCCGTCGACCACCACGCCGTCGGCATCGACCGCCAGGCAGCGGTCGGCGTCCCCGTCGAATCCGAACCCCAGGTCCGCGCCCCGCTCGACGACGGCGCGCTGCAGCTGCTCCAGGTGGGTGGACCCGTAGCCGTCGTTGATGTTCAGCCCATTGGGGTCGGCCCCGATCACGTCGACCGTCGCCCCCGCCCGGCGGAACGCCTCCGGCCCCACGTGGCTGGCCGCCCCGTGCGCCGCGTCGACCACGACGTGCAGGCCGTCGAGCCGCGTCGGGACGCTCCTGAGCAGGTGCTCCAAGTAGAACTCGGTGCCCTGCGGGAACGGCCTGATGCGCCCCACCCCCGCTCCGGTCGGACGCTCCCAGTCGTTGCTCATCCGCTCGGTGATGGCGTCCTCGACGTTGTCGGGCAGCTTGTGCCCCCCGGCGCCGAGGAACTTGATGCCGTTGTCCGGCATCGCGTTGTGCGAGGCCGACAGGACCGCCCCCATCTCCGCCGACATCCGCTTGGTCAGGTAGGCGATGGCGGGGGTCGGCAGGACGCCCGCATCGAGGACATCGACCCCTGCGGAGGCCAGCCCGGCCATGACCGAGTGCCCGAGGAACTCGCCGGAGGCCCGGGGATCCCGCCCCACCACGGCGATCGCGCGCGCGCCGCCGAAGGTGCTGCGCCCGCCCAGCTCGTGCGCCACCGCCACCGACAGCTGGAGGGCCAACTCCGCGGTCACGTCCCTGTTCGCCAGTCCACGCACCCCGTCGGTGCCGAAAATTCGTGCCATCTGTGTTCGCCTTCCGTGCGGGCCCTTCCATGAGGGGCACCGGAGCAGTATGCCGTAGGGCCGCGGGATGCCGGGCGACCCGCCTCCCGGAGACGCCGACGGCGGCCCCGGGCACCTGCGGTGCAGGTCCTGGGACCGCCGTCGGTCGTCGTTCCGTGCCCCCGACGGGGGCGCCGGATCAGCGCTTGCTGTACTGCGGAGCCTTGCGGGCCTTCTTCAGCCCGGCCTTCTTGCGCTCCGGGACGCGGGCGTCGCGGGTGAGCAGGCCCGCCTTCTTCAGCGCCGGGCGGTTCAGCTCGGCGTCCACCCCGTTGAGCGAGCGGGCCACCCCGAGGCGGACCGCGCCGGCCTGGCCGGAGGGGCCGCCACCGTGCACCCGGACCAGCACGTCATACGCACCGTCCAGCTCGAGCACGGTGAGGGGCTCGTTGACGATCTGCTGGTGCACCTTGTTGGGGAAGTACTCCTCCAGGGTGCGCCCGTTGATCTTCCACTCGCCGCTGCCCGGAACGATCCGGACCCGAGCGATGGCCTGCTTGCGCCGGCCGGTGCCGGCGCCGGGGGCGGAGGCGGTCGGGCGGGCGGCCGCCTCGACGGGGGTCTCGGACTCGGAGGTGTACTCAGTCAGCTCCGGCTCGTCGGTCTCCAGGACCTCGTTCTCGTTCACGCTCATATCAGCCACGTCTCTCCTGTTTCTTCGTTAGCCGCGAAGTCCGTGGCGGACTTACTGCGCAACCTGCGAGATCTCGAACGGCACCGGCTTCTGGGCCGCGTGCGGGTGGGTGTCGCCGGCGTAGACCTTCAGCTTGCTCAGCTGCTGGCGGCCCAGCGAGTTCTTCGGGAGCATCCCGCGGATGGCCTTCTCGACCGCACGCGTCGGGTGCTTCTCGAGCAGCTGCTCGTAGCCGACGGCCTTCAGGCCACCGGGGTAGCCGGAGTGGCGGTAGGCCTTCTTCTGCTCAAGCTTGGCGCCGGTCAGGGCGACCTTCTCGGCGTTGATGATGATGACGAAGTCACCGGTGTCCACGTGCGGCGCGTAGGTGGTCTTGTGCTTGCCGCGCAGCAGGATCGCGGCCTGGGAGGCGAGCCGGCCCAGGACGACGTCCGTGGCGTCGATGACGTGCCAGGCGCGAGTGATCTCGCTGGCCTTGGGGGTGTAGGTGCGCACAGTGCAAACCTTCGTATGTCGTTCGGATGGTGTGCTGCGAAAGCAACAGTCATTCATTCTACGGGCCCCCGTCAGGGTGCCCCAAATCCGGCATCATCCCTGGTCAAAGGGGCATCGGCGACGTCACACAACAGTTGTGCATCAGTAGTGTGCACAACTATTGTGCAACTATGCCCACCTTCCCGCAGTCCGCACCCGCCCGCCGCGTCCTCGCCCATCCGCTGCGCTCCCGCCTGCTCGCCGAGCTCCGGGTGCACGGCCAGGCGACGGCCACCCAGCTGGCCCGGGCGCTGGAGACCAACAGCGGCGCCACCAGCTACCACCTGCGTCGCCTGGCCGAGGTCGCCCTCGTTGAGGACACCGGCACCGGCGCCGGCAGGCAGCGGGTCTGGCGGGCGGCCGACCGGGACGTCGCGACCGCCGACGGCCCCGACGGGGAGCCGCTCGACGAGGAGGACGCCCAGGCGGCGGACTGGCTGGCTCTGGACTACCTGTCGCACTTCCACGAGCGCGCACAGGGCTGGTTGGAGCGCCGGGCGCAGTGGCCGCAGGAGTGGCAGGTCGCGGGACTCGACGACCACCTCGTGCAGGTGACCGCCGAGCAGCTCACCGCGCTGCGCGCCGAGCTCAGCGAGGTGCTCGGCAGATACCGCCGGGTCGGGCAGGGCAACCCGCAGGCCAAGCGGGTCGTGCTCTATACCTGCGCCCTGCCGTTGGACCCGGCGTCGACCACCGCCACCAGGTGACCCGCGGCACGCAGGAGTGCCACGGACCGGGAGTTGATGTCGCGCTGCCGGGTGGCCAGCGCGCTCGCCACCTCCTCCAGCCGCCGCGCACCGCGCAGCTCGGGCAACAGGGCGCGCAACGGACCGATCCGGTAGCCGGCCCGTCGTAGTTGGTGCACGATGCGCGCGTCCCGGACTGCCGCGGGGCCATAGCTCCGGACCCGGGCCACGCCGTGCCGGCCGGGGACGACGAGCCCCTCCGCGTCCCAGTGCCGCAGGGTGGAGGCAGGTATGCCGAGAGCCCCCGCGAGCTCGGAGACCGTCAGCGCATCGGACGGCTGCGGATCCTCGACCGGCTCCTCGGCGATGGAGAGCACCGCCCGTTCGGCCAGCGCCAGGTGCTTCCGTTCGGCATCGAGCTCGGCGTGGGCGGCGTCGAGCCTCTCGGCCAGGACTTCTGGGGCGGCACGGTGGGCGATGCGGAGCAACTCCTTGGCACGGACCGGGCCGACCCCGGCGGCCAGCGCGCGGTAGGCGAGCCCGGCACGAACGTGACCGTCGTGGTAAGCCCGGTAGCCCGCAGGGGTGCGCGGAGCCGGAGGCAGAGCGCCGTCCCGCTCGAGGTTGCGGACCTGCTGGACCGAGTACCCCGTCCTCCGCGCCACATCGACCGTCCGCAGGATCGGGTGGAGACTTTCACCGGGCACTTCACCACGATATCGGGCCTCAGGTCTCCACAAGCACGTTAATGTGACGCTGGAGGAATGGACATCCAGGAGATCACCGACTTCGTCACGGGGCTGGGTGGGGTGCTCACGCTGACCCCGCGACCGGGTGACGGCACCCCCGAGATCGCCTGGGGCGACTCCTTCTTCTATGTCGCGCCCGACGGCGTGCTCCCGCCGGGACAGCCGTTCGCCACGATCGTGACCAAGGACTACCCCGAGGACGTGTCCTCCCGGCTGGACCGCACCGGCGCCTTCCGGGTCAACGTCGCCGCCGGCAGCACGGCATACCGGGACCAGGTGGGCCACGCCCCGCCGGACGCACCCAGGGCGCCCGGCGACCCCACGGGGGACCCGATGGACGACGCGGTCCTCCCGCACCCGGTGTACGGGGAGCTCGGGTGGCTGGCCGTGACGAATCCCGGTCCGGCGACGCGCGAGGTCCTGCTCGAGCTGCTCCGGACGGCGCACCGGTTGGCCCGGGCCCGGCACGAGCGGCGCCGCTCAGAAGAGTGAGCTCGGATCGTCGGGGATGTCGGCGGCGAAGCTGCGCAACAGCTGGAGCGGGACGACCTCCAGCGCCGACTCGTGCGTCGCAGCCAGGAGGACGGGGGCGGCCGCGCCGGCCTGGCACGCCTGCAGCCACCGGGCGGCCACCACGCACCACCGGTCGCCGGGCTGCAGTCCCGGGAAGCCGTACTCGGCCCGCGGGGTGATCAGGTCGTTGCCCACGGACCGCTGGTGCTCCAGGAACTCCCGGCTCACGACGGTGCAGATGGTGTGGCTGCCGACGTCCTCCACCGACGTCTGGCAGTGCCCGTCCCGGTAGAAACCAGTCAGCGGGTCGGTGCCGCACTGCTGCAGCTCGCCACCCAGCACGTTGCGCTGCTCTCCGGGCATGATCCGACGCTACCTGCTCACACGGGTCCGGGTCAGCCGTTCTGGTCGTAGGCCCGGCGCAGCAACGGCTCGAGCGGGCCGGCGCCGGAGGGCGGGGTGTCGCCGGGCAGGTGCACCCAGTGCGTCGCCTGCGCGAAGCCGCGGGCCGTCTCGAGCCGGTCGTCGTCGGGGACGTCCTCGCGGTAGCGGAGCCCGACCCGGAGCGTGCCCCGTGGCCCCGGGGCGACCGCGGCGAACTGGGTGCGGCGGACCAGCGGGATGTAGGTCGCCCGTCCCTGCGGCTCGACGTCCTCGCCCAGATCCATGGCGAGGCCCACCACCGCGTCGTGGAGCGGGCGCAGCCCCGCCTTCGCTCCGGCATACAGCCCGTCGGTGTAGCCGGTCACGGTGGGTCGCTCCCACCCGTGGAGACCGGCCACGTGGTCGGCGATGGCCCACTGCGTGTTGAGCGGGACGGCGTGCTCCTCACGGAGCCAGGCCCGGACCCCCTTCTGGTCCAACGGGTCCGGGCCGGACTCCTCGATGAGCGCGACCCACTCCTCCAGCGTCCGCCCCGTGCGTCGGGCGACTCCGGGGGCCCACGGCGCGCTGGGCCCGCCCGGGTCGCCCGGCTCCGGCGGCGGGGCCACCGTCAGGCCAGGGAGGCGGTGAGCGTGATCTCCGTGGCCGCGAGCGCCTGGCTGACCGGGCAGCCGGTCTTCGCGCCCTCGGCGATGCCCTGGAAGGCCTCGGCCTCGATCCCCTCGACCTGCGCCTCGACGGTCAGGTGGATCCCGGTGATCCCGGTGCCGGCGACGAAGGTCACCTCGGCCGTGGTGTTCAGCTGGGTCGGCGGGGTGTCGTTCTTCTTCAGCTCGTTGGACAGGGCCATCGAGTAGCACGTGGCGTGCGCGGCGGCGAGGAGCTCCTCGGGGTTGGTGGTCGAGTCCGAGCCCTCGGCCCGGGCGTTCCACTCCACGTCGAAGGTGGCGGCACCGGAGCTGTCCAGGGAGGTTGATCCCCGGCCGGTGAACAGGTCGCCGTTCCAGACGGTGCTGGCCTTGCTGACAACGGGGTTGGGCATGCGGGTCTCCTTCTCGTCCTGGTGTCCCGGGGTGGGACCGGGCACCGGTCGGTGGTCCTCCGCGGCCGCGAAGGCCCTCTGTCGAGCACGGTAGTCCCTCCCGGTGAACGGCACACGTCGGGGGCGCGGCTGGCCCACCGCCACCATTTATCAACCGTATGGTTGACAACGTGCCTCAGGTGCCCTACGGTTATTCAACCGATTAGTTGAGGAAGGGATTCGATGGACGAGGATCAGCTCTCCCGGGCCTTCGCCGCCCTGGCGGACCCGACCCGGCGGGACATGGTCGCCCGTCTCTGCAGCGACGACGCGACCGTGGGCGACCTCGCCGAGCCGTACGACGTCTCCCTGCAGGCGGTGTCCAAGCACGTGAAGGTGCTCCAGGACGCCGGCCTGGTGAGCAGGACCCGGGATGCCCAACGCCGGCCCGTCCACCTGGAGGTCGGGGTACTCGACCTGATGACCCGGTGGATCGAACGCTACCGCGCGCAGGCCGAGGCCCGGTACCGCCGGCTGGACGCAGTCCTGGCCGACATGCAGGGCACCACACCACACACCACGAGAGAAGAGGACACCGCATCATGACCACCACCGACAGCAGCACCCGCCACACCGAGGCCACTATCGAGGCGGACCCGAACGTCCCGATGATCCACATCGTGCGCGACTTCCGGGCCACCCCGGAGCAGGTGATGGCGGCCCACACCGACCCCGAGCTGTTCGCCCGGTGGGTGGGCCCCGACTCGACCACCACCACGATCGACCACTGGGACTGCCGCACACTCGGGTCCTACCGCTACCTGAGCCACCTCGGCAGCGAGGAGTACGCCTTCCGGGGGACCTTCCCCGAGGTGAGCGAGCGCCGCATCGTGCAGACCTTCACCTTCGAGGGGATGCCCGAGGCGATCGCCCTGGAGACGATGACCCTCGAGGACCTCGGGGACGGCTGGACCCGGCTGCGCAGCCAGTCGCTGTGCGACTCCTTCGAGGGACGGGACGGCATGCTCTCATCCGGGATGGACGTCGGTGTCCACGAGGGCTACGCCAAGCTCGACGGGCTGTTTGCCGGGGACGCCAGCTGATGGCGCTGCCCACCGAGCCTGCCGCGCTCCACCGGCAGGTGGCGGGGACCTTCACAGACCGGGTGCGCGGCGTGACCGACTGGGACGTCCCTGCGCCGGTCGCGGGGTGGACCGCCCGGGACGTCGTCGGCCACCTGGTGGGTTGGTTGCCCGGGCTGCTCGAGGGTGGCACGACGCACCGGTTGCCGACCGGGCCTGCCGTCACGGACGATCCGGTCGCCGCCTGGCAGGTGCACACGGACGGCGTCCAGGAGCTGCTCGAGGACCCCGAGGTGGCGAGTTCGCCGTTCCGCCACCCGCAGCTGCCCGAGCAACCACTGGCGGCGGCGGTAACCAGTGTTTACACGGCCGACGTGTTCATGCACACCTGGGACCTGGCGCGGGCGACGGGCCAGGGAGAGAAACTCGATGCCGACTTCTGCGCACAGCTGCTGAAAGGCATGCAGCCGATGGAGGAGGTCCTCCGCAGCAGCGGGCAGTACGGTCCCGCCGTGCCCGTGCCCGCGGAGGCCGACGTCCAGACCCGGCTGATCGGCTTCATCGGCCGGGACCCTGACTGGCAGCGCTAGCGAGCACGTGCCCGTGCTCCGCACGACCTGACGCCGGGCCGGTGCCCACCAGCCCGCTCAACGTGCCCGCGCCACGCGCCCCTCGTCCCAGACCGGCTCGTCGGACTCACGCACCACCCCGTCGGCACCGAAGACGAGGAACCGGTCGAAACCCCGGGCGAACCATCGGTCGTGGGTCACCGCCACGACGGTGCCCTCGAACGCGGCCAGCCCGGCCTCCAGCGCCTCCGCGGAGTGCAGGTCGAGGTTGTCGGTCGGCTCGTCGAGCAGCAGCAGGGTCGCACCGGACAGCTCCAGGAGCAGGATCTGGAACCGTGCCTGCTGCCCACCGGACAGCGAGTCGAAGCTCTGCTCGCCGGCGCGGGCGAGCTCGTAGCGGTCCAGCACCCGGGCCGCCTCGTCCCGCGGGCGGCCGCGGCGGTGCTCGTCCCCGCGGTGCAGGATGTCCAGGAGGGTCCGACCCACCAGCGCCGGGTGGTCGTGCGTCTGGGCGAACCAGCCGGGCCGCACCCGGGACCCGAGCCGGGCCAGCCCGGTGTGCGCCACCGACGCGGGGACCACGTCGCCGACGGGCCGGTGCTCGGGCTCGGGATCACTCCCCCCGCCCGCCAGCAACCGCAGGAAGTGCGACTTCCCGGACCCGTTGCTGCCCAGCACCGCCACCCGCTCGCCGAACCACACCTCGAGGTCGAAGGGCCGCATCAGGCCGGTGAGCTCCAGGTGCTCCACGATCACCGCGCGCTTGGCGGTGCGGCCACCCTGGAGCCGCATCCGGACGTTCTGTTCCCGGGCAACGACTTCCGGGGGTCCCGCCTCCTCGAACTTGCGCAGCCGGGTCTGGGCCGCCTGGTAGCGGGCGGCCATGTCGGAGTTGTATGCCGCCTTCTGCTTGTACATCAGCATCTGCGCGCGCAGCTTGGCGTGGTCCTCGTCCCAGCGCCTGCGCAGTTCCTCCAGCCGGGAGTTGCGGTCCTCCCGCGCCTGGTGCCAGGTGGCGAAGCCCGCCGGGTGCACCCACAGGCTGCTCCCGGCAGCACCCGGCTCGAGGGTGGCCACCCGGGTGGCGACCCGCGACAGCAGCTCCCGGTCGTGGCTGACCAGGAGCACGGTCTTCCCGGAGGTGCACAGCTGCTCCTCGAGCCAGCGCTTGGCCGGGACGTCGAGGTAGTTGTCCGGCTCGTCCAGCAGCAGCACCTCGTCGGGACCGCGGAGGAGCGCCTCGAGCGCCAGCCGTTTCTGCTCGCCGCCGGACAGCGTCGCCGTGCTGCGCCACTGGGCCTTCTCGAACGGCACACCCAGGGCGGCGACGGTGCACACGTCCCAGAGCGTCTCGTAGTCGTAGCCCCCGACGTCGGCCCAGTCCGAGAGGGCCTGGGCGTAGGCGAGCTGGGCGGGCTCGTCATCGACCTCCATCACGGCTAGCTCCGCCTGCTCGAGCCGGTCCGCGACCTCCCGGAGGTCGGGCGGCGCGACGGCGACGAGCAGGTCCCGCACCGTCGGCGGCTCCCCGCCACCGTCCTCACGCCCCATCGTCCCGATGAACTGGCGCATCACCCCTAGCCCACCCCCGCGACCCACCGAGCCTGCGTGCGGTGCCAGGTCCCCGGCGACGATCCGCAGCAGGGTGGTCTTCCCGGTCCCGTTGGGCCCCACGAGCGCCACCCGCGCGCCCTCCCCGACGCGCAGCGAGACCCCGTCGAGCAGCGGCCGGCCGTCGGGCAGGGTGAACCCGACACCATTGATGTCCAGGTGTCCCACGTCTCTCCTCCGCGTGATCGGCCGTCAGTGTGCCACGACCGCCGCCGGGCCGGCGACGGGGTTTGCGATGCCGGCCCGTGGCCGGGGCGGGTCAGGAGTGGCGCAGGCAGCCGGTCGCCCAGGGCCGGGCCTCCAACCGCCCCTCACCGATGTCCTCGCCACAGACGTCGCACCGCCCGTAGTCACCCTCCTCGAGCTTGGCCAGCGCCCGGCGCACCTGCCCCAGGATGTCCGTCAGGGTGTCGTGGGCGGTCACCGCGCTGAGTCGGTCGACCGCCATCGAGGTTCCCTCGCCGACCCGCTTGCCGAAGCTGATAGTGCCCTGGTCCTGCTGCGGGGCGGTGAGTTGCTCCATCTGCGCGAGCAGCTCGGCCTCCTTGGCCTGCAGGTGCTCGCGGATCTCCTCGGTGCCCATCGGCCTACCCTGCCAGGGCCTTCCCCGGCGCGCCCGGCAAGGAGGCGGCCACCTCCTCGATGGCAGCCAGGACGCGGCGTACGGCCAGCCGCCTGGCCCGGTCCGGCCGCTGGATCGCCATGATGTGCCGCCCCGTGTCGATCCCCGCGAGCGGGGCCAGCACGACGTCCTCCCGGGGTCGGGTGGTGAATCGGGGCAGCACGGCTACCCCGCACCCGGCGGCGACCAGGGCCTCGACGAGGCGGTTGTCCCGGACCCGTTGCACCACGTCCAACGTCGCCCCCGTGTGGTGCTCGATCGCCTGGAGGACAGTGTCGAACGGGAAGCCCAGCGGCACCCCGATCCAGAGTTCCCCGACCAGCTCGGCGGGCTGCACCGCGCCACGACCAGCCAGTCGGTGACCGGCGGGGAGAGCAACATCCAGCGGCTCCCGGACCACCCGCGTGACCCGCAGCGCCGCGGTGCCCGGCGGGCGCCGGTGGCGCAGCGAGTGCCCGAGCACGATGTCGTGGTCGCGCGCCAGGCCGGCCCAGTCCGCCTCGGCGACGTCGGCATCGTGGCAGCTCACCCGGATGCCGGAGCCGCGCAGCGCCACGAGCGCCGCAGGCAGCAGGAACTCCCCGGCGCTGGGCAGGGCAAGCACAGACACCGACCCCGTCGGCTCGTCGCGGTAGGCGTCCCACTCGGCGTGGACGTCCGCGAGCACCGTGGCCACGTCCACCGCCCGGCGGGCGAGCAGCTCACCGGCCTCGGTCAGCCGCACCCCCCGGCCGCGTGGCTCCACCAACCGCGCCCCGAGCTCGCGCTGCGCGGTCTGCAGTTGCTGGGACACCGCGGAGGGAGTGCGGTGCGTGGCCCGTGCCACCGCCGTGATGCTGCCCCGTTCGGCGAGCTCCCGCAGCAGTTCGAGGTGGCGCACGTCCATGTAGGCATCCTACAAATACCAGTCACACACTGTCGCTTGTGCTGAACAGTAGGCGCGGGTGAGGCTGGTCTCGTGCCCATCCGTCACCGCCTGCTGGCCGTCTCCGTCGCCGTGATGTGGGGGCTGAACTTCACCGCAATCCACGCCTCGCTGGAGCACTTCCCGCCGTTCCTGCTGGTCGCGCTGCGGTTCCTGGTCCTGGCCCTGCCCACCCTCTTCCTGGTCCCCTGGCCCCGGGTGAGGGTGCGCTGGCTGGTGGGGTACGGGCTGGGCTTCGGGACCCTGCAGTTCCTGTTCCTCTACTGGGGGATGGCGACCGGGATGCCCGCCGGGCTGGCCTCCCTGGTGCTGCAGGCCTCCGCCCCGTTCACCGTCGTCCTGGGCGCGGTCTTCCTGCGGGAACGGATCAGCGGCATCCAGGTGCTGGGCATCCTGATCGCCGTCGGCGGCCTGGCCCTGGTCGGCGCGCACCGGGCCCAGGTCGCCGCGGTGCTGCCCTTCCTGTTGACCCTCGCCGGCGCGCTGGGCTGGGCGATCGGCAACCTGTGCAACCGGCAGGCGCGCCCGCAGAACCCGCTCCACCTGGCCCTCTGGATGTCCGTCGTCCCGCCGCTGCCGATGCTCGCCGTGTCGCTGGCGGTCGAGGGCCCGGCCCGGATCGGCGCCGCCCTGGGCACGGCCTTCACCCCCGAGGCGCTGCCGGCGCTGGCGGGGCTCGCCTACACGGTGGTGTTCGGCACCGTCGTCGGCACCGGCATCTGGACCTGGCTGATGGCGCGGCACCCGGCCGGTGTGGTCGCACCGTACTCCCTGCTGGTCCCGGTCGCCGGCATGCTGGCGGCGTGGGTGGTGCTGGGCGAGACGGTGAGCCCGGTCGAGGTGCTCGGGGGCGTGGTCGTCGTTGCCGGGGTGCTGCTCGGGTCACTGCGCCGCAAGCGGCCCCGGGTGCCCGCGCCGACCGACCTGGCGCCGGCGCCGGTCCCCTGAGCGCTCACTCACGGGTCCGTATGCTGCGTGCCTGCTCCGCACGCTCGGCCAGTTGGTCATCGGGTGGGTAGGTGATCTCCTCCAGGCACAGCCCGTGGGCTGCCATCACCGTCACCCGCGGGTCCCGGCGCCCGGCGTCGCGCACCTGCGCGGGCCAGCTGACGGCATACCGGCCCTCCCCGACGGGCACTACCGCCCCGACGAGCGCGCGCACCATCGAGTGGCAGAACGCGTCCGCCACGACGGTGCCGACCAGGACGCCGTCCCCGTCGCGGGACCAGGTGTAGTCCAACAGCGTGCGGATCGTGGTGGCTCCCTCGCGCGGCCTGCAGAAGGCCGCGAAGTCGTGCAGCCCGGTCAGCGCGCGGGAGGCGGCGTCCATGGCGGCGACGTCCAGGGCTCGCCGGTGGCGCACCGTGTCGTGCCGTCGCAGCGGGTCCAGCCGGGGCGGGTCGTCGCAGATCCGGTAGGTGTAGCGGCGCCGCAGCGCGGAGAAACGGGCGTCGAAGGCCTCCGGCACCTCCCGCACGGAGCGGACCACCACGTCCGGCGGGAGCACCCCACCGAGCCGGGTCACCGCGGCCTGTGCCGGCGTCCGGTCCGAGCGCCCGGGCAGCGCCGCCCAGGCCTCCGGGTCGGGGTCGGCGTGGGCGACCGACCCACGGGCGTGCACCCCCGCGTCGGTGCGTCCGCCGACGGTCAGCCGCGGCGGGTCGGTGCGCAGCACGGTGCCGAGGGCTGTGGCCAGTTCCTCCTCGACGGTGCGCAGGCCCGGTTGTCGGGCCCACCCGGAGAAGGCGGTGCCGTCGTAGGCGAGATCGATCCGGATGCGCACCCCCCGACGCTATCGCGGGCGTTGCACCGGCCGGGCAATACCGCCCTGACCGCACGCGTGAGGGCCGCAACCCGGGGTGGGTTGCGGCCCTCACGGGGTCAGGACAGTCCGTCCCTCAGACCTCAGTCCTCGTCGGCCTTGCCGAGCTCGGCACCGGTGTCCGCGCCCTGCTGGGCGGCGGCGCCACCGGCCGGCTCGAAGCCAGCAGCCTCGGCCGCCTCCGCGGTGCGGAACCACACCTCGGCGACGGTCGCGTCGTACCACTGGGAGCCCTCGACGTGGTACTTCATCGAGTCCTTGTTGCCCTTGACGGTGAAGCCCTCGGGGGCCGCGCCGTCCTCGGTCACCGGAGCGGAGTCCGGGCCGAAGCCGCCGTCGGCGCCGTCGTCGGTCTTTGCCGTGTTGGCTGCCTCGGTGGTGTCCTCGGTCGTCGTCTCGTTGACCTCGGTCAGCTCGCCCTCACCGGCCAGGGGGGCCACGTCGGTGGTGGTCGTGTCGACCTCCGCCTCGGCAGCAGCCTGGTCCTTGGCGGCGCGCTTGGTGGCACCCTCGGCCTGGGTGACGACGGCCTTCTTGGCGACCGGCTCGCGGACCAGCTCGATCACGGCCATGGGGGCGTTGTCGCCCTTGCGCGGCGCGATCTTGGTGATCCGGGTGTAGCCACCGGGACGGTCGGCCATGTCGGGCGCGATCTCGGCGAACAGCCGGTGCACGGCACCCTTGTCGCGGACGATCGCCATGACCTTGCGGCGGTTGTGCAGGTCACCGCGCTTGGCGAAGGTCACCAGGCGCTCGGCCAGCGGACGCAGCCGCTTGGCCTTGGCCTCGGTGGTGGTGATCTGGTCGTGCTCGAACAGGGCGGTGGCGAGGTTGGACAGGATCAGGCGCTCGTGCGCCGGACCGCCGCCGAGGCGCGGGCCCTTCTTCGGGGTAGGCATTCGTGGTTTCTCCTAGCGAAAGGTCAGTACTGCTCGTCCTCGGCGAAGCCGGCGTCGGCCTCGTCGTCCGGACCCTCGGTGTAGTCCGCGGTGCTGGGGTCGAACCCGGGAGGGCTGTCCTTGAGGGCCAGGCCCATCTCGACCAGCTTCTCCTTGACCTCGTCGATCGACTTGGCCCCAAAGTTGCGGATGTCCAGCAGGTCCGCCTCGCTGCGCCCGACGAGCTCACCCACGGTGTGGATGCCCTCGCGCTTGAGGCAGTTGTAGGACCGCACGGTGAGGTCCAGGTCCTCGATCGGCAGCGCCAGGTCCGAGGCCAGCGCGGCGTCGGTCGGCGACGGGCCGATCTCGATGCCCTCGGCCTCGACGTTGAGCTCCCGGGCCAGGCCGAACAGCTCGACCAGGGTCTTGCCGGCGGAGGCCATGGCGTCCCGCGGGGCGATCGAGTTCTTGGTCTCGACGTCCACGATCAGCTTGTCGAAGTCGGTGCGCTGCTCCACACGGGTGGCCTCGACCTTGTAGGTCACGGACAGCACCGGGGAGTAGATGGAGTCGACCGGGATGCGGCCGATCTCCAGGTCGCCGGACTTGTTCTGCTGGGCGGAGACGTAGCCACGACCGCGCTCGACGGTCATCTCCATCTCGATCTTGCCGCTGTCGTTCAGCGTGGCGATGTGCAGGTCGGGGTTGTGCACCTCGACGCCGGCGGGCGGGGCGATGTCGGCGGCGGTGACCGCGCCGGCGCCCTGCTTGCGCAGGTACATCACGACGGGCTCGTCATGCTCGGAGGAGACGACGAGGTTCTTCAGGTTCAGGATGATCTCGGTGACATCCTCCTTGACCCCGGGGATCGTGGAGAACTCGTGCAGCACGCCGTCGATGCGGATGCTGGTGACCGAGGCGCCGGGGATGCTGGACAGCAGGGTCCGGCGCAGGGAGTTGCCGAGGGTGTAGCCGAAGCCGGGCTCCAGGGGCTCGATGGCGAACCGGGAACGGGCCTCGGAGACGACCTCCTCGGACAGGGTGGGACGCTGAGCAATCAGCACGGTTGTTTCCTTTCCATCGGGCGACCGCTATTTGACGCCCGGTGAGAACACGGCATACCTCTGTCCGTATGCCGTGGGGCCCGGGAAACCGCCGAGCGGAGCGAGGCTTGGTTTCCCGGAACAGCCAGGAGCACGCGAGCGAAGCGAGCTCCTGGCCGTCGGGGGGGCACACGGGGGGCTTGCCCCCCGTGTGCCCCCCGTGCGATTAGTTCTTGGAGTAGAGCTCCACGATGAGCTGCTCGGTGAGGATCGTGTCGATCTGCTCACGCGTCGGCAGCTGGTGGATCAGGATCTGCAGCGTGCCGGGCACGACCTTCATCCAGGCCGGGACGGGGCGGTCCCCGAAGGTCTGGCGGGCCAGCTCGAACGGCAGCGTCTCGACCGACTTCGGCCGGACCTCGATGATGTCGTACTGCTCCACCCGGTAGGACGGCACATCGACGCGCTGGCCGTTGACCAGGAAGTGACCGTGGGTCACCAGCTGGCGCGCGGCGCGACGGGTGCGGGCCAGGCCGGCACGGTAGATGACGTTGTCGAGGCGGGACTCCAGGATGGTGAGCAGGTTCGCACCGGTGCGACCGGGCCGGCGGGCGGCCTCGGCGTAGTAGCGGCGGAACTGCTTCTCCATCACGCCGTAGGTGAAGCGGGCCTTCTGCTTCTCCTGCAGCTGGGTCAGGTACTCCTTCTCCTGGGTGCGACGACGGCCGTGCTGCCCCGGGGGGAACGGACGCAGGTCGAAGTTCTTGTCCCCTCCGACCAGGTCGACCTTGAGCCGGCGGGACTTCTTGGTGATGGGTCCGGTGTAACGGGCCATGATTCTCCTCTAACTCCCTTCCGGTCTCAGACCCGACGCTTCTTCGGCGGACGAACGCCGTTGTGCGCCTGGGGGGTGACGTCGCTGATCGCGCCGACCTCGAGGCCGGCGGCGGTGAGCGAGCGGATGGCGGTCTCGCGGCCCGAGCCCGGGCCCTTGACGAACACGTCGACCTTGCGCATGCCGTGGTCCATCGCGCGGCGCGCGGCGGCCTCGGCGGCCATCTGCGCGGCATACGGGGTGGACTTGCGCGAGCCCTTGAATCCGACCTGGCCGGACGAGGCCCACGCGATCACCGCACCGGTCGGGTCCGTGATCGTGACGATGGTGTTGCTGAACGTGCTCTTGATGTGAGCCTGCCCGAAGGCAACGTTCTTCTTCTCCTTGCGACGCACCTTGCGGGCGCCGGCCGTGCTACGGCTCTTGGGGGGCATTCATTACTCCTGAACTGACGAGTCAAGTCTGGTGTCCCGACGCCCGCGAGCGAAGCGAGCGTTCGGGGGACTCGGGGGCGGAGCCCCCGAGCGTGATTACTTCGTGGCCTTCTTCTTGCCAGCCACGGTGCGCTTCGGGCCCTTGCGGGTGCGCGCGTTGGTCTTGGTGCGCTGGCCGTGCACCGGCAGGCCGCGGCGGTGCCGCAAGCCCTGGTAGCTGCCGATCTCGACCTTGCGGCGGATGTCGGCGGCAACCTCGCGGCGCAGGTCACCCTCGAGCCGGAAGTTGGCCTCGAGGTGGTCCCGCAACTGCACCAGCTGCTCGTCGGTCAGGTCCTTGACGCGGGTGGACGGGTCCACACCCGTGGCCGCCAGCGTCTGGTCGGCGCGGGTGCGTCCCACGCCGAAGATGTAGGTCAGGGCGACCTCGACGCGCTTCTCGCGCGGCAGGTCGACACCGATGAGTCGTGCCATGTGGCGTGTGCTCCTGTGTCTGTCGCGATGGTCTGGTGCAACACCGGTCCGCATCTTCTTGGTGGGCTGCTGCCCGCGGTCCTCGGCCAACGCGTCCGAGGGTGACGTCCCGCATGTCGGGGGTCGGGTGCTGCGTGTTCTGGTATGTCGTGCGCTCGAGTCCGTGACTCGTGCTCGGGTGGTGCTTCTGCTCAGCCCTGGCGCTGCTTGTGGCGCAGGTTGTCGCAGATCACCATGACCCGGCCGTTGCGGCGGATCACCTTGCACTTGTCACAGATCTTCTTGACGCTCGGCTGAACCTTCATGTTCTGGTTGCCGCTTTCGATCTGTGGGTGGATGGATGGTGGTGCTGTGCCGGCCCGGGGGCTCAGCGGTAGCGGAAGACGATGCGGCCGCGGGTCAGGTCGTACGGGCTGAGCTCCACGACGACCCGGTCCTCGGGGAGGATCCGGATGTAGTGCTGACGCATCTTGCCCGAGATATGAGCCAGCACAACGTGACCGTTGGTCAACTCGACTCGGAACATCGCGTTCGGGAGGGCCTCCACAATGGTGCCCTCGATCTCAATGACGCCGTCCTTCTTCGCCATGTCCTCCACATTTCTCAGTGCCCGCACCTGGCACAGGCCGCGCCTGGTTCGATGCGTTCACAAGGGTTGGTTACAACACGTGGCCCGTCCCTGGGCACCCCTGAGGGAGCCCAGACGTGGACCGAGGGTCGAGTCTACGCCACGAGGCCGTCCGAACACCAATCGCGGCGCCTGTCGATCGGGCACCGCGGCGTGTCAGGATCGCTGCCTAGCGTGACCCGTCACGCACGACGCAGCCGACGCCCGATCACGGGACCGACCAGGAGACAGCATGGCGCCAGACGTGCCGCACCCACCCCCCGCCCACCGCACCCGTCCGCCGGCACCACCCAGTGTCAGCGAGGAGGCGCGGCGGGTGCTGTCGCAACCGGGACCACCGGACCCGGTGTATCCGCCGATCGAGGATACCGAGGCCTGGCTCAGTCTCGCCCGGGAGACGGACACCGGCACCAGGAGGCCCTACCTGGAGTCGGCGCTCCCCCCGGAAGGTGCACTGGAGGTGACGGAGTCCGACGTCGCCGGCGTCACGACATACGAGTTGCGGCCGACCCGTGGTGCGGGCGCAGACGGCGGAGCGCTGTTTATCGAGCTCCACGGCGGAGCCCTGTGGCTCGGCGGGGGCGACCTCACCTGGATGTCCGCGTCCAGGCACGCCGTCGACCGGGCGGGCGTCACCTGGGCGCCGGACTACCGGATGCCCCCGCTGCACCCCTACCCCGCCGCACTGGACGACGTGCTCGCCGTGTATCGCGCGGCGCTGGGCACCCGTTCCCCGTCCGAGATCGTCATCAGCGGCGGGTCGGCAGGTGGGAACCTCGCGGCCGCCCTCCTGCTGCGTGCCAAGGACGAGGGACTGCCAATGCCCGCCGCGCTCGTCCTGCTCACCCCCGAGGTGGACCTGACCGAGTCCGGTGACACGTTCCGGACCAACGACGGCATCGACACCGTGATCACCTCGCTGATGCCCGTCAACCTGCTCTACGCCAACGGCGAGGACCTCGCCCACCCCTATCTGTCTCCCCTCTTCGGCGACCTCGCAGGGTTGCCGCCCACCTTCCTGCAGAGCGGCACCCGGGACCTCTTCCTGTCGAACAGCGTCCGCATGCACCGCGCCCTCCTGGCCGCGGGGGTCGAGGCCGAGCTCCACGTGTTCGAGGCGATGCCCCACGGCAACTTCGGTGGCACCGCTCCCGAGGACAACGACCTGCGGGCCGAGGTGCGTCAGTTCGAGGCCAGGCTGCTCGCCCGCGCCGCAGCACAGCGCCGTGCGGGGACGGACCAGTGACCCCGATCCCTCGCCTCGCCACCACCTAGAATGGACCGGACTCAACCCGTGATCCCGACCCAGGGGAAAGGCGCTGGCATGCCGGCCAAGAGGGCCACGATCTACTCGCTGGCCAAGGAGCTGGGGATCCACCCCTCGACGGTGTCGCGCGCGTTCAGCCGCCCCGACCTGGTGAACGAGGCCGTGCGCCAGCGCATCCTCACCAAGGCGTCCGAGGTCGACTACCAGCCCAACAAGACGGCCCGGGGACTGATCACCGGCCGGCTCGGCATGGTCGGCCTGCTCATCCCCGACATCGAGAACCCGTTCTTCCCGCCTCTGGTGCGGGTCATCCAGCGCGCGGCCTCCGAGGTCGACCTGAACGTCATGCTGCTCGACTCCGGGCAACAGCCCGCGGTTGAGCTCGACCTGGTGCGACGGCTGCGCGGTCAGATCGATGGGTTGATCCTCGTTTCACCCCGCAGCCCGATGACCCGGATCAGGGACGCCGTCGGCGAGATGCCCATGGTTGCGGTGAACCGGTCGAGCGCCGAGGTCAGCACCACCGTCGTCGACAACGGACCCGCCCTGCGGGAGGCCGGAGACCACCTGCACGAGCTGGGGCACAGGTCGATCGCGCTGTTGCGCGGCCCGTCAGGATCCTGGGCGGCGCAGCGCCGGGCCACCGCGGTCAAGGACTGGGCTCGGCGCACGGGCGTGGACCTCCTCGAGTTGGGCCCATTCCCGGCCTCCTACGACGGCGGCCGGGAGGCCGCCGACAGGTTGGTTGAGGCCCCGGCTACGGCCGCCTTCGCCTTCGATGACCTGATGGCCTGCGGCGCGGTGGCGGGACTGGCCGCACGCGGGCTCCGGGTCCCAGACGACATGAGCCTGGTCGGTTGCGACGACGTCCTGCTGGCACGGACCCTGACCCCGGCCCTCACCACGGTCACGGCACCGTTGGACGAGCTGGGACGCGCGGCCCTGGCCCAGCTGCAGCGCCACCTCACCGACCGCACCGCAGGGCCCCAGACCGCGACCCTGACCGGCACCCTCTCCCTGCGCAATTCCACCGGCCCGGTCCCCGCTCGACGCGGCTGAGCGCCCCCTCCCCTGCCCGCTCTTGCCAGAGCCGTGGAGCGCCCCTAGACTCGATGCAATCGATTGCAGCGCGGAACCCACACGAAGGGCACGATGACACGCTCAGTTGCACGGGAGACCATCCCCATCCGCGTCGGCGCATCCGCGACCGAGACCGGCAGGGCGGCGGCGCGCGATGCGGCGACCGCCCTGCGCGGCGCGCTGTCGGCCCGCGGCACCGCCCGGGTGATCCTGGCCTCGGCGCCCTCGCAGCAGGCGATGCTGGCGGCGCTCGTCGCCGAGCCCGACATCGACTGGGCCCGGGTCAGCGCCTTCCACATGGACGAGTACCTCGGGCTCCCGCCGGACCACCCCCAGGCGTTCGGCCAGTGGCTGGCAGACCAGTTGGCGCCGGTTTCCCTGGGACGCCTGGAGCGGATCGACGGCCGGGCGGAGCCCGGGTCCGAGGCTGCCCGGTATGCCCGGCTGCTGGGCGAGGCGCCCATCGACCTGTGCCTCCTGGGCATCGGTGTCAACGGTCACCTCGCATTCAACGAGCCGGGTGACACCGACTTCAGCGATCCCCACGCCGTGCGCGAGGTCACCCTCACGCAGGAGTCCCGGCAGCAGCAGGTGGACGACGGGTGCTTCGAGCGCCTCGACGAGGTCCCCACCAGCGCCCTCAGCCTGACGGTCCCCGCCCTCCTGTCCGCCACCTCGCTCGTGTGCACCGTGACCGGCCGGCACAAGGCTCCGGCCGTGGCCCGGGCCGTCACCGGCGCCCTGACCGAGAGCTGTCCGGCGAGTGCCCTGCGCAGGCACGCCGACGCCGTCCTCCATCTGGACACGGGCGCAGCGTCCGCACTCACCACGTCTCAGTAGGCTGCCCGGATGATCACCGGCAGGCTCCTGGACGGAGCGGTCGCACGGATCACCGCCGAGGACGGACGGATCGCCACCATCGAGGAGGTGGCGGACACCGGCAGCCAGACCTGGCCACTCGTCCTGCCGGGTCTGGTCGACCTCCAGGTCAACGGGGGCGCGGGTCTGGACGTCAACGGCGAGGACTTCGACGTCGCCACCCTGCGGGCACTCACCGAGGCACTCCGTGCCCGCGGCACCACCGCCTTCTGCCCGACGGTGATCACGGCACCCGAGTCCGCCATCGTCCGCGCGCTTGAGACGATCGGTCGGGCCGTCCGGGAGGACCCGGTAATTGCGGCCTCCGTGGTGGGCATCCATGTCGAGGGGCCCCACCTGTCCGCGGTGGACGGCCCGCGGGGGGCCCATGACGCGCGTCACCTGCGGGACCCGGACCCGGCCGAGCTCCGCCGGTGGTTGGCGGCGGCCGACGGCTTGGTGCGCATCATCACCGTGGCACCCGAGCTCCCCGGCTCCGAGCGATACATCCGCGAGGCCGTGGCCGCAGGGGTCCGGGTCTCGGTCGGTCACTGTGCCGCCACGACCGAGCAGATCCACCACGCGGCTGCGGCAGGGGCGAGCCTGTCCACCCATCTCGGCAACGCGATCCAGACGATGTTGCCCCGGCACCCGAACCAACTCTGGGCGCAACTGGCGGACGACCGGCTCGCGGCCGGGTTGATCGCCGACGGGCACCACCTCCCGGCCGACACCGTGACGGCCATGGTGCGCGCCAAGGGACCGGGGAAGTCCTTCCTCGTCAGCGATGCCGCCGCCCTCGCCGGCAGTCCACCCGGCGTCCACCCGACACCCGTGGGCGGACAGGTCGAGGTGACCGACGACGGCGCCCTGCGCCTGCCGGGCACCGGTCTGCTCGCGGGCTCGGGGGCCCACCTCCTGGACTGCCTCCGCTGGGCATGGGCGCACACTCCCCTGGACCGGGCGACCTTGCTGGCCATGGCCACGTCCGTCCCGGCCGCGCTCGTGGGCGCCACCGATCGTGGGCGGCTGCGGATCGGTGCGCGGGCCGACTTCGTCGTGCTCGACGAGGCGGGCCGGTTGCTCGCCACGATCGTGGGGGGCGAGGTCGTCCACGGCGGGCTCTGAGCTCCCTCAGGATGACTCCACGAGCGGGTCAGTGGGCGCTCCGAGCCAGCGATCGGCGAACGACACGTACTGGGCCCAGTCCCACGCCACCATCTCGTGGTGCCCGCGACGCAGGTGGTACCCGAGCGGCACCCCGTCCCACCACTGCACCGCGTCCGGGGCCGGGAGGTCGGGAAGCTGGCCGCCGACCCCCCAGGCCGGGGCGGCCGCGCACAGGGCCCCGAACTCGCCCTCCGGGTCGGCGGGCGCGTCGTCGCTGGCGCTGGCGACGTAGACGGGTCGCGGCGCGATGGCCGCGAGCAACTGGGACTGGTCGACGGGGACCGGCTGGCCGGACAGGACCGTGGCGGAGAACCGTCGCGCAAACCACTGCGGTCGGACCCGGGCGAGGAGTTCGGGGGTCTCTCCGACAGGTCGGGACAGCGCCGCACCCATGCATCCGGAGTTGTTGCTGATCGCCGCGGCGAAACGGCGATCCTGAGCGGCCCCCCAGAGCGCCGCCTTTCCGAGCCGGGAGTGGCCCAGGACCGCGACCCTGCCGGCGTCGACCGCGGGAGCCATGCCGCCCTCCAGTGCATCCAGGATCCGGGACAGCAGCCACGCCCAGATGCTGATGCTGCCCCACTCGTGCGGCCCACGGGTCGCGGCGTGGCTGGTGCCGAACAGGCGGTGGATGCCGTGGCCGAAGATGTCCGTGCTGTCCGGACCGCACTGCAGGTAGCAGGCGGTGATCGCGGCGTAGCCCCCGCCCGCCACGAGCTCCGCCGGCCAGCGGTGGGCCTCGACCCCCCGGGAAACCGGCAGGGTCACCGGCTCCCGCAGACCCTCATAGTGGAGGGATCCGCCCCGAGCAGCCGGCTCGCGCTGGAGGTCGAGGACCTCGCGGTCGGCGGTCACCGCATGGTTGCCGCGGAAGTTCAGGGCCAGGAAGGCCGAAACCGGGGCCGTCGCCTGCTCGGGGCTGTCCACCAGCACCACGCACCGGTGACTGCCCCGTGCCGTGCTGATCACGAGTGCCCACTGTTGGCGCACGAGTCGGGTGGCGGTCACGTGCTCGTGCAGCAGATCCCACGAGAGTTCCCAGCCGTCCGCCGGCGCCCGGCCGTACACGTCCTCGCGGAAGCGGGTCAGCACCTCCTCGCGGGAGAGGTCCTGGCGCGTCTCTGCCACCGTGTCCCCGCTGTCGCTCACAACTTCACGGCTCCCTGTGCGATGCCGCTGGTGAAGCTGCGCTGGAACAGCGCGAACACGACGAGGACGGGTGCGATGCTGATCACCATCCCGGCGAAGAGAATCGCCCAGTTCGAGGAGTAGTCGGCGAGTTGGTTCAGCTTGAAGATTCCGACGGCCAGGGTGAGGAACTCGTCGTCCCGGATGAAGGTCAGGGCGTAGATGAACTCGTTCCACACCCGCAGCACCACCACCACACCACAGGCGGTCATCGCGGGGCCCGTCTGCGGCAGCACCACCCGCCGGAAGGTCTGGAGCGGTGACGCGCCGTCGATCGCGGCGGCCTCCTCAAGCTCCCTCGGCACGGTCTTGTGGAACGCGGTCAGGATGAAGGTGACCAGGGGCAGCTCCATCGCGACGTAGACCAGGATGAGGCCCGTCCGCGTGTTCAGCAGCCCGGTGAACGTCAAGACGTCGAACAGCGGCACCACCAGGGCGAACGGCGGGATCATCATGGCGGTCATGAAGATCGCCATCAGGACGTTGCGGCCCGGGAACTCGATCCGCCCGAAGACGTAGCCGCTCAGACTCCCCAGGAGGAGCACGGCCACCGTCGTGATCGCGGTGACGACGACCGAGTTGAGCATGTAGGTGCCCATGTGACCGTAGGTCCAGGCATTCGCGTAGTTCTCCCACAGCGGGGCCTGCGCCGGCGTCCACGGGCTGGTGGCCAGGATCTCGGAGGAACTCTTGAACGAGGTGTTGGTCAGCCAGACCAGGCAGAAGATGTTGAACGCCGCGTAGATCGACAGCGACAGGAACACGATCGGATGCTGGCGCAGCGGCCGCGTCCAACCTCCTCGACGATCACGCCTCAAAGCGATCACCCTTCAAGAACTTGGACCCCACCAGGCTCATCACCAGCACGATCAGCGTCATGACCACAGCCATCGCCGAGCCGTAGGCGAACATCCGTCCCTCGATGGCCAGCCGGTACATGTAGGTGGCCATCACCTCCGTGGCGCCGGCGGGACCACCGTTGGTCATCACGTAGATGAAGGCGAACGTCTGCATGGACTGGATGAACCACAGCACCAGCAGGGTGCTGAGCACGGGCCAGAGCAGCGGCAGCGTGATCCTGGTGAACACCTTCCAGTCCGAGGCGCCGTCGAGGGACGCGGCCTCGGTGAGCTCCGAGGGAATCCGGTCGATCCCGGCCAGGATCAGGATGATCCAGGTGGCGATGCCGTGCCAGATCACCGCCACGACGATGCCGAACATCGCCGTCGAGGGATCGCCCAGCCAGGGCCGGGCGAGCGACTCCAGGCCGACCGCGTCCAGTGCGGTGTTGATGAGCCCGAAGCTCGGGTTGTAGATGAACTTCCAGAGCACGCCCGCGACCGACACCGAGAGCACGGCCGGGGCGAAGATGGCCACCTGGAAGAAGGACCGGCTGCCCTTGGTGCGCAGCAGCGCCCAGGCGATGAACATGGCGAGCGGGAAGAGCACCACGAGGGAGAGCACGAAATACAGCAGGGTGTTCAGCACCGCGCTGTGGAACAGCGGGTCGTTCCAGAGCGCACGGTAGTTCTCCAGCCCGACCCAACCGGTGGTCTGGAAGGTCCCGTACCAGTCGGTGAACGACAGGTAGAACGTCTGGTACAGCGGGAAGATGAAGAAGGCCACCAGCATCGCGCAGGGGATGGCCAGGAAGGGCAGTGCCAGGCGACGCCGTTGCTGATCGATGATGCTCATGTCAGTCGGTGATCACCCGGTCGCACGGCAGTCAGGAGGCACCCTTCATGGCCTTGGACAAGCCATCGATGAATCCTTGCGCGTCCAGGTCCCCGAAGAAGAACCTGGCCACCTCGCGGTAGAAGGCGGTGTTCCGGTCCGGGGTGTACTCGAGCCCGTACTGGCGGATGTTGAGCTCGTCGGCCCCCGCGATCATCTCGTCGAACCCCTCGACCCCCGGCGGGCCGGGGACGTCCTTCACCGCCGACACCGCCGACTGCTCCAGTGCTCGCCTCGTCTGGGTCTCCTTGGAGGTCAGGGCCTTCATGTAGGCGATGGCGGCATCGATGCTCTCGCTCTGCTTGTTCACCACCATCACGTTGGAGGCCGCGATGAAGCCATGGTTCTCCTCTGTGCCCTCGACCTGGGGGAAGGGCACGACACCCAGGGCGAAGCCCTCCGGGATCGAGTCCTTCATCTCGGCGGTGATCCAAGTGCCCATGAGGATCATGCCGGCCTTCTCCTGGAAGAACTCCATCTGGACGGCCGTGAAGTCGGTCCCCTCGAACCCGTTGATGAAGGGATCAGTGTCCCGGAACTCCTGGAAGAGCTCCGCGGCGGCGAGGAATCCCGGATCGCTGAAGTCCCCGGAGTAGGCGGCCTCGCGGGCCGCCTCGAAGCCGACGTGGCGCATGAAGAGGTAGTCCGTCCAGTACCCCATGTAGGGGTCGTGCATACCGGTCACCGCGATCGGGGCGATGTCGGCACCCCGCAGGGCCTCGCAGGCCTCCAGCAGCGCACTCCAGGTGGTCGGCGCCTCGATGCCGAGCTCGTCGAACAGCGCAATGTTGTAGTACAGGCCGACGACGTGGGTGTCCGTCACCACCCCGTAGGTCTTGCCGTCGAGCTCGACCTCCTTGGCCGTGCCCTCCAGGAAGCTCTCCCCCCACGTGCCGCCGCCCTCGATCTCCTCCTCGAGGTAGGGCGTCAGATCCAGCAGGTTCTCCGCGAAGTCGTGCGTCGAGGGGACCTGCGCGTTGAAGATCTCGTAGTCGGTGTCCGGCGGGTTCCCGGCCCGCCAGCGCTGCTCGATCTGCGGCCGCACCTTGGTGTTGACGAAGGTGAAGTTGTAGGTGAAGTCGGGGTTCTCCTCGGTGACCTCGTCACCGACCCCGACGAGGAAGTCCCACCCGGACGTGCCCTCGGCAGGCTTCACCCCGATCTCGGCCAGTTGCGGACCCGATCCTCCGCCGCCGTCCGGCCCCGATGCCCCGCCGCCGGACTCCGAGCTCAGCGGGCCGCACCCGGCGAGCCCCACCGCACCCAGGCCGAGCCCGGTCAGCTGCAGCATGCGACGACGACTGATCTCCGTCGTCGCCACGTTCCGTGTCGTGAGGCCCCGGGGGCCACCGGACCGTTGGGGGCCTCCGCCGGTGATTGACGCCATCGTCTTACCTTCCCCGCTCGGTTGCAATCGATTGCATCCCCGAACGTAACACGGCACCCACCACCGGTCAAGGGTGCCGTTGGGGTGCTCGACGGGCACGTCGTGGCTGTTCTGACGCGGCCGGAACCCGCCCGCAGAACCGCTACGAAAATGCGGGGCCGGGCGACAATCCCACTACGAAAATGGGGAGAAGGGGGCGCCGGCGGCGGCGAGGGCTGCCTGCCCGCCGTCGAGGGCGGTGAGCACCCACAGACCGTCCGCGGTCACCGCCACCGTGTGTTCCCAGTGGCACGCGCGGGACCCGTCGGTGGTGATCACAGTCCAGTCGTCCTCGAGGGTGCGCGTCTCGATGGTGCCGAGGGTGATCATCGGCTCGATCGCCAGAGTGGCCCCGTCGGGCACGGTGGGGCCCTTGGCATCGACGGCGTAGTTGGGCACCTGCGGGTCCATATGCATCTCCCGCCCGATGCCGTGGCCCACGTAGTCCTCCACGATGCCGTAGGTCAGCGCAGGACTCCCCTCCTGGGCCCGGCGTTCCCGGGCGGCCAGGGCGGACCCCTCGACGGCGTCTCCCACGGCATACAGCCGTCCCCCGACGCTCAGCGCGGCGATCCCCGCCCACATCGCGGCCTCGGTGTCGTCCATCAGCGCCAGGTCCTCGGGGCGCGCCGCGGCACGGCCTCCCACGACCAGGGTCAGGGCCGCGTCGCCGTGCCAGCCCTCGACGATGGCACCGCAGTCGATGGAGACCAGGTCCCCCTCCTGCAGCACCCGCTCCCCCGGGATGCCGTGGACGACCTCCTCGTTGACGCTGATGCACAGCGAGCCGGGGAACCCGTGGTACCCCTTGAAGGACGGCACCGCCCCCTGCCCCCGGATGTTCTCCTCCGCCAGCCGGTCGATCTCACCGGTCGTGGTGCCGGCGACGGCCGCCTCGCGCGCCAGTTGAAGGGTCTGCCCCACGACGAGGCCGGCGCGCCGCATCAGCAGCAGCTGCTCGCGGGACTTCGCCTCGATCTTGGGGCGGCGCAGGAACGACATCAGGCAGGTATGCGGAGGGGCCGGCTCAGGCGGGAGTGGCGCCGGTCTGGTCCAGCAGGGCGGTGATCCGGCCGGTGACCTCCTCGACCGTGCCCATGCCGTCGACCTGCTTGAGGAGGTTGCGCTCGGAGTAGGTCGCGGCCAGCGGGGCCGTCTCCTCGGTGTAGATGTCCATTCGCTTGCGGATGACGTCCTCGGTGTCATCGACCCGGCCCTGCTCCTGGGCGCGCTGCAGGAGGCGGCCGACGACCTCGTCGGTGTCGACCGTGAGCTCGAGCACCAGGTCCAGAGAGTTGCCCTGCTCGGCGAGCATCTCATCCAGCGCCTCCACCTGGCCGGGGGTGCGCGGGTAGCCGTCCAGCAGGAAGCCGAGCGCGGCGTCGGCCTGGGCCAGCCTGTCGCGCACGATCGCGTTGGTGACCTCGTCGGGGACGTACCCGCCCGAGGCGAGGATCTGCTTGACCTGGAGTCCGAGCTCGGTCTCGCCCTGGATGTTGGCCCGGAAGATGTCACCGGTGGAGATGGCCGGGATGCCCCGGTTCTCGGCGATGAGAGCGGCCTGGGTGCCCTTGCCGGCACCGGGCGGCCCGAGGATGATCATGCGCATCAGCGGAGGAACCCTTCGTAGTCGTGCTGCTGGAGCTGGGACTCGATCTGCTTGACCGTCTGCAACCCGACACCCACGATAATCAGGATCGAGGCGCCGCCGAAGGGGAAGTCCTGACTGGTGCCCAGGATGTTGAAGGCGATCAGCGGGATCAGCGCCAGGCTGGCCAGGTAGATGGCACCGGGGGTGGTGATCCGGTTGATGACGTACTGCAGGTACTCGGCCGTCGGCCGGCCGGCCCGGATGCCCGGGATGAAGCCGCCGTACTTCTTCATGTTGTCCGCCACGTCGACCGGGTTGAACGTCACGCCGACGTAGAAGAACGTGAAGAAGATGATCAGCACGACATACACCAGCATGTAGATCCAGTGCGTGTCCTGGCCGGTGATCCCCATCCCGAAGTAGGTGTTGATCGCGGTCACCCAGCCGGGGGGCTCAGCCGCGGGGTCCGAGGGGGTGTTGAACTGGGCGATGAGCGTGGGCAGCATCAGGATCGAGCTGGCGAAGATGATCGGGATGACGTTGGCCATGTTCATCTTCAGCGGGATGTAGGTCGAGGTGCCGCCGTACTGGCGACGCCCGATCATCCGCTTGGCGTACTGCACCGGGATCCGGCGCTGGCACTGCTCGACGAAGACGACGAGCGCCATGATGCACAGCCCCATCACCATCACCAGAGCGAAGGTGGTCCAGGAGCGCTGCTGGATCACGGCCAGCGAGCCGGGGAAGCCGGAGGCGATGGCGGTGAAGATCAGCAGCGACATGCCGTTGCCGACACCGCGCTCGGTGATCTGCTCGCCCAGCCACATGATCAGGCCGGTGCCCGCCGTCATCGTCAACACCATGAGGAGGATGGTCACGACACCGTCGTCGGGCATCACCGTGCTGCACGTCGGGCCGAACAACGAGGAGGGGTTGCGGGCGAAGGTCACCAGGGTGGAGGACTGCAGCACGGCCAGACCGATGGTCATGTACCGCGTGTACTGCGTCATCTTGGTCTGGCCCGCCGAGCCCTCCTTCTTCAGCTCCTCGAACCGCGGGATGACCACGGTGAGCAGCTGGGTGATGATGGCGGCGGTGATGTAGGGCATCACGCCGAGGGCGAAGATCGACAGCTGCAGGAGCGCCCCGCCGCTGAACAGGTTGGCCAGCCCGAGGACCGAGTTGGTCTGCTCGGCCATGTTGGCGCACTGCTGCACCAGGCTGTAGTCGATGCCGGGGCTGGGAATGGCAGAACCCAGCCGGAACACCGCAAGGATGCCTAGGGTGAACAGGATCTTCTTGCGAAGATCAGGCGTCTTGAACGCCCGCACGAAGGCGGAAAGCACAGCGGATCCTCCTGGGGTGCCCCGCGTCGCGGGTCAGTGCGTGAACCGGCTGACGATAACACTCGTCGCGGTCCGGGCGGATGACCGGGTGAGAACCCGGCCGGTATGCCGACGCCCCGGGACGCGGGTAGGCGTTCCGGGGCATCGGCATACCAGGGGGTGTCGGGTCAGACCCCGGTGGCGGTGATCGTGCCGCCCGCCGCCTGGATCTTCTCCTGGGCGGAGGCCGAGAACTTCGCCGCGGTCACGTTGACGGCGACGGCGATCTCGCCCTCACCGAGCACCTTGACCGGCTGGCCCTTGCGGACCGCACCCTTGGCCGCCAGGTCCTCGACGGTGACGTCGCCGCCCTGCGGGTAGAGCTCGGCGAGCTTGGCCAGGTTCACGACCTGGTAACTCACCTTGAACGGGTTCTTGAAGCCGCGCAGCTTCGGCAGCCGCATGTGCAGCGGCGTCTGGCCACCCTCGAAGCTGGCCGGCACCTGGTAGCGGGCCTTGGTGCCCTTGGTGCCGCGGCCGGCGGTCTTGCCCTTGGACGCCTCACCGCGACCCACGCGGGTCTTGGCGGTCTTGGCGCCGGGGGCCGGACGCAGGTGGTGGACCTTCAGCGCGGAGCCACCGGCGCGCGCCTCGGTCTTGGCCGTGGTGTCAGCCATGGTCAGTCAACCTCCTCGACGGTCACCAGGTGGGCGACCGAGCGGACCATGCCCCGGAACTCCGGGCGGTCCTCCTTGACGACGGTGTGACCGATGCGCTTGAGGCCCAGGGAGCGCAGCGTCTCCCGGTGCATCTGCTTGCCACCGATCTCCGACTTGATCTGGGTCACCTTGAGCTGAGCCATCACGCACCCGCCTCTGCACGAGCCTTGAGCATGGCCGCCGGGGCCACGTGCTCAATGGGCAGCCCACGACGGGCGGCCACGGCCTCGGGGGTCTCCAGCTCCTTGAGCGCCTGCACCGCGGCGTGCACGATGTTGATGGCGTTGTCGGAGCCGAGCGACTTGCTCAGCACGTCGTGGATGCCGGCGCACTCCAGGACCGCACGCACCGGGCCGCCGGCGATGACACCGGTACCGGGGCTGGCGGGGCGGAGCATGACGACACCGGCAGCGGCCTCACCCTGGACCGGGTGCGGGATGGTGCCGGCGATCCGGGGCACGCGGAAGAAGTTCTTCTTCGCCTCTTCCACACCCTTGGAGATCGCGGCCGGCACCTCCTTGGCCTTGCCGTAGCCGACACCGACGGTGCCGTCACCGTCACCGACGACGACGAGCGCGGTGAAGCTGAAGCGACGACCACCCTTGACGACCTTGGCGACACGGTTGATGGTGACGACGCGCTCCAGGTACTGGTTGCGGTCGTCGTCACGGCCACCGCGACGGTTGTCGCGGTCGCGGTTGTCACGACGGTCCCGGCCGCCGCGACCGGAGTCGGCGTTGGAGTCGCCGGCCCCTCGACGCTGGAAGTCAGCCATCAGACGTTCCTCTTCTGTGCGTTGTCGGTCATGTTCACAGGGACAGCCCACCCTCGCGGGCGCCGTCGGCGATCGCAGCGACGCGGCCCGCGTAGCGGTTGCCGCCACGGTCGAAGACGACCGCCTCGACGCCGGCAGCCTTCGCACGCTCGGCGATCAGCTCGCCCACGCGCTTGGCCTTGGCCGTCTTGTCGCCGTCCAGCTGGCGCAGGTCGGCCTCCATGGTCGAGGCCGACACCAGCGTCTTGCTGGTGGAGTCGTCCACGACCTGGACGAACACGTGCCGCGAGGACCGGTTGACGACCAGACGGGGACGACCGGCGGTGCCGGTGACCTTCTTGCGCAGGCGCAGGTGCCGACGCGAGCGCGCGGCGATCTTGCCCTTGGGGCGCTTGACGATCTTTGCCATGGCTTACTTACCAGCCTTTCCGACCTTGCGGCGGATGTGCTCGCCCTCGTAGCGCACACCCTTGCCCTTGTACGGGTCGGGCTTGCGCAGCTTGCGGATGTTCGCAGCCACCTCGCCGACCTGCTGCTTGTCGATGCCGGAGACGGAGAACCGGGTCGGGTTCTCGACCTGGAAGGTGATCCCCTCGGGGGCCTTGACCAGGATCGGGTGCGAGTAGCCCAGGGCGAACTCGAGGTCCGAGCCCTTGGCCACCACGCGGTACCCGGTGCCGTGGATCTCCAGCTTCTTGGTGTAGCCGCTGGTGACGCCCTCGACCATGTTGGCGATGAGGCTGCGGGTCAGGCCGTGCAGGCTGCGGGACTCGCGCTCGTCGTCCGGCCGGGCGACCGCAACGCTGCCGTCCTCGGTCTTGTCGACCGTGATCGGGTCGGCGACGGTGTGCGCCAGCTGGCCCTTCGGGCCCTTGACGGTGACGTCGCGGCCCTCGATGGTGACGTCGACACCGCTGGGCACGGTGACGGGAAGTCGTCCGATTCGAGACATGTCTTACTCCTCCCTCACCAGACGTAGGCGAGGACTTCCCCACCCACGCCCTTCTCGGCCGCCTGCTTGTCGGTCAACAAGCCGGAGGAGGTGGACAGGATCGCCACACCCAGGCCGCCGAGCACGCGCGGCAGGTTGGTGGACTTGGCGTAGACCCGCAGGCCCGGCTTGGAGACGCGTCGCACACCGGCGATGGAGCGCTCCCGGTTGGGGCCGTACTTCAGGTCGATCACCAGGGTCTGGCCCACCTCGGCGTCCTCGACGGACCAGCCGCCGATGTAACCCTCCGCCTGGAGGATCTCGCAGATGTGGGACTTCAACTTGGAGAACGGCATGCTGACGGCATCCTTGTGCGCCGAGTTGGCGTTCCGGATGCGGGTCAACATGTCCGCGATCGGGTCGGTCATTGTCATTGGGCTTCGTGCCCTTCCTCACCGCGGTTTCGTCCGGCCCCCGTGGGGCCTGGCCGACCTGCGATGTAGAGAGTCATGGGTGCGGGGTGGTCACGGGAGCACTCCCGTGACGTGGTGGTCGATTACCAGCTGGACTTGGTCACGCCGGGCAGCTCGCCCCGGTGCGCCATCTCCCGCAGGCAGATCCGGCACAGACCGAACTTGCGGTAGACCGAGTGGGGTCGGCCACACCGCTGGCAGCGGGTGTAGCCGCGCACCTTGAACTTCGGCTTGCGGTTTGCCTTCTGGATCAGGGCGGTCTTGGCCACGGTCAGTTCTCCTTGAACGGGAAGCCCAGGTGACGCAGCAGCGCCCGGCCCTCGTCGTCGTTGGTGGCGGTGGTGACGATGGTGATGTCCATCCCCCGCACGCGGTCGATCTTGTCCTGGTCGATCTCGTGGAACATCGACTGCTCGTTGAGACCGAAGGTGTAGTTGCCGTTCCCGTCGAACTGCTTCGGGGACAGGCCGCGGAAGTCGCGGATCCGGGGCAGCGCCAGGGACAGCAGACGGTCCAGGAACTCCCACATGCGGTCGCCGCGCAGCGTCACGTGGGCGCCGATCGGCATACCCTCACGCAGCTTGAACTGCGCGATGGACTTGCGGGCCTTGGTGACCGCCGGCTTCTGGCCGGTGATGGTCGCCAGGTCACGGATCGCGCCCTCGATCAGCTTGCTGTCGCGGGCCGCGTCGCCGACACCCATGTTGACGGTGATCTTGACGATCCCCGGCACCTGCATCGGGTTGGCGAAGGAGAACTCCTGCGTCAGCGCCGGCTTGATCTCGGACAGGTAGCGCGCCTTCAGGCGCGGCTGACCCGTCGTGGTCTCGGTCGTGGTCGTCATCAGAGGTCCTTACCCGAGCGCACCGACACGCGGGTGCGCTGCGTCTTGGTCTTGCCGTCGCGCTCGACGGTCTCGACCCGGGTGCGGATCCGGGTCGGCGCCTTGGTCTCGGGGTCCACCAGGGCCACGTTGCTCACGTGGATCGGGGCCTCCATGACCTGGATGCCGCCGGAGCTCATGCCCTGCCGGTCACCGGCCTTGGTGTGCTTGGTGACCCGGTTGACACCCTCGACAAGCACCCGGTTGGTCTCCGGGTAGACCGCGATGACGCGGCCCTGCTTGCCCCGGTCGCCGCCCTTGTCCTGCTTGCGGCCGGAGATGACCTGGACCAGGTCGTTCTTCTTGATCTTCATCTTCGCCATCTCAGATCACCTCGGGAGCGAGGGACACGATCTTCATGTACTTCTTGTCACGCAGCTCGCGGCCCACCGGGCCGAAGATGCGGGTACCACGGGGGTCGCCGTCGGCCTTGAGGATCACCGCGGCGTTCTCGTCGAAGCGGATGTAGCTGCCGTCGGGACGGCGCCGCTCCTTACGGGTACGCACGATGACCGCCTTGACGACGTCACCCTTCTTGACGTTGCCACCGGGAATGGCGTCCTTGACGGTCGCCACGATGGTGTCACCGATGCCGGCGTACCGGCGGCCGGAGCCACCGAGCACGCGGATGCACAGGATCTCCTTGGCACCGGTGTTGTCCGCGACACGCAGTCGCGACTCCTGCTGGATCACTTCAGACTCCTTCGTCGTGCCGGTTCTCGTGACGCTCTCGCGTCAGATGAGCCTTGCCGAACGTTGTGGATGATTAGTGCGACGGGGGTGCAGGGGGCGGGTCGCCCCCGTGCGAGTGGTTACTTGGCCTTCTCCAGGATCTGCACCACGCGCCAGCGCTTGCTCGCGCTGAGCGGGCGGGTCTCCATGATCTGCACCAGGTCACCGACACCCGCGGCGTTGGCCTCGTCGTGCGCCTTCACCCGGTGGCTGCGGCGCATGACCTTGCCGTACAGGGCGTGCTTGACGCGGTCCTCGACCAGGACCACCACGGTCTTGTCCATCTTGTCGCTCACCACGTAACCCTGACGGGTCTTGCGGTAGTTGCGCGCTGGCTGGGCGTCGGTGGCCTCAGTGGGCTGCGTGGTCTCGCTCATGATCAGCCAACCTTCTCGGTCGTGGTCTCGTTCGTGTCGTCAGCCGGCTCCGGAACGTCCCGGCCGATGTGGAGCTCGCGCTCACGCATCTCGGTGTAGATCCGGGCGATGTCCTTGCGGACCGCGCGCAGCCGGCCGTGGCTCTCCAACTGGCCGGTCGCCGTCTGGAACCGCAGGTTGAACAGCTCCCGCTTGGCCTCGGCAAGGGCGTCGGCCAGGGGCTCGTCCTCCAGACCACGCAGCTGCTCGGGCGTCAGGTTCTTGCTCCCGAAAGCCATCAGTTGTCACCACCTTCACGCGCGACGAAGCGGCACTTCATCGGCAACTTGTGCATCGCCAGGCGCATCGCCTCACGGGCGGTCTCCTCGCTCACGCCGGACAGCTCGAACATGACGCGTCCGGGCTTGACGTTGGCGATCCACCACTCGGGCGAGCCCTTACCGGAGCCCATCCGGGTCTCGGCCGGCTTCTTGGTCAACGGACGGTCGGGGTAGATGTTGATCCACACCTTTCCGCCACGCTTGATGTAACGGGTCATCGCGATACGGGCCGACTCGATCTGCCGGTTGGTGACGTAGGCCGGCTCCAGGGCCTGGATGCCGTAGTCACCGAACGCGATGGCGGTGCCACCCTTGGCCATTCCGGTCCGCTTGGGGTGGTGCTGCTTGCGGTGCTTGACGCGACGTGGAATCAACATCAGGACTGCTCTCCCTCACTGCTCGCCGGGGTCGCCTCGGCCGGAGCCTCGGGGGCCGTCGTCGGCTGCTGGGCCTCGGTGCGGTCGCCACGACGCTCGCCGCGGTCACCGCGACGCCCACGACCGGGACGGTCGCCGTCCCGACGGGGACGACCCGGACGCGACGGGGCCGCCGCCTGCTCGCGGGCCAGCTCCTTGGCGGTCAGGTCGCCCTTGTAGATCCACACCTTCACGCCGATGCGACCGAACGTCGTGCGGGCCTCGTAGAAGCCGTAGTCGATGTTCGCGCGCAGCGTGTGCAGCGGGACGCGACCCTCGCGGTAGAACTCCGAGCGGGACATCTCGGCGCCGCCGAGACGACCGGAGCACTGGATCCGGATGCCCTTGGCGCCGGCGCGCAGCGCGGTCTGCATGCCCTTGCGCATCGCGCGACGGAAGGTCACGCGGGCGGCGAGCTGCTCGGCGATGCCCTGCGCCACGAGCTGGGCGTCGACCTCGGGGTTCTTGACCTCGAGGATGTTCAACTGCACCTGCTTGCCGGTCAGCTTCTCCAACTCACCGCGGATGCGGTCGGCCTCCGCGCCGCGGCGGCCGATGACGATGCCCGGCCGGGCGGTGTGGATGTCGACGCGGACCCGGTCGCGGGTGCGCTCGATCTCGACCTTGGCGATGCCGGCGCGGTCCATGCCGGTCGACATCAGCTCACGGATGGCCACGTCCTCCTTGACGTAGTCGCGGTAACGCTGGCCCTCCTTGGTGGAGTCGGCGAACCAACGGCTCACGTGGTCGGTCGTAATGCCCAGGCGGTAGCCGTACGGGTTGATCTTCTGCCCCATCAGCGGGCACCTCCCTTGACCTGCTCGGTCTGTCCGACCAGCACGGTGATGTGACTGGTGCGCTTGAGGATCCGGCTCGCCCGACCCTGCGCCCGCGGACGGAACCGCTTCATGGTCGGCCCCTCGTCGACGTACGCGGCCGTGACGACGAGCTCGCGCTCGTCGAAGGCGGTCGCGGTCTGGTCGGCCTGGAACCGAGCGTTCGCGATCGCGCTGTTCAGCACCTTCAGGATCGGCTCGCTGGCCGACTGCGGGGCGAACTGCAGCATCGCCTTGGCCTCCTCGGCCTGCTTGCCACGGATCAGGTCCACGACGCGGCGGGCCTTCTGGGGCGTGACACGGACAAACCGCGCCTGCGCCTTGGCTTCCATCGCTGTCCCTTTGCTTTCGTTCGTACTCATCGTTGTCCGGTCCGGCGTCGCCGCGTCAGCGGCGACGGGCCTTCCGGTCGTCCTTCTCGTGACCCTTGAAGGTGCGGGTCGGGGCGAACTCACCGAGCTTGTGGCCGACCATCGACTCGGTCACGAAGACCGGGACGTGCTTGCGGCCGTCGTGCACGGCCAGCGTGTGGCCGAGCATGTCGGGGGTGATCATCGACCGGCGGGACCAGGTCTTGATGACGGTCTTGGTGCCGGCTTCGTTCTGGGCGTCCACCTTCTTGGCGAGGTGGTCGTCGACGAAGGGGCCCTTCTTCAGACTGCGAGGCATCGTTTATCTGCTCCCTACTCAGCGCTTCTTGCCGGTCCGGCGGCGACGCACGATGAGCTTGTCGCTGGGCTTGTTCGGACGGCGGGTGCGGCCCTCCGGCTGGCCCCACGGGCTCACCGGGTGACGGCCACCAGAGGTCTTACCCTCACCACCGCCGTGCGGGTGGTCGACCGGGTTCATGACCACACCACGGACGGTCGGGCGCTTGCCCTTCCACCGCATACGGCCGGCCTTGCCCCAGTTGATGTTGCTCTGCTCGGCGTTGCCGACCTCACCGATGCTGGCGCGGCAGCGGGCGTCCACGTTGCGGATCTCGCCCGAGGGCATCCGCAGCTGGGCGTAGGCGCCCTCCTTGGCGACCAGCTGCACGCGGGTGCCGGCGGAGCGGGCGATCTTGGCCCCGCCACCGGGCTTGAGCTCGATGGCGTGGATGACCGTACCGACCGGGATGTTGCGCAGCGGCAGGTTGTTGCCGGGCTTGATGTCCGCGGCCGGGCCCTGCTCGATCGCGTCGCCCTGCTTCAGCTTGTTCGGCGCGATGATGTAGCGCTTCTCGCCGTCGGCGTAGTGCAGCAGCGCGATGCGCGCGGTGCGGTTCGGGTCGTACTCGATGTGCGCGACCTTCGCCGGCACGCCGTCCTTGTCGGCGCGACGGAAGTCGATCACGCGGTAGGCCCGCTTGTGGCCACCACCGATGTGACGGGTGGTGATCCGGCCGGAGGCGTTGCGGCCCCCGGACTTGGTGAGCGGACGGACCAGCGACTTCTCCGGGGTGGAGCGGGTCACCTCGACGAAGTCGGCCACGCTGGAGCCGCGACGGCCCGGCGTAGTCGGCTTGTACTTACGGATAGCCATGTGGGTATTCCTCGGTTCTAACGTCTCGGCTGCCGGCTCAGAGGGCGCCGAAGATGTCGATGGTGCCTTCGCGGAGCGTCACGATGGCGCGCTTGGTGTCCTTGCGCTTGCCCAGCCCGAAGCGGGTGCGGCGCGTCTTGCCCTTGCGGTTCATCGTGTGGACCGAGGAGACCTTGACGCCGAAGATGTCCTCGACGGCCTTGCGGATCTCGGTCTTGTTGGAGCGGGGGTCCACCACGAAGGTGTACTTGCCCTGGTCCAGCAGCGCGTACGACTTCTCGGACACGACCGGTGCCAGCAGCACGTCCCGCGGGTCCTTGTTGCGAGCGTTGGTCTCGGTGCTCACTTGGCGTCCTCCTCGGTGACGGTGGCGGCCTCGGCAGCCGGGGCCGCGGTGCGGCCCTCGACGAAGGCGGTCAGCGCGGCCTGGGTGAACACCACGTCGTCGGCGCACAACACGTCGTAGGTGTTGAGCTGGTCGACGAACAGCACGTGCACGTCCTCCAGGTTCCGCAGGCTCTTCAGGCCGATCTCGTCCGCGCGGTCGACAACGACCAGCAGGTTCGGACGCTCGGTCAGAGCGCTCAGCGCGGTCCAGGCGCTCTTGGTGGACGGGGCCTCGCCCTCGACCACGGCGGAGAGCACGTGGATGCGGCCGTTGCGGGCCCGGTCGGACAGCGCCCCGCGCAGGGCGGCAGCCTTCATCTTCTTGGGCGTCCGCTGCGCGTAGTCGCGCGGCTGCGGGCCGTGCACGATGCCACCGCCGGCGAACTGCGGCGCGCGGACCGAGCCCTGACGGGCGCGGCCGGTGCCCTTCTGCCGGTACGGCTTGCGGCCACCGCCGCGGACGTCGCCGCGGGTCTTGGTGGCGTGCGTGCCCTGGCGGGCCGCGGCCAGCTGGGCCACGACGACCTGGTGGATCAGCGGCACGTTGGTCTGCACGTCGAACAGCTCGGCGGGCAGCTCCACGGTGCCGGCCTCGCCGCCGGTCGGGGTGGTGATGGTGATCGTCGTCATGACGTCAGGCCCCCTTCGCCGCCGTGCGGACCAGGACGACGCTGCCGCGGGGGCCGGGAACGGCGCCCTTGATCAGCAGCAGACCCTTGTCGGCGTCCACGGCGTGGATCGTCAGGTTCTGGGTGGTGTGGCGGACGCCGCCCATGCGACCGGCCATCCGCATGCCCTTGAAGACACGACCCGGGGTCGAGGCCCCGCCGATCGAGCCCGGCTTGCGGTGGTTGCGGTGCGCACCGTGGGAGGCGCCGACGCCGTGGAATCCGTGGCGCTTCATGACGCCCGCGAATCCCTTGCCCTTGCTGGTCCCGGTCACGTCGACCGTCTGACCACCCTCGAAGGTCTCGGCAGTGAGCTCCTGGCCCACGGCATACTCGCCGGCGTCGCTGGTGCGCACCTCGGCGAGGTGACGGCGGGGGGTGACCCCGGCCTTGTCGAAGTGGCCCTTCATCGGCTGGTTCACCTTGCGCGGGTCGATCGCACCGAAGGCGATCTGGATCGCGTTGTAGCCGTCGGCCTCGGCGCGCACCTGGGTGACGACGCACGGGCCGGCCTTGATCACGGTCACGGGGACCAGGCGGTTGTCGGCATCCCAGACCTGGGTCATGCCGAGCTTCTCGCCGAGGACGCCCTTGACGCTGCGCTCTGTCGTAGCAGTCATTGGTGGCCCTTACAGCTTGATCTCGATGTTGACGTCAGCCGGAAGGTCGAGACGCATCAACGAGTCGACCGCCTTGGGGGTCGGGTCGACGATGTCGATGAGACGCTTGTGGGTGCGCATCTCGAAGTGCTCGCGGCTGTCCTTGTACTTGTGGGGCGACCGGATGACGCAGAAGACGTTCTTCTCCGTCGGCAACGGCACCGGGCCGACCACGGTCGCGCCGGCACGGGTCACCGTGTCGACAATCTTGCGCGCCGAGCTGTCGATGACCTCGTGGTCATACGACTTCAGCCGGATGCGGATCTTCTGTCCCGCCATCGCTTGTCTGACTCTCTCTCGTCGTTCAACTTCGGGCCGGTCTCCCCCGGACTCCGACCCCCGCGGTCGGGCGTGTCGCCCTGTCCGCAGGCACGCACCGACGAATCGTCATCGCTGGGGCGTGGTGTCCGGAGCCCGACGGTCAACCGTCGGGGCTTGCGCTGCCATCGCCCGCCCGGGTGAGATCCGGCCGTGCCAGATGGCTGGCGGCACCGACATGGGTCAGCGCCGCGCGTCAAGCAACCTGTCTAGTGTGCCACGCCGGTGGCCCCGCACTCAAATCGGTCACGGGGGCACCGGTTGTGATCCGCCCCACGGTCAGGCGGGGACGCAGCAGGGCCCGGACCGACAATCGGTCCGGGCCCTGCGTGACGGGCGTTTCAGCCCGGGTCGCCCCGTGGGGCTCAGATCACTTCAGGATCTTGGTGACCCGGCCGGCGCCGACGGTGCGGCCACCCTCGCGGATCGCGAACTTCAGGCCGTCCTCCATGGCGATCGGCTGGATCAGCTCGACGCGCATCTCGGTGTTGTCACCCGGCATGACCATCTCGGTGCCCTCGGGCAGGTGCACGACACCGGTGACGTCCGTGGTCCGGAAGTAGAACTGCGGACGGTAGTTGTCGTAGAACGGCGTGTGCCGGCCACCCTCGTCCTTGGACAGGATGTAGACGTTGCCCTCGAACTCGGTGTGCGGGGTGATCGAGCCCGGCTTGCAGATGACCTGGCCGCGCTCCACCTCCTCGCGCTTGGTGCCACGCAGCAGCAGACCGACGTTCTCACCCGCGCGGCCCTCGTCGAGCAGCTTGCGGAACATCTCGATGCCGGTGACGGTGGTCTTGGCGGGCGGACCGTCGTGGATGCCGACGATCTCGATCTCCTCGTTGACCTTCAGCACACCGCGCTCGATACGACCGGTGACGACGGTGCCACGACCGGTGATCGTGAACACGTCCTCCACGGGCATCAGGAACGGCTTGTCGATGTCGCGCTCCGGCTCCGGGATGTACTCGTCCACGGCGGTCATCAGCTCGACGATCTTGTCGCCCCACTCGGCGTCGCCCTCGAGCGCCTTCAGCGCCGAGACCTGGACGACCGGCAGGTCGTCACCCGGGAACTCATAGGAGGACAGCAGCTCGCGGACCTCCATCTCGACGAGCTCCATGATCTCCTCGTCGTCGACCATGTCGGACTTGTTCAGCGCCACGACGATGTAGGGGACGCCGACCTGGCGGGCCAGGAGGACGTGCTCCTTGGTCTGCGGCATCGGGCCGTCGGTCGCCGCGACCACCAGGATCGCGCCGTCCATCTGGGCGGCACCGGTGATCATGTTCTTCACGTAGTCCGCGTGACCGGGGCAGTCGACGTGGGCGTAGTGCCGCTGCTCGGTCTGGTACTCGATGTGCGCGATGGAGATCGTGATACCGCGCTGCTTCTCCTCGGGCGCCTTGTCGATCGAGTCGAACGGAGACGCCTCGTTGAGGTCCGGGTACTTGTCGTGCAGGACCTTGGAGATCGCAGCCGTCAGCGTCGTCTTGCCGTGGTCGATGTGACCGATGGTGCCGATGTTGACGTGCGGCTTACTCCGCTCGAACTTAGCCTTCGCCACTGGGGTCCTCCTCAGGACTGGTTGTGCGTATCGTCACTGGTTTGGGACGTGACGATGTCTGTTTGGATACTGATCTGGTCCGTGTTCCGCAGGGAGTGAGTCTACTGCTCACTCACCACGGATCTTCTTGATGATCTCCTCGGCGACGTTCCGCGGAACCTCGGCATAGGAGTCGAACTGCATGGTGTAGTTGGCACGACCCTGGGTCTTGGACCGAAGGTCACCAACGTACCCGAACATCTCCGACAGCGGCACGGTTGCCCGCACCACCTTGGCGCCGCTGATGTCCTCCATCGCCTGGATCTGCCCGCGACGGGAGTTGATGTCGCCGATGACGTCGCCCATGTAGTCCTCGGGCGTGCGCACCTCGACGGCCATCATCGGCTCCAGCAGGACCGGGTCCGCCTTGCGGACGGCCTCCTTGAGCACCATCGACCCCGCGATCTTGAACGCCATCTCCGAGGAGTCGACGTCGTGGTAGGCACCGTCGACCAGGGTCGCCTTGATGCCCACCAGCGGGTAGCCGGCCAGGACACCGAGCTGCATGGCCTCCTGGATGCCGTGGTCGACGCTGGGGATGTACTCCCGGGGGATGCGTCCACCGGTCACGGCGTTGTCGAACTCGTACAGCTCACCCTCGGCGGTGTCCAGCGGCTCGAAGGTGACCTGCACCTTGGCGAACTGGCCGGAGCCACCGGTCTGCTTCTTGTGGGTGTAGTCGTACTTCTCGACGGTGCGCCGGATGGTCTCCCGGTAGGCCACCTGGGGAGCACCCACGTTGGCCTCGACCTTGAACTCGCGCCGCATCCGGTCGACCAGGATGTCCAGGTGGAGCTCGCCCATCCCGCCGATGACGGTCTGGCCCGTCTCCTCGTCCTGACGGACGGTGAAGGTCGGGTCCTCCTGCGCCAGCTTCTGGATCGCGGTGGACAGCTTCTCCTGGTCGCCCTTGGTCTTGGGCTCGATCGCGACGTGGATCACCGGCTCCGGGAAGGTCATCGACTCCAGGATGATCGGCTCGCCGAGGTCACTCAGGGTGTCACCCGTCGTGGTGTCCTTCAGGCCGATCACCGCGTAGATGTGACCCGCGGAGGCCTTCTCGACCGGGTTCTCCTTGTTGGCGTGCATCTGGAACAGCTTGCCCAGACGCTCCTTCTTGCCCTTGGTCGCGTTCAGCACCGGCTGGCCGGCGGTGATCTGACCGGAGTAGACCCGGATGTAGGTGAGCGTGCCGAAGAAGGGGTGCGTGGCGATCTTGAAGGCCAGCGCCGCGAACGGCGCGCTGGCGTCCGCGGGACGGTCGATCACCGACTCCTCGTCACCCGGCTTGTGCCCCTCGGTCGGGGGCAGGTCCACCGGGCTCGGCAGGTAGTCGATCACCGCGTCCAGCAGCGGCTGGACACCCTTGTTCTTGAACGCCGTGCCGCAGAACACCGGGTTGACCTCGCCGGCCAGGGTCAGCGCACGCACGCCGGCCTTGATCTCCTCAGCCGTCAGCTCCTCGCCGCCCAGGTACTTCTCGAGCAGCTCCTCGTCGGACTCGGCGACCCTCTCGAGGAGCTCGCTGCGGTACTGCTCGGCCTTGTCCTGCAGGTCCGCGGGGATGTCCTCGACCTCGTAGTCCTCACCGAGCTTGGTCTCGCCGCGCCACACCAGGGCCTTCATCCGGATCAGGTCGACGACGCCGATGAAGTCGGCCTCCGCCCCGATCGGCAGCTGCATGACCAGCGGGGTGGCGCCGAGGCGGTCCACCATGGTCTGCACCGAGAAGTAGAAGTCGGCGCCCATCTTGTCCATCTTGTTGATGAAGCACATGCGGGGCACGCCGTACTTGTCGGCCTGGCGCCACACCGTCTCCGACTGGGGCTCGACGCCCTCCTTGCCGTCGAACACGGCGACCGCACCGTCCAGCACACGCAGGTTGCGCTCCACCTCGACGGTGAAGTCGACGTGACCCGGCGTGTCGATCAGGTTGATCTGGTGGTCCTTCCAGAAGCTGGTGACCGCAGCGGAGGTGATGGTGATCCCCCGCTCCTTCTCCTGCTCCATCCAGTCCGTCGTCGAGGCCCCGTCGTGGGTCTCACCCATCTTGTGCTTGACACCGGTGTAGAAAAGGATGCGCTCGGTCGTCGTGGTCTTGCCAGCATCGATGTGCGCCATGATGCCGATGTTGCGGACCTGCTTGAGGTCCGTCAGAACGTCCTGTGCCACAGTCTCTCTTCCCTAACGTTGGTGCGGGTGTCGGTGCGGGGTCCGGGGACCCGCGTCACCAGCGGTAGTGCGCGAAGGCCTTGTTGGCCTCGGCCATCTTGTGGGTGTCCTCGCGGCGCTTGACCGCGGCACCCAGGCCGTTGCTGGCGTCGAGGATCTCGTTCATCAGCCGCTCGGTCATCGTCTTCTCACGACGCTGCCGGGCGTAGCCGACCAGCCAGCGCAGCGACAGGGTCGTGGCGCGGTTGCCCTTGACCTCGATCGGCACCTGGTAGGTCGCGCCACCGACGCGGCGGCTCTTGACCTCCAGGGCCGGCTTCACGTTGTCCAGCGCACGCTTGAGCGTGGCCACCGGGTCCGTGCCGGTCTTGGCGCGGCAGCCCTCGAGGGCGCCGTAGACGATGGTCTCGGCGACGGACTTCTTGCCGTCCACCAGGATCTTGTTGACCAGCTGGGTCACCAGGGTCGACCCGTAGACCGGGTCGGCCATCAGCGGGCGCTTCGGAGCGGGGCCCTTGCGAGGCATTACTTCTTCTCCTTCTTCGCGCCGTAACGGGAACGGGCCTGGTTGCGGCCCTTCACGCCCTGGGTGTCCAGGGACCCGCGGATGATCTTGTAGCGGACACCGGGCAGGTCCTTCACCCGACCACCACGCACGAGCACGATCGAGTGCTCCTGCAGGTTGTGGCCGACGCCCGGGATGTAGGCCGTGACCTCGATGCCGCTGGTCAGCTTCACGCGAGCGACCTTGCGCAGGGCAGAGTTCGGCTTCTTCGGGGTGGTGGTGTACACGCGGGTGCAGACACCGCGACGCTGGGGGTTCCCCTTCAGGGCGGGACTGTTGGTCTTCTTGACCTTGTCCTGCCGCCCCTTGCGGACCAGCTGGTTGATTGTGGGCACTGATTCTCCGTCAGTCGATGTTGTCCGCGCTCCCCGCCGTTCCCGGTGGGTTACGCTCCTTGGTGTAGCCGATCCGTCCCCCGTCGAGGGGATCGTGCCGGCGCTCTCCCCTGCACTTCCCGACCGGCTGCCCGCGGCACCGTCCTGCGCTGCAGGAGGCGGGTGGGTTCCGGCCGGACTGCCCGGCGAGAGGTGTGCCAGGCCGTGGGGGCTTCCCGTGACCTGACGATGGCATGCGGCAGGACCGCACACACGGTTGACCACGATACCGGCAGCGGACCGGCTCCTCCAAATCGCCCCGGCACCGACGACGGGCGGGTATGCAGCCTGGTCGCCCAGGTGCACACCCGCCCGTTCGTCACGGACCCGGTGGGATCAGTAGCGGTCGTCGCCCAGCGACAGATCGTCCAGTCGGACGGCCTCCCGCGAGCCCTCCCCGAACGTGGCCGGGTAGTCGAACTGCTCGTACTCCGGCACCGCGTACGCGGCAGCCTTCGCCTCCTCCGTGGGCTCCACGGTGAGGTTGCGGTAGCGCGGCAGACCGGTGCCGGCCGGGATCAGCTTGCCCAGGATGACGTTCTCCTTCAGGCCCAGCAGCGGGTCCGACTTGGCCTGCATGGCGGCCTCGGTCAGCACCCGGGTGGTCTCCTGGAAGGAGGCGGCGGACAGCCACGAGTCGGTCGCCAGCGACGCCTTCGTGATGCCCATCAGCTCGGGACGGCCGGAGGCCGGCTTGCCACCCTCGGACACGACGCGGCGGTTCTCGGTCTCGAACCGGCCGCGCTCCACCAGCTCGCCGGGCAGCACGCTGGCGTTGCCCGCCTCGATGATGGTGATCCGGCGCAGCATCTGGCGCACGATGACCTCGATGTGCTTGTCGTGGATCGACACACCCTGCTGGCGGTAGACCTTCTGCACCTCGTCGACCAGGTGCATCTGGGTCTGGCGCGGGCCCAGGATGCGGAGCACCTGCTTGGGGTCGATGGCGCCGACCACCAACTGGGTGCCGACGGCCACGTGCTGGCCCTCCTGCACGAGGAGGCGGGCCCGCTTGCTGACCGGGTAGGCGTGCTCCTCGGAGCCGTCGTCCGGCACCAACAGGATGCGGCGCGCCTTGTCGGTGTCCTCGATCTGCACCCGGCCGTCAGCCTCGGCGATCGGGGCCACCGCCTTGGGGGTGCGGGCCTCGAACAGCTCGACCACACGCGGCAGACCCTGGGTGATGTCGTCACCGGCCACACCACCGGTGTGGAAGGTGCGCATCGTCAGCTGGGTGCCGGGCTCACCGATCGACTGTGCGGCGACGATGCCGACGGCCTCGCCGATGTCGACCAGCTTGCCGCTGGCCAGCGACCGGCCGTAGCACTTCGCGCAGGTGCCGACCAGGGACTCGCAGGTCAGGACCGAACGGACCTTGACCTCCTCGACCCCGGCGGCGACCAGCGCGTCGATCACGACGTCGCCCAGGTCCATCCCGGCCTCGGCCAGGACGCTGCCCTCGTGGGTGACGTCCTCGGCCAGGGTGCGGGCGTAGACCGAGGTCTCCACGTCGTCGTGCTCCCGCAGGCCGGACTCGGTCCGCACCGCGATCGGCATGGTCAGGCCGCGGTCGGTGCCGCAGTCGTCCTCACGGATGATCACGTCCTGGCTGACGTCCACCAGACGACGGGTCAGGTAACCCGAGTCGGCGGTCCGCAGCGCGGTGTCGGCCAGGCCCTTACGGGCACCGTGGGTGGAGATGAAGAACTCCACCACGGACAGGCCCTCACGGAAGTTGGACTTGATCGGACGCGGGATGATCTCACCCTGCGGGTTGGCCATCAGGCCACGCATGCCGGCCAGCTGGCGCAGCTGGAACCAGTTACCGCGGGCACCGGAGGTGACCATCTTGTAGATGGTGGAGTCCTTCGGCATCGAGTTCTCCAGCTCCTTGGCCACCTCGTTGGAGGCCTGGGTCCAGATCTCGATGAGCTCCTGGCGACGCTCGTCCTCGGTGATCAGACCGCGCTCGTACTGGCTCTGGACCTTGGCGGCCTTGCTGTCGTAGCCCGCCACGATCTCGCCCTTGCGCTCCGGGGTCATCACGTCGGAGATGGCCACGGTCGTGCCCGAGCGGGTCGCCCAGTAGAAGCCGGTGTCCTTGAGGCTGTCCAGGGACGCCGCGACCTCGACCTTGGTGTAGCGCTCGGCCAGGTCGTTGACGATGCCGGAGAGCCGCTTCTTGTCGACCACCGCGTTGACGTACGGGTAGTTCTGCGGCAGGGCGTCGTTGAACAGCGCCCGGCCCAGCGTGGTCTCCAGGGTGAAGGCGGAGGCCACACCGTCCTCGGTAACCTCGGTCTCCTCGGGCAGCTCGTGACCGGCCGGCGGCGCGGTTCCGGTGACCCGCAGCGAGATCGGGGTGCCCACGTCGATCGTGCCGGCGTCGAAGGCCATCCGCGCCTCGGCCACCGAGGTGAAGCTGCGCAGGTGCTCGCCGCCGTCCTCGTCGACGACCGGGTCGCCGGCCATCTCGCTGGTCAGGTGGAACAGGCCGATGATCATGTCCTGGGTGGGCATGGTCACCGGGCGACCGTCGGCCGGCTTGAGGATGTTGTTGCTCGACAGCATCAGGATCCGGGCCTCGGCCTGCGCCTCGGCGGACAGCGGCAGGTGCACCGCCATCTGGTCACCGTCGAAGTCGGCGTTGAACGCGGTGCAGACCAGCGGGTGGATCTGGATGGCCTTGCCCTCGACCAGCTGCGGCTCGAAGGCCTGGATGCCCAGGCGGTGCAGGGTGGGCGCACGGTTCAGCATCACCGGGTGGTCGGTGATGACCTCCTCGAGCACGTCCCACACCACGGAGCGGCCACGCTCGACCATCCGCTTGGCGGACTTGATGTTCTGGGCGTGGTCCAGGTCGACCAGCCGCTTCATCACGAACGGCTTGAACAGCTCCAGCGCCATCTGCTTGGGCAGACCGCACTGGTGCAGACGCAACTGCGGACCGACCACGATGACCGAACGGCCCGAGTAGTCCACGCGCTTGCCCAGCAGGTTCTGACGGAACCGGCCCTGCTTGCCCTTGAGCATGTCGGACAGCGACTTCAGCGGCCGGTTGCCCGGGCCGGTGACGGCGCGACCGCGGCGGCCGTTGTCGAACAGGGAGTCGACGGCCTCCTGCAGCATCCGCTTCTCGTTGTTGACGATGATCTCCGGCGCGCCAAGGTCCAGCAGCCGCTTGAGGCGGTTGTTCCGGTTGATGACGCGGCGGTAGAGGTCGTTCAGGTCCGAGGTCGCGAAGCGGCCACCATCCAGCTGCACCATCGGGCGCAGGTCCGGCGGGATCACCGGGACGCAGTCCAGCACCATGCCGGAGGGGTTGTTGGCCGTGGACAGGAAGGAGGTGACGACCTTGAGCCGCTTGATGGCCCGGGTCTTCTTCTGGCCCTTGCCGGTGGCGATGATCTCGCGCAGCGCGTCGGCCTCGGCCTCCAGGTCGAAGGTCTCCAGCCGCTTCTGCAGCGCGGCGGCGCCCATCCCGCCCTCGAAGTACATGCCGAAGCGGTCCCGCATCTCGCGGTAGAGGATCTCGTCGCCCTCCAGGTCCTGGACCTTGAGGTTCTTGAACCGGTCCCAGACCTGCTCGAGTCGCTCGACCTGCTGGTCGGCGCGACGACGGATCTGGTTCATCTCCCGCTCGGCACCGTCGCGCACCTTGCGCTTGGCGTCGGCCTTGGCACCCTCGGCCTCCAGCTCGGCGATGTCGGACTCGAGCTTCTGCGCGCGGGTCTCGACGTCGGAGTCACGACGGTTCTGCAGCTCCTTGCGCTCGGTCTCGATCTGCGCCTCGAGCGAGGGCAGGTCCTCGTGCCGCCCGTCCTCGTCGACATGCGTGATCATGTAGGCCGCGAAGTAGATGACCTTCTCCAGGTCCTTCGGCGCCAGGTCCAGCAGGTAGCCCAGGCGGCTCGGCACGCCCTTGAAGTACCAGATGTGGGTGACGGGGGCGGCCAGCTCGATGTGGCCCATCCGCTCGCGGCGCACGCCGGCGCGGGTCACCTCGACGCCGCAGCGCTCACAGATGATGCCCTTGAAGCGCACCCGCTTGTACTTGCCGCAGTAGCACTCCCAGTCCCGGGTGGGACCGAAGATCTTCTCGCAGAACAGCCCGTCCTTCTCCGGCTTCAGGGTCCGGTAGTTGATGGTCTCGGGCTTCTTGACCTCGCCGTGGCTCCACTTGCGGATGTCCTCCGCAGTGGCCAGGCCGATGCGCAACTCGTCGAAGAAGTTGACGTCCAGCACGTGGATCCTTCTTTCGTGTGAGAACTGAAAGATTCTCAGGTAGTTCTAAAAGTCAGTAGGTGGTCGGGTTCCCCGGACATCCATCCGTGGGGACCAGGTATGTCGTGGGGCACCGGCCCCGCGCACCTCGGGGGTTGACGCGGGACCGGCACCACGGCATACGGGCTCGCGTCACACTTCCTCGACGCTGCTCGGCTCGCGGCGGGACAGGTCGATACCCAGCTCCTCGGCCGCCCGGAACACTTCCTGGTCGGCGTCGCGCAGGTCGATCTGCGTGCCGTCACTGGAGAGCACCTCCACGTTCAGGCAGAGCGACTGCATCTCCTTGATGAGCACCTTGAAGGACTCCGGGATGCCCGGCTCCGGGACGTTCTCACCCTTGACGATCGACTCGTAGACCTTGACCCGGCCCGTGACGTCGTCGGACTTGATGGTGAGCAGCTCCTGCAGCGCGTAGGCGGCGCCGTAGGCCTCCAGGGCCCACACCTCCATCTCGCCGAACCGCTGACCACCGAACTGGGCCTTACCGCCCAGCGGCTGCTGGGTGATCATCGAGTACGGCCCCGTGCTGCGGGCGTGGATCTTGTCGTCCACCAGGTGGTGCAGCTTCAGGATGTACATGTAGCCGACGGACACCGGCTCCGGGAACGGCTCGCCGGAGCGACCGTCCAGCAGCCGGGCCTTGCCGGAGGACCCGATCAGTCGGTCACCGTCCCGCGTGGGCATGGTGGAGTCCAGCAGACCGGTGATCTCGGTCTCGCTCGCGCCGTCGAAGACGGGGCTGGCGACCCGGCTGCCCGCCTCGACCTGCAGCAGGTCCTCGGGCAGGTTGCGCGCCCACTCGGCGGCGGCGTCGACGTCCCAGCCCTGGGCCGCGGCCCAGCCCAGGTGCAGCTCGAGCACCTGCCCGATGTTCATCCGGCTGGGCACACCCAGCGGGTTGAGCACGATGTCGACCGGCGTGCCATCCTCCAGGAACGGCATGTCCTCGACCGGCAGGATCTTGGAGATGACGCCCTTGTTGCCGTGGCGGCCGGCGAGCTTGTCACCGTCGGTGATCTTGCGCTTGTTGGCCACGTAGACGCGGACCAGCTGGTTCACCCCGGGAGCGAGCTCGTCGCCGTCCTCGCGGTCGAAGACCTTGACGCCGATGACCGTGCCGGTCTCACCGTGGGGGACCTTCATCGAGGTGTCGCGCACCTCGCGGGCCTTTTCCCCGAAGATGGCGCGCAGCAGGCGCTCCTCCGGGGTCAGCTCGGTCTCACCCTTGGGGGTCACCTTGCCGACCAGCAGGTCGCCGTCGCGGACCTCGGCACCGATCCGGATGATGCCGCGCTCGTCCAGGTCGGCCAGGACCTCGTCGGAGACGTTCGGGATGTCCCGCGTGATCTCCTCCGGGCCCAGCTTGGTGTCCCGGGCGTCGATCTCGTGCTCCTCGATGTGGATCGAGGAGAGCACGTCGTCCTGCACCAGGCGCTGGCTCAGGATGATCGCGTCCTCGTAGTTGTGGCCCTCCCACGGCATGAACGCCACGAGCAGGTTGCGTCCCAGCGCCATCTCGCCGCCGTCGGTCGCCGGACCGTCGGCCAGCAACTGGCCGGCCTCGACCCGGTCACCGGCGTCGACCCGGACCTGCTGGTTGTAGCAGTTGCCCTGGTTGGAGCGGGTGAACTTGGCGACCCGGTAGGACTGGTAGCTGCCGTCGTCGTTGGCAACGGTCAGCAGGTCCGCGGAGACCTCCTGCACCACGCCGGCCTTCTCGGCCCGGACGACGTCGCCGGAGTCCATGGCGGCGCGGTACTCCATGCCGGTGCCCACCAGCGGGGCCTCGGCCCGGACCAGCGGCACCGCCTGGCGCTGCATGTTCGCGCCCATCAGGGCGCGGTTGGCGTCGTCGTGCTCCAGGAACGGGATCATCGCGGTCGCCGCGGACACCATCTGCCGCGCGGAGACGTCCATGTAGTCGACGTCACCGTTCGGCACGTCACCGGCGTCACCACCCTTGGTGCGGACCAGGACCCGCTCCTCCACGAAGGTGCCGTCATCGTTGAGCTGGGCGTTGGCCTGCGCGATGATGAACCGGTCCTCCTCGTCGGCGGACAGGTAGTGCACCTCGTCGGTGACCCGGCCGTTCTCCACCTTGCGGTAGGGCGTCTCGACGAACCCGAAGGGGTTGATCCGCCCGTAGGAGGCCAGCGAGCCGATGAGGCCGATGTTCGGACCCTCGGGGGTCTCGATGGGGCACATCCGGCCGTAGTGCGAGGGGTGGACGTCACGGACCTCCATGCCGGCCCGGTCCCTGGACAGACCGCCCGGACCCAGCGCGGACAGGCGGCGCTTGTGCGTCAGCCCGGAGAGCGGGTTGTTCTGGTCCATGAACTGGGACAGCTGGCTGGTGCCGAAGAACTCCTTGATCGCCGCCACCACGGGACGGATGTTGATCAGGGTCTGCGGCGTGATCGCCTCCACGTCCTGGGTGGTCATCCGCTCGCGGACGACACGCTCCATCCGGGACAGGCCGGTGCGCACCTGGTTCTGGATGAGCTCGCCGACGCTGCGCAGGCGACGGTTGCCGAAGTGGTCGATGTCGTCGACCTCGACCGGCAGCTGGACCGTCTCGCCGTGCGAGACCACCGGGAGCTCGGTCTGGCCGTCGTGCAGCGCGACGAGGTAGCGGATGGTGGCGACGATGTCGTCGACCCCCAGCACGGACTCGTTCAGCGGGGCCTCGATGCCGAGCTTCTTGTTGATCTTGTAGCGACCGACCTTGGCCAGGTCGTAGCGCTTGGGGTTGAAGTACAGGTTGTCCAGGAGGGTCTGCGCGGCCTCCTTGGTGGGCGGTTCGCCCGGGCGCAGCTTGCGGTAGATGTCCAGCAGCGCCTCGTCCTGGTCGGCCGTGTGGTCCTTCTCCAGGGTGAGCCGCATCGACTCGTAGTCGCCGAACTCCTCCAGGATCTGCGCCTCGGTCCAGCCGAGGGCCTTCAGCAGCACGGTGACCGACTGCTTGCGCTTGCGGTCCACGCGCACGCCCACCATGTCGCGCTTGTCGATCTCGAACTCCAGCCAGGCGCCGCGGCTCGGGATCACCTTGGAGGTGTAGACGTCCTTGTCGGAGGTCTTGTCCAGCGCCCGCTCGAAGTACACCCCGGGGGACCGGACGAGCTGGGAGACGACGACCCGCTCGGTGCCGTTGATGATGAAGGTGCCGCGGTCGGTCATGAGCGGGAAGTCGCCCATGAAGACCGTCTGGCTCTTGATCTCACCGGTGTTGTTGTTGATGAACTCCGCCGTCACGAAGAGCGGCGCGGAGTAGGTCATGTCCCGCTCCTTGCACTCCTCCAGGGAGTACTTCTGCTCCTCGAAGTGGTGGTCGCGGAACGACAGCGACATGGAGCCGGAGAAGTCCTCGATCGGGGAGATCTCCTCGAAGATCTCCTCGAGGCCGGAGCGGTCGGGCACGTCCTCACGCCCGTGCTCCTTGGCGTCGGCCACGCGGGCCTGCCAGTCCTCGTTTCCGAGCAACCAGTCGAAACTCTCGGTCTGGAGCGCCAAGAGGTCGGGGACCTCAAGGGGCTCCCGGATCTTTGCAAAGCTCAGACGGCCAGAAGCCATCCGAGCGGTGGACACAGTCTTCTTCGCAGTGCGCGAGGCAGCCAAGGATGGTCCTTCCACGGGCCTAACAAGCGTGCAGGGTCAACGGCCCACACCCATCCGGAAACAGACTCTTCGCGCGCGGACGCCCCGCGACAGGGACGGGACACGGCGGCGGTCGACGGTGACAGGACGGGTGAAGGGCAGCGCAAAGCGACAGCATACACGGATCCCCTACCCCAGTCCAAACCGGGCTCTCGGGCGCCGGCCCACCCCCCGCGAATACTCCGCTGCACCCGTTGTTGACCAGCAGGATGTCTCCTCCCCCGCGGCCACGTCAAGCCCCCTCCCGGCGTGTCCCCGCCCGGACGGGGCGGCGGGCACCGCGCCACAACCCCCGACAAAGACTGCGGGCGGGACGAACCAACTGGTTCGTCCCGCCCGCAGCGGGTCATGCAGTCCGGGGCCTGGCCCCGGACGGTGTCACTTGAGGGTGACGGTGGCGCCGGCGCCCTCGAGGGCCTCCTTGGCCTTCTCGGCGGCCTCCTTGTCGACCTTCTCCAGGACCGGCTTCGGGGCCCCGTCGACGAGGTCCTTGGCCTCCTTCAGGCCCAGGGAGGTCAGCGCGCGGACCTCCTTGATGACCTGGATCTTCTTGTCGCCAGCGGCCTCGAGGACGACGTCGAACTCGTCCTGCTCCTCCGCGGCGGCGGCGTCGCCGCCACCGGCGGCCGGAGCCGCACCCGCAACGGCAACCGGGGCCGCGGCGGTGACGTTGAAGGTGTCCTCGAACTGCTTGACGAACTCGGAGAGCTCGATCAGGGTCATCTCCTTGAACGCGTCAAGGAGCTCGTCAGTGCTCAGCTTCGCCATGGTGGCGTTCCTTCCGTGTGGTGCCGTGAGTGGCGTTGTGTGGTGATGCCGACGCGGGTCGCGTCAGCTGTCGTCGCCACCCTCGGCGACGTCGGTGGGGGCCGGCGCGGCGTCTGCCGCGGGGCCTTCCTGCTCGACCTTGGCCCGCAGTGCGTCGACCGTGCGAGCGGCCTGCGACAGCGGAGCGGCGAACAAGTAGACGGCCTGGCTCAGCGAGGCGTTCATGGCGCCCGCCAGCTTGGCCAACAGCGTCTCGCGCGACTCGAGGTCGGCGAGCTTGGTGATCTCCTCCGGGCTCAACGGCTTGCCGTCGAGGACTCCGGCCTTGATCACCAGGTGGGGGTTAGCCTTGGCAAAGTCACGCAAGCCCTTGGCCGCCTCGACCGGGTCACCGGTGACGAAGGCGATGGCCGTCGGGCCCTGCAGGTGCTCGTCCAGGCCGGCCACGCCGGCTTCGGCGGCAGCCCGCTTGGTGAGCGTGTTCTTCACCACGGCGTAGGTCGCGTGCTCGCGGAGCGCGGTGCGGAGCTCGCCGAGCTGCGCGACGGTGAGTCCGCGGTACTCGGTGAGCACGGCCGCATCCGAGTTGCGGAACCGGTCCGTCAACTCGGCAATGGCAGCAGCCTTCTCAGCAGTCGCCATGGGGCCTCCTTCATCGTGGTGCCGGTCACCCTCCGGGTCACACACGACAAGAGCCCCGGCGCGGGCGCACGGGGCTCGGGGCACGACATACGGCGTGCGACGAAACACGTTCACCTGCGCGGGTCGCCCGTCGAGCGGGACCTTCGGCCGGGCACCCGCTGCTCTCGCGAGCGGGCACGCCGACAACCGGCGGTCATGGGTATGGCATCCACTGTACCGGTCGCCCTGCGAGGTGACCAAATCTGTGCGGCGGGGCTGGTGCTGGCGCAGATAGTCCGGTACGTGTAGTCCATGAAAGCCGTCGAGCGCTGGGCCTCGCCCCGTTTGCAGCAGGAGATTTCGCTGGCCCGGTGGGGCCATGACGGTGTCCCCGTCCTGGTGCTGCCGACCGCCGGTGGGGACGCCGAGGAGATCGAGCGACACCACCTGGTCACCCACCTGGGCGATCTGATCGAGGCGGGCGCGATCCGGCTCTTCAGTTGCGACAGTGTGGCCGGCAAGGCGATGACCCTGGGCACCGGGACGGTGACCTACCGCAACGCCCTGCTGAACCAGTTCCACCAGGCCGTCGCCCACGAGGTGGTCCCGGCGATCCGGGCCGACTCCGGCAGCAGCCGCTCGGTGATCGTGGCGGGAGCCTCCATCGGGGCGTTCAACTCGGTGGCCCTCATCTGCCGCTTCCCCGAGTTGTTCGGTGCAGCGATCGGGATGTCCGGGACCTACGACATCGAGCGCTTCCTGGGCGGCTACACCGACGACCTCTACTTCTCCTCCCCCACCAAGTTCCTCCCCGGCCTGGAGGGGCCGCAACTGGAGGTGCTGCGCCAGCGCTTCGTGCTGCTGGCCTCCGGCACCGGCGCCTGGGAGAACATCGAGGAGTCCTGGTCGATCGCCCGGGTGCTGGGCGCCAAGGGCATCCCCAACCGAGTGGACGACTGGGGCCCGGACTACGAGCACGAGTGGCCGACCTGGTGGGCCATGCTGCCCCAGTACCTGCGTGAACTCCTCGGCCTGCCCGCACACCACTGATCAGGAGCTGACATGACCTTGGCCCGCAGACTCGACCAGTTGGGCACTGAGACCGCGTTCGCGGTGGCCCTGGCCGCCGCCGACTGGTCCTCCCGCGGCAACACCGTGTACCCCTTCCACCTGGGGGACATCAACCTGCCCACCGCCCCGCACATCATCGAGGCGATGAACCGCGCCATCGCCGACGGCAAGACCGGCTACTGCCCGGGCGCCGGCATACCGCAGTTGCGGGAGGCCCTGGCCGAGGACATCGGCGGGCGACGCGGGATCGCGGTAGACCCCGGCGACGTCGTCGTGATGACCGGCGGCAAGCCGGTGATCACCAAGTTCATCCAGACCGTCATGGACCCGGGTCGTGAGGTCCTCTATCCCAACCCCGGCTTCCCGATCTATGAGTCGCAGATCGAGTACCACGGCGGCACGGCCGTCCCCTACCGCTACCTGCCGACCGACGACGGCTTCCGGATCGACCTGGACCAGGTGCGGGCCTCGATCACCGACCGCACCGTCGCGATCATCTACAACGACCTGCAGAACCCCATCTCCGCCGAGTCCACCCCGCAGGAGCGTGAGGCGATCGCCGAGCTGGCGATCGAGCACGACCTGTGGGTGCTCTCCGACGAGGCCTACTTCGAGATGCGCTACGAGGGCGAATCCTCCTCCATCGCCGCGCTGCCGGGGATGGCCGAGCGCACCGTGATCCTCTACACCTTCAGCAAGAAGTTCGCGATGACCGGCTCCCGGCTGGGGTGTGCGGTGGCGCCGCCGGAGGTGGCGAAGGTGTTCGCCACGCTGAACACCAACGACGAGTCGTGCACCACGCACTACGTGCAATGGGCCGGGATCGAGGCGTTGCGCGGGACCCAGCAACCCGTCGCCGACATGCTCGAGGTGCTCCGCGAGCGGCGGGACGCCACCTGTGAGTTGGTCAATGCCACCCCCGGCATGTCGGTCGAGGTCCCCCGGTCGACGTTCTACGTCTTCCCGGACGTCACCGAGGTGATGGAGCAGGTCGGGACCACCGACCTCGCCAACTTCGCCGAGCAGGCGCTGCACGCCACCGGCGTCTCGTTCTGCACCCGGCGGCACTTCGGACGGCCGGTGGCCGGTGAGGACCGGCAGTACATCCGGCTGGCCTACTCCGGCATCGACTTGGCCGACATCCACGAGGGACTGGGCCGGCTGCGCGAGTGGGTGGAGTCGGCATGAGCCGCGTCGTGGTGACCGGCCGCGTCCCGCAGCCGGCGATCGACTCCCTGACCGCCGAGCACGAGGTGGATCTGCACGACGAGGAGGAGGCCATCTCCCGCGGGCGGCTGCTCGAGAAGGTCGCGGGCGCGGACGCCCTCGTCACCCTCCTCACCGAAACGGTCGACGCCCAGCTCCTCGACGCGGCAGGACCCCAGCTCCAGGTCGTCGCCAACGTCGCGGTCGGCTACAACAACATCGACGTGGACGCCTGCCGGGAGCGCGACGTCGTGGTGACCAACACCCCCGACGTGCTCACGGACGCGACGGCCGACACCGCGTTCGCCCTGCTCCTGGCGGTGAGTCGCCGGCTGGGTGAGGGCGAACGGGTGATCCGCTCCCGCACCCCGTGGAAATGGGGCATGTTCTACCTGCTCGGCCAGGGCTTGCAGGGCAAGACGATCGGCATCGTCGGACTCGGCGCGATCGGCGCGGCGATGGCCCGGCGGGCCCGCGCCTTCGGGATGGACGTGGCCTACAGTTCCCGGCGTCCGTGCGCCCCCGAGCTGGCGCAGGAACTGGATGCGACCCGGCTGGACCTGGACGAGTTGCTGCGCACCGCCGACGTGGTGTCGCTGCACTGCCCCTACTCCGAGGCGACCCACCACCTGATCGGGGCCGAGCAGTTGGCCCTGATGAAGGACACCGCCTACCTGGTCAATTCCGCGAGGGGTCCGATCGTCGACGAGGACGCCCTGGTGCAGGCGCTGCGCGGGGGCACTATCGCCGGTGCCGCGCTCGACGTCTTCGAGCACGAGCCCGAGGTGCACGAGGGCCTGCTGGAGCTGGACAACGTGGCGCTGGCCCCGCACCTGGGCTCGGCCACGGTGGAGACCCGGACAGCCATGGCACAACTGGCGGCCGACAACGCCCTGGCGGTGCTGCGCGGCGAGGAGCCGCTCACGCCCGTCCGCTAACCGGCCCACCGCCCACACACACGGCAGCGCCCCCGACCATGCGGTCGGGGGCGCTGCCGTGAAAACTGCCCGGGCCAATCCGGGTGGTGCGTCGGCTCAGGCCTCCGCGGCCACGGCGCCGGCACGGGCGGAGGTGTCCAGCGGGATGCCGGGGCCCATCGTCGTGCTCAGCGTGGCCTTGGTGACGTAGCGGCCCTTGGAGGCCGACGGCTTGAGGCGCAGGATCTCGTCCATGGCCGCGGCGTAGTTCTCCGCCAGGGCCTTCTCGTCGAAGCTCACCTTGCCGATGATGAAGTGCAGGTTGGCGTGCTTGTCGACGCGGAACTCGATCTTGCCGCCCTTGATGTCGGAGACGGCCTTGCCGGTGTCCATGGTGACCGTGCCGGTCTTCGGGTTCGGCATCAGGCCGCGGGGGCCCAGCACCTTGCCGAGCCGGCCGACCTTGCCCATCAGGTCCGGGGTGGCGACCACGGCGTCGAAGTCCAGCCAGCCGCCGGACACCTTCTCGATCATGTCGTCGGAGCCGACGTAGTCCGCGCCGGCCTCCCGGGCGGCCTCGGCCTTGTCGCCGTTGGCGAAGACCAGCACGCGGGCGGTCTTGCCGGTGCCGTGCGGCAGGTTGACGGTGCCGCGGACCAACTGGTCGGCCTTGCGCGGGTCGACGCCCAGGCGGAGGGCGACCTCGATGGTCTCGTCGTACTTGGCGCTGGCACCGCCCTTGGCGATGCCGATGGCCTCGGTGGGGCTGTAGAACCGGCCGTCCTCGATCTTCTCGGCGGCGGCGCGGTAGGCCTTGCTGCGCTTCATGGGTACTCCTCGGGTTGCGTGGTGGAGGTGTGGTCAGACGGGCCAGCGCAGGCCCTGCCACGGGGAGGAGGTATGCCGTGCGCCCGCGGTGAGCGACGGCATACCCCCGGTGCGGGGATCAGCCCTCGACGGTGATCCCCATCGACCGGGCGGTGCCGGCGATGATCTTGGCGGCCTGGTCCACGTCGTGGGCGTTCAGGTCCTGCATCTTGGACTCGGCGATCTCCCGGACCTGGTCCTGGGTGAGCTTGCCGACCTTGGTCTTGTTCGGCTCACCGGAGCCCTTGGCAACGCCGGCGGCCTTCTTGATCAGCTCTGCGGCCGGCGGCGTCTTGGTGATGAAGGTGAACGAGCGGTCCTCGTAGACCGTGATCTCGACCGGGATGACGTTGCCGCGCTGGCTCTCCGTCGCGGCGTTGTACGCCTTGACGAACTCCATGATGTTGACGCCGTGCTGACCCAGCGCCGGGCCGACGGGCGGGGCCGGGGTGGCGGCACCGGCCTGGATCTGCAGCTTGATGAAGCCGGAGACCTTCTTCTTGGGGGGCATTCGTTGGTTTCCTTACCTGTTGTGGGCCGACGCCGTGGGCGATGACCCGGTTGCAGTGCTCCCGCGGGCTCAGATCTTGGCGACCTGGTTGAACGAGAGCTCGACCGGGGTCTCCCGGCCGAAGATCGAGACGAGCACCTTGAGCTTCTGGCTCTCGGGGATGATCTCGGAGATGGTGGCGGGCAGGGTCTCGAACGGACCCTCCATGACGGTGACCGACTCGCCGACCTCGAAGTCGACCTGCGGCTGGGCGGTGCTGCTGGAGGCCGCACCGGACGCGGCGGGAGCCGAGGTGGTCCCGGAGGGGACGGCGGCCGGCGCCTGCACGGTCGGAGCCAGCATCGTCATGACCTCGTCGAGGCTCAGCGGGACCGGCTGGTGGGCGTTGCCCACGAACCCGGTGACGCCCGGGGTGTGCCGCACGGCGCCCCAGGACTCGTCGGTGAGGTCCATCCGGACCAGGACGTACCCGGGCATCCGGACCCGGCGGACCTGCTTGCGCTGGCCGCCCTTGATCTCGGTGACCTCCTCCATCGGCACCTCGACGGCGAAGATGTAGTCCTCCATGTTGAGGCTGGTGATCCGGGTCTCCAGGTTGACCTTCACCCGGTTCTCGTAGCCGGCGTAGGAGTGGATCACGTACCAGTCGCCGAACTGCGACTGCAGGGTGGCGCGCAGCTCGGCCACCGGGTCGACCGGCTCGTCCGCCGCGGGCTCCTCGGAGGCGTCCTCGGCCGCGGGCTCCTCGGCGGCGTCGTCGGCCGCGGGCTCCTCGGTCTCGGCCGTCTCCTCGACAGCCGCGGGGGTCGCGTCGGCGTCGTCGGCAGGCTCCGGCGCGGCCGGGGTCTCCTCGACGGCGTTCGGGGTCTCCGGGACCTCGTCGGTCTCGGTCCACTCTTGCGACATGACCTACTTCCTCACTTCAGGTGTGCGGCCGCCGCGGACGGCCTGCGAGTCCCGGGCGACAGGCGGCCGGCCGGGGGCTGATCGGGAGCGTCAGCTCCCGAAGATGAACGAGATGACCTGGCGGTAGACCTGGTCCAGACCGAACACGTACGCCATGATCACGGCGACGAACACCAACACCACGAGGGTGTAGGTGATCAGCTCGCGACGGGTCGGCGGGACGACCTTGCGCAGCTCGGCCATGACCTGGGCCACGAAGGTGCCCGGGCGCGCCGACTTGCCGGCACCGGAGCCGGCCTTCTCGACACCGTGGGTGTCGGAGGCGCTGCTGTTCGCCACGGGGTACCTTCCTCGATCTGGTCGTCGTGCTCGGTTCTACTAGTACTACGCAGGGCAAGAGGGACTCGAACCCCCAACCGCTGGTTTTGGAGACCAGTGCTCTACCAATTGAGCTATTGCCCTAGGGGTCGCGGGTGGCCGTGGGGCAGCCACCAGCGGGGGTGCTGTCACACCCGACGCAGCAGTCTACGCGATGGTCCGGCGGTTGCGCGAACCCGTCAGACTCCGGTCGCCCCAGGCACCGTGGCCGGGCACGTCCCTGCCGGCCGGTGGTTGAATGGCCCGGTGACCCAGAGCAACGCCACGTCCCGCATCTCCAGCCGCATCGGCTCCATCGCCGAGTCCGCCACGCTGGCCGTCGACGCCAAGGCCAAGGGCCTGAAGGCGCAGGGCCGGCCGGTCATCGGCTTCGGCGCCGGTGAGCCCGACTTCCCCACCCCGGACCACATCGTGGCGGCGGCCGTCGCCGCCGCGCAGGACCCGGTGAACCATCGGTACTCCCCCGCGGGCGGGCTGCCGGACCTGAAGGCAGCCATCGTCGCCAAGACCCAGCGCGACTCCGGGTATGCCGTGGAGCCGGCAAACGTGCTCGTCACCAACGGGGGCAAGCAGGCGGTGTACAACACCTTCGCGGCGTTGCTGGACCCCGGTGACGAGGTCCTCCTGCCCGCGCCCTACTGGACCACCTACCCCGAGGCGGTCCGCCTGGCGGGCGGCACCCCGGTCGAGGTGTTCGCCGGGGCCGACCAGGGCTACCTCGTCACGGTGGAGCAGCTGGAGCAGGCCCGCACCCCGCGGACGAAGGTGCTGCTGTACTGCTCGCCGTCCAACCCGACCGGGGCCGTCTACCCGCCGGAGCAGGCCGAGGCGATCGCGCGGTGGGCGCTCGAGCACGACATCTGGGTGGTGACGGACGAGATCTACGAGCACCTGCTCTACGACGGCGCCACCGCGGCCTCGCTGCCGACCCTCGTCCCCGAGCTCGCAGACACCTGCGTGGTCCTCAACGGCGTGGCCAAGACCTACGCGATGACGGGCTGGCGCGTGGGCTGGATGGTCGGCCCTACCGACGTCATCAAGGCGGCGACCAACCTGCAGTCGCACGCCACCTCCAACGTGGCCAACGTCTCCCAGCGGGCAGCGATCGCGGCGCTGCAGGGATCCCTGGAGCCGGTCGAGGAGATGCGCACGGCCTTCGACCGGCGGCGGCACACGATGGTGGAGATGCTGAGCGCCATCGATGGGGTCGAGTGCCCGACCCCGCAGGGCGCCTTCTACGCCTACCCCACCGTCGAGGGGCTCCTCGGCCGCACGGTCCGGGGCCGCACCCCGCAGACCTCGGCGGAGCTGGCCGAGCTCATCCTGGACGAGGTTGAGGTCGCCGTGGTGCCCGGCGAGGCGTTCGGGCCCAGCGGCTACCTGCGTCTGTCCTACGCGTTGGGCGACAACGACCTCGCCGAGGGCGTCGGCCGCATCCAGCAGCTCTTCTCCTGACCGCGCCCCTGGGCCAGGAATGATCGACCTCGCGGCGGAAGAGCGTCGGCTGGTCGCCTTCGCCCGGGGCTCGTATGTCGAGGACCTCGGCTTCGGGTGGCTGGACGGGACCGGGCGCCTGGATCCCACCCACCCGGTCCACCTGTGGATCACCACCCGGATGGTGCACGTGTTCGCCCTGGCTGCGCTCCGGGGAGATCGCGCGGCGGCCGACCTGGCCCACGCCGGCGTGCGTCACCTGATCGACGGCCCGCTGCGGGACCGCGAGTCCGGCGGGTGGTTCGCCGCGGTCGACCTGCGGGGCGGCCCCGTCGACGACGCCAAGCGGGCCTACGACCACGCCTTCGTGGTGTTGGCGGCCTCGAGCGCCGTCGCGGCCGGTGTGCCCCACGCCGACGACCTCCTGGCCCTGGCGCTGGAGACCTTCGACCGGCACTTCCTCGACGAGGCCGGCCGGGTGGTCGACAGCTATCCCCGCGACCTGTCGGCTCCCGAGGCCTACCGGGGCGCCAACTCGAGCATGCACACCGTGGAGGCCCTCCTCGCGGTGGCCGACATCACCGGGGAGGAGGGCCGCCGGGCCACGGCACTGTCCATCGCGACGCACCTGATCGGGCAGGTCGCCCGGGAGCACGACTACCGGCTCCCCGAGCACTTCGCCGAGGACTGGACCCCGTTGCCGGACCACCACCGGGACCGCCCCGACGATCCGTTCCGCCCGTTCGGCTGGACCCCCGGCCACGGGCTGGAGTGGTCCCGGCTCCTACTGCACCTGGAGGCCGGCTCCCCGGAGCCGGCGGGGTGGCTGCTGCCCGCGGCCCGGCGCCTGTTCGACGTCTCGGTCCGCCACGGCTGGGACGTCGACGGGGCCCCGGGCTTCGTCTACACCGCAGACTGGCAGGACCGTCCCGTCGTCCGCCGCCGCATGCACTGGGTGCTGGCCGAGGGGCTCTCCGCGGCCGCGGCGCTGCACCGTCGCACCGGTGAGGAGCCGTATGTCGAGCACGCCCGCCGCTGGTGGGGGTTCGCGCAGGAGCACCTCCTCGACGTGCGGCACGGCAGCTGGCACCACGAGCTCGACGAGCAGAACCGTCCTACGGTCCGCACCTGGCCGGGCAAACCGGACGTGTACCACGCCTACCAGGCGACCCTGCTCGCCCGGCTCGACCCGCTGCGCGGCCTCAGCGCCCAACTGCGCTGAGGCGCGGAGGGCCAATTCACCACGGTCACTGGCCCGGTCCACGGCCGAACGTCGGGACGCCACTGTGCTACTGCGATGGTCACTGTGCGTCGGTCCGGACAGGCGCACAGTGACCATCGCAGTAGCAGAGTCGCCACGTCAGTAGCAGAGTCGCCACGTCGGTAGCGAAGTCACCCCACCCAGCGCCGTTGCCGGCAGCGCCAGCAAACTCGCTACGAGGTTGCCGGAGGCGCCAGCAAACTCGCTACGAAAATTGGGGGGTCACTCGTCGCCGCGCAGCTGGAAGGAGCGCAGCCGCTGCCCCGCCAGCACCACCCCGCCGGCGACGACCAGGACGCTGGCCAGCACGGCATACAGCAGGCTCATGTCGGCTCCGGCGAGGTCGGCGTGGAACGTCTCCGCGACCCGGCGGCCGAAGGACCGCACGCTGAGGTAGCGCAATCCGGACAACAGGGAGGCGAGCGTGCCCTCGAAGATCAGGATGTAGATCAGCCCGGTCACCGTGCCGTGCCGGTTCAGCGCCGAGAGCATGACGAACACCGCGCAGTAGGCAGCGCCGGCGACCGCTCCCCCGACGGCCACCCCGACGGCCCGTGCCGGCTCGCCCGGGTCCAGGAGCAGCCCGGCGCCCAGCAACGACCCCGACCCCAGGGCCACCGTGACCAGCACGGCCACCAGGAACTTGCTCGCGGCGACCACGAAGCGGGACACCGGCTTGGACAGCAGGAAGACGATCGAGCCGTCGTCGATCTCGGGGCCTAGCACGCTGCCGGTGACCAGGAGCGCGATGAGCGGCAGGATCAGGGTGAAGCCGAGACCCTCCACGACGGGGCCGAACGCTGGGGCTCCGTCGGTCAACTGGCTGACGATGAGCGCGAGCAGCACCAGCACGCTGGGCAGCACCCCGAGCACGATCCCCTTGCGCTGGCCGTAGAGCGCCTGGAAGCTGAGCCGGGCGATGGTCCGGTTCATGCCGACACCAGGTAGGTGAAGACCGACTCCAGGGACTCATCGGTCGGGGTGACCTCGCGCAGCGAGATGCCCCGCTCCTGCGCCAGCACCGGCAGCGCGACCGCGAAGGCGCCGAAGTCGGTCACCTGCACGGCCAGGCCGCGGCGCCCGGCGAGCTCCACCCCGCCGACCGAGGGCAGCGTCATCAGGGCGGCGGCCAGGGCCCGGTCGTCGCTGCTGCGGATGGCGTACTGGTTGGGCCGGTCGGTCATCATCCGCCGGATGGCGCCGAAGTCCCCCGACGCGGCGTGCCGCCCCGCGACGACCACCTCGATGTGGCGCGCGATCTGCTCGACCTCCTCCAGGATGTGGGAGCTGAACAGGACGGTCCTGCCCTCCTCGCCCATCCGGGTGAGCAGCTGCATGAAGTGCATCCGTTGCCGCGGGTCGACGCCGTTGAAGGGCTCGTCCAGCAGCAGCACCGCAGGGTCGTGCACGAGGGCGGCGGCGAGCTTGACCCGCTGCCGCATCCCCTTGGAGTAGGTGCCAATCGGCCGGCCAGCCGGCTCGAGCAACTCCACGGTCTCCAGAGCGCGCTCGGCCGCCTGCCCGGGCGAGGGCAGCTTGTGCAGCTCGGCGTTGGCCACGACGAACTGGCGTCCCGTGAGGTAGCCGAAGCTGGCCTCCCGCTCCGGGACCAGGCCGAGCGTCCGGTAGATCTCGGTGTTGCGCCACACCGGCACGCCGTCCAGGGTCACCGAGCCCGCCGACGGCGCGAGGAAGCCCGACATCATCGCCAGGAGGGTGGTCTTGCCGGCGCCGTTGGGCCCGAGCAGGCCGGTGACGCCGGGGCCGATCTGCATGCTCACGTCGTTGACGGCGACCACGTTGCCGTACCAGCGCGACACGTGGTCCAGCTCGAGCTGGCTCACTTCGACGCCTCCTTCCGGTAGCGCCGGATCAACAGCCAGCACCCTCCGACGACGCAGCCGAGGGCGACGACCAGGTAGAGCAGGCCCATGCCGACGGAGTCCGGCGCCGCCGGGTAGGCGGAGGTCCCGTCGAGCAGGCTGTAGGTCACCCCGTCGACCATGGTGAACGGTGACATCAGGCCGGCGAGCTCGGCCACGGTGTCGTTGCCGGTCTCGGAGGCGATGCCCTGGACCGCGGTCGCCACGCCCAGGCTGACCAGCAACACGACGATGGTCGCGCCGACCGCCAGGCCGCGTCGCGTGGTGAACGCGCTGACCAGACCGGACAGGGTGGCGAGCAGGGCGCTGAGCAGGATGATGCCCACCCAGGCGACCAGGAAGTCGCGGGTGTGGTCGCTGATGTCGCCCTCTGCGGCCAGCGCCCCGACGTAGAGGGTCAGCACCGGCAGGGTGATGAAGGCCAGGACCGCGACGAACAGCGACATCCAGCGGGTCATCGCGAAGGCGGTGACGCTCAGCGGGCGGGCCAGGTAGAGCACGATCGCCCCGGAGCGCAGGTCCCGGGAGAACAGGACCGGCGCCTGTGAGGCGACGAACACCGCGACGACCACCGACAGGGACAGCGGGTACGTGGCATAGTCCAGGAAGCCCTCGCCGAGCCCGACGAAGACCATGATCGAGACCATGATGACGGCCGGGATGACCATCACCACCGTCAGCAGGGCGGGGAAGATCTTGGCCTTGCCCGAACGGCCCAGCCCGAACGCGTTGAGCAGGCCCGTCAGGAAGAGGGACCGGGCGATCGCGCCGCCGCCCAGCCGCGGCCCGGCATACGGCCGGTAGCCGATGTCGTGGATGACGCCGCGCGCACCCACCCCCTGCTCAGGCTGGCTGGCCATGCGGCGCCTCCTCCCGGAAGATGTCCTCGATCCGGGCGTGGTCGACCTGGATCCGGACGATGCCCACCTGCTCGGCGACAGCGGTGTCGCGGACCAGGTCGTGCACCGGCGGGCGACCCCGGGTATCGATCTCGATCATCCGCCCGCGGGGGCGGCACAGCAGCCCGGCACGGGCCAGCGCCTCCCCCATCCGGGTCTGCGCGTCGCCCTCGCCCAGCACCTCGACCAGCACCATCCCGGTGTCGCCCATGAAGTCCTCGGTGGCCGAGGAGCGCAGCAGCCGACCGCTGTCCAGCACCACGACGTGGTCGCTGACCCGCTCCAGCTCGCCGAGCAGGTGGGAGGTGACCAGCACCGCGATGCCGAAGTCGTGACCGATGCGCTGCACCAGGTGCAGCATGTCGTCGCGGGCGGCAGGGTCCAGGCCATTGGTCGGCTCGTCCAGCAGCACCAGCTGCGGGTCGTGGGCCAGGGCCTGCGCCAGTTTGGCGCGCTGCTTCATGCCGGTGGAGTACCCACCCATCAGCCGGTAGCGCTCCTCGGCCAACCCCACGTGGCGCAGCACGTCGGCCGCCCGCTCCCGGGCCGTGTGGGCCGGCAGGCCGCTCATCCGCGCCATGTGGACGATGAAGTCGATGGCGCGCACATCCGGCGGCAGGCAGTCGTGCTCGGGCATGTAGCCCACCGCCGCCCGGATCTGCTGGGACTGGGCGGCGATGTCCATGCCGAGGACCTGGGCCCGGCCCTCGGTGGGCCGGAGCAGCCCGAGCAGGATCTTGATCAGCGTCGACTTGCCGGCACCGTTGGCACCGACCAGCCCGGTGACCCCTGCGCCCACGTCGACCGTCAGCGTGTCGAGGGCGGTCACCTCGCCATACCGTTTGGTCAGACCCTCGGTCTGAATCACGCCCACCCCGCCAGCGTATCCGGCCATGCGGTAGACACGTGCCATGACGCGGCCGGTGCACTCCCTGCCCAAAGCCCACCTGCACCTGCACTTCACGGGGTCCATGCGGATCGAGACGTTGCAGGAGCTGGCCGACAAGCACGGCCTGCGGCTGCCCGCGGCCCTGACGGCGGACTGGCCGCCCCGGTTGCGGGCCACCGACGAGCGCGGCTGGTTCCGATTCCAGCGGCTCTACGACACGGCCCGCGCCTGCGTGCAGGACGAGCAGGACATGCGACGCATCGTGCGCGAGGCTGCCGAGGACGACGCGGCCGAGGGGTCGCGGTGGCTGGAGATCCAGGTCGACCCCACGTCCTACGCCCCCTTCCTCGGTGGGATCACCCCGGCGCTGGAGATCGTGCTGGACGAGGCGCGGCTCGCGACCGAGGCGACCGGGGTGGGGGTCGCCGTGGTCGTGGCGGCGAGTCGGACCCGGCACCCGTTCGACGCCCGGGCACTGGCCCGCCTGGCGGCCCGCTACGCCGGGGAGGGCCCGGGCACCGTCGTCGGCTTCGGGCTGTCCAACGACGAGCGGCGGGGGGACACCGCGGAGTTCGCCAAGGCGTTCTCCATCGCGCGGCGGGCGGGGCTGGCCTGCGTGCCGCACGCCGGCGAACTCCTGGGCCCGGAGCACGTCCGGGACGCGTTGCACCACCTGTCCCCCGACCGCCTGGGTCACGGGGTCCGCAGCGCCGAGGACCCGGCACTGCTGGAGGAACTCGTGCGCCGCGGCACCACCCTGGAGGTCTGCCCCTGCAGCAACGTGGCCCTGGGCGTCTACGAGCACCTCGCCGACGTGCCGATGCGCACGCTCCTGGGGGCGGGGGCACGGCTCGCCCTGGGCGCCGACGACCCGCTGCTGTTCGGCCCGCGGCTGGCCGCGCAGTACGAGAGCGCCCGGGAGGACCACGAGCTCACCGACGGTGAACTGGCCGACCTGGCGCGCGGCTCCATCCTCGGGTCCCGGGCGCCGGACGACCGGCGGGACCGCATGCTGGCCGCGGTGGACACCTGGTTGGCGGCCCCTGCCGACTGACGCGGCGACGTAGCCTAGGGACCGTGCCCCGTCTGTCCCGGACCCGCTTCCGCGCCGGGTTCGACGACGTCGGGCTGACCGTGGCCCTGCTCATGGGCTGGGTGGCGCTCTCGCCCAGCCTGCTGCCCCGGACCTGGTGGATGACGGCGGGCAACGTCGGGCTGAGCACCGCCTTCGGGTATGCCGTGGGGGTGCTGATCGGGTGGGTCGCCCACCGCGTGGCCGCCCTCCTGGGGTTGCGGGTGCAGGTCGACCCGCGGGCCGCGCTGTGGCTCTGGCGCGCCTGGTACACCGGGTTGACGCTGGCCACCGTGCTCGCCTGGTCCCTCGGGCTCCAGGAGCAAGGCCGCATCGCCGAGCTGCTGCAGGTCGACTACGGCGGCTGGCTGCCACAACTGGTCGGCATCCTGGCCGGGTGCCTGCTCTGCCTCGTGCTGGTCCTGCTGTGCCGGGGGTTGCGCCACTTCTGGCGGGCGGTGCAGGGGGTGATCAGCCCCCGCGTCCCCCGTGTCGTGGTCCCCGTGCTCACCACGGTCGTCTTCGCCGTCGCCGTCCTCTTCGTGACCAACCAGGTGCTCTACCGGCAGGCGATGGAGCTCGCCCTGTCGACGTCGCTGTCACGCAACGCCGAGCTGCTGCCCGGTGCGAGCCTGCCGCCCGAGCCGGAGCGCTCGGGGAGCCGGTCCTCCCCCGAGGACTGGGGCACCCTGGGCGCCCAGGGCCAGCTGTTCGCCTCGAGCGGCCCGCGCCAGGCCGACATCGAGCGGGTCACCGGGCAGGGCGCCCTGGAGCCGATCCGGGTCTACGCCGGCAAGCAGGACGACCGGGACATCCCCGAGACCGCGGACGCCGTGGTGGCCGAACTGCAGCGCACGGGGGCCTTCGACCGCGAGGTGCTCCTGGTCTTCACCTCCACCGGGACCGGCTGGGTCTCCGAGTGGTCGGTGCAGGCCCTGGAGTACCTCACCGGCGGCGACCTGGCGACGGCGTCGATGCAGTACTCCTACTTCCCCAGCGGCCTGGCCTACATCACCGACCGAACCACCCCTTCGGTGGCCGGGAAGGCGCTCTTCGAGGCGGTGTATGCGGAGTGGTCGGCCCTGCCCGAGGCGGACCGTCCGATGCTGCTCGTCTCCGGGGAGTCGCTCGGGTCCTTCGGGGGGCAGGAGGCCTTCGCGGACGCCGACGACATGCTGGCCAGGGTCGACGGCGCGGTCTGGTCGGGGACACCGCGCTTCTCACCGCTGTGGTCCGATCTCACCGAAGGGCGCCGGCCCGGCTCACCCGAAATCGCGCCGGTGGTGGACAACGGCCGGCACATCCGGTTCGTCACCCGCCCGGTGGAGTTGGTCCGTGACTACTACGGGGGCGCCTACGACACGTGGCGAGAGCCCCGGGTGGTCTATGTGCAACACGCCTCGGACCCCGTCGTCTGGTGGTCCCCGGACCTGCTGTGGACCGAGCCCGACTGGCTGCGCGAGGCGGTGGGACGGGACGTCACCCCGACGGTGTGGTGGGCACCGTGGGCGACGTTCTGGCAGATCGCCAGCGACATGCCGATCTCCGGCGAGCCTCCGGGCGGGCACGGCCACAACTACCACTCGGAGATGGTGCCGGTGTGGGCCGCCGTGCTGGGGTTGGACCCTCAGGCCGACTACGGCGCGATCCAGGTGGCCATCAGCGAGTCGATCCAGCCCTGAGCCGAACGGTCGGCGTCTGCCTGCGTCGGGCCAGCGCGAGCATCAGGCGCCAGGAGAGCAGGCCAGCACCCAGCACGGCGGCCGCGACGAGCACGAAGGGCAGCGCGGTCCCGTCGCCGGTCAATTGCCGCAGCAGCATGCCCCCGGCGACCGTCGACGACCAGATCACCAGCCCGGCGCGGACCGACTCCGGCCGGAGGCGCAGGGCCCCGACCGCGAGCCGCGCGAGCGCCCACGAGAGCAGGAACGGCCAGGCCGTGTCGGCCACCCCGGCGGGTGTCAGGCCCTCCTCGTGGCTGGCCCGCCCGGCCACCGCGAAGGCGAGGACGATCAGGACGTCGAGGGCGTAGCCGAAGGAGGGCACGGCTCAGAGGGACAGGCCGACCAGGACCGGCTCGTTGACCAGCGTCACGCCGAAGGCCTGCTGCACGCCGTCGCGCACCTCGCGGGCCAGGGCCACGACGTCCCCGGCCCGGGCGTCCCCCCGGTTGGTGACGGCCAGCGTGTGCTTGGTGGACAGCGCGGCCGGGCCGGGCAGTCCGTGCCCCTTGCCGAATCCGGCCCGGTCGATCAGCCAGGCGGCCGAGGTCTTGACCGTGCCCTGCGCCGACGGGAACTGCGGGGGCGTGGGGGCCTCCGGGCCGAGCCGCTCGGCAGCCCGTCGGGTGAGCGCCTCGAACTCGGCCGCCGGCAGGATCGGGTTGGTGAAGAAGGACCCGCAGGACCAGGTGTCGTGGTCGGTCTCCTCCAGCACCATGCCGCGACGCCGCCGCTGCTCCAGCACCGCCTCCCGGGCCTCCCCGAGGGGGACCCGCTCCCCCACGGCCACGTCCAGGCCGCGGGCCAGGTCGGCATACCCGACCGGCTGGGACAACCCCGTGGGGCGCAGCGCAAAGGTCACGCTGAGCACGACGTAGCGGGGGGTGAACTCCCCGGAGGCCCCCATGGACTCCTTGAGCACCGAGTGGCGGTAGCTGAACCCGCAGTCGGAGGCGAACAGGGTGCGGATGCGGCGTTCCGCACGGTCCCAGGTGCGCACCTGCGCGATGGTCTGCGCGACCTCCTGGCCGTAGGCGCCGACGTTCTGCACCGGGGTGGCGCCGACGCTGCCGGGGATGCCGGACAGCGCCTCGATCCCGGACCACCCCTCCGCCACGGCGCGGGCCACCAGGTCGTCCCACACCTCACCGGCGGCGACCGTGACGTGCACCCCGCCGCACGCGTCGTCGGACTCCACGGTGATCCCCCGGGCCAGCAGCCGCACCACCGTCCCGTCGAAGCCCTCGTCCGCGACGACCACGTTGGACCCGCCACCCAGCACGAGCAGGGGCGTCCCCTCGGCGTCGGCCGCCCGGACGGCGTCGACCACCTCCTCCGCGGACCCGGCCGACACCAGGTGCCGGGCCGGACCGCCCACCCGCATGGTGGTCAGCGGCGCGAGGGCGGTGTCGGCGGCGACATCACCCAAGGTCGACCACCGCGACGGCCCTCCCGAGCACCTTGCTGCCGCCGCTGGTCACCTGCAACTCCACGGTCGCCCGCCCCGTCGCCTCGTCGACGGACTTCACGGTGCCGCCCACCTCGATCCGGGCGCCACCCTCGGCGGGCACCACGACGGGGCTGGTGAACCGGGTGGAGTAGGACACCACCCGGCCGGGGTCGCCGACCCAGTCGCTCACGACCTCGATCGCGGCGCCCATGGTCCACATGCCGTGGGCGATCACGTCGGGCAACCCGACCGAGCGGGCGAAGTCCTCGTCCTGGTGGATCGGGTTCTGGTCGCCGCTGGCGCCGGCATACTCCACGAGCCGCTGCCGGTCGACCTCGATGACCCGGCCCGGCAACTCGGTGCCGGCCGTCACGTCCTGCGGTGCGTCGGTCATCACTCGCCTCCCCGGATCACGATCGTCGACGTGGCCGTGCACAGCGCCTCGCCGGCCACGGTGGCCAGCTCGCTGCGGGTGGTGACCATCGCATGACCCCCGGCCTCCCGGACGGCGTCGACGTGCAGCACCCCGACCACCTCGTCGCCGGCCACGATCGGACGGTGGTGCTCGAAGGCCTGCTGGCCGTGCACCACCCGGGTGAAATCGATCCCCGCCTCCGGGTCGACGATGAGTTGGGCGTCGCACTGCTGGGCGATCACCACGGCATACGTCGGGGGGGCCACCACGTCGCGGTAGCCAGCCGCACGGGCGGCCTCGCCGTCCCGGTGCAGCGCGCTCGCGGCGCCCACCGCATCGGCGAACTGCGCGATGTGCTCGGCCTGCACGGCATACGGCTCGGTGGGCGGGTAGCTGCGCCCCGCGAAGTCTGCGTTCACACCCATGGGACGGAGCCTACCGACCTGCCCTCGCAAGCACGACGAAGGCCGCCACCCCGGTGGGGTGACGGCCTGCCGTGCGCATGTCGTGTGCTCAGCGGGTCTCGCGGTGCGCGGTGTGCTTGCCGCAGCGCGAGCAGAACTTCGCGAGCTCGATCCGGTCCGGGTGGTTCCGGCGGTTCTTCTTCGTGATGTAGTTGCGCTCCTTGCACTCCGTGCACGCCAGAGTGATCTTGGGGCGGACGTCGGCGCTCTTGCTGGCCACGGGGCAACCTGCTCTCGGAAAAACGGTGTGGAATCTGTCTGCGTACGGGAGCCGTCACGCGGACGTGACGGCGGCAGCACACAAGGATACGCGACAGAGGGCCAAGTGGCCCAATCGCGTGCGTAGCGGGAGCGGGGCTCGATCCCGCGACCTCACGATTATGAGTCGTGCGCTCTAACCAGCTGAGCTATCCCGCCTCGGGCGGTCCGCCGGCCGTGACCGGTGGGCACCTGAGCCCCCAAACGGAATCGAACCGTTGACCTTCTCCTTACCATGGAGACGCTCTACCGACTGAGCTATAGGGGCCTGCGTCGACATTGCCGGAGCTGCCGGCGCACAACGCTCCGCAGACTTTACACGGAGATCCCGGCGGGCACGAAATCGACCTCTCGCGCGCTAGTTGCCCTCACCGTCCTGCAGCAGGTGCAGGAACTCCAGGTGGCTCTCGTACTGGTCCAGGACGTCGTCGACCAGTTGGGCGTGGCTGTAGCCCATGACGTCATAGCCCTGGCCACCGAGCCGCAGGTGCACCTCCAGGCGGTAGTAGTAGTCGGTGCCCTCCGGCGCCCACCCGAACGCCGGAATCGGTCTCTCCCGCTGGGTGATCCGGTAGCAGAACGGCTGCTCGGGATGATCCTCGGCGACCAGCTCCACCCCGGCCTTGCCGTCCTCGTCACGGATCGACTCCGCCCGGCTGGGCACGCCCTTGCCCTGGAGCTCGGCCGCCACTTCCTGCAGCACCGGCAGGGCCGTGTTGCGCAGGTAGTCTTCGGCTGCGGCCACCGTCGGGAAGGTCGTCATCCGGTGCACCCTGGCCTGCCACGGGGTGGGGCGGCGCGGCTCGACGTTGCTCCGCCCGGAGAGGGAGCCGCGCATGGTCCCGGCACGGGAGTCCTCGAGGTATCGCTCCACGCGCAGCGCCCGGTAGAGCCCGATCATCACCAGGATCATCACGAATGCGAACGGCAGTCCCATGATCACCGTGGCGGCCTGCAGCGTCGGGATCCCATCCATGGCCAGCAGCGCGATGGTCAGCGCCCCGGTGACGGTGGCCCAGAAGATCCGCAGCGGCGGGCTTCCATCGGCCCGGACGTCGGAGAGCCGGGAGGACAGGTTCGCCATCACCAGGGCGCCGGAGTCGGCCGAGGTGACGTAGAACAGCAGCGCGGTGAAGGTCGCCAGGGACGCCACGAACGGGAACCAGGGGTACTCCGCCAGGAGGGTGTAGAAGCCCTGCTCGGGGGTGTTCAGCGCCAGCTCGCCGAACGCCTGGTTGCCCTGCCGGATGAGGTCGATCGAGGCGTTGCCGAAGATGGAGACCCACATCAGGATGTAGAGGAACGGGATTATCAGCGTGCCGGCCACGAACTGCCGGATCGTGCGCCCGCGGGAGATCCTGGCGAGGAACAGCCCGACGAAGGAGGCCCATGCGATCCACCAGGCCCAGAAGAACAGGGTCCAGGCGGACATCCACTCGGCGTTGTCCTCGAAGGCGAACGTCTGCAGCATCATGCCGGGGAACTTGTTGACGAAGTCCCCGATGTTCAGGACCAGGCCGTTGAGCAGGAACGAGGTCCGCCCGGTGACCAGGATCCACAGGGCCAGCCCGATTGCCAGGATCACGTTGGCCTGGGACAACCACTTGATGCCGCGGTCGACACCGCTGACCGCCGAGGCGGTCGCCATGGCCACGCCGAGCGCGATGAGGGCGACCTGCCAGCCGATGGACATCGGCAGGCCGACCAGTTGGTTGAGCCCGAAGTTCAGCTGCACCACTGCGATCCCCAGGGTGGTCGCGACGCCGAAGATGGTGCCGACGATCGCCGCCATGTCGACGCCGTGGCCGAGCGCACCCTCGACCCGTCGCCCGAACAGGGGGTACAACGCCGAACGCACCGCGAGCGGCAGGTTCAGCCGGTAGGCGAAGTAGCCCAGGGCCATGCCCATCAGGGCATACATGCCCCACCCGCTGATGCCGTAGTGGAACAGCGTCCACACGTTGGCCTCGCGCGCGGCCTCGACCGACTCGGGCGTGACCGACGGCGGCGCGAGGTACTGGGTGACCGGCTCGGCCACCGCGAAGAACATCAGGTCGGTGCCGATCCCGGCGGCGAACAGCATGGCCACCCAGGAGAAGGTGCCGAACTCGGGTTTGGAGTGCTCGGGCCCCAGCTTGGTCCGGCCGTACCGGGACAACGCGATGAACAGCACGAAGACGAGCACCGACGTGGCCAACAACACGTAGAACCAGCCGAACCACTCGCTCACCCACACCACAACCTCACCGAGCACCTCGGTGGCCTGCTCCCGGGCGAGCATCGCCCAGACCGCGATCGCCACGATCGCCACGCCCGAGCCGATGAACACCGGCCGGTTCACCGACGAGGTCGCCGGGGATCGGCTCTCGGGCGGGTCGGTGGCCTCGGTCCGCGACCGGGTGTCCTCGCTCATGACCGCACCTCCGCGCGTGCGACGGTCCCAGGGGCGGCGTCGTTGCGGGGGTCACCGGGCGGCCACAGGGGGGTGTCCGTCCCGTGCCGGTAGTAGGGCACCGACACCGGCTCCAGGGGGGTGGCGCCGGTGATCAGGTCGGCCGCCTTCTCCGCGACCATCATGACCGGGGCGTAGATGTTGCCGTTGGTGACGAACGGGAAGACGGAGGCGTCGACCACCCGCAGCCCGTCGACCCCGTGTACCCGCAGGGACCCGGGGTCGACCACGGCCATGTCGTCGGTGCCCATCTTGGCGGTGCAGGACGGGTGCAGCGCGGTCTCGGCGTCCTGGGCGACCCAGTCCAGGATCTCCTGGTCGGTCTCCACCGAGGGCCCGGGCGAGATCTCACCGGCGCTGAACGGGGCGAACGCCGGCTGGCTCAGGATGTGGCGGGCGGCACGCACCATCTCGATCCACTCCCGGCGGTCATCGGGGGTGGAGAGGTAGTTGAACCGCAGCGCCGGGTGCTCCCGCGGGTCGGTGCTCCGGATCCGCAGCGTCCCGCGCACGTCGGAGTACATCGGCCCGATGTGCACCTGGTAGCCGTGCTCGGAGGCGGGTTGGGAACCGTCGTAGCGGATCGCGATGGGCAGGAAGTGGAACATCAGGTTCGGGTAGGCGACCTGGTCGTTGCTGCGGATGAACCCGCCGGCCTCGAAGTGGTTGGAGGAGCCGACGCCGCGGCGCAGGAAGAGCCACTCCGCCCCGATCCGCGGCTTGTGCCGGTGCTTGAGCCACGGGGCGATCGACACCGGCTGCTTGGCCGCGTGCTGGATGTAGACCTCGAGGTGGTCCTGCATGTTCTCGCCCACCCCGGGCAGGTCGGCGACGGGGGTGATGCCAAGACCGGTGAGGTGGTCGGGGGCGCCGATGCCGGACAGCTGGAGCAGTTGCGGGGAGTTGATCGCCCCACCGCACAGCACGACCTCGCCGGCCTCCACGCTGCGCTGGATCCGCCCCGCCCGGAGGTAGTCGACCCCGACGACGCGGCTGCCCTGCAGGCGCAGGCCCGTCACGTGCGCCAGGGTGTGCACCGTCAGGTTCTTGCGGCCCATCACCGGGTGCAGGTAGGCGCGGGAGGCCGACAGCCGACGCCCCCGGTGCACGTTGCGGTCGAACTTGGCGAAGCCCTCCTGACGGTAGCCGTTCACGTCGTCGGTGAGCGGGTGCCCGGCCTGCTGCACGGCCTCGAAGAACGCCCCGAACAGGGGGCTGGAGGCCGGTCCGCGTTCCAGGACGAGCGGGCCGGACCCGCCGCGCCAGGCGTCGGCCCCGGCGAGGCAGGTCTCCATCCGCTTGAAGTAGGGCAGGCAGTGGGCGTAGCCCCACTGCTCCATGCCGGGCTCGCCGGCCCACCGCTCGTAGTCCAACGGGTTGCCCCGCTGGAAGATCATGCCGTTGATGGAGGAAGAGCCGCCGAGCACCTTGCCCCGGGCGTGATAGACCTTGCGGCCGTTCATGTGCGGCTCCGGCTCGGACTCGTAGCGCCAGTCGTAGAGCGGGTTGCCGATCGGGTACGGCAGCGCCGCGGGCATGTGGATGAACGGGTCGATCCGGACGTCGGAGCGCCCGGCCTCCAGCACCAGCACGCTGGTGCCCGGGTCGGCGCTGAGCCGGTTGGCCAGCACCGAGCCCGCCGACCCTCCGCCGACGATCACGACGTCGTACCGATGGTTGCTACTCATGACTCCTCCGGACGGGTCGAGCCGAACCAGTACTGGGCGGCGGGACGGGTGTTGTGCCAGATGTGCTTGGCCTCGCGGTACTCCTCCAGCCCGGCCTGGCCCAGCTCGCGGCCGATGCCGCTCTGCTTGAACCCGCCCCACTCGGCCTGCGGGACGTACGGGTGGTAGTCGTTGATCCACACCGTGCCGTGCCGCAGCCGGGCGGCCACCCGCTCTGCGCGCCCGGCGTCGGTGGTCCACACCGCCCCCGCCAGGCCGAAGATGGTGTCGTTCGCCAGGGCTACGGCGGCGTCCTCGGCCTCCTCCCGGGTGCCGCCCGCGAAGGTCTCCACGGTCAGGACCGGGCCGAAGGACTCGTCCTGGACACACCGCATACCCGTCGTGCAGCCGTCCAGCAGCGTGGGCAGGTAGTAGAACCCGTCCGCGAGCCCGGGGTCATCCGGCCTGGCCCCACCGACCCGCAGGACCGCACCCTCGGCCACCGCGTCTGCGACGTAGGCCTCGACCTTCTCCCGGTGGGCGGCGCTGATCAGCGGCCCCGCCTCGGCGTCCGGGTCCTCCGGCCCGCCCAGCCGGATCAGGGCCGCGCGGCGCACCAGCTCGGCGACGAAACGCTCGTGGATCGACTCCTCGACAAGGAGCCGGGCCCCGGCCGAGCAGACCTGCCCGGAGTCCAGGAACACCGCGGTGAGCGCGAAGTCCAGCGCCGCCTCCTGGTCGGCGTCGGCGAAGACCACGTTGGGGTTCTTGCCACCGAGCTCGAGCGCCAGCTTCTTGACCGTGGGGGCGGCGGAAGCCATGATCCTGCGCCCGGTCTGCAACCCCCCGGTGAACGAGACCAGGTCGACCTCCGGAGCCTCGGTGAGCGCCGCGCCCACGCGGTCGCCCGCCCCCAGCACCAGGTTCAGCACGCCGTCCGGCAGCCCCAGATCCTGCAGGGTCCGGGCCAGCCAGATCGCGGTCTGCGGGGTCAGCTCGCTCGGCTTGAGCACCATCGTGTTGCCGGCGGCCAGGGCGGGCGCGACCTTCCAGGAGGTCTGGAGCAGGGGGAAGTTCCAGGGCGTGATGAGGCTGCACACGCCGACCGGTTCGTAGACCACCCGGCTGGACACGTCGGGCATCCCCGGCTCGATGACCCGTCCTCGCTCGGCGGTGGCCAGGCCCGCGAAGTGGCGGAACACCGCGATGATGTCGTCCATGTCGATCCGGGCCTCGACCAGGCGCTTGCCCGTGTCGGCGGACTCGAGGCGGGCGACCTGCTCCTTCTCGGCCTCCAGCCGGTCGGCGAGCCGGTGCAGCAACGCGGCCCGCTCGGGAGCCGGCGTGTGGGGCCACGGGCCGTGGTCGAAGGCCTCCCTGGCGGCGGCGACGGCCGCCGCCGCGTCGGCGGCGGTGGCCTCGGGGACCGTCGCGACGAGCGACCCGTCGGCCGGGGACCGGATCTCCCGGGTGGCGCCGTCGGACGCCCCGCGCCACGCCCCCCTGATCAGCAGTCCGGACATGGGGCACCTCCGCCGTCGGCATCCATCCTGGGCTTACCTCAGTGCATGCAGGGGGTCGCCGTCAACGGTCCCGGTCAGTTCGGCTGCACGACAGCCCCTCAGCTGATGGTGCCGAGCAGGTGGTCCTTGGACCCTTCCCGGGAGGTCACCGCGAAGGCCCAGCCGTCGTCGTCCGCACGCGCCGCAAACCCCACGGTCGAGGGCAGCAGCACCGGCTTGCGGAACTGCACCGTGGCCGTGTAGCGCTCCGGGAGCCGCGCCTCCAGGGCCGCCAGGGCACGGGCGTGGACCCACATCCCGTGGGCGATCGCCCGCGGGAACCCGAACGCCTTAGCCGTCAACGGGTGCAGGTGGATGGGGTTGTGATCACCCGACACGGTGGCGTAGTGACGGCCCAGGTCGCCCGGCAGCCTCCAGATCGCGGTCGGTGTGGCGGGCTCGGTCGGTGTGGCGGGCTCGGTCGGTGCCGCATGCTCGGTCGGCCGCGCGGCCGGTGCCTCCTGCTGCTCGCGGCCCGGCTCGTCGATATCCCCGAGCTTCGCCCCGCGCGCGAGGTACTCGCTGCGCCCCTCCCAGACCGTCTCGGCGCCCACCCGGACCTCCTCGACCAGGTCGAAGCTGGCACCGGCCCGGTGCGGTCGCAGGTCCGCGGCGTGCACCGCCAGGGTCACCTGCTCCTCGGCAGACACGGGACGGTGCAGCGTCATCGTGTTGCTGACATGCACCAACCCCAGCGCCGGGAACGGGAAGTCCCGGCCGGTGAGCAGGTCCATCTGGAGCCCGAAGGTCAGCACGTGCAGCCAGGTGGGCGGGACGGTATCGCGCAGGGGGAAGCCGCAGGTCCGCAGGTAGGCGGCCAGCTTTTGGGGGTCCTGGTCGACGTCCCGGACCAGCAGCCGGCGTGCCGGCAGCCTGGGGCTGGACCCTGGGCGCTTGGCCGCGCTGAGGGCGCCCCGGGCCAGCAGGCCGGGACCGCCCGGCACGGCCTCCAGCAACTGGACGTCCGGGTCCGCTGTCGTGCCCGGTGCGCCGCCGGCAGGGTCGGAGGGGGTCACCTCAGGCGCCGATCTGGGCCTGGCCGCAGACCCGGATGACCTGGCCGGTGACGGCCCCGCTGGCCGGTGACGCGAGGTAGGCGATCGTCTCGGCGACGTCGACCGGCTTGCCACCCTGCTGCAGGCTGTTGAAGCGCCGGGCGAACTCGCGGGTCGCGAAGGGGATCTTGCCGGTCATCTCGGTCTCGATGAATCCCGGGGCGACGGCGTTCACCGTGATGCCGCGGCCCGCGACCTCCGGCGCCAGGGACCGCACCATCCCGATCACCCCGGCCTTGGACGCGGCGTAGTTGGTCTGGCCCCGGTTGCCCGCGACGCCGCTGGTCGAGGACACCCCGACGATGCGACCGTCCTCGGCCAGACCCCCGGCGCGGCCCTTGTCCAGCAGCACCTCGTTCATCCGGAACTGGGAGGCGAGGTTGACGTCCAGCACGCTGCCCCAGCGGTCCTCGTCGGTGTTGACCAGGAGCTTGTCGCGGGTGATGCCGGCGTTGTGGACCACCGCGTGGATGCGAGCGTCGGCGCCGTAGCGGTGGACGACGTGGTCGGCGATCCGGTCGCCGGCACCGGTGGCGGTGATGTCGAGCTGAAGCGCGGTGCCGCCGATCTCGTTGGCCACCTTGCCGAGGGCCTCCCCGGCCGCCGGGATGTCCACCACCACGACCTTGGCGCCGTCCCGGGCGAAGACGCGGGCGATGTCGGCGCCGATGCCGCGGGCCGCGCCGGTCACCACCACGACCCTGTCCTCGAACGGTGCCGCGCTGTCTGCCGCAGCGTCGGCGGCGTGGCCGACGCGCCACGGCTGGCCGGAGACATAGGCGGAGCGGCCCTCCAGCAGGAAGGACAGGGTGGAGGCCAGGTCGGCGCCCGTGGTCTCCGGGGCGGTCCACACCAGGTTGGCGGTCGCACCGGCCCGCAGCTCCTTGCCGACGCTGCGCACGATGCCCTCCAGCGCCTGCTGCGTGGTCGCGGCCTCCGGGCTGTCGGTGCGCTCGGGTGCGGTGCCGACCAGCACCACCCGCCCGGATCCTCCCAGCCCCTTGAGTGCCGGGCGGAGCAGCGCGCGCACCGTCTCCAGGTCGGCGATGGAGGTGGCTGCCGAGGCGTCGACGAACAGGGCGCCGATCCGCTGCTCGTATGCCGGGGGCCGGGCCCGGCCCTCGTCATCGGTCGTGCGGGCCGCGGGGTCGTCGCGCAGGGCGGGCACTGTCGGGACGCTCAGGGCCGCCAGCGCATCGGCGACGACGGTGCCGGTGGCCGCCTCGGGAGCGGTGCCGAACGCGACGGCACCGGTGGGCAGGTCCCGCCCGCGGCGCAGCGTCGCCGGCTGCGGCAGCCCCAGCTGCTTGCCGACGGCCTTGGCCACCGGGGTGGACGTCACGGCTGAGATCAGGTTGGGCATCACACGGCCTCCAGGATTGCGACGACGCCCTGACCACCGGCGGCACAGATCGAGATCAGGCCGCGGGCGCCGGGGCCCTTCTCGGACAACATCTTGCTCAGCGAGGCGACGATCCGGCCACCGGTGGCGGCGAACGGGTGCCCCGCTGCCAGGGACGACCCGTGCACGTTGAGCTTGCTGCGGTCGACGGTGCCGAGCGGCCCGTCCAGCCCCAGCTTCTCGGTGCAGAACGTCTCGTCCTCCCAGGCGGCCAGCGTGGCCAGCACGGTCGAGGCGAACGCCTCGTGGATCTCGAAGAAGTCGAAGTCCTCCAGGGTCAGCCCCTGCCGGGCGAGCAGCCGCGGCACGGCATACGCCGGCGCCATGAGCAATCCCTCATCACCGTTCACGTAGTCCACGGCCGCGACCTCGGCGTCCACGAACCGGGCCAGCACCGGCAGGTGGTGCTCCCTGGCCCACTCCTGCTCGGCGAGCAGCACCAGGGCGGCGCCGTCCGACAGGGGGGTCGAGTTGCCGGCGGTCATCGTGGCGCCCTCGCCCTTGCCGAACACCGGGGACAGCTTGGCCAGCTTCTCCACCGAGGTGTCGGGTCGCAGCCCCTGGTCGCGGGTCAGCCGCTGGAAGGGGGTGACCAGGTCGTCGAAGAACCCGGCGTCCCACGCAGCCGCCAGCTTGTGGTGGCTCGCGGCCGCCAGCTCGTCCTGGGCCTCCCGGGTGATCCCCCACTCCTTGGCGGTGCGGGCCTGGTGCTCCCCCATCGACAGGCCGGTGCGGGGCTCGGAGTTGCGCGGGGCCTCCGGGGCCAGGTCGCCGGGCCGGATCGAGGCGAATGCCTTGAGGCGGTCGACCGGGCTCTTGGCGGCGTTGGCGGCGATCAGCGCCCGGCGCAGTCCCTCACCGACGGCGATCGGAGCGTCGCTGGCACTGTCGACGCCACCGGCGATGCCGGAGTCGATCTGGCCCACGGCGATCTTGTTCGCCACCTGGATCACGGTCTCCAGCCCGGTCCCGCAGGCCTGCTGCAGGTCGTAGGCGGGCGTGGCCGGGTCCAGCGCCGACCCCAGGACGGTCTCCCGGGTGAGGTTGAAGTCCCGGCTGTGCTTGAGGACCGCGCCCGCGGCCACCTCGCCGACCCGCTGGCCGGCCAGGCCGAACCGGGCGACCAGCCCGTCCAGCGCTGCGGTGAGCATGTCCTGGTTGGAGGCTGCGGCATACGCGCCCCCGGACTTGCCGAACGGGATGCGGTTGCCGCCCACGACGACGGCGGTACGGACACTGTGCTGGGGCATGGAACGCGGCTCCTGGTGGTGGGCGGTCGGGCGACCGTTCCGGTGATATCCGGTACCGACCGTAGCAGGTACAGCCGGTACTGGGTACTGTAGGCCCATGTCCTCTCGACCCCAACCCGCGGGAGCCGCCCTCGATGGCCGCGACGCACGCTGGGCCGAGCACCGGCTGCAGCGGCGTCGGCAGCTCGTCGACGCCGCGCTCCGGGCGATCCGTCGGCACGGACCCGGCGTCGGGATGGACGACATCGCCGCCGAGGGTGCCACCAGCAAGACCGTGCTCTACCGCCACCTGGGGGATCGCAACGGGGTCTACTTCGCCGTCGTCGAGGCGGTCGACGCCCTGATCCTGGCCGACCTGACCCGGGCGATGGACGAGACGGGCCGCGGGCCCGACGGCACCCCGACGGACGTCGTCGCCCTGGTCGCCGCGATGACCGACGGCTACCTGCAGCTGGTGGAGCGCGACCCGGACATCTACCGGTTCGTGCTCACCCGCCCGCTGGTGGACCCCGAAACCGACCCGGTGCGCACCATCTCCGGGCGGATCGGGCAGCAGCTGGCCGAGGTGCTGGCCGCACACCTGCGGCGCCAGGACCGCGACCCCGCCCCCGCCACGGTGTGGGCGCTGGCGGTGGTGGCCTCGGTGAGCACCGCCGCCGACCACTGGCTCACCGACCCCGACCCCCCGCCGCGCGCCGACGTCGTCGCGGCGGTGACCGACCTGTTCCGACCGGCCCTGACCGGCCAGACCATCCCCTCGACCCGGGAGACCCCATGAGCGCCACGACCACCGACCACGCCACCGAGGCGGCTGCCCCCGTGGACCAGAGCACGGGCACCGGGCCGGCACCGGAGCAGCTCACCGACCTCGGTGCCGCGCTGCGCCGCACCCTGGACGGCGCTTTCCGGCCGCACCGGGAGACCGCACGCCGGGAGCTGGACCCCACCGAACTGCTGCGGGACCCCGGCCTGACCATCCCGGAGGCGCGCCAGTGGACCCGGGACCGGCTGCAATATCTGGCCGACCGGGGGCACGGTGTCACCGGGTTCCCGGCGTCGGTCGGCGGGGACGAGGACCTGGGCGGCTCCGTGATCAACTTTGAGACCCTCGCCCACTTCGACCTGTCGCTCGTCGTCAAGTCGGGCGTGCACTTCGGCCTCTTCGGCGGGGCCGTCTCCTCCCTCGGCAGTGACCGGCACCACCAGGAGTTCCTGCCCGGGGTGATCGACCTGAGCACCCCCGGTTGCTTCGCCATGACCGAGATCGGGCACGGCAGCGACGTCGCCTCCCTCGAGACCACCCTCACCTACGACCCCGACACCGACGAGATCGTGGTGCACTCCCCCACCTCGAGCTCGACGAAGACCTACATCGGCAACGCTGCGGAGGACGCCGTGCTCGCCGTGGTCTTCGGCCAGTTGGTCGTCGACGGCGAGGTGCACGGCGTGCACGCCGCCGTCGTCCCGGTCCGGCGAGATGGCGCGACGCTGCCGGGGATCACCGCCGGGGACAACGGGCCCAAGGGCGGGCTGGCAGGAGTCGACAACGGCACGTTGCACTTCGACCAGGTGCGGGTGCCCCGCTCGATGCTGCTGGACAGGTACGGCGGCGTGTCGGACGAGGGCACCTACGTCTCCAGCATCGACAGCCCGAACCGGCGCTTCTTCACCATGCTCGGGGCCCTCGTGCGGGGCCGCATCTGCGTGGGCGGTGGTGCCAGCGTCGCCACCCGCAAGGCGCTCTCGATCGCCACCCGGTATGCCGTGCAGCGGCGCCAGTTCGACGCGCCGGGACGCGACGGGGAGATCCTGCTGATGGACTACCTGGCCCACCAGCGCAAGCTGCTGCCGGCCATCGCCACGGCGTATGCGTACGGGTTCGCACAGAACACGTTGACCGAACGCCTGGTGGAGGTCCAGCAGCCGGCGGAGCACGACCTGGCGGACCAGCGGGAGCTGGAGACGCGGGCCGCCGGTCTGAAGGCCGTGCAGACGCGCTTCGCCAACGACACCATCCAGATGTGCCGGGAGGCGTGCGGCGGTGCCGGCTACATGGCGGAGAACGGGCTGACCGTGCTGCGTCAGGACGCCGACGTCTTCGCCACCTTCGAGGGCGACAACACGGTCCTGTTGCAGTTGCTTGTCCAAGGGGCTGCTGACCAACTACAAGGAGTTGGTCGGCGATCTCGACATGATCGGGCATGGTGCAGTTCGCGGTGCGCTCCTTCGGCGGCTCGGTGATCGCCCGGACGGTGGCCAACCCGCTGATTGAGCGACTCATCCAGGCGGCGAGCCGGCCGCAGCGAGGACGAGACGCTGCTGGACCGCGGCTGGCACCTGACGATGTTCGAGTCGCGGGAGAGCCACGTGCTGGAGTCGCTGGCGTTGCGCATCCAGGCGCTGGCCAAGGAGAGCGACGACCCGTTCGTCGCCTTCAACACCACCCAGGACCACGTCCTGCTCGCCGCCCGGACCCACATGGACCGGGTCGTCCTGGAGGCCTTTGTCGCCGCGATCGACGCGTGCGAGGACGAGGCGACCAGGGCCACCCTGGACCGACTGTGTGATCTCTACGTGCTGAGCCAACCTGGAGGCCGACAGCCGGGTGGTTCTTACGCCACCAGCGGATGTCCGCCGGACGCGTGCCAAGGCGATCACCCGGCAGATCAACGAGTTGTGCGGCCAGCTGCGCCCGGACATCATCCCGATCGTCGAGGGCATGGGCGTCCCCGAGTCCTGGCTCGGCTCGGCGATGCTGCGCTGACCTCCCCGCCGGACCGGACGGTGCTGCAGCCGGGTGCCGGACGCGGGCCGGCGAGGGCCGGTCAGGAGCGGTGCGCCCAGAGGTCACGCAGCAGGGCGATCTCGGACGCCGTGGTGGATCGCCTCTCGGTGGATGTGCACGACGAGGGCCGCCATCGGGTGCTCGGCGAACGGGCCCTCGGCGGCACCGACCGGTCGCCACCACGCGTCCTCGTCGAGCGCGCGAACCCCCGCCACCCAGTCCTGCGTAGACCCGCGTCCAGCTGGGCCAGGGCCTCCTCGGCGGTCGCCGCGTACTCCCAGGTGAAGTAGTCCATCGGGGGGCCGCCGAAGTGCGCAGGCGTTGCGGGCTCCGAAGACGCCCACGATGACGTGCGCCGAGGCGCCAGGCGATCGTGGTGACGGGAGCGGGGTCCGACTCGGGGAAGGCGAAGTCCAGGCCACGAGGTCACCGCCGCCCCGCGGCGTGCGAAGTCGTGGCGCTCGCCCGAGCACGCAGGCTCCACGCTCCGGGCAGCCGGCTCCCACAGGTACTCCTCGTCGGTCAGTCCATCGAGTCGGGGGCGCAACTGTGCACTCCCAGTGCCAGGTGAGTTGCTCCAGCGCTACCTCGGGCCAAGCTGTGGGCGGTCATCGGGGAACGCTCTCGGGGGTCGTGCTCATCGGTGGCTCCTCCGGTCGGTGGTTACCGGCGCATGCCGCGTGCCGTGTGGGCCTTCCGTCGAGATCCACCGTAGGGCCCCAACCGGACAGGATCTGTCCGCTGTCTGTGGGACGATCGGTCCGTGTCCGACACCACCGTCCCGGGTGCTGCAGCTCCTCGGGCTGCTGCAGTCCCGCACCCTCTGGACCGCCGAGGAGCTCGACCGAGCGGCTCGACGTGACCACCCGCACCGTGCGCCGCGATGTGGAGCGGCTGCGCGATCTCGGCTACCCGGTCAGGGCCAGCCGCGGCGCCGGGGGCGGCTACCAGCTGGGGCCGGGGCAAGGGCACTGCCCCCGCTGCTGCTGGACCCGGAGGAGGCGGTCGCCGTCGCGGTCTGCCTGCGTCTCGCCGCAGGGGGCACGGTCGCCGGGCGCCGACGAGGCCGCGGTCCGTGCCCTGGCCAAGCTGGATCAGGTGCTGCCACCGACGCTGCGGGCGCACGTCACCGCGGTGCAGGAGTCCACGGTCGCGATCGAGGGCTACTCGCGGTCGGGGTCGACCCGGAGACCCTGCTCACCCTGGCCCGGGCCTGCCGGGACCTGCGAGCATGGTGCGCGTTCGGGTACACCGACGGCGCAGGGCCGGGACGAGCGAGCGCCGGGCAGAGCCCTATCGGCTGGTGGCCCTCGGGCGGCGCTGGTACCTCCTGGCCTTCGACACCGACCGCGGACGACTGGCGTTCCTTCCGCCTGGACCGGATGGACGCGGGCACGGGGCCGTGGCTGGAGGTTCACCCGCCGGGAGGCCCCGGACGCCGCGGACTACGTGCAGCAGTCGGTGCAGCCGCGCCCCCTACCGGGAAGTGGCGACGGTGCTCGTGGTCGGCATGCCGGCCGCCGAACTGGCCGAGCGCGATGCCCGCCGACCGCGGGTCGGGTGCGCGCGGTCGACGATCGAGACCAGTGAGCTGGTGACCGGGGCGATGGACCTGCGGTGGATCGGCGGCTCCACCTGGCGCATGCTCGACGCCCCGGTCACCGTGCTCGACCCGCCCGAGCTGCGGCAGGTGATGCAGGAAATGGGTCAGGCGTTGCTGCGGGCCTCGGCAAGCACCTCACCGAGCGCGTCGACCACCTGAAGTGAGCTCCTCGCGGGTGATCACCAGCGGCGGGGCCAACCGGATGGTGGACCCGTGGGTGTCCTTGGCGAGGATCGCCGCGCTTGGCCGAGGCCCTTGCACGCGTCCTTGCCGGTCATCAGCTCGGGGTCGATGTCGATGCCGGCCCACAGCCCGCGGACGCGGACGGCCACGGCGCCCTGGCCCACGAGCGCCTCCAGGCCCGTCGCGGAAGACGCGTCTCCAGCTCGGCGGCGTGCGCCTGGTGCTCCCCGGTCGCGAGCAGATTGCACCACGGCGAGGCCGACGGCGCGCGGCGAGCGGGTTGCCCCCGAAGGTGGAACCGTGGGTGCCGGGCGTGATGACGTCCATCACCTCGGCGTCGGCGGCGACCGCGGAGACCGGCACGATGCCGCCACCCAGGGCCTTGCCCAGCGTGTAGATGTCGGCCTCGACGCCCTCGTACTCGCAGGCCAGCGTGGTGCCGGTGCGGCCCAGGCCGGACTGGATCTCGTCGGCGATCATCAGCACGTTCTTCTCGGTGCACAGGCTCCGCGCAGGCCCGGCAGGAACCCCTCCTTGGGGATCTGCACACCCTGCTCGCCCTGGATCGGCTCGACCAGGACGGCGACGGTCTCGTCGGTGATCGCGCCCTCGATCGCGGCCAGGTCACCGTAAGGCACCGACTCGAAGCCCGGCGTGTAGGGGCCGTACTCGTCCCGTGCTTCCGGGTCGTCGGAGAAGCTGATGATGGTGGTGGTCCGGCCGTGAAAGTTGCCGTCCATCACGATGATGTGGGCCCGGCCCTCGGGGACGCCCTTGACCCGGTACCCCCACTTGCGGGCCAGCTTGAGGGCGGTCTCCACGGCCTCGGCCCCGGTGTTCATCGGCAGGATCATGTCCTTGCCCACGAGCTCGGCCAGCGCCTGGCAGAAGGGGCCGAGCTGGTCGTTGTGGAACGCCCGGCTGGTCAGGGTGGAGCGGTCGAGCTGTGCCTTGGCCGCCTCGACCAGGCCGGGGTGGCGGTGGCCGAAGTTCAGGGCCGAGTAGCCGGCCAGCGCGTCCAGGTAGCGATTGCCCTCGACATCGGTGACCCAGACCCCCTCGGCCTGCGCCACGACGACGGGCAGCGGGGAGTAGTTGTGCGCCGCGACCTTGTCCTCCAGGTCGATGAAGGCGGCGTTGGTGCGGGGCAGCGCGTTCTCAGTCGTCATGCCCAAAGACTAGGGCAGGGCCCTGGCCGGGCCGAAGGCACCGGCGTACGCTCGGAAGGAGCCGCCGTGGACCCGACCCCACCACGAGGCCGCACGGCGCGCTCCCGTCCCCTGGGGAGCACGACCATGACACTCTCCGACGCACCGAACGCACCCACCGCCGCGCCGCCTACGCCCACCGACACGGCACCGCCGGCGCCCGCAGAGCTCCTGGCCGAGCGGCTGTTCACGGCCGCACTCGGCACCATGGATGTGGAGACGATCTACCTCGGGGACCGGCTCGGCTACTACCGCCTGCTGGCCGATCACGGTGCACTGACACCGGCCGAGCTGGCCGCCCGGGCGGGGACCGTCGAGCGCTACACCCGTGAGTGGCTCGAGCAGCAGGCCATCACCGGGTTGCTGACCACGACGCCGCCGGATGCGCCCGGCGGCGAACGCCGGTTCGCGCTGCCGGCCGAGCACCGCGGCGCGCTGACGAACCCGGACTCCCTGGACTTCTTCGTCCCCTTCGCCCGGATGCTGGTGGCCGCCGCCTTCCAGCTCCCGGGCGTCCTGGCGGCGCACCGGGCCGGTGGGGGTGTCGCGTGGGAACAGTTCGGGGACGAGATGCGGTGGGCGCAGGGCGACATGAATCGCCCGTTCTTCACCCAGTTGCTCGGGACCGAGTGGTTCCCCTCCGTTCCCGACGTGCACGACCGTCTGACCGCGGGCGGACGCGTCGCCGACGTGGGCTGCGGCCACGGATGGTCGGCCATCGGCCTGGCCCTGGCGTACCCGGACATCCGGGTCGACGGCTACGACATCGACGGCCCCTCGGTCGACACCGCGAACGGCCACGCGAGAGCCGCGGGGGTCTCGGTCCGGGTGAGCTTCGTCCGGTCCGACCTCACCCGGGTGCCGGACACGGCATACGACGTCGTGACGGCCTTCGAGTGTCTGCACGACATGCCGGACCCGGTCACGGTGCTGGGCTCGATGCGGGCGATGGCCGCGCCCCACGGCGTGGTCGTCGTGATGGACGAGAAGGTCGCCCCCGAGTTCGGCGCGATCGGCGACGAGGTGGAGCGGGTGATGTACGGGTTCTCCAACCTGGTCTGCCTGCCCGACTCGATGGCGCATCCGGGATCGGTCGCGACCGGCACGGTGATCCGCGAGGCGGTGCTGCGCGGGTACGCCGAGCGGGCCGGCTTCACCCGGGTGGAGGTGCTGCCCATCGAGGCCGACCTCTGGCGGTTCTACCGACTCAGGTGAGCGCCCCGGGACGCTACTGCGCGTGGATCACGGCGAGGATGCCGTGATCACCCTGGTCGGCGATCACGGTCGTGTCGACCCAGACCTGGAGCTCCCCGCCCTCCTCAAAGGGCACGGTCACAAGCGTCTCGGACGGATCCCCCTCCGTCGTCTCGGGAGCGCCCGCCGTGAGGTCGAACCAGTCGTCCCCGAGCGCGAAGCCGTCGGCGGGGCCGAGGCGGAGAGCAAGGTCCTCATCGCCCGAACGCATGGCATCCAGGAAGAGCTCCACGTATGCCGTGGGCTCACTGGGCAGGTCGGCTGCGTCCTCGCCTGACGGGGCCTCTGTGCTGGGCGGGGCCTCCGCGCTGGGCGTCTCCTGCGCCGGTGGCGTGGGCGATTCCGCGTCGCCCCCGCACGCCGCCAGGAGCACGACCAACATCGCGACACTGGTCGTCCGCGCCACCGATCGGGTTCTCATGCCATCCCCTCCTCGCTCAGTGTGGGCCGGCCGGCCCACACCGGGGAGACGCTCCGGGGCACCGGCTGCGTTGTGTGAGCACCCGGGAACGACGAAACGGCCGGACCCCACTGGTGGGTCCGGCCGTCCCGGATGTCGGGGACATCCCGTGGTGGCAGGTGCAGGATTCGAACCTGCGTAGGCATACGCCGACGGATTTACAGTCCGCTTCCATTGGCCGCTCGGACAACCTGCCGGAGGCAAAACGCGAGTGTCACCATAGCAAGGGAATTGGTCCCCGCCGAAAACGAGCCACGCTCGCCCGCGGCATCGGCGGGCGGCTCCGCGGAACCGCCCGCGGACGGTCGACTCCAGGGTGGGCACCACGGCATACGATCGGGTTCCTGCCCCACAGACACCCAGGAGGGACCGGTCATGGCCGACTCATCGTTCGACATCGTCAGCAAGGTGGACAAGCAGGAGGTCGCCAACGCGGTCAACCAGGCCGCCAAGGAGATCAGCACCCGCTACGACTTCCGGGGCGTCGGGGCCTCGGTGGAACTGTCCGGCGAGAGCATCGCGATGAAGGCGAACACCGAGGAGCGGGTCAAGGCCGTCCTCGACGTGCTGCAGACCAAGCTGGTCAAGCGCGGGGTGTCGCTCAAGCACCTGGACTACTCCCACGACGGCGAGCCGCGCGCCTCCGGCAAGGAGTACCGGCTGGACGCCGCCCTGACCGAGGGCATCTCCTCGGAGAACGCCAAGAAGATCGCCAAGATGATCCGGGACGAGGGGCCCAAGTCGGTCAAGGCGCAGATCCAGGGCGACGAGCTGCGGGTCACCTCCAAGTCCCGGGACGACCTGCAGGCGGTCCAGGCGATGCTCAAGGGCGCCGACCTGGACGTGGCACTTCAGTTCACCAACTACCGCTGACGCGGCGCCGCCCGGCAGCGCGGGCCGGATTCGTCGCCCGCGCCGTGCAACACCTCCGCCACCGGTGACATAGGACGGGTGAGACGCCCCGCGCCGCGGGGTACCGGCCCCGAAGGGGGGACCGTATGGTGCTGGGCATGGCTGCCACCGGCGGCACCGAGGCGCAACCGCGTGACGGCGCCTGGTTCGACCAGATCTTCGCCGAGCACGGCACTGCCGTGCACCGGTACTTCGTGCGGCGCGCTCCCCGGGAGGACATCGAGGACCTCACCGCCGAGGTGTTCGCGACCGCCTGGAAGCGGCGGGAGCGCATCCCGGAGGAGTTCGTCCTGCCGTGGCTCTACCGGACGGCCTCCTACGTGCTGTCCAACCACCGCCGCAGACCGACCCTGACCCTGCTCAGCGACTACGAGCAGGACGACCGGCGTCGGCACCGCACCCACTCCGCCGACCCGGCCGACCTGGTCGTGGAGGACCAACAGGTGCGCCGGGCGCTGTCCCGGCTCAGCGAACGGGACCGCGTGGTCCTGATGCTGCACGCCTGGGAAGGGCTGGACGGCGAGGGGCTCGCCAAGGCGCTCGGCGTGAGCCGGGGCGGGGCGGCTGCCGCCCTCTCCCGGGCCAGGGCCAGGCTGCGGGAGGCCTGGGCCGATGAGGGCTGACCGCGCACCACACACCACCCGGGCCACCACACCGCAGGGGTTGCCGCACCCGGGTCGCACCAAGGAGGCATGACATGGTCCACGAAGACGACGAGGCCCTGAGGCGGATGCGTGCGGCGGACCCTGCGCACGGGTCCTACCCCGACCAGGCGTCGCTGCGCCGCAGGCTGCTGGGCCGCACGCCGGCGCCGCTCGCCGGCTCGGGGGCTGACCCCTACGGGCAGCCCTTCCCCCAGGCGCCAGACGCGTATGCCGATACCGCGGTCCGGGTGCACGACGGGACCACCCGCGGGAGCCGGACCACGCTGGTCGCCGCGGCGGCGGTGGCCGCGTTGGCCATCGGTGCCGGCGGCTACGCCGTGGGCCTGCAGTCGGCGGACCAGCCGGGCACCGGCGGCTCGACCGTGGCGTCCACGGGGGCGGATGACGAGTCCGACGCCGGGTCCGACGCCGAGTCCGGGGGCGACGACGCCGCCGGCACCGAAGGGGCCGTCGGGGAGGACTGGGCCACCGATTCCGGGGGCTTTGAGGAGTCCATCCTGAGCGACGGCGCGGAGGGCTCCTGGGGCTACGACAGCACCTCCAGCTACTACCCCTTCGGTCCCACCGTGCTCGTGGCCGACCCCCGGCTGTCCACCGAGGGCGGAGGCACGGGTGAGGTGCGCATGATGCGCGCTGCCGAGGTGGACGGGGTCGCCTTCCTTGAGGACTGGGCGACCCGCCTGGGCCTGGACGGTGAGGTGGACGACCAGTCCGGCGACGGGTACTACGTCCTGGAGGCCGAGGGGATCGTGCTGACGGTGAGCACCGGCTCCACCACCGACTTCAACTACCAGAACGACCTCGCCGACCCCTTCTGCGCCGAGATGGCGGCCGAGGACGATGTCTCCTTCTTCTCGGGCGGCAGTCCCATCTCGGCGCAGGACTGCCTGCCCGTGGGAGAGCGCCCCGGCAAGGACGAGGCGATCGCCCAGGCCCAGGAGTTCCTGGTCGCCACCGGGGTGCCCACCGACGACCTCACGTGGAGCACCGAGACCTACGAGGGCGACCCCTACGTGTCCGTCGTCGGCACCCGTGACGGCGGACCGAACAGCTACTTCTTCGCCGGTGTCACCGGGGCAGGGGTTGCCCACGCCTACGGGGTGCTGGGTGACTACGTCTCCCTGGGCGACTACCCCGTCATCTCCCCCACCGAGGCGGTGGAGCGGGCCTCCGACCCGCGGTTCGCCGCGGACGGCGTGTGGATCCCGGGGGTGGACGACACCGACCTCCTGCTGACCGAGGAGTACGACCCCTGGGAGGAGTGGACGGACCTCGACCTCGCCGAGGGGGACCTGCTGCCCTACCCGGTCCACACGGCCACCATCGTGGAGGCCTCACTGGAGACCGGCGTGATGTATCTCCCGGACGGCTCGGAGATCCTCGTCCCGGCCTACGACCTGGTGGACGAGGACGGCGGGCACTACGCGGTGCTGGCGCTGGCCGAGGAGGCGCTCGACCTCACCCCGTGACAGGGCGGGGCGGGTGGGCCGCCCGCGAGGCGATCACCTCGCGCAACACCGACTGCTGGTCCACCAGTGCCCGGCGCACGGCGGGCGACAGGCCACCATCACCCAGCCGGGCGGTGGTGGCCTCGTCGGTCGCCGTCTCGACCACGGTGCGCGGGTAGGCCAGCGCCGCGACCCGGGCCAGGGCATCCTGCCCGACCCGGCCCGACAGTGCGGGGACGTCCTCGTGGAACCGCGCCACGTAGGGACGCAACAGGCCGGTGTCCCCGCCGAGCCAGAAGCCCTGGGCGAGCGCGTTCATCTCGTAGTTGGAGCGACCGTGGTCGCCGGTGAGCTGGTCCCAGGCCCAGGCCTTGGCGTCCTCGGTGGGCCGGGCTGCCCGTGCGGCCAGCGCACCGAGCCGTCCCTGCAGGGAACGGTCCTCCTCGGCGGCGGTCTCGATCGCGTCGTCCTCGACGGCATCGAGCACGGCGAGCGCGCGCAGCACCGTCCACCGGAAGTCGGCGTCACCGTCCAGCGCCTGGGGCAGGTCGGCGCCGTCCGCCCACCGGGTGAGCAGGCCGGTGTCGTCGGTGGTCTGGGCCAGCAGCCGCGCCGCCGCGACCGACTGGGTCGACCCCGGCTCCGCGGTGTCCAACCGCTGGCGGGCCGCGACCGCGACCTCCGCGCGGGCCTGCGCCGCGTCCTGCGGCCAGACGTACTCCCCGAGCACCCGGGAGGCCACGGTGGACGCCACCCGGCCCAGGATCGAGGGCTCGTCCTCCACGGGCCAGGCCACCGCGAACACCCTCAGCAGGTGCTGGGGAGCGAGCTCGCCGAGCGCCAGCGCGTCGAGCAGGGCGACCCACACCACCGCGCGCTGGATCGGCTCCCCGACGGCGGGCAGTTCCTCGGGCAGCGCGGCGAGGGACTGCCCGTCGAGCCGGACCCGGGCCCAGCTGAGGTCGCCCGCGTTGGGCACGAGCAGGCGCACCGGCCCGCTGGGGGACACCGGCAGGGTCACGCGGTCCTGGGTCAGCAGCGCCTCGGCATACAGCGTGCGGGTGCCGCCGGCCCACCCGGCGACGTCGAGGGTGTGCGGCCGGTCCGCCGGCCGATCGGCGGGCGGGGTCCGGGTCAGCGTGAGCCGGTCTGCCCCCACCTCCGCGCCGACGGTGTCCAGCCCGGCGGTCCGCAGCCAGCCGTCCGCCCACGCGCCCAGGTCCTCGCCCGCGGCGCGTTCCATGGCCGACAGGAAGTCGCCGAGGTCGGCGTTGCCGTACGCGTGCTCCTGCAGGTATGCCGTGATGCCGGCGACGAACGCGTCGTCCCCGATGTGGGTGATCAACTGGCGCAGCACCGCGGCACCCTTGGCGTAGGAGATGCCGTCGAAGTTCTGCAGCGCGGTGTCGGCGTCGGGGGCCGGTGAGCCGGCGACGGGGTGGGTGGAGGGGGTCCGCTCGGCGGCGTAGCCCCAGGTCTTGCGGGACATGGTGGAGTCCAGCCAGGCGCTGCGGAACTCGGTCGCCGCGACCAGGGTGCGGTGCGCCATGTACTCGGCGAACGACTCGTTGAGCCACAGGTCGTCCCACCACGTCATCGTCACCAGGTCGCCGAACCACATGTGCGCCATCTCGTGCGCGATGGTGTTGGAGCGGCCCAGCACCTCGTCCTCCGTGGCGGCCCCCCGGAACAGCAGGGAGTCCCGGAAGGTCACGCAGCCGGGGTTCTCCATGGCGCCGGCGTTGAACTCGGGGACGAAGACCTGGTGGTAGGCCCCGAACGGGTACCGGATGCCGAACAGCCGGTGGTAGTAGTCGAACGAGGCCCGGGTCACCTCCAGCATCTGCGGAGCCTGCTCGTGCAGCGGCCCGGCCAGCGAGGCCCGGGCGTGGATGCCCAGCGGGATGCCGTCGTGCACGTCGGTGACCGAGACGTAGGGCCCGGCACAGACGGTGACGAAGTAGGTGGCCAGCGGGTGGGTGGTGGCCAGCTCCCACCGGGTCTCGCCGGAGCGCGTGGCGGCGCCGTTGCCGAGCACCGTCCACCCCTGCGGCGCGGTCACGGTCACGTCGTAGGGGGCCTTGAGGTCCGGCTGGTCGAAGCAGGCGAAGACCCGGGGTGCCGCGTCCAGGAACAGGTGCCCGAAGACGTAATAACGCCCGTCCGAGGGGTCCAGCGCCCGGTGCAGCCCCTGGCCGTCCTTGCTGTAGGCCATCGTGGCGCGGACCGTGACCTCGTTGCGCTCGGCCAGGTCGGGCAGCACCACCCGTGCACCGTCCGCCCCGGCCGGGTCGAGTGCCCGCCCGTTGAGGGTGATCTCGTGCACCTGCTCCGCGGCGACGTCCAGGAACGTGCTCGCCCCCGGCTCTTTGCATACGAACTCGATGGTGGCGGTGGAGCCGAAGGTGGTCTGGCTCCCCCGGTCTCCCCCGGTCAGGTCCAGGTCGACGGAGTATGCCGTCACCTCCACGAGCGCGGCGCGGGCCTGGGCGTCGGTGCGGGTCAGGTTGGCCATACGGGACAGGTAATCACGCCCCGTCCATTCCGTGGAACGCTGCCCCTGGGGTGGTCAGGCGCCGGGCCCGAGGCCGGTGCCCTGCCCGGGACCCCCACCCTGCTCACCCTGCCGGGCCATCGCCTGCAGCCGGGCGATCCGGTCCGCCATCGGCGGGTGGGTGGCGAAAAGCCGGCCCACGTCCTGGGCGCGGAAGGGGTTGGCGATCATCATGTGGCTGGCGTTCTGCAGTTGCGGCTCGGGCGGCAGCGGGGCCGCCCGGGTGCCCCGCTCCAGCTTGGCCAGCGCGGAGGCCAGCGCGAGCGGGTCGCCGGTGAGGACGGCACCGTCCTGATCCGCGTCGTACTCCCGGGTGCGGCTGATCGCCAATTGGATGACGGTGGCGGCGAAGGGGGCCAGCAGGGCCATGGCCAGCATCGCGATCGGGTTGCCGTTGCCGCGGTTGCCGCCGAAGGCGCTGCTCCACATCAGCATCTGCGCCACGGACGTGATGACGCCGGCGATGGCGGCGGCGACCGAGGAGGTGAGGATGTCGCGGTTGTAGACGTGCATCAGCTCGTGGCCCAGGACACCACGCAGTTCCCGCTCGTCGAGCAGGTGCAGGATCCCCTCCGTGCAGCACACGGCCGCGTTGTCCGGGTTGCGCCCGGTCGCGAACGCGTTCGGCGCGGCGGTCGGGCTGACGTAGAGCCGCGGCATCGGCTGCCCCGCTCGGTCGGACAACTCCCGGACGATGCGGTACATCGCGGGCTGCTGCTGCTCGGTGACAGGGTAGGCGCGCATCGCCTTGATCGCGATCTTGTCCGAGTTCCAATACCCGTAGAAGGTCATCGCCACGCCGATGAGGGCGAACAGCCAGATGAACCGGCCGGAGCCGATGACCGCGCCCATCCCGAGGAGCAACGCCCAGATGGCGCCGAAGAGCAGCGCCGTCTTGAGCCCGTTGTAGTGCCTGTGCATGCCGGTGAAACGTCCGTCTGACCTCCGGTGTTCCGCATCCCCCCGCCCATTCTCGTAGCGGGTTTGTCGTCCGATCCCGCCTTTTCGTAGCGGATCTGCACCCGGCTGGGCCGTCACTCCCCGGTCTGGCCGTCGATCGCCTCCCGGATCAGGTCCGCGTGACCGTTGTGCCGGGCGTACTCCCCCACCAGCTTCTGCAGGTTCCAGCGAACCGAGTAGCCGTTGCCCTTAGCCACGACCGCCAGATCGGGGTGGGCCTCGATCCGCGCATCCGCCGCCTCCCGTTCTCATCTCCGGCTCCACAGAGAGCGACATATCCCGGGATGGCACGCGGAGGTCCGGAGCAGAACCACTACGAAAAGGCGGGCTCGGGCGACAAACTCGCTATCAAAATTGGCTAGAAGATGCCCACGGGCGAGATGCTGCCGAGCACCAGGAGGGTGGTGAGCACGCCGATCAGCCACGGGTGTGGGCCGGACCAGGAGTAGGACACCTTGACGTCGTCGTCGTCCGGGGACCGCACCGGTATGCCGTGCTCGTCCACCGGGGGCCGGGCGACGAGGACGGCCAGCCAGCGCAGGTACACCGCAATGCCGAGGGCGACGTTGAGCGCGGCGACGACCGCGAGCCACCAGGTGCCGTCGCCGGCGACCGGGCGCAGCGCGACGACCTTGGCCACCAGGCCGATGACCGCCGGCGGCAGGCCGGCGAGGGCAAGCAGTGCGAAGGCGAGCGCTGCGGCCGTCCACGGGTGGCGGCGGAGCAGCCCGCGGTGGTCCTCCAGGGTGTGACCGCTCACGGCCGGCAGGTCCCGGCCCTCGTCCTCCGCGCCCCCGTCCTCCCGGGCCTCGTCTTCCTCAGCGCCCGCGCGGATCCGGACCGCCTGGCCCACGCCGAGCACGACGACGAAGGCGAGCAACGTGGCGACGACGTAGACGGCCAGGTAGCCGGCCGCGGCGTGGACGGCACGGTTGGACACCGCGGTGAGCGGCAGCATCATCCAGCCGGCCTGGGCGACGGCCGACCAGGCCAGCAGCTGGATCAGGTCGGTCTGGCGCAGGGCGACCACGTTGCCCAGCGTCATGCTCAGGGCAGCGACGATGCCCACCGCGACGAGGGTGAACCCGGAGGCACCGGCCAGGGCCTGCACCACCACGATCAGGGCGCCGAGCGCCGCGACCTTGGACGCTCCGGCGAGGTAGACGGTGACCGCCAGCGGGGCGGCACCGTAGGTGACGGGTGTCCAGGCATGGAAAGGCGCGGCGGACAGCTTGAACCCGATGCCTGCGAGGGCGAACACCGCGGCGAGCACCAGCACGGGGGCGCGCCCCTCGGAGGCTGCCGTGGCGGCGGCCGCGGTCGACAGCATCCCGGTGCCGGTGGCGGCGACCCACAGCGCGGCGCCCATCGCGAGCAGCGCGAAGGAGACCAGTGAGGTCACCAGCAGGGTGACCGCCCCCTCGACGGCCACCTGCTCTCGGCCGCGGCGTCGCTCCAGCACGACCAGTCCGACCGTGGGCAGGGTGGCGAGTTCCAGGGCGACCAGGAGCGACCCCAGGTCCCGCGCCGCCGGCACCGCCGTGATCCCCGCGGTGGCGGCGAGCAACAGCACGACCAGCACCGCCGTGCCCCCGGAGCCGCGCGCGCGGGAGTTCCAGTCCGTCCAGGCCAGCGCCAGCACCACGCCGGCAGCCCCCAGGGCGAGCAACTGCAGCCCCGAGGTGATCGAGCTGGCGCCGTAGAGACAGTCGCCGCCGGGGATGCAGAACGCCGAGCGCCGGTCGCCGGAGGACTGCAGGAGGCCGGGGACCGTGGCGGCGGCGCCACCGAGCAGCGCCAGGCCGGCCACGCCCAGGTGCACCTGGCGCAGCTTGGGAGCGACGGCCTCGACGACGAGGACGAGGAGGGCGCCCAGCGCGGGCGCCAGGACGGGCCACAGGGCGCCGAGATTGAGGGTCAGGTTCACCGGGAACCCCCCATCACCGCGACCAGCTGGGTCACGGCCGGCTCCGTCAGGTCCAGCAGCGGGGCCGGGTAGACGCCGAGCCCGACGATGCAGGCGACGAGGACGGAGATCAGCAGCAGGTTCACCCTGCGGGCGTCCCCGATCAGCGGCGTGCTCCGGTCACCGGCCCACACCTCGCGCAGCACCCGCACGGCGTAGGCCGCGGCCAGCACGGCCCCGAGGGCCGCGACGAGGGCGAACACCCGGAACCACCCCTCGGTGCGGTCGGCGGCCGGTGACCATGCGGCATACAGGGCCCCGAACTCCCCCCAGAACCCGGCGAGGCCCGGGAGCCCCATCGCGGCGGCCATCCCGACGACGAGGGCGAAGCCCAGACGGGGAGCCACCTCGCGCAGCGCGGCGCGGGCGGTGGCCAGGTCCGCGGTGCCCCACTGGTGCTTGAGCTCGCCGACGACGACGAACAGCAGGGCCGAGATCAGGCCGTGGGCAACGTTGCCGAACAGTGCGGCCTGCAGGCCCGTGGCGGTGCCGGCCGCCAGCGCGAGCACGACGAAGCCGAGGTGTGCGATCGAGGACCAGGCGATGAGCCGCTTCAGGTCCCGCTCGACCAGGCACGCCAGCCCGGCCCACACGATCCCGGTGACGGCGAAGCCGGCCAACACCGGGGAGACGGTGGCGAACCCGTCCGGCAACGGGGCGACGACGAGACGGATCAGGCCGTACACGCCGAGCTTGAGCAGGACCGCGGCGAGCAGCACCGAGCCGGCCGTCGGCGCCGTCGAGTGCACCCACGGCAGCCAGGTGTGCAGCGGGAAGACAGGGATCTTCATCCCCAGCCCGACGACCAGCAGGGCGGCGACCACGACCTGGGTGCCGACCCCCAGGGTGCCGACACGCTCGGGCCAGGCCCCCATGTCGCTGGTGCCGGTCGCCGTGGCCAGGGCCAGGATGCCGACGAGCATCAGGGTGGAGCCGGTGGCGGTGAAGAGGACGAACCGGGCCGCGGCGCCGTCGCGGTCGGCGCCGCTGGTGCCGTCACCGTGCCGCGCGACCAGCAGCCACATCGGCACTAGCACCATCTCGAAGGCGACGAAGAAGACGATGGCGTCCCGGGCCAGGAACGCCAGCATGGCGCCGGAGAGGACGACGAGGAGGCACCCGTAGTAGGTGGCCAGGGACTGCGCCGTATGCCGTCCGCCCAGGTCGAGCGGGGCCGTCACCTCCTTGGCGGGGTGGTCCCGCTCGGGCTCGTGGTAGCGCAGGGCGACGGCCACCACGCCGGTGAGGGCGGTGAGCAGCAGCAGCGGGGCGCTGATCCCGTCGACGGTCAGGTCCAGGCGGACCCCGATGGCGGGGATCCAGGGCAGGTCGACGTCCGGGCGCTGCAGCACGGCCAGCACCGCGGCCGCCGCGGAGACCAGCGCACCGCCCAGCGCGATGGGGCGGGAGAGCCCCTCGGTGGGCGGGTCCGGGAACCGGTCGGCGACCACCAGCACGAGGGCGACCACGAGGGGGGCGAGCACCGCGACGAACGGCCCGTAGGGGGCCACCGGGTCGAGGAAGTCCAGGGACAGGAAGTCCAGGTTCATGCCAGGACCACCCCCACCGCGCCGAGGATCACGACGCCCAACAGGACGAGGGTCATCGCACCGGCCGGACGCCACGGCGTCGTCCGCTCAGCCAGCCAGCCGAGCACCCGGCTGCCGGCTCCGGCGCCGCGGACATATCCGTCGAGCACCTCGCGGTCGGCCCAGGTGACTCCCCTGGCCAGCGCGAGCACGGGGCGCACCACCACGCGGTGGTACAGCGCGCCCGCCCCCAGGCCACGCTCGGCCGCCAGGCTGAGCGGCAGCGGCAGCCGGGTGGCCGCGTCCCGGGACCGGATGCCGCGGGAGGCCAGCCAGACGGCGAAGGCAGCCACCGCCATCAGCACGAGCGAGGCGATGAGCAGTTGCAGGTCGACCCGCACGTCCACCTGGATCACGGGGGTGAAGGCCAGTGCGCCGCCGACGACGCTGAGGAAGCCCAGGAGGCTGATCCCGACGCGCGCCGTCGAGGAGATCGCCGCCTCGGCCTCCTCGATGCCGGCGGCCTCGTGCACCACCTCGGGCTCGGCGAAGAAGTCGTCGATCCGTTCGTGACCGGTCTTGGCGGGCTGGCGCATCGGCTGGTCCCTGGCCAGCACGAGCCACGCCCGCATGCAGTAGGCGGCCGTCAGCGGCACGCTGGCCCCGACGGCTGCCAGGACCAGGGTGCTGGCCAGGCCACCCGCGGCCTCCACCCCGGCCTCGGCCTGGCCCAGGATGAGCTCCTTGGAGACGAAGCCGACCATAGGCGGCACCCCGGCGAGCGCCAGCAGCCCGATCGCCATCGGCCGCCGGACGCTGCGGTAGCGGGTCAGCCCCGACACGACATACGCGATCGCGGTGCCCCCGGTGAGCACGCTGAGCCACCCGAGTGCGAGGAACAGCAGCGCCTTGAAGACACCGTGCGAGGCCAGGTGCAGGATCGCCGCGTCCGGGTCGGCGCCGGAGGGCACGACGGTCAGCGCGGCGAGCATCAACCCGACCTGGCTGACGGTGGACCAGGCCAGCATCCGCTTCAGGTCCGGCTGGGCGAAGGCGAGCAGCGCGGCCCCGACCACCGTGACGGAGACCAGGACGGCGAGCAGGAGCCGGGCCGGGCCGCTGGCCTGCAGCAGCGGGAACAGCTGGGCCAGCACGACGGTGCCGGCCGCGACCATGGTGGCGGCGTGGATCAGCGCCGACGCGGGGGTGGGGCCCTCCATCGCATCCGGGAGCCAGTCCTGGAACGGCACCTGGGCCGACTTGCCGAGCACGCCGACCACAACGCCGATCATGGCCAGCGCCAGCAGCACGCCACCGCCGGGCCGGGTCGCGAGGGCACCGTCGCCGTCGAGGACCACCCAGTGGTCGACGATGTCGGCGATCCGGGTGCTGCCCGCCGGCGCCGCGAGCGCGATCAGCCCGAGCCACATCCCGACGTCCGCCAGCCGGGTGACCAGCAGCGCCTTGATGGCAGCGCGGTTCGCCGAGTCCTTGGCGGACAGGTGGCCGATGAGCAGGTAGGAGCACCAGCCCATCACCTCCCACCCGATGAGGGTGAGCAGCACGTCCCCGGACAGCACGACGAGCAACATCGCGGCGGTGAACAGCGAGACGGTGGAGGAGAACTGCCGGTAGCGGGGGTCGTACCAGAGGTACCAGCGGGCGAAGACCTGCACGACACAGGCGACCAGCGCCACCACCACCGCGGTGAGGGCGGTCAGCCGGTATGCCGTGAGCTCCAGCGGGACGGTCAAGTCACCGAGGGCGAGGGGTCCGACGGTGCCGGACGAGCGCACCCCACCGGTCTGGGTGAGCGCGTACGCCTGGGCGACCACCACCGCCAGGGTCAGCAGGGACCCCAGCACCGCGGTCCAGGCCGCGGCCCGGCTGGAGCGCCTGACGACGAGCAGGCCGACCACGGCGGCGACCAAGGGGACCGCCACGGCGTACTGGGCCGCGGCTCCCGGCAGCTCGGGGATCGGCAGGTCGGGGACCGGGAGGTCGGGCATCGGCAGGGAGGGCAGCTCCCACTCACCGAGGTCGGGCCAGGGCAGGTCGCGGGTGCCGATCATGTGCGGGTCACCTCCCGGTGCCCGTCCACATCACCGCGGCTGCGGAACAACGCCATCAGGACCGCGAGGGCGACGACCACCTCGGCCGCCGCGATGGTGATCAGGAACAGGGTCAGCACGGGCCCGGACGCCAGTGGGTCCGGGTACAGCTGCCCCACGGTCACCAGCAGCAGCCCGGCCGCGGCGATGAGCAGCTCGACGCCGATCAGCACCAGCACGAGGTGCCGGCGGGCGAGCACGCCGTACGTGCCGGCGCCGGCGAGCACGGCGACCAGCAGCAGCGGGAGGGCGGGGGTGATCACTTGACCCGCCCCTTCCCCGCGGTGGCGACCGCGATGGCCGCGACCAGGGCCGCGAGCAGCAGCAGCGAGAGCAACTCGAACGGCCAGACCCAGGTGCCGAAGATCGCCGCCCCGACGTCCGGTCCGTCCGGTCCGGTGACGGCGACCGCGTCCCACCCGAACGCGGCCACCAGGGTGCCGCCGAGCAGCACGGTCACCGCGAGGGCGACGACGGCCGACAGCGCGCGGTAGCCCTGGGGTGCGTCCTCCGGGGTGGCACCGACCCGCGTCAGCATCAGGGCGAACAGCACGAGGACGACCACGGCGCCGACGTAGACCAGGAGCTGGACCAACGCGACCAGCTCGGCACCGAGCACCAGGTAGCAGCCGGCGAGGCCGCCCATGCTGACGACGAGCCACAGGCCCGCGTGGAGCACCCGGCGCGAGGTCACCGCGAGGATGGCGCTGGCAGCGGTGAGCAGACCCACCGCGACGAACAGGACGTCCCGGCTGGTCACTCGGCCCCCCGCTCGGTCCCAGAGTCCCGCTCCGCCTCGGCAGCGGCCTTGGCTGCCGCCGCGGCCACCCGCCCACCGCGCCCGCCCTCGGGGAGCGCGGCCTCGGGGACCTGGCCCATCCAGCCCTCGAGCCGCTCCTTGTCGTGCAGCAGGTTGCGGATGTCTCCCTCGGCATACGCGAAGTCGGGGGCCCAGAAGAGGGCGTCGAACGGGCACACCTCGATGCAGATGCCGCAGTACATGCACAGCGAGTAGTCGATGTCGAAGCGGTCCAGGACGTTATGCGAGCGGGCCCGGCCGCCCTCCGGGCCGGGCTCCACCGTCTCCTTGTGGGAGTCGATGTAGATGCACCAGTCGGGGCACTCCCGGGCGCACAGCATGCAGGAGGTGCAGTTGCTCTCCAGCAGCGCGATGACGCCCCGGGAGCGGTCTGGCAGGTCGGGCTCGACGTGGGGATATTGCGTCGTGTGCGGCGCACGCGCCAAAACCTTGGCCGTGGTGGCCATCCCGCGGCCGAGCGCCCGCGCCGAGGCGATCAGGCCTGGGGGCTTCTGGTCCTCGCTCATCCCCAGATCACCACCCCGACGCTGGTCAGGGCGACCTGGCCGAGGGCGACCGGGAGCAGCACCAGCCAGGCGAGCCGCTGCAGCTGGTCCTCCCGGACCCGTGGCCAGGCCACCCGCAGCCAGAGGATGAGCAGGACCACCAGCCCGGCCTTGAGGACGGTCCACAGCGGCCCGAGGACCTCCGCCCACGGGCCGCCCCAGCCGCCGAGGAAGAGGACCGCGAACAGCAGGGACATCACCACGATGCCGGCGTACTCGGCGAGCAGGAAGAACGCGAAGCGCAGGCCGGTGTACTCGGTGTAGGGGCCGAAGACGATCTCGCCGTCGGCGATCGGGGCGTCGAAGGGGACCCGCTGGAGCTCGGCGACGGTGGCGACGAGGAAGACCGCGGCACCGGGCAGCTGCCACAGCAGCCACCACCACTGCCACTCCCCGACGATCCCGCCCAGGGACAAGGTGCCGGCCGCGAGCGCGACGGACACGGCGGCGAGCGCCAGCGGCAGCTCGTAGCTGACCAGTTGGGCGGCGGCGCGCATCCCGCCGATGAGGGAGTACTTGTTGCCGCTGCCCCATCCCGCCATCAGGGTGCCGATGACCCCGACCGAGGTGACGGCCAGCACGAAGAGCAGGCCCGCCGGCAGGTCGGCGGCGATCCAGGTCGACGACCAGGGGATGGCCGCGAGCGCCACCAGGTAGGGGATCAGTGCGACGGCCGGGGCCAGGCGGAACACCCAGCGGTCGGCGGCCGCGGGGACCACGTCCTCCTTCTGCGCGAACTTGATCCCGTCGGCGACGAGCTGGGCGATCCCGTGCGGTCCGGCCTCCATCGGGCCCAGCCGTCCCTGCATATGACCCATCACCTTGTGCTCGGTCTGACCCACCGCCAGGGGCAGCATCAGGAAGGCCGCCAGCACGACGACGGCCTTGATGATGGTCTCCGCCAGCAGCGGCAACTCGCTGAGCATCGTCGGCAGCCTATCCACTGTCACCCCCGACGGCGGGAATTCGGCCGCGCTCGGCGGTCCGTCACGGGGGCTCAGCCGGTCCCGGTCGGGTCGAACCCGGCGACAAATCGCCGCTGCCACGGCGTCTCCACCGCGCCGGGGTGATAGCCCTCCCGGACGAACGCCACGGCCCGCTCGGGCGGCACACCGTCCAGCACGGCGAGGCAGGCCAGCGCGGTGCCGGTGCGTCCGCGGCCGCCCCGGCAAACCATTTCGACCCGCTCGTCGACCGCGCGGCGCCACGCCTCGGCGAGCACCTGCGTGGCGACGGAACGGTCGGCGGGGAGCCCGAAGTCGCGCCACCGCACCCATGCGGTGTCGTGGTCCGTCTCCGGCGGGGTCGACCCCAGCAGGAAGACCGTCAGGTCGGCCTCCGGTTCGCGGTGCTCACCGACGGGACGGCCCCGGACGAGTCGACCGGAGGGGAGTCGCAGGACGCCGGGGGTTGCCTCGTCCCAGCCGGGGACCGGAGGCCTCCGGGAGCTCAGCGGGGGCCCCAGGACGGGTCGGGCACCCCCGGCGGCAGCAGCCGGCGTCGGCTCGGCGACCGCTTGCTCTTGCTGGAGTCGGACTCCCCCGGCTCCTTGGCGCCGGGCCAGGCCTTGGACGCCCGCGCCGCGAGGACGAAGGACTTGCGCAGCGGGGTGCCCTCGAACCCGTCGGGAAGCAGCAGGGGGCGCAGCCTCTGGTCGGTGCCGTCGTCGAAGTCGGTGAACTCCACCCCGAACATCTCGTGGGTCTCCCGCTCGTGCCAGGCGGCACCGGCGAACACCCCGGTGAGACTCGCCAGCAGGGCGCCGTCGGGGAGGCGGGTGCGCAGCAGCAGGCGGGCCAGCGGCCGCGGCGCCTCGGGGCTGGTGGCGATCAGGTGCACCAGGACGTCCAGCCCCGGGTCCTGGTCGGCGTCGGTCTGGTCCACGGCGGAGAGCCAGTCGAAGTAGTCGTAGCCGGCGTCCCGCGCGGCGGTGACCGCCGACACCCACTCCCCCGGCTCGAGGTCGCGGGTCTGGGCCCCACTGCCGAGCGTGGTCACGCCTGGTCACCGTCCCGCGGAGACTCCCCGTCCTTCGGCGAATCCCCGTCCTGCGCCGACGCGGGCGGCTCGACCAGGTCCCGGGTGACCTCGGCGGCGGAGACCGGCGCCTCGGCATACGGCCGGGGGCGGGAGCCGGCCCTGGCCCGCCCGGGACGTTCCCCGGCGATCTGCTCCTGCAGCGTCACGATGCCGGCGAGCAGGGCTTCGGGCCGGGGCGGGCACCCGGGGACGTAGACGTCCACCGGGATGACCTGGTCGACGCCCTTGGTGACCGAGTAGGAGTCCCAGTAGGGGCCGCCGGAGTTGGAGCAGGCGCCGAAGGAGATGACGTACTTCGGCTCCGGCATCTGCTCGTAGAGACGGCGGATCGCGGGCGCCATCTTGTCGGTGACGGTCCCGGAGACCACCATCAGGTCCGACTGGCGGGGTCCGGGGGCGAACGGGATGACGCCGAGACGGATGAAGTCGTGCCGGGCCATCGAGGCGGCGATGAACTCGATCGCGCAGCAGGCCAGGCCGAAGTTGAACACCCACAGCGAGTACTTGCGACCCCAGTTCAGCACCACGCGGACGGCGGCCGGCGCCTTGTCTGCGGCGGGTCCCACGCGGGGCTCGGGTAGGTCGACGGTCATCACACCCACCTCAACAGGCCGCGGCGCCACGCATGGGCCAGGCCGACCACCAGCACCCCGACGAAGATCGCCATCTCGACCAGCGAGGCCGCCCCGAGGTCGGTGCGCAGCACCAGCGCCCAGGGGAAGAGGTAGACCACGTCCACGGCGAACACGACGTAGAGCAACGCGTAGCCGTAGTAGCGCAGGCTCCCCTGGCTCCACCCCGACCCGACGGGGTCCACCCCGGACTCGTATGTCGTGAGCTTGGTCGGGCGCGCGTCGTGCGGCGCGAGCAGGCGCCGCCCTCCGGCCGCGGCCGCGACGAGGGCCACCCCGGCGAGAGCCACGGCGAGAACCACGAGGTAATCGGTCATCGCACGGCAGCCTAGCGCCGTCGCCCCGGCTGGCCGTGGACCCTGTCTCAGCCGCCGGAGGCCAACAGGCCGAGCGCGGCCTGGGTGAGGTCGTTGAACGGCTGGTCCACGATGGCGCCCTCGTGGCGGACCTGGAGGACCAGGACCCGCCCGCCCCCGGCCCCAGCGCCGTCGCCGCCCTCGCCGTCGGTCTCCGGGTTGCCGTCGGCCTCCAGGTAGAAGGAGTAGGCCAGCACGCCGGGTGCCGAGCCGCCCTTGAACCCCTGGTAGGACGTGCCAGCGGGGGGCAGGAGCCCGGGGTTGGCCGCCAGGATGTCCCGCACGGGTGCGCCGGCGTCGGTCTGTGCCTGTTCCTGGAGCTCGGCGTGCACGGCGCAGACCTCCTCCCCCGTGAGGAACCACCCGACACCGTCGGGCCAGGCCGGCGTGGTGATGGTCAGCGGGTTGAGCCCGGAGGTGTCCTCCGGGAGCTGCGCCACCAGGTCCGCGCGGGTGCTGGGGTCTGCGTCGGCCCACTGCTCCCGGAGGTCGGGGGCGCCCCACCCGAGCAGGAAGAACTCCCGGGTGGTCAGCAGCGGTGTCAGCCGGTCCGGCTCGACGGAGATGCCCTCGACCGCCCGGGCGACCCGCTCCGGCCCCACGGCGTCCATGAGCAGGTCGGTGGCGGTGTTGTCGCTGATCGCGATCATCATCTCGGCGGCCTCCTGCACGGTGACCACCGAGCCGTCCTCCCGGTTCTGCAGTTGCCCGGAGGGCAGGCTCTTCAGCTCGCGGGTGATGGTCAGCTCGGTCTCCCAGTCGAGGTCGCCGTCGGCGACGGCGTCCACCACCGCCGAGAGCACGACCAGCTTGAAGACCGAGCCCGACGGGGCGGCCTGCGCGTCGGGGGTCTCGTGCACCGGGACGCAGGTGCCGTCCGCGACGTCGGCCACGTAGATCTGCGTGGTCCCGCCCAGGTCGGCGAGCTGGTCGTCCAGGTCCTCCCAGGAGTCGAGTGGCGGCAGGTCCGCGGTGCTGTCCGGCTGCAGCAGCAGACCGCTGATCCGCTCCTCGGCGTCCACCGCGATGCTGAGCACGACCGGGCTCTCCCCGGTGAGTCTGAGTTGGGCCGACCTGGTGCCGTCGGCCCCGGCCGGCTGCTCGGTCACCGCCACCACCGTGAACGGACCGCCCTCCCGCAGGTCGACCAGCACCGGCTCGATCTGGTCGGCTGGCACCGCCTCGAGGAACTCGGCGGAGAACCGCTCCTGCGCCTCCTCTGCGGACGGCCCCCTGGCCCCGGGGTCGAGCAGGTCGAGCACCCACCTGGCCTGCTCCCCCAGTGCGCCGGCGGGCAGGGCGGGTGCCGGCTCGGCACCGGAGGTCGCGGTGGCGCCGTCGGCGCTCGTGTGCGTCCCCGCCTCGTCCGTCGTCCCCGCCTCGTCCGTCGTCCCCGCCGGATCGTCGCTGCTACAGCCTGCGAGCACCAACGCCGCCCCGAGTCCAAGGGCCGTCAGGGTGCGTACTCCCCTCAGTCTCGCCCGGTCGGTCCGGTATCCCCGTCGACCGGTCCGGTGTCCCCATGTGCCACCCGCGCTCCACATGTCCACCACCTTAAAGACGCCAGCGGGGGCCCACCTCCCCCCAGCGGATGATCCCACCCGTCGGGCGACCGATTCGCGGCCACGCCGCTCCCGGGAGGGCGCGGCGGTCAGGAGGCCCTTACCATGAAGGGGACCGCAGCCAGCGGCTCAACCACCGTCCTCACGAGATCTGGTGACAGTGCCGGCATGAGTAGCAAGCCCCTGCAACGGCTGGACCGCGTCGTGATCCGGTTTGCCGGCGACTCGGGCGACGGGATGCAGCTCACGGGTGACCGGTTCACCTCCGAGACCGCCAGCCTGGGCAACGACCTGTCCACCCTGCCCAACTTCCCCGCGGAGATCCGCGCACCCGCCGGGACGCTGCCCGGGGTCTCCAGCTTCCAGTTGCACTTCGCCGACCACGACGTGCTCACCCCCGGCGACCACCCCGACGTGCTGGTCGCGATGAACCCCGCGGCCCTGCGGGCCAACCTCGCCGACATCCCCCGCGGGGCGACGGTGATCGTCAACACCGACGAGTTCACCAAGCGCAACCTGTCCAAGGTCGGCTACGAGGTCTCGCCGCTGACGGACGGGTCCCTGGAGTCCTGGCACGTGCACGAGATCCCGCTCACGTCGGTGACGGTCGAGGCGCTGGCCGCCTTCGACCTGACCCGCAAGGAGAAGGAACGCGCCAAGAACATGCTGGCCCTGGGCCTGCTGTCATGGATGTACTCGCGCAGCCTGGAGGGCACCGAGACGTTCCTGCGGGCCAAGTTCGCCAAGGACCCCGAGGTGCTCGAGGCCAACCTGACCGCCCTTCGCGCGGGGTGGAACTACGGGGAGACGACCGAGGACTTCGCCGTGCGCTTCGAGGTCGCCGCGGCACCGATGCCCCCGGGGACCTACCGCACCATCACCGGCAACCAGGCCCTGGCTCTGGGGCTGGTCACCGCCGGCCACCGCAGCGGGCTGCCGGTCGTGCTCGGGTCCTACCCGATCACGCCCGCCTCGGACGTGCTGCACGCACTGGCCGCGCTGAAGCGCTATGAGGTCACCACGCTGCAGGCCGAGGACGAGATCGGCGCGGTCGGGATGGCCCTGGGGGCCAGCTTCGGCGGCGCGTTGGGCGTGACCACCACGTCCGGGCCGGGCCTGGCGCTGAAGGCGGAGACGATCGGTCTGGGCGTGGCCACCGAGCTCCCGCTGGTCGTGATCGACATCCAGCGGGGAGGGCCCTCGACCGGGCTGCCGACCAAGACCGAGCAGGCCGACCTGCTGCAGGCACTGCACGGCCGCAACGGCGAGTCCCCGGTCGCGGTCATCGCCCCGCAGTCGCCCGCGGACTGCTTCGACACCGCGCTGGAGGCGGTCCGGATCGCCACGACCTACCGCACACCGGTGATCGTGCTGTCCGACGGCTATCTGGCCAACGGGTCCGAGCCCTGGCTGATCCCACAGGTCGCCGACCTGCCCGACCTGGGCGTGGAGTTCGCCACCTCCCCGAACGCCACGGACGACGACGGCCAGCCGGTGTTCCACCCGTTCCTGCGGGATGAGCAGACCCTGGCCCGGCCGTGGGCGATCCCGGGCACCGCGGGGCTGGAGCACCGCATCGGCGGCATCGAGAAGGCCGACGTCACCGGCAACATCTCCTACGACCCCGACAACCACGACCACATGGTCCGGCTGCGCCAGGCCAAGATCGACCGCATCGCCGACACGGTCGAGCCCGTCGAGGTCGACGACCCCGGCGGCAAGGCGCGCGTCCTCGTCCTCGGGTGGGGCTCGACATACGGGCCGATCGCCGCCGCCGTGCGCCTGGTCCGCGGCACCGGCACCCACATCGCCCGCGCCCACCTGCGCCACCTCAACCCGTTCCCGACCAACCTCGGGGAGGTACTGCGCTCCTACGACCGGGTGATCGTCCCCGAGATGAACCTGGGGCAGCTGGCGCTGCTGCTGCGGGGCCGCTACCTGGTGGACGTGCACAGCCACACCGCCGTCCGCGGTCTCCCGTTCGGCGCCACCGACCTGGCGGAGGTGCTCCACCGCACCGTGCTTGCCACCGCCGAGACCGAGGAGTCAGCGACATGACCGCGCGGACCACCGAGACCGACACCGCCACCACCACTGCCGGCACCACCACACCCGGCACCAGCACCGACCTGGGTATGCCGACCGGCACGCACGGAGTCCCGCGGCAGCCCGAGGGGGCCGCCCCGCAGACCAAGAAGGACTTCACCTCCGACCAGGAGGTCCGCTGGTGCCCGGGCTGCGGGGACTACGCCGTGCTCGCCTCGGTCCAGGGGTTCCTGCCCGAGCTCGGGCTGCGACGGGAGAACATCGTCTTCGTCTCCGGGATCGGGTGCTCCTCGCGGTTCCCGTACTACCTGGACACCTACGGGATGCACTCCATCCACGGGCGGGCACCGGCCATCGCGACCGGCCTCGCCACCGCCCGGGAAGATCTCTCCGTCTGGGTGATCACCGGGGACGGCGACGCCCTCTCGATCGGCGGCAACCACCTGATCCACGCGATGCGGCGCAACGTGAACCTGACGATCCTGCTGTTCAACAACAAGATCTACGGGCTCACCAAGGGCCAGTACTCGCCGACGTCCGAGGTGGGCACGGTGACCAAGTCCACACCCCTCGGGTCGGTGGACCAGCCCTTCAACCCGGTGTCCCTTGCCCTGGGGGCCGAGGCCACCTTTGTGGCCCGCACCCTGGACTCGGACCGCAAGCACCTGACCGAGGTGCTGCGCGCGGCGGCCGACCACCGGGGCACGGCCCTGGTCGAGATCTACCAGAACTGCCCGATCTTCAACGACGGCGCCTTCCAGCTGCTCAAGGACCGGGATTCCGGCGCCGCCCGCATCGCCCACTTGGTCGCCGGCGAACCCGTGCGGTTCGGCAACCCCGACCACCCTGATGGCGCGCACATCGTCGTCCGTGATGCCGAGTCCGGGGAGTTGCGGGTGGTCCCCGAGTCAGATCTCGACGCCACCGGCGGGGCCGAGGGCGCCTCGGTGGTGGTGCACGACCCGACGGCAGAGGAGCCCAGTGCGGCGTTCGCGCTGTCCCGGCTCGACGACCCCACCATGGCCCACGTGCCCATGGGCATCTTCCGCAGCGTCGAGCGGCCCACCTACGACGACCGGGTCCGCGCCCAGGTCGAGGCAGCCCGCGCCAGCGCCGGCGGGCCGGCCGGCGATGCCGATCTCACCAGCCTGCTCCACGGCAAGGACACCTGGACCGTGGGCGGGTGAAGGAGGGGCCCGACTCGGAGCGTCGCCGCGGCACCGCGTACGGACTTGCCGCCTACGGGCTGTGGGGCGCCTTCCCCCTGTACTTCGCCGCGCTGAAGCCGGCCGCACCGCTGGAGATCCTGGGCCACCGCGTCGTGTGGTCCCTGGTGCTCTGCCTGGTGGCCATGACGGTGATGGGGCAGGCTCGCTGGTTCTGGCACCTGGTGCGGCACCCCAAGCAGGCCTTCACGGTCGGCCTGGCCGGTGCACTCATCGCCGCGAACTGGACCGTCTACATCCTCGCCGTGGTCACCGGGCACGTGACCGAGGCGGCGCTGGGGTACTTCCTGAACCCGCTGGTCACCGTGGCTCTCGGCGTGCTGGTCCTGAAGGAGGGGTTGCGTCGCTGGCAGTGGGTGGCGGTGGGGCTGGGTGCGCTCGCCGCGTTCTACCTGACGATCGACTACGGGCGGCCGCCGTGGGTCTCCTTCAGCCTGGCCCTGTCGTTCGCCGCCTACGGGCTGCTCAAGAAGCGGGTCGGGGACACCCTCACGGCCTGGCAGTCCCTCTCCGGCGAGACCTTCCTGGTCGCCCCGTTCGCCATCGCGCTGCTGGTCTGGATCCAGGTCTCCGGTGGCGCGACCTTCACCACGGAGGGGGCCGGGCACACGGTGCTCCTCATCTCCACCGGCGTGGCCACGGTGGTCCCGCTGCTGCTCTTCGCGGGGGCGGCCCGCCGGGTGCCGCTGGTGACGATCGGGATGCTGCAGTTCCTCACCCCGGTGCTGCAGCTGATGTGCGGCGTGCTGTTGCTCGGCGAGGTGATGCCGACGTCCCGGTGGATCGGGTTCGCCCTGGTCTGGCTGGCGCTGGCCGTGCTCACCATCGACTCGCTCCGGGCGGCAGGCCGGTCCCGGCGCCTGGCCCGGGCGGCCGAGGGCGCCACGCTGTAGCTTCCGACGTCGTCCACGGCCCTTGCCGCGACGGCCGCGGCCTGATTGCGAGCGCCCGGGGCCTTGCCGCGAGAGCCCCAGCGGGTCAGGGTGGAGGCATGCGAGGAGCAGCAGAGACGGTGATCGCCTGGCACGAGGCGGTGAACGCCGGTGACGTCGAGGGCGCGGTCGCCTGCGCCCACCCCGAGGTCGCGGTGGGTGGTCCGCGCGGCACCGGCCGTGGGCACGACCTGATGCGTGGCTGGCTGGCCCGGTCCGGGATCAGGCTCGAGCCGCAACACGAGATCGTCGAGGACCCCACGGGATCCGGTCGCGTGGTCGTGGCGGAACTGGCCCACTGGACGGCCGACAACGTGCCGTTCCCGGCGCCCACCGAGCCCACGCCGACCTGGGTGCTCTTCCACGTCGAGGACGGCTGCCTCGTGTCCGTGGCCAGGTACGAGTCCGCCGAGCAGGTCCCCGCGCCCTGACCGAACGCGAGCCGGAGCGGCGCGGTGGGGGCCGTGAGCCAGTTCACACTGTTTGCACTCCGTGCAGAGTTGCACTCAGTGCAAATATCCCCGTACTCTCGACCCTATGAGCGTGACCACCAGCCGGCGGGAGCAGAACAAGGCCCGCACCCGTGAGGCGCTGCTGGGGGCCCTCCGATCACGGGTCTCGGCGGGCGGCCTGGAGTCGCTGACGGTGGAGGACATCGCCGAGCAGGCCGGGGTCTCCCGACGGACCTTCTTCAACTACTTCCCGAGTATCGAGGCCGCCCTCGCCGAGGGCACCTCGGCCCCCCTGGCCCCGTTGGAGGCGGCCTTCCTGGCCCGTCCCGCGGAGGAGGACCAGGTCACCGCGATCATGCGGGCCCTCGAAGACGCCCCCATCGGCGCCGAACTGCTGACCTGGATGCACGCCCTCGCGTGCTCGACCGAGTCATCCGGCGGCCGGCGCGCCGGCCGCCCCACGGCGCTGGAGCTCAACGTCTGGCAACACCACCGGGGCTGGCTGGAGGGACTGCTGAGTCAGCGCCCCGGGGCCGGGGACGCGTTGCACACCGCCACCCTCGCTGCCGCGATCATGGCGCTGTTCGAGGCCGTGGAGGCCGAGTGGCTGCAGCGAGTCGGCGACTCCGTCGACGAGCAGGCGGCCACCGAGTTCAACGACCTGATGCTCCGCGTCCTGGACCACGTCCGTGCCGGCTGGGCCACCACCCCCACACGGCACGAGGGCCCCAGCACGCAACCGACTGACTGACAGACCCGACCACGGCCGGAGGCGAGGTCAGCGGCGACGCTCCCCACGGCATACCGCACGACACCCGACCGAACGAACGCATCCCGGACACCGGCACGGACCGGTGTCACCGAAAGGATCAACAGTGGCATCCTTCCTGCACCGCCTGGGGCGCTGGTGCGCCCAGCACCCGTGGCGCACCGTCACCACGTGGCTCGTGATCATCGCCGCCGCCGGCACCGCCGCCGCGGTGTTCATGAAGCCGCTGACCAACGAGTTCACCATGCCCGACAGCCGCTTCCAGGCGGTCCTGGAGGACCTGCGGGAGGAGATTCCCGACGCGGCGGGCGCCATGGGACCGGTCGTGCTCACCAGCGACGACGGGTTCGACGAGGCAGACCGCCAGGTCATCGAGGACGTGCTCGCCCAGTGGGGCGAGGTCGAGCAGGTCCGCACGGTCGTGGACCCCTTCAGCACCCAGGAGGAGCTGGACTCGGGCGCGACCGAGCTGGAGTCCGCCTCCGCAGACCTCGAGGACGGCCAGGCCGAGCTCGACCAGGGCCGCGCGGAGCTGAACGAGGCCCAGTCCCAGATCGACGCAGGCCGCGCCGAGTGGGAGGCGGGGCAGGAGCAGTTGGAAGCCAACCGGGACCAGCTGCCGGCCGACGTGGTCGCCCAGGCCGAGGCCGAACTGGCAGCCGCCGACGAGCAGCTGACGCAGGGGCAGCAGGAGATCGACGCCGGGCGGGCCGAGCTGGCGAGCGGCCAGGAGGAGATTGACTCCGGGCGGGCCGAGCTCGCCCTCGGCTCCCGGTTCAGCTCCCTCAATGACGGGCTACGGTTCGTCACCGAGGACAACACCGTCGCCCTGGTCCAGCTGCAGTTCGACCAGGAGAGCACCGACCTCGCGCCCGAGACCGGCGAAGAGATCCAGCAGATCGGGACCCAGTTGTCCGACGCCGGCATCGGGGTGGAGTACAGCCAGGTCATCACCCAGGACCTGAGCAGCGTGATGGGCGTCACCGAGGTGATCGGCCTCATCGTCGCCGCAGTCGTGCTGCTGATCATGCTCGGCGGGCTCCTCGTCGCCGGATTGCCGCTGCTGATGGCGGTCATCGGGGTCGGCGTCGGCGTGGGTGCGGCGATGGCCCTCACCGCCGTGGTCGACATGAACTCCGTCACCCCGGCCCTGGCGCTCATGCTGGGCCTGGCGGTCGGCATCGACTACTCACTGTTCCTCATCAACCGGCACCGCGCCCAGCTGCGCCAGGGCATGGGGACCGTGGAGTCCATCGCCCTGGCCAACGGCACCTCGGGCAACGCCGTGACCTTCGCCGGGATGACCGTGATCATCGCGCTGTCTGCGCTCGTCGTGACCGGCATCCCGTTCCTCGGCGTGATGGGCCTGGTGGCTGCCGGGACCGTGCTGGTCTCCGTGCTGGTCGCCATCACCCTGACCCCGGCGCTGCTCTCCCTGCTCGGCGACCGGGCCCTGGGTCGCTCCCGCGGCAGGTCGCGCCACCTGGAGGCCGAGCAGGGACCCAAGCGCAGCGGGTGGGCTGCGCTCGTGCAACGTCACCCGATCCTCTCGGTGATCGGCGTCGTCGCCGTCGTCGCGGTCGCGGCCTTCCCGGTGACGGACCTGCGCCTGGGCCTGCCCGACGGCGGCTCCGAGGCCGAGGAGAGCACGGCCTACCAGTCCTACGACCTGATCCGGGAGAACTTCGGTGAGGGCGCGAACGGCCCGATCGTCGCCATGTTCACCCTCGACGAGCCCGTCGCGGACGGGGACACCGCCCTGATGGAGAAGCAGGTCGAGATCGGCGAGGACCTCGCCCTGGTCAACGGCACCCACTACATCGTGCCGTTCGGGGTGAGCGAGGACCGGACGACGCTCGCCTTCCAGATCGTCCCCGAGGGCGGGCCGGCCGAGGAGTCGACCGTGCAGCTCGTGGACTCGCTGGACTCCGCCGCGGACAGGATCGGTCAGGACAACGGGGGCGAGCTGGGCCTCACCGGCCAGACCGTCGCCAACATCGACATCTCCGCCAAGCTCGCCGAGGCGCTGCCGGTGTACCTGCTGGTCGTCGTGGGACTGTCCCTGGTGCTGATGCTCCTGGTGTTCCGCTCCCTGCTGGTGCCGCTGCTCGCCACAGCCGGCTTCATGCTGTCCATCGGAGCCGCCTTCGGCGTCGTCGTGGCCGTCTTCCAGTGGGGCGTCCTTGGCTCCTTCTTCGGCGTGCACGACCCCGGCCCCATCCTGAGCTTCCTGCCGATCCTGCTGATCGGCGTGCTCTTCGGGCTGGCGATGGACTACCAGGTCTTCCTGGTCACCGCGATGCGGGAAGCGCACGTGCACGGCGAGGATGCCCGCTCGGCCGTGGTCAGCGGGTTCAACCTCAGCGCCCGGGTGGTGACGGCCGCGGCCATCATCATGATCTCGGTCTTCGGCGGCTTCGCCTTCGCCGAGTTGATGATGATCCGCCCGATCGGGCTGGGCCTGGCCATCGGTGTGCTGGTCGACGCCTTCCTGGTGCGGATGACGCTGACCCCGGCGGTCCTGAGCATGCTCGGCGAGCGCGCGTGGGCGCTTCCGGCCTGGCTTGAGCGGGCGCTGCCCGAGGTGGACGTCGAGGGCGCCAAGTTGGAGCGCGACCTCGGGATCGAGCACGATCAGCTGGGCGCGGACCCGGAGCGGGAGCCGGCCAACGCCTGACCGGCGACGCGTAGCAGCGTCGCTGCCCCCTCACGCGGCTCGTCCTCGGTGATCTCGAGGGCGAGCCGCGTCCCGTTGGCGCGGTGCACGACGATGCCGTCCCCTCCCCGCACGATGAAGGCCGTCCGACCGGGAGTACCTCGCAGCCCGTAGCCGCCCCACCGCATCGGGTCCAGATCATGCACTTCGACCCCCAGCACCTGGTCGGCCGCCACGGTCAGCAGGGTCACCGGGAGGCGGGCCGACCGGATCCGGAGCCCGCGGTCGTCCACCGTGATCAGGATCGAGGACCAGGCCAGCACGAAGAGGGTCAGCAGCACCCCGGCGAGGGTGATCAGCGAGGCAACCCAGGGCCCGCCGTCCGAGACGAGCAGCAGTCCCGCGCAGATCGCGAAGACCACGGCGGTGAACACACTGATGCCGACCAGGAGGCCGTTGCGGGACCTCCCCTGCCAGTGCGCCGACGCCGCGCCGTCCCCGCCGGCCCGCGCGGGGATGACCCGTGACTGCTCGGGTATGCGGTCGAGCAGCTCCTCCAGTGGCGGCACCTCGCGGCCGTGCACGAGGTAGGCGACGACACCGAAGGCAACAGTGATGAGGACCGCGAGCAGCGACCACGCCACGTGAACCTGCGCCGGGTCCCCCACCAACCGGGTCGCCCCGGCGCTCACCCCCCACACCGCGGCCGCACCGCCGGACACGGTGGCCAGGGCCGCCACGATCCACCGGGACCACACCCCGGGGACCAGCACACGCAGCAGCGCGACCAGCGACGCCAGCACTGCACCGAATCCCGCCACGACCAGGGCCGTCACCAGCACCGACCCCCCGTCGGACAGCCCGTCCGGGTACGTTCCGGACCAGTGGGTAGGCACCTGGGAGGGGGGGTCCGACCAGACCCGGATCGAGACGAGCAGGAGTGCGAACGGCAGCATCGCCCAGACACCAGCCAGCGCACGCCGGGTACCCCACGTCATACGGTCCTCCTGCTGGCGCCACTCCTCATGACAGCAGGGTACGTGCCGCCCCGACATGCACCGGCCCGCACGGCGACGCCACCCGGTAGCGTTTCGTGGGTGGAATCCGCGAGCACCTCCCCCAGTGGACCGCCCGGGACGGGCGACCGGCTCGGCGCGCTGCTCTCGGCCGTGCACGACCTCGGCGCCGAGGGCGACCTGGACGCCGTGCTCCGCCGGATCGTGGTGCTGGCCTGCGAGGCCTCCGGCGCGAGGTACGGCGCCCTCGGCGTCATTGACGAGGTGCAGCCGGACCGGCTCAAGAGGTTCCTCACCCACGGCATGACCGAGGAGGTGCGGCGCACGATCGGGGACTACCCACGGGGCAGGGGCCTGTTGGGCCGCCTGATCCAGGATCCGCGGCCGGTGCGACTGGCCGACCTTACCCAGGCGCCCGACTCCTCGGGCTTCCCACCCGGCCATCCCCCGATGCGCTCGTTCCTGGGGATGCCGGTGCGGATCGGCGACCGGGTCTACGGCAACCTCTACCTCACGGAGAGGGCGGGTGGCCTGGAGTTCACCGCGGAGGACGAGCAGCTGGTCGAGGGCCTCTCCCTGGTCGCCGGTGCGGTCATCGACTCACTGCAACAACGGTCGGTGAACGCGGTGCGGACCGAGGTGGTCGACGGCATCTGGTCGATCCTGCGCGAGCTGCTCACCGAGGTCGACATCGAGGTGGTGCTGCCCAAGGTCACCACCCACCTGATGGACCTGACCGCAGCCGACGGCGTGGTCGTGGTCGCCGTGGACGCGAGCGGCCAGCAGCAGGTGCTGGCGGCCTCGGGCACGGAGGCCGCTGCCGTGCTGGCCACCCACCGGGACTCCATCGAGCACTCCCTGGCCACCGGGGCGCAGGTGGACCTCGTGGAGGACACCACGCCCGTGGCCCCCGACGCGACGCCGCGCCGGGACCGCACCACCATCCTGCCGGCACGTCCCCGCTCGGGGCAGCCGGTGGCCCTGGTCGTGGGTCGCTGGCGGCCACCCACCGGGATGGGCGAGGCCCAGGTGCAGGATCTCCTGCGCGCCTTCGCGTTGCAGGTGACGCTGGTCCTCGACCAGGTGGAACGCGAGAACGACCAGCGCCTGTTGGCCCTCCTGGAGGACCGCGACCGGATCGCCCGAGACCTGCACGACCTTGTGATCCAGCGCTTGTTCGCCACCGGTCTGCAGCTCCAGGGGGCGAGTCGGCTCGCCGTGCGGCCCGAGGTGCAGGAGCGGCTCCAGTCGGCCGTCACCGAGCTCGACGCGACGATCCGCGACATCCGCTCCACCATCTTCGAGCTGCAGCACCGGCCCGGTCAGAGTTCGCTGCGGGCCGACCTGCGGCACCTGATCGCCAGCTACGCGACAACGCTCGGCTTCACGCCGGTCGCCCAGTTCCATGGCCCGGTCGACGCCGCCCTGGACGACGACCTGCAGATCCACCTCCTGGCCGTGTTGCGGGAGGCCCTGTCCAACGTCGCCCGCCACGCCCGCGCCAGTTCCACGACGGTGGAGGTCACGGTCACCGGTGAGGAGGTGACCTGCCGGATCAGCGACGACGGAGTCGGCATCCCCGAGCATGTCCGGGAGAGCGGGCTGCGCAACATCCGCAGCCGGGCCGCCTCGCGGGGCGGCCTGGTGGAGGTCGGGAACCGCACGCCGCAGGGGGCAGAGGTGCTCTGGCGGGTGCCACTCGACCCCGCCACCTGACCCACACCCGTCAGGGGACGACCAACACCGGGCACTCGGCCTGGTGCAGCACCGTCCAGGTGACCGGACCCATCCGGAACCCAGGGTGCGCCGAGGATCCTCCCCGGCCGACGACGAGCAGCCCGTCGTCTGGCTGATGCTCCAACAGGACCCCGGCAGGGTGTCCGTCGACGACGGAGGTGCTGGCCCGGCCCTCACGGAACAGCGGATGCGTCTGCCAGGGCCGCACAAACTCCCCCAACGCGGTGCGGGCTCGCGCCTGCCCGCTGCCCCACGCCTCGGGGATACCCCGACCCTCGTGGGCGGCCGACCACGGCGCCTGCCAGGTCGCGACCACCTCCACCACCGAGCCGGGGTGCGCCGCACGTTCCAGCGCCAGCTCCAGGGCCTCGGCCGAGGGCTCCTCAGGGTCGATCCCGACGACGACCCGGAAGGGCCGTGCTGCCGGACTCGCGGGCTGCCGCCCGGGCGGGCGGACGGCCGGCACCACGACCACGGGGCCGGGGGCGCGCCCTGCGACGGTCAGGGACGTTGATCCGAGCAGCATGCGGCTGAAACCTCCAGCGCCCCGGCGCCCCAGGACCACCAGGTCGGCGGACCAGCATGACCCCGAGGCCAAGGCCTCGTCGGGAGGCACCAGGGCCACGTCCGTATGGACTTTCAGGAGCGGGAAGTCCCGTGCGACGCGACGGGCGGATCGTTCCAGGGTGGCCCGGGCCGCGGCCCTCACCCGCGCACTCTCGCGATCCCCGGTGACGCGGGGGATGCCGTCTCCCACGGCATACACGAGCACGAGGTCCCGCCCGACAGCAGTCGCCTCCGCGGCCGCCCAGGCGACCGCGGAGGCGTTGTTGGCCGATCCGTCCACGCCGACCAGCACCGGTGCCCTGTGGGCTTCCGCTGCGGCGACGCTCACCGGAGTCACCGCAGAATCGGGTAGCGGCGCACGATCGCGGTGTTGCTCCACCACCGGCCCAGGCCCCACGTGTCGCCGGCGTACGCCAGGGCGAACAGGATGACCGCGACCGCACCGATCAGGTGGTCGTCGATGACGGGGTTCGTCGTGAGCGGGAGAGCGGCGAAGTACATCAGGATGTACATCGCGGCGCCACCCACGGCGGCGATCCGCAGGCCCGCCCCGGCGATCAGGGCGACGCCGATGCCGAGCAGGCCCAGCATGAACAGCGGCGTGACCCAGAACTGGCCGGCGAGGGACTGGAAGAAGCTGCCGAAGGTGCCCTCGCTGTTGGACAGGTAGCCCATCGTGGGGTCGCCCCCGTTGACCCAGGCACGCTCGGCGGGGGTGGCGAAGCCGAGCCCGAACGTCTTGTCGAGGAAGGCCCAGAGGAAGTAGAAGCCGAACATCACGCGCAGCACCGCCATCACCTTCCGGGCGGCTGCGCTCAACGGCTGGTTGACCCCGACCTCACGGTGCGGGGCGTCGTGTGTGGTGTGGTGTGAGATCCGGGTTGCCATCGTCCTTCTCCTTGTCATGGCTGGCAGGTCGTCCTGCCACTTCCATGGTGCTCGGATCCCGATCTCACCCCTAGGGTCGAGCGACCGGAGACGCCGGGACCTTAGTCCCGTCCGGGGGCCGGCTACTTGTCGAACAGCTTGGCGCCCAGCACCGCGGCCTGGGTGCGGCGCTCCAGGCCGAGCTTGGCCAGGAGGCTGGACACATAGTTCTTGACCGTCTTCTCGGCCAGGAACAGTTGCGCCCCGATCTGCCGGTTCGTCATGCCCTCGGCAATCAGGGCCAGGATCTTGCGCTCCTGCTCGGTGAGCTTGCTCAGCTCCGCCTGCTGGGGGTCACCGGTGCGCAGGCGCTCCATGACCCGGCTGGTCAACGCGGGGTCCAGCAGCGACATCCCGGCCGCGACCTTGCGGATGCCGTCCACCAGCTCGGTGCCGTTGATCTGCTTGAGCACGTACCCGGAAGCCCCGGCCATGATCGCCGAGAAGAGCGCCTCGTCATCGTCGTAGGAGGTGAGGATCAGCGCCCGGATGCTCGGGTCCACGGCTCGCACGTCACGGCATACCTCCACCCCGGACCCGTCCGGCAGCCGGCCGTCCAGGACGGCCACGTCGGGGCGCAGCGCCGGGATCCGCCGTGCCGCTTCCTGGGCCGACCCCGACTCACCCACGATCTCGATGTCGGGCTCGCTGGAGAGGAGGTCGTGTAGCCCCCGGCGGACAAGCTCGTGGTCGTCCAGGAGGAAGACCTTGATCGGGGTGCTGGCCGGTTCCATGCACCAGTTCTACCCCGTCCCGTTGCTCGCTGTCTCCATGGCCCTCAGCCGGAGGCCATCGCGACGGGCACGGCCAGGACCAGCAACCGGGCTCCGCGACCGACCAGGGTGGCCAGCACGAAGATCCACAGCGGCGTCTTCCGTGCCCCTGCCACGACGCTGACCACGGCCAGGGGTGGGATGCCGACGGCGGCGGAGAGCAGGACCACGCCGCCTGCCGGCCAGGTGTAGTCCAGCAGCCGGAAGAGGTTGTTGCTCCACTCCACGATGCGCCGCCACCAGGCCGGCCCCCGCTGGGAGTCACGGGCGGAGTTGCGCTCCTTCCACCGCTCCAGCCAGGCGGCGCCACCCCGTGCCGCCTGGAAGATGACGATCTTGCCGACGGTCTGCCCGACCGTCATGCTCAGCACCGACAGCAGCCAGCCCTTGGGCTGCGCCACGGGCAGCGCCAGCGCCACCACCTCGATGTTGATCACGGGGAACAGCGCGGAGGCAAACCCGTAGAGGAACGCCAGGCCCGCGACCACCGCGGGTTGCCCGTCTAGCCACTCCACCAGGCGTGCTCAGCTCGGGACGATCGTGCCGACGGACAGGCCGCGCATCCGGACCAGCGACCACACCTTCAGGGCACACACCGCTGCTGCGACGACGGTCGCGGCGATGGGCTGTCCGATCAGGCACAGCAGCACGACGACGGAGGTGTTGACGGCCTTGGCGGGTGGCGACCAGTTCCACCGGTAGAGCGGGCGGTCGACCAGGTGCATGTCGTTGGGGCCCTTCACCGGCCAGTAGAGGAAGCCGAGGGTCAGCATGGTGTCGAGCACCGCGAACTGCACGAGGAACACCGCGATCGGGACCGCGACGTCTGGATCGATCGTGATGAAGGCGGCGGCACACAGGATGGTGCAGGCCCGGTCGCTGATGATGTCGAACACCGCCCCCATGCGGGTCTCCTGCCCCAGCCGACGGGCCGACCAACCGTCGGCCATGTCGCCGACCCAGTAGACGGCATACGCCGCGATGAGCAGGGGCACAGAGGACCCGACGAGCGCGAACACCGCCAGGACGACGGACACCACGGTGCGGACCAGGGTCACGCCGTTGGCCACCGTGTCGATGGGCTCCTGCGTGCGCGACCCGAGGGGGATCGGTGCCGCCGAGGGCCCCGGTGTCGCGGACGGGGGGGTCGATCGGCCGATAGCCATGTCGCCTCCCTGCTCCCGCCCGCCAGTACTGTCTCCTGCCACTGTAATACGCGTGGGACACCGCCCGTGGTCGCGGCACGGCGTTCCGTATGCCGCATGCCGGCCCCGCGGACATGCTCGGCCGTGGGATGCCTGGATCGGCGGCAGCTCTTGACCCCTCTGACCAGGCATGTCCTCGCTGTGAGGACACTCCCTCAGGGCGACCAGTGGCTGCCGTCCGTGCTCGGTGCGCGCCGGGGCCGCTGCCTGTCTCCCTTCCTGACGTGGTCCAGCGTCGACCGTCCACCGGTGCCGAAATGGCCCCCTCCAGGGTGTCCTCCTCAGGAGGACAGTGCAGGTCACACCCGTGCTTTCCGCTCTGTCGGTGCCGGCCCCTACCGTGCCACCAAGGACATCGACCACAGGGGGCGGGATGGCATGGAAGGGCACCACGACACGGGCGGACCGACGCGGGAGCGCCACCGCACAGACACAGACCTCGACGAACTCATCGGGCGGCTGACTCAGGCCCTCGACGAGTCCGGCGTCGCACCGGAGATCACCGCGGCCCTGGCCGTGGTCATCCACACCGTCGGCCGCGACACTGGCCAGGGAGCCGAGGCTGGCCGGGGAGCCGAGGCCTCGTCCCCGCAGGACGGCGCGCGGGCGCACACGGACACGATCGAGGCGGCCCAGGCGCTGCACGGATGGCTGGACTCGGTCGCCGTGGGGGCGACGTCTCGGCTGTATTCGGCCATGTGGGAACGATGTCGGCCACCGGGCCCTGAGGAGGAACTGTCCACGACGAAGCGGCGCCGATGGAGGCGGGACGCACGCAAGGCCACCCAGACGGAGATCGAGGTGGCGACCGGCCGTGGTCGCGGCGCGACACGGCAGCTGCTGGACTTGGCCACCGCACCCGCGCAGGCGCGCGAGGCGCTCACGACCTCGCTCGCCAACGGTGCAGCGGACGCCTACCGGGCGTGGCGCGTCGCCGAGGCGACCGACCTGTTCCCTGCCGCCGACCGTGCCACCATCGCCGACGCCGTGCTGCCCCGGAGGCCCGACGGCACGCGGCGGTCCCAGCAATCCTTCACCAAGGCGCTGCAGCGGGCCGTGACCCGGCACCTGTCGGCGGCACCCGAGCTGGCCCGCCAACGCGACCAGAAGGCCCTGGACGCACGCGACTCCACCGCCCGCGTGCAGGACGACGGCACCGGGCAGATCCGCACCTCGGGCAGCATCGAACGCATCGTGGCCGCCCACACGCGGATCGATGCCATCGCCCGGGCTGCGAAGCGGCTCGGCAACGAGCCACGCACGCTGGCCCAACTCCGCTCTGACGTGGCCCTGGACCTCATCCAGTTCGGGACCATCGCCCCCGTGGTGGACGAGTCGGGCGACGCGACCGGGTCCGGTGGCGAGTGCGGCGGTGCCGAGGGCCGTCGGCGCCCCTCTGTCCGGTACCGCGAGCTGGGCGAGCTCCCCCCGGCGCGGGTGGACATCGTGGTCTCGCTGGAGACACTCCTGGGGCACTGCAACGGAGTGGGGGACCTGCCCGGCTGGTCGACCATCACGGCGCTTCGAGCACGGGAGGCGGCCCTGGCCTCCGGCTCGGTGTGGGCCCGGCTGGTCACCGACGAGTTGGGGCATCTTGTCGAGAAGTCCACCGACTCCTACGCCCCGACGCCGCAGATCCGCACCCAGACGACCGCCCGCGACGGCACCTGCAGGTTCCCCGGCTGTCAGCGTCCTGCGTGCCGGTGCCAGTTGGACCACATCACCCCCTGGGCACCCGACGGGACGGGCGGCCGCACGCGGTGCAGTGAGCTGCAGAGTCTGTGCGAGTTCCACCACGACGCCAAGACCCGGGCTCTGTGGTCCGCCCTGCTCCAGGAGAACGGCGATGTCCTCTGGACCTCCCCCACGGGCCATACCTACGCCACCTTACCCCAGGACTGGGGCGCCGCTACAGCAGCCGCCGACGACGGCAGCGACGGCAGGTACCGATGGTTCCGCGACCAGTTGGACCGCCTGCTCCACGGCGACGAGTACGAACTCGATCCCGTCGACATCCCCCTGGCAATGGACCATCTGATCAGCCCCGATGGGCGCCGGGTCCAGGACGGCAGCGCCGTCGAGAGCCAGTTCGCCGCCGTCCTCCAGGACTGGTGGCAGCACAGCCGTCAAGCGCTCGCAGGGCTCGAGCTGTGGCACCACGCCGCCCAGGGGCGGCCCCGACGCGGTCTGGCACCGGAGGAGTGCGACATCGAGGACGTCCACAGCATCCGGATGCCCGAGGTCGACGGCGACCCTCCGGTCATTCAGCTCCACAGGAGGGATCGCGGTCTCTTTGTCGAGTTGGACGAGTCCACGCCGGTCGGGGCCTAACCTCGACAGGGGCCAAGCGCCGGCGGATCGACCCCCTGCCCGGTTGAGAGGATGAGCGCATGAGCCAGACCGTTGACCCCTACGAGCACTCACTCGACCGGCTGCGCGACCTGGCACGAGACGCCCACGCCGTCGTGTTCGACCTGGACGGAGTGGTGCGCGAGTTCGAGCCAGGGTCGTCGGAGGCCATCGCGGCGGGGATCGGCCTCACCGGCGAGCAGTTCCTGGCCGCGGCATTCGACCGGGCCTACCTGCAGCGGGTGGTCACCGGGCACACCACGTTCGCGGCCTGGGTCGACTCGATCCACGAACAGCTCGTCAGGCAGGGGGTGGCGACGACGGCAGCCCGCGACGCCCTGGACCGGTGGGTGGCCTACCGCGGCACCCCCATCCAGCCCACCCTCGATCTCATGGCGGAGCTCGAGGACGGTGGGACCCCCGTGTTCGTCTTCACCAACGGCACCGACAACATCCCTCGCGAGCTGCACCAGATCGGGTTGGAGCACCTGGTGGACGTGGTGCTCAACACCTCCGAGTTCGGGGTCGCCAAGCCGGACCCCGAGGCGTATGCCGCTGCGCACGCCGCGATCGAACGACACCTCGGGCGCGCGGTGGCCCCCGCGGACGTGGTCTTTACCGATGACCGCGTCGACAACGTCGCCGGGGCCGAGGCGTTCGGGTGGCGTGCCCTGGTCTTCGGCGAGCACGGCGGCCGCTTCGGGTGAGCGATCGCTCTCGCACGGCCGCGTCAGGTGAGCGATCGCTCTCGCACGGCCGCGTCCGGCGGAGCACAGCCCGACGATTAGGTCGAACGCAGCGCCACACCCGTGACCAGCGCCCGGAGCGCCTGGACTGCCGGCCCCTCACCCAACGGCGCCAGGAGCTCCTCCGCCTCCCGCGCGGCCGCCAGCGTCTGTTGGCGGGCCTCCGTCATCGCCGGGTGCGCACGCAGCAGGGCGAGGGCACGGTCCAGGTCCTCGTCGGCCACCGGCCCCGCGATCAGTCGCTGCAGCTCCGCATCGGCCGGGTCGCTCGAGCCTCGGGCCAACAGCACCGGCAGAGTCGCCTTGCCCTCCCGCAGGTCGGTGCCCGGCGTCTTGCCGGAGTCGTCGGCATCAGAGGCGATGTCGAGGAGGTCGTCGGCCAGCTGGAAGACCACCCCGATCCGCTCGCCGTACTCCGTCAGCGCGCGGGTGGTCTCGTCGTCGGCGCCTCCGTACAGCCCGCCGTACCTCGCTGCGGTGGCGATCAACGCCCCGGTCTTGTCGGCGAGGACGTTCAGGTAGTAGTCGACGGGGTCCTGCCCCTCCGCCGGCACGCGGGTGTCCCGGATCTGGCCGGCGCACAGTCGGACGAAGGTCTCCGCCTGGATCCGGACGGCGTCCGCGCCGAGCCCGGCCACGACATACGAGGCGGTGCCGAAGAGCAGGTCGCCCACCAGGATCGCCGTGGAGTTGCCATAGGCACGGTTGGCGCTCAGCACGCCACGGCGCAGGTCGGCCTCGTCCATGACGTCGTCGTGGTAGAGCGAGGCCAGGTGGGTCAGCTCGACCCCGACGGCGGCGTCGACCACCCTGGGACCGATCCCGTCGCCAACTTCGGCACACAGCAGAGTCAGCAGCGGCCGGAACCGCTTGCCACCGGCTCGGGCCAGGTACCCGCCGGCCTCGGCGAGGAACTCGTCGTCGGAGGCGAGCACCTCCGTCAGCCGCCGGTCGACAGCGTCCAACCCGGCCAGGACCCGTGCGTTGAGCTCGGGGTCGATCCCGGGGATCACGACCTCGGTCCCGCTCCCGCCACCACTCACCGGAGGAAGTGGGCTGCGCCCTCGGCCAGCTCCAGGATCGGCGCCGGCATGATGCCCAGGCCAACGGTGATGGCCACCCCGGCCACCACCGCGCAGGTGGTCAGCGCGGAGGGACGCACCACGTGGGTGGCCGCAGCCCGATCACCGAAGTACATGAGCATGATGAGCTTGAAGTAGATGTAGGCCGTGACCGCGCTGGCCAGCACGCCGATCAGTGCGAGCCACCAGTACCCGCCGGAGATCGCCGCGGAGAACACCGCGAACTTGCCGGTGAACCCGGACGTCAGCGGGATGCCGGCAAAGGCGAGCAGCAGGAAGGCCATCGCCCCGGCCAGCCACGGGTGCCGGTGGGCCAGGCCGGACCACTGCGTGATGTGCGTCGCCTCCGAGCCCGAGGTCCGGACCAGGGTGATGAGCGCAAACGCCGGGATGGTCATGAAGCCGTAGGCCACCAGGTAGAACATCGTGCTCGAGGCTCCGGCCCGCTCCAGCGCCAACAGGCCGGCCAGGATGAACCCGGCGTGCGCGATGGAGGAGTAGGCCAGGATCCGCTTCACGTCGGTCTGCTGGATCGCCATCACGGCCCCGACCACCATGCTCAGCGCGGCCACCGCGGCCAGGACCGGCTGCCAGTCCAGGCGGGCACCCTCGACCGCGACGTAGAAGATGCGCAGCATGGCACCGAACGCGGCCACCTTGGTGCAGGCGGCCATGAAGCCGGTGACCGGGGTGGGCGCCCCCTGGTACACGTCGGGCGTCCAGGCGTGGAACGGCACGGCACCGATCTTGAAGAGCAGGCCGACCGCGAGCAGCACGATGCCCGGTCCGAGCAGTCCCTCCATGCCGACGCCGGTGCTCACCGCCGCCGCGATGGCGTCCAGGCGCATCGACCCCGCGTAGCCGTACAGCAGCACGGCGCCGAAGAGGAAGAACGCCGAGGAGAAGGAGCCGAGCAGGAAGTACTTCAGGGAAGCCTCCTGCGAGAGCAGCCGGCGCCGGCGGGCGAGCCCGCACAGGACGTACAACGGCAGCGACAGCACCTCCAGGGCGATGAACATCACCAGCAGGTCGTTGGCCGCCGGGAACAGCAGCATGCCTCCGACCGACAGCAGCGTCAGCGGGAACACCTCGGTCGTGGTGGCGCCCAGCTTGGTCGCCAGCGCCTCCTCGGCCGAGCCCGGCACGGACACCCCGGCCTGGGTGAACGCGTCGGGGGTCGCACCGCCGAGCCGTTCTCCCATGACCAGCACGCCGGTCGTGGCCAGGAGGAGCACCAGACCCTGTATGACGAGGGCCGGGTTGTCCGTGACGAGCGCACCCGCAGCGGTGATGCCGGTGTGGTGGCGGCTCACCAGGACCAGTGCCAGGAACGCGGCCACCAGGGTGATGATGCTCAGCGGGAACTGGATCGCGTAGCGTCGGTCGCGGCCGGCGAACCCTTCCACCAGACAGCCGATCAGGCCGCCGGTGAAGACGATGAGCAGCGGCAGGAACGCCAGGTACTCGATCTCCGGAGCGGTGAACATCAGCGGTCACTCCCCTCGAGGTCGGCGGTCGGCGCAGGATCGGTGATCCCCACGGTCTGCAGGGTGGTCGCCACGGCGGGCTCCAGCACGTCTATCACCGGCTTGGGGTAGAAGCCGAGCACCAGGAACGCCGCGATGAGGGGCGCCACCACGAACTTCTCCCGCAGGCCCATGTCGGGCACCGGCTCCGCCAGCTCGGGTGCCGGGCCGGTGGCCAGCTTCTTGTACCAGAGCAGGATGTAGAGCGCTGCGAGGATGACCCCGGTGGCGGCCACGACCGCGAAGGCCGGGTAACGCTGGAAGGTGCCGACGATCACCATGAACTCGGAGACGAAGGCGTTCAGCCCCGGCAGGGCCAGCCCGGACAGACCGGCGACCAGCAGCGTGCCGGCCAGGAGCGGGGTGACCCGCTGCCACCCACCGTACGACGGGATGTGGCGGCTGCCGTTGTTGCGCACGATGAGCATGCCGGCAATGAGGAACAGCGCCGCGGTGGTGAAGCCGTGGTTGACCATGTAGAGCGTCGCGCCGGTCTGGCTCACCGTGGTCAGCGCGAAGATGCCGAGCACGATGAACCCGAAGTGGCTGATCGAGGTGTAGGCGATCAGGCGCATCATGTCCGTCTGCCCGATGGCCAGCAGTGCCCCGAACAGGATCGAGATGACCGCCAGGACCATCACCATGGGCGTGGCCCACTCGGTCGCCTCGGGGAAGAGCTGGAGGCAGAACCGGATCATCCCGAAGGTGCCGACCTTGTCGAGCACCGCCACCAGCATCACCGAGGTCGCCGGACGGGCCTCGCTGGCAGCCTTGGGCAGCCAGGTGTGCAACGGCCACATCGGCGCCTTGATGGCGAATGCCAGGAAGAAGCCGAGGAAGAGCAGGATCTCGGTGGTGCCACCGATCTCCAGCCCGGTGAGACGCTCCAGGAGGAAGCCGTCGGAGCCGCCGGGGCCCTGCAGGTACAGCGCGATGACGGCCACCAGCATCACCAGGCCGCCGAACAGTGAGTACAGCAGGAAGCTGGTCGCGGCCTGTGCCCGCTGCTTGCCGCCGTACCGACCGATCAGGAAGTAGACCGGGACGAGCATCGCCTCGAAGAAGACGTAGAACAAGAAGACGTCGGTCGCGGCGAACACGCCGATCATGAACGCCTCGAGCAGCAGCATCCAGGCGAAGTAGCCGTGCTGGCGGCGCCCGTCGAGAGGGACGTCGTCCCAGGCTGCGACCAGGCAGATCGGCACCAGGATGACCGAGAGCACGATCATCGACAGGGCGATGCCGTCCAGGCCCAGGGCGAAGCTCACGCCGAACTGCGGGATCCAGGAGTAGGTCTCGGTGAGCTGGAGCTCGCCGGCGCGGCCGAGATCGAAGTTGCTGACGGCCACCGCGGTCAGGGCCAGGGTCAGCAGGGAGATTCCCAGCGCGACCTCACGGACCCGGGCGAAGCCCTTGGGCAGCAGGGCGACCACCAGGGCCCCCACGGCCGGGACCAGCAGGAGGGTCGTCATCCACGGGAAGTCGGTCATCACTGCATCACCCACACGGCACCGAGGACGGCGACGACGCCTGCGAGCATCGTCATGGCATAGCTACGCACGAACCCGGTCTGGGTCCGGCGCAGCACGGACGAGAGGCCGGAGACCCCACCGGTGACCCCACCGACCATGGCCCCGTCGACGAGGTCGGTGTCCGTGGCCACCATCCCCTTGACCAGCTGGTCGCCCGGGTTGCGGAGGAAGACCTCGTTGACGTCGTCCTGGAACAGGTCCCGCCGGGCGGCCCGGGTGAGGAACGAACCGGCCGGAGCCACCTGGGGCACCTCCTGCCGCACGTAGTTCCACCAGGCCAGCGCGACACCGGCGACCATGAGGAGGAAGACCAGGATCTGGATGGTGAGCACCGGGATTACCGGCTCGTGGTGCTCGGCGTGACCGAACACCGGCTCCAGCCAGTCGTTGAAGATCCCCGTCGGCCACAGCAGCGCACCGAGGGCCACGGAGCCGACGGACAGGATGATCATCGGGACGGTCATCGTCAGCGGCGACTCGTGCGGGTGCGCCTCGTCCTCCCAGCGCGCCTTGCCGTGGAAGGTCATCAGGAACAGGCGGGACATGTAGAAGGCGGTCAGCCCGGCCGCCAGCATGGCGGCCCCACCCAGGATCCAGGGGCGCCATCCCTCGCCGACGAACGCCGACTCGATGATGAGGTCCTTGGACCACCAGCCGGACAGGAACGGGAAACCGATGATGGCCAGCCACCCCGCGCCGAAGGTCAGCCAGGTGATCTTCATCTTCTTGGACAGGTCACCGAACCGGCGCATGTCGACGTTGTCGTTCATCGCGTGCATGACCGAACCGGCCCCGAGGAACATCCCCGCCTTGAAGAAGCCGTGGGTGATCAGGTGGAAGATGGCGAAGACGTAGCCGATCGGGCCCAGCCCGACCGCCAGCATCATGTAGCCGATCTGGCTCATCGTGGAGGCCGCCAGGGCCTTCTTGATGTCGTCCTTGGCGCAGCCGACGACCGCCCCGAAGACCAGGGTCACCGTGCCGACGAGGGCGACGGCGAGCTGGGCGTCGGGGGTGAGGTCGAAGATGGCCTGGCTGCGGGCGATCAGGTAGACACCCGCGGTGACCATCGTCGCGGCGTGGATCAGCGCTGACACGGGGGTCGGACCGGCCATCGCGTCGCCCAGCCAGCTCTGCAGCGGGAACTGCGCGGACTTGCCGCAGGCCCCGACCAGGAGCAGCAGGCCGAGGATCGTCAGGGTGGTCTCGCTGGCACCCGCGGCGCTGCCGTGGACACCGGCATAGTCCAGGGACCCGAAAGTGGCCAGCATGAGACCCATGCCGATCAGCAGCGCCAGGTCACCGATCCGGTTGACCACGAACGCCTTGTTGGCGGCGGTCGCGTACTCCGGCTTGTGGTTCCAGAACCCGATGAGCAGGTAGGAGGCCAGACCGACGCCCTCCCAGCCGACGAACAGCAGCAGGTAGGAGTCCGCCAGCACCAGGATCAGCATCGCGGCGACGAACAGGTTCAGGTAGGCGAAGAAGCGGCGCTTGTCGGGGTCGTGCGCCATGTACCCCAGGGAGTACACGTGGATCAGCGACCCGACAAAGGTGATCAGCAGCACGAAGGCCAGCGACAGGGGGTCCAGCAGCAGCCCGACATGCACCGACAGGTCACCGGCAGAGACCCAGTCCCACATCTGGAGGGACAGGGACCGCTCGTCCGCGGGCATCCCGAGCAGCTGCACGACGATCAGGGCGCCGACGACGAAGCTTCCCCAGGACAGCAGGGTGGCCAGCATCGGCCCGAAGGAGTCGGTCCTGCGACCGCCGAGCAGCAGCAGGCCGGCACCGAGCAGGGGCAGCGCCACCAACAGCCAGGCCAGGCCTGCGGTGCCGGTGGCCTCCGCAGCCCGGACGGCGCTGGGGTCGGCGAGCGGGAGTATCGCGCTCGTCTCAAGCAGGGACACGCTCGCTCCTTACAGCTTCAGCAGGTTGGCATCGTCGACCGAGGCCGATCGACGAGCACGATAGATGGACATGATGATCGCCAGGCCGACCACGACCTCGGCGGCGGCGACGACCATGACGAACAGCGCGTAGACCTGGCCGTCCAGGGCCCCGTGCATCCGGGCGAAGGTAACCAGCGCCAGGTTGCAGGCGTTCAGCATCAGCTCGATGCCCATGAACACCACGATCGTGTTGCGCCGGGTGAGGACCACCAGCGCACCGATCGTGAAGAGGATGGTCGACAGGTAGATGTAGGCCGACAGGTTCACCGCTGTGCCTCCTCGGACGTCGCGCCGGTCCGATCAGCACGGTCCGACTCGTCGGCATCGGCGCCGGCTTCGTCACCCTCGGCCGCACCGATCGAGTCGTATGCCGTGTCCGTCGCCTCCTCGAAGACCTCCGGGTCGATCAGCTGGTCCCGGGCGACGAGCACGCGGGGGACCGACAGTTCGGTCGGGGTGCCGTCGGGCAGCAACGCCGGCGTGTCGGAGGCGTTGTGCCGCGCGTAGACACCGGGGTTCGGCTTGCCGGCCAGGAACGAGCCGGACCGGACCCGGTGGGCCGCCGACGCGCGCTGGTCACGGCGCGGCAGCAGCCGCTCGCGGTGGGCCAGCACCATGGCACCCATGACCGCGATGACCAGCAGCGTGCCCAGGACCTCGAAGCCGAAGACCTGCACGCTGAAGATCTCGCGCGCCAGCGCGGTGATCGACCCCTCTGCCTGGGCGGCGGCCAACGCGTCCGAGTACTCCGGGAAGTTCACCCGGGCGACCATGGCGACCGCCAGTGCCAGGAAGACCAGGCCCAGGATCCAGGACCACACCCGCTGACCGGGCAGCGTCTCGATCATCGAGTCGGACGCGTCGACGCCGACCGTCATGACCACGAAGAGGAACAGCATCATGACCGCGCCGGAGTAGACGAAGATCTGGATGATTCCCACGAACTCGGCGTGCTGGGCGATGTAGAAGACACCCAGGGACACCATGACCAGCGCCATCGCCATCGCGGCGTGGACCGCCTTGCGGGCGAACAGCAGCCCCAGGGCGCCCAGCACCGTCGCCGGTGCCAGGACCCAGAACAGCAGGGCCTCAGCGCCACTCATCGGGTGACCTCCTCGGACTGATCGGCCTGCGCGCCCTCGTGGACGTCGCGCTCGACCTGGGCCTGCGGCAGGTCGGCCTCGACCTCGGGGACCTCGCCGTCGGTGTCCCGCTGCGCGACGTAGTCCCGCTGGGCGGCGGTGGAGGTGGTGACGGTTCCCCGGTAGTAATCGCGCTCCTCCATACCCTCGGCCATCGGGAACGGCGGGGGGAGCATGCCTTCACGCAGCGGGGCGAGCAGCTGGTGCTTCTCGTAGATCAGCGGGGCCCGGGCGCTGTCGGCGAGCTCGTACTCGTTGGTCATCGTCAGGGCCCTGGTCGGGCACGCCTCGATGCACAGCCCGCAGAAGATGCAGCGCAGGTAGTTGATCTGGTAGACGCGGCCGTACCGCTCCCCCGGCGAGAACCGGGCGCCGTCGATGTTGTCGGCGCCCTCGACGTAGATGGCATCGGCTGGGCAGGCCCACGCGCACAGCTCACAGCCGACGCACTTCTCCAGGCCGTCGGGGTGCCGGTTGAGCTGGTGCCGGCCGTGGAACCGGGGCTGGGTGGGCCGCCGCTCCTCGGGGTACTCCTCGGTGTAGACCTTGCGGAACATGGTGCCGAAGCTGACACCGAACCCGGCGACCGGGGCGAACAGGTCGGAGAAGAAGCCGCCGCGCTCGGCGGCCTTCTCGTTGCCCGTCGTGCCCGATCCCGTGGTGTCCGGTTCGGGGGTCTGTGACTCAGCCACGAGTGTCCTCCGTGCTGTCGGAATCGGTCGGGTCGGCGGACGGGTCGGTCCCCGACGGCGCGCCCGCGCTCACCGTCACCGGCTCGGCACGCTCCACCGCCCTGCGGGGCTCCACCAGCGTCTGGCCGGGCAACGGCGGCACCGGGAACCCACCGGCGAACGGGTCCACCTCGGCCGGTGGCCGGCGGGCGGCGAGGGTCGCCTCGCGGGCGTCGCTGGACCGCTTGTCGAGCAGCAGCAACGCCCCGATCACGACCACGCCGACGACGGCCAGGGTGATCGGCAGGACGTACCGGCCCTCACCGAAGTAGCCGACCTGCGCGGCGCGGATCATCATCACGGCGATCACCCACACCAGGGAGGCCGGGATGAGCACCTTCCAGCCCAGCTTCATGAACTGGTCGTAGCGCACGCGCGGCAGGGAGCCGCGCACCCACACGTAGAAGAAGATGAACAGCCACATCTTGATGGTGAACCAGAGCAGGCCCCACCAACCCTCGTTGAACATGCCGTCGTTGATCGCGGCGATGCCCGGGGGTGCCTGCCAGCCACCGAGGAACAGCGTGGTGGCCAGCGCGGAGACGGTGAACATGTTGATGTACTCACCGAGGAAGAACATGCCGAACTTCATCGAGGAGTACTCGGTGTGGAACCCACCGCCGAGCTCGCCCTCACCCTCGGCGAGGTCGAACGGGAGGCGGTTGGTCTCGCCGATCATCGTGATCACGTAGACCACGAAGGAGAAGAACAGCGGGATGATGTACCAGAGCCCGTCCTGCGCGGCCACGATCTGGCTGGTCGACATCGACCCCGAGTAGAGGAAGACCGCGACCAGGGACAGCCCCATGGCGATCTCGTAGGAGATCACCTGCGCGGTCGAGCGCAGCCCGCCCAGCAGGGGGTAGGTCGAGCCGGAGGACCACCCGGCCAGGACGAACCCGTAGGCCCCGACTCCGGCGACCGCCAGCACCAGCAGCACGGCCACCGGGGTGTCGGTCAGTTGCAGCGGCGTGGTGTGGCCGAACATCTGGACCGTGCCGCCGAGCGGGATGATCGCGAAGGAGACGAACGCCAGGGACCCGACGAGCAGCGGGGCCAGGATGAACATCACCTTGTCCGCGGCCTTGGGGGTGACGTCCTCCTTCATCATCAGCTTCAGGCCGTCGGCGAGGGTCTGCAGGATGCCGAAGGGCCCGAACCGGTTCGGACCGGGCCGCTGCTGCATCCGCCCGATGACGCGGCGCTCGAACCAGATGACGATGAGCACGCACAACAGCAGGTAGACGAAGACGCCGACCGCCTTGATGAGGGACAGCCACCAGGGCGTGTCGCTGAAGTCGGCGGCCGGGTAGTCCGTCATCTGGACCGGGACGGAGGCCAGCACCGAGGGTCCGTATGCGGTGAGGTCGCCCACCGCTGCCAGCGCACTCATGCGACACCTCCGGAGAGCTCTGCGGCACCGACCCGGACGACCGCGCCGGCATCGACCCCGAGGGTGGTGCGCACCGTGGACCCGGTCGAGTTGGTCGGCACCCACACCACGTGGTCCGGCATGTCGGTGAGGGCTGCGGGCAGGGTGATCTCCCCGTGCTCGGTGCTCACCAGCACGCCCTGGCCCTCGGCGATGCCGGCTGCGGCCGCGGTCGCGGGCGAGAGCCGGGCCACCGACTTCTTCGCGGTGCCGGCCAGGAAGGGCTCACCGTCCTGCAACGACCCGAGGTCCAGCAGGTGGTGCCAGGTCGCCAGGACAGCCTCGCCCTCGGCAGGTCGCGCCGGGCCCCCGGCGGGCACCTGCGGGGCGGGCACCCGCTCACCCCAGGCGCCCAGCGCCTCCAACTCTCCCCGGACGGCGTTCGCGGAGCGCGTGCCGAGGGAAACGCCCATGGCTCCGGCCAACAGGTCCAGCACCCCTGCGTCGCTGCGGGCGTTGGAGTCCAGCGCCTGCTCGAAGGGGCGGACCCGGCCCTCCCAGTTCACGAAGCTGCCGGACTTCTCCTGCTGCGGGGCGACCGGCAGGATGACGTCGGCGTACTCGTGCACGGCGGACTCGCGGAACTCCAGGGACACCACGAAGGCGCGCTCCAGCCCCGCGCGGGCCGTGCCCGGGTCGGCCAGGTCGTCCGGGTCGACGCCCGCCACGAGCAGCGCCGACAGGTCGCCGGAGGCTGCAGCGGCGAAGATCGCGCCGCTGTCGCGTCCGGGCTCCGCGGGGATCTCGGCGCCCCAGGCTTCGGCCACGGACTGGCGCGCCGTGGCGTCCTGCACCGGGCGTCCGCCGGGCAGCAGCGTGGGCAGGGCGCCGGCCTCGATGGCGCCTCGCTCTCCCGCACGCCGCGGGACCCAGGCCAGGGAGGCACCGGTGTGCTCGGCGAGGGCCGCCACGGCCGACAGTGCCCCGGGCACGGCGGCCAGGCGCTCGCCCACCAGGATCACCGAGTCGGCGGTCAGCGCATCGGTCGCCTCACGCAGCAGGCCCTCGTCGCCGGGGTGCTCGACCATGGCCCGCAGCACTTCGGCCTCGGTGCCCGGTGCCACCGGCAACAGGGTGCCGTTGACCTTCTCCAGCCCGCGGGTGGCGAAGGGTGCCAACGCGTAGACCGGGGTGCCGTGCTGGCGGTTGGACTTGCGCAGCCGCAGGAAGATCGAGGGGGACTCCTCCTCCGGCTCCAGCCCGGCCAGGAGGACCGAGGCGGCAGTCTCCAGGTCGGAGAAGTGGACGGTGTTGTTGCCCACGACCCGGGCCCCGAGGAACTCGGTCTCCTCCGCCGTGTGCGGCCGGGCGCGGAAGTCGATGTCGTTGGTGCCCAGGGCGATCCGGGCGAACTTGCTGTAGGCGTAGGCGTCCTCGAGGGCGAGCCGGCCACCGGTGAGCACGCCGACCCCGCGGTCGGTCCGGGCCGCGCCGAGTGCGCTCGCGGCGGCCGCCAGTGCCTCGTCCCAGGAGGCGACGCGGTACTGCCCGTCGGCGTCCCGCACGACCGGGTCACGCAACCGGTCCGGCTGCACGGCATACGGGAAGGCCCAGCGACCCTTGTCGCAGTTCCACTCCTCGTTCACCTCCGGGTCCTCCAGCGCCATCCGCCGCAACACGACGCCGCGCCGGTGGTCGGTGCGGATCGAGCAGCCGGAGGCGCAGTGCTCGCACACGCTCGGGGTCGACACGAGGTCGAACGGGCGGGAGCGGAACCGGTATGCCGCGCCGGTGAGGGCACCCACCGGGCAGATCTGCACCGTGTTGCCGGAGAAGTAGGACTCGAACGGCTGCTCCTCGTAGATGCCGACCTGCTGCAGTGCACCGCGCTCGATGAGGGCGATGAACGGGTCGCCGGCGATCTGGTCGGAGAACCGCGTGCACCGCGCGCACAGCACGCAGCGCTCCCGGTCCAGCAGCACCTGGGAGGAGATGTTGATCGGCTTGGGGAAGGTGCGCTTGATGTCCTCAAAGCGGGTCTTCGGCCGGCCGTTGGACATGGCCTGGTTCTGCAGCGGGCACTCTCCGCCCTTGTCGCAGACGGGGCAGTCCAGCGGGTGGTTGATCAGCAGCAGCTCCATGACGCCCTGCTGTGCCTTGTCCGCCACCGGCGAGGTGTGCTGCGTCTTGACCTGCATGCCGGGCGACACCGCCAGCGTGCAAGACGCCTGCGGCTTGGGCATCGGGCGGTAGTTGCCGTCCTTGTCGGGGGTCGCCACGTCCACCAGGCACTGCCGGCAGGCGCCGACGGGGTCCAGCAGCGGGTGGTCGCAGAACCGGGGGATCTGCACGCCGATCTGCTCGGCGGCACGGATCACCAGGGTTCCCTCGGGCACGCTGACCGCGACGTCGTCGATGGTCAGCTCGACCATCTTCACGTCCGGCTCGGCCGGGACCTCGGCGTTGCCGCCGGTGTCCACCGCGTTGCCGCCCGAGGCGGGTGAGGTGTTGATCGTCATGCCGGCTGGCCCTCCTTCGCGAACAGGGTCGACCGCTCCGGCGGGAACAGTTCGTCGGCCGGGGTGTGCATGCCGGCCTCGAACTCCTCCCGGAAGTACTGCACCGCGGAGGTGACCGGGCTGGTCGCGCCGTCACCGAGGGCGCAGAACGCCCGGCCCAGGATGTTGTCGCAGATGTCGACGAGCTTGTCGATGTCGTCCTGGCTGCCGTGGCCGGCCTCCAGTCGCTCCATGATCTGCTTCAGCCAGAAGGTCCCCTCGCGGCACGGGGTGCACTTGCCGCAGGACTCGTGGGCGTAGAAGTCGATCCACCGGGAGACGGCGCGCACCACGGAGGTGGTCTCGTCGAAGATCTGGAGCGCGCGGGTGCCCAGCATGGAGCCCGCCGCGGCCACCGACTCGAAGTCGAGCGGCACGTCAAGGTGCTCGTCGGTGAAGATCGGGGTGGAGGAGCCGCCAGGGGTCCAGAACTTCAGCTTCTTGCCGCCCCGCATGCCGCCGGCCATGTCGAGCAGTTCCCGCAACGTGATGCCGAGCGGTGCCTCGTACTGCCCGGGCCGGGTGACGTGCCCGGAGAGGCTGAAGATGCCGAAGCCCTGAGACTTCTCGGTGCCCATCCCGGCGAACCAGTCCGCACCGTGCAGCATGATCGGCGGGATGCTCGCGATGGACTCGACGTTGTTGACCACGGTCGGGCGGGCGTACAGGCCTGCGACCGCCGGGAACGGCGGCTTCAGGCGAGGCTGGCCGCGCCGACCCTCCAGGGAGTCCAGCAGTGCCGTCTCCTCCCCGCAGATGTAGGCGCCGGCGCCGGCGTGCACCGTGATGTCCAGGTCGTAGCCGCTGCCCAAGATGTCCTTGCCCAGGTAGCCCGCGGCATACGCCTCCTCGACCGCGCGCAGCAGCCGGCGGTAGACGTGCACCACCTCACCGCGCAGGTAGATGAACGCGTGGTTGCAGCCGATGGCGTAGGAGGTGATGACCATGCCCTCGATGAGGAACTGCGGGGCCGCCATCAACAGCGGGATGTCCTTGCAGGTGCCGGGCTCGGACTCGTCGGCATTCACCACGAGGTAGCGGGGCCCGCCGTCCGGCGGGGGCAGGAAGCCCCACTTCATGCCGGTCGGGAAGCCGGCGCCGCCACGGCCGCGCAGCCCGGAGTCCTTGGCGGCCTGGACCAGGTCGGCAGGGTCGCTCTCGAGGGCGCGGCGCAGGCCCTGGTAGCCCTCGTGCTGCTCGTAGGTCGCCAGGGACCAGGACTGCGGGTCGTCCCAGAACTTGGTCAGGATGGGTGTCAGCGTCGTGCTCACCGGTCCGCCTCCTTGTCCCCGCCGGACGCGCTGTCCGTGGAGCTGTGCTGCCCGCCGGTGTGCGGCGCGCTGTCGCTGCTGGTGTCCTCGGCTGACCCCGCCTGCTCGGCCGCACCCTCCCCCGGCGCGGTCCAGCCGCGTTCCTTGGCCAGCCGCAGCCCTTCCAGGGACGCCGGGCCGGCACTCACGCCCTCGTCGGCGAGCCCGTCGGGGAAGCCGGCGAGCACCCGCGAGACCTGCTTGAACGAGCAGACCCGGCCCGGGCCACGGCTGGGCCGCACCTCGGCACCCGCCCGCAGGTCGTCGACCAGCGTCTTGGTGGACTCAGGGGTCTGATTGTCGAAGAACTCCCAGTTGACCATGACCACGGGGGCGAAGTCGCAGGCCGCGTTGCACTCGACCCGCTCCAGCGTCACCTTGCCGTCGGCGGTGGTCTCGTCGTGGCCGATGCCGAGGTACTCGCTGACCTCCTCGAAGATCTGGTCGCCGCCCATGATGGCGCACAGCGTGTTGGTGCACACCCCGACGGTGTACTCCCCATTGGGGTGACGCTTGTACTGGGTGTAGAAGGTGGCCACACCGGACACCTCGGCGGTCGTCAGGTCCAGCTGGTCGGCGCAGAACTGCACGCCCCGGCCGGTGACGTACCCGTCGACCGACTGCACCAGGTGCAGCAGCGGCAGCAGCGCCGACCGCTTCTGCGGGTAACGCGCGATCACGTGCGCCGCGTCCTGCGTGAGCTGGGCCAGGACATCGTCCTCATACGGTTCGTCGCTGGCGTGCAGCGGGGTCTGGTGGTGCAGCGGGCCCGGTGCGTGGGCCTCACCTGTGGCGCTCATCGGTCCACACCTCCCATCACGGGGTCGATCGAGGCCACGGCCACGATCACGTCGGCGACCAGGCCACCCTCGGCGAGCACCGAGGCGGCCTGCAAGTTGTGGAACGAGGGGTCGCGGAAGTGCGCCCGGAAGGGGCGGGTGCCACCGTCGGAGACGACGTGCACCCCGAGCTCGCCCTTCGGCGACTCGATGGCGGCGTAGGCCTGCCCCGGCGGGACCCGGAATCCCTCGGTGACCAGCTTGAAGTGGTGGATGAGGGACTCCATCGACTCCCCCATGATCTCGCGGATGTGCTCCAGGCTGTTGCCCTGGCCGTCGCCGCCCACGGACAGCTGGGCGGGCCAGGCGATCTTCTTGTCGGCGACCATGACCGGCTCACCCTCGCTGGCACGCAGCCGGGCGATGGCCTGCTCGGCGATCTTCAGTGACTCCCACATCTCCTCGATGCGGATGCAGGCGCGGTCATAGGCGTCGGCGCCGTCGCGGGTCACCACCTCGAAGTCGTAGGTCTCATAGCCGCAGTACGGGTCGCTCTTGCGCAGGTCGTGCGGCAGGCCCGTCGAGCGCAGGATCGGGCCGGTGATCCCCAGCGCCATGCACCCCGTGAGGTCCAGGTGTCCCACGTCCACGGTGCGGCCCTTGAAGACGGGATTCTCCAGGAGCAGGTTCTCCAGGTCCCGGATGCCCTTGCGCAGCTCGTCCAGCTCGGACTCGAAGAGGTCCAGCGCGCTGGCGGGCACGTCCTGGGCCACCCCGCCCGGACGGACGTACGCGTGGTTCATCCGCAGCCCGGTCACGGCCTCGAAGAAGCGCAGGATCCGCTCCCGCTCGCGGAAGCACACGGTCATCACCGTGGTGGCGCCCAGCTCCATGCCGCCGGTGCCCATGCAGATCAGGTGCGAACCGATCCGGTTCAGCTCCATCATCAGGACCCGGATGTCGTTGGCGCGCTGCGGGATCTGGTCGGTGATGCCCAGCAGCTTCTCCACGGCCAGGCAGTAGGCCGCCTCGTTGAAGATCGGCGTCAGGTAGTCCATCCGGGTGCAGAACGTGGTGCCCTGCGTCCAGGTGCGGTACTCCATGTTCTTCTCGATGCCGGTGTGCAGGTAGCCGATGCCGGCCCGCGCCTCGCGCACCGTCTCGCCGTCCAGCTCCAGAATGAGGCGCAGCACGCCGTGCGTGGAGGGGTGCTGCGGGCCCATGTTCACGACGATGCGTTCCTCGCCGAGCTCGTGGATGTCCTCCACGAGCTGGTCCCAGTCGCCGCCGGAGGCGTTGAAGACGCCCCCCGCGGCGTCGTCCTCGGGTCCCCCGTACAGGTCGTCCTGTGTCTGCGTCGTCATCAGCTGTAGCTCCTGCGCTGGTCGGGCGCCGGGATGGTGGCGCCCTTGTACTCCACCGGGATCCCACCCAACGGGTAGTCCTTGCGCTGCGGGTGCCCGCGCCAGTCGTCCGGCATCAGGATCCGGGTGAGCGCCGGGTGCCCGTCGAAGACGATCCCGAACATGTCGAAGGTCTCCCGTTCGTGCCAGTCCACCGCCGGGTAGACCGAGACCACGGAGGGCACGTGCGGGTCCTCGTCGGGGCAACTCGTCTCGACCCGGACCCGCCTGCCCCCGTTGGTGATCGAGAGCAGGTGGTAGACCGCGTGCAGCTCCGCACCGGTGTGCTGGGGGTAGTTGACCCCGGAGACACCGTTCATCATCTCGAAGCGCAGCGCCGGGTCGTCGCGCAGCGCCTGCATCACCGTGAGCAGGTGCTCCCGGTGCACGTGCAGGGTCAGCTCGCCCCGGTCCACCACCACCGCGGGGACGGCGTCACCGTAGGAGGAGCCGATCGCCTGCTCGAGCGCGTCGGCGACGTCGTCGAACCAGCCCCCGTAGGGGCGGGCGGTGGCCCCCGGGAACAGCACCGGGCGCTCCAGCTCCCCGTAGCCGGAGGTGTCGTTGCCCAGCGAGGAGCCGAACATCCCGCGCTTGCGGGCCATCACGACGGGCGCACCGGGCTCGTCCGTCGCCGCCGGTGCGGTCTCCTCGACCGGGAGGTCGTCGTGCGGGCTGGTGCCGGCCTCGGTCGGGCTCGCGCTGCTCTCGTCGGCGCCAGGAGTCACGGCGTCGTCCTTCGGGGCATCCGGGGTCTCGCTCACGCCATCACCTCCGGCTCGTGTCCTCGCGTCGCTGTCATCACGCCATCACCTCCGGCGCGATTCCGCGCTCGCTCCGGGCCTCGCTCCGCTCGTGTCCTCGCGTCGCTGTCATCACGCCAGCAACCCCTTCATCTCGTGCGTCGGCGTCGCCGCCAGCGCCGCTGCCTCGGCCTTGCGGGCCGCCTCCACGCGGTCCACGCCGATCTTGGAGTTGCGGATGGACTCGTGCAGCGACAGGAGCGCGTTGAGCAGCATCTGGGGCCGCGGCGGACAGCCCGGCAGGTAGATGTCGACCGGGACGATGTGGTCCACGCCCTGGACGACCGCGTAGTTGTTGAACATGCCGCCGGAGCTGGCGCACACTCCCATCGACAGCACCCACTTGGGGTTCGGCATCTGGTCGTAGACCTGGCGCACGACCGGGGCCATCTTCTGACTCACCCGGCCCGCCACGATCATCAGGTCCGCCTGCCGCGGGGTCGCGGCGAACCGCTCCATGCCGAAGCGGGCGATGTCGTAGTCCGGGGTGCCGACGGCCATCATCTCGATGGCGCAACACGCCAGCCCGAAGGTGGCCGGCCACACCGACCGTGACTGCATCTGCCCCACGACTCCCTCGACCGTGGTGAGCAGGAAGCCGGACGGGAGTTTCTCCTCAAGTCCCATCGTTCACACCCATGCCTTCCGTGACCGGGACGCGCCGTCTGCCAGCGCCGCGTGCGTCGCCCTGACCGTCAGTCCCATTCCAGACCACCCCTGCTCCACTCATAGACGAACGGGACCGAGACCACGACGAGGAAGAGCAGCATCGCCACCACGGAGAAGAGCCCGACCTGGTCGAAGGCGACCGCGAACGGGTAGAGGAAGAGCACCTCGACGTCGAAGACGATGAACAGCATGGCGGTCAGGTAGTACTTGACCGGGATGCGCCCGCCGTCCCGGGCCGGGGGCGTCGGCTGGATCCCGCACTCGTACGCCTCGGCCTTGGCCCGGTTGTAGGTGCGCCGACCCATCACGGCACCACCCGCCACGGAGACACCCGCGAAGAGGAGTCCCAGCGCGAAGAACATCAGCAGGGGCAGATAGGTCTGGCTCATCGCCCACGCTCCTTTCGGGTGGCTCGCCGCGGCCCAATCCTAGGGGTGCTCGTGCCCATCATGCCGCAGGAGCGATCTTCGTGAGGGCCGTGATGATGCGGTCGTCGACGCGGCCGCCGTGAGGCTCCCCGAGGTTGGCCATCACCTTGAGGAGGAACTTCATCAGGGTCTTGCGCGGCAGACCGTACTTGGTGGCCAGTCGCATCACCTCGGGGTGACCGATCAGCTGGGCGAAGTGGCGCCCGAGCGTGTAGTAGCCGCCGAGCGCGTCCTTCATCACCCGCGGATAGGACTGCAGGACGCGTTCGCGGGCCTCCGGGGTGGTGCGGGCCATCGCCTGGGCGATGACCTCGGCCGCCAGCCGACCGGACTCCATGGCGTAGGCGATGCCCTCGCCGTTGAACGGGTTGACCATGCCGCCGGCGTCGCCCACCAGCAACAGGCCGCGGTCGTAGTGCGGCTGCCGGTTGAAGCCCATCGGCAACGCGGCTCCGCGGATCTGACCGACCTGCGTCTCCTCCGAGTACGTCCACTCCTCGGGCATGGTGGCCACCCAGCGGCGCATGACGTCCTTGTAGTCGACCTTGCCGAAGGCGTCGGAGGTGTTCAGGATGCCCAGCCCGACGTTGGAGGTGCCATCCCCCACCCCGAAGATCCAGCCGTAGCCGGGGAGCAGGATCTTCTCCCCCGCGTCGTTGGTGGACCACAGTTCGAGCCAGGACTCCAGGTAGTCATCGTCGTGTCGGGGGCTGGTGTAGTAGGTGCGCACGGCCACGCCCATCGGGCGGTCGTCCCGCTTGGGGCGGTCCATGGACAGCGACAGGCGCGAGGAGTTCCCGTCGGCGGCGACCACGACGGGCGCCCCGTAGGCCACCTCCTCGCCGGTCGGCCGGTTGTCCGAACCCATGACCTTGGCGCGGACTCCCACCATGTGGCCGGTGCGGTCATCCAGGACAGGGCCCACGACGTTGGTGAGCTGGTGCAGCTTCACGCCCCGGGACTGGGCGTGCTTGGCCAGGATGTCGTCGAAGTCCTGGCGGGTCCGCACCAGGCCGTAGGGCGGGAAGGCGCTGTTGTCCGGCCAGTCCAGCTGCAGCCGCATGCCGCCACCGATGATCCGCAGCCCCCAGTTCCGGATCCACCCGTCCTCCTCCGGGGTGGGCACCCCGAGGGTGATGAGCTCGCGGACCGCACGCGGGGTGAGTCCGTCACCACACACCTTCTCGCGGGGGAAGGCGGTCTTCTCCAGGAGCAGGACCTCGAGGCCGTGGGCGGCCAGGTATGCCGCAGTGGCCGACCCACCCGGGCCCGCACCGACGACGATCACGTCGGCCGTCTCGTCGAACCGGACGGGGGCGGTTGCGACCGACTGCTCACTCACCGAAGACGCCTCGCTTGTGAAGGGATTCACGAACTCCGGGCCAGTCTAGGTCCACCACGGAGGAACGATCACTAAGGTTTGCCTCACCCGAAACAGCGCTGCCGCTGGGGTCTGCCCGGCCCGCTCAGCGGACCCGGTCGGTGAGTTGGCGCAGCACGAGGGACCCCTCGCCTGCCAGGTGCGCCACCTGGGCCAGGTAGAGCTCGGCGCAGCCCAGGGCGTCGGTCATCGCGTCGTGCGGCGGGTAGGGGGGCAGCCCGACGTGCGCGCGGGCTGCAGCGAGGTGCAATTCCCCGTCTCGGACCGCGCCGTGGGCGCGGCCCCGGCGCAGCACCCGGCGGTGCAGGTGCACCGTGTCGACCACGGTGAAGGAGGGCGCCTCACCGAGCAGGCGGCGGCAAGCCCGGGTGAGGAAGCCCACCTCGATCACCGCGTGGTGGGCGAGGAGGACCCGGCCCTCCAGCGCCGCGAGGACCTCCGGGAGCACCTCGCGCAGGTCGGCGCCGGCGGCCAGGTCGTCGTCGGTGAGTCCGTGCAGCGTCGCGCTGTGCCCGACGCCGCGACCCGCCTCCGGGCGCACGACCACGTGCCGCGCACCGGACAGGTCGATGTCGCGCCCGTTGACCGGGACCAGCCCCACGGCCACCACGTCGTCGCGGGCGGGGTTCAAACCCGTGGTCTCCAGGTCGACCGCGAGCAGCCGCAGGTCCTGCACCGGACAGGCGGGGTCTGGTGTCGGGCCGGCGCTGTCAGGGTTGCGGCCGGTCCGACCGTCACGGCTCCACCACGGCGCAAGCCGGCGCCCCGTCATGACAGGTGCCCCAGGGCCATCCGCTGGGACAGCGACTGCTGCGCCGCCTGGACGATCCGGAAGGCGTCCCGCAGGTGACGCCGGTCGAAGTCGGTGAGGTCGGCGGGGTTCACGAAGTTGTCGGCGGCCCGCCCGGCCCGGACCTGGTGACCCTGGTGCCGCAACCGCACGTAGGCCAAGAACTCCAGCGCGTCCCGCAGCTCGGCGGCCAGGGAGCTGCTGAGCGAGCCGGCGAGCGCTGCGTCGGCGAGCCGCGTCCGCGTGTTCACCTCGCGCAGCCCGTGGCGCAGCGCGTGAACTCGTGCCAGGTCGACGACCACGGACACTCCCCCGTGCTTGAGGTCCAGGGTGTCGCGGTGCTCCCCCTGTCGGACGAGCGCGAAACCACGGAAGAAGCCGACCGGTGGGCGCTGCCCCACCGCGTGCGAGGCCAGATAGGCCAGGAACAGGGCCGCGTCGGCGGTCTGCGCCAGCACGTCGTGCCGCAGCCCCGTCACCAGGTCGTGGTCCCCGTGGAGGGGCCGCATGTCGAAGAAGATCGCGCCGTTGAGCACGGCCTGCGGCTGCGGGGTGTCCAGCCATCCCGCGAAGTGCTGCCGCCACGTGCGGACCGGGGCCCGCCACCGAGGGTTGGTGGCCATCACCTCACCCGGGCACTCGGCATACCCGCAGGCAGCCAGCCCGGAGCGGACCCGCACGGCCAGGTCGAGGAAGTACCCGTCGTGCGCGCGCTCCGCCTCGTCCGAGAGGACCAGGGCATTGTCCTGGTCGCTCGCCAGGCCCTGCTCCTGCCGGGCCTGGGAGCCGAGCACCACCCAGCAGTAGGGCACCGGGGGTGGCCCGAGAGCCTGCTCGGCAAGCACCAGCAGGCGCCGCTCGATCGCGTCCCCGAGCGCGGTCACCACCCGGCCGATGTCGTCCGCCGAGGCGTCCTCCGCCACGAGTTGTTGCAGGATCACCGGGATCCGCTGCGCGTACCGGGCCAACGCCGCCTCGTCGGCCGCCGCGGCGATGTCGGCCACGAGGTAGACCGGGTTGTTGTGCTCCAGCCGCATCAGGTCCGTCCCACTGACCAGGCCCCGGACCCTGCCGCTGCCGTCGACGACGGGCAGGTGGTGGATGGTGCGGCCCACCATTTCCATCAGCACCTCGAAGGCCAGTGCGCCCTCGCGCACCGTGGCGGGGTCGGGAGTCATCACGGCACCCACCGCGTCCTCGGTGGTGCGCCCAGTGGCCACCACGCGGGTCCGCAGGTCGCGGTCGGTCAGGATGCCCACCAGCCGTCCGGCCTCGAGGACCAGCACCGAGGAAACCCGTTCGTCGGTCATCAGCCGGGCCGCCTCGCGGATCGTGGCCGTCGGCCCGATGGTCACCGGGGGGCGCCGCACCAGGTCGGACACCTCGGTCTTGAGCACCGCCCCACCGCGTGCCGTCGCGTGCAGTACCCCGACCGCCCGACGCAACCGCGCCGTGTGCGCCTGCGTGTAGAACCCGGCGAAGCCCTCGTGCTCCCGACAGACCCGGTCGAACACCTCCCCCGGCACCACCAGCAGCAGGCAGTCCTCAAGGGCGGTGAAGTCATAGCGCGAGGGGGCCCGTTCGACCAGCGCCGACATCCCGAAGGAGGTCCCGGGGTCACTGCGTTCCACCAGGGCGCCCTCTGGATCGGTGATGTCGACCGCCCCCGACCGCAGCACGAACATGTCCTCCCCGGGATCCCCGACCGACCGGATCCGGGTGCCGCGCCGCACGTAGCGCACGGTCATCGAACGCGCCAGCGTCGCGAGCGCGTCCGGCGGGAGCTCCCGGAACGGCGCGTGCTGGGCGAGGAAGTCCCGCACCTGGGTGACGTCGGTGTTCATCCGTATGCCGTTCCTCGCCCTGCTGTGCGCCCCGGCCGCCCGCCTACCGCACCGCGTGGTGCAGCGCGACGATCCCGCCGGACAGGTTGCGCCAGCGCACCCGCTCCCAGCCCGCCGACCGCACCTGCCGGGCGAGCGCCGCCTGGTCGGGCCACTCCTGGATGGACTCGGCCAGGTAGACGTAGGAATCCGGATTACTGCTGACGCGGCGGGCGACCGTGGGCAGGGCACGCATCAGGTACTCCCGGTAGACGGTGCGGAACGCCGGGTTGGTCGGCGCGGAGAACTCGCAGATCACCAGCCGTCCCCCCGGCCGGGTGACCCGGTGGAACTCCTCCAGCGCCCGTCCGACGTCCGCCACGTTGCGCAGCCCGAACGACATGGTGACGACGTCGAAAGAGCCGTCGGCGAATGGCAGCGCCAACGCGTCGGCCGCGGTGAACGGCAGGTCCGGGCGCCTGCGGTTCCCCTCGTGCAACATGCCCTGGGAGAAGTCGGCGGGCACCACCTCGACCCCGCGATCGGCATACGGCTCGCTGCTGGTCCCCGTCCCCGCGGCGATGTCGAGCACCCGCTCCCCCGGCAAGGCGTCCACCGCCTGGACCACGGCCCGCCTCCAGCGCCGGTCCTGACCCAGCGACAGCACGTCGTTGGTCAGGTCGTAGCGGCTCGCCACGTCGTCGAACATCTCGGCGACCTCGTGCGGCTGCTTGTCCAGGCTGGCGCGGATCATGGCGCCCATCCTCGCACCTGTGCGGAGCCCGGGGACCGGAGGACATAGGCTGACCTGCCGTGACCGTCATCGCACCGCCCCGGCTCCGGGCCCGCACCCGGGAGGTCGCCCCGTCGGCCGACCTGTTCGGGTGGCTCGACGCCGCGGTCGCTGCCGGCGCCGACCCCGCCAGCGTGCTGTCCTGGGTCCGCGAGGGCGACGGCATCGTCGGGTGGGGCCGAGCCGCCGAGGTCACCACACACGGACCCGACCGGTTCGTCCGCGCCGAGGAGTGGTGGAGCCAGGTGGTCGCCGCCGCGACCGTGCAGGACGAGGTCGGGGAGCCGGGCACCGGCCTGCTCGCCTTCGGCTCCTTCGCCTTCGCCGCCGACTCCGCCCGCGGTGGCACCCTGGTCGTGCCCGAGGTCATCGTGGGCCGGCGGGCGGGGCGCTGCTGGGTCACCACCGTCGAGTCCGACGGGGGCCCGGAGCGGGCGTTCGCCGATCTCACCGCGCTCCCCGGCCACGCGTCGCACGGTGCGGAAAGCCCCGCGGCCGTGCGGCTGAGCGACGGCACGGTGCCGTCGGCCGAGTGGCCCGGTGTCGTCAGGGGCGCGATTGACCGGATCCGGGCGGGTGAGGTCGACAAGATCGTCCTCGCCCGGGACGTCGTCGCCGCGAGCGATGAAGCGCTGAACCCGGTGCGGGTGCTGCGCCGGCTGGCGGGACGCTACAGCGCGACCTGGACCTTCGCCGTCGACGGCCTGGTCGGCGCGACCCCCGAGATGTTGGTGCGGTTGCAGGACGGCAGGGTCCGGTCCCGGGTGCTCGCCGGCACCGTCCGCCGCGACCGCACGCCGGGCCCGCTGGTCACCGAGGCACACCCCGAGTTGGAGCCGACCCACCGCAGCGACCCCCGGCTGCACCTGGTCTCGGACGAGAAGGAGCTCGAGGAGCACGCCTTCGCCGTCCGGTCGGTCGCCGACGCCCTCGCGCCCCACTGCAGCGCCCTGGAGGTGCCCGCCGAGCCGTTCGTCCTGGAGCTGCCCGACGTCTACCACCTGGCCACCGACATCAGCGGCCTGCCCGACAACGGCGCGACCTCGCTGCGGCTCGCCGCGGCGCTGCACCCCTCGGCGGCCGTGTGCGGGACGCCCTCGGACGTCGCCGGACGCCTCATCGCCGAGATCGAGGGGATGGACCGCGGCCGGTACGCCGGCCCGGTGGGCTGGCTCGACGCCGCCGGGGACGGGGACTGGGGGATCGCGCTGCGGTGCGGCCAGTTCGGGGCGGACCACACGAGCATGCGGTTGTTCGCCGGCGGCGGCATCGTGGCCGCCTCGGACCCCGACGCCGAGCTGGCCGAGACCGAGGTCAAGCTCGCGGCCATGCGCTATGCCCTCGACTCCTGAGCTGCGGCTGCGCAACCCGCGACCGGAGGACGAGGCAGCGGTCCGGGCCGCCCACCAGGAACTGTTGGCGGAGGGGTTCCGGTTCTGCCTGGCGGACGGGCCGTGGCCGGATCAGCTCGCCCGGTACGAACGGGCCAGGCTCGGGGTCGACCTGCCCTCGGGCCGCGTGCCGATGACCTTCCTGCTCGCCGTGGTGGACGGCGTCGGCGGACAGCGGGTCGTGGGGCGCACCTCGATCCGCCACCGGTTGAACGCCGACCTGCGCGAGGTGGGCGGCCACGTCGGGTATGCCGTCCGGCCGGCCGAGCGGCGGCGGGGGTACGCGACCGAGATCCTGCGTCAGTCGCTCGGGGTGCTGCGCGGCCTGGGTGTGGAGCGCGCCCTGGTCACCTGCGACGACGACAACCAGGCCTCCGCCCGGACCATCGAGGGCAACGGGGGCGTCCTGGAGGACGTCCGCCCGGCGGTGCAGGGCGGCTCCCCCAAACGGCGGTACTGGATCGACCTGCGCTCGTGACCGGAGTCGTTCAGACCCGTTCCAGCAGCAGGGCAGTCCCCTGACCGACGCCGACGCACATGGTGGCCAGCGCTCGGTCGGCACCCTCTGCTGCCATCCGCCGCAGCAGGGTGACCACGATCCGGGAGCCCGAGGACCCGAGCGGGTGCCCGAGCGCGATCGCACCACCGTCGCGGTTCACCGTCTCCGGGTCGAGCCCGAGCCGGCGGACACAGGCGAGGGACTGGGTCGCGAACGCCTCGTTGAGCTCGACCGCGCCCAGGTCCGCGATCGACCACCCGGCCCGGTCGAGCACCTTGTGGGTTGCGGGCACCGGACCGATGCCCATCACCTCAGGAGCGACACCCGCCGAGGCCCCGTGCACCACGCGCGCCCGGGGCGTCAGTCCGTATCGCTCGATCGCACGCTCCGAGACGACGAGGACCGCCGACGAGCCGTCATTCAGCGTCGAGGAGTTGCCGGCGGTGACGACCGTCCCTCCCGCCACGACGGGCCGCAACCCGGCGAGCACCTCCGCCGTCGTCCCTTCGCGCGGCCCCTCGTCGGTGTCCACCACGGTCGTGGCGCCCTTGCGGCCGGCGACCGTGACCGGGGTGATCTCCTCCGCGAGCCGCCCGGCGGCGACCGCGGCGAGGGCCAGGTCGTGCGAGCGCACCGCGAACTCGTCCGCGTCCTCCCGCGAGATCCCCTCCACCCGCGCGACCTCCTCGGCCGTCTCGGGCATCGACAGCGTCGTCTTCGCGGAGAAGCGGGACTCGTCCCGGAAGGCGGGGTTGACGAAGCGCCACCCGATGGAGGTGTCGACGATCTCCCCGGGACGGGCGAAGCCACGGTCGGGCTTGGCCAGCACCCAGGGGGCCCGCGACATCGACTCGACGCCCCCGGCGACCACCACGTCGGCGGCACCGGCGGCCACCATCTGCGAGGCCAGGGTGATCGCCGAGAGTCCCGACGCGCACAACCGGTTCACGGTCAGCCCGGGCACCGTGTCCGGGAACCCGGCCAGCAGCCACGCCATGCGCGCGACGTTGCGGTTCTCCTCACCGGCGCCGTTGGCGTTGCCCAGGATGACCTCGTCGACCACCTCGGGGTCCAGTCCCGCCGCGGTGACCACCTGGCCCACCACGAGGGCCGCCAGGTCGTCGGGACGCACGCTGCTCAGGGCACCGCCGTAGCGCCCGACGGGCGTGCGGGTGCCGCCGACCAGGAAGGCCGGGCAGGATGGGGACAGGGTCGTCATCGCGGCTCCACTTCGTGAACGGCGGACCTCGCCGTCTGCGCCACGCTAGGACGCCAGGCCGATCGAGTCCACCGCGGCTCGCCGCCCCCTCACACGGGCTGCCTCAAGCCAGCGTGGGCGAGCATGTCCTCCCGGGGCACGACCTTGATCCGCTCCCGTCCGGCCGTCTCCCCGAGGGCGACCTCGTGGGCGTCCAGCCGCTCCCAGCCCTCCCAGGTCACCACGTCGACGTCCCGCGCGCGCAGGTGCTCCACCACCGCGTCCGGGTCGGGCAGCTCAGCGGCCGGGAGCCCGTCCAGGTCGGCCAGCAGGCTAGCCACGGTCTCCGCGGCGTCGGACTTGGTGTGACCGATCAGCCCGACCGGGCCGCGCTTGATCCACCCGGTGACGTAGGTGCCGCCCAGCACCGACCCGTCGAGGTCCAACACCCGGCCGGCGTCGTGCGGCACCACCCCGGCGGCATGGTCGAACGGCACGTCGGGCAGGTGGGTCGACAGGTAGCCGACCGCGCGGTAGACCGCCTGCACCGGGGTGTCGACGTACTCCCCCGTGCCGCGGACGGACCCGTCGCCCTGCAGCTCCGTGCGCTCGGTGCGCAGACCCTCGACGTGGTCGCGTCCCAGTACCCGCACGGGCGCCTGACAGAGGTGGATGTGGATCCGGTGGGCGGCCCCGGTGGGCTCGGCCTCGAGGTGCTTGAGCAGGGTGTCGACGACCAGACGGGTGCTCTTGGTGCGACTGATCGCCTGCTGACCCGCCTCGTCGATCTCGAACCCCTCGGGGTGCACGATGACGTCGACCTCGGGGCTGTGCGACAGCTCGCGCAACTCCATCGGGGTGAACTTGATCTGCGCCGGGCCGCGGCGGGCGAAGACGTGCACGTCCCTGGCGCGGTTCCGCTTCAGCCCCTGGTAGACGTTGTCCGCGATCTCGGTGCCCCGCTGCTCGTCGGCGGGCTTGGCCAGCATCCGGGCGACGTCGAGGGCGACATTGCCAGCGCCGATGACGGCGACCGACTCGGCCTCCAGGGGCCAGTCGCGGGGCACGTCCGGGTGCCCGGCATACCAGGACACGAAGTCGGCGGCACCGTAGGAGCCGGGGAGGTCGATGCCGGGGATCTCCAGCGGCCGGTCTGTCGCGGCGCCGGTGGCGAAGACCACGGCGTCGTAGAACCGGTCCAGGTCGGCGAGTTTGAGGTCCGTGCCGTAGTCGACGTTCCCCAGGAACCGGATCTCCGGACGGCCGAGCACCCTCCGCAGCGCCTTGACGATCTCCTTGATCCTCGGGTGGTCCGGCGCCACCCCGTAGCGCACCAGCCCGTAGGGGGCGGGCAACCGCTCAATGATGTCAACGCTGGCGCCCGGGTGCTCCCGGGTCAGGATGTCGGCGGCGTAGATGCCGGCCGGGCCGGCACCGATCACGGCGACGCGGATATCTCGCACAACAACTCCTCGACACGATTTAGGTAAGACCACCCTTACTTAAATGAGGTCGAGGAACCAAACGGAGGCGGTGCGATCCGCGTCACACCGGACCCCCTCACCCCGTGCCGCGGACCGGCACCACGGCATACCGCAGCCACACCATCCCGCTGTCGAAGATGCGCTGGTCCACCAGGTCCAGGGACGTGCGCGCGGGCGGCAGGAAGGACCGGCCCGAGCCGACGACCTCCGGGACGAGCAGCACCTGGACCTCGTCGACCAGGCCGGCCGCGAAGGCGTGCTCCGCGAGGGTGGGCCCCGCGACGTTGAGATCCGCCGTGGCCCGGGACTTCAGCGCGCTGACCTCGGCGGGATCGAAACGGTGGCGCAGCACGGTCCGGTCGGTCCAGGTCCGCTCCAGCGTCGTGGAGTAGACCAGCTTGTCCGCCGCCTGCCAGATCCGGGCGAAGACCTCCGACTCGGGCGACTGGGCTGCTGCGGCCGGGTCGGTCTCCCAGACGTGCATCAACTCATACATCCGCCGGCCGTAGAGGTAGGTGCCCACCCCGCGCTCCTGCTCGCTGATGAAGGCCAGCTCCTCCTCGCCGGGCACCGCCCAGTCGAAGCTGCCGTCGGCGTCCACGTGGTAGCCGTCCAGGGATCCGATCACCGAGTAGATCAGCCGGCCCATGGCGCCCCCTCGGCCCCGGCGGCGGGCGCCTCATCGAGCACCCGGCGCAGTGCCGCGGCGAACTCCTCAGGGCGACCGGCCATCTCCGGACCGTACTCCTGGCCGAGGAAGCCGGCGTGCCCGCCGGGGAACGTGACGGGGCTGGAGCCGATGGCGGCGGCGACGGCGCGCCCTGCCCTGGCGGCCAGTTCCTCTCCGGACTCCTCACCGACGGCGATCACGACGCGGGCGCCCGAGGTGGTGAGGGCGGGAACGTCCGGCTGGTAGGCCGTGATCGTCCGGATGTTCTGGCCGACCAGGACGTCGTCCCGGGTGCCGTCGTCCTCCGTGGGCAGCCCGAACATTGCGGGGTCCGGCCCGGGCTGCGCGGCGTAGTCCTCCGGCACCGGCCCCTGCAGCGTGGTGATCGCGATGAACTTGGCCATCGCCGGACCCAGCCCGTCCCGCTGGTAGGTCTGATAGATGTCCTCGCAGGCGGCCAGGGCGGGCCCGGCGTCGAGCAACGCTGCGGCGGCCGGGGGCTCGTGGGCGACGACGACGCGGACGTCCTCGGAGTGCACGGACACCAGGGTGAGCGCGTTCACGGCTCCACCGCTGGACGCGAACACGTCGAGGGCCGGGACCCCGAGCACCTGGATGAGGGCGTGGAGATCCGCCGCGTGCTGCTCCGGCGTGACTTCGCCCGAGCCGTCGGAGCGCACGCTGCGCTCGACACCCCGCGGGTCATAGGTGATCACCGGACGGTCGGTGAAGTGCCCGGCCAGGGTCGGGAACCCGGATGCCCCCATCGGCGAGCCGATCAGCAGCAGTGCCGGCCGGTCGGTCGTGGTGGCGCCGAGGTCTCCCCGTATGTCGTAGGCCAGGGCGACCCCCGGCAGCTCAAGCGTGTGGGTGGTCGGCTCCATCATGATCCGCTCCTTGGCTTCGGGCTCGTGGCTGCTCACGGGCGCTCAGGGGGCTAGACCGTCAGGACCTTGGGAACTCATCGCGGCATGGCTGCTCCACCGGACGGCGCAGTCGGCCGACACCCCGGCCGGGTCGGGGTCCGGCACGGCTGCGGCCCTGGCCCGGCCGAGGTTCCAGCCGAGCCAGTCGTCCGTCGCCGGCGCGGACTGCCCGGTGAGCACGCAGGCCGCCATCTCAGCGGGCAGCCCGGCCTCGATGACCGGTGTCGCGTCCGGACCGAGGGTGGACAGGTAGGCCAGGTCGATCTTGCCCTCGGTGTGGAACCTGTCGATATTGGCGCGGGCCACCCAGGCCTCGGGGTTCGCCAGCCCGATCGTCAACAGCAACGCCGCCCCGGAGGCCAGCGCGGCCCGCGGCAGCCACCACCCGGACAGCCGGACCCCGGCCACCATGACCAGCAGCACCAGGATGCCGAGCCACAGCTCGAAGGCGTCGACGAGGACCCGGAGCACCGTGAAGCCGTAGGCCTGCTGGTAAACGGCCATCCGGCTCAACGCCGACGCCACGACCACGAGGGTGAGCAGGCACAGCACCCCGAGCACCCACCGCAGCAACCGTCGCTGGGCCGGGGTCTCGCGGGGCGCCTTGCGCACCACCAGGGCGATGGTCACCAGGGTCAGTGCCGTGGCCACCGTCAACTGGGCGAATCCCTCGTGGGCGTGATCGGCATACCGGGTCCCCCCGGCACCCCGGATGTAGTCGTGGCCACCCCACATGGCCGAGGCCTGGGCGACCAGGAAGGCCACGTACACCGCGACGACGACCCCCGCCGGCACCGCCCACTCCCAGGGACGGGTCACCGGGCGGGCGGGCGTCAGCGCCACCCGTTCGACCCTGGGCGGGTTGAGCGCCAGGTAGCAGGCGGCCAGCACGACCCCACCGACCAGGAACCAGACGAAGCCGCGCAGCACCAGGGTGTCGGCGATCGTGATGTCCGGCAGGACCGCGGACACCCACGAGCCGAGCACCGCGTCCCCGGAGGCGAACAGCCCGCCGAAGATCACGAGGGCCACGAGGGACAACGCGGTCGTGCGCAGCACCGGCCAGAGACGTTCCTGCCGACTGGCCGCTGTCAGGGTCCGCCCCAGCAGCGGCAGCCCCCGGACCCCACTGAGCACCCACGCCATCCCCGCGGCGAGCATCGCCAGCACCCGGCGCGCGTCCGTCAGGGCCGTCGTGACGAGCACTCCCGCCACGAGCACCGCAAGCACCGCCAGCCACTCGGCGGCACGCAGCACCACCAGGGAGGCCAACCCCAGGCAGAGGGCGGCGGACAGCAGCGTCCAGGGCCGGCGACGGTGCACCGACTGGGCGAGCACCAGCGCCCCGGAGGAGAGCAGCACCAGCAGGACCCCGAGCCCCAGGTTGCGGTCGGGCAGCACGACCGCCGCCAGCGCCCCGATGGCCACGGAACCCGCCAGGGGAACGGACGCCGTGACCAGACCCCGCTCCGGCCAGAGGTCGCCGAACAGGGCGTCGGTCGTCTGGGTGCCCGGGTCCTGCTGGGTGGTGGTCATCTCTGGCTCCTCGGGTGGCTCGGGTTGCTCGATGTGCTCAGCCGCGGTCGGGGATGGGGTCGTGGGGGATGTGGGAAGCAGCGCCCTGACGCGGGCACCGGGCTGGCCGTCGGCCCGGGGCAGCGCCGTGATCGAGCCGCCGTGCAGTTGGCACACCCAACTGGCGATGGCCAGCCCGAGACCGGTCCCGCCGCTGCGGTCGTCACCGACGCCGAACCGGTCGAACACGCGCTGATCCAGCCCGGCGGGGATGCCGGGTCCCTCGTCGACCACCTCCAGGGACCACCGGTCCCCCGGCTCGGTGGCTGCACGGACCACGACGGTGCCCTCGGCCGGGCTGTGCCGCAGCGCGTTGTCCAGCAGGTTGGCGACCACCTGAGCCAACCGCGCGGCGTCACCGTGCACCACGAGGTCGGGCGGCTCGATCTCCTGCACCACGCGCACCCGCCGGCCCCCCACGCCGGCCTCGGCCACACCGTCCGACACCAGGTCACCCACCCGCACCGGGGCCAGCGCCAGGGGGACCGCCCCGCCGTCGACGCGGCTCACGTCGAGCAGGTCCGCCACCAGCGCGCTGAGCCGCTCGGACTGCGCCAGCGCGGTCTGCAGCGCCTGGTCGTCGGGGGTGACCACGCCGTCGACCAGGTTCTCCAGCAGGGCCCGCTGCGCCGCCAGGGGGGTGCGGAGCTCGTGCGAGACGGTCGCCACGACCTGCCGGCGCTGCTGGTCCGCGGCGCCGAGGTCGTGGGCCATCGTGTTGAAGGCGTGGGCGAGCCGGCCGACCTCGTCGACGGAGGTCGCGCCCACCCGCGCCGAGTAGTCGCCGCCCGCCATGCGCCCGGCCGCCCGCGGTCATCTCCCGCAGCGGGGACGTCATGCCCCGGGCCAGCCACCTGCTGACTCCCAGGGCCGCGGCCAGGGTGACCGGCAGGGTGAGCCACCCGGGAAGTCCGGCCGCGCTGCCGACCTGGAGGAGCACCACGGCCGCGAGGATGCTCAGCACCACGAGGAGCCCGATCTTGACGGTGATCGAGGTGACCCCGTCCAGCGGACGCTCGGCCCGCGGGTGCTGATCGGTCACGGTCGTGCCTCCAGCGCGTAGCCCACGCCGTGCACGGTCCGGATCCGAGCGGCGCCGATCTTGGCCCGCAGCGACTTGACGTGACTGTCCAGAGTGCGCGTCCCGCGGGCGTCCGCCCACCCCCATACCTCGGACATCAGCGACTCCCGGCTGTGCACCGTCCCGGGTGCGCCGGCGAGCACGGCGAGCAGGTCGAACTCCAGCGGGGCCAGGTGCACCTCCGCGTCGGCGACCAGCACCCGGCGGCCGGCGGGGTCGAGCGACAGGTCGCCGACCGTCAGCAGCGGCCCGGGCGTGGCCGCCAGCTCGGCGGCCCGGTCGACCCGGCGCAGCAGCGCCCGCACCCGGGCCACGACCTCCCGCATCCGGAACGGCTTGGTCACGTAGTCGTCGGCCCCGACGCCCAGCCCGACGAGCAGGTCGGTCTCGTCGGCCCGGGCCGTCAGCATCAGGACGGGCACCGGCCGGCTCGCCTGGATACGGCGGCACACCTCGAGCCCGTCGAACCCGGGCAGCATGACGTCGAGCAGCACCAGGTCGGGCAACTGCTCCTGGTATGCCGTGACCGCGCCGGGGCCGTCGAACGCCCGCGCCACCGCGAACCCCTCGGCCGTCAGCCGGTCGGCCAGCGCCTGGTTGATGGTCGGGTCGTCCTCGACGACGAGGACCAGTCGGACGTCTGTCATGTCCCTGAGCGTAGGAGCCGGGGAGTGCCCGCGGGGCGGGCGACGTGTGGAGAAAGTGTGAAGGTCCTCCCGCAGAATGAGTAGACCCAACGTGTCGATCCGTCTCGCGCCCGTTCGACGGGTAGGCAGGAGGACGCACGAGGCGTCCCCGCAACGAAGGAGCAGGAACGATGAAGTACATGCTGATCATGCGGGCAACTCCGAGGCAGCGGCGCAGGCCTCCCAGGAGATCGACTTCGAGGAGATCATCAACGCGATGGGCCGCCTACAACGAGGCCCTGATGGATGCCGGCGTGCTGCTGGCCGGGGAGGGTCTGGCCGCCGCCGAGGAGGGCTTCGTGGTCGACTTCGACGCCGAGACCCCCATCGTCACCGACGGGCCCTACGGCGAGACGCACGAGCTGTTCAACGGGTTCTGGATCCTGGAGGTGGCCGACAAGGAGGAGGCGGCCCAGTGGGCCACCCGGTGCCCGCTCGGCCCCGGCAGCAAGCTGGAGGTGCGCCGGGTGACCGACGAGAGCGACTTCGCCGACTACGCCGACAACGAGTACGTCCAGAAGGAGGAGGGGTGGCGCGAGGAGCAGGCGGCCCGGGCACAGCGTTGACCGGACCGTCGAACGGGCCGCCCGACGGTGCTGCCGGGCACGACATCCGCCGCACCGTCGACGCCGTCTGGCGGATCGAGGGCGCCCGGGTCGTCGCCACCCTGGCCAGGGTGACCGGCGACCTGGGCCTCGCCGAGGACCTCGACCCAGGACGCGGTCGCCGATGCCCTGACGCAGTGGCCGAGCCGAGGGTGTCCCGCGCAACCCCGGCGCCTGGCTCACAACGGTGGCCAAGCGCCGGGCCATCGACGGCTGGCGCCGACGGGACCGGTTGGACGAGCGCTACCGGGCCATGGCGCACGACCTGGTCGAGGCCGCGGACGAGGTGTGGCAGCCGATCGCGGACGACGTGCTGCGGCTGGTCTTCACGGCCTGCCACCCGGTCCTGTCCCGGGAGGCCCAGGTCTGCCTGACGCTGCGGGTCGTCGGGGGTCTCACCACGGAGGAGATCGGTCGGATCATGCTCGTCCCGGTGCCGACGGTGCAGGCCAGGATCACCCGGGCCAAGAAGACCCTGGCCGCGTCCCGGGTGCCCTTCGAGGCCCCGGAGCCGTCGGAGTGGGGCGAGCGCTTGGGCGGCGTCCTGGGGGTGGTCTACGCCATGTTCACCGAGGGGTATGCCGCAACCTCCGGCGACCGGTGGATCCGGCCGGAACTGGCCCAGGAGGCGCTGCGGCTCGGCCGGGTGCTGGCCCGGCTGCTCCCGCGGGAGCCGGAGGTGCACGGGCTGGTGGCGCTGATGGAGTTCCAGGCCTCCCGGTTCGCGGCCCGGGTGGCCGCGGACGGCACCCCGGTGCTGCTGGCCGACCAGGACCGGTCGCGCTGGGACCACACCCAGATCCGCCGCGGTCAGGCGGCGCTGGCGCGGGCCGACGCCGTGGGGCGCGGACGTGGCAGCTACGGGCTGCAGGCCGCCATCGCGGAGCGTCATGCGGTCGCCCGCAGCGTGGACGACACCGACTGGGGGCAGGTGGTCCTGCTCTACGAGGCGCTCGGGCAACTCGCCCCCAGCCCGGTGGTGGACCTGAACAGGGCGGTCGCCGTGTCGATGGCCACGGGGCCGGCCACCGCGTTGCGGATCGTGGACCGGCTCGCGTCCGCCGGGAGCCTGCGCGGGTCCCACCTGCTGCCCAGCGTCCGCGGCGAACTGCTGGCCCGGCTGGGTCGCACCGAGGAGGCCCGTTCCGAGCTGGTCACCGCCGCAGAGTTGGCGCGCAACCAGCGCGAGGCGGACGTGCTGCGGGCCAAGGCCGCGGCCCTCTGAGCTCTACCGGCTGCGCGGCCTGAGCGCGCCCGCCAGCACCACCATCAGGGCCAGGAATCCGACCACGAGCCACAGCGCCCGATCCAGCCCGAAGCCCTCGGCCAACAGCCCGATCGTGGGGGCGCCGAAGAGGAACGCGCCATAGGCGATCGTGCTCACCACCCCGATCGCGCGCGTCCCCCGCCCCGGCACCTCCCCCGCCGCGGAGATCGCGGCCGGGAAGACCGTGGAGACACCGAGCCCCCACAACAGGCCGCCGACCAGGGCCACCGGCAGGGAGGGCACGAGGGTGACCAGCAGGATGCCGGTGCCGGCCAGCACGCCACCGACCCGGGCTATCACGTGCCGACCCCACCGCGCGGTCGCCCACCCGCCCGCCAGGCGACCCACGAGCATCGTGACGTTGAAGGCCATGAAGGCGAGCGCACCGAAGGCCTCGGGTGCCCCGCGCACGTCCACCAGGAGGAGCGCCAACCAGTCATTGGCGGCCCCCTCGGCCAGCGCGGCCCCCAGGCAGACCACCCCGATGAGGATCTCCAGCCTCGTGATGCCCCGGCGGGCCGGCTCGCCCTCGGCCGGCTGCGTGCTTCCGACGGCCGGGCCACCCGAGGCCTCGGCCTCGAACGCCTCCTCCCCGCCAGAGTCCTCCGCAGGCACGAAGGCCCGGACGAACCACAGCCCCACCACCAGCGCGATCACGCCCCCCACGGGCACCTGGGCGAGGCCCACCCCCTGCCAGGCCGCCACCGCCCCGAGGCCCGCGCCGAGCACCGTTCCTGCGGAGAACGCCGCGTGGAGGTAGGGCATCAGCGTCCGCGAGCGCAGCTGCTCCACGCGGAAGCCCTGGATGTTCATCGACACGTCCCAGACCCCGACGGGGGCGCCGGCCAGGACCAGCAGCCCGGCGAGCACCCAGACGTTGGGCGCGAACGCCACCGACCCCCAGCCCAGCGACCCCAGCACGAGGGCCACCGCGGTCACCGGCCGGTTGCCGAAGCGCGCCACCAGACGTGCCGTGTGCGGCATCGCCAGCAGCGAGCCCAGCCCGCCCCCGACCAGGGCCAGACCCAGCTCGGCCTGGCTCGCCCCGACACTGTCCCGGAGCGCGGGGACCCTCGCGAGGGTCTGGGCCATCACGAAGCCGGCGGCGGCGAACACCACGGCGACGGCCACGGGCGATCCGGTCCCCTGCCGGGTCGGGAGACGCTCGGACCGAGGTGGTGGCTGGGGTGCTGCGGACACGGCGGGTCGGGGGCTCCTTCAGGCGGGGAGACGCGCCTGCGGAAAAGGTGTGGCGTGGACCCGACCGAGGCGCGAGAGTGACCCCGTGAGCGTATCCGAGGAGCACCCGACGGCGACCCGCCTGGTCGACCTGACCCCCGCCGACGCCGAGCGCATCCGTCACTTCGAGGACACGGTGTGGTTCGAGGTCGCCCCGGGGCAGGACGGCGCCGACTACGTCCGGAACCTGGACTTCTCCCGCACCCGCGGCGTGGAGCCGACCGGCCCCCGCCCGCTCGGCGCCCCGGCCGGGGCCCCCGTCCCCCTGGTGGGCACCTACAGCGCCTGGCTCATGGGACTGACCGTCCCGGGGCCGGACGGGTCGCTGACAACCATGCCGATGTCCGGCCTGACCTGGGTCGGGGTGCACCCGGACCAGCGCCGCCGCGGCGTGCTGCGGCGCATGATGGTCGACCACCTGCACGGGTTGCACGACAGCGGGGAGACCCCGGTCGCCGGCCTGCACGCCTCCGAGCCCGCGATCTACGGCCGGTTCGGCTACGGCAGCGCGTCCAGTGACGTCTCCCTCGACATGGGCCGTGGGACCGAGTTCCGGGCCGGGGAGGAGCTGGACGCCTCGGCCGCGGAGGTCTCCACCCACTTCGTCGACGCCGACTCCGACGAGGCCGCCGCCGCGCTGCAGCGGGCGCACCTGGCCGCGGCACGGCATACCCTCGGCACGGTGACCCGGGGCGAGGACATCGCTCGCGGCTGGTTCGCCGACGCACCGAAGGTCCGGGGGACCCAGGAGCCGCTGCGGGTGATGTTCGCCCAGCGCGGGGCCGACCTGACGGGGTATGCCGTGTTCCGCCGGGTCTCGAAGTGGAGCGATGAACACCAGCCCGAGGGCGAGGTCCGGGTCCGGGAGATCGGCGCCACCGACGCCGGCACCCTCCTCGCGCTAGCCCGGCGGCTGGTCGACCTGGACCTGACCTCCAAGGTCACCTTCTACGACCGGTCCCCCGACGACCCGCTGCTCTGGTGGGCCGGCGGGCCGCGCGCCGTCACCGTCCGCCAGTACGACGGGCTGTGGGTCCGGCTGGTGGACGTCGACAAGGCCCTGACCGCCCGCGGATACGCCGGCCCGGTGGACGTCGTCCTCGACGTGGTCGACGAGCTCTGCCCGTGGAACGCCCGGCGGTGGCGCCTGGCGGCCGGGCCGGACGGGGTCGGCGCCTGCCTGCCGACGGACGACGCCGCCGACGTGCGCCTGCCCGTCCAGGCCCTCGGCGCGGCCTACCTTGGCGGTCGTCCCCTCGCGGCGCAGGCCGCGGCGGGAGTGGTGACAGAGGTGACACCCGGGGCGGTCGCCCGCCTCAGCCGCGCGATGCGCGCCGACACCGAGCCATTCGGCGCCATCGGGTTCTAGCGGGTCAGCGCGTCCTCGCGGGTCAGCGCACGGCCTCCGCCGCGGCCCGCGCCAGTCGGGCCCGCAGGTCCCGGTGACCGGAGCGGTCGACGCGGACCTCCAGCACCCTGATCCCCGACTCCTCCCGGGTGAGGAGCTCGGTGAGTTCCGCAGCGCTCCCCACCGCGCCATGCCGTATGCCGTGCGCCCGGCAGAGCGCTGCCAGGTCGGTCCCGGTGGGGGTGCCGAAGACGCGCTCGAAGTCGGCTGCCCTCGCGGGCTCGCCGTACTCCAGGGTGGCGAAGATGCCGCCCCCGTCGTCGTTGACCACGACGAAAGTCACGTCGGGCCGTGGCTCCTCCGGGCCGAGCTGCAGGCCCGCGGCGTCGTGCAGGAAGGTCAGGTCGCCGAGCAGCGCGACGGTCCGGGCAGGCGCACCCTGCGCCGCGGCCGCGAACGCGACACCGAGCGCGGTGGAGACCGTGCCGTCGATCCCGGCCAGGCCGCGGTTGGCGACGACGGTGGGCCGGCTGGTGCCGCGGTCGGGGCGCCAGGAGGCGGCGAGGTCGACGTCCCGGGCGGCGTTGGAGGATCCGACCACGAGCGTGTCGCCCGGGTCGAGGGACGCGAGGACGGTGCCGGCGACCGCCGGCCCTGAGGGCCAGGAGCCGAGCAGGACCGGTCGGGCTGCCCGCGCCACGTCCATCCCGGCCTGCACCCAGGCGGCGGCCCAGCGGACGTCACCGCCCGGCGCCGTCCCGGACACCGCGCGGCGCAGCGTGTCCCAGGCATGGACCCGACGCACCACGTGGGAGGGGTCGGGCCACTCCGGGCCGGTGGTGACCACCTCGACCCGCACGCCAGGGGTCCGCAGCACCCTGCCCAGGGCGCGACTCAGCGTGATCCGGCCGACCACGAGGACTCGCTCGGGCAGGTGCCGCGCGACCCATTCCTCCGCGGAGAGCAACAGCGGCCCGTGCGGCACAACGCCCCGCCGGTCCCCGGCCCCGAACGGCTCGGCAATGACCGGCCAACCGCGCCGACCGGCCAGCCGGAGCGCCTGCTCCGCCAGTGCCGGGTCGGGCAGGTCTCCCAGGACCATCAGGGTCCGCGCGACAGAGTCCAGACCGGGACCTGCCCCGCGCTCGGACTCGGGCTCCGGCACCTCGGTCCACGGGCGTCCGTCCTCCCGCCCGCGCAGGCCCGCGGCGAGCCCGGGCCAGTCCTGGCCTCCTGCCCCGGTGTCCTCCTCGTCGGGGGCCAGCGGGTCCCGGAACGCGATATTCAGGTGGACCGGACCGGGGCGACCGCCCAGCGCCCCCACGGATCCCGACCAAGCCCGGCACACCGCCGATCGCCAGGGCGCCTGCTCCCCACCCTGGGCCGGCGACGCAGCCGCCGGCACGTCCGCCTCCCACCGGACCGCGGCGCCGAACAGGCCCGGCTGCCGGGTCGTCTGGTTGGCCCCGGTGCCCCGCAGCTCTGCGGGACGGTCCGCGGTCAGGACGATCAGGGGGACCGCGGCGTGATCGGCCTCGAGCACGACGGGGTGCAGGTTGGCCGCGGCGGTCCCCGAGGTGGTGAGCACCACGGCCGGGCGGCGGGACACCTTGGCCAGACCCAACGCGAGGAACCCGGCGGTCCGCTCGTCCACCCGGACATGCAGGCGCAGCGCACCGGCACGCTCCGCCGCCAGCACGGCATACGCCAGCGGTGCGGAGCGCGAGCCGGGGCACAGCACGACGTCGCGCACGCCGCACCGGACGAGCTCGTCGACCAGGACGCGGGCGTGGATCGTCGCCGGGTTCACGGCCGGTCCACCCGGGCGCTCGGGGTGGTCGCCGGGACCGGGGCGTCGGCTTGCCGTGGCATCCGCGCAGGGTAGCCGACACCGTGGCACGAGGGAGACTGCACTGGACAACTCGTATTCTTTGGGCGTTCATTAATAGCCTTTCCTGGCAATTCCCTGAGAATATGAAATGCGGCGAGTTTATCCAATCGTGATACGTTGGCCGACCGTTTCGACAATGAGGGAGAAGAATGCGGAACAAGACATGGCTGACCACGGCCGGACTGGCCGTCTGCCTGCTCGGCGCCGCCGCGTGCAGCTCCGAGGACAGCACCACCGGTGACGGCGCCGACACCACGCAGGGCGCCTCTGCCGCGCCCGGCGATGAGGACGGCGCCTCGGCCACCGATGACAGTGCCGGCGCGACCGACGACGGTGCTGCCGCCACCGATGACGGCGCCGCCGCCACGCAGGGAGCCGCCCCGGAGGCCGACCTTTCCGACGTGCCTGACGTCGTTGCCGAGGTGAATGGCACCGAGATTTCCAAGGACGAGTTCGCCGAGAACTACCAGACCAGCTACGAGCAGGCCCAGATGACCGCCGAGATGAGCGGGGAGGAGGTCGATGAGGAATCTCTCAAGCAGGAGACCATCGAGGGCATGATCAGCAACGAGCTGCTCCTGCAGGCCGCCGACGAGAAGGGCTATGAAGTCAGCGCCGAGGACATCGAGGCCGAGCTGGAGGAGCTGGCCACGAACAGCGGGCTCGGGTCCACCGAGGAGTTCATCGCCGCGCTCGAGGAGCAGGGCATCGCCGCCGACGAGGTCGACGCCGAGGTCGAGAAGAAGATCAAGGTGGACCGCCTCATCGAGGAGGACCTCGACATCCAGGAGCCGACGGACGAGGAGATCCAGGAGTACTACGACGAGTTGGCCGCCCAGCAGGGCGGTGGCGACAGCGAGTCCGGCTCCACCGGGTCCGCACTCCCGCCGCTGGATGAGGTCAAGGACCAGATCGCCGACGCGCTCACGGCCGAGCAGGAGAACGAGGCGATCACGCAGTTGGTCGAGGAGCTGCGTGCCGAGGCCGACGTCACCGTCCACCTCTGATCCGAGGATGTCGCCGCCCCGTCCCGCCTGCTGGCAGGATGGGGCGGTGGCCTCCGACCGGACAACGACCAGTCGTCACCGTGTGCGTGCGCTGACCCCCGGAGGGCGGCTGGTCGCCGGTCTCTTCACCGTCTCGGGGGTCCTGCACCTGGTCCGACCGCAGATCTTCGAGCCCATCATCCCGACGTTCCTCGCCGACCACCGCCGCCCGCTGGTGCAGGTGTCCGGCGTGGCCGAGTTGGGCTGTGCGGCCGGGCTGCTGCACCCGGCGACCCGCAGGCCCGCGGGGCTGGCCAGCGCGGCGCTCCTGGTGGCCGTGTTCCCCGCCAACGTGCAGATGAGCGTGTCGCTGGGGCGGCGGGCCGCGCGCGTGCAACGCGCCGGGGCCTGGGCGGCGTTCGCCGGCTCGGTGGCCCGGCTCCCCGTGCAGTGGCCGCTGGTCAGGGCCGCCCTCGGCGCCGCCGGCGACTAGCGTGTCCAGGGTGCCTACCGCCGCCCGGAGCCTCGCCGAGGACCTGCGCCTGCGCAGCGACCGCGAACTGTCAGCGCTGTTGCAGCGGCGCCCCGACCTGGCCCGGCCCGCCCCCGCGGACGTCACCGCCCTCGCCGCCCGCGCGACCACCCGTGCCAGCGTGCAGCGGGCCCTGGACTCCGTGGACCTGGCCCACCTGCGCGCGCTCGAGGCCCTCGTCGTCGCGGGTGCCGCCCGTCCCGCGACGGTTGCCGCCCTGCTCGGCCAACCCCCGCGCTCGGCCGCCGTGGCGACCCTCGTGACCGACCTGGTGGACCTGGCCCTGGCCTGGCGTTCCCCCGAGGGCGTCCGCCCGGTCCGCACCGTGGTCGAGGTGATCGGCGTCCCCGCCGGGCTGGGTCCACCCGGCGAGCAGGTCCCGGAGGGACCGGCGCTGGACCGTGCGCTGGAGAATCTGGACGGGCCGCAGCGCGCCATCCTCCAGGCGCTGACGTGGGGACCGCCCACCGGCGTCCTGTCCGGCGGCGGCAGCGGTGATCGCGCCATCGGCCAGGCCGGGGCCGCACTCGTCCACGCCCGACTGCTGCAGCGGGTCGACGACACCCACGTGCTGCTGCCGCGCCAGGTCGCCCTGGCGCTGCGCGGCGGTGTGCTGCACCGGGAGCCCGCGCTGGAACCGCCCGTCCCCGCCGGTTCCCCAGTGGATCCCGCGGTGGTCGACGCGAGCGCCGGCGGCCGGGCGGCCGAGCTGATCTCCCTGGTGGCCGAGGTCCTCGACGAGTGGGGGGCCCGTCCCCCGCGGGTGCTGCGGTCCGGAGGCCTGGCGGTCCGGGACCTGTCGCGGGTGGCCACGCTCACCGAGACCGGCACCGGGCACGCCGCCTGGCTCCTGGAGGTCATGCTGGCCGCCGGCCTGATCGCCGCCGACGACGCCACCGAGCCCTCGTGGATGCCGACCGGAGACTCCGACGACTGGGCCGAGCGTCCGGCCGGGGAGCGCTGGGCGGCCCTGGCCCTGGCCTGGCTCACCACCTCGGCCGCACCCTCGCTCGTCGGCAACCGGGACGGCACGAGGGTCAACGCGCTGAGCCTGCAGACCTCCTGGCCGGCGGGTCGGCAGCGCAGGCAGGACGCGCTGGCCGCCCTCGCCACCCTCGACCCGGGCAGCGCCCCAGACGATTCGGCCCTGCTGGACCTGCTGCGGTGGCGGCACCCGGTCCGCCTCTCACGCCTCGGGGACCCTGACCTGGCGACGGTCCGCAGGGAGGCCGAGTGGGCCGGGGTGACCGGTCGCGGGGCGCTGGCCTCGGCGGGGCGCCTCCTCCTGGACGGCGACCAGGCCGGCGCCGCGCAGGTCATGGCGTCACACATCCCCGACGCCGTGGAGCACGTGCTGCTCCAGGCGGACCTGACCGCTGTCGCCCCGGGGCGGCTGGACGGCCCGGCACGGGGTGTCCTCCACCTGCTCGCCGATGTCGAGTCCCGCGGCGGGGCGACGGTGCACCGGTTCACCGAGCAGAGCGTGCGCCGGGGCCTCGATGCCGGGTGGTCCGCCGACCGGGTGCTGTCCGAGGTCGCAGCGGTGAGCCGCACCGGCGTCCCGCAGCCACTGGAGTACCTGGTGCGGGACGTGGCCCGGCGCCACGGGGTGGCGCGGGTCGGGTCCGCAGCGGCCTATCTGCGCTCCGACGACGAGGCGCTCCTGGACCGGGTGTTGGCCGACCGGGAGCTGGGGATGTTGCAGTTGCGGCGGATCGCGCCGACGGTCCTGGTGAGCCCGGTCGGTGCCGCGACCGTGCTCGACCTGTTGCGCGAGCGTCAGTACGGCCCCATCGCCGAGGGCGGGGACGGCGGGGTGGAGCTCGGCGCCGCCCGTGACCACCGGACCAGCCGACGGGCGGCCCCTCCGGTCCACGTGAGCAGCGTGGGCCCGGACATCGCCGACAAGGTGGTGGCGGGGATGCGCCGCGGCGAGGAGGCCCGGGAGGCAGTGCCCGAGGGAACCGCCGGGGGCGTGCCGCACGGCACCGACCCGGTGGTCACCCTCTCGATGCTGCGGGAGGCCGCCGCCGAGCGGGTCGCGGTGTGGATCGGCTACGCCGACGAGGTCGGGGGCGTGCAGCCGCTGCTGGTGCGCCCGACAGCGGTCGAAGGGGGCCGGGTCCGGGGCACCGTCGGCGACCAGGACCAGCCGCGCACCTTCCTGCTGCACCGGGTCACGGGCGTGCGCGCCACGGAGTAGGTCAGAAGATCCGGACCCGCTCCCGCGGCGCCAGCCACATCCCGTCCCCCTCGGACACCCCGAAGGCCTCGTGGAAGGCGTCCACGTTGCGCACGACGTTGCCCCGCAGGTCCGACGGGCTGTGCGGGTCGGTGGCGAGCTGGCGCCCCAGCTCCTCCGTCCGGGCCTTGCCCCGCCAGACCTGCGCCCAACCCAGGAAGAATCGCTGCTCGCCGGTCCAGCCGTCGATAACGGGCGGGTCTCCCCCGTTGGCCTTCCGGTAGGCCGCGAGCGCCAGGTTGAGGCCGCACAGGTCGCCGATGTTCTCCCCGACCGTGAGGCCGCCGTTGACGTGCTGGTCCGGCAGGTCCCGCGGCGAGAGCGCGTCGAACTGCTCGATCAGCGCCTGCCCCCGCTCGTCGAACGCCGCCCGGTCCTGCTCGGTCCACCAGTCGGTCAGCGAGCCGTCGCCGGCGAACCGCGAGCCCTGGTCGTCGAACCCGTGGCCGATCTCGTGCGCGATGACGGCGCCGATTCCGCCGTAGTTCACCGCGTCGTCGGCCTCCACCGTGAAGAACGGCGGCTGCAGGATCGCCGCCGGGAACACGATCTCGTTGAGCATCGGGTGGTAGTAGGCGTTCACCGTCTGCGGGGTCATCAGCCACTCGTCCGGGTCGACGGCGCGGCCGATCTTGGCCAGCTCCCGGTCGGCCGCGACAGCGTGCCCGCGTCGCACGTTGCCGAGCAGGTCGTCGGGCAGCACCTCGTAGGCGGAGTAGTCGCGCCACACCGGCGGGTGCCCGACCTTGGGGCGGAACTGCGCCAGCTTCTCCAGGGCCTTGGCCCGGGTCTGCTTCCCCATCCACTCCAGCTCGGCGATGCGCTCCTCGAACGCCGCCACGACGTTGGCCACCAGCTCCTGCATCCGCTCGGCGGCCTCCGGCGGGTAGTGCTCGGCGACGTAGAGCTGCCCCGCCGCCTCACCGAGCAACTGCTCGACCAGGCCGACTCCCCTCTTCCACCGCTCCCGCAGCTCCGGGGTGCCGGACAGGGTGCGGCCGTGGAAGTCGAAGTGTGCCTGCACATACTCCTCGGGCAGGTACTTCGCGGTGCCGTCCAGCAACCGCACCACGAGCCAGGCGCGCCAGTCCGCGACAGACACCTCGGTGAGGGCGGCGGCGATCGCGGTGAGCACGTCCGGCTGGCGGACCACCACGTGGTCCAGCGCGCCGTCGGTCGCGCCGATGCCGCCGGCCCAGGCGGCCCAGTCCCAGCCGGGCGTCAGGTCCTCGAGCTCGGCCCGGCACATCCGCGTGTAGGACTTCACCGCGTCCCGCGCGGTCACCCGGTCCCAGTGCGCCGCGGCGATGCGGGTCTCGAGGTCGAGGACCCGCTGGGCGGCGCCCTCCCCCAGGTCCAGGCCCGCCGCCGTGATCTCGTCGGTGGCCAGGGACAGCAACGTCTCCAGATAGGACAGGTATGCCGTGCGCGTCGCCTCGTGCGCGGGGTCCCGGTAGTACGCCTCGTCGGGCAACCCGATGCCGCCCTGGTGCAGGTAGCCGATGTTGGTGCCGGGGTTCCCGGCGTCGGAGGTCACCCAGAAGTGGACCAGCCCGTCGACGCCGTGCCGCTCCTGCACCCCGGACGCCTGCACCACACCCGAGGGGTCGGCTACCGCCGCGATCCGGGCCAGGTCGACGGCCAGGGGGGCCGAGCCCCGTGCCTCCACGCCCTCGGTGTCCATGAAGCTGGCGAACAGGGCCCCGACCTTGCCCGCCGGGCTGTCCAGGGACGGCTCGTCGGCCGCCGCCCGCTCGATCAGCTCGTGCACCGTGCTCTCGGCGCTCTCCCGGAGCATGTCGAAGGCGCCGTAGCGGCCCCGGTCCGGGGGGATCTGTGCCGTGGCGAGCCACCTGCCGTTGACGTGACCGAACAGGTCGTCCTGGGGGCGTATGCCCTCGTCCATGTGCTTCCGGGCGATCCCTGATTCCCTCACGACCCCGTCCTCCTGCTCCCCTGCTGTCCAAGTCTCTTTGGCCACACGGTAAGCCCCGGACCATGCACTGCCCTAGTCGGGCACTACGAGGCACCCGGATGCACCCGGCCGGGCGCACGGCATACGGTGGGGTGGACGGCGACATCGGGAGGTCACCATGAGCGTGTTCGGGAAGTTGTTCGACCCCTCCGGGAAGGGTTCGGAGGAGGCGGGTTCGGGTGAGGGGTACGACCCGGCCACCCGCGGGGCCGAGGTGGACCTCGACGCCGGGGTGCTCATCCTGCCGGACTATGGAGCGGCCGAGCCCACTGCGGAGCCGGAGATCGAGGAGCAGGAGGCCGGGGAGCAGGAGGCCGACCCGGGCCCGGCCGAGGCACCGGGCGACCTCTACCGCTGAGCCGGGCGGGCCAGCGCGTTCGCCCCGACATTGAGCACCAGCAGCGCCAGTGCCCACCCAGGCTGCCCGGCGTGCCACAGCGCGGCACTGGCGCCGCCCAGCACCAGCACCTTGGTGACCGGGGTTGCCCAGCGACCACGGTGCCGCGCCTTCGGCGCCGCGTAGCGCCCCCACAGCAGCGCCGCCACGACGGGGACGAGACCGGCCAGCAGCGCCGAGACGGCCCAGCCGTCCCCGAGGTGCCACCCCCAGGCACCCAGCGCGACGAGCGCCAGCACCTCCCCGAGGAACACCAGGGTCAGGACCACGGCCATGGCCACGTCCGGTGCCTACCCGCCGGCCAGGGCCTTGACGACGCGGGAGGGTGAGGGCCGCCCCAGCTGCCCGGCCATCCAGACGCTGGTCTCGACCAATGCGTCCAGGTCCGCGCCGTGCTCGATGCCCAGGCCGTCCAGCGCCCAGACCAGGTCCTCGGTGGCCAGGTTGCCGGTCGCCGACTTCGCGTACGGACAGCCCCCGAGCCCGCCGGTGCTGGCGTCGACCACGCTGACTCCCCGGGCGAGCGCGGTCACCGTGTTGGACAGCGCCTGGCCGTAGGTGTCGTGGAAGTGCACCCCGATCTGGTCCACGCCGATGCCGGCAGCGTCGAGACCGTCGAGCAGCCGGTCCACGTGGCCGGGGGTCGCCACCCCGATGGTGTCGCCGATGCTGAGCTGGTCACAGCCCAGGTCCATCAGCCGGGAGCACGAGTCGACCACCTGCTCCACGGGCACCGGTCCCTCCCAGGGATCCCCGAAGCACATCGACACGTAGGCCCGCACCCACGCCCCGGCGTCCAGCGCCCGGTCCACGACGGGGGCGAACATCGCCACCGACTCGGCGATCGACCGGTTCAGGTTCGCCTGGGCGAACGACTCCGTGGCACTGCCGAAGATGGCGATCGAGGAGACCCCCTTGGCCAGGGCCCGGTCCAGGCCACGCTCGTTGGGCACCAGCACCGGCCGCTGCCGCCCGGTGCCCGCCGGTCCGAGCAGGTCGATCAACTCCTCCGCATCACCCAGCTGGGGCACCCACGTGGCCGGCACGAACGAGGTCAGCTCGACGGTCTGCATACCGGCCGCGAAGAGGCGGCGCACGAATTCGGCCTTCACCTCCACCGGCACCACGGACTTCTCGTTCTGCAGCCCGTCGCGGGGGCCGACCTCATAGATGGTCACCCGCCGGGGCAGGTCCGGCATCGGCTCGACCATCGGCAGCGTCCTCGTCATGGGCCCATCCTCGCACCGGGAACAAGCCCGGTGCCGTGCGGCGTTGACCCCGCGATGACCGGACCCCTGATCGTGCAGAGCGACAAGACCCTCCTGCTGGAGGTCGACCACCCCGACGCCGAGACGGCGCGGCGCGCGATTGCGCCCTTCGCCGAGCTGGAGCGTGCCCCCGAGCACGTGCACACCTACCGCGTCACGCCGCTGGGGCTGTGGAACGCCCGGGCCGCCGGCCACGACGCCGAGCAGGTCGTGGACGCCCTGGTGACGCACAGTCGCTACCCGGTCCCGAACGCTCTCCTGTTGGACGTCGCCGACACGATGGCGCGCTACGGCCGGTTGACCCTGGAGCGGGACGACTCCGGGGAGGAGCCCCGCCTGCTGCTGCGCACGACCGACCGCCCGGTCCTCGCCGAGGTGCTGCGCCACAAAAAGATCAAGCCGCTGATCGGCGCGACCATCGACGAGGACACCGTCGCGGTGCACCCGTCCGAGCGCGGCCACCTGAAGCAGGAGCTGCTCAAGGTCGGGTGGCCCGCGGAGGACCTGGCGGGGTATGTCGACGGCGAGGCGCACCCGATCGACCTGGCGGAGGACGGGTGGGCGCTGCGGCCCTACCAGCAGCAGGCCGTGAACGGCTTCTGGGACGGGGGCTCCGGGGTCGTCGTGCTGCCCTGCGGCGCCGGGAAGACGCTGGTCGGGGCCGGTGCCATGGCCAAGTCGGGCACGACCACCCTGATCCTGGTCACCAACACCGTCGCAGCCCGGCAGTGGCGCGACGAGCTGCTGGCGCGCACCTCGCTGACCGAGGACGAGATCGGTGAGTACTCCGGCGCCCGCAAGGAGATCCGCCCGGTCACCATCGCCACCTACCAGGTCCTCACGCTGCGCCGGAAGGGCGTCTACCCACACCTGGACCTGCTGGACGCCCGGGACTGGGGCCTCATCGTCTATGACGAGGTCCACCTGCTGCCGGCCCCGATCTTCCGGATGACCGCCGACCTGCAGGCGCGGCGCCGGCTCGGGCTGACCGCGACCCTGGTGCGGGAGGACGGGCGGGAGTCCGACGTGTTCTCCCTCATCGGGCCCAAGCGCTACGACGCGCCGTGGAAGGACATCGAGGCCCAGGGCTACATCGCGCCGGCGGACTGCGTCGAGGTGCGGGTCAGCCTGTCCGACTCGATGCGGATGGCGTATGCCGTGGCCGAGCCGGAGGAGCGCTACCGGTTCGCCTCGTGTGCCCCCGCCAAGGACGCGGTGGTCGACCAACTGGTCGCGCGGCACCGGGGGGAGCCGACCCTGGTGATCGGGCAGTACCTGGAGCAACTGGACACCCTCGCCGGGCGTCTCGACGCTCCCCTGATCACCGGGGAGACCGGGGTGGCGACGCGGCAGAAGCTGTTCCGCCAGTTCCGCGAGGGCGAGATCGACCTGCTCGTGGTGAGCAAGGTCGCCAACTTCTCCATCGACCTGCCGGAGGCCTCGGTAGCCATCCAGGTGTCCGGCACCTTCGGCTCCCGGCAGGAGGAGGCCCAGCGCCTCGGCCGGGTGCTGCGCCCCAAGGGCGACGGCCGCACCGCGCACTTCTACACGATCGTCTCGCGCGACACTGTCGACGCGGAGTTCGCCGCCCACCGGCAGCGGTTCCTGGCCGAGCAGGGCTACGGCTACCGGATCGTGGACGCCGACGAGCTGGACCAGCTCAGCCCGCCCGTCACGGACTGACCTGGGTCGGCACCCGTCCCAGCGGCTTGTCAGGCATTTCCCAGACAACGGCCGGACACTGGGTGGTATGAGCACGCCCGAAGCCACCCTGCTCGTCGTCGAGGACGAGACCAACATCCGCGAACTGCTGGCCACCAGCCTGAAGTTCGCCGGATTCCAGGTGCACGCCGCCGCCGATGGCAACACCGCCCTGAAGATGGCGGCCGAGCACGACATCGACCTGGCCGTGATGGACGTCATGCTGCCGGACATGGACGGGTTCACCGTGACGAGGCGGCTGCGCGAGCAGGGGCGCCAGGTGCCGATCGTGTTCCTCACCGCCCGCGACTCCCTGGACGACAAGGTCAAGGGTCTGACGGTCGGCGGCGACGACTACGTCACCAAGCCGTTCAGCCTGGAGGAGGTCGTGGCGCGCATCCGGGCGGTGCTGCGCCGCACCGCAGCCGTCGAGGACGAGGACGACACGGCCCTGCGGGTCGCCGACCTGGAGTTGGACGAGGACAGCCACGAGGTGCGCCGGGGCGGCAAGGTGATCGAGGTCTCCCCCACCGAGTTCAAGCTGCTGCGCTACCTGATGCTGAACCGGGGCCGCGTGCTGTCCAAGTCCCAGATCCTGGATCACGTCTGGGACTACGACTTCCGTGGTGAGATGGGGATCGTGGAGTCCTACATCTCCTACCTGCGCCGCAAGGTGGACGTCGACGGACCCGCGCTGATCCACACCAAGCGCGGCGTCGGCTACGTGCTGCGAGAGCCCCGCGAGAGCGCGTGAGCCCCCTGCTCAGGGCCCGCAGCCGGGTCTACACCCGGTTGCACAACCTGTCCCTGACCTGGCGGCTGGTCTCGGTCGTCGTGCTCCTCACCCTGTCCGCGTTCGTCGCCACGACCACCCTCACGGCATACCTGCTGCGCGACTACCTCACGGACCGGATCGACACCGACCTGGACACCTACATCCAGCCGCTGGCCACCATGGCCTTCGCCAACCTGCAGGACAACCCGACCCAGATGGCGGACGCGTTCGTCCCGCCCAACACCTACTACGTCCTGGCATCCGACCGCCAGGGAGGGACCGCCCCCCAATGGATCCCCGGCAACCAGGGCGACTCCCCACCGAACCTGGGCTGGATCGACTGGGACGACGAGCGGCTGACCCTGTCGGCGGCCCCCCAGGCCTTCACCGTCGAGTCGGTGGACGGCCAGACCGACTACCGGGTGCTGGCCAAGCGGCTGAGCCGCGGCGAGGGCACCCTGGCGGTCGCCGTGTCGATGACCTCGATGCAGAACACCGTCAAGCAGCTCGTGCTGCTCAGCAGCATCGTCGGCTTCTGCACCCTCGTGGCGGTCGGGCTCCTCGGGTGGTTTGCGGTGCGCCGCTCGTTCCGGCCGCTCGCCCGGATCGAGGACACGGCCCGCGCCATCGCTGCGGGCGACCTGACCAGCCGGATCCCCCCGCGGGGCGCCAACGACGAGGTGGCCTCGCTGTCCGACTCGCTCAACACCATGCTGGCACGGATCGAGCAGTCGTTCGCGGTGCGGGAGGCCTCGGAGAGGCGGATGCGTCAGTTCGTGGCCGACGCCTCCCACGAGCTGCGCACTCCCCTGGCCACCGTCAAGGGGTATGCCGAGTTGTACCGGGTCGGTGGTGTGCGTGAGCCCGATGACGTGGCCGGGGCGATGCGCCGGATCGAGAACGAGGCCGGGCGGATGGCCCGGCTGGTCGAGGACCTCCTGCTGCTCACCCGGCTGGACAGCCAGCCGCAACCCCGGCCCCGGGACGTGGACCTGACCGTGTTGGCCGCCGACACCGTGCAGGACGCCCGGGTGCGTCGGGACGACCGCGAGATCCGGCTGGTGCCGCTCGACCCCGACGCCGGTGAGCTCGCCGGCGTCCACACCACCGGCGACGACCACGGGTTGCGTCAGGTGCTGACCAACCTGGTCGCCAACGCCCTGGAGCACACCCCCGCCGGCACCCCGGTCGAGGTGGCCGTCGGGGTCACCGAGGGGCGCAGCATCGTGGAGGTCCGGGACCACGGCCCGGGGATCCCGCCGGACGTGGCGGAGCGGGTGTTCGAGCGGTTCTACCGTGCCGACCCGTCCCGGAACCGCGCCAGCGGCGGCACCGGGCTCGGGTTGGCGATCGTCGCCGCCATCGTCGGCCGCCACGGGGGCAGCGTCCGGCAACGGCCGACGCCGGGCGGCGGGGCAACCTTCCGGGTGGAGCTCCCGCGCGCCGCCGCGCCGGCGAGCACGCAGGAGACCGCCCCGGCCTGAGCGCCGGGCAGGATCAGAGCACGGCTTCCAGGAACTTCTTGGTGCGGTTGTGGTCGGGGTCGGTGAAGATCTTCTCCGGCGTCCCCTCCTCCACGATCTGACCGCCGTCGAACATCATCACCCGGTCCGAGACGTCCCGGGCGAACTGCATCTCGTGGGTCACGATCAGCATGGTGATGTCGGTCTCCTCGGCGAGGTTGCGCAGCGTGCCGAGCACGTCCCCGACCAACTCGGGGTCCAGCGCCGAGGTCACCTCGTCCAGCAGCAGGATCTCGGGGTGCATCGCCAGTGCCCGCGCGATGGCGACCCGCTGCTGCTGCCCGCCGGACAGCTGCATCGGGTGGGCGTCCGCCTTTGCGGCGAGCCCGACCTTCTCCAACAATCCCTTGGCCTCGACGCGCGCCTCCTCCGGCTTCTTGCCCAGGACGTGCACCGGAGCCTCGATGATGTTCTCGATCACCGACATGTTGGGGAACAGGTTGAATTGCTGGAAGACCATGCCGATCCGCTTCCGAGTGCGGCTGACCTCCTTGGGCTTCAGCGCCACGCGCTTGCCGTCGCGCTCGACGTGGGTCAGCGGCTCACCGTCGACGAAGATGTAACCGTCGGTGAGGTCCTCCAGCGTCATCAGCAGGCGCAGGATGGTGGTCTTGCCCGAGCCGCTGGGCCCGATCAGCGTGACCCGTTCTCCCTGGGCGACGCTGAAGTTGAGGTGGTCCAGCACGGTCAGGTCGCCGTACTGCTTCACCACGTCCCGGAACAGGACGCGATGGTTCGCCGCGCCGGCCCCGGCGGGCGTGGTCTGGGGTGCGTTGTCAGTAGGCAAGTTTCTTCTCCAGTTTCCGCATCAGGAGCGCGGTCGGGTAGCTGGCCGCGAGGAAGATCAGGCCGGCGGCCGTGAACGCCTCGAGATAGGTGAAGTACTGACCACCGAACTCCCGGGCCTCGGTGACCATCTCCGACACCGCGATGAAGATCAGGAACGGTGTGTCCTTGAACATGGCGATCGCCCAGTTGCCCAGGGAGGGCAGGGTGTTGCGGATCGCCTGCGGCAGGATGACGGCCCGCCAGGTCCGGGACGCCGGCAGGCTCAACGCCGTCGCGGCCTCCCACTGCCCCTGCCGGATCGACTCGATCCCGGCTCGGTAGGACTCGGCCATGTAGGTCGAGTAGTGCACGCCGAGCACGGCGATCCCGACCCACAGCGCGTTGACGCGTGGGTAGAAGTCGACGATCGCGTAGAGGGCAAACAGGAGCTGGACCGGCAGCGGGGTCATCCGGATGAGGTCCAGGACCCACTTCACCGGGTAGCCGATCCACTTCGGCAGCTGGCGGACCGCGATGGCCCACACCAGCCCGAGCACGACGGCGATCAGCGAGCCGAAGACCGTCGCAACCAGCGTGACCTTGAGGAAGGCCTCAAGCAGTTGGGGCAGCGCCTCGAAGAACAGTTCCATGTTCATCTCACGCCACCGCCTCGGCGACAGCCTTCGTCGCCCGTGCCCGACCGACCTTGAAGCCGAGTCGACGCTGCGCCCGGCGTTCCATCCAGCGGAACCCCATGGAGACGAGCAGGGCGATGACCAGGTAAATCAGCATCGCGCTGCCGAAGGAGACCCAGGTCCCGACGCTGCGCCGGGCGATACCGGCCTCGAACGTCACGTCGTTGAGCAGCACCAGGCTCACCGCGGCCGTGCCCTTGACGAGCATCACGGCCAGGTTGTTGAAGCCCGGCAGCATCAGGGCCCAGGCCTGCGGCCAGATGACCCTGCGGAACTTGGTGAACCACGGCATCGACAGGGCGGTCGTGGTCTCCCACTGGCCCTTCGGCACGGCGTTCAGCGAGCCCCGCACCACCTCGGCCCCGTAGGCGCCGTAGTTCAGCCCCAGGCCGATGATGGCGGTCCAGATGCCCGGCAGGTCGATGCCGGTGACGGGCGGGAGGACGTAGTACAGGAAGAAGAGCTGCACCACCAGGGACGTGCCCCGGAACACCTCCACGATCACCCGGGCCACCACCCGCAGCCAGGCCGGACCCTGGTGCATGGAGACGCCCAGGACGACCGCGACGATCATCATCAGCACGGCGCCGCCGAGGAAGGAGTAGAGGGTGGCCGACAGGCCGTCCTCGATCAACCTCGGCAGCGTCCTGCCGACATCGGAGAAGAACTCACCCACGTGAGGAGTCCTCAGCCCTCATCGGTCGGGTCGGAGCTGTCACCGCCCTTGGCGTCCTGGATCTCGGCGGCCTCCTTGAGGCTCTCCTCGCTGCCGTCGCAGAACATCTCGACGGTCAGATCCTCGGCGGGGCGCTCGGCCTCGGAGAAGCCGAACTCACCCACGACCTCCTCGAACCGCTCGGGGTCGTTGACGATCTTCTGCAGCTCCTCGTTGTAGGCCTCGCGCAGCTCGGTGTCGTCGTTGCGGAACACGGTGGCTCCGGCGCTGATCTGCGGGACGCCGTCGATCTCGGCGGTGAACGCCTCGGTCACCTCGACGGGCTGGTCGGGGTTGTTCTCGGCCATGGTGCGCAGCGAGATCGCGGTGAGCGCGAAGACGTCGGCGCGACCGCTGGCCACGGCCTCCATGCCGTCCAGGGAGCTCTGCACGGTCATCGCCCCGTCGATCCCGAGGCTCTCGGAGTAGCCCTGCTCGATCGTGGCGGACTGCACGGCGAGGAGGGCGTCGCTCTCCTGCACGCTCTGCATGTCGCTCAGACCCATCGGGTTGCCCTCGGGCACCATCAGCCCGGTCGTGTACATCAGGGACGGGGTGGAGAACGAGGCCTGGGCACAGCGGTCCGGCAGGATCGACATACCGGCCGACACGGCGTCGTACTCGCCACGGTTCAGCCCGGGAATGAGGGCGTTCCAGTCGACATACTGGCCCTCGACGTTTTCGATCCCCAGAGCCGCGTAGATCTCCCGGTCCAGGGCGATCGTGGCGCCGGTCAGGTCGCCGTTGTCGTCCTCCCAGCTGTAGGGCTCCTCACCGGCGAAGGCGACGGTGATGCTGCCTTCTTCCCTCAGCTCCTCGAGCAGGTTGCCTGCCTCGCCGTCGTCGCCACCGCAGGCGGTCAGCACCAGGGCTCCGGCGGCCAGGCTGGCCAGCAGCGCACCCCGTCGGGTCGTTGACTTGTGCATTCACGGGTCCTTTCGGATTGACGAGGCAGATGCCTCCCACCGCACGGGTCGACCGTGGGGACACGCCGCCCCGATGGGACATCGGGATCACCGTTGACCGTAGGGAGTTGCGGGCCCAGGCTCAAGTGCAAACCGGCCCCTGGACCGAATCGTTGTCGCATCGAGATCCACAGGCCACTCCCAGGATTCTCCCAGTGCCCGCCGATGTAGCCGGGTTCTGATGGTCACCGAGCGCACGGCATACAGCCCGACGACCCACGCCACAGGAGGACGACATGAGCACGCAGAGCACGCCGCGACAGGGCGGCCGGGCATCCCGGTGGGGCGGCATCCTGGCGGTCGGGCTGCTGTCCGCGGGGCTCGCCTCTGGCGGGACGTATGCCGTGGTGCAGGCGGGCAGCGACGACCAGCCCGTCGTGGTCGAGTCGGCCGGGTCCACGGCGACGCAGGCGACCAACGCCTCGATCGAGACCGCCACCGACTGGGGCACCATCGCCGACCAGGTCGGCCCGAGCGTGGTCTCCATCGGGGTGGCCTCGCAGACCGGGGAGGGCGCGGGCTCCGGTGTCGTGTGGGACGCCGAGGGCCGCATCGTCACCAACGCCCACGTGGTGTCCGGCGCCGACCAGGTGCAGGTAACGCTCGCCGACGGGCGCACCTACCAGGCCGAGATCGTCGGCGAGGATGCCTCCACCGACCTGGCGGTGCTCGCGCTGGCCGACCCCCCGTCCGACCTGGTGCCCGTCGAGCTGGGCGACGGCGAGCTGTCGGTCGGCGACCCGGTCATGGCGATCGGCAACCCGCTCGGCCTCTCCGGGACGGTGACCACGGGCATCGTCAGCGCGCTGAACCGCCCCGTCTCCACCGAGTCCAGCGAGCAGGGCGACCCGATGCAGCAGGGGCAGTCGACCCCCGTGGTCACCAACGCGATCCAGACCAGTGCGGCCATCAACCCCGGCAACTCCGGCGGCGCCCTCGTCGACTCGGCCGGTCGACTGGTCGGCATCAACTCCTCGATCGCCACCCTGTCCAGCGGCATGACCGGAAGCCAGAGCGGCAGCATCGGGATCGGCTTCGCCATCCCGGTTGGCGTCGTCGAGTCGATCGCCGGCCAGCTCATCGAGTACGGCACGGCCGAGCACGCCTTCCTCGGGGTCGGACTGGAGGACGCCACCGCCGAGACCGAGGACTCCACGAGCAACGGGGCGGGCATCAGCCAGGTCGAGTCCGGGTCCCCGGCAGAGGCGGCAGGTCTGGAGACCGGTGACGTCATCACCGACATCGACGGCGAGCGGGTGGACAGCGCCCTGTCGCTGGTCGCGCAGGTGCGCGCCCGCACGACGGGTGATGAGGTGGTGCTGGGCTTCGTACGCGACGGCGAGCGCCAGGAGGTCACCGCGACGCTGGACGCCCGACCCGACGAGCAACAGCGGTAAACCCCCAAGACAGGCCACCTCGGATCGGCTAGGGTCTTTCGTCTCCCCCCTTTCGCCCTGGTCGATCCGAGGTGGCCCTTTCATGCCCAATCTCCCCGCCCCCGACCCTGCCCAGGAACTCGCCCGGGAGCAGGACTACCTGGCCCGGGCCCGCGCCGAGCTGGCCCGGATGCGCGAGCACACCCTCTCGCTGCAGGTCCAGGCCGGCGACCAGATCGCCCAGGAACAGCTGGCGTGGACCCTGTGGCAGCGGGCGAAGTCCCTGCTGGATGACCCCGGCAGCACGCTCTTCTTCGGCCGGGTCGATCTGCGTCCGGGGGGAGGTGGCCCCGCACAGCCCCACTACATCGGGCGGCGCCACGTCTCGGACCGTGCCGGCGAGCCCGTCGTCATCGACTGGCGGGCGGGCGTCTCGACCGCGTTCTACCGCGCTTCGCCCACCGAGCCCATGGACGTGGTGCTGCGCCGCCGGTTCGGGGTGGACGGGGGCGAGCTCACGGCATACGAGGACGAACACCTGCTGGCCCCCGAGCCGGGCGACGTCGGCGCGGGCCCCGGCGGCGGCTCGGCGATCCTGGCGCGAGAGATCGAGCGACCCCGGGTCGGCCCGATGCGCGACATCGTCGCGACCATCCAACCCGAGCAGGACCTGATCGTGCGCTCCGACGTGACCACGACGATCTGCGTGCAGGGTGCGCCGGGCACGGGCAAGACGGCCGTAGGTCTGCACCGGGCTGCCTGGCTGCTCTATGCGTTCCGGGAGCGGCTCGCCCGGGCCGGCGTGCTGGTCATCGGGCCGAACAGGGCGTTCCTGGAGCACGTGGGTGCCGTGCTGCCGGCCCTGGGCGAGATCGAGGTGCGCCACACCACGGTCGAGGACCTGGTGGGTGACATCACCGTGCGCGCCGTCGACAGCCCCCACCTGGCGACCCTCAAGGGGGACGCCCGGCTCGCGACGGTGCTGCGGCGCGCCGTCTGGTCACGCGTCCGCCGGGCCGAGGAGCCGCTGGTCGTGCCGCGCGGCTCCCGCCGGTGGCGGATCGGCGCCTTCGAGGTGCAGGAGATCCTCGACGAGTTGGCCGGGCGGGGGGTCCGGTACGAGGCCGCCCGCGCGATGTTGCCGCACCGCCTGGCCCACGCCGTGCTGGTCCGGATGGAGCGTGCCGGGGACACCCCGGACGACCGGGTGCAGGACGCCGTGGCACGGTCCAAGCCGGTCCGCGACTACGCGCGTTCGCTGTGGCCACAGCTCGACCCGAGGCAGGTGCTCTGGGAGCTGTGGTCGGACGCCAAGGCCCTTGCTGCGGCGGCACAGGGTGACCTGACCGCGCAGGAGCAGGAGTTGCTGCGCTGGGAGAAGCCCGCCCGCTCCAAGGGGTCTGCCCGGTGGAGCGCCGCCGACGCGGTGCTGCTGGACGAGCTGGGCGACATCCTCGAGCGGACCCCCAGCCTGGGCCACATCGTGGTCGACGAGGCGCAGGACCTCTCCCCCATGCAGTTGCGGGCCGTCGGGAGGCGGGCCGCCACCGGATCCCTGACCGTTCTCGGTGACATCGCGCAGGGCACCACACCATGGGCCACGGCATCCTGGGAGGAGTCGCTGCGCCACCTCGGCAAAGAGGACGCGCACCTGGAGGTCCTGGACCGCGGGTTCCGCGTGCCGGCGTCGGTCATCGACTTTGCAGCGCAGTTGCTGCCGCACATGGCACCCGGGCTCGGCGCCCCGGTCTCCGTCCGGGAGAACCCCGGCCGCCTCCAGGTCAGCACCATCGCCGCCGAGGACCTGCTCCCCGAAACGGTCCGGGAGGTCACCGCGCTGGGCACGGAGCCCGGGTCCGTCGGCGTGATCGTCCCGGACGCCCTGGCGGGCCGCCTCTCGGCTGCACTTGCGGACGCCGGGGTGCCCCACGACGTGTTGGGCGGGGAGCACGAGGAGCTGCACCAGGTCCAGGTCGTGCCGGCGACGGTCGCCAAGGGGCTGGAGTTCGACCAGGTCGTGGTGTTGGAGCCGGCCGAGATCGCCGCTGCGGAGCCCGACGAACGGACCGGCCTGCGCCGGCTCTACGTCGTGCTGACGCGAGCCGTGAGCGGTCTCACGGTGGTCCACGCCCGGCCGCTGCCCGGTCCGTTGGCCGGCGCCGCCTAACCCCCGGCCCGGGCGGTCAGCCTGCTGCCCGGTCGGTCAGCCTGTTGCCAGCCGCTCGCGCAGCCAGGCGATGTCAGCGCCCTGCTCCTCCGCGCCGCCCGGTGTCTCCACGATGACCGGGGCGTCAGCCTCCCGCACGACCGCGACGAGGTCGTCGGCGGGGAGCGTGCCCTGGCCCAGGTTGGCGTGCCGGTCGGCGCCCGACCCCTGCGCGTCCCGGCTGTCGTTGGCGTGGACGAGGTCGATCCGCCCGATCGCGGAGTGCAACCGGTCGACCAGTCCGGCAAGATCCTCGCCGCCGGCGTAGGCGTGGCAGGTGTCGAGACAGAACCCCACCTCGCTCCCCTCGTCCGCCTCCAGCACGCTCGCCCAGAGCCGCTCCAGGCTCTCCACACCCCGCGCCATCGCGTTGCCCCCGCCAGCGGTGTTCTCGATGAGCACGGGGACCTGAGCGTCCAACCCGTCGATGCACTTGCGCCAGTTGTCGAACCCCTTCTCCGGGTCGTCCTTGGCCAGGACATGGCCGCCGTGCACGATCACTCCCGCTGCCCCCACCTCGGCGGCGGCCGTGACGTGCTGCTGCAAGAGCTTGCGGCTGGGGATCCGGATCCGGTTGTTGGTCGTCGCGACGTTGATCACGTAGGGCGCGTGGACGTAGAGCGCGATCCCTGCCTCCTGTGCCGCCGCCCGCAGCGCCTCGGCGCCGCCCGGGTAGCGGACCTGGGGGCCCTTGTAGTCCTGCGGGTCACCGAGGAAGATCTGCACCGCCCGGGCGTCCCTGGCGCGGGCCTCTGCGATCGGGTCGGTCTGGTCGACGTGGGCACCGATGAGCATGTACCGACGGTATCTCCCATGGAGGCGGCGGCGCTTTCAAGGGTGCGGGAGCCAGGGGCTCATGCTGCTCAGAAGGGACTCGTGCCCCTCAGACTCGTGCCCCTCAGAAGGGTGGTGGCGGTTCGGCGCGGTCGATACTCGGTCCGCGGTCACCGTGGCCACCGCGATTGCCCTGTCCGTCGCCCCTGCCGCCGCGGCCGCCCTCGCCGCTGCTGCCCTTGCCCGTGCCGGTGCCCGTGCTCTTGCCCGGGCGGTCGCTGTGGCTGTCGTTGTCGTCGTCGCGCAGGCCGAGGATGTCCTCGGGTGTGGGCTGGTCCGGCGGGGCCCCACCACGCCGGTGCCCCTTACGGGTCTGGTGCCGCAGCTTGATCGGGGCCTGGTGATGCACCCAGGCCGGTCCCAGGGACCGGGTCTCGGGATCAAAGTAGTCATCCTCATCGACCAACCTGGAAGGCCGCTCCCGGTGCGCCAGCGCGGCATAGATCAACCGGTTCTGCAGGTCAACGTCACCAGCCTCGGCCGCAGCCAACCGTTCCCGCGCCACCGCACGCCGCTCCGCACCGCCGGACCCCGACGACTCACGACCCGCCCCGCCGGACCCACCCCCCGTGCTCCCGGGCCTGCCGGGTTCACCGGTCTCGTTGCGATCACCCTGGCCGGTGGGCAACGGATCGAGCAGCACCCGGTAATCAAACGTGCGAGTCGTGTAACACCCGAAGAGCAACGTGGTCCACCTCACCCGACGCGCCTCATCGATCTGCGCCGACCAAACCTGCGCAGTCTTCAACGAGTGATGCGACCGATGCAAACACATCCCGTTCCGACAACTGGTCTGCCCACCCTCACTATGCGCCACCACATGATCAAAATCGCACTCCTGCGCAGGACGCCGACACCCCGGCGCCCGACACCGCCGATCCGCAGCCTGCACAAACGCCCTGATCTGCGCATCCGGACGATACGTCGTGGCAGACCGTTCGATCACATGCCCATCCACCGGGTCCGTCACCAACCGGCGCAACACCCCACCAGCCCGGACCGCCAACTCACGCACCTCCTCGCCCGACAAGTACCCATGGCCCGGGATCATCCCGACCCCGGAGGACTCCGGACTCAGCAACACATCCAACGGCACGATCACCTCAAGACTGACCCGCGGATCCCCCGACAACACCCGCGCCGTCTCCTCATCCACCCCACCAAACAGATCACCACCAACACCAGGCCCCTCAAGGCCCCCGGGAACCTCAGCCCCCATCGCCCCACGCCCCGTGCCGCGAGCTTCCTCAGCGCCGGTGCCACCAGCACCGGCGCCATCAGCATTCGTGTCACCGAGGTCGGTGTCATCAGCACCGGTGTCAGGGTCGGTGTCATTAGCACCGGTGTCGTGACCGGCCCACCCCGGCTCGGCAACAGCACCCTCGGGCACGAACCAGGGCGCACTGCCCCCACTGCCCCTCTGACCGGCGCTGCCCGCGCGCTCGTCGCTGCCCGTCGTGTCGTCGTCTGCTGACTGGCACTCCGCTGCCGTCTGGTCGTCGCTGCCCGTCGTGTTCTGGCTGCCTGTCGTGTTCGCGTCTGCCGGGGCAGTCGCACGTCCTGTGGTGTTGGTAGTGCCATGGATCAGCAGGGACAACGCCAGATCAGCCCGCAACTGGGACAGGGTCCGCTCATCACCAGCAGCCCGCAACGCCCGAGCAGCACGATCGATCCGGTTGATCGCGGCCACGACCGCAGCAGTACCCCCCGTGATCGTCAAACACCCCGTCCCATCATCCTCCAACACGACCCGGGCATCACGACGAGCCAACGCCGCCGCACGACCCGCCCGCGCCGCCGCCGGATCTTCCCCCAACAACGCCGCCACCAACCGAGCCAACGTGTCCTTGGTCTCCCCCCACCCCTCCCGCGCCATCGAACCCGGATCCACCCCACCATCACGAGCCGAACGAGCACGAGCCGAACCCGGCCCAAACGTCTCCGAAGCCACCTGCGCCGCAACCTCCACCGGCATATGCCGACACGCCGACCACCACGCCCGCACCTGATTCCACTGCACCTCCCCACCCGCCCACGCCTCCCACACCACCCCCGTAGCCAACCCCGGCCCCGTCGCGAACCCGACCCGGTCATGACAATCCTGAATCCCCCACCCCGTCACCAACTGCACCTCATGCGCCAACACCGACTTCACCTTCGCCCGCCACCGACCCCGCGCCGTCTTCGACAACTCCTGCGGCCCCGCCACCCCAGCACGACCCAACAACTCCTGCCCCGTCGCCGCCGCCAAATCACGCAACACCCCCGCCAACAACGCCTCCGACCACCGCGACAACACCACCGACGCCTCCACCGCCGCCACCAACTCCCCATCACTAGCCCGCGCACGACCCGAAGCCCCACCCCACCCCCCACCACCGGCCAACGTCCCCCCACCCTCGACCGGACAACCCCGACCCTCGGCCGGTGAACCCGGCAGGCCCCCGGCCGGGCACTCCCCCGCCGCGCCCGAGGCCAACACCGGCACCAACGCGACCAACTGGCCCACCACCGCCTCAGGAAACTCACACTCAGTCAACGCCGCCACCAAACGACCCACCCGCCCCTCAACACGAACAGGGTCACGCCCCTCGCCCTCGCGCCCCTCGCCCTCGCGCCCCTCGCCCCCCACGGCGTCAGACTCGCCCTCGGGCCCGCCCTCGTCTTCGGGCAGCAACACCAACCGGGCACCCGCCGGCACCCACCCCCGATGGACATCCGCACGACACGGCATACCCCCCACCGACTCCACCGACTCCAGCAGGCCCACCATCAACGGCTCGACCAGGCCCTCGCCGACCCGCAACCCCACCAACCGCGGCAAAACCTCCTCCACAGCAACCCGGGCAAACGACCGATCAAACCGGACACGCCACTCCGGCTCAAACAACTCCCGCCCCGCACCCCCGGATGACCGATCCACGACAACACCCCCTCTCCGCCGACTCCCAGACCCCACCAACCCCGGCCCCGCATTCCCCGTACGAAACCAATCGGTGCGACCTCTCCGATACCCCCCTATCGTAGAACACCCGTACACAACTTCGCAAGCCTGTCCACAAACAAACTCCACCAAATCCCGCCCCCGACAGACGAGCACCTCCTCGCCACCGGCTCCCGTCCCCCGCACTCTGACGGGGGATTCTGCGATCCCGTCAGGCCCTGGGTGGAGATCGGCAGGCGAATCGGGGCATGATCGGTGGCAGGGCACCGACGCCCGTCCGCTCGTCCACCGTGTGAGGAGTCCACATGCACCCGACCCATGTCCCGCTGCGCCTGGCGACCGGCGCCTACATCCTGAATTCGGGCCTGTCCAAGTGGGGCGCCGACGAGGAGACCGCCGCCGGCCTGCACGGGATGGCGAGCGGCGCCTACCCGTTCCTGTCGTCCCTCAAGCCCACCGACTTCGCCCAGCTCCTGGCAGCGGGCGAGACGGCGCTCGGCGCGGCACTGCTGTTCCCGAAGGTGCCCTCCGCCGTCGCGGGTGCGGCCCTCGCCGGGTTCGGCGCCGGGTTGATCGGCATGTACTTGCGCACCCCGGGGATGACCCAGGACGACGGCATCCGCCCCACTCAGGACGGCACCCCGATCGCCAAGGACATCTGGCTGGTCGGGGCCGGCCTGACGCTGGCCACTCAGAGCTTCCTCAGCGGGGCCAAGTCGGCCGCCAAGACCGCCTCGCGCAGCGCCAAGGCCAAGGTCAGCGACATCGGCCAGAGCGCCAAGGAAACCCTGCCGTTCTCGGCCTGACCGACCTGCTCGACCAGTGGGCGGCGGATGCTGCCGCGCTGGCGCCCCACGCCGGCCCGGACCGGTGCCGGGCCGAGGGTGAATGGCTGGCCGGGGCCTGGAGCGAGCTGCACCGGGCCTACCACACGCTGGCCCACCTCTCGGAGGTGCTCAGCGCGCTAGCCACCCTGGAAGGGGCCGGCGCGGTGGACGCCGTCGGCGCGCGCGTGGCCCGGGTCGCCGGGTGGTTCCACGACGTCAGCTACGACCCGCGCGCCGCTGCCGGCAGCAACGAGCACCGCAGCGCCGCGCTGGCCCGCGACCACCTGCACCACCTGGGTGTCGACGCGGCCACCGTCGACACCGTGGAGGCGCTGATCCTCCTCACCGCCGACCACCAGGGCGCGGCGTCGGCCGAGGGGGCACCGGCGCGCACCGGCCCACTGGCGGCCTTCCACGACGCCGATCTGTGGATCCTGGCCGCACCGCCCGAGCGGTTCGACGAGTACTGCTCCCAGGTCCGCCGCGAGTACGCCCACGTGCCGGACCCGCTGTATGCGCACGGCCGCGCGTCCATCCTGCGTGCGCTGGTCGGGCGCGGCCCGGTCTACCGGACCTCGCACGGCCACCGGGAGTGGCAGGCGGCTGCCGTCAGCAACGTCGAGCGTGAGCTCGGACGCCTGGGTCGCTAGCTCCCGAGCCACCGCTGGACCAGCAGCCACCACGGCTGGTCCCCGCACCGGCGACGCGCCTCGACCAGGTGGACCCACGCGGCGTCCGTGACGTCATCCTCCACGGGTGCCACGGTCGGGCTGTCGCGCAGCACGGTCCCGAACACTGCGATGAGGTTGTCCCCCGCGGACCAGGGGCCGGCCTCATCCCCGGCCCGGATGGTGATCCGCTCATACCCCACGGGGTGCAGCACGTCGACGGCCAGGCGCAACCCCGTCTCCTCGTGCAACTCCCGCACCGCCGTCCGCCGCGGTCCTTCCCCACCCTCGGCCTTCCCGCCCGGCGGGGCCCAGCCCAACCGGGAGGTGCTGCGCACCAGAAGCAGCCGGTCCCCTGGCGACCGCACCAGCACGACCGCGGCACCCGAACCGGCCGGGGGTTCGTGCGGGGAGGCGACGACGTCCAGCACGTGGGGCCCGCGCACGGCCGGCAGACCGTCGACAACCCGGGCGAGTGGGCGCTCCCCCTTCCGCTTGCGGAACCGTAGTCCACTGGCCTGCAACCGCCGCGCCAGGTCCGTCGCGCCCGTCAGGGTGGCTCCGGCCGCCACGAGAGCTGCGTGCCGGTCTTCCGGTATGTCGTAGTGGTCCCCCTCGAACGATCGTTCCGGCAGGCCCACCCGCCGGGCGAAGTCGTGCAGTTCCTCCAGCGAGGTGTCGCTGATCACGTGCGACCACAGCCGCCCGTGCGCGGGCCAGAGGGGAGGGTCGATCCAGATCGTCATCCTCCCGGCACCGCCCGGGGTGCGTACATGATGACGGCGACGCCCACGAGGCACACGGCAGCGCCGATCAGGTCATAACGGTCAGGCCGGAAGCCGTCGACCACCATCCCCCAGGCCAGCGATCCGGCAACGAAAACCCCGCCGTATGCCGCGAGGATCCGTCCGAAGTTCGCGTCCGGCTGCAGCGTGGCGACAGCGCCGTAGAGCCCGAGGAACACGGCCCCGGCGCCGACCCAGAGCCAGCCCCGGTGCTCACGCAGTCCCTGCCACACCATCCAGGCGCCGCCGATCTCCAACAGTGCGGCGAGGGCGAAGAGCAGCACGGAGCGGGCAATCGTCATACCGCCCGACCCTAATAGGGACGCCCCGAGCCGGGAGCGCCTGTGGATAACCGGGAACGGGCCGACCCGGTCCGCCCTAGTGTCGTGTCCACGAGGTGCCGGCCGTGGGGGTCGGCCACCGGGACCAGGGAGGGCACATGAGCAACACCTTTGCCGTGGACACCGCGCGGATCGCGGGAGCCTCGGGAGACATCCAGCGGATCGCCGCCCAGATCGAGGGCGACGTCCGGGCCATGATGGCCAAGCTCAACGCGCTGCAGGACTGCTGGCGCGGGGGCGCGGCCGCCAACTTCGCCGGCGTCACCCAGGAGTGGAACGCCACCCAGGAGAAGGTCCGGGTGTCGTTGCAGAACATCTCCGCCGCGCTGAAGCTGGCCGGGGAAGACTACGAGCTGGTCGAGCAGGCCAACCGGTTGCGGTTCACGCCGCAGTGACACTGCGGTTCACCCCGCGGTGACGTTGCGGTTCACCCCGCAGCGACCCGGTGCCCGGCCCGGCCCTTCCCCATCCCGGCCGGGCACCGCCGGGGCCGCCCCGTTCGGGTATGACACCCGGGTATGACAACGGGGCGGCCCCCCTTTGAAAGGGGACCGCCCCGCCGCGTGGTCCGCGAGGAACGCGGTGGATCAGAAGTCCATGCCACCCATGCCGCCGTCGGCGCCGGCCGGCATGGCCGGGGCCTTCTCCGGCTTGTCGGCGATGACGGCCTCGGTCGTCAGGAACAGGGCCGCGATGGAGGCCGCGTTCTGCAGCGCCGAGCGGGTCACCTTCACCGGGTCGGCGACGCCGAAGCCCAGCATGTCGCCGTACTCACCGGTGGCGGCGTTCAGGCCGTGGCCCGGGGTCAGGTTCTTCACCTTCTCCGCCACGACACCGCCCTCCAGGCCACCGTTCACGGCGATCTGCTTCAGCGGGGCCTCGATGGCGATGCGCACCAGGTTGGCACCGGTGGCCTCGTCACCCTCCAGGGACAGGCCCTCGAGCGCGGTGGACGCCTGGATCAGGGCGACACCACCGCCGGCGACGATGCCCTCCTCGACCGCAGCCTTGGCGTTGCGGACGGCGTCCTCGATGCGGTGCTTGCGCTCCTTGAGCTCGACCTCGGTCGCCGCGCCGGCCTTGATGACCGCCACGCCGCCGGCCAGCTTGGCCAGCCGCTCCTGCAGCTTCTCGCGGTCGTAGTCGGAGTCGCTGTTCTCGATCTCGGCGCGGATCTGGCTGACCCGGCCAGCGATCTGGTCGGCGTCACCGGCACCCTCGACGATGGTGGTCTCGTCCTTGGTCACGACGACCTTGCGGGCCTGGCCGAGCATGTCGAGCTCGGTGGTCTCCAGCTTCAGGCCGACCTCCTCGGAGATGACCTGGCCACCGGTGAGGATGGCGATGTCGGCCAGCATGGCCTTGCGGCGGTCACCGAAACCGGGGGCCTTGACGGCCACCGACTTGAAGTTGCCGCGGATCTTGTTGACGACGAGCGTGGACAGCGCCTCGCCCTCGACGTCCTCGGCGATGATGACCAGCGGCTTGCCGGACTGCATGACCTTCTCCAGCACCGGCAGCAGGTCCTTGATGGCGCCGATCTTGGAGTTGACCACGAGGATGTAGGGGTCCTCCAGGACCGTCTCCATGCGCTCGGTGTCGGTCACGAAGTACATCGAGATGTAGCCCTTGTCGAAGCGCATGCCCTCGGTGAGCTCGAGCTCCAGGCCGAAGGTCTGGGACTCCTCGACGGTGATGACACCCTCGTTGCCGACCTTGTCCATCGCCTCGGCGATCATGTCGCCGATCTCGTTGTCGGCGGCGGAGATGGAGGCGGACTGGGCGATCTGCTCCTTGGTCTCGACCTCCTTGGCCTGGGTCAGCAGCTCCTCGCTGACCGCGGCGACGGCAGTCTCGATGCCGCGCTTGAGGGCCATCGGGTTGGCGCCGGCGGCCACGTTGCGCAGGCCCTCGCGGACCATGGCCTGGGCCAGGACGGTCGCGGTGGTGGTGCCGTCACCGGCGACGTCGTCGGTCTTCTTGGCGACCTCCTTGACCAGCTCGGCGCCGATCTTCTCGTAGGGGTCCTCGAGCTCGATCTCCTTGGCGATGCTCACACCATCGTTGGTGATGGTGGGGGCGCCCCACTTCTTCTCGAGCACGACATTGCGGCCCTTGGGGCCCAAGGTCACCTTCACGGCGTCGGCAAGGGTGTTCATGCCCTTCTCGAGCCCGCGGCGAGCCTCCTCGTCGAAAGCAATGGTCTTGGCCATTCGGGTGGTTCCTCCCACACGCTGAACGGGTTGGGGACCGGCCGGTCGCCCGCGACGGACGGCCGTGGCGGGACGGGCTCACGTCGCCCGACCGCACACGCCCTCGACAGGACGGTCACTGTTATCACTCGGGTGTCCCGAGTGCTAGGACCATGATTAGCACTCGGACCCCCTGAGTGCAAATGCATCAGCGGTGGAGGCGGCCCGTCTCCAGGGCCCGGACGGCGGCGTCGCGCAGCGTGGCGTCCTGCAGCCCCAGGCCCCGGGTCTTGGCCACGAGCGCGTCAACCTCCCGCACCCCGGTCCCGAGCGCCTCGGAGAGCGCAGCCCCCAGGGCCTCCAGCGTGGCCTGTTGGGCAGCGACGAAGTCGGGCCCGACGACCTCTCCGTGCCCCGGCACGTGGACCGTGGCGTCCGCGACCTGCGGCAGCCGACGCAGCCGCGCCAGGGTCGCGGCCCACTCCAGCGGGTAGGAGTCGTCCATCGCCGGATCCGCACCCTGCTCGACCAGGTCCGCCCAGAAGACCACGCCCGCGTCCGGCACCGACACGACGAGGTCATGGTTGGTGTGACCACGCCCCCCGTGGTGCAGATGCACGGCGCGGCCCCCCAGGTCCAGGGCGGTGTCCTCCTCGATGAGGTAGAAGGGCAGCACCACCTCGGTGTCCAGGTAGGTCTGCGCCAGCGCCTCCCGGTCGGTGCGCCGCAGGTGCGCCACCACCTGCTCCCGCTGGTGCTCGGCGGTGCTGCGCAGGTCCTCCACGGCGTCGGCGTGGGCGTAGATCTGCGAGTCGCGGAAGGCCACGTTGCCGAAGCAGTGGTCATAGTGCGCGTGGGTGTTGACCACGACCTGCTCCAGGTCGGTCACCTGCCGGACCGCCGCCGCGAGCTCGCGCCCCCGCTCCGCCGTACTGCGGGTGTCGATCACCAGCGCGCGCTCCTGGCCCACCACCAGGCCGCAGTTCAGCTCCAACTCCTCGTGGTGGCGCAGATAGACCCCTGGAGCGAGCTCGCGCCAGGTGGTCTCAGGCATGCCTCCAGGGTAGGCGGTCCCGGTGAGGAGCCACCGGCCGACACCACCCGCCGCCCGGGTGACGACAGATTGACATCATTTTGGTGTTGACATGACACCACAGTGGTGTCACAGTGGAGTCATGGAACTCAGCACCTACATCGCCCGGCTCCGCCAGGAGGTCACCGCAGCCACCGAGCTCGGCGGCCCCGACGTGGTCGCAGGCGCCGACCGCCTGCTGCTGGCCCTCGAGCCGGCAGTCCGCCTCACCCTCCTTGAGGCGATCACCGACGCCGCGGCCGAGATCAGCGCGGAGCTCCCGACGGGCAGCGTCGACACCCGCCTGCGTGGCCGCGACGTGGAGTTCGTCCTCGAGTCGGTCGGCGCGCCCCAGGGTGAGCCGGAGCAGCTCGGCCCGGAGGACGTCGAACCGGAGGAATCTGCTGCGCAGGTGCGGATCACGCTCCGACTTCCGGAGAGCCTGAAGGCGCGCGCCGAGGAGTTGGCCGCAGACACCGGGGTGTCCCTCAACAGCTGGCTCGTCGAGGCGGTCCGCGGTGCGACACGGGGCAACCGGATCCACCTGGATGGTCGCGGCTGGAGCGTGGACCTTCCCAACATCGCCGGCTTCGGTCCGCCCTCCCCGCCCACTCCCCCCGGCAAGCCCGGGGGGCGGGGCCGCCGGATGACTGGCTGGGCCTGACCCAGCCCCTTGACACCACCCTGACATCACAGAGACGAGGAACTCCCATGAACCGCACGTTCAGCACCCCCGAGCCTGTCCTCCTGCACCTGGAGATCGGCGCCGGTGACATCACCGTCCGCTCCGGTGACACCATGGAGACCACCGTGGAGGTCACCGGCCGCCTGGCCGACGAGACCCGGATCGAGCAGGACGGGCGGACCATCTCGGTGATCGGCCCCAAGCAGCGCGGCGGGCTGTTCTTCGGCAGCGCCTCGCTGCGCGTCACCGCCACGCTTCCCGCTGGCAGCGACCTGAGCGCCGTGCTCGGATCGGCGGACCTGCGGGCCACCGGCCCGGTCGGCGGTGTCACCCTGCGCACCGGCTCGGGCGACGTCACCCTGGAGCAGGTGGGTGCCGCCGAGCTCACCGCGGGATCCGGCGACGTGCGCATCGACGGCGTCGCCGACGGACTGACCGCCAAGTCGGGCTCCGGCAACCTCACCGTCGGCCGCCTCGGGGGCGTCTCCCAGACCGTCAGCGGCAGCGGCGACCTCACCGTGCAGCGCTTCGTCGGCACGCTGCAGGCCAAGTCCGGATCGGGAGACGTCACGGTGCACGATGCCTCCGGAGAGCTGTCCACCACGACCGCGAGCGGCGACACCCAGGTGCACCTGGTGCGCCTCGGGACCACCCAGGTGCGCAGCGCCTCGGGTGACATCACCGTCGGCGTGCTGGCCGGCACGCCGGTCTGGACCGACCTGAACACCGTGTCCGGCAGCGTGCGCTCGGACCTGCAGAGCCTGGGCGAGCCCGCCGAGGGCCAGGACTACGTCGAGCTGCGCACCCGCACCGTCAGCGGCGACGTCGTCGTCCGCCACGTCCCCGGCCCCACGGATCGCGACGAGGCGCCGGCCGACCGCGACGCGAGCTGACGACATACCTGCCCCTCCCCACACGAGACCAACCCACACCTCACCCACCCAAGGAGATCCCGATGTTCCACATGATGAATGCCGACCTCGCCCGCGACCAGGCCCGGGAGCGCACCCACGACCTGGAGCGTGACAACGCCAGGGCACTGAGCCGCAACCCGTTGGCCCAGAGCGGCACCTCCGCCTTCGCGGGCCGCCGCGCCCGCCGCTAAGACCAGCGACACGTCCCGGCGGTATGCAGAGGCGGGACCACCCAGTGGGTGGTCCCGCCTCGTCCGTCGGTGGGGATGCCGGTAGCGGCGTCGCCTCAGAGCTCGAAGCCGAGCCGGCGCGCCGACGCGGGTCTTCTGCCGCTGGGCCGCGCATCCGCCGCAGCCGCTTGATCAGCATCGGGTCGTGCGCCAGCGCGGCCGGGGAGTCCACCAGCTGGTTCAGCACCTGGTAGTAGCGGGTGGCGCTCATGTCGAACAGGTCCTTGATGGCCTGCTCCTTGGCCCCGGCGTACTTCCACCACTGCCGCTCGAAGTCGATGATCTTGCGATCCCGGTCGCTGAGCTCGGCGGCCGGCGACGCGGTGTCGGCCTCGGGCGCTGCTCCCATGGGTGGTCCCTCCTCGGTGGCGACTGCTCGGGCCACTCTACGCAATGAATCACACCCTTGTCATTACGGCGGTCCGTGGGCACGTCATACAGTGCCGGTGTGATCCCGGAGGCCGCCGCACCCCTGACCGATCTGGTCCACCCGACGTGGGCAGAGGCCCTGGCGCCGGCCGCCCCCGCGGTGGCCGAGTTGGGCCGCTTCCTGCGGGCGGAGGTGGCCGCCGGACGGGGCTATCTGCCCGCCGGACCCCACATCCTCCGGGCCTTCCAGCAGCCGCTCGACGGGGTCCGGGTGCTCATCGTGGGGCAGGATCCCTACCCCACGGCGGGCCACGCGGTCGGCCTGTCCTTCGCGGTGGCCCCGGACGTGCGCCCGATCCCGCGGAGCCTGCAGAACATCTACGCCGAGCTGACCGACGACCTCGGGGTGGCGCTGCCCAGCACCGGGGACCTCTCGCCGTGGGCCGAGCGGGGGGTGCTCCTGCTGAACCGGGTGCTCACCGTGCGGCCGGGCGCCCCGGCCAGTCACCGGGGCAAGGGCTGGGAGCAACTGACCGACCTGGCCATCGCGGCGCTGGCACGGCGGGGCGGCCCGCTCGTCGCGATCCTGTGGGGACGGGACGCCCGGACCCTGGCGGGCTCGCTGGGCGACGTGCCCATCATCCAGAGCGCCCACCCCTCACCGCTGTCGGCCCGCGGGGGCTTCTTCGGGTCCAAGCCGTTCAGCCGGGCCAACGAGCTGCTCGTCCGACAGGGCGGGCGAGCGCTCGACTGGTCCCTACCCTGACCCCGCCACCCACCAACTTACCGACAGGTAACATCGAGGCATGGAGGAAGCGATGGCGCAGCAGCCCACGACCAGCCCACCGACCGGCCCCGGCCGCTCGGGGAGCATCCGCCCGGAGCCCCGTGCCTGGCCGCGGTACGTGGCCGTCGGCGACTCCTTCACCGAGGGGATGAGCGATGCCGATCCCACCTCCGAGGACAGCTACATCGGGTGGGCCGACCGGCTGGCGGCGCTGCTCTCGGCCCACTCGGAGGAGTTCAGCTATGCCAACGTGGCCATCCGGGGGCGCAAGATCGACGACATCACCACCCGGCAGGTGGAGGCGGCCCTGGCCCTGCGGCCCGACCTGGTGAGCATCGTCGGTGGCGGCAACGACATCCTGCGCCCGAAGGCCGATGTCGACGCGCTCGCCGACCAGCTCGAGTCGGCGGTGCAGCGACTGCGGGCCTCCGGGGCCGATGTCCTCATGGCGACGCCGACCGACCCGGTGGGCGCACCGATCATCGAGCGGGTGCGCCCACGGGCGGCCGTGCTCCTCGCCCACATCTGGACCATCGCCGAACGCCACGGCTGCTTCGTGCTCAACCAGTGGTCCCTCGACTTCCTCCGGGACTGGCGCATGTGGGCCCCCGACCGGATCCACATGACCGAGGAGGGCCATCGCCGGGTGGCACTCGCCGCCTACGAGACGCTCGGCCACGCCCCGGACGAGGCGGACTGGCGCGTGCCCCTGCCCCCGCAGCCCAAGCCGGGACGCATCGACGCGCTGCGGGACAACGCGACGTGGGCCCGTGAGTACGCCGCCCCGTGGGTGCAACGCCGGCTGCAGGGTCGCTCCTCCGGGGACGGCGTGGAGCCCAAGCGCCCCTCCCTGAGCCCTCCCCCCGAGCTGCCGCAGTAGCGGCACCCGCCTTCGGCATACGGGTGGGCCCGGCGGCTGCCCTTTCCGTATGCCGTCAGGCGCGATAGACGTGGGCCTCGGTCGCCTTGAAGGACACCCACACCGGGGAGCCCAGCGTGAGGTCCAACTCGGCCACCGCCAGCGCGGTGACGTCGGCCAACACCGTCGGGTGGCCCGGGGCGACCACCTGCACCCGCACGGTGTGGGCGTGCTGCTCCAGGCTCTCCAGCCGGCCCTGCCACACGTTGCGGGCCGACCCCTCGGGCCGGCGCTGGTGCAGGGTCACTGCCGCCGGAGGGAAACTCACCAGGACGGAGCCGTGCGCGGGCTCGGCGATGTGCAGCTGCCCACCGCCCTCGACCTCCACGATCAGGTCGTGCGCGGTGCCCCGGTGCAGGTTCAACCCGACGAGGCTCGCGACATACTCGGTGCGCGGGGCCCGGGCCACCTCCGCCGGCGGTCCGTCCTGCACGACGCGGCCGCCCTCCAACACCACGATCCGGTGCGCCAGGGCCATCGCGTCGAGCGGGTCGTGGGTCACCAGGACGGTGGCTCCGTCGTAGGCCGCCAGGTGCCGGGCCAGCTCGGCCCGCACCTCCATCCGGGTGCCGGCGTCCAGCGCCGCGAGGGGCTCGTCCAGCAGGAGCAGCCGGGGGTGCGTGGCCAGTGCCCGCGCCAGGGCCACACGCTGGGCCTGGCCGCCGGAGAGCGCACCCGGTCGGGAGCCGGCGTGCTCGGCGACCCCCACCCGGGAGAGCCACTCCCGCGCCATGGCCCGCGCCACCGCGCGGGGGGCTCCGGTCGCGCGGGGTCCGAACGCGACGTTCTCCAGCGCCGTCAGGTGGGGGAAGAGCAGGTAGTCCTGGAAGACCATCCCGACCTCCCGGCGCTCGGTCGGCACGAAGCTGCCGGTGGCCGGGTCGTCCACCGCCCGGTCGCCGAGCCGGACCGACCCGGAGCCCAACCGCAGCAATCCCGCCAGGACGTGTAGCGCCGTGGTCTTGCCGGCCCCATTGGGCCCGATCAGCGCCACGATCTCCCCGGAGCCCACGGCGAGGTCCAGGGCGAGCTCGAACGCTCCCCGTTGGACCTCCAGCCGGGCCTGCAAGCCGCTCACGACGCTGCCCCCGCGACCCACCGGCCGCGCAGGCTGACCAGCACGACGACGGAGACGAGCAGCAGCACCAGGGCGAGCACGATCGCGGCCTCGGGGTCCGACTCAAGCGCCAGGTAGACCGCGAGCGGCATGGTCCGGGTCACCCCGGGGAAGTTGCCGGCGAAGGTGATGGTGGCGCCGAATTCCCCCAGCGCGCGGGCGAAGCACAGCACCGCCCCGGCCGAGATGCCCGGAGCGACCAGCGGCAGGGTGACCCGCCGGAAGGTCAGCCAGCGCCCCGCACCGAGGGTGGCCGCGGCGTCCTCGTAGCGTCGGTCCGCCCCCCGCAGTGCGCCCTCGACCGCAATCACCAGGAAGGGCATCGCCACGAAGGCCTGCGAGAGGACGACGGCCGTCGTGGTGAAGGGCAGGCTGACCCCGAACCACTCGTAGAGGTACTGCCCGATCAGGCCCCGGCGCCCCAGCAGCAGCAACAGGGCAACACCGCCGACGACCGGCGGCAGCACCAGGGGCAGGGTGAGCAGCGCCCGGACCACCCGAATCCCCGGGACCGTGGCCCGCGCCAGCACCCACGCCAGTGGGACGCCGAGGACCAGGCAGATCCCCGTCGCCACGACGGCGGAGAGGAGGGAGAGACGCAGCGCCTCCAGCACCGCTGGCCGGGCCAGGTGCTCCCCCAGGTCCGCCCAGGGCGTCCGGACCAGCAGCCCCGCGAGGGGCAGGACGAGGAAGAGCAGGCCGAGGGCGGCCGGGAGCAGGAGGACCGGCGGGATGCCGGTCCCCCGCCCCCGCGGCTCAGGGGAGGTCAAAACCGGCGTCGCCCAGCACCGAGCGGCCCGCCTCGGAGAGCACGAAGTCCAGGAAAGCCTGGCCGGCAGCGCCGTTCGGTGCGTCGGTGAGCAGCACGATCGGGTAGTCGTTGACCGCTTCCTCGGACTCGGGGAAGTCGATGCCCTCGACCGCGTCGCCGGCCACCAGCACGTCGGTGCGGTAGACCAGCGCCGCGTCGACCTCGTCCAACTCCACCTTGGTCAACGTGGCCCGGACGTCCTCCTCGTAGGTGTCCGGGGCCGGCGTGAGCCCGGCCGCCTCGAACACCCTCACCGAGGCCGCACCGCACGGCACCTCCTCGGCGCACAGGGCGATGGTGAGGTCCTCCTTGGTGAAGTCCTCCAGGCCGGTGACGCCCGCGGGGTTGCCCGCGGGCACAGCGATCTGCAACCGGTTGCTCACGAACACGACCGGCTCCCCGTCGGCAAGGTCCTCGTCGGTGACCTGCGTCATCGTGGCCGGGGAGGCGGAGGCGAAGACGTCCACCGGCGCCCCGGAGATGATCTGCTGGGCCAGCGCGGAGCTGCCGGCGAAGTTGAAGGTGACCGACGTGTCCGGGTGCTCTTCCTCGAACTGCTCCCCCAACTCGGTGAAGGTGTCGGTGAGGGAGGCTGCGGCATACACCACGACGTCCCCGGTGACCTCGCCCCCGGCCCCAGCCTCCCCCGTGTCATCGCCACACGCGGCCAGGGTGAGGGCCAGGGCCGGAACCGCGGCCAGAGCGGCGAGTCGGCGAAGGGTGCGGGTGCGGGTGCGGGACATGGTGGCCTCAGCTCTCCGGTGGGATCTCGACGATGACGTGGGTGGCCTTGATGGAGGCGACGGCGACCACGCCGACGTCCAGACCCAGCTCCTGCACCGCCTCGCTGCTCATCAGCGAGACCACGCGGAACGGGCCCGCCTGCATCTCCACCTGGGCCATCACGGTGTCCGCGGTGACCTTGGTGACGATGCCCCGCAACTGGTTGCGGGCCGAGGCGCGCAACCCCGAGTGCTGCTCGGTCGCGAGCTCCTGGGCCAGGGCAGCCAGGTCCGCGCCCTCCACCTGCTGGCGCCCCGAGGCCGAGCGGGACACCGGGAGGCGCCCCTGGTCGGCCCAGCGACGCAGGGTGTCGTCACTGACTCCCAGCAGGGCTGCGGCTTCGCCAATCCTCAAGTGCGGCATGAATGGCACTATATCGCCGATTCTTCGGCTCCTGCACGGGGTGCTGGGCCAGTGGGTACAGTGCGCGCATGCCCGTGCAGCGCCTGATGCCCAGCGAGGAAGCTGGAGATCTCATCGAGTTGGTCCGCGACATCGCCCGGAAGAACCTGTTGCCGCAGGTGGATGCCGCCGAGGCGGCGGGCCGGTTCCCGCGGGAGACCTTCGAACTCCTGGGCGGCGCGGGCCTGCTCTCCCTGCCGTATGCCGAGGAGCTGGGCGGGGGCGGTCAGCCGTACGAGGTCTACCTTCAGGTGGTCGAGGAGATCGCCCACGCCTGGATGTCGGTGGCCGTCGGGGTCTCGGTCCACTCCCTGACCTGCGCGCCGCTGGCCCACTTCGGGACCCCCGAGCAACAGGAGAAGTACCTCACCGGCATGTTGTCCGGCGACCAGCTGGGCGCCTACTGTCTGTCCGAGCCGCAGGCCGGGTCGGACGTCGCCGCCATCCGCACCCGGGCGGTCCCGGCCGACGCCGGCGGCTACCGGATCACCGGCGGCAAGGCCTGGATCTCGCACGCCGGCCACGCCGACTTCTACACCACGTTCGCGCGGACCTCCGACGACGGCGGGCGGGGCCTGAGCTGTTTCCTCGTGCCCGCCGGGGCCGAGGGGCTCAGCTTCGCCGAGCCGGAGCGCAAGATGGGGCTGGACTGCGACACCGTCCGCGAGGTCCTCTTCGACAAGGTCCCCCTGGAGGCCGACCGTCTCGTCGGAGAGCCGGGGCAGGGCATGCAGATCGCCCTGGCCGCCCTGGACTCCGGCCGGCTCGGCATCGCCGCGGCAGCCACCGGGTTGGCGCAGCGGGCGCTCGAGGAGGCCACGGCATACAGCAAGGAGCGCCAGCAGTTCGGCCGCCCCATCGCCGACAACCAGGGTCTGGCCTTCCTGCTCGCGGACATGGCTGCCGCGGTGGGGGCGGCGCGGGCCACCTACCTGCACGCGGCGCGACTCAAGGACGCCGGTCTGCCCCACTCCCAGGAGGCGTCGGTGGCCAAGCTTGTCGCGACGGACGCCGCGATGCGGGTCACGACCGACGCGGTGCAGGTGCTGGGGGGCTACGGCTACACCAAGGACTTCCCGGTCGAGCGCTTCATGCGCGAGGCCAAGGTGACCCAGATCTTCGAGGGCACCAACCAGATCCAGCGCCTGGTCATCTCCCGGCAGCTGCTCAAGGACTGACCCCACCCGAGCGCAGGAGGAACACCCCGTGCAGATCACCGAGAACACCGTCGCCCTGATCACCGGCGGCGCCAGCGGCCTGGGCGAGGCGACGGCCCGTCGCTTCCTGGCCGAGGGCGGCCGTGTCGTCCTGGTCGACCTCCCGGGGGGTCGCGGCGAGGAGCTGGTGTCCGAGCTGGGCGAACGGGCCCGGTTCGCCGCGGCCGACGTGCGTGAGGAGGAGCAGGTGCGGGCCGCGGTCGAGGCTGCCGGCGAGTTCGGCGAGCTCCGGGTCGTGGTGAACTGCGCCGGGGTCGCGACGCCCGGCCGGATCCTGTCCCGCCGCGGCACCCTGTCACTGGACGCCTACCGGGCCGTCGTGGAGATCAACCTGATCGGCACCTTCAACGTGCTGCGCCTGGCAGCCGAGGCGATGGCCGCCCACGAGCCCGTCGACGGTGATCGCGGCGTGGTCCTGATGACGGCGTCCGTGGCGGCGTTCGACGGCCAGATCGGGCAGGCCGCCTACGCCTCGTCCAAGGCAGGTGTGGTGGGGCTGACGCTCACCGCCGCACGCGACCTGGCCGACAAGGGCATCCGGGTCATGACGATCGCCCCCGGCGTCTTCGAGACCCCGATGATGGCCGGGCTGGGTGATGAGGTGCGCTCCTCCCTGGAGGCGCTGGTCCCCCACCCCTCCCGGCTGGGCCGGCCGGAGGAGTACGCCGCGCTCGTCGCGCACATCGTGGACAACCCGCTGCTCAACGGCGAGGTCATCCGGCTCGACGGCGCGCTGCGGATGCCCCCGCGCTAGCGCTGGCTGACGGAGCCCCCGACAGGAGTCGAACCCGCGACCGTCCGCTTACAAGGCGGATGCTCTACCAACTGAGCTACAGGGGCGTATGCCGTCCGTGCGGGCCGAGGGGCCCGGACGGCCGACGACGATGGTACCCAATATGACGAGCGGGCCCGGCGCGGAGAGTCTCCGCACCGGGCCCGGGTTGTCAGCGACCGGGTGGTCAGCCGATGACGTTGTTGTTCAGGTAGGCCTGCAGGGCCGACACGGTCCGGGCGTTCATGTAGGTGGAGCCGTCCCGGGAGATCCCCAGGTAGTCCTGCAGCGCGGCCTGGGACTTCGGGCCCCAGATGCCGTCCGGCGTGGTGCCGACCTTGCGCTGCAGCGCCTTGGTCGTGATCGGGCCGAACTTGCCGTCCTGGGTGGTGCCGACCCACTGCTGGATCGCCACGGTGGTCAGCGGACCGCGGATGCCGTCCTTGACCAGCAGGCGACCGGTGCTGCGCGAGGGCGGGGTGACCACGCGGTCGCTACCCGAGGACAGCACCGAGGTGCTCACGAAGCGACCGTCGGCGATCTTGACCCAGCCGCTGGCCTGGGTGCCGTTCACCTGGGTGCCGGCGGCCAGGGTGCCGACCACGCGGTAGCCGGTGCCCGGCCCGGAGCGGACGTTGACCGCACCGTTGCCCGGGACGTACCGGGTCACCGGGGTGCCGGTCCAGGTGGCCGGCGGGTTGGAGGACGCCGGCGGGGAGGCGGCCGGCGGGTTGGCGGCCGGCGGGGAGCTGACGGGAGCCCCACCGTTCTGACGGGTCAGCCCGGCACGCACCGAGCAGACCGGCCACGCGCCCGGGCCCTGCGAGGCGAGCACCTTCTGGGCGATCGCGATCTGCTGGGACTTGGAGGCCTGGTGGGCGTAGGGGGCGTACTGCTGGCCGCCGTAGCCGACCCAGGTGGGGTGGTAGAACTGCAGGCCGCCGTAGAAACCGTTGCCGGTGTTGATCGACCAGTTGCCACCGGACTCGCACTGGGCGACTCGGTCCCAGACGCCGGAGGCCTGGGCGGCGGGGGCGGTGAGACCCACGCTGGCGATGGCGGCGGCTCCGGCGAGCCCGACCCCGAGGACGCGGCGGCGCCAGGTCGAGGGCATGGAGGCAGAGCGGTGCTGTGCAAGGGCCATGAGGTGGGTTGTCCTTCCGGTCATGGCGGGACCACGCAGGGGACGTGGCCACAAGGGGAGACGGGCAACAAACGCAAACCACCGTACCCAACACTTTTCTGATTGTGGAGTCGTCGAAGCAAAGTCGCAGGTCACAGGCCTGAGTTGACTCTTGACATACCCCCGGTGGGCACCCATTTTGCCGCACCAAGAGGGGCTGTTGGTGTGGGTGGGACGGGTGTGACGTCGTGCCGCGTCAGCTGCGGAAGACCTGGGGGATCAGGTCCCGGAACGGCGCCTCCCCGTCCTGCAGCGGCCACCACGAGACGTCCACCCCGTCCAGGAGCGCCCAGCCCGCCAGTGCGACCCCACCAGCGACCAGGAAGGTGGCGACCACCTGGGTGCCCAGGCCCGCCGGCACCACGGCCCGCAGCACGGTGCGCGACCCGCGCCGCAGCGACAGACCACCAGGGCCCCACCAGGCGATGACGGCCCCCAACAGCGACCCGAGCGCCACCGGGAGCGGGTGCTCGTAGCCCGCGGCGTAGGAGGTGAACTCGGTCAGCACCGTTGCGGTCAGCACCGTGGCCCCGACCCCGATCGCGAGCGGGAGGACGAGCGCCAGCACGGTGAAGAAGGCGGCGAGGATGACGTGCCAGGGACTGGACAGCACGGCCACCGGCAGGTCGGAGCGACGCGGCCCGATCTGGTGGCGTCGGAGCACCAGGGAGGTCACCGCCTGATCGGTCGTCCGGGCCACGAGGGACCAGGTCGCCAGGATCCCCCAGGCCACCAACGGCACGACGGCGGCCAGCCCGACGAACGCGACAAGGCAGGCCGCGATCGTGCCGCTGCGGGTCGGCCGGCCGATCCGCGGGTCACCGGAGACCTGCTGCCCGTACCCGGCGGCATACGGCGAGGTCCCCTGCGGGGGGTATGCCGAGGGGCCGGGTTGGTCGTACCGCACCGGCTGCCCGCGATAGGGGGCCCCCGGTGCGGGGCGGGGTCCCTGCCGATCACCCTGCCGCGCCCCGGCGGGTGGTGCGCTGGGCTGGACCCGCGTCTGGTCGACCGGCTGCACCGTCGTGGGGTCGGCGACCCCCACCGACCACGGGTTCTCCGGCGTGGTGTCCCGCGGTTCGGGCTCGCGCCGCACCTGCTGGGTCAGCGCCATGGTCACCGGACGGTGATCGGCATACAGCTCCAACGCCTGGATCACCTCGTGCGACGGTGGCCGTCGGGAGGGCACCGGGTCCAGGGCCGCCGCCAGCAGCGGCGCCAGTTCAGGATCCACCCCCTCCATCTGACTGCGCCCCCGGATCACCCGGTCCAGCACCACGCTCATGGGCCCGCGGCCGAACGGCGGCTGCCCGGAGTTCGCGAAGGCCAGGGTGGCCGCCCAGCCCCACCAGTCGGTGGCCTCGGTGACCCGGCCCCCCTCGACAACCTCGGGCGAGAGGTACCCGGGGGTGCCCATCACCATCCCCGTCATGGTGAGTCGGACGTCGTCGGCCACCTGGGCGATCCCGAAGTCGATCACGACCGGGTCGTGGCCGACCATCAGCACGTTGCCGGGCTTGAGGTCCCGGTGCACGATCCCCACCTGGTGGATCGCGCTCAGCGCCTCGGCCAGCCCGCGCCCCAGACGGACCAGCCCCTCACCCCGGACGGGGCCGTTCTCGGCGACGACGGTGTCCAGGGGTGCCCCCGGGACGTACTCGGTGACGATGTAGGGCGCCTCCCCCGCGACGTCGGCATCCAGCACCGCGGCCACCCGCGGGTGGTGCACGCGAGACAGCGTGTGCACCTCGCGCTCCAGCCGCTGGCGAGCCGCCGGGTCGTGCGCGATGTGCGGACGGAGCACCTTGATCGCGACCTCGGTGCCGTCGTCCCGGCGGGCCCGGTGGACCACGCCCATCCCGCCCTCGCCAACCTTCGGCCCCAGGGCGTAGCGACCCAGTTGGCGGGGGACCTCTGGTCCCTCCTGCCACGTCTCCTCGGTCGTCATGGTCTCCACGGTATGCGGTCAGCTCCTCCAGGTCTCGTATCTGAGCCGGGTGAACTAGGCTCGGCCACGAAGAAGCGAACGCACGAGGAGCTCAGATGGTTTCAGGCGGACGCACCTTCGACACTGTCGTCGTGGCCAACCGGCTGCCCGTCGACCGTGTGGTCGACCACGAGGGACAGACCCAGTGGCGCACCAGCCCCGGGGGCCTGGTGACGGCGATGGACTCCGTCATGAGGCACCGCGACGGGGCGTGGGTCGGCTGGGCTGGTGACACCGGTGAGGCCCCGGCGCCGTTCGAGGGTGAGGGTGGCATGTACCTCGTCCCCGTCCCGCTCACGGGGCAGGAGCTTGAGGAGTACTACGAGGGCTTCAGCAACGCCACGCTGTGGCCGATCTACCACGACGTGATCGTGCCCCCGACCTTCCACCGCCGGTGGTGGGCCAGCTACGCACGGGTGAACCAGCGGTTCGCCGAGGCGACCGCGGCGGTGGCCGCCCGTGGTGCCACGGTGTGGGTGCACGACTACCAGTTGCAGCTGGTGCCCGCGCTGCTCCGGGACCTGCGCCCCGACCTGCGGATCGGCTGGTTCGACCACATCCCCTTCCCGCCCGTCGAGCTCTTCGGGCAACTGCCCTGGCGCGAGGAGTTGCTGCGCGGCCTGCTGGGCGCCGACTTCCTCGGGTTCCAGCGGCTGACCGACTCGGGCAACTTCATCCGGGCCTGCCGGCAGTTGCTCGGGACGACCAGCAAGGGCGAGGTCGTGCGGTGGGAGGGCGCCGACGACGAACTGCTCGGCGCCGCCCCGCGCACCGTCCGGGCCGGAGCGGTGCCGATCTCCATCGACGCCACCGGCCTGGAGGAGTTGGCGCGCACCCCCGCCGTCCAGGAGCGCGCCCAGGAGATCCGCGCCTCCCTGGGCAACCCCGGGACGGTGCTGTTGGGCGTGGACCGGCTGGACTACACCAAGGGCATCCGGCACCGCCTGCGCGCGGTCGCCGAGCTGTTGCAGGACGGCGACATCCACCCGCCCGAGGTCACGCTGATCCAGGTGGCCACCCCCAGCCGGGAGCGGGTCGCGGCCTACCAGGAGCTGCGCCACCAGATCGACGGCATGGTCGGTCGGATCAACGGTGACTACTCCGGGATCGGGCACGCCGCCGTGCACTACCTGCACCAGTCCTACCCGCGCGAGGAAATGGCGGCGCTGTTCCAGGCTGCCGACGTCATGCTGGTGACCCCGTTGCGGGACGGGATGAACCTGGTGGCCAAGGAGTATGTCGCGTGCCGGCACGACCTCGGGGGTGCGCTGGTGCTCAGCGAGTTCACCGGGGCCGCTCACGAGCTGCGCCAGGCTTACCTGTGCAACCCGCACGACATCGTCGGGTTGAAGCGTAAGATCCTGCTCGCGATGCGGGACGACCCTGCGGCCAAGCAACGGCGGATGCAGTCGATGCGGCGCCGGGTGTTCTCCCACGACGTCCAGACCTGGGCGCGCCGGTACCTGGGCGCGCTGCAGATGGCCCCCGAACGCCCTCCGAGGAGGTCCGGTGACGACCGGAAGGACTGAGCAGGCTCCCGCTCCCGAGGCACGACTGGCCTACGCCGCCGAGCACCTGCCTCTCCTGGTCGGGGTGGACTTCGACGGGACCCTGGCGCCCCTGGTCGATGACCCAATGCGGGCCGCACCGCTCCCCGGGTCGGTCGACCTGCTGGCGGCCCTCGCCGCGGTCCCCGACGTGACCGTCGCGCTGGTCTCCGGCCGGGAGCTGGCGGTGCTGGAGCAGCTCAGCGGCGCCACACCACCCCTGCTGCTGATCGGCTCCCACGGGGCTGAGACGCCATGGGCCCGGGATGAGGGGGTCGACCCGGCCGCGGCACGACGCCTGGCCGAGCTCGAGCACGGCATGCGCCGCATCGAGCAGGTCCACCCCGGGGTCCGTCTGGAGCGCAAGCCGACGGCGTTGGTGCTGCACACCCGGGGCCTGCCGGGGGACGTGGCCGCGGACGCCATCCAGGCCGCCGCCACGCTGGCCGCGCACCACCCGGGGGTGCATGTGACCCCGGGCAAGGACGTCCTGGAGCTAGCCGTCACCGAGGCCGGCAAGGGCCCGGCCCTGCTGGGCCTGGCCCGCCGGGTCGGGGCGGCGTCCGTGGTCTACCTGGGCGACGACGTGACCGACGAGCGCGCCTTCACCCACCTCGCCGAGCGGGCCCCCGCCGGCGTGGAGACACTGACCGTGAAGGTCGGGTCCGGCGAGTCCGCGGCCGACACCTGGGTCCCCGACGAGGACGCGGTGGTCGCGGCCCTGGGCACCCTCCTGGAGTCGCTCAGCGGGGGGCGGGGCCGGTCGAGCGGCGCAGCACCAACTCGGGGCTGAAGAGGTACTCCCTCCGCTCGGGGTTCGCCCCGCCCATCTGCTCCAGCACGGCAGAGACCGCGGCCTCGCTCATCCCCAGGACGTCCTGGCGGATGGTGGTCAGCGGCGGTTCGGTGAAGCCGATGAGCTGGGAGTCGTCGGAGCCGACGACGGAGACATCGCGGGGCACCTCCAGCCCGGCCTGACGGGCCGCGCGCACCACGCCCAGGGCCATCATGTCGGACCCACAGACCACCGCGGTCACGCCCCGCTCCAGCAGCCGCGCCCCTGCGGCACGCCCGCCCTCGACGCTGAACATCGTGGTGACGACCAGCTCGTCGATCTGCTCCGCGGGGAGCAGCCCGTCCATCGCCGCGCGGAACCCGGTCGTCTTGCGCTGTACCGGCACATACCGCGCCGGGCCGGTCGCCAGCCCGATGCGGGTGTGCCCCAGGTCCCGCAGGTGGCCGACGGCCAGCTGCACAGCGGACGCGTCGTCGTGGCTCACGAAGGTGGCGTCGATGTCCTCCCGGTAGCCGTTGACCAGCACGATCGGCAGGCCCCGCTCCCGGAGCCTGGCGTAGCGTGCGACCTCGGCCCGTGAGTCTGCGTGGTACCCGCTGATGAACAGGATGCTGGCCACGCCACGGTCCAGGAGCATCTGCACGTACTCGTCCTCGTGCACTCCACCGGGCGTCTGCGTGCACAGGACCGGGGTGTACCCGGCCGCGGCCAGGTGGGTCTCCACGGCCTGGGCGAACGCCGGGAAGATCGGGTTCGTCAGCTCAGGCACCACCAGGCCCACCAGTCCGGCGCTGCTGCGCCGCAACCGGCTGGGCCGCTCGTAGCCGAGCACGTCGAGCGCCGTGATGACGGCCTGCCTGGTGGCTGCGGCCACGCCGGGCTTGTCGTTCAGGACCCGGCTCACGGTGGCCTCACTGACCCCCGCGTAGGCCGCGATGTCGGCCAGCCGCCCGCTCACGACGCCGCCTCGTCCCACGCAGGGGCCCGCGTCGGGAGCGCCCACAGCCGGGCGAGCGGCCCGTCCGCGGCCAGCACGACGCAATCCCCGGTGGTCTCCGGTGCGGGTCCGACCAGGGCGTGCCCGTCCGTCCACGCCCGGGACCAGCCCGGCCGGCAGGGCAACGGGGTCGTGCGCCGCACGGGCCAGGTGCACCAGCACCGTCTGCTCGGGGTGCTCCCGGAGGAACACCAACGCGTCCTCACCGGTGTGCAGCCACCGCAACCCCCCGGCATACAGCGCGGGGTTGTCCCGGCGCGCCCGGATCAGGGTGCGGTAGATGGCATACAGGTCCTCGTCCCACAGGTCCGCGTCGACCCCACGGGCCGACCACGGCATCGGCCGGCGCCCGGCCTCGCCGAAGTCCCCGGGCATGCCGATCTCGTCGCCGTAGGTCACCATCGGGACGCCCGGCACCGCGAAGAGCATCGCGGCGGCGACGGTGGCGGTGGCCAGGTCCCCACCGACCAGGGTGCGCAACCGACTGGTGTCGTGCGAGCCGATGAGGTTGAAGGAGTTGACCCGGGAACGCCACGGCACGATTGCGCCGAACTCGTCGATGGTCCGCGCCACCGCCTCTCCCCCGAGCCGCGGCACCCGGACCGGGCTGCCCAGGAACTTGGGGGCGAAGCCCTCGTGCCGCAGCCAGGTCCACAGCGGCTTGGTGAAGCCGGAGTAGTTCATCACCCCGTGCCACCCGTCACCGGTCGCGTCGGCGCTGTGGTCGTGGGTGTGCTCGGCGATGAGCAGCGGCGCGCTCCCAGTCGCCTCCCCGACCTGGTCGACGGCCTCACGGATCTCCCGGGCGACCTCGTGGGCCAGGTCGGTGCCCTGGTACCGCCCCGTCATGTTGGCCACGTCGACCCGCCAGCCGTCCAGCCCGGCTCCCGGCGCCAGCCAGCGGCGGATGACCGAGTCGGGTGCGGCATACATCGCCTCCCGGAGGGCCGGCTCCCGGTAGTCCAGCTTCGGCAGGCTCGGCACGTCGAACCAGGTGACCCACTCACGGCGTGCGTGGGGGTCGCGCACGTACCAGCGGCCCGGGGGGCCGTCCGGCTCGGCGCGGGCGGCGCGGAACCATTCGTGCGCGTCACCGGTGTGGTTGGTGGTGATGTCCCCCAGCACGCGGATCCCGCGGGAGTGCGCCGCCTCCTGCAACCGGTGCAGCGCCGGCGTCCCGCCGAGCAGCGGGTCGACCTCGTCGAAGGTGCTCGCGTCGTAGCGGTGGTTGGATCGGGCCGGGAAGAACGGCGTCAGGTAGAGCACGTCCACGCCGAGGTCGACCAGGTGGTCCAGGTGGTCGACGATGCCGTCCAGGGTCCCGCCGTAGAGCTGGGTGGACCCCCGCTCGCGGCTCAGGTCGACCGCGTCGTCCCAGGCCGCGGGGTGCGCCCAGTCCGGCACGTCGTCCCGGGGACCGCCCGGGAGGCCCGCAGGCTCCACCGAGGAGTCCCGCGCGAACCTGTCGGGAAACACCTGGTAGACCACGGCCCGCTGCGCCCATTCCGGCGGCGCGGGGTAACTGACCAGGCGGAAGTCCGCGGCGTCGGGCACGTCGCGGTCGTGCAGCCCGGTGCCGTTGAGCCAGGCGTACCCGGTCTCGCCCCCGTCGAGGAGGAAACGGTAGTGGGTGACCGGGTTGTGGCAGACGAGCTCAGCCTGCCACCAGTCCTCCGCCTCCGACCCGGCGACCCGGCGTGCGTCGGTGAACGCCTGCTCGCCGTCCGGGGCGGTCCGCACGTGCACGCCGGTGATGCCTGCGGCGCGGGGTATGCGGATCCGCACCGACACGGTGTCACCCGGCCGGGGTGCTTGGTCGGAGACGTAGAGCGGTGATCCGTCGTGGTGGGGTTGGAGGGGCACGTCGTTACTTCACCGACCCCTGGGTGAGCCCGCCGATCAGTTGCCGCTGCAGGCCGAGGTAGACCAGCACGACCGGGATGGAGGCGAGCACCGCCCCGGCGACGAACTGGCCGAAGTAGGCGTTCTGGTCGGCGTTGCGGGTCTGCCACAGCCCGACGGCCAGGGTCTGCTGGTTGACGTCGGTGAGGAAGATGCTGGCCAGCAGGAACTCTCCCCACAGCCCGACGAAGGCCAGCATCGCCACGGTCGCCAGGATCGGGGTGACCAGGCGCAGCGTGATCGTGAAGAAGATGCGCGCGTGGGAGGCGCCGTCGATGTAGGCCGCCTCGTCCAGCTCCTTGGGCACCGTGTCGAAGTACCCCTTGAGCAGCCAGATGTTCGAGCCCATCGCCCCGCCGAGGTACACCAGGATCAGGCCGAGCAGGGTGTTCAGTCCCAGCGCGGGCAGCACCTGGCCGACGTTGGCGAAGGTGATGTAGAGCGCACCGAAGGCCAGCACCGCGGGGAACATCTGCATCAGCAGGATGAAGAGCAGCCCCGCGCGACGCCCCTTCCACCGCAGGCGAGAGAAGGCGTAGGCGGCACTGGCCCCCAGGAACAGGGTGCACACCGTCGCGACGACGCAGATGATGACCGAGTTGCGATACCAGGACCAGTAGGGCCGGGCCCGGTCGTTGAACAGGTCGTTGAAGTTGTCGAGCCCGAACACCGTGGGCATCAGCCCGGAGGTGGACAGCGTGCCCGCGTTGTTGAACGCCGAGGAAATGATGAACAGGATCGGGAAGAGCGCGAACGCCAGTGCCAACAGCGCCAGGGCGTGGCGCCACCAGACGCCGCCCCACCGGCTGGTCGAGGGCTCGTGCCGGTCCGGGTCGCCGGTGGCGGCCTCGAGTGCGGTCAGGTCCGTGGGTGTGGTGCTCATCAGTTCACGTCCTCCAGGGCCTTGGTGCGGCGGAATCCCTCATAGCTGATCAGGGCCACGATGATGAAGATGAAAACGGCGATGGCCGAGGCCAGGCCGAAGTTGGGCTGGGTGCCGCCCAGCGCCAGGCGGAAGGCCCAGGTGATCAGCAGGTCGGTGGAGCCGACCTGGCTCTGCCCGCCCTCGAAGGGTCCGCCCTCGGTCATCAGGTAGATCAGCCCGAAGTTGTTGAAGTTGAAGGCGAACGAGGCGATCAGCAACGGCCCGACCGCCACCAGCAGCAGCGGCATGATCACCGACCGGACGGTGCGGAATGGTCCGGCCCCGTCGATCTGCGCGGCCTCGCGCACGTCGTTGGGGATGGCCTGCAGGGCGCCGGTGCAGACGATGAACATGTAGGGGAACCCCAGCCACAGGTTCGTCAGCAGGAGCGCGAACCGCGCCCAGTTGCCGTCGCCCAGCCAGTTGATATGGAGCCCGGTCAGGTCGTTGATCAGCCCGAAGTCCTGGTTGAACATCGAGGCCCAGACCAGCGCGGTGACATAGACCGGCAGGGCGTAGGGCAGGATCAACAGCGAACGGTAGATCCCCTTGCCCTTCAACCGCGGGTCGTTGAACAGCAGGGCCAGCGCCATCCCGAGGATGAAGGTGCTGCCGACGGTGATCGCCGCGAAGGCGACGTTCCACACGAACACCTTGACGAATCCGGCGCGCAGCACCGGGTCGGTAAGCGCCCGGGTGTAGTTGTCGAACCCGACGTTCTCCTGCCACCCCTGCGGGAGGGCCGCCCCCTGACCGTCCTGCGGCACGAACCGGGCTCCCTCGGCGACATAGACCTGTCCGGTGACGGTGTCGGTGATGGTCTCCGTCGCGGGGTCGAAGACCTTGGTGGGCTCCCCGATGAAGGCCTCGGACAGCCCGATCGACTTGATGCCGCCGGAGTCGGTCGGCACCGCGAACTCGTTGAGGTCCGCCGTCCGGGCGTTGACCTCCGAGGCAGAGAGCACAACGAAGCCCTCGGCGGAGGTGATCCGGCCGGTCAGGCCCGACTCGACAGTGTCCGGGTCCAGCTCGGTCAGCCCCTCGAAGTCTCCGGCCAGGAACACCCCGTCGGGGTCGGTGAGCAGGTACACCAGGTCGCCGTCGGCGGGGTCCTGCCCCTCCGGGACGGCGATGTTGAGCGAGTAGCGGGTGGACCCCGGGACCTCCCGGACCGAGTTGGCCTCGATGGAGGCGATCGCCTCCTCCTGGGTGACCATGTGCCCGTCGCCGTAGTTGGTGAAGGACAGGCTCACCGTGTAGACCAGCGGCCAGATCTGCAGCGTGAGCATCAGCAGCACGCCCGGCAGGAGGTACTTCAGCGGGATCGCCCGCCGGGTGCCGTAGACGGCGAGGATGCACAGGCCGACGAAGGCGACCAGGACCACCCAGGCGACGTGACCCGCCTCGGCCAGCTGCATCGCGACGTAGACCGCGAGCAGTGCCGCCGCGGCGAGCATCACCCACTTCGTGACGGTCAGCCACCACGGAGGGCGCGAGGTGAACTCCAGGTGCTCGGGGTCCGTCAGGTCCGGGAGCGGCTCGGGCGGTGCGGTGGTCTGGGGCATCGTCGCCTCCGGGGCAGGTCAGCGGGACTGGTCAGGAGTAGGGGGACCGGGCAGACCCGTCCGGACCGTGGGGTTCACGGTCCGGACGGGCCTGTCACGGAAGGATCGTTCAGCCGATGGCGGAGACGATCTCGTCCTGCGCCAGCTGCAGCCGCTCGGCCGGGTCGTCACCACCGACGATGTCGGAGGTGGCCTGGCCCAGCGGGCCCCACACCGAGTTCATCGCCGGGATGTTCGGCATCGGCGGGGCACCCTCACCGGCGGTCGCCCAGGCGGCGATGTCCTCGTCGTCGGCCGACACGGCGTCCAGCGCCTCCTGCAGCGCCGGCGGGCGGTCACCGGCCTCGTAGAGCGCGACCTGCAGGTCGACGTTCGGCACGTACTTGTTCACGAACTCCTGGGCCAGGGTGGGGTTCTTGGCCTTGCTGGAGACGTAGAACATCTGCACCCCGAGGAACGGCACGGTCTCCCCACCGTCCTCGAAGTCCGGGATCGGGCTGATCGCGTACTCGATGCCGGCACCCTCGGCCGCGGCGATGGTCCACGGGCCACCGACGACGTAGGCCGACTTGCCCTCGGAGAACAGTGCCTCCAGGTTGTCGTGACCGACGTTGACGTTCAGCGCGCCCTCCTCGGCCATCCAGGCCATCTTTTCGCCACCCTGGACGGTCTCCTCGGAGCCCACGATGACGTTGTCGGCGTCCCAGCCGCCCTCGTCGTTGAGCCCGAAGATGCCGCCGCCGTAGGCGGACAGCCACGGGAAGGCGTTGTAGGCGTCGCCGGTCTGACCGACCGGGGACAGCATGACCTCCTCGGCCTCGCCGGACTCCACCAGCCCCTTGCCGTGCTCGACCAGGGCCTCCATCGTCTCCGGCTCGTCGGGGGCCAGGGCGGTGTTGCGGATCAGGCCCAGGCTCTCGGTGGCGTAGGGCACGCCATAGATCTGGCCGTCGAACTTGGTGGCCTCCAGTGCCTCCGGCACGAACGAGGCCTGCACGTCCTCCGACATCTGGATCGGGGAGACGGTGCCGTTCTGGACCAGCTCACCCAGCCAGTCGTGGGCGCCCACGATGACGTCCGGGCCCTGGTCGACGTTCGTGGCGTTCTTGAACTGCTCGCGCACGTCGGTGGCCACCTGCACCTGCACGGTGATGCCGAACTCCTCGCCGAACTGGTCGGCGAACTCGGTCAGGATGGGGGCGCGCACGTCGTCGGCCCAGATCACCAGCTCGGCGCTCTGGTCCCGGACGGGGGCCTCCTCTTCCTCCTCTTCGCCCTCGCCACCCTCGGCGCCCTCGTCGCCGGTCTCCTCCTCGGTGTCACCGGACTCTTCGCCGTCGGTGTCACCCTCGTCGGTGTCACCGTCGGCGGCCGCGGTGGTGTCGTCAGCGGGGTCCTCGGTGTCGCCACCGCAGGCACTGAGCAGCAGGGCCGCGATGCCGACCATCGCGACGGCACCGGTGGTGCGCTTCATATGTTCTCCTTCGAACAACGTTCAACCCGCCGGGAGGCGGGCACGGGCCACAGCGAGGGTCGCCGGGCTTCTGGGGCAAAGAACAGCATGACTTAGGTCACACCATGCTGCAAGATCTTGCAGGTTGCAGTACGGTAACAGACAGTCACGGCAGCGTCGCACGTGATCGGCTGTTGCCAGCCGGCCCGGGCGCCACCGCCGGGGCTACCTCGCGGGGCACCCGTCCCGAGGGGTTCCTTTACAACGGACCGTCCGGCACGTTCCTGCCGGTGAAGGAAGGCATGAGCTCATGGCAACAGTGACGTACGACGACGCTTCACGGGTCTACCCGGGCAGCGAGACCCCGGCGGTGGACCGCCTCAACATCGAGATCGCCGACGGGGAGTTCCTCGTCCTGGTCGGCCCCTCTGGCTGCGGCAAGTCCACCAGCCTGCGGATGCTGGCAGGACTGGAGGAGGTGACCTCCGGCCGGATCCTGATCGGCGACCGTGACGTCACCGCGATGCCACCCAAGGACCGCGACGTGGCGATGGTGTTCCAGAACTACGCGCTCTACCCCCACATGACCGTCGCCGACAACATGGGCTTCGCCCTGAAGATCGCCGGCAAGTCCAAGGCCGAGATCCGCCAGCGGGTCGAGGAGGCCGCCAAGATCCTGGACCTGGAGCCGTTCCTGGAGCGCAAGCCGAAGGCGCTGTCCGGTGGCCAGCGTCAGCGGGTGGCCATGGGTCGGGCGATCGTCCGCCAGCCCCAGGTGTTCCTGATGGACGAGCCGCTGTCCAACCTGGACGCCAAACTGCGCGTGCAGACCCGCACCCAGATCGCCTCCCTGCAGCGTCGGCTCGGCGTCACCACCGTCTACGTCACCCACGACCAGGTCGAGGCGATGACGATGGGCGACCGGGTCGCGGTCCTCAAGGACGGCGTCCTGCAGCAGTGCGACACGCCGCGGCGGATGTACGACCACCCCAACAACGTGTTCGTCGCCGGCTTCATCGGCTCCCCCTCGATGAACCTGATGGACGTCCCCGTCGCCGACGGCGGCATCAAGTTCGGTGACACCGTCCACGCGGTGGAGCGCGACACCCTCGGTGACGCCGGCAGCCACGTCGTCGTCGGGGTGCGCCCCGAGGACCTCACGGTCAACAGCGACGGCTCCGGCCTGGCCATCGAGGTGGACGTCGTCGAGGAGCTCGGCGCCGACGCCTACATCTACGGTCGTCAGCCCGGCGCCGCCCCGGACGCCAAGCCGTTCATCGCCCGGGTCGACGGCCGCACGCCTCCGATGAAGGGCGACGTCGTCCACTTCACCCCGAAGGCCGACCACGTCCACGTCTTCAACAGCGACTCCGGCGAGCGGCTCGGGGCCTGACCATTTTCATAGCGAGTTTGTCGCGCGGACCCGGCTTTTCGTAGCGGTTCTGCACGGTCCCGCACCGGGCCGCCGTCCCCTCGGGGCGGCGGCCCGTCCGGTGCGGGGCAGATCCGGACGGTCCGCGCGGACCCAGGGAAACAGGACTAGGGTTTGTCCATGCCGCTCGACATCACGGCTGCCCGCCCGGACCCGGCACTGCTGGACCTTCCCTGGTCGATCCCGCTGGAGGACTGGCCGGAGGACCACCTGGCTGCGCTGCCCCGCGGCATCTCCCGGCACGTGGTCCGGTTCGTCAAGCTCAGTGGCCGGGTGATCGCGGTCAAGGAGATCAAGGCCGACCTGGCCCGCCGCGAGTACACCACGCTGCAGGTGCTCCGCCGCCTCAACCAGCCGGCCGTCGAACCCCTCGGTGTCATCAGCGGGCGCACCGACGCCGACGGCAACGAGTTGGACGCCTGCCTGCTCACCCGCCACCTGAAGTTCTCCCTGCCCTACCGCGCGCTCTTCAGCCAGCGGCTGCGCCCGGACACCGCCCGGCGGGTGCTGGACGCCCTCGCCGTGCTCCTCGTCCGGCTGCACCTGGCCGGCTGCTTCTGGGGTGACGTCTCGCTGTCCAACACCCTGTTCCGCCGCGACGCCGGGGAGTTCTCCGCCTACCTGGTCGACGCGGAGACCGCGGAGCTGCACAGCCGACTCAGCGACGGCCAGCGGGAGCACGACCTGTTCATCGCCCACGGCAACATCGCCGGTGAGCTGATGGACCTCGAGGCCGGTGGCTTCTTCGACGAGCCGGTCGACCCCCTGGAGATCGCCGACCTGATCATGCACCGATACCGGCTTCTGTGGTCCGAGCTGACCGCGCCGGAGCGGTTCGAGACCGGGGACCGCTGGCGCGTCGACGACCGGATCCGCCGCCTCAACAACCTCGGCTTCGACGTCGGGGAGCTGGCCATCAGCACCGACCTGGACGGCACGCACATCCAGATCGAGCCCAAGATCGTCGATGCCGGGCACCACGCCCGCCGACTGCTGCGCCTCACCGGCCTCGACGTGGAGGAGAACCAGGCCCGACGGCTGCTGAACGACCTGGACGCCTTCCGGGCCGCGCTGAACCGGCAGAACGACGACGAGGAGCTGGTGGCGCACGACTGGCTCACCAGCATCTACGAGCCCATCACCCGGTCGGTGCCGCGCGAACTGCGCTACAAGCTGGAGCCTGCAGAGCTCTTCCACGAGCTGCTGGAGCACCGGTGGTACCTCTCGGAGCAGGCCGGACACGACGTGTCCCTGGAGGCGACCGTGCGGGACTACGCCAACACCGTGCTGCCGTCCAAGCCGGACGAGGTCGCCGTGCTCGGCATCGACACCCAGGCCATCCCGATCCGGGCCGAGCGCGGCTACACCGGCTGAGCGCCCTCAGACCGCGCCGGAGCGCTGCCGTGCGATCTCGTAGAGCGTCACACCCGTCGCGATCCCGGCGTTCAGCGACTCGGTGACCCCGCTCATGGGGATGGACACGACCTGGTCGCAGGTCTCCCGGACGAGCCGGGACAGGCCCTTGCCCTCGGATCCGACCACGACCACCAGCGGCTGGTCCGCGAGCGCCAGCCCGGGCAGGTCCACGTCGCCGTCGGCGTCGAGCCCGACGACGAAGCACCCGGCCTTGCGGTAGGCCTCCAGGGTGCGCGTCAGGTTGGTCGCCAGCGCGACCGGGATGCGCGCCGCCGCGCCCGCGGAGGTCTTCCACGCGGCGGCCGTCATCCCGGCCGAGCGTCGCTCCGGCACCACCACACCGTGCCCGCCGAAGGCACCGGCGGAGCGGATGATGGCCCCCAGGTTGCGGGGGTCGGTGATCCCGTCGAGGGCCACGATCAGGGGCTGTCCCGGCAGCTCCACGTGCAGCAGGTCCTCGGGGTGGAGATAGTCATACGGCGGCACCTGGATGGCCAGTCCCTGGTGGACCGCGCCGTCGGTCAACCGGTCCAGCTCCCCGCGCGGGGTCTCCAGCACCGGGATGTCCCGCTCGGTGGCCAGGGTGATCGCCTCGCGCACCCGGTCGTCGGAGTCGATCCGGGACGCGACGTAGAGGGTGCTCGCGGGCACGTGGGTGCGCAGGGCCTCGAGCACCGGGTTGCGGCCCGCGACGACCTCGGTCGACCCCTTCGCGGACCGGCGCCCGTCCCGAGACCGTCCGTCGCGGCCTCCTCCCCGGGTCTCAGCGGCCTTCTCGGCGCGCCGGGCGGCTCGTGCCGCCGGGTGGTTGGGCCGTCGGTCGGCAGCCTTGGGCGTGGGTCCCTTGCCCTCCAGGCCGCGCCGGCGCTGCCCGCCACTGCCCACGGTGGGGCCCTTCTTGGAGCTCTTGCGCACCGCACCGCGGCGACGGGAATTGCCGGCCATTCGGCATACCTCTCTCGTGACTCAGCCACCCACGGACCAGCGGGCGCCGGCCGGGGTGTCCTCGATGGCGATCCCGAGCCCCGTGAGCTCGTCCCGGATCGCGTCGGCGGCGGCGAAGTCCTTGTCCGCGCGGGCCGCCGCGCGGGCCTCCAGCCGCGCCTGCACCAGGGCGTCCAGCACCTCCGAGCCCCGGTCGGGGCCCTGCGTCCACTGCGCCGACCGGGGGTTGACCCCGAGCACCTCGCTCATGGCGAGGACCTGCTCGAGGGTATGCCGCACGGTCGCCTCGTCCCGGGTGCCCGCCTCGAGCGCGCGGTTGCCCTCCCGCACCTGGCCGAAGAGCACCGCGAGGGCCTCCGAGACGTTCAGGTCGTCGTCGAGCGCGGCGGCAAAGTCCTGGTGCAACGCGACGTCGGCCAGCAGGACCTCCGGCTCCCCGACGGCCTCCACCGCACGCTGCAGGAACGACTCGATCCGTTCCACGGCGGCCTGTGCCTCGGCGAGGGAGTCCTCGCCGAACTCGATGGTGGACCGGTAGTGCACCGCGGTCAGGTAGTAGCGCAGCACCAGGGGCCGCACCTGCTTGGTCAGCTCGGACACCACGAGCGAGTTGCCCAGCGACTTGCTCATCTTCTCGCCGCTGATGGTGACCCAGGCGTTGTGCAGCCAGAACTGCGCGAAGCCCAGCCCGGCGGCCCGGGACTGCGCCTGCTCGTTCTCGTGGTGCGGGAAGCGCAGGTCGACCCCGCCGCCGTGGATGTCGAAGGAGTCGCCGAGATACTTGCGCGCCATCGCCGAGCACTCCAGGTGCCAGCCGGGACGGCCCCGCCCGTATGCCGTGGGCCAGCTGGCCGTGTCCGGCTCCTCAGGCTTGGCCCCCTTCCACAGCGCGAAGTCACGCGGGTCGCGCTTGCCCCGGGGGTCGGCGTCGGCCGCGGGCTCCATGTCCTCGATCTTCTGCCGGGTCAGCTCGCCGTAGGCGGGGAAGGAGCGCACGTCGAAGTAGACGTCGCCGCTGCCGTCGTCCGCGGGGTAGGCGTGGCCGCGTTCGACGAGGAGGTCGATGAGCTCGATCATCTCCGTGATGTGACCGGTGGCCCTGGGCTCGTAGGTGGGCGGCAGCACCCCGAGGGTCTCCAGCGCCTGGGTCGTGGCCCGTTCGTGGGTGTAGCTCCACGCCCACCAGGGGGTGTCGTGCTCGGCGGACTTGCGCAGGATCTTGTCGTCGATGTCGGTGACGTTGCGCACCAGCGTGACGTCGTAGCCGTGGCCGCGCCCCAACCAGCGGCGCAGCACGTCGAAGGCGACCGCGAACCGGACGTGGCCGATGTGGGGGTCGCCCTGCGTGGTAAGCCCGCAGATGTAGATGCCGACCTTCCCCGGGTGGAGGGGTCGGAAGTCCCGCAGTTCACGGGTGGCGGTGTCGTACAGGCGCAGGCTCACGCTGGCTAGGTTACAAGCGCGGGAGGGCAGTCGAGGACCGGTGGGGCGGAGACGGCGGTCGGGCCGGTGCTCAGGGGTCCAACCCCATGGCCCTCCGCACCGGCGCCAGCCCCTCCACCTGGAGCGGGTGGGCGCCGGGCACGAAGTCGTCCGGGGTGAGCAGCAGGGTCTGGTTCAGGGCCAGCTCGCCCTCGCGGCGCTGCAGCCGGCGCACCCCGCCGGCCCGGTAGCCCACCTTGCGGCTCACCGCGAGAGAGGCGGGGTTGTCCAGGAACGCCCCGGAGGTGACCTCCGCCGCGTCCAGGTGGTCGAACGCGAAGGCACACATCACCTGGCGCATCGCCGTGCCGATCCCGCGGCCGTGGTGGGCCAGCCCCAGCCAGGACCCGGTCTCGGCGGTCCGGGTCACCAGGTAGTTGCTGGCCTCCAGCCCCTGGCAACCGACCAGCACGCCCTCGTGCCACACGCCCAACTGCAGGCTCCACTCCGCGGGACGGAAGTCGGCGCGGGCCCGCCAGTGGTAGGCGGCAGTGTTGCGCACCAGTTCCTCGGGCGGGGCGTCGGTCCACGGGAAGTAGAACGGCATGGTCTCCGGCGGGTGGATCCCCTGCAGCACCAGGTCGCAGACGTCCACGAGGTCCTCGTCGGTGATTCCGCGCAGCTCGAGGGGGCCGGCGCTGATGCGCAGGTCGAGCACCGGGCAGAGGTCGGCGAGGGTCGTCACGGCACGAGGATCACACAGGGCACGGTCGGGCGGCACCCGGTTTCCCCGGAGGCGAACCGGTGACGGCGGGCCCGATGCCCGGCAATCGCGGCTCGCGGCGACCGGCTACTCGGTCACCGACTGCGCCCGGAAGTACCCGTTCGTCATCTGCCGGACGTCGAACTTCTCCCCGTTGTCGCAGGCGAAGGTCATCTGGATCGGGAGCCCCTCCATCGAGACCCCGTAGGCACCCTGCTGCGCGCCCATACGGTCACACTTGTGATCGACGATCCACTGGCCGGCTGCCTGGAGGCTGACGAACGACTGGTCCTCCAGCGACTCCTCGGCGGTCCACGGACCACGGTGTGCGGACGAACCTGGCAGGAGACCGTCGCGCGTCTGTCGCGGCCCGGCGACCGGTGGCCGGCCGGAACCGCCCCCTGCAACACCCCAGCCCCTCCAGAGCGTCCGGAGGAGAGACCCCGGAGTCTGCCAGGGACCGGGGATCGGGCCGCGACGGAGGGGGCGGCCCGATCCCGGCCTTCCGGCGCGGCCCCCGGTGTGCCGGGTGACGTCATACGGTGATCGTGCGACGCACCTGGGCCCGCTCGCACAGGGTCCAGAAGGCGCTCGTCACCAGGTAGAGCCCGGTGCCCAACGGCAGCGCCACGACAGCCAGGACCGTGCCGAAGGACATCACCGGCAGGATGCGGTTCATCGTCGCCGCGACCTCCATCTGACGGGGGTCGGTGCCGGTCGCCGGGCCGGCCTCGGCCAGGACCGTCCTGGTCTGCCGCATGATCAACCAGGCCACGACCAGGGCGACCACCACCAGGACGGCGAACACCCAGACCCCGCTGCCGGCGGTGACCACGTGCGCCGTCAACGGCACCCCCGCGAACGTGTGGTGCAGCAGCGCGTTCGCGTGGCCGGCGATCTGCGGGGCGCTGCACAACCGGTAGACCACGCCGAACACCGGCAGCTGGAGCAGTGCCGGCAGGCATCCCGCGACGGGCGAGACGCCCTCACGGGTATGCAGCTCCATCAGCTCGGTGCGCAGCCTCTCGGGGTTCTTCTTGTGCCGCTCCTGCAGTTCCCGGATCTGCGGGGACAGGCGCCGCCGGTGCAGGCCGGCGCGGTAGGTGGCCCGGTTCAGCGGGTGCAGGGCCAGGCGGACGATCACGGTGAGCAGCACGATGCACACCGGCATCGGCAGCCACTGGGACATCGCCTCGATGAGGTCGTGGACGGGCAGCAGGACGGGGTCGAGAAAGGCGAACATGGGGGAACCTCCGGGGTGGCGCGAGTGCGGGACGCGTCTGGGGGTCCCTCCCGGGGCGTCGGCGACCTCGGTCGACGACGGGTGCTCCGCGCGGGCTCAGCAGTGCCGGCGCAGGGTCAGGCGGGTGCCCCCGTGGGGACTCGCCCTGGTGCCCTCGGCTGCGGCCGCCCGGGCAGACCGGGGTCCCGCAGCGGCAGGGGGATCCGGCTCCAGGCGCGGTGCCGGCAGCCGAAACCGTCGCTGCGCACCAGGCCCGCGGGCCCGACGGGCGCTTTCCCGGCGCGCCGGCCGATCCCGGCGAGGAGCATCACGCCCACGCCGAGCACCAGGCTGGCCGGGTCGCCGGTCCACACCAGGAGCGAGCCGAGGAGGACGCCGAGCAGCACGGCCACCAACGACCGCACGTAGGCCCGCTCCACCACCATGCTCACGACCCCGATTCTACGGGGTCGCGGCGCTCAGTGGCCCCGGTCGATCCACTCCTGCAGGTGGGGCGCCTCGTCCCCGACGGTGGTGGAGTCCCCGTGCCCGGTGTGGACGACGGTCTCCGGTGGCAGCGTCAGCAGCCGGTCCCGGATGGAGTCGATGATCGTCGGGAAGTCGCTGAACGAACGACCGGTCGCGCCGGGGCCGCCCTGGAACAGGGTGTCCCCGGTGAAGACCACGCCCAGGGAGGGGACGTGGAAGCACACGGCCCCGGGGCTGTGCCCAGGAGTGTGCAGCACCGTCACGTCCGCGCCGGCCAGGGTGATCACCTGGCCGTCGGACAGCTCCGCGTCGGGGGCCTGCGCGTGCACCCGGTCCCACAGCTCGCGGTCGCCGGGATGCAGGTATGCCGGGGCGCCGGTTGCCGCCGCCAGGTCGGCCAGGGCGTCGATGTGGTCGTCGTGGGCGTGCGTGCACAGGACGGCCAGCACAGTGCGCTCTCCCACCAGGTCCCGGATCGCGGCGGCGTCGTGCGGGGCGTCGATCACCACGCACTCGTCGTCGTCACCGAGCACCCACACGTTGTTGTCGACGTCCCACGTGCCACCGTCCAGGCTGAACGTGCCCGAGGTGATCGTGTGGTCGACCCGCAGTTGCCCGCTCACAGCTCCACCACCGAGCGCAGCACGCCACCGGCGTGCATCTTCTCGAAGGCGCCCTCGACCTGGTCCAGCCCGATCTTCTCGGTGACGAACGCGTCGAGGTCGAACCGTCCCTGCCGGTAGAGGTCCACCAGCATCGGGAAGTCCCGGGACGGCAGGCAGTCGCCGTACCAGCTGGACTTCAGCGCGCCACCGCGGCCAAACACCTCCAGCAGCGGCAGCTCGATCCTCATGTCCGGGGTCGGGACCCCGACGAGCACGACGGTCCCGGCGAGGTCGCGGGCGTAGAACGCCTGCTCGTAGGTCTCCGGGCGGCCCACCGCGTCGATCACGACGTCGGCGCCGAACCCGCCGGTCAGCTCCCGGATCGCCTCGACCGGGTCGGTGTCCTTGCTGTTCACCGTGTGCGTGGCGCCGAAGCCGCGGGCGCCCTCCAGCTTGCGGTCGTCCACGTCCACCGCGATCACGGTGGTGGCACCGGCCAGGACGGCGCCGGCGATGGCGGCATCCCCGACCCCGCCGCAGCCGATGACCGCCACGGAGTCACCGCGGGTCACCCCGCCGGTGTTCACGGCCGCGCCGAAGCCGGCCATCACACCGCACCCGAGCAGCCCGGCTGCCGCGGCGGAGGCCTCCCGGTCGACCTTGGTGCACTGCCCCGCGGCCACCAGGGTCTTCTCGATGAAGGCCCCGATGCCCAGCGCGGGGGACAGCTCGGTGCCGTCGGTGAGGGTCATCTTCTGGGTGGCGTTGGCGGTGTTGAAGCAGTACCAGGCCTCACCCTTGGCGCAGGCCCGGCACTGGCCGCACACGGCCCGCCAGTTCAGGATCACGAAGTCCCCCGGTGCGACGTCGGTGACGCCCTCCCCGACCGCCTCCACGGTCCCGGCGGCCTCGTGGCCGAGCAGGAACGGGAACTCGTCGTTGATCCCGCCCTCCCGGTAGTGCAGGTCGGTGTGACAGACGCCGCACGCCTCGACCCGGACCACCGCCTCGCCCGGGCCGGGGTCGGGCACGATGACGTCCACGACCTCGACGTCGGCTCCCTTGCTGCGGGCGATGACGCCCTTCACGGTGCTGGGCACGGTTCCTCCTGCGCTTGCTCAGTGGGTCTGGCCTCAATGTATGCCGTGTCCGTCCCGGCGGCGAGGGGGGTGTCAGCTCGCGTGGGGCGTGTCAGGCCCCGGGCACGACGAGGGCCGTGGCGATCGCCGCGACCCCTTCCCCCCGCCCTGTCAGGCCCAGCCCGTCGGTGGTGGTGGCCGACACCGACACCGGGGCCCCGGCGAGGGCGGCCGACATCGCCGCCCCGGCCTCAGCCCGACGGGGGCCCACCTTGGGCCGGTTTCCGATCACCTGGACGGCCACGTTGCCGACCGTCCAGCCGGCCGCCTGCAGGAGCCGCAGCACCTCGGCGAGCATCTGGGTCCCCGAGGCCCCCGCCATCTCGGGCCGGTCGGTGCCGAAAACCGACCCGAGGTCGCCCAGTCCCGCGGCCGACAACAGGGCGTCGCAGGCCGCGTGCGCGGCGACGTCACCGTCGGAGTGTCCCTCGATCCCCTGCTCACCCGGCCACTCCAGGCAGGCGAGATGGAGCGGCCGGTCGTCCTCGGCATACCGGTGGACGTCCACCCCGGTCCCCACCCGCGGCACGGACGGGTCACGACCGTTCATCCCACGGCCTCCTCGATCAGGGCGAGGACCGCGGCCACGTCGTGCACGCCGGTGTCGATCGTCACGGGGTCCTGCGGCCAATCGCGGTAGTCCCGGTCGCGGACCTCTCCCCAGTTGGGCGTCTGGTGGCCCACGATGTCGGCAGGGCGCTCCTCCACGCGGCGCCGGTGCTCTGCCGTGTCGCGGCAGACCAGCTCCACCTGGACCAGGCGGGCCCCGGTTGCCTCGGCCACCCGCGCCCACGCGGCGCGCGTCTGCGGCACCGGGTTGACGGAGTCGGCGACGACCGACAGGCCCAGCCGCAGCTGGTCGGCGGCGAGCTCGTAGGCCGCGGCGTACCCCAGCACCCCCACGTCCGAGTAGGCACCGGCCCGGACCAGCGCCTGCTCCAGGGTGTCGACCCGCACGTGCGCCGCCCCGTGCCGTGCCGCCCAGGCCCGCGCCGTGGTCGTCTTGCCCGCCCCGGGCAACCCAGCCAAGACCAGGAGTACCGGCCTGCGCCGGGTGTCACCGCCCTGGGACAACCACCCTTCCACGACCCGCAGGTCGGCGGACGTGGTCACCTTCAGGGCCCGCGGGTCCCCGGCGACGACGTGCACGGCAGGGCCGAGGCGCTCGACCAGGCCGGCGTCGTCGGTGACCGGGCCCGGGCCGGCCTGCTCATGGGCCCGCACCAGGGTCTCGCGCAGGAAACCCTGCGGGGTCTGGACGGCCCGGAGCCCGCCACGTTCGAGGGTGCCGAGCACCCGCCCTTCGGCGTCGACTGTCTTGATCGTGTCGGCGACGGGGAGCCCGGGGACCACGGCCGCGTGACCGGACCGCACGGCCCCGACCACGCGGTCGAACACCCCGACAGGAGTCAGTGCACGGGCGGCGTCGTGGACCAGCACGATCCCGACCTCGTCGGTGAGCGCGGCCAGGCCGGCCGCCACCGAGTCGCTGCGCTCCGCGCCACCGGCCACCAGGGTGACCCGGAGGGGGGTGGGAGGGTCCGGTGCCAGGTCGAGGGCGTCCCGGAATTCGGTCATCGCCTCGCTTGGCGCCACGACGACGACCTCGGTCACGTCGGGACAGGACAGCACCCCGCGCAACGCGTGCGTCACGAGCGGGGTGCCGTGCAGGGCGACCAGTCCCTTGGGACGGTCGGCCCCGAGCCGGGTGCCCTGGCCTGCTGCGACCAGGATGACCCCGACGTTCAGGAGGCCAGGACCTCGTCGAGCGTCGCCTCGGCCTTGTCCTCGTTGGTCTTCTCCGCCAGCGCCAGCTCGGACACCAGGATCTGGCGGGCCTTGTTGAGCAACCGCTTCTCACCGGTGGAGAGCCCGCGGTCCTTGTCGCGGCGCCACAGGTCGCGCACGACCTCGGCCACCTTCACAACATCGCCGGAAGCCAGCTTCTCCAGGTTCGCCTTGTAGCGGCGGGACCAGTTGGTCGGCTCCTCGGTGTGCTCGGCGCGCAGCACCTCGAACACCTTGTCCAGACCTTCCTTGCCGACGACGTCACGGACACCGACGAGGTCGCAGTTCTCGGCCGGAACCTCGATGGTGAGGTCCCCCTGGGCTACCTTGAGCTTGAGGTAGAGCTTCTCCTCACCCTTGATGGTGCGCGTCTTCATTTCTTCGATAAGTGCGGCCCCGTGGTGTGGGTACACAACAGTCTCGCCGACCTTGAACGTCATCTTCAGTGAGCCCCTTTCGCGGAACTCTAGGATACCACGCGTGGCATGGATCACTAAATGACATGACTGGCATTTGCGCTGGTCAGGGCACTAGCAGGGGCTTGACAGACCAACGTGTGAGGAGTATGTCGCACGCGTCCGTCGCGGCCTCTCGCGCGCCCATGAGAGGCACCGGACCGGATCGTCGGAGTGCCACCGGACGGGGGCGGGGACGGACGGTAGGCTGACCCTCGTGACGACTCGACGTGGACTGCTGAGCACCGGCACCGGACGCACCGTGGCCGCCGCACTGGGCCTGGTGGCAGGGGCCGCGCTGGCCGGGTGCCAGATGGCCTCCCCGCTGACGACCGACCTGGACTACGAACCTGCCGATGGCGTCTCCGTCTATGTGGATGACGTCGTGGTGCGGGACCTCATCGTGGTGTCCGAGGCGGCCGGCTCCGAGGGCCGGGTGACCGGGCTCGCGGCCAATCGCGGCAGCGAGCCGGCCTCGGTCACCGTGGTGCTGGGCGACGCCGCGCTGATGCCGACCCTGGAGATCCCCGCCGGGGGCGCGGTCCGCCTCGACGGCACGGCGCTGGGGCAGGCCGAGCCCGGCGAGGCGATGACCATCGCCTCGGTCCCCAGCGAACCGGGTGCTTACCTGGACCTGCGCGTGTCCGTGGCCGGCGGCGGCTCGGAGTCCGCGGCGGTGCCGGTGCTGACCCCGGACCCGCCCTACGACCAGATGGGGAGCACGGCCGACCAGGACGAGGTCACCGGCCGCTGATCTCCCGCGCGGTGCCCCTCCCCAGCGGACCCCTTCGGGCTCAGGAGGTGGCGACCTCGCCGTCCTGCGGCACCCGCACGGGTGCCGTCGTGCTGGCGCTGTGGGCCGTCCGCTCGTCGAGCCTGTCGTCGAGGGCGTCCTCACCGTCGTACTCGCCGGTGGCGAGGTAGACCACGCGCTCGGCGATCGACACCGCGTGGTCGGCGAACCGCTCGTAGTAGCGGCTGAGCAGGGTGGCGTCGATGGCCGATTCCACGCCGTACTCCCACTCCTCGGACAGCAGCGCGGCGAACACCTGCCGGTGCAGTTCGTCGATGGTGTCGTCGTCCCGGTGCAGCTCCGCGGCACCCTCGACGCTGGAGGTGGCCAGGATCTGTCCCGTCTTCGTGGTCATCCGGACGGCGACCTGCGACATCTCCGTGAAGGTCGCCCGCAGTGCCGGCGGGACGACCGAGTTCGGGTAGCGCAGCCGGGTCAGCTTGGCCACGTGCCGGGCCAGGTCGCCCATCCGCTCCAGGTCCGAGCTCATCCGCATCGCCGTCACCAGGATCCGCAGGTCGGTCGCGACCGGCTGCTGGCGGGCGAGCGAGTCGACGGCCCGCAGGTCCAGCTCGCGCCGCACCTGGTCGATGTGCTCGTCGGCCGTGATGACGCTCTCGGCGAGCTCCAGGTCGGCGTCCATCAGCGCCTGGGTGGCTCGGGTGAGCGCGGACGAGGCCAGCCGTGTCATCTCCACCAGTTGGTCGGAGATGAACTGCAGCTCCTCGTCGAAGGCCTTGCGCATGGTGTTTCCTCTCCACGGGGGTCCAGCGAGCAGGCTGGCAGGGACCGGTGAACGAGATGAATACGCCAGGTGAACAGTGCCGCCCGGCCCCGCGAAGACGGGGGTTGCGCGCCACCGGTCCTCCCGACCCCACCGTACTCTGGGAGGGTGACGCCCTTCACCGCAGCCGTGCTCGGCATGACCGCCGGGCTCCTGATGGGTGCCCTGGCGCTGGTCCTGGTGCGGGTGTCCGAGCGCAACCGCGCACGGGACGAGGTGCAGGTCGCGGAGTTGCCGCCACTGCCTCCCGGCCTCACCTCGGTGCTGGCCGTGCTGCGTTCTGGTGCCGTCGTGGTCGATGGCCCCTCGGGCCGGGTGCTCCGGGCCAGCTCGTCGGCGGTCTCGCTGGGCCTGGTCCGGCGGGACGACCTGCACCACCAGACCCTGCGAGACCTCGTGCGTGAGGTGTTCGCGGACGGGGTCATCCGGGAGGCCGAGCTGGAGCTGCCCCGCGGACCGCTCGGACACGGACGGCTGGTCGTGGGCATCAGGGTGGCTCCGCTCACCGGGGACCTGTTGCTCGTCCTGGTCGACGACCGCACCCAGGCGCGGCGGGTCGAGGAGGTCCGCCGGGACTTCGTGGTCAACGTCAGCCACGAGTTGAAGACCCCGGTGGGCGGCCTGGCGCTCCTGGCGGAGGCAATCGAGGGGGCCGCCGACGACCCCGACGCGGTGACCCGGTTCTCCGGTCGGATGAAGGCCGAGACCACCCGGCTGACCAACCTGGTCGGCGAGATCGTCGAGCTGTCCCGGTTGCAGGCTCCGGACGAGTCCCGGGAGCTCGTCGTCGTGGACGTCCCCGAGTGCGCCCGCCTCGCCGTCGAGCAGACCCGTCTAGTGGCCCAGAACCGGACGATCACGATGACCGCGACCGACGAGGCGGAGCTGCTGCGGGTCTACGGCGACAAGGAGCTGCTGATCACGGCGATCCGCAACCTGGTGACCAACGCGATCAGCTACTCCGACGACCGCACCCGCGTGACCGTGGTGGTCCGCCGCGCGACCGAGGGGAGCGTGGAGATCGGCGTCAGTGACCAGGGCACCGGCATCTCCCGCGAGGACCAGGAGCGCATCTTCGAGCGGTTCTACCGGGTCGACGCCGCCCGCTCCCGCGCCACCGGCGGCACCGGCCTGGGCCTGTCGATCGTCAAGCACATCTGTGCCAACCACGGCGGGGACGTCGTGGTGTGGAGCAAGGAGGGCCACGGCTCCACCTTCACCATCAGGTTGCCCGCCGTGGAGGACTACCGACCCGCGGGCGCCGCGGCGCCGGCCGAGCGTCCCGTCCTGCCCACGATCGGCGACGCCGGCACGGACAGGCTCGCCCCCCACGCCGAGGCCCAGCCGCCCAGCCCCCCACCCATCGCCGACCCCGGCCCGGTAGGGTCCGAGTCGGCCCGCACCGGACGAGAGGCAATTCGATGACCCGCATCCTGGTCGTGGAGGACGAGGAGTCGTTCTCCGACCCGTTGTCGTACATGCTGGGCAAGGAGGGCTTCGAGGTCGCGGTCGCCGCGACCGGGCCCGAGGCGCTGGCAGAGTTCGACCGCTCCGGCGCGGACCTGGTGCTCCTGGACCTGATGCTCCCGGGATTGTCGGGGGTGGATGTATGCCGTGCGCTGCGGCAGCGCTCCAGCGTGCCCGTGATCATGCTGACCGCCAAGGACAGCGAGGTGGACAAGGTGGTCGGGCTGGAGATCGGCGCCGACGACTACGTCACCAAGCCGTACTCGGGCCGGGAGCTGCTGGCCCGGATCAAGGCCGTGCTGCGGCGGCTAAGTGAGCCCGAGGAACTGCTGCCGACCACCGTCGAGGCCGGACCGGTCCGCATGGACGTGGAACGGCATACGGTCACCGTGAACGGCGAGAACCTCGCGCTGCCGCTCAAGGAGTTCGAGCTGCTGGAGATGCTCCTGCGCAACTCCGGGCGGGTGCTCACCCGGGGCCAGCTGATCGACCGTGTGTGGGGCAGCGACTACGTCGGCGACACCAAGACCCTCGACGTGCACGTCAAGCGGCTGCGGTCCAAGATCGAGCAGGACCCGGCCAACCCGACCCATATCGTCACGGTGCGCGGCCTGGGCTACAAGTTCGAGACCCCCTGACCGACGGAGGACCACGGTGACGCAGACGCAGACAAACCCCGGCCGGCCGGTGGTGCTGGTGGTGATGGACGGGGTGGGCGTCGGCACCGGCGACGAGTACGACGCCGTGAGCACCGCGCGGACGCCGAACCTGGACGGGCTGCGTGAGGCGGGCGTCTACCAGGAGATCTTCGCCGCGGGCACCCACGTCGGGCTGTCCAGCGACGGCGACATGGGCAACTCCGAGGTGGGGCACAACACGATGGGGGCCGGGCGGATCATCCCCCAGGGCGCCAAGCGCGTCGACGACGCCGTGCACGACGGGGAGATCTGGGAGGGCGCCTGGCGCGACGTCGTGGCGCAGGCGACCCAGGACGGGGCGGCGCTGCACCTCATCGGCTTGCTCAGCGATGGCAACGTGCACTCGTCCTGGGAGCACCTGGGGCTGCTGCTGGAGCACGCCAAGGCCGACGGTGTCACCCGGCTGCGGGTGCACGGCCTGTTCGATGGGCGGGATGTGGAGGACCGCACCGCGCACCGCTACGTCGCGGACCTGCAGGCCCGACTGGACGAGCTCACCGACGGCACTGACCTGGACTGGGCGATCGCGTCCGGCGGCGGCCGGATGGTGACGACGATGGACCGGTACGAGGCGAACTGGGGCGTGGTCGAGCAGGGGTGGAAGGCCCACGTGCAGGGCAGCGCGCGACCCTTCCCCTCAGCAGACGAGGCGATCAGCACGATGCGCTCGGAGCAGGCGGGGATCAGCGACCAGTTGCTCGGGGCCTTCACCGTGGTCGACGCGGACGGCGCGCCCGTCGGCCCCGTCCGCGACGGCGACGCCGTCGTGGTCTTCAACTTCCGCGGCGACCGGGCGATCGAGCTGACCAGGGCCTTCGTCGAGGGCGACGGCTTCACCGGCTTCGACCGGGGTGCGCGGCCGGACGTGCTGTTCGCCGGGATGACCCTCTACGACGGCGACACCAACATGCCGCCGGTCCGGTTGGTCCAGCCCCCGCTGATCGAGGACACCGTCAGCGAGATCATCGCCCGGGCGGGGCTGCGCCAGCTGGCGGCCTCGGAGACCCAGAAGTACGGCCACATGACCTACTTCTGGAACGGCAACCGGTCCGACCCCTTCGACCCGGACACCGAGACCTACATCGACATCCCCTCCGACCAGGTCGAGTTCGACCAGCGCCCGTGGATGAAGTCGGCCGAGACCGCCGACTACGTGATCGAGGCGCTGCGGGAGGGCGGCTACACCTTCCTGCGCTCAAACCTGGCGGGCGGCGACATGGTCGGCCACACCGGCAACTTCGAGTCCACCGTGATCGCGGTCGAGGCCGTCGACCTGGCCATCGGCCGGATCGCCCGCCAGGTGGAGGCGGCCGGCGGCTGCCTGGTCGTCACGGCCGACCACGGCAACAGCGAGGACATGGTGGAGCGGGACAAGGCCGGCGAGCCGCGCACCGGCGAGGGCGGTCGGCCGCTGTGGAAGACGGCGCACTCGACCAACCTGGTGCCGCTGCACGTCGTCGACTACTCCGGCCAGTCCTGGCAGGTCGCCGAGGGCGTGGACTCCCCCGGTCTGGGCAACCTGGCGGCGACCCTGCTGACCCTCCTGGGCCTACAGGCACCCGGGGACTACCGCCCCAGCCTGGTGCAGCCCGCAGGCTGACGTCCCCCGGTCAGGGGGCGGTGGGGCCGTCCTCGAGGAGGTGGCGGAACGCCTCGAGGTTGGCGGTGGACTCGCCGCGGTCGATGCGCCAGGCCCACTCGCGGCGCATCGAGGTCAGGAAGCCGAGCGCCAACAGCTCGTTGAACGGCTCGTCGCAGGCGGTCAGCACGGCGCCGAGCAGCTGGTCCAGGTAGGCCTCGTCGACGCCGGTCACCGGCACCTGGCCGGTGAGGAACACGTCCCCGGAGCGGTCGATGGCATAGGCCAGGCCGGGCAGCCGCAGGTTGCGGCGCAACAGGTAGCGGTAGACCTCGGTGTGGTTCTCGTCGGGATTGCGGATCACGAAGGCCCGGAGGGTGAGACGCTCCTGCCCTACCACCAGGGAGCACACCGTCTTCAGCTTGCGTTCGCCGGGCAGGGTGAGCACCAGCTCCCCCTCGCGGGTGCCGTCCTCGCACTCCAGCCCGCAGGTGGCGGCGTAGGAGCGGATGGTGTCCAGCACGGGGGCCGACCCGGCGTCCGGTGCCTCGCCCCCGGTGGCGCTCGCGCCGCTCACGGCACGACGGCCGACGGTATGCCGTGCAGCGCCGGGACTCCGTCGATCGAGGAGGGCTCGCCACCCCGCCGCGCCAGGTCGTAGACCTCCGCCAACCGGTCCACGGTCTGCTCCCACCCGAACGCCTTGGCGTGCACGACCGCACGTGCGGCGAGCTGCTCCCGCTGCCCGGGGTCGGCCAACAACCGACCCAGCGCGTCGGCCCACCGGCCGGGGTCGTGGCCGTCGACGAGGACGCCGGCGTCACCGACCGCCACGGGGAGCCCACCCACCCGGGCCGCGACGACGGGGGTGCCGCTGGCCAGGGACTCCACCGCCACCAGGCCGAAGGACTCGTTGTGGGAGGGCACCGCGACCAGGTCGGCCGCGCGGTACCAGTCGGCCAGCTCACTGCGGCTCACCGGCGGGACGAAGCGGACCCGGTCGGCCAGCCCCAGCTCGGTGGCCAGATCCTGCAGCGCCTCGGGGTGGGCCAGCCCGCTGCCGGACGGCCCACCGAGGACGGGGACGATGAGGCGCTGGGCCAGGTCCGGGTCCCGGCGCACCAGCTCGGCGGCGGCGCGCAACAGCACGTCGGGGGCCTTCAACGGCTGGATCCGCCCCACGAACTGCACCACGAGGGCGTCCTCCGGGAGCCCGACCCGGCGCCGGGCCGCGGCCCGGTCCCCGGGTGTGAACGTCGCCAGGTCCACGCCAGGGGAGACCACCTGGACCTTCGCGGGGTCGGCGTCGTAGAGGTCGACGAGCTGGCGCGCCTCCTCGAGGGTGTTGGCCACCAGGACGTTCGCGGCCTGCACCACCTGGGCCTCGCCGATCTCACGCCCCATCGGCTCCGGCGCGTCCCCCTCGGCCAGTCCGGCGTTCTTCACCCGCGCCATGGTGTGCATGGTGTGCACCAGCGGAGCGTTCCACCGGTCCGCGCACAGCCACCCCACCTGGCCGGACAGCCAGTAGTGGCTGTGCACGAGGTCGTACCAACCCTCGGGACGGGACGCCGCCGTGCGCATCATCCCGGCGGCGAAGGCGCACAACTGGCCGGGGAGGTCCTCCTTGCCCAGCCCCTCGAACGGCCCGGCGGGCACGTGGTGCACCAGCACACCGTCGGCCATCCGCACCGTCTCCGGCAGCGAGCCGTCGGTCGCACGGGTGAAGATCTCGACCTCCGTGCCGCGGGCGGCCAGACGCCGCGCCGTCTCCACGACATACACGTTCAACCCGCCGGCGTCGCCCGTGCCGGGGCGCTCCAGCGGCGAGGTGTGCACGCTGATCATCGCGACGCGACGCAGCGGTCCGCGGCCGCCCTGCGGGCCGCGGAAGGGATCGGGTCGGAACTGCGCCATCACTCCCGACATCCTCGCACGCCGTCACTAGGCTGGGGCGGGTGAGTGGGCGTCGTGGCACCGGGGCGGACCACCCGGTGGGGTCGGTCACCCGGGGCACCACGAATCCGAACCGGCTGCGCAGGGTGGACCGCTGGATGGTGCACGCCCTGGCCCCCGTCCTCCGCGCCCCGACCGAGCCTCCGGTGGTCGTCGACCTGGGCTACGGCGCGTCGGCTGTCACGGTGCTGGAGCTGCACCGGCGACTGGCGCAGGTGCGACCCGATGTGCAGGTCGTGGGGGTGGAGATCGACCCGGAGCGCGTGGCCGCCGCGATGCCGTATGCCGATCCGCCGGCCGTGCAGTTCGCCCACGGCGGGTTCGAGGTGCCGGTCCCGCAGGGCCGCCCGCCCGTCCTGGTGCGAGCCTTCAACGTGCTCCGCCAGTACGAGGAGGAGGCGGTCGCCGACGCCTGGGAGCGCGTGGTCGGGGCGCTGGCACCCGGCGGCGTGCTGGTCGAGGGCACCTGCGACGAGATCGGCCGGCTCAGCACCTGGGTGGACGTGCGGCGGGGGGACGACGGCGCTCCACGCCCGCGGAGCCTGAGCCTGTCCTGGCGGCTCACCGGGCTGGACCGCCCGTCGGTCGTCGCCGAGCGACTACCCAAGGTGCTGATCCACCGCAATGTGCCGGGTGAGCCGGTCCACGCCCTGATGCAGGCGCTGGACCGGGCCTGGGAGGTGGCCGCACCGCACGCGGCGTTCGGCTCGCGGCAACGGTTCCAGGTGGTGGCCCGGGCCCTCCGGGAGCAGGGGTGGCCGGTGCTGGACGGACCGCGGCGGTGGCGGTTGGGCGAGCTCACGGTCGCGTGGGAGGCGGTGGCCCCGGCCGGGGGCCGACACACTACGGGCTGAAGAATTCCCCGACCAGGTCCCTGACCCGGGTGCGGTGCGCCCACATGATCCCGCCGGGGCCGAAGACGTGCAGGTCAGCGGCCGGGAAGATCCCGGCCAGCTCCTCGCCGACCGCGGCCGGATGGGCGGGGTCATCCTCCTGGGCCAGGATCAACACCGGCACCGCAACCCGCCGCAGCGCCCCCCGCTCGGCCACGGCGACCTGGTGCGGCAGGGAGCGCAACCCCTCCACCACGCCGGTGCCCACCAGCCGTTCCGCCTGGTCCCGGCACCAGGCACGAACCGCCGTGTCGTCCTGCACCCCGGGCGGCTGCTCCTGCAGCAGGTGGTCGGCGACCGGCCCCGCGTCGCCCGCCTCGACCAGATCGGCAAGCACGGCGAAGCGGGACATCGAGGCGTCGGGACGCGGCCGGTCGATCACGGCCGGCAGCACGAGCGCGACCCGGTCGAACCGGTCCGGCGTTTCGGCCAGGCCGGCGCACAGGGCTCCCGCCCCCATGCTGATGCCCAGCGCCTGGGTGGCCCCCACGGCGTCGGCGACGGCGCCCAGCTCGGCCGCGAGTTCGGCATACCGCCACGGCCCGCCGCGCGGTGGGGCCGGCGAGCCGCCGTGGCCGCGGAAGTGCAGGAACGACCGCGTCCCGGGCACCTTCGCGGCATACGGCCGGGTGGTCGGGATCGAGCCGGCGAGCCCGTGGGCGAAGAGGGTGTGCGGGGTGCCGCGTCCCGCCGTGAGGACCTCCAGGTCCCCCGTCGGCCCGGGGAGCAGCCGCGTGTGGGGCGCGCTCACCAGGGGCCGTACGGGCCCGCCTGGCCCCCGCCGCTCCGCCCGCCTCGGATCTGGGCGACAGCGGGGCGGACGTCGGTCAGGTAGATCGCTGCGGCGATGATGGCGACCAGGCTGAAGATGTTGAACGGGTTGGCGAAGAACACGAAGCCGATGAGGGCCGCGACCCCCGTCACCAGCAACCAGAACGGCTTGGTGCGCTTGCCGGTGGCGACGAAGGCGTCCGCCCGGGTCATCGCGGCGTCGACCAGGGCCCACACCTGGATGGCCAGTGCGGCCACCCCCAGCACCAGCTGGATCCAGCTCTGGACCTCGAAGATCGTCGACATGGGACCAGCCTAACTTTCGCGGGTGTCGACGATGACCGTGAACGGCCCATCGTTGACCAGCTCGACCTGCATCATCGCCCCGAACCGACCCGTCGCGACCTCGATGCCCCGGCCCCGCAGGTCGGCGACGACCGCGTCCACGAGCGGCTCGGCGACGGGTCCGGGGGCGGCGGCACCCCAGGACGGACGCCGGCCCTTGCGGGTGGAGCCGTAGAGCGTGAATTGGCTGACCACGAGCACCGCGGCCCCGGTGTCCGCGACCGAGGCCTCGTCGTGCAGGATCCGCAGGTCAGCGATCTTGCGGGCCATCGCCGCGACATCGGCGGGGGTGTCGTCGTGGGTGGCGGCGACCAGGGCGACCAGCCCGGGACGGGTGATCTCGCCGACGACCTCCTCGGCGACCGTGACGCGGGCCCGGGTGGCCCGTTGCAGCACCGCCCGCACGGTCAGAACCCGGTGGCGACGACGGCGCCGACCGGCTCACCGTGCCCCAGCACGGGCGAGGCCTCCAACGCGGTGAGGACGTCCTCGTGGTCCGCCAGCCCGAGCGCGCGCAGGGCGGCGGCGGTGACCACGGTGCGCGCCCGCTGGGTGCCGTCGGTGATCTTGACGGCCAGGCCCCGGCCGTCGGGGAGCCCCACGGCATAGACAGACTCCGCGCCGTCCTTGGCGATCAACCCGGGAAGGCCTCGGATCAGCCCGGTGACGTCCCGGCCCGTGCCGCCGAGCCACTCGGGGTGCTCGCGGATGGCGGAGGCGACGCGCCCCTCGGGGGTGGCCGGGTCGGCGGAGGCCAGGCGTCCGAACGCGCGGGCCAGGCCCGCCGTGCTGAGGGCCATGACGGGTGCGCCGCAGCCGTCGACCCCGGTCGCGCCGACCTCCTCGCCCGCCAGGTCGGACAACGCCTCGGCGATGGCTCGCTGCAGCGGGTGGTCCGGGGTCCGGTAGGTCGTGGTGTCCCAGCCGGCGGCGACACAGGTGGCCAGCATGGCCGCGTGCTTGCCGGAGCAGTTCTGGGCCAGGGAGGTGGCGGGCTCGCCGCCGGCGATCCAGCGCTCCCGCTCGGCCTCGTCGATCGGCCGGTCGGGGGTGTTCTGCAGCGCGTCCTCGGTCAGGCCCGCTCCGGCCAGGATCCGCCGGGCGCCCTCGCGGTGGAACGGCTCCCCCGAGTGGCTGGCGGCGGCGAGCGCCAGGAGCTCGCCGTCCAGGTCGAGGCCGCTGCGGAGCATGCCGACGGCCTGCATCGGCTTGTTGGAGGACCGCGGGAAGATGGGGACGTCCACCGGCCCGAGGCCGAGTTCGACCGTGCCGTCGGCCGCGGTCCCGGCGACCACGCCGTGGTGCACCGATTCCACGAATCCGGACCGGATGACGTGGGCGAGGACGGGGGCTGTGTCGAGGGGGCTGATCACGGTGAGCAAGCCTAACGGGGCGCCGCCCGGCCCGGTTTCCCGGACTGTGCGGCGCCCCGTGTGGCGCGGTCGGTGCTCAGCGCACCGGTGTCAGCAGGTTCAGTTGCCGACCTTGCTGGCCGTGGCCTCGACGGCGTCGACGGCCTTCTCGGCGACCTTGGTCGCGGAGGTGGTGGCGGCGCGGGCCGCGGTGGCGGTCTCCGCGGCGCGGTTGCTGGCCGTGGTCACGGTGCGCTTGGCCGAGGCCTCGGTGTTGTCCGCCGCGGTCCGGGTGCTGCCACTGGCCTTGGTGGTGCTGGCCTTGGTGGTGCTGGCCTTGGTGGCGCTGGCGGCCGGCTTGCGGGCCGGGGCCTTCTTGGCAGCCGGCTTGGCGGCGGTGGTGCTCTTGGCCGTGGTGCTCTTGGCCGTGGACTTCGCCGCGGACTTGGTCGCGGTGGACTTCGCGGCCGGCTTGGTCGCGGTGGTCTTCGAGGTGCTGGACTTGGCGGTACTCTTCGCCGCCGGCTTGGCCGCGGTGCTGGACTTCGCCGTGGTCTTCGCGGTGGTCTTCGGAGCAGCCTTGCGGGTCGTCGTGGCGCCCGTGCTCTTGCGGGCGGCCGGCTTGCGGGCCGGGGCCTTCTTGGCGGCCGGCTTCGCGGCCGACTCACCAGCGACCACCTGCGCGGCCTGCTTGCGGCCGGCGGTGACGGTCGCCTTGGCGGCGGTCTGGGTGTCGGTGGCGCCGCGGCGGGCGGTCGTCAGCAGGGCGCGGCCCTGCTTGACGGCCGTGTCGACCTGGGCGAGCAGGTCCTGGGTGGCCTGCTGCTTGCGGACCCGACCCACGAAGGCCTCACCGCGCGTCGCCAGACCCTGGTAGCCCTCCTGGGCCTTGCCGAGGCGCTCGGTGACCTCGGTGGCCGCCGCGGCCGGCGCCTTCTGCACGTCGGCGCTGACCTCACCGGCGGACTTGGTGACCTTGCTGGTCACCTCTCCCGCGGACTTGGAGACGCGGTCGGTGACGTCGCCGGCGGCCTTGGTGACCTGGCTGGTCACGGCCTGCGGGGAGAGCGACTTGCCCAGGTGCACGACGGCCTCGCCGGCCTCGCGGACCCGCTCGACGACGGCGTCGGTCAGGCCGACGACGGCATACACGGGGGTGAGGTCCGAGGCGCGCTTGCCGGCCTCGGCGGTCAGCGACTGCGCACGGCCGGCGACCTCGGTGGTGAGGGCCTCGGCGCGCTTCTCGGCCTCGGTGCGGATGGTCTTGAAGTTGGTGGCCATGGTGGCTCCCTTCGTTGCAGGTGGTCTGTGGTGTCGGTAGGTCTGTGGTGCGGGTGATCTGTGGTGCTGACTGCGGAACGGCGGCGCTGCCCTCCGTGGTGGTCCTCGTCGGCGTGTGCCTAGTCGGCGTCGACCGTCTGGGGGGCGTTCTCTTCAGCGGGCTCCTCGGCGGGATCCCCCACGAAGGAGTGGTAGACGTCCAGCAGCGCGCGGCGCTGCCGGTCGTTGAGCCGCGGGTCGGCCAGGATCGCGACGGTGACATCGGCGGCCTCCGGGACACCCGAGGCGGCATCGTCCAGGATCCCGGCCCGCACGTAGAGCTGCTCGGCGGAGATCCGCAGCCCCTTGGCCAACTGCTGGAGAATCTCGGCGCTGGGCCGGCGCAGACCACGCTCGATCTGCGACAGGTAGGGGTTGGAGATCCCGGCGGCCTTGGCCGCCTGGCGCAGTGAGAGCTGGGCCGCCTCACGCTGCTCGCGCAGGTAGCCGCCCAGGTCGGGGACCGGAATCTGCTTCATGCCCTCCATTGTGCTTGCAACTGCTAGCAGCATGCAAATTCTGGCTAGCATTCAGCGTGTGAACCCGCTCACATCGCGGTGAACACGCTGCGCTGCACTGGTTTTCACTGCTAGCCGGGGCTAGCAGTCAGGGCGTGACGACCGTGGTCTGGGCGGCGCTGGTGGCCCCGGACACCAGGACGGCCGCGGGATCGGTGGTGCGCTTGAGCACCGCGAGCGCGATGGGCCCGTCCTCGTAGTGCCGGGCCACGGACGTGATCCGGCCGAGCGGGCGCTCGCCCGCGGCCACCGCCAGGTCGTCGCCCGCCTCGGGCAGCACGTGGCCCGAGCCGTCCAGGTGCAGGAACACGATGCGCCGCGGCGGACGACCCAGGTTGTGCACCCGGGCGATCGTCTCCTGGCCGCGGTAGCACCCCTTGTGCAGGTGGACGGCCGTGCGCAGCCAGTCCAGCTCGTGGGCGATGGTCCGGTGGTCGGTGTCGACGCCGTCGCGGGGACGCCAGGCGGCGATCCGGAGCGCCTCCGCGGCCCAGGTGCCCGCCAGGGGGCGGTCGCCCACGAAGCTCTCCAGGTCCGCCCGCGGCACCAGGATCTCCCGCCAGGGCCGGTCCTGTCCCGGGTGGTCCTGCTCGGGCCCGTAGAGGGCGGTGTCCCCCACCGGGCCGGGCCAGGGATCGACCCACGCGATCGGCTCGCCCTCGGCGGACTCGGCCCGGACCGGCTCCCCGACGGTCGCGAACTCGGCCGTCCGGTCCGCCACCTCCACCCGCAGCATGAAGCGCATGGAGTCCAGCCAGGCCGCGACCGCCGGAGCCGCCCCGGGCTCGGTTCCCAGCCACGTGGTCTCGCCGTCGTCGACGACGTGGAGCGCGTGCTCGATGTGCCCCTTCGGGCTCAGAATCAGCGTTTCGGTGGACCGGCGCGGCGCGAGGTCGGTCAGCTGCTGGCTGGTCAGTGAGTGGAGCCAGGACAGTCGGTCGGGACCCGTCACGGTCACCACGCCCCGGTGCGAGAGGTCGACGCAGGCCAGCCCCTCGGCCAGCAGTCGCTGCTCCCGGTGCGGGTCGCCGTAGTGGGCCGCGACGCCGGTATCGGGCCCGGCACCCTCCACGGCACCGGGCCGTCCCAACAACGGGCTCGGGCCCACCGGGGCGGAGTCGCGGGCGGTGTGCTGGTCGGATTCGGCAGTCACATCTGCGTCAAGGCGGGACGTCGACGGAAGATTCCCCGCCTCGCTGGCCGTAGACTTCGGCCCATGCCAGGACCGGGGAGCAACGACCGCGAGCGGGCTGGGGCCGACGACCCGGGCCGCGACCCGGCCGACGACAGCCACGACCAGTACGACGACAGCCGCTACGACGACCAGGGATACGAGGACCAGGAGTACGACGACCGGGGCTACGAGGACGACAGGGACTGGGGGGCCGGGGCGCCCCCGCCCCGCCGCCGCAGGCGCGGCACCCGGATCCTCCTGGTCGGCTTCGTCACGCTGGTGCTGTTGGGGATCGGCACCGTCGCGGCCTACCTGGCCTTCCTGAACCACACGGTCTCCTCCAACATCACCCACGACCGGCTGCTGCCCGACGACCTGATCGAGGGCGAGGACGGGGAGATGGTCACCCCCTCGGCGCCGGACCGGCCGGAGGAGGCCGGCGACGCCCTGAACTTCCTGGTGATCGGCACGGACACCCGGGACCCTGGTGGCGAGCGAGGACGCTCCGACGTCATCATGCTGGTGCACGTCAACGATGCTCGGGACTCGGTGCACCTGGTCCACTTCCCCCGCGACCTGTTCGTGAAGATCCCGGGGTACTCCCAGAAGAACAAGATCAACGCCTCCTACGCCTTCGGCGGGTCGCCGCTGCTCGTGGAGACGGTGCAGACACTCATCGACGTCCCCATCGACCACGTCGCGATCGTCGACTTCGACAGCTTCCAGGACATGACCGACGCGATCGGCGGGGTCGACGTCCGGGTGTCCGAGGCCAGCCCCGGGTTCCCGGAGGGGACCATGCACATGGACGGGGCGACCGGCCTCGAGTTCGTGCGGGAGCGCTACGACCTCAGCCAGGGCGACATCTCCCGCGGGGAGCGCCAGCAGGAGTTCATCAAGTCGATCATGCTCAAGGCACTGTCCCGCTCCACCCTGACCAACCCCGCCCGCCTGGCCAACTTCATCGACGCCGCCACGACCAACCTGGTCGTCGACGACGAGCTGGAGGTCGGCGACATGCGCAACCTCGCGTTTGCGATGCGCGGGGTCCGCGGTGGCGACATCCACTTCGTCACCGCGCCCTGGACCGGCATCGGCAACGACGCCTACGCCGGCTCGATCGTCCTGCCGTCCGAGGAGCAGTTCGAGCTGCTGGCCGAGCACCTCCAGACCGACTCGATGGACGACTACGTCGACGAGGTCTCCCCCCGCTCCGGCTTCGGCTGAGCCGGGCGCCGCGGGGGTGGGCTGCCGTCAGCCGACCCGGCGCAGCTCCGCCGAGAGGTGGCTGGTGATCGGCTGCCCCATCGCCGCCATGTCCATCGCCCACATCAGGTTGGAGTTCACGTAGCCGTACAACCGGTGCCCGGCGTTGTACTCCTTGGCGTGGGGGCTGCGCATCACCCCGTCGGTCCGCAGCTCGATCTTCGCCGGACTGGTGGTGCCCGCATACATCTCGACCACGCCGGTCGGGTGGACCAGCAGCAGCTCCACCTCGTTGTCCGGGAGCGGCCTCCAGAAGCCCAGCTCCGTGCCCGACGGCTTGATCTTGGTGCCGTCGTCGTCGAGCAGCCAGGACTGCGACTCCCACCTCAGGAACGGGCGCCCGTCGTGGGTGACGGTCACCTCCTGCCCGAAGTTGTGGGAGTCGATGGTGGGGTAGCCCACGACGCCCGCGCCCTCCCACCGGCCGATCAGCCAGGCCAGGGGCGCGAGGTCCGGGTGCATGGTCGGGTCGAGTTCGAAAGGCACGGCCCCATCGTATGTCGGGGCGCGCGTCGGGCCGGAACGCTCAGCCAGCCAGCACCCCGGGCACCAGCACCCGGGTGACGGCATACGCCAGCGGGCCGACGACGAGCAGGGAGGCGGCCGCGGCGACGAGCCGAGGACGGCCCCCGGCCATCGACGGGAGCACCGCCAGCACCGCCCGGACCGCCTGGCTGGTGGCGCCGACGGCGACGCCGAGCAGCAGACACGTGGTCCAGGCCACGTCGGCCCCGACGGCGACGGCAGCCCCCAGGGCCCCGGCCCCGCCCGCCACCATCGACAACGGGGCCAGCCAGGCCCGTGCCGAGAGCCAGCGCCCGGCGCCGTCGCCCACCGCCGAGACCACGGCCGCCGCGACGCCGGCCACCACCAGGTCGGCGCCGACCGGGTCGGCGGAGAGGGGCACCAGCAGCGTCCCGCCGGCCACCAGCCCCTGGGCCAGGACGACGGCGCTCACCGACTCCACCACCCGCGGGCGTCCGTCACGCCGCAGCAACTGGTGGGCGAACGCGAGGAGGAAGGCCCCGCCCATGGCGATCGGCAGCCACGCCAGCACCGCGCCCTCGTCCCCCGGAGACGCCCCCGGCAGGGCACCCGCGACGAGCACGAGGCTGCTCACGGCCACGACGGCCGTGGTGCCCCGCGGGCTGGGCAGCCCCAGGGTCCCTGCCCACCCCCAGGCGACCAGCAGGCCCAGCAGGAGCACGCCGGCTGCCACCGGGCGCGGCCCGGCCTGCGCCACCAGGGTCATGAGGGCGCCCAGCGTCACCGTCGCCAGGGCGACGTGGACCACCGGGGTCAGGACCGGATTGCGCTGCTGCACGGGTCACATGGTGTCATCACCCACGGGGTGCGCGGTGACGGCCGGGCCGGACGGCCACATATCCTGTCCCGGTGTCCACCCTGGCGCTGTTGACGGCCGGCGCTCCCGCCACGGCCGTCTCTGGCGCGCTCCCCGCGCTGGAGCTGCTCACCCACCGCACCATCGTGCTGCCGCTGGACCCCTCCGTGCTGCTGCACGAGGAGTGCGCCCTGGTGCTGGTCGACGCCACCGACAACCTGGTTCAGGCCCGGTCCACCATCCGGACGATCGCCACCATGGGCCTGGCGCTGCCGATCGTGGCGATCTTCACCGAGGGCGGGCTGGCCGCGCTGGACGACCAGTGGCCGGTCGACGACATCCTGCTCACCGCGGCCGGGCCCGCCGAGTGCCAGGCCCGGCTCCGGCTCGTCCTGGGACGCCAGCGGGCCGCCCACTCGGCCGAGCCGCCGCCGGACTCCACCGCGCCGGTGAAGGTGGCCGACGTGATCGTGGACGAGGCGGGGTGGACGGTCCGGGCGGGCGGCCGCCCCCTCGACCTGACCTACAAGGAGTTCGAGCTGCTGAAGTACCTCGTGCACCATCCGGGCCGGGTCGTCACCAGGGAGCTGCTGCTCCAGGAGGTCTGGGGGATGGACTACTACGGCGGCACCCGGACCGTTGACGTCCACATCCGTCGGCTGCGCGCCAAGCTCGGCCCCGAGCGGGAGTCCCTGATCGGCACCATCCGCAACGTGGGCTACCGCTTCGCCGGTCCCCGCGACGGCCACCTCGGCGACATGGTGGAATAGGCGGATGTCGACCCACCCGGCCACCGACCGCCTCCAGCCGCGCCAGTCTGCTGAGGTCTCGGCCCTCGTGGTGCGGGCGACCCAGCACGACGGGGTCCGCCCGCTGTCCGAGCAGACGGTGCTGGACGTGCGGCGGCTGCCCGACGACCCTCCCCCGGCCGAGGGCACCCCCGGGCAGCACCTGGTCGTGGAGGACCGGCCGGGCGAGATCGACGCCCGGGTCCTCGCCTACGCCCACGTCGAGCAGTCCGAGCCCCCCGCCGCCGAGGTCGTCGTGGACCCGGAGCACCGGCGCCGAGGGCTGGGGGGTGCCCTGCTGCGCCAACTGCTGGCCGACTTCCCCGGGGTCCGGGTCTGGGCGCACGGCGACCTGATGCCGGCCCGCAGCCTGGCCTCCTCGCTCGGGCTGCACCCGGTGCGCGACCTGTGGCAGATGGCCCGCCCGCTCTCCGGCGAGTGGTCCGAGTTGCCCGAGGCCAACCTTCCGGAGGGCTTCCACGTCCGCCCGTTCCAGGTCGGCCAGGACGAGCAGGCCTGGCTCGCCGTCAACGCACGGTCCTTCGCCGCCCACGCCGAGCAGGGCCGGATGACACTCACCGACCTGTCGGACCGCATCGCCGAGCCGTGGTTCGACCCGCACGGCTTCCTCCTCGTGGAGGACCGCACCGGTGACGGACCGCCCCGGCTCGCCGGGTTCCACTGGACCAAGGTCGAGCCGTCCGGCTCCACCGCCTCCAGCGGGGAGGTGTATGTCGTGGGCGTGGACCCCGACTACCAGGGCCGGGGCCTGGGCAAGGCGGTCACCCTCCTGGGGCTGCGCCACCTGCGCGCCTGCGGACTGGACACCGCCACGCTGTATGTCGACGGGGACAACTCGCCCGCCCTGGCGACCTACCACCGCCTCGGCTTCGAGCGGTCCACCGTCGACGTGATGTATGCCGCGGAGGGCGACTGACGGCATACGGGACCGTGCTGACGCACCACCGCGGCCGGTGGCAGGATAAGCCCATGACGACCACCGATCCGGCCGCCCCGGACATCGTCGAGTCCGCCTCCGTCGTGCCCCTGCCGACGATCCGGGCCGCACGTCCCCGCGCGGCCAACGGCAGGTTCATCAGGTCCGTCTCCGGCACGGGCGAGGGGGCCGAGGAGCCCGACGCACTGCGCGCCGACCGGTTCCTGGACCGTGAGGTGAGTTGGCTGCAGTTCAACGAGCGGGTGCTCCAGCTGGCGACCGACCCCAGCACCCCCCTGCTGGAGCGAGCCAGGTTCCTGGCCATCTTCGCCAGCAACCTGGACGAGTTCTTCATGGTGCGGGTGGCTGGTCTGAAGCGCCGCATCGCCACCGGCATCGCGACCCGCTCCGCCTCCGGCCTGGAGCCGCGCGAGGTCCTCGACGAGATCTCCGTCGGGGCGCACGAGCTGAGCGCGCGCCACGCCGCCCTGTACGCCCACCAGGTGGCCCCCCTGCTGTCCGGGGAAGGCATCACGATCGCCCGCTGGGACGAGCTCACCGAGGACGAGCAGGCCGAGCTGGGCGAGATGTTCCGGAGCACCGTCTACCCGGTCCTCACGCCCCTGGCCGTCGACCCGGCACACCCATTCCCCTACATCAGCGGGCTGTCGCTGAACCTGGCCGTCATCCTGATCCACCCGCAGACCAAGCGCGAGCACTTCGCCCGGGTCAAGGTCCCCCCGCTGCTGCCCCGCTTCATCCGGATCGACTCCGGCCCCGACCACCTCTACCGGGACCGGTTCGTGCTGCTGGAGCAGCTCATCGCGGCACACCTGGACCAGTTGTTCCCGGGCATGGAGGTGCACGAGACCTTCACCTTCCGGGTCACCCGCAACGAGGACCTGGAGGTGGAGGAGGACGACGCCGAGAACCTCCTCACCGCCCTGGAGCGCGAGCTGACCCGCCGGCGGTTCGGCCCCCCGGTGCGCCTGGAGGTCGTCGAGGACATGGACGACCACGTGCTGGACCTGCTCACCCGGGAACTGCGGGTGCACCCCAGCGAGGTCTACCGGCTGCCGTCGCCGCTGGACCTGACCGCGCTGCACACCATCGCCGACCTGGACCGCACGGAGCTGGCCTACCCCAACTTCGTCCCCAAGACCCACCCCGACCTGGCGCCGGTGGAGCGGGCGGCGCCGAGCGACATCCTGGAGGCGATGCGGGAGAAAGACATCCTGCTGCACCACCCCTACGACTCCTTCTCCACCTCGGTGCAGGCCTTCATCGAGCAGGCCGCCGCCGACCCGGCCGTGCTGGCGATCAAGCAGACCCTCTACCGCACCAGCGGTGACAGCCCCATCGTGGACGCCCTGATCGACGCCGCCGCGGCGGGCAAGCAGGTGCTGGCCGTGGTCGAGATCAAGGCACGGTTCGACGAGGAGAACAACATCACCTGGGCCCGCAAGCTGGAGCACGCGGGCGTGCACGTCGTCTACGGCATGGTCGGGCTGAAGACACACGCGAAGCTGGCCCTGGTGGTCCGGGAGGAGTCGGGCGGGGGGTTGCGCCGCTACTGCCACGTGGGCACCGGCAACTACAACCCCAAGACCGCGCGCCTGTATGAGGACCTCGGCCTGCTCACCTGCGACGAGGCGATCGGCGAGGACCTCACCCGGCTGTTCAACCAGCTCTCGGGCATGGCGCCCCGGGCCAAGTTCAAGCGGCTGCTCGTGGCCCCGCGGTCGGTGCGCAGCGGGCTGGTCGAGCTGGTCGACGCAGAGGCGGCCAAGGGCACCGACGGACTGGTCCGGATGAAGGTCAACTCGATCGTGGACGAGGCGCTGCTGGACGCGCTGTACCGCGCCTCCGGGGCCGGGTGCCGGGTCGACATCTGGGTCCGGGGCATCTGCGCCCTCCGGCCCGGGGTGGAGGGTCTCTCGGAGAACATTCGGGTCCGTTCCACGCTGGGACGGTTCCTGGAGCACTCCCGGGTGTTCGCCTTCGGCAAGGGCACCAGCCCGCAGACCTACATCGGCTCGGCCGACATGATGCACCGCAACCTGGACCGTCGGGTGGAGGCGCTCGTGCCGGTCACCGACCGCGCGCACGTCAAGACCCTGGCGAAACTGCTGGACCGGGCGATGTCGGACGAGATCGCCAGTTGGCACCTGGACGCCGACGGCCAGTGGACCCGCCATCACCTCGACGACGAGGGGCAGCCACTGCCGGACCTGCAGAGTGAGCTGATCACCTCCTACGCCGCCCGGCGCCGACCCGGCCGGCGCCGCTGAGACCACATGGCACTCGGCGGTTCGGCGCACCCTCGGCCCAAGATCGTGCGCGCGGCCGGTGTCGTCCCCTGGCGCCGGCGCAAGGACGGCTGCCTCGAGGTCGCCCTGGTGCACCGTCCCGCCTACGACGACTGGTCCTGGGCCAAGGGCAAGCTGGACCCGGGCGAGGACTTCGCGACAGCAGCGGCACGGGAGACGCTGGAGGAGACCGGGCTGCGGGTCCGTCTCGGCCCGCCGCTTCCCACGTCGGAGTACCCGCTGGCCAAGGGCAACGGGCGCCCCGTCGTCAAGCACGTGCGGTACTGGGCGGGCACCGTCATCGGCGGGGACGGCGCCCTCGAGCACGAGGTCGACGAAGTGCGCTGGCTGACGCTGGAGAAGGCCCGGGACCGCCTGACCTACCCGCGTGACCGGGAGCAGCTCGCGGCGCTGGCCGGCGCGGAGCTCACCCTGCGGCTGGAGACCTGGCCGCTGCTGGTGGTGCGGCATGCGGAGGCGGTGTCGCGGGGCCGGTGGTCCGGACCGGACCCGGACCGCCCGCTCGACGCCGTCGGCAGCCGCCGCGCCAAGCGGTTGGTCCCGCTGCTGCAGGCCTACGCGCCGACCCGGATGCTCACCTCACCGTCGGCACGCTGCCGCGACACGGTCGCCCCGTTCGCCCGGGCGGCCGGGGTGGACCTCACCGGCAAGGCAGGGCTGTCCGAGGAGGGGTATGCCGAGCGCCCGGCACGCGCCCCCCGGCACCTGGGGCGGTTGCTGGACCGCGCGGAGCCGGCAGCGCTGTGCAGCCACCGGCCCCTGCTGCCCGAGTTGCTGGAGCGGCTGGCGACGCTCACGGTGCGCCGTTCGGAGTCCGACACGCTGCACCGGTTGGCCCGGGTCGGGATGGACAAGGGCGAGGTGCTGGCCTGCACCATGGTGGGTGCCGGCGCGGAGGCCACCGTCCTGGCAGTCACCCGGCACCGGCCGCCGTCCTGAGCCCGCGGGCGCGGGCCCGGGGATCAGCCGAAACGGCCGGAGATGTAGTCCTCGGTCGCCTGCTGGCTGGGGTTGTTGAAGATCTTGCTCGTGTCGTCCATCTCGATCAGCTGACCCGGCTTGCCGGTCGCCTCGAGGTTGAAGAAGCCCGTGCGGTCGGAGACGCGGGCGGCCTGCTGCATGTTGTGCGTCACGATGACGACCGTGTAGTCGGTCTTCAACTCGTTGATCAGGTCCTCGATGGCCAGGGTGGAGATGGGGTCCAGCGCCGAGCACGGCTCGTCCATCAGGATGACCTCGGGCTGCACCGCGATGGCACGGGCGATGCACAGGCGCTGCTGCTGGCCACCCGAGAGCCCCGATCCGGGCTTGTCCAGCCGGTCCTTGACCTCGTTCCACAGGTTCGCACCCCGCAACGACCGCTCGCACAGCTCGTTCGCGGCCGAGGAACTGATCCGCTTGCTGTTCAGCCGCACCCCGGCGAGCACGTTGTCCTTGATGGACATCGTCGGGAACGGGTTGGGCCGCTGGAACACCATGCCGACCTCACGCCGGACGTCGACCGGGTCGACGCCGCGGCCGTAGAGGTTCTTGCCGTCGATCAGGACCTCCCCCTCGACCCGGCCTCCGGGGATCACCTCGTGCATCCGGTTCAGAGTCCGCAGGAACGTGGACTTGCCGCAGCCGGACGGGCCGATGAAGGCGGTCACGGACTTCGGCTCCACCACCATGCTGACCGACTGGACGGCGTGGAAGGCGCCGTAGTAGATGTCGAGGTTGTTGACGTCAATACGCTTGGACATGTCAGGTGCTCCAGGGGGTCAGCGGCCGGTCTTCGGCGCGAACATCTTGGCGATCAGGCGGGCAGTGAGGTTGAGGGCGACGACGATGAGGACCAGCAGGAGTGCGGCGGCCCAGGCCCTCTCCAGGCTGGGCTCGCGCACGCCGGGGGCCAGCGGCCGGGTGAACATCTGGTAGGCGTACAGCGCCAGCGTGTTCATCGGACCCGACGTCGGGTTGGTGTTCAGCGCGTGGGTGAAGCCGACGGCCACCAGCACCGGCGCCGTCTCGCCGATGACCCGCGCGATAGCCAGGGTAATACCCGAGGCAAGGCCGGAGGCCGCGGTCGGCAGCACCACCTTGGCGATGACCCGCCACTTGGGCACCCCGAGGGCGAGCGCGGCCTCCCGCAACTCGTTGGGCACAATCCGCAACATCTCCTCACTGTTGCGGACCACCGTGGGAATCATCAAGACCGCCAGGGCGACGGCGCCCGCGAGGGCGTTCTTGGTGCCGATGCCGAAGAGGCTGGCCCAGAGCGCGAAGGCGAACAGTCCCGCGACGATGGAGGGGATCCCGGTCATCACGTCGACCAGGAACCGGATGGCGTGTGAGATGCGGTTGCCGGCGCTGTACTCCACCAGGTAGATCGCGGTGAACAGCCCGATCGGCACCGAGATGAGGGTGGCGATCCCGGTGATGACCAGGGTGCCGATGACGGCGTGGTAGGCGCCGCCGGTGAACTGCCCCCGGTCCTCGGCGTAGGCCTGGTCGTGGACCCCGGTGACGCCGTTCATGGTCTGGTTGAGGAAGTCCGGGTGGAACGCCCGACCGGCTCCCTCGCCGACGACGGTCCACATGACCGACAGCAGCGGCAGCAAGGCCAGCGCGAAGGCGCCGTACATCAGGCCCCGCATCAGCCGGTCCAGCGCCACCCGGGCTCCGGCAACCTGGCGGAAGGCGACGTAGACCGCGACCAGGTAGGCCAGGTAGCCGCCGACGACGGCCAGTGCGACGTGCACGTCCAGGACCAGCCACAGCAGGAGGGCGACCACCGCGGCGCCGACCAGGATGGCCGGGCCGAGCCGCCGGGGTGCGGGTCGGACCGGGGACGGCACGACCCCCTTGACGTGGTCCAGCGCGTGCTCGCTGACCGCCGACTCGTCGACGTTCTCGGACTCTTGGGTCGGGGTGCTCATCAGTTGGCTCCAGAGAACTCGGACCGCTTCTCCACGATGTACCTCGCCACGAGGTTCACCGCGAGCGTGATGACGAAGAGGACCAGACCGGTCGCGATGAGCTCGCTGAGCCGCAGGCCGGAGGCCTCGGGGAAGTTCAGCGCGATCTCGGACGGAATGGTCGAGTTGCCCGTGCCGATGAGGTTCCAGGTGAACCCACCGGTCGACAGGATGATGGCGACCGCCATGGTCTCGCCCAGCGCCCGGCCGAGGCCGAGCATGGTGCCGCCGATGACGCCGGGTGTGCCGAACGGCAATACCGCGGTGCGGATCATCTCCCACTTCGTGGCGCCCAGGGCCAGGGCCGCCTCCTCGTGCAGCTTGGGGGTCTGCAGGAAGACCTCGCGGGAGACCGAGGTGATGATCGGCAGGATCATCACCGCGAGCACGATCGAGGCCGTCATCAGGGTGCGGCCGGTGTTGGATCCGTCGGCGAAGAACGGGATGAAGCCGAGGTTGTCCTCGAGCCAGCCGTAGACCGGCACGAGTCGGGGCGCCAGCACCTGCCAGCCCCACATGCCGAAGACCACCGAGGGGACGGCGGCAAGCAGGTCGATGACGAAGCCTACGGTCGTGCCGACCCGGCGCTCGGCGTAGTGGGAGACGAACAGGGCGATCCCCACCGCGACGGGCGTGGCGAGCAGCATGGCGATGAAGGAGGCGATCAGCGTGCCGGCCACCAAGGGCCAGACGTAGGCGAAGAACCCTTCGCCCCCGCTGGTCTGCGCGTCATCTGCGCCGAAGATCGGCAGTGCCTCCATCACGAGGAAGGCAGCGACGCCGGCCAGCACCAGCAGGATGATCATGGCCGAGCCGAAGGACGTCCCCTGGAAGATCACGTCACCGGGCCGTTTGACGGCCCGTGTCGCAGTGGCGGAGGTGCGTTCCTCGCCGACAGGGGGTGCAGGGGTGCTCATCTCAGTCCTCGATTGCGAGTGTGGGGCGAGACGGCACGGCGGCCGGGGTCCCCGCATTGAACGGTGACCCCGGCGCCGTGGTGTGTGCTCAGCGGGATGCTCAGTTTCCGGTCGTGATGCTGGCGATGGCGTCCGTGGCGGCGCTACGAACGTCCTCGGAGATCGGGGCCGAGCCGGCTGCCTCGGCGGCCGCGTTCTGCCCCTCCTCGCTGATCACGTAGGTCAGGAAGTCCTTGACCAGCTCACCGGTCGCCTCGTCCGTGTAGTTGGTGCACACGATGTGGTAGGAGACCAGCACGATCGGGTAGCTCCCCGCCTCGGTGGTATCGCGCGCCAACTCCAGGGCCAGGTCACCCTCCACCCCGGTGTCCGCCGGCTCCGAGGCGTCCACCACGGCGGCCGCGGCCTCCGGGGAGAAGGCCACGAAGTCCTCGCCCACCCCGATCGAGGCGGTGGTCAGCGTGCCGACGGCCGAGGCGTCGGCGTAGCCGATCGCGCCCTCGGTGCTGCCCACGACGGAGATGACACCCGTGGTCTGCGCGGCAGCCTCGCCACCGGACACCGGCCACGCGGAGTCGGCCTCGTAGCTCCAGCTGTCCGGCGCCGCCGCGGTCAGGTACTCCATGAAGTTCTCGGTGGTGCCCGAGTCGTCGGAGCGGTTGACCACGGTGATCTCGGTGTCCGGAAGGTCCGCGTCGGGGTTGTCCTCGGCGATGGCCGGGTCGTTCCAACTCTCGATCTGCTGGTCGAAGATCTGGGCCAGGACGTCCGGGGACAGGTTGAGGGTGTCGACCCCGGGCAGGTTGTAGGGGATCGCGACCGGCGAGATGTAGACGGGGAAGTGCAGCGCACCGCCGTCGCCACAGGTCTCCTTGACCTGCTCCCGCTCCTCCTCGTCGAGGTAGGCGTCCGAGCCGATCAGCGGCGAGGCGCCGGAGATGAGGTTGCCGCGTCCGCCGCCGGAGCCGATGGCGTCGTAATTGATGGTGACGTTCGGCTGCGTGGACTGGTAGCCGGCGATCCAGGCGGTCACGGCGGACTCCTGGGCGCTGGCGCCGGAGAAGCTGTAGTTGCCGGAGAGGTCGCCGCCGCCCCCTGCGGCGTCGTCGCCGCCGGTCTCGTCGTCCGAGTCCTCCCCCGACTCCTCCCCGGCGTCCTCCTCGTTCTCGTCGGCACCCTCGTCGGCGCCCTCGTCGGCAGCGGTCTCCTCGTCGACGGTGGGGTTGTCGTCGCCGCACGCGGCCAGGGTCAGCGTTGCCGCCATCGCGAGGGCGACGGTCGGGCCAAAGCGGTGAAGCTTCACGGTGGGTACCTCTCTGGGCAGTATTCGTGTTCGCACGCCGGGTCAGGGTGTCCGCCGGCGAGCTGGCGTCCTCGCCAACCGTGATGACCGTAGGGACGCCACGTGTCCCGAGTGGTGGTCGGTGGTGAACGAGACGTGAACGACGCTTGAATGTGCGACGAGTTTCCCGCCGTTCCTGCTCCGTGCGGCGGCTCAGAAGATCGCGATGAACCAGTAGGTCAGGGCGGCCACCAGGCCCGCCCCCGGGAAGGTGAGCACCCAGGCGCCGACGATGTTCTTGGCCACCCCCCAGCGCACGGCCGACAGGCGCTTGGTCGCACCCACGCCCATGATCGCCGAGGTGATGGTGTGCGTGGTGGAGATCGGCGCGTGGAATGCCAGGCCGGCCACGTAGAGCACGCTCGCGGCGACGGATTCCGCCGCGAACCCCTGTGGCGGGTCCAGGTCGATGATCTTGCGTCCCAGCGTGCGCATGATCCGCCAGCCCCCGGCATACGTGCCGGCCGAGATGACCAATGCCGAGGTGACGGTCACCCACAGCGGGATGTGGGACCCCTCGTGGTAGCCACCGACGACCAGGGCGAGCACCACGATGCCCATCGTCTTCGCCGCGTCCTGCAGCCCGTGTCCGAGCGCCATGGCAGCGGCCGAGGCGGTCTGCGCGATCCGGAAGTCACGCCCGAGCCGGCCGGGGTGGCCGTTGCGGAAGGTCCACAGGATCGCGGTCATCACCAGGTAGCCCAGCACCACGCCGGCGACCGGGGAGATGAGCATCGGGATGATGATGCTGCTGAGGATCCCGTCCCACAGCACGCTGGTCCCCGCTGCCAGGGAGGCGCCCGCCATGCCGCCGATGAGGGCGTGGGAGGAGGAGGACGGGAGGCCGTACCACCAGGTGATCATGTTCCACCCGATCGCCCCGACCAGGGCGGCTGCCACGATCGCCAGGCCGGTCATCCCCGACGGGGGGTTGATGATGCCCGACCCGACGGTCTTGGCCACGCCCTCCCCGAGGAACGCCCCGATCAGGTTGAACACGGCGGCCATGGCCAGGGCGATCCGGGGTGTCAACGCCCGGGTGGACACCGAGGTGGCGATGGCGTTGGCGGCGTCGTGGAAACCGTTGGTGTAGTTGAAGCCCATCGCCAGGAGGATGACGAGGGTGACCGGGAGCCAGTCCACGAGTCAGGATTCCTTGACCGCGATGCTCTCGACCGTGTTGGCGACCGTCTCGAAGCTGTCGGCGGCGGCTTCGAGCTCGTCGATGACCGCCTTGAGCTTGATGATCTGCACGGCGTCCTGCTGCTCCCGGAACAGGGCCGCGGTCATCTGGCGGTAGCGCTGGTCCGCGGAGTTCTCCAGGCGGTTGATCTCGATCCAGTAGTCCTGCAGGTCCCGCATGGAGCGCAGCCGGGGCATCGCCTCGACCGTGAGCTCGGCCATCCGGACCAGAATGTCCACCTGGTCGTCGACCCCGTCCGGGAGCTCGTCGATGCCGTAGAGCACGACGATGTCCACGGCCGCCTCGAGGTGGTCCAGGCAGTCGTCCAGCCGGGAGGCGAGGGCGTAGATGTCGTCACGGTCGAAGGGAGTGATGAACGAGGAGTTCGCCTCGTTCATGATCGTGTGCGTCGCCTCGTCGCCGTGGTGCTCGATGTCCTTGAGGCGGCCGGACGCCGCGGCACGCTCGTCCTGGGGCAGCCCCAGGATGTCCCGCATGGCGTAGGCACCCTCGACCACATGGCCGGCGAGGGCGGCAAAGTGCTCGTAGAACGAGGTGTTCTGAGGCGTGATGCGAAAGCGCACGGGACGCAATGCTAGGGGTCCAGCAGGTGAATCCCCAACTTCGTCCAGGCGACCAGCAAGTTAACAGCCCGAGTGAATGTTGAGGAGTCAGAAGTGCCGGGCCGGGAGCGCCTCACGGCGCGCGGCCGCTCGTAGCGGCGTGTTGTGGGACCCGGGGCTGCCGCGGCCCGGCACTTCCGGACAGCCTAACCCCGGGACCTGCCTGATTGTTCCCTGCGATCAGGCCAGCTCGTCCCGGCGCCAGAGCCCGGCACAGGCCTGCAGATCGCGGGCCGTGCCCTGGAGTCGCGCCGCGCGGCGCACCTGGTCCTCCGGGACGTCCGCGCCGTCGGGGCCGGACAACCCGACCGCGACCACGTGGCAGAAGGCCGCCGCCCGGTCCAGCGCGGTGGCCAGGTCGCCGTCGAACACGCCGGTCAGCACCGAGCCGGTGAGGTCCTGCAGCGTGTCCGGGCTTGGGGGCTCGGCGACGCCGGCGATGACCCGGTAGACCTCGGCGTGCCCCGACCCCTCTGAGAACGCCCTGCCGACCTCGTCCGGCTGGCGCTGCACCCACTCGTGGAGCAGGTAGAGCCGCCACAGGGCCCCGGGCAGCGAGCGCGCCGGCCGGTCGGCCCACATCTGCGCGACCGTGGACAGCCCGAGCTCGCGCACCAGGTCGACCAGGCGGGCGGTGACCTCCGGGTCGGCGCTGGCGCGACCGCGGCCGACCACGACGGCGGCGGTGCGGTGGGCTGCCTCGGCCACGTCGACCGGGTCCGCCCCTCCCGGGGTCCCGTCCAACTCGGCCGGGGGCACCGGCAGCGGCTTGTGGAATCTCACGGGACTCACGGTACGCCTGCCCCTTCCACGGCGGGTGTATCAACCCGGGCGCCCGTCGATCCTCTCTCGTGCGGAACACGGACGGCGCCCGCTGCCCGGCCGCACTCCGGGCCACGGTGCCCGGGCCCGAAGGGAGCACATCCATGCACGATCGACCTCGCCGCACCCCCTGGCGGCCGGTCCTGGGGACCGTCGGAGCAGCTGCGTTGCTCACGGTCACCGCCGTCACCCCCGCCTCCGCCGCCACCCTCGAGGACGGCTGGGAGGTCACTGGGATCCAGTTCGTCAACGCCGACTGCTCCCGCAACGAGTATGTCGTCGACGCCACCTTCACCGGCACCACCGACGACGTCGGCGGCTTCGACAAGGTCCGCACCGAGGTGTGGGACGACGGCGAGCTGAAGGACTACCGCGTCCTCGAGGTGCCGGTCGGGTCAACCGTGGCCACCACCTCCTTCCTCAGCTTCGTCGGCACCTACCTGTCCGGGGCACCCGGGGTGGGCATCGTGATCCGGGACGCCGACGCCGCCGGGGATCCCCTGTCGTTCCTGGACTACATCGACCCCTACTTCCCGGAGGACCAGGAGGGCCCGTGCGACTTCGACGTCGAGCGGATCGGCGGGGCGGACCGGATCGAGACCGCCGCGCTGCTCTCCGAGCGCTTCGTCAAGGCCGACACTGTCGTCATCGCCACGTCCGTGACCTTCCCGGACGCGCTCACGGCAGCCCCCCTGGCCGACCAGCTGGCCGGTCCCCTGCTGTTGACCCGGCCTGGCGCCCTGCCGGCAGCGACCGCCACGGAGCTCACCCGACTGCAGCCCGGTCACGTCGTGGTGGTCGGCGGCACCGGGGCGGTCACCGACACGGTGCTGACGCAGATCGAGGCACTCCTGCCCACCAGCACCGTCGAGCGGATCGGCGGCGCGACGCGGTATGAGACCGCCACCGAGATCGCCGCGCAGATCACCCAGGACAGCACCCCCCAGATGTTCCTGGCGACGGGTGAGGACTTCCCGGATGCGCTGGTGCTCAGCGCCCTCGCCGCCCGGGAGAGCGCCCCGCTGGTGCTGACGCGTCAGGACACGCTGCCGTCCGCCACGGCCGACTTCCTCGCCACCGCCGCCTACGACAGCCTCTACGCCGCCGGCGGCGAGGCGGTCATCAGCGACGCCGTGCTGGCGGAGGCTGCCGGACTGGGCAGCGCCACCAGCACCCGCTTCTCCGGCACCGACCGCTATGAGACCGCTGCCGAGGTGCTGGGGCAGTTCCCCGCCGAGGGCAAGGTGATGGTGGCCACCGGTGAGAAGTTCCCCGACGCCCTGACCGCGGTGCCCGTCGCGGGTCGCACCGGCGCTGGGATCGCGCTGTCCCGGACCGACGAGGTCCCCGCGAGCGTGATGACCGAGATCGAGCGGCTCACGCAGGGCTTCTCCTTCCCGCTCGTCACGATCGTGGGCGGAGAGACCGCGCTGTCCTCGGACGTCTACGACCAGTTGCTGGGCCTGTTCGGCGGCGCCGCGGCACCGACCTCCCCCCAGGTCGAGCTGGACAGCAACCTGCCTGACGGCGGCTGAGTCCCCCGCCCGCCCTGGCGCAGGGCGCGGAGGCCTTGGCCTCCACCCGCGGCCCCGGGTCCGACTCCTCGTCGGCCCGGGGTCGCGGCGTCAGTGGCCCGTCGGCGCCAGGTGGAGCACCTCCACGGACGTCGGCCCGAGGAGCACCCGCCCGTCGCGCCGGTCGACCTGGCCCCACGTGGCCAACGTCGTCCAGTCACCGTCGGAGCCGTCCCGGGAGGGCAGGTCCTCCTGCCGCGCGGTGTCCGCGAGATTGGCCAGGACGGCGTAGCGACCTCGCTCGAGGCGCAGCACCCCGGTCTCGGGGGTGTAGGCCACCGTGGCGTGGGCGACCAGGCCCGGATGCTCCCGTCGCAGCCGCAGCAGGGTGCGGTGCCACGCCAGCAGCTCGGCGTGCCCCGGCCGCTCCGGCTCGGTCCAGTCGAGCCGCGAGGCCGCCACGGTGGCCGGGTCCTGCGGGTCGGGCACCTCCCCGTCCCAGCCGTGGGCAGCAAACTCCCGCCGCCGACCGGCCCGGATCGCCTCCGCCAGCTCCGGCTCGCCGTGGTCGGTGAAAAACTGCCAGGGCGTGCCGGCCCCCCACTCCTCGCCCATGAACAGCATCGGGGTGTACGGCGCGGTGAGCAGCAGGGCCGCCCCGACCCCGGCCAGCCCCGTCCCGGCCAGGTGGACGAGCCTGTCCCCGACAGCCCGGTTGCCGACCTGGTCGTGGGTCTGCAGTGCGGCGACGAACCGCCAGGACGGGGTCACCGCGGGGTCGACGGGGCGGCCGTGGACCCTGCCGCGGAAGGTGGAGACGGTCCCGTCGTGGAAGAACGGTGTCCGGCCCAGCACCTTCGGCAACGCCGCGGGGTCGGCGAAGTCGGCGTAGTAGCCGGACGTCTCGCCGGTGAGGGCGACGTGCAGCGCGTGGTGCACGTCGTCGGCCCACTGCCCGGCAAGGCCCAGCCCGCCGGAGCCGGCGCTCCCACGCGCGGTCACGGTCGCCGGGTCGTTGCGGTCGGACTCGGCCACCAGGGTCCGGGGCACCCCCGTCTCGGCGGCGACGTCGTCGGCGAGGGCGGCGAGCTCCTCCAGGAGTGTCCGCGCCCGCGCGTCGTGCAGCTCGTGCACGGCGTCCAGCCGGAGCCCGTCGAGGTGGAAGTCGGTCAGCCACATCCGCGCGTTGTCCAGCAGGAAGGCCCGCACCCCGTCGCTGCCGGGGCCGTCCAGGTTGACCGCCTGGCCCCACGGCGTGGGGTAGCGGTCGGTGAAGTAGGGGCCGAACTGGCCCAGGTAGTTGCCGCTGGGCCCGAGGTGGTTGTAGACGACGTCCAGCCACACCGCCAGCCCCTTGCCGTGTGCCGCGTCCACGAACCGCTGCAGGGCGACGGCGCCGCCGTAGGGCTCGTGCACGGCATACAGCGCGACCCCGTCGTACCCCCAGCCGTGGACCCCGGGGAAGGCGGCGACCGGCATCAACTCGACCGTCGTCACGCCGAGCTCGACCAAGTGGTCCAGTCGCTCCGCCGCCGCCTCGAGGGTCCCCTCGGGGGTGAAGGTGCCGACGTGCAGCTCGTAGACGACGGAGCCCTCCAGGCCCTGCCCCGCCCAGTGCCCGTCGCCCCAGCCGTATGCGGAGAGGTCCACGAGGCGCGAGGGCGCGTGGACCCCCTCGGGCTGGCTGAGCGACCGGGGGTCGGGCCGTGGATCACCACCGTCGAGGGAGAAGGCGTACCGGCCGTCCGGCACGGCGTCCGCGCGGGTCGACCACCAACCGCCGTCCTCGCGGTCCATGGCGACCCGGTCGGCGCCGTCCACGCCCAGCACCGCCTCGACGGTGGTCGCGTCGGGAGCCCACACCCGCAGCAGCTGGCTACTCATCTGGTGACCTCCTCGTGTCCGGCTCGCCCAGGGCAGCGGCCGCCTGCGGCAGCGCCAGGGGCCATCCGCCCCCGGGGCCGGTGCTGTCTCCCGGTGCGTCACCGGGGTCCCCCTCGCCGGTGTGCACCCGCACGTAGCCGGCGAATCCCGGGATGGTGAACTGCAGCTTCCCGTGGCCGGCCGGGGCGATGATCCCCTTGTCGATCAGCCGGTCCCGCGGCACGCTGATGGCGCGGGTGGAGCGGCCCAGCCGACGGGCCACCTCGCCGCGGGCGACCGGCCCCTCGCCCTGGGCGGCCATCGCCACGATGAAGTCCTGCTCGTGCTCGGTCGCGGCCTCCCAGCGGGCCTGGAACATCGCCAGGACCTGCGAGGTCGCGTCGGCCAGTCCCTGGTGGACGTCGTGCACGGTGATCGCGCTCCCCCCGCGGGGTTGTGCGGCGTCCCAGGTCGTCGACCCGAGCAGCTGGATGAAGTAGGGATACCCGTCGGCAGCGGTGCCCGCCATGCTGAGCGCGTCCGGTGCCCAGGTCACGTCCAGCTCCGCGGCCGGACCGGCGAGCGCCTTCCCCGCGGAGGCCTCGTCCAGGCCCGGCACGACCACGAACCGGGACCGTTCGCCGAAGGTCGCGGCCCGGGTCAGGTGCCCGGGCGTGGAGGGCAGCCCGGCGCAGATCACCGCGAGCGGGATGTCCTGCCGCTCGCCGGCCAGGTCCTGCAGCGCGTTCAGCAGGACGCCGGTGTCGGCGACCGAAGGGGCATGCAGCTCGTCCAGGAACAACACCAACCCGGCGCCGCCCCGGTCCCGGACCGCGCGTGCCGCCGAGCGGAGCAGGTCCTCCACCGCGGTGACCTCCCCGCCGGGGCCGGTCCGCGCCGGCTCGGGGCGCTCGAAGTTCGCCGAGGCCTTGACCCCCGGGACGCCGACCTCCAGGCGGAATGACTCGAGCCGGCCCAGCCAGGCCTTCTCCTGCCCCAGCCCGACGTCGGCCAGCGCCCGCGCCACACTGCCACCCAGGTCGGGCAGCACCCGGGCGCCCTTGACACAGGCCACCCAGGCCACGGCGAACCCCTCCGGCCGGGCCCGGTCGGCAGCGGTGCGCAGCAGCGAGGTCTTGCCGATGCCGCGGGGCGCGGTGAACACCATCGGTGCGCCGGCCATCTCGCCGGTCCGGCTCACCCGGTCCAGCGCGGTCCCGATCCGGGCCAGCTCCCGGTCGCGGCCCACGAGCACGCGCGGTACCTCACCGGGTGCGTAGGGGTTCGGCAGCACGGTTCCTCCCTTCTCGCGTGGGCTCGGACGTCCTCGGGTCTCCCCTCGCGCACCAGCGTCTCGCGGCGGTCCGACAGACCCGCGGTGAGTATAACGAGGTATCACGAAGGAGGGTCGGTCCGGACGAGCAGCGCCACCGGGAGCCGGTCCAGGACCGTTGCCAGGCTCAGGCTCTGCTCGGCCGACACCTCGTGCTCCTGGCCGGACAGCTCGTCGCGCCAGTGGCCCGCCGGCAGGGCGACCGTCGTCCCGCCCCATCCGCCTGCATCCGCGAGCGCGCGTGGGGCCCGGGTGGCCAGGGCGGCCACCCGGTCACCCCGCAGCACCCCGAGCAGGTGTGGGCCGCCGTCCAGGGGGGCGTACTCCGCGCCGGTGCCGAAGGCCTCCGGCAGCCGGGCCCGAAGGCGCAACGTCCGCGAGGTGACCCACAACTTCTCCGCCGCCAGGTCCGTCGGCCTCGCCCCCTCGTCGAGCGTCGCGAGGGTCGTGCGCAGCCCTGCGTGATCCACGGGTCGACGGTTGTCCGGGTCGACCAGGGACAGGTCGACCGTCTCGCAGCCCTGGTAGGTGTCCGGGACGCCGGGGAGCACCAGCTGCAGCAGCTTCTGGCCGAGCACCGTCGCCCGGATCGCTGCCTCGTTGTCGGCCAGCACGTCCTGCACGGTCGCGAGCAGGGGACCCTTGTCGGTCGCGGCGCGGGCCAGGGTCAGCACCCGCTCCTCATACGCCTCGTCCACGTCCACCCAGGTGGTGTGTTCCTTCGCCTCCCGCATGGCCTTGACGAGGTAGGCGCCCAACCGCTCCGCCCCCAGCTCCGCGCCGCCGGCGCCGGCCAGGGTCTGCCAGACCAGGTGCGCCGTGGGCAGGTCCACCCCGAGGTCGGTGGCCGCCGCCGCGAACGCCTCGGTGCAGCGCTGCCACCCTGCCGCGTCGCCGGCGAGCGCGAGCAAGCGGGCCCGCACGTCCTCGCTGCGCTTGGTGTCGTGGGTCGACAGGGTGGTCAGGCCCAGGGGCCAGTGGGCGGCCTGCCGCTGCGCCCAGGTATGCAGTGTGGCCGGGGCTGCGGGGGCCGCCGGGTCGGCGCCCACCTCGTTGAGCGCGACGAGGCGGTGCCAGCGGTAGAACGCGGTGTCCTCGATGCCCTTGGCCATGACGGGCCCGCTCGTCTGCTGGAAGCGCACCGCGAGGTCCCGCCCCGCGACCGGGTCGTGACCGTAGGTCTCGGGGGCCGCCAGCACCTGGCCCAGCGCGGCGAGCGTGTCACGCAGGTCCGGTCGGGCGGCGACCGCGCGGGCCACCGCCTCCCGCAGCAGCGGCTCCTGGGAGCCGGGGCCGCTGTGTCCCGGTCGGATGTAGATCCGGTAGCGGTCGACCGCGACCAGGAGTTCGCCCAGCGCCTCGCGCAACGCGTCGGGATCGGCGTGCGGGAGCACTCGCACGGCCAGACGGTGCAGCCGCCCGGTCTCGGGGCCGAGGAGGTCGGCGACGGCCGCCCGCTTGGTGCCCTCGATCACCTGGGCCAGGGAGTCCGGGCCGTCCATCCGTCGCCACGCCCCGTCCAGGTCCCCGCTGGTCCCCGGGTCCACGAGCGCGGCCTGGAGGACGGCGTTGGCGTCGTAGCCGGTGGTGCCGCTGCAGGCCCAGTCGCGGGGCAGCTCCTCGGCCCCCTCGAGGATCTTCTCCACCCAGATCGGGGTGTCGGGCCGGCAGTTGCGCCGGAGCATGGCCAGGTAGCCCTCCGGATCGGCCAGGCCATCCGGGTGGTCGATCCGGAACCCGTCGATCACCCCGGCGTGGTGCAGGTCGAGCAACAGCCGGTGGGTCCGCTCGAAGACGTCGGACTCCTCCACCCGCACCCCGACCAGCCCGTCAACCTCGAAGAACCGGCGGTAGTTCAACACCGTGTCAGCCTCCCGCCAGGACGCGAGCAAGTAGTGCTGGCGGGCCAGCACCGCCGCCACGTCGTCGCCGTCGCGGAGGGTGCTGGGCGCCACCGGGAAGGTGTGCTCGTAGTAGCGGATGACCGGCTGCCCCGCCGCCGGCCCCTCGTCCTCCCCACCGGTGTCGAGGGTCAGCTGGCCCGCTGCCAGGACGTCCTCCAGCGGCTCACCGAGCAGCGGCAGACCGAACCTGCCGCCCAACACGTCCCAGTCGACGTCGAACCAGTGCGCGGTGGAGGCCCTCCGCCCGCCGCGCAGCACCTCCCACAGCGGCCGGTTGGCCCACTCTGGCGCCACCAGGGCCATGTGGTTGGGGACCACGTCCACGACGAGGCCCAGGCCTGCGGCACGGCACGCGGCGCCGAGGCGCTCCAGTCCCTCGCGGCCGCCCAGCTCGGGGTTGATCCGGTGGTGGTCCAGCACGTCGTAGCAGTGCGTCGACCCGGGCACGGCGGCCAGCACCGGGGACAGGTAGACGTGCGACACCCCCAGGTCGGCCAGGTAGGGCACGATCCCGGCGGCGTCGTCGAAGGTGAATCCGGCGTGCAGTTGCAGCCGGTAGGTCGCGGTCCACGGGGTGCCAGGGCTCATCGGGACCAGTCTGTCAGGTGGCCCCCCTCGCTGACCCGATCAGTCGGCGCCGCGCACCGGTCAGTCGGTGGCATGCTCCGGGTCGAGCACCGCGAGGTTCTCGGCTGTCTTCTCCGAGATCTCCCGCGCCAGCGCGTCGGCGTCCCCCGCGGAGTCGGCGGTCACCGTCACGGCGACCAGGTAGTCACCGGTCCGCAGCACCGCCGTGGAGCTGTAGGTCCCCACCGGCGTCCGTTCCCCGGTGTCCAGGTTGTGCTCGACCCACTCGTAGGGCTCGAACGCCAGCCGGTCCGGGTCATCGGCCCGCCCCTGCCAGGTGCCGAGCACGAAGTCCTCGCCCCAGATATAGCGGAGCTCGTCGTCCCGGAGCCCCTCCATCGCCGCCTGGCCGTCCTCCCAGCCGGTGACGTGCAGGTAGACCGCTCGGGCGCCGATCTTGTTCGTGATCTCACCGGGGCGCTCCGGGTCCTCCTCGGCGTAGGACCAGCTCTCGCCCGCGACCGGGGCCAGCCCGCCCTCCCGGGCCTGATCGTTGCCGACCATGCCGTCGACGGGGATGTCCCGGCCGGGGTGGTGCGCGTACGGGGCGCCCAGGTCGTCCAGGAAGGCCACGCCCGTCGGCCGGGGGTCCGGGATCTGCCACGCACCGTCGGAGGGGTCGACCTCACCGTCGGTCGTGCCGAGATCCTGCTCCTCCTGGGTCAGCGGCGGGGCCTCGGGCTGCCACGGCACCTCCTGGGCGTCCTCGGTCTGCACCTGCTCCGCGTCGTCCTGACCGGCGCTACCCTGCTGTGACTGCATGTCCCGGCTGGCCTCGGAGGCCACCTGGAGTTGCTCGGGGGTGCCGGCCGACGGCGCCACGGCGTGCCAGGCGGTCACCACGGCCACGGCAGTGACACCCGTCGCGGCCACCGTGACCAACGCGTGCCGGCGCCGGCGCCGGGTGACCCGTTCGTGGGTGACGCTGAGCAGGCCCTCCGTGTCGAACCCGTCCCCCACCGACGACAGGGCGGCCCGGAGCATCGCCTCCAGCTCGGGATCCGGTGTCCGCGGGGCCTCCGACGTCCTCATCACCGCTCACCCCCATGCTCCGGATCCAGGGCTGCGAGGTTCTCGGCCGTCTTCTCCGCGATCTCCATCGAGGCCTCCTGTGCGACCTCGGGGTCCAGGTCCCTGGCGCGCACCGCCACCAGGTAGTCGCCGGTGCGCACGACGGCCACGCTCTCGGAGTAGTCCGAGAGGTACCCGTAGGCGGGGTAGGCCTCGTTGAGGTAGCGGTCCTCCTCGCCCTCGTGCCCCGGCCAGTCGATCTCGGCCTGCACCGACGAGCCCTCGTCGGCCACGTCCCAGGCGCAGGACAATTCGTCGTTGCGCAGCGCCTCCATCGCCTCGCTGCCGTCCTCCCAGCCCGTCACCACGAGGTCGAGGGAGCTGTTGTCACCCTCCTCCTGGAAGAACCCCCAGTTGGCTCCGGCCACCGGACTGGTCCAGTCCTCGCGATCCGGCTGGTTGCACACCATGGCCCCCATCACCGGGGCCATGGCCGGATTCTCGAGGTACTGCTGCGGGGCCCCGAACGCCTCGAGGAACTCGACGCCGGTGGGCCTCGGGTCGGGTATCTCCCACTCGTTGTCCGAGTCGCCGTCGGTGTCGTCCGAGGGCGCCTCGACCAGGTCGTCCTCCTGCCACGGCGGCGACTCGGGCTGCTCGGTGGTGCGCGCCGCGTCGTCGGTGGTCGGTGCTGCGTCGTCGGCAGACCCGTCCTCGTCGTCCTGCGTCGGTGCCGACCCGTCCGTGGGGCCGGCCGGCACCGGCTGCACCGCCTGGTCCTCCAGCAGGTTGTTCACCAGCACGCCGCCGCCGATCAGACCCGGGACCAGGACGGCCGCGGCGGCCAGGGTCCCGACGGTGCGACGGCGCCGGATCCGACCGGCACGCTCGTGGACCCCGGAGATCAGCGCCTCGTAGTCGTAGCCCTCCGCCTCGGTGTGCAGCGCCTCGCGCAGGGTCTCCTCCAGACCCTTGCGCGGACTTCGCTTCTGCTCGTTCATGGTGTGGCCCCCTGCCCCGCCTCGGCCGGCAACAACCGGCGCAGCGACTTCATAGCGTTGTGCGCGGCACTGCGGACGGCCTGCTCCGAGCAGTCCAGCGCCCGCGCGATCTCGGCGTCGGGCAGGTCCTCGTAGTACCGCAGTGCGATGACCGCGCGCTGGCGCTCGGGAAGCTGCCGCAGCATCCCCAGCACCGCATCGCGGTTCGCGACCCCCTTGGACACGTCGTCCCCCAGCTCAGGACTGCCCGTCGGTGGTCGGTCCGCGGTGACCACCTCGTGCGAGATGACCTCGGTGTTCCACCGTCGACGCTTCTTGCTGATCAGGGTGTTGACCATGGTCCGGCGGACATAGGCGTCGATGTTCGCGGCGTCCGAGACCCTGGCCCACTTCGTGATCACCGTGGCCAGCGTGTCCTGGACGAGGTCCTCGGCGTCCGCCTTGTTCCCCGTCATGGCGTGAGCGAGCCCGACGAGTCGCGGCATGGCCGAGACGACATACGCCTCGACCTCTGCCTGCTCGGCGCTCCGGCCGAACAACCTCATCGCCTGCTCCTCAAGTCCACAACCCTAAGACGCCGTGGACCCCGGAGTGCGTTGCACCAGGGGCTATCCTGCCGGGAGTGCAGTTCCCCAAGCCCACAGCCGTGGCAGACGAGGTGAGCAGATGACTCCCGACCCGAGCAGGTCCGACCTCCGCTCGGCCTCCCGTGACCGCATCCTCGTCCTGGACGGCGGCTGGGGCACCCTGTTGCAGCAGTTCGACCTCACCGAGGAGGACTTCCAGTTCGACGGGGCGGACCCGGAGCGCACCTACTCCGGGAACTTCGACCTGCTGCAACTGACCCGCCCGGACGTCCTGGCCCAGGTGCACCGCCGCTACCTCCAGGCCGGGGCCGACATCACCACGACCAACACCTTCACCTCGACCGCGATCGCGCAGGCCGACTACGGCACCGAGCACCTGGTCCGCGAGCTGAACGCCGCAGCCGCCCGCATCGCCCGGGAGACCGCCGACGAGGTGGAGGCTCAGGACGGACGGCCCCGCTGGGTGGCCGGCGCGCTCGGCCCGACCAACCGCACCGCCTCCTTGTCCCCGGACGTGGAACGGCCGGAGTACCGCGCGATCACCTACCGCCAGCTGCACGACGCCTATGCCGAGCAGGTCCGCGGGCTGCTCGAGGGCGGGGTCGACATCCTCCTCGTCGAGACCGTGTTCGACACGCTCAACGCCAAGGCGGCCCTGGCCGGGATCGAGACGGTGCTCGCCGAGCTGGACCGCCGGGTGCCCGTCATGGTGTCAGGCACCATCACCGACGCCTCCGGCCGGACCCTCTCCGGCCAGACGCCCGAGGCGTTCGCCGTCTCCACCCAGCACGCCGACCTGCTCGCACTGGGCCTGAACTGCGCGTTGGGGCCGGAGGCGCTGCGCCCGCACCTGCGGGAGATCGCGGCCTCCACGCAGGCCCTGGTGTCCGTCCACCCCAACGCCGGCCTGCCCAACGCCTTCGGCGGCTACGACGAGACCCCCGAGCAGATGGCCGAGGTGATCGGCGACTTCGCCCGGGAGGGCCTGGTCAACATCGTCGGCGGCTGTTGCGGCACCACCCCCGAGCACATCACCGCGATCGCCGAGGCCGTGCGGGCGGCGAGCCCGCGCACCCCCCGGCCACTGTCGGCATACCTGCGGTTGTCCGGTCTCGAGCCGTTCACCCTCACGCCCGAGGTCAACTTCGTCAACGTCGGCGAGCGGACCAACATCACCGGCTCCCCCAGGTTCAAGAAGGCCGTCCTGGAGGGCGACTGGGACGCCGCCGTGCAGATCGCCCGGCAACAGGTCGACGCCGGGGCGCAGATCATCGACGTCAACCTGGACGAGGGGATGCTCGACGGGGTCGAGGCGATGACCCACTTCCTGAACCTGCTGGCCGGCGAGCCCGACATCTCCCGGGTGCCGGTCATGGTCGACTCCTCCCGCTGGGAGGTGCTCGAGGCCGGGCTGGAGTGCCTCCAGGGCCGCGGCGTCGTCAACAGCATCTCGCTCAAGGACGGGGAGGAGGAGTTCCTGCGTCGCGCCGCGCGGGTCAAGGACCACGGTGCCGCCGCGGTCGTGATGGCCTTTGACGAGCAGGGGCAGGGCGACACCCTCGAGCGGCGTACCCAGATCTGCGGTCGCGCCTACCGGCTGCTCACCGAGCAGGTCGGGTTCGACCCGCACGACATCATCTTCGACCCCAACGTGCTCACCGTGGCGACCGGGATGTCGGAGCACGACCGGTATGCCCTGGACTTCATCGAGGCCACCCGCTGGATCAAGGAGAACCTGCCCGGGGCCCTGGTCAGCGGCGGCATCTCCAACGTGTCGTTCTCCTTCCGTGGCAACAACACGGTGCGCGAGGCGATGCACGCCGTGTTCCTCTACCACGCGATCGAGGCCGGGCTCGACATGGGCATCGTCAACGCCGGCATGCTCGGCGTCTACGAGGAGATCGAGCCGGTGCTGCGCGAGGCGGTCGAGGACGTTGTCCTGGCCCGCAACGAGGAGGCCACGGACCGGCTGATCGAGCTGGCCGAGTCCTACAAGGGACAGACCAAGGAGGTGTCCGCCAGCGCCGCCCTGGCCTGGCGGGACGCACCGGTCGTCGAGCGGATGCGACACGCCCTGGTGCACGGGATCAGCGACTTCGCCGTCGAGGACGCCGAGGAGGCCTACCAGGAGCTGGGCTCGGCCCTGGAGGTGATCGAGGGGCCGTTGATGGACGGCATGGATGTCGTCGGCGACCTGTTCGGCGCGGGCAAGATGTTCCTGCCCCAGGTGGTGAAGTCGGCGCGGGTGATGAAGAAGGCGGTGGCCCACCTGACCCCCTACCTGGAGGCCGCGGCCGTGGACACCGGTGGCCACAGCAAGGGCAAGGTGGTGCTCGCCACCGTGAAGGGCGATGTCCACGACATCGGCAAGAACATTGTCGGGGTGGTGCTGGCCTGCAACGGTTACGACGTCACGGACCTAGGCGTCATGGTCCCCGCCGAGAAGTTGCTGGACACGGCCGCCGACCTGGGCGCGGACGTGATCGGCGTCTCGGGCCTGATCACCCCGAGCCTGGACGAGATGGTCGGGGTCGCCACCGAGATGCGGCGCCGCGGGCTGAGGACGCCGCTGCTCATCGGCGGCGCCACGACCAGCGCGGCGCACACCGCGGTGAAGATCGACCCCGCCTACGACGGCACCGTGGTGCACGTCGTCGACGCCAGCCGGGCGGTCGGCGTCACCTCGGAGGTGATCAACCGGGAGACCGACATCGCCGACCGGGTCGCGGGTGAGTACTCCCGGCTGCGGGAGCGACACGGCGACAAGCAGGTCGCGCTGGTCGACCTGGCCACGGCCCGGGAGCAGTCCCGCCCGGTGAGCCGCTCCTCCGTGCCTGCCCCGGCCCGCCTCGGCCGGGAGGTCCTGGAGCCGGAGCTCTCCGACCTGGTCGACATCATCGACTGGACCCCGTTCTTCACCGCCTGGGAGATGCGCGGCACCTTCCCCAAGATCCTGGACGACCCCCGGCAGGGCGAGGCCGCCACCGCGCTGTATGCCGAGGCCCGCGCCCTCCTGGACCGGATCGTGGAGGAGAAGCTGCTCCGGGCCCGCGGCGTGGTGGCGTTGTGGCCGGCCCAGCGGTCTGGTGACGACATCGTCGTGCTCGACGCGGACGCGGACGACCCGGCGACCGCTCCCCCGCTGGCCACACTGCATACGCTCCGGCAGCAGCGCAAGCGGGAGAACGGCTACCTGGCGCTGGCCGACTTCGTCGCCTACGAGGAGGACCACCTGGGCGGCTTCGCGGTGTCCATCCACGGCGCCGAGGAGCTCGCCGCGCAGTTCCGGGAGAACAACGACGACTACACCGCGATCATGGTGCAGTCGCTGGCCGACCGGCTGGCCGAGGCGTTCGCCGAGTGGCTGCACCTGCATGTCCGCCGCGACATGTGGGGCTACGCCCCCGACGAGGACCTGGCGCTGATGGAGTTGATCCGCGAGCGCTACCAGGGGATCCGCCCCGCCCCCGGCTACCCGGCACAGCCGGACCACACCGAGAAGTTCACGCTCTTCGAGCTGTTGGACGCCGGCGAGGTCGGGATGGAGCTCACCGAGTCCTGCGCGATGACCCCCAACTCGGCCGTCTCCGGGATCATCTTCGCCCACCCCGACAGCCGCTACTTCGCCGTGGGCAAGCTCACCGAGGACCAGGTGAAGGACTACGCGGCCCGCAAGGGCTGGACGCTCGCCGAGGCCGAGAAGTGGCTCGGCCCGAACCTCGGCTACACCCCCGCCTGACCAATTTTCGTAGCGGGTTTGCCCGCCCACCCCGCATTTTCGTAGCGGGCTTGCACTGCTGACCCGCGCGGTCGTCGCGGGGCGGCGCTGCTCACTCCCAGGTGGTCGCGTGCTCCTCGAACTCGGCCTGGCGCTGCACCGGCACGACGCAGAACAGCAGACCGCCTGGGTCGCGCAGGATGGCATATCCCTCCCGCTCCTCAGCCACCTCGGCCCCGAGCGCGACCACCCGGGCCACTTCGGCGGCCACGTCGTCGGTCTCGATGTCCAGGTGCACCCGCGCCGGGGTGCCGGCCCCGGTCCGCTGCACCTCCAGGCTGACCCCGCCGGGAAGGCTCGTCACGGCCAGGTAGGGGTCCTCACCCGTAGGCCCCTCGGCCGGCGGTGCCGGAGCGCCGACCGCCCCCGCCCAGAAGGTGGTGGCCGCCGCGGAGGTCTCCTCCGGGTGGTCGATGAGCACGACGCCGATCCGACTGCGATGCATGCCTCCACCCTAGGAGGCCGCCGAGGCGCGGCGCCGCCGGAATCCGTCGACTGCACCAGAAATTGCCACGATCCGGCCGGAAAGCGCGAAAATCAGGGCCACTCGGCGCCGCGCGGACGACGGGCTCCGACTCAGCCGCCGTCAGCCGAGCTCGCGCTTGAGGATCTTGCCCGTGGCGGTCATCGGCAGGTTGCCGACGATCTCGACGGTGCGCGGGTACTTGTACGCCGCGAACTGCTCCTTGCCCCACGCCACGAGTTCCTCGGACGTGACCTCGGCGCCCTGCTCGGGGATGACATAGGCCTTGATCTCCTCGCCCAGGCTCTCGTGCGGCACGCCGATCACGGCGGCCAGCGAGACCGCCGGGTGGGTCATCAGGACCTCCTCGATCTCGCGGGGATACACGTTGAAGCCACCCCGCAGGATCATGTCCTTGGCGCGGTCGACGATGTAGTAGAAGCCGTCGGCGTCCTGGCGGCCCAGGTCTCCGGAGCGGAACCACCCGTCCCTGATCGCCTCGTCGGTGGCGTCGGGGCGGTTGTAGTAGCCCTTCATGATGTTCGGGCCCTTGATCGCGATCTCACCGACCGCGTCGGGATCCGCGGCCCGGTCGACATCGGACCAGTCGGCCTGGATCAACTTCATCTCCACCTCCGGGATCGGCACCCCGATCGACCCCACCCGCGGATCCTCACCGAAGACCGAGAAGGAGGCCACCGGCGAGGTCTCGGACAGGCCGTAGCCCTCCAGGATCGTCACCCCGAACCGCTCCTGGAACGCCTTGTGCACCTCGACCGGCAGCGCGGATCCCCCCGCGGCGGCGACCCGCAGGTTCGCGGCCAGCGCGGCCACGTCGACGGTGTCGTCCAGCGCCCCCAGCAGCCCCCAGTACATGGTCGGCACCCCGGCGAAGAAGGTCACGGCCTCACGCTGCATGAGGCCCAGCGCCGCCTTCGCCTCGAACCGCGGCAGCATCACGACCGTGCCGCCGTAGGCGAACCCGGCGTTCTGGATCACCGTCTGCCCGAAGGAGTGGAACAGCGGCAGCACACACAGGAAGGTGTCCGGCCGCTCGGCATCCGCACCGAAGAGTCGGTCGGAGACCAGCGCGTTCGAGAGCATGTTGGAGTGCATCAGCTCCGCACCCTTGGGCTGCCCCGTCGTGCCGGAGGTGTAGAGGATTACCGCAGTGTCGTCGTCCGCGGTCGCGCGGGACTCGAACGTCGGCGGCTGGTCGGCCATCCCCTGCCCCAGCGTGTCGGCCCCTTCGATCGGGGACGGCGCGGCCGGGTCGGCGGTGATCAGGAAGAAGTGCTCACAGCCCTCCACTTGCTCGAACGCCGCGCGCCCCTCCTGGCCCATCGGCAGCTCGGGCGTGCCCTCAAAGCAGAAGTATGCCGTCGCCTCCGAGTCCTCCAGGTGGTAGGCGATCTCCCGCGCCTTCAGCAGCACGTTGAGCGGCACCACCGTGGCCCCGGTCTTGAGGATGCCGTAGTAGACGATCGAGAAATACGGCAGGTTCGGGCAGCTCAGCGCCACCCTGTCCCCGGGCCCGATCCCCCGCGAGGCGAGCAGGTTGGCCACCTGGTTCGCGGCGCCGTTCACCTGGGCGTAGGTCAGGCGGGTGTCCCCGAGGACGATCGCGTCCCGCGTCGGGTAGCGCTCGGCGGACTGCTCCAGCAACTGTGACAGGTTCGACATGGCCCCAACCTACTGGCCGGTCATCCCTCCCGCGAGGCCCTTGTGCCAGGCCAGCACACGGCATACAGTTAACCAAATGGTTAACCAAAGCCCCGCCGACACGGCCGCGGTCTTCGCGGCACTCGGCGACCCGACCCGGCAGCAGCTCGTCGGCCTGCTGGCGGCGGGCGACAGCAGCGTCTCGGCGCTCGCTGCCCAACTGCCCATCAGCCTGCCCGGCACCCTGAAACACCTGGGCGTGCTCGAGCGGGCCGGTGTGGTGAGCCGCAGCAAGTCCGGCCGCACCGTCACCGTCTCGTTGCGCCCCCAGTCTCTGGAGGGCGCCGAGGCCTGGCTGCGCCGCAACCGCACGTTCTGGACCCACCAGCTCGGCAACCTCGCCGACTCGTTCACCCCCGAGGAGCAGGGATGACCCAGACACTCGTCGTCACCCAGCAGGTCCCGACAACACCCGACCGCGCGTATGCCGCATGGCTGAGCGCCGAGGCCCTCGCCACCTGGTGGTGGGTCGGCATGGGCGACACCACCTACCAGGTCGACGGGAGGGTCGACGGCACCTACCGGATCGTCTCGTCGTCGGCCGGGATCGGCGTGCAGGGGCGCTTCCTCGGGCTGGAGCCGCACCGGTCGATCGAGATGACCTGGGTGTGGCTGGACCAGGACCGTCCCGGCCCCGAGGAGCACGTCCGCATCGATTTCGAGCCCTCCGGCGACGGCACGCTCGTCACGGTGACCCACACGGTCGCGCCCGACGGCGACGTCGAGGCCTACCGCCAGGGCTGGGAGTACGTCCTGGGCAACCTCGCCCAGCGGGGTGTCCCGGCGGTGACCCTCACCCAGGAGGTGCCCGCTCCGCGGGCGCAGGTGTATGCCGCATGGCTGGCTCCCGAGCGCCTGGCCACCTGGTGGTGGGTCGGGTTGCCGGACACCACCTACGAGGTGGATCCCCGACCGGGCGGCACCTTCCGGATCCGCTCGGAGAGCGCCGGTGTCGGCGCGTCGGGCCGCTACCGCGAGTTGAATGAGCCGGAGCGGATCGTCATGTCGTGGACCTGGGAGACCGGGGCCGACAGCTCACCGGAGGACGTCGTGACGGTGGACTTCACCGACCTGGCCCCGCCGGGTGAGGACTCCCGACCGGGGACCCTGGTGACGCTCACCCACACCTTCGCCGCCCCCCTGAGCGACACCAGCAACCTCGAGTCCGGCTGGGCCGAGGTCCTCCACGCCCTCGCCCTCAGCCGGGAGGCGTGACCGCGACCCGGACCCGCTCGGCGAAGGCCCGGGCGGCCTCCGTCACCTCCTCGGGCCCCACGAAGTTCCCACTCGATCTCGGCCGGGACCCACACCAGGGCGGCCACCACCTCGGTGACGGTCGAGCCCCAGATCGGCCAGTCGACCGTCCCCGCAGGGCCCTCCGTCGCCTTGCTGGCCCACGGGCCGAAGTGGGCACGCACCTGCTCCAGCGACGCCCGCATCCGCACCACGGCCTCGACCCGGTGCTGCGCTCCCCCGCCGTGCGCCTGCTGCACGAACTCGGCGGCGTCCTTGGCCGGCAGCTCCCGCGCCGGGACCCGCACCCCGGTCGCCAGCACCCGCGCGAGCCGGTCGATCCGGAAGGTCCGCCAGTCGGCGCGGTCGACGTCCCAGGCCAGGAAGTACCAGTAGCGCCCTCGCGGCACCAGGGAGTGCGGCTCCACGTGCCGCCCCGACACCCGACCTGTCCGGTCGGTGTACCGAAAGCGCAGCCGTTCGTGGTCCCGGCAGGCCAGGGCCAGTTGGGCCAGCACCTCGGCGTCGATCTGGATGCCGGGCCGGTTGGCGGGGACGGTGTGCTCCTGCAGGGCGCTGACCCTGCGGCGCAGGTTCCGCGGGAGCACCTGCTCGATCTTGGCGAGCGCCGACAGGGACGTCTGGTCGCCGTCGCCCACACCCGACAGGGCCGCGGTGCGCAGCCCGACGGCGATGGTGACCGCCTCGTCGTCGTTCAGCAGCAGCGGCGGGACGGTGCTGCCGCTCTCCAGCTGGTAGCCGCCCGAAACCCCGGGGTGGGCGCCGACCCGGTAGCCGAGCTCGCGGAGCCGGTCCACGTCCCGGCGCAGGGTGCGCTCGGAGACACCGAGCCGCCCGGCGAGCTCGGGCCCGGCCCAGAACCGGTGCGTCTGCAGCAGGGAGAGCAGTCGGAGGGCGCGTGAGGTCGGATCTGACATGCCCCACAGCCTAGGAGTCAACGCGGCCACTATCTGACCGCAATGGCTCCTAGCCTGCCAGACATGACCTCACCGATCATCAGCACCAGCGGGCTGCACAAGCAGTTCACCGGCAAGAACGGCACCACCATCACCGCAGTCAAGGACCTCACGATGGACGTCGAGGAGGGATCGCTGACCGCGTTCCTGGGGCCCAACGGGGCGGGCAAGTCGACGTCGCTGCGGATGCTCACCACCCTCCTCGCCCCCACCTCCGGCAACGCGACCGTCTGCGGCTTCGACATCACCCGGGAGCCGGCCCAGGTCCGCGCCCGGATCGGCTACATCGGCCAGAAGAACGGCGCGGGCCTCTACCAGCGCGTGCGCGACGAGCTCGACATCCAGGGCTCGCTCTACGGCCTCACGGGGCGTCAGACCAGGGAGCGGGTGACCGAGCTGGTCGACGTCCTGGGCCTGGGCGAGGTCGTGGACCAGCCGACCATGAAGCTCTCCGGTGGCCAGCGCCGCCGGGTCGACATCGCCCTCGGACTCATCCCCGGCCCGCGCCTGCTCTTCCTCGACGAGCCGTCCACCGGCCTCGACCCGCAGTCCCGCGCCCACCTCTGGGAGCTGGTGCTCCGGCTGCGCGAGCGCTACGGGATGACCCTCCTGCTGACCACCCACTACCTCGACGAGGCCGACAACTTCGCCGAGCGGGTGCTCGTCGTGGACCACGGCGAGGTGATCGCGGACGACACCGCCACCGGGCTGAAGGCGAACCTCGCGGGCGACCGCATCACCGTCACCGCCACCGGCAGCGCCGCCGACATCACCGTCCTCGCCACCCGGGCCGCCACCGCCTCCGGGGCACGCGACCCGGAGGCGAGCACCCGACCGGCCGATCCGACGGATCCCGCGGGAGGCACCGAGGTGACCGTCCGCGTGAACGGGGCCGACCGCATACTCCCTGCCCTGCTGCGCGATCTGGAGGCGCACGGGCACACCGTGCTGCGCGCGGACGCCGCCCGACCCACCCTCGACGACGTCTTCCTCAGCCTCACCGGGCGCAGCCTGCGGGAGGAAGCCGAGACCACGACCGACCCCGCCCTGACAGGAGCCGCACGATGACGACCCTCACCACCGCCGTGCCCGACGACACCACCGCGCCCACCACAGACGCGCAGCCCGTCGGCCTGGGACGCAGCATCCGCAATGTCTTCGTCCGCGAGTTGCGCCCGATGCTGCGCGACCCGTTCAGCCTGGTCTTCTCGCTGCTGCAACCGCTGGTCTTCCTGGCCTTCTTCGGCCCCCTGCTCGGGGGGATGACCGGCCTGCCGCTGGCCGAGGCGTTCCAGTGGTTCGTCCCCGGCATCATCGTGATGATCACCCTGTTCGGCACCACGATGACCGGCTCCAACCTGCTCTTCGAGATCCAGTCCGGCGCGCACGAACGCATGCTGGTCGCCCCGGTGTCGCGTCCGGCGCTACTCGTCGGCCGGGCCTGCAAGGAGATGGTCCCGCTGGTGATCCAGGCCCTGGTCATCACGGGTGTCGCCGCGATCTTCGGGTTCCGTCCGTCGATCCCCGGTATGGCGATGGGCCTGGTCCTGCTCGCGGTGTTCGGCCTGGGCGTCGGTGCCCTGAGTTACGCCCTGGCGATCGCGTCCAAGGAACGCGACTGGATGTTCTGGACCGTCCAGCAGGCGCTGCTCTTCCCGCTGATGATCCTGTCCGGGATGCTCCTGCCGCTGGACGTCGGGCCTCGCTGGATGCAGATCCTGTCCCAGTTCAACCCGCTCACCTACCTGGTCGAGGCCCAACGCGCGCTGGTCAACGGGGCCCTCTCCGACCCCGCGGTCTGGCAGGGCGGGCTCGCCTCCGTGGTCCTCGCCGCGATCGGCCTGACCATCGGCGTCCGGGCGGTGCGGCACTCGATCTGACGTCAGTCGCCGTCCCGCCGCACGTCGGTCTGGGTGAAGTCACTGCCCTTGAAGAGCAAGGGTTCGCCCGTTGCGGCCGCGAGGGCATAGCCGAAACAGTCTCCGAAGTTCAGCCTGGCCGCGTGCCCGGAGCCACGGCCGAAGTCGGCGTAGGCACGTCGCGCAATGTGTGCCTGTCGTGCGTCCACGGGGACGAGTTCGACGCCCAGTGCGTCGAGCAACGCGTCCAGCTGACGACTCAGGACGGGGTCGCGCCGACCGTCGACCACGATCGCGCACTCGAGATAGGAGCCGGTCGACAGACGCAACGACGGAGCTTCCTGCATCCGGCTCAGCAGCTCGGCCCGCTCCGGCTCTCCGGTGAGGACCGCGATCAGCGCCGATGTCTCCAGGATCACGTGGGCAAGCCCCGCTCGTCATAGAGGTCTGCGAGATCCTGCCGCATGGCCGCGCGGTCGTCGTCGCTCAGTCGCACGTCGATGTCACGCAGCAAAGCCTCGACCCTCGCCATGCGCTCCTCCCGTGCCGCGGGCGCGTCGAGACCCGCGAGGTACTGGTCCAGCGCTGCTTCGATCGCGGACGTCTGCGTGGTCCCCGTGCGGCGGGCAGCCTCGCGAGCCAGATCGTGCACGCGCTGGTTTTTGATGTTCAAACCCATGGTCGGCACCCTTCTACCTATTCAAGACACCACTCTACCCATCCCCCACGCCACGTGCGTGGTCACTCGCAGGAGCTGGACCTCAATAAAGTGCCGTTGACGATACTGTGCGTCACACACTATCGTGTGGCTATGAGCGACACAGCGGACTTCGACCCGCACCTGCAGGAGATCCGACGCGGCACCATCGTGCTGGCGTGCCTGCAACTGCTCCGCAACGCGGGCTACGGCTACGGCTTGCTGGAGGACCTGGGGCGGCACGGATTCGTCTGCGACACCAACACGCTCTACCCCCTGCTCCGTCGCCTGGAGAAGCAGGGCTACCTGACCAGCGAGTGGAACACCGAGGACACGCGCCCGCGCAAGTTCTACCGCACGTCCGACGAGGGAGTCCGCCTCGCCGACACGCTCACGACCGAATGGGCCGCGCTCACCGAAGCCATCGCGTCCCTCACCTCACAGGAGATCTGACATGCCTTCGACCCTCACCGAGCGCTACATCGCGGCGACGGTGCGCAGCCTGCCCATCGACGCGCAGGAGGACGTGCGGGCCGAGTTGTCCGCCGCCATCGCCGACGACGTCGAGGCCCGCGTCGAGCAGGGCGAGGCACCAGCAGAGGCTGAGCACGCGGTGATCACCGAGCTCGGCGACCCAGACCGGCTCGCAGCCGGCTACGCCGACCGACCGCTGCAGCTCATCGGCCCGAAGCACTACCTCACCTGGTGGCGCCTGCTGAAGTTGCTCTGGATGATCGTCGTGCCGATCGCCGTCCTGGGGGCGACCGTCGGGAACCTCATCGCCGACGTGCCGGTCGGCGAACTCATCGGCTCGGTCGTCTCGGCCGGCATCGGGGCCTTCGTGCACATCGCCTTCTGGACCACGCTCGTCTTCGCCGTGCTGGAACGCACCGGCGCCGACACCGGATCGACCTGGACGCCCGACCAACTCCCCGAGCCGCAGACCACCGGCGTCGGCCGGGGCGACCTGATCGGGTCGCTGGTGTTCCTCGGGCTGGCCACGGCAGCCCTGCTGTGGGACCGGTTCGTCGGGTTCGCCTTCTTCAGGGACGGCGCCGTGGACGTCGGCGTCGGCCTGGGCGAGCAGACCAGGGCGGTCCCGGTCCTGAACCCCGAGCTCTGGCCCTGGTGGATCGGCGGCATGTTCGTCCTGATCGCGGCCGAGGCCGCGCTCGCGATCGCCGTCTACCGCAACCGCGGGTGGACCTCGGGGTTCGCCGCAGGCAACACGCTGCTCGCGGTCGGATTCACCGTGGGTGCGCTCTACCTGCTGCAGGCGGGCGAGCTCCTCAACCCCGAGTTCCTGGACCTGACCCTCGGCCGCGACGACGTGCCCGGCGACGTGGGACGCACCCTGGCGATCATCACGGCCGTGGGCATCGTGGCCGTGTCGGGGTGGGACGCCTTCGACGGCTGGCGCAAGGCTCGCAAGAGCCGGCGCCACCCGTGACACCGACCAACCGGGCGCTGTCCCACCAGAGGGCGGAGACCACCCGCTCGTCGCGCGCGAGTTCCGACGGCGTTGGCCACGTCAACCGGCCGCCCCGCAGTGCGGCATACTCCCCACCCTGGGGAGCTGCCGTCCGCCCGAGCGCCAGATCGGCCAGCGCCGCCCCGGCGGCTCCCCTGCTGTTGTGCGTGCCGGACAGCCGACGGGGGAGCCACCCGAGTGGTGAGCCCAGCACCGACCAGGCGACCCGCCGGGGCAGCGACAGGTGCTGCGCCAGGCCGGTGCCGAAGACCTGGCCGGGGCAGTAGGCCACCACGGTCAGCCCGCGGTCGCTGCACCTTCGGCGGCCGCGGCCAGGGTCCGCACGGTGAGCAGGGCACACAGCTTGGCGGCGGTGTAGGCGTGCTGTCCTGCCCGCCGAGGACTCACGTCGAGACCGACGTCCAACTCCGGGTGGGCCAGCAGGTCCGCCCGTGCATGGCGTGGCGGGACCAGTCCGGATTTCGTATGCGGATCATGTGCGCCGCTCGTGGTCAGCACGATGCGGCAGCCGGCAGCGAGGGAGGGCAGCAGCAGCCGGATGAGCAGGTAGTGCGCCAGGTGGTTGACGGCGAAGGTCGTCTCGAAGCCGGCGCCCGTCCGGTGGTCGGCATCGGCGAAGGATCACCCCGGCATTGAGGACGAGCGCATCGATCCCCCCGCCGGACGCGCGTTCCCGCACGTCGGCGGCGAACGCGCGCACCGAGCCCAGGTCGGCGAGGTCCAACGGGAGAGCGCCACTCCCTTCGCGGCGCGCACCCAGCAGGAGGTGGACTCTCCCGGCGCGACGCATCCGCTCGGCGGCCACCGCGCCCAAGCCCGAGGTGCCGCCCGTCATGACGATGGTGTCCATGGTTCCAGCCCACAGGACCAGCGCCCTCCGAGGACATGGTGGTCCGTCCCGCTGAGGTGTCCGTTCGTCCTACGCTGACACGGTGGACGCTCTGGCGAGCCTGCTCGACGGCCCCCGTAGTCGCGACGCCTTCCTACTCCGCACGATCATGGAGCCCCCGTGGTCCATCCGGATGGCGGACGAGGCACCGGTCGGGCTGATCGCGGTGGTCCGCGGGAGCGCGTGGCTGATCCCCGACCCCGAGTGCCCACGTCCCACCAGCACCGCCGCACATCACCTGGGTGCCGGGACGGTCGCCGTGGTCAGGGGATCTGCGCCCGTCACCCTCGCCGGAGACCCCGAGACACCACCCCAGGTCGTGTGCGGCCCCGGCGGTCGCCGGACCACCCCCGACGGTGCGGATGTCTCGGCGGCCATGAGTCTCGGCGTACGGATCTGGGGCAACGACCCTGACGGCTCCACCCGGCTCCTGATGGGGTGCTACCAGCTCCGCGGCGAGATCAGTCGGCGGGTGCTCGACGCGCTCCCGGCGGTCCTGGTCCTGGACTTCGACACGTGGGGCTCAGCGCTCGTCGCCTTGCTCGACGCCGAGATCGGCACCGACGAGCCCGGCCAACGGGCGATCCTGGACCGGTTGTTCGACCTGTTGCTCGTCTCGGCTGTCAGGGCCTGGTTCCGCCAGCCGGGAGCCCACGTGCCGGACTGGTACACCGCACACCAGGACCCGGTCGTCGGCCGGGCGCTCCGGCTGCTCCAGGAGCGGCCCGAGCACCCGTGGACGCTGGCGAGCCTGGCCACCGGGTCGGGTGTGTCCCGCTCCGCCCTCGCCCGCCGCTTCGCCGAGCGACTCGGTGTCCCGCCGATGACCTATCTCAGGGAGTGGCGGCTCGCCCGCGCCGCAGACCTACTGCTGGACCCCGACCTCACGCTGGACTCCATCGCCCGGCGCGTGGGGTACAGCGACGGCTCGACGCTCAGCACGGTCTTCAAGTCAGCCCGTGGCGTCAGTCCGCGCGAGTACCGCGCGGTGGCGCGCGAGTGACGTCAGGTGTGCCGTCCTACCCGCCGCATCCGCACCAGCAGCGCCGCGGAGGGCATCACCTTCCCGGACCGGTAGGTCGACAACCGCGAGCCGGAGGTGCCGATCCGCTCGGCGAACTCCCGGGAGGTCAGTCCGGACCGGCGCACCAGGTCGTCCACCTCGTGTGCCACCTCGGCGCGCTCGGCCGCCTCGGCCTCGGCCCGCGCACCGGAGATGGCGCGCTCCAGCAACGGCCCGACCCCGGGCGGGTGTTCCCGGGAGAGGTACTCCTCCACCCGGCGGGCCACGGGACCCCAGGGCTCGCGCCGGATCGCCCGGGTGAGGACCGCCCAGTCCCCGATGAGACCCCGCTCGATGGTCGTCACGATCGCTTCGTAGGGCCACGAGCCCGGTGGGGCATCGGACGGCACGTCGACGTTCCGGAAGGACACCGTCATTCGAGCTCGCCCTCCACCGCGCGAAGCAGGCTGTCCGCCAGGGCGTGGCAGGCGTCGAGGACGCTCGCCCAGTCGTGCCATCGCGGATCCAAACCCTTGTATGCCGAAAGTTCGGTGGTCACGCGCGGATCCCTGGGTGCGGGGTCGGCGAGCCGCTGGACCAAGGCGGTCAGCACCGATCCGTCGGTATTGCTCCGGTCCGAGTAGTAGTCGTCGATCTGGCTCAGGACAGCCACCGCGTCGATTGGGCCTAGTCGCTCTGTCAGTGCCGCAGTGTCGAGATAGTCCCGCGTCGCGTTGCGCTGCACGACCAGGTACGCCTTGACCCTGAGCATCTCGGGCAGGGTGGGCACCACCACCGACTCGCCGCCCGGCAGGTCCAACCGCTCCACCTCCAGCGGCCGGCTCCGCCGTAGTTGCCGCAGGCCCTGCCTCCACTCCCGTCCAACGAGCCGAGGAGGGTCAGCGGAGGCGAGCTGGCGCGCACACTCGTGGCCCAGCCTTCCGACGCCTCGACCGCCTCCAGCACAGCGCCATACCGCTCCGCCAGGTCGATCAAGACGTGATCATGATCGAACGACAGAGCGGTGTCCGGCATGCGCCAGCGGCCGCGGTCCCACCGACCAGCACAGCCTCAGGTACCAGCTCCTGCAGGCGCGACAGCAGATCGAAGCACTTCCTCCGGGAGCGGAGCGTGCGACCATGCCCGAGTATGTCACTTCTGATAATCACGTTCTCGCATCACGGTATGCGCCGCAGCCGCGGTCCCACCGACCGGCACAGCCTCAGGCTCGGGCTTTGCAGGTGCGCAGCAGATCAGCTTCGGCGACGCTACGACCCGTGGAGGTACTCCCACACGTCTTGCCCTGTCGGGAATTGACAGGAGACGTAGGCGTCCGGGTCACCAGCATCGTGCCACGGATCCCAAGGGTCCGCCGGCGTACCAGCCGCGACGGCTTCGGACGCACTGATGAAAGCTTCCCGCGAACTCGGCTCAGAGATGGCGTACCCCTCACTGCTCAGGCACTCCCGGCCCTCCAGCATGAGGTCGTACAGTGCTCCCAACTCCTCCCGGGTGTAGGGAATCGACCCTGGTCGCCCGCCGAGTCGCTCCGTAATCTCGGTATCGCACTGCTCACTCATGGCCAGGTAGGCCGCCTGCTGGCCTGGCGCAACGTCTGTCTCGATTCCGTCGCCACCCACAACTCGCGCGGGGAAGCCCGCCCTCGTGTGACACTCGACCTTGGCATCGATCCACTGCCGCGCCAGCGCGTCATCATCGCTGCGATCGACGACCGCCTGGCTGGCTTCTCCTGGCGCATCGACCGTCCCGCCAGACAACTCCGTAGCGTCTTGCGACTGGACCGTCGGATGGTGCTGCCCGGGCCGTGCCGAGTCGTCCGTGCAGGCAGTCACGAGCAGCACCACCACGAACAGTGGGGCCGAACCTCCAGCAAATCGGGACCGCACCCCGGCTCCACTAGACGTTCCGACAGTAACCGTACGTGCCAGGGTTATTCAGTGTCCCAGTGGTTGTCACGTGCCAGTAGCCACCGGCCAGAGTTCCTGCTACGTAACGGTCCTGCATCGTGGAGCCATTGAAATAGTTGACGTAGGAAGACTTCCCAGGACCTAGAAGGTCGGTGGATCCTGTTGTACGCCCAACCACCCATGGGTCGGATGGTTGCGGACAATCCGTGTCGTAGATGTAGCCCGATTCGGAGCCTGCAGCGTGGACCGCTGGCGAAGCACTAATCAAGAACCCAAACGCCAGCACCCCGCTGGCTACTTTGCGTTTCATGTCCGCTCCTCCGCGCTGAAACAACCAGAGCGAACGTACCAGTGCGCCTCATGACCGTCAATGAATGTAGCGCGAGCGCAACGAAGTACGACGACTCATGGTGTGCGCAGGACGCGGACCGGGTCCCGGGTGGCGGCGAACAATGCTGGCGGGACGGCGCTCGCGAGTGCGGCGAGTAGAGCCAGGGTCGCGGTGGCAACGGTGAACTCGAGTGGCGGGGCCGCGGCGTAGCGTGCGGCGACCCAGAGCCCGACGGCGGTCCCGAAGGCCGCGCCGAGCAGGGCGGGGGCCAGGGTGCGGCCCAGGACCAGGGCGATGATCACCGACCGGGTCGCCCCGAGGGCCCGCCGTCGGCCGAGGTCAGTGCGGCGGATGAGCACGTCGGCGAGCACGACGATCGCGACCAACAGCGCGCCTGCGCCGAGGACGCCCAGGAGCAGGGCACGACCGAAGGTGGTGAGGTCTCCGGCGACCTGCTCCTGCAGTTGCGCCAGACTGACCGGGGATTGCACGGTCACCGCCTCGAAGGTCGGCGGGGCAATCAACCCGAGCACCGCCTGCTGTGCGGTCGCTGCAGCCTGGGAGTCGGTGACCACGACGTGCAGCGAGTCGGCCACCACCCCCTCCGGCGCGGCGATCAGCACCCCGGCGGCGTAGTCGGTGAACGGTTCTCGCGGGGTGAACGACCCGACCACGCTGTAGTCCATCACCTCCGTGGTCGAGGCCAGCGTCACCGACCCGACCGGGTCATCCATCCCCAAAGCCAGCTGTCCCTGAGCGGCGACCAACGCCTCCCCCGGGCCGGGCCACCGGCCCCGCTCCAACGTCGCCACGTCGGCCAGGTCTCCCACGACCGCCCACGCCGGCACCCTGGTTCCCCCCGCACCGACGACACTGTTCGTCACGTCCACCGGGATCACCACCCCGACCGCCCGCTCCGCGACCGACAACCCGGCCGCCTGCTCGACCACGGCTCGGGGGATCAGGTCCTGCCCCTGGGCGTCGTTGACCACCAGCACCCGTGACCCGGCCGCGTCCAACCGGTCGGCCACCTGCTCCTCCGCGGCAGCGGTCCGCCCGACTGTGGCGAGCGTCGTCCCGCACATCACCGCGACTAGGAGCATTGCGAGCACCGAGGGGACCTTGTTCGCCCACGCCGTCGCCAGCCCCTCCCGGACCACCGCCCACGGCCTCATCGCGACCGGCCCGCCACCGCAACCACACCCCTCACAGCGCGAGCACCTCATCGGCGTGCTCCAACACGAACGGGTCGTGCGTCGCGATCACCACCGTCCGCCCCAACTTCCCCGGGCCCCGCCCGACATCGTCCGCACCCTCTGCCGGAGTCGTGTCCCCGGCCGCGGCTGACAGCGCCGCCAACACGCCTTGCGCGTTCTCCCGGTCCAGGTTGCCGGTCGGCTCATCGGCCAGGATCACGCTCGGACCGGTCACCAGGGCACGACACACCGCGACGCGCTGTGCCTGCCCACCAGAGATCTCACCCGGCCGGTGATCCGCCCTCGCTCCCACCCCCACCTGGTCCAACAACGCCCGACCCCTGGCCCGTGCCGCCCGACGCGACCACCCCGCATACAAGGCCGGCTCGACCACCGAGTCCAGCACCACCCGGGAAGGGTCCAGCACCGCGTCCTGGAAGACGAACCCAATCCGGTGCGCCCGCACCCTGGCCCGCACCGGATCCGACGCCGACCCCACCGGCCGCCCACCCAACAGCACATCCCCCGAGGACGGCGTCAGCATCAACCCCAACACATACAACAACGTCGACTTCCCCCGCCCCGACGGACCGGTCACCGCGGTCACCCGCCCCGGGACGAACTCGTGCGACAACCCGCCGAACAATTCCTCCCCACCCCGCCGGTACGCAAACGACAACCCCTGCACCGCCAACACCAAGCCTCACCCGCCCCCGCTGGTGACCGCACTGTCATCCTGCGCTGGGGCATCTCCTGGGACCGGGGCGGGCACCGGTTGCTGCCCCACCCCGCCGTCGCCCAGCACCTGCACCCGAGTCCCTTCCGCCACCCCGTCCACGATCGCCACCCCACCACCAGACCCCCGCACCGTCACCTCAACCTCACCCTCCTCGGTGACCACGTATGCCGTGCCGTCGGCCCTGGTCTGCACCGCCGCCGCCGGGACCGCCGGGCCCGACACCTCCGGCACCACCACCACCTCCGAACGCAACGTCACCTGCGCATCCCCCGGCAAGGTCCCGCACTCACCCCCGCACACCGGCCCTCCGTCCGGACCCGTCAGCTCGAACTCGGTCGAGCCGTACTCGTCCTGGCTCGACCCGGCGATCACCGCCTCCCACACCGTCTCCTGCCAGGTCACCCGCACCGTCGCCTCCGCCGGGATCAACCGCGCCTGCTCCTGCGTCACCACCAACACGAACTCCTGCTCCCCCGTCGGGGCAAGCACGGCCTCCTCACCCCCGCTGACCGTGCCGCCCACCACGATCGACTCCCCCACCTGCACGGTCGTGGGCAACTCCGGCACCGCGACCACCTCACCCAACGCCACCGTCCCGGTCTCCTCCAGGCCGAGATCCTTCTGCCAGGCCTTCACCGCCCGCTCCGTCCCCGCCCCGAACTCCCCATCAGCCACACCCTCCAGGAACCCCAACTCAATCAGCGCCCCCTGCAACTGGACCACGTCCTCTCCCTCAACCTCACGGCTCCAGGTCCCGCCAGAACGGCACCGCCCCCTCCACCGCACGCACCGGGACACCAGCCACCACATACACCACATCCCCCACGTCCACCTCACCAGGCGAGACCCGCGTCACCACCCCCGACAAGCCGTTCCCCGCCACCATCACCGCCGGCTGCCGCAACGTCGTCGACAACGGCAACGACCGCCCCACCGACGACTCCGACACCACGCCCCACACGACCTCAGGCCCAGCGCCCGGACCCTCCACCGCCACCCGCGGCTCCAACGCAGCCCGCCCAGCCCACCACCCAGCACCCGCCGCCCCCGCAATCAGCAGGACCACCAGGAGCACCACACCCACCCCACGCCCACGCGCAGCGCGGCACTGCTTCCGTGCTCATCCCGGCATGCTCTCACGACGGTTACCCACCGTTCATCCGATCGAAGACGTCTTCGCCGGAAGGCCACGGGCAGACGTCCTCGTACGGATGCTGCAGCAGCCCGTCGAAGGGGAGCGGAGGAGGATCGGCCTGCGAGTCGGTCATCGCGTGGATCTCCTGCGCCACCCACGTGTCCTTGCTTGGCATCTGTGCGGTGACGGGAAGTCCGTTCTCACGCAGACACTCGTCCGCCTCCAGGTAGAGGTCATAGAGCGTGCCAAGCTCTGCGGGCGTGAGTGGGTCCGATGCCGGAATCTCACCCAGGCTCTCCTCGCACGTCGCCCAGGCGGCGTCGAAATCGTCCTGCCTGCCGACCGTCCCGGCCGAGGTGAGGACGTCACCCTCCATCTTTGAGGGGAATCCCGCCTCGGTAAGGCAACCTCCCATGCGCGTGAACCACTCCTTCTGGAGTCGTTCGCTGTCGGCACGGTCAGGGTTGCCCCGCACAGCAGCATTCGCCGCGTCGGCCTCGGGTTCCTCACTCTGGCAAGCCGCGAGGAGCAGGAGGCTCGCGATCGCCAGTATGGAACTGAGGCACCGCATTGGCTTAGCCACGGCCCCGCCGCACTAGAGCCATTGCCCCTCCGCATGATCCAAGAGGTCTTGCAGATCGACAAAGTGACATCTACAAACAGAATGTCTCTCGCTTGAATCTTCAGCCTTAAAGGACTGCTTCGACAGGACGGGCATCACACGTCACAGTACCCGTAGGTCCCACTCAAGTAGATGTTCCCTGTCGTGGACACAGTGTACTTGCCGCCGGTATAAGTCCCCTTGAACTGCCGGTCCCGGCGAACTGAGTTGTAGTAAACGTGGGTGTATGAACTCCCCGGCGCAATAACGTTCGTCGTTCCTTGCGTGTCAGCATTCACCCACGGGTTCGGCGAAAGCGCCGGACAGTCCGACCGCCAAACGTGTCCCGTCTTAGTTCTCGGAGCGGCCATGGCCACCGGTGCAGACCCCACAAGCATCATTGCCACCGCAGTGCTGCCAGAATCCGTCGTCCCCTCATGCCACAGCCTCCCCGGCCGGTCGCGGCCGCGCCTTTGCGGTCGATACCGTGAGTAGACCACGGAGAGCCTCATGGTTCAAGGGGGAAACTCAGGCGCCAATCTGCTGTGCCGCGGGCTGGCCATTGCAGCAGGCTCATGCAGCGCCGACATGTGGCTCTCGCTCACAACCGCCGCATCGAGTTCGCCAGCAACACCGGCTCCCCGACCTCGTCGGAGGCGTCCAGGTCACAGGTCGCCTCGATCACCCAGTCGTGGTGACCCTCGGGGTCGGCGATGGTCTGCCGCACCTGCCACAGCCGCACCTCGGCCGGCCCGCTGGACGCGACGCCCGGCACCTCCCGGACGCCGGGCTGGGGCCCGCGCTCCGGAGTGATCGCCAGCATCGCCGGGCCGCGCGCGTCGGCGTCGGTCCCGACCGAGCCGTGCTCGTCGTAGTACGCCTCCAGCGCCTCGTCCCAGTCGTCGGCCGACAGCAACGGCTCGCGGGCGGGCTCGGTCAGCTGGGCGACGGCGGCCTCCAGGACGCCCAGCGCCTCGACCTCGTCGCGGGACACCAGCTCCACCCGCCGGAACATCGCGTTGCGCACCATCACCCGGAACGCCCGCTCGTTGCCGGTGATCGGCCGGGTCGGCGCCAGCGGCACCCCCTCGGCCGCGCGAGCGGCAGCGGCCGCGACTAGATCGGGGTCGGTCAGCGCCTCCCACTCATCGAGCAGCGAGGAGTCCGTCTGCCGGATCGTCTCGCCGAGCCAGTGGATCAGGTCCTCCAGCTCCTGGGATCGGTAAGCCTCCGGCACCGTCTGCCGCAGCGTGCGATAGGCGTCGGTCAGGTAGCGCAGCACGACGCCCTCGGACCGGGCCAGCTGGTAGAACCCGACGAACTCGGTGAAGCTCATCGCCCGCTCGTACATGTCACGCACGACCGACTTCGGGCTCAGCGCGTCCTCGCTCACCCACGGGTGGGTCTGCCGGAAGATCGCCAACGTCGCCTCGAGGAGCTCGGCCAGCGGCTGCGGCCAGGTGACGTCCTCCAGCAGCTCCATCCGCTGCTCGTACTCGATGCCGTCGGCCTTCATCTCCGCCACGGCCTCGCCCTTGGCCTTGGACTGCTGGGCCCACAGCACCGGGCGCGGATCCTCCAGCACCGCCTCGATCACCGAGACGACGTCAAGGGCGTAGGTCGTCGCCTCCTCGTCGAGCACCTCCAGGGCCGCGAGGGCGAACGGGGCCAGCGGTTGGTTGAGCGCGAAGTTCTCCTGCACCTCACCGGAGAGCACCACCTGACGGCCGGAGGCCTCCGGCTCCGGCAGCCGCTGCAACACCCCGGTCTCCAGCATGCTGCGAGCCAGCGTGATCGCCCGGCGGGACAGCCGCACCTGGTTGCGCGGCTCCTCGTGGTTGTCGCGCAGCAGGCGCCGCAGGTTGGCGAACGGGTCACCCTGCCGGGCCACCACGTTGAGGATCATCGAGTGGTCCACCCGCATCCGCGACACCAGGGGCTCCGGCTCCGAGGCGACCAGCTTGTCGAAGGTCTCCTCGGTCCAGTTGATGAACCCCTCCGGCGGCTTCTTGCGCTGCACCTTGCGCTGCTTCTTCGGGTCGTCCCCCGCCTTGGCCAGCGCACGCGCGTTCTCGATCGTGTGCTCCGGCGCCTGCACCACGACATACCCGCTGGTGTCGAACCCCGCCCGCCCCGCGCGGCCGGCGATCTGGTGGAACTCCCGGGAGCGCAGCACCCGCTGCCGGGTGCCGTCGAACTTGGTGAGCCCGGTGAACAGCACCGTGCGGATCGGCACGTTGATCCCCACGCCCAGGGTGTCGGTGCCGCAGATGACCTTGAGCAGCCCGTCCTGCGCCAGCTGCTCGACGAGCCGGCGGTAGCGCGGCAGCATCCCCGCGTGGTGCACCCCGATGCCGGCGCGCACCAGCTTGGACAGCACCTTGCCGAAGCCAGCGGTGAACCGGAACGCCCCGATCCGCTCGGCGATCGCGTCCTTCTCCTCGCGGGTCGCGATCTTCAGCGACAGCAGCGACTGCGCCCGCTCAAGGGCGTCCTTCTGGGTGAAGTGCACGATGTAGACCGGCGCCTGGTGGGTCTCCAGCAGCTCGCCGATCGACTCGTGCAGGGGCGTCATCGCCCAGGAGAAACTCAGCGGCACCGGCCGCTCGGTGCCGGCGACGACGGCGGTCGGCCGACCGGTGCGCAGCGTGATGTCCTCCTCGAAGCGGGTGACGTCGCCCAGCGTCGCCGACATCAGCAGGAACTGCGCCTGCGGCAACTCCAGCAGCGGCACCTGCCAGGCCCACCCGCGGTCCGGCTCGGCATAGAAGTGGAACTCGTCCATGATCACCATGCCGATGTCCGCCCGGTCGCCCTCGCGCAGCGCGATGTTGGCCAGGATCTCGGCGGTGCAGCAGATGATGGGGGCGTCGGCGTTGACCGAGGCGTCCCCGGTGACCATGCCGACGTTGTCGGCGCCGAACAGCTGGCACAGGGCGAAGAACTTCTCGCTGACCAGGGCCTTGATGGGTGCGGTGTAGAACGAGACCCGGTCCTCGGCGAGCGCCTGGAAGTGGGCCGCCGCGGCGACCAGCGACTTCCCGGACCCGGTCGGGGTCGCCAGGATGACGTTCGCCCCGCCGAGCAGCTCGATAATCGCCTCCTCCTGGTGCGGATAGAGGGGCGTGCCCTTCGCCTGCGCCCACCGCCCGAACGCGTCATACAGCTCGTCGGGGTCGGCAGGGGTCCCCTCCGGGGGCAGCAGGTCGGTCAGCGAGTCGGTCATCGCGACCATCATCACGTATGCCGTCCGCTCGCCTGTGGACGACGCCGTCACCCAGGTGCCGGCCTCCGCGAGGATACGGGCAGTTCGAGCGAGTGCAGGCGAAATGCAGGCATACTGGAGGCATGGTGACGATCACGATCCGCGACGTCCCCGACGAGACTCGTCAGGCCCTGGCCAACAGGGCCCGCCACGAGGGCAAATCCCTGCAGTCCTATCTGCTCGCGGTCCTGGAACAGCAGGCTGGCCTCCAACGCAACCTGGAGATCGCTGCCAAGGTCGAGCAACGTGCTCGACAGGGCCACGGGATCGACCGGTCTGCACCGCAGACCTCCGAGGTGCTCCGGGCCGCACGCGAGGAACGCAGCGCCGAATGATCGTGCCGGACGCTGCTGTCCTCACCGACTACATCGTCCGGCTCGACCGCCAGGGGCGCCGAGTTCGGAAGGTGCTCACGGCAGATCCTGACTGGATCGCGCCGCAGCATTGGAAGGCCGAGGTGTTCTCGTCCCTGCGCGGGCTGCATCTGGGCGGGCACCTCGGGACCTCCGAAGCGGAGTGGGCACTGCACCAGCTACCGCGCCTGACCGTCCGGACCGAGGCCCTGGATCCGTTGCTCCCGACGATGTGGAGCCTGCGGCACAACGTCAGCGGCTATGACGCGGCCTACGTCGCCCTGGCGCAGATCCACGACATCACCCTGGTCACCACCGACCACCCGCTCTCCCGAGCCGCAGCCGGTCACTGCCGCGTCGAGTACCTCCCGCCCGACCCCGGACGCTGAGGCACCAGCATGCTCACCCCAGCACCCGGCATACGTCCACGGTGCAACCTACCACCGTGCTGACGCCGCCGCCCCGCACTGGCTCGTCGAACCAGGTGCCCCGCTCGAACCCGACCCTCTCCAGGGTCCGGAGCGAGGCGGCGTTGCGGTGGTCCGGTGCCGCGAAGCACGCGGTCGTGCCCGGGTAGTGGTCACGCACACCGGTCAGCCAGGCCCACAGGAGGCGCACCCCGACGCCGCGTCCCAGCCAGGCCGACTCCCCGAGCGCGTAGTCGACCCCGATCGCCGAGGAGTCGGGGGCCAGCAGCGCGAACTGCGGGTGGTCGGCGATCCGGTAGTCCTGGCCGAAGCCCACAGAACGGCCGTTGGCCTCGACGACCCACATCCGGACGGCTTCCCTCCCCTCGATGCGGGGCAGGTAGGTCGCGCGCACCGACTCGGGGGTCTCCTTGCCCGTGTGCCACCACCGCCGGACGTGCTCGACCATCAGCCAGCGCCGGAGGTCCGACAGGTCCCCGGCGGTCATCGGACGAGTCGCCACCCGCAGCTCGGGGTCTGCTTCGAACAGTTTGGTGGGTCCGGAGAGGTCGTGCGCGACGGTCCCACCGACGTCGCCGAGCCCCTCCGCGACCCGGGAGGCCGCCGCCGCCCACGGCTCCCCGGGCCGGCAGGCACCGGTCACCTCCCGGTCCCCGCGACGCACGACGACGCGTGTGGCCTCCACACCACCGAGTCTGACCCATCCGGAGCGACGACGGCTCCGAATCCCTGGATGCCACGAGCCGCTGGCGACCGATGTCGCAGCGGATCCCGACACCAAGGAGTTGTCATGCGCACCACCCGCACCCGCCTCGCCCCGCTCGCCGTCGCGGCGATCGTCGGTCTGCCCCTGGCGGCGGCCGTCCCTGCCGCGGCCCACGAGCACGAGGGGACCGAGCTGTCCGGCACACTGACCGAGCTCAACCGCTCCGGCGCCTCCGGCACCGCCTGGGGCATGCTCGAGGGCCACGACCTGCACATCAAGATCGAGACCACCGGCCTGCTGGACGGCGCACCGCACGCCCAGCACATCCACATCGGTGGGCAGAACACCTGCCCGGACCCGAGCCAGCAGGGCAACGGGTTCGAGGGCGCCCTGCAGGTGTCCGACGCCATCGACTCCTACGGCGACGTCGCGCTGAGCCTGACCATCGAGCCCGGCATGACCGGTGGCGAGCACGCCCTCGACGTCGAGAACTTCCCGTCCACCGGTGCCTACACCTACGAGCGCACCATCGAGCTGGACGAGGCGACGGCCGCGTCGGTCGCCGCCGGCGACGGGGTCATCGTGATCCACGGTGTGGACCACGACGGCAGCGGCGCCTACGACGGTGACATCGTGTCCGACCTGGACCCGGAGCTCCCCTCCGAGGCGACCGACCCCGCTCTGTGCGGCGAGTTCAACGTCGCCCAGATGAGCATGCCGGAGGACGGCGTCGCCACCGGTGGCGGCGGCACCACCGGGATGGAGCACGCCGGTCTGCTGGCGATGGGCGCGCTGACGCTGGCGGCCGGGGGGCTGGGCCTGGCAGCGTCCCGTCGGCGGGACAGCGCCCGCCACGAGGTCTGACCGCTGGTGGCCACGAGCCGGCCCGGAGGCCGCGGACGCACCCTGCTGTCCGTGGCCTCCGGGCTGCTGCTCGTCGCCGGGATCGTCGTCCTGCTCTGGGTCGTCCTGAGCCAGGTCGACGATCCGCCTGCTCCCGAGGCTGACGCCTCCCGGCCGCCGGTCGCCACGACGGGCTCCGCCGGGCCGACTGACGGGCCCGCGACCCAGGACGCCCCCGCCCCCTCGACCACCCCAGGGACACCGTCGACCGTGCCACCAGAGTCGTCGACCGCGGCGCCGGAGTCGTCGGCGTTGCCGCCGTCCGACCCCGTTGCGGTCCGGATCCCCTCGATCGACGTGGCTAGCCCGTTGCACCCGCTCGGCCTCGACGACGACGGCACTCTCCTGGTGCCGAGCGGCGAGCGCTACGACGAGGCCGCCTGGTATGAGGGGTCACCCACCCCGGGCGAGGTCGGACCCACCGTGATCGAGGGGCACGTCACCAGCCAGGGATCGGTGCCCAGCATCTTCTACGACCTGGGGGCACTACGTCCTGGCGACCTCGTCGAGGTGGACCGGGAGGACGGGCGCACGGTGACCTTCGAGGTATACGGGACCGAGAGCTTCCCCAAGGACGCCTTCCCCAAGGTCACGGTCTACGGCAACACCGAGGGCCCAGAGCTGCGCCTGATCACCTGCGGGGGCCTGTACGACCCGGACCGCGGGGCCCACGTCGACAACATCGTGGTCTTCGCCCGGTGGGTGCCCGGGGCCTGAGCCGACCGGTCAGCCCTCGATCGGCACGGCCACCAGGGGGTCGCTCGTCGGCTGCTCGGAGCCGCCGGCCGGCTCGAGGGTCACCCCCACCGCCACGGCACCGCCGGACTCCCCCTCCAGGACCATCTCGGTGGTGTCGGCGCCAGTGCGCGGCATCAGCCCGGCGGAGACGGCAGTGCCGTCCTCGTGGACGAACCACAGCTGGTAGTCCTGACCCTCCGGGGCCTCCTCCATGCCCTCGGCAACGAAGACGGTCGAGTCCAACGAGGCGGCCGTCACCACCGTGACGGTCACATCCCCGAGCGTCTCGGTGTGCCGCACCGCGTCCGGGGCTTCCAACACGTCCTCGGCCACGACCACCGGCGCGGGGACGTCGTTGGTCACCCACTGCGTCACCGCCACCGCGCCGACAATGACGGCTGCCGCCGCCGCGATGCCCACCCACCAGGCGCGTCGCTCGGCCGCCGCGGCCGCTTCTCCCGTGGTGGCATCCGAGTCCTCGGCGCTGCCGAGCTCACCGTCAGCGTCGTCCTCCCGGCCCCGCAGCGGGACCACGGCCGGAGGCTCCTGCGCGATCTGCTCCAGCAGCCGCGCGCGCAGTCCCGCCGGGGGCTCCTCCTCCAGCCCGACGCTCAGGTCGACCACGGGGTCGGCGAGCTCGGCGACCTCCCGCCGGCAGTCGGGGCAGGAGGCCAGGTGCTCCTCGAACTCGGCGCGTTCCCGGTCGTCGACGGCATCCAGCACATAGGCGCCCACGAGGTCGTGCACCGTCGGCTCTGCCGGGTCGGCATCGCCGTCCCGGGTCCCGCCGGGGTCTGCGCCCCGGTGCTCCTGGTCGCTCACTGTCCACCTCCCATCGTGTCCCGCATCTTGCCCAACCCGTCCCTGATCCGGGTCTTCGCCGTGCCCAACGGCACGTCGAGGCGCTCCGCGACCTCCCGGTGGGTGAGGCCCTCGAAGTACGCGAGTTCGATGGCCGCCCGCTGGGCCGGGGTGAGTTCCCCGAGCGCGTCACGCACCCGAGTCGCCTCCATTCGTTCCTCGACCGCCTCCGCGGTGACGTCGAACGGGGGCGTGGTCCGCTGTGATTCGTAGGCGTCGTCCCTCGCGGATTGGGCCACGACGGAGCGCACCCGGTCGACCGCGCGGCGGTGCGCCAGCGTCAGCAGCCAGGAGATCGCGCTGCCCCGGTCGGGGTCGAAGGAGCTCGCCGTCCGCCACACCTGTAGGAACACCTCCTGGGTGACTTCCTCGGCCTGGGACCGGTCCCGCAGGACGCGCAGCACCAGTCCGTAAACCCGGGGCGCCGTCGAGTCATAGAGGTCGGCGAAGGCCGCCTGGTCACCACGAGCCACGGCGACCAGTCGCGTCGCCAGGGCCGGGCCGTCCTGGTCACCTCGCATCGCCCCCATCCTGCCCCATGGCGGGGCCCTCGTCCGGGAGAAGGAGGGTCGGGCGGGGCACTACGGTGTGACCATGACCGGCGAGATGGACGAAGCCCTCGCCCACTACCGGTCGCTGGTGCACCGCTGGGCCGCGCCACTGCGCACCTCCGGCTGCGCGATCTGGGTGCGGGGGCGGGACCACTACCGGGTCGGCGAGGTCGTGCACCTGCGTCGGGCGACGCCCTCCCGGACCCGCCTGGCCAGCATCGTCCGGCGCAACAGCACCGAGGGATCCGACCCCGTGACGGGGCTCATCCCGGCCCTGGGCGGCGCCGTCGTGCTGGAGCCGGTCGGCACCGACATCGCGCTCCTGGCCGACCCGCTCTCGCTGGGCGGGGTGGCTGTCGTCGTGCGGTGGGACCCGACGCGGGGGGTCACCGTCACTTCGGCCGTGGACGGGGAGACCGCAGAGGAGCACGACCTGCCCGCCCAGACCGCACCCGCCGACACCGCACCCGCCGACGCCGCACGCACCCACGCGTCACCCGCCGACGCACCACCCGCCGCAGCCCCTCTGCTCGGCGCCCTGCGGGCGGCGAGCGTCGCGGCGGAGCGCGGAGATCCTGGGCCCGGACCCGGACCCCGACCTGGCGGTCGGCCTGACCGCGGCCGAGGCCCTCACCGGCATCCGGCTCCCGCTGCCGGGACCGTTCACCCTGCTCCGCGCCGTCCACCTGCGCGTGCCGGCAGGCTGACGTCAATGCATGATGACGTCGCAGCACGCTGACGCGCTGCACTCGACTCCGGTGCCGCCGAACCACCACGCCAAGCCCGCTGATCCTGCGGCCGACCAGATCTCTCGATTGACAGGACCGAAGATCCTGTGATCGACTGGCGTCACCCATCCAGAGCGGCCGAGAGACCTGGCTCGTTGACGCCGCAGCAACCACCCCCGGCGGGGCAGGTGCTCACGCCAGGATCGATGGAGGAATCGTGCAGCACCATCAGCGCCCTCGCGCGGCCCACGCCCCGCACCTGCGTCGCACCGTCGACCTGATGCGCCGGGCGGTCAGCGCCTGTCGTCCCTGACGCGCCAGACCGCCGTTCGCAGCTTCGCCACGCACCGCATCACCCTCTCGCCTGGCCCGACCCGGGCCCCCTGCACGCACCTGATTCCAGGAGTACGCCATGACCATCAGCCTGTCCCCCACCCTTGCCCGACCCCACGCCGCGCCACCAGCGGAGCCCACCCCACCGGTGGTGGACCTACGGGGCACCTTCGCGCGGGCCGCCGCCAGCGCATGGGTCGTCACCGGCTCCGGCTCCCGGGGCCCCGTCGGCTTCACCGCGATCTCCGTCGTGTCGGTGTCGCTGTCCCCGCCGCTCGTGTCGTTCAACGTCGCCAAGACCTCCTCCTCCCTCGTGACCATCGCGCAGACCCAGCGCGCAGCCCTGCACCTGCTCGGCGAGGACCAGCAGCAGCTGGCCGACCGCTTCGCCCGCGACCGCAGCAAGCGCTTCGTCGACGACGGCGCATGGTCCTACGACGACCACGGGCTGCCAGCGGTCCACGGGAGCACCGCACGACTCATCACCCGGATCCACGACCTGGTCGACGCCGGCGACAGTTTCGTCGCGATCGCCCGGGTCGAGCACGCCGTCTCCTCGGCCGGCAATCCCCTGGTGCACCACGCCGGCCGGTTCACCCCGTTGCCCACCACGATCGGAGCCTGACATGACCGACGACACGACCGACCGCCCGAGCACGGCAGCCCCCGCCGCGACAGCCCCCACCACGGGCCAGCCGGGGTCCGACCCGCTCGCCTTCGCCTACTGGGTCCCCAACGTCTCGGGTGGCCTGGTGGTCTCGACCATCGACCAGCGGACCAACCACACGCCGGACTACAACCTCGATGTGGCCCGCGCCGCCGAACGGGTCGGCTTCGACTACGCCCTGACCCAGGTGCGGTACCTGGCCTCCTACGGGGCCGACGCCCAGCACGAGTCGGTCTCCTTCTCCCTGGGGCTGCTGTCCGCCACCGAACGTCTCAAGGTCATCGCCGCGGTCCACCCGGGACAGTGGCCGCCGACCGTGCTGGCCAAGCTCGGTGCCACCGCACAGGACCTGCACGACAACAGGTTCTGCCTCAACGTCGTCTCCGGGTGGTTCAAGAAGGAGTACACGGACCTGGGCCTGCCCTGGCTGGACCACGAGGAGCGCTACCGTCGCGCCGAGGAGTTCATCGAGGTGCTGCGCGGGCTGTGGGCCGAGGACGACTTCACCTACCGCGGCGACTTCTACCGGACCCGCGACGTCACCTTCCGGCCCCAGCCGCGACTGCAGCCGGAGGTGTTCCAGGGCGGCAACTCCACCTCGGCTCGGGCCATGGCCGGCCGCCTGTCCGACTGGTACTTCATGAACGGCAACACTGTCGAGGGAGCCGCCGAGCAGATCGAGGACGTCGGTGGCCAGGCCGCCGCGCACGGTCGCAGGGTGCGCTTTGGCATCAACGGCTTCGCCGTCGTGCGGGACACCGAGGACGAGGCCCGCGGCGTCGTCGAGGAGGTCATCGCCAAGGCCGACGTCGACAAGGTCAACGACTTCGGCAACGCGGTGAAGCAGGCCGGCGCGGCCACCTCGGACAAGAAGGGGATGTGGGCCGACAGTGAGTTCAAGGACCTGGTGCAGTACAACGACGGCTTCCGCACCGGTCTGATCGGCACTCCCGCACAGGTGGCCCGGCGGATCGTGGACTACAAGCGTGCCGGGGTCGACCTGGTGCTGTTGGGCTTCCTGCACGTGCGCGAGGACGTCGAGCGATTCGGGGAGCAGGTGATCCCGCTGGTGCGGGAACTGGAGGCACAGGAGCCGTATGCCGAGGCGTCGGCGGAGCGCACCCCGGACCCCGCCCTCGTCGGCTGAGCCGGCCGGCGCGGACGCCGGGTCCTACCCGGTCCCGCCACCGGCCTCCTCCTGCCGCCCGGCGTCGCGGGCCGCCTGCTCGAGGCGTGCGACGTAGTCGGCCCACCACTGCGCGTCGCCGCCGGGGAGGTTCTCCCGGCCGGGCAGGAGGCCGACCTGCCCGTCGATCATCTCGCGCACGATGTCGGCCTGACCGGCGTGCCGGTCGGTCTCGGTAACGACGTGGACCAGGATCTGGTGCAGGGTGACGTCCGCCTTCTCCGGTGACCACCACGGCACCCGGCCGGCGGCGTGCAGCGGCAGCAGCCGGATCGTCTCGTCGGTGTGCGCCCAGACCGCGTGGTAGAGCCCGACGATGTCAGCCCGGGTCTCCTCGGCGGTCGCCCACATGTCGGCGTTGTCCTCGGCGCCGTCGGCGAACCACGGCAGCGCGATCCCCGACGGCCTGCCGAACGTGTCGCCCAGGTAGCCCAGCTCCACGCTGGCCGTGTGCTTCACCAGACCCAGCAGATTGGTGCCGGTGGCCGTCATCGGCCGTCGGACGTCGTACTCGGACAGGCCCTCGAGCTTCCAGAGCAGCGCGTCGCGGGCCAGTTGCAGGTAGCGGTGCAGGGTGGCCTTCGCCTCGCCGTCGAGGTCGCGGCCGGGCCCGGTGCCCGCGGGCAGGTCGTCGGTCACTCTCCGAGCATCCCACGGGCCGACCGTCGGGGCACCCACTGTGCTACTGCGATGGTCACTAGGCGTCGGTCCGGACAGACGCCTAGTGACCATCTCGGTAGCAGAGTCGCCACGTCAGGACCAGAGTCTTCTTGTGACAGCACGGGACCCGCCCGCGAAGTGGCGACACAAGAGCGACACACCCTGCCTAGACTCGTGGGCGTTGCGCCGGCGGAGGGAGTCAGGGTGACACGCAGTGACACGGGCGCGGGAGCATGCCGCCCGGTGAGGATGGCCCATGATCACCGTTGAGCTCCGGACCACCCACCACCGGTGGACCGAGGTCGTGGCCACCCTGGAGGTCCGCGACGACGGGACCCACAAGATCACCGGCAGTCGCAGCGCGCTCGACCTGGGCGAGTCGATGCTGTCCTTCCCCGGCCCCCGGGCGATCAGCTTCTACGACGACCCGTGGCTGTGGGCCCGCTCGTTGCCACGCAACCTCACCAGCCCGTGGCTGCACGCCGTCATCGTGAAGGAAACGCCCCGGGCGCTGCGCAACAGCGCCTCCGCCGCCGGGTAGCTCTACGCCCGGTGCCGAGCGCTCAGCTGCCGAGCACCTCCGCCGCGGTGCGCACCTGCAGTTGCGGGCCATAGAGCGCCATCGCGTCCAGCGCCCGCTGGTGGTTGGCGTCGTCGGAGCCGGCGCACGCGTCGGACACCACGGTCACGGTGGCCCCGGCGTCGATGGCTGGCAGCGCCGTGGACAGCACACAGCAGTCGGTAGCCACTCCGGTCAGCACCAGGTGCGGGACCGGCCCGGTCAGGGCCTCCAGCTGGGTCCCCCACTTGCCGAACGTCGGCTCGTCGACCGTATGCCGGGTGCTGAGTCCTGCGACGTCGGGCACCAGGGCGAACAGCGGGTCGTCCGCCGGCTTGTCGGCGAAGGCCCACTCCTGGAAGTACGGCACCCAGGACCCGCGCTTGGCGGCCGGGGGCAACCACCGCGTGAGGACCACCCGGTCACCGAACTGGCCGGCGAGGCGGTGCACCGGCTCGACGATCTCGGCGAACCGCGGCGCCGCCCAGTCCGAGGAGGGGTCGGCGAAGATTACCTGCGGGTCGATGACGACCAGCCAGGCCTCCTCCGGTCTCACGCCTGCACCCGGTCCTCACCGGCCCCGTCGGCGGGCGACCCCGGTGCCACCGGGGCACCGGCCTCCTGGCGACGGATCGCACCCGCCTGCAGCACGGCATACCCCACGAACCCGATGAGCAGGGCCACGAGCACGCCCAGGTTGGCCCACGCCCAGTCGCCGTCCCGGCCGCCGAGGCCGAGCGGTCCGAGCAGGTAGCCCTGCCAGTTGTTCCACCCGGCGTCCTCGGCGAAGGCGTTGATGACCAGGCCCCACCCGACCACGGACCCCACGGCCATCAGCGCCACGGACGTCCAGTTCCAGTTGCCGTAGCGACCGGTGCCGTGGAACAGCGCGTGCTCGTCGTAGTCGCGCCGGCGCAGCATCACGTCGGCCATCAGGATCCCGGCCCAGGTGGCGATCGGCACCCCGAGGGTGATCAGGAAGCTCTGGAACGGCGCCAGGAAGTTCTCGGCGAAGAACACGACGTAGATCGTGCCCACGGTCAGGATCAGCCCGTCCAGCCCGGCAGCGGCGGGTCGCGGGATGTTCACGCCCAGGCTGAGCAGCGTCAGGCCGGAGGAGTAGATGCCCAGCACCGCGCCGCTGACCAGGGCCAGGACCGCCGCGATCAGGAAGGGTACGAGGAACCAGTTGGGCAGGATCGTCGCCAGGGTGCCGATCGGGTCGTTGGCGATCCCGTCGATGAGACCCGGCTGGGTGCCCGCCAGCGCCAGGCCGTAGCAGACCAGCAGGGTCGGGGCCAGGGCCCCGCCGAAGGTGTTCCAGAAGACGATCTTGCCGCCGGAGGCGTCCCGCCGCTGGTAGCGGGACCAGTCGGCCGCGATGTTGATCCACCCGAGCCCGAAGCCGGTCATCACCATCACCAGGGCGCCGATCACTGCCTGGGTGGACCCGCCCGGCAGCGCGGTGACCACCGACATGTCGATCTCGCCGAAGGTGAGGACGATGTAGAGGATCGTGATCGCCCCGGTGAGCCAGGTCAGCACCGACTGCATCCGGATGATGGTGTGGTAGCCGGCCACCGAGGCCAGCACGATGAGCGTGGCGATGACCACGCAGGCGATCACCTTGGTGGTCGTGCCGCTGCTCCAGCCGAGCTCTCCGAAGACTGTCGCGGTGGCCAGCGTGGCCATGATCGCCAGGAAGGTCTCCCAGCCGATGGAGATCATCCAGGAGAACACCCCGGGCACCTTCTGCCCGTTCACCCCGAACGCCGCCCGGGAGAGCACCATGGTCGGCGCCGAGCCCCGCTTGCCGGCGATCGCGATGATCCCGCAGAAGAGGAACGAGAGCGTCACGCCGACGACGGTGACCAGCAGGGCCTGGGCGAAGGAGACGCCGAACCCGTAGACGAACGCCGCATAGCTCATCCCGAAGACCGAGACGTTGGCGGCGAACCACGGCCAGAACAGGTCCGACGGCTTCGCCGTCCGCTCCGACTCGGCGATGATGTCGATCCCGTTGGTCTCGACGAGGACGCGCTCCCGCTCCGGCAGGGCCCCGGTCCCGGCCGGGATGGTGTCAGTCATGGGCGAATGCTCCCACAGCGACGCTGCGGCGGCCGGGAACTGCGCGCCGCAACCGTCAGTCCACCGCCGTCACTGCAGGTAGGTGCCGAGCTCGTCCAGCGTGCTGTTGTGCACCACGGAGGAACCGCCCAACACGTACATCTGCGAGGGGTTCTGGCGCTCCAGCGCCGACCCCGTCGCCGCCGGCACCCGGTCCGGCCGGGTCAGCAGCAGCGGGGTGCTGCGCCGTCCGGCGAGGGCTGCCCCGACGAGGGCGTCGGGGAACTCCTGCCCCGACGCGACGTGCGCGGGCGAGGCCCCGGAGGGGAAGCGGGCGGCGACGGCCCTGGCCGTCTCGTAGCGGTCGGTCCCCGAGACCCGGGTGTAGCCCTTGCTGCGGGTGTGGGTGGCCGCCTGCTCCGCGACCTTCTTCGAGATCACCGAGGTGCCACCGAGGACGATCACCTCGCCGGCGTTGAGGCGCTTCAACTGGGCCACCGTGCTGGAGTCCAACGCGTCAGGCCGGGTCAGCAGCAACGGCGCCTGCTCGTGGCCGGCGAGGGCCGCGGCGGCCAGCGCGTCGGGATAGTTCTCCCCGCTGGCCAGGTAGACCCGGCTCCCGCCCGAGGGGTAGTAGGAGGCGAGGGCGGCGGCTGTGTCGTACCGGGTCGCGCCGGAGACCCGCTCCACGGTCCCGCTGGTGGCGTAACCCTTGAGCTGGGTCGCGACGGTGCCCGAGACGGCACCGGTGCCGCCGAGCACCACGATCCGCCCCGGGGAGAGCCGGGTCAGGGCGGACTTGGTCTCCGTCGGGATCTCACCCTTGCGGACCAGGAGCACCGGGGCGTTGTACACCCCCGCCCGGGCGGCCGCAGCCAGGGCGTCCGGGTAGTTGTCCCCGGACACGACATACACCACGCTCACCCCGCTGCTCCACGCCTTGGCGATCTCCGCGGCCGTGCCGTAGCGGTTCTGCCCGGCGAGCCGCACGGGCTCGGTGCCCGGCGGCTGGCCGCCGCTGGTGATGGTGAAGTAGTTCGACGACAGCCCGGTGTTCCAGGTGGGCCAGGGCCGGGCCAGCATCAGACCGTCACCGCTGGCGTTGGCGTAGGTGTACTGCCCGCCGGAGGTGAAGCCCTCGACCCGGGCCGTGAGGACCCGGCCGCCCCACTTGCCGTGCCCGTCACGGGTCAGGATCTGGATCCGCTCGACCCGGTGGATGCTGTAGCGCGACTGCAGCGAGGTCGCGGTCAGCTCGGCGTTCCAGGAGTTCCGGGGGTTGCCGGCCACGGCGTCGTAGGGGTCCTCCTGCGCGACCAGGTAGCCGTGCCCTGCGCCGCCCGGCGTCGTCCAGCCCCCGGTGGATGAGGAGTACATGGTGGTGGCCAGGCGGGTCACCCCGTCGGAGAACGTGTAGGTCAGCACCCGCCCGTTGGTGGCGTCCACGGCGGCCGTGGTGTTGCTGTGCTCGTGGGAGGTGATGGAGCCGTCACTGTTGCGCACCCCCCGGCCGGAGTAGGCCTGGCAGTAGGTGGTGTCGCAGGTGTCGTAGTAGGAGGTGCCACCACTGCCCCGGAGTGCGTAGGTGCGGGCGGCGACCGCCTGCACCCGCAGCGCCTGGGCGTGGAAGTAGCTCGGCATCTCGTTGAAGACCACCGAGCGCAGGTAGTGCTGCATCGGCAGGGCGTTGACGGTGGCCAGGGACGCTGAGCCGATGTGCGTGGCCGTCAGCGCGCCGCGGTAGACGCGCAACTGCCCGCTGGGCAGGTAGAGGTCGACGGTGCTCTCTGTGGGGCTGCTGAAGCTCACCGGGCAGGCCTGGGTCATCCCGGCGGGCCAGTATGCGGTCCAGTTGCCGTTGCTGTCCCGGCCCTGCAGTTGGCAGCTGCTCGCCGAGCTGCCGGTGGCCTGGACGCGCCACTGGGTGCGCCCCGACGGGAGGGTGTACTTCGTCCCGGTCGGTCCGTTGGACACCTGCAGCCCGCTGCGGTGGGCGACCCTGGTGACACCGTCGTTGTCGATCGTGATGCCGATCCGGATCGTCCCGGTGGAGCGGGTCTCCATGGTCGTCCCCGGGTAGTAGAAGCCGAGGATCTGCTGGTAGGTCAACCCCTGCTTGCCCGCCCCGTCCGCGCCGTACTGGGACATTCCGATGCCGTGTCCGAACCCGCCGCCGACGACGTCGAAGATCCCGTCGGAGGGGCGGTTGAACACCTCGGCACCCGGCTGCGGGGCCGGCAGGCTCGTGGCGTCCGGGTCGACGACGGTCTCCGGCAGGTGGCCCAGCGACTCGGCGTCCGGCTCCAGCAGGCCGTACCGCTGGTCCTCGACCAGGCCCTCGTCGTTGGGCGTGGTCTCCGGCTCCGGCTCGCTCCCGGCGCGGTCCGGGGTGACGCCCTCGTACACCGTCTCCGGTGCGGGCTCGTCGCCGGCGGGGCTCTCGGGCGCACCCACCGCCACCGGGGCGATCGCCAGGGACAGTGCGGCAAGGGCAGTGACGAGGGTGCGGCGCACGGGGGGCCTCCAGTCGGTACGGGCGCCGCCAGCATGGTGGAGTTGTGACTTCTGGGACAAGAGTTGCCTGCGAATGCTGGCCCCGCGTTGGGCAAACTCTGACCGGACGCTGACCCTGGGCTCCTGCGGTGACCGGGAATTGGGACAGGATTCACCCGCGGACGGGCGACACGGCATACCCGTCGACCTAGCGTGGGGGCATGCCGCACCCCACCCGCGCCGCCCGCCGCCTGCTCGCCGGCCTCTCCGCTGCCACACTGCTGTCTGGACTCGCGCTGTCCACGGTCGCCGCTGCCGGTGCACCGTCCGCAGGTGACCGTCCGCAACACGCTTCGGAGGAGGTGGGTGTGCCCGACCGGGATGTGCGCTTCGCCACCTTCAACGCCTCGCTGAACAGGTCGCAGGAGGGGCAGTTGGTCAGCGACTTGTCCACCTCCGACAACGAGCAGGCCCAGGCGGTGGCCGAGATCATCCAGCGCACCCAGCCGGACGTGCTCCTGGTCAACGAGTTCGACTTCGTCGCGGACGGGACCGCGGCCGAGCTGTTCCGCAGCAACTACCTGGAGGTCCCCCAGCACGGCGCCGACCCGGTCGAGTACCCCTACTACTACGTGGCACCCTCCAACACCGGGATCCCCAGCGGGCACGACCTGAACGGCGACGGCGTGATCGGCGGGCCGGACGACGCGTTCGGCTTCGGCGAGTTCGAGGGCCAGTACGGGATGGTCGTCTACTCCCGGTACCCGATCAACACCGAGGAGATCCGCACCTTCCAGCTGTTCCGCTGGATCGACATGCCGGGCAACCTGATCCCGACCGGACTTCTACACCCCCGAGGCCGAGCAGGTGCTGCGCCTGTCCAGCAAGTCGCACTGGGACGTCCCCATCACCATCGGCCCGCGCGACGGTGCACTTCCTGGTCAGCCACCCCACGCCGCCCACCTTCGACGGCGAGGAGGACCGAAACGGGCGCCGCAACCACGACGAGATCCGGTTCTGGGCGGACTACGTCAGCGGCGGGCAGGCTGCCGACTACATCTACGACGACCAGGGTGGGACCGGTGGGTTGGGCACCCGGGACGACTTCGTCATCGCGGGCGACCAGAACGCCGACCCGCTCGACGGCGACTCCTACGACGGGGCGATCAACGCGTTGCTGGACCACCCCGGCATCAACTCCGGCTCCGCGCCGGACGAGCGCCGGTGGGGTCGAGGCGAGCGGGCTGCAGGGTGGCATCAACCTGGAGCACCTGGGTGACCCCGCCCAGGACACGGCCGACTTCGCCGAGCCGCCCGGCAACATCCGGGTGGATTACGTGCTGCCGGGCAAGCGCATGCGGATCCTGGACTCCGGGGTGTTCTGGCCCACCAGCGACGACCCGCTCTCCCGCCTCACCGGTGTCTACCCCTTCCCCTCCAGCGACCACCGGCTGGTCTGGGTCGACCTGATGCTGCCGCACCGGAGGTGACCGGGTGACCGCCCCTGACCCCGTCGCCGCGGTGCGCAATGCCCTGGAGGCCGCCGGCGTCGAGCCCCGACTCACCCCGATGACCAGCCCCGTGCCGACGGCCGCGGCAGCTGCGGCCGAGTTGGGGTGTGAGGTCGGCGCCATCGCCAACTCGCTGGTCTTCGACGCCGGCGGGGAGCCCTTCCTGATCATGGCCAGCGGGGCAGCCCGGGTGGACCCGGCGCTGGTGGCCGACGACCTGGGGCTCCCCCGGCTGCGCCGGGCCAGCCCCGAGTTCGTCCTGCAGCACACCGGTCAGCGGGTCGGCGGGGTCGCTCCCACGGGTCACCCCCGACTGCTGCGCGCCGTCGTGGACACCGAGCTCTCGGCATACGACCGGGTCTGGGCGGGCGGCGGCGACGAGCACACCATGCTGGCCCTCACCTTCGCCGAGCTGGTGCACCTCACCGGAGGCCCCGTCCGCCGGGTCCGCTGAGCGGGTCCCCGCCCGACTCCGCCGCTGCCGGCTGCGGGGCGGCGACCGCGTATCCTGCAGCAGGCACGCCGTGCCACCCGGGGCCTCTAGCTCAACGGTTAGAGCTGCGGACTTTTAATCCGTAGGTTGTGGGTTCGAATCCCACGGGGCCCACCCGTGAAATTGTCGCTGGCCAGGGGCGTGCCTCGCTCGTGCGTGGCGCCCGGCGCCACACCGTCTACGCTTGCGTCCCGTGATGACATCTGCCCGGACGGGCTGGGGAACCCGATGAGCGGCGGCCTGGTCGCCCTGCTGGACGACATCGCCGCGCTGGCCCGGATGGCCGCGGCGTCGGTCGATGACGTCGCGGCGGCGGCGGGGAGGGCGAGCGCGAAGGCGGCTGGCGTGGTGGTGGACGATGCCGCGGTCACCCCGCGTTACGTCCAGGGCTTCGACCCCTCGCGTGAGCTGCCGATGATCAAGCGGATCGCGATCGGCTCGATCCGCAACAAGCTCGTCTTCATCCTCCCGGCGATCCTGCTGCTGAGCCAGTTCGTGCCGTGGTTATTGACCCCGATCCTGATGCTCGGCGGGACCTACCTGTGCTACGAGGGCGCCGAGAAGATCTACGAGAAGTTCTTCGGCCACCACGACCCCGCCAAGGAGGCCCCCGCCGTCGAGCAGGGCCCGGAGCGGGAGCAGACGATGGTCAGCGGGGCGATCCGCACGGACTTCATCCTGTCCGCGGAGATCATGGTGATCTCGTTGAACGAGGTCGCGGACGAGCCCCTGCTGACCCGGGCCGTCATCCTGGTCGTGGTGGCGATCCTCATCACGGCCGTCGTCTACGGCGCGGTCGCACTCATCGTGAAGATGGACGACATCGGCATGAACCTGGCCCAACGCGAGTCCTCGTTCTCCCAGACCGTGGGCAACGCCCTGGTCAAGGGCATGCCCAAGCTGCTCACCGGGCTGACCGTGGTCGGCGTCGTGGCGATGCTGTGGGTCGGCGGTCACATCCTGCTGGTCGGGGTGGACGACCTCGGCTGGCACGCGCTGTATGACGTGGTGCACCACGCCGAGGAGGCCGTCGCAGGGCTGGTGCCAGCGATCGGCGGGTTCCTGGCCTGGCTGGTCAACACCCTCTTCTCCGCGGTGATCGGCCTGCTCGTCGGGGCCCTGGTCGTCGCTGTCATGCACCTCATCCCCCGCCGCAAGGACGCGGCCGCCCACTGATCCGGACCGGTGACGCCGCGGCCACTGCGCCGACTTCTAGGCTGGGGCCATGGTCGAGCAGAGCGCGTGGATGCAGAAGGTGGCCGCCGATCCTGGCCACTCGAGCTGGTATGTCGAGCGGTTCCGCGCGATGGCGGCCGCCGGAGATGACCTGGCCGGTGAGGCACGACTGGTCGACGCCATGGTCGGGCGCGGCGCCAGAATCCTCGACGCCGGGTGCGGTCCGGGGCGACTCGGGGGCTACCTGCACCGGGCTGGCCACAGCGTCGTCGGTGTCGATGTCGACCCGACCCTGATCGCCGCGGCCGAGGAGGACCATCCGGGTCCCCGCTGGATGGTCGCCGACCTGGCCGAGCTGGACCTGCCGGCCCTCGGCATACCGGAGCCGTTCGACGTCATCGTGTCGGCCGGCAACGTGATGACCTTCCTCGCGCCGAGCACCCGCCAGGAGGTGCTGCGCCGCCTGGCGGCACACCTGGCCCCGGAGGGCCGCGCCGTCATCGGGTTCGGCGCCGGCCGCGGATACCCGTTCCCGGAGTTCCTCGACCACGCCGCCGACGCCGGGCTCGTCCCAGACGTGCTGTTGTCCACCTGGGACCTGCGCCCGCTCCGGGACGACTCCGACTTCCTGGTCGCGGTGCTGAGCCACGGGTCGGCAGGGACGCCGCTCCGCCCCTGATCGGCCCGCGACTCGTCGTGGCACCGCGGGGGCGGCGGGGTGACACTGGGGTATGGAGTGGGTCGCGCTCGCGCTGCTGGCCGCCGTCGGGTGGCTGGTCGCACGGCGCCGTCGACGACCCTCCCCGATGGTGCTGCCGGAGCTCAGTCCCTCGGAAGTCGCCGAGTTGGAGCAGGGGTTCGCCCGGGTCGAGCAGGAGGTCGGCAGCACGGTGCAGACCCTGCTGGCCGCGCGGCTGCGGGTGCTGGCCTCCCGCGGCGTCCCGCTCCGAGCGATCCGCCGCGCCCCGGGGAAGAACACCGCCCGACTGGTCTTCGGCAACGGGACGGTGCTCATCGCGCGCGCCGACCGTCCGGGCGAGATCTTCGCCCTGGCCGTCCGGATGTACCACGAGGGGGTCTCACTGGAGTCCTGGCACTCCGACCCCTCCAGCACGACGGTGCGCTTCAGCTGGTCCGGAGGCGGGATCGACCTGAGCGTGATCGGCCTGGACCAGGCCGAGTAGGAGCCTGGCCACTCAGACCGGCACCGGCTCCCGTCCCTGCCCGGAGCCCGCCGGGGCCGGCACCGGCGGCAGCGGGACCACGGTGTCCGGGGTCTCCGCGACCGGGGCCTCCGTGACCGGGGCCTCCGTGACCGGGGGCGACGCGGGGACGGCGAACCACCGGAGCGCCACCTGCTGGGCGATCCGCAGCGCCAGGGCCCCCGCCACGACACCGCCGATCAGGTCCGTGGCCCAGTGGTATCCCAGGTGCAGGGAGTTCACCGCCGTGGCGACGGTGATGACCCCGACACCGAGCCACAGGCGGCGCACTGTCTCGCGGGAGGGGCTGGCGTACCAGCAGAGCAGCAGCACCACGGCGCCGTAGAGGCCGATGGCCTCGGCGGCGTGCCCGGAGGGGAAGCTGATCCCGTGCCGCCCGTAGTCCGGGAAGCCGCCGGCGAAGAAGTCCTCTTGCCCCGAGTGGGGGATCCGCCGGGCGGTGGCCAGCTTCGTCACGCCCACCAGCCCCATCACGCACACCTCGGCGAGCAGCGCGACGGCCAGCGGCTGCCAGGACCGGATCCGCCAGGCCAGGGCGCCGGCCACCGCGGCGAGGACCGGCACGGCGACCGCCTGCCCCGCCACCCGGTCCAGCAGGTCGTCGGAGAAGAAGCCCCAGCCGGGGATCGGCGGGTCCGGGTAGTCGCGGTTCAACGCCACGTCGAGCCCCTGGAGGGGACCCATCGCCAGGAGCGTGACGACCCCGAAGAGGAACGCCAGGGCCGGCAGGGAGGTGAGGCGGGCGATCGGCGAGGCGGGGTGGTCCTCCTGCGCCCCCGCGCGGCCGGGTTGTGGCCCGCTCAGCGGACCTGGGTGAAGGCGGCGGTCGCCGGGTCGGCGCCGATCCGCTCCTCACTGTCCAACCCGGTGATTGCCGCGACGTCCTCGTCGGTCAGCTCGAACGTGAACAGGTCGATGTTCCCGGTGATCCGCTCCGGGGTGACCGACTTGGGGATGACGATGCGCCCCTCCTGGACGTGCCAGCGCAGCACGACCTGCCCGGGGGTGACACCCAGCCGCTGGGCCACCGAGGTGACGGCGGCGGCGTCCAGGTCGACGCCCTGGCCCAGCGGGGAGTAGGCCTCGACGGCGATCCCGGCGTCGCGGGAGGCCTGCTGGGTGGCCGGTTGCTGGAAGGAGGGGTGCACCTCGATCTGGTTGACCGCCGGGACGACCTCGGCCTCCGCCAGCAGGGTCTGCAGGTGGTCGGGCAGGAAGTTGGAGACGCCGATCGCGCGGACCGCGCCCTCGGCATACAGCTTCTCGAAGGACGCCCAGGTCTCGACGAACAGCCCGGCGCTCGGGTAGGGCCAGTGGATGAGGTACAGGTCCACGACGTCCAGGCCCAGGGCCTGGCGGCTGTTCTCGAACGCGGTGAGCGCGGACTGCGCCCCCTGGTCCCCGTTGCGCAGCTTGGTGGTGACGAAGACCTCGTCCCGCGGCAGGCCGCTGGCCCTGATCGCGGCGCCGACCCCGGCCTCGTTGTAATAGGCGGCGGCGGTGTCGATGTGCCGGTAGCCGGCCTCCAGTGCTGCCTCGACGGCCTGCTGGGTCTGCGTGTCGGGCACCTGGAAGACGCCGAAGCCCACCTGGGGGATCTGCACGCCGTTGTTGAGTTCGATGGTCGGGACGGAAGAGCTCATGGTGTGGTCTACACCGATGCGGCCGCGCCTATTCCGTCGTCTGGGTCACATCCGCGGCGGCGAGGGCCGTCGCCAGGGCACGTGCCTTGTGCAACGTCTCGGCGAACTCCTCGGCGGGGTTGGACAGCGCCGTGATCGCCCCTCCGATGCCGAACTCGGCCGTGCCCTCCACCACCGTGGCGGTGCGGATCACGATAGACAGGTCCATCGCCCCGTCCAACCCGAGCCAGCCGAGCACCCCGGAGTAGACGCCACGCGGGCCGCCCTCGAACTGGTCGAGCAGCTCCATGGTGCGCACCTTGGGCGCCCCCGTCATCGAGCCACCGGGGAAGCAGGCGGCGAGCAGGTCCAGGGCGTCCATGCCCTCGGCCAGGCGGCCCCGGATCGTTGACACGAGCTGGTGCACCGTCGCATAGCTCTCCACGCTGAACAGATCGGGGACGTGCACGCTGCCGGACCGGCACACCCGGTGCAGGTCGTTGCGCAGCAGGTCCACGATCATCAGGTTCTCCGCGCGGTCCTTCACCGCGGTCGCCAGGTCGTCGGCCAGCGCCGCGTCCCGGCCCGGGTCGGGATCCCGCGGCCGGGTCCCCTTGATCGGCCGAGCCTCGACGTGGCCCGCGGCGTCGAGTGACAGGAACCGCTCGGGGGAGGCCCCGATCACGTCCAGCCCGGGGCGCCGCAGCCACGCGCCGAACGGCACCGGGCTCACCTGCCGCAGCTCCCGGTAGGCCGTCGCCGGATCCACCGGGCGCGGCCAGGTCACCGTGTTGGTCAGGCAGATCTCGTAGGACTCCCCCGCCCGGATCTGCTCCTGGGACCGGGCGATGAGGTCGAGATAGGCGGACTCGGTATGCCGTAGCCCGGCCACCACGTCGGCCGTACCCATGGTGGCGGCCGGGTCCGTCGCGCCAGCACGGTGCCCACCGGGGGGCACCGGCCCCGGGGGCTGTCCCCGGAGCGAGGACACCCGCTCGCACACTGCCTCGGCCCAGGTCTCCTGCGCCGACCGGGTCTCCGGGTCGTGCAGGTAGACGACATACACCTCGCCCGCATGGTGGTCCAGGAGCACGGCCCGATCGGCCAGCAGCAACCAGGCGTCCGGGTGCGGGGAGCGGTGCGCGGCCGAGCCGTCGGTCTCGGCCTTGAGCTCGTAGCCGAGGTAGCCCACGAAGCCGGGGCGGAACCCGAACGGCAGCTGCTCCCCGGGCTGCCCGGCACCGGGAGGCGTCACCAGCTCCCACTGGGCCATCAGGGTGGCCAGGTTGTCCAGCAGGCGACCGGGCATGGTGCGCTCGGGTGCGCCGGCCGTCCGGACCAGGCTGCCCTCGCCGACCCGGTGGGTGACCTCGTAGGAGAGCGGGCCGGACGCGTCGCCGAGCACCGAGAAGCGGGCGGCTGCCGCGGCCGCGGGGCCCTGGGCGGCGCCGGCCGAGGAGTCGAGCCAGAACGAGGTCTCTGCCGACCCCAGCAGGGCCTCGTGCGCCACCCACGGGTCGACCCCGGCGGTGAGTCGGCGCACCCCGAGGGAGACCTGGCGAGCGCCGCTGACCTGCGATGTCCTCGTTTCGAGGACATCGCCGACGGCCACCGCACCGCCCGGCGACGCGTCCCCGACCGGCACCCCGGCCAGGCGGAGGAAGTTGCCGATCACCCGGTCCCCGTGCTCGGACAGCACCGACTCGGGGTGGAACTGCACCCCCCACCGGCGCTCCCCCGGGTCGGCCAACCCCATCACGCACCCGTCCTCCCGGGCGCGGGCGGTGACCTGCAGGGAGGAGCCGGGGCGGGGCCGGACCTCCAGGGAGTGGTAGCGGACGACCCGGAACGGGGAGGGCACCCCTTCGAACAGTCCGGTGCCATCGTGGTCCACCGTCCCCACCTGGCCGTGGACCGGATGGGCGAGCTCCACGACCTCGTCCCCGGCCAGGTGCGCCATCCCCTGGTGCCCCAGGCAGACGCCGAGCACGGGCACTTCCCGTTGGCGCAGGGCCAGGTCGCTCAGACCCATGTCCGCCGGGTGCTGGGGTCGCCCCGGGCCGGGGCCGACGACGATGGCCGCGAACTCCCGCAGGTCCCCGGGCGAGGCCGGATGGTCGTGGCCCCACACGACGGGCGCCCGACCCAGCACCCGGTGCAGCAGGTCGGCGACGTTGAAGGTGAAGCTGTCGACGTTGTCGATCAGCAGCACTCGCCCTGGCTCCACGAAGGCGACCCTACTGGGGCAGCGGGGCCGGCGCCGGGCTGCCCGCGAGACGTATCAGGACAGGGCCGGCCGACTCTCCTACTCCGTGGGGGCCGACCTGACCAGCGGGTCGACCCCAGCGGCACCCGGGTCCGCCTGCAGCGCCCGGGTGCCGCCCCCGTGATCGCCCAGCAGAGGACCCGTCATGCCCAGTTCCGCCCTGCCCCGTTCGCTCGGGGCCGCCGGCCCGTCCGTCCCGACGCCGCACGGCAGCTTCGCCTTCCTCGTCCACCCGCGCAACGAGCTGAGTGCGGACCTGGCCCGGGTCTGGCGGCCCCTGGGGGCCGCACCGGACGGCCTCTACGCCTTCGGGCTGCGGCGGCTGCCGCTGCCGCCGGTGACGATGGCCACGGTCGAGATCGGGGGCCGTGCCGTCGGGCACGTCGTGTTGGTGCCGTTCGGCGCCCGCCACCTCCTCGAGCACCCCGGGCAGGGGCGGCAGCGGGTCTCCCGCGCGGTGGACCGGGCCGTGGGCCTGGGTGCCTCCGTGGTCGGGCTCGGCGCCCTGACCGCGACCGTCACGGCGGGCGGGGTCTCGCTGCGGGACCGGGCGGACATCGGCGTCACCAACGGCAACGCCTTCACCGCGGCGACCGTCGACACCCAGGCCCGGGAGCTGTTGGCCACCCACGTCGACCCGTCCGGCGGCCGGCACGTGGCCGTGGTGGGCGCCACCGGGAGCGTCGGAGGTGCCGTCGCCGCTCTGCTCGCCAGGGACCGTGCGGTCGACCGGCTCACGCTGGTCGGCCGGTCCCTGCCCAAGCTCGGGGCGCTCGCCGCCCGGTTGGGTGACCGGGTGCACACCACGATGAGCAACGACCTGGCCTCGGTCGCCAGGGCCGACCTGGTCGTGCTGCTCACCGCCTCGGCCGACGCCGTGCTCGGCCCGGAGCACCTCGCACCCGGCGCCGTGGTGCTGGACGCCACGCAGCCGCGCAACACCGACCCGTCCCTGCTGACCGCCCGGCCCGACGTGACCGTCGTCGACGGTGGCGTGCTCGACATCCCGTCGCTGCGACTGGTCGGCGGCGACATCGGGCTGCCCGACGGCCGGGCCTACGCCTGCTTCGCCGAGACGGCCCTGCTGGCACTGTCCGGGCACCGCGGTCACTTCGCGCTCGGGGTGCCGACCCTGGAGCAGGTGGATCACACCCGGGCGCTGGCGGCCTCGTTGTCCCACCTCGGTTTCACCCCCGGGGCACCGACCTCGTTCGGCCGTCCGCTGCCGACGTCCGACCGGACGGCGGTGCCGGCATGAGGCGCGTCGTCCTGGTCGGTGGCGGCTACGTGACACTGCACGCCTACCGACAGCTCGTCCGGCGGCTGCGGCCACAGGTGCGGACAGGCTCGGTGGAGATCGTCGTGATCAGCGCGGACGACTGCCACAACTTCCACGGCTTCACCGGTGAGGTGCTCGCTGGGCTGCTGCCGCTGGACCGGACGCGCACCCCGCTGGCCGAGGCCTGCCCGCTCGCCCGGGTGCTCCATGCCACCGTGACGCACGTCGACCCCGCCACCCGGACGGTGCGCTACCGGCGCGCGGTGGCCGGCTCCGCGGCGGGCGCCGCGGGCGAGGAGCGGCTGCGCTATGACCAGCTCGTGGTCGGCACCGGGGGCCGGGAGCCGGCCGGTGCGGTCCCCGGCCTGGCCGAGCACGGCTTCACGCTGCGTGCCCCCGGCGACCTCCGGGCGCTGCAGCGACACCTGCGCGGCAGCTGCGCGCAGGACCCAGCGGCGGCGCGCTCTGTCGTGGTGGCGGGCGGGGGCCTGGCCGGCGTCGAGCTGGCCGCGGCAATCGCCGACTTCGGCCGCGGCGCACTCGACGTCCTGCTCGTCCACCCCGGTGAACAGCTGGCCCCGGAGCTGCGCCACAGGCACCCGCGGCTCGCCGACCGCGCCGAACGGGAGCTGCGCCGGGCCGGCGTTCGGGTGCGGCCGCGGACCCGGCTGACCGCGGTCACCCCGCACGGTGTCGTCCTGGAGGGGCCTCGCCATCTCGCGCCGACGGCGCCTACAGCGACCTCGACGGCGAGTGGGCACGACGGGGCCGGGCCCACCACGCGGGTCCACCCCGCGGGCACGGTGCTGGCCACCATCGGTCAGCGCCCGGTGCAGCTTCCGGGACTGGGCGGGCTGGTGCACGACGCCCGGGGGCGGCTCGCCACCCGCCCCGACCTGTCGGTCACCGACGGGATCTGGGCCGCGGGCGACGTGGCGCGGGTGCTGCACCCGGGCACCGGGGCACCGGTCCCCGCGAACGCGCTCTGGGCGATCAAGGGCGGCGCCCAGGTGGGTCGCAACGCCGCCCGCACGTTGTGCGGGCGGCCGACCCGGCCGTTCCGCTACCGCGGGCTGGGGCAGGCCGCCTCCTTCGGCCTCGGCAAGTCGGTGGCGACGCTCTACGGGGTTGAGTTCACCGGGGTGCTCGCCTGGACCCTGCGGCTGGTCTTCTTCCTGCGCTTCATGCCGTCCCGGCGGCGGGCCGGTCAGGTGCTGCGGGATCTCGCCTCGCTCCGGACCCGCCAACGGGTCACGGACCTGCCGCCGGCGCGCGACGGCATACCGGCAGCGGGCTGACTCACCGGGCTACCGTCACCTCATGGAGACGCACGAGGTGACGAACCAGGCGCCACGCCGGGAGGGGCTGGACGAGTACGCCACCCACGTGCCGCTCGTCGAGGGCGTGGAGCGGTATGCCGCGGGCTGGGCGAGCGAGGAACTGCACCGGATCGGTGCCCTCGTGGGGACCGCCGACTTCCAGGACGACGCTGCCGCGGCGCACCGCCACGCACCGGTGCTGCACACCCACGACCGATGGGGTCGGCGCATCGACGAGGTCACCTACCACCCGGCCTACCACCGCGTCATCGGGGAGGCCGTCGCCGCGGGCGCGCACACGGCCGCCTGGGCCGACCCCCGACCTGGGGCGCAGGTGGCTCGGGCCGCGACGTTCATGCTCTTCGCACAGATCGAGCCGGGACATGCCTGCCCGGTGTCGATGACCCACGCTGCCGTGGCGAGCCTGCGCCTGGCGCCCGGGCTGGCCGACGAGTGGCTGCCGCGGCTGCTCAGCCGGGACTACGACCCGGAGTTGGCGCCGGGCAAGGCGTCGGCGCTGGTGGGGATGGCGATGACCGAGAAGCAGGGCGGCTCGGACGTGCGGGCGGGCACCACGCGGGCGGTCCCGGCCGGCGACGGCAGCCATCTGCTGACCGGCCACAAGTGGTTCTGCAGCGCCCCGATGTCGGACGCCTTCCTGGTGCTGGCGCAGGCGCCCGGGGGCCTGAGCTGCTTCCTGGTGCCCCGGGTGCTCCCGGACGGGACCCGCAACACGTTCCGGATCCAGCGGTTGAAGGACAAGCTGGGCAACCGCTCGAACGCCTCCTCGGAGGTGGAGTTCTGCGACACCGTGGGGTGGTTGGTCGGCGAGGAGGGACGCGGCGTGCCCACCATCATCGAGATGGTGAGCCGCACCCGGCTGGACTGTGTGCTCGGCAGCGCCGCCGGGATGCGCCAGTCCGTCGCCGAGGCGCTGTGGCACACCCGGCACCGCAGCGCCTTCGGCGCCCTGCTGGTGGACCAGCCGGCGATGACGACCGTGCTGGCCGACCTGGCGCTGGAGTCCGAGGCCGCCACGGCCACTGCCCTGCGCCTGGCGCACGCCCACGACGAGGACGCCGACGACGCGGAGCAGGCGTTCCGCCGGCTGGCCACCCCCGTCGCGAAGTACTGGGTGTGCAAGCGCGGCCCCGGCCACGCCTACGAGGCGCTGGAGTGCCTGGGCGGCAACGGGTACACCGAGGACTTCCCACTGGCGATGCGCTACCGGGAGCAGCCCCTCCTGGCCATCTGGGAGGGCTCGGGCAACGTGATCGCCCTCGACGTGTTGCGGGTGCTGGCGCGCGAGCCGGCTGCACTGGAGGCCTTCGAGGCCGAGGTCGCGACCGCTGCCGGGGTCCACCCGCTGCTGGACGAGCACCTCGAGCGCACCCGGGTGCTGGCCCGTGACGTGGCCAGTGATCCGGGCTCGGCGCGGGCCGCGGCGTCCGCACGGCCCCTCGTCGGGGCGCTCGCCCTGGCCCTGCAGGCCTCGCTCCTGGTGCGCACCGCGCCGGTCGCCGTAGCGGAGGCGTTCGTCGGGGCGCGGCTGGGCGCGTCGGGGTTGCTCTACGGACAGCTGCCTCCCGGGACGGACCAGGCGGCGGTGCTCGACCGGCACTGAGCAGGAGCTCCCGGCGCCGGCCGCGCGCCAGGCGGCTCAGCGGTGGCGCTGTTCCCGGAACGCGCGCAACTGCTCCTCATCCATCCCGTAACAGTGCTCCGCCGCGGGGAACTCCCGCGACCGGACCTCGGCGGCATAGGCGCCCAGCCCGGCGTCCATGGCTGCCTGCACCTCGGCATACTGCTTGACGAAGCGGGCGCCGACACCCGCGCCGATGCCGAGCAGGTCGTGGAAGACGAGCACCTGGCCGTCGGTGGCCGGGCCGGCGCCGATCCCGATCACGATCGCGTCCAGGTCACCCATCAGGTCCTCCGCCAGGGCCGCGGGGATTGCCTCGAAGACCAGGGAGAAGCACCCGGCGTCCTGCAGTGCCCGCGCCTCCCGGGCGACCTTGAGGGCCGCCTCGGTGGTGCGCCCCTGGGCCTTGTAGCCGCCCAGCGCGGTCGCGGTCTGCGGGGTGAGCCCGACGTGCCCCATCACGGGGATCCCGGCGTTGACGATCGCCCGGGCCCGCGCCACGGAGGTCTCGCCGCCACCCTCGAGCTTCACCGCGTCGCAGCCGGCCTCCTTGACGAAGCGGAACGCGGTGCCGACCGCCTGCTCGTCGGACACCTCGTAGGACCCGAACGGCAGGTCCCCCACCAGGAACGGCGTATCCAGGCCGCGGCGCACCGCCCTGGCCAGCACGAGGAGTTCCTCCACCTGGACCGGCACGGTGTCGGGGTAGCCCAGCACGGTCATCCCGCCGGAGTCGCCGACGAGCACCATGTCGACCCCCGCGGCCTCGGCCGTCCGCGCGCTGGGAAAGTCGTAGGCGGTGACCATCACGATCGGCACGCCGTCCTGCTTGAGCGCCGCGAGCGCGGGCAGGGTGACGGGCTTGCGCGGCTCGGCGGCGGGGTCGCTGGGTGCGGGTCTGGTCGACACGTCAGGGCTCCTCGGGGTCGGCGGGGTCCGTGCTGATCGGCGCGTTGTCGATGAGCCGCACGTCCCCCACCCGGGCGGCCACGACGGCCAGGGCGGGACGGCTCAGGTCGGTGACCGGGGAGAAGTCGGCGGGGTCCACCACGGCGAGGTACTCCGGCTCCACCCCACGCGCCCGCATCGCGGCCACCCCCGCGGCAACAGCCGCCTCAGCGTCCTTCCCCCGGGGGCCACCGGCAGCCGCGACCACCGCGTCCAACCCGGCCCGCAGCGCCAGCGCCCGCTCCCGATCCTGCGGCGACAGCCGGACGTTGCGGCTGGACATCGCCAGGCCGTCCGGCTCCCGCACGGTGGGCCCGACGTGGACCTCCACGGGCAGGTTCAGGTCGGTGACCATGCGCCGGACGACGGCGACCTGTTGGGCGTCCTTCTGGCCGAAGTAGGCGGCATCCGGCCCGACCATCGCGAACAGTTTGGCCACCACGGTGGCGACGCCGTCGAAGTGGGCCGCGCCGCGGTGGGCGCCCTCCCACGGCTCGCTGACGCCAGTCACCCGTACGGTGGTGGCAAAACCGTCCGGGTAGACCTCCGCGACGTCGGGGACGAAGAGGACGTCGGCCCCGGCCGCGGCGGCCAGCTCGGTGTCGCGTTCCTCGGTCCGCGGGTAGGCCGCCAGGTCGGACTGCTCGGTGAACTGCGCCGGGTTGACGAACAGCGAGACGACCACCAGTCCGCAGTCCGCGCGCGCCGCCCGCACGAGCGAGAGGTGTCCCTCGTGCAGGGCCCCCATCGTGGGCACCAACCCGACCCGGCGGCCCTCCTGCCGGGCCCGCGCCACCGTGTCCCGCACCCCGGCGACGGTGCGGACGATGCGCATCTCAGCCACGGGCCCGCAACCGCACGGCGGGCAGCCCCGGCGCCGGGAGGGGGTCACCGTCGTAGGCGAACCGCCCGAACTGCTCGGCCTCGGCGCCGCCCACCTCGGCCTGCCACTGCTCCCGGAACGCCACCACCTCCTCGTGGCTGCGGCCGATGAAGTTCCACCACATGACGACCTGCTCCCCGAACGGCACGCCCCCGAGCAGCACGACCCGGGCGCCGTGCTCACCCGCGCGCAGCCGCAGCTCGCCGGGACCGGGCGCGACGTAGCCGAGGGTCGCCTGCGGGACGACCGTGCCCTGCAACTCCACCTGACCGCCATCCACCAGGACTCCGTGCTCGTATGCGGTGTCCACGGTGAGCGTGACCTCGGCGCCGGGGAGCAGGGTCACCTCGGCACCCAGGAGCGGGGTGTGCACCCGCACGGGGGACTCCAGCCGGGTCCCGTCGGCCAGCCCCAGCGCGCCGACGAACACCGCGAGACGGGCCGACCCATCGGCATACGGCTGGGGGACGTAGGTGTCGAACTTCGGCGCCATCGCCCTGGCCCCGTCGGGAAGGGCCACCCACAGCTGCACGCCGTGCAGCACCTCGGTGGCCTCGGTCGAGACCTCGGAGTGGGAGATGCCGCGACCGGCGGTCATCAGGTTGAGCTCGCCCGGCCGGACCGGCGCGACGGTCCCCAGACTGTCCCGGTGCTCGACCTCGCCGGTGAACAACCAGGAGACCGTCTGCAGGCCGGTGTGCGGGTGGGGTGGGACCACCATGCCGCCGGTCTCGGCCACCCGGTCCGGGCCGTAGTGGTCGGCGAAGCACCACGCGCCCACCATGGTGCGGCCCCGGCTCGGCAGGGTGCGCCTGACCTGCATCGCCCGAGGGCCCCCGAGCGGGACCTCGCGCGGCACGATCAGCTCGACCGCGGCCTCCGGACGGTCCGCGCCGCATGCCACCTCGACCGGGTCGGCTTCGACGTTGCTCATGGCGTCCTCCGCTCCTCGGGACCGCACCGGCACCCCACGTGGGATGCGCGATCAGCGGCGTCTGGTGGGCAGGCACTCCGAACGGTACGCGATCCGGCGGAGGTGGCAAGACCTCACGGGTGGCCGGAGCGACGGAACCGTGGACGGGGGCCTGCCGTCTGTGCTGTGACAGACTCTGCACGACCGGCGCCCCGATGCGCCGTGGACCGGAAGGATAGAGGGGATGCACCGTGAGTAGGGCCCAACAGTTCATCGACGCCGCCCGGCAGGTAGCGGGCGGCGCGGACGTACGCGACGTCGTGGGACAGACCGTCCAGAACGTCGCCCAGCAGGCCGTGGGAGACGACGGCTTCGGGTTGTCGCCGGGCGACTTCCCGACCGCCCGGGAGAACGGCGCGTCCGCCGGCACCCGGATCCAGGCCGAGTCCTGCTCCCTGGACGACGCCTCGGAGAAGCTCTCCCGCAGCCACTACGAGATGGGCCCGAACGGGCCTGTGCACGTGATCACCCCGATGGTGATGCCCCGCGGCCGCAAGCTGCGCGCACTCATGCCGGTGATCCTGCTCATCATCGTCGGCATCATCGGCTACGTCATCCTGCTGCCGACCGACGACATGAGCGGCGCTCTCTTCGGGGTGCACTACTGGATCATCGTGCTGCTGATCGCCGCGTTCATGTGGTGGCGCCAGGGCATGGTCATGGTTCCCGAGGGCTGCACCGCGCTGATCTCCCGGTTCGGCAAGGTGGAGGCCGAGGTGGGCCCCGGCCGGGTCACCCTGTGGAACCCGTGGAAGCGGGTCTCCTACATCGTGAACACGACGCGGGAGTACCCCTTCAACGCCCCGATCCGGCAGGCCCCGACCAAGTCCGGTGTGCAGGCCTCGGTCGACCTGTTCCTACAGTTCCGGATCGTCAGCGCCCGCGAGTTCGTCTTCGTCCTCGGTGCGGTCAACGGCTTCCAGGACAAGCTGAACAACGCCATCTCCGAGACCACGCGGTCCCTGATCTATGAGCAGGAGGCCTCCGGCATCTACGACCTGGTGGGCGAGAGCACGACCCGCCTCCTGGAGCAGCTGAACTCCCAGTTCGCCCCGGCCGTGGAACTGACCACCGCCAACATCACCCACGCAGAGCCGTCGGCGCAGGAGTACCGGATGGACCTGGCGGCCCCGGAGATGGTCCGGGTGGCCAAGGAGGCCTACACCTACGAGTACGAGCTGAACCTGCGCAAGGAGCAGAACGAGGGTGACCTCAACAAGGACCTCGCCTCGCTGAACGAGACGCTCTCGGCCATCCAGGCGGACGTGGCCCGCTACCAGGCCCAGATGGACACCGCCCTGGAGCGGGAGACCAACCGGGCCGACGCGACGGCACGCCAGCGCTTCGTCGAGGCGGAGTCGACGGCACACGCCAACGCGGCGCTGCTGGAGGCCCAGGCCCTGGACATCCGCGCGCGGAGCGCCGCCCTGGCCCCGGAGATCCTGGACTACCGCTACCAGCGGGACGTGCTGGACAAGTTGGAGTCGCTGGCCGACTCCCTGCCCCAGATCGTGCGCGTCGGTGGCGACAGCGAGGGCGTGGACTTCCTCGGGATCGCCCGTGGCCTGGTCGGTGGCTCCGACGCCAACCTGTTCTCCCTGGAGGACATGGAGGCGCTCCAGAAGCGCACCGACGAGATCGCCCAGCGGATCGAGGGGCGGTCCAAGGAGATCGAGCACCTGCTCGAGCCGCCGGAGGAGACCACCGTCGAGATCGTCTCGGAGACCTCCGACGACCACGTGCCCGGCGAGGAGCGGATGGAGGAGATCCGCCGCTCCGTCTCCGGGGCCGAAGAGACCCCTGAGACGCCCGCGGCACCGCCGGAGCCCGCCCAGCCGGCGGCAGCGCCCGAGCCGGAGACGGCCCGCCAGCCGGAAGCGGCCCGCGAGCCGCAGCGCCCCGCGCAGGCACCGCCCAGCGGTCCGGCCCGCCCCCAGCAGGGCGCGCCCCAGGGTGGCCAGCCCCAGGGTGGCCAGCGCCAGGGTCCGCCCCAGGGTGGCCCCCAACAGTGGAACGGGCCGCAGGGACAGCCCCAGCCGGGTCAGCCCCCGCAGTGGGGCGCTCCCCAGGGTCAGGGCCAGCCGCCCGCCCAGGGCCAGCAGGGTCAGGGCCAGCCGCCCGCCCAGGGCCAGAGCCGGGCCCAGCAGTTCATCGAGCGAAGCCGGCAGCAGATGCGCGGCGTGACCAACCCGGAGGAGGGTGACCGTGGCTGAGATCCCAGGCGGCGGAGCCGCACAAGCACAGCAGATGGCCCGTGGCCAGGGGATGTCCTCCATCAAGGAGGCCCTGGCCGGGTGGGGAGACGTCGCGCGGTTGCTGCGCGGCGGCGAGCAGGGTGCCGTGGTGCCCGTCGTCATTCCCAAGGACTCGCGGGGGCTGAAGTGGGTGACCCTGGTCTGGTTCGCCCTCTGGGCCCTGTTCAGCGGGATCATGCTCATCGCCACCGACCACGGCGGGCTCGGCGGGACGGCGATCGCCGTCGCGGTCATCGCCATCCTGCTGTCGGCCCTGTGGTGGTGGCGTTCCTCGATCGTGGAGATCGAGGAGGGCACCGTCGGGGTGCTCACCAAGTTCGGCGCCATCTCCGGCCCCGGCCTGTCCCCCGGACGTCACTACCTGTGGCACCCGTGGGCCCGCGTCGCCTACGTGGTCGACGTCACCACCGAGATCCCGTATGCCGCACCCGTCCTGTCCAGCCCGACGCACGAGAACGTGCCGCTGAAGTCCATCGAGTTCTTCCTGCGGTTCCGGATCATCGACGCGCTCCGCTTCGTGCAGACGATCGGGGCGGGCAACTTCGACCTGGTGCTGTCCAACTCGGTGCAGGACGCCATCCGGCAGCGCAGCCGTCAGGTGCACACCGAGCGGGCCTACGACCTGCGCGGCAGTGACGTGAAGGACATGCAGGAGCTGCTGAACCGGCAGTTGACCCGCTACGGCGTGCAGATCATGGGCTGCAACATCCCGGACGTGCAGCTGCCGGACCAGTACCGCGAGCACCTGTCGACCCGGGAGCGCGTCTCCAAGGAACTCGTCGCCTACGAGAAGGAGTGGGAGCTGGCGCGCAAACGCCGGATCGACACCCTGCTCATGGAGATCGAGCGGTCCAAGAAGGTCCGCGACGCCAAGATCGTCGAGGTCAGCGCGGCGCTGAACAAGGCCCGCAAGGACGTCGCCCAGATGTTGGAGGAGCGTGAGACCGAGGCCCAGAAGATTCGGTACGAGATCGAGACCGGAGCGCGGACCAACCTGGTGGCCGCCCAGGGTGAGGCCAAGGCCCAGGAGCAGCTCGCCACGGCCTACCGCGACAACCGGGCCGTGCTGGAGTACGAGCTGGCGCGCCGTCGTCTCGACGTCGGCGCCCAGTTGGCCGAGGCCGCCCCGCGGCCGGTCATCGTGCACACCGACCAGGAGGGTGGTGACAACTCGGCGCTGTCCACGCTGCTGATGGCCCAGTTGCTGCCGCAGATCCAGGCCGAGTCCACCCGGTCCCGCAAGGCGCTGCGCCCCGCGCAGTCCGGCGAGGCCAAGGAGCAGGTCGTGCAGCAGGCCGCCCAGGTCGCCCAGCAGGCGACCCAGGCGGCGCGCGGTCAGCGCCAGCAGCAGCAGTGACCGCCTGACGCACCTGCGGTCAGCACCACACGAGGGCCGCCCGGGCCAGACCCGGGCGGCCCTCGGCATACCTCCCCGGTCCGCCCCCGGCATACCCTGAGTCGATGACCGACCAGCCCGACAGGCCGCACGACCGGGGCGCCCACTCCCCCCTGCCAGTCCGGGATGCCGAGGGCGGTGACCGGTTCGAGATCTTCCTGGTCAGCGCCGTGGCCTCGATCGCGGCCACACGCATCTACCTGGAGTTGACCAACTACCCCCAGATCGGCGGGGGCACCCTGCACCTGGCGCATCTGCTCTGGGGCGGGCTGGGGATGCTCATCGGGCTGCTGCTGTGCTTCCTCTTCCTCAGTCGGACGATGCGCAACGTGGCGGCGCTGGTCGGCGGTGTCGGTTTCGGCCTCTTCATCGACGAGGTGGGCAAGTTCGTCACCGGGGACAACAATTACTTCTACGAGCCGGTGGCCGCCATCATCTACGGCACGTTCGTGGGGATGTACCTGATCGTCGACTTCGTCGTGCAACGCCGACCGCTGACCGACCGGGAACGGGTGGTCAACGCCGTCGAGCTGCTCAAGGAGTCGGCCGCACACGATCTGGACGAGACCGAACGGGCCCGCGCCGTGAGCCTCCTGCGGGAGGTCGGGCCGGGCGACCCGATGGCCGCCGCCCTGCTGCGGACCCTGGAGACGCTGCCCGCCCAACCGGAGAGCCGCTCCCTGCTGGTGCGGGGCTACACCGCGCTGCGATCGGCCATCGTCGCTCTGCCCCGCATCGACCTGGTGCGCCAGGCCGCGGTGTTCCTGTTCACCGGCTTCGCCCTGCTCTCCCTCATCGCCCCGGTCTGGCAGTTCGCGCAGGACGTCACGGTGCGCAACACCGTCTACCTCGCTTTCGCCCTCCTGTCGGTGGTGGGGGCGCTGCTGGGCCTATGGCTCTGGCTGCGCGACCGAGTCGGGCCCGCGCTGACCGTCTTCGAGGCGAGCCTGCTCGTGCAGCTCCTGGTGGTGCAGTTCTTCCAGTTGCTCGACGCCCAGTTCATCGGCTTCCTGCCGGTGCTGATCAACCTCGCCCTGCTCGGCCTGTGCCGCGCGCTCCGGGCGCTCCACCGGGACCCGGGCCGGACCGCCGGGGAGCCGGTGGTGCCGGTCGGCGACGAGGAGGAGCCAACCGGTGCGCCCTGACGGCGGAGCCTCGGCCACGGAGGGATCCCGCACCGCCCAGGCCCGCCCCCTGGTGCGCCGCACCGTGTTCCTGCTCCTCGGCGGTGCGGTCGCCGGCGCCTTCCTCATCCTGGCCAGCGCGATCTACGCACCGCTCCAGCCCCAGGCCACCGACGTGATCACCTGGCTGTTCCTGGTGATGACCCTGGTGCCGATGGCCCTAGTGGGCCTGCTCCCCGGGGTGCGGGAGATCCAGGTCGCCGGAGCCCAGTCCCTCCTCGGGGTCGACGGGGTCATGGTCCCCGAGCCGATGCGAGCGCCCCACCGCGTCCGGACCGCACTGTGGACGTTCCTGCACCAGGTGATCGGCGTCCTGGCAGGGCTGCTCCTCGTGCTGTGCGCGCTCACCGTGGTGACCCTCCTGATGATCGTGGTCGGCGCCGGCAGCCTGCAGGCGCCGGGCCTGACGATCGACCGGCCGGGGACGCTGCTCGGCTGGGTCGGGCTGGTGTCGGCCGCGGCCGCGATCACTGCCGGGTCGATCGGCCTGATCGTCGCGGGCGGAGTGGGTGCCGCGTGGTCGGCGCCCCTGCTGCTGGGGCCGCTCGGGGAGGACCGCCTCGCGCTGGCCGAGCAGCGACTGGCCCGGGAGCGCGGCTACCGTCGGGTGTCGCGGGACCTGCACGACGGCGTGGGCCACTCGCTGAGCGCCATCTCGCTGCAGGCAGCCGCGGCCCGCCGGGTCCTGGAGCGGGCTGCCGCCGGGGATCACTCCGGCACGACGACGAACGCGCCGGAAGCGCTGCGGACCATCGCGGAGCTGGCCGACCGTGCGGTCGAGGAGCTGGACCACGCGCTGGCGGTGCTGCGGGAGGACCCGGCCGAGCCCCAAGCGCGGCGGGACCCGCACGACGACCCCGCCGCCGACCGCCGGCCGGTGCGGACGGTCGCAGGGGCGGACCTTACCGGGCTCCCTGACCTGGTGGATGAGCACCGCGCCCGCGGCATGGACCTGGTTGTCCGGGTGGACGCCGACCCCGGTGACCTGCCCGGGGTCCCCAGCCGCACGGCATACCGGGTCTGCGCGGAGGCGTTGACCAACGCGGCCAAGCACGCCGGCGACGGCACAGTCCACCTCGAGGTCGCCGACCGTGGCGACGAGCTGGAGGTGACCGTCCGGAGCCCCCGCCCGCCGGCCGGGAGCGGCACTGACCCGCCCCGGGTCGGCAGGGGGCTGTCGGGACTGCGCGAGGCGGTCGAGCTGGTCGGAGGCCGGCTGGATGCCGGCCCGGTAGCCTCGACCTGGACCGTGCACGCCAGCCTGCCGAGGGGAGTCCGCCGTGGCTGACCGCCGGGTCTCCGTGCTCCTCGCCGACGACGAACCCCTGGTCCGTCAGGGGCTGCGCACCATCCTGGAGTTCGAGCCCGACCTTGAGGTGGTCGGGGAGGCCGAGGACGGCGCCGAGGCTGTTAGCGCCGCCCGCCGGCTCCGACCGGACGTGGTGTGCATGGACGTCCGGATGCCGGGCGTCGACGGGATCCGGGCGACCGAGCGGCTGATGTCCGCGGACCACCCGCCACGGGTGCTGGTCGTCACCACCTTCGAGAGTGACGACTACGTCTTCGCGGCGCTGCAGGCCGGGGCGTCCGGGTTCCTGCTCAAGAGGTCCTCCGCCGAGGCGATCGTCACCGCGGTGCGCACCGTCGCCGCGGGCGAGCACCTCGTCTTCCCCGAGGCCCTGCGGTCCCTGGCGCTGACCCACGTGACCCGCCCCACGGCATACCAGGGCCCGGAGCTGACCGAGCGCGAGCTGGAGGTGCTCACGCTGGTGGCCGGGGGGATGTCCAACCCCGAGATCGCCGCGGAGCTCTTCCTCGGCGTCGAGACCGTGCGCACCCACATGTCCCGGCTGCTGGCCAAACTCGGCGCCCGGGACCGGACCCAGGCGGTGGTCATGGCCTACCGCACCGGTCTGGTGCCACTGCGTTGAGGTGCACCCGCCCGCACGTGCGCGGTAGGATGGGGGCCAAGCACAGGGTTTTGGCACCAGGGGCGGGATGGTGCGGACCAGCCGCACCCCAGGAGAAGCCTTGTCACCCGTGGCGACCTACCGCCGCCTCTTCGCCCTCACCGGACCATTGTATGTCGCGGTCGCCTTCCTCGGACGCCTCCCGTTGGCGATGTCCCAGTTGGGCACCCTGCTGCTGGTCAGCGGTGTCACCGGATCCTACGGAGCGGGGGGCGCGGCCGCCGGAGCCCTCGCGGTCGCCAACGCGATCTGCTCCCCCATCGCCGGAGCACTGACCGATCGTCTCGGCCAGCGGCCGGTCCTCATCGTCCAGTCCGTGGTCGGCGCCACCGGCATGGCGGTGCTCGTCCTCCTCACGGCGCAGTACGCGCCCGGCGACCCTTGGTGGCCACTGGCCGCGGTGGCTGCCGTGGCCGGGGCCTTCACCCCCCAGGTCGGGACCATGGCGCGGGTCCGTTGGCGGCCCATCAGCCGGGACCGCAACGCCGAGCGCCGCGACGTCGTCGACGCCGCGTTCTCCTACGAGGGCGCGGCCGACGAGGCCTCCTTCGTGCTGGGCCCCGCCCTGGTCGGAGCCGTTGCCGCGCTCCTGAATCCGGGAGCAGCCATCCTCACCGCCGCGGCCCTCCTCGGCGCTTTCGGCACCTGGTTCGCGGTGCACCCGACAGCCCGCCTGGTCAGCCGGGCGGCGCGGTCCTCGGTGCAGGCGGGGGCTCGCGTCCCCATCGCCGGTCTGACCGTCCTCGCCCTCGTGCAGCTGTCCATCGGGATGATCTTCGGCTCGGTCCAGACCGGCACCTCCGTGCTGGCGACGGACGCCGGGGAGCCGGGTCTGACCGGACTGTTCCACGCCCTCCTCGGGGTCGGCAGCGTCGCTGCCGGGCTGGCGGTCGTGGCCGTGCCCGACACCTTCCGCTACGAGAGCCGGCTGCGCGTCTTCACCACCGCCCTGCCGGTGCTCGCGCTGCCGCTGCTGGCCGTCACCGGGCTCGGCGGGTTGGCCATCGCCCTCCTCGTGCTGGGGGTGGCCATCGCCCCGTCCATGATCACGACCTTCACCCTCGCCGAGCGGATCACCCCGGCCCAGCGACTGGGTGCGGCGATGACCGTGCTGGCGGCGACCACCGGCCTGGGCTACGCCCTCGGGTCCAGCCTCGCCGGACAGCTCGCCGACCGGGGCGGCCACCAGCCCGCGTTCGCCGTGGCGCTCGGCGCGACGTTCGCCGCCATGCTGCTCTCGCTCGCCGGTGCCCGGACCCTGCGACGCAGCCAGGCCGCCCGGACCGGGGACCAGGCCGGGCCGGATCAGCGCGACTCGGTGACGCCGCCCCGGTAGTCCACCCGGTTGAACCGGGTCAGCTGCGTGACGTGGGAGGGGTTGAGCTCCTCCACCGTGGAGACCTGCAGCAACTGCATGGTGCGCCGCACCTGGTCGGCGAGGATCTGGATGGCACGGTCGACACCCTCGCGCCCGCCGGCCATCAGGCCGTAGAGGTAGGCCCGGCCGATGAGGGTGAACTTGGCGCCGAGGGCCAGCGAGGCCACCACGTCGGCGCCGTTGCATGATGCCGGTGTCCAACATCGACCTCGACGTCCTGGCCGACCTCGCGCGCCACCTCGGGCAGCAGGTGGAACGGCACGGGAGCCCGGTCCAGCTGACGACCGCCGTGGTTGGAAAGCAGGATCGCCGTCGACCCCCAGGTCGGTGAGCTTCTTCGCGTCCTCGAGAGTCTGCACCCCCTTGATGACCGAGCTTGCCGGGCCACATGGCCCGGATCATCGGCCGAGGTCCTCGAAGTTGATCGTCGGGTCCATCGCCGAGTTGAGCAGCTCGCCGACGGTGCCCCCCGTCTCGGAGAGGGAGGCGAACTCCAGCTTCGGGGTGGTGAGGAAGTCGTACCACCACCAGGGGCGCGACGGAGCGCGTTGGCCACCGTCTTCAGGCTGAGCTGCGGCGGGATGGAGAAGCCGTTGCGGGCGTCCCTGCAGGCGGGCACCGGCGACGGGGGTGTCGACGGTGAAGAACAGGGTGTCGAAGCCGGCGCCGGGCGGCGCGCTCGACCAGCCCGTAGGAGATCTCCCGCTGGCGCATCACATAGAGCTGGAACCAGTTGCGTCCGTGCGGGTTGGCCGCCTTCACGTCCTCGATCGAGGTTGTCCCCAGGGTGGACAGGGTGAACGGGATGCCGGCAGCCCCCGCCGCACCGGCACCGGCGATCTCGCCCTCGGTCTGCATGAGGCGGGTGAATCCGGTCGGCGCGATGCCGAAGGGCAGCGCGGAGGTGTCCGCCCAGGATCGTGGTCGAGGTGTTGACCTGGGAGACGTCGTTGAGGATCGCGGGATGGAACTCGACGTCCTCGAACGCCTCGACGGCGCGGGTGAGGGAGAACTCGCCCTCCGCGGCACCGTCGGTGTAGTCGAACGCGGCGGCGGGGGTGCGTCGCTTCGCGATCCGCCGGAGGTCCTCGATGGTCAGGGCGGACTGGAGCCGTCGTTTCTTGCCGTTGAGCTCGACCTTCTTGAACTTCAGCAGCTCAAAGATCTCCTCGGGCTTGGGCGCCTGACGCTGGACCATCGTGGGGCCTCCTGTGCGGGTGGGGGAAACCGGTCGTCTCCGACGAACCTACTGCGGGTCCTTGCCGATCGGCAGTGCGGGGTGGGATGAGCCCGGACCCACCGCGGGCTCACGCCTCCGCGACGTCCCGCTGGTACCGGGAGATCACCCGCACGGTCCGGTACCCGACGGAGGTGTAGAGCCGGTCCGCCCCGGTCGGACTGGTGCTGTCCACCTCGAGCTCGCTGGTCTGCTTCCCCGCCTCCCGGGCGGCCCGGAGCGCGGCCAGGAGCACGTCCTTGCCCAGGCCCCGACCCCGCGCCTCGCGGCGGGTGCCGACCAGGTCGATGTGGACGGTGCCGGGCACGTACTCGCTGGCCACGGCGTAGGCCACGACCCGGTCACCGTGCAGCACGATCCGGCTGAGCTCCTCCCGGTAGGCCACCGACGCGCCCCAGTGCGCCCATTGATCCGCAGCGATGGGGCTGGAGTTGCGGTGGTCCCGGAAGGCGTCGTTGTGCGCCAGGCGGACCGCCTCCCAGTGCTCGTCGCGAGGCACCACCGCCGTCGTGGGCAGCCCGGGATCGGCCCACGACGCCAGGTCCGCCTCCATCGTCTGGAAGTAGTTGTCGGGGACGTAGCCCTGCTGCTCCAGCAGCCGCTGGGCCGTGGAGTCCGCCAGCCCACCCGAGGTGCGGAGCCGGACCGACGCCCCGGGCAGACGCTCTCGGGCCAGCGCGGTGCCGCGCCGCTCCAGGCGGGACAGCAGCGCCGCGCCCAGCCCCTCCCCCCGACGGCTGGGGTGGATGGCACCCTGGAGGGAGGCCATCGCCCGGCCCTCGACCAGGTCGTCCCGGACCACGACGAAGCCGGCACCCACCAGGTCCTGCCCGTCCCATGCAGAGACGGTGTCCGCGGCCGGGTCGAAGCGAGGCATCGTGAAGACCTCCGCGACCACCTCCTCGGGGGCCGAGTCCCCCGTGTCATCGGCCTCGGCGACCGTGTTGAACAGCACCGTCAGGGCCGGCACGTCGTCGGGGGTCAGGGGGCGCCAGGTGGGCATGACAGCCATTCTGCCGTGCCCACCTGGCAGGGACGCCACCGCGAGAGTTCAGTGGTGCCACCTCGGGAGCCAGGACGGACCGGTGTGCGCCCGGTCGCCCAACAGCCCGAGCAGCGCCGGGAGCATGATGCCGCGCACGATCGTGGCGTCGAGCAGGATCGCCACGGCCAGGCCGACGCCCAGCTGCTTCATGTCCAGGATCGACAGGGTCCCGAAGATCGAGAACACCCCGACCATCACCGCCGCGGCGCTGGTCACCACGCCCGCGGAGCGGGCCAGCCCGAGCCGGATCGCGTCCCGGGGCGAGGCACCGGCATCGCGGGCCTCCCGCACCCGACTGGTCACGAAGATGTGGTAGTCCATCGACAGACCGAAGAGCAGCACGAACAGCATGAGCGGCAGCCACGCGGCGATGGAGCCGGTGGAGGTGAAGTCGAGCAGCCCCTCGGCCCACGTCCCTCCGAAGACGAGCGTCATGACCCCGTACGCGGCGCCGACCGACAGGGCATTGAGGGCCACCGTGACCACGGCCAGGGCCGGTGACCCGAACGAGACGGTCATCACGACCAGCGTGAGCGCGAGCACGAACCCGACCACCCAGGGCAACCGGTCGTCCATCCAGCCGGTGAGGTCGGTGACCGCGGCCTGCCCACCCAGGTGGATCTCGACGTCGGGGACCCCGTCCAGGGCGGACCGCACCTCGGGCACCACCTCGGCGCGCACCTGCTCGACGAGCTCCGGCAGCCGGTCGTCGCTGCCGTTGACCGACAGGCCGATGTTCCACAGGCTGACCGTGCCGTCGGCCGAGGTCTGGACGTGGTCGTCGGCCGCGCTCACCAGGTCCAGGGACCCGGCGGTCTCACCGGCCGCGAGCAGCGCCTCCTCGACGTCCGCCGCAGCGTCGGCGGGTGCGCGGACCACGACCTGGACGGCGTCGGAGTCGGCCGGCACGGCCTGCTGGAACTGGTGGTAGGCGCGCACCGACGCCAGGTCCTGCGGCAGCGTCTCCACCCCACCGAGGGCGGTGCGCATCCCGAACGCCGGGACGGTCAGCGCGACGAGCACGGTGCCGACGACAGCGGCCCAGGCGAGCGGGCGACGGGTAACGCGCCCGGCGAGTCTGCCCCAGAAGCTGTGCACGGAGCCGCGCCGCGCCTCCCGGCGCCGGGTGAAGGGCAGACGCAGCCCCTCCACCTTGTCCCCCAGGACGGCAAGGACCGCCGGGAGGGTGATCGTGGCGGCCAGCACCGCGACGCCGACCACGAGCATGGCGCCAAGCCCGAGGGAGGTGAACATGCCGCCGGCGACGAGCATGCCGGACATCGCGATCACCACGGTCAACCCCGAGATGGCCACGGCGCGACCGGCGGTGCCCCCGGCGATGACGATCGAGTCCTGCACGCTCGCACCCGCGAGCCGTTCCTCCCGGGCGCGGCGCAGCACGAAGAGCGCATAGTCGACCCCGACGGCGAGCCCGATGAGCAGCACGAGGCTCTGGCTGTTCGGGTCGACGGCCACCACCCCGGTGGAGACCAGCGCCGTGAGCCCCAGCGCCACGGCCACGCTCCCCAACCCCAGCACGAGCGGCACCCCGGCTGCCACGACCGCCCCGAAGGCCACCAGCAGGATGAACAGGGTGACCGGCACGGAGAAGATCTCCGCCCTGACGAAGTCCTCACCGATGGTCTGGTTGACCTCGGCATCCAGCGAACCCTGCCCGAACTGTCCGACCTCGAGCCCGGGGTGGGCGGCGGCCAGGTCCTGGGTGACGGCCAGCGCAGGATCGAGCTCGGCCGCAACCCCGTCCCCATCGGCCACCATCTCCAGCGGGAGGACCAGGCTGCCGTCGACCCCCGGGAAGGGCTCGCCGGCGTCGACGACCCCCGGCACACCCTCGTATGCCGTGGAGAGCTCGCGCGCGAGGTCGGCCGCCTCCCCGGGGGCCAGGGGCCCCTCCGGGTCGGTGACGATGACGAACTCGGTCGGGACCTCGCCGAAGTCGGCACCGTCGACGACCTCCGCGGCCACCGCCGAGTCCCCGACCAGCTGTCCGCCGTGCTCCTGGGTCTCGATGCCCACGCCGACGGTGACAGCCACGCCGGCCACCACGACGAGCAGGGAGCCAAGGAGCACCAGCCAGCGGTGCCGCACCGACCACAGGGTCAGCGCGCTGCGGGGAGGGTCGGGGCGCTCGGGTCGGTGGGCGCCGGGCGCCACGTCCGGGGTGCGCCTCGTCTGGTCGTAGTCCTGCGCTGGTGGGACGTCCGCGACGTCCACGAGCACCGTGCTGGGGTCCTGGTTCGGGGTCATGGATCCAGACTGGCGACGCCGCTGCGCCGGCACACTGGCGCCGGCGCCCGGATCCACCGGGGGGTTACCCCCACCCCGGCACGGGGGCTGCTCGGGTGCCCCCCGGCCTGCCCCGTCCCTACTGTTGAGGCATGGCACCCGCTCCGACCCGCACCCCGCAGCGCCGTCTGTGGGCCGAGGGTTGGCAGCACGTGGTCTTCCTCGTCCTCAACCTGGTGACCGGCCTCCTGGCCCTCACGATCGCCCTGTGCCTCCTGGTGGGGACGCTCCTGCTCGCCGCGGCCGGGGCCGGCCTGGTGCTCCTGGTCCCCGCCCTCTGGCTGGCCCGGCTCTTCGCCCGCGAGGAGCTGGCGCGGATCGAGGTGTTCACCGGCACCAGGATCCGCCCGGACAACCACCGACCGGAGCCGGGGTGGGTCCAGGTGTTGGGCCTGACCCGGGTGCACCGCCGGTCGGCGGCCTTCACCGCGCTGCACGCACTCTGGGGGGTGCTGACCGGGACGTTCGTCGCCGGACTCGCGGCCACGGCCCTGGCACTGCTGGCCATGCCGCTCTACGCGACCCGGATCCCCCAGGAGGGGATGACGGTGCTGTGGCTGATCAACGTCAGCACCACCGGCGAGCGCGTGGTGACGTGGCTGGTGGCGCTGGGCACCCTGCTGCTGCTCCCGGTGCTCTCCCGCCACCTGACGGTGGTCGACACCCTCCTTGCCCGGTCGCTGCTGGGGGTGGACCCGGACGTCGAGATCGCCCGGCTGTCCGAGCGGGTGCAGACCCTGTCCCAGTCACGCGCCGAGACCGTCGACTCCGTCGAGTCCGAGCGGCGGCGGATCGAGCGCGACCTGCACGACGGGCCCCAGCAACGTCTCGTGGCGATCGCGATGGACCTGGGCATGGCCCGGGAGCGTCTGGCCGAGGACCCCGGCGGCGCGGCGGAGCTGCTCGACAAGGCCCACCTGGCGTCCAAGGAGGCGATCGTGGAGATGCGTCAGGTCGCGCGTGGGATCACCCCGCCGATCCTGGCCGACCGGGGGCTGGACTCGGCCGTCTCCGCGCTCGCCGCCCGCTCCCCCGTCCCGGTCCGGATCGAGGCCGGCGGCGTCGGCCGGCTCGACCCGACCACCGAGGCGATCGCCTACTTCTGCGTCTCCGAGCTACTCACCAACGTCGCCAAGCACGCCCGGGCGGAGCGGGCCGTCGTCCGGCTCTCCCTGGAGTCCGACCTGGACCCGCCGGTGCTCGTGGTCGACGTCGAGGACGACGGCGTCGGTGGTGCCGACCCCCGCCACGGCACCGGCCTCCTCGGGCTGCGGCAGCGGGTCACCGCCGTCGACGGCACGATGCAGGTCACCTCCCCACCAGGCGGTCCCACCCGCGTCCTCATCACCCTGCCCCAACGACCCGCCCGACCACTCTGAGGAGCCACCGATGCCTACCCCCGTCCCCGTGGTCCTCGCCGAGGACTCGGTCCTGCTCCGCGACGGCCTGGTCCGCCTCATCACCGAGGGCGGCTTCGAGGTCGTGGCCGCCTGCCCGGACGCCGAGACCTTCCTGACCGCCGTCGAGCAGCACCGTCCCGGTCTCGTCGTGGTCGACGTCCGGATGCCGCCGACCTTCACCTCGGAGGGGATCCGGGCCGCCCTGGAGGTGCGCGAGCGCTACCCCGAGACCGCCGTGCTGGTGCTCAGTCAGTACGTCGAGGAGCAGTACGCCACCGAGCTCGTGGCCAGCCGACCCAAGGGGGTGGGCTACCTGCTCAAGGACCGGGTCGCCGACACCAAGGAGTTCATCGCCGCCCTCGGGGAGGTCGCCAGGGGCGGGACCGTCCTGGACCCCGAGGTCGTCCTCCAGCTGCTGTCCCGGGCCCGCCACACCGATCCGCTGGCCCGGCTCACGCCGCGGGAGCGTGAGGTGCTGGCCCTGATGGCGCAGGGACGCACCAACGCCGCGATCGCCGAGCGCCTCTTCATCGGGGCCGGCGCGGTGGAGAAGAACGTCTCCTCGATCTTCGGCAAACTCGACCTCCCGCCGACCGACCAGGACCACCGCAGGGTGCTGGCCGTCCTGCGGTGGCTGGGTCAGGACAGCCCCGGGGAGCCGACATGACCCGCTCGACCAGCCGTGCGCTCCGCGTCCTCGGGGCCCTCGTCGCCGTCGCCATCGTCCTCGGGCTGGCGGTGCCCGCCGTCGCCCGGATGCTGGAGCACACGGTGGAGTCCCAGCACACCCTGCCCCCGGAGGCCACCCGGGTGACCGTCGACTCCGACGTGGGCAGCCTGACCATCCGGGCGGCCGGACCCGACGAGGCCCCCCGGGCGGTCGCGGTGGCCCGCTCCAGCTTCCGCGAGCCCCGCGTCGAGGTCCGGACGGACGGCGACAGGGCCACCCTGCACGCCCGGTGCACGGGGCTGAACTGGGTGGAGCGCTGCGAGGTCGCCTGGGACATCGTGGTGCCCGCCGGGGCCGACGTGGACGTCCGGACCGCCGTCGGGGACGTCGCGGTCACCGGGGTCGCGGGCAACCTGACCGCCCACACCAGCGTCGGCGACATCACCGTGGCGCAGTCGGGCAGCGCCACGGTGGACCTGCGCAGTTCGGTGGGCGATGTCGACATGACCCAGGTGGTCGTCCCCGAGGCGGTCAGCGTCCGGACCAGCACGGGTGACGTGCGGGTCACGGTCCCCGGCGACGCCACCTACCGGCTGCAGAGCAGCACCTCCATCGGGGAGACCCGGAGCGCCGTCGGCGACGACCCGGCATCGGAGCGGGTGCTGGACCTGCAGACTTCGATCGGCGACATCACGGTGTCCCGGAACTGATCAGGCGCTGCCCCTGCCCAGGGCCTCGCCACGGGCCAGGTCGGCCCGGTCTGCCGCTGCCCGGCCCCGGTGCCAGCCCTCCGGGTCACTCACCCGGCTCGTGGAGCGTCTCACGAGGGGAAACAACGCGTGGGTCGCCCGCTCCACCGCGACGGAGCGGGACGCGAGCACGGGGAGGACGTCCGCCCCCGCTCGTCCTCGGGGCAGGTCCGTGCCCTCCTGGAGCGCGCCCCGCACGGCCGCACCGGCGTCGGGGCCGGTGCCGTCGGCCCCGCCACCGGTCGCCAGGTCCACCTCGGCGGCGGCGACCTCCCGGAGCCGCTCGCCGATCCGCTGGGCGAAGGAGGTGAGGAAGGCGTGTCGGAAGGCACGCGTGCGGGACCGGCCCCCCAGCTCGGCCCGCGGACCCTCGCGCTGCACGGCGGCGCTGGCCTGGACCAGCAGGGAGGTGAACAGCAACTCGACCGCGCGCAGGTCGGGGGCAAACCCGACCACGGTGCTGAAGCCGAACTGCTGGGCCCACACGGCGTGACACCGGTTGGCCTCGGCGACGACCGACAGCAGGAGCGCCTTGGCCTGCTCGTAGGGACGGTCGACGCCCAGCCGGACGGCGTCCGGGGCGGTGTCGTCGGGGTCGGCCGCATCGAGCATGGCGGCGTCGATGCTGTGCCGCGACATCAGCGCCTGCGCCCCGGCCGTGAAGGTCTCGGCCTCCGCCTCGAAGGTGGTGGACTCCGCCTTGGCCAGCAGCGCGCGGACCCGTCCCAGGATCCTCTCGTCCGCGGCCCTGGCACGCTCCGCGGCGGCCCGTGCGGTCGCGGTGGCCTCGCCGGGCAGCGGCCCGATCCGCTCCAGCTCCGGCAGGCGCGACAGCGCCACCAGCAACTCCCGGGTCGCCCGGTAGACCGTCGCCCACTCGCCGCCCTCCCGGGCCCACCGGGCGGACGGGAAGTCGGTCTCCCTGCCCCACCAGACCCGCGCGCCGAGCTCCCGGAGCTGGGCGTCCCACCGCGGGTCCACCGAGTCCGACGGGTAGCCGCGCACCTCGTCCGCCATCGCGTCCGGCAGGACCGCCAACGGCGCGGCCCCGAGCGTGCGGGTCAGGTACCGGTGCAGGTCAGCCGGTTGCCAGCCGTGGCGCCATGCCCGCCCGATCAGCTCCCGCGACAGCTGGACCAGCGCCCTGGCCTCTCCGGTCCTGGATCGTCCGTGCCCCTGTGTCATCGTGCCCCCTCACCCGGCCCGCGCCGGGACCTGCTGTCCCGGGCCCCCGGGCCGGTCCCAGCCTGGCATGCGGTGGGGCTACCGCGGAGCGCTCATCCACAGGCGCGGCGCACCATCGGGAGGTGCGGGATCCCGTCCTCCACGTAGTCGGGGCCACTGCGCTCGAAGCCGAACCGGCCGTACCAACCCTCCAGGTGGGCCTGGGCGCCGATCCGGATCTCCTGGGGACCGATCCGGTCGATCGCCTCGCGGACCAGCACCGCGGCGTAGCCGTGGCCACGGTGCCCCGCGGCGGTGGCGACCCGGCCGATGATCATGCAGTCAGGGTCGGTGAGGACGCGCACGGTCGCCGCGACCGCGCCGTCGACCTCCACCCACAGGTGCTCCGTGCCGGCCTCGTCGTCGCGCCCGTCCAGCTCGGGGTAGGGACACTCCTGCTCGACGACGAAGACGTCCACGCGCAGCCTCAGGAGCGCGTACAGCTCGGCGGGAGTGAGGTCGGCGAAGCGGGAGGTCCGCACGATGGGCTCGGTCACACCGGACAGGGTATGACGAGGGCCGGGTGCCGCGTACCGTCTCACCATGAGCATCGAACCGGTGGACGCCCTGCGCAGGATCGGGTTCCTGCTCGAGCGCAGCCGTCAGTCGACGTACCGCGTCAAGGCCTACCGGGAGGCCGCCTCGACCCTGCTCGGCCTGCCCGAGGACGACGTCCGTGCCCGGGTCCGCAACGGCACCCTCAAGGACCTGCCCGGGATCGGCCCGTCCACCGCCACGGTCATCGAGCAGGCCGTCGCCGGGGAGATCCCGGACAAGCTGGCCGAGCTGGAGGCCGAGGCCGCCGGTCCGCTCGTGGAGGGAGGCGAGGAGGTCCGCGCGGCCCTGCGGGGCGACCTGCACAGCCACTCCGACTGGTCGGACGGCGGCAGCCCCATCGAGGAGATGGTCGCCTCCGCGATGGAGCTGGGCCACGAGTACCTTGCCCTGACCGACCACTCCCCCCGGCTGACCGTGGCCAATGGGCTGACGGCGGCACGGTTGGCCAAGCAGCTCACGCGCGTCGACGCCATCAACCGTCATCTCGGGCCGTCCTTCACGCTCCTGAAGGCGATCGAGGTGGACATCCTCGACGACGGTTCGCTGGACCAGACCCGCGAGATGCTGGACCAGCTGGACGTCCGCGTCGCCTCCGTCCACTCCAAGCTGAAGATGGAGTCCTCCGCGATGACCCGGCGGATGATCGCGGCGGTTGGCGATCGGCATACCAACATCCTGGGCCACTGCACCGGGCGACTGGTCGAGGGGGGCCGGGGCACGCGAGCCCAGAGCAGCTTCGATGCCCGCGCCGTCTTCGAGGCGTGTGCCGAGTCGGGCACGGCGGTCGAGATCAACTCCCGTCCCGAACGCACCGACCCGCCGGACGACCTACTCACGCTGGCGATCGAGACCGATTGCCTGTTCGCCATCGACACCGATGCCCATGCCCCCGGGCAACTGGACTTCCAGGCCTACGGCTGCGAGCGCGCCCAACGGCTCGGGGTGCCCCTCGACCGGGTCGTGAACACCTGGCCGCTACCGGAACTCCTCGCGTGGGCGAACCCAGCCCGGGCGTGATGCAATGAGTCATGAGTTGGAACACGCTGTTGATCGTGGTGCGCGACCGCTCGATCGCGGACCTGGCCGGGCAGGGCTGGCAGCCCACCGGCACCGCGACGACCGGTGACGAGGCGGCGACGACACCCCTGGAGGGCATCGCTGCCGTGGAGATGCCGGCGGGGGTGCTCCTGATCGACGCCTCGATGGCGGCGGTCGACGTGGCACCCGACCTGGCCCGTGCCCTGGGCACGGAGGTCGTCACGGCCCTGTTCGCCGGGGTCTCCGACGGCTACTGGTGGCGGGTCGACGGCCCCGAGGGGCTGCGCCGGGAGTGGGGCCGCTCCGTCGAGGACATCACCGTCGACCACGGCGACGCGCTCCCCGAGGAAGGCGGGGTGGAGTGGCTGGACGAGGACTCGCTGTTCGGCCTGCTCGAGGCCCGCACCGGCCTGGGTCAGGAGTGGCTGGAGTCCCCGGCCCAGCCGTTGCTACCGCCCGGGGGCGCCGCCTCCGAGCCGCCGGTCGCGCCCCGTCCGGCGGAGGGCGCCCCGCCTCCGGCCCAGAGCACGCAGCCCCCTCCGCAACGCCGCGGGTTCTGGGCCCGGCTCACCGGCCGCGGCCGTTGATCGCGGGTCGTGACCCTGACCGAGCACTCGCTTTGGAGTTTGGGCCCCGGCTCACGTATGCTTCCCGACGTCCTCGACGGAACCGGGCTCCGCTTGGCGGCGAGGGATCGTTAGGACAAGGTCCCCATCGTCTAGCGGCCTAGGACCCCGCCCTTTCACGGCGGTAACACGGGTTCGAATCCCGTTGGGGATGCGGTGTCCCTCCGTGGGACACTGGAGGCACACCGGCCTACACCAGGCCTCGTGGCGCAGTTGGTTAGCGCGCCGCCCTGTCACGGCGGAGGTCGCGGGTTCGAGTCCCGTCGAGGTCGCAGAGCCGAGGGGCCGCTGCTCTCAGCCGAGAGCAGCGGCCCTTTGCGTTCTCCGGTGACCGATCGATCCGCGTGGAGGCACGCTATGACCCTTGATCTCACCGACTACGAGGCGCTCAGTTTCGACTGCTACGGAACGCTCATCGACTGGGAGGCCGGGATCGCCGCGGTCCTCGGCCCGTGGGCGCGCTCCCACGACCCGCAGCTGACCGACGAGGACCTGCTCGTGGCCTACGCGGGGAGCGAGGCGGCCGTCCTGCGGGAGACCCCGACCATCGACTACCCCGACGCGTTGCGCGAGGCCTTCCGCCGCACGGGACGGTTGTTGGGGCTCCCCGTCTCCGAGGAGGAGGCTGACGCCCTGGGGACCTCGGTCGCCGACTGGCCGGCGTTCGAGGACTCCACCGAGGCACTGCAGATCCTGCAGCGGCACTACCGGCTCATCATCCTGTCCAACATCGACCGAGCCGGGTTCGCCGCATCCAACCAGCGGCTCGGGGTGTCCTTCGACGACGTCCTCACCGCGGAGGAGATCGGGTCCTACAAGCCCGACCCGGCCAACTTCGAGGCGCTGGTGGCCCGCGCCGCGGAGCGCGGCCTCACCGGTCGCCTGCTGCACGTGGCACAGTCTCTGTTCCACGACCACGCCCCTGCGCAGCAGTTCGGTCTCCCCGGGGTGTGGATCAACCGCCGTCACGACCGACCGGGCTGGGGCGCCACCCCGGATCCCGGCACCGCGGTCACACCGGACGCGGAGTACCCCTCCCTCCTCGCCTTCGCCCGCGCGGTGGAGACGGCCTTCGGGGAGCCCGGCTGACCGATGTCGGTGGTGCGCCCACGATGCCGGCCCACTCGCTCGGATCAGGTATAGTGAACCCGCGCCGGAGCGATCCGGCGTCCTGTTTGCGCAGGTCAGATCGCCGGAGAAGGTGGATCTGACGGCGCAGGCCCGGCCAGGTAGCTCAGTTGGTACGAGCGTCCGACTGAAAATCGGAAGGTCGGCGGTTCGACCCCGCCCCTGGCCACCTCCAGTCGCACGACGGCCCGGGACCGGCAACTCGGTCCCGGGCCGTCGTCATGTGCCGTGGGTTGCGCTCGCGGCGTCAGACACCAGGCACAGGCTCAGGCGGCCTGCCTCACAGCTTCTTGCACTGGTTCTCCTTGTTGCCGTCCACCCGATTCTGCCCGCCGGTCGGCGCGGGGGTGTTGGACTTGCACTGCAGGTTGCCGTCGACGACGTTCTTGAAGACGTACTTGCTGCCCGACTTCCTGTTGCTGAACAGCTGGATGTCGCCGTCGACGGTGTTGCGGCGCAGGTTGACCTGCCCACCGCTCTTGAGCTGGATGTTGCCCTCGACGCGGGCGTCGACCACGGAGACCTTCTTGTGGCCCTGGGACTGGATGTTGCCGTCCACCCGGATCTTTGAGGCGTTCAGGGTCGCGTTGCCCTTCACCTCGATGTTGCCCTTGACCTTCGTGCCGGCGAGGGTGCAGGTCTTCCCGGCGGGGACCCTGATGTTGTCGTCCACCGTGACGGCACCGATCTTGCCGGTGCAGATGCGGTCACCGGCGTGGGCTGCGGGGGCGGCCAGGCCGAGGCTGGCCACCAGCACGAGGCCGGCGGCCGCGGAGCTGAGCATGCGCTTCACGAGAGTTGTCCTTTCGCGGGGAGGCGGGGGGCCGCCTCCGGCTCGACCCGGGTCGTCTCCCGGGCTCAGGGCTCACCGTAGGAGCGGTGCGTGAAGCGGCGGTGAGACCGCGGTGAGACTTCTCTCAGGGTGCGTTCAGGCGCCGTTCACCGGGCGGCGAAGGCGCGGACCGGGCCGACCACCTCGACGTGCACCGCGGTGCCGGCCACCACGCCGGCCACGACATCGTCGGTGACCCTCATCAGGGCCCGGTCACCGCTGGCCAGGTCGAGACCGACCAGGGCGTCGTGCCCGTGGTAGCCGACCTCGCGCACCACCGCGGGGGCTCCCGAGGCGGTGCCCGAGAGCCGGACCTGCTCCGGTCGGATCAGCACCACCTCCGGGTCAGCAGGCGACGTCGGCGTTGCGGCCAGGGTGACCGAGCCCAGCGCGCACTCACCGACACCCTCGGGCCCGCGCCGCACCGGGAGCACCACCGCCTCCCCGACGAACCGGCCGACCCAGGTGTCCACAGGCTCCCGGTAGACCTCCCCCGGGGACCCGGTCTGCAGGATCGTCCCGTCCCGCATCACCGCGACCAGGTCGGCCGTGGAGAGGGCCTCCGACTGGTCGTGGGTCACCAGGAGCGCCGTGGCGCCGTCCTCCCGCAGCGCCGCGCGCACATCCCTTCGCAGCCCGGCCCGGAGTGAGGCGTCCAGGGCGCTGAACGGCTCGTCCAGCAGCACCAGGGGCGGTCTCGGTGCCAGGGCCCGGGCCACGGCCACCCGCTGCTGCTGCCCGCCGGACAGTTCGTGCGGCATCCGATCCCCCAGACCGGACAGGCCCACGAGCTCCAGGCACTCGCTGACCCGTCCACGCCGGGCGGCGTCCCGGGGGAGGCCGAAGCCGACGTTCGCCGTGACGTCGAGGTGCGGGAAAAGGGCACCGTCCTGCGGCACCACGGCCACATGGCGCCGGTGGGGCGGCAGGTGCACCGCCGGGGAGGCGACCACCCGGTCCCCCAGGGTGATGGTGCCGCCGTCCAGCCTCTCGAAGCCGGCGATGGTGCGCAACAGCGTCGTCTTGCCGCAGCCGGAAGGCCCCAGCACGGCCATCAGCTGGCCCGAGGGCAGGGCGAGGTCCACGCCGGCCAGGGCGGTGGTGTGCCCGAACCGCTTGGTGGCCCCGCTGACCTCCACCGTGCTCATGTCCGCGTCATCCCACTCATGCGTCCACTGTCGCAGGCGGACGCTCGGGCGTGACCACCCGCACCGGCACCGGATCCGCGGCCGCCAGCACCCCGCTGCGGGTGGCGAGCACCCACGTGGGGATGGCGGCGAGGACGACGAGCAACACGGCATACGGGGCGGCCTCGGCGTAGCGTCCGGCGGCGGTGGCGGTCCATAGCTCGGTGGCGAGGGTGTCCAGCCCCGTCGGTCGGAGCAGGAGGGTGGCCGGGAGTTCCTTCATGCAGGTCAGGAAGACCATCGCCGCGCCGGCACCGATGCCGGGAAGGGTGAGCGGCAGGGTGATCCGGGTGAACACCCGCAGCGGCCGGCTGCCCAGGGACCGACCCACCTCCTCCAGCGACGGCGGGGCCTGTGCGGCCGCGCCGGCCACCGCCGCCACCGCCAGCGGCAGGAAGAGCGTGGCGTAGGCGAACGCGAGCAGCCAGGTCGTCTGGTAGAGGGGTCGGACGACGTTGATCCCGAAGAAGACCAGGGAGAGGCCGACCACGACGCCGGGTAGGGAGTAGGCCAGGTAGGCCGCCCCTTCCAGCAACCGGGACAACCGGCCGGGGTGGCGGGCCACCAGGATCCCGAGCGGCAGCGCCAGCAGCACCGTGACGGCGGCCCCGGCGAGCGAGACGGTGAGCGAGCCGCTGGCGGCCGCCACGACGTCGGCCACCGAGTCCGGGCGGGACACCCCGGCCCGGAACCAGCGCACCATCGCCGTCGCGGGGACACCCAGCGCCAGGAGCAGGACGGCACAGGTGCCCGCGAAGGCGACCCACCGTCCCGGTCCGAGCCGCGCGGCCCGCGGGGCGGCGTGGGCTCCCGTGCCCGTCCTGGAGTAGCGCGCCCCTCTCCTGCGGGTGCGCGCCTCCAGGAGCAGGATGACCGTGGTCATCAGCAGCAGGACCGTCGCCAGGGAGACGGCGCCGAGGCGGTTGAACCCGGCGCTGAAGGCGGTGAAGATCGCCCGCGTGAAGGTGTCCAGGCGCAGGATGGAGACCGCCCCGAAGTCGGACAGCACGTAGAACGAGGCCAGCAGTCCCCCACCCACGATCGCCGGGCGCACCTGCGGCAGGGTCACCCGGAACAGCACGCTGCCCGGCCCCCGGCCCAGGGAGCGCGCCACCTCCTCCTGCGCTTGGTCGGCACCGACCAGGGCGGCGGCGACCGGGAGGTAGACGTAGGGGTAGGTATAGAGGGTCAGCACCGTGGCCGCCGCCCAGAAGCCCGTGAACTGGGCGGTCGAGGACCACAGGTCGGCCACGCTCACCCAGCTGAACGCGGCGACATAGCTGGGCACCGCCAGTGGCAGGGCCGCCAGCACGGCGAACCCGCGTCGCCAGGGCAGGTCGGTCCGGGTCACCAGGTAGGCCAGACCGACCCCCAGCACCAGACAGCCCGCGGCGACGACGGCGGCGAGCAGCAGGCTGCGCGAGGCCAGCCCGACAACCCGCTCGGTGGCCACCTGGCCCCACCAGGCCGCGGCCCCGAAGTCGCGGGTGCGGACGAGCAGGTAGGCGAGCGGGATCAGCGCGACCGCCGAGGCCACGAGGGCCCCGGCGGTCAGCGTCGGGTGGGCGGTGCTGCGGCGGCTCAGGCCAGACCCGCCTCGGCGATCATGGCCACGGTCGTCTCCAGGTCGGCCAGGTCGTTGAGGTCGACGTCGGGCACCTGCAGCTCCTCCAGCGGCTGCAGACCCTCGGGGGCCTCGATGCCGTCGACCATCGGGTACTCAAAGGTCTGGTCCCGGAAGTACTCCTGGCCCTGGTCGCTGAGCAGGAAGTCGACGAAGGCCTGCGCGTCACCGTCCGGCTGCGCACCGATCAGGGCCGCGCCCGAGATGTTCACCAGCGCCCCGGTGTCCCCGTCGGGGAAGAAGTGCAACGTCGCCGTGAGGTCCTCCGGCGCCACACCGGCCTCGGCCGCGGTGGCGAAGAGGTAGTAGTGGTTGATCAGTCCGGCGTCGAGGGCACCGGACTCCACGTCTGCCAGGATCGCGCCGTTGCCGTCGTAGATCTCCGGGTCGTTGGCAGCCAGGTCGGCCAGCCAGGCCGCCGCCTCGTCCTCACCGTGCTCGACCCGGAGTGCGGTGACGAAGGCCTGGAAGGAGGCGTTCGTCGGGGCCACGCCGACCCGTCCGGTCCAGTCCGGACCGGTCAGGTCGAACACCGAGGCGGGCAGCTCCTCGGACGACACGCTCTCCTCGTGGTAGACCAGCACGCGGGACCGCCCGGTGACACCGACCCAGTCCCCCGCGCTGGAGCGGTAGGCCTCGGGGACCAGGTCCAGCGTCTCCTGGGGCAGGGACTCCAGCATTCCCCCGGCGGACAACGCCCCCAGGGCTCCGGCGTCCTGGGCCAGGAACGCCTGGGCGGGGCTGTTGTCGCCCTCCTCCAGCAGCTGGGCGGCCAACTCCGCCGTGCCGGCGTAGCGCACCTCCACCTCGATCCCGGACTCCTGCTCGAAGAGGTCGATGACCGGTTGCACCAGGTCCTCACCCCGGCCGCTGTACACGGTCAGGACGCCGTCAGAGTCCCCGGCTGCCTCCTCCTCCGTCGTCTCCTCCTCGGTCGCGTCGTCACCGTCGTCGGCGGCGTCGTCGTCGCCGGCGTCGTCGGCCGTCTCGTCCTCCGCGCCGGCGTCCTGCTCCGCGGCGGCGTCCGCGTCGGTGTCCTCCGGGTCGTCGGAGCCGCAGGCGGCCAGGCCGGCCACGAGGAACAGCGGAAGGGACAGGGCCAGGACGCGGGAGCGTCCGGTGCGATGGGTCTTCACGGTCGAGCCACTCCCTCGGGGAAGGTCACACTTACTTAGGACAGGCATACCTCAGCACAGTCCGAAGATCGGCGGCAACCTCTACTCCCCCGAATCCACGTCGGATTTCCGACAGTTCTCCGACACGGTGGCGATCCTCCGTCATCCGGGGCCGGGCTACGTCCCACCACCGTCGTGACCCAGGGCGTGTCGGATCAGTCCGTGCAGCACCACGAGCCCGTCCCGGGACAGCACCGACTCGGCGTGCCCCTGGATGGAGGCGACGTGTGGCCCGCGCAGTCCGACGACCGCGCCGTGCGCGAGGTCCGTGGCCACGGACAGCTCCGTCTCGGCGCCGGCGCGCCGCACCACCGCCCGGCCGGGACGGGCCACGAACGTGTTGTAGAACCCGATCCGGGCCGGCTTCCCCCACAGGTCGACCGCGAGCTGCACCCCCTGGTTGGGACGGTCCAGCTTGGTGACCTCCAGCCCCGCCAGCCGGGCCAGCACCTGGTGGCTCAGGCACACGGCCAGGAGCGGCGCCCCCGTCTCCAGCCGGGCGGCGACGAGCTGGCGCAGGCGCACCAACCGGGGGTCGTCCGGGTCGTCGGGGTCGCCCGGCCCGGGTCCGAAGAGCACCAGGTCGTGGGCCTCCAGGTCCCCCTCCTGGACGTGGTCCCAGCGGCGGACCTGGGCCGTCATCCCGAAGTGCCGCACCTGGTGGGCCAGCATCTGGGTCCAGGTGTCGGCCGCGTCGACGACCAGGACCCGGCGCCCCAGCAGCTCGGGGTCCGGGCGGGTCGCCTGCGGCGACAGCCAGAACGGCGACAGCGACTCGTTCCGGGCCTCCAGCGCCTCGGCCACCCCCGGCAGCTCGGCCAGCGCCACGGCATACGAGGCCTCCCGCCGCGGCCGCAACCCCAGTGCCGCCAACATGCCGCTGGCCTTGGCCGTGGTCTCGGCGACCTCCGAGTGCGGGTCGGAGTGGCGCACCAGCGTCGCCCCGGCACTGACCGAGACGGCGCCCTCCCCGTCCAGGTGGGCGGTGCGGATCAGGATCGGCGCGTCGAGGTGCTCGGCACCGTCGGCGTCCCGCTCCAGCAGCGCCAGCACCCCGGAGTAGTAGCCCCGACCGTGCGGCTCGTGCCGGGTGATGACGGTGCACGCGTTCTCCATCGGGGACCCGGTCACGGTGGGGGCGAACATGGTCAGCCGGAGCACGTCCCGGGGGTCGGCGTCGGAGCGCCCGTCGAGCAGGTACTCGGTGTGGGTCAGGTGCGCCATCTGCTTCAGGTAGGGCCCGGTGATCCGCCCCCCGTCCGTGCAGATCTGAGACATCATCTTCATCTCCTCGTCGACCACCATGAAGAGCTCCTCGGTCTCCTTGGTGTCGGTGACGAAGGCACGGAAGGCAGGCTCGAGCTCCGCCTCCTCCACGGGGTGGCGGAACGTCCCCGAGATCGGGTTCATCCGCACCCGGCCGTCCTGCACGCTGACGTGCCGCTCGGGAGTCGCGCCCACCAGGGTGTGCCCGGGGGTGTGCACCGCGAAGGTCCAGTACGCACCCCGCTCGTCCGTGAGCAGCCGGCGCAGCCAGGTCAGGGCCGCCACGGCCGGCTCCGTCGCGGTGCGGGCCAGGACGTCCCGGCGGATCACGAAGTTGGCGCCCTCACCGTTGCCGATCTCCTCCTCGATCACCCGGGAGACGATGCCCGCGTAGTCCTCGTCGGACACGCTGAACCGCTCGTCGGTCACCGCGACCTCGCCCGCGGGAAGGGCCTGCACCACCGTGTCCAGCGGGACCCGCTCGTATGCCGTGCCCGTCAGGACGCGCAGCGGGGTGCCGTCGTCGTGGGCGGCGAAGCCGCGTTCGGCGATCTGCCGGAAGGGCACCATCGCCAGGACCGGGTGGCCGTGCTCGGCATACGGGATGTCGGCCAGCTGGGCGACGTCGGCGACGTCCCCCCGCAACACCTCGACCGTGTCCTGGCCCTCGCGCCACAGCAGCGCCCAGGCCTGGTCGGCGGGCGTGCGGAGGATCTGGTCGAGGACGGGGTGCATGGGGCAGATCCTCCCACCCGTGGCGGGCGGCCGGGTCCACCCGGTCCCGGCCGCTTGTTGAGAAAACATTCATCTCCCCCACAGGAGGGCTTCATCTGGCATGCCTAGCGTCGTTCGTGGGACGCCGACCCCACGTCCCGCTGACCGTGACGGAGGCCGCAATGCGCACCGAACCGACGCCCCTCGGGGGATGGCAGGCGGCCAGCGCACCGCTGCCCCTCCGCACGACCGGCGAGGTGGCCGACCGGCTCGCGACCTTCCTGCCTCCCCCGTCCGGCGGCCCGGAGACCGTCGTGGTGGACGATGCCGTGGCCAGCGTCCTTCTCGGCCTGGGGGAACGGCTGGAGGATCACCGTCCGGGGCTGATGGCCCGGCTGCTGGGGGCCCTGGTGCTGCCGCCCGGGGACCGGTGGGACGGCGCCGCCCGCATCCAGTTCACGCTCAACGCCTGGCAGACCCTCTCGCTGGTCAGGGCCGCGCTCCGGTCGCTGGACACACCCCGGGGGCGGCGGACCGGGAGGTTCTGCGAGCTCGCCGGCCCGGTCGCCGAGCGGGCGCTGACACCCGGCCCCGTGGACGGCGTCGTGGTGCCGGGGCTGTTCCCCGACGAGGCGCAGGCGGTGTGCTCCTGGCTGGAGTTCCTGCTCGGCCGCCCCGTTGCCCTGGTGCGGGTGCACGACCGCGTGGGGGTCGACCCGAGGCAGGCCCGGGACCTGCACCCGCGGGTGCTGGCACGGTCCGCCAGCGCGTTGCCGGCCGAGGTGCTGGAGCGGGCGCTGCAGGAGGCTGCGGCGCCCCCCGCGACGCCCACGTCACCTGCGGCCGCTCTCCCGCCCGTGCCGCTGGTCAGCCTGGTCCGCCCGGGCAGCTGACCCCGCCCGCGGGAGAGGTCAGCCCGTCCCGCGCCCCTCGAGCTTGTCGCGGGTGGCCCAGAGGCCGGCCGACGGGGTGGAGATGTAGAACACCCGCTCGCCGTCCGGCATGGTGTTCCACCCGTCCTGCATCACGGCCGGGTCGTAGCGCCGGAGCGCCTCCTCGACGTCGAGGTAGCCGTAGCCGACGGACTCGATCTCCTCCCGGGTCAGGCCGCCGGGTGCGTAGGTGATGGTGAAGCGGCCCTCCGCCGACCCGTGCACGAGGTGGGCGGTGCCGTGGGGGATGTCCTGCATGTCCTCCTGCGTGCCGTACAGCTCCAGCACCTCCGCCTGACTCAGGTAGCCGTACCGGCGGATCAGCGCGTCCACCTCGGGTTGCTCCCCGAACCGGGTCGACGCCCGGCGCGATCACCAGCAGTTCGCCGTCGTCGGCGACCGCCATCCGGGTCCGATAGACGGCCTTGTTCGCCACCCACGTTGCCCGGAACTCGTCGGCCTGCATCACCGCGACGATCTTGTCCACCGGCTCGTCGAAGACGGTGATGTTCTGCTCCTTGCTGGCCTGCGCGGCGTCCAGGTAGGTCTGCAGGTCGTCGCCGACGTAGACGCCGGTGTGCACCAGACTCGAGTCCTCGGCGTAGTCCATGACCACCTGGAAGTAGAGGTCGGGCAGGTCCCCCAGGAACTGCTCCTCGGCCCAGTTGAAGCAGCGCCGCACGGGCGTGAGCAGGTTGCCCAGGTTGTTCTCGATCCCATAGACGGCGGAGGCCATGTGGGAGGAGCCCAGCAGCCGCTTGCCACCGAGCCCGATGAAGTAGTTCTTGTTGTGGTTGGCGAACCCCAGCACCTCGTGCGGCACGACGTGGCCGATGTTGATGATCAGGTCCCAGTTCTGCGTGACCGTCATCGTGTTCAGGTCGATCGGCATCTCCCAGTCGACCGCGCCGCCGGTGAAGCTCGCGGACCACCTCCGCCGGGACGGTGCCCACGTTGGTCACCCCGTCCTTCCAGTCGTGCACGTGGATCCGCTCCTCGGGGACGGACCCGAACATCCACCGGTTGTCCTCCGGCGTGTGCGGCACGTGCTGCCCCAGCGTCGGGATGAGGTGCACGTCGGCACCCTCCTCGGTGAGCAGGGTGTAGAAGTACTCGGTGATCCACCCGACGCCCGCGTGCGCGCGGGTGATGTCCGGGGGCAGCAACAACACCCGCTCGTATGCCGTGACGCCGAGGCGTTCCTTCGCCTCCACCAGGGTGCGCTCGCACCAGGTCCTCCATCGTGCTGCGCGGGATGGCGTCCCCTTCGTGGCTGAACCAGGTCATCGCGGTGCTCCTCCTCGTGGGGGTCGGTCAGGGGCGTGGGGCAGTCCTCCGGGGCCGACGAGCCATTCCTCGGCCCGGTCCACGATCTCCTCGCGACTCTGGGTGAGGTCCAACGCCGTGCCGTGCTCGTCCGGCTCCAGCGGTTGCAGCGTGGCGATCTGGGACTCCAGCAGGCTCGGGGGCATGAAGTGGTCGCGGGAGGACATCCGCTGCTGGATCGTCTCGGCCGGACCGTCCAGGTGCAGGAAAGTCACCCGCGGGGCGCCCTGCCGCAGCACGTCACGGTAGGAGCGCTTGAGCGCCGAGCAGGCGAGCACCGTCGACTCGCCCTGCCCGGCCCGCTCCCCCATCCAGGTCGCGAGCGCCTGCAGCCAGGGGTACCGGTCCTCGTCGGTCAGCGGCGTGCCCGCCGACATCTTGGCGACGTTGGCGGCGGGGTGGAAGTCGTCGGCGTCGGCGAAGCGCAGGTTGAGCCGCCCCGCGAGCTCCGCGGCGATGGTGCTCTTGCCGGATCCGGAGACCCCGATCACGACGACGTGGTGCGTGCTGCCCATCGGCCCTCCTCGAACTCGGCGGTCTGGGCCACGACCAGGTCGACCAGCTCCTGGTCCGGCTCGATGCCCATCCAGTCCAGCATGGTGCGCGCGGCGTCGGCCGGGGCGGCTGCGGCGAGCTCCCGCACGACGGCCTCCTGGGCGTCCGTGCACCGGTGCCCCGTGCCCGTGCAGGTGGGCGCAGCCAGGCGGCGACCGGGCGGGTCGCCCGCCTCCGGCACGCACGCCCGGCGGATACCTCGGCGCCCAGGGCGGGGCCGAACCGGATCGGGACCTTCTGCGAGCCGTCGGCGGCGATCTGTGCCAGCAGGTGCCGGATGCGGTGGTTGGCGAACCGCTCGATCAGCGCGTGCGCGGTAGTCGGTGATCGTCCGCGAGCGTCGAGCTGCAGGTGCCGCGCCGCCACGTCCCACCACTCCTCGACCCAGCCGCGGACGACCGGGTCGTCGATGGCCTGCGCCGACCGTCTCGTGCCCGCGGATCGGGGCGGCGTAGGCCATCAGCGAGTGGGAGCCGTTGAGCAGCCACAGCTTGCGGCTGCTCGTGCGGCTCGCACGTCGTCCACGAACGTGCGCCCCGGCGTGCTCCCACTGCCGGGCGGCCCGCGGGGAACTCCCCGGCGAGCACCCACTCGGAGAAGGGCTCGGTGACGACCGTCTGCGGGTCGTCGACGCCGAGCGCCTCGCGCGACCGTCACGCGCTCCTCGCTCGGTGGCCGGGGCGTGATCCGGTCGACCATCGTGGTGACGAAGCCCGACGTTGATCCTCGATCCAGGCGCACCAGCGTCTCGTCCACCTGGGCGGCAGACGTCTCGGCACGACCCGCGCCGACCATCGCCCCGTTGTCCGGCACGTTGTCGCAGGGCACCAGCGCGATCGGGCCGGCGCCGGCCGTCGCGCCGGGCGAGCAGGCCGGCGACGAGCTCGGCCGGGCGTGGTCGCGGACCGAGTCGGCTCGACGGGTCCTCCCGCAAGCGCCGCGATGTCGGCCGGCGACGTCGGGGTCGCCGAGGTCCAGCGCCGCCGTCGGGGTCCCGGCGGTAGCCGGCCTCGGTCACCGTGCTGGTGACGACGGCGACAGCTCGGGGTCGGCGAAGTAGTCGCGCAGCGCCGCGAGCGTCGTCGCCGGCGTGCACGGCGGACGAGGGAGCCGATCACCTCGGGTCGGTCACCCTCCGGCCTCTCGGACCAACAGGGTGTAGAGGCCCTCCTGCGGTGCCAGATGCCTCGGCGATCGCCGGCCGACCGGCCGGTGAATGCGGCGATACCCCCACTCCGTCGGCGTCCGGGGCGTGCTCGGTGTACCAGGCCTGGTGGGCGCGGAAGAAGTTGCCCACCCCGAGGTGGACCATCCGGACCGGGGCGGCGGCGCGGGCGTCGCCGGGCAGGCGAGCGGGGCGCAGGCGTGCTCACAGCTTGAAGCACCTCTCCGGGATTGGTGGCGACCAGGTCGTGGATCGACTGCGAGGGCCTCGTCCTCGCCGAGCTGGTGCTCGGCGACGAGCCCGGCGAGGTAGCCGGCGTCGAGCCGGCGCGACATGTCGTGCCGGGCCGGGATGGAGCAGAACGCCCGGGTGTCGTCGATGAAGCCCGAGGTGCGGTAGAAGCCCGATCGGTCTCGGTGACCGCCGACGCGGTAGCGGCGGATCGCCTCGGGCGCGTCGAGGAACCACCAGGGCACCCCGGCGTACACGCTGACGGGTAGAACCCGGCGAGCGGCGCGATCTCCCGGCTGAACACGGTCTCGTCGAGGGTGAACAGCACCAGGTTGGAAGCCGTCGGCGGGTGCCGTAGCGGCCCAGCAGCGGCGGCAGGCCCCGGGTGAACTCGACCGAGATCGGGATGTCGTGCACCGACGTCCGGCGCCGTGCTCGTCGAAGGTCGGCCCGTGGTGGTTGCGGTAGCGACGCCCGGGTGCAGCGTCATCACCAGGCCGTCCTCGGTCGCCATCCGCGCCATCTCGCTCGAGCATGTGCCGGCGCAGGGCCGTCGGCCTCGTCCGCGGTGGCGGTGCCGGCGACGCGCGGCGGCGTAGATGCGGCTGGCCTCGGCGTCGTCGAGGCGTCGAGCGTCACCAGCGTCGATGTGGCTGTGGTCGGCTGGACACCGCGCCGTGCTCGACGAAGTACGCGGCGGCGCGTCCTCCAGCGCCGCGAGGTAGCCGGCGTAGTCGCCGATGTCGCTCCCGCGAGACCTCGCCCAGCCGGTCGACTAGCGCTCGTTCCAAGTCGGCCCGCCCGGGCTCGAGGTAGCTGGTCCGGACGGAAGGTCGGGCACCACCCGGCGGCGCGAAGGTCTCGTCCGCGGCGAGCGCGGCGTGGTGGGACAGGTCGTCGCACGGGTCGTCGGTGGTGGCGAGCACCGCGATGCCGAAGCGGTCCATCAGCGCCCGCGGGCGGAAGTCCGGCTGCGCGATCACCGTCGGCGATCGTGGTCGTAGATGGCGTCGGCGGTCGCCTGCGCGCCGAGCGGCTCGGTGACGCCGAAGATGCCGACGAGCTCGTCCTCCAGCCAGTACCGCACCGGGCGTGCCGCGGTAGAGCGTCCCAGTGGCGCGCACAGGTGCGGCACAGGCCGCGGCGCGAGCGCCGGCCTCGTCGAGCTCGGCCCCGGCCGACACCCAGCTCGGCCAGCGGGACACCGTGCGGCGTGCAGCATCCGGATGACGTAGTGGTCCGGGGTGATCAGCAGCGACGGTCGGGTCGCGGAACGGGACGTGTCCTGCGCCAGCCACTGCGGCGGCACGTGACCGTGCGGGCTGATGATCGGCCGGTCCGAGACGGAGGCGTAGATCCCCCGGGCGATGTCGCGGACGGCCGGATCGGCCGGGAGCAGTCGGTCAGAGTGCAGTCCGGTGGGCGACATGTCCCCCATACAAGCGGATAGAGCGGAGTCCGGCCAGACCCTCCGGCAAACCGTGGCAACCCGTTGCCACCCCACCGGCTCGCAGCGTAGCGTCGCAGCCGAGGTCCCTCCACCGATTGTCGTCGCCGGTGGGACCACTTCCCCGCAGCACTGTCCCCGACCCCAGGAGGCATCCGATGGCCGCATCCAGCACCCCGCTCGCCCAGGTGGGGGTGATCGGCCTGGCGGTGATGGGCTCCAACCTGGCCCGCAACTTCGCCTCTCACGGCCACACCGTCGCGGTCTACAACCGCACGGTCTCCAAGACCGAGGCGTTCAGCGCTGACTTCGGCGCCGACGGCACGTTCGTCGCGGCCCCGACCCTGGAGGAGTTCGTCGAGGCCCTGGAGCGGCCGCGCAAGGTCATCATCATGGTGCAGGCTGGCAAGGGCACCGACGCGGTCATCGAGCAGTTGCGGCCGCTGCTCGAGGAGGGCGACATCATCGTGGACGGCGGCAACGCCCACTACGAGGACACCCGCCGCCGGGAGGCGGCGCTGCGGGGCGCGGGGCTGCACTTCGTCGGCGCCGGGATCTCCGGTGGCGAGGAGGGTGCGCTGCGCGGCCCGAGCATCATGCCCGGCGGGAGCCCGGAGTCCTACGACGCGCTCGGCCCCCTGCTGGAGGACATCTCGGCCAAGGTCGATGGCGAGCCGTGCTGTGCCTACATGGGCACCGACGGCGCCGGGCACTTCGTGAAGATGGTGCACAACGGCATCGAGTATGCCGACATGCAGTTCATCGCCGAGGCCTACGACCTGTTGACCGCGGCCGGGCTGAGCGCCGCGGAGATCTCCGACGTCTTCCGCGAGTGGAACGCCGGCGACCTGGACTCCTACCTGATCGAGATCACCTCCGAAGTGCTGGACCAGGTCGACGCCGCCACCGGCACCCCCCTGGTCGAACTGATCCGCGACGAGGCCGAGCAGAAGGGCACCGGCCGCTGGACCGTGCAGTCGGCGCTGGAGCTGGGCGTGCCGGTCAACACCATCGCGGAGTCGGTCTTCGCCCGCTCCACCTCGGGCCACGCCGCCCTGCGCCAGGCCGGCCGGGCCGCACTCACCGGGCCGGACCGCACCATCACGGTCCAGGACCGCGCCGCCTTCATCGACCACGTCCGGGCGGCCCTCTGGTCGGCCAAGGTCGTCGCCTACGCCCAGGGGCTGGACCAAATCAGCACCGCGGCCGACACCTACGGCTGGGACGTGAACCTCTCCGAGGTCGCCCGGATCTGGCGCGGCGGCTGCATCATCCGCGCCCGTCTGCTGCACCGGATCCGGGAGGAGTTCGCCGGGGCGGACCTGCCCACCCTGCTGGCCGCCCCGAGCGTGGCCGCCGAGCTGGGCGAGAGCCAGGACGCCTGGCGCGAGGTCGTCGCGGTGGCGACCACCGCGGGCGTGCCCGTCCCGGGGTTCAGCGCCGCCCTCGCCTACTACGACACGGTGCGGGCCGAGCGCCTGCCGGCGTCCCTGGTGCAGGGACTGCGCGACTTCTTCGGCGCCCACACCTACCAGCGGACCGACCGGGAGGGGACGTTCCACACCCTCTGGTCCGCCGACCGGTCGGAGGTCGACCTCAGCGATGGCTGAGCCGCGAGTCGACGTCGCCGCGACCGTGGACAACCGGGTCGCCACCCTGATCGAGACGGTCCGTCCACACCTGGGCGAGCCGGAGCGGCTCGGCGTCGCCTACTCCGGCGGCGTGGACTCCACCACCCTCCTGGCCGTGGCCGTGCGCCTGCTCGGACCGGACCGTGTCGTCGCGGTCCTCGGGATCTCCCCGAGCCTGGCCCGCGACGAACGGTCGGCCGCCCACGACGTCGCCCGACTGATCGGTGCCCCCGTCGTCGAGGTGAGGACACACGAGGGGGAGGTGTCGGCATACCGGGCCAACGGGCCCGACCGATGCTTCCACTGCAAGGACGAGCTGTTCACCCGGATCGACGACGAGGTGGTGGCCGAGCACGGCCTCACCGCGGTCGCGTACGGGGAGAACGCCGACGACGCCCTCCGCCCGGACCGCCCCGGTGGGCGTGCGGCGACCGAGCACCGCGTGCTGCGCCCGCTCGCCGACGCGGGCCTGACCAAGGCCGACGTCCGCGCGGTCGCGGCCGCCCTGGGCCTGCCGAACGCCGACAAGCCGGCGGCGCCCTGCCTCGCCTCCCGCATCCCGCACCACGAGGAGGTCACCCCGGAGAAGCTGGCCCAGATCGACCGGGCCGAGGCCGCCGTCCGGGCGCTGGGTTTCACCGACTGCCGGGTCCGCCACCACGGCGACATCGCCCGGCTCGAACTGACCCCCGAGGAGCTGGTCCGGGCCGTGCAGCCGGGCACCCGGGAGGACCTCGTCCGCGGGGTGCGTGACGCCGGCTTCCGGTTCGTCGCGCTCGACCTCATGGGCATCCAGTCCGGCGCGTTCACCCTGCCCCTGGTCGCCGTGCGGCATGGCTGACGGGGCGCGGGAGAGCACCGACCCGCTGGCCGGGATCGCCGAGTTCGACTTCGGCCGGGCCGCCCGCAGGGGTTACCCCGAGGCGGTCCTCAGCGAGGGGAAGTCGCTGGACCAGCTCGTCGCGATCGCCTCGGCGCTCCGGGAGCGGCAGGCGGCCGCCCCTGCCGGAGAGTCCGCCGCCGACAGTCACCCGCTGGGCGCCATCCTGTTCACCCGCATCGACCCGGAGCCGGCCCAGGCCGTATGCCGTGAGTTGCCCGACGCCGCGCACGACCCGCTCGCGCGGATGGTGACCTGGCCGGGCGCCGTCCCCGAGCCCACCGGGGAGCAGGTCCTAGTCCTGTGCGCCGGGACCGCCGACATCCCGGTGGCCCGGGAGGCCTGGCTGACGGCCCGCTACCTCGGGCGGCCGGCCGAACTGGTTGTCGACATCGGCGTCGCCGGCCTGCACCGGGTCCTCGCCCGCGTCCCCGCGATCCAGCAGGCAGGGGCGATCGTCGTCGTGGCCGGGATGGACGGGGCGCTGGCCAGCGTGGTCGCCGGGCTCACGTCCGCTCCGGTCGTCGGGGTGCCGACCTCCGTCGGCTACGGCGCGGCCTTCGACGGGCTGTCTCCGCTGCTGTCGATGCTGAACGCCTGCGCGCCCGGGGTCTCCGTGGTCAACATCGACAACGGGTACGGCGCCGGGCACCTCGCGGCACAGATCACCGCGCCCCGCTGACCAGGGACCGAGCTGCGCAACGCCGGCTGGGGTCGCCTACTCGGTCGACAGCAGGCCGAACTGCTCGGGCAGCCACAACGAGAGCACGTCGATGTAGACGACGAGCAGCAACCCGACGGCCAGGGCCAGCAGGAACCAGATGAGCCTGGCGACGACCGGCTCAATGCCCAGGCCGGCCACGCGGGCACCGACGAACAGCACGTTGCCGACCGGCGGCGTGATCACCCCGATCGAGAGCGCATAGACGATCACCGTGCCGAAGTGGACCGGGTCCATCCCGAACGTCGTGACGATCGGCAGGAAGATCGGGGTGAAGATCAGGATGGCCGGCGTGGGGTCCATGAAGCAGCCGACCGCCAGCAGGATGACCACCATCAGGAAGAGGATCACCTGCGGCGTTTCGGAGATGCCGAGCAGCAGGTCGGAGACCGCCTCCGGGATGTGCGAGAAGGACATCACGAAGGAGAGGGCCGTGGAGACCCGACCAGGAGCATGATGATGGCGGTGGTGCGTGCCGCGTCGAGCAGGCAGCGCGGCAGGTCGGAAACCTTGATGGTGCGGTAGGCGAACCCGAGGATCAGGCAGTAGACGACGGCAATCGCCGAGGACTCAGTGGCGGTGAAGAAGCCACCGACGATGCCGCCGATGACGATGATGATCATCAACAGGGACGGGACGGCACGCCACAGCACCCGCAGTCCCTCCGCGAGGGTCACCGTCGAGGCGGCCCCCGGCGTGCTGTGCCTGCGGTAGGTCAGCAGCACCACGGCGATGCAGGCACCAGCCCAGATCAGGCCCGGTACCACCCCGGCGATGAACAGGGCACTGATCGAGGACCCGCTCACCAGGGCGTAGACGATGAAGGTGTTGCTCGGCGGGATCAGCATGCCGGCCGGGGCGGACGCGACGTTCACGGCCGCCGACCAGGGCTTCTTGTATCCGTCCTGCTCCATCCGCGGCGTCATCACGGTGCCGACCGCAGCGGCGGCGGCGACCGCGGCCCCGCTCACCGCTCCGAACATGGCGTTGGCCACGACGTTGGTGTTGGCCAGGCTGGCCGGGGTCCGGCCGACCATCACCTTCGCGGCATCGATGAGCCGCCCGGCGATACCGCCGGTATTCATCAGGACGCCGGCGAGCACGAAGAACGGGATCGCCAGGAGGGTGAAGGAGTTGATCCCGGTGAACAGTCGCTGGCTGGACACCAGCGCGGCCTTCTCGAAGTCCAGCAGGACGACCGCCGCGAAGAACGAGGCCAGGCCGATGGTGACGGCGATCGGCACCGACAGCAGGATGCCGATCGCGATCGTGGCGACCAGGACGATGGCGGCGAGCGCGATGGGGTCCATGGCTCACACCACCTGGGGGTTCTCGTCGGTCTCGATCGCTTCCTCGGTGTCCCGGAGGATCGCCTGGAGGTGATAGACCGCGTAGAACGTGATCAGCGCCCCCGTGATCGGCATGACCAGGTACATCACGCCGATCTGGGTGGGCAGCGCGCTGAGCGCCTGGCCCCAGGCCCCGCGGGAGGCGCGAATGCCGCCGTAGACCAGGACCGCGAGGGCGAACAGGATGATCGAGAGCTGGACGATCACCGCCACAGCCTTCTGGGTCCTCCCGGAGAACTTCGTGACCACGAAGTCGACCGCGATGTGTCCCCGCTCGGAGAAGACGAGGGCGGTGGCGAACAGGCCCACCCAGACGAAGGTGAAGCGGGCGAGCTCCTCAGTCCAGGCGCTCGGCGAGTTGAGCACCTGCCGGGTGAAGACCTGCCAGACCACCACGAGCACGAGCAGGCCGAACAGGACGATGGAGGCTCCCTTCAGCACCTGGTCCAGGCCCTTCTTGACGGTTTCCACGTCAGCCCTCCTCGTCCCCGGCCGCGGCACGGATCTTGTCGTAGAGGTCCCGTTGCTCGGGAGTCGTCACGAACTGGTCGGCCAGGGGCTCCAGTGCGGCCCGCACCTCGTCCTGGTCGATCTCCAGGTAGGTCGCGCCGCCGGCCTCGGTCTGCGCAATGGCGTCGTCGGTGGCCTGCACCCACAGCTCGGTGTGGTCCTGCCAGGTGTTCTGCCACTCCTCCTCGAGCAGAGTGCGGTCCTCCTCGGGGAGCTCCTCCAGCAACTGGGTGCTGACCACCATGAAGTCCAGCCCGACCAGGTGGTTGGACGTGGTGAGGTAGGGCGCGACCTCGAAGTGCTTCTGCGTGTAATAGGACACCTCGTTGTTCTCCGCACCGTCCAGGACGCCGGACTGGAGGGCGGTGTAGACCTCACCGAAGGCCATCGGGGTCGGCGAGCCGCCCAGGGCCCGGATCATCGCCAGGTTGAGCTCGCTCTCCTGGACCCGGATCTTCATGCCGGCGAGGTCGTCCAGGCTCTCGACCGGCTCCTTGGCGTAGATGTGTCGGGACCCCTGGGTGAACCCGCCGAGGACGGTGAGCTGGTTGCTGTCCTCCAGTGAGGTGTAGAGGTCGCCCACGACGTCCGGGTCGTGCACGACCGGCATCTGGTGCTCCACGGACTCGAAGACACCCGGCATCCCGAGCACCCGGAAGTCGCGGTTCAGGTTCTCCATCTGGGAGCCGGAGATGATCCCCATGCCGATGATGCCGTCGCTCACCAGCTGCAGCACCTCGGCCTGCGCGCCGAGCGTCTCGTTGGGGAAGATGTCGAGGCGCAGCCGACCTCCGCTCCGCTCCTCCAGCCGGTCGCTGTAGTTGTCTAGGGCGATGTAGGAGGGGTGGGTCTCGGTCTGGTTGAGGGAGACCCGGATGATCGTGACGTCCCCCGGCCCACCTCCGCCACACCGACCAGGAGGGCGGCCGCCGCGGCACTCATCCGGAATGGATGCTTCATCGCCGTCCTCTCACCCGTGGACTCCGAGGGCTGTCTGCGAACTCAACCAGATGCCCGGGTGGGCCGCAAGGGATTCCGGCAAGGGTCGAGCGGCTGAGCCGGATCAGCCGCTGACCGCGGGCACTGTCAGGCCTCGCGCAACTCGGCCACGCGGGAGGTGAGCTGCGCGAGCTCGGGGCTATCGAGACGCACCCCGCCCTGCTCCAACAGGGCGGGAAGTTCGTCGAGGTCGTAACCCCGCGCCCGCGGTGCCTCCCCCCGCCGGCCATGGGTCACGGTCTCGTGGGTCACGGTCATCAGGGTCGGTACGCCGTCCTCGTCCAGTCCGTGCCGGTTGACCGTCAGGACGCTGCGGAAGTGCGACGTGGGTGCCGTGCTCGTCCAGTGGTGTCCCATCTCCACGTCGACCCACCGAACGGGCAGTTCGTCGGTGCTGTGCATCAGCTCCCAGTCGCCGTGGTCGGTGCGCCGCCGCCACAATTCCCAGGCCGGACCGCCGGGATGCTCGGTCTCGGCCTTCCGGATCCGGTGCGGCCACATGCCCGGGCCCAACTCGGCGCCGTCCCGCAGCTCGATCGGTCCGAGCGGCGGAACGCCGATGCCGGGGTCAATCAGGTATCGACGACCGTCGAGGCGCACGACCACACCGAGGTGCGTGCGAGGAGCCTGCTGGGGGTCTCCGACCCGGGCCAACCGGGGCGTGACGTCGTAGCCGAGATGGTCAAGCACGGCGTGGAACAGGGTGGCGTGCTCGAAGCAGTACCCACCGCGCCCTCCGTGCACGAACTTCTGCTGCACGACTGCGAGGGAGACACCCGGGTGCTGTTCCAGGAGCACGTCGATGTTCTCGAACGGAAAGGTGCGCACGTGGGCGGCCTGCAACCGGGCGAGGGCCGCACGCGAGGGCGGCTCCGCTTTCCCGCCCACCCGCGCGAGGTAGGCGTCCAGGTCGAGCTCCGACGTGTCCCACGCACCCCTCGTCATACCTCCATCATGCCCCGCAGGACCCTGAACCGGTCAGTCGCAGACCGCCCCGTAGGACGCGGAGCCGACGAGCCGGCTGTACTTCGCGAGGACGCCTCGCCGCGCCCGCTCGGGCGGCTCGGGCGCCACCCAGGCCCCGCGCCGCTGCTCCAGCGTCGCCTCGTCGACGTGCAGGTCCAGGGTGCCGTTGGCCACATCGAGCTCGATGATGTCGCCGTCCTCGACCAACGCGATCGGACCGCACTCGGTCGCCTCGGGCGCGATGTGCCCGACGCACAGACCCGTCGTGCCGCCGGAGAACCGGCCGTCGGTGATCAGGAGCACGTCCTTGCCCAGGCCGGCGCCCTTGATGGCACCGGTGATCGCCAGCATCTCCCGCATCCCGGGCCCGCCCTGCGGCCCCTCGTTGCGGATGACGACGACGTCGCCGGCGGTGATCGTGCCGTCCTCGAGCGCGTCCATGGCGGGGCGCTCCCGGTCGAAGACACGGGCCGTCCCGCGGAAGACGTCGGAGTCGAAGCCGGCCGACTTCACGACCGCACCACCGGGCGCCAGGGTGCCCTGCAGGATGGTCAGCCCACCCGTCTTGTGGATCGGGTTGTCCAGCGCCCGCAGCACATTGCCGTCCAGGTCCGGAGGGGCGATGTCCGCCAGGTTCTCGGCGACCGTGCGACCGGTCACGGTGAGGCACTCGCCGTGGACCAGCCCGGCGTCCAGCAGCGCCTTCATCACGACGGGGATGCCACCCACGCGGTCGACGTCGACCATGACGTGCTGGCCGAACGGCTTGACGTCGGCCAGGTGCGGGACCTTGGCCCCGATCCTGCGGAAGTCCTCGAGGGTGAGGTCGACTTCGGCCTCGTGCGCGATCGCCAGCAGGTGCAGCACCGCGTTGGTGGAGCCGCCGAAGGCCATCACGACGGCGATCGCGTTCTCGAACGCCTCCTTCGTCAGGATCTGCCGGGCGGTGATGCCCTGGCGCAGCATCCCGACGACCGCCTCGCCGGACTTGCGGGCGAAGCCATCCCGCCGCCGGTCGGTGGCGGGCGGTGCCGCGGACCCGGGCAACGACATACCCAGGGCCTCGGAGACCGCGGCCATGGTGTTGGCGGTGTAGAAGCCGCCGCAGGCACCCTCGCCCGGGCAGATCGCGCGCTCGATCGCATCGACGTCGTCCCGGGACATCAGCCCGCGGGCACAGGCCCCGACGGCCTCGAACGCGTCGATGATGGTGACCTCGCGCTCGCTACCGTCGGACAACTTGGCGATGCCCGGCAGGATCGACCCGGCGTAGAGGAACACCGAGGCCAGGTCCAGCCGCGCCGCCGCCATCAGCATCGCCGGCAGCGACTTGTCGCACCCGGCCAGCAGCACCGAGGCGTCCAGCCGCTCCGCACTCATCACCGTCTCCACGGAGTCGGCGATGACCTCGCGGGACACCAGGGAGTAGTGCATCCCCTCGTGACCCATCGAGATGCCGTCGGAGACCGAGATGGTGCCGAACTCCAGCGGGTAGCCGCCGGCCGCGTGCACCCCGTCCTTGACCGCCTTCGCCAGCCGGTCCAGGGACAGGTTGCACGGGGTGATCTCGTTCCACGAGCTGCCCACGCCAACCTGTGGCTTGGCAAAGTCGTCGTCGCCCATCCCGACGGCGCGGAGCATGCCGCGGGCGGCCGCCCGCTCCAGGCCGTCGGTGACGTCGCGCGAGCGGGGCTTGGGGTCGATGTCGGTCTGGTTCACCTCGGTGGGGGTGCTCACCGCGCTGCGGTCCCCTCGACGTAGTCGGAGTCGTGCGACTTCACCCAGGCCATCATCTCGCGCAGGTCACGGCCGACCTTCTCGATCGGGTGGGTCTCACCCTCGCCGCGCAGCCTGGCGAAGTCGGGGGCGCCGGCGTCCTGGTCATCGATGAACCGCTGCGCGAAGGCGCCGTTGCGCACGTCCTCCAGCACCGCCTGCATGTTCTCCTTGACCTTGTCGTCGATGACCCGCGGGCCCGACACGTAGTCGCCGTACTCGGCGGTGTCGGAGACCGACCAGCGCTGCTTGGCGATGCCACCCTCGTACATCAGGTCCACGATGAGCTTGAGCTCGTGCAGGCACTCGAAGTAGGCGACCTCCGGCTGGTACCCCGCCTCGGTCAGGGTCTCGAAGCCCTTCATGATCAGCTGGGAGACGCCGCCGCACAGCACCGCCTGCTCGCCGAACAGGTCGGTCTCCGTCTCCTCGGTGAACGTGGTCTTGATCCCCCCGGCCCGGAGCCCGCCGATCGCGGCCGCGTAGGACAGCGCGAGGTCCCACCCGTGCCCACTGGAGTCCTGCTCGACGGCGACCAGGACCGGCACACCGCGACCGTCGACATACTCCCGGCGCACCAGGTGACCGGGACCCTTGGGGGCCACCATGCACACGTCCACGCCGGCCGGCGGGGTGATGTAGCCGAACCGGATGTTGAAGCCGTGGCTGAAGAACAGGGCGTCGCCCTCGTTCAGGTGCGGCTCGATGGACTCGGCGTAGAGGGTGCGCTGGGTGTGGTCCGGGGTGAGGACCATGATCAGGTCGGCCTCCTGGGCGGCCTGCTCGGGCGTCACCACCCGCAGCCCCTCGGCCTCGGCCTTGGCGCGGGACCGGGAGGTCTCGGGCAGCCCGACGCGAACGTCGACGCCGGAGTCACGCAGCGAGAGGGCGTGCGCGTGACCCTGGCTGCCGTAGCCGATGACGGCCACGGCGCGGTCCTGGATGAGGCCGAGGTCGGCGTCCTCGTCGTAGTACATCTTCGCCATTGCGGTGGTGCTCCTTCAGGGGTGTCAGGGGGTGTCGGGCTCGGCGGGTGGGACGACCCAACCCTACGAAGCGGCGCTGGGGGCCGGCAGACCCGCTACGAAAATGCGGGGTGGGGCGACAAACCCGCTACGAATATTGGTCAGCCCCAGGCCGCGGCCATGGCGCCGACGGGGCGCGGGCCGTTGTCGTTGATCTCCCACAGCTGGTCGCGGATCGCGCCGGCGTCCTCCAGCTCCTCGATGTGGATGACCTCGATCAGCTTGTCCAGCTGGCTGGTGACCTTGTGCAGCTGCTCGGCGCCGACGTTGACGACGATGGTCATCCGGGAGACCTTCGGGTCCTGGGTGGGGCCGACCACCAGGTGGTCGATGTTGAAGCTGCGGCGGGCGAACAGGACGGAGACCCGGGCCAGGACCCCCGGGTTGTTCTCGACCAGGACGGACAGTGCGTGACGGCTCATGGTGGTTGCCTCTCGTGGGGTGGTGCGGGGGTCGGGGTGGGTGCTGCTGTCGGTGGGGCGGGTGGTCAGGGTGGTCATCATTCGTCGTCCTCAAAGCTCGGGGCCATGTCCTTGGCGTACTGGATGGCGTCGTTGCTCATCCCGGAGGCGACCATCGGCCAGACCTGCGCGTCCTGGCTGACCCGGAAGTCCACGACGACCGGCTGGTCGTCGACCTCCATGGCCCGGTGGATGGTGGCGTCGACGTCCTCGGGCCGGTCGCACAGCAGGCCGACGCAGCCCAGCGCCCGGGACAGGCCGACGAAGTCGGGCACCTGCGTGGAGTGCAGCGTGGAGTGGCTGTAGCGCTGGTCGTAGAACAGCGTCTGCCACTGCCGGACCATGCCGAGGGCCGCGTTGTTGATGATGGCCACCTTGATCGGGATGCCCTCCACCGCGCAGGTGGTCAGCTCCTGGTTGGTCATCTGGAAGCAGCCGTCGCCGTCGATCGCCCACACGGTGGCGTCCGGGCGGCCCAGCTTGGCCCCCATCGCGGCGGGCACGGCGTAGCCCATCGTGCCCAGCCCGCCGGAGTTCAACCAGGTGCGCGGCTTCTCGAATCCCAGGAAGTGCGCCGCCCACATCTGGTGCTGCCCGACGCCGGAGGCGTAGACCGCGTCCGGGCCGGCGATGTGACCCAGCCGCTCGATGACGTGCTGGGGGGAGACGGACCCGTCGGCGGGGGTGTCGTAGCCCAGCGGGTAGCGCATCCGGACCCGGGACAGGAAGGCCACCCACTCGGCGTAGTCGGCCCCGCCCTCGCCGGCGATCAACTCCTGCGTCAGGGCGGTGATGGTCTCCTTGCAGTCGCCGACCAGGGCCACATCGGCGTGCCGCACCTTGTTGATCTCGGAGGGGTCGATGTCGGCGTGCACCACCTTGGCGTGCGGGGCGAAGGAGTCCCGCGCCCCGGTGACCCGGTCGTCGAACCGGGCGCCCAGGCTGACGATCAGGTCCGACTTCTGCAGGGCCGCCACGGCGGAGACCGACCCGTGCATCCCGGGCATCCCCATGTGCTTCGGGTGGCTGTCCGGGAAGACCCCGCGGGCCATCAGCGTCGTCACGACGGGCATCCCGGTCAGGTCGGCCAGGGCCCGCAGCTCGGCGTGGGCGTTCGCCTTCAGGGTGCCCCCGCCGACGTAGAGCACCGGCCTGCGCGCCTCGCGCATCAGCGCCGCCGCGTCCCGCACCGCCTCCGGCGCCGGCCGCAGCTCCGGGCGGTAGCCCGTCATCTCCAGCGGAGCGTCGGCACCGCTGGTGAGGGCGGTGAAGGCGTCCTTGGCGACGTCGACCAGGACCGGTCCGGGGCGACCACTGGAGGCCAGGTGGAAGGCCGCCTCGATGGTGCCGGCGATCTGGTCGGGGTCGGTCACCAGGAAGGAGTGCTTGGTGACCGGCATCGCGATGCTGCGGATGTCGGCCTCCTGGAAGGCGTCGGAGCCGATCGCGCCGCTCGGCACGTTGCCGGTGATCGCCACCATCGGGACGGAGTCCATGTTGGCGTCGGCCAGCGGGGTGACCAGGTTGGTGGCGCCGGGGCCGCTGGTGGCCATGCAGACCCCGACGCGGCCCGTCGCCATCGCATAACCCTGGGCCGCATGACCGGCGCCCTGCTCGTGGCGCACCAGGATGTGGCGCAGCCCGGGCGCTTGGTAGAGCGCGTCGTAGAGCGGGAGCACCGCCCCTCCGGGCAGCCCGAAGATGTGCTCTACCCCGACGCGCTGCAGGGTCGAGACCAGGGTCTGGGCCCCGGTCGCCTGGGCGACGGCGGTCTGTGCGGTCATCGGTTCTTCCTCGTCTGCGGTGGGGCGTGGCGACTGTCTGGGCAACAAAAAACCCTCCGGCCCGGCGGGCAAACGGAGGGAGGACGCGTCTCGGTATCTGGCTACCGGCTGACGCGCCCTGAGGTAATAAGTACGAAGCTGAAACGCATAGGCCCAACGATGACGCTCCCGACCGGATCTGTCAACCGTGACCCCGGTCACACGGCGTGGCGGGCGCTGCTCAGCCCTCCCCCGCCAGCCGCCCCAAACCGTCCCGGGCGCGGGCCGTCTCGGTCGCCTCGGAGATCTCGTCGGCCACGGCCAATGCCTCCTCGTATGCCGTCCGCGCGGCTTCGTGGTCCCCGCGCCCGAGGTGGGCATCGCCGATGTGGTTGAGCACCGAGGCGGCCAGTTCGGGCACCTCCAGGTCGCGGCCAGCGGCGAGTGCTGCCCGCCAGTGCTCGTCGGCCTCGGCCCCGCGGCCCAGGGTGTCGAGCACCACCCCGAGGTTGCTCCGCGCGTAGCCGACGGTGACGGGGTCGTCGGCCTCCTCGGACAGGACCAGGGCACGCTCGACGGCACGGAGGGCCTCTTCGGGGCGCCCGTCGTCGACCAGCAGGTGGGCGACGTTGGTCAGCGCGTTGCGCTCCCGCTCGGACCACCCGTGCTCGGCCGCCAGGTCGGCCGACTCCTCCAACAGTTCCCGGGCCTCGCCGGATCGACCGTCCCGGATCAGGGCCACGGCCAGGTTGCTCATCGTCAGCGCCAGCCGTTCGTCGGGCTCGTCCGCCGCGCGGAACTGCTCGACTATCTGGCTGAAGGTCTCGATGGCGGCCGCCTGGTCGCCGGTGGCACTGGCCAGGATCGCCAGCGAGGAGAGCGAGGACAGCTCGCCCTGGCTGTGGCCCGCCGCTCGAAAGAGCCGGACGGCCTGGTCCAGGTGCGGGCGCCCGGCTTCGTACCGCCCCACCCGCAGCAGGGTGTTGCCCAGGTTGCGCTGGGCGAGGGCCTCCCCGCAGGGGTCGTCGAGCGCGACCGCCGCGCCGACCGCCGCCCGGTGCATCTCCAGCGTGGTGTCCACGTCGCCGCGCTGCCACAGGTCGTGGGCGAGCACGGCCGCCAGCCGGATCGCCTGCTCGTGCTCCCCGTGCTGGGAGGCCCACCCGGCGCAGGCCAGGAGGTTGACCCGTTCGGCGTCCAACCAGTCCCGGGCGTCCTCCTCGCCGGGCTGGGCCAACTCCGCCCGGTCCACCCAGGTCCAGTCCTGGATTGCCTGGGGGTGCAGCGCGCCGACCGCGGCCGCCGCCTGCTCGACATACCGCTCGGCGAGTCGCCGGACGGCGAGGTCCCGGGCCGACGGCGGGTCCGCCTCGACCGAGCGGGCTGCGGCGAAGGTCCGCACGAGGTCGTGCAGTTCCCAGCGCCCGTCGACAGCCCTGACCAGATTGGCCTCGACCAGCCGTTCCAGGGTCGCCCCGACGTCGCCGGAGTCAGGCGCCCCACTCCCCGCGCCGTGGTCGATACCGGCCAGCGCGACCACCGCATCGGTCCCGAAAGTCTGCCCCGGGTGCCAGGCGAGGGCACGCAGCACCTGCTGGTCCTCGGGGGCCAGCTCCGCATACGACACACCCAGGGCCACCGCCACCCCCTCGTCCAGGTGCAGCCGGTCCAACCGTTCACGGTAGGCGGCGAGGTGGTCCGTCAGGGGCCAATCCGGCCGGGCCGCCACCCGCCGCCCCATCAGCGAGAGCGCCAACGGCAGTCGTCCCGCCAGGTCACTCAGCCCCCTGACCGCCGCGCGGTCGGGCAGCGGCCGTCCTGCGGCCGTCTCGAGCGCCTCCTCCGCCGCGGCGCGGTCGAGAGGGCCCAGCCGGACCCGGTGCGCGCCCTCGACCTCGGTCAATTGGCGGCGCGTGGTCACCAGGGCCCGACTCGGCGAGTCTGCCGGCGGCACCAGGAGCTCGACCTGCTCCGCCGAGGCTGCGTTGTCCAGCACAAGCACCACAGCACCGCGGGCGAGCACCGCCTGCAGCGCCTCGAACCGTCGCCCCGCAGGCTGCGCCACGCCCGGGTCCAGGGCGCCCAACAGGGCATCGGCGACCGACTCCGGATCCACCGGCTGGCTGTCCGTGGACGTGAAGCCACGCAGGTTCACCAACACCGGGTCCGCCGACCCGAGGCGTTCCCCCAGCACGTGGGCCGCGTGGACGGCCAGGGCGGTCTTCCCCACCCCCGGCATCCCCTCGAGGACCACCGACCCCGTGGCGGCGGCGGTGAGCACCTCGTCGAGCTCGGCCTGACGCCCCACGAATCCCGCCGGTGGTGCCGGGCGGAAGACCGCCTCTGCCTGTACCGGGCCGGCCCCGGGCATCATGACTCTGCGGATCGAGCGGCGCCAGACAGTCTGCGCCTCCCGGTCGGCCCCGAGTGCGGCCACCAGGCTGACCACGAGATCGGCGTCGAGCCGGCGTCGGCCCTCACGGAAGCAGTCGTAGACGGTCACCCTCCCCGGCGTGGCCTCCGACGCGGGGACGCCTCGCGCCTGGCGCAGCCGGGCGACCCGCTTGGCGAGCGTGGTGTAGGACGGGTTCCCGGCCCACCCGCGCAGCTCCCGCAGGGAGGCGACGAGGTCGTCGATGGTGTCCGGGGCCTGCGGGACCGGCGGGCTGTCCTGGACCGCCGGTGCCGACGCCGTCATGCTTCCCCACCATCTGTGTGCTGGATGCTCCAGCCAGCAGCATAGGGGACCGCCCGGCGGACCCCGGGGGGGTAGGCCCGGGCCGGGAACACCCGGGCACTACCCCACCGGGTCCTGGATCACTCGACCATCTCACTCCAGGCCTCCGCGACGGCCGCCCCGAAGTCCCACTCGTTGCCCGTGAAGCTGTCCCCGATGTAGGCAGCCGAGGTGATCTGGTCCCCCGAGGCGGCGGTGTAGGTGTAGGACGTGTGCCCGTTGCTCTGGTAGGTGCAGGCCGTCAGCGTCCAGGTCTGGACCTGGTCCGCTGCCGACGCGGCGGCCCCGCCGCCCAGCAGCAGCGCCGCGGCCAGTCCCATCGAGCCGGCGATCCGGCTGACCTTCTTCATCATGTCTCGACCTCCGTGTCTGGATCTCTGTGACGGGCGGTGCCCGTGCTGCCAGACTCCACGCGGCGGCGGACCGGCCGGAACCATCCCGAACGAACCCGAACACGCCCCTCCGTCGCGACAGGCCGCCGCCACCGGCACCCCCACCGGCACCACCGTCGGGCCCTCACCTGACCGCGCGGGCCGGCGGACGGCATACTGTCGCCATGGCCGATCACTATGACGTCGTTGTCCTCGGAGCCGGTCCCGGCGGGTATGTCGCGGCGATCCGCGCCGCCCAGCTGGGCAAGAAGGTCGCAGTCGTGGAGAAGCAGTACTGGGGAGGGGTCTGCCTGAACGTCGGGTGCATCCCCTCCAAGGCGCTGCTGAAGAACGCCGCGCTGGCGCACACCCTGCAGCACGAGAAGGCCAAGTTCGGCATCGAGGGCGAGGCCACCATGGCCTACGGCCCCACCCACAAGCGCAGCCGGGACGTGTCCGCGGGCATTGTCAAGGGCGTCCACTTCCTGATGAAGAAAAACAAGATCACCGAGGTCGACGGGTGGGGCACCATCACCAGCGCGACGTCGATGACCGTCGAGGGCGACAAGGGCAGCACCGAGCTGACCTTCGACAACCTGATCATCGCGGCCGGAGCCACCACCCGGATGATCCCGGGAGTGGAGGTCAGCGACAACGTCGTCACCTACGAGGAGCAGATCCTCGACCCGGAGCTGCCGGACTCGATCGTGATCGCCGGCTCGGGGGCGATCGGCGTGGAGTTCGCGTACGTGCTGGCCAACTTCGGGGTGAACGTGACCATCGTGGAGTTCCTGGACCGGATGGTGCCCACCGAGGACGCCGAGGTGTCCAAGGAGCTGCTGCGCCACTACAAGAAGCTCGGTGTCACGGTGAAGCTGTCGACCAAGGTGGAGTCGGTCGAGGACACCGGCAGTGGCGTCAAGGTCACCGTCAGCCCCGCCAAGGGTGGGGACTCCGAGGTGTTGGAGGCCGACCGGCTCCTGTCCGCGATCGGGTTCGCCCCCCGCGTCGAGGGTTACGGCCTGGACGCGATCGGGGTCGAGCTCACCGATCGTGGCGCCATCCAGGTCGACGGCCGCGGCCGGACGAATGTCGACGGCGTCTACGCCATCGGCGATGTCACGGGCAAGCTGATGCTGGCGCACACCGCGGAGGCCATGGGCATCGTCGCCGCCGAGACCATCGCGGACGCCGACACCCAGGAGATCGACTTCGACTTCATCCCGCGCGCCACCTACTGCCACCCGCAGGTGGCCTCGATGGGGTACAGCGAGGAGCAGGCCAAGGAGAAGGGCTTCCAGGTCAAGACTGCGAAGTTCCCGTTCACGGCGAACGGCAAGGCGATGGGTCTGGGCGAGGCGGTCGGCTTCGTCAAGATCGTCGCCGACGCCGAGCACAACGAGATCCTCGGCGCGCACCTGATCGGGCCGGACGTCACCGAGCTGCTGCCGGTGCTCAACGCTGCGCAGACGTGGGACCTGACCGCTGACGAGCTGTCCCGGGTGGTCTTCGCGCACCCGACCCTGGGCGAGGCGGTCAAGGAGGCCCTGCACGGCATCGCGGGGCACATGATCAACCTCTGACTTACGACCCACCCACCGGCCTGATCGGCCCGGTGGCGAGGAGGGCGACCCTGCGGTGCGGGGTCGCCCTCCTCTGCTGTGTGGCGGGTCGCCCTCCTGGAACCAATGTTGTGGACACTCTTCCGTATGTCGTACAGGCGTGCTATGTTGGGGGTAGTTCAGGAGAGGGGGGATGAGGATGAAGTCCTCACCGGAAGGCACTCGTTCCAGGGGCACTCGTGCAGCGGACCCGGGCGCAGGGGGCACCAGCACGGAGAGCTCGGGGACGGGGCTGGGGGTGGCGTTGGAGGCGGTGATCGCGGCCGGTGGGATCGATCCGAGGATCGTGGACGCGTTGCACGTGTTGGTCGCCGGAGCGGCCGCGCACCTGGACGATGAGGCCAGTGCGGCGGTGCAGGCCGTGTTGCCGGTGCGCGGCGGGACCGGACGGGCCGGGACCGTGCCCCCGGAAGCGGCGTGGCCGGACCGGGCCGTGGTCGACACCCTGTCCGCCGCACAGGCCGTGCAGGGCTGGTCCGAGCACCTGTCCCTGCTCGCGACCCGGACCCTGGCCGCGCGGGCCGGGGCCGAACTGTTGGCCCGAGCCGAGGTGGCCACCCTGGAAGAGTTCACCTCCCCCACCAGGCGGGACCGGTGGGCCCGACAGTCCCGGTCCGTGGCCGCGGCCGAGGTCGCCGCCGCGACCGGGTGCACCCGCCGTCAGGCCCACGACAGGGTCGCGTTGGCCACCGCACCCGAGGCCGCGACCGGCGTGGCGATGACCCAACTCGCCACAGGTCAGGTGACCTGGGCCCACCTGGCCACCTGGCAACGCCGCACCCACGACCTGCCCCCACACACCGCCGGCGCCATCGCCGCCACCTGCATGGACCCGGCCACCGCGATGGGCAACGCCGCCGACCACACCGACCCCGACACCGGACACACCACCACCACGACCCTGTCCTGGAAACAGTTCCAGGACGTCCTGGACCGCGAGGTCGTCCGCGCCCACGGCGGACCCGACCCCGCCGCCCGCGCCCGCCGCACCAGCGACCTACAACGCCGCGACGTCACCACCACCCTGTTCGAGCACGGCACCGCCCACCTCACCCTCACCGGCGACGGACCCGCCCTGGCCGCCGCCGCAGCCCGCCTCGACACCACCGCCCGCCGCCTACGCAAAGCCGGCGACCAACGCACCCTGGCCCAACTACGCGCCGACACCGCCCTCGCCCTGCTCGGCTTCGGCCAACTCCCCCACCTACCCGACCCACCCGGGGACACCACGCCCGGGGACACCACACCCGGGGACAGCACGCCCGGGGGTAGTAGGTCCGGGGGTAGGGGGTCCGGGGAAGATCAGGGCCTGCCGATCGGTGCTGCCGACCCGCCCGTGGGCCACACCGGGACCGCCGACCCGGTCACCGGGCGACTCCTCGGCCCGGACGGCACCGGCAAAGACACCACCGACCCCGAGCGCCTGGCCCGGATGACCCGCGTCCTGGCCGGGGTCCCCGAAGCCCACATCGAGCTCGTCATCGGCCTGGACGTCCTCACCGGCGGCCCCGACACCATCGGCCACGTCCGCGGCTACGGCTACATCACCGGCGAACACGCCCGCGACCTCATCACCGAACACAGCACCATCCACCGCCTGATCACCGACCCCCTCGACGGCCGGTGCATCGAACGCTCCACCACCGCCTACCGACCCGACACCCCCATGCTCGCCCAACTCCGCGCCACCGACGCCACCTGCCGCGAACCCGGCTGCACCACCCCCTGGTGGCGCTGCCAACCCGACCACGAACACCCCTACGACGAAGGCGGACCCACCGCCGAAACCAACCTGGACTACAAAGACGGCACCGCGCACTGGCTCAAAACACAACGCCTCTGGCACACCGCACTAGACGCCCTCACCCGCAAAATCACCTGGACCACCCTCTTCGGCCGCTGCTACACCACCCACCCCCACGACTACCGACCCCACCTACCCCCACACCACCACCCCCGACACGACCAGCCGTATCAAGCCCGAGACCACCAGGAACGTCACGACCGGGCACGGCACGACCAGGCAGACCGGGCACGGCACGACCAGGCAGACCGGACACGCCACGTCATGCTCCGCGCCGCAGGATTCACCCGGATGACCTACGACTACCACCTCGCCCGCATCACCGGCCAAGCCCTGACCACCCTGACCCGCGACCACAACGGCCACCCCACCATCACCCTGCCCCCGGACGCTCCCGAACAGTCAGCGACCGACCAGGCTCGCGGCTCCGGACCCGACCGCCGCCCGACGACGATCGACCTCGCCCAACTCCTCTACGCCGCCCTCACCGAACACGAACCCGCCGCCTACGACGCCGAACACACCCAAGCCCCCTGGGCCCTCCCCGCCGAAACCGCCCACAAACACGGCCCCCACACCCGACGCGGCACCCCACCCGACCACCCCACCTACACCGACCTCCTCACCACCCGACCCACCCCCACACCACCCACCCCGCCCCCCACTGACCCCAACGACGAACCCCCACCCTTCTGACCGCCTGCGCCTCCAGAAGGCGCTCAGCCGCACACGCGAAATTCGCTCCACAGCAGTTCCTCCGCGTGGTGCAATGACCAGATGGCGACCACACCCACCCGCCTCGGCTTCGACGGACCGGCCCGTGCCCTGGTGGCCGGAGGATTTGCCGCCGTCGGCCTGCTGCTCGGCGTCGTCGTCAGACCCGTGGCCGGCTGGGCCGCAGACCTGCCGTGGGTCCCTTTCCAGCGGCCGCTGGAGCTCATCGCCTCGGCGGATCAACCCTGAGCGGCCTGGGCTGCGCCGCTCACCGGAGCGGCCCTCGGCCTAGTGTTCGGGCTCTACGTCATTCACGACTCCCCGGTCCTGCATCTTGAGCCGGAGCAGATCCGGGTGGAGCGGAGGGGGCAGCAGCGCACTATCCGCCGGGAGCAGGTAGCCACAGTCTTCCGCGACGGCAGCTCCATCGTGATGGAGACCGAGCAGGGTAGAACCCTGTTCAAGGGTGACGTCGAGGGAGGCAAGGACGTGGTCCGCCGCGCGTTCCTTGAGCACGGCTACCCGTGGGACGCCGAGCCGGACTGACCCGACCCGGGAGGGGCACCGCTCACCGTGCCACCCGGCCGGTCGACGCTTCGGTCGTGTGATGGGATGCCCGTATGGGCAGCATGAGCAGGGGCAGCACGACGTCGAGCAATACGACATCAAGCAGCACGACGCACGAAGACACCGCACCAGACTTCTTCGCGTCCGAGCAGGTCATCACCTGCCGCGACGACACGGTGGGTCTGCGCGCCGTCATCGCGATCGACAACACCACGCTCGGCCCCGGGTTCGGGGGCACCCGGTGGCGGCCCTACCCCTCCCCGGGAGCGGCCGTCGTCGAGGCGCAGCGGCTGGCCGCCGCGATGACCCTTAAGCACGCCCTCGCGGACCTGCCCTACGGCGGCGCCAAGTCGGTCATCCTGGCTGACTCGGCCCAGCCACTCGTGGGTGACGAGCGGGACGCGCTCCTCGCCCGGTTCGGTGACTTCGTCGCCCGGACGGCGGGCAGCTACATCCCCGGCGTGGACATGGGCACGACCCCGGAGGACATGCGCACCATCGAGACCCGCGGAGCCCGGGCGTTCTGCGACGAGGTCGACCCGGGTCCCTACACGGCCCGCGGTGTCTATGCGGCGATGCGGGCCGGGGTGCGCCACACGCTGGGTCGTGACATGGCGGGTGTCCGGGTGGCCGTGCAGGGCGCAGGGCACGTCGGCGCCAGCCTCGCCCGGCAGGCCGCCGCCGACGGCGCGGTCATCTCGGTCGCGGACATCGACGGGTCACGCGCCGAGGCCTTGGCCCAGGAACTCGGCTCCGGCGCCACTGTCATCGACCCGGCCGACGCGCCCTTCAGCGACTGCGACGTCTTTGCCCCATGCGCGATCGCCCGGGTGCTCACGACCGGCAACGCCGGACTGGTGCGCGCCCGGGTCGTCGCCGGCGCGGCCAACGACACGCTCGACTCCCCCGACGCAGGCTCGGCGCTCCGCAGCGCGGGCATCACGGTGGTCCCCGACTTCGTCGCCAACGCCGGCGGCGTGATCCAGGTCCACGCCGGGGTCGCCGGCTGGTCGCCCGACGAACTGGCGCTGGCCCTGGAGCGGATCGGGGACCGGGTCACCGACATCCTCGGGGAGGCCGACGAGCGTGACGTCACCCCGGAGCAGGCGGCACGGGACCGCGCAGCCCGCCACCTCGCGGCAGCACGGAAGGAGTCCTGATGGACCTCGCAGCACGCACCCGCCACTACTACGCGACTGTCGACGCCGGCGACGTCGACGGGGTCCTGGCCTGGTTCGCCGACGACGCCGTCTACCACCGGCCGGGGTACGAGCCGATGCGGGGGCGGGAGTCCCTCGCCGCGTTCTACGGCGGCGCACGGGTCATCGAGTCCGGTGCACACACCCTGGATCAGGTCCTCGTCGACGGCTCCAGCGTCGCGGTCCGCGGGACCTTCTCCGGGCGACTCAAGGACGGGTCGCAGACCTCGGTCGGGTTCGCCGACTTCATCGAGTACGACGACGAGGGCAGGGCGCGCGAGCGCCGCACCTACTTCTCGACCCCCGCCGTCTGAGCCGCCCCGGATGGCGACCGCGGCGGACCAGGAGGGGCACGGCCGGGTGCTGGTCGCCCTCGGGCTGTCCGCCGGTCCGCTGATCGCCCTGGGCCTGGCCCGCTTCGCCTACGCGATGCTCCTGCCCGCCATGCGCGAGGACCTCGGGTGGGGCTACACCGCCGCCGGCGCCATGAACACCGCGAACGCCGCCGGCTACCTGCTCGGCGCGGTCCTCGCCGCGCCATTGGCCCGCAGGCTCGGCTCGCGCCGCGTCTTCCTCTGGGGCGTCGGGGCGACGACTGTCACCGTGGCGCTCACCGCCGCCAGCGACGCGTATGCCGTGCTGCTGGCGATGCGCCTGGCCGCCGGCGTCGGCGGTGGGCTGGCCTTCGTCATCGGGGGCGGGCTCGTCGCAGAGGCAAGTCATCGGGCCTCCCGCGGACGCGCCGCACTGATGCTCGGTGTCTACTACGGCGGCGTCGGACTCGGCATCGTCCTGGCAGCCCTGCTCGTGCCCTGGACGCTGGAGGCCACCGGCGGGACCGGCTGGCGCCAAGGGTGGCTGGTGCTGGCGTCGCTCTCGCTGGCCGCCACCCTCGTGGCGGTGCTGAGCGCCCGCCGCGTCACAGACCCGGCACCGGCGGATGAGCAGGCCGCCCACTGGGACCGTCGCTCCATCGGCTGGCTCGTCGCCGCCTACACCGCCTTCGGCATGGGCTACATCTGCTACCTCACCTTCATGACCGCGTTCCTGGACGAGGCCGGGATGAGCGGTCCCTGGATCGCCGGCTTCTGGGTCCTGCTCGGGCTGGCCGCCTGGTTGTCCCCTGCCTGGGGGCCGGTCCACGGCCGGATCGGCGGGGGCCGCGGGCTCGCCCTGGTGATGTCGGTCCTGGCGGCCGGGACGGTGCTGCCCGTCGTCGTCCCCGGCGCCGCAGCCGCCTACCTGTCGGCAGTCCTGGTCGGGGGCACGTTCCTGGCCTGCGTCACCGCGATGAGTGTCGGCGTGCGCGAAGCGCTGCCCCAACCCCACTGGACCGCGGGCCTGGGGTTCGCCACCGTGGTCTTCGGGCTGGCGCAGGCCGCCGGGCCCTCCCTCACCGGCTGGGTCTCGGACCGCACCGACGACCTCGGCACCGGGCTGCTGCTCTCCGGGGCCGTGCTCGCGCTCGGGGCGGTGCTGGCGCTGGTGCACCACCACCGTTCACCGGTCGCCGAGCCACACGGACCCTGAGGAAGGCACCGGCAGGGCCGCCCACCGACACCGCGTAAAAGAGCCACAGCACCGAGGGAACCGGGCCCGTGTGGGACACGTCACACCTGAGTCAGCACCGGCACTCACCGTGGAGCACGCCATGCGCCTTCGCCCAGCCCTCGCCACACTCGCCGCTGTCCCCCTCCTGGTGACGGCCTGCAGCGCCACCCCGCAGTTGACCACGACGGTGCTCGCCTCCCGGCTCGCGCCGTTCGACGACTGCGCGGACCTGCTCGACTACTTCCAGGACAACGCCGCCGACCTCGTCGGCCCCTACGGACTCACGGGCGGCGGGTGGTACGCCGGAGGCATCGAGGACAGCGACGAAGCCTCCCTGGCCGAGGGTGGAGCCACGGCCTCATCGGACGCCGACGCCGGCGGCTCGGGCCTCGACTACTCCGGAACGAACAACCAGGAGGTCGGGGTCGACGAAGCGGACTCGGTGAAGACCGACGGCACGGTCATCGTGACCACGATGGACGGCACGGTGCGGGTGCTCGACGTCACCGACGGGGAGCAGCTCGCCACGGTCTCGGTCCCCGGTCGGGACAGCCACCCCACCGAGCTCCTGCTGGAGGGTGACCAACTCCTGGTGCTCTCCTCCGAGTGGCCCTCCTACCACGGCTATGCAGGCAGCGACAGCGACAGCAGCGCCACGATGCCGGCGTTCCAGGCCTCGCGGACCCTGGTCACCCGGGTTGACCTGTCGGACCCGGCCGACCCGCAGGTGCTCGGCACGATACGACTGGAGGGCAGCTACCGCTCCGCCCGCATGATCGGGGACTCGGTGCGCCTCGTGATGGTGACCGAACCGCAGGGGCTGGCCTTCACCTACCCCCGGACCGGGTCGATGACCGAGGAGGCCCAGGCCGAGGCCACCAACCGACAGATCTTGGCGGACAGCACGATCGAGGACTGGGTGCCGCACCTGCAGGTGCTCGACGCGACCGGTCAGGTGCAGGGGACGCAGGCGTTGCTGGACTGCGCGGACATCTCCCGGCCGCAGGAGTTCGGCGGGCTGTCCACCCTGTCGGTGCTCACGTTCGACCTGTCCGGGGAGGCGACCGAGCCCGCAGACTCGACCGGGCTGGTGGCCTCGGGGCTCACGGTCTACTCCTCCACCGACCGGCTCATCGTGGCCACCAGCCCGTGGGACCTGTGGTCCCTGGGCTGGGACGCGCAACGGGTCGACACCGAGGACGTGGGAACGGACCTGCACACCTTCGACGTCACCGACCCGCTGCGCACCGAGTACCTGGCGTCCGGGACGGTCGACGGGCGCCTGCTCAACCAGTTCAGCCTCGACGAGCAGGACGGTGTCATCCGGGTCGCCACCACCACCGGTGAGATGTGGGGCGGCGGCGCGGACTCCGAGTCGGCCCTGATCGTGCTCCGCGAGGACGACGGCACGCTGGTGGAGACCGGTCGGGTCGGTGGCCTGGGCCAGACCGAGGAGATCTACTCCGTGCGCTACCTGTCCCCCGGGCTCGCCGCCGTCGTCACGTTCCGGCAGACCGACCCGCTCTACCTCATCGACACCACCGACCCCGCGGCACCCCACCTCGCGGGCGAGCTCAAGATCCCCGGCTACTCGGCATACCTGCACCCGCTCGACGACGGTCTGCTGCTGGGGATCGGCCAGGACGCCAACGAGGAGAACGGGTGGACCGAGGGCCTCCAGGCCTCCCTGTTCGACATCTCGGACCCGACCGACCCCCAACGGATCAGCCAGCTGACCTGGAAGGACACCTACTCCCCGATCGAGTGGGACCACCGCGCGTTCCTCCACTGGGGGCAGACCGGCCAGATCTTCCTGCCGGCCAACTCCTGGGCCGAGGACGAGAAGGAGAACTTCGGCGGCGTGCTCACCGTCACGGTCGAGGACGACACCCTTGAGGAGGGGCCCCGGGCGGCCACGGCCACCGAACCATGGGGCGAAGGACCCTCCCGGGTGCTCGTGGTCGGCGACGACCTCTTCACGCTGGACTACGAGGGCCTGTCCCGGTTCGACCTCGCCACCCTCGAGGGGGGACGCCTCACGACGTGGTGAGCGCCGATGCCCGGCGCCACCTCACAGCAGGCGGCGCCCCATCGCCCAGGCGGTCAACTCGTGCCGGGAGGACAGCTGCAACTTGCGCAGCACGGAGGACACGTGCGTCTCGACGGTCTTCACCGAGATGAACAGCTCCTTGGCGACCTCCTTGTACTGGTAGCCCCGCGCGATCAGCCGCATCACTTCCCGCTCCCGGGCGCTGAGCCGGTCCAGCTCCTCGTCGACCTCGGCGATCTCTCCGGCGGCCACACCGAAGGCGTCGAGGACGAACCCGGCCAGCCGGGGGCTGAACACGGCGTCCCCGTCGGCCACCCGGACGATCGCCCCCGCGAGCTCCGTGCCGCTGATCGTCTTCGTCACGTAGCCCCGGGCCCCCGCCCGGATCACCGCGATCACGTCCTCGGCCGCGTCCGACACCGACAGCGCCAGGAACCGCACCGGCCCGCCCGCGGCGGTCTCCACCCCCGCGCACCCGGTGATCACGTCGCTGCCGCCCTTCCCGTTGCCACCCGGCAGGTGCACGTCGAGCAGCACCACGTCGGGTCGCTGCTCGCGGATCACCGCCACGGCGGCGTCCACCGTGCCGGCCTCCCCCGCGACCTCCAGCGGCCGGCCGCCGCCCTGCCTGGCCGCCTCTGCCAGCTCGGCCTTCACCCCGGACCGGAACATGTGGTGGTCGTCGACCAGGACGAGTCGGATCGGTGCGGTCACGAGGGTGCTCCTTCGTCGGTGGTGGCCGTGTCCGGTGTGGCGGTGTCCGGTGTGGTCGTATGCCGTGTGCTCGCCGACTGCGACGTGGCATCCGGCTGCGGGGTGCTCGCCGGCAGCGTTAACGCGACCTCGGTGCCGTGCTCCAGTCTGCGGATGCGGGCCGTGCCGCCGTGACGCACCATCCGGCCCAGGATCGACTCCCGGACTCCCAACCGGTCGACGGGGACCGCGTCGAGGTCGAATCCCGGGCCGTGGTCGCGCACGAAGGCCTCGACCCCGTCCGCTCCTACCTCGGCATAGGTCGACACCGGTGGGGCGCCATGCCGCACCGCGTTCGTCATCGCCTCCCGCAGAGCGCTGACCAGGGCGTTCCCGGCGTCGTCGAGGTGACGATCCCCCGTCACGACGGTCTCGATCGCGATCCCGTGCAGGTCCTCGACCTCGTGCCCGACCGCGGCGATCGCCGAGGCGAGGGTGGAGGCGGCCCCCGGCGGTCCGGCATACAGCCAGTTGCGCAGTTCCCGTTCCTGGGCCCGTGCCAGGCGGCTGACCTGCACCGGGTCGTCCGAGCGACGCTGGATCAGGGCCAGCGTCTGGAGCACGGAGTCGTGCAGGTGCGCCGCGATGTCGGCGCGTTCGGTCGCGCGGATCCGCTCGGCCTGCTCGGCCCGGAGGTCGCGCCACAGGCGCATCACGTAGGGCGCGGCAATCAGGGAGACGCCCACCAGCACGACGAACACCGAGACCGCCATGTCCCACAGCTGGTCCAGCCCCTGGTCGCGGCTGACCACCATGATCAGCCCGACCACCGCGATCGCCACGCCGATGGCCAGCCGGGTCACCGCCTGGTTGCGCTGCGGACCGTCCCCGGGCACCCACCGCCGGCGGGTGGTCTCGTCCAGCTGGGACCAGGCAAACACCGCCCCAAGTGCCACCACGAGGATCGGGATCGTGATGTCCAGGCGCAGGTCCACCCCCAGGAACTGCAGGCCCAGGATGGCTCCGGTGACGATGAGCCCGACTCCGAGAAACAACACCCCCAGCGCCGAGTCCGACACGGTGAGCCGCTGGCCGGTGAGCCGCTGCACCGCCCCCTCCCCGGTCGCCGGGCCGTCGGACCGCTCCTCCTCCACGGTCGCCCACAGCACCCCGTAGATCAGGAACCCGGCCCCACCGACGAACGCGAGCAGGACGAAGCCGACCCGCAGGGCGTTCGGGTGCAGGCCCAGGTGCCGGGCCAGACCCGCGCAGACACCCGCGAGTTCGCGTCCCGACGCCGGGCGGCGCAACGGGGGTCGGGTCCGGTCGGTCTCCTGCACCCCTCCATCCTGACCCACGGGAGGCTCCCCGCCCACCGAAACGCCCCGATCTCAGGGCGCCCCCAGGGTCGGCTCAGGGTCGCCCCCCATAGCGGGCAGGGCCCCGGTCGGGGACCGTGGAGGCATGACGAACGCACCAGGCGGCCAGGGCCAACACCCCGGCACCGACTCCTTCTTCGACTCCCTGCGGCGGATTGACCTGCGCCGGGGCTCCGGCAGGTGGGTGGGCGGGGTCTGCTCCGGGATCGCCGAGCGGATCGGGCTCGACCCGCTGGTAATCAGGGTCGGCTTCATCGTGGCGACCGCATTCTTCGGCTTCGGCCTCGCCCTGTACCTGTGGGCCTGGCTGCTGATCCCGGACCGGGACGAGCGCACCCACCTGGAGCAGGGCCTGCGCGATGGTCGCGGGGAGTCGATCCTGCTCCTGGTGGCGGCCGTCCTCGTCACCATCGGTGTCTTCCCGTGGTGGGGCGGCCCGGGCGGCTTCTGGAACGCCGGCTGGTGGGTGGCCTCACTCGCCATCACGGTCGGGGTGGTCGTGGGCGTCGTCTACCTCCTGCGGTCCTCGTTTGAGGGCCGGCCCACAGGACAGCAGGGCACGACACAGCAGGTCTCACCCCAGCCCAGCACGTCTCCGCAGGGCACGGCACAGCAAGTCTCACCCCAGCCCAGCGCGTCTCCGCAGGGCACGCCGCAGCACGCCACGCCCCGGCCCCCGAAGCCGCCTCGCCCCGTGCGCGAGCGCAGGAAGACCGGCGGCCCCCTGGTCGCCCTGATCGCGACCGGGCTGGCGATGCTCGCCTTCGGTGGGCTGCTCTGGTCCGGCACCGAGTTCGACCTGCCCGGCAACGACCTGGTCGTGGCGCTCGCCGCCGCTCTGGCCGTCCTCGGGCTGGTCGTCCTGTTCCTGGGCGCCGCGGGTCGGCACAGCGGCTGGCCCGGCTTCCTCGCCACGGTGCTGCTCATCACGACCGTGGTCGTGGCGCCGCTGCCCGACGACTACGGCGTCTCGACCCGGGTCGGGCAGGACACCTGGCGCCCGACGAACCTGGAGGAGGGCTCCACGTTCGCGCTGGGCGCCGGGGAGGGGATCCTGGACTTGCGCCGCCTGGACCCCGCGGACCTTGACGGGCAGACCATCAGCGCGGACGTCAACATCGGGCACCTGCGGATCCTGGTGCCGGATGACCTGACCATCCGCGTGGAAGCGGGCAGCGGGATCGGCACCGTCAACCTGAACAACTTCGACCCGAGCGCCGACGACGGGGCCGCCATCTTCGGTGGTCTCAATGTGACGGAGGACCTGGTCCTCGGCGACGGTCCGGTGGACCTCGTGATCGACGCCCAGGTGGGTATCGGCCAGGTCTCTGTGGAGAGGAACTGACATGACCGACGACAACCAGCTCCGGCCGCACTCAGGCGCCCCCGACTTCCCCGTGGAGCGCACCGAGTTGCCCGAGTGGCGCCAGGTGCCCCCGGAGGAGGACACCACCCGCGCGCTCGCGGCCGACACGACGACACGGATGGACCACCCCGAGCACAGCGCCCCGGGCAGCGGCACCGGTACCTCCGCCGGAGGGCCGCCGGTGGAGCAGCACCCCACCTCGCCGGACTCGGGCACTCCGGGCGCCGCCGCGGCGGAGCGGCTGCCCGCCCCCGGTGGGCCAGCGTGGGGCACCGTGGCCTTCGGGGTGGTGTGCCTGGCCGTGGCCGGGGGTGCCCTGACCCTCCAACTCTTCGACGTGACGGTCGACTGGCGGTATGCCGTGCCCGTCGCCTTCGCGGGGTTGGGCGCTCTGCTCGTCCTCGTCGGGCTGGTCGGGCTCACCAGTCGGCGCCAGCGGGACTGACGGGGTCGGACCCGGCAGGTCGGGTGCCTACAGGCCCGTCGGCTCGGGCATCGGCGGCACCTCGTTGCAGACTCCCACCGGCAGCACCTCGGTCAGCGACAGGTGCGCTGCGCCGCCGGGCGCCGTGACCGGGTAGTCCAGCTCGCCGACCCCGTCGGCGAACCGGGCCGGGGAGGGCTGGGCCACGTCGAAGCCGTCGGCGAAGGTGATCGACTCGACGAGGGGCCAGTCGGCAGCCAGTGCGGACCGGGCCGCCAGGTCGGCCCTGGCCTCCTCTTCGCCCGTCCCGGCGGGATAGGCGAGCCGGAACGTGGCCGTCCGGCCGGTGAAGGCGACCGCCACTGCCTCGACCGGCAGGAGTGCCTCGACGTCGTGGGCCGCGGTGACCTCGTCCTGGTGCTCGATGGTCGCGTCGACCCCGAGCGCGTCATGGAACGGGATGCACCCCCGCCGGAGGTAGAGAGACTCGGCGTCCACATCCGCCAACCGCCCGATGGCAGGGTCGGTGGCGAGGGGCAGGGCCTCCGGGCCTACGGCACCCCTGACCACCACCCGCTCCGGCAGGACCAGCTCGGCACCGGCGACCGCGTCCACCTCGTCGGTCAGCGCCCGTTCCACCCCCGCCACGCCGAGGTCGGGGCGCAGCCCGAGCGCCATCCCCGGCGCCTCGCCCGCCCACCGTGCCTCCCAGTCGACGTCGTCCTGCGTGAAGCCGTACTCGAGCATGAAGAGTGAGTTGTCCTCCCGCAGCGCCCCGTCCGTCAGGAGCACGGTGCTGGCCGGGACCTGCTCCCAGAACTCGACCCGGTCCGTCATCAACCAGTCCGAGGTCATGTCGGGGACGCCCAGCCGCGCCCTGATCGCGTCGAAGTCGGTGATCGTGACGTGCGTGACGTCCTCCGGCACCAGGAACAGCCCCGCCCCCGCCGGAGTGCCCCCGGGGGACGTCCCCGAGTCCGTGGCTCCGGACGTGTCGTCCCCCGGCGGCGCCGCGGTCGCCCCAGCCACCGGGGTCGCCCCAGCCTCCGCGGTCGAGGTCGGGTCGGTCGCGTCGGCGGTGTCGTCGTCCGTCCCGGCGCAGGCTGTGAGCGAGACCACGACGACGGCCAGGACTGCGGCGCGGCCGGTGCTGGGCTGCATGGAACGACACTAGTAGCCCGGCTTATGCCGAAGTACTACAACACAAGGTCGCGGATGTCCGCAGATTCTTCATGAGAGCCTCCCGCGCATTGGTCGTAGCCGCATTGACTTCGGTCACAGCGTGCTGTTAGATCTCTGACAGGTCATGAGTCCCAGCACCAAGCCCCGGCTTGCTGGGCGGCAACCCTCCACTCGCGGTGGGGTGCCCCGGGTGATGACCTGGCGGGACGTCACACGACGTTCCCGCAAGCGCGGGCCACTCACCCGAGAGGCCCAGCAGACGCCGTAGAAGGAGCGCCGCTGTGACCTGTCGAATGTGTCGCCACTGACACCCGGACACTGCCGCCTGCCGTAGGCGGGCGCGCGCGTCCCCCGTGAAGCCCACCTGCGCCGGGGTCCTGCCCGCAGGGCCCTCGCGCGACATCCGCACCACACCCGCAGAACCCTCCCCACGACATACAGGAGATCCCCACCATGAGTTGGTCCTTCGCCACCCGCCAGATCCACGCCGGGCAGACCCCCGATGCCGTCACCGGCGCGCGGGCCCTGCCCATCTACCAGACGACCTCGTTCGTCTTCGACGACGCCGACGTCGCCGCCGCCCGCTTCAACCTCGAGGACCTCGGTCCGGTCTACACGCGCATCGGCAACCCGACCTCCGAGGTGGTGGAGAACCGGATTGCCGACCTCGAGGGCGGGGTCGGCGCCCTGCTGCTCGCCTCCGGGCAGGCCGCCAGCACCCTGGCCATCCTCAACGTGGCCTCCGCCGGCGACCACCTGGTCGCCTCGCCCAGCCTCTACGGCGGCACCCAGAACCTGTTCGCCCACACGCTGCCCAAGCTGGGCATCGAGGTCACCTTCGTCGAGGACCCGACCGACCCCGAGTCGTGGCGTGCCGCAGCCCAGGACAACACCAAGGCCTTCTACGCGGAGTCCCTGGCCAACCCGAGCAGCGAGGTGCTCGACACCGTCGCCGTCTCGACGGTCGCCCACGAGGTCGGTGTCCCGCTCATCGTGGACAACACCATCCCGACCCCGTTCCTGCACCGCCCGATCGAGCATGGCGCCGACATCGTCGTCCACTCCGCCACCAAGTACCTCGGCGGCCACGGCACGTCCATCGGCGGCGTGATCGTCGACAGCGGCAACTTCGACTACGCGCAGTACCCGGAGCGGTTCCCCGGATTCAACACCCCCGACGAGAGCTACCACGGGCTGGTCTTTGCCCGGGACCTCGGCGTGGGCAGCCCGCTCGGGGCCAACCTGGCCTACATCCTGAAGGCCCGCGTACAGCTGCTGCGTGACATCGGCCCGGCGATCTCGCCGTTCAACGCCTTCCTCATCGCCCAGGGCCTGGAGACCCTGTCGCTGCGCGTCGAGCGGCACGTCGCCAACGCCAAGCAGGTGGCCAACTGGCTGCTGGACCACGAGCAGGTGCAGTCAGTGTCCTACGCCGGGCTGCCGGGCCACCCGTCCTACGAGCTGGCCCAGAAGTACCTCCCCGGCGGCGCCGGCGCGGTCCTCGCCTTCGAGATCGAGGGGGGACTGGAGGCCGGCAAGCGCTTCGTCTCCGCCCTGGAGCTGCACTCCAACGTCGCCAACATCGGCGATGTCCGGTCGCTGGTGATCCACCCCGCCTCGACCACCCACCGCCAGCTCACCGAGGAGGCCCAGCGCGCAGCCGGGGTCACCCCGGGACTGGTGCGGCTGGCCGTCGGGATCGAGCACGTCGACGACATCCTGGCCGACCTTGAGGTCGGCTTCGTGGCGGCCAAGGGGGCCTGATGCCGGTCGGGCTGTCCGCCGGATCCGGACGACGCTCCCGCGTCGTCGGTGACCTCACCCTGGAGTCCGGGCAGATACTGCCGGGCGCCCGCCTCGCGTACGAGTCGTGGGGACGTCTGAACGAGGCGGGCGACAACGCGGTGCTGGTGCTGCACGCACTCACCGGGGACTCCCACGTCGAGGGTGAGACCGGACCGGACAGCCCGACCGCGGGGTGGTGGCCCGGCCTCATCGGGCCGGGTCGCCCCCTCGACACCGACCGCTACTTCGTGATCGCACCGAACGTCCTCGGCGGCTGCCGAGGCAGCACCGGGCCCTCCTCCCCGGGACAGGACGGTCGGCCGTGGGGTTCGCTCTTCCCCCGGCTGACCGTCCGGGACCAGGTGCGCGCCGAGGCGGCCCTGGCCGACCGGCTCGGGATCCGATCCTTTGCCGCCGTGATCGGTGGGTCGATGGGCGGTATGCGGGCGCTGGAGTGGGCGGTCACGTTCCCCGGGCGGGTGCGCCGCTGCCTGCCGATCGCGACATCCGCTGCCGCCACGGCCGACCAGATCGCGTGGGCCACGCCGCAGCTGTACGCGATCCGGTCCGACCCCGGCTACGTCGGCGGCGACTACTACCCAGGGCCCGGTCCGCGCGCCGGTCTGGAGGTGGCCCGCCAGATCGCCCACGCCACATACCGCAGCGCGGGTGAGCTGGGCGAACGGTTCGGGGCCTCCCCCCAGCAGGGCGAGGATCCGTCGCACGGCGGGCGGTATGCCGTGCAGTCCTACCTGGAGCACCACGGGCGCAAGCTGGTCCGCCGCTTCGACGCCAACACCTACCTGGTGCTGACCGAGGTGATGAACGGCCACGACATCGGCCGGGACCGCGGCGGGGTCACGGCCGCCCTGCGCCGCATCACCGCCGACCTGACCGTGGCCGTGGTCGACAGCGACCGGCTGTTCACCCCCGAGGACGGCGCCGTCATCGCCACCGCGCCCAGTTGTCGGGGCCTGGTCACCATCGCCTCGCCCTACGGGCACGACGGGTTCCTGGTCGAGACCGAGCAGGTCTTCGCGATCATCGCCGACGCCCTCGCGGACCGACCAATCGGTGCCTCGGCACCGGCACAGTCCGCGACGCGGGACGGCGCGCCCCCCGAGCAGGCGCCTGCCGACGGGGGACGCCTGGGCCGGGCACGCCCCGCGGTCGCCCCACACGAGCTGCAGTTCAGCGGGACCGGCCTCTGATAGGGGTCGCGAGCACCTTCCCCTACGATGGGGCAAAGGGCGGAGGTGCACGATGGAGTGGTTGCGCGAGACCCAGTGGCTCTGGTGGGTCGGGGCGGCCCTGGCCCTCGGACTGATCGAGATCGCCTCGCTGGACCTCGTCTTCAGCATGCTGGCGCTCGCAGCGGTGGCCTCGGCCGTCGCCGCCTACTTCGGTCTCGGATTCGCCGGCCAGGTCTTCGTCTTCGTCATCACCGCGCTGCTGCTCCTCGCCCTGCTGCGCCCCCTCGCCCTGCGCAAGCTCAAGCCCGCGACCGAGGGGCAGCGCACCAACACCGCTGCGCACGTCGGCCGCACCGCGATCGTGCTGCACGAGGTCACCGACGCCACGGGGCTGGTCAAACTGGCCGGTGAGGAGTGGAGCGCCCGCAGCGTCGGCACCGCCTCCTTCCCCAGTGGGGCCAGGGTCACCGTCGTGCGCATCGAGGGGGCCACCGCGGTCGTCGACGAGATCCCCGCGGACCCCTCGCCCTAGTCCCACCACACCAGGAGGTCACCAGCATGCCCAGCCCGACAGACATCGCCACCTATGCGGTGCTCATACTGCTGGTGATCTTCATCGCCACGGCCATCGCCCGTGCCGTCAAGATCGTCCCACAGGCCACCGCACTGATCGTGGAGCGCCTCGGCCGCTACCACCGCACGCTCGACCCGGGCCTGGCGTTCCTGATCCCGTTCATGGACCGGGTCCGCGCCAACGTGGACCTGCGCGAGCAGGTCGTCTCCTTCCCGCCGCAGCCCGTGATCACCAGCGACAACCTGGTGGTCAGCATCGACACGGTGATCTACTTCCAGCCCACGGACCCCAAGGCGGCGACCTACGAGATCGCCAACTACATCCAGGGCGTCGAGCAACTGACCGTGACGACGCTGCGCAACGTGGTGGGCTCCCTGGACCTGGAGCAGACGCTCACGAGCCGCGACCAGATCAACGGCCAGCTGCGCGGCGTGCTCGACGACGCCACGGGCCGCTGGGGGATCCGCGTCAACCGGGTGGAGCTCAAGGCCATCGACCCGCCGGCCAGCGTGCAGGACTCGATGGAGAAGCAGATGCGGGCCGAGCGCGACCGCCGCGCCACCATCCTGAACGCCGAGGGTGTCAAGCAGTCCCAGATCCTCACGGCCGAGGGTGAGAAGCAGGCCGCGATCCTGCGCGCCGAGGGTGCCGCGCAGTCGGCGATCCTGGAGGCCCAGGGTGAGGCGCGCGCGATCCTGCAGGTCTTCGACGCCATCCACAAGGGCAACCCGGACAGCAAGCTGCTGGCCTACCAGTACCTGCAGATGCTGCCCCAGATCGCCCAGGGCGAGTCCAACACCCTGTGGGTCGTGCCCACCGAGCTGACGCAGGCGCTGCAGGGCATCGGCTCTGCCCTCGGCGCCCCCGGCAGCCCGGGCCACGAGCACCTCGACGCCGCGGCCGGGTCGATGCAGCAGGGCGCCGAGAGCTCGGGCGACGGGTTGGGCTCGGTCGACCTGGAGGACCCCGGCGAGGCGCTGCGCCGGGCCCGCGAGGAGGCGGCCGGCGCCAGCCGGGAGGCCGCCGAGTCGACCCGCACCTCCCGCCGCGGCGGTGCCGCACCCGGACGTCAGGGCGGACGGGCAGAGCCGGCACCTCCGGCCACCGAGCCGGCAACCGAGCCCGCTCCGGAGGCGTCGACCACACCCGACCCCGCCCCGGGACCCGACGACCAGTAGGGCACGACCAGTAGGGCACGACCAGTTGGGCCGCTCCAGGCTCCGATCCCTCGTGGGTCCGCTACCGCACCGGGTCAGTCCCCCGACCCCGCGTCGGGGTACTGCTCAGCCACCCAACCGACCCAGTCGGTCACGAACTGCTCCCTGCCCACCCCGAGGTGCTCCTGCAGCGCCGCGTCGACCAGTTCCTCCTCGCTCTCCCACATCCCGATCGCATGCCACTGGTTCCCCAGCGCGAGGGTGGCGTCGTAGCCGTAGACCTCTTCGACATACCGGAACACCATGGCCGACTCGGCATAGTTGCGGTCCACGTCCTCCGGCCCCTCCCCCTGGAAGGTCATCCAGAGCGACGGGGGCAGCGCCGTCGGCAGCCCGCCATCCCGGAGCAGGACGCCGTACCACCAGTGCAGGTCCTCGGCCGCCTCCTGCGCGGCCGCGACCTCGAACCAGCCCGCCATCCCCTCCGAGACCCACATCGGGGCCGAGCCGTCCAGGTGCCGCAGGATCATGGCCAGGTGCAGCCCTTCGTGCCGCAGGAGTGGGGAGCCCCCCGCGACGTCCTCCCCGAAGCGGTCCAGCTCATCCGCGGTGTACTCCACGTCCAGCACGAGCCGCACCGTCACGTGCTCTGTGGTCTCCAGGTCCGCCAGCCCCTGGTACTCCCCCACCTCCGGGGCCCCGCCGACCGGGATCGCGAACCCGGCGAACTCGTCGGGCTCGGACTCACCGTAGAGCGTGGCGAGGCGCTCGGGGGACACCACGGTGACCACCATCCGGCCGACTCCCTCGACGGGCACGGCCTCCAGCGTGGTCGCGGCAGCCGTCTCGAGGGCGGGGAGCAGCTCGCGCACCAGGTCGGCGTGGTCCGGCTCTGTCAGCGCCACGACGTGCTGGCTCTCGACCACCGTGACCGGGGATACGTCCCACAGTTGTGGGTAGTCCTCGTAGTCGCTCACGCCGTCGACCCCGGTGATCCGCAGCCCGCCGTCCCGCTCGGAGGGGCGCAGCACGACCTCGTAGAACTGCACCGACGGCACGGGGTCCGCCCCGCTGACCTGGTGCCGGAAGCCGAACTCCACCGTCACCCCGGCCCCGGACTCCCCCGCCTCGCCATCCTCCCCGTCGTACCGGTAGGTCGGGTGCATCTCCCGCAGGTCCATCGGGACCGCCTGCACCGCTGCGAACCAGCCGCGCTGCTGCTGCGTCCCCTCCTCGTCGAGCTCGAAGTAGGACAGCCAGTGCTCCACGTCCCCGGAGGTGAGGGCCGCGGTCAGGCGGGTCCCGAAGTCACGCAGCTCGGCGTCAGTGATCCGTTCCCCGGCCGGGATCAGCGGGGTCGGCGCGGGCCCGGTCAGGGACCCCGCGACCGATTCCTGACCGGCCGGTGCGGTGGCGGCGGGTCGGGCCGGCGTCACCGTCGGCGGGGCCGCGGCCGTGCACCCGGACGCCGCCAGCAGTCCCGCCACGAGGGTCGCGACCAGAGGGAACGTCCTGCCTCTGAGACCCCCCGCGTGCATCATGAGCACATGATAGGCGCCCGGGGTCGGTAGGCTGCTGCGTTGAGAACGCACCTCCCCCCACCCCCAGGAGCACCATGAGCCTGCCGTCCGCCGACCCCGACTTCGACGTCGTCCTGCTCGGCACCGACATCGGGGTGTATGGCCTCGCCCGCGCCTTCCACGAGCGCTACGGGATCCGGAGCACCGTGATCAGCCGGGTGGTGGGTGGCGCGATCCGCAACTCCAAGATCCTGGACGTCATCGACCTGGGTGAGGCGAGCGGCCGCGCCGAGAACCTGGCCGCCCTGGAGCGGTTCGGCACAGAGCAGAAGGCGAAGGGCCGCACCACGCTGCTGCTCAGCAACGCCGACACCTTCAGCCGGATGTTCAGCGAGCAGGCCGACTGGCTGCGCCAGTGGTATGTCGTGTCCGCGGTCGACGGGGAGGTGCTCGACACCATCGCCGACAAGATCGAGTTCGCCCGGGTGTGCGAGGAGCTCGACATCCCCACCCCCCGCACCCTGGTGCAGGACTTCTCCGACGCGGACGACGCCGGGTGGCAGCCGCAGGAGGTGGACCTGACCTACCCGGTGGTGGCCAAGCCCGCGATCGGGGCCGCCTACGAGGGGCTCACCTTCGAGGGCAAGAAGAAGATCTACAAGGTGGACAGCCCGGAGGAGCTCCGGACCATCTTCGGGCGGGTCCGCGACGCCGGGTTCCGCGACCGGTTCGTCGTCCAGGAGCTCATCCCCGGTGATGACACCGCGATGCACTCCATCACCGCCTACATCGACCAGTCCGGCGAGGCGACCCTGCTGGCGACCGCCCAGGTGTTGCTGCAGGAGCACACGCCGCTGGCCCTGGGCAACCCTGCGGCGATGGTGACCACCCCGTTCCCGGAGCTGATGGAGCACGCCCAGCGGCTGCTGAAGCACGTGGGCTACCGCGGGTTCGCCAACTTCGACGTCAAGCTGGACCCGCGCGACGGGGTGATGAAGTTCTTCGAGGTCAACCCGCGGATCGGGCGCAACAACTACTACGTCACCGCGGCGGGCGCCAACGTGGCCGAGTTCATCACCACCGACCTCATCGAGAACGCCCCGCACGAGCAGGTCGTGGTGCGCAACGAGATCCTCTACTCGGTCCTGCCGACCAGGTTGCTGAAGCGCTACCTCTCCGGCAAGGAGCTGGAGTTGTTCCAGCGGGTCGTGCAGAAGGGTGTCTTCCACCCACTGAAGTACCGGGACTCGCTGTGGCGGGAGGGCTACCGCCTGGTCGCCATGGCCAACTACGTGAAGAAGTACCGCACCTACTACTGGCACCCCACCGACACCGGGTTCTGAGCCGCCCGTCGGTCGGGGTCGCTACGGGCCGGTCAGGTCGACCCAGCCGGTGTCACCCCACCGCACGGCGCCCTGCCCAGCGGTGTGGCGGGCCACCACCTCGTCCAACTCGTCCTCCCGACCCACCGACACCGCGAGCTCGAGGGTGACGCGTGCGGCATACCGGACATCGCGCACCACCACCCCCTGGGCCCGGAGGTCGTGCTCCAGACGCCCTGCCTCGGCGTGATCGACCCCCAGGAGCGCGATCCTGCGCAGCTCCCGCTCCAGGGTGTCGGCCTCGGCCACCGCCACGCGCACCGCCTCGGAGTAGGCCCGCACCAGCCCACCGGTCCCCAGCAGGGTGCCGCCGAACCAGCGGGTGACCACCGCGACCACGTCACCCAGGCCACTGTGCCGGAGCACCTCGAGCATCGGCATACCCGCCGTCCCGGAGGGCTCACCGTCGTCGCTGGAGCGGGCCACCTCACCGGCCGGGCCGATCAGGAAGGCCGAGCAGTGGTGCCGGGCGTCCCAGTGCGTCCGGCGGGCCTCCTCGACGACCTCCCGGGCGGCGGCCTCGTCGCCGACTCGGCGCAGCCAGCACTCGAAGACCGACCGGCGATCCTCGATGGAGGCCACCACCGGCGCGGCGACGGTCGGGTAGCGGGTGAGGGGCACCGCAGCAGCCTACGGGTGGCCTGCCTACAGTGGGGTGGTGACCATCTCTGCTCCCGCTGTCCGGCCGATGCGGTTGGGGGCGCTGTCGCTCCTGGTGGCCGTCCTGCTCGTGCTGCTGAGTGCCCTCCCCGGCCTGGCGCACGACACCCTGACCGACTCCTCACCCGGAGACGGCGACAGCGGCCCGCCCCCGACGGAGGTGACGCTGACCTATAGCGGGGAGATCGCCCCGGTCGGAGCCGCCGTCGAGGTGACCGGCCCGGACGGGACGGTCTCCGAGGGTGAACCGGCGGTCGAGGGCGTCGAGGTCACCCAGCCCCTCGCGGCGGACCTGCCCGCCGGCGACTACCAGGTGGTGTGGCGTGTCACGTCCTCGGACGGGCACCCGATCTCCGGGGAGTTCGGCTTCACCGTCGAGGAGACCGAGGAGGAGACCGGGGACGACTCCGCCGGTGCGACGGCCCCCGCGCCCTCTCCCGGTGAGGACGACGCCGCGGCGACGACCGAGGACGCCGGGGACGACACGGTGGCCCCGACCTCTGATGACGCAGGCCAGGACGCCACCGCACCGGGCACGGGGGACCCGGCGGAGGAGAGCGGTATGCCGGTCTGGACCTGGGTGGTCATCGTGTTGGCCCTCGTCCTGCTGGCCGGTGTCGTCGCCCGGGTCGTGCGCAACGCCCGCTGATTCTGAGGCGGCCTGCCGCGAGCCGTGAGCACGGAGCGTCGGGACTGGCTGCACTTTCGGGGCCCGCCTGATGTACCGTGGGGGTACGAGAACACACGATTCCCGGGCCGACTGCGCGGTCTGGATCGGCACATCTGTGCCGACCTGGATGCGATGTCGCCCCGGCAGACGCACGAGGGGGTCACGCCATGGGGCGCGGCCGGGCCAAAGCCAAGCAGACCAAGGTCGCCCGGAGACTGAAGTACTACTCTCCGGACACCGACCTGACAGCACTCGAACGAGAGTTGCGTTCAGAGACGAACGGACACGGCGGTGCCGATGACGCCGCCGACGTCGAGGACTCGGACGAGGGCGACGACTACGACGCCTGGGCTCCGAACCAGCGTTGACCACCGGGAGCACCGAGCAGGTCCCCGGGCACCCACTGCTCCAGCTGTGGGGTAGATATCGCCAGTACCGCCGCCGCGTGGTCCTGGCGTTTCTGCTGTCCACGATCCGCAAGATCATGGACGTGGTGCCCGAGCTGCTCATCGGTGCCGCCATCGACGTGGTCGTCCGCGGCGCGGACTCCTTCGTCGCCGGACTGCTCGGGGTGGAGAGCCGTCACGAGCAGTTGATCTGGCTCGCGGTGATCAACGCCGTCGTGTGGATCCTGGAGTCCACGTCCGACTACCTGGGCTCCCTGGCCTGGCGCAACCTGGCCCAGCAGGTCGAGCACGACCTGCGGCTGGAGACCTACGGCCACGTCCAGGGACTGGACATGGCCTGGCACGAGTCACGCCCCACCGGCACGACCCTGGCCATCCTGAACGACGACATCAACCAGCTCGAACGCTTCCTGGACTCCGGGGTCGACAAGCTCTACCAGGTGGCGTTGAACATCCTCCTGGTCGGCGCCGTGTTCGCCTTCACCTCGGTGACCCTGACCGTGCTGGCGTTCCTGCCGATCCCGGTCATCGTGCTCGGCTCGATGTGGTTCCAGCGGCGGCTGCAGCACCGGTACGCCCGGGTCCGCGCGGCCGTGGCCACCATCTCCGGGCTGGTCGGCGCCAACCTGGGCGGGATGTCCACGATCAAGACCTTCACCGCCGAGGAGCGCGAGCTGGAGCGGGTCCGCGCGGCCTCCGATGACTACCGGCAGGCCAACGCCGACGCCATCCGGGCCTCCTCGGCCTTCGTGCCGCTGATCCGGATGGCGATCCTCACCGGCTTCACCACCACGCTGCTGCTCGGCGGCTTCTATGCCCTCGACGGTCGGCTCGAGGTGGGGCTCTACTCCGTGCTGGTCTTCATGACCCAGCGCCTGCTGTGGCCGCTGACCTCCATCGGGGAGGTGCTGGACCTGTACCAGCGCGCGATGGCCTCGGTGCGCCGCATCCTGCACCTGCTGGACGAGCGGCCCCTCACCGTGCCCGGTGAGACCTCCCTGCCCGTGGTGCGGGGGGAGCTGGACCTGTCCGGGGTGCGCGCCGGCTACGGCGAGGGCCCCGACGTGCTGCGCGACCTCGACCTGCACATCCCGGCGGGTGAGGTGCACGCCATCGTCGGCGCCACCGGTGCCGGCAAGTCCACGGTGCTCCGGATGCTGCTGCGCTTCGCCGACCCGCGGGAGGGGTCGGTCCGGCTGGACGGTGTCGACCTGCGGGAGCTGGAGTGGGAGACGCTGAGGGGCCGGATCGGCTACGTGGCGCAGGACGTGTTCCTCTTCGAGGGGTCCGTCGCGGACAACATCGCCTACGGCGCCCCCGGTGCCTCCCGCGATGAGATCGTCAAGGCGGCCCAGCAGGCCGCCGCCGACGAGTTCATCACCGGGATGCCCGAGGGCTACGACACCCACGTCGGCGAGCGCGGCGTCACCCTGTCCGGCGGCCAGCGCCAACGGCTCGCCCTCGCCCGCGCCATCCTGCGCGACCCGGCCGTGTTGATCCTGGACGAGGCCACCTCGGCGGTGGACAACGAGACCGAGGCCGCGATCCAGCGCTCCCTGGCGGAGGTCACCGTGGGTCGGACGACCGTCCTGGTGGCGCACCGGCTCTCCACGGTGCGGCACGCCGACCGGATCTGGGTGCTGGACGCCGGCCGGGTGATCGAGGCCGGCACCCACGACGAGCTGGTCGCTCGCGGCGGCAGCTACGCCGACCTGTGGGCGGTCCAGACCGGCGCCGCGGTCGAGGGCTGAGGGAGCAACTCCAGGGCTATGCTGGTCACCGCGTAGCAACGCAGACAGGTATGGCGTGGGGTGCGCCACGAAGGAGTGGGAGAGGGCAGATGACGGACCTCGGGACGACGGGCCAGCAGGCCGAGCGGGAGTACCGCCCGGCACAGCCCGGTCGCTGGCGACCGAAGTGGATGCCCCCGGCCTGGACGACGTTGCTCCTCCTCGCGGGCCTGATCTTCGCCTGGTCCTACTACGACTCCCGCACGAAGGTGCCGATCGAGACGATCACCATCGACACCTGGGTCTGCTCGGAGCCGATCGAGCCGGACCTGCCGTGGAACGCCTATCTGCGGGCCGGGTGCACCCGGGGCGAGGTGGACGCCGAGGTCACCGTGATGTTCCAGTCCGGCGATCTGGAGACGACCTCCCACAACGGCAGCAGGGTGGTCGTCGAGCGAGTGCCGTTCGAGTCGATCGAGCTGGGCTACCGCGTCGTCACCGCGGAGCCCCGGCAGACCATCCTCCAGGGCCACTCCAACGACGCGGCCCCGCGGGTCACCGGTGAGTTGAACGGGGACCGCCCCAACACCACGTTCACCGGGCCGTTCCGCCCCGAGGGCGGCACCCGGTTCCTGCTGCTCTTCGGGCCGGTCGCCGACCCGGAGGACTGACGTCGAGGAGCGTCAGCTGGCCGGGTGCTCCCCGACCATCCGCACGCTGCCGCCCGTCACGCCCTTGGCGCCGCGGACGACACCCGGGCCCTCCGCAGCGTCCTCGGCCCTGACCTCGCCGAGCACCCACCCGGGGAGGTGGGCGGCACGGCATACGGCCAGGGCGGGCTCCGCCTCGTGCGCCGGCACGACCGCGACGAAGCCGACCCCCATGTTCAGGGTGCCCTCCAGGTCCTCCCTCGGCACCGACCCGAGGGCGCCGATCAGGGAGAACACGGGGGGCGGGGTCCAGGTGGAGCGGTCGACGGTGGCGGTCAGGCCCTCCGGCAGCACGCGGGCGAGGTTGGCGGCAAGACCGCCTCCCGTCACGTGCGAGAGGGCGTGCACCCGCTCGTCGGCAACGTCCGGCCCGATCAGTTCGAGCAGGAGGCGGGTGTAGATGCGGGTCGGCTCCAGGAGTTCCTCGCCGAGGGTCCGACCGAGCTCGGGCACGTGCCGCTCCCAGTCCCAGCCGGAGGCCGCGACGACCCGGCGCACCAGGGAGTAGCCGTTGGAGTGCAGCCCGGAGGAGGGCAGGGCCAGGACCACGTCGCCGTCCCGCACCCGCTCCGGCCCCAGGATCCGGTCGTGCTCCACGACGCCCGTGGCCGCGCCGGCGATGTCGTACTCGTCGGGGTCCATCAGGCCCGGGTGCTCCGCCGTCTCCCCACCGACCAGGGCCACGCCCGCCAGCTCGCACCCGCGCGCGATGCCTTTGACGACGGCGGCGATGCGCTCCGGCACCACCTTCCCGCAGGCGATGTAGTCGGTCATGAACAGTGGCTCGGCCCCGCACACGACGATGTCGTCGACGACCATCCCGACCAGGTCGATGCCGACCGTGTCGTGGACGTCGAGGGCGCGGGCGATCGCCAGCTTGGTGCCCACCCCGTCGGTGCTGGTGGCCAGGACCGGTCGGCGCATGTCGGTGAGCGCGGAGGCGTCAAACAGGCCGGCGAAGCCGCCGAGCCCACCGAGGACCTCGGGGCGCTGGGCCCGCGACACCGCGGACTTCATCAGGTCGACGGCCCGGTCGCCGGCCGCGACGTCCACCCCCGCCCCGGCATACGTGATCGGCTGGTCCGTCATCCGGTCTCCTCCGCGGGCAAAAACGCTACGAAAATGGCTGAAGGGTCGGCAAACCCGCTACGAAAATGGGGGGTCACGTGCCCGCGGAGAACTCGAGTTCGAGGACGTCCTTGCCCAGTTTGTCCTCGGCGGGCAGCTCAATCGGGTAGACCCCGGAGAAGCAGGCGGTGCACAGCGAGTCGCGCGGCTGCTCGGTCGCGGCGACCATGCCCTCCTCGCTGATGTAGCCCAGGCTGTCGGCCCCGATCGAAGTGGTGATGTCGGCGACGTCCAGCCCGGTCGCGATGAGCTCGGCGCGGCTGGCGAAGTCGATGCCGTAGAAGCAGGGCCAGCGCACCGGCGGGGAGGAAATCCGGACGTGCACCTCCGCGGCGCCGGCCTCGCGCAACATCCGGACCAGGGCCCGCTGGGTGTTGCCGCGCACGATCGAGTCGTCGACCACGACCAGGCGCTTGCCCTTGATGATGTCGCGCAGGGGATTGAGCTTGAGCCGGATCCCGAGCTGGCGGATCGTCTGGCTGGGGGCGATGAAGGTGCGTCCCACGTAGGCGTTCTTCACCAGGCCCTGGCCGTAGGGGATGCCGGATTCCTCGGCGTAGCCGATGGCGGCGGGCGTGCCGGACTCCGGGGTCGGCATCACCATGTCGGCCTCGACCGGGTGCTCGCGGGCCAGTTGCCGCCCCATCTCGACCCGGGAGGCGTAGACCTCCCGGCCATTGAGGGTGGTGTCCGGTCGGGCCAGGTAGACGTACTCGAAGACGCAGCCCTTGCGGGCCGGCTCGGCGAACGGCTGGGTCCGCAGCCCGTCCTCGTCGATCGCCACCAGCTCACCCGGCTCGATCTCGCGCACCATGCTGGCGCCGACGATGTCCAGCGCCGCCGTCTCGGAGGCGACCACCCACCCCCGCTCCAGCCGGCCCAGCACGAGGGGGCGCACCCCCTGCGGGTCACGCGCGGCATACAGCGTCTGCTCGTCGCAGAAGACCAGGGAGAACGCGCCCCGCAGGGTCGGCAGCACCTTGAGGGCCGCGGCCTCCAGCGACAGGTCCTCCTCGGCCGACAACAGCCCGGTGATGAGCGCGGTGTCCGTGGTGTTGCCGCGGCGCACCTCCCCCGAGGCCATCCGCAGGTCACCGCCGTGAGCCCGGGCCAGCTCGTCGCGCAGCTCGGCGGAGTTGGTCAGGTTGCCGTTGTGCGCCAGCGCCACGGTGCCGTGGGAGGTGCCGCCGAGCGTGGGCTGGGCGTTCTCCCAGGAGTTGCGGCCCGTGGTGGAGTAGCGGCAGTGGCCGACGGCCAGGTGCCCGCGCAGCGAGGCGAGGCTGGACTCGTCGAAGACCTGGGACACCAGCCCGACGTCCTTGTAGACGAGCAGCGAGTGCCCGTCGCTGGCCGCGATCCCCGCGGCCTCCTGGCCGCGGTGCTGCAGCGCGTAGAGGCCGAAGTAGGCCAGCTTGGCGACCTCCTCCCCCGGGGCCCAGACCCCGAAGACGCCACAGGCGTCCTGCGGCCCCTTCTCGCCGGGGAGCAGGTCGTGGGAGAGCCGTCCGTCACCGCGTGCCACGCGGCGATTCTCCCACAGCGGGTCAGCGGGTCGTGAACCGTTCCACGAGGAGGTAGACGATAGCCCCGAGCAACCCGCCCAGCAGTGCGCCCACGGTGCCGATCAGGATGGTCTCGCGGGCGATGCCCACGTCGTCGACCTCCGGGCCGAAGACGACCAGCAGCAGCCCCAGGAACGACCCGAGCAGCGCCCCCGTGCCCAGGAACGGCAGGAGCCTGGGGCGCCGGCGGTGCTGGTGCTCGATCCGGGCTCCGCGGGGGACGGCGCTGCGCGGCACCTCGTCGGCAGGTATGCCGATCGCCCGCTCCTGCTGCTCGCTCACCCTCCCACGGTACCCCCGCACCCTGGGAGGTTCCCCGGGCGGTGGGTCCTCAGCTGACCGGGGCCACAGGATCGATCTCGTGCTCGCGCACCAGGGCGGTGCTGACCTGCGTCGCGACGTAACCGACTCCGACCAGGCACACCACGACGGTCCCGACGAACACCGTCGGCAGCCCCCACACCTCGCCCACCAGTCCCCCGAGCAGGGCCCCGAGCGGCATCAGGCCGTAATTGACCATCCCCCCGGCCCCGCCGACCCGGCCCAGCTTGGCCGCGGGCACCAGCCGCTGGCGCATGGTGCGCCCGATGACGTTGCCGGTCATGTTGGTCAGGCCGATCACGAAGAAGGCGGCGGCGATCGCGACGGACGAGGGCCACAGCACCGGGACCAGCAGGAGCAAGGAGTTGAGCGCCCAGCAGCCGAGCAGGAGCGGCACCTCCGGCACGAGCCGCACCAGGCGCTCCGCGACCACCGATCCGGTGACCGCGCCCACGGCGAGGACCGCCAGCACGAGCGGGTACTGCTGGGGCTCCAGCCCCACCCGCGACCCGGGGCCCACCATCCACAGCACGAACACCGCGAAGTAGCCGGTGTTGGCGAAGTTCATCAGCGAGCTGGTGATCAGCAGTGGTCGCAGCACCGGGTGCCGCAGCTGGAAGCGCATCCCCTCCACCACTTCCTGGAGCCTGGTGCCCGCGGGCTCCCCGGACCGATCGGCCCGGTAGTCCCCCCGCAGCCCCAGGCCGATGAGCAGCAGGAACGCCAGTCCCAGCGCGACCGGCACGCCGAAGACCCAGCCGCTGCCGAGCACCAGGAGGAACCCGCCGACCGGCGCTCCGACGAAAGTGGTGCACACCTGCTCCATGCCCATCACCCGGCCGTTGGCGGCGGACAACCGCGAGCGCGGTGCCAGCGAGGGCACGATCGAGGAGCCGGCGAGGTCCACGAACACCTGGGTGACGCCATACAGGCCCACCGCGACGACGAGCAGCGGCAGGGTGAGCCGGTCGGTCACCGCCAGCAGGGTCAGGCCGGCGAGCAGCAGCAGCCGCACCAGCGCGCCAGCCAGTTGGACGTGTCGCCGGTCGGTCCGGTCGACCACGACCCCGGCCACCAGGCCGAGCAGCAGCCAGGGCAGCCAGAAGGCGACCTGGAGCAGCGAGATCTCGCCCGGCGACCGGGTGAGGGTGACCGCGATGAGCGGCACCCCGCCCAGCACGATGCCGTCGGCCAGGTTGGCCAGCGCCACGCCGCCGAGGTGGATGCCGAAGGGCCGGCCGAGCCGGTCGGGTCTCCCGGGGTTCGCGGGCGTCGGCACCGTCGTGTCCGGCGTGCTGCTCGTGGTCATCGCGTGGCTCCCGCTAGGCTAGATCCAGAAAAACATCTGCAAAACTATCTCTGCAAAGGTACCTCTGCATATGTCGGACCGCAACCCCTCCTCCCACGACGCGTCGGAGGAGCTCCCCGCCTACCTGGCGCGCCGCATCGACGCGACGGCGATGAAGGCCTTCGCCCACCCGTTGCGCATGGCGATGTATGACTACCTGAGCGACCACGGGTCGGCGACGGCCACGATGCTGGCCCGGCACACCGGCGAGAGCACCGGACAGACCAGCTACCACCTGCGCCAGCTCCAGCGGCACGGCTTCGTGGCCGAGGACGTGGGCCGGGGCAGCGGGCGCGAGCGGTGGTGGGCGGCCGTGGGCTTCAGCATGGAGGGCACGGAGTTGGCCAAGGACTCCGCGACCAGGCCGGCGGTCGAGACGATGTTGCGCGCCCAGGTGCAGCAGCGCGCCGACGCACTGAGGGCGTGGTACCTGCGCTCGGAGTCCGAGGACCCCGCCTGGGTGAGGTCGTCCACCGACAACAAAGCGACCGCCACGCTGAACCTCGCCGAGACCGCCGCCCTGACCGAGGCACTGATGACCCTCATCCATGAGCACACCGAGGCTGCCAGGGCCCGCAGGGAGGCCGAGGGTCGGGAGGGTCGGCTGCAGGACGACGAGCGGCGGGTGCGCCTCTACCTCGACATCTTCCCCCTCGCCCGCGACGACGCCGGTCAGTGAGCGGGGACTACGACGTCAGTCGCTGAACCGGCGCGGGACGTCAGTCGGTGAGCGGGAGGTATGCCGAGAGGTCGGCCCGGCCGCCACTGGCCCGGACCGCCCCGGCCGCCACCGCGTCGGCCCAGGTGGTGGCGCCGGTCGCGAGGTCGAGCCAGGTCTGCGGGTCGGTCTCCACCACGTTGGAGGGGGTGCCGCGGGTGTGCCGGGGGCCCTCGATGCACTGGACGGCGCCGAACGGCGGCACCCGCACCTCGACCGACCGGCCGGGCGAGCGCACGGACAACTCCTCCAGCAGGTAGCGCACGGCCGTCGCCAGGTCAGGGCGAGGGGTCTGCCCGGCCGACTGTCGCCATACGGTCAGTGCCTGTTCCCCGGAGGGCACGGGCACCCGACGACGGGGTGGCACGGCAGGTCAGGCGCCGAGCGGGTCGCGCTCGATCGGGCAGGACATGCACCGCGGGCCTCCGCGGCCCCTGCCCAGCTCGCTGCCGGAGATCTCCAGCACCTCCAGGCCCTGGTCGCGCAGGTAGTTGTTGGTGAGGGTGTTGCGCTGGTAGGCGATCACCACGTTGGGCTCGATCGCGAGCAGGTTGCAGCCGTCGTCCCACTGCTCCCGGGCCGCGCCCCGCGGGTCCTGGTCGGCAGCCAGGATGGTCAGCGAGTCCACCCCGATGGCGTCGGCGATGACCTGCTCCATCTGCTCAGCCGGGTGGGCCGTGATCCGCAGCTCCGGCCCTGCCTCCCCCCCGTCGGCACCGGCGTCGGCAGCGGTGATGGTCCACGACGGCAGGTCCGGCAGCCCCAGGTAGCGGGTGAACGTCCCGGTGTCGACCATCGTCATCACGGTGTCCAGGTGCATCAACGCACGCGCCTTGGGCATGTCGAGGGCGACCACGCGTTCGGCCTGACCGCTGCCGAGCAGCCTCCGCGCCAATCGCTCCACCCCCTGGGAGGTGGTGCGCTCGCTCATCCCGACCAGGACGGTCCCGTTGCCCGGCACCAGGATGTCGCCGCCCTCGGCGGTGGCTGGCCCGTCCTCGGTTCCCTCGGCCCACCAGGAGAAGTCCTTTCCGGCGAACATGGGGTGGTGGCGGTAGATGGCCTCGTAGTGCACCGTCTCCCGGCGACGGGCCTTCTTGTGCATGGAGTTCACCGCCACCCCGGAGTACAGCCAGGCCGAGGTGTCCCGCGTGAACAGGTGGTTCGGCAGTGGCGCGAGCAGCGAGTCGTGGTCGGCCAGCTGGTCGATGACCACGGAGTTGGGCGCCGGGATCCGCTCCAGCACCTCCGCCTTGGTGATGCCGCCGATCAGGTGGGCAGCCAGTTCGTGGTCGTCCATCCCGTCGAACATGGCGCGCAGCTGCTCGGCGGCCAGGGGCCCGACGTGCCGCTCGTCCAGCGACTGCTCCAGCACCCGGGCCCGTGCCTCGGGGATCGCCAGGACATCCTCCAGGAGGCGGTCGAAGTGGTGGACCGTCACCCCCCGGCCCTCCAGCACCTCGACGAACTCGTCGTGCTCCTCCTGCGCCCGTTCCACCCAGAGGATCTCGTCGTAGAGGTACCGCTCCTTGTTCTCCGGGGTCAGCCGGTGCATCTCCAGGCCCGGACGGTGCACGATCACCTGGCGAAGCCGGCCCACCTCGGAGCCCACGTGGAAGGTCATGTCGGTCCTCTCTGCGGTGCGTGGGCCCATCCTGCCACCGCCGGGCCCCTGACGGACACCACTGCCCGGCACAATGGGGGCATGCGAGCCACACTGATCCACGCCCCCGGCGACATCCGCCTCGAGCAGGTCCCGGACCCGACGGTCCTCACCCCGACCGACGCCCTCGTCCGGGTGACCGCCAGCTGCGTCTGCGGGTCCGACCTGTGGCCCTACCGGGGAGAGAGCCCGGTGCGGCGGCCGCGGCGGATCGGCCACGAGTTCGTGGGCATCGTGGAGGAGGTCGGCGGCGAGGTCACCTCGCTGCGCCCGGGGCAGTTCGTGATCGCCCCCTTCCTCTACTCCGACAACACCTGCGTGCACTGCCGGGCCGGTATGCAGTCCGCGTGCGCCCACGGCGGCGGCTGGGGTGGGCCGGACCAGGACGGTCACCCGGTCGACGGCGGGCAGGGCGAGTACGTGCGGGTCCCGCTGGCCGACGGCACCCTGGTGGCCACGCCCGAGGTGCCCGACGAGGAGATGGTTGCCTCGCTGCTGGCGTGCTCCGACGTGATGGGCACCGGCTGGCACGCGGCGGTGAAGGCCGGGGTCCAGCCGGGCCACACGGTCGTGGTCGTCGGCGACGGCGCAGTCGGCCTGTGCGGCGTGCTCGCCGCCTCCCGGATGGGGGCCGAGCGGGTGGTCGCGATGTCCCGGCACGAGAGCCGCCAGGCGCTGGCCCGGGAGTTCGGGGCGACCGACATCGTCGCCGAGCGCGGTGAGGAAGGCATCGCCGCGGTCCTGGAGCTGACCGGGGGCACCGGGGCCGACGCGGTCCTGGAGTGCGTGGGCACCGGGCCGGCGATGGAGCAGGCCTTCGGCTGCGCCCGCCCCGGGTCGACGGTCGGGTTCGTGGGCGTGCCGCACGGTGCCGAGCCGCCCATCGCGACGATGTTCCGCCGCAACATCGGCCTGGCCGGTGGCGTGGCGCCCGTCCGGGCCTACCTGGAGCAGTTGCGGGACGGGGTGCTCGCCGGGGGCATCGACCCGGGCCGCGTCTTCGACCTGACGCTCCCACTGGACCAGGTGCCTGACGCCTACACCGCGATGGACGAGCGCCGCGCGATCAAGGTGCTGCTGCAGCCCTGAGGTCGATGTCAGCCCGCTCTGTCGGTGCCCGGCGATAGCGTCGGGAACGTCCCGATCGGGACACATCGACAAGGGGGTCATGATGACGACAGAGGCAACACCGACCGAGCAGCACTCACCGCCGTGGCAGGTGGTCGGGGTGTTCGACCCGCACGGCCAGGGGGCCGACTTCGGCTACACGGTGGGGCTGGCCGCACTGGGCCACCCCGAGCTGCACCTGTGGGGCCGACCCACCTCGGGCGAGGACCCGGGCGCGGACTGGAAGTTCAGCCTGCAGGACACCGCCGCGATCCTGAACCGGCTCGGCCAGCGACTGCTCGCCGGCGACCTCGCCGTGGGGACCACCTGGCAGCAGACCTACGACGCGGGGATGGCGACCGTCACCTTCCGGATCGACCCCGCCGAGCCGGCGGAGGCGCTGGAGGCGCACCAGGCCGGTGAGGTCCCGGTGCTCCCGGTGCGGTGGTCCCTCGAGCGGCCGCCCGTGCGCCCCGCGGGTCCGATGACGGCCTCCCAGGAACAGGAGGCCACCGACCAACTCCGGGACCTCGTGGCGACCCTGGACGACTCCGTGCCGGCCCCCGCCGGGTGGGAGCTCCCGGCCGCCCCGGACTGGTCGCACGAGCAACGTTTCGGTCCGAGGACTCCCCTCGTGCTCGCACGGGCGGCCCAGCTCTGGTCCGCCGACGTCGACACCTGGCTCGGGATCTCCTTCCCCGTGCTGCACGTCCGCGCGGTCTCCTCGCTGACCCATCCCGCCGCGATCGCGGCCGCGGCCTCCCGGGCCGTGGGCCGCGCCCAGCAGGTCTCCGACCTCGCGGAGGCTGCCCACGCCCTCGCGATGGGCTTCGGTGTGGCCTGGGGACGTGAGCCGTTCCGGGTGCTGGCGGCCGGCCTGGGGGCTGCGTCCAACCCCGACGGGCAGGACTCCCTGCGCCGCATCGTCGCGGAGGCGATGACCTCGTTCCTGACCGTCGAAGCGGTCCGTGACGTCTGCCCGGTGGAGGCACAGCTGGCCGGTCTCGGCCCCGTGCTGAGCGGCATCGTGGGCCCCGGGCTGGCACCCGAGCCGCTCTGGCACTGCTCGGCGCAGTCCCGGGCCGCGCTGGTGCGGGTGCTACACACCGCCGGCCCCTCCGGCGTGGTGGCCGCGGCCGGCGACTGGGCGGACCGTTCCGGCGAGTCGGCGCACTCCCTGCTGGAGGCCCTGGCCGCCACGTCGGCGAGCATCGCCCCCGACCTGGACACCCTGGTCGATCCGGACTACCTCGACCAGGTGGTGTCGCTGGTGGTGGGCCGCGGCCAGGTCGACGGCTTCGACGTGCAGAGCTGGATGACCGCGCTCACCACGGTCCTCGCCCACCATGAATCCCTCCCCGAGGAGACCGTCACCAGCTTCCTGGGCTCGGGTGCGCCGTTCGTCCCGGGGCTGCGGCAGGTGCTGGATGGGCAAGGATCGTCCCCGGGAGGTTCCTGACCATCCCGGGGACGACGTCCGACGGCCCGTGCTCAGTCCTCCCAGCCGTGCCCGTCCTCCTCCGTGACCAGCGGGAGCGCCTGCGCCCGCTGGATCACCTGCAGGATCTCCTGCGCGCCCGCGACGTCACGCTCGGCCAACTGCTGCGCCTGCTCCTCGAGGTCCTCCAGCGTCAGCCCCCGGTCGGTGACGACCGAGTTGCCCTTGAGCAGCTCGGCGGTCTCGGCGACGACACCGGCCAGCAGCAACGAGTCGCTGGCCTGCGCGGCACCGTCCTCCGGCCACAGGATCTGTGCGTCCAGCTGCTCGTTCACCCCGCTGTCCGGGGCCCGCCAGCGCAGGCTCACGGTGCCCAGTGCGGTGCCGGGATCGACCTCGGTCACCGGCACCACCTCATACAGCGCGCTCACCTGGTGCCCGGCGCCCAGCTCACCGGCGTCCACCGTGTCGTCCAGGAAGTCCTCGGTCTCCAGGGCACGGTTCTGGTAGCCGAGCAGCCGGTAGCGCGCCACCTGGTCCGCGTCGAAGACGACCTGCGCCTTGCTGTCGGCCGCGACCACGGTCAACGTCGGGGTCAGCTCCTCCACGAAGAGGCGCTCGGCCTCCTCGAAGGTGTCGATGTAGCTGTAGAACCCGTCACCCCGGTTGGCCAGCTGCTCCATCAGCGTGTCGTTGTAGTTGCCCATCCCGTAGCCCACGGTGACCAGGTGGATCCCCTCGTCGCTGGCCCGGGTGATCTCCTCGGTCAGGCCCTCCGGGTCGGTGAGCCCGACGTTGGCGACGCCGTCGGAGGCCAGCACGACGACGTTGAGCCCGTCCTCACGCAGGCCTTCCCGTGCCTGCTCGTATCCCATCCGCAGGCCGGCCTCCATGTTGGTGCTGCCGCCCGGGCGCAGCCGCTCGATCGCCTCCAGGATCGTGTCGGCCTCCGACACCGGGGTCGGCTGCAGCACCGGCTCGGCGGAGTCGCCGTAGATGACGATGGAGATCGTGTCGTCCTCCCGCAGGTTCTCCACCAGCAGACCCAGGGAGGCCTTGACCAGGCCGAGCCGGTCCTGCATGTCCATCGAGCCGGAGGTGTCGATGACGAAGGTGATGTTGGCCGGCGGACGTTCCTCGTCGCTGAGCTCCCGGGTGCTGACCCCAACCCGCACCAGGGCGGTCCCGTCGTCGGCGCGCGGTGCCGCGCCGCTCTCGACGGTGAGGCCGAGGGGTCCGTCGGTGGGGGCCGCGTCGCCGTAGCCGAAGGCGTTGACCCACTCCTCGACCCGGATGGAGTCCGGATCCGGCCGTGCTCCCCGCTCGAGGTAGGCCTGCGCCACGGAGTAGGAGCCGGTGTCGACGTCCAGTCCGAAGGTGGATTCCCTGGCCTCCGCGACCTCCACCCACGGCGCGTCCCCGACGTCGTCGAACGTGTTGTCGTCGAACGGGCCGGGCTCGGGTCCCGGCGGCACGGGGTAGGGCTCCGACACTTCCTGCGCCGCGTCGGCGGCACCCGCCCCGGAGGGGGCGACGGCACCTTCCCCGCTGTCGGCGTCGTAGTCCTCGTACAAGTCCCGCGGGCTGTCCGCGTCAACCGATCCGGTGTCCCTGTCCACCGGTCGCTCGGAGTCCCCTGAGCAGGCCGTGGCTCCGAGCCCCACTGCCAGCAACGCTGCCATGATTCGCTTGTTCATGAAGGTGCGACGGTGACCGTATGCCGTGTGGTTCCGACCGTGGGGTCACGGTCCGGTCACGAACGTGAAGGACCCCCCGCGTACCTGGAAGAGCTCACCTGCCCTTGCTGCATTCCTGCCCTGGGGGAGTTCAGTGAGGTACCACCACGCGGGGGGTCTGCCCTCAGTCTAAGGGACCGCGGCCGATACGCCGACATCGACCGGGACGGCCGTCACCACGATGTTGTCCTCGTGCGTCCACCGCCCGTCGGGCAGCTGGATGATCGGGCCGCCGCAGGTCACGATGACCAAACGTCGTTGCCCGTCCGCCTCGAAGAGGCTGTCCGGCAGGGCCTGCTTGTTGTAGAGCCGCACCGAGGTCACGGCCCAGGTCGTGCGCTGGCCGTCTGCGTCCCAGGTGTCCACGGTGGCCCCCGGGCGGACCGAGCCCAGGTAGTACAACGCCCCGTGGTCGCCCTGCCAGGTGACGTGTCCCGCGAGGAGGGTGACGCCCTCCCCCGCCGTCAGCGGTCGGGTGGTGTCCAACCGCCCCACCCGGGACAGGTCCTCGGGCAGGGACATCGTGTTCTGTGGGGTGACGCCCTGGTCCACGATCCCCGCGTCGACCCTGATCATCGGGATCTGCAGCCGGTTGGCCCACTGTCCACCCGACCCGGCGACGACCCCGCGGTCCGGCACCGGGACGGGATCGGTCCGCACGAACGGACCGAGGTCCTCGTCGGGGAACTCGATGGGCTCATCCACGGCCGACTCTGGCGTCAGGGCGAGCTCCCTGGCCTCCTCGTCACTGATCTCGAACTCGGCCTCGGGGGTCGGCGTCGCCTCGGGAGGCTGCTCGGCCAGGCCCTGCCGGATCAGCAGGCCGCCGGCGCCGAGCAGCGCGAGCACCAGCACCGCGACGACGACCGTTCGGATGTTCACTGTGTCTCCCTGCCTCTGTCACGGGGGTGGGGGTGAGCCGCGGTCTGTTCCGCGGGTCACCCCCACCGTCCGTGATCGGAGCCCGGCCTCAGCTCCCGCTGAGGCTCCCGTTGCTGCGGCGGCGCAGCCCGTAGGCCCCGGCCAGCAGCAGCGCCAGGGTCACCAGCGCGACACCGGCCGCGATCAGCCCGCCGTTGGGGCCACCGGTCTCCGGCGCACCCGTCGGGATCTCCGGCTTCACCGGGTCCACCGGCTTCACCGGGTCCACCGGGTCGACCGGGTCCACCGGGTCGACCGGGTCCACCGGGTCGACCGGGTCCACCGGGTCGACCGGGTCCACCGGGTCGACGGGCGGCTCCTCCGCACAGACCTCGACGCTGGCGGAGTCGTCCTGCCCGGTCTCCACGATGGTCGCCGTGTTGTCGACCGTCGCGCAGCCTGACTCCGGTGCGTCCACGGTGATCGTGTAGTCGAACACCGTCGGCCGAGGTCACCGTCGTTCACCGGTGTCACCGGCTGGCCCGTCGCGGTGTTGGTGCAGGTGGCGTTGCGGCCGTTCTGCTGCTCCAGGAGGTATCCGGTCTGCTGCGTCTCGGTGACGGCCACGTCCCGGGACACGATCGTGTCGGTGTAGCCCTCGACCTCGAAGTTGAGGGCGCCGTTCTGGTCGGTCTGCCCCTGCTCCGGGGTCACCTCGTCCGTCGGCGTCGAGAAGGTCCAGTTGGCGCCGGCGCTCAGCTGGCCGTCGAGACCGCGGACCTGCTTGACGACGGTCAGGCTGCCCAGGCAGGGCTCGAGCGCGATCTCGCGGAGCAGCGCACCGACCTCGTCGAAGCCGGCCGTGTGGTAGTCGGAGGAGACCATGCTCAGCCGCTTCTGGCCGGCCGTCGTGCTGACCGAGCCGCCGATGCCGACCACGATGAGGTGGGTGTCGGCCTTGACCCGGTTGGCGGAGTGGACCGCCTCCTCGACGTGGAAGAGGCTGGAGTTCGCGCCACCGGTGTTCTGATTCCGTGCCACGGTGGGGTCACCGTCGGTGAGGAAGATGACCGCGTCGTAGGTCTCCAACGGGATCTGCGACAGGCCGCGGTCCCAGTTGGTGTAGTAGCGGTTGCCGGTGGGGGCGGTGTACCCGTCGATCTTGTTGCGCAGCGCCTGGGCGCCGCCGCCGCCGGCGACCGAGGTCAACGGCATGGTGCTGTTGGCCGTGCCGTTCGCCGGGGCGTCGGTGGCGAAGGTGTAGAGCGCGATCTGTGAGGGAGTGCCCTCCAGTGCGCTGACGAAGCCCTTGCCCGCGGCCTTGTATTGCGGGAAGTAGGTGGCGTTGCCGCTGACCGAGTAGGACAGGTCGAAGACCAGCGCGATGTCCAGGCCGCACTTCTCCACGATGGGCGGGTTGTCCCGCACGTCCGGGAAGGTGCGGTTGGAGTTGTCGTTGTTTCCCGTGGGGAGGGTCACGGTGCGGCTCGTGACCGTACCGTCTCGGGTGATGGCGCCGGTGTTGTAGCGCACGTGGTCGGAGCCGGAGCCCCAGGTCGGGGCGGTCCAGCCGGCCGGTGCGGAGGTCTCGGCGACGTAGAAGTAGTTGTTGCCGGTCGACAGTTCGACGATGACGCCGCACTAGCCGTTGTCGCCGGCCTCCGTCGTGCACGAGCCGACAAGGGTCCCCCCGTTCAGGGTGTTCGCACCGCCCACGCTGTAGAACTGGAACGTGGCCCCGGTCAGTCCGGTCACGGTGGTGCTGTCGCCGACCCGGTCCCCACCCTTGCGCACGATCAGCTTGGCCTGGTTGGTGCCCGGGTTTCCCGGCGGGGATGGCCTGCACGGCGAAGCCTGCGTCCGCGGACTCCGACTCCTGCTCACCGTCGACCTCGGACTCCTCGTCCCCTGCCGCCTCCTCCTCGGTGGCCGCCTGCTCGTCCTCACGAGCACCCTCGCTGGCCGCCTCGCCCTCGACGGCCTCGTCCACGACCTCCGTCGCGGGCTCCTCCTGCCGCCCCTCTCGGTCCTGCTCACCCTCGTCCTGGACCGCCTCGTCCTGCTCCGCCTCGTCGGCGGGCGGGGCGTTGGCCAGGGGCAGCGCCACGAAGGTGGTCTCCAGCATGGCGTCGGCCTGGGTGCCCGTGACCACGACCGTCTGCGGGGCCTCGGGAACCTGGTATCCCTCGGGTGCCTCGGCCAGGGTCGCGACATAGGACCCGACGGCGAGGTCGTGCACCAGCACGGTGCCGTCGGCCGGGTCGCCGTCCTCGTCGCTGCCGTCGGTGACGGCGCGGGAGGCACCGGTGGCCGCGTCGGTCAGCTCGAAGGTGGCGCCTGCGACGGCGGCACCGGCGCGTCGACGCTGAGCAGCGTGGCGCTGCCGAGCACCTCCTCGGCGGGCGCCTCCTCGTCGGCGACCGCGCCGGCGGTGCCGAACAGGGACAGCAGCAGGGCCATGGTCGCCAGGACGGCGACAGAGGTGCGGGACCGGTGGACCCGGTCGCGGGCAGGGCCGCGACCAGCAGGCAGAGCAGACACAGCGAATCCTTCGTTGGATGGGCATATCCGGGGCGTGAGCCCGGCTCCCCCGCTTGCGTACTACTTGTCACTCGTAGATGAGGCCCATGACTCGATGCTTACCATTCCCATAAGTACTTGCGAGTTGTTTGCGTTTCGATTTACGTTTCATAACGATCGGGCCAATCCCCTCGGAACGGAGCGCAGGATGCCCCTGATTGCCCTCCTGGCCGACGACGGGATGGTCGGACAAACGGTCCGCCACACCCTCCATGACAGCGGCATCGAGGTCGCGGAGGTCACGACCCCGCGGGACCTGCTCGCCTACTCGGGGCGCACCCAACCGACACTCGCCGTGGCGACGCTGCGCCTGCTCCGGCCCGGGCGGGGCACTCCCCGGGCATCCCGGGGCCGGCGACCCGCCGACTCACAGTACGACTCCATCGTGGTCGACCTGGACGACCGCGCAGCCTGGGTGGCCGGGAGCCCCCTGGCACTGACCCGCACCGAGTTCGACCTGCTGGCGGCGCTGATGTCCAAGCCGCTGCACATCCAGACCCGCGGCGAGCTGGCCCAGCAGATCGGCCTGCGCACCCACTCCGCCGACATCGCGCCCCACCTGAGCAGGCTGCGCCGCAAGATCGCCGACGCCGGCGGTCCCCGCATCGGGCAACCAGTCCACGGCGTGGGCCTACGGCTGACCGGGACCTCCCGGCTCCCCTCCACCGTCGCCCGCTCGCTCCGGACCTCCTAGCGACACCACCGTTGACCGGGGTGTGCCCAGGTCGCTGGAGGCCGCCGGTTCACGTTCCGGGCCGCGAGTCAGGTAACCTCTCCGGCGGAGGATTCGCATAGCGGCCTAGTGCGCACGATTGGAAATCGTGTTGGGATAAAACCCTCGGGGGTTCAAATCCCCCATCCTCCGCCAGCGGATGTCGCAGGACATCGCCGAGCCCCCGGACCTAGCCGGTCCGGGGGCTCGTGTGCTTCCCGGGCTCCCGCCCGTCAGCGGCGGCGCTTGGCCGTCCCAAAGATGCTCCGGGTCACCTCGCGGCCGATGACGGTCCCCGCCGAGCGCAACATGGAGCGGAACGCCGAGGACTCCACCACCCGCTCCAGCACCGACTCCTGCTGCGGCTCCGGCTTGCGCGGTGGGGCGGCGGGGCCTGCACCCTCGCCGTCCCACGACCCGTCCTTGCCGGCCTGCTCCAGCTCCCGCTCCAGGTCGGCGTCGGCCGACACCTCCGGGGCCCCGGCTCCCGCGGCACCGGCCTCCAGCCGGGCCGTCAGCATCTCGTAGGCCGATTCGCGGTCCAGCGCCTCGGCATACTTGGGCGCCAGCGACGAGCCGGCGACCACCTGCTGGACCAACGCCTCGTCCGAGGGCCCGATCTGGCCCTGCGGCGCCCGCAGCAGCGTCCGTGCCACCGGCGTCGGGGCCCCCTTCTCGGAGAGCACGGTGATCACTGCCTCGCCGGTGCCCAGCTGGGTCAGCACCTCCTCAAGGTCGTACTCGCTGTTCGGGAAGGTGCGCACGGTGGCCCGCAGTGCCTTGGCGTCGTCGGGCGTGAAGGCCCGCAGGGCGTGCTGCACCCGGTTGCCCAGCTGACCGAGGATGCCGTCCGGCACGTCCTTCGGGGTCTGCGTCACGAAGAACACCCCGACGCCCTTGGACCTGATGAGGCGCACGGCCTGCTCGACCGAGGCCAGGAACGCCTTGGACGCGTCGTTAAACAGCAGGTGCGCCTCGTCGAAGAAGAAGACCAGCTTCGGCTTCTCCGGGTCGCCGACCTCCGGTAGGTCCTGGAACAGCTCGGCCAGCAGCCACATCAGGAAGGTGGAGAAGACGACCGGCTTGTCCCGCACCCCCGGCAGCTCCAGGCAGGTGATCACCCCGGTGCCGTCGTCGCGGACCCGGATGAGGTCGTCGGTGTCGAACTCCGGCTCCCCGAAGAAGTCCTCGGCCCCCTGGTCGGCGAAGGCGATCAGCTGGCGCAGGATGACGCCGGCGGTGGAGGACGACAGCCCGCCCAGGTCCTTCAGGTCCGCCTTGCCCTCGTCGGAGAGCAGGTGCTTGATCACGGCCTGCAGGTCCTTGAGGTCGAGCAGTGCCAGCCCGTTCTTGTCGGCGTAGTGGAACACCAGGCCGAGGCTGGACTCCTGGGTCGCGTTGAGACCGAGCACCTTGGCCAGCAGCAGCGGCCCGAACCCGCTGACCGTGGCCCGGACCGGCACGCCGGTCCCGTGACCGCCGAGGCTGAGGAACTCCACGGGGTATGCCGTGCCCTCCCAGTCCTGCCCCATCGACTCCATCCGGGAGGAGATCTTCTCGTTCCCACTGCCGGCGGTCGCCAGGCCGGACAGGTCGCCCTTGATGTCGGCCAGGAACACCGGCACCCCCTGGGCCGACAGCTGCTCGGCGATCACCTGCAGGGTCACTGTCTTCCCGGTCCCGGTGGCGCCGGCCACCAGGCCGTGCCGGTTCATCGACCCGAGCGGGAGCCGGACCGTGGCCTCCGGGACCGCTGTCCCGGTGTCGTCCAGCGCCGCGCCGAGGGTGATGGACGGACCGTCGAAGGCGTATCCGGCCGTGATGGCCTCGATCTGGGGGCTCGTCGCGTCGTCGCTCACAGGCCAGACTCTAGTGACTCCCTACACTGGCCGGATGATCTTCAAGGCCGTGGGGGACGATCGCCCCTACCCCCCGCACGGTCTGGAGGACCCTCGGGACTGGTCCCATCTGCCGCCCCGGATGATCCGACTGGACGAGCTGACCACCACCAAGTCCACCCTCGACCTCCAGTTGTTGCTGTCCCCGGACTCCACCTTCTACGGCGACATCTTCTGCCACATCGTGCAGTACCGCGGCGAGCTGTACCTGGAGGACGGCCTGCACCGGGCACTCCGGGCGGCCCTGGCACAACGGCCGTTCGTGCACGGGCGTGTCCTGGTGATTGACTGAACCGCCCTGGGTACCGTGCCGTAGCAGGACGTGTCGGTGCCCGCCGGGAGCAACGCCCCGGCAGCAGCCACACGGGCGCCAAAGGAAGGAGAGGCCGGATGGGGTACGTACGGACCGCCGGGATGTCCACCGCGGCCCGCCGACGCCGACGCCGGACCGCCCTGGTGCTCACCGGCCTGCTCATCCTGCTGCTCGCCGTGTTCGCCTACGCCGCCGCCTACTACCAGGGGTGGTTGTCCTCCGACGACGGGTCGGACGAGGACCGCGACCAGGTGACCGCGACGGCCCCCGCCACGGCCCTGCCGCCGGAGGAGATCAAGGTCAACGTCTACAACGCCACGCAGCGGTCCGGTTTGGCCAGTCAGACGGCGGACGCGCTGACGGCGCGCGGCTACGACGTCCAGGGCTACGCCAACGACCCCGAGCAGTCGACCGTCGAGGGAGCCGCGCACATCCGGTTCGGTCCGGCCGGGGCGGAGGCGGCCGAGGCGCTCCACGAGCTGGTCCCCGACGCCGAGCTGCTCGAGGACGAGCGGGAGAGCGACACCATCGACCTGGTGCTCGGGCCCGACTTCGCCGAGCTGCCCGAGGTCGAGGGCGAGGAGGGCGAGGAGTCCGATCCGGCCTCCACGGAGGAGGACCGATGACCGATCCGGAGCCCACCGGGGGCGTCGGTCACGAGATGACGGTGAGCCGCCGGATCGAGGCCGCGCCGGACCGGGTCTGGCAGGTGCTCACCGACCTCGCGCACGCCCCCGACGTGCTCAGCAACGTGGTGTCGCTGGACGTGCTGACCGACGGTCCGTATGCCGTGGGGACCCGGTGGCGGGAGACCCGCACCGTGATGGGTCGCAAGGCGACCGAGGAGATGTGGGTCGTCGACAGCGACCCGCACCGGCGCACCGAGGTGGCCGCCTCCTCCGGCGGCACCGACTACCGCACGGTCTTCACCCTGACACCCGTCGACGGGGCCACCGAGCTGACCATGGAGTTCGGCGCGCACGGTCCGGAGCCGACGGGTGTGCACAAGCTGCTCTGGAAGGCCTTCGGCACCCTGGGGCTGAAGGCCACTCGCAAGGCCCTGGAGACCGACCTCGCCGACATCGCGGCCGCCGCCGAGCGGTCCGGCACTTCCTGAGCGCTCGGCTAGACTGACCGGACCACGCCACCCACGGGGGAAGCCGGTCGAAGTCCGGCGCTGACCCGCAACGGTAGGTCGGCGGCCTCAGGCCGTCGACGAGCCCGAATGCCCGGGAGTGGCCAGCTCCACCACACCCGTCGAGGCACGCGGGAGGAGACCGGCGGGCAGCGACCCCCGGCGACCGGGACCTCGGCCGACACAGGGGAACGAGGTCTACCCGCCATGAAGTCCGTCCGCCGCGCCACGATCGCCGCACTCGGCCTGCTCGCCGCCACCGTCGTCCCGACGGCCCCGGGCAGCACCGCCGCCCCCGACGAGGCCGCTCCGCAGGCACCGCCGCAGCAACTGTCCGACCTGGGGTACGCCGGCTACTGCCTGGACGACCACGGGGTCACCGTCATCGTCGACTTCCAGGAGCTGGGTCCGTGGAAGACGCACGACGGGCAGGACCTGATCCGGTGCGCGCCGGGACCCTCCGCCGGGACGGACTTCTCCGGCACCGGCCTGGAGGCGCTGGCCGCCGCCGGGATCGATCTGACCGGCACCGAGCGTTGGGGCACCGCCTTCGCCTGCCGCCTCGACGGCCGCCCCGCCGCCGACGAGCCGATCGCCCGGAACGGCGACCCGACCTACCGCGAGGACTGCGGTGACACCCCGCCCGCCAACGCCTACTGGTCCTACTGGCACGCCCCCAACGGGGCGGACTGGACCTACAGCGCCCTGGGCCTGGAGAACCGCGACGCCATCCCCGGGGGCTTCGAGGGGTGGTCCTTCTCCCTGAACCGCACCCCCACGACGAACCCGCCGCCCAGCCTGGACGCCACGCGCCCGCCCGCCTACCGGCTGGCCGGCAGCAACCGCTACGCGACGGCCGCGGAGGTCGCCGGCAAGTACCAGAAGGGGGTGGCCGTCGCCTACGTCGCGACCGGGCAGGGCTTCCCGGACGCGCTCGCCGGGTCGGCGCTGGCCGGGCGGGGCGACGTGCCGGTCCTGCTGACCGAGCCGGACCGGGTGCCGGCTGCCACCGCGGCTGCCCTGGAGCAGCTCGCACCGCAGCGCATCGTGGTGCTGGGCGGCGAGGGTGTCGTCGCCGACCCCGTCCTGACCGAGCTCAAGGGCTACACGTCCGGGACGGTGACCCGCCTGCGGGGGCTGAACCGCTACGGCACGGCCGAGCAGGTCTCCCGCCAGTTCCCGGTGGCGTCCGTGGACCGGGTCTACATCGCCACCGGCGACAACTTCCCCGACGCCCTGTCCGCAGCAGCGCGAGCCGGCGCGCAGGGCGTCCCCGTGCTGCTCACCCGACAGGACCGAGTGCCGAGCGAGACCGTCGAGGCCCTGGAGCGCCTGGACCTGCAGGAGATCGTGGTCATCGGCGGCGAGACGGTCATCGGCACGCCGGTGCTCACCACGCTGAGCGGGTATGCCGACTCGGTCACCCGGGTGGAGGGGGCCAACCGCTACGCGACGGCCGCCGAGGTCTCCCGGACCGGGTTCGGCCCCGGTGTCGACGTCGCGTACGTCGCCACGGGCGACAACTTCCCGGATGCCCTCGCCGGCTCCGCCCTCGCGGGCCGGACGGAGGGACCGGTGCTGCTCACCCGCAAGGACACCCTGCCCGCCCCCACCATGACCGAGCTCTCGCGTCTCCGGCCCCAGGCCATCATCGTCCTCGGCGGTGAGGGGACGGTCAGCAAGACGGTGCTGGACCAGTTGGCGCAGTATGCGGTGGCGCCGTGACCCTGAGCGGGAGCCGGCGCAGGTATGCCGTGGGGCTGGGCTTGGCCCTCCTCCTCACCGGTGGTGTCGCGTCGGCGCCGACCGGCACCGGCGTGCTGGATCGGGCCGCGGCAGATGCGACCCCGCACAGCACCGATGAGGAACGGTCGGCCCAGACCGCCGGCTGGCTGATCGGGGAGGTCGACCCCGGCACGGGGGCAGTCCCGGGCCCCGGCGGCACCGCCGACTGGGGCCTGAGCGCCGACGTGCTGTTCGCGCTGCACGCGACCGGGCACGGCCAGGACGCCGCAGCGGAGCTCACCGCACAGCTGGCGGCGCACGTGGCCGACTATGCCGGGCCAGCCTGGTATCCCGACCCGCAGACCCGGATCGCCGGGCCGACCGCCAAGACGCTCCTGGCCGCCGTGGTGGGGGGCGCCGACGTGCACTCCTTCGGCGGCCGGGATCTGCACGGGGAGACGCTGGAGCTGATCGTGGACGACCCGGGCGACCCGGAGCACGGCCGGATCAAGGACCGGATCATCTCCTCCCCCAACCGGGACGACAGCAACGTCTTCGCCCAGTCCCTGGCGGTGCTGGGGCTGGCCCGGTCCGGCGGCCTCCCGGGCTCGGCGGTGGAGTTCCTGGACAAGCACCAGTGCTCCGAGGGCTACTTCCGGATGTACAGCAACGACGCGGAGAGCAACCCCGACCTGACCTGCGACGGCGGCAAGGCCGCGGGGATGTCCGCACCCGACGTGGACGGCACGGCCATGGGAGTGCAGGCGATGATGGCCGCCCGCGACTCCGGGGTGGCAGGCCTGCAGGACGACATCGACGCCGGGCTGGACTGGCTGGTCAGCGCCCAGCGGGCGGACGGCTCGTTCGGCGGTGGCGTCTCGACCAGCGGCTCCAACACCAACTCCACCGGACTCGCCGCGCAGACACTGGCCGCGGGGGGCCGCACGCAGGCCGCGGAGCGGGCCCGGGACTACGTCGCCTCCCTGCACCTGGATCCGGACAGTGCCGCCGGGACGGCCCTGGACGGTGAGATCGGGGCGATCGCCTACGACCAGGCCGCCTGGGACATCGCGGCCGACTCCGGGATCGGGACGGCCCGGGACCAGTGGCGCCGGGCGACGCCGCAGGCGGTGCTTGCCCTCTCCCCCGTCCCGTTCGGGCAGATCGGGAACGACCCCCTGCTGCCCAACCCGCCGACTCCGACCCCGACTCCGACCCCTACGCCGAGCCCCTCGCCGACGCCCACCCCAACCCCCACCCCGACGCCGCCCGCGGCGACCAGCCCGGGGACGGGCTCACCGGCGCCGACGGGTCCGGGTGCCACGACCCCACCGGACGACCGGGACGGTGACGCCCCGGGCTCCGGGAGCGCCTCGCCCGAGCAGTCTGCGACCGACCGGGCCCCGGTCCCGCGCGGGTCCACCGGCGTGCCGGCGCCGGCGGATGCCCTGGACGGCGGCGACACGGCCTCCTCGACGGCCCACCCCTCCAGCGGACTGAGGGTCAGCCCGCCCGGCAGCGCGGCGGTCGAGGCCGCCGTGGGCTACCTGGGTGCACAACTCGTCGACGGCACCCACCTGCGCACCGAGGTCGACGGGACCACCTACGTCGACCACGGGGCGACGGCCCGGGCCTGGCTGGCCCTCCAGGCTGCCGGCGTCCCGGTCGAGGACCTCTCCGGGGTCACCCAGTTCCTGCTCGAGCCGGACGAGGTCGCCGCCTACGCCCACGGGCAGCCCTACGACGACGCGCAGGCCCGCTACGTCGCACCGATGGCCGAACTGGTGCTCCTCGGTGAGCTCTCCGGACAGCCCGCCGACGATCTGGTCGAGGAGCTGGTGGACCAGCAGGACGACACCGGCTGGTTCGCGGACACCACCGACCTCGGGGACCAGTCCGACACCCGCAGCCAGGCCCTGGCGGTCCTCGCCCTGACCGCTGCCGGGGAGCAGGAGGCGGCCGTCTCGGGGGCTGAGTCGCTGGCCGCCCTGCAGTGCGAGGACGGGCTGTTCCCGGCCGAGCCCGGACCCGGGTCGTGCGCCGAGGGGTCCGGATCCGCCACGGGCCTGGTGGTCCAGGCACTCAACGCTTCCGCCGCGCCCGACGAGGACGTCCTCTCGGCCGCGGCGGAGGGGCTGGAGCAGTCCCGCGCCGAGGAGGGCGACTTCGCCGCCGACGACCTGCCCGTGGTCGCGGCCACCGGGTGGGGTGCATCCGGACTCACCGCCGTCGGGATAGACAGCGGGGCCAGCACGGCCTGGCTGGAGGCCCAACAGGACGAGGACGGCGCCCTGCCCAGCGCACCGGGAGGGGACCCGGACCGGGACGCCACTGTCGCGGCGCTGCCCGCGCTGGCCGGGTCCTCCTACCTCACCGCGCCAGGCGGGGTGCTCACCCAGGCACTGACCCTGGCACCGGCGGGCACCGCCGACGACACCTCGGCCACGACCGCACCGACCACAGCCGCCGCCCCCGCCGCCGGTGGGCCCGCGACAGCCGGCCCGTCCGGCTGGCTGCTGGCCGTGGGTGGGCTGCTCGTCGCCGCTGCCGCCTTCGCGCTGGGGCGCTTCAGCACCACCGCGCGGAGCGGCCGGACCGGCCCGGGCACCACGGACGAGGTGACCCCGTGACGGCCGCCTTCTTCGCCACCGGGCGCCGCTTCGCAGCGTCCGGCCTGGCTGCGGTGTTGCTGCTCGCCCTGACGTCCGTCGGGGTGCCCACGAGCATCCTGCCCGGTGTCGGGCCCTCACCCGCCCTGGCCATCGACCCGTCGCGCGGCACCCCCGGCCCCTGTCCGGACGACACCGGCGTGACCGTCGTGGTCGACTTCCAGCAGGTCGGCTCCCGGGAGGTCATCGTCCGGTGCTCCCCCTCCGCGGAGGGGACCGGGCTGGACGCGCTGCGGGGCGCAGGGTTCCAGGTGGAGGGGGTGCGCCGCTGGGGCGACTCCTTCATCTGCCGGATCGAGGCCACCCCGGCCGCCGGGGAGACGCTGCCGGTGCGCGGCGACGAGAACTACACCGAGGCCTGCATCGACACCCCTCCTGCCACGGCCTACTGGTCCTACTGGCACGCCGCGAACGGCGGGAGCTGGGAGTACTCCCAGTGGGGGGTGAAGAACCGTAGCCCGATCCCGGGCGGGTTCGAGGGGTGGTCGTTCTCGCTCAACGCGACGGCGGACTCCAACCCGGCGCCCCGCTTCAGCCCGGTGCGGGAGGACGACGGGACCGGCCCCGGCCAGCCGGCGCCGACCACCGGACCAGGCACCGGGTCTCCCGCTCCCACCGGCGGGGGCCCCGGGGACGGTGCGGGGGGCGGCGGCTCAGGAAGCGGTGCGGGCGGTGATGAGGACAGCTCCGGGTCCGGCGACAGTGGTGCTGGTGCCGGGTCAGACGGTGACTCCGGCAGGAGCGACGCCGGCTCCGGCGACAGGAGCGCCGGGGCCGCGACGGGCGACAGCGGGGATGAGGCTGCCGCGCCCGCCCCGCTACCCCGTCAGGCACGGGACGGGGACGAGGACACAGCGGATGACGCGGACGGGGAGAGGGCGGGCGCGCCCACACCCGACGCCGCCGCCGACGCCACCGGGGAGGTCCCCTGGAGCGGTGGGGAGCATCTGGCCGCCGACCGGGAGGCCGACGCGGGCGGCACGGATGGCTGGCTCGGCATACCGTCCGGGGTGTGGTGGACCGTCCTGGCCGCCCTGGTCCTGCTCACCCTCGCCGCGACGGCCGCGCGGCGCCGCTCGGGGCGCACCGCCTAGTGTCAACCACCGTGGTCGACCGCTGGCACGTCTACTGGCTGCCCCGGGCCCTCCACCCGTTCGCGTGGTGGGTGTGGGCCCTGGGCCTGGCGACCGCGGCGAGCCGCACCACCAACCCGCTGCTGCTCGGCCTGATCATCGCCGTCGCCAGCACCGTCGTCATCGCCCGGCGCGGCGATGCCCCGTGGGCGCTGGCGTTCCGGCTCTACTGCCTGGTCGCCGCGTTCGTCGTGGTGATGCGGGTGCTCTTCCGGATCATCTTCGGGGGCGGCGAGGGCCTCACCGTCCTGTTCACCCTGCCGGAGATCCCGCTGCCGGCCTGGGCCGCCGGGATCCGGCTGCTCGGACCCGGTCACTGCCGAGTCGGTGCTGGGCGGCTTCTACGACGGCCTGCGGCTCGCCACCATGATCGTGTGCATCGGCGCCGCCAACGCCCTGGCCAACCCCAAGCGGCTGCTCAAGTCGGTGCCCAGCGCGCTCTACGAGGTCGGCACGGCCGTCGTCGTCGCCCTGTCCGTCTTCCCCCAACTGGCCGAGTCCGTGCTGCGGGTCCGGCGCGCCCGCAAGCTGCGTGGCGGGGCCGGCAAGGGCATGCACGCCCTCAAGGGCATCATCATCCCGGTCCTGGAGGACGCGCTGGACCGGTCGCTGCTGCTGGCCGCCGCCATGGACTCCCGCGGCTACGGCCGCTCCGCGCACGTCCCCGCCCCGGCCCGGCTGCTCTCGGGTGGCTGCACCATCGTGGGACTCATCGGGGTCTGCGTCGGGGTCTACGGCGTGCTCGACGGGACCGCGCCGCGCTACCTGGGCATGCCGATGCTGGCACTCGGCGTGGCCCTGGCCGCCGTGGGCTTCGTGATCACCGGCCGACGGGTGCAACGCTCCCGCTACCGCCCCGACCGATGGGGCCTGGCCGAGTTCGTGGCCGGGGGCAGCGGGCTCGCCACGGGTGTCGCGGTCTACCTCTCGCTCCAGGTCGACCCCGGCAACATCAACCCCAGCCTCAGCCCGCTGCAATGGCCGCAGGTGTCCGGGGCCCTGGTGCTGGCCGCGCTGGTGGGAGCGGTCCCCGCCTTTGCCACCCCGCCGGCACCGCTCACCCTGGACGAGCTGCGCGAGGCCACCGATCGGCATACCGGATCCGACTCCGCCCCGCGCCCAGCCGACGACCACGAGGAGGCTCCCGCATGATCCGGTTCGAGGACGTCACGATCAGCTACGACGGGGCGGACGGCCCGGTGCTGGAGGGCGTCGACCTGCGGATCCCCGAGGGCGAGCTGGCCCTGGTCGTCGGGCGCACCGGCGCCGGCAAGTCCACCCTGCTGCGCGCCGTCAACGGCCTGGTGCCGCACTTCACCGGCGGGCACCTGTCCGGCCGGGTCACCGTCGACGGCGTGGACACCCGGGACCACCCGCCGCGCGAGTTCGCCCACCTGGTGGGCATGGTCGGGCAGGACCCGCTGGCCGGCTTCGTCACCGACACCGTCGAGGAGGAGCTCGCCTACGGCATGGAGCAGCTCGCGATCGCACCGGACGTGATGCGCAAGCGCGTCGAGGAGACCCTCGACCTGCTCGGGATCGCCGAGCTGCGGCGGCGCCCGCTGCGCACCCTCTCCGGGGGTCAGCAGCAGCGGGTGGCCATCGGCTCGGTGCTCACCATGAATCCCCGCGTGCTGGTGCTGGACGAGCCGACCTCGGCGCTGGACCCCACGGCCGCGGAGGAGGCTCTGTCGGCGATCACCCGCCTGGTGCACGACCTGGGGGTCACCGTGCTGATGGCCGAGCACCGGATGGAACGGGTGGTGCAGTATGCCGATCGTCTCCTGGTCGTGACCCCGCCGGAGGGCCGGCGTGGGGGCGGGGTGAGCGACGGTCCCCCGCGAGGACCAGTTGCGCACCGCACCGGTCGCTCCCCCGGTGGTCCAGCTCGGGCGACTGGCCGGGTGGGACCCGTTGCCGCTGTCGGTGCGGGACGCCCGCCGCCGTGCCCCGGCGCTGCGCGAGCAGTTGGCGGCCGTGCCCGAGGAGAGGCTGCCGCAGCCCTCCCGACACGCCCCCGACGCGGAGGCACCGCCGGCGCTGACCGCCCACCAGGTGGTCGTCCGGTACGGCGACGTCGTCGCCGTCCGGGGGGTCGACCTGGCCGTGCGCCCCGGGGAGGTGACCGCCCTGATGGGCCGCAACGGGTCGGGCAAGTCCTCCCTGCTCTGGGCGGTCCAGGGGTCGGGACGCCGGCACTCGGGGACGGTGTCGGTGCAGGGCCAGGACACCGCCAAGCTGTCCGCCAGGGACGCCCGGCAGCTGGTCGGGCTGGTCCCGCAGAGCGCGGCGGACCTGCTCTACCTGGAGACGGTCGACGCGGAGTGCCGGGCCGCCGACGAGGAGTCCGGCTCCGCCCCGGGCACCTGCCGGCAGTTGCTCGACCGGATCGCGCCGGACATCGACGGCGCCCGCCACCCGCGCGACCTGTCCGAGGGCCAACGGCTCTCGCTGGTGCTGGCGGTGCAGCTCACCGCGTCCCCGGGCGTGATGCTGCTCGACGAGCCGACCCGCGGCCTGGACTACGGGGCGAAGGCGCAGCTGGCCGAGATCCTCGCCGCGCTGGTGGCCGAGGGCACCGCGGTCGTGGTGGCCACCCACGACGTCGAGTTCGTGGCCACCGTCGCCGACCGCGTCGTGGTGCTGGCCGAGGGTGAGGTGGTCGCCGACGGGCCCGCCGCCGACGTCATCGCCGCCTCCCCGATCTTCGCGCCGCAGGTGGCCAAGGTGCTGGGCCACCCCTGGCTCACCGTCGGCGACGTCGACGCGGCGCTGGGCGTCGCAGGGGGACTGGGTCGTGACACCGCGGGCGGACGCCGCGCGTCGGCCGAGCGCCCCGGGCCGTCCGGCTCGGTCCCCGCTCGGCGGTCGTCCTGGCCCTGGCCTCGGTCGCCGGGCTGGCGATGTTCCTGTGGCCGCTGTTCACCACCGTCGAGCCGTCCCCGATGCAGCACGGGACGGACGCCCCGTTCATCTTCATGGCGGTGCTCCCGGTCCTGGTCCTGGTGGTCCTCGCCCAGATCGGCGAGGGCGGGATGGACTCCAAGGCGCTGGCCATGCTGGGGGTGCTGTCGGCGGTCAACGCCGCGCTGCGCCCCCTCGGGGCCGGCACGGCCGGCATCGAGATGGTGTTCTTCGTCCTCGTGCTCGCCGGACGGGTCTTCGGCCCCGGCTTCGGGTTCGTGCTGGGGTGCACCTCGCTGTTCGCCTCGGCGCTGCTCACCGCGGGGGTCGGGCCGTGGCTGCCGTTCCAGATGCTCTGTGCTCGCCTGGATCGGGCTGGGCGCCGGGCTGCTGCCGCAGCGGGTGCCGGGGCAAGGCGGAGATCGCGATGCTCGTGGGCTACGGGGTCGTCGTCGCCTACGGCTTCGGGATGCTGATGAACATGTGGTTCTGGCCGTTCATCGCCGGGGCCAGCCTGGACTACTACGACGGGTCCATCTCCTACGTGCCCGGCGCCCCCGTCCTGGAGAACCTGCACCGGTTCCTGGTCTTCACCCTGCTCACCTCCACCGCCGGGTGGGACACCGGTCGGGCGATCACCAACGCCGTGGCGATCGTGCTGCTCGGCCCGGCCCTCCTGGCGACCTTCCGACGCGCCGCGCGGCGTGCCTCGTTCGGCGCCCGCCCCACGTTCCAGCCGGACGGCGCACCGGGCGACCGGTAGCGCTAGAGTGCGGCTACCGAAGGACAGGTAGGGGAAGCCGGTGCGAATCCGGCGCTGACCCGCAACCGTGACACGCCCCGCGTGGAGCCGGAATGCCTGCCGGCCCTTGGGCTCGTGTTGAACCGCCGTGGTCTGCGGGACGAGCCGGACGCGGGGCTTCCCCCTTCCCCGCCGAGGGTGAGTGTCGCGAGCCACCCTCCGAAAGGTCCCCCCGATGTCCCGCACCCCCCGCCTGCTCGGGCTCGCCACCGCGGCCTGCCTGCTCCTGGCACCCCTGCCCGTCGCGCATGCCTCCCCGGCGCCCGGCGCCGACGAGGAGGCGGCCGTCGCCGCCGCCGACTACGTCGTCTCCCAGATCACCGACGACAACCTGGGCGACCCCGGCGCCACCGCCGACGGCATCCTCGCCCTGCTGGCCGTCGACGGCTACGACGCCGAGGTCGAGGCGCTCACCGACTGGCTGGAGACCCAGGCCGAGGACTATGCCGGCGCCGGCGGCCCGGCAGCCGGCAAGGTCGCCCTCGTCGCCGCCGCCACCGGGCGGGACGCCACCGACTTCGGCGGCGTCGACCTGGTCGCGGCGGTGGAGGACTCCATCGCCGACGACGGCACCTGCGGCAGCTGGGGCTATGCCTTCGGCCAGGCCCTGTGCATCCTCGGCCTGGACCGCGCGGGCGCGGAAGTGCCCGCCGCGGCGGTGACCCACATGTTCACCTACCAGGACGCCGAGACCGGAGCCCTGGGCTACTTCGCCGGTGACACCTTCGTGCCGGACAACGACGCCAGCGGGCTGGGGCTGAGCGCCCTGGCCGCCGTGGTCGAGCAGGACGGGGTGACCGAGTCCGCGGTGCAGGTCCGCAACTACCTGCGCGAGGCCCGGACCGACGAGGGCTATTGGGAGAACTTCTCCCCGGTGAACACGACGGGCCTGGTCGCCCCGGCGCTGGGGTCTGTCGGCGACGACATCGAGCTGTCGGTCACCTGGATGGCCGGCCAGCAGCTGCCCGACGGCGGCCTTCCCAACGTCCTGGACGGGGACAGCTCGGACCTGCGGGCCACGGTCCAGGGGATGCTCGTCTTCACCGGCGAGAGCTACCTGTCGGTCGGCGAGGGCGGGGAGGACCAGGTCGAGCTCATCCTCGGGCCGGACTCCGTGGACCGGATCTACGGCCTCAACCGGTACGCGACCGCGGCCGAGTTGTCGGCCGGGACCGCGCCGGGCGCGCCGGTCGTCTACGTGGCGACCGGGGAGGAGTATGCCGATGCGCTCGCCGGGTCCGCCCTGGCCGGGAGCCAGGACGTGCCGGTGCTGCTGGTGCGCCCCGACCGGATCCCGGTGGCCACCGCCGAGGAGCTGACCCGATTGGAGCCGGGCTCGATCGCCGTGCTGGGCGGCAAGTCCGCCGTCTCCGACGACGTGGTCACCGCCCTCGGCGAGTTCACCGCCGGTGACGTCGAGCGGCTGGAGGGCAGCAACCGGTACGGCACCGCCGCCGCCGTCGCCGCCGAGTTCGGCGAGGTCACCGAGGTCTTCGTCGCGACCGGGGAGGAGTACGCCGACGCCCTGACGGGAGCGTCCTACGCCGGCTTCGTGGACGCCCCGGTGCTCCTGGTCCGGCCCGACGGACTGCCCGCGGCGACCGCGACCGCCCTGGACTCCCTCGCGCCGGAGCGGATCACCGTGCTCGGTGGCCCCGGGGCGATCGAGGACGACGTGGTCACCGCGCTGGGAGAGTTCGGCGAGGTCGAGCGCGTCTTCGGCGACGACCGCTACGGCACGGCCGCCGTGATCGCGCAGCGCTACCCCGACGCGGAGTCGGTGCTGCTGGCCACCGGCCAGAACTTCCCGGACGCCCTCGCCGGAGCGGCCCGCGCCGCGTCGCTGGGTGAGCCGATGCTGCTGGTCCGTCCCGAGACCGTCCCGCCCGTCACCGCGACCGAGCTGGTCCGGCTCGCCGCACCGCAGCTGGTCGTGCTGGGCGGCCCCGGCGTGGTCGCCGACACCGTGCTCACTGACCTGGAGGCCCTCAACTACGCGCAGTGAGGAGGCTGCCGCCCCGGGTCTCTCCGGCCCGGGGCGGCGCACCCGGCCGGGTGTGAGGTGCGTGACATTCCGGAAGGTTCGCCGCGGTCGGGGCGTTGACATGAGTGCGTCGAGCACCGGAGCCGGTGACCGGCGCATTTGTGTGTCCAGCCCGCCCGCACCACCGCACCGAGGAAGAACCCATGGGACCCCGTCTCACCCTGCCCCGTCTCCGCCCCACGACCTCTGGAGCGAGCACCCGCCCGACCTGGCGGGAGCGCCGCCAGGAGCAGCAGCTCCGCGAGGAGCTCCGGACGCGGCCGCAGAACGTGCGTGACGAGCTGCTGGAGATGCTCTCCCGCCAGGCCTGAGCGCACCTGGCGCGGCGCTGGAGGGCCCAGTCCTGACGGTGCGAGGAGCTCCCCCAATCCATAAGGGGCTCCATGGCGACCAGTAATGTGCCGTCATGACCAGTGCAGTGCCGCCCGACGAGACACCGCCAGTCCCGGGGTTCACGACCCGGCAGGTCCACGCCGGGACCCCGGAGGCCAGCGGTGCCGCTGACCCCCCGGGCGACACCGATCTACCTGACGGCGGGCTTCCGGTTCGCGGACTTCGACGAGGCCGCCGCCCACTTCGGGGCCGGCGAGGGGTACGGCTACACCCGCACCGGCAATCCGAGCAGCGACGCGGCCGAGCGCAAGATCGCGGCGCTCGAGGGCGGGGCGCAGGGGTTGTTGGTGGCCAGTGGGCAGGCCGCAGTCACGGTCGCCCTGCTCGGGCTGGCGTCCGCCGGCCAGCGGGTGCTGTCCGCCGCGAGTCTCTACGAGGGGACCCGCGGCCTCTTCCTGGACAACCTGTCGCGGTTGGGGATCGAGACGGACTTCGTGGCCGACGCCGGTGACCTCGGCCAGTGGGAGCGGGCGATCCGACCGGAGACCCGCGCCCTCTTCCTGGAGTCCATCCCCAACCCGCGCAACGACCTGGCCGACATCGCCGCCGTGGCCGACATCGCCCACGCCCACGGCCTCCCGCTCGTCGTCGACAACACCCTCGCCACGCCATACCTGCTGCGTCCCCTCGAGCACGGCGCCGACCTGGTGGTGCACTCCGCCAGCAAGTTCCTGGCCGGCCACGGCTCGGTGCTGGGCGGGGTCATCGTCGACAACGGGGCCTTCGACCCCGCGCGGTCCGGTGACCTGTTCCCCCACCTGGTCGCCGCCCCGCGCACCGGCGGGCCGAGCCTGACCGAGCGGTGGGGCGGTCTGGCGCGAATCACCTACCTGCGCGAGTCGGTCGCGCCCCGACTAGGCCCGACCCCCTCGCCGCTGCACGCCTTCCTCATCGCCCAGGGGGTCGAGACGCTGTCGTTGCGGGTCGCCCGGCACAGCGCCGTCGCCCTGGAGGTCGCCACCTGGCTGGAGGCCCAGCCCGGGGTGGCCTCCGTCGACTACTCCGGGCTGCCCTCCAGCCCATGGCACCCGCTGGCCCAGCGGTACCTGCCGGACGGGCAGGGGTCCGTCTTCGCCTTCACCCTGGACGGTGGGGAGGAGGCGGCCCGGCGCTTCATCGAGTCGCTGGAGCTGGTCACCCACATGACCCACCTGGGTGACGTCCGCACCCTCGTGTTGCACCCGGCCAGCACGAGCCACGTGCTGCGGACCGTCGAGGAACAGGTCGCCTCCGGCATCCTCCCGGGGACGCTGCGGCTGTCCGTGGGCATCGAGGACCCGGCGGACCTGATCCGCGACTTGGCCCGCGGTCTGGCGGCGGCGGGCGCGGTGGGGGAAGCGCCATGAGCCGGTTGCAGCACTTCGGCTGGTTCCTGGCCCGTGGCTTCGGGCCGCACGGCTGGGGCCACCCCTACCTGGACTGGAACTACCGGTGGACCCGACCGGAGCTCTACCAGCAGTCCGCCCGGGAGCTGGAGCAGGCGGGATTCGACCTGCTCATCATCGAGGACTCCCCATCGCTGGGGTCGCCCGAGACCCTGGACCTGCGGGTGCGGCAGGCATTCGGGGGGCCCAAGCTGGACCCGTTGCTGCTGGCGCCCTACCTGTTCCAGGCGACCCAGCACCTGGGCGTGGTGCCCACCGTCAACCCGGCCGCCTACCTGCCCTACCCCGCCGCCCGCCAGTTCGCCACCCTGCAGCACCTCAGCGGTCACCGGCTCGGTCTGAACGTGGTCACCGACACCGGCAGCGCCCGGCACTTCGGCGATGCGGCCCCGCTGGGGCACGACGCGGCATACGACCGCGCGGAGGAGTGGCTGGACGGGATCCGGGAGCTGTGGCGCAGTTGGGACGACGGTGCCCTGGTCGACGACCCGGCGCGGGGACGGTATGCCGACGGGGACCGGTTGCGTCCCGTGCGGCACCGCGGGGAGCACTTCTCCTTCGACGGACCGCTGAACGCCGTCCCCTTCACCGACGGCGAGCCGGTCGTCGTCTCCCCCGGCGGCTCCGGTCGGGGACTGGCCTTCGCGGGGGCCAACTCCGAGGTGCAGCTCGCGCTCGCCCCGCTGGACCCCGAGAGCATCCGGGCCTACCGGGCCAAGATCCACGCCGCCGCCCGTGAGCGGGGCCGCTCCCCGTCCTCGGTCAAGGTGCTCTTCGCGGTCCAGCCGGTGCTCACCGCGAGCGCGGAGGAGGCCGACCGGCTGGTGGCCGCCTCTGCCCACCCCGGGGAGGCGGACCTACTCCGTATCGCCGAGCGGCAGTCCAGCGACCTGGAGACCGACCTGACCGTGCTCGACCTGGACCGGCCCCTGGACCCGGCCGTGTTCGGCGACCACGTGTCCCACGGCAGCATCCGGCGCCTGGTCGGGACGCACGACGTGGAGTCGACCCCGCTGCGCACCCTGCTCGCCGCGCAGGCCCGCCTGGGCAGGCTCGCGGACCGCAGCGGTTTCGTCGGCACCGCCGAGGAGTTCGCCGACGTCATCGAGGAGCTGGGAGAGACCGCGGACAACGACGGGATCCTGCTGTGGGGCGACCTCCACCCGGTCACCGTGCACCGGACGCTGGACGAGCTCGTGCCGGTGCTGCGTCGCCGCGGCATCCTGCGCACGGAGTATGCGGGCGCCCTCCGGGCGAACCTGGCCTCCTTCTGAGGACGGGCCGGGGAGGGGCCGGTAGGCTCGCCGGGTGATGGCCTACCACGCGGACTCCTCCGAGCTCACCGACAAGGAAGTACTCACCTGGGAGCGATTCGGGGACGGCCTGCCGCGAGCTCGCGCAGCAGATCGCCGACTCCGGCTTCGAGCCCGAGATCCTGATCGCGGTCGCCCGGGGCGGACTGGTGCCGGGCGGGGGTCTGTCCTACGCCCTGGGGGTCAAGCTCACCGACGCGATCAACGTCGAGTTCTACACCGACGTGCACGAGACGCTGCCTGACCCGGTGCTGCTGGCCCCGATGCTGGACACCGAGTCCCTCAGCGGCAAGCGTCTGCTGGTGGTCGACGACGTCGCCGACTCCGGCCGCACGCTCGCCCTGGTCCTGGACCTGCTGAAGTCCCACGGCGCCGAGACCCGCAGCGCGGTGCTCTACGCCAAGTCCGCCCAGCGTCGTGGCGCCCGACTACGTGTGGCGGCACACCGACGACTGGATCGTCTTCCCCTGGTCCGCCGATCCGCCGGTCACGCCCGCGGTCACCGAGTGAGGTCAGTCCCCGGCGCCGGTCCCGTCCTCCGCTGACCCTGCGCCGGCGTCGCCGTCATCGAGGCGGGGGCGCTGGCGCTCGACGCCGATCGTCACCTGCGTGAGCACCGCGGCGACCGCCCCCACGGCCACGAGGACGGGGGCGAACACGGCGGTGACCGCCGTGACGGCGACACCCGCGGTCAGCGGGACCTCCAACAGCACCTTGCCCTCGCTGTTCTTGATGAACAGGCGCCGCACGTTCCCCTCGGCGACGAGTTCCTTGACTTTGTCCAGCGCCTGCCCGCCGGTCACCGTGAACTCCTCGTACCACGTCTTGTTGTCGCCCCCGTCGGGTCCCCCGGGGCCTGGTGTCTGGTCTGCTTCGTGCTGGGTCACGATCCGCTCCTCCTGCCGGCATCGCCGACGGCTCCGGTGAGCCGCACTCGCGCGATCCCTGCTGACTCGAGTGTGGCACCGCGGGTCGTGCCGGGGCACTCGGTGAGTCCCCTGATCGCCCCCTGAGGCACCCCTGATCGTTCCTGTGAGCGCGACCTAGGGGCCGCTGTCGGCAAGGGTCCCGGGTGCGCTGCTAGGCGGGACCGCGGTCACACTCGAGGCCAGGCAGCTCATAGCCGAACGCCACGCCCATGTATCCACCGTCGTCGCCTGGCACGAAGGCCAGGGTCAGGGAGGCGAAGGTGGTCGACTCATCCGGAGTAGCGAGGACCAGGGAGCCATCCTCACGTTCGTCAACGACGACCGTCCCCCGTTCCAGAGCCTGCGAGAGGGCTTGCGCACCTCGCAACGCTGCAGCCGCCTGGAGCTCGGCCCCTGCGCCGGCTTGCAACTCCTCGGCGGTGAGTGGCGCGCCTTCCTCGACGCTCGTCATCCACCGCTCCCCGGCTTCCACCTGCGCGATCCCCTCCGGGTCATTCTCATAGAAGTCCCTCCTGGCCTCCAGAGAGTGACCCGCCGCCTCCTCTGGGGTCGAGGACAACTGGTCCGTCCCGCGGAAATCCTCGGGATTCACATCGCCCGATCCGCTCGATCCACACATCAGGTCGCCCCGAGCCTGGTGATCGGGCACAGTGGAGCGATCCGGCTGAGCGGCTGCGGGGGAACTGTCAGGGGGCTGACCCAGCTCGTCAGACACGCCTCCGCAGGCAGCGGCCGAGATCGTGAGAAGGCCGCAGGCGGCCGTTCGTCCCCACAACCTCACCGTTGACCTCCCGTCTCGCGAGAGTAGGGCTCCCATCGTCGCAGGTGAGCCGCCGCAGGGGAATGGTGCTGGCGGTGAGGGAGCCCGCAGGCCACGGGAACGGGGACGCAAGAGGCCCTGAAACCCCAGATGACCTGGGGTTTCAGGGCCTTGACGCATGGCGGTGGCGGTGGGATTTGAACCCACGGAGGACTTGCGCCCTCACACGCTTTCGAGGCGTGCTCCTTAGGCCGCTCGGACACGCCACCGCCCAGCAGGCTACCCGAGGCGGTGGGGGCCGAAGAAATCCAGCAGGAGTGCGGCACACTCCTGCTCCCGCACGCCGGCGACCACCTCGGGGCGGTGCAGCGACTGGCGGTCCCGGGGCAGGTCCCACACCGAGCCGCAGGCCCCGGCCTTGGGGTCGGCCGCCCCGTAGACGATCCGGTCGACCCGGGCGAGCACGGCCGCCCCGGCGCACATCGCGCACGGCTCGAGGGTGACGACGAGGCTGGCGCCGTCCAGTCGCCAACTGCCCCGCGCGGAGCCGGCCTCCCGCAGCGCGACGACCTCGGCGTGGCCGGTCGGGTCGTGCTCGGCCTCGCGGACGTTGTGGCCGCGGCCCAGGACGCGGCCGGAGTCATCGACGACGACGGCGCCGATCGGCACGTCACCACCGGACCCCGCCTCCCCGGCGACGTCGAGGGCGGCCCCCATCCAGTCCGCATACCCCTGCGCGGACCACGCGGGGAGGGTCCCGGGCTCCCGGCCGGGTGTGCTCGGATCGCTCACCGGGTAAGTTTCGCAGTATGCGCGTGCATGTTGCCGACCACCCGCTCATCAACCACAAGCTCACCTACTTGCGGGACAAGCGGACCGACACCCCGACCTTCCGTCGGCTGACCGACGAGCTGGTGACCCTGCTGGCCTACGAGGCGACCCGCGACGTCCGGGTCACCCCGTTCGACATCGAGACCCCCGTGGCACCGACCACCGGCATCCACCTGTCCTCCCCCAAGCCGTTGGTGGTGCCCATCCTGCGTGCCGGGCTGGGGATGCTGGACGGGATGATGCGGATGCTGCCGACCGCCGAGGTCGGGTTCCTCGGCATGGTGCGCAACGAGGAGACCCTGGAGGCGCACACCTACGCCAACCGGCTGCCGGACGACCTGGACAAGCGGCAGTGCTACCTGCTCGACCCGATGCTGGCCACGGGCGGGACCCTGGCCGCGGCGATCCACTACCTGGTCGAGCTGGGCGCCGATGACATCACCGCGATCACCCTGCTCAGCGCGCCGGAGGGGATCGAGCGGGTGGAGCAGGACGTCGCCGACATCGACCCGCCGGTGACCCTGGTGACCGGGGCGATCGACGAGCGGCTCAACGAGCACGGCTACATCGTGCCCGGTCTGGGGGACGCCGGGGACCGGCTGTACGGGGTGGTGTGAGCGTGGTCGGCCCCTCCGCCCGCAGCGGGGTGGAGCCGTTCCACGTGATGGAGGTGCTGCGGGCCGCGTCCGAACGTGCCCGCACCCACGGGGACGCCATCTTCCTGTGCGCCGGTCAGCCCTCGACGCCTGCGCCAGCCGCGGTGCTGCGGGCGGCCGGTGAGGTGCTGACCCGGGAGGTGCTCGGATACACCGAAGCGACCGGCATCCTGGCGTTGCGCGAGGCGATCGCGGCGCACCACCGAGACTGGTACGACATCGACGTCACGGCCGACGACGTCGTGGTGTTCACGGGGTCCTCCGGGGCGTTCTCCACCCTGTTCCTGGCCGCGTTCGACGTCGGTGACACGGTCGCTATGACGCGACCCGGCTACCCCGCCTACCGCAATACCCTCGCCGCACTGGGCTGCCGGGTGCTGGAGCTGGACTGCGGGCCGGACGCCCGCTACCAGCCGACGGTGGCGATGCTGGAGGCGCTGCCCGAGCCGCCGCGCGGGCTGGTCGTCGCCAGCCCGTCGAACCCCACCGGCACCATCATCGACCCCGCCGAGCTGGCCGCCATCGCACGTTGGTGCGACGAGGTGGGCTGCCTGCTGATCAGCGACGAGATCTACCACGGCATCGGCTACGGCCGGCCGGCCGCCAGCGCCTGGCAGACCTCCCGCTCCGGGGTGGTGATGGGATCGGTCAGCAAGTACTTCTCGATGACAGGTTGGCGACTCGGGTGGGCCTTGGTGCCGGCACCGCTGCGCCGGCCCATGGAGGTGCTCACGCAGAACCTGTCGATCTGTCCTCCCGCGATCTCCCAACACGCCGCCGTCGCCGCCTTCTCCGCCGAGGCCAGGGAGGAGCTGGACGGGCACGTGCGCCGGTATGCCGTGAACCGGGACCTGCTGCTGCGTCGCCTCCCGGAGGTGGGGCTGGGGTCCTTCGCCCCGCCGGACGGCGCGTTCTATGCCTGGTGCGACGTCGGCCACCTGACCGAGGACTCGCTGGGCTGGTGCTCGCAGGTCCTCGCGGAGACGGGCGTGGCGCTGACCCCCGGCGTGGACTTCGACACCGTCCACGGCGGCCGGATGGTCCGGCTCAGCTTCGCCGGCGGCACCGAGGAGATCGACGAGGCACTCGACCGGTTGGACCGCTCCGGCCTGCTCCGGCCCTAACGGACCTGGTCCTCCCGCGGTCCCCCGGGTGGCCCGCACTCGGCGTGCCTTCCCGGCAACGGAGGGCCCGGCTGCCAGACTGAACGGCAGTGTGGACTCCTGTGCCCACCGTCATACCCACCAGCCGAAGGAGTGCCGATGCCCAGCAAGATCAAGGTGATCCTGATCTGGCTCGTCTTCGGGTTCCTGGTCTACGCCGTCATCACCAGCCCAGAGCGGGCCGCGGACATCCTGCAGGCCGTCTGGGACATCATCGCCCAGGGCTTCCGCAACATCGGGCGGTTCTTCTCGGCACTGATCAACTAGGCCGCCGTGGCCGCGGGCAGCCGGATCAACAGCCGGATCCTCGAGCGCTACGTCCTGGCGGACGAGCGGATCGTCGTGGCCAACCGGCACCACTGGGCCCGCATGATCGAGCCCGTGGGCACCGTCCTGCTCGGCTTCCTCGTCGTCGCGTTCGTCGGGGCGCGGGCCGAGGCGGCGATCGGCCCGATCGCCCTTGCCCTGTGGTGGGTCTGGTTCGCCCTCGTCGCGCGGATGCTGTGGAAGGCCCTGGAGTGGCGCAACGAGTGGTTCGTCGCGACCGACAAGCGGCTGCTGATGACCTACGGCCTGATCACCCACCGGGTGGCCATGATGCCGATCCGCAAGGTCACGGACATGAACTATGCCCGGTCGCCGATCAGCCGGGTGCTGGGCTACGGCCAGTTCCTGCTGGAGTCCGCGGGTCAGGACCAGGCGATGCGCGAGATCAATTGGGTGGTCGACCCGGACGAGACCTACCGCAAGCTGTGCGACACCCTCTTTGGCACCGGCGGCCACGACCCGGACGAGGACCTCCACCCGGCGCCCCCGCGGGTGCGTCCCGAGCGGCACCACGACGAGACAGACTCCCCCCGGCCCCCCACGGAGGAGGCCCCCGCAGCAGCGTCCCCCGGGGCGCAGGCCCTCCCGGAGCCGACCGACCGCGGCTGGGAGGTCTCCCGGGAGGAGGTCTCGGCATACCAACCCATCGCCACCGGGTACGAGCCGATCAGCACGTGGAGCCAGCCCCGCCGCTCGCGGCGCCGCGAGCGGTCGCAGGCGGTGCCCGAGGTCTCCGACGACGCCGGGCGGCCGGTGTGGGACGACGTCGAGGCGGATGCCTGGGAGACCGACGGGGACGTCGCGGCGGACCCGGACATCACGGGGCCCATCCCGCGGGTGACCCGGCCGCGCGGCTGAGCGGGGCGGAGCCGGGCTCCCGGGTATGCCGGGAGGTCACCTAGTATCGTGCCGCGCGTCCCGCCGTGCGCACCCTCAGCCCCCGCACCTAGGAGCTCCCCGTGGCAGTCCGGCCCATCACCGTCCTCGGCCACAAGGCCCTGCACCAGCCGACCAAGAAGGTGCGGGAGGTCACCGACGAGATCCGCACCCTCGTGGCCGACATGTACGACACCATGGAGGCCGCCGAGGGGGTCGGCCTGGCGGCCAACCAGGTCGGGGTCCGGCTGCGCATCTTCGTCTACGACTGCCCGACCGAGGGTGGCGAGCGCGCTCGCGGCGTCGTCATCAACCCGGTGCTGCAGCGCCTGGGCACCCCCAGCCCGCTGAACGAGGACGAGGACGGCGAGGGCTGCCTGTCGGTGCCCGGGGAGTACTTCCCGCTGGCCCGGCACCCGCGTGCGCGGGTCACCGGCACCGACCTGGACGGCAACGAGGTCGTGGTGGAGGGGGACGGCTACCTGGCCCGGTGCCTGCAGCACGAGACCGACCACCTGGACGGCTACCTCTATGTCGACCGCCTCACCGGCCCCTGGAAGCGGGAGGCCCGGGAGACGGTGAAGGACCGCGGCTGGCAGGCCGACGGCATCACCAAGTGGGACCCGGCGACCCAGCAGGCCGACAAGGTCTGACCCGGGCACCAGCCAGGGTCTGGTCGGGGCACAGGGGCCTGACCCAAGCGCCAGGGCCGAAGTCAGGGCCGGCTCTGCCAGCTCGCACCGAAGAGGGAGAACACCCCGCCCAGTCCCGCCCTCGGCCGCCGTGACCGCCGCCAGCGCCTCGTCGGCGGGCTCGCCGGAGACCAGCCTGCGGTGGTAGGCCGCCATGAAGTCCGCCGTCGCGTGGTCGGGCACGGGCGCGACCCCGGCGAGCACGCTGCGCGCCCCGAGCCGCAGCAGGCCCGCGGCCAGCCCCAGCTGCTCCTCGCCCGGCTGGACCGCCGACTGCCCCACCTCGCAGGCGCTCAGCACCACGTGCTTGGCCCGCACCCCGGTGTGCTCCAAGTCGTAGACGAACAGCGGCCCGTCACTCACCTGGATGGAGGCGAACATCGGGTTGCGGGGGTTGTGCCTCCCGTGCGCGGAGACATGCACCAGGTCGGAGCCGGCCAGCGCGTCCCGCAGCCCCCCGGTCGTGCTCTCCGCCGAGTCGACGAAGCTGCCCGCGGCCCACGCGCCGGCGACCTGCCTGGCCTCGGCGTCGGCATGGGAGAGCCCGGGCCCGGCGAAGGCGTGCACCACGGGCCGCGCGTGCCCGTTGGACTGCGGCGTGCCGGAGCGGGCGGTCCAGTCCGTCGCCGACGGCGCGACCACGAGCGGGGTCCCCCGCAACGACGGCGCCATGGCCCAGGGCAGGGCCGTGAGGTGGCGGTGCGGCACGATCACGAGCCGTCGGTCGCCGCAGCGGGACGGCGCGATCAGCAACTCATCGAGGGTCGCGATGGACCGTTGCAGCGAGTCCCACACCGCCGCCTGGAAGGCCCCCAGCTCGAACCGGCCCGCGACCTCCAGGTCGGCCCGGACCCGCTTGGCCAGGTCGATCACGGTCTCGGCGGGTCCCAGCTCGACCAGGCGGGACCGGGGCCTGCCCAGCACGATGCCGTAGAACCGTTCGTCACGGACGAACAGGGAGAGCAGGTCCGCGTCCGCCTCGGCCAGCCGCTCCCGCGTCGCGCGAGTAGGAGACCGCGACCGCGCCGGCGCCGCTGCCGCGGTGCTCCCACGACTGGGCACGGACCTCCCGGCTCAGCTGGAACTCCCGGTGGAGCAGCTCCTCACGGGCGGCGCCGAGGTCCTCGGTGCGCAGCTGCATCCGCACCTCCCGCAGCGCGGTGAGCAGCTCCGCCTGGACCCGGTCCGCCGGTGGCCGGACGGGTTGCAGCCGCTGGCTGGAGGCGCGCCACCGCTCGGTGCACTCGAAGAGTGCCCTCGGCTGGTCGGGGACCAGGTCCAGGTGCAACCGGGCCAGCGGCGCGGTGTACATGGAGGTCGCTGCCCGCAGGTCGATGCTGGCGCTGCCGGCCTGCTCGCGGACCAGGAGCCGGGCGGCGTCGTCGAGGATCCGCCGGGCCCGGGCCGGGTGACCGTCGCCACGGGCCACCTGGGCCTTGAGGTGGGCCGCCTGCAGCTGGGCCCGCAGCGGCAGCCGCAGCCGGATCCGCTCCACGGCGGCCAGGTGGTCCCGCACCCGGTCCACCTCCCCGCACCGCCAGGCCGCGTCCGCCGCGATCAACCGGTGCTCGGCGTCGAGGGTCCAGTCGGCCCCGGCCAGCCGGCTGCTGACGGTCTCCGCGGTGCGCCAGGCCGCACGGGTGCGCTGCCCCGCCAGCAGGTTGGCCTGCCCCTGGATCAGCTCCGCCCGGGCCGCCCACACCGGCGCTGCCCGCCGGCTGAACCGGCGGCGGGCCCGCTGGGCCCAGGTGCGGCCCTCCACGAACCGGCCGAGCAGCACGCAGGTGCGGGCCAGCTCCACCTCGATCTCGCCGAGGATCTGCCGCTGCGGCTCCCCGGTCGCCAGCGCCGCCGCCTCCTCCAGCGCCTCGTGGGCCTCGGGCAGCAGGCCGGCCTCCAGGAGCACCCGGGCCCGGTCCAGGAGCGTGGCGGCGGCCGAGACGTCCACGCCGAGGCTCTGGGCCTCGCGCAGGGCGCCCAGCGCCTGGGGCAGGTCGCCCCGCAGGTAGGCGACGTAGCCCTGGTTGAAGCGACTCATGAACGCCTCCCGGGGGTGGTCCCCGGACCCGGCGATGGCGGCGCTGCGGTCGAACCGCTCCCAGGCCTCCGCCAGCTCGCCGGCCATCAGCAGGATCACCCCGGAGTTGAGCAGCAGCACGCTCTGGTCCCGGCGTTCGAGGGTGTCGAGCCCCGCCAGTGCCTGCTCCATGGCCTCGCGGGCCTGGGCGATGTGGCCGCTGCGTCCCAGCAGGGTGGCGCGCTGGGACAGGCACAGGGTGCGCAGGTCGCCGTCGGCCAGCTCCCGGGCCGCCTGCTCCGCGCGGGTGAGCCACTGGAGGGCGACGTCCAGCCCGCCGCGCTCGAACTCGGCCGTGGCCAGGCCCATCGCTGCGCGCGCCAGCAGGCGGGCATGCTCGGGCGAGGCCGACCCGTCACCGACCGCGCGGAGGACGCGGCGCAGCGCCCGGGCTGCCCGGGTGGGCCTCCCGGCAGTGTTCTCGGCGATCCCCTCGTCGAGGAGAGCGCGCGTGGGCCCGAGGTTGCTCGCGGGTCACCTCACAGGTCGACGGCCGGCGTGATCAGGGGGCGTGCCCCGTGGTCGGCGCCGGGCCACACCACGAAGTGCACGGGCCCCCGGGGCACCTGGTCGAAGACCAGCCTACCGACGTCGTCGGACTCCTGGGAGAGCACGACCTCCTCGCCCCGCCGCACCTCGACCTCGGCCGGGCCCCCGGTGACCCAACAGTCCAGCCGCAGGGTGTCGCCCTCCTCCGTGACGCTGACCATGAGGCTGACCACGCTGCCGGTGAACGTCATGCTCCGGCTGCGCTCGGCGGTGTCACCGCGCGCGGCCAGGGCGGGGGCCTGGGTGATCTCGGCCACCTCGGCCTCGAGCAGTCGCACTGTCAGCGCGAACTTGATGTCGTCGGTCAGCCCGGCGGGCACGGGGTCCAGCCGGGACCACGTCGCCCTGATCCGGGGCAGCACCGCGGCCGCGAACTCGTCGTCGGTGGCACTCATGTCAGCACTCCATCCCACTCGGGGTCGTCGGTGAGGAAGCGGCGCAGGTTGCGCAGGCACCGGCCCCGGGTGGGGCCGATCGACCCGACCGGCATGCCGAGGGTCTCGGCGATCGTGGCGTAGTCGGGGCGGTCGGCGAAGGCGATCACCCGCAGCAGGTGCTGGCAGCGGTCGCCGAGCCGGGCGAGGTTGCGCCACAGCACCCGCTCCTGCTGGCTGAGCAGCGTCGCCGTCTCGGGGGTCGGCTCCTCGCTGAGCGGCTCGGGCACCGCCTCCAGGTCACCGTCCTCGCGCCCGGACGCCTTGCCGGTGCGCCAGGACTCCCGCCGCACCGTGGTCAACAGCCAGGCCACCACCGCGCGGGGGCTCTCGATCCGGGCGGCGTGCTCGACCAGGCGCAGCCACGCCGTCTGCACGACGTCCTCGGCCGCCGGGCCCGTCAGCCCCTGCCCCCTGGCGGTGTGCCAGAGCAGGGGGGTCAGCAGGTCGACGAGCACGCCCATCTGGGCCCGGTCCCCGTCCTTGTATGCCGTGAACGCCAGCGCGGCGCGGTCGACCAGTCCCAGCTCCGGCACGTCCGCACCCGGGACGGCGTCCTGCGGAGTCGCGTTGCCCATGCGTGCCACCTCTGCCTTCCTGCCCTGACACCTTGAGGATGCCGACGAGTTCATCCTGATACCTCCCGTGCGGTGTGTCCACGGTCACGTTCCCGGCCCCGGGGCCCTCACCCACGGCGACACCACCGCGGCACCCGCTTGACTGCATACCTGATTTGAGTAATTCCAAACAACGACCTAGGATGAGATGCATGGCCACGCCGCACGAAGCACTGCTGCGCGCCGCCGACCTGCGGGTCACGGCGCCGCGCCTGGCCGTGCTCGCGGAGTTGCAGGCCCACCCGCACGCGACCGCCGAGACGATCCGCGCGGCCGTCCACGAGCGTCTCGGCACCGTGTCCACGCAGGCGGTCTACGGCGTGCTGCACGCGCTGACCGACGCCCGGATCCTGCGCCGCTTCGAGCCGGAGGGTTCCCCGGCCCGCTACGAGCTGTTCCGCGGCGACAACCACCACCACCTGGTGTGCCGGGAGTGCGGCGAGGTCGACGGACGTCGCCTGCGCGACGGGCGCCGCACCCTGCCTGGAGGCCTCGGACGACCACGGCTACGCGATCGAGCGCGCCGAGGTCATCTACTGGGGCACCTGCCCCGACTGCCTGGCCCGGGAGGCCGGCGTCCCCCCAGATTTCCCACGAGTCCGACAGTCGCCAACGACAGGAGAGATGATGACCTTCCAGGACAACCAGCAGCCGCTGACCACCGCCGCCGGCGCCCCGGTGGCCGAGAACGACAACGCCATGACCGCCGGGCCCCGCGGCCCGATGCTGCTGCAGGACGTGTGGTTCCTGGAGAAGCTCGCGCACTTCGACCGCGAGGTCATCCCGGAGCGCCGGATGCACGCCAAGGGCTCCGGCGCCTTCGGCACCTTCACCGTCACCCAGGACATCACGCAGCTACACCAAGGCCGCGATCTTCTCCGAGGTCGGCAAGCAGACCGACATGTTCGCCCGGTTCTCCACCGTCGCCGGCGAGCGCGGCGCCGCCGACGCCGAGCGTGACATCCGCGGCTTCGCCCTCCGGTTCTACACCGAGGAGGGCAACTGGGACATGGTCGGCAACAACACCCCGGTGTTCTTCCTCCGCGACCCGCACAAGTTCCCCGACCTGAACCGCGCGGTGAAGCGCGACCCGCGGACCAACCTGCGCGTCGGCCGAGAACAACTGGGACTTCTGGACCAACCTGCCCGAGGCGCTGCACCAGGTGACCATCGTGATGTCCGACCGCGGCATCCCGGACGGCTACCGGCACATGCACGGGTTCGGCTCGCACACCTACTCGCTTCGATCAACGCCGACAACGAGCGTTTCTGGGTGAAGTTCCACTTCCGCACCCAGCAGGGCATCAAGAACCTCACCGACGCCGAGGCCGCCGCGCTCGTCGCCGAGGACCGCGAGTCCAGCCCAGCGCGACCTCTACGAGGCCATCGAGCGCGGCGACTACCCGAAGTGGACGCTTCTACGTCCAGGTGATGCCCGAGGCGGAGGCCGAGGGCTACCGGTTCCACCCGTTCGACCTCACCAAGGTCTGGTCCAAGAAGGACTACCCGCTGATCGAGGTGGGCGAGTTCGAGCTCAACCGCAACCCGGAGAACTACTTCGCCGACGTCGAGCAGGCCGCGTTCACCCCGGCCAACGTGGTGCCGGGCATCGGCTTCTCCCCCGACCGCATGCTGCAGGGCCGGCTGTTCTCCTACGGTGACGCGGCCCGCTACCGCCTGGGTGTCAACCACCACCAGATCCCGGTGAACTACCCGCACGGCGCCCGCTTCGTCAACACCTACCACCGCGACGGCCAGGGCCGGGTGGACGGCAACCAGGGCAGCGTGCCCGGCTACACCCCGAATGCCTACGGGCGCTTCCAGGGCCAGCCGGAGTACGCCGAGCCGAGCCAGGCGCTGCAGGGCGACGCGCGGACCGCTTCAACTTCCGCGAGGACTGGACGACAACTACTTCGAGCAGCCCGGCGACCTGTTCCGGCTGATGACCCCGGAGGAGCAGCAGCGGCTGTTCGCCAACACGGCGCGAGCCATCGACGGTGCCTCGGAGGCCACTGTCGAGCGCGCACATCCAGCAACTGCACGCAGGCCGACCCGGCCTACGGCGAGGGTGTCCGCGCCGCGATCGAGGCCCTCAAGGCCGGCACGCTGGATGACACCGACGCCAACTCGGAGAACGACGCGGCCTGACCTCCGCACGCAGCAGTGCCCGGGTGACCAGTGGTCGCCCGGGCACTTCTCGTATGCCGTGTGTCGGCCCTGCCTGCCCGCGTCAGTCCAGCAGGTCGGTGCGGCCGAACATCTCGGCGGCGGCCCGGGCACTGGGGGTGCCGGCGTCCAGGTCGGCGCCGGCCGCGCGCAGCACACCGACCACGTCCTGCTCACCCTTGAAGAGGGCACCGGCGATCGGCGACTGGTCCCGCGCGTTGCGCAGGTCGACGTCGGCCCCCCGCTCGACGAGGGCCCGCACCGTGGCGGCGTGCCCGTGGTAGGCGGCCAGCATCAGGGCGGTGTTGCCCTCGGGGTCCTGGGCGTCGATCGGCAGGCCGTGGTCGAGGAACTCCAGCACACCTGCCGTCTCTCCCTGGCGGGCCAGGTCCATCGCGAGGGCGACGACCCGGGCGGTCTGGTCCTGCGAGAGCGGCTCCATGCCCCTCATCCTATGAGGGGGCGAGCAGCCGGTCGGCCAGGTCGTCGAGGTCCCGGCAGTGCAGCGGGTGCTCATCGCGTGGGGTGGTGTCGGCACCGTAGGGGCCGTTCTCCCGCGGCCGTTCGATGAAGGCGGTCCGCAGGCCCAGCGCCCTGGCGGCGTCGAGGTCGTGGAAGTGGGCGGCGACCATCATCACGTCACCGGGCTCGACCTCCAGCATCCTGGCCAGCCCGAGGTAGGTCTCCGGGGCAGGCTTGTAGTGCTGCCACAGGTCACTGCCCCCGATCAGGTCCCAGGGCAGGCCCGCGTGCTTGGCCAGATGCGTGAGCAGCGCCACCGAGCCGTTGCTCAGCGGGGCGATGATGAAACGTTCCTTGAGCCGGGCCAGCGCAGCCGGCGCGTCCGGCCAGGCCGGCAACCGGTGCCAGGCCATGGTCAACTCGTCGATCGAGTCCTCGTCGAGGTGCAGGTCGCGCTCCTCGAGCTCGACGACCAGGTTGCGGCGGTGCAGCACGTCCAGGCCGGTCCACGGCTCGGTTCCGTCCTCGACGCGAGCCAGGGCCGGGGCGTACCGCGCCCGCCACGCCATTGCGAACTCGCCGGCGTCGACGTCGGGCAGGACCGGCGCCACAGCGGTGCTGATCCCGGTGAACCAGTCGACGACCGTGCCGAAGGTGTCGAAGGCCAGGACCGCGGGAGTCTCGCTCACCCCCGCGAGACTACCGACCCCCGGGTCGCCCGCGGCCGGACGGGCCGCAGCGCGACATCCCGCAGGCCACTCCCGCGGCGGTCCAGCGTGGCCAGACCCATCACCGCCGAGGCGCCCAGCCTGGTGACCTGGGTCGGCGCCCACCGGCGCCGCTGGTAGCGCGCGAGCGCCTGCCGCACTGGCAGCCGGTTCAGCGCCGCGCCCAGGGTCACGGCGTCCTCGATCGAGGTGCAGGCCCCGCGGCCCAGGTTCGGCGTCATCGCGTGTGCGGCGTCCCCGATCAACACCACCCGCCCCCGCACGTAGCGGCCCAACGGGGGCGCCGTCCACAACCGCTGCGCCAGGGAGTCCTCCGGTGAAGCTGCCGCGAGCACGGCACGCACCTCCGCGGGGAACCGGGCGTAGCGCTCCCGCGCCGCCTCCAGCGCACCGCCCACCCCGTCGACGAGCACCTCATCGCCGGCCCCGAACGCAGCGAACCAGTTGAGCCTGCCCGGGCTGTGCGGGGTCGCGCCGAACATCCGGCCCGGGCCCCAGTGCTCGACCAACCGGTCCGTCTCCCCGTCGATCACACCCCGCACCACGACATACGAGGTCCTGCGGGCCGCGGTCGCGCTACCCCAGACAGAGCGACGCAGTGCACTGTGCACACCGTCCGCGCCGACGACCACGGCCGGGTGACCACCCAGGTCGGCGAGCGAGGTCACCTTACGGGTGACTCGACATACGGAGTCCGGGACCGCCGCGTCCAGCAGACCCACGAGGCTCGGGCGAGGCACCAGCCACACCCGTGCGCCGCCCAGCCCGGCGATGACCTCACCCCTGGCGTTGCGGACCTGCCCGGTCGTCAGGTGCGGGGCCCCCGCGCGGACCGAAGCCCCGATACCGATCGTGTCGAGCGCGCGCATGGTGTCGGGGAACATTCCCAGGGACGTGCCCGGCCTCGGTGCGGTCGGGACGCTCCTCCACGAGGGTCACCCGCCACCTGTCGGGGTCGAGGACGGAAGCCAGGGCAAGCCCGGCGATCCCGCCGCCGACGATGGTGAGGTCCTGCATACGGCCAGAGTACTACTTTTGTAGTGATACCGTGGACCGTATGCCGAACCGCCGGGACACGCTGCTGGACGCCGCCATCACGGTGGTCGCCCGGGCGGGGGCCAGGGGGTTGACTCACCGCGCGGTCGATGCGGCCGCCGGCGCCCCACAGGGCACCACGTCCAACCACTTCCGCACCCGGGCCGCGCTGGTGGCCGGCGTCGCTTCCCGGCTCGAGGAGCGCGACGTGGCGCGCTGGCCGGATTCGCCGGCATCCGTCGAAGAACTGCTCGATCGTCTGACCTCGTTCGCCGCCGCCTTGTGCGCAGACGCGGACGCGACCCTGGCGCGGCTGTCCCTGGCCCAGGAACTGCCCGACCATCTGGCCGGAGGCCACCAGCGGCTGCTGGAGGCCCTCCGCGAGGCGCTGGTGCAGTGCGGGGTCGACGACGGAGCCGCCCGGGCCCCCCTCGTCGCGGCGTTCCTGGACGGGCTCGTCCAGCACACGCTGACGGTGCGCCGGAGCACGACGTTTGACGCAGACGCCTGCCGGCGTGGGTTGTCCCTCCTGCTCGCCGAGTAGCCCTGCTGGGCTACGCGCTTGTCTTGCAAGCCATCCCAGAACCTGTTACCCAGGAGACATGTCCAAGATTCGAAAGGCTGCAACCGGAACTGTTCTCGCTGGCGCGCTGTTCGCCGCCAGCACCACGACTGCCGTCGCCGACACGAAGGTGTGGGACAGGGGCCCCTTCGACACCGCGGCGACCTGCCAGAGCGTCCGTGACGCGGAGGCGGCGGAGAACGCGGACGAGCCACGCATCCGCATCGGTGGATGCTGGGAGCACCCCGGCGGGGTGGGGTACTACTTCTCCGTCTGGGTCACCGACTGAGGCCAGGAGAGCCCGTCAACCGAGAACGCCCCCGGGGAGACCCGGGGGCGTTCTCTGACTGTCTCAACACAGCGCGCGCCCGAAGGGATTCGAACCCCTAACCTTCTGATCCGTAGTCAGATGCTCTATCCGTTGAGCTACGGGCGCAGTGTTGCCGCGTGGCAACAGCGCCTCACAATACCGGAGCCCCAGCCCGGTGGAGAAATCCAGCGAGGGCCCACACGTCCGGACGTGAGCAAGGCAACACCGGGGAGCGCCATGGACCACTCCTACAACCAGTAGGTTTGCCGGGAACCCCCACGACGACCTGGCACCGGCGCCAGAAGGGACGACACAGTCATGGACAGCACCGCCCACCGGGGCACCACGCACACCGAGCTCGACGCCTGGGTGAAGGAGGTGGCCGCGCTGACCCGCCCCGACCGGGTCGTCTGGGTGACCGGCTCCGACGAGGAGTCCCACCAGATCAACGAGAGCCTGGTCGCCGCCGGCACCTTCACCCGGCTGGACGAGACCAAGAAGCCCAACTCCTTCCACGCGGCGTCCGACCCCGACGACGTCGCGCGGGTCGAGGACCGCACCTACATCTGCTCGGTGCGGGAGGAGGACGCCGGCCACACCAACAACTGGATGGCCCCTGAGGAGATTAAGGCGACCCTCAACCCGCTGTTCGACGGCGCGATGGCCGGCCGCACGATGTACGTCATCCCGTTCGTGATGGGTCACCTGGACGCCGAGCAGCCGATGTTCGGCATCGAGATCACCGACAGTGCCTACGTGGTCGCCTCGATGCGGATCATGGCCCGCATCGGCGATGAGGTGCTGGCGCGGATGGAGGAGCTGCAGGCCGACTACGTCAAGGGGCTGCACTCCGTCGGTGCTCCGCTGCGCGAGGGTGAGCAGGACGTCGCCTGGCCCTGCAACACCACCAAGTACATCGTGCACTTCCCCGAGGAGCGGGCCATCTGGTCCTACGGCTCCGGATACGGCGGCAACGCGCTCCTGGGCAAGAAGTGCTACGCGCTGCGCATTGCCTCGGCGATCGCCCGGGACGAGGGCTGGATGGCCGAGCACATGCTCATCCTCAAGCTCACCTCCCCCCAGGATGAGGTCCACTACGTGGCGGCCGCGTTCCCCTCGGCCTGCGGCAAGACCAACCTGGCGATGCTGCAGACCACGCTCGAGGGGTGGAAGGCCGAGACCGTCGGCGACGACATCGCCTGGATGCGGTTCGGCGAGGACGGCCGGCTGTATGCCGTGAACCCGGAGTTCGGCCTGTTCGGGGTCGCCCCCGGCACCGGGTGGGGCACCAACCCGACCGCCATGCACACGGTGGAGCAGGGCAACTCGATCTTCACCAACGTCGCCCGCACCCCCGACGGCGACGTGTGGTGGGAGGGGATGACCGACGAGCCGCCCGCGCAGCTCACCGACTGGCTGGGCAGCGACTGGACCCCCGACAGTGACCGGCCAGCCGCCCACCCGAACAGCCGGTTCTGCACGCCGATCGAGCAGGTCCCGACGTTGGCCGCAGAGTACGACGACCCGCGGGGCGTGCCGATCTCGGCGATCCTCTTCGGCGGCCGCCGCAAGACCACGGTGCCGCTGGTGACACAGGCCCGGGACTGGCAGCAGGGCACCTTCCTGGGAGCCACCCTGTCCTCGGAGACCACGGCCGCCGCCACGGGCGCGGTCGGTGTGGTGCGCCGCGACCCGATGGCGATGCTGCCCTTCATCGGCTACAACGCCGGCGACTACCTGGGGCACTGGCTCACCGTCGGCAAGCAGCACGACGAGTCCCAGATGCCGCAGATCTTCCTGGTCAACTGGTTCCGCCGGGACGCCGACGGTGGGTTCTTGTGGCCCGGCTTCGGGGAGAACACCCGGGTGCTCAAGTGGGTCATCGACCGCATCGAGGGCCGGGTCAGTGCCACCGAGAGCCCGATCGGCTTCCTGCCGGATCCGGCCGACATCGACACGACCGGTCTCGACATGAGCACCGAGCAGGTGCAGGCGGCGCTGGCCTTCGACGCCGAGGAGTGGCGCGCGGAGTTGCCGATGATCCGGGAGTGGTTCGCCAAGTTCGGCCACTCCCTGCCGGAGCAGCTCTCCGACGAGCTGCACACCCTGGAGCAGCGCCTCGAAGGCTGAACTCTGGTTTGCTGGGAGACAGCGCTCCGCCCGGACCGGGACGGACCGACGACAGGAGACCTCATGGACCCGCGACCCAACGACCCGGCCACCGGCGAGAGCCCCCTCTCGGCCGTCGAACCGTTGCCGCCGGGTAGTGACGCCGCCGAGGTCGTCGACGCCATCGACGAGCGCATCCGCAACGCCGGGCCCGACGACGTGGAGCAGGCCGACGAGGCGGCCGACGAGTCCGAGTCCACCTCGGACCCGGACGTCGACCCCACCGACGACGGGTCCGAGACAGACACCCCCGCGTGATCGGCATACCGGTCCGGGAACCACAGAACCCTCGTGCCCGTTGGGGTACGAGGGTTCTGTCCTGCCCTGGCGCAGTGTCGCGGCGGAGGCGGAGGGATTTGAACCCTCGATGGGGTTGTAGCCCCAAACCCGCTTAGCAGGCGGGCGCCATAGACCAGACTAGGCGACGCCTCCACGTCCCAGGGGCCGAAGCAGCCGAGGAACGGCTGTCAGGTTACCCGGCGGATGTGGCCCGGACCAAAACGGTTCGGTTCCCTCAGAGCGTCTCGTGAGAGAAGATGTCCGCTGACCCCCAGAAAGGTGCTCGATGTCCTTCCTGCCGCCCAGTGGCGACTCCCGCCGACGTCCGCCACGTCGGGACCCCGGCAATCCGGAGGGTTCCGGGCACCCGGACCGCTCCCCGGGTGAGGAGTCCGGTGCGCAGCCTGGGCACGATGCCGAGGCGGACGAGGGGGCCATCACCTACCGGGCCGGCGGGGTCGGTGGCGGACCGCGCACCCGCCGTGAGGCGCGCCTGGCCGCCCGCGACGCCGACGCCACGATGGGTCGCTCGCTGGGTCTGACGGCGCTGGGAACGCTCCTCCCGGGGGCCGGCCTGACGATGACCCGGCGGCGGGCCATCGGGGTGCCGCTGGTCGGGCTCGCCCTGGTGGGGCTGGTCGCTGTGATCTGGTATGTCGTGAACCGCGGCGCGCTCGAGTCCGCCCTCGACCTGGCCACCCGCCCGCGACTGCTGCGGTTCCTGGCCGTGATGCTGGTCGTCGGCGGGTTGGTCTGGATCGGCTCCATCGTGCTGACGGCCCTGACCACCCGCCCGAAGCCGCTGGCCCAGCGGCAGCGCGCCGGGCTGAGCGCCTTCACCGCCCTGATGTGCCTCGTGGTCGCTGCTCCGGTCGGGATCGGGCTGCGCTACATCGACGCCCACACCGATGCCGTCGACAAGATCTTCACCGGGGCTTCCGGTGGCAACGAGGGGACCGGCACGGTCGACGAGGAGGGCGGCGAGGGCCCACGGAGGGAGGCGGAGGACCCCTGGGCCCACACGTCCCACGTGAACGTGCTGCTGCTCGGGTCCGACGCGGCGGACAATCGCGACGGCATACGGACGGACTCGATGATCGTCGCCAGCATCGACACCGAGACCGGCAACACCGTCCTGTTCGGCATCCCCCGCAACCTGCAGCAGGTGCCGATCCCGGAGGACAGCCCGCTCCACAACGTCTGGCCGGACGGCTACAACTGTGGCAACGAGTGCCTGATGAACGGCATTTGGACCGAGGCCGAGGTGCAGGCCGAGCAGCATCCGGAGTGGTTCGAGGGGGATGACAACCCCGGCCTGACCGCGACCCGCGAGGTGATCTCCGAGGTGATCGGGCAGCCGATCAACTACACGGTCCTGATCAACCTGGCCGGGTTCCAGGACCTGATCGACGCCATGGGCGGCGTCGAGATCAACGTCCAGGAGCGGATCCCGCTGGGCGGTCAGACGTGGACCGACTACGCCGGGAACGCCCACCTCATCGAGGGCACCGAGAACGGCTGGCTCGAGGTCGGCCCGCAGCAGCTGAACGGCTACCAGGCCCTGTGGTACAGCCGCTCCCGGGTGACCAGCGACGACTTCTCCCGGATGCGGAGGCAGCGCTGCGTGGTCGCCGCGGTCGTCCAGCAGGTGAACCCGATGACGATGCTGCAGCGCTACCCCCAGATCGCCTCGGTCGCGGGCGACAACATCACCGTCAGCGTCGACGTGGCCGACCTGCCGGCGTGGGCCGAGCTCGTCCTGCGCGTGCAGGACGGGCAGATCAAGAGCCTGCCGTTCACCAGCGAGAACATCGACACGGCCTACCCGGACTACGAGGAGATCCACGCCACCGTGGAGGAGGCCATCAACCCGCCGGAGCCCGAGCCGACCACGGCCACCCCCGGCACCGACGGCGGCGGCGGTAGCACGTCCGACGACGCGGCCACCACGACCGAGGAGCCGACCACCGAGGCTCCCGAGGACCCGGCGGCCGAGACCACCGAGGAGCCGAAGGACGAACTGGCCGACGTCGGCGCCGTCTGCTGACGACCACCAGCAGTGGCCCCGAACAAGACGAGACCCCCGAACCGAGTCGGTTCGGGGGTCTCGCTGGTAAGAACGTTGGTGAAGTTCTACCTCAGACCGGGCGGACGGCGTCAGCCTGCGGCCCCTTGGGGCTCTGGGTGACCTCGAACTCGACCCGCTGGGCCTCCTCGAGCGTCTTGTAGCCGTTGGTCTCGATGGCCGAGTAGTGGACGAACACGTCCGGGCCGCCACCATCCTGAGCGATGAAGCCGAAGCCCTTCTCAGCGTTGAACCACTTCACGGTTCCCTGTGCCATGGGAATCTCTTTCTGCTGTGCGTGTGCGAACCCCCACAGGTCGTGGAGGAACCGGCCTAGATGAAACCCCCCACCGACCGGGACATGCCCGACTCTGTGCTGTGCAAGACCGCCCTGCGGCGGCTTCATGCTGTCACTGCGAGGAACTGCAACTTCAACCTCGGACAACCGTAGCAGCACCCGCCAGGTTTCGGCGCATCTCCACAGGATGGGATGATGGCCTTCGCGGCCCGGTGGAGACGCCGGGACCGGGAGGGTTCGCATAGTGGCCGAGTGCAGGCGCCTTGAAAGCGCCCGACGGAAACGTCCGTGGGTTCGAATCCCACACCCTCCGCAATTTGTGCGCTCGGCGTGACCGGCCGGTAGTGTCCGAAGCAAGGTGACACAACGGAAGGAGAGTCACATGAAGAAGATCCTGCTGCTCATCGGGGTGGGTGTCGGCTACATCCTCGGCGCCAAAGCCGGGCGTGAGCGCTACGACCAGATCACCGGCAAGGCCAACGAGGTCTGGGGGAACCCCAAGGTCCAGGAGAAGGTCGAGGAGGTCAAGGCCCAGGCGCCGGAGGTGGCCCACAAGGTCAGCGACGCCGCCAAGGACGCCGCCGCCCAGGCCAAGTCCAAGGTGACCGGGCACGAGACCACCGGCTTCGACGGCTCCTACGAAAACGAGACCGGCTCCTTCAACGGCGAGACCGGTGAGACCACCGTCGACACCACCGGCTTCGGCCCCGGCGGCGACAAGCTGCCCTGAGCCCTGAGCCCCGAGCCCAGGGCGCGCACTGCGCTGAGCCTGATCTGACGGAAAGTCTCAGAAGTCCCGCTGACGGCCGGCGGGGGTGAGGACCTCGCCCCCGCCGGCCGTCGGCGTCCCGGGCACCCGGTGCCGGTCAGACCTTGGTGCCGGCCAGATCTTGGTGTCGGTCAGCGCCTGCTGGCGGTCAGACCCTGGTGCCTCTCAAATCCAGAGTGCGGGATCGGCATACAACTGGTCCTCAGTCCGCTCCCCCTGCGGGACGCGGACGACGGCGGGCACGCCGACGGCGGTGGCCTCGTCCGGCACGTCGCGGACCACGACCGCGTTGGCGCCCACCTGGGCCCCGGCGCCGACCGTGACCGGCCCGATCAGGCGGGCGCCGGCGCCGAGCGTGGCCCCGTCGCGGACGGTGGGGTGCCGCTTGACCGGCTGCATCGACCGTCCGCCGAGGGTGACGCCGTGATACATCATCACGTCGTCGCCGACCTCGGCGGTCTCCCCGATGACCACGCCCATGCCGTGGTCGATGAACACCCGGCGCCCGATCGTGGCCCCGGGGTGGATCTCGACGCCCGTGACTGCCCGGGCCACCTGGGAGAGCAGTCGCGCAGGGAGCTTGGCCCTGCCTCCCCGGCTCCACAGTCGGTGCGCCACACGATGACTCCACAGTGCGTGGAGACCGGGCGAGGCCAGGGCCATCTCCAGGCGGCTGTCGGTGGCCGGGTCGCGAGCGATCGCTGCGTCCAGGTCCTCGATCACCCGCCCCACGACGGCCCGGAACGCGTCGGCGGGCCGGGCGGACGACATACCGTCCGCCCGGTCCCCGTCGCCCGCCGGGCCGGTGCGCAGCATCAGTCAGTCAGTCCCTCGAAGAGCACAGTCGACAGGTAGCGCTCGCCGAAGTCGGGCACGATGACCACGATCGTCTTGCCCGCGGACTCGGGACGAGCCGCGACCTGCAGCGCCGCCCAGACGTTGGCGCCGGCGGAGATCCCGGCGAGGATGCCCTCCTGGGTGGCCAGGTCCCGGGAGACCCGCACCGCGTCGTCCAGGGCCACGTCGAGAACCTCGTCATAGACCTCGGTGTCCAGGATCTCCGGGATGAAGTTGGCGCCCAGGCCCTGGATCTTGTGCGGGCCGGGGCTGCCGCCGGTCAGGATCGGGGAGTCGATCGGCTCGACGGCCACGATCTGCACGTCGGACTTCTGCTCACGCAGGTAGCGACCGGCGCCCGTGATGGTCCCACCGGTGCCGATACCCGCCACGAAGATGTCGATGCCGCCGTCGGTGTCCTGCCAGATCTCCGGGCCGGTGGTCGCCCGGTGGATGGCGACGTTGGCCTGGTTGGCGAACTGCCGGGCCCGCACGGCGCCCTGCTCCTCGGCGATCTCCTCGGCCTTGGCGACGGCACCCTTCATGCCGTCGGCGCCCGGCGTGAGCACCAGCTCGGCGCCGTAGGCACGCAGCAGGGCGCGGCGCTCCAGGCTCATCGTCTCCGGCATCGCCAGCACCACGCGGTAGCCGCGGGCCGCGCCGACCATCGCCAGGGCGATCCCGGTGTTGCCGGACGTGCCCTCCACGATCGTGCCGCCGGGCTGCAGCTCGCCGGACTCCACGGCGGCGTCGATGATGGCCGCGCCGATGCGGTCCTTGACCGAGGCGGCGGGGTTCTGCGACTCGAGCTTGACGACCACCGTCGCCCCGAGGCCCTCGGTCAGCCGGTTGAGGCGGACGAGGGGGGTCTTGCCGATGACCTGCGTAATGTCGTCGTGGACTGCCACTGGGTGCTGCCTTTCGGTTCGGGTCCCCCGGTCCTGACGCCGGAAGGGGCTTGCGGTTATACGTCTTCTAACGACACGTTATTCCGTGGGCAAGGAGTCGCGCCACCCGGGGTCGACGGGGACCGGTCCGTAGACTCCCTCCCATGTCTCCGGTGCAGATCATCGCCCTGATCCTCGGCCTGGGCGTCACCCTGGTGGCGGTCTCGTTGTTCGTGCGGACGATCGCCGGCTTCGCCGCGAAGTTCCGGCTGGGGCAGCCGGCCGCAGGTCGGCACGACGACCCGCTGGCCCGGACCCTCACCCTGCTCCGGGAGTTCCTGGGGCACACCCGCATGGCTCGCAAACCGCTCGTCGCGGCCGCCCACTGGTTCGTGATGCTCGGGTTCCTGCTGCTCACCACGACGCTCGCCACGGCATACGGGCAGTTGTTTGACCCCCACTTCGCGTTGCCGCTGATCGGTCACTGGCCGCCGTACATCTGGTTGGCCGAGCTCTTCGGCTGGGGCACCCTGATCGGGATCGTCGCGCTGATCGTCGTCCGGCAGCGCCTGCACCCGCGCACGCTGGAGCGCAAGAGCCGGTTCTGGGGGTCCACCTTCTGGCAGGCGTATGTCGTGGAGTTCGTGATCCTCGGCGTGGGCCTGTGCATCGTGCTGCTGCGCGGCCTGGAATCGGCCCTCGGGAAGGCCACCGGAGCCGCGTGGGCCGACACCATCCACTTCCCCACCACCGGGTGGATCGGCACCTTCTTCGAGGGGATGTCGGTCGGCGCACTGGAGACCACGATCGTCGTCGTGGCCCTCGTGAAGATCCTGATCTCGATGGGCTGGATGATCACCATCGCGGTCACGCCCACCATGGGGGTGGCCTGGCACCGGTTCCTGGCGTTCTTCAACATCTGGTTCAAGCGGCACGCCGACGGGCGCACGTCGCTGGGCGCGTTGCAGCCCATCACCGTCGGCGGCAAGGAGCTCAGCTTCGAGGACGTCGAGGACCTGGACGAGGAGGTGTCCCTCGGGGTCGGCAAGGTCGAGGACTTCACCTGGAAGGGGCTGCTCGACTTCTCCACGTGCACCGAGTGCGGTCGGTGCCAGGAGCAGTGCCCGGCCTGGAACACCGAGAAGCCGCTGTCGCCCAAGATGCTGATGATCGGCCTGCGCGACCACCACCACGCCAAGGCTCCCTGGCTGATGGCCAGCCAGGCGCAGCGTGATGCCGCCGAGTCGGGGGCGAGTCACGGCATACCGTCTGCGGCGGTGCTGGAGGCCGACCGCCCCCTGGTCGGCCTGACCGAGGGAGACCCGACGGTCCCCCACGGTGGTGCCATCGTCGACCCGGACGTGCTGTGGTCGTGCACCACCTGCGGCGCGTGCGTCGAGCAGTGCCCCGTCGACATCGAGCACGTCGACACGATCGTGGACATGCGCCGCTACCAGACGCTCATCGAGTCCGCCTTCCCCAGCGAGCTGGGCGGGCTGTTCAAGAACCTGGAGAACAAGCAGAACCCCTGGGGGATGTCGGCGCGCGCCCGGATGGAGTGGGCCAAGGGTCTGCCGTTCGAGGTCAAGGTCGCCGGGCAGGACGTCGAGGATCTCGATTCGGTGGACTACCTGTTCTGGGTGGGCTGCGCCGGTGCCTACGAGGACCGTGCCAAGAAGACCACCCGGGCGGTGGCCGAGCTGCTGGACACCGCCGGTGTCTCCTTCGCGGTGCTCGGCGACGGCGAGACGTGCACCGGCGACCCGGCGCGTCGGGCTGGCAACGAGTTCCTGTTCCAGATGTTGGCCCAGCAAAACGTGGAGACTCTCAACGAGGTGGGGGCCACCAAGATCGTCGTCACCTGCGCGCACTGCTTCAACACCATCAAGAACGAGTACCCCCAGCTCGGTGGCAAGTACGAGGTGGTGCACCACACCCAGCTGCTCAACCGACTGGTGCGGGACAAGCGCCTCACCCCCGTCGCCCGTCCGGAGGCGGCCGACACCTCGGGCGTCGCCTCGACCGCGTCGACCGTGACCTACCACGACCCGTGCTACCTCGGCCGCCACAACGGGGTGTACGCCCCGCCCCGCGAGCTGCTCGGCGCCCTCCCCGGCGTGGAGCTGCGGGAGATGCCGCGCAGCGGGGAGAAGTCGTTCTGTTGCGGCGCCGGCGGCGCCCGGATGTGGATGGAGGAGAAGCTCGGCACGCGGATCAACCTGAACCGCACCGACGAGGCCCTCGCCACCGGTGCGGACCGGATCGCCATCGGCTGCCCGTTCTGTCGCGTGATGCTCTCCGACGGGCTCACCCAGAAGCAGTCCGAGGGCGCCAGCGAAGAGGTCGAGGTCGTCGACGTCGCCCAGATGTTGCTGGCTGCCGTCCGCCGCGGCCAGGACGACAGCGCCGCCCAGCCCGATGCCGAGGCGGTGCCCGTGGCGGCGGGGGACAGCGCCCCGGTCGCCGCCGGAGCGGCTGCTGGGGCTGCCGGAGCGGCTGTGGCCGACACCCCCATCACCGACGCCGGAACTACCGAGGCTGACCAGGCACGTCCTCAGAATGAGGACACCCCCGAGACGGATAGCACCGGCGCCGGGACCACCACCGCGACCGATAGCGACACCCGGGCCCTCGGCGACTCCTGGCTCACCGACACACCTGCCAGCGAGCCCCAGGCACCCGCCGAAAACACCGACGCTGACCAGGCAGGTCCTCAAAACGAGGACACCCCCGCCGACGCCGACACCCAAGCCCTCGGCGACTCCTGGCTCACCGACACCCCCATCACCGGCACCGAAATCACCGACGCTGACCAGGCACGTCCTCAAAACGAGGACACCCCCGAGACCACCACGGCAGCCGACAGCGACACCCAAGCCCTCGGCGACTCCTGGCTCACCGACACACCTGCCAGCGAGACCCAGGCACCCGCCGAAAAACCCGACGCTGACCAGGAACGTCCTCAAAATGAGGACACCCCCGAGGCGGAAAGCACCGAGGCCGGGACCACCACCGCGACCGATAGCGACACCCAAGCCCTCGGCGACTCCTGGCTCACCGACACCCCCACCACCGGCACCGAAATCACCGACGCTGACCAGGCACGTCCTCAAAACGAGGACACCACCCCCGAAGCCGACACCAGGACCGAAGAGCCCGCCGACGCCGCCGAGGCAGCGCCAGCAGACGACATACAGTCACTGGGCGACTCCTGGCTCAGCGGCACGACCCCCGCCAGCGAGGCCCAGGCACCCACCGAAAACACCACCCCTGACCAGGCACGTCCTCACGACGAGGACACCAGCGCGAACGAGACCGGCGATTCGTCGGCCGACCCGGCGTCACCGTCCGCGGGGACCCCCGAGTCGGACGAGACCGCCGACAACGTTCCCGCGGCAGAAGTCCACGACCCGGTGGCGACAACCCCGCCCCAGGATGACGACATCCAGGCCCTGGGTGACTCGTGGCTGGGCGGCGCGAGTAGCGCCCCCGCTCCCGAGGCGGAGTCGGTCGCCGACGCGACGAGAGCCGGGACCGAGCCGACTCCAGGCGCCCCCGAGGCCGAGGAGCCCGCACCTGACGAGGTCGAGGACCAGGCAGGCGTCGAGGGTCAGGCGGACGGCGAGGATCAGGCGGAGCCAGACCAGGCCACCGCACCCGAGGAGGACACCGCCGAGGACACCGCTCACGCGGACGACGGTGACGAGCCTGACGACCCGCCGGACGACGGCGACCTCAAGTCCCTCGGCGACTCCTGGCTCAGCTAGCAGCCGCCGTCCTCCGCGGAGGGGTGACCTGTCAAAGCGGGTGCCACAGCCCTCGTTTGACAGGTCACCCCCGTCACCGGCTCACCCCTGGGCCACACCGGCCAAACGCCTCAGAGGTTCTCGTCGACGAAGGCCCGGGCCACGGTCGCGGGGTCCTGCCCGTCGGTGACGACCTCGGACATCATGGCCGACAGTTGCTCCGTCGTGAGCACCGAGGACACCTCGTTGAGGGCCGACTCGATGTCGGGGGTCAGTGCGTCGTCGGTGATCAGCGGCACGACGTTCTGCGCGGCGAAGAGGGCCTCCGGGTCCTCCAGGACCACCAGGTCGTTCTCGGCGATCGCCGGGTCGGTCGTGAAGATGTTGGCCGCGTCGATCTGACCGTTCAGCAGCGACTGCACCGTCAGGTTGCTGCCCGCCTGAAGCGCTCGGAAGGAGGCGAACTCCAGTCCATACACCTCGCTGAGGCCGGGCACGCCGGTCGGGCGCTCTGCCCACTCCGGCGGCCCACCGAGCACCAGGTTCGGCGCGTGCGGCGCCAGGTCACCGATCGCGGTGAGCGAGTACTCCTCGGCCGTCTCGGACGTGACGACCACGGCGTCCTTGTCCTCCGCCGCGGACGGCTCAAGCACGGTGAAGCCGTCAGGGAGCGCGTCCTGGAGCTCGGCGAGGACGTCCTCGGACTCCGTGGCCTCCGCATCGGGGTTGAAGTACACCGCGAGGGCGCCGGTGTACTCGGGGATGAGGTCGATCGAGCCGTCCTCGAGCCCGGCGATGTAGGTCTCCCGGTTGCCGATGTTGAGCGTCTTGGCCACAGAGACGCCACTGTCCTCCAGCGCCGCGGCGTAGATCTCGGCGAGCAGCACGTTGCCGGGGAAGTTGGCCGAGCCGATGGCCACGGCGTCGCCGTCGCCCCCGGTGGCGCCACCCTCGTCGGAGTCGCCGGCCAGGGGGTCGTCGGAGCCTCCGCAGGCGGTCAGCGCCAGCGCTGCCACGAGGAAGCCGACAGGGAAGGCGGTCTTGCGGTTCATGGGTCCTCCTGGACAGTTCATGGGGTCGAACGGGTTCCAACGGTTTCGATCGGGTCGGCGGCGGACCCAGCCTCGACGCTACGGGCGTCCACCGACAGCCGTCGGCGTTGACGACGCGATCCGCTCCCGGCCCGGAGTCCGGGGGACACGACCCAGCGTTGCAGACCCGCGAGCGCCAGGTCCACCAGGAGGGCGAGCGCGGCGACCACGAGGGCGCCACCGGCCATCCGGTCGTACTGCTGCAGCGCCTGCCCGTCGATGAGGAAGCGCCCCAGGCCCCCGAGCCCGACGACGGCCGCGATGGTGGCGGTGGCGATGATCTGCATCATCGCCGAGCGGACCCCCGAGATCGCCAGCGGCAGCGAACACGGCACCTCGACCTGCCAGAGCACCTGCCAGCCGGTCATCCCCATGCCCCGGGCCGCGTCGCGCGCCGCCGGGTCCGCCTGGGCGACGCCGGCGTAGACGCCGGACAGGATGGGCGGGATCGCCAGCAGCACCAGCACGATGAGACAGGGCCATTCGTATGCCGCATCTCCCCTCAGGCGGGGAAGCAACAGCAGGACGGCGATGAACAGCACCCCCAGGGAGGGGATCGCGCGGAAGGCGCCGACGATGTTGACCGCCACGATCCGTCCCCGCCCGGTGTGCCCGACGTAGAGGCCCAGCGGCACGGCGATGAGGGAGGCCAGCAGCAGGGCGGTGAACGACAGCCGCAGGTGGGTGAGGGTCTGCGCGGGGATGCCACCGTCCCCGGTCCAGTTGGCGGGGTCGGTGAGCCAGTCCAGGACCGCGCCGATCATGATCGCGCCACCGTCAGCCAGGGGGTGAGCAGCCGGGTGACCGCGAGGATCACCAGGTCGAAGGCGATCGCCAGGAGGATGCAGGCCAGGACCCCGACCACGATCGGCTCCATCGCGTTGCGGTTGAACCCGTCGGTGAACAGCGAGCCCAACTGGCCCACGCCGACCAGGGCGGCCACCGAGACGATCGAGACGTTGCTGACGGCGGCGACCCGCAGGCCGGCGGAGATCACCGGCACCGCGAGGGGCAGCTCGACCGCCACCAACCGCCGCAGCGGTGAGTAGCCCATGGCGGTGGCAGCCTGCGTGACGTCGTGCGGCACCGAGCCCAACCCGTCGGCGACCGTGCGGGTGACCAGGGCGATGGTGTAGACCGTCATCGCGATGACCACGTTCAGCGGGTCGAGGATCCGGGTGCCGAGGATGCCCGGCAGCATGATGAAGAGCGCCAGGCTGGGGATCGTGTAGAGCAGGCCGGTGCCGGCGATGAGGGGCGGATAGAGCCAGCGCCGCTGGAGCGCGAGCCAGCCCAGGGGCAGGGACACCGCCAGGCCGATCACCAGCGGGACGCCGGCGAGGTAGATGTGCCGGACCGTCAGCTCGAGCAGGGTCTCCAGCTCGACCCCGAGCACCCTCACGGGGCGGGCCTCCCGGTGCGCTGGATGACGCCGACCACCTCGTCGGCCCGGACCGTCCCGGCAAACCGGCCCCCGCTGACCACGACGCCGCGGCCGCTGGGGGAGGACAGTGCGGCGTCCAGCAGGGCGCGCAACGACCCGTCCCGGTCGGCGAGGGTGCCGCCGAGCTGCAAGTCGGAGCGCTCGACCGGGCCTCCTGCCAGGGCCGGCAGGTGGACCCATCCCTGCGGACGGTCCTCGTCGTCCACGACCAGGCGCCAGGGCCCGACCTGCCCCTCGGCGGGCGGCGCGGCACCCAGCCGGATGGGGTCTTCGTGGTGCACCGGGACCTCTCCCCCGATGAAGCTGAGCGCCCGGTAGCCGCGGTCGCGCCCCACGAAGTCGGCCACGAAGTCGTCTGCGGGATGGGCCAGCAACTGGTCGGGCGGGCTGAACTGCGCCAGCCTCCCGCCGACGCGCAGCACGGCGATCCGGTGCCCCAGCTTGATCGCCTCGTCGATGTCGTGGGTGACCAGCACGATGGTCAGCCCCAGCTCCTGTTGCAGCCGGGAGAACTCGTCCTGCAGCCCCTCCCGGACCACCGGGTCGACCGCGCTGAACGGCTCGTCCATCAGCAGGACGTCGGGGTCACCGGCCAGGGCGCGGGCCACGCCGACGCGCTGTTGCTGCCCGCCCGAGAGCTGGGAGGGGTAGCGGTGCGCGTAGTCACCGGGCAGCCCGACGAGCTCAAGCACCTCCATCGCCCGCTGGCGGGACACTGCCTTGCTCCGCCCCCGCAGCCGCGGCACGGTCATCACGTTGGACAGCACGGTGCGGTGTGGGAACAGGCCGGCGTGCTGGATCACGTAGCCGATTCCCCTGCGCAACTGGGCAGCCGGCAGGTCGGCGGTGTCCTGGTCGTCGATCAGGATGCGGCCCGAGGTCGGCTCGATCATCCGGTTGATCATCCGCAGCGAGGTCGTCTTGCCGCAGCCGCTGGGCCCGACCAGCACGGTGATCTGCCCAGTGGGCGCCTCCAACGTCAGGTTGTCGACGGCGACCGTCTCGTCGGGGTATCGCTTGGTCACGCCCTCAAGACGGATCATGGGGTGACCCTACAGCGGGGGTGCGGCACCCTCCGGGCCGAGCTCCCGCCGCGCGGGGTGACCTGTCAAAGCGGGTGCCATAGCCCTCGTCTGACAGGTCACCCCGTCGCGTCGGCGTCAGACGTCGCTGCGGTGGAAGTTCTGGAAGGAACGGCTGGCCGTCGGACCGCGCTGGCCCTGGTAGTGCGACCCCTTGGCCTGCGACCCGTACGGGTGCTCGCTCGGGCTGGACAGCTGGAAGAAGCACAGCTGACCGATCTTCATCCCCGGGTGGAGCACGATCGGCAGGGTTGCCACGTTGGACAACTCCAGGGTGACGTGCCCGGTGAACCCAGGGTCGACGAACCCCGCCGTGGCGTGCGTCAACAGGCCCAACCGGCCCAACGAGGACTTGCCCTCCACCCGTGCCGCGACATCGTCGGGCAGGGTGATCTCCTCCAGTGTGGAGCCGAGGACGAACTCGCCGGGGTGCAGCACGAAGCTCTCGCCCGGGTCCACCTCCACCAGGCGGGTCAGCTCCGGCTGGTCCTGGGAGGGGTCGATGACGGGGTACTTGTGGTTGTCGAAGAGACGGAAGTACCGGTCCAGTCGGACGTCGACGCTGGAGGGCTGGACCATCGCGGGGTCCCACGGGTCCAGGCGCACGCGCCCGCCGTCGATCTGGGCGTGGATGTCGCGGTCGGAGAGGAGCACGCGGACAGACTAACCGGCCGGGTCGAAGAGTGGGTGACGTGCCGGTTCGGTCCGCGGCTCGGTGTCAGTTACACTGGCGCGGAAATCCTGCGGGCGTAGTTCAATGGTAGAACATCAGCTTCCCAAGCTGAATACGCGAGTTCGATTCTCGTCGCCCGCTCCAGACCCACCCGGCCCCGTTCACGCCGGCGGGACCACCCCGTCACGCACCCACACGGCATACGGCTCGAGGGCGAGCACGACGGGGACGGCGAGCACCTCGGGAACGTCGTAAGGATGGAGCTCGAGCACGGCCTCGCGCACGGCGGGGAAGGCATCCGTGGTGGTCTTGGCCAGCAGTAGCCACTCCTCGGACCGCTCGACCGCCCCCTCCCAGGTGTAGGTCGAGGTGATCGGCCCGAGGGTCTGCACGCAGGCGGCGAGCCCGCGACCGACCAACAAGTCGGCAATGGCCTCGCCGGTGTCGGTGTCGGGCACGCTGATCCGCACCTCGAGCAGCGGCTGCGGGTCGGCGTCGGCGGTCACGGGCTCAGAGCGCGGCGAGCGCCTCGTCGAGGGCCGCGATCCCCTCCCGCGCCTCCCCGGCGGTCATGACGCACGGGGGGACCAGGTGGATGCGGTTGCCCATCGGCAGCGGCCACATGCCGCGCTCCTTGCAACCCTGGACGACGGCGGCGACCCGGTCGGCAGCCAGCGGCTCCCGGGTCTGCCGGTCCGCGACGAGCTCGACCGCCCAGAAGACGCCCAGGCCGCGCACGTCGCCCACCGCCTCGTGCCGGTCGGCGAGCTCGGCGAGCGCCGGGCCGATCACGTCACGCCCGAGCTCCTCGGCGTGCTCGATGATGCCCTCGTCCTCCATGATCGTGATCGATGCGACCGCCGAGGCGGTGGCCAGCGCGTGACCGGAGTAGGTGAGGCCACCGACGTAGGGGGTGTCCTCGAAGGAGGCCGCGACCTCGTCGGCGATGACAACACCGCCCAGCGGCACGTAGCCGGAGTTGACCCCCTTGGCGAAGGTGATCAGGTCGGGGCGGACCCCCCACCGGTCGATGGAGAACCACCTGCCGGTGCGGCCGAACCCGGCCATCACCTCGTCGGCGATCAGCATGATTCCGAACTCGTCACACAGCGCCCGCACCCCCTCGAGGTAGCCGGGCGGCGGGACCAGGATCCCGTTGGAGCCGACGACGGGCTCCAGGATGATCGCCGCGACGTTCTGCGGGTTCTCCGCCTGCACCGTCTGCCGCAGGTGCGTCAGCGCGCGCTCGCTCTCCTCCTGCTCGGTGGTGGCGTGGAAGGTCGAGCGGTAGAGGTAGGGGCCCCAGAAGTGGACGATGCCGGGCAGCCCCGGCTCGGTGCCCCACCGACGGGCCTCACCGGTCAGCGAGAGCGCCCCGCTGGTGGCGCCGTGGTAGCTGCGGTAGGACGCCAGCACCTTGTGCCTGCCGGTGTGCGCCCTCGCCATCCGGATCGCGTTCTCGACCGCCTCGGCGCCGCCGTTGGTGAAGAACACCTTGCGCATCCGCTCCGGCGCCCGTTCGCTGATCAACCGGGCCGCCTCGGCCCGTCCCTCGTTGGAGAAGTTGGGTCCGACCGTCATCATCCGGCCCGCCGCCTCGCGGACGGCCTCCACCAGCCTCGGGTGCTGGTAGCCGATGTTGACGTTGACCAGCTGGGAGGTGAAGTCGAGGTAGGTGTGCCCCTCGTAGTCCCAGAACCGCGCTCCGAGCCCGCCGGCCAGCGGCAGGGGATCGACCTTCGCCTGGGCGGACCAGGAGACGAAGACGTGCTCCCGACTCAGCTCCCGGATGGCGGCGGCCCTGGCGGGATCCGTGGTGGCGGTGCTCTGCTCGGACTGGGTGGTCAACGACATGATCCGAGTATGCCGTGCCTCGCGCCCGCGGGGCAGGGGGGTGAGTGGCGGGGCCGGGTCGGTGCGGGTGAGTGCCGGGGGCGTCAGGAGTCGATCAGGGCGGCGAGACCGTCGAGGAGCCGGGCCAGGCCGAAGTCCCAGGCCGCGTCGGGCGCGTAGGCCGCGCCCTGGGCCTCGCCGGCGGCCGCCCCGATCCGGGTCGCCAGCGGGTAGTCGGCGGGGTCGAGCAGCTCGGCCAGGAGGGGACCGTTCACCGCCCACCACTGCTCGTCGCTCAGACCGGAGGCCGCGGCGGACCGGGCGAGGTCGTGCTCGGCGCGGACCTGCTGCTGGACGAAGCCCAGCACCAGGGACAGGGTGGCATCGATATGCACGTCGTCCAGCCCGGTGCCGGCCAGGGCGGCCAGCTCGTGGTCGTACTTCGCGGTCTGCCCGGGGCCGAGGGAGGGGCGGCTCAGGACGGCCAGCTCGGTGGCCCACGGGTGGTCACGCAGCAGCTGCCTGTTCTGCTCGGCCACCGCGGTGACCCGCCGCCGCCAGGTGCGGGCCCGCCAGGGAGGGCGGGGCATCGCGGCGTAGAGCGAGTCGAGCATGAGCAGCAGCAGCTCCTCCTTGCCCGGCACGTGGGTATAGAGCGACATGGTGGAGATCCCCAGCTCCTTGGCCACCTCCCGCACGCTCAGCCCGTCCAGGCCCTCCCGGTCGGCCAGGGCGATCGCGGTGGCGACCACCTCGTCCACCGAGCGCCTCGGCCGGGGTCCGCGCCGTCCCGGGGTCTCCAGGTGGTGCCGCCAGAGCAGCCGCAAGACACGGTCGGCGGCGGCGTTCGCGGTGGGCCCGGGGCTCATGGGAATACATCCTAGCGATAACTCCTTACGCTGTACGTCATACGGTGTACACTGTTTCACCACGCGCCGAGGAAAGGGACCCGCATGTCCATTACCCAGTCCGTCATCTCCGTCAACGTCTCCGACGTCCGCGCCTCCTCGGAGTGGGCGCAGCGCCACCTGGGCTTCCGCGAGGTCATGGCCGCCGACGGCTTCGCCTCGCTGGGACACCCGGAGGCCGGGTTCCACATCGCCCTGCTCGCGGTCGGGTTGGAGACGTTCAAGCCCGCCTCGTCCGCCGGCCCCGTCGACGGCCTGCTGATCGCCTTCGAGGTCGACGACATGGAGCAGCGTTACGCCCGCCTCCAGGGGGAGGGCGTCACGGTCGTCACGCCACTGGAGGTCGAGCCCTGGGGTGAGCGCTACTTCCAGGTCGCGGACCCCAGCGGCCTCATCTACCAGTTCGTCGACTGGGTGGCCGAGCCCCCGGCGGAGGCGACGTCGCCACAGATCTGACGCACTGTCGGTCGGTGGCCGCCCCGCAGGGGAACCATCGGGCACACTCGCGGGTGTAAGGAGTGTGGAGATGGGCGCACCCCCCGCCGAGCTGGCGGACTACTACCCCGCGGCCTACCAGCGCCTGGTGGGGACCCTGCGGTTGATGGGTGTGCCCGAGCACGACTCCGTGGAGCTCGCCCAGGAGGCCTTCGTCCGGCTCATCCCGCGCTGGGAGAAGGTGCGCCGCTACGAGAGTCCCGACGGCTGGCTGCGCACGGTCGCGTGGCGGCTCTGGCTGAACCGGCGCCGCTCCGGCCGCTACCTCTCCCCGGCCGAGGTGCCGGACTGGGCCCGACCCGGGGACGGCGTCGGCACCGAGGCCAGGCTCGACCTGCACCGGGCGCTCACCGACCTGCCCGAGGGTCACCGGGAGGTCGTCGTCCTGCACTACCTGGAGGACCTGCCGGTCTCGCGGATCGCCGCGGAGCTCGGGGTCGCCGAGGGCACGGTCAAGTCGCGACTCTCCCGCGCCCGGGCTGCCCTGGCCTCCGCCCTGCACACCGAGGAGCTCGACGATGCCTGAGCAGCGCCCCGACCTGGCCACCACGATCCGGCGGGCCGCCGGCGACGCCGGGGACGTGCGCGTCCCGCCCCTGATGGACCTCACCGGTCGCGCCGCCCACCGCCGACGCCGGCGCACCCTGGGAGCCGTGCTCGGCGTCGCCGCGACCGCCCTGGTGGGCGTCGCCGTCTGGCAGCTGCTCCCCGGAGGCAACCGGTCCGCATACGTCCCGCCCGCCGAGGGGCCGGTCACCTCCACGTTCGAGGTCCCGACCTACGACTGGGGCCCGAGGTCCGGCGGCATGGACGCCCTGGTCGGCGGCACGCTGTGGTTCACCGAGGACGGCTGCACGCTGATGAGCCAGGGCGACGGCTCCGACCGGGTGACGCAGGCCGTCATCTTCCCCAACGCCACCGGCATCACCTACGACAACGGGGTCCGGGCCGTGGTCGACGGGAACGGCGACGTGTTCGCGGTCGAGGGGCAGGAGTTCAGCTACGGCGGGGGGTATGTCGTGGAGCCGGACACCGAGCTGGGCCGGACCTGGCTGGCCCAGTGCCCGGACGCCACCCCGCGGGGAGGGGCGGTCATCAACGACCATCCCGCGTCCGGTCCGCTCACCGAGGCCCCCGCCCCGCCGGACGAGCCCGGGCCGACGGCGCCGACGACGGACGAGGAGCTCGGCTTCTACGAGGTGCCGACGTTCGAGTGGGATCCCGCGGAGGGGGGCGACGCTGCCGAGGTGACCGGCACCGTGCGCTTCACCGACGAGGGCTGCCCGGTGCTCGAGCAGGAGACGGAGGACGGGACGCAGCTCGTGGGTCTGGTCCTGCCGAACGCCCAGGGCCACGACGGGAGCTCCGGGATCGCGCCCGACGGCATACGCCGGGTCTACTCGTGGCTGCCGGGCGGGGCCGGCGGCGGGGTGATGGTCGAGGACGGCGAGCCGTTCTCCTCCGGCGGCGGCTATCACGACGCCACCCACCCCACCTGGACCGCCGTGTGCCGCGACTCCCCGGTGGACTCGGTGGCGTTCGTCTACGACGTCCCCTGAGCCCCCGGGAGCTCAGCCGAAGGGCGGCGTGAACCGGCCGTCGATCGCCGTCCAGCCACCGTCCACGACGAGCTGGCTCCCGGTGACGAACGTCGAGGCGTCGCTGGCCAGATAGACGACTGCGCCCACCATCTCCTCCGGTCGGGCCCACCGGCCGAGCGCGCTCTTGGAGGCGTAGGCGTTGTTCCACTCCTCGTCGCTGCGGATCTGCTCGGTCAGCGGCGTCTCCACCACGCCGGGTGCGACCGCGTTGATGCGCACGCCGTTCGGACCGAGCTCGGCGGCGAGGGTGCGCAGCATCTGCACCAGCCCGGCCTTGGTCGCGGCGTAGACCCCCTGGCCTGGCTCCACCGCCAGGGCCCGCAGCGAGCTGAACGCGATGATCGACCCCCGGCCCCGCTCGGCCATCCCCGGCGCGAACGCCCGGAGCGCGTGGAAGGACCCCCGCAGGTTGAGGTCGACCACCCGGTCATACTCCTCGGCGCTGTAGTCCAGCAGCTTCTTGCGCACGTTCATCGCCGCGGTCACCACGAGGACGTCGACGGCCCCCAGTCGGGTCGCGAGCTCGGTCAGCGCCGACTCGTCCAGGATGTCGACCCCGTATGCCGCATGGTCACCCTCCCCCTCGGCCTGCGCCCGCTGGGTGGCCGAGTCGGCGGTGGGCAGGCTCTTGTCCAGGCTGCTGACCCGGGCGCCGTGCGCGGCCAGGCCAGCGACCACCTCGGCGCCGATCCCCCCGGCCCCGATGACGACGGCGTGCCGCCCCTCGAGGGAGAACATGTCTGCATAGCTCATCCGTGGGCTCCTCCGTGTGGTGTCACCCCGGAGTATCCCAGCCGCCCCTGGGGCGCCCGCGGCCGGCCGCCGACGACGTCGAATGCACCGGGCGAGCGGACCTCAGCCGAAGACGATGGTGCGCCGGCCGCGCAGCACGACCCGGTGCTCGGCGTGCCAGCGGACCGCGCGGGACAGCGCCATGGCCTCCAGTTCCTGGCCGACCTGGGCCAGCTCGGCCGGGCTCATCCGGTGGTCGACGCGGCGGAAGTCCTGCTCGATGATCGGCCCCTCGTCCAGGTCGGAGGTGACGTAGTGCGCGGTCGCGCCGATGACCTTGACCCCACGGTCGTGCGCCTGGGCGTAGGGGCGGGCACCCTTGAAACTGGGCAGCAGCGAGTGGTGGATGTTGATGATCCGCCCGGGGAAGTCCGCGCACAGCTCCTCGGACAGGATCTGCATGTAGCGGGCGAGCACCACCGTGTCGACCCGGTGCTGCGCGACGAGCTCGCGCAGCCGGTCCTCGGCGGCGACCTTCGTGTCCTTGCTGACGGGCACGTGGTGGAACGGAATGTCGTGCCACTCCGAGAGCGCACGGAAGTCCTCGTGGTTGGAGACCACGGCCGCGACCTCGATCGGCAGCAACCCGGTGCGGGTGCGGAAGAGCAGGTCGTTGAGGCAGTGCCCCTGCCTGCTGACCATCACCAGCACCCGGTGCCGGTCGGCCAGGTCGTGGGCGCGCCACTGCATGGCGAACTCCCGCACGACCGGCGCCAGCTGGGCCTCCAGCGCAGCCAGGTCGAGCGGGTCGCCCTCCTTGATGAGGTGCATCCGGAGGTGGAACTCCCCCGACGTGGCGTCACCGAACTGCTGGCTGTCCGCGATGGTCAGCTGCTGCTCCAGCATCGCCCCGGACACCGCGTGCACCACGCCGCGCCGATCCGGGCAGGACACGGTCAGCACGAACTCCCGGCCGGGCCTGCGCCCGGCCACCTCTTGCTCAGTCACGAGGCGGGAGTCTACGGCTCCGCGGGGGCCGCTCAGGACGGCTCGGACCACCGGACGCCCGGGAACCGTCCGAAGTCGCGGTCAAAGGTGACGATCTCGGCACGGTGCTCGATCGCCAGGGCCGCCAGGTGGGCGTCGTTGACGAGGTTGCCGCCGCTCCCGAGCACACCGAGCAGGTCCGTCAGCAATTCGGGGTGGCGGGCAGTCGGGGACGGCACGCGGGCGCTGGGGGCGGCCAGCCAGGAGTCCACCACGCCGCACGCCTCACTGACCGTGAGCGGACGGGCGAACACCTCGGGTTTCGTCGACAGCCGCAGGAATGCCAGGAGTGCTACCCAGGCGAATCCGACACCGGCACTGCCCGACAGCGCTCCGTCCAGCCACTGCCGCGCCCGATCGTGGTGTGGCGTGTCGGCATTGACGGCGTAGAGCAGGACGTTGGCATCGACGAGCTTCACTTGCCGACCTGCAACCGTCGGATGAGCTCGCTGTCCTCCACATCCCCGGCAACCCGCAGGGCGTGGTCGAGGTCGACCTTCGGCACCCCCATCGAGAAGGTGGGGGTGTGGAAGTCAACGCGCGGTCGCGACCCGGCAGCCCCGTCCCGGATCGCATCGTTGAGGGCACGCTTGAAGGAGACCCCCCGCGCCATCATCCGCTGCCGGATGATCTCCTCGGTATCGGCATCGAGCGTGACGGTGGTGCGCACGTGTGACAGCATAGCATCACATCAAGTGATGCTATGGCATCATCCACGGATCGCGCTGGGGAACACCTCGCGGTAGGAGCGCCAGGCCCCGGCGGGCGTGCGCACTGTCTCCGCGGCGAGCAGGCCCCGCACGATGGCGCGGGTGACGCACCCGGCGGCGGCGTCGAGCAGCCAGTGGAACGCGACCGGGTCGGGCGCACCACGCTCCCCGGTCGCCAGGGTGAACAGGGTGTCCCCGTCGACCATCGTGTGCACGGGGCTGATCGCCCGGGCCATCCCGTCGTGCCCGACACCGGCAACCTTCGAGCACTGGGCCTTGGTGAGCGTGGCATCGGTCGCCACCACCCCGATCGTGGTGGCCAGGGTGCGGGGCAGCCCGGCGCGGTCGGTCTCGGCGCCCGCCCGGACCGCCGCCGCCAACTCGTCCGGGTGGGGGACCGACAGCCCGTATGCCGATCCGCCGGCTCCGGCGCCCAGGTCACCCTCCAGCAGGTGCCGGGCCCCGAGCAGCTCGCCGGTACGCAAGTCGACGGCCGATCCTGCGGCGTTCACGACGACGAGGGCGGCGACGGTCGTGCCGTCCGGCAGGACCGCGCTGGCCGTGCCGACCCCGCCCTTCAGTCCGCCTGCCTGCGCGCCCGTGCCGGCGCCGACAGCACCCTGCTCCGGCGCCGCGGTGCTGGCGGCGGCGACCGCGGCCGCGCCGAAGCCGGCGTCCGGCCGGCACGCGGCATCCCCTCCGCGCCCGAGGTCGAAGATCACCGCGGCAGGCACGATCGGGACCAGCACCGACCCGGGCGGCGCCCCGGCCGAGACCTCCACGGCGCGCCGGACGGGGACGGTGAGCCCTGTCCCCTCGGCGTCCAGGGCGTCCATCACGCCGTCGGCGGCGGCGAGCCCGAACGCGCTGCCGCCGGTGAGCACCACGGCATGCACGCGCTCGACCTGGTTGCGCGGATCGAGCAGGTCGGTCTCCCGGGTGCCGGGTCCACCGCCTCGCACGTCGACCCCGCCGGTGGCGCCCCCGTCGGGTGAGCCGCGGCCGGGCGAGAGCACGACGGTGGTGCCGGTGAGCCAGCCGTCACCGACCCGCTGGTGCTGCCCGACCTGCAGGCCGCCCACGTCGACGAGACTGTTGGTGGGTCCCGGTCGCAGGTCCTGGGTCATGGTCCCTCCTCCGCGGCCGCGCGGGTCTGCGCGGCGAGCTCGGCCGCGGTGCGCCCCTCTAGGGCCGCGTCCAGTCGCGGCACGGCCGCCAGCAACTGGCGGGTGTAGGGGTGCTGCGGGTCGGCATACAACTGCTCGGTCGGGGCCACCTCGACGAAGCTGCCCTGCCGCATCACCGCCACCCGGTCGCACACGTGCCGGACCACCGACAGGTCGTGCGAGACGAACACCAGGGTCAGGTCGAAGGTGTCGACGACCTCGTCGATCAGGTCCAGCACCTGGGCGCGCACGGAGACGTCGAGCGCGCTGACCGGTTCGTCGGCGACCAGGATGTCCGGGTTGGGTGCCAGCGCCCGGGCGATGGAGATCCGCTGCCGCTGCCCGCCGGAGAACTGGTGCGGGTAGCGCCGTGCCGCGTCGGCCGACAGCCCCACGGCCTCCAGCAGCTCGACGACCCGGTCGCGCCGCTCGGCGGCGGTGCCGATCCCCTGCCCGACCAGCGGCTCGGCCACGATGTCAGCGACCCGCATCCGGGGGTCCAGCGAGCTCATCGGGTCCTGGAAGACCAGTTGCAGCCGCTCCCGCAGCCACCCGAGCTGCCGCGGCGACCGGTCGTGGATCAGTCGGCCCTCGATCAGGAGCTCGCCGTGCGTGGGCTGGTCGAGGCCGCAGATCATCCGCAACAGAGTCGACTTGCCCGACCCTGACTCCCCCACGATGCCGAACCGCTCGCCGCGGGCGATGTCGACGCTGACGTCCTGGACGGCGTGCACGACCGGGGGTCGCTCGGTGAGCCGGGTCCGGGCCCGGTGGAAGTCCCTGCCCACCCCGCGCACGGTGATGGCGGGGTCGCTGCCGGCCTCGTGCGCCTGCTCGTCGGCCGTTGGCGCCTGCTCTTCGGCCGTTGGCACCAGCTCGGCGGCCCGGGGGGCCAGCTCGCTGGCCGCCAGCAGCGTGCGCGTGTAGTCGTGCCGGGGCGCGGTGAAGACCTGCTGCACGGGGCCGGCCTCCACGATCCTGCCCTCGTGCATGACCAGCACCCGCTCGCAGGTGGAGGCGACGACGGCGAGGTCGTGGGTGATGAACAGCAGCGCCGCGTCGCGGTCGGCGACGCCGCGCAACAGCACGTCGAGGACCAGCGCCTGGACCGTGACGTCCAGCGCCGTGGTCGGCTCGTCACAGATCAGCAGCATCGGGTCGTTGGCCAGGGCGATCGCGGTGACCACCCGCTGCCGCTGCCCGCCGGAGAGCTGGTGCGGGAAGGAGCGGGCCAGCCGCTCGGGCTCGGGCAACCCCACCTGGTCCAACAGGTCAACTGCGCGGCGCCGGGCCTGCGCGCGGCTCGCACCACCGTGCAACGTCATCGTCTCGGCGATCTGGGCGCCGACCCGCATCGTCGGGTTGAGCGCGGTCATCGGCTCCTGGAAGACCATGCCCATGGCGTCGCCCCTGATCCTGGCCAGTCGCCGCTCGGACCGGGTCAGCAGGTTGCCGTCCTGGCCGGCAAGGCCGACCCGGCCCGTGGCGGACAGGCCCTCGGGGAGCAGCCCCATCACCGAGAGCGCGGTGAGCGACTTGCCGGAGCCGGACTCCCCGATCAGGCCGACCCGCTCACCGCGGCCGATCTCGAAGGAGACGTCGTGCAGCAGGCGCTCCTCCCCGACATGGACGTGCAGTCCCGACACGGACAGCACGGTGTGCTCGCCGCCGGGGTCCCCGGTGGTCTCCACGGGCTGGGCGGTCATCGGCGCACCACCCGCTGCAGCTTCGGGTCCAGGTAGTCGCGCAGCCCGTCGCCAAACAGGTTGAACCCGAGGACGGCCAGGGCGATCGCGGCGCCCGGGATGAGGGCCAGGTGCGGTGCCGCCCGCAACGTCGACTGCGCCTCGTAGAGCATCCGGCCCCACGACGCCTGCCCGGTCGGCGTGCCCAGGCCGAGGTAGGCCAGCGCCGCCTCCGCCAGGATCGCGATGGCGAAGCTCACCGACGCCTGGACGATGATCAGGCCCGCGACGTTCGGCAGCACGTGTCGCCCGGCGATCGCGAGCGGGGACCGCCCGGCGGCGCGGGCCGCGGTGACGTATTCGGTGCCCATGACCTGCAGCGCCCCGGACCGGGTGATCCGGGCAAACGAGGGGATCGTGGCGATGCCGATGGCGATCATCGCGACCCTGGTGCTGCCGCCGTAGATCGCGGCGAACATGATCGCCAGCAGCAGCGCCGGGAAGGCCAGCAGGATGTCGTTGCCCCGCATCACCAGTTGGCCGAGCCACCCTGGGGACATGGCGGCGAGGATCCCGATGGGCACCCCCACCACGGCGGCCACACCCACGGCGACCAGCCCGACATACAGGGTCGTGCGCGACCCGATCACGATCTGGGTGAACACATCCCGCCGGAACCGGTCGGTGCCGAGCCAGAACTCCCCGTTGGGCGTCTGGTAGGACTCGGTCGGCAGGACCTTCATCGGCGGGTGGGGCGTCCACACGTAGGACAGCAGCGCCAACCCGACGACGACGGCCACGATGAGGCCCCCGATCAGCAGGGAGGCGTTCAGCCGGCGCCCACCCATCAGCGCCCACCCCGCAGCCGCGGGTCGATCAGCAGGTAGAGCGCGTCGACCACGAAGTTGATCACCAGCACCGCCACGACCAGCACCATGACCACGGCCTGGATGGTGAGCAGCTCCCGGTCGGCCACCGAGTCCAGCAGCAGGGTGCCCAGGCCGGGGATGACGAAGACGCGCTCGATCACCACGGCCCCGATGAGCAGGGTGGCCAATTGCAGACCGAGCACGGTCACGACCGGGATGGAGGCGTTGCGCAGCCCGTGCCGCAGCAGCGCCGGCATCGGGCGCAGTCCCTTGGCGCGGGCCGTGCGCAGGTAGTCCTCCCGCAGCACGTCCAGCACCGCACTGCGCACGTAGCGTGCCAGCACCGCGGCCTGCACCAGGGCCAGGGAGACCGCGGGGAGCACCAGCCGCCTGAGGAACTCGACGGGGTCCTGCGCCGGCGGCACCCAGCCCCCCGACGGGACCCACCGCAATCGCACCGCGAACACCGCGATCAGCAGGATCCCGGCCAGGAACGCCGGGATGGCCACCCCGAGCTGGGACAGGGCCGAGGCGATCACCCCGTCCGCGTGCCGGTGCCGCACCGCCATCCAGGTGCCCACCGGCAGCGCCACCACGACCGCCAGGACCATCGCGGCCCCGACGAGCCACAGGGTGACGAGCAGCCGGTCGGCGATCTGTGGGCCGATCGCCGCCTTGGACAGGAACTCGATGCCCGGGTCGAACCGGAGCAACCCACCGACCCAGGACAGGTACTGCTCCAGGATCGGCCGGTCCAGACCGAACTCGGTGCGCAGCCGGGCCACCGCCTCCTCCGAGGCGTTCACCCCCAGCGCGACCCGCGCGGGGTCCCCCGGGAGCACCCGCATGAAGGCGAAGACCACGACCGAGCTGATCGCCAGGCTCGCCAGGAGCACCCCCAGGCGCCGTGCCAGGTGGAGCACCATCAGTGCGCGACCGCCCGTCGGGGGGCAGTCACGCGATCAGTCGCGGGCAAGGTCGGCCAGGTCGAAGGACTCGCTGATGGCGTTCTCCGGCAGGCCGGTGATGGCGGGGTCCGCGACGATGATGTTGGGCATCACGAACAGGAAGTCGGCCGCGGCGTCCTCAGAGAGCAGGGCAGCGGCCTCACTCAACGCCGCCTGCTGCTCCTCCGGGGTCCCCGCGTCTGCCTCATCCAGCAGCGCCACGAAGTCCGGGTCGCCGTACTGGGTGTAGTAGTCGGGGTCACCGAAGACTGCCCGCATGTCCCGCGGCTCGACGTGGGCGATGATCGACATCTCGTAGTCGGCGTTGGTGAACACGTCCTCCAACCAGGCCGCCGGGAACTCCAGCTGGTCGATGGTCACCTCGAAGCCCACGTCCTCCAGCATCGACTCCACCACCGTGCCGCACGCCACGGCATACGGCAGGCTCGGGATCCGCAGCCGCACCTGGGCACCGTCGGCGTCCGCCTCCGCGAGCAGCTCCTGCGCCGCCTCCGGGTCGTAGGGATAGTCGCCGGTCCGGTCCTCGAACCACGGGTCGGTCGGGGGGACCATGCTGCCGATCAGCTCACCCCGCCCGGCCCAGCACGTCTCGAGCAGGCTCTCGTGGTCGATGGCGTGCCGGGCGGCCTGGCGGACCCGCAGGTCGTCGAACGGCGCCGCGCTGTTGTTCATCGACAGCACCACCTCCCCATTGGTGGTGCCCTCGATGATCTGGTGGTCCTCCCCCTCGAACTCCCTCAGCGACTCCGGCGCCTGCACCGTGCCGATGACGTCGATCTGCTCGGTGAGCAGGGCGTTGTTGAGCGCCGTCGCGTCCGCGAAGTACTGGAACGCCACCTCATCGAAGAACGGCTCCTCGCCCCAGTAGTCGGCGTTGCGCTCCAGGGTGATCGCACTGCCGCGCTGCCAGTCGGCGAAGGTGAACGGCCCGGTGCCCACGGCCGTCGTCGCCAGGTCCTCCACCCCGCCCTCGTCGAAGATCGCGCCCACCCGGGTGGTCATCGAGTAGAGCCAGCTGTTGCTGGGCCGCGACAGAGTGACGGTGACCTCGTGGTCGCCCGTCGCCTCGACCGACTCCACGACATCCATCTGTGCCTTCAGGCTGATCGTCCACGCGTCGGACTGGACCCGCTCGATGGAGAACACCACGTCGTCGGCGGTGAAGTCCTCGCCGTTGCTGAACGTCACGCCCTCGGCCAGGGTGAAGGTGTAGGTCAACCCGTCGTCACTGACCTGCCAGTCCGTGGCGAGGGAGGGGACGATCTCGCCGTCCTGGTCCACCTTCACCAGGGTCTCGTAGACGTTGTAGAGCAGCACCTGCGGGATGGCCGCACCGTCACTGGTGGTGAAGTCCAGACTGGCCGGCTCGGCCACCAGGCCGATGGTCACGCTGTCGGACCCGCCCTCCGGCGCGTCCCCGGACTCACCGCTCTCGTCGGTGCTCGACCCCGCGTTGCAGGCGCCCAACAGCAGCACCCCGCCCAACGCAACAGCAAGCGTCCCCGTCCTCGTCAACCTCATGCCTGGTCACCTCTCCGGCCTCCGGTGCGTGTGTGGGCATCCTGCCCTACGAAGGTCACGGGCCGGTGACGACCCCCTCGGCCCACGACATACCGGATCCGGACATGCGTCGGCGGGACCGGTCACAACGTCCGGTCCCGCCGACGACTTTCCCCTGTGCGGGGTGGGGGCACTAGCCGCGGGTCACTTGACCTCGCGGCGCAGCACGCGCCACACCCCGATGGCCAGTGGCAGCCCAAGCCACACGGCCGTCGATACGCCGAGCTTGGCCCACTCCTGGCCCGTCAGCGCCTCCCCCAAGGTCAGTGGTGCCTGCGTCACGCCCAGGTCCAACCAGGCTGCGGCATCGCGCATCCAGGAGACCAGTGCTGCGAGCATGGACCACACCATGGGGAGAATCAGATACCCGACGATGGCCGCCGGGGTGTTCAACAACGCCAACCCGAAGGCGACGCCCTGGCCCACGCTGAGGAGCGTCAGCAGGGCCATGCCCCCGATCAGCCACCAGTTCAGGTCCCACACCGCGGTGGCGTCGCGGAAGACTGTCGCCGCGAAGTGGCCGGCTGCCGCCAGGACGATCGCCACCAGGAAGGCGACGACGCCCAGGAACAGCGAGCTCACGACCTTGGCGGCGATGATCCGTCCCCGCCGCGGCTCCAGCGAGAAGGTCGTCATCGCGGTGCGCTGGGACCACTCCGAGGTCGCGGTGAGGATCCCGAGGATCGGCACCAGGATGGCCAGCGGCGTGGAGGTCGCCACCAGGTAGTCCATGAAGGAGTGGTTGCCGCCGTTGACCCCGAGCATGATGGCGATGACCGCGGCCACCACGAGCCCGATGCTGATCAGGAACCAGCGGCCGGCGAGGGTGTCGATCTGCTTGCGGGTCTCCACCCGGACCAGGCGCCCGAAGGAGACGGCCGACACGGGGGCGTCGATGCTCGGGAGGGAGAACCCGGGGCGGATCGTGCCGACCTGCCGGGTGTCCTCGAGGGTCTGGGTGCTCATGCTGCGGCCTCCTTGCGGGCGTCGTCCGAGGTCAGGGTCAGGAACATCTCTTCCAGGCCCTGGTTGTCACCCGGTCGCAGCTCCTCGAGCACGATCCGGTGGTCGGCGGCGACCTGCCCGACCCGGAGGGCCTCGGCCTCGACCTGGAGCCCGCCGCTGGGCAGCACCTCGACAGTCAGGTTCTGCTGGGACAGCGCCGCCGCGAGAGCGTGGTCGTCCGAGCTGCGCACCAGGCAACCGGAGGGCCGCAGGAGCTCCTCCTTGGTGCCCTGCGCGACGATCTTGCCCCGCCCGATCACCACGATGTCGTCCGCGATCTTCTCGATCTCGTGCAGCAGGTGCGAGGAGAGCAGCACCGTGCCGCCCTCGCGGGCGAACGTGCCGAGCAGGTCCCGCATCCAGCGGATACCTGCCGGGTCGAGTCCGTTGGCGGGCTCGTCCAGGATCAGCACCTCGGGGTCACCGAGCAGCGCGTGGGCCAGGCCGAGGCGCTGGCGCATCCCGAGGGAGTAGTTGCGGATCCGCCGCTCGGACTCCTTCTTGGTCAGCCCCACCACCTCGAGCATCTGGTCGACCCGTCGCCGGTCGATGCCCAGGGTCATCGCACCCAGGGTCAGCACCTCGCGGCCGGTGCGGCCGGCGTGCTGGGCCGAGGCGTCGAGCAGGACACCGACGTGGCGTCCGGGGTTGGTCAGGGAGGCGTAGGGCTTCCCGAGCACCAGCGCCGCCCCGGAGGTCGGCGGGGTGAGCCCGGTCATCACACGCATGGTGGTGGACTTGCCCGCCCCGTTGGGACCGAGGAAGCCGGTCACCCGGCCGGCCTCGGCAGTGAACGTCACATCGTCCACCGCGGTGAAGTCCCCGTAGGTCCTCACGAGATTGGTCACTGAGATCATGGGATCCATCGTGCGGGCCGTCGGGGGGTGCGCACATCGGTCTGCAGTCTGGACCTGCCCCCTACTTTCGTACGCCTCTGGGATGAGGCTGCCTAGTCTTTGGGTGGCAGACTCCGCCCCGCGGGCGACCTAGGCTCAGGTCATGCGACTCGGTGTGCCTGCGACCTCCCTGTGGGGTGAGACCTGGCGGGTCGTGGCGGCGGTGCTCATCGGTGCGCTGCTGTGGCTGTTGTCCTGGGCGACCATCGACCTCGAGGGACGGGTCGGCCCGGAGTGGTGGCTGGCCCTGGTGGACCCGGCCGTCGGGCTGGCCGGCACCGCACTCCTGCTGTTCCGGCGCCGCTGGCCGCTGTTCGTCGCGCTCGTCCTCACCATCACCTCCGGCGTCGCCGTGTCGGTGGCCGGAGCTGGCGCCATCGCCCTGGTGTCCATGGCGACCCGCCGCAACTGGCGCGAGGTCCTGGCCGTGACGCCTTTCTTCCTGGCCGCCGCCCCGGCCTGGGACCTGCTGTTCCCGCCGACCGAACCCGGCCGCTGGCACCTGGTCACGTCCCTGGTGATCCAGGCCCTGAGCCTGATCACCTGCGTCGCCGTCGGCTACTACATCGGCGTGCGCCGCGACAACATCGCGGCCCTGCGGGAGCGCGCCGAGACTGCCGAGCGGGAGCAGGGCCGCCGCGTCGAGCAGGCCCGCGCCACCGAGCGGGCCAGGATCGCCCGGGAGATGCACGACGTGCTGGCCCACCGGATCAGCCTGATCGCCATGCACTCCGGGATCCTCACCTACCGGGAGGACCTGCCCCCGGAGCAGGTGCGGGAGATCGCCGCGACCCTGCGGGACAACGCCGACCAGGCCGTCACCGAGCTGCGGGAGGTCCTCGGGGTGCTCCGCGGGGCGCAGGACCCCGGCCAGCCCCTCGGTCCGCAACCTGACCTGACCCGGCTCGGCGACCTCATCGAGGAGGTCCGCGAGGGCGGCACCCCGCTGCAACTGAACCTGCGGGTGCAGGTGGGGGACGTCCCCGAGACGATCAGCCGGCACGCCTACCGCATCGTGCAGGAGGGGCTGACCAACGCCCGCAAGCACGCCCCCGGGATGCCGGTCACCGTCGCCCTCGCGGGCGGACCCACCGACGGTCTGGAGGTCACGGTCGTGAACCAGCCCATGGCATACGGCACCACTCCCCCGCAGGAGTCCGCCCAGGGCAGCGGGTCCGGGCTGGGGCTGCTCGGCCTGGCCGAGCGCGCCGTCCTCAGCGGGGGCCGGCTGACCTACGGCAGCGACCGGGGAGGGCGGTTCACGGTGCGGGCCTGGTTACCGTGGGAGGCGTGAGCGTGATCTCGGTCGTCCTGGTCGACGACGACGCCCTCGTGCGCACCGGGCTGCGACTGATCCTGGGCGGCGCCGCCGACATCGACGTCGTCGGCGAGGCGGCCGACGGTCGGACCGGTGTCGACCTGGCCCGGACGCTGCGCCCCGACGTGGTGCTGATGGACATCCGGATGCCCCGGATGGACGGGCTGGCGGCCACCCGGGAACTGCTCGGTGACAACGAGCCGCCCAAGGTCATCGTGCTGACGACCTTCGACACCGACGACATGGTGCTCGAGGCGCTCCAGATCGGGGCCCACGGCTTCCTGCTCAAGAGCACCCACCCCGAGCGGCTGGTCGAGGCGATCCACACGGTGGCCGGCGGCGAGCCCATGCTGTCGCCCTCGGTCACCGCGCAGCTGATCGCCAGGGTCCGGACCGTCGACGCCACGCCCCCCGAGCATGACCGCAAGGCCCGCGCGAACCGTCTGCTGGACGGGCTCACGGACCGGGAGCGCGAGGTCGCGATCGGGATCGGCCAGGGGTGGTCCAACGCCGAGATCGCGGCGCGGCTCTACATGGGGGTGCCCACCGTCAAGGCGCACGTCTCCCGCCTGCTCACCAAGCTCGGCGCGGGCAACCGCACCCAGGTCGCCCTGGTGGTGCACGACGCCGGGCTCACCGGCGACTCCTGACGACGCCGTCCGCCCCGCCGCCGGGGGCCTCGGCATACTCCCCGTCGGTCACGGATCGCAGTTACCCCCGGGTAGGCAGGGGCCTCGTCCCCGGCTATACTCAACTAACAGGTACGGCGAGTATCGGGAACAGTTGACGAGCGTGAGATCGCAGAGGTGCGTCATGAGCCACTACAAGAGCAACCTGAGGGACCTGGAGTTCAACCTCTTCGAGGTGCTGGACCGCCAGGAGGTGCTCGGGTCCGGCCCGTTCGGGGACGTCGACGCCGACACCGCGCGTGACGTGCTGGCTCAGGTGGCCACCCTTGCCGAGCGTGAGCTGGGGCCCAGCCTGCTCTCCTCCGACCGCAACCCGCCGGTCCTGGACCCCGAGACCGGCGAGGTCACCATGGACCAGGCGTTCGTCGACTCCTACCGGGCCTTCGTGGACTCGGAGTGGTGGCGGATCGGGCTCTCCGAGGAGATCGGCGGCACCCCCGCACCACCCTCGCTGACCTGGGCCCTCTCCGAGTTGCTGCTCGGCGCCAACCCCGCGCTGAAGATGTACGCCGCCGGCTTCACCTTCGCCGAGGTGCTCTACCAGTTGGGCACTCCCGCCCAGCAGCACCTGGCCACGCTGATGACCGAGCACGCCTGGGGCGCCACCATGGTGCTGACCGAGCCGGACGCCGGCTCCGACGTCGGTGCTGGCCGGACCCGCGCGGTCCAGGCCGAGGACGGCACCTGGCACATCGAGGGGGTCAAGCGGTTCATCACCTCCGGTGAGGCACCGTTCTACGACAACGTCATCCACTTCGTGCTCGCCAGGCCCGAGGGGGCCGGCCCCGGCACCAAGGGCCTGTCGCTGTTCATCGTCCCCAAGTTCCACGTGGACCCGGAGACCGGTGAGCTGGGGGAGCGCAACGGCGTGCAGGTCAGCAACATCGAGCACAAGATGGGCCTCAAGACCTCGACGACCTGTGAGCTGCGGTTCGGTGAGGACCCTTCGCGCCCCGCGGTCGGGACGCTGCTGGGCGAGGTGCACGACGGGATCGCCCAGATGTTCCGTGTCATCGAGTACGCCCGGATGCTGGTGGGCACCAAGGCGATCGCCACGCTGTCCACCGGCTACCTCAACGCGCTGGAGTACGCCAAGGAACGGGTGCAGGGCTCGGACCTGACCCAGATGGCCGACAAGACCGCCCCCCGCGTGACGATCACGCACCACCCGGACGTGCGCCGCTCCCTGATGCTGCAGAAGTCGTATGCCGAGGGGCTGCGGGCCCTGATGCTCTACACGGCGAGCTTCCAGGACACGGTCATGGCCGCCCAGGCCGAGACCGGCACCGAGGACCTGCCCGAGGGGTCGCCGGCGATCATGGCCCGCCGCGTCAACGACCTGCTGCTGCCGGTCGTCAAGGGGTGCGGCTCCGAGCGGGCGTGGACCCTGCTGGGCACCGAGTCGCTGCAGACCTTCGGCGGCTCCGGCTTCCTCCAGGACTACCCCGTCGAGCAGTACGTGCGCGACGCCAAGATCGACAGCCTCTACGAGGGCACGACGGCGATCCAGGGCATGGACTTCTTCTTCCGCAAGATCGTCCGCGACAACGGTGAGGCCCTGAGCTTCCTGGCCGAGCAGGTGCTGGAGCTCGTCAAGGGCGGCTCGGCCGACGACCCGTTCGCCACCGAACGCGCGCTGCTCGGCACCGCCCTGGAGGACGTCCAGGGCATGGTCGAGTTCATGGTCGGCCGGCTCATGGCGGCCGACCCCCGCAGCGGTGGCGACGCCCAGAAGCTGTACGACGTCGGTCTCAACACGACCCGGCTGCTGATGTCCTTCGGCGATCTCATCGTCGGCTGGCTGCTGCTGCGCCACGCCGTGGTGGCCCAGGCCGCGCTGGACTCCGGCGCCTCCGGCTCGGACGAGGCGTTCTACCAGGGAAAGGTGGCCGCTGCCCGCTTCTTCGCACGCACGGTGCTGCCCCGCCTCACCTCCGAACGGGCCATCACCACCGAGACCGACAGCTCCCTGATGGACCTGCCCGAGGCCGCCTTCTAACCCTCACCCCCACCAGACGCGTCGTCTGGCGGGCGGTCCTCACCCCCACCAGACGCCTGGCCTGGCGCTCACAGCCGGCACCGAACGTCTGGTCTGGCGCTCACAGCCGGCACCGAACGTCTGGTCTGGCGCTCACAGCCGGCACCGGACGGGTGATCTGGCGGCGCTTCCGCGGAACGTCGCCAGACGACCCGTCTGGTCACCCGTAGGACCGCCAGACCACACGTCCGGTCACCCGTGAAACCGCCATATCACCCGTCCGGTCGATGGGTGGGAGGGTGGGAAGGAGGGCGGGGAGCTACAGGCGGCGGTCGCGGAGCACGGGGAACTTCTCCCGCGCCGCTGCGACGGCGCCGGGATCGATCTCGACCGAGAGGACCTCCTCGTCGGTCCCCGCCTCGGCCAGCACCGTCCCCCAGGGGTCGATGACGGCACTGTGCCCGCCCATCTCGGTGCCCGCATGCGTGCCGGCGGTGTTGCAGGCCACGACGTAGCACTGGTCCTCGATCGCTCGGGCACGCAGCAGCAACCGCCACGCCTCCACCCTCGCGGCCGGCCACGCGGCCGGGATCAGGAAGAGCTCGGCGCCGAGATCGAGCTGGGCGCGATACAGCTCGGGGAACCGCAGGTCGTAGCAGGTCGAGAGGCCGGCGCGGAGGCCAGCCGCCGGGGCCGGCAGGTCCGTCACCACCACGTCGGCGCCCGCCTCCAGCAACCGGGGCTCGCCGACGCCGAACCCGAAGCGGTGCACCTTGCGGTAGCGCGTCACCAACTCACCGTCCGGCCCAATCAGCACCGAGGTGTTCCACAGCCCACGCCCCTCCGGCCCGTCCTCGCCCACCGGCCGCTCCACCAGGGAACCGCCGTGGAGCACCGCCCCGATCTCGCGCGCCACGGCGGCCAGCGACTGGACGACGGGGCCGTCGACGGGTTGCGCCCGGTCCGGCCACACCTCGTAGTCGAACCCGCCCGCGCTCCACAGCTCGGGAAGCACCACCAGGTCGTGCCCGTCCTGGGCGCGGACGAGCTCCAGGACGCGGCGGGCGCGCTCCTCCTCGGGCTCCCCGTCACCGTAGGAGAGTTGGATCACGGCAATCTTCACTGTGGCCTCCGTGCGTTGCGTCGGGCGAGTTCCTGCAAGTGTTCGTTGTATGCCGTGAGCTCGGCATCTCCGTCGCGCTCGGCCCGCCGGTCGGACCGGGCCGCCTCCCGGGTGTCGCTGCGGAACCAGTCCAGCGCCAACAGCAGGGCCAGGACCAGCGTCGGGACCTCCCCGATCCCCCAGGCGATACCCCCCGCCAGCTGCTGGTCGGCCAACAAGTCGGGCACGTAGGGCACCTCGATCGCCTTGAAGAAGCCCGGCGCGAGCAGCCAGGTGCCACTCATCAGCGCAAGACCGAAGAAGGCGTGGGCAGCCAAGGTGCCGATGAGCACCATCATCCGCAGGGGCGCGGGCCACTTCGGGGGCCCGGGGTCGGTGCCGATGAGGGACCACACGAAGGCGTAGCCGGTGAGCGTGAAGTGCACCACCATCACCACGTGCCCGGAGTGGGTGGTCAGCGACCAGGGGAACCACTCGGTCCAGTAGAACGCCACCAGGCTGCCGAAGAAGATGACCCCGGCCACCAACGGGTTGACCACGAACGAGGCGTACCGGGAGTGGACCACCGCCAGCAGGATCTCCCGCAGACCCAGCGTGGCATCCTTGCGGGCCGGCAGGCCGCGCAGCGCCAGGGTGACGGGTGCGGCCAGGACCAGGAAGATCGGCACCGCCATCATCAGCAGCATGTGCATCACCATGTGCTGGGAGAACATGATCCTGCCGTAGACGCCGGGGGCGCCGTTGGTCGCGTAGACAAAGACCGCCCAGCCGATCACCCAGCAGATCGTCCGGTGCAGCGGCCAGCTGTCGCCGCGGCGCCGCAGCCGGGTGACCCAGACCAGGTAGCTCGCGACCGCGACCACGGCCGTCGGCAGGAAGAGCCAGTTGATCTCCCAGACGGTGACCAGGCGGGACAGCTCCCACTCCGGCGGCATCGGGTAGCCGGTGAGCTCCAGCACCGGGGTGTTGGGCAGGCGCTCGACCTCGGGCGTCGCGGTCCGGGACAGGGCCACCGCCAGTCCCATCGCGACGCCCATCACGGCGAGCTCGGTGAGGGCCAGCCGGGCGAACGCCGAGGACCGCTCCACGCCCCGGTCCAGCAGCCGTTCGCGCTGTTGGTAGCCGATGCCACCGAGGGCCCCCAGCGCCAACACCTTGCCCCACAGCACCAGCCAGTAGGCGCTGGTGAGGTCGCCGGGGTCGTCGACCTCCAGCATCGCGAACAGCACCCCGGAGACGGCCACCGCGCCGTAGCACCACAGCGCCACCGTGGAGAAGCGGCGCAGGGTCGGCTCCACCGCCTTGCCGAGGACGGGGCGCAGGACCACGATCGCCAGCAGCCCGCCGACCCACACCGACACCCCGAAGAGGTGGAACATCAGCGCCGTCATCGCCTGCTCGTGACCCTCGGTGCCGCTCGCGTGACCCGCGAAGCTCAACGGCAGGAGGGCGGCCAGGGACAGCAGGAACGCCCAGGCCAGCGCGCCGCGGGTGCGTGCGAACCAGGCGAGGGGTGCCAGTGCCGTGGCGAGCAGCGTCTCCAGGAGCAGCAGTCGGGTCAGCTCGAGCGCCCACAGGTTGTCGAGCAGATCGGTCCAGAACCCGGGAGTGCTCGGCGCGAGACCGGCGACGTCGGCGAAGGCGAAGACGAGGCCGACGGCCGCAGAGCCCGCCCACACCGCCGCCGCCCAGCCCGCCGCCCGCGCCGCGGTCTCCCGCCGGGAGGTCGCCCGACCCTCCGGCGCCAGGAACGCCGCGACCAGCAGCATCCCGACGGCCAGCGCCGCGGCGAGGTTGTGCACCACGTCCACGACCGGGAGCCCGACACGCACCATCGGGCCGGCATCCATGAGGAGCTGCCCGCCCAGGGCACCCGAGGCGGCACCCACGAGCAGCGCGACCGGGAGCGCGAGGCCGATCAGCCCCAGCGCGGGGAACCACCGCAACGCCACCCCGGCGGCAGGCTGCCGGGGTGTCTCGGTCACGGTGTCGGGAGCGGGGGGCACGCCCCCATGCTAGGTAGGCTGGCCGTATGCCGATCCACCCCGCTCCGCCCGACGACCTCCCCGAGCTGGTCGAGGCGTTCCGCCAGGGGGTGCAGGCGGTCGTGGACCTGGGGGCCGGGTGCCGCCCGGACGACTTCGCCCGCCCGACCTCCTGCCCGGGGTGGACCGCTGCAGGACCACCTGGCGCACGTGGCCGCGGTCGAGGCCTACCTGGACGGGGCGCCCCACCCCGAGGTGGAGCTCCCCGAGGGCGACCACGTCCACCACGAGTTCGCGGCCTGGATGGAGCAGGGCGTGCAGGCCCGCCGGGGCACACCGGGCGAGGCGGTGGTCAGCGAGCTGCAGACGCTGCTGCACAACCGGCTCTCCACCCTGGCCAACCCGGACCTCACCCTGGAGACCGAGGTCCGCGCTCCGATGGAGCAGACCATGGCCCTGGGACCGTTGCTGCGGCTGCGCCTGATGGATATCTGGACGCACGAGCAGGACGTCCGGGAGGCCCTGGACCGCCCGGGTGGCCTGGACACGGTCGGCGCCGCGGTGTTCCTCGACGCGCTAGAACGCTCGTTCCCGGTCCTGCTCGCCAAGCGGTTGGACCTGGCCGAGGGCACGACGGTGATCCTGGACTGCACCGGGCCGGTCACCGCCCGGATCGGGGGCAAGATGGCACGCGACTCCGAGGGGCGTCCCTGGGTGCACACGCTCTTCACCGGCGAGACGGAGCAGGCCACCGAGAGCCCTGCGGTCGAGGGTCCCACCACCACGATCATCGCCTCCACCGACGCCCTCACCCGCCGCGCCGCGGGACGGCGCACGACCGTCGACACGGCATACCAGGTGGTCGGTGACGAGGACCTGGCGGCGCGGGTGCTGGACGCCCTCGTCATCACCCCCTGACCGACCCGCCGCGGAACGCGCCGCGCCACAATCGGTTTGAGTTTCCCCGGCAAAAGGCGCACAGTGAGTGGGTGGCGCATGCCGCCTCCGCACCCGCGTGAGGCTGGCGCCGCCCAGGGGACAATGACGCCGCCGACCAGCACAGATGACCGTGCGGAGCGGCTGCGCCCTGCCCCCTCACCGGAAGCCGATGAGGAGAGAACCTGATGAAGAAGACCAGCCTGCTTGCCCTGGCCCTGACCGCGACCGTTGCCCTGGGCGCGTGCAGCAGTGAGGATGAGCCCGCCGACGACACCACCGCCGTGCAGGACGAGGGCGGTGCGGACGAGGGCGGGACCGACGACGCGGGCGAGACCGACGACGCCGGCGCCGACGAGGCACGACGACGCCGACGCCGGGGCCGACGACGACGCCGCCACCGACGACGGCGCCGGCGCGACCGGTGCCGCCGGCAGCTACGCCGACCCGGCCTGCGAGGAGTTCTTCACCGAGGGTGGCCCGCTGGCCGACCGCGCCGACGCGGCCCGCGAGGCGCTGACCAACGGCGACATCGTCGACATGGCGACCTACGGCGAGGTCAACCTCCTCAAGCAGCGCATCGACGCGACCTCGGCCTCCGCCCCCGAGGACATCAGCGCCCTGCTCGACGAGGTGAACGCGCCGTTCGCCGAGACGGTCACCGCCGTCACCGACGGGGACGCCGTCGACGAGGACGGTGCCATCTCCCTGCCCGAGATCGACGTGCAGGGCTCGGCCGACGCCCAGGGCGAGCTGGAGACCGCCTGCGCCGGCTGATCCCGGCCACTCGCCGCACTCGGCGGCACCGTATGCCGAACGGCGCCCTCCCCTCGGGGTGGGCGCCGTTCGGCGTTTGTGGGCGCGGTAGCCGGCGGGGGCTCAGCCCCAGACCAGTGCCTGCGCCGGGTCCTCCATGATCGCGGCCAGGTCCGAGAGGAACTTCGAGCCGAGTTCGCCATCGATCAGCCGGTGGTCGAACGACACCGCGAGCTGGGTGACCCACCGGGGCACGATCTCCTCCGTGCCGTCCGGGCCGGTCACCACCCACGGCTGGCGGCGGACCGCGCCGAAGCACACGATCGCCGACTCCCCCGGGTTGATGATCGGGGTCCCGGTGTCGACGCCGAACACGCCGACGTTGGTGATCGTGATGGTGCCCCCGGACATCTCCGCGGGTTGGGTGCGGCCGGCCCGCGCGGTCTCGACCAGGTGGCCCATGGCGTCGGCCAGCTGACGCAGGTCCATCAGGTCGGCGTCCTTGATGTTGGGCACGATCAGCCCACGCGGGGTCGCGGCGGCAATGCCCAGGTTGACGTAGTTGCGCTGCACGATCTCCTGCGCCGCCTCGTCCCACACGGCGACCATGCCGGGGTTGCGCTTGACCGCCAGGATCAGTGCCTTGGCCAGGATCAGCAGCGGGGAGACCTTGGTGTCGCGGAACTCGCGGCTGCGCTTCAACCGGTCGACCAGGTCCATCGTGGCCGTCACGTCCACGGTGATGAACTCGGTCACGTGCGGCGCGGTGAACGCCGACCCGACCATCGCCTGCGCCGTCATCTTGCGCACGCCCTTGACCGGGGTGCGGGTCTCACGCTCACCCGCGCGGTCGAACACCGGGGCCGCGTATGCCGTGGGGCGCGACCCTGCATCGCCAGCCTCAGCGGCCGGTCCCGCGGGCGGGGCCTCGGGGGCCGCTGCGGCCCCAGCGGGGTCCTGGGCGCCGGAGGCGTGGGCGTCGATGTCGGCCCGGGTGATCACGCCGTCCTCGCGGGTCGGGATGATCAGGGCCAGGTCGACCCCCAGGTCCTTGGCGTACTTGCGGACCGGCGGCTTGGCCAGCGGTTTGGGCCCGGCGGGCGTCGCGGGCGCAGCGGCGGGAGCAGCCGCAGCGGCGGGAGAGGCCGCGGGTGCGGGCGCCGAGGGCGCGGGGGCAGCGGGGTGGGCCGACCGTGCCTGGGCGGCACCCGCGTCACCGGCTGCCGCGGGCGGCGGCGGGGCGTCCGGGATGCCCCGGGACCGCTTGCGGGGTCGTCGTGAGGTCGACCCCTCGGAGGGTCCGTAGCCGACCAGGTTGGCTTCTCTCTTGGGGGAGTCCTCCGCCGCTGCTGGCTCGGCCGCTGCGGGCTCGGAGGCCGGAGCCGCCTCGGGGGCCGCGGCAGCGCCGCCTCCCCCGTCGCCGTTGTCGATCACGATGATCGGGGTCCCGACCTCCACGGTGTCGCCCTCGGCCGCCAGCAGCTCCACGACGGTGCCCTCCCAGGGGATGGGCAGCTCGACGAGGGACTTGGCGGTCTCGATCTCGACCACGATGTCGTTGACCTTGACCTGGTCGCCGGCCTTGACCTTCCAGGTCACGATCTCGGCCTCGACCAGGCCCTCACCGGGGTCGGGGAGCTTGAACTGCGGCATGGGTGGGACTCCTGTGGGTCAGTCGTCGAGGGTGGGTCAGTAGTCGAGCGAGGTGTCGACGGCGTCCAGGATCCGGTCCAGGTCCGGCAGGAACACCTCCTCGTGGCGGCTCGGGGGGTAGGGGATGTTGTAGCCACCCACCCGCAGCACCGGCGCCTCCAGTGCGTAGAAGCACTCCTGCTGCACGAGGGCCGCCAGCTCCGCGCCCATCCCCAGGAAGGTCTGCGCCTCGTGCACCACGACGGCGCGCCCGGTCTTGCTCACCGAGCCGACGATGGTGTCGCGGTCCAGCGGCGACAGCGAGCGCAGGTCCACCACCTCGACGGAGCGACCCTCCTCGGCTGCCGCCTCGGCGGCGGCCACACAGGTTTTGAGCATCGGCCCGTAGGTGAGCAGGGTCAGGTCGGTGCCCTCGCGCCGCACGACGGCGTCGTGCAGCCCGTGGGGGGCGGTGTCACCCAGGTCGACCTCGCCGCGCTCGTGGTAGCGGCGCTTGGGCTCGTAGAGCACGACCGGGTCGTCGCTGGCGATCGCCTGCTGCATCATCCAGTAGGCGTCCTCGGCGGTGGAGGTGGTGACCACCCGGAGCCCGGCGGTGTGCGCGAAGTAGGCCTCGTTGGACTCGCTGTGGTGCTCGACCGCGCCGATGCCCCCGCCGTAGGGGATGCGGATGACCATCGGCAGCCGCAGGTGCCCCAGCGAGCGGTAGTGCATCTTGGAGACCTGGCTGATGATCTGGTCGAACGCGGGATAGACGAAGCCGTCGAACTGGATCTCCACGACCGGCCGGTAGCCGCGCAGCGCCAGACCCACCGCGGCCCCCATGATCCCCGACTCGGCCAGCGGCGTGTCGATGACCCGCTCCTCGCCGAAGTCCTTCTGCAGGTGCTCGGTGATCCGGAACACCCCGCCCAGCTTGCCGACGTCCTCCCCCATCAGGACGACCTTCGGGTCCGCCTCCATCGCCGCGCGCATTCCCCCGTTGAGCGCCTTGGCGATCGTCATCTTCTGGCTCATCAGGCCTCCTCGAAGCTGTCGTGGTAGGCCACGAACTCGGCACGCTCCCGTTCCACCAACGGGTGCGGGTCGACATACACGTCGGCGAACATGTCCTCGTGCGGCGGGTTCGGCATCTGCTGGCAGGCGGTGCGGATCCGGGCCGCCAACGCGTCGGCCTCGGCGTCGACCTCGGTGAACCAGTCGTCGTCGGCGATCCCCTCGGTCTGCAGGAGCTTGCGCAGCCGGTCGATCGGGTCCTTGGCCCGCCAGGCGTCGACCTCCGCAGCGATGCGGTACTTGGTGGGGTCGTCGGACGTGGTGTGCGCGCCCATCCGGTAGGTGAAGGCCTCGATCAGCGTCGGGCCCTGCCCGGACCGGGCCCGTTCCAGGGCCTGCCGGGTCACCGCGAGCGTGGCCAGCACGTCGTTGCCGTCCACCCGCACGCCGGGGAAGCCGAAGCCGCGGGCCCGCTGGTAGGGCGGGATGACGAACTGGCGCTCGTTCGGCTCGGAGATCGCCCAGTGGTTGTTCTGCACGAAGAAGACGACGGGGGCGTGCGACACGGCGGCGAACACCAGCGCCTCGTTGTAGTCGCCCTGGGCCGTGCCGCCATCACCGGTGAAGGCCATCACCGCGGTGTCCCGCTCCGAGGTCGCCGGAGCCGACGGCGCCGTCGCGCTGCACCCCCATGGCGTACCCGGTGGCGTGCAGCATCTGGTTGCCGATCACGATCGTGTAGAGGTGGAAGTTGTTCTCGTTGGAGTCCCACCCGCCGTGGTTGACCCCGCGGAACATGCCGAGCAGGTTCACCGGGTCGACGCCCTTGCACCAGGCGACACCGTGCTCCCGGTAGCCGGGGAAGGCGTAGTCCTGCGGGCGCATCGCCCGGCCGGCGCCCACCTGGGCGGCCTCCTGGCCCAGCAGCGAGGGCCACAGCCCCAACTCGCCCTGGCGCTGGAGCGCGTGGCCCTCGGAGTCGACCCGGCGCACCAGCACCAGGTCGCGGTAGAGGCCGCGCAGCACGTCGGCGTCGACATCCTCGAGGTAGGAGGCGAAGGGGGCGTTGGCCTCCGTCTGCCCCACCCGACGCCCGTCACTGTCCAGGAACTGGACCATCTCGGGGCCGCCGTCGGTGATGTCCCGGACAGGTGGCTCGTGGGTCGCGGGCGCGCTGGTCGGCGCCTGCGCGACGGCGTCGTCGCTCACAGGTAGGTGCTCCTTCAGTGGGCGGGGGCGCACGGGGTGTGCCCGCGCCGGGTGCAGGTTCGCCGCTCACGCTACCCCAGGGCGACCCCGCGCGCCTCAGCGGTTCCGGAACGCCCCGGCCACCTCGATGAGCCGGTCGTTGGCCTCGGTCTCCCCGATAGTGCACCGGGCACCCTCACCCGGGAACGGGCGCACGGTGAGGCCGGCGTCCTGGCAGGCGGCCGCGAAATCCAGGGTGTCCTCGCCCGTCGGCATCCACACGAAGTTGGCCTCGGTGTCCGGGACGGGCCACCCCTGCTCGCGGAGCGCCGCGAGCACCCGGGCGCGCTCGTCGACGAGCGCCTTCACCCGGACCTCGAGCTCGTCGTAGGCGTCCAGGCTGGCGATGGCGGCGTGCTGGGCAAGATCGGTGACACCGAACGGCGTGGCCGCCTTGCGCAGCGCGGTCGCAACATCTTCACCGGCGACGGCGTAGCCGACGCGCAGCCCGGCCAGACCGTACGCCTTGGAGAAGGTGCGCAGCACCGCCACGTTGGGGAACTCCCGGTAGAGCGCCAGCGCGTCCGGGGCGTCGGTGTCGGTGTTGAACTCCAGGTAGGCCTCGTCGATGACGACGAGCACGTGGGAGGGCACCGTGCCCAGGAACTTTCGCAGCTCGGCGTCGGTGACGTTCGGGCCCGTCGGGTTGTTGGGCGTGCAGACCAGCACCAGGCGGGTCCGGTCGGTGATGGCGGCCGCCATGGCGTCCAGGTCGTGTCGGGCCTGCTCGTCCAGGGGCACCTGCACCGATGTGGCCCCGGCCAGCGCGACCACGATCGGGTAGGCCTCGAACGAGCGCCACGCGTAGACGACCTCGTCGCCGGGCTCGCAGGTGATGGTGATCAGGTGGGTGAGTACCCCCACGCTGCCGGTGCCCGTGGCCAGGTGCGAGGCGGGCACGCCGAGCCGCTCGGACAGGGCACTGGTCAGCGCGGTGACGCCCATGTCGGGGTACCGGTTCATCGAGCCCGCGGCGTCGGTCACCACCTGCAGCACCGACGGCAGCGGCGGGTAGGGGTTCTCGTTCGAGGAGATCTTGTAGGCGGTGACACCCTCCCGGGGCTCCGCCGGCTTGCCGGGCTTGTACGCGGGCACCGCGTCCAGGGCGCTGCGCAGGCGGACGTGGGCCGGGGGCGTCGACTCGCTCATGGCCTCACTGTAGAACCCGGCATGCCACGATGGACCCATGCCCTTCCTCATCAAGGTGGTTGTCAACGGGGTGGCGCTGTGGGTCGCTTCCCTCCTCCTCGACGGGATCGAGCTGGGGGGTGACGCGGACACCACGACCACGGTGCTCACCATCGGTGCAGTCGCCCTGATCTTCGGCGTGCTCAACGCGGTCATCCGGCCGATCCTGCTGTTCCTGTCCCTGCCGCTGCTGGTCCTGACCCTCGGGTTGTTCACCTTCATCGTGAACGCCGCGATGCTCTCGATCACCTCGTGGCTGTCCGGCCAGTTGGGCCTGGACTTCACGGTGCACCAGTTCTTCTGGGACGCGATCCTGGGAGCCCTGATCATCACCCTGGTCTCCATGGTCCTCAACGCCGTCCTCCCGGACGGGCGGTGAGCGGCTGATGGTCACCCCGGCACCGCACCGCGTCCCGACCTCCGGCGGTGACCTGCCGGCCCACCTCTGGCTGCCGTCCGGCGACGGACCGCACCCCGGTCTGGTGGTGCTGCAGGAGATCTTCGGGGTGAGCCGATACGTCAGGGACCGCTGCGCCGACCTCGCCGACCTCGGGTATGCCGTGCTCGCGCCGGAGATCTACTGGCGCCTGGACGACGCGGACATCGACGAGGACGACCCCGAGTTCCTGCAGCGCGCGATGGCGGTCGTGGGGCGACTGGACTGGGACCTGGCGGTGCAGGACGCCCTGGCCAGCGCCGAGGACCTGGCCGCCCGACCCGACGTTGCTGGGGTGGGCCTGGTCGGCTTCTGCTTCGGCGGTGGACTCGCGTTCCAGACCGCCGCGCAGGGCGATCCCGCCCTGCTTGTCAGCTACTACGGGTCGGCGCTGCCCCAGCTGACCGGGCTCGCCGAGCAGGTGACCTGCCCGCAGTTGCACCACTTCGGCACGGCCGACAACTACATCCCGCAGGACCAGGTCGAGCAGATCCGCGGGGCGGTGACCTCGCAGGGCTCCCGGGAGGACGTCGAGTTCGTGCTGCATGAGGGCGCCGGTCACGCCTTCGACAACCCGCACCCGCTGTTCCACGACGCCGCCGCGAGCCAGGCCGCCTGGGAGCAGACGGTCGACTTCCTCGGCCGGCGACTGCCGACGACAGGCTGACCGGGGCCCGACCTCAGCGCCCGGCGCGGTGCGACACCGCGTCGAGGAACACGCCGGTGATGTCCGCGGGGTCCTCCGCGACATACGCCCGTCCCCCGGTCGCCTCGGCGATGCGCTGGAGGGCGCCACCGTCCACGGACGGACCCATCCCGACGAGCACCACGGTCACCGGACGCTCCGGGTCGGTCCGCGACTCCAGCTCGGTGATCAGCTCGTCCTCGGACAGGCCGCCGGTGCTGTCGTCGTTGACGCCGTCGGTGAGCAGCACGACGGAGTTGACGTAGTCGGCGTCGTAGGTCTGCTGCATGTGCTCAAAGGCGGCCAGCACCGTGTCGTGCAACCCGGTGTCCCCCGTCGTGGCGTCCTCGTCCAGCTCGGTCGCCGTCTCCAGCAGCAGCTGGGACTGGGTGCGCATCCCCACCTGCTGGGTCAAAGTGCGGATGGGCACCAGTTCGGCGTGGTCCTGCCCGTTCGGTCCGCGATCCGTCGAGAACTCCCACAGGCCCACCTGCGACTGCGGTCGCATCAGGCTCATCGCCTCCTGGGCCGCGGCCGTGGCGATACCGATGCGGGTGGTGTCCCCGACCTGCTCGTCCATCGACCCGGAGACGTCCAGGACCGCGAGCATCCGCTGCTCCTTGGTCAGCGTGGCCCACCTGCTCGTGGCGGCGGTCACCTGCTCGGCACCGGGCTGGGCGGACAGCGCCGGGGACTGCTCCGGTATGCCGTCCACGCCGGGGCCCTCGCCATCCTCACCGGGGCGCAACCCGGCCCCGGCGAGCGCCCCGGCACCGTCGTCGGCTAGCAGCGCCTGGGCCAGGGTGTCCGCGGCCTGGTCGGCCTCCCGGCCCGGCACGGCGACGACGGGGAAGCTCAGCGTCCCGAGGCCCCCGTCGGGCACCAGGGCGGCGAGATCCTCGTGAGCGGCCACCAACTGCTCGCTGCCGGGGAAGACCACCGCCTCCCCGGCGGTGGCGGCCTCCACCAGCTCCTCGACCGGGGTGAAGTCGCGGCCGATGCTGACCAGCACCCCCGCGGCCTGCTGCTGCCCCGCCTCGTCGTCGCCGAACGCGGCCTGGGCGCTGAGCAGGGTGAACAGGCTGGACACGTCCTGCTGGGGGTCCGCGGCCCGCAGCGGTGCCCCAGCCTGCAACAGCTCCGCCCAGCTCGCCCCCGGCTCGACCCCGGCGTCCCCGAGGACGTCCGCGGGCCCGACCAGCGCGATGGGGCTGGTCGCCACCACCGGTCCCGACTCCACGTCGGCGCCCTGGGCCGCGGCGAGCTCCACCCACAGGGTGGAGTCCGGCACCCACACGTCGGGCGTCTCCTCGTCGCTGCCCCCTGATCCGGCCAGACCGGCCACGACGAGGGCCGCGGGCCGGGCCTCCACCCGGAACTCCGCACACGGCGTGGCCGCGTCGGCCGCGACCTGCTCGAGGACCTCGGCAATCTGCGGGGCCGCGGCGACGAGCACGGTCTCCGGCTCCTGGCAGTCGGCGTCTGCGCCGTCTGCCGTGGCGGAGGCACCGGCCTGATCAACGGGCGGCGCCGGGGCAGTCGTGGGGGTCGCGTCGGCGCCTCCCTGGGAGCCGGCTTCGTCGGCCCCGGCCTGCCGCCCGGCACCATCGCCGCCGGTCAATAGGGAGTACCCGCCGAACACCGCGATGACCAGCAGCACGGCGGCGGCCAGCGCCCCGATCAGGCGCCCGCGTGGGTGCGCCGCTTCGGCGCGATGTCTGGACACGATCCGACAGCGTAGCCCGGTGTGGGCTCAGACCAGCACGAAGTAGGTCACCAGGCTGCCGGCGAGGGGGTCGACCCGGTGCAGCGCGAGACCGGGCCGGGCCCCAGGGTCGATGAGCCCCTCTGGGGTGCCGTCGCTGTGCCAGGGCAGCTGCCCGAGTGAGTGGACGCCCGGTGCCACGACCAGCGGCCGGCCGGCGAAGGTCGCCGATGTCGCGGCGTGGGTGTGGCCGACCAGGGTCCCCACGACGTTCGCCCGACCCTGCAGCAAGGCCCCCAGGGCCTCCGGTCCGCGCAGCCGCAGCGTGTCCACGACCGGGTGGCCCAAGGCGACCGGTGGGTGGTGGAGTGCGAGGACGACCGGCCGGGACGTGGCGTCCAGCTCGGCGGCGAGCCACTCCAGGGTCGACCCGGCGAGCTCTCCCGCGAACTCCCCGGGGACGCTGCTGTCCACCAGCAGGAACCGCAATCCGGCGGCGTCGATCGCCCGGTTGAGCTGGGACTCTGCACCCAGCACCCCCAGATGGTCGCCGAACACGGACCGGTCATCGCTGTTCCCCGGCAGGAGTAGCACCGGCGCCGGGACGGCCTCGCCCAGGGTCTGCTCGAGGAACGCCAGCTCGCCGGAGGCGACGGCGTGCGCCGCGGCCTCGGCGACGTCCCCCGGACGCTGGGTGAGGTCCCCGGTCACCAGCACGACGTCGGGGGGCGGGGTCAGCCCGGCGAGGAAGTCGGCGACACGTTCCAGCCGGAGGCGGCACCCCTGTGTCCCGTCCAGATGGGGGTCGGCCAGGTGCGCCACGCTGACGGTCGGCATACGAAAGAGTCTGTCCGACGGCGCCGCCCGGCGCCGCCGATTTCTTACCCAACCTTTGCCGTCAGGCTCTTGCCCTCCTCTGCCCGGCTCCGTAGGGTCACCTGAAATCGGACATCAGACATCTGACAGCCACGACGAAAGGTCCCCTGCCGTGCCCACACCCCGCACGTTCCGCACGCCCCGACCGCGCAGACGCCTGGCGGCCCTCGCCGCGCTCACGCTCCTGGCGGGTCTCGCCGCGCCGGTCGCCGCCCTGCCCGCGGCGGCAACCCCGGACGACCCGACGCAGCCTCCCGGCACGTGGACCTCGACCAACCTGGGCGCGGACCGCACCCCGGAGAACTTCTTCTACCGCATCCCCGCCCTCGCCCACCTCGGCGACGGGGTCGTCCTGGCGTCGTGGGACGCCCGCCCCGGCAGCGCCGCGGACGCGCCGAACCCGAACTCGATCATCCAGCGGCGCTCCACCGACAACGGGCAGACCTGGGGTCCGCTGGAGATCATCGCGGCCGGGCAGGAGGACGGACCCGACGGGCCCCGGTTCGGCTACTCCGACCCCAGCTACGTCGTGGACCGGGAGACCGGCACGGTCTTCAACTTCTTCGTCTACTCCAAGGACCAGGGCTTCCACGGCAGCGCCTACGGCAACGACGACGAGGACCGCCAGGTGATCAGTTCGGCGGTCATCTCCTCCGAGGACGGCGGGCAGACCTGGAGCGAGCCGCGACTGATCACGGACGTCGCCAAGACGGCCGAGGGAGAGACCGTCGACGGCGTCTACCAGCCGGTGCCCGGCGACATCCGCGCCAACTTCGCGACCTCCGGCGAGGGGATCCAACTGCGCTACGGGGAGTATGCCGGGCGGCTGGTCCAGCAGTACGCCGGCACGGTGCTCCAGGAGGACGGGTCCACCGCGATCCAGGCCTACTCGGTCTACTCCGACGACCACGGCCAGACCTGGCAGAAGGGGGAGAACGTCGGCACCGGCATGGACGAGAACAAGGTCGTCGAGCTCTCCGACGGCCGGGTCATGCTCAACTCGCGCGACAGCAGCAACGGGCGCACCCGCCTGGTGACGATCTCCACCGACGGCGGCGCCAGCTACGGCCCGGTCGAGCGCGACCACGCCCTGCCCGACCCGACCAACAACGCGGCGCTGATCCGGATGCATCCGGACGCCTCCGAGGGCAGCGCCGAGGCCCGCAAGTTGCTGTTCACCAACTCCAACAACGGGGCCAACGGCGACCGGGTCAACGGCGCCGCACGGGTGAGCTGCGACGACGGGCAGACCTGGCCGGGCCTGCGCACGCTGGACCCGGGCTTCTTCGCCTACTCCAGCACGACCGCGCTCGACGACGGCCTGTTCGGGGTGCTGTGGGAGAAGAACTACACCGACAACATCCAGTTCAGCACTTTCGACGAGGCATGGCTGAACTACGTCTGCGCCCCGGTCGAGGCTCCGGAGCAGGACCTGGCGCCCGGGGACACGGTCGCGGTGCCCGTCACGGTCACCAACCAGGAGGACACCCCGCTGACCGGGACCGTCAGCATCGCAGCACCGGCCGGTTGGGCGGCGGACGACGCCGGGGTCGAGGACCTGCCGCCCGGGGAGTCGACGACCGTCGAGGTGTCGCTCACGGCGGCGGACGACGCGGAGGGGACGCACCGACTCGCGACCATGTTTACCGCCGCCGACGGCAGGGTCGGCCAGGGCACGACCACGGTCCGCCTCCCTGCACCCCTCGGCGCCACGCTGGGCGTCACCCACACCAGCGCCCCGCGTGACGTCGTGACGGACCCCTACGAGGCGGGTGAGGAGTTGAGCTTCACCGTCCGGGTCACCAGCACCAGCGCGGTCACGACCGACGTCACCCCGCTGGCCGCGAACTTCAGCACCGGGTTCCTGCCCACCGCCTGCCGCTGGCTCGGTCTGCCCGCGTTGGACGCCTACAACTGCACCACCCCGCGTCGGACGCTGACCGAGGAGGACGTGGAGCGCGGCTGGTTCACCCCCGAGTTCGGCTTCACCGTGGCCGCCACGGGTGACCCCGACGACACCACCACGGTGGAGCACACCGGCGCGGCGATCCCCCTGCGCGACGGGCTGCTGGGCGCCGAGATCGTGGGCACCCGCGGCGACGGGGACCGGGACCTGGGAGCCGACCCGTATGCCGTGGGAGACCAGGTGCCCTACTCGTTCCGGGTCGACAGCACCGCGCCGATCACCACGACGATCACGCCGACCGGCGGTGACTTCGACCCGTTCGTGCCGCCCGGCCCCGGCAACTGCCGCTACCAGAACCTGCCGGCGTTCGACGGCTACACCTGTGCGACGCCGCGCCACACCGTCACCGAGGAGGAGCTGGCGCACGGCTTCTTCGTGCCCCGGACTACCTGGGAGGTGACCGCGGCGGCGCAGTCCAGCGCGGAGCTGGAGGTCGACGGCGGTGAGGTCGACCTCCTCGTCAGGGACCCGCAGCTGGAGGCCGGCCTCACCCCGGTCTGGGAGGACGTCGACGGCGACGGGCAGGCCAGCATCGGCGACACGGTGACCTACACCTCGACGCTGGAGAACACCGGCAACGTCACGCTCACCGAGGTCACGGCTCCGGGCCTGGAAGCGCGCACGCTGACGACGGGCGAGACCGTGGAGCTCGCAGCCGACGTCGTGGTGCTCGACGAGGAGGACCTCGCGGCGGGCGAGCTACCGCCCCGGTCCTTCGAGGCCACCGCGGCCAACGGCAGCCTGAAGGTCACGGCGAGCGGAGAGGCCGGCCCGTTCCCGCTGGACACCACCCCGGCACACCCGGCCTGGGACGCCGACACCGTCTACCTGGCCGGTGACCTCGTGACCCATGACGGCGCGGTGTTCGAGGCGCTCTGGTGGACCCGCGGCGAGACCCCCGGCGGGAGCCCGTGGGGCGCCTGGCAGGAGATCGCCACCGACGAGGACGGCACGGCCCTGTGGACCGCGTCGCGGGTCTTCGACACCGGCGACGTCGTCCGGCACGATGGGCAGGACTACGTGGCGCAGTGGTGGACCCGCAACCAGGAGCCCGGCGACCCCTGGGGCCCCTGGGAGCCACTGGCCTGAGGCCGCGCTCGGGCCCTGGGCGCCGGACGGACGCGGCGACCGGGCCTCTCGTCGCCGGGCCCCGACGGGGGGTGGGGTAGTTCGCTGTACCTATGGGTGCAGCGAACTACCCCGCCCCCGCCCTCTCCTCAGTTCTCGGGACGGCGCAGCGGGACCCGCTCGCCCCAGGTGAGGCAGCGCCACACCCACTCGGCGGGACCGTACCGGTGCCGCCGCAGCCACAGCGGGCTCCACACCGCCTCGACCGCGATGATCACGGTCGTCAGCACCCACACCATCGCGGCGTCCGGGACGTCTCCCTGCAACACACCGGCCCCGCAGTGCCGGACGACGACCCGCGCGCGGCCGTGCTTTCCCGCGTGGTGCGGGAGGCCCTGGCTAATGCACGCGCGCACGCCCCCGGTGCCCCGTGCGCCGTGCACCTCGCCGCCCAGTCAGGAGCGGTGCGACTGCTCATCCGCAACGGTCCCGTCCCGGACGCGGACGTGTCGGGCGAGGAGCCCGGCGCATCCGGGAGGCGCCTGCTCAGCCGCGGCGCCGGCCTGGGGCTGGCAGATCTCCGGCAGGTGGTCGCGGACAACGCCGGGACGCTGACCACGCGCCGGACGCCGGAGGGCGGGTTCGACATGGACCTCACCCTCCCGAACGTTCAGCCCACCCCTGCGGGGTCGTCGTGCTCCGGGTCCTCCTGGTCGACGACGAGCCCCTGGTCTGTCGCTACCTGGAGGACATCCTGTGCGCCGACGACCAGGTCGAGGTGGTCGGGTGGGCCCACGACGGCCCGGCCGCCCGACGCCGGGCGGCCGACCTGCGCCCGGACGTGGTGCTCTTGGACCTGCGGATGCCCGGGGGCGACGGGCTCGAGGCGATCCAGCCCGTCCTGGCCGCCGCGGCAGGCACCCGCGTGGTGGTGCTCACGGCATACGACACCCCGCGCGACATCGACCTCGCGCTGCGCCGTGGCGCGCACGGCTACCTCGTCAAGTCCGGCGATCCCGCCGACCTGGTCCACGTGGTCCACAGCTCGGCGGCCGGCCACCGCGTGCTCGCGCCCCGGGTCGTGCGGCACCTGATGGGCGAGACGGACGACCGCCAGGTCCTCGAGCGGATGATCCGGCGGACGCTGACCGAGCGGGAGCTCGAGACGGTGCGGGCGCTCGCCGCGGGACTGTCCAACGCCCAGATCGCCGCGGAACTGGGAATCAGTGTCCCCACGGTGAAGGGGCACGTGTCGTCCCTGGTCCGCAAGCTCGGCTGCGACAGCCGGCTCCAGGCGGGGCTGCTGGCCCACCAGGCCGGTCTCGCGACCCGGTGACGTCCACGGCTCAGGTCGGGTCGCGCAGCTCGCCGTCCTCGAGGTAGAGCGGGTCGGCTCCGGCATCGGCGGCCAGGACGTGCGCCAGGTGCCGCGCGACATACGGGGCCACGTGGTCGGCCAGGTCCTCGGGACGGCACCAGTGCACGGCCCGCAACTCGGAGCGTTCCAGGACGACCCGCTCGGCGACCTCGGGGTGCACCCCGAGGTCGAAGACCAGCAGCACGGCGTCCTCCCACTGCCGGTAGGGCGGCAGCCAGTTCACCGCGAGCAGCGGGCCCGGATCGAGCGCGATGGACAGCTCCTCCCCGATCTCGCGGGCGACCGTCTGGGCGGGGGACTCCCGCGGGTCGACCACCCCGCCGGGCAGGTCCCACTCCCGCTTGTAGACCAGCTCGCAGAGCAGGACCGCGCCGGCGCCGTCCCGGATCACGCCCTGCCCGATCACCCGCTTGGTCGGCAACGTCGCGTTCAGCATCGAGATGAACCCCTCACGGGTGCCGGGTGGCGCGTCGTCGACCAGCCGGGCCAGCCGGATCAGGTCGATCGGTGTCCCGTCGGGGTCGGTCCCCCGGGCCCGCGACGTCCCCTCGGGGCGCAGCCCGGCGCGTTGCAGGGTGCGGCGCAGGTCCCGTGCGCTGGCGGGCACCTCGACCTCCACCCGCCGCGTCCCGGAGGCAAAGGCGGCCTCCAGGACCTCGCTGACGGCGTCGCGGGCCGCCGGGTCGACCCACCAGGGGGCGCCGTCTGCGAGGGAGTCCCCGTCCCAGGTCAGGACCCCGACGCCGTCGGCGGCCGGCTCGACCCGCAGCGCCACCCGGGGACCCGACACGCCTCAGCCGCCCCGGACCGGGTCGCCCGTGGCGGTGGCCCCCGTGGCGGTGGCGGCCGGCGCTTCCTCGTCGGCCAGCAGTCCACGCCGCAACGCCCACACCTCGAAGGCCCAGGTGGTGAACGGCGGGATCGCCGCGGCCAGCCCGAGCAGCGTGACCTTCCAGTTCCACCCGAAGATGCTGGCGGTCCCGAGCGTCACGATCACGTAGAGGAGGAAGATGGCGCCGTGGATCGGCCCGGCGACCTGCACCCCGACCTCGGTGGTCCCAGCGACCCACTTGAAGTACATCCCGACGAGCAGCAGCGCCCAGGACACCGCCTCGGCGATGGCGACGACGCGGAAGATCTGGCGGGCGAACGGCCGGAACCGCAGCACCTCGGTCAGGTTCATGCCACGTGCCTGCGACTGGTGATGACCCGGAACCGGTTCGCCACGAACGCGGCGTCGGTGTAGGCCGCGTTGGCCGCGGGGTTGGCACCCGTCCCGTGGAAGTCGCTGAAGGCCGCCGTCTGGTTGACGAAGATCTGGCCGGTCAGGTTCTCCGACAGGGCGACCCCGGCCCGGGCCGCGGCCCCCCGCGCCTGCTGCAGCACCTCCTCGGAGGAGGAGTAGACCGACGCGGTCATCGCCCCGTGCTCCCGGACCGTCCTGGCGAAGGTCTCCAGCGAGGCGGCGGTGTCGTCGGTGCGGATCACGAACGCGACGGGGCCGAAGCACTCCTGGGTGTATGCCGTGTCGTTGGCGGCGTCGACCCGGATCAGGGCGGGGACCCGGACGACGGCGTCGGGGAACGTGGGGTGGGTGATCGGGCGCGAGTCCAGCACCACCTCACCGCCGAGGCGTTCCGCCAGCGCAGGCACGTCGGTCGCCCGCCCCCGCACGTCGTCGTTCACCGTCGCGCCCAGGATCTCCACGGCCCGGGTGTCGTCGGCGTTGAACTTCGCGATGGCGCCGGCGAGCTGCTCGGCGACCTCCTCGAAGGTCAGGTCGCCCTGGTCGGTGCTGATCCCCCCGGCGGGGACGTAGATGTTCTGCGGGGCGGTGCACATCTGCCCGGAGTACAGGGAGAAGGAGAAGGCGAGGTTGCCCAGCATCCCCTTGAGGTCGTCGGTGGAGTCCAGCACGACGGTGTTGAGCCCGGCCTTCTCGGTGTAGACGAGCTTGCCCGCGGCTGCCGCCTCGGTCTCCAACCAGCCGCCGAAGCCGGGGCCGCCGGTGTAGTCGATGATCGCCACCTCGGGCCGGAGCGCGAGGGTCTTGGCCAGGCCGTCCCCGTCGTCCTCGGCGGCCAGCTGCACCAGGGCCCGGTCGAAGCCGGCGTCCTCCAGCACGTCGCGGGCGATCGCCACGGTGAGCGCCAACGGCAGCACGGCCCGCGGGTGCGGCTTGACGACGACCGGGTTGCCGGTGGCCAGGGACGCGAAGATCCCGGGGTAGGCGTTCCAGGTCGGGAAGGTGTTGCACCCGATGACCAGGCCGATCCCGCGCGGGACAACCTGGTAGTCCTTCTGCATCCGGATCGGGTCGCCCTTGGTCGGCTTCTCCCACAGCACCGAGGCCGGCACCCGCTGCTGCTCCACGAGCGCGGCGGCCACCGCCTCCAGGGCCCGGTCCTGGGCGTGCGGCCCGCCGGCCTGGAAGGACATCACGAACGGTTGGCCGCTGGTGTGCATCACGGCGTGCGCCATCTCGTGCGACCGCGCGTTGATCCGCTCGATGATCTCCACGCACACGGCCGCGCGGACCTCGGCGCCGGCGTCCCGCCACGCGGGGAGCGCGGCGAGCGCCGCGTCCATCGCCGCGTCGACGTCCAGCCGGGGGTAGCGGACCCCGAGCTCGGGGCCGTAGGGCGAGACCTCGCTGCCGGCCACCTCGCCGGTGCCCGGCTGGTCGGCCAGCGGCGCAAAGTCGGCGTTACGGGTCTGCTCGAAGGCCCGCTGGCCGTCCTCGGCGGCGGACTCCCCATAGACCCGCGGCGACGGGGACTCGGGGTAGCGGGAGTAGTACTCGCGCGTGGTCAGGGCGGTGGTGGCCGCGTCCAGGACCTCGCGGTGGGCATCGAGGAGCGGGTGGGTGGGGGCAGTCTGGGTCACCCCGCCAGCCTAACGCCGCGGCGGGACCGGCACCGTGGGGTGGCCGACCGGGCAGTGGCACCATGTGGGCATGACGCAGCCGTCCCTGACCTCCCTGCAGAGATCGCCCGTTGCCGTGATCGGCGCAGGAGCCATGGGCGCGGGGATCGCCCAGGTGGCCGCCCAGGCCGGACACGTCGTGCACCTGGTCGACGCGGCGCCCGGGGCGGCGGGCACGGCTCGGGAGAAGCTCGCCGCGACCCTCGACCGGCTCGTCACCAAGGGCAAGGTCACTGCCGAGGAGGCCGCGGGCACGCTGGAGCGCGTCGTCGTGCCGGCAGGTGACACCCTCGCCCTGGCCGCGCTGCCCGAGGTCGGGCTCGTGATCGAGGCGGTCGTGGAACGGCTCGACGTCAAGCGGCAGATCTTCGGCACCCTCGCCGAGCACCAACCCGCCGACACCGTCCTGGCCAGCAACACCTCCAGCCTGGATATCACCGCGATCGCCGACGGGCTCCCGGCGGCGGGTCGGGTCATCGGGCTGCACTTCTTCAACCCGCCCCCGCTGATGAGACTGGTCGAGGTGGTCCGTGGCACCGGCAGCGACCCCACCGTGCTGGAGACGGTGGCCGCGCTGGTCCGCACCTGGGGCAAGACGCCCGTGCAGTGCACGTCCACGCCCGGCTTCATCGTCAACCGGGTGGCCCGTCCCTTCTACGGCGAGGCCCAGCGGATGGTGCAGGACGGCACCGCCGATCCCGCCACCATCGACCTGGCGCTGCGCGAGCATGCAGGCTTCCGGATGGGCCCGCTGGAGCTGACCGACCTGATCGGGCAGGACGTGAACCTCGCGGTCGGCACCAGCGTGTGGGAGCAGACGGGGCAGGACCCCCGCTACACCCCCACCGACTACCAGCAGGACCTGGTCGCCTCCGGTCGCCTCGGGCGCAAGACCGGTCACGGCGTCTTCCGGTATGCCGAGTCCGGGCAACCCGAGGACGCCACCCCGGACACGGGGCTGGCCGATCGCCTGGTAGGCGGGCCGGTCGTGACCGACCCGGTGGCCCGCACCCTGGCGATGTTGGTCAACGAGGCCGTCGACCTGGTGCACCGCGGCGAGGCCACCGCGGAGGACGTCGACACGGCGATGAGGCTGGGCACCAACTACCCGAAGGGGCCGCACGAGTGGCTCGCCGAGATCGGCGCCGCGACCGTGGTAGGACAGTTGCGGGAACTGGACGCCGCCTTCCCCGGCGGCCGCTACCGGGTCAGCCCGGCCCTGGAGGAGATGAGCCGATGAGCGATGCCGACCTAACGCACGTGCGCGCCATGTGGGCCGACGACGCGGCCTCGGCCCACCTGGGCATCGAGTGCCTCGACGTCGGCCTGGAGGACTCCCCCCGCGGCCCGCGCGGCCACGCCCGGACCCGGATGCCGGTGACCGACACGATGGTGAACGGGCACGACATCTGTCACGGCGGCTACATCTTCACCTTCGCCGACTCCACGTTCGCCCTGGCCTGCAACGCCGGCGGCTCGCTCACGGTCGCCGCGGGGGCGGACGTCACCTTCGTCACCTCGGCCCGCCACGGCGACGTCCTGCTCGCCGAGGCCCGCGAGCGCACGACATACGGCCGCAGTGGGGTGACCGACGTGACGGTGACCCGCGAGTCCGACGGCGCGGTCGTCGCCGAGTTCCGCGGCCGCTCCCGTTCGATCAAGCCACCCACCCGCTGAGCCAGCGCGCACCCCGGCCGCCCGAGGAGGACACCGATGTCACTGCCCGAGATCACCCCCGCACCCGAGTTGTTCGACGAGGCGGAGACCTGGTCGGTCGACCAGTTGCGCGCGGCCCAGTTGAGCCGCCTGCAGGAGGGCGTGCGGCGCGCCTACCGGGTGGAGCACTACCGGCGGCTGATGGACGAGCGCGGGGTGCATCCCGACGACATCCGGGGCCTGGAGGACGTGCGGCTGCTGCCGTTCACGACCAAGGCCGACCTGCGGGAGAACTACCCGTTCGGGATGTTCGCCGTGCCGCGCCAGGAGTGTGTCCGCGTGCACGCCTCCTCCGGCACCACGGGGCGGCCGACGGTCGTGGGCTACACCCGGGGCGACATCGAGATGTGGGCAGGTCTGGTGGCGCGCTCGCTGCGTGCCTCCGGGGTGCGGCCCGGGGACCTGGTGCAGGTGTCCTACGGGTACGGGCTCTTCACCGGCGGCCTCGGCGCGCACTACGGGGCGGAGCGGCTCGGCTGCACGGTGATCCCGATGAGCGGCGGCCAGACCGAGAAGCAGATCCAGCTGATCAACGACTTCGGACCACGGGCGATCATGGTGACGCCCTCCTACTTCCTGGCGCTGTTGGACCAGCTGGAGGCGACCGGGCAGTCCGCCGACTCCACCTCGTTGGAGATCGGCGTCTTCGGTGCCGAGCCGTGGACCGAGGCGATGCGCCAGGAGATCCAGGAGCGTGCCGGGATGCACGCCTGCGACATCTTCGGGCTCTCGGAGATGATGGGCCCCGGGGTGGCGCAGGAGTGCGTGGAGACCAAGGACGGGCTGCACCTGTGGGAGGACCACTTCCTGCCCGAGATCATCGACCCGGTCACCGAGGAGCCCGTCACCGACGGGGAGGTCGGCGAGCTGGTGCTCACCGCGATGACCCGTGAGGCGATGCCGGTGCTGCGCTACCGCACCCGGGATCTCACCGCGCTGCTGCCAGGCACCGCCCGGCCGGCGTTCCGGCGGATGGCCAAGGTCACGGGGCGCTCGGACGACCTGATGATCGTGCGGGGCGTCAACGTGTTCCCGACCCAGATCGAGGAGCTGGTGCTGGAGCTGCCGGGGTTGACCCCGCACTTCCAGTGCGTGCTCACCCGGCCGGGCCGGATGGACGAGCTGACGGTCAACGTGGAGGGCTCGCCTGAGCTCAGCGGGGAGGACCGTGACCGGCTGGCCCGCGACCTGGCGCACCGGATCAAGTCCCGGATCGGGACCACCGCGCAGGTCGTGGTGCTCGGCGAGGGCGGCATCGAACGCTCCGTCGGCAAGGCGCGTCGCATCGTGGACGAGCGCGGGCTGCGCTGAGCGGGGCAGGCTGAGCGGGGCGGGTGCGGCCGGGCGGGGCCTATCCCCCGGGGGAAGGACGCCGTCACAACTGGGTCACGAAACTCCGGGAACCATTGTCGGCGCCAGTGACTCCTGCATAGCGTCAAGGGCTCGGTGCCGACAGGGGACACCGGGTCGAGGTCTCGTGCGGTGAGGGAGAGCGAATGGGTCCGCTGGCGCTCGTCCTCCATCGCGCCCGTGCCGGTCTCGGTCTCCTGCTGACCATCCTGCTGCTGGCGGGCGCCACCACCGCGATCATCGCCGGGACGCTGGGCTACAGCGGGGCCGCGGCGACCGTGGCAGCCCGCCAGGCGCTCACCGACGCGGTGCCTACCGAGGCGGGCATCCGGGTGCAGACCCGGGTGGCGCCCGATCCCGCCGCCCAGGACACGGCCGCGCGCCGGATCATCGAGGAGGCGTTCTCCGGGGCCGACGTCAACGTGCAGTACACCCGGGTGTCCGAGCCGCGCTCGGTCGCCGACCACGAGGGCCGCCTGATCGCGCTGGCCAGCAGCTCGCTGCAGTCCGCCGACCCCGACTTCGCGGACCGGGTCACCCTCGTCGACGGGGCGTGGCCCGACGCGCCCGACCAGGGCGGCACGGTGCCGGGGGCGCTGCACGCCGGCGCCGCCGAGCGGTGGGAGGTGGCGGTCGGTGACACCCTCACCGTCGGCGATGCCGAGGTGACGGTGAGCGCGTTGTGGCGGGCCGTGGATCCCCAGGCGGCGTTCTGGTTCGGCGACCCGCTCGTCGCCTCGGGCGGCACCGAGGGCGAGGTCGGTCCCCTGGTCGTCCACCCGGACGCCATCACCGCACTGGGCGGCACGCCGTTCGCCCGGTGGACGGTGCAGCCCGACCCCGACGACATCGAGCCCGCCGACATGCCCGCCCTCGCCGCGGCCGCCTCGCGGCTGCAGTCGGCGATGAAGACCGACGAGGTCGACGTGCGTGGCGTGACCGTCGAGGGCGACCTGGCACCGACCACGGCCACGGCCGCCCGCAACCTGGCCACGGCGCAGGCCCTGAACGTCGTGCCGGTCATCCTGCTCCTGCTCGTCAGCGTGATCGCCATCGTCCAGCTCGCCCGGCTGCAGTCACAGTCCCGCAGCGGCGAGGTGGAGCTGCTCATCGCCCGTGGCGCCGCCCGACGCCAGGTGCTCCGCTGGACCCTCCTGGAGTCCCTGGGCACCACGGTGCTGGCCACCGCGCTCGGCATCGGGGCCGCCCTCCTGGTGATGCGCTACGTCCCGGCCGGCGACCAGCAGACGGCGACGGTGGTGCGCACCGGGCTCCTCACCGGGCTCGCGGTCCTGCTCGCCCTCGCGCTGATCGCGCTGCTCCAGGTGCGGGCCCTGGCGGCGCGGTCCGCGACCGACCGCTCCGGGCGCACCCGCACCGTCGCCGCGCTCGGCACACTCCTCCTGACCCTCGGGGCGGCGGCCCTGTCCTGGTGGCAGCTGCGCCGCTACGGCTCCCCGCTGGTCACCGGCGACGACGGGACCCTCGGCACCGACCTGGTCGCCGGCGCCGCGCCGGCACTCCTGCTGGCTGCCGTCGCGGTGGTCGCGATGGCCCTGCTCGGGCCGGCCGGGCGCCTGGCCGAGGCGGTCAGCCGGGCCGGCCGGGGACTCGGCGTGCACCTCGCCTCGGCCCAGGTGTCCCGCCGCCTGGTGGTGTATGCCGTGCCTGTCGTCCTCACCGTCCTCGCCGTGGGGGCGACCACCGTGTCCGCGATGTACGCGGCCACCTCGGCGCACCTGCGGACCCAGCTGAACGCGTTGAGCGAGGGCGCCGACGTCCGGGCCGAGCTGGCCAGCGCACCGACCAACCTGACCCCCTCCTTCCTGGTGCCGCCGAGTGCCCTCCCCGTCGTGCAGGACGACCCCGGGACGACCGCGGCGATGCCCGTCTGGCAGACGGAGACCCGCCTGGGAACCGCCGGGCCGCAGGCCCAGATCCTGGCCATGCCGGCCGACCTGATGACCGAGATCGCGCACAGCCCGGAGGGGACCGACCCCGAAGCCCTGCGGTCCCTCCTGCAGCCGGCCGACTTCACCGGCTGGGGATCCCTCGAGCTGCCGGAGGGAGCCACCGAGGTCACGGTCGACCTGACCATCGAGACCTCCCTCGACCAGGACCAGGAGCAGCAGCTCGAGGAGCTCCTGGAGCAGTTGGGCACGTGGTGGCTGGAGAGCCTCGGCTCCGAGGGCGGCGACCAGATGCCGGAGGAGTGGATCGAGGAGCAGACCGAGGAACTGCGGGTCCAGAACACCGCGTGGTTCACGGCGACCATGCCCGCCACGCTGACCGCCTGGGTCCAGGACGCCGACACCGGGGTGGTCGCCCCCGTCGTGCTGGACGCGGTGGAGTACGGCTTCGACATCGAGCGGGACGGCACCGAGGTGACCAGCGCCCCCCTGGTCAACGAGGGCAGCACCACGCTCACCCTGCCGGGGAGCGGCCAGCAGCGGCTCCTCGGCCTGACCCTGGAGGTGCATGAGGTCGGGGCCGGCCACCTGATGGACCTGCGGATCACCGGGATCTCCGCCGACGCCGACCCGTCCACCAACCTGCTGGTCGGTGCCCCGGACCTGGGCTGGGGGGATGCGGAGCTCACGATCGAGCAGGACCCCGAGGCGGGGACCCTGGGATTCCGCGAGTCGCTGGGGCAGCACTTCTCCTACTACGAGAACTCCTTCCCGCGGACCGTGCGGATGCTGCCGGTGGAGCCCGCCGAGTCGGACGCCGCCGCTGGAGCCGGGGGCGGATCGGGCTTCGCCGTCGTCCGGCCCGATCCCGTCCCGGTCGCGGTGACCAGCTCCCTGGCCACGGCCAGCAACCTCGAGGTGGGCTCGCGCGTCACGCTGAACGCCTTCGGGGTGCCGGCGGACGCGGAGGTCGTCGCGCTGGTGGAGGCGGTCACCGGCACCACCTCCCCCGAGGCCCTCCTCGTCGACAGCCGGACCATGGCCGCCCTCTCCATGCCGCTGGAGCGTGCGCTGGGCCAACCGCACCAGGTCTGGATCGCCAGCGAGGACCCGGCGATCACCGTCGAGACGCTGGGCGCCGATCCGGCCTTCGCCACGGTGACGGGGCCGGGCACGGTCAGCGTGACCGACGCGGCCTCCGCCGTCCGGCTCGTGTTCTGGGTGGCCTCCACGGGAGCCGTCCTGCTCGCCGTGACCGGGATCGCCGCGGTCTCCGCCGCACTGCTCTCCGCCCGGCGGGCCGAGGTGGCGGTGCTGCGTGCGCTGGGGATGACACCCGGCCACCAGGCGCGGTCGCGCGGCGCAGAGTTGCTCGGCGTGGTGGGTCTGGCGGGTCTGCTGGGCCTCGCCGCCGGCTGGCTGGTCAGCGCCCTCGTCATCCCGGACCTGGCCCGGAGCACCACCGTCAGCGGGCAGGCGGTGCTGCCCGCACCCCTGCATCTTGAGGTGGCGCCCTGGGCCGGCCTGCTCGGCCTGCTGCTGGTGGTGCTGCTAGCCCTGATCACGACCCTGGCCTGGCGGGTCCGCGCCCAGGCGCTCGACAACGAGTACCGGGAGGAGATCCGGTGAGCCACGACGCCAGGCACCGTGGAGGGCGGCGGCTCCCCGGCGCAGCAGGCCTCGGGGTCCGCCAGTTCACGGCCGATCCCTGGGTCTCGCTCGCCCTGGCCCTGATGGTGGTCCTGGTCGTCTTCACCACCACCCTGTGGCCGCGCTTCGTCCTGGAGATGAACGGCGACCAGGTGGCCCACGAGATCGACCAGCTGTCGGCGACGCGGCAGGACGTCATCGCCCACTCCTCCACCACGGTGGCCGCCACCCCGGACCTGCCGGACACGGTCGAGGGCGCGTGGGGGGACCTGCAGGAGGGGCTGGAGCGGCTGCGGCAGGAGCAGGGGGAGCCACTGCGCTCGATGCTGCGGCCCGCGCAGTTCCTGGTCGACCTCGGACAGGCCCAGGAGACCCGACCGCCCGACAGCGACAGCGACATCTCCTTCATCACGCTCCAGGAGCGGGTGGACCCCTACCTCCAGGAGCACGTCGAGCTGGTGGAGGGCGACTGGCCGGACCTGGTCGTCGACCCCACCAGCTACGTCACCGTCGACGACCAGGGCAACGTCATCATCTCGGAGGTCGAGCAGGCCCGGGACCCCGACCCGGTGCCGGTGGTCCTGCTGGAGGAGTCCGCCGACCGGCTCGGCTGGGAGGTCGGTGAGGAGTTCGAGAAGTGGGTGCTGAGCGGGACCTATCGCCCCACCGACCCCGAGGACCGCCGGTGGGAGCACCACACCAACGGCGCGACCCTGGGCACCCTCTTCGACGGCAACCGTGGCGTCCTCGGCTTCGCCACCCTCTACCTCAACCCGGCCAACCCCGGCTCCGTCGGTCCGCCGACGGTGGCGGGCTTCAGCTACTGGTACGGCCTGAACCCCTCGGCCGTGCGCGGCGACGAGGTGGACACGGTGACCAGCCAGATCCTCGGTCTCGCCGCCGCCGACGTGTTCCTGACGGAGGAGGACCCGGAGACCGGCGCCACCCCCGTCCGGGTGCGGTTCTCCTCGGAGTCGGTCGGAACCTTCCAGGACCTGTCCGCCCAGCAGCGGGCCACTGCCTCGATGCTCGCCGTCGTGGCCGCCGGGCCCGTCGGTGTGACCCTGGCCGTCTTCGCCCTCGCTGCCCGGCTGATCATCAGCCGGCGCCGCTACGCCCTGGCACTGGCCAGCGCCCGCGGTGGGTCCCCCCGGCAGGTGCGCGGCCTGCTGGCGGTGGAGGGGTTGATCCTCGGACTGCCCGCGGCCGCGGCCGGTTATCTGCTGGCCGGGTTGGTCCGCCCCGCACCGAGCGGCTGGTCCGAGATCGTCGTGGCGGTCTGCGCGGGGCTGGTCCCGGCAGCCGCACTGGCGCTGTCGGCACGGGAGGACTCGCTCCGCGAGACCCGCAGCGACCTCGCGGCCCGGTCAGCCAGCCGGCTGCGGTGGATCGTCGAGACCGTGGTGCTCGCCCTCGCGGCCGTCGCCGTGTGGCGCCTCCTCGAGCGGGGCCTGACCGGCATCGACGTGACCGCGCCGGCGGAGACGCCCGCCCCTGGTGCGCCTCCCGGAGCGGCGGCACCCCTGGCACAGGTGGACACCGGTGTCGACCTGCTCATGGCGGCCACCCCCGTGCTGCTCGCGCTGGCGGCCTGCGTCCTGACGCTGCGGCTCTATCCGCTGCCCGTCCGCGGCCTCTCCACCCTGTTCCGCCGAAGCACCGGCCTGATCCCCTTCCTCGGCTCCGCCCGCTCCGTCCGGGACCCTGCGGGCGGACTGGTCCCGGCCCTGGCGGTCATCCTGGGCGTCGGCGTGGCCGTCTTCTCCACCCTGATGTCCTCCACGATCAACCACGGAGCCGAGTCCGCGGCCTGGAACGACAACGGCGCCCAGATCCGGCTCTCCGGGCCCCGGTTCGACGAGGACATGCTGGAGCGGATCCGGCAGGTCGACGGCGTCGCCGAGGTCGCCGGGGTGCGGGAGGCCGGACGGTCCGCCGACCTCAGCGGCGAGGTGACGCAGGCCGGCGTCAGCATCTACGTGGTCGACTCCGGCCTCCCCACGGTCCAGGCCGGTGCACCCCTGGTCGGGCAGTTGCCCGAGGAGCTGTTCGCCCCGACCACAGCCACCCAGATCGTCACCGGCGGGCGGCTGGAGGGTGACACCGGGTCGGGGCAGCTCTCGACCGTCGGGCCGGTGGACATCGTCGGCCACATCGACCAGCTCCCCGGGGTGCGCACGGACGCCAACTTCGTGGTGGTCGACCGTGCCCAGTGGGAGCAGGCCGGCAACCAGACCACCGTGGCCACGGTCGCCCTGGTCTCCGTCAGCGACCCGGCGCAGCGGGAGCAGGTCGCTGCCGCGCTCGACGAGGAGATCAGCAACGCCCTCGTCGAGACCCCCCAGGAGCGGCTGGAGGCCTTCCGGTCGGCGCCGGTCACCTCGGGCCTGGGCCAACTCTTCACGGCCGCCGTGATCCTCACCACCGTGCTCACCGTGCTCGCCATCCTGGTCGTTCAGTTGATGGGCGCCCCGGCACGGGCCAAACTGCTCGCGGTGCTCCGCACGGTCGGGCTCCGGCCCGGCCAGGGACGCTCCCTGACCGCCTGGGAGCTGGGCCCGTTGCTGGCGATGGCCTTCGCCGTCGGGGCCCTGCTGGGGGTGGCCATCCCCTGGCTGCTGCTCCGCGCAATCGACCTCACCGGGATGACCGGCGGTCAGTACCAACCCACCCTGCACCTCGACTGGGGCCAGCTCGGCCTCGTGGTCGGGGCCATCCTGGCCGCGGTCGTCCTGGCCGTGACCCTGTCCGCAGCGACCGCGAGCCGCACCAACCTGGCCCAGCAGCTGCGCGTCGGAGAGGAAAGGTAGCCACCATGTCCACACCCACCCACGGCACCGGGACGAGCGTGGTCCCGTCCGCGGCCGAACGGGACCACGGCGGGCCCGACATCCTGTGCGAGGACCTGGTCCGGATCTACTCGACCGACGGCGTGGAGGTCCAGGCCCTGCAGGGTCTGAACCTGCGGGTCGACCCGGGCGACGTGGTCGCCCTGGTCGGGGCCTCCGGCTCGGGCAAGTCGACCCTGCTCAACATCCTCTCCGGGCTGGACAAGCCCACCGGCGGGAGGGCGCAGGTGTCCGGGGTCGACCTGCTGTCGATGACCCGACGGCAACGGATCACCTACCAACGGCACATCGTCGGCTTCGTCTGGCAGCAGACGTCCCGCAACCTGCTGCCCTACCTCACCGCCGCCGAGAACATCGCCCTCCCGCTCGTGATCAGCAACCGCAAGCATCGCCAGGACCGGGTGGACGAGCTGCTCGAGGTGCTCGACATCGCCGATTGCCGGGATCGCCGACCGACCGAGATGTCGGGCGGGCAGCAGCAGCGGACCGCCATCGCGGTGGCGCTGTCCAACGACCCCTCGGTGCTGCTGGCCGACGAGCCCACCGGCGAGCTGGACGACGCGATGTCCCAGGAGGTGCTGGAGGCCATGCGGGACGCCTCGACGCGGCTCGGGGTCACCGTGCTGATCGTTACGCACGACCCCACCATCGCCGACCACGTGCAACGGACCGTCCAGATCCGGGACGGCCGCACGTCGACCGAGGTGCTGCGCCACACGGAGGTCGACGAGCACGGCCGGGAGCACTTGGTGGCCCGCGAGTTCACGGTCATCGACCGGGCCGGGCGGATGCAGCTGCCCAGTGGCTACGTGAACCAGCTGGACCTGCGGGACCGGGTCCGGCTCGAGCTGGAGTCCGACCACGTCGGGGTCTGGCCGGACGAGCACAGCCTCGCCCGCCAGGCCGAGGCGGACGACCAACCCCCACCAACGGGTCAGCACCCGCCCTCGGAGGAGGACCACGATGACTGACACCACGGCATACCTGCTCCGCGGCGAGGACCTGCACCGGACCTTCGGCCACGGCGCCACCCAGGTGCACGCCCTGGCGGGCGTGGACGTCGAGGTGCACCCCGGCGAACTCACCGTCGTCCGCGGACCGTCCGGGTCCGGCAAGACCACGCTGCTCAACATCCTGGGCGGACTCGACCGGCCCACGTCCGGCCGGGTGCACCTCGGTGACGGCCGGGTGCTCTCAGAGCTGAAGGAGACCGACGTGCTGGCGGTGCGCCGGGAGATGATCGGCTACATCTTCCAGTCCTTCGGGCTGGTGCCCGTGCTGTCGGCGGCGGAGAACGTCGAGGTGCCCCTGCGGTTGCTCAACACCCCGGTGAAGGAGCGGACCCGCCGCGTCGAGGAGGCCCTGGAGATGGTGGGGCTGGGCAAGCACGGGCGGCAGCGACCCTACGAGTTGTCCGGCGGACAGCAGCAGCGGGTCGGTATCGCCCGAGCGCTGGTGGCGGAGCCGCAGATCCTGATCGCTGACGAACCCACCGGCCAGCTGGACTCCGACACGGCTGCCACCGTGATGGACCTCCTGGCGCGGCTGACCCACGAGCAGGGGATCGCCGCGGTGGTTTCCACCCACGACCCGATCCTGATGCGGCGAGCCGATCGTCTCGTGGAGTTGCACGACGGCCGTCTGCTCAACGGCGCCGTGACCCCCGCTGCCGACGCCACGGGTTAGGCGGACCCGGGGGGTCGGCCACCGTCCACGGCCCGGACTCCCGAGCCCGGACGACATGGGTGTCCTCCGACTGCTCCTCCAGCGGGCCCGCGCCGGTCTCGGCCTGCTGGCGACCCTGCTGCTGCTCACGGCCGGCACGACCGCCATCGTGGCCGGCACGGTCGGCTATGCCCGGGCCGGCGCGACCGAGGCGACCCGGGAGGCCCTGGTGGGGGTCGGGGATCCCACCGAGGCGGCGGTCCGCGCGGAGACCCGGCAGGGGCCCGACCCCGCCGGCCAGGACGCCCTCGCCCGCTCCGCCATCGCCGCGGCCTTCTCCCCCGCACCCGTCGAGACGGTGTCCGCGCACGTCTCCGAGCCCCGGCCGGTCGCCGGCCGGCAGGAGCGCCTGGTCGCCCTGTCCTCCGCGTCCCTCATGCCGGGTGACCCCCGGTTCGCAGACCGGGTCACCGTCGTCGCGGGGACCTGGCCCAGGGTGGACGACGCCGGAGGTCCCGGCCTCGACGGCGGGACCGCGGGAGACCGTGCGGTCGAGGGAGCCCTCCTGTCCCCGCTGGCCGAGCGATGGGGCGTGGCGGTGGGTGACACGCTCACGGTCGGCGACCTGGCGGTGACGGTCACCGCCACCTGGCAGCCGGCCGACCCCGCGGACCCGTTCTGGTTCGGCGAGCCAGAGTCGGCAGAATCCGGGTCATCACCATCCGGGTCAGCGGGGGGTGCCGATCTCGTGGTGCTCCCGCCCGGCGCGGTCCCGTCCGTCGGGGGCGACCCGTTCCTGCGCTGGACGGTGCTGCCGGAGACCGGGCGGGTGCTGCCCGAGCACCTGCCCGCGCTCGCCGACGGCGCCGCGGCCCTGCGCAACGCACTGGACGACCCGGACCTCGTCGTCCGGGGGCTGGTCGTCGACGGCGACCTGGCGCCAACCGCGGCGCGCGCCGCCCAGGACCTCGCCGCCGCGCGCGCCCTGTCGGTGATCCCGATCAGCGTCCTCCTCCTGGTGAGTGTCATCGCCGTCGTGCAGATCACCCGGGTCCAGGCCGCGACCCGGACGACCGAGGCCGAGTTGTTGGTGGCCCGTGGTGCGTCCCGGCGCCAGGTGCTGTCCTGGTCCGTGCTCGAGGCCGGGGCGGCCGGGACCGCCGGCACCGCGCTCGGCGTGGCACTGGCGCTGGCCGCGCTGCGGGCGGTGCCCTCGGGCCCGGAGCAGACCGTGGGCACGATCCTGGTCGGGGCCGCGGCCGGTCTGGCCGTGCTCACCTCGCTCCTCGTCGTCAACGTGCTCCAGGTGCGGGCGCTGCAGACCCACCGGCCAGCCGACCGGTCCGGGCGCGACCGCGACGTGGTGCCGGCCTGGGTCCTGGTGCTCGTCCTCGGGGGTGGGCTGCTCGCCCTGTGGCAACTGCGGTTCTACGAGTCGCCCATCGTGACGACCCCGGACGGGCAGGCCCGCGTCGACCTGCTGGCCAGCGCCGCTCCCGCCCTGCTGCTCGCCTCCGCCGCCGCCCTGACGGCGTCCGGGCTGGGGCCGCTCGCCGGGGTCGGCGAGCGCCTGACTGCAGCCCGCACGGGCTGGGTCGCGCACCTGGCCGCGACCCAGGTCTCCCGCCGGTTGGTCGTCTATGCCGCCCCGCTGGCGCTGGTGGTGCTCGCTTGCGGCGCCGTGACCGTCGCCAGCCTGTATGCCCGCACGGCGGGGGACCTGCGGGACGACCTGGCCGTCCTGGGCAACGGGTCCGACGTGCACACCCCCTACCTGGGCCCGGCCCGGGACGCAGCAGGGCTCCCCGTCCTCCCGGAGCTCACCGGGGCCTCCGACACGGCCGCCGCTACGGCCGTGTGGCAGACCTCCGCCCGCGCGGGAACGGCCGAGGTCGCACTGACCGTGGCACCCGCCCCGGACCTGGGAGCGGCCATCCGGCTGCCCCAGGACCTGGTGGATCCCGAGCGCGCAGCTGCGTTGCTGCATACGGCTGACCCGGCCGACACCGGCATCCCGGTGCCGGCCGCCGCCGAGGTGCTCACCGTGGGCGTCGAGGTCACGGTGGGTGTGCACCCCGAGCACCGGCAACGACTCGAGGCGGAGCTGGCCGCCGTCCCGGGGCAGGTCCGCGACCGCGAGCCCGACCTGGCGGGGCAGCCGCTGCGCGTCCAGGTCGCCCGGGAGCGCGAGGAGCTGCTCGCCGGGTTCACCGCGGGACACACGATGTCGCTGGAGCTGTATGCCGTGGACCGCGCCAGTGGTCGGCTGGCCCACCTGGCGACGGAGCCGGTGCCGCTGCAGCCCGACCTCGAGGTGGCGGGTGACGGTGCCACGGTGTCCCCGACGACGGTGGTGACCCGGCACGACCTGGAGCTGCGCGTCCCCGCCGGTCGACTTGCCTCCCTCGGCTCGCTCCACCTGCAGGTGCCGCGCGGCGGTGGCTACCAGGCGGATGTGGTGGTGCACGGGATCACCGACCAGGACGGGACGGACCTGCTGCAGACCGACGACCGGCTGCTGTGGTCGGTCAACGAGCCCGGGATCCTGGCGGTTCACGACCCGGTCGGCGGCGAGTTGCGGGTGCTCGGCATCGCCGGGCGCTACCCGGACCTCGACGGCGCGGGTCGGCGGGAGGTGATGATCGGTCCTCACCTCTCCGGTGAACAGCCCCGGGTGCCGCTCCTGGTGACCCGCCAGCTCGCCACCACCCTCGACCTCGACGTGGGATCCCCGCTGTCGCTGTCGGCGTGGGGCACGGCGCTCGAGGGCGAGGTCGCCCAGGTGGTCCATGCCGTGCCGGGGACCCTGGCACCGTCGGCGGTGCTCGCCGACCGGGACACGGTCCAGGCCGCGCTCCTGCCGCAACACCGCGAGCTGCCGGCGCCGACCGGCTTCTGGAGCTCCAGCGAGGACCCTGCGGCCACCGGGGAGGCGCTGCGCGCGCTGCCCGGACTGGGCACGCCGACCACGGTCGTGGACACCGCGGTCACCGACGCCGCGGCCGCGGCGCGCGGGATGCTGTGGGTCGCTGCCGCAGGGGCGATGCTCCTCGCGCTGACCGGCACGGCGGCGGTCGCCGTCGCCCTGCTCCGGCTGCGCAGGGCGGATGTCGTGGTGCTGCGTGCGTTGGGGGCCGCACCGGGTGGGCTCGCCTGGTCCAGGGCTGTCGAGTTCGTCGCCGTCGTCGTCACGGCGGCCGTCGTCGGTGTCGCGGCGGGCTGGGTGATCGGGGTGGCGCTCGTCCCCGAGCTGGCCCGGTCCACCACCCCCCAGGATGCCGTGCGGATCCCCGTGCGGCTGCGCCTGGAGTGGCCGCTCTGGCTGATCTCCATGGGCACATTCGCTGCCGCCACGGCCGGGTTGCTGGCGCATCAGGGGCGTCGGGTCCGCACCCACGCCCGGGACAACGAGTATCGCGAGGAAGTGCGTTGAACAACCCCAATGTGAGCCGGTTCACGCCACGTGACCTGCGAATACGACATTTCTGACGGGCGGTGGCATGATCGAGTCATGACCGATTTCTCCACCGAGGACGGCGGCGAGCAGGAACGCCCGCAGTTCACGATGTCCCGGCTGCGCCGGGGCTACTCCGTAGCCGAGGTCGACGAGTTCCTCGACACGATCGCCGCGGCGGTCCGGCAGGGACAGCCGGTGCCTGACATCCAGGCGGCCACCTTCTCCGTGTGCTTCGGCGGCTACGACCAGCAGGAGGTCGACATCTTCCTGGACGACCTGCACCTGGAGCTGAGTCAGGTCTGAGCCGCGTCCCCGTTTCTACCTGTCGGCGGGGGTAGCCACACCACGGGGGAACGTCGGGGCCTCAGCGTTTCGTGCGTTCACCGCCCTGCGCGATCAGGGTGTTCAGCACCGCGGCGGCACCCTCGGGATCCCCCACCGAGAGCACGACGTCGGGCCGGTCCCGACGTCGAATCCGCAACGCGGGACCGTCGGCGAGGACCAGGCCACGGCTCCCGTCCCGGCCCAGCCGCCACCCCCACCCGCCGTACTCCCGCAGGGGCCGGACTGTGTCCGGTCCTGCTGAGGCGACGTCCTCGCGGGGCACCCGAAGCAGGGTGACCGCCCCGACCGAGCGCACCCGAACGCCCCGCTCGTCAACCACGAGCGTGCCTGTGGTCAGGACCAGCAACAGGGCCAGCAGGAGCACCGGAACGATCCACAGCCACGGGTCCAGGGTCAGGGCGAGGTAGACGGTGGGCGCGAGGCCGGCCAGCACGACGATCGCCACGGCGATCCGTTGCACCGGCAGCGGCCCCACCCAGGACAGGCGTGCCCCCACCGGCAGGAGGTCCGGGTCGGCCCCCGGGGCCACGGTTTGGCCCCTCGCGCCTGCCGGTGCGGAGAGTCCGCCCGCGGCCGGCGCCGTGAGCCGGCTGACGGCATACCCGATCACCAGCCCGAGGACGACCGCGACCGCGATCGCCAGGCCGGGCGCCGGTGCCCCGGCGGCGTCCGACTGGCCGAGCTGGGTGAGCAGCGACCCGTAGCCGACGACCGCGACGAAGACGCCGGTGCCGGCCGACACGCCGGCGATCAGGTGCCGTGCCGACGGGTGCTGGAGTTGCTGCACCCCCACCATGAGCGCGGTCACCCCCAGGCTGAGCGCACCGGTCAGCCAGAGTGCCCCGGTCACGCTCGCGAAGCCGTCCGCCCCGTCCGGGCCCCAGTGGATCGCGACCGGGTCGGGCAGGTCCGGGCGGACGACGAGGACAGCGACGGTGCCCGCCGCAACCACGCCGAGGGCGATCAGGGTCGCGACGAGCCACGGAGCGCGACGTCGGCCTCCGCCGGATGCCGGGATGGGTGAGGCAGTCGTCATCAGTGTTCCTCCTCGATCAGGCGGGCCAGGTCCGCTGCGGAGAGCCCGAGGCGGGCACCTTCCACGCGCACCTGGCCCACGAGTTCGCTCAGCCTTGCCAGGCCGGCGGGTTGGTCCGCGGTCACCACGGCGCCACGACCCCTGCGCAGCTCGATCAGGCCCTCGTCCCGCAACTGCTGGTAGGCCCGCAGCACGGTGTGCAGGTTGATGTCCAGCGAGGCGGCGACGAGCTTCGCCGAGGGCAGCTTCTCGCCGCGGGTGAGTCGTCCGGCCGCCATTTCGGCACGGACCGACGACGCCACCTGCTCGTAGAGCGGGGCGGCGGCTGAGGGGTCGACCTGCCAACGCATAGTTCTATTATTACTAGAATAACAAGTGGCCCACAAGGTGACCCACGTCGCCAGGTCGTGCGTCCGGTGCCGGGGTGAGACCGCCAGGTCGCGCGTTCAGTCGATGAGGGAGAGACCGCCAGGCAGATGCGGAAGGTGAATGTCCGCATTCGGGCCTACGGTCTGATGGTGCGGCGCCATGGGGCGCCGCGGCAGTGACCGAGCGCAGGGAGGCACCGATGTCCGAGACCCCGTGGGAGCCGCCGTTCGACGGCAACGAGACCGAGCACCTGGTGGGGGCGCTGGAGCGACAGCGCGCCACGTTCCGCTGGAAGGCCGACGGGCTGGATACGGCCGGGTTGAGCGCCGCAATCGGCGCGTCCTCGCTGACCCTCGGCGGTCTGCTCAAGCACCTGGCCTTCGTGGAGGACCACCTGTCAACGGTGCGGCTCGACGGCACGCACCCGTTGGGCCCCTGGGACCCCGCGAACTGGGAGCAGGACGAGGACTGGGAGTTCAGCTCGGCCGCCGCGGACTCCCCCGAGGACCTCTACGCCCTCTACGACTCCTGCGTGGCCCGCGCCCGGGACCGCGTCGCCGACGCCCTCAACGTCGCCGGCCTGGACCAGCACGTGGCCCTGACCGGCCCGGACGACGCACCGGTCAGCCTGCGTCGGCTGCTGTTCGACCTGCTCGAGGAGTACGGCCGGCACACCGGTCACGCCGACCTCCTGCGGGAGGCCGTCGACGGGCGCGTCGGGGAGGACCCCCCGCCCGGGTGGCGGCCCACGCCCGGCCGCTGATCGGCATACTGGGGCCCATGCATGTCCTCGTCACCGGCGGCGCCGGCTATATCGGGTCCCACACCGTGCTCGCCCTTCTCGCGGCCGGCCACCGGGTGACCGTGGTCGACGACTTCAGCAACGCCAAGCCCGCCGTCGTCGGCAGGCTCGAGGAGCTCAGCGGAGAACCGGTGCCGGTGCACGCCTTCGACCTCGCCGAGACCGACAAGCTGTCGGCCCTGTTCGCCCAGGAGTCGTTCGACGCCGTCGTGCACTTCGCGGGGTTCAAGGCGGTCGGCGAGTCCGTCGCGCAGCCGCTGGACTACTACCGCAACAACCTCGGGGGGACGCTCTCGCTGCTCTCCGCCATGCGCACGCGCGGGCGTGCGCAACATCGTGTTCTCCTCCTCCGCGACCGTCTACGGCCCGGACGCCCCGGTGCCGCATGACCGAGGACCTGCCCACGTCCGCCACCAACCCCTACGGGTGGACCAAGGTGATGATCGAGCAGGTGCTGCGCGACCTCGCCGTGGCCGAGCCGGACGTGGCGGATCGCGCTACTGCGCTACTTCAACCCGGTCGGGGCGCACCCGTCCGGCCGCATCGGGGAGGACCCGTCGGACATCCCCAACAACCTGATGCCGTTCGTCGCCCAGGTCGCCGTCGGGCGGCGGGAGCGACTGTCGGTCTTCGGTGACGACTACGACACCGTGGACGGCACCGGCGTGCGGGACTACATCCACGTCGAGGACCTCGCCGCAGGGCACCTGGCGGCACTGGAGTGGATCACCGGGCACGACCGGGCCCTGTCGACGTGGAACCTCGGCACCGGCCACGGCACCAGCGTGCTGGAGCTGGTCGCCGCGTTCGAGCGGGCCAGCGAGCGCCCGGTGCCCTACGACGTCGGTCGGTCGCCGGCCGGGGGACATCGCGGCCTCGTATGCCGATCCCTCCCGCGCGCAGGACGAGCTCGGGTGGTCCGCCTCCCGCACGGTCGACGACATGTGCGCCGACACCTGGCGCTGGCAGTCGGCCAACCCGGAGGGCTACCCCGGCTGAGCGCGGCTGACCTGCGCGGGCGGGCGTAAACTGCCGCCATGGCCCCACGCAGCACCTCCCTCGGCGACCTGGAGCGCGCCGTCATGGACACCCTCTGGGACAGCTCCGAGGACCAGACGGTGCGGGAGGTCCACACCACCCTGGAGGCGGAACGCGACCTGGCCTACACGACCGTGATGACAGTGCTCGATCGGCTCGCCCGCAAGGGACTCGCCGCCCGGGTGCGGGACGGTCGGGTCTGGCGCTACGCCCCGGCCTCCACCCGCGAGGAGTTCACGGCAGCCTCGATGCGCGAGTCGTTTGAGTCCCTGGGCACCACCGACCGCCGGGCGGCGCTGCTGCACTTCCTGGGGGACGCCGACGAGACGGAGATCGCCGACCTGCGGGCCGCGCTGGCCGAGGTCGAGCAGCGCCATCCCGCGACCACCACCGACGCCGCGGGATCCTCCGGCTGACCCCTGCCTGTGACCGCCCTGCCGTGACTGCCCTGCCATGACTGTCCTGCCGTGACTGCCCTCCTGCTGGCCGTCCTGGCGCTGCTCCTCGCAGGACCCGGCCCGCGGATGATGGCGCGGTTCACCCTCTTCCGCCGCGCGCCGGGGCCGGCCCTGCTGGCCTGGCAGTCCGTCGGGCTCTCCGCCGTGGTGTCGGCGCTCCTGGTGGGACCTGCCGTGCTTGCGGGCAGCGCACCCGGCCCGGGAGGAGGGACCGGGCTCCAGGGTCTGACGAACCGCCCCCTGCTGCTCACCGTCTGCCTCGGCGCCTCCGCGCTCGTCCTCGCCCTGGTCCTGCTGTCCGGCCACCGCGTCGGCACCGGTCTGCGGACGCTCCGGCAGCGACACAGGGAGCTGGTCGACCTGCTCGCCGAGCCGGGCGGGGCCGACAGGACCGCTACGAAAATGGGTGCAGGGACGGCAAAACCGCTACGAAAATTGGTGCGGGTGGTGGCCGACGGGAGGCCCACCGCCTACTGCCTGCCCGGACTACACCAGCGGCTGGTGGTCAGTCGGGGGGCCCTGGAGACGCTGGCCCCCGATGAGCTGCACGCCGTGCTGGCGCACGAGCGGGCCCACCTGCGGGCGCGGCACGACTTGGTGCTGGAGTTCTTCTCAGTGCTGCACCACGCCGTCCCCGCCCCGGTCCGCTGCGCCGCGGCGCTGGCAGAGGTGACACTGCTCGTCGAGGCGCTGGCCGACCGGGCCGCGCTGCGGGCCGCGGGGGCCCGGCCGCTGGCACGGGCACTGGTGACCATGGCCGGCGGCCGTCCCCCCGAGGCAGCCCTGGGTGCCGGGGGGCCCGCTGCCCAGGTGCGGACCCGTCTCGAGCTGATCGCCGCGGCGGCCGACCCGGCGCGGGGACTGGCGGCGGTGACCCTCGCCTTCGCCCTCCTCGTGGCCGCCGCCCCCTGGGTCCTGTTCGCCCTGGCGATCTGACCCCGGACCCGGCCCGCACCCCTGGGGTAGGCCCCGGCTGGGCCACACCATGGGCCACCCCACGCACCGGTGTACTCTCTACTACGTCACGTAGTTACTACTGTGAGTAGTACACCCCGGAGGGAGTGCCCGTGGAGGCCCTGGAGCTGGCGCGCTGGCAGTTCGGCATCACCACCGTCTATCACTACTTCTTCGTGCCCATCACGATCGGGCTCTCGCTCATGGTCGCGATCATGCAGACCCTGTGGCTGCGCGGCCGCAACCCGGAGTGGCTGCGGTTGGCCAAGTTCTTCGGCAAGCTGTTCACCATCAACTTCGCCCTCGGGCTGGCCACCGGCATCGTCCAGGAGTTCCAGTTCGGGATGAACTGGTCGGACTACTCCCGGTTCGTGGGCGACATCTTCGGGGCACCGCTGGCCATCGAGGCCCTGCTCGCCTTCTTCCTGGAGTCGACCTTCCTCGGGCTCTGGATCTTCGGCTGGGGCCGGATCCCGGAGAAGCTGCACTGCGCCTGCATCTGGCTGGTGCACATCGGCACCGTGCTGTCGGCCTACTTCATCCTCACCGCCAACTCCTTCATGCAGCACCCGGTCGGATACCGCAACAACCCGGAGACCGGGCGGGCCGAGCTGGTGGACTTCTGGGCGGTGCTCACCAACAAGGTGCAGTTGGTCACCTTCCCGCACGTGATCGCCGCCGCCCTGATGACCGGTGGCGCCTTCGTGCTGGCGATCGCGCTGTGGCACGTGTGGCGGGACAAGACCCCGACCGGCGACAAGCCGATGTATCGCAAGGCAGCCCGGTTGGGCGCCGTCACGGTCCTGGTCGCCGGGCTGGGCGTCACGATCAGCGGCGACATCCAGGGCAAGATCATGACCGAGGTGCAGCCCATGAAGATGGCCGCCGCCGAGGGGCTCTACGACACCGTGCCCGAGGGGCAGGGCGCGCCGTTCTCGATCATCACCGTCGGCAGCCTCGACGGGACCGAGGAACGGTGGGCCGTCACCGTGCCCAAGCTGCTGTCCTACCTGGCCACCGGCAGCCTGGAGGGTGAGGTGCACGGCATCAACGACCTGCAGGAGGAGTACACCCTCACCTACGCCGGCCACGACCTCACCGAAACCGAGGACTACCGGCCCATCATCCCCGTGACCTACTGGAGCTTCCGGCTCATGGTCGGCCTGGGCATGGCCGGGATGGCGGTCGCGGCCGTGGCGCTGTGGGGCCTGCGCGGCGACCGGCCACTGACCCACCGCGCCTGGCACTGGGCGGCCGTCGGGGTGCTCTTCCTGCCGTTGTTCGCCAACTCCTTCGGCTGGATCTTCACCGAGATGGGCCGCCAGCCCTGGGTCGTCTTCGGCCTGATGACCACCGAGACGGCGGTCAGCCCGGGGGTCAGCGCCGCCGAGGTGCTCACCTCACTCACCGTCTTCACCCTGCTCTACGGGGTGCTCGCGGTCGTCGAGGTCGGCCTCACCCTGCGCTACTCGCGGGCCGGCGCGGACCCCTACGACGGCGCCTCCCTCGACCCCGCGGACCGGGACGAGGACCAGGCCTTCGTCTTCAGCTACTGAGCACACGGCATACAGGAGTCACCCCATGGAACTGACCACCGTCTGGTTCATCCTGATCGCGGTCCTGTGGACCGGCTACTTCGTTCTGGAAGGCTTCGACTTCGGCGTCGGCAGCCTGTTCCCGGTCCTCGGGCGGGGCGACGAGCAGCTCGACGGCAACACCCGCAAGCGGGTCATGCTCTCCACGATCGGGCCCGTGTGGGACGGCAACGAGGTGTGGCTGCTCACCGCGGGAGGCGCCACGTTCGCGGCGTTCCCCCACTGGTACGCCACGCTCTTCTCCGGGTTCTACCTGCCCCTGCTGATCATCCTCGTGGCGCTCATCCTGCGCGCCACCGGCATCGACTACCGCGGCAAGGTCGACGACCCGGTGTGGCGGCGCCGGTGGGACGCGGCGATCGTGTTCGGCTCGGTGGTGCCCGCGTTCCTGTGGGGCGTGGCGTTCACCAACATCGTGCGCGGCGTGCCGATCGACGCCGACATGGAGTTCACCGGCAGCGTGCTCACCCTGCTCAACCCGGTCGCCCTGCTCGGTGGGCTGGTGACGCTCACCCTCTTTGCCACCCACGGGGCCATGTTCCTGGCGCTGAAGACCGACGGTCCGATCCGGCACGAGGCCCGCGCCCTCTCCGTCCGCATCGGGCTGGGTGCGGCCGTGCTGGCGGTGCTGTGGCTAGGGATCATCCACGTCGGCACCGGCACCACCGCGTCGTGGGCGCTCGCCGGGCTGGCCGCGGCCACCTTCCTGGCTGCCCTGGGCCTGGCCCGCGCCGGCCGCGAGGGCTGGGCCTTCGCCGGGACCTTCGGCACGATCGCGCTGGCCGTCGTCTCGCTGTTCGTCGCCCTGTTCCCCGACGTGATGCCGAGCAGCACCAACCCGGCCTGGTCGCTCACCGTGGAGAATGCCGCGAGCACCGGCTACACGCTCACCGTGATGACCTGGGTGGCGGTCGCGTTCACCCCGATCGTGGTGCTCTATCAGGGCTGGACCTACTGGGTGTTCCGCAAGCGGGTCAGCGGGCACCACATCCCGACCGCCTCGACGGCCCCCGGTGGCACGGCGGTCGAGATGCCGGCGGAGCCCGGGCGCTGATGCGGCCCGTCGACCCGGCGCTGCTCCGTGCGGTGCCCGCCGCCCGGCGGCCCGTGCTTGCCCTGGGGGTGCTCGGCACGGCTGGCGGGGTGCTCGCCGTCGCGCAGGCGCTGCTGGTGGCCTGGCTGGTCACCGCCGTGGCCACCGGTCACCCGCTGCACCGTCCGACGTTGGCCCTCCTCGGCGTCCTGCTCCTCCGGGGCGCCCTCGCGGCACTGTCCGAGCGGGTCACGGCGACGGCCGGCCAGCGGGTCTCGGCCGGGATCCGCGAGCACCTGCTGCGGCGCTGGTTGTCCCGACCCGAGGAGCAGCGGCCCGCCCCGGAGGTGGCGGTGACCCGCGCCACCGAGGGCGCGGCCTCGGTGGAGCCGTATGTCGGCAGGTATCTCCCCGCGCTCGTCACCGCGGCCGTCGTGCCGGTGCTGGCCGTGGTCACCCTGGCGGTGGTGGACGTCTGGAGCGCGCTGATCGTGGTGCTCACCCTGCCGCTGATGCCGCTCTTCGCCGCCCTGATCGGCAAGCACACCCAGGATGAGACGGAGCGTCGGTGGGCGGCCCTGACCACCCTGTCGGGGCACTTCCTCGACGTGGTCCGGGGCCTGCCGACGCTGGTCACCTACGGTCGGGCCGAGCGCCAGGCGGAGGTCGTGGCCGCGGTGGGTGAGCGACACCGCCGGGCGACGGTGCGGACGCTGCGCACCGCCTTCCTGAGCACGGCCGCCCTGGAGTTGCTGGCCACCATCTCGGTGGCGATGGTCGCCGTCGGGGTCGGCCTGCGTCTGGCCGTCGGATGGGTGGACCTGCAGGTCGCGTTGGCCGCGATCCTCCTCGCCCCCGAGGCCTACTGGCCGGTGCGGCGGGTGGGCGCGGAGTTCCACAGCGCCGCCGACGGGGCCGCGGCGCTCGAGGCAATGGGCGAGGACCTTGCGGACCCGGCCGGACCTGGCGCCAGGGTGGTCGACCGTGACCGACCGGGGGGCGAGCGGGGCCGGGTCAGCGTCGAGGGCCTGTCCTTCGCCTACCCCGGGCGCGGTGGGGTGCTGGACGGACTCACGCTGCAAACGCCGCCCGGCCGCGGGCTCACCGTCCTCTCCGGACCGTCCGGCGTCGGCAAGAGCACCCTGCTGGACGTGGTCGCGGGCCTGCGCGTCCCCGTGGCGGGCATCGTGCAGGTCCCGGGGGCCGTCCACTACGCCCGGCAACGCTCGCTCCTGGTGCCCGGCACGGTGCGGGACAACCTGCGCCTCGCCTCCCCCGGGACCACGGACGGCGAGGCGGTGCTGGCACTGAGGGCGGTCGGGTTGTGGCACGCCGTCGCTGCCCGCGACGGACTGGACACCCTGCTCGGCGACGATGGATTCGGGCTCTCGGCGGGGCAGCGCGCCCGCCTGGCCCTCGCTCGCGCACGACTCACCGACACCCCGGTGCTGCTCCTGGACGAGCCGACCGCTCACGTCGCCGCGGCCGACAAGCCGCGCCTGCACGAGGTGATCCTGGAGCTCGCCGAGCACCGCCGGGTCATCGTGGCCACCCATGACACGGCCCTCGCCGGGATGGCGCACGACCGCTGGTCGCTGCGGCCGCCGGCCACGACACGTCACGAAGCCGCTAGACCACCCGTCCGGACAGGGGTGGAGACCGCCAGACCACCCGTCCGGACAGGGGTGGAGACCGCCAGACCACCCGTCCGGACAGGGGTAGAGACCGCCAGACCACCCGTCCGGTCGGGAAGGGGGAGGGGGAGGGTGCTGTGGGCGGGACTGCTGGGTGGGATGTCGACCGCGTGCGGGGTGGCACTGACGGCGGCGTCGGGCTGGTTGATCGTGCAGGCGTCGTTCCAGCCGGTGATCCTGACCCTGCTGGTCGCGATCGTGGGGGTGCGCGCGTTCGGCATGGGTCGTCCCCTGCTCCGGTATGCCGAGCGAGTCGCCTCGCACGACATCGCCCTGGCCGACCTGGCCGAACGGCGCACCCGGGCCTACACCAGGCTCATCCCGTTGACCCCGGCCCGGCTGGGACGCCGGTCCCGGGCCGATGTGCTGACCGCCGTGGTCCGCGACCTGGACGACGCCGTCGACCGGACCGTGCGGGCCACCGTGCCGCTGCTGGGTGCTGCGATCGCGTCGCTGGTCGCCGTCGTCATCCTGCTCGTGGTGCTCCCCCCCGCGGCGCCGGTGCTCGCACTGGGCACGGTGGCCGCCTTCGCCGTCGGGAGGCTGGGCCAGCGACTGGAGGCCGGGCCGCACCGCGAGGTCGTGTCGGCCCGCGGCGCCGTCCACGCGGAGGCGACGGCGGTGGCCAGCCAGCTGTCGGCATACCAGGCGCTGCTGACCGTGCCCCAAACCGCGCTGGACCGCCTCAGGCACGCGACCGACCACCAGTCCGCCGCGGTCCGCAGCAGCAGCCGCGCGCGGGCCACCACCACCGGGCTGGCCTGGGTCGTCCTCGGCCTGACGGTGACCGGCGTGGCGTGGCAGGCGGGGGCGGGCTACCTGACCGGGGCCGTGAGCGCACCGTTCGCGGCCCTCGTCGCGCTGACCCCGCTGGCGCTGGCGGACACGTGGACGGCCCTGCCCGAGATGTTCGGCGCCAGGGCGAGGTGCGAAGCGGCGGGCCAGCGCCTCGCCGCCGTGCTGGACCAGGAGCCCGCCGTCGTCGACCCGGCATCCGGGGCGGCACGCCGGTCGCACGGTCCGTCGTCCCGACCCTCGGTCGTCGAGCTCGCCGGTGTCGCCGCACGCTGGTCCGACCCGGCTCCTGGCGACCCGGACCACGTCGACCCAGACACCCGCGACCCGGAGCCGCTGGATCTGGCCCCGCTCGACCTCGTGGCCGGCCCCGGCTCCCGGGTGCTGCTCACCGGTCCCAACGGTGCCGGCAAGTCCACCGCGCTGGCCGTGCTCGCACGGCACCTGGACCCGGTCGCTGGTCACTACACGCAGGACGGCGCCAACGTGACCGACCTGGCGCTGGCCGAGAGCCGCGCGGCCGTCGCCCTGGTCGACGACGAACCGCACGTGTTCGCCGGGACGGTGCGCGCCAACTTGGTGCTCGCCCGACCGAACGCGACGGACGGGGAGGTGTGCCGGGCCCTGTCCGCGGCGGGTCTGGGCGACTGGCTGGCCGCTCACCGGGGCGGGCTCGACGCGACGCTGGCCGGGCTCAGCGGCGGGGAGCGCACCCGCTTGGCGATTGCCCGGGCGATCCTGTCCGAGCGCCGCGTGCTGCTGCTCGACGAGCCGACGGCGCACCTGGACGGACGCACGGCCCGAGCCGTGCTCGCCGACCTGTGCGACCACGCTGCGCAGAGCGCGGTCATCATGGTCTCCCACGAGTCCGTCCACCTGCTCGACCAGGACCGGTCCTGGCAGGTCCACGAGATCTCCCGGGGCGGGTCGCCCGACGGCACCTCACAGAACGGCTCCCCCGTGCCGCTCCGCCGGGTCGTCGCGCCGGCGTCGCGCTAGCGTGGCGGCAGGACAACGACGGGAGTGCGGGATGGAACCCTGGATGTGGTGGCTGCTGGCGGCCGTGGTGCTGGTGGCGATCGCTGGCGTGCTGCTCGCCCAGCGATCCCAGCGTGCGGCACGGGAGCGCGCCAGCGCCGAGGCCGACCAGTTGCGGGCACAGGCGGCGGCGGGGGAGTCGACGGCGGCCGACCGCGAGGCGCTGGCCCGCGAGGCACAGCAGCGCGCTGAGGAGGCCCGGGCCGAGGCGGACCGGCTCGAGGAGGAGGCCCGGCAGGCCACCGGTGAGGCCCGGCAGGTGCGGGACGAGGTGACCGAGACCTACCAGCAGGCCGACGAGATCGACCCGCGCGACCGGACCTAGCCGCTCACGGCTGCGACGGAGCACGGCCGCCGGATGGGACAATCCCGGCATGGGATCCCTCGCTGACATCACGCCCCCGATCGCCCTGGGGGCGCTGGACGGTCGCTACCGCGGGGCTGTCGCGCCCCTGGTGGACCACCTCTCCGAGGCCGCGCTGAACCGGCAGCGGTTGCACGTGGAGATCGAGTGGTTGATCCACCTCACGACCCACGGGGTCGTGCCCGGGGCGGGCAGCCTGGAGGCGGGCGAGCAACAGCAGCTGCGGGACCTGGTGGACGCCTTCGGCGCCGAGGCCATCACCGAGCTCGCCGCGATCGAGGCCGAGACGGTGCACGACGTCAAGGCGATCGAGTACTTCCTCAAGCGCCGCCTCACCGACACCCTGGACGGGCGCAGCGACCTGTCCGAACTAGTGCACTTCGCCTGCACGTCCGAGGACATCAACAACCTGTCCTACGCGTTGATGGTCCGGGACGCCGTCCAGCAGGTCTGGCTCCCCCGCGCGACCGGCCTGGTCGACCAGGTGGGCGAGATGGCCCGCCAGCTGCACGACATACCGCTGCTGGCGCACACCCACGGGCAGCCGGCCACCCCCACCACGATGGGCAAGGAGCTGGCCGTGCTCGCACACCGGCTCCGCCGCCAGCTGCGACGGATCGAGGACGCGGAGTACCTCGGCAAGCTGAACGGCGCCACCGGCACCTACGGCGCCCACCTGGCGGCCGTGCCGGACGCCGACTGGCAGGCGATCAGCCGCGAGTTCGTCACCAGCCTCGGGCTGACCTGGAACCCGCTGACCACCCAGATCGAGAGCCACGACTGGCAGGCCGAGCTCTATGCCGACCTGGCGCGGTTCAACCGGGTGCTGCACAACCTGTGCACCGACATCTGGACCTACATCTCGCTGGGCTACTTCGCCCAAGTGCGGGGACAGGGCACGGTCGGCTCCTCGACGATGCCGCACAAGGTCAACCCGATCCGCTTCGAGAACGCCGAGGCCAACCTCGAGGTCGCCAACGCCCTGCTCGACGTGCTCGCCTCCACGCTGGTCACCAGCCGGTTGCAGCGCGACCTCACCGACTCCTCGATGCAGCGCAACATCGGGACGGCGCTGGGCCACTCGGTGCTCGCCATCGACAACGTATGCCGTGGGCTGGCCGGCCTCGACGCGGTGCCGGAGGCGATGGCCGCCGACCTCGAGGCCAACTGGGAGGTGCTCGCCGAGCCGGTCCAGTCCGCGATGCGGGCCCTCGCCGCGGCCGGCCTGCCGGGGATGGACAACCCCTACGAGCGACTCAAGGAGCTGACCCGGGGGCGGCGGATCACCGGGGAGGACCTCCGCGAGTTCGTGCGCGGCCTCGGGCTGCCCGCCGACGTCGAGGAGCGGCTGGCGGCGATGACCCCGCAGACCTACGTCGGACTCGCGCCCGAGCTCGTCGAGCACCTGGACGGCGTCGCGCCGGAGGAGGAGACGTGAGCGCGGGTTCCCGGGTGCGGCTCACCCAGGTGGTCCCCGGCCTGAACGGGCACGGTGTGCTGCTGGCCAGTCCCCACGACACCGACCGGGTGCGCGGGGCGCTCGTTGGCGCCGGGTTCGCCCTGGCCGAGATCAGCGCCCCGACCTGGGGTGGTCGTGCGGCCGACACCCTGGACTCGGACCGGCCGGCGACGTCGTTGCGGGAGGTCCAGGCTGCCCTCGCCACGGCGTTGCGCCTGCCGGAGACCGCCGGTCGCAACCTCGACGCGCTGGTCGACAGTCTGCGAGACCTCGCCGTCCGGTGGCCCGAGTCCGACCGGGTCGCGCTGCTCTGGCACGGCGCCGACGCGCTCGTCGAGTCCGACCTGCCCGGCTACCTGGTGCTGACCGACATCCTCCGCTCGGCCACCGAGGACCTCTGGCATGACTCCCCCGGGGACCGCTCCTTCGAGACGGTGGCCTTCGTCGAGCGGCACGGGGTGCCCACCCTCCCGAACGTCGCGGACGTCACCCACGTCACCCACGTCACCCACGTCACCGACGCCGCAGACGCCGCGGAGCAGGACCACACCGGGGCACCGCCAGCCGGAGACGATCCGTGGTGAGCGGCGGCCCCGGCGACGGCCGCAGGCGTGGCGGCCAACGATCGCTCCTGGCCACGATCGCCCTCGGGCTGGTCGCGCTGCTGGCCTGGTGGTTCGGGTTCGACTCCTCCGACACGCAGGACGCGGACACCGCAGGTGGCGCCGCGCCGGATCGGCCCACCGCCACGTCGGGCCCAGCCGGCGGATCCGCGACCCCGGACACCGCCGGGACGACGGACGATGCGGGGACACCTGATGGCTCCGGAGCGCCCGAGGATGCCGGGTCACCCGCTCCGGACGAGCTGCCCGACGGCATTCCGGCGTGCACCGACCCCCTCCCCCCGGAGGCCGCCGACGTCATCGACGACATCGCAGCGGGCGGGCCGTTCGACTATCCCCGCAACGACGACACCACCTTCCAGAACCGGGAGGGGCTGTTGCCGGACGAGGCCCGGGGCTACTACCGCGAGTACACCGTCGAGACGCCCGGCAGCAGCGACCGCGGCGCCCGCCGCATCGTCACGGGCGGGGACCAGGCGACCGATCCGGCCGCCTGGTACTACACCGAGGACCACTACGAGAGTTTCTGCGCGTTCGCACCCTGAGTCCGGGAATACCCCAAGGGGGTATGCTGTTGGCATGGCTGTGAATGGCTACACCGGGACCAAGGACGACTATCTCAAGCGACTGGCGCGGATCGAGGGACAGATTCGCGGCATCTCCAAGATGGTCGAGAACGACACCTACTGCATCGACGTGCTGACGCAGGTCAGCGCCGCCACGAAGGCGTTGCAGGCGGTCAGTCTCGGCCTGCTCGAGGACCACATCGGCCACTGCGTGGTCGATGCCGCCCGCGAGTCCGACGAGGCCGCGGACGCCAAGGTGCAGGAAGCCTCGGCGGCCATCGCCCGGCTCGTCCGCAGCTGACCCACCCCCACACGACCCGAGAGGACCTCTCATGAGCACCCAGATCCAGACCACGAAACTGACCGTCACCGGGATGACCTGCGGACACTGTGTCTCCTCGGTCACCGAGGAGCTGCAGGAGATCCCCGCGGTCCGCGACGTCCGCGTCGAGCTGAACGCCGGCGGCGACTCCCCGGTGTTCATCGACAGCGAGGGCCCCCTGGACGTCGAGGCGGCCAAGGCGGCCGTCGCCGAGGCCGGTTACACCGCGTCCTTCTGACCGACATCCTTCTGACCGACGCACACCCACGAGACGAGGGCACCATGTCCACCTCCTCCCCGACCACGTCCGAATCCTCCGCGGCGACGCCGGAGTCTGCCGTCGACCTGGCCATCACCGGGATGACCTGCGCCTCCTGCTCCGCCCGGATCGAGCGCAAGCTCAACAAGCTCGAGGGTGTGGAGGCGAGCGTCAACCTCGCCACCGAGAAGGCGCGGATCCGGTATGCCGATCCGGTGACCGTGGACGAGCTGGTCACCGCCGTGCGGGCGGCCGGGTACGGCGCCGAGCCGGTGCGGCCCTCGACGCCGCGCCGGGCGGAGGGGCACGGGACGGCTCACGACGACGCCGGGCACGAGGGCACTGCGCACGGGCCCGCGGACGCCGGGCATGACCACGAGCACGAGGGCGCCGGCGGGCATGACCACGACCACGACCTCATCGGCGAGCGGTCGCTGCGGCTGCGGGCCCTGGTGGCCACGGTCCTGGCCGCGATTGTCGTGGTCCTGGCCATGGTGCACCCGATCAGCATGGCGCTCGGCACCTGGGGGCACTGGCTGCAGCTGGTGTTGACGACCCCGGTCTACCTGTGGGCGGCCTGGCCGTTCCACCGGGCGGCGGCCATCAACGCCCGGCACTTGGCCTCGACCATGGACACCCTGGTCTCGATCGGGATCAGCGCGGCCTACGGCTGGTCGGTCGTGGCGGTCCTCACCGGGTTCACCCACGACCTGTACTTCGAGACCGCCGCCGTGGTCACCTCGTTCCTGCTGATCGGGCGCTACATCGAGGCGCGGTCCAAGGCGCGGGGCAAGTCCGCCCTGACCACCCTGCTGAGCCTGGGCGCCAAGGACGTCGCGGTGCTGCACACCGACCCCGTCAGCGGCGCCTGGACCGAGGAGCGGGTGCCGGTCGACGCGCTGCGGCCCGGCGACCGGTTCGTGGTGCGTCCCGGGGAGAAGATCGCGACGGACGGGGCCGTCGTCGACGGGCACAGCGCCGTCGACGCCTCGATGGTGACCGGCGAGTCGATGCCGGTGGAGGTCGGCGTCGGCGACGACGTGGTCGGCGCCACCGTCAACGGCCAGGGTCGACTGGTCGTAGAGGCCACGCGGGTCGGGTCGGAGACCGTGCTGGCGCGGATCACCCGCCTCGTCGAGGAGGCGCAGACCGGCAAGGCGCCGGTCCAGCGGCTCGCCGACCGGGTGTCCGCCGTGTTCGTCCCCTCGGTCCTGGCGTTCGCCACGCTCACCTTCCTCGTGTGGCTGGTGACGGGGCACTCGGTCAGCGAGTCCCTGATGCCCACCGTCGCCGTGCTCATCATCGCCTGCCCCTGCGCCCTCGGGCTGGCCACGCCGACCGCGCTGCTCACCGGCACCGGCCGGGGTGCCCAGCTGGGCGTGCTCATCAAGGGCCCGCAAATCCTGGAGAGCACCCGCCGGGTCGACACCGTGGTGCTCGACAAGACGGGCACCCTCACGGCGGGCGAGCCGCAGCTGCAGACCGTGACCACCGCGGGCCAGTTACCCGAGATCGCCGCGCTCAAGGCCGCTGCCGCCGTCGAGGCCGGCAGCGAGCACCCGATCGCCCGCGCGATCGTCGACGCGGCCGCCGAGCGCGGGGTGGAGCTCCCCCGGATCCACGGGTTCGAGAACCTCCCGGGCCGCGGCGCCCGGGCCTCGATCAAGGGGATGCCGGTGACCGTCGGCAAGCCCGAGCTGTTCTCCACCGTGCCCGCCGAGCTCACCGAGGCCCTGGCCACGGCCGAGGGCACCACCGTGCTCGTCGGCTGGGAGGGCCGGGCGCACGCCGCCCTCACGGTCGCCGACAGCGCCCGACCCAGCAGCGCGCAGGCGGTGCGCGAGCTCGCCGACCTCGGCCTCACGGCATACCTGCTCACCGGCGACAACGAGCACACCGCCCGCGTCGTCGCCGAGGAGGTCGGGATCGACCCGTCCCGGGTCCGCGCGAACGTGCTGCCGGAGGACAAGCACGCCGAGATCGCGCGGTTGCAGGCCGAGGGCAAGGTCGTGGCGATGGTCGGCGACGGGATCAACGATGCCGCGGCCCTGGCCCAGGCCGACCTGGGGATGGCGATGGGTGCGGGCACGGACGCCGCGATGGAGTCGGCGGACATCGTGCTGGTGCGCTCCGACGTGCGCAGCGTCGGCACCGCCATCGGCCTGTCCCGGGAGACGCTGCGGATCATCAAGCAGAACCTCGTGTGGGCCTTCAGCTACAACACGGCCGCCATCCCGCTCGCGGCATTCGGCCTGCTCAGCCCGATGATCGCCGGTGCCGCGATGGCGCTCTCCAGCGTGATCGTGGTGCTCAACAGCCTGCGGCTGAGGGCCTACGGCCGCTCCTGACCGGGACCGGCGGGGGCGTCAGAGAGTGACCTGTTCCCCGCCGGTGTCGAAGGTCACCGAGTCCAGCGCGGGCTGACCCTGCTGGAACTCGAAGTCGATCTCGCGCTCGAACTCGCCGGGGCGGTCCAGCCCCAGCCAGTCCCGGATCCGGGACGGGTCGCCGTTGATGTGCAGTGCCCTCAGCCGGACCGCGCTCTCGTCCAGGGTCGAGGGGTGGTGCTCCAGGCTGTCCCAGTGCACGAAGAAGGGCAACTGCGGGTCGGCGAGCAGGCCCTTGATGCCCACCTGTCGCCAGGTCAACTCCACCCCCTCCGGGGTGTGCCGGTGCCCCTCCACCGCCTTGCGCCCCAACTTGTCCTCAAACCGGGCCAGGTCGCTGACCGCCACCACCCAGGCCATCCAGCCACCCCCCTTCTCGGAGCGGGCCCGCACGGCCTGGCCGAACGGCGCCTTGTCGGCCGCCGGGTGGTCCAGCACCTCGACCACCTCCAGGTAGCGGGTGTCCGCCAGGGGGAGGATCATGTTGCGCGTCCCGAACCGGGGGTGCAACCCGCCGTCGCGTGCGGTGACCCCCAACCGCTGCGCCAGCCGACTGGCTGTGGCCTTCATCCCGTCCGGCTCTGCGGCGTAACAGACGTGGTCGATGCGCATGCCAATCATCGTGACACAGCCCACACCGGGACCTTCAATCAGGGTACGCCTGCCCCGCTGCCGCACGGCCTCGTAGAGCAGGATGGCGGCCGAGGTGGCCACGTTGAGGGAGTTGGCCCGCCCCACCATCGGGATCCGCACCCGGTGCGTGGCAGCCTCCAGCAGCTCGGGGGTCAGGCCGTACTTCTCCGCCCCGACCGCGATCGCCACCGGCCCGGTGAAGTCGACGTCGGTGTGCTCGACGTCGGTGTCCGGGGTGGCCGCGACCAGCGGTATGCCGTCACTCGCCAACCGCGCGAGCGTTGCCTGGGTGGTGTCGCTGACCACGGGGACGCTGAACACGGTGCCCTTGCTGGCCCGCACCACGTTGGGGTTGCCCCAGTCGGTGACCGGGTCCGCTGCGATCACCGCATCGACCCCCGCGGCGTCCGCCGTGCGCAGCATGGCCCCCAGGTTGCCCGGCTTCTCCACCCCCTCGCAGACCAGCACCAGCGGGGAGCCCGTCAATGCCAGGTCAGCGCTGGTCCGGGTCACGGTCGGGACCACCGCCAGGAACCCGTCGGGACCCTCCCGGTAGGCGACCTTCTCGAAGGCCGCACGCCCGAGGCGCACCGGCTCGGCGCCCCCGTCAGCGGCCCGGCGGACCAGGTCCTGCTGCGCCGGGTCGGCCATCAGCTCGGGGCAGTAGTACACCGTGATCGGGGTCAGCCCGGCACCGAGCGCGAGGGAGAGCTCCTCGTAGCCCTCCAGGAGGGTGCGCCCCTCCGCCTCCCTGACCCGTCGGCGGCGCAGCCCTGTCAGGGCCTTCAACCGCGGGTTCCCCGGCGAGGTGATCAGCAGGTCGTCCATGTCCGGGACAGCATCCCAGATGGCTACCGGCGCGGCATCGCCACCTCACCCAGCGGGCGGTTGCAGAAGACGATCCCGAACCCGCACCCCAGGTCCTCCTCCAGGAAGTCGCTGTATGAGGTGAGGATCACCCAGTCCTCGCCGGAGCCCGGCACGCCCTGCACCACCTCGACGTCCCGCTCCAGCACCAGCTCGGTGGGCTCGCCCCACCTCACCCACGGCCGCAGTGTCTCCACCGAGGGGAGCTCACCGCACCGCGCTTCGTCACGGTCCGCGGGGACCAGCGGCGCCGTCACGGTGTAGTCGTCCTCAAAGGCGGGCAGGAAGAGCAGCGGGCAGTCCTGTGGCCGGCTCCCGGACAGTGCGTGCCGACCGGCCAGGGCCTGTGGGTCCGGCGCCGCGAAGTACTCGACGAAGCTCCAGTGACACTTCTGGGCGTAGTGGTCGACGAACAGGCCGCGGTCGCGGGAGATGATGCTGCACCGGTAGCCGGCGGCGCTGTGCGTCGGCGCACTGCCGAGGTCACGGGTGGCCGCCCGGACCAGGTCGGCATGGTCCTGCGCTGCGCCGTCCCGGCTCTCCCGCAGGGCCGTGGTCGCCGCGTCGGCGGTCCGGTCGGCCAGTCCGGCCAGCCGGATGGCCTTGAGGGACACGAGGACCACGACCACCGCCAGGGCCAGCAGCAGCGTCACGAGCAGCACCCGTCTGACCCGTCGCCACATGTCCGGAAGGGTATGCCGCAGGTCGAGCGACCGAAACCCTTAACGTCGGGGCCTTGCTCGGCTAGCGTGGGGGTCTCCTCGGGATGTCGACCGTCATCTGGCCGACATACCGCGGAAACACGGGAGAGCGACACTTCCCGTCAGCGCCGACGAACTGGAGAGACATGGCCACCGTGAGGGCAGCAATAACCCAGACCACCTGGACCGGCGACAAGGACTCGATGCTCGACAAGCACGAGCAGTTCGCCCGGGACGCGGCCGCAGAGGGAGCGCAGGTCATCTGCTTCCAGGAGCTGTTCTACGGCCCCTACTTCGGGATCACGCAGGACAAGAAGTACTACCGCTACGCCGAGCCGGCCGACGGGCCGATCGTGCAGCGCTTCGCCGCGCTCGCCAAGGAGCTCGGCCTGGTCATCGGTCCTGCCGATCTACGAGGAGGACCAGACCGGGGTCTACTACAACACCGCCGTCGTGGTCGACGCCGACGGCACGGTCCTCGGCAAGTACCGCAAGCACCACATCCCGCACGTGGAGAAGTTCTGGGAGAAGTTCTACTTCCGCCCCGGCAACCTGGGCTACCCGGTGTTCGAGACCGCGGTCGGCCCGATCGGCACCTACATCTGCTACGACCGGCACTTCCCCGAGGGCTGGCGCGAGCTCGGCCTGAACGGCGCCCACATGGTGTTCAACCCCAACGCCACCAAGCCGGGGCTGTCCAACCGGCTGTGGGAGGTCGAGGGTCCTGCCGCCGCGGTCGCCAACGGCTACTTCGTGCTGCAGCCCAACCGGGTCGGCCTGGAGGACAACGAGTACGGCGAGGAGGCCGTCGAACTTCTACGGCACCAGCCAGGTCATCGACCCGCGCGGCAACTTCGTCGGCGACGCTCGGCTCCGGGCGAGCAGGAGGAGGTCCTGGTCCGCGACCTCGATCATGGACATGGTCCAGCAGATGCGCGACGACTGGCAGTTCTACCGGGACCGCCGCCCCGACTCCTACGCCCAGATCACCGCAGCCGTGAGGAGCTGACCCATGAGCCACGACATACTGATCACGGGCGGCACCGTCGTCTCCTCCACCGGACGCACCGAGGCCGACGTCCTCGTCGACGGCGAGCAGATCGTCGCGGTCCTCGCGCCGGGATCCACCGCTGCTCGGGCACGACCTGGCCGGCCGGCGTCGACACGCGTCGATCGACGCGACCGGCAAGTACGTCATCCCCGGCGGCATCGACGCCCACACCCACATGGAGCTGCCGTTCGGCGGCACCTACGCCTCCGACACCTTCGAGACCGGCACCCGCGCCGCCGCCTGGGGCGGCACCACCACGATCATCGACTTCGCGGTGCAGACGCTACGGCGAGCGGGTCGAGGACGGCCTGGCCGCCTGGCACGAGAAGGCCGACGGGCAACTGCGCCGTCGACTACGGGTTCCACCAGATCATCGGCGGCGTCGACGAGTTCTCGCTCAAGGCGATGGAGACCCTGGTCGACGAGGGCGTCACGCAGCTACAAGCTGTTCATGGCCTACCCCGGCGTCTTCTACTCGCGACGACGCCCAGGTCCTCAGGGCGATGCAGAAGGCCGCCGACCTCGGGCTGCTCACGATGATGCACGCCGAGAACGGCCCGGCGATCGACGTGCTCGCCGAGCAGCTCGTACAACCAGGGCAAGACCGGCCCGTACTACCACGGCATCGCCCGCGCCTGGCAGATGGAGGAGGAGGCGACCCACCGCGCGATCATGCTCGCCGACGTCACCGACGCCCCGCTGTACGTCGTGCACGTGTCCGCGAAGCAGGCGGTCGCCCAGCTCGCCGCGGCCCGCGACCGCGGCGCAGAACGTCTTCGGCGAGACCTGCCCGCAGTACCTCTACCTGTCGCTGGAGGAGCAGCTCGGGGCCCCCGGCTTCGAGGGGGCCAAGTGGGTCTGCTCCACGCCGCTGCGCTCCCGCGAGGAGGGCCACCAGCACGCCATGTGGCAGGGGCTGCGCACCAACGACCTGCAGATGGTCTCCACCGACCACTGCCCGTTCTGCATGAAGGACCAGAAGGAGCTCGGCGTCGGGCGACTTCCGCGCCATCCCCAACGGCATCGGCTCGGTCGAGCACCGGATGGACCTCATGTACCAGGGCGTGGTCACCGGCGAGATCACCCTGGAGCGCTGGGTGGAGCTGACCTCCACCACCCCGGCCCGGATGTTCGGCCTCTACGGCACCAAGGGCGTCATCGCCCCGGGCGCCGACGCCGACATCGTCGTCTACGACCCGAACGGCCACACCTCGATCGGGCTGCGACAAGACGCACCACATGAACATGGACTACTCGGCCTGGGAGGGCTTCGAGATCGACGGCCACGTCGACACCGTGCTCTCCCGCGGGCGGGTCGTGGTCGACGGCGGCGAGTACCACGGGTCCGCCGGGCACGGGCGCTACCTCAAGCGCGGCTCTCAGTCAGTACCTGCGTCTGAGGAGGCGGCGCATGGACTTCGGAGCTGTTCTCCAGACCAACCCGCCCTCGAGCCGGGTGGTGCAGCTCGCCCAGCTGGCCGAGCACCACGGGTTCGCCCACGTGTGGACGTTCGACTCGCCACCTGCTGTGGCAGGAGCCCTACGTCATCTAGTCGGCCAGATCCTCGCGGAGCACCCGCAAGGTGACCGTCGGGCCGTTCGTCACCAACCCCGCCACCCGCGACTGGACCGTCACGCGCCAGCGTCTTCGCCACGCTGAACGAGATGTACGGCAACCGCACCGTGTGCGGCATCGGCCGCGGCGACTCCGCGGTGCGAGTCACCAACGGCAGCGCCGTCCACGCTGAAGACGCTGCGCGAGAGCGATGCACGTCATCCGCGAGCTGGCCAACTCCCGGTCGGTCGAGTACCACGGCGCCACGCTGCAGCTTCCCCTGGTCGACCGGGCTCCTCGCCTGGAGGTGTGGGTCGCCGCCTACGGGCCGAAGGCGCTGGAGCTGACCGGCCAGGTGGCCGACGGCTACATCCTGCAGCTGGCCGACATCGACATCGCCCGGTGGATGATCCAGGCGGTGCGGGACGCGGCCGACAACGCCGGTCGCGACCCGATGTCGGTGAAGATCTGCGTCGCGGCGCCGGCCTACGTCGGCGACGACCTGGACGCACCATGCGCGAGCAGAGCCGGTGGTTCGGCGGCATGGTCGGCAACCACATCGCCGACATCGTCGCGGCGCTACGGCAGCTCGCGGCGGCGGTCCCCCAGGCGCTGACCGACTACATCGCCGGCCGCACCGGCTACGACTACAACACCCACGGCACAGGCCGACAACGACCACGTCGACTTCGTGCCCGACGAGATCGTCGACCGCTTCTGCGTGCTCGGCACCGCGCGAGGACCACATCGAGAAGCTCGACCGCAGCTGAAGGATCTCGGCGTCGACCAGTTCGCGGCCTACCTGCATGCACGACAGCAAGGAGGAGACGCTGCGCGCAGTACGGCGAGATCGTGATCCCGGCCCTCCGTGAGCACGTCGTGGCCAAGGCCTGATGGGCGAGTCGGGGAGGCGGCGCGCGCTGGCGGGCCATCGTCTTCGGCGCCGCCGGCGTGCTCGGCCTCGGCGTGCTGTGGGAGCTGTACAAGGCGCTCGGCCCCGCCGAGGGGGTGGTCGTCGCGGGGCAGGCGGTGCTGCCGCGCACCACCGACCTCGGCGATGCCGCACCTGTGGGACATGGTGGGCCGGGCGCTGCGAACCGGCCACCAGCATCGAGGGGGCCGACCCGGTGTGGCTGGCGGTCGCTCAAGGCGTGCGCTGGTCACCCTCGGCATCGCCGGGCGCCGGGCTGGCTGCGTCGGCGCGGTCGTGGGCGTCGCTGCTCGGCCCTGCTGATGCAGCGTTTCCGGGTCGCCGAGTGGGCCGTGCTGCCCTGGCTCATCCTGAGCCAGACCGTGCCGCTCATCGCGCTCGCCCCGCTGGTGCGTCAGCTGGGGCGGGCGGCTGCGACGCTCGGCCCCGTGCGCTGGGAAACCTGGATGTCGCGTGGCGGTGATCGCCAGTTACCTGGCGTTCTTCCCGATGGCCGTGGGGGCGCTGCGCGGCCTGAAGTCCCCCGAGGCCGCACCACGTCGACCTCGTTCCGCACCTACGCGGCGTCCTGGTGGACGACGCTGCTGCGGCTCCGGCTGCCGGCGGCCGTGCCCTACCTGCTGCCGGCGCTGCGCCTGGCCGCCGCCGCCGCCGATCCTCGGCGCCGTGGTCGCCGAGGTGTCCACCGGCCACAAGGGCGGCATCGGCCGCCTGCATCATCGAGTACGCCCAGTCCGGCTCGGCCGACCCCGCCAAGGCCTGGTCCCCCATCGCGGGGGCCGTCCTGATGGGTCTGGGCGCCGCGGGGCTGGTGGCCGTCCTCGGGCTGTTCCTGGCCCGTTATCGACGCAACGAGGAGACCGTATGACGAGGGAGACCGGGCGCACCGGGTCCACCGGGGACAGCGGGGACACCGGGTCCAGCGGGGCAGGCGTGGACGAGACCGGCCGACCCGCCGTGCAGGCCACCGGGGTCGACAAGGTGTTCACCGGACGCCGCGGTCGGGTCGAGGCGCTGCACCAGCGTCGACCTCGACGGTCGCCCCCGGCGAGTTCGTCTCGCTGATCGGACCCGTCCGGGTGCGGCAAGTCCACGCTGTTGCGGCTCATCGCCGACCTGGACACCCCCAGCGGGGGCAGCATCGAGGTGTTCGGCAAGTCCGCGCACGCAGGCCCGGCATCGACCAGGACTACGGCATCGCGTTCCAGCAGCGCCGGCCTGCTGCCGTGGCGCACGCGTCGCGGGCAACGTCGAGCTGCCGCTGCGAGCTGCACGGCACCGCCGGCGGTGCCCGCAAGCAGCGGGTCGGAGAGCTGTTGGAGATGGTGGGCCTCACCGACTTCGCCGACCACTTCCCCGACCAGCTCTCCGGTGGGATGCAGCAACGCGTCGCCATCGCCCGGTCCCTGGCGGAGAACCCGCGACTGCTGCTGATGGACGAGCCGTTCGGCGCCCTCGACGAGATGACCCGCGAGCGCATGCAGGGCGAGCTGGTCCGGATCGCCGCCGAGACCGGCGCCGCCGTGGTGTTCGTGACCCACTCCATCCCCGAGGCGGTGTTCCTGTCCGACCGCGTCGTGGTGATGTCGCCGCGGCCGGGCCGGATCACCGGGGTGGTCGACGTCCGCCTCGGCGAGCAGCGCGACGAGGACGCTGCGGGAGGACGACGTCCTTCTTCGACGCGGTCACCGCGGTCCGCGACGCGCTGCACGGTGAGCCGGCCCAGGCCGGCAGGGCCCGCGGGGTGGACACCCGATGACCGCCGTCGCCGGAGCCGCCCCGTGAGCCGCGCCGCCCTGCGGGTCCTGGCCCCCGTCCTGCTCGGCGTGCTCGCCCTCGTCGGGTGGGAGGTGCTGGTGCGCGCCGGGTCTCTCCCCGCATACCTGCTGCCGGCCCCGACCCAGATCCTGGAGCAGATCCGCGCCATTTGGGACGGGCTGGTCGACGCCACGCTCGCCACCGGCACCAACGCCCTGGTGGGCCTGCTGGTCGGGTCGGTGCTGGCCGTGATCGCGGCCGCACTGGCGGCACGGCTGTCCTGGCTGGACCAGATGGTGGCGCCGCTGGTGGCCGCCGCCGCGGTGGTGCCGATCGTGGCGCTCGCCCCGGTGCTGTCCAACATGTTCGGCGCCACCAGCGAGAGCCCCCGCCGAGTGATCGTCGGGATCGTGGTGTTCGTGCCGGTCTTCCTCAACACGCTCCGGGGGTTGCGGCAGGTCAAGCCGGTGCACCGCGACCTGATGCGGGCCTACGCGGCGACCCCGTGGCAGATGACCCGGACGGTGACCCTGCCGGGCGCCATCCCGTTCGTCTTCACCGGGCTCAACATCGCCTCGTCGCTGGCCGTCATCTCCGCCGTGGTCGCCGAGTACTTCGGTGGCCTGCAGAACGGCATCGGCTCCCGGATCGCCGGGGCCGCCGCACAGAGCGGCTACTCCCGGGCCTGGGCCTACGTGGTCGCCTCGATCGCGCTGGGCCTGGTCTTCTACGGCGTCACCCTGCTGTTGGAACGCCTCGCCTCCCGCAGACCCACCTGACCCACCCCTGCCCCGACGGAACAGTCCCACCGGGCACCGAAAGAAAGTAGGTACGACATGATCCGCACGAGGAGGACGGCGGCCCTGGCCGCGACGGCCCTGACCGCCCTGTTGCTCGGCGCGTGCAGCGGCGACGACGACGGTGGCGGTGGCGACGGCGGTGACGGCACCGCGGGCGGCGGCTCCGGCGACGGCGACCTGACCCCGGTCACGCTGCAGCTGCAGTGGTTCGCCCAGGGCCAGTTCGCCGGTTACTACGTCGCGCTCGACCAGGGCTACTTCGAGGAGGAGGGCCTGGATGTGACCATCCGTGAGGGTGGCGCCGACATCGTCCCGCAGACGGTGGTCGCCGACGGTCAGGCCGACTACGCCATCGCCTGGGTGCCCAAGGCCCTGGCCAGCCGGGAGCAGGGTGCCGGGATCACCAGCATCGCCCAGATCTTCCAGCGGTCCGGGACCCTGCAGGTCTCCTGGGCCGACAGCCCCGTGACGACGTCGGCCGACCTGGCCGGCAAGAACGTCGGCAACTGGGGCTTCGGCAACGAGTTCGAGCTGTTCGCCGGGATGAGCCAGGCCGGGCTGGACCCGGCCAGCGACGTCACCCTGGTGCAGCAGGCCTTCGACATGTCCGGCCTGCTGGCCGGTGACATCGACGCGGCGCAGGCGATGACCTACAACGAGTACGCCCAGCTGCTGGAGACGGTGAACCCCGACACCGGCGAGCTCTACACCCCCGAGGACTTCGCGGTCATCGACTGGAACGACGAGGGCACGGCCATGCTGCAGGACTCGCTGTGGGCCAACAGCGAGCGGCTGGAGGGCGACGAGGACTACCAGGAGACGACGGAGGCCTTCCTGCGGGCCGTCATCAAGGGCTGGGTCTACACCCGCGACAACCCGGAGGAGGCCGCCGAGATCGTGGTGTCCAGCGGCTCCCAGCTGGGGGCCAGCCACCAGCTGTGGATGGTCAACGAGGTGAACAAGCTGATCTGGCCGTCCGAGAACGGCATCGGCATCACCGACGAGGCCGACTGGGCCCAGACCGTGGAGATCTCGATGAGCGCCGCCAACCTGGACGGCGCCACGGTCCTCACCGCCGAGCCGGACGAAGGGTCCTACACCAACGACTACATCCAGGCCGCGCTGGACAGCCTCGAGGGCGAGGACCTGGACCTGGTCGGCGACGGCTACGAGCCGATCGAGGTCACCCTCAACGAGGGTGGCAACTGACCGGCGCTCCCCACGGCCCCACCACCGTTGCGGGTCAGGTGCCCTCCGGCGCCTGACCCGCAGCGGCGAGGGCCTCCAGCACCAGGGCCAGCCCGTCCTCCTCGACCGTGGCGGTCACCTGGTCGGCGACCGCGATCACCTCGGGCGGGGCCTGCCCCATGGCCACGCCGAGAGCCGCCCAGGTCAACATCTCCAGGTCATTGCGCTGGTCCCCCACCGCGACGCAGCCCGGCGGCTCGATGTGCAACCGGCGGCGCACCTGCTCCAGGGCGTAGCCCTTGGAGACTCCCTCCGGAGCCAGGTCCAGCCAGGCGGTATAGCCCACCGCGTAGTTGACGCCGTGCAGCCCGATGCGGGCCACGAGCTCGGCGAACTCCTCCGAGCTGCCGTTGGGGTCGCGGAAGGTCACGCGGGTGACGGGCTCGGCGAGCAGCTCCTCGTGGCTGACCACCCGCTCGGCGCCCTGCAGTTCGCCCTCGGGGAACGGTGCGCTGACCTTGAAGCCGACCCCCACGTCCTCCACGGCGATGATCGCGTCCGGGACGGCCCGCTGCAGCACCTCGACGGCGGGACGGGGATCGAACGTCACCGCCTCGAGGATCTCGTAGCCCCCGGGCAACCCCGGGTCCAGGGCGAGCGTGATCGCCCCGTTGGAGCACACGGCATACCCTCCGCTGCGGAGCAGACCCAACTGTTCCAGCAACGGGATGGTGGCGACGACCGACCGGCCGGTTGCGATCACCAGGGTGGCCCCCGCCTGATCCAGGGTGTCGATCGCCCGCGCGACCCGGTCGGTCATGGTGCCGTCGTGGTGCAGGATCGTGCCGTCGATGTCGAGGCCGACCAGCAGTTGTCCGGGGGGAACGGTCATGGTGAAGTCCACGTCCCCAGCGTAGGTGGCGCACTCCCCCTGACATGCGGCGGGAGCGGTCGGTGCTGTGCTGTTCACACCACCGACCGCTCCCGGCCACCGGACGGATACCGGCCGTCCGCCGGTCAGTCGCCGGTCGTCCAGGCCGCCTTCCAGGACAGTCGGCCCTGGGTCTGCAGCAGCGAGCGCCGGTAGAGGCGCGCGCCGGCGGCGATGGTCAGCGCCGCGAAGGCCAGGGTCAGCAGGAGGGCGAGGGCCGGCTCCCACCACACAGTCTCCCCGGCCAGGATCCGCATCGGCATCAGGATCGTGGAGGCCACCGGGACGAAGGAGGCGATCGCCTCGGCCGTGCCGCTGAGGTTGATGCCGACCACGAAGATGATGATGAGCGCCATCGTGAGCGGCATCGTCGTGGACTGCAGGTCCTCGTTGCGGGAGGCCATCGCACCGGCCGCCGCCCAGATGCAGGCCAGGGCGAGGAAGCCGATCAGGAAGAACGGGACGTACCAGAGGATCGCCGTGGACATCTGCGGCAGCAATTGGTCGAAGTCGGTGAAGGTCAGCCCGATCAGGCCGATGCCCGTGATCAGGATCATCTGGCCCAGGGCGAGCAGCGTGTTGCCCAGCACCTTGCCGATCATCAGCTGACGCACCGGGATCATCGCCGACAGGATCTCCACGATCCGGGACTGCTTCTCCTCGACGACGCTGGTGGCGATCGCCATGCCGAACATGACCGAGGCCATGTAGAAGAGCATCGCGAAGAAGATGCCCGCGAAGTACAGCATCAGCTGGCTCTCGCCGTCCGAGCCGGACAGGTCGGAGGTGGTGAGCACGCTGCCGGCAGTGAGTTGCTCCACGGTCGTGCCGGCCGCCTCGGCGTTGGTCTGCATGGCGTTGGCGCGCACCACCTCGGTCAGCACGTTGGTCAGCTCGTTGCCGGGCTCGCCGTCGCCCGCCAGGTCCCAGCCGTTGTCGGTCTGCGTGAGGAGGGCGTCGGCGTCGCCGTCGGTGACCGCGGTCTCGCCCGCGGCCTCGTCGGCAACCTCCAGGGTGGTCATGCTCGCCCCGTCGTCCACCGCGCGCAGGCTCTCCTCGGCCTGCGCCACGATCGCGGCGCCCTCGTCGTCGGTCACCGCGACGGTGTAGGAGGAGCTGCCGCCGCCGAGGAAGGCGGTCGCCACGAAGACACCGATGATCAGCAGGAGGGTCAGACCGGTCGACACCAGGAAGTTCTTGTCGGTGATCCGGACCTGGATCTCCCGCAACATCACCAGGACCCAGGGCTGGCTCGTGGTCCCGCCCCTGGCCGGCTCGTGCTCCCGACCCTGCTGCTGCGTGCGCTCCGTCGTCGTCTGCTGGGTGCTCATGCTGCCACCTCCCGGTAGATCTCGCTCAGGGTCGGGACCACGCGGGCGAAGTCCTGGACCCCGCCGCGGCTCACCGCGGTGCGCAACAGGTGCTGCGCGCTCTCCTCGTCATCCGGCTCGACCAGGGCGGTCGGTCCGTCCAGGTCCAGCACCTGGATCCCCCGCACGTCCCGGACCCACCCGGCGTCGTCGGCCACCGTGAGCCGGTAGCGCAGGGGTGCCCCGGCGCGCAGCTCGTCACCGTCGCCCTTGGCCACAACCCGGCCCTGGTGCAGCACCACGATCGAGTCACACAGCCGGTCCACCAGATCGAGCTGGTGGCTGCTGAACAGCACCGGCACACCCGTCGCGGTGTGCTCGCGCAGCAGCTCGGACATCTGGTCCACGGCCGCGGGGTCGAGCCCGGAGAAGGGCTCGTCCAGGATCAGGGCCAGCGGGTCCCCCAGCACCGAGGCGATGATCTGGGCACGCTGCTGGTTGCCCAGCGACAGCGACTCGACCTTCGCCTTGGTGCGCTCTCCCAGGCCGAACCGCTCGAGCAGGTCACCGGCCCGGCTGCGGGCCGCATCCGCGGTCATCCCGTGCAGTTGCCCCAGGTAGGTGAGCTGGTCGAGCACCGGCTGCTTGGGGTAGAGACCCCGCTCCTCCGGCATGTAGCCGAAGCGGGTGCGCAGGGCCCGGTTGACCGGGGTCCCGTCCCACCTGACCTGGCCGGCGGTGGGCTCCAGCACCCCCATGATCATCCGCATCGTGGTGGTCTTGCCGGCACCGTTCGCGCCGACGAACCCGACCATGCGCCCCTCGGGGACCTCGAAGCCGACCCCGTCGACCGCGAGCACCTCCCCGAATCTGCGGGCGAGCCCCTCAACCTGCAACATCGCGTCCCTCGCTCTCGTTGGTCCTGGCCCGGGACGCCGCTACGTCCCGACTGCTCACCACCCTAGGGAGCGGGTACACCCGGGCGGATCAGCCTGGAGGCGGATTCGCGGGGCCTGCCTGGCCGCGGGCCGACGGCGTGACTCAGTCGGAAGGCTGAGCCAGGCCGGCCTCGTAGGCGAACACGACGGCCTGCACCCGGTCGCGCAGGTGCAGCTTGGACAGGATGTTGGACACGTGCGTCTTCACCGTGGCCTCGCCCAGGAAGAGGTCCGCCGCGATCTCCCCGTTGCTCAGCCCGCGGGCGAGCATGCCCAGCACCTCCCGTTCCCGCTCTGTGAGCAACTCGGCCTTGGCCAACAGCTCAGGGTTGCCGGACGCCGCCGGCCGCGGTGCGCCCTCCCCCGCCGCAGGGCCCTCGGCGCCGCCGGCACCCCCGTCGGCCGTGGGGCCTCGGTCCCCGCCACCAGCGGCGTCGTCTGTCATCCGGGCGATGACCCGCTGGGTCACCTCCGGGGCGAGCAACCCGTGGCCACCGGCCACGGTGCGGATCGCCCCCACGAGGTCCTCCGGGTCGGCGTTCTTCAGCAGGAACCCGCTGGCACCTGCGCGGAGGGCATCGAACAGGTAGTCGTCCCGGTCGAAGGTGGTCAGGATCACGACCTTGGCCTCGCTGTCCGGCACGATGAGCCGCGTCGCCTCGATCCCGTCCAGGACCGGCATCTGGACGTCCATCAGCACCACGTCGGGGCGCAGCTCACCGACGGCGTCGACCGCCTCCCGGCCGTTGCCGACCTGCCCGACCACCTCGATCCCCTCCTCGGTCGACAGGATCATCGCGAAGCCGGAGAGCAGCAACGGCTGGTCGTCGACCAGCAGCACCCGGATGGGGGCGCTCATCGCCCCGACCCCACCAGCGGCGCCCCGGACATGTCCCCGTCGGCCCCTTCTGACGGCATACCGGAGGCGGGGAACCGCACCCGGACCCGGTAGCCGCCCACGCTGCGTGTCCCCATCTCGGCCATTCCCCCCAGGTGTTGGGCCCGTTCGCGCATGCCCAACTGTCCCAGACCGGTCCCCGAGGTGCCGTGACGGGGGGAGCCGTTGTCGACGACCTCGACCTCGACCCAGTCCCCCTCGACCCGGACCACGACGGAGGCGCGGGTCGCGGTGGAGTGCCGTCTGACGTTGGCCAGGGACTCCTGGACGACCCGGTAGCAGGACAGTTGCACGGGAGGCGAGACCCGCTCCGCCGCACCCTCCGGTGTCTGGACCAGGCGGAACCGGACGTCCAGCATCGGGGTGCCTGCCTCGGCGATGAGGTCCGGCAGTGCGGCCAGGGTGGGCTGCGGCGCCCGGTCGATCCGCCCGCCCTCCCCCGGGCCGTCCTCGTCGCCGGGGCCGTCGGCGGCCTCCTCCCCGCTGCGCAGCGTCCCCAGCAGGTCGCGCATCTGCCCGACGGCCTGGCGGGAGGAGGTCTCCACCGCGGTCAGCGCCGTCGCCGCGGCGTCGGGGTCCCGAGTCAGCACCCGTCGGGCGGCGGCCGCCTGCACCCCCATCACCGACACGTGGTGGGCCACCACGTCGTGCAGTTCCCGGGCGATCCGCAGCCGCTCGGCCACCACCGCCTGGTCGCGCAGCCGGGCGGATTGCCGCTGGATCGTCTCGGCCTGCTCGACGACCTTCGCGGTGCGCCATGCCCCGCGCCAGTTCATCTGGCCGAGCAGGATCGCCCCGCCGAAGAAGAAGACGTTGTTGAGGACGATGTAGAGGATCATCGACGTGGTCGGGGAGAGCAGTCCGGTCTGCTCGGCGCCCTCGCCCAGCCCCAGGTTTACCGACATCCGCGCGGCCCCCGAGCTCAGCGCGAAGGCCCAGGTCAGCCACAGGAACATCACCACGATCACGGCCCCCACGACATACGACAGGGCCCGCCGGTCCCGCGCCCAGGAGACCCCGCTGAACAGCGCGAAGAAGTACACCACCTGCATCGGCAGGGTCGACATGACCGGAGGCATCAGCACCCCCAGCACCAGCATGTGCACCGCCGACAACGCCGCGACCACGATGGGGTGGCTGCGCCGCCAGGCGAGCAGGATCGTGCCGGACAGGGTGCCGACGTACTGCCAGACGATCTGCCAGGGCTCGTTCGACAGGGCGTCCACGCCGCGGAGGAACTCCACGCCGAGGGCCGCGGCCAGGAACCAGCAGAACGCCAGCTTCAGGTCGGTGCGTCGCTCGGCCGCGGTCGGTCCCGGCCGGGTCCACTGCAGGTCCGCGCCGAAGAAACGGGCTGGGGCTTCCATCCCGCCAGGGTATGCCGCACGCGGGCTGCGCGGATCCGTCGCCCGGCGGAGCCCGCTCCGTCTGCCGGGCTACTCCCGGTGACCGCCAGGTGACGCTCTCGGTCGTGGTGTGGCGCCGCCAGATGACGCTCTCGGTCGGGGTGTGGGGCCGCCAGGTGGCGCTGCCGGTCGGTCAGCGGGGGGTGAGGACGTCCTGGCCGAGGAAGGGGCGCAGCACCTCGGGGACCACGACGGAACCGTCGGGCTGCTGGTGGTTCTCCAGGATCGCCACCATCCAGCGGGTGGTGGCCAGGGTGCCGTTGAGCGTGGCCACGGTCCGGGTGCCGCCACCGTCAGTGCCGCGCTCGCGGGTGCCCAGTCGCCGCGCCTGGAACGTCGTGCAGTTGGACGTCGACGTCAGCTCGCGGTAGCGCTCCTGGGTCGGCACCCACGCCTCGCAGTCGAACTTGCGGGCCGCCGGACCGCCGAGGTCCCCGGCGGCGGTGTCGATGACCCGGTAGGGGACCTGCATGTCGTCGAGCATCCCGCGCTCCCAGGCGAGCAACTGTTCGTGCTCGGCCTCGGCGTCCTCGGCGCGGCAGTAGACGAACATTTCGACCTTGTTGAACTGGTGCACCCGGATGATGCCGCGGGTGTCCTTGCCGTAGCTGCCGGCCTCGCGGCGGTAGCAGGTGGACTGGGCCACGTAGCGCAGCGGGCCGTCGGTCAGGTCGATGATCTCGTCGGCGTGGTAGCCGGCCAGGGCCACCTCCGAGGTGCCGGTGAGGTAGAGGTCGTCGGACTCCAGCCGGTAGACCTCCTCGGCGTGCGCGTCCAGGAACCCTGCCCCGGCCATCGTGGTGGGGTTGACCAGGGTCGGGACGGCTAGTTGGGTGAAGCCGTGCTCATGCGCCCGCTTCAGGGCGAGCTGCAGCAGCGCGTTCTCCAGCCGCGCGCCGGGACCGGTGAGGTAGTAGAACCGGGCCCCCGCCACCTTGGCGCCCCGGGCCATGTCGATCGCCCCGAGCATCTCGCCGAGCTCGAGGTGGTCCCGCGCGGTGAACCCCTCCGCGGCGAAGTCGCGCGGCGTGCCGTGCTCCTCCAGGACCACGAAGTCGTCCTCACCCCCGGAGGGGACGCCGTCGATGATGACGTTGCCGATGGAACGCAGCAGCCGCTCCCGCTCCGCCGCGGCCTCGTCCTTGGCCTGCTCCAGCTGCTTCACCCGCGCCGAGGTCTCCTTGACCTCGGCCAACAGCGCCTGCTTCTCCTCGCCCTGGGCGGCGGCGACCTTCTTGCCGAAGGCCTTCTGCGCGGCCCGCAGCTGCTCGTACTCCGCCAGCCCGGATCGGTGCCCCTGGTCGGCCTGCAGCGCGGCGTCCACCACGCCGGGGTCCTCACCGCGGGCGCGCTGCGAGGCGCGCACCCGCTCGGGGTCGTCACGGAGCACACGGATGTCGATCACGCCCTCAGCCTAATGACCGGGCGCGCCGACGCGAACCGGATACCCGTCGGCCCTGGGGCGGCCCCCGGCTACCGGCAGGTTTACCGTGTGCTGATGACCACGACCGGAGGGTGCCGCCGATGACCGATGAGCCGAGCTGGGCCGCGCTGGCGGCCGTGCTGGCGCTCTCCCTGCTGTGCCTCGGCCTGATCATCTGGCTGGTCCTCACCGAGCAGCGCGCCGTCACGGCACGGTTCGGTGGCGTGGCCCCGTCCGGAGCCGACACCGCGACGGGCGAGGCGGCGAACCCCGGGGCCAGGCGCGGGACGTCGGACCGCAAGCAGGCGGCCGTCGTCGTCAACCCCACGAAGTTCGCCGACCTCGCCAAGACCCGCCGGGTGGTCGAACGGGTCTGCCAGGAGCACGGGTGGGCGGCGCCCCTCTGGCTGGAGACCACCGAGGACGATCCCGGTCGCGGTCAGACACTCCAGGCGATCGAGGCAGGGGTGGACCTGGTCTGCGCGATGGGAGGCGACGGCACGGTGCGCGTCGTCGGGTCCGCCCTGGCCGGCACCGGTATGCCGATGGGCCTGCTCCCCGCCGGCACCGGGAACCTCCTGGCGCGCAACCTGCGCCTCCCCGTGGACTGGCTGCCGGGCGATCACCTGGAGGCTGCCGTCAAGGTCGCCCTGACCGGTCGCGACGCCCCCATCGACACCTGCTCGCTCACCCTGACCCGCCCGACGGACGCCGAGCTGGCCGAGGGGTACGAGCGCGACGCAATCGACGGCGAGGAGGCACACCAGACCTCCGACGGGTCCCGGGAGGAGCACATCTTCCTGGTCATGGCGGGTCTGGGATTCGACGCAGAGGTCATGGCGAACACCGAGGAGAAGCTGAAGTCCAACCTCGGGTGGAGCGCCTACCTGGTCTCGGGGGCGCGGCACCTGCGCGGACCCCAGTTCCGCGTCGACGTCCGCACCGACGCGTCCGAGGAGACCTTCCACCGCCGGGTCCGCAGCGTCATCGTCGGCAACGTGGGGCGGTTGCAGGGCGGGATGGAGCTGCTGCCGGACGCGGAGGCGGACGACGGTCAGATGGACGTGGTGCTGCTCTCCCCGGAGGGCGTCGTCGGGTGGGGCGCGGTCGTCGCGCAACTGGCCACCAAGCAGCGACGCGGCCACGACCGGGTCGACCACCTGCAGTGCCGCGAGATCCGGATCCGCTCCAACAAGCCGGTCGAGATCCAGCTGGACGGCGACACCCTCGGCCCGGTCACCGCGATGGAGGTGGCGGTGGCACCTGCCAGCCTCATCGTGCGGCGCACCGCCTGACCCGCCGCCGACTCAGGCGTCCTCGCCCTCCCGTGCCGCGGCGAGCGCCTGCTGCTCCTCCGGGGTGAGCGTCACCTCGCTGCGACCCCCCACGATCCCCTTGGCGTAGGTGCGGGACTCCCCCCGGGCGTGGATCGAGCTCAGCACCATCCCGTCACCCCGGTCGTCGACGACCGCGGCGGAGAAGGACAGTCGCCCGCCCATGTCGCCGAACGCGTCGTAGCGCACCACCGCGACATGCTGCAACGACTGGGACACCTCGTCCCGCAGGCCGGCCAGACCGCGCTCCACCCCGTCGACCCGGGCCCGCTCGACCGCGAGCGCCTCCTGCTGGCGAGTCAGCACGGTGGCCACGTCCCCCTGCTCCTGACCCCACAGCACCTCGAACCGGCGCAGCAAAACGGCATACCGTCGGTGCGCGAGCCAGGCCAGCAGCACGGCAACCACCGCGAGCAGCGCGGCGGCACCGGCGACCAGGGACGTCTGCTCGGGTGTGAGGTCCACGCGGACAGGGTATGCGGACCGCTCGCCACCGCGCAGCCGGCATCCAGGACGCGCCCAGCCTGCGCGGATAGGCTCCTGCGCGTGACCCTGTTGCCCGGACGCCGCTTCGCCTGGGCCCTGCTGGCTGCCGTGCTGGCAGCGTTGCTCATCGGGGCGGTCGGGTCGGCGGCCGGGCTGGGCTACCGCGCCGACGAGTCCCGACCGGTGACCACGGCCGGGGGGCCGGTCGTGGTCGTGGGGGTGCCGGGGCTGGACTGGACCGACATCACCGCCCAGCAGACCCCCACCCTGGACACCTGGCGGCAGGAGGGCTCCACGGGGGTGCTGGTCGTGCGCGGCGCCCACCCCCTGACCTGTGCCGCCGACGGTTGGCTCACCCTCGGCGCCGGCCAGCGTGCCGCGGCCGACCTGCCCGGCGGCGGCGCCGGATGGTGCGGGCCCCAGACGATCGCCCCGACGTCCGACGGCGGGCAGGACGGGCCGCAGCTCCCCGGATGGGACACCTGGCTGGAACGCACCGCGAACCGGCCCCTGGACGCCCAGTTGGGCACCCTCGCGCAGGCGCTCGCGACGGACCAGCCCGGGTGCGTCTCGGCATACGGGCCGTTGGCGGGGATCGGTGCGGCCGACCCGCAGGGCGCGGTGGCCGACCTCGGCCCGGCCCTGCCCGACTGGGACGGCGAGCTGACCGACTGCGCCGTGCACCTGGTCGACGGTGCCACCGGCCTCGCCGACCCGGAGACCATCGCCGCGGAGGGCGTGGACCCGGCAACCCTGGACGCCGAGCTCGCCCGGGTCTCGGGGGCGTGGCCGGCGGACACCCTGCTCGTGGTGGCCGGACTCGGGGATGCCGGCACCACGCCCGCCCTGCGGGCCGTCCTGCTCACCGGGCACGAGGGGGCCGCGGGGATGCTCGGCTCCACGAGCACCCGCCAGTGGGGCATGGTGAGCACCCCGGACCTGACCGCCACCGTGCTGGGGCTCGCCGCGGACGGCCCGGACGAGCTCCCGGCGGCCGTCTCCGGGCAGCACGTGTGGGTATTGGAGCGTGGCGCTGCGGAGCGGGCCGACCGCGACCGGGGCGTCGCCGCTGCCGCGACCCTGGTGCAACAGCTCGCGGGGCCGGTGCTCGGCGGGCTGGTCGTGTGCTTCCTGGGGGCGCTCGCCCTGGCCCGGCTGCGGTCCCGGAAGGCCGCGGCCGTGGTTGCCACCGCCGCCGCGGCCGTGCCGGCGGCCACCTTCCTGGCTGGCCTGGTCCCCTGGTGGCATCCCGACAGCCAGGCCCTCGCCGGGGTGCTGCTGGGGGCGACCATCGTGGGGTGGGCGTCCGCCACCGCCGCACTGGCCTGGGCCGGACCCTGGCGCCGGTCCGTCCTCGGGCCCCCGGCGGTCGTCTCCGCCGTGACCGTGGCGGTCGTCTGCGTCGACGTGATCTGGGGCGGCCGCCTCGGCCTGGTCGGCGTGCTCGGGGTGCAACCGGTGGTGGCCGGCCGCTTCTACGGCATGGGCAACGTCGGCCTGGGCATCGTAGCGACGGCCGTGCTGCTCCTTGCCACCTTCCTCGCCGCCTCCCTCGGCAGGGGCCGGGTCGCCGGGCTGGTGGTCCTCCTGCTCGGGGTGGCGGTCGCGGTCGTCGACGGCTGGCCGAGCTGGGGCGCCGACTTCGGCGGGGTGCCGGCCGTGCTGGTGGCCAGCGGAGTCCTGGCCCTCGCCGCCGCCGGGATCCGACTGACCCCGCTGCGGCTGCTGCTCATCGGTGCCGGGACCGCCGCAGTCTCCGCCGCACTGATGACCCTGGACTGGTTGCGGCCGGCCGACCAGCGCACCCACCTCGGCGCCTTCGCCCAGGACGTGCTGGACGGCACGGCGTTCACGGTCGTGCTGCGCAAGCTGGACAACAGCCTGGGGATCCTCGTGCACTACCCGGTCGCCTGGGTGGCAGTGCTGCTGCTCGCCGTCGTGGTGTGGGGCCTGCTTCGCCCGGAGTCCCCGCCCGGCCGGCTGCTCGCCCCGCTCTGGCAGGTGCCGATGCTGTATGCCGGGTGCCTCGCCCTGGTCATCTGCTGGGCGGTCGGCTGGGCCCTGAACGACTCGGGAATCGCCATCGTCGGGATCGGCCTCGGGGTGGCCGTGGCGACGCTCCTGGCCGTGCGGCTGCGGCTGCCGGACGCGGCACCAGATTCCGCTGCGGTCTAGACGGCTTGGGCCTGGGGGGAGTGCACCTAAGCCCACCACCGACGGAGGGAAGGCCATGAGCTCTGACCCAGGCACCACCCAGGCCCCCGCGGGCACCGGAGAGCAGCCGGCCATGTGGAAGTTCTTCGTCTTCAGCGCGGTCGGGGCGTTCATGTTCTTCGTCCCGATCACGGTCGACGGGCGCAGCTCCATCCCGCTGGACCACATCGTCACCTGGATCCGGGACACGGTCCCTTCCGCACTGCCATACTTCGCCCTGGCGCTGTTGGTCGCCGGCGCCGTCTACCCCTTCGTCTCGGGCACGTGGGACAAGACCGTGGTGAGCCGGATCTTCTCGGTCGCCAAGGTCATCGGCATGGTCGTCGGCTTCCTGTTGGTCTTCGACGTGGGCCCGGCGTGGCTGTTCGAGGACGACATGGGACCGTTCCTGCTCAACAGCCTGGTCATCCCCGTCGGTCTGCTGGTGCCGCTCGGTGCGGTGTTCCTGGCATTGCTTGTGGGCTACGGCCTGATGGAGTTCATCGGCGTCCTGGTCCAGCCGATGATGCGCCCCGTCTTCAAGACACCGGGCCGCTCGGCGGTGGACGCCGTCGCCTCGTTCGTCGGGAGCTACTCGCTGGGGCTGCTGATCACCAACCGCGTCTACAAGGGAGGGCGTTACACCGGACGCGAGGCGGCGATCATCGGCGTCGGCTTCTCCACGGTCTCGGCCACCTTCATGGTCGTCGTGGCCAACACGCTGGACCTGATGCAGCACTGGAACCTGTTCTTCTGGTCCACGCTCGTCATCACCTTCGCGGTGACCGCGATCACCGTCCACCTGCCACCCCTGCGGACCATCCCCGACGACTACTACCCCGGCGTCGAGCCCGACCCCGAGCCGGTGGTGACGGGCAACCGGTTGCGCGGCGCCTGGCGCGAGGCCGGCCAGGTGCTGTCCACCGCACCGGGCCTGCTGCGCAACATCCTGGACAACCTCAAGGACGGCCTGATCATGGCGATGGCCATCCTGCCCTCGATCCTGTCCGTCGGGCTGCTCGGTCTCGTCCTGGCCAAGTACACCCCGGTCTTCGACATCATCGGCTACCTCTTCTACCCGGTGACCTGGGCGCTGCAGATCCCCGAGCCGCTCCTGGTCGGCAAGGCCGCAGCGCTGGGCATCTCCGAGATGTTCCTGCCGGCCCTGCTGGTCGTGGACTCGGTGATGTCGGTCAAGTTCGTGGTCGCGGTCACCTGCATCAGCCAGATCATCTTCTTCTCGGCGATGGTGCCGTGCGTGGTGGCCACCGAGATCCCGCTGACCGTGCCGCAGATGATCGTCATCTGGTTCCAGCGGGTGATGCTCACGCTGATCCTCACCATCCCCCTGGCGCACCTGTTGTTCTGAACGCCCTACCCCTACGGCAGTGGGGAGACCAGCGGCGTCAGGAAACCAGCGGCGTCAGGAAACCAGCGGCGTCAGGGCGATAGCGACCACTGTTGCCGGACCCTCCAACCAGCCGTCGAGGCCGCGGTGTCGCGGGGCGTACTTCGCGTGCTCCAGCCGCCGGGCCCGCTCGTTCTCGACCGGGTCGGTCACCAACCGCGCCGTCCCCCTGTGTGCGGTGCGACCGACCCGGACCTGCACGTGTGGGTGCGCCAGGACATTGGCGACCCAGTCTGCCGCCGTGCCGTGTCGCGACATGGCATACAGCGTGGTCGGGTCCGTCGTGGGGTCCAGGGCGAACCAGACCCGCACCTCGTGGGGGCGTCCCGTGACGCGGCCGGTCGTGCTGATCCGGACGCTCTGCGCGGTGCTCAGGTCCGCGGTCACGCCGGGCCCGCACCGTCCCCTGCGCCCTGGGGCCCGGCGGTATCCGAGGGGTTCGTGGCCCTGGACGGCCGCCAGGCGCCCCGGCGGGCCAGCGCCCACCAGACATCCCGGTACTGCCGCCCCCGGTGTAGTTGGGCACGCAGGTCCCGACCGGTCACGCGGTGGTGCAGCTCGCACGGCACCTCCACCACACGGCCACCCGCGCGGAGCACGTCGACGGTGAGTCCGACCTCGACCCCCCAACCGCCCGCGAGCGGCAGCGCCTCCTCGAACGCCGCACGGCTCAGGCAGCGCATCCCGCTCAACGGCTGCGTGGGGGTCCAGCCGGTGAGCCGCTGGATGCCGGTCGTGGCCATCCGCACCACCAGGCCGAACCCGCCGCCCCGACGCAGCTGGGGCGGCAACACCGCGATCGTCATGTCGGCGGAGCCGGACAGGACCGGCGCGGCGAGCGCGCCCAGGTTCGCCGCGCTCTCCTGCAGGTCGGCGTCGACGAAGAGGAGGGGGCGCGGCACGGGCCGCCCACCGGGACGGTCCGCCTCGAGGGCGTCCTGCCTGGCGACCTCGGCGGCGCCGCTGGCCATGGCGGCGGCCTTGCCCCGGTTGCGGGGGTGCCGGATGACGGCCGCCCCGGACTCGACCGCCACGTGGGCGGTGCCGTCGGTGCTGCCGTCATCGACCACGACGACGAGGTCCACCTGGTCCAGCTCGCGCAGGGCGGCCAGCGTCGCCGCCAGGCGTTCCGCCTCGTCCTTGGCCGGCACGACCGCGGCCACCCGGGTGGCCATCTCGTTCACCGCGTCCCGTCCGGCATGGGGTCGCCCGCTCAGCGCAGGGTGACCTGGCGGCTGACGAGCCCGTCGCGGGCCCGACGCTCGTCGGGGGTGAGGGACTCCGTGCGGCCCAGCGCGTCGGCATACCGGCCGGCGAGGTCGGCCAGGGCAGCGGCGTGGTCGGCGGGAGCGGCGGCCGGGTCGACCTCCAGGACCGGCACCAGCAGGCCCGCGGCGCGGAAGGCCCCCAGCAGCGTGGTGCCCTCACCCAGGGTGTGTTCTCCGGCGGCCTGCAGCCGGGCCAGGGCGGTCGTCGCGGCGTCCTCGTCCTCGGAGAGGATCCAGCGGATGTAGGCCCGCTCGCCCATCTTGCACCAGTAGGCCGAGGCCTGACCCTCGATCCGCTCGGTCGGGACGGCGGCGGCGTTGGTCTGCTCCAGGGAGGCCGCCACCTCGGGTGTGACGTTGTCGGGGTCCTCCAGCCAGAAGCTGAAGTCCTCGTGGACCGTCACCTCCAGGTCCTGCCCGCCGGTGAGGACGTCCTCCAGCCGCGGCGTCTGCGCGGTGGCACTGCCCGGGGCCCGCACCGTCGTGCCGGGCTCGGCCGCGAGGGCCGCCTGGATCGCCGCCACGATGTCGCGGCTGGCGTCCCCGCTGGAGGTGCGGGACTGCAGCGCGACCAGCACGGAGCCGTCGGCACGGTGCAGCGCCGGCAGGGCGCCGGGCAACACGCTGGCCAGGGTGATCTCCCGGGGCTCGGCGTCCGGCAGGGTCACCTGCACCGGCGCGGTCGCCGCGGGGATGATCTCGCGCATGGCGACCCACTCGGTCTCGCGGGCCAACCCCTCGAAGGGACGCGCGACGTACGGTGCCCGTGTGGCGGACTGCTTGGTGGTGGCGCCCTGCTCGCGGCGCTTGCGTCGTGATGCCTTACCCATGCGCGGCATCCTACGGCGGGTCGGCGCTCAGACCTGCCCCCGGCGCAGCTGCACGGCCTCCGTGGCCTGCGCCATCTCGTCCCACGGGATCGTCTCGGTGTCCCGCTCCAGGGTGTGCTCCGGGCCCTTCCCGGCCAACACCACGGTGTCGGAGGCGTCCGCCTCCGCGACGGCGTGCCGGATCGCCTCGACCCGGTCGCCGATGCTGCGGAAGTTGTCCCGCCCCGCGTCGCGGGCGCCACGCTCCATCTCGGCGAGGATGGCGGCCAGCGGGGTGTCCCGGTGGTCCTCCTCGGTGAACACGGCGACGTCGGCGAGCCGCGTGGCGACCTCGCCCAGCGGGGCCCGCTTGGACGGATCGCGCGGGCCGCCGGCGGAGCCAAGCACCACCCACAGCCGCCCCTCGGTCGTCACCCGGACCGTCTCCAGGGCCTTCTCGAGACTGGGTGGGGTGTGCGCGAAGTCCACAATCACGCGCGGGTCGCCGTCCTCCCGGGCCACCATCTCCATCCGGCCGGGCACCCCCGGGAAGGTGCGCAGCCCTGCCAGCAGCTCCGCCGTCGACACCCCGGCACGGTGCGCCCCCGCCAGCGCCGCGAGCGCGTTGGCCACGTTGAACCGACCGATCATCGGCAGCACCGCCGGCGCGGTGCCGTCCGGTCCGTGCACAGCGAAGCGGAGGTCGTCCGGCCCCTCCACGACATCGGTCGCCCGCCAGTCGGCCTCCCCGCCGTCGGCGCTGTACGTCGTGTGCTCGGCCGCGAGGGGCAGCAGCCGCTCGGTCCACGGGTCGTCGGCGTTGAGCACCGCGTGGGCGGCCCGCTCCACGAGCTTGGCCTTGTCGGCGAAGTAGCGCTCCATCGTGCCGTGGAAGTCCAGGTGCTCCCCGGTGAGGTTGGTCCAGATCGCGACGTCGAAGTCGACGCCGCGGACCCGTTCGAGGGCCATCGCATGACTGGAGGCCTCGACCACCGCGTCCCGGGCCCCGGCCGCGACCATGTCCCGCAGGATCCCCTGGACCTGTGGCGCTTCGGGGGTGGTGAAGTGTGCCGGTGGTTGCAGCAGCACACCGTCGGGCAGCTCGTAGCCGATCGTCGACAGCAGCCCGGTCGGGTGCCCCGCGCTGCGCAGCAGGTGTCGGGTCAGGCAGGAGGTGGTCGTCTTGCCGTCGGTCCCGGTGATGCCGAGCACGGTCATCTCCCGGCTCGGGTGTCCCGCCAGCGCGGCCGCCGCGTCGCCGAGCGCAGCCCGCGTCGTCGGCACCACGACATACGGCAGCGCGCTGTCCGTGCCGGCGGGCAAACCCTCGCCGAATACCGCGACCGCGCCCCGCGCCGCGGCCTGGTCGATGAAGTCGTGCCCGTCGAACTTCGCTCCCCGGATCGCCACGAAGATGTCGCCCGGCTGGGCCCAGTCCGCCCGGTGGGTGATCCCGGTGACCTCCGGGTCCGCGTCCGCCCCGGCCGGGGCTGGCAGGTGGAGGGCGGCAGCGAGGGCACCGAGTCTCATGGGCGCAAGACTAAGTCAGGGGACGACCACCGCCCGGCCGGTCACCTCGCCCGCCTCGAGCTTCCGGTAGGCCGCGAGCGCGTCGTCGAGGCCGAACCGCTCGATCCGGCACCCGATCTGCCCTCGCTGCGCCAGGGCGACGACCTCCGTCAGCTCGGGCAGGGTGCCCCAGTAGGTCGAGGCGAAGTTCATCTCGTAGGGCACGGTGAAGAAGCCGACGGGGTATTGCCCTCCGCCGATACCGACGATGCTGACGGCGGAGCGATGCCGGGCGGAGGCGACCGCCAGGGCCAGCGTCTGCTCGGCCCCGACGCAGTCGAAGACGGCATGGCAGCCCAGACCCGCAGTCAACTCGCGGACCTGTGCCGGTGCGTCCTCCCCAGCCGCGACTGCATGGTCCGCCCCGGCCTCCTTCGCAGCCTCGAGCGCCGCCGGGCGGGTGTCGACCGCGATGACCTGCGCGCCGGTGAGGACCTTGAGCAGCTGCACCGCCATGCCGCCCAGCCCTCCCAGTCCGATGACCAGGGCGGTGCTCCCCGCCCCGAGGTAGGACTGGGCGCGCTTGACAGCGTGGTACGGCGTCAGGGCGGCGTCGGCCAGCGGCGCGGCCTGCGCCGGGTCGAGGTCACCGATCGGGACCAGGTGCCGGGCAGGGACGACCAGGCAGTCCGCCATCCCCCCGTCGCGTCCCAGCCCGACTGCCGCCGGAAGCTCGGCCGCACGCTCGCAGTAGGTCTCGGCCCCCTCCAGGCACGGCGCGCACAGACCGCAGCCGGTGGGCCCGTAGACCAGGTAGGCGGCGCCCTTCTCGACGCCGGTGACGCCGGCGCCGAGCGCCTGGGCATAACCAGCGTTCTCATGGCCCAGCACGAACGGCGGCTCCCACGGCATCATCCCGGGCTCGAACTCCCGGTAGAGGTGGATGTCGGAGTGACAGCAGCCGGCGCCGGCGACCCGCAGCAGCACCTCCCCGGGCCCCGGCTCGGGATCCGGCACCTCTACGAGCGCAGGGTCGTGCTTCCACTGTTGCAACATCACGGCGCGCATCTTGTCTCACTCGCTCTTGGTGGCGCCGCCGCACCGGCGGCTCACTACGACGCTATGTCGTACTGAGCCGCGTCGGTAGGGACCAAGGTCCTCAACCGGCTGCCCGGCGCCGCCCGGCGCGGGTCAACCGGACGAGCAGCCAGCCACCGCCCAGCAGGGAGACCGCCGTCCCGACCCAGGCCGCGCCGTAGACCCCATTCAGCCCCAGCACGACATACCCGACCTCCGGGAGGACCCCCATGAGCAGGAGCACCATCGGGATCAGCAACAGGTGAGCCACCTTCTCCCGCGGGACCCACAGGTCGGAGTTGCCGACGAACAGGGCCAGCACGATCCAGAGCGGGAGCACCAGCATCCCGGCCCCCAGCATCGCCCCGACCGTGCCGCCTGTGGCGTACGCGGTCTCGGTGGTGGACCCGGCGGACCCGGAGACCTCCACGGTGGTGATGAAGGCCGAGGTGGCGCCGATCACCAGGAGTACGAGCAGGACCGCCACGGACTGGAGTACGGCGACGAGCACCGGCACCCACGACCTGCTGGCCAGCGGCGTGGCCGGCGCGGCGCTGGCGTGCGGGCCGGCGCCGACGTGCGGGCCGGGGACCGCGGCACCGAACTGCCCGGGCCGTCCCGCGTAGGCCTCCTGGGCGACGTCCTCGGGTCTGCCGAGCTCGGCCAGCACCGCCCGGACCTGGGCCTCGGAGGGGTCGGCCTGACCCTCCAGCGCGGACCCGATGTGCTCCCGGACCCCGTCGAGCACCTCCATCCGGTCCTCGCCCGGCAAGTCCCCGAGCCTGCGGGCGAGATCCTCGAGGTAGCCCTCGATGAGCCTGCTGTGCGTGTCGTTCACGGTGTTGCTCCCTCGGTGAGTGCGGCGTCGACCGCGGTGCGGAACGGGACCCAGGTGCGCTCGAAGGCGGCCAGCGCCGCGGCGCCCTGGTCGGTGAGGTCGTAGTAGCGGCGGGGCGGCCCGGACGTGGACTCCTGCCAGGTGGTCTCCACCAGGCCCGCCTTGCGCAGTCGGGCCAGCAGCGGATAGAGCGTCCCCTCGCTGGACATCAGGACGCCGTCCCGGGTAAGCGTGCGGGCGATGTCGAGCCCGTAGAGCGCCCCGCCCCGGAGCATGGCCAACACGCAGTACTCCAGCGCACCCCTGCGGAGATTACTCAGGATCGCGCTGTCGCCAGGTACCATGCATCACACGGTACCTGGCGAGACTCAGTCGAGCAAGGGTTGCGGAGGCCCGCGCCTACGTCACGCGCGGTGGCGCCCGGGTGTCCTGCCGGCGGTCCCGGCGACGACCCGGGGCCACCAAAAGCGCTCCCCGAGGGTCAGCACGATGGCCGGGACGAGGACAGTGCGCACGACCAGGGTGTCGAGTAGCACGCCGATGCAGATCACCACGCCGAGCTGCGCGAGCACGACGAGGGGCAGCACGCCCAGCACCGCGAACACGGCGGCGAGCAGGATGCCGGCGCTGGTGATGACTCCGCCAGTGGCCGCGAGGGCCCGCAGCACGCCCGATCGGGAACCGCGTGTCCGGGACTCCTCCAGGGTGCGGGTGATCAGGAAGATGTTGTAGTCCACGCCGAGGGCCACCAGGAACAGGAAGGCCAGCAGCGGCACCGCGAAGTCCAACGCCGAGAAGCCGAGGACACCGGTGAACAGCCACCAGGAGATCCCCAGCGCGGCCGCGAAGGTGCACACCACCGACCCCACCAGGATGATCGGGGCGAGGACCGAGCGCAGGATGCCCGCGAGGGCGATGAGCACCAGGCCCAGGATGAGGGGGATGATCAGCGTGCGGTCCCTGGAGGTCGCGTCCGCCTCGTCGAACGCCTCGGCCTCCGCGCCGCCGACGTGGGTGTCCGGCGAGTCTGCGACCGCCTCGCGCAGTGCGAGCACGGAATCGCGGGCCTGCGGGCTGCCCGGGTCGTCCGCCAGCACGACGTCCAGCCGGGTGATCCCCGCTTCCTGCAGGCTGACCCGCACCGACCCGACCCCGTCGAGGGCGGCCAGCTCCTCCTCCAGCGCAGCCGCCTCGGACTCGGCCGCGCGGGTCACCACGGTCGTCGGCTCTGCGGTCCCCGCGGGGAAGGACTCCGCGAGCCGGGTGGCCGCCGTGATCGCCTCGGGGGTGTCCAGGAACTGCTCGTCGGTGCTCAGCCCGAGGTCGATCCGGAACAGCCCGGTCGCCAGCAGCGCGAGCCCCACCAGGGTCCCGACGATGTATGCCGGGGGGCGGGTGGCCACGGCATCGCCCACCCGGCGCCACAGGGACGGGGCGTCGGCGAGCACGGGCTGGCCGACCTCCGGGACCCGGGGCCAGAACACCCAGCGGCCGAACAGGACCAGCACCGCGGGCAACACGGTCAGCACGAACACCGCGGCGAGGAGGATGCCCACCGCACACGCCAGCCCCAGCCCCCGCGTGGTCGGGATGACCGACAGCAGCAGGGTGAGCAGGCCGACGAACACCGTGGCCGCGCTGGCGAACACGGCCTCGGCGGCCCGCCGCAGGGCGAGCAGCATCGCCTCGCCGCGGTCCTCGTGCTCGCGCAACTCGTCCCGGTAGCGGGAGACCAGCAGCAGCGCATAGTTCGTCCCGGCGCCGAACACCAGGACCGACAGGATGCCGATGGTCGATTCGTCCCAGGGGAGCCCCAGCAAGGCCAGCACGTGCGTCGCCAGGACCGCGGCCATGCGGTCGGCCAGCGCGACGACGGCGAGCGGGATGATCCACAGGACGGGGCTGCGGTAGGTGACCAGCAGCAACAGGGCGACGACCGAGGCGGTCGCCGCGAGCAACCGGATGTCCGCCCCTTCGAATACCCCCGCGAGGTCGGCCTCGATGCCGGCCGGGCCGGTCACCTGGACGGTCACGCCGTCGGGCACCGCTTCCCGCAGCTCGGCCCGCAGGTCCCGCACCTCCTGCGAAGTCTGGGTCGCCGTCGCGGACGGGACGGTGCGGATCCCCAGGGCCGCGGTCCCGTCCTCGGCCGGCTGGAGCGGGCTGACCAGCTCCTCCAGCGCCTCCAGGTCCTCCCCCAGCTCCCCTCCGTCGGAGGTGAAGAGGATCAGCGCCACCGACTCGTCGTCCTCCGGCAACTCGGACAGCAGCTGCGTGGCGGCCGTGCTGTCGTAGCCGTCCGGCAGTGAGTCGGTCGGCGCCGGTTCGCGCTCCGCCTCCCCGAGGACGACAATCACCAGAAGTGCCAGCAACACCCCGGCCAGTGCCACCAGCACGGCTGTGCGCCGACCACGTCTCATGCTCGGAGTATCTCCCGCCGGGCGCGCGGATACAATACGGAGCCGTAGGGGCCCGCGAGCCACGGGCCCCTCCGCCCCGAGGAGACACGCGTGCACCATCGATCCCGGACCCGCCGGTTGACCTGCGCCGTGGCGGCGTCCCTCCTGTCGGTGCCCGCCTTGGGCGCTGTCCCCGGCACGGCAGGTCCTGACGAGCCACCGTGGCGGGAGAAGGTGGATGCCCAGGTCCTGGGCGACCTCACGGCGCAGGGGAACGCCGACTTCTGGATCCACTTCGCGGCACGTCCCGACCTGGCGGACGCCGCGCAGTTGACCGACTGGGAGGCCCGCGGCGAGGCGGTGTGGGAGGCCCTGAGCAGCACCGCGGAGGAGAGCCAGGCGGACGTCCGTGCCCGGCTGGATGCGGCGGGGGTGAGCTACCAGTCGTTCGCGATCAGCAACGCCGTCTGGGTGAGCGGAGGCGACCCGACGACTCTCCAGGCAGCCGCCGAGGACCCCGCAGTTGACGGCATACACCCCGCCGTCGAGGTGATCCCGCCGGACCCGGACAGCGCACCAGCGCCGTCGGCCACGCCGCAGGCCGTCGAGTGGGGGGTGGCCGACATCAACGCGGACGACGTCTGGGCCACCGGCGTCACGGGGCAGTCGATCGTCGTGGGCACCATCGACACCGGCGTGCAGTTCGACCACCCCGCCCTCGTCGAGCAGTACCGGGGCAACCGTGGCGGCGGCGCGTTCTCCCACGACCACCACTGGCTCGACGTCAGCAGTAGCCCGTACCCTTCGCCGCGCGACCGGCAGACCCACGGGACCCATGTGACCGGCACGATCGTCGGGGACGACGGTGGCGCCAACCAGGTCGGGGTCGCCCCCGGTGCCACCTGGATCGCGACGAACGGCTGCTGCCCCACCAACGCCGCCCTCGATCGAGTCGATGGAGTGGATGCTCGCCCCGACGGCGCGGGACGGCAGCAACCCGGACCCGGCCCGCCGCCCGCACATCGTGAACAACTCCTGGGGCACCACCGGGCCCTCGACCGACCCGATCGGTGAGGACGTCGCCGAGGCCTGGGAGGCGGCCGGCATCTTCGGGGTCTTCGCCAACGGCAACGCCCACCAACCGGGTCACTGCAGCACCAGCTCCTCCCCGGGCAGCCGCGCCCTCACCTACTCCGTCGGCAACTACCGCAGCAACCACACCATCGCGTCCGACTCGGGCCGCGGCGCCGGCCAGGACGGCGTCGTGAAGCCGGACATCTCCGCCCCCGGCAGCGCCGTCCGCTCGACGGTGCCGGGCGATGGTTACGCGCTAAAGTCCGGCACCTCGATGGCGGCACCGCACGTGGCGGGGGCGGTGGCGCTGCTGTGGGCGGCCAAGCCCTCCCTGCTCGGTGACATCCCGGCGACCCGCGCGGCGCTCGACGCGACGGCCATCGACACCGCCGACCTGTCCTGCGGCGGCACCGCCGGCCACAACAACGTGTATGGCGAGGGCCGGCTTGACGTGCTCGCCGCCCTGACCACGGCGGCCGACCAGACCGTGGTGCGCCTGTCCGGTCGGGACCGGTACGCGACCGCTGCCGCGGTGTCCCGGGAGTTCCCCGCCGGAGCGCACACCGTGTTCGTCGCGACGGGCGACTCCTTCCCGGACGCCCTGACGGTCGCGGCGGCCGCCGGTGACCAGGACGCCCCGGTGCTCCTCACCCGACCCGCCCAGTTGCCCGGCGCCACGGCCGACGCGCTGGCCCGGCTGGATCCCAGACCGGGTCGTCGTGGTCGGCGGCGAGAGCGCAGTGGCGTCGACAGTGCTCACCCAGATCGGTGCCGTCACGGGTGGGCCGGTGACCCGGGTCTACGGTGCCAACCGCTACGGCACGGCGGCCGCCGTCGCCATCGAGCACGGCAGCGCCCGGGGGCACCGTTTTCGTCGCTGTGGGCACCGACTTCCCCGACGCGCTGGCCGGGTCGGCCGCGGCAGGCTCCGAGGCGGCCCCGGTCCTGCTGACCCGCACCGCGACGCTGCCCCCGGAGACGCGTGCCGCCCTGGCCGAGCTCGCCCCGCAGTCGATCGTCGTCCTCGGGGGCGAGTCCGCGGTCTCCCGCGCCGTCGCTGACGAGCTGGCCGACTACGGGACGGTCGGAGCGGATCACCGGAACGGACCGCTACCGGACCGCGGCCCTGGTCGCCGAGCGGTTCACCGACCCGGACCGGTATGCCGTCGCCTCGGGCCTGAACTGGCCGGACGCCGTGGCGGGGGCGGCCCTGGCCGGTGCCACGGACTCCCCGGTGCTGCTCACCCGGCCCGGTGCCCTGTCCGCCCCGACCGAAGCGGTGGTCGAGTCGCTAGGCGCTGTCGAGATCGGCTACGTCCTCGGCGGGGCCACCGCCGTGAGTGAGGACGTGCGCAGGGCACTGGGCGCCATCCGGTGACCGGGCCCGGCCGTGGCGACCGGCGCCTGGAGCGTCGCCTCGGTCTGGGCGATGCCGTCACCCTCGGGCTGGGCGCCATGCTGGGCGCAGGGGTCTTCGCCTCGTTCGCCCCGGCCGCGCAGGCCGCCGGGGCAGGGCTCCTGATCGGGCTACTCCTGGCCGCGGTCGTCGCCTATTGCAACGCGACCTCGTCCGCCCGCCTGGCTGCGCTCTACCCCGAGTCGGGCGGCACCTATGTCTACGGCCGACGCCGGCTCGGCGACCTGTGGGGCTACCTGGCGGGGTGGGCGTTCGTGGTCGGCAAGACGGCCAGTTGCGCCGCCATGGCGCTGACCTTCGCCACGTATGCCGTGCCCGACCTCGCCCGTCCCGCGGCGGTGGCCGCCGTGGTCGGGTTGACGGCGGTGAACTACGCCGGGGTGCAGAAGTCGGCACGCCTGACCCGCGTCATCGTGGTGTCCACGCTGTGCGTGCTCACCCTCGTCGTGCTGGCCGCGCTGGCCGGCGGCACGGCGGACGCCGGCCACCTGTCCGCAGCGCTGTCGCCCAGCGGCGACACCGGTGCCGCTGGCGTCCTCGAGGCGCGCGACGGCCTGGACGTGCGCGCCGGCCTGGAGGTGTGGGGCGTCCTGGAGGTGTGGGGCGTCCTGGAATCGGCCGGCCTGCTCTTCTTCGCCTTCGCTGGCTACGCCCGGATCGCCACCCTCGGGGAAGAGGTGCGCGACCCCTCCCGGACCATCCCGCGCGCCATCTCGATCGCGCTCCTGATCACCCTGTGTATCTACGTGCTCGTTGCGGTGGCGGTCCTGCTGGCCCTCGGCCCGGAACGCCTCGCCGCGAGTCCTGCCCCGCTGCGTGCGGCGGTCGAGGCCGGTTCCTTCCACGCGCTGGGGCCGGTGGTCACCATCGGCGCTGCCGTCGCGGCCCTCGGGTCCCTGCTCGCGCTGATCCTCGGGGTTTCCCGGACCTCCCTGGCGATGGCCCGGGACGGCCACCTGCCGCGGCTCCTGGCTGCTGTCCACCCTCGCCACGGCATACCCCACCGTGCGGAGCTGGCGGTGGCCGCCGCCGTGATCGCGCTGGTCCTCGTGACGGACCTGCGCGGCGCGATCGGGTTCTCCTCCTTCGGCGTGCTCGCCTACTACGCCATCGCCAACGCCGCTGCTCTCACGCTGACCCGCTCCGAGGGGCGGCCACCCCGGATTGTCCCCGTCGTGGGGCTGGTGGGGTGCGTGGTGCTGGCCGTCGCGCTGCCAGCCGGCTCGGTCCTGGCCGGCAGCGTCGTCCTGTTCGCCGGGGCGCTCCTGTGGCTGCTGAGGCGGCTCGTCGCGCGGGCGAGCTGACAGCGGGGCGACGGTGCCCCGCCGACAGCGCCGCCGCGATCACACTCCTATACCCCGACCCCGACCCCGACCCCGACCCCGGCCCCCGGCCCCCGGCCCCCGGCCAGCCGCTACCCCACACCCAGGCCCGCCTCGCGCGCCAGGATCCCGGCCTGGAGGCGGGAGGAGCAGCCGAGCTTGCCGAGCACCCGGGACACGTGGCTCTTGGTGGTGCCCTCGGAGATCACCATGGCTGCCCCAATCTCGGCGTTGGACATCCCGCGGGCCAGGTAGCCGACCACCTCCCGCTCCCGGGCGCTGAGGTGAGCAAGCCAGGCCGGGGGCTCGGGATCGGGGGCAGGGTCCAGCGCGACGAAGGCGTCCAGCAGCCGGCGGGTCACCTCGGGGGCGACGACCCCCTCACCGGCGGCCACCCGGCGCACCGCGTCCGCCAGGGCGTCGGCCTCGACCGTCTTGAGCAGGAACCCCGCGGCACCCGCCCGCAGCGCGCCGAAGACGTACTCGTCCAGGTCGTAGGTGGTCAGCACCAGCACCCGGGCGAGGTCCTCGTCCACGATCTGGCGGGTCGCGGTGATCCCGTCCGTTCCCGGCATCCGCAGGTCCATCAGCACCACGTCTGGGTCGCAGCGCCCGGGCGTTGGTGACCGCGGCGGCGCCGTCGGCGGCCTCGGCGACGACCTCGATGTCGCCCCCGCTCTGCAGCATCAGTCGCAGCCCGGAGCGGATCGCCGCATGGTCGTCGGCCAGCAACACGCGGATCGTCACCGGACCACCACCTCCTTCAGGGGCAGCGCCGCCGACACGACCCAGACCCGCTCGTCCTCCGTCACGCCAGCCCAGCCTCGAACGTGCCGCCCAGGGTGCTGGCCCGGTCGCGCATGGTCCGCAGCCCCATGCCGCTCCCGGTGACCGATCCGGCCGGTCCGGGATGACCGCTGCGCCGTGGCGCGGCCGCCGCGCTCGGGGCGCCGGCAGCTGACCTCGAGGCACAAGCGGTGCCCATCCTCCCGGACACCGACGACCACCTGGCCGCCCGGCGCGTGCTTGGTCGCATTCGCCAGGCTCTCCTGGAGGATCCGGTAGGCCGCGTGGTCGACCACGGAGGGCAGGGGCGGCAGCCGCGTGGGATCACCGTCGACGGTGACCCGCAGACCGGTGGACCGGGCCGAGTTCACCAGGGTGTCGAGGTCCGCCAGGTGGGCCGCCGGAGAGATCTGGTCCTGGTCGGTCTGCAGCAGCAGGATCATCTCCCGCAGGTCCTCCAGCGCCCGCACGCTGGCCGCCCGGATCTCGACCAGCGACTCCTCGATCCGCGACCGGTCGCGGTGCTGCCGCCGAGCCGGGTATCGTCCCGGCGGGGCGTAGCACGGCCCCGGAGTGGATCGCGATGGTCGACAGGTTGCTGGACAGCGCATCGTGCAGGTCCTGGGCCATCCTGGTTCCGCTCATCGCGCACCGCCTGGTCCCGGTGCAGCTGCCGAGAGCCGGTCCAGGTCCTCGGCCCGGGCCCGCTCGAGGTGGGCCAACTCGGCCTGCTGACGCACCGACAGCCCCCACCACACCGGGGTGCCCAGCAGCGCGAAGAACTGCAGCAGCATGAACGCGGTCGCCCGCGGGTCCCCGGTGACCACGAAGGTCACCACCGGGGCCACGGCGATCGGCACGGCGATCGCGATGATGGCCGGGCGGACCCACGCCGCACGGGTGTGCAGCACCAGGCAGTACAGCGCGTCGACCAGCACGACATACATCCCGATGCTGCCACCGAGGTAGACGTCGATCGCCAGCAGCGGCACGACGATCGCGGTGACGGCGACCGGGCGCCGTCGCTTGGCGAGCAGCGCCAGGGACCCTGCGAGCAGCGGCACCGCGTGCCACCACCGCCCTTGCGCCCACTCCGGCAGCGACCACGACGCCCCGCCGACGACGTCGACCATCCCGAGCGGGATGAGCACCAGCCCCAGCGACCGCCGTGGCCGCGGCGTCCACCGCGTCCCGGCGGCCAGGCTCCGCGCGCAGCCGTCGCCACAGGCTGAGCGGGGTGTCCATGCTGCTATCCCAGCACAGGCCGGCACGCACGCAGTATCGGTCGAAAGTCGCATCGCCCGGTCCTCGAGGTTTCGTTCGGAGGGCCGACGACCGCCCCGGTGGGTGCGCCCGCACCATGGCGGCATGACGTTCGCACTCGCCGGCACGCTGCTCGTGCTGGCCCTGATCGACTCCACCAGCTTCGGCACCCTGCTCATCCCCATCTGGTTCCTGCTCGCGCCCGGGCGAGTCCCGGTCGGCCGGGTGCTCGTCTTCCTGGGCACGGTGGCCGCGTTCTACCTCGGCGTCGGTGTCGCCTTGCTGTTCGGGATGGGTGCCCTGCTCGATCAGCTGAACGGCCTCGCGGAGAACCCGATCTTCCTGCGGGCACAGCTGGTCCTCGGCGTCGGTCTGCTGGTGTGGAGCTTCTTCATCGGCAAGCAACGTCCGGAGGTCGACGCAGACGGCGATGGAGCCAGGACCCCCGGTCGGCTGACCCGGTGGCGCGAGCGTGCCCTGGGCCAGCAGGGCGACGGAGGCCTCGGCGAGCCTGGTCACGCTCGCCCTCGGCGCGGCCACTGGTGGAGGTCGCCACGATGCTGCCCTACCTCGGCGGCGATCGGGCTGCTGGGCACCTCGGGACTTCGACGTCCCCGAGCAGGTCGGCGCGCTGGGGACTCTACTGCCTCGTGATGATCCTGCCGGCGCTCGTCCTCCTGACCGGCCGGCTGGTCGCCCACCGGGTCGTCGACCCGCTGCTGCAGCGGATCGCCCGGTGGATGGAGAAGAGTGGCGGCGAGATGACGGCGTGGATCGTCGGCATCCTGGGCTTCCTGATCGCCCGCGACGCCGTCAGCCGGATGCCCGAGATCCTGGACTTCCTCGACGGTCTCGGCTGACCCTGACCCCGGACATGCCTGTGGCCCGGCTGGTGTGGCCGGGTGTGGGGCGGGGTGGTCATACGTGCCAGGTGACGCCGGTCTTGTCGATGGTGGCGGTGAGGTCTTTGTCGTGGACGAGGGTGTGGTGTCGTCCGCAGAGGAGGGCGAGGTTGAGGAGGTAGGTTTTGCCGCCGCGGGACCACCAGGTGATGTGGTGGGCGTCGCACCATTGGGCGGGGATGGTGCAGCCGGGGTAGGTGCAGTGTTTGTCGCGTTTCCAGAGGGTGAGTTGTTGGTTCTCGGTGGCGTAGCGGGTGGGGGTGATGGTTTCGATGGTGTGGCCGTCTTTGTCCAGGATCATCGGGACGAGGTCGGCGGTGCAGGCGAGTTTGCGGGCGGTGGCCGGGGACAGGGTTCTCCCCGGTCAGGGTGTGTCCGGACCCGGTGAGCATGCCGGTGAGCAGGTCCCAGTTGACCGTCAGGAGCAGTTTGGCTTTGGCGGTGCCGGGGGTGCCGTGGGGGGCGCCGATGCCGCGGCCGAGGATGGTGATCAGGGCGTCGTAGCGGCGTTGGGTGCCGGTGCGGGGGTCCGGGCCGTCGGCGTCGGGGGCGGGCGCGGCCAGCGGGGAGTTCATGACCTGGCGGAAGAACGCGGCGCCCTCGGCGTCGCAGGTGATGATGAACCGGGTCAGGGTGCCATCGGCCAGGGAGGACTCGTGGATGCCGCGCATGGCCCGGGCGGAGCGGGCTTGGTCCTCGGCTTCTTTCTCCGGCAGGGCGACGTCGATCAGTTTGTCGGTGACTTTCTTCAGGTCGGCGTCGGTGTAGTCCGGGTCGGTCGCCACCCCGAGCAGGACCTCCACGTCCTGGGCGTACACGCCGGGGTCGTCCACGGCCGGGGCGACCCGGCCCAGGGCCCGGATCACCCGGGCGGCCCGGCGCAACGGCAACTCGCCCCTGGGCCAGTGCTTGGTGGACCGGGGCGTGCGCGGGGGTCGTGGTGTCCTCGGCGACGGTGACCAGGTCGTTGATCTCGGGCCGGGACAGCCACGGGCACCGGACCGCGACCCAGTCCCGCACGCCCAGGCCTTCGTCGCCGGGCAGGCCCCGGCTGATGACCTCGATCAGCACTGGCAGGGTGAGTCGTTCGAGGTCGCGGCGGGCGGTGTCCAGCTCGTCCAACCGGTCCGAGAGGTCACCATCGGCGGACCGCACCAACAGCGGCAGGCTGGCCCGGGCCCGGGACAACGACCGGGTCGCATCACCGATCGCGTCGGCCAGCACCGGCAACACGGTCACGTCGGCCACCGCGCCAGCGACCGAGTCCGCCAACTCCCGCGCGACGCTCCCCCCGGTGCTCGGCAGGGCGCCCTCCCCGGTGGGCTTCCCGCCGGGCTGTGGGGCCCGCTGCCCAACGGTGTTGGGGGCGCCCTCCCCGGTCGCGTGTTCGGGGGCAGCCTGCCGGCCCGGGTACCCGACCCGGGCCACTGCGCCACCCCACCTATCGATCATGCGTCCACCCTAGAGGCGACCACTGACAGAGCACCTGACCTGCACAAATGCCGTTGGGGGCCACGCTGGCTATCGCCCCGGCGACAGGGTCCGACAGCTCCGGCGCGACACTTCCCCCGGTGCGCTGCGGGGCACTGTCCCCGGTCACCTGTGCGGGGGCAGCCTGCCGGCCCGGGTACCCCACCCGGGCCACGACACCACCCCACCTATCGATCATGCGTCCACCCTAAACCCGACCACCGACAAAACACCTGACCAGCACAAACGCCGAGATCCGAGGGGCATGGGCGAAGGCCGGGGCCGAGCCGCTCGCGCGGAGCGGCAGCCTCGCCGCGGAGCGGCGCCCGGCCACCCGGGAGCTCAGCCGGGACCCGGCCGCACCATCGTTAGCTGGTGCAGCACGGCACCCTCGTAGCGCATGCCAGGCACCTGCGGCGTCGGCCCGAAGGGCACGAACCCGGACCGTTCGAAGAACCGCACGGCGCGCGTGTTCTCGACCAGCGTCTGCAGGTGACACCCCGCGACCCCGGCCTGCTCGACCCGGTCCAGCCAGCACCGCATCAGGCCCTGCGCAGCACCGGTCCCCCGAGCCGCGGGCGCGACGTTGATGTGCAGGTGGGCGGGCCACCGGGGATCGGTGAACTCCCCCGCGGTCGGCTGCCGGCGCAGTCGGATCCGGAGCGAGTCGAGTCCGGCGCGGAGGAAGAAGGACCGCGGGCCGCGCTTCAGCACCAGCCGGTGCTCGCGGATGGCCGCCACCATCCGCGCGTCCTCGCCCGGGAAGGACGCCGTGTCCAGGCACCCCGTCAGATAGCCGACCAGGGCACCGTCGACCTCGGCGACGAACACCGACTCGGGCTCCAGATCGACATACGGATCGAGGTAGATCTGGGCCTCGGAGGCCGGGTGGTCCCACAGCGACCCGGTAGGCGAGCCCTCGCCCGCGTACCGGAACAGTTCAGACAACGCCGACCGGTCAGCAGGCCGGAACGGACGCACGTCGAGAGCCATCGACCCATCCTGTCACCCGGGAGTAGTTTGTCCTCACCCCACGCGAGGAGGTCCGATGCCGCCCACCTCAGCTCCCCTGCTGACCGAGTCCCGGGCGCGCGGCAAGAGCCTGCGCGCCACGTTGCCGCGCTCGGGCCAGGCCCGGCTCGAGGTGGACGACCGGGACCCGGTCACGATCCTGGAGCAGCAGAACGCCGACCGGCTGCCCGACCTGGTGCCGGTGCGCATGGGGCGGATGCTGCAGTCGCCGTTCGCGTTCTTCCGCGGGACCGCCGCGCTGATGGCGCACGACCTGTCCGGCAACGCCCGCTGCGGCACCCACATCGTGGCCTGCGGCGACGCCCACATCTCCAACTTCGGCCTCCTTCGCCAGCCCGGAGCGACGGGTGCTCTTCGACCTGAACGACTTCGACGAGGCGTCCGTGGCCCCGTGGGAGTGGGACGTCAAGCGCCTGGCGGCCAGCGTCGTGGTGGGGGGACGCGACAACGGGCTGACCGAGGAGCAGTGCCGGGAGGCGGCCGTCAGTGCCGTTCGCGGCTACCGGGGGGCCCTGCGCCGGCTGCACACCATGACGGCGCTGCAGCGCTACTACTTCCAGGTCGAGACCGACTGGCTCGAGCAGGTGGCCACCTCCGCCGCGCAGAAGGTCATCCACAAGTCGGTGAAGAAGGCCCGGGGCCGGACCTCCGACCAGGTCCTGCGCAAGTTGGCGGTCAAGGATGCCGACGGCGTGCTGCGCATCCAGGACCAGCCGCCGGTAGCCCAACACGTCGACCACGCCGCGGACGCCGACGTGATCAAACTCTTCGAGAACTACCGGACGACGCTGCGTGCCGACACCTCGCTGCTGGTCTCGCAGTTCACCTTCCGCGACTACGTGCTCCGCGTGGTGGGGGTCGGCTCGGTCGGCACCCGGTGCTACGTCCTGCTCCTGGAGGGCCCCTCGCACGAGCCGCTCTTCATCCAGGCCAAGGAGGCTCCGCCGTCGGTGCTGGAGACCTACGGCGGGATCCCGTGGTCACCGCCGGCAGGGTTCGCGCCGGCCGGCACCGGTCGGGAGGGGCACCGGGTGGTGGGCACCCAGCGGATCCTGCAGGCCCAGTCGGACCCGTTCCTCGGCTGGATCACCGGGTATGCCGGGGACCGCGCCGACCGCCCACCCGTCGACTACTACTGGCGCCAGTTCCGCGATATGAAGGGCTCGGTCGAGCTCAGCGGCCTGAAGCCGCAGGCCTACCGCGCCTACGTCACCCTGTGCGGTCAGGTGCTGGCGCGGGCGCACAGCCAGAGCCCGGGCGGGGCCGTGGCCAGTGGCTACCTGGGCGGGTCCGAGCGGTTCGAGGAGGCAGTGGCCACGTGGGCGACCGCGTATGCCGACCAGGCCGAGCGCGACTATGCCGCCCTGGAGCAGGCGGTCCGCAGCGGACGGGTGCCGGCCGAGCACGGCGTCTGAGACTCGCCCCCGCGGAGACGAGCGCTCAGCCCTCCGCCGCCGCGGCGAGCACACGGGCCAGGGCAGCCGGCTGGGTGAACATCGGCCAGTGCCCGGAGTCGAGGTCGACATACGACACATCGGTGGCGCGGGCCAGTTCGGGCACGTCGCCGGCCTCGATCCACTCGCGCGCGTCCTCGGGGGCGAACTCGGGGCACACGAGCACGACCGGTATGTCGTAGCGCCGGTCGTCGGTCAACCGCACCACCCCCTTGCTCACCCCCTCCGGCACGGGCAAGGCAGCGGCGCCCAGCCGTTGGCGGCCCTCCTCGCCGAGGTCGTCGGAGTCCGGACCCTCGAACGGCCCCCACCCGGGGAAGGGCATGGCCCCGTCGACGACGGGGAAGAAGTCGGCGTAGGCGGCCCCGTCGGCGGCGGGGAACCCGCCGATGAGGACGACCCCGGCCACCCCGTCGGGGCGGCGGTCGGCGGCGATCCAGGCCAGGGTGCCGGCCGCGGAGTGACCGACCACCCAGGGGCGCCCGTCCGCGGCGTCGACCACGGCGAGGACGGCATCCACCTGGTCCTCCAGGGTGGCGGCCGCCGCACCGTCCCCCTGGCCTGGCAGGAGAACGGGCACGCCCCGGTGCCCGCGCTCCGCCAGGGCCGGGACGACCTCGTCCCAGGCGGTGCCGTCCAGCCAGAGTCCTCCGATGAGGATCAGGTCCATCACACTCTCCGTTCCACGGGTCAGGGTCACGATCAGCACCCTAGGTCTCCTTCCGGATGATCGGCTTCCGGTTTGGGTCGGGGCCTCCTACGCTGGCCGGATGGCACCGGAGACCAGCCCGACGGCCCGGGCCCTGCGCGCGCTGGAGATCCTGCAGCAGCGACCGGGCATCACGGCCACCGAGCTCGGCGAACGCCTCGGGGTGACGGACCGGGCGGCGCGCCGCTACGTGGAGATCCTCCGGGAGGCCGACATCCCGATCGACTCCGTCCGGGGGCGCTACGGCGGCTACCGGCTGGGGCGGGGCACCCGGCTACCACCGGTGATGTTCACCCAGGCCGAGGCGCTCGGCCTCGTCATGGCGGTGCTCGACGGCCACCCCTCGGCGGTGGACGCCGAGGACCTGGTGGGGACGGCGCTGGGCAAGGTGATCCGCGCCCTGCCGGACTCGGTCGGCCGCCAGGCGGCGGCGCTCCGGGCCCACGCCTCAGCCACGCCGACACGGCATACGCACCGCCCCGACCCGGCCACCACCAGCGCCCTCGTCGCCGCGACCGCCGCACACCTCACGGTCCTGCTCGACTACCGCAGCGGCTCGGGGCAGTGGCAGGAGGAGGTGGACCCCTGGGCGGTGGTCGTCCGCCACGGCCGGTGGTACCTACTGTGCCACTCGCACCGGGCCGACGCCGTGCGCACCTATCGGATCGACCGGGTCCGCGCGGTCCGGGCGACCGAGCGCGGCTTCACGCCCCCTGCCGACCTAGACCCGGTGGCCGTCCTGGAGGAGAACCTCGGCACCGGCTGGGCCTTCCCCACACGCGTGCGCTTCCTCGCGCCCCGGGAGGAGGTCGCCCCATGGATCCGGTCCCCGATGGGCACCCTGGAGGAGACCCCGGACGGCTGCCTGCTGACCGGCAGCACCAACAACCCGGCGATGTATGCCGAGGAGTGGCTCGCGCAGGTGCCGTTCCCGTTCCGCGTGGAGGGTGGGCCCGAGCTGCGGGCCGCCGTGGCGGAGGTGGCCGCCCGGTTCGGCGCGGCCCTACCGGAGCCTCCCGGCACCGTCCCGACGTGACGGCCCGCCACGCCTCGGAGCGTACGCTCGACGCGTGCAGGACCTGGACCGTCTCCTCACCCGGATCGACCACCACGACGGGCTGCTGAACGCGTTCGTGCACGTCGACCGCGAGGGTGCCCGGGCGGGTCAAGAGCAGGCGCTGACCGGGCCGCTGGCGGGGGAACTGGTGGCGGTCAAGGACAACCTCGCGGTCCGCGGTGCCCCCTGGGCGTGCGGATCCGCCGCCCGCCGGGGTCGACCGTCGGACCACGGCGACGCCACCGTGGTGCGGCGGCTGCGGGCGGCCGGCGCCGTGGTGGTGGGCACCACCAACCTGGACGAGTTCGCGATGGGGGCCTCCACGGAGAGCTCGGCGTGGGGCCCGACCCGCAACCCGCGGGACCCAGACCGGACGGCCGGCGGGTCCAGCGGCGGCTCGGCAGCTGCGGTGGCGGCCTACGGAGTGCTGGGCGTCGGGACCGACACGGGCGGGTCGATCCGCGAGCCGGCCGCGTTCTGCGGGGTGGTGGGGGTCGCACCCTCGCCCGGGACCGTCCCGATGGGTGGCGTGGTCCCGTTCGCCCCGACCCTGGACCGGGTCGGGCCGCTGGCTCCCGACGTAGCCGGGGCCGCCGTGCTGCACGACGTGCTGGCCGGCGACCCGGGTGGCCGGTGCGCCCGCGCAGCCGCCGTCGGCGCCGACCGCAGGGACCTGTCGGGGTGCCGGGTCGGCCGGGTCGTCCCGATGTCGGGCGAGCGCAACAGCCCGGGTGTGGTGGGGCGGTTCGAGCAGGCACTGGAGGCGCTCCGCGCCCTAGGCGCCACGGTCGTCGACGTGCAGGTCCCCCACTTCGGCGACCTACTCGAGGTGTACCTCACGGTGTCGTCCGTCGAGGCTGTCCCTGTGTTGCAGGAGCACGAGCACGGGGACCTCGGGCCGGAGGCGCGGACCCGCCTGGCCCTGGGTCGCCGGGTCGCCGGGACCGGGGCCCACAGGGAGGCGCTGCGCGTCCGGGAGCAGATCGCCGTCGACGCGGCCGCCGCCCTGTCCTCCTGCGACCTCATGGTCAGCCCGACCGTCCCGCTGCTCGCCCCGCCCCTTGGCAAGCCGGGCGTCGACGACCCGTTGGCCCGGCCCCGCACCGACTGGTGGACGGTCGAGACGAACCTCGCCGGGCTGGCCGCGATGTCGCTGCCCGTCGGTGAGCACGAGGGACTGCCGGTGGGCCTCCAGCTGATGGTGGCCGCCGGTCGGGACCCGGTCCTCTACCGGGTCGGAGCCGCGCTGGAGGCCCGGCACGGACCGCCGTCATGAGCTCGTCAGGATGACCAGCTGCTGCGTGGCCCGGGTCATGGCGACGTAGCGGTCGACACCACCCTCGATGCCCCCAGACCCGGCGCCGCCGAAGGACTCCGGATCGAGGAGGACGACCAGGTCGAACTCCAGGCCCTTGGCCAGTTCCGGGGTGAGCGACCGGACCCGCGGGTGCGCGGCGGGTTCTGCTCTCCCCGCGACGGCGTCCGGGGCCGCGATGATGCAGGCAATGCCCTCGGAGTGCTCCGCGAGCCACCCGTCCAGGATCCCGTCGAGGTCGGACACCGGGCCGTGGACAACGGGGTGGCCGCTCCGGCGCACCGACGTCGGCACGTTCGCGTCCGGCAGCACCGCGCGGATCACCGGCTCCGCCTCGGCCATGACCTCCTCCGGCGTCCGGTAGTTGATACTCAGGGACGCCAGCCGCACCCGGTCCAGCCCGACCCGGGCCAGCCGCTCCTCCCAGGACTCGGTGAACCCGTGCCGCGCCTGCGCCCGGTCGCCGACGATGGTGAAGCTGCGCGACGGACAACGCTGCAACAGCATCTGCCACTCGGCGTCGGTGAGCTCCTGCGCCTCGTCGACCACGACGTGCGCGAAGGGACCGGCGAGCAGGTCCGGCGACGGCTCGGCCACGCCGTCGTGGTCGTCCAGGGCCGCCCGCAGGTCCGGGCTGCGCAGCATCGACATCACGGCCATCTCCGAGTCGTCGTGCTGGATGAGATGGTCCATCACCTGATCCCGCCGGGTGCGCTCGGCCGCGAGCTCGGCCTCCTGCCGGCGACGGCGCCGCGAGGCCCCCGTGTCTCCCAGCCGTTGCCGGGCGGCGTCGAGCAACGGAAGGTCGGCCTCGGTCCAGGCCTGGGCGTCGCCCCGCTGCAGCGTGCGGCGCTGCTCGGCGTCCAGCCACGGTGCGCAGTGCCGCAGGAAGGCAGGGACCGACCACAGGTCGCCGACCAGGTCGGCGGGCTCGATCAACGGCCAGGCGCGGGCCAGGGCGCCGCGCAGGTCGCGGTCCTCCAGCAGCGCGGCACGCAACTGCGCGGCGTCGTCCTCCTCGCCCTCCCGGGCCTCCGTCACCAGCTCGACGAGCTCCTCCAGGATGACGTCGTGGGCCTCGTTGTGCGGCGTGCCCGGCCCGACGGCGGCGAAGGCGGTGGCCCAGTCCGTGGGGCTGACCTGCAGGTCGATCCACTCGGTGGCGACCGTCGTCGGCTGCGTGGGCGGTTGCTCGTAGAAGCGGACCGCCGACTCGATCGCGCCGACCATCTCCACGGTCCCCTTCAGTGCCGCCACCTCCGGATCGGCCTCGGGGACGGCGGCGGCCCCCTCGGGCAGCAGGTTGCGCAGCGTGCAGGTCTGCACCCCCTCCTCCCCCAGGCTGGGGAGCACGTCGGAGACGTAGGCCAGGTAGGGCACGTGCGGGCCCACGAACAGCACCCGGCCACGGTGATGGCCCAGGCGTGGATCGGCATACAGCAGGTATGCGGACCGGTGCAGGGCCACCACCGTCTTGCCGGTGCCGGGGCCCCCGTCGACGACGAGGGCGCCGCGGGAGCCCGCGCGGATGATGGCGTCCTGGTCCGCGGCGATGGTGCCCAGCACGTCGCGCATCCGGGCCGACCGGCTGCTCCCCAGGCTGGCGATGAAGGCGGACTGCTCGTCGAGGGCCGCGCCGTGCTCCAGTCCTTCTGCGGTAAAGACCTCGTCCCAATAGTCGCGGATGACCCCGCGACTCCACCGGTAGCGACGACGGCTCACCAACCCCATCGGGTTGCCGTGCGTGGCCCCGAAGAAGGGCTCGGCGGCGGGTGACCGCCAGTCCACCAGCAACCTTCGGCCGTCCTCGCCGGTCAGTCCGAGCCGCCCGATGTAGACCGGGTCCGGGTCGTCCTCGGCCACGAGCCGCCCCAGGCACAGGTCCATCCCGAAGCGCCGCAGCGTCCTGAGCCGCGCGGTGAGCCGGTGCACCTCCTGGTCCCGGTCCAGAGCCCGCTGACCGCCGCCCGCGGCGCGCCGGCGCTCGACGGCGAGGCGATCCTCCAGGTCGGCGATGGTCGCCGCCAGGGTGCTCGCCACCTCGGCGAGGTGCTCCGCATCGCCCGCGATCAGGTCCGGCTCCGCCTTGGCGGACAGGTGGTCAGGTAGGTCGAATGCGCTGGTCATGGTCCCCATCCCCTTGTTATTAACTGCCACGGCCGACGATTGTGCGCCCTCCAGGGGGCCTTGCCGCAAGACCCCCCGTGCGCTATACAGTGAGAGTGGAAGGGAGTCGTGAGACTCCCTTCTTCGCGTTTTCTGGCCTGTCTCCTTGCCTGCCGCCCCGCCTGTCAGGTGACACCCAGAGAACTCCCAGGACCGACCGCCACACTGGAGCCCGATGAGTCACGCGATCGCCCGGGCCGAGGCGACCCAGCCGCAGCGCCGGACGCGCACCGCACCTGCCAGGCGGACCCCCCGATTCGCCCCCGTCGCCACGATCACCGTCGTGCTCGGGCTGGTCGGGATCAACCTGGCCAACCATGTCCTCGGGTGGAACTCGCTGTGGCTCGGACCGGCGGGAGCCGTGACCCTGATCGCCTTCGCCCGCGCCTCCGGCCTGACCTGGCACCAGCTCGGGCTGGCCCGGCGCACCCATGCCGCGGGGTTGCGCTGGGGCGGGCTCGTGATCCTGCTCGTCGCCGCGATCTACCTGACCGGGGTGCTGCTGCCGGGCACCCGCACGGCGTTCCTCGACGTCCGCTATCACCTGCCGCCGGCGAGCGTGCTGTTCACCGCCTTCGTGATGATCCCGCTGGGCACCGTGCTCCTGGAGGAGGTCGCGTTCCGCTCCGTGCTCTGGGGGATGCTCGCCCGGCACGCCCGGATGTGGCAGGTGCTGGTCGGCTCCTCACTGCTGTTCGGGTTGTGGCACGTGCTGCCCGCCGCCGCGTCCGCGACCGGCAACACCCTGGTCGGCACCCTGCTGCGTGACCTCGGCACCTTCGCCGAGGTGGCCCTGGTGGTCGGGACCGTGCTCTTCACCGCCCTGGGTGGGCTGGTGGCCGGGGAGCTGCGCCGACGCAGCGGCAGCCTGTTCGCCAGCATCGGTATGCACTGGGCCACCAACGCCCTTGGCGTGCTCTTCGGCGTGCTCGCCTGGCGCCTGGCCGTCTGATCCTTGTCGTATGCCGTGGGGCAAGCCATATGCCGTGGGCCCGGGGTGACCTGTCAAAGCGGGTGTCACAGCCCTCGTCCTGCAGGTCACCCCTGCGGGACGTGCAGGTCACCCCTCCGACGCGGGCTCGGAGCGCCCTTGCGCGATCGCCTCGAGGTCGCGCACCGCATAGCGGTGGTGCTCCCACTCCTCCTCGAGGATGGTGTGCAGGCAGGACCGGGTGGTCTCGGGATACTGCGGCGCCCACGGGTTCGGGTGCGGCTCCTCCAGCTGCTCCGGGGTGACCTCGGCGAGGAAGCCGCGCACCATGCCCACCCGGCTGGAACGCGCCGCCAGCACCTCGGCATACGAGGGAATGCCGGAGGCGAAGACCGACAGGTCCAGGCCCTCCGCCTCGGCTCCCGCGTCGGCCAGACCGAGGGGGTGGTAGGGCTGCTCCTGCCCGAGGACGGCGCGGCCCAGCCACGTATCGGTGGCCATGACGAGATGCCGCAGCGTCTGCGCGAAGGACCACTCCCCGTCCACCGAGACATCCACGGTGCCCTCCGGCATCGTCGCGACGCGGGCCAGCGTGGCCTCCCAGGTCTGCTCCAGCGCCAGCCAGGCCGCGCGCAGCCCCACCGGATCCTGCGCTCGCCGCAGCTCGCGGCCGGGGAAGCGGCGGTCCAACTCGGCCTCGACCAGCGGGATCACGTCGACGCCGTTGATCCGCACGAAGTCACCGTCGGAGAGCCACGGCGAGTCCAGGTCCAGCTCCTCCACCTGGACGCCGCGCAACACCGCCCCCGACAGGTCGCTGCCGACGAACCGTGCGCGGCGCAGGTTCACCCCCGTGAAGACCGCACCCTCCAGGTCGTCGGACCGGTCAAACGTTGTCATCGCGTGCTCCTGTCGCCTCTGGCTGCCGCCAGGGAGGGGCGGGGGCGGGGCCCGTGCTAGCGTCGGCCGGGACCAGCCGTATCAGTGTTCTCTGACGGTACCCGTGCCCGCGTGGCCCGGAGTCCCCGTGGAAGACGCCCCTCGGTAGTCCGGAGGCGCCGCACACGTGGGCCCCGATCGCATTCATAGAAAAGGCAGCACCAGTGGCAACAGGCACCGTGAAGTGGTTCAACTCCGAGAAGGGCTTCGGCTTCATCGAGCAGGATGGCGGGGGTGCCGACGTCTTCGTCCACTACTCCGCTATCGACAGCAGCGGGTACCGCGAGCTCCAGGAGGGCCAGAAGGTCGAGTTCGACGTGACCCAGGGCCAGAAGGGCCCGCAGGCGGAGAAGGTCCGGTCGCTCTGACCTGATCCACACGGACTCCACCGGAAAGCCCCGCGCCAGGTGCGCGGGGCTTTCTGCATGTCGCGGGTGGCAGGACCCGCGACGAGTGGACCAGGTATTGCCGCAGAAATCGCGATCTGCCGGCAACAACGCGTGCAGTCGGCGGCGCGCGGCGATGGCTCGGTGCCGTCATGGCTGCGAGGATGGCACGCATGGGTCAGGGCACGACGGACGACGAGGACGCGGCACCGCAGATCGTGCCCGAGCCACCCTGTGCCGATCCAATCGCGGGGGACCTGGTCACCGAGACGTTCTCCTACGACGGTGGACGGTGCGTCACCTGGGCCTCCTGCAGCACACGGTGAGCACGGACCGGACGGTCCCCGGAGACCTGGCGATCGTCGGCTACGACGACATCGACTTCGCCGCGGCGGCGGCCGTCCCGCTCACCTCCGTGCGCCAGCCGCGGCACCGGCTCGGCGAGACCGCCGCCCGCCTGCTCCTGGACGAGACCCGCAACCCCGACCACGAGCACGAGTCGGTGGTCTTCACGCCCGAGCTGGTCGCACGGCGCTCGACCCTCGGCTGAGTCGCGCCCGGGCCCGGCGATGTCGTCGTATGGATGGGTTGTTGCCGCACCCTGGCGATTTCACGTGCCCAACCCGTGCAGTCGACGCGGCCGAGACCGCCTGGCAGGACGACTGCACCAGGCGCATGCTGTCAGTGACGGTCGGTCCATGCAGGCTGAGGTGCGCGGTGCTCATCCTCCTCGACACTCATGTCCTCTCAGAGATCCGCTCATGCCGCGCGTCGGGCGGTCATAGCTGCAGATGGATTCGCAACGCTTCGTCGACCGCAGCCATGAGGCGGGGCGGCACCCGACCTACTGCAGAAACGACCCTCTCGACTGCAACCGAGCGCACCTGCTCCGCCTGGGCCTTGGAGTCCACCCGCAGTCCTGTCTCGTCAGCTGGCAGCAACACCTGGAACGGGAAGACCCGCTCCACGTTGCTGGTGACGGGCACGACGGTGACTACACCACGACCGAGTCGTTGCCCCACGGTGTTCGCCCGGTCATTGCTGACGAGCACCGCGGGGCGCCGCTTGTTGGCCTCGCTGCCGCGCACTGGATCCAAATCTACGAGAAGGATCTCACCGCGGAGCATCGGTGAGCCCGTCCGAGGACGCTGATGCCCACGCGTCTTCGTCCCCCGCGACGGCCCACTCCTCCCAGGCGGCGGCATAGGCCGCCTCCAGCTGCGGGTCTTGCAGGCGGCGGATGGCCTGCTGGACGGCAGCGGACCTCGACTCAAGGCCAGCTTCTGCGACGTACCGGTCGAGGGCCGCGAGATCCTCTTCGCTCAGACTCACGCTCACCTTCATGACCACATCCTACCCAGGTGGGATAGTTATTGCTACCCTAGTAGCATCGTCCGTACATGCCGCGCCGAGCGTGGTCGCGAGACGCTCGACCCTCGGCTGAGTCGCGGCCGGGCCCGGCGATGTCGTCGAACGCACCCACCTTGCTCGAGGCGACCGAGCGGTTCCGACGAGACACCGGGGGAGTTGAGCTGGAGTTGCCGAGCCGTGAGGACGAGGCAGAGATTCCGGTCCTGTGATCCTCCTCGACACCAACGTCCTCTCAGAGCTCATCCGACCCTCGCCAGACCCCGCCGTGACGTCGTGGCTGGCCGGGACCGAGAACCTCGACCTTGCCACGGCCACGCCCGTCATGGCCGAGTTGTTGCTCGGCGTCGGGGCGCTCCCTGCGGGGAGACGACGCGACTCTCTCGCGCAGGCGGTCGCGACGGTGCTCGATTCGTTGAGCGGCCGGGTCTGGGCCTTCGACGAGGGTGCCGCGGCCGAGTACGCACTGATCGTCGACGAACGTCGCGAACTCGGCGGGCCTCTCTCCACCATGGATGCCCAGATCGCCGCCATCGCACGCAGCCGAGAGGCCCAGGTCGCCACCAGGGACACCGCAGGTCTTGCCTGCCCCGGGCTCACCGTGGTCAATCCTTGGAGTTGACCGGTCTCGTCCGCACCGCCGTGCCGCGACACCCGGTGGATGCGGGCGAATAGACGCGAGCACCGTCAGGTGGACGCGGGGGCCTGCCACGTGTGCAGGAGGTAACCGTAGGACAGGCCCGTCCGGTCGGGATTCGCCTCGAGCCAGCCGCCGGCCAGGTCCTCGGGGAACTCCAGGTGCAGGACCGCGGCGAGGTCGTCACGGGAGTCGAACTGCCAGGAGCTCCGGACCGCTGTGGTGTCCGCCCCCTGCTCCGCCCACCACTGCCGTGCATAGGTGTCCCGGCCCTGGGCTGCGGCCCACGGGCTGGCTCGCAGCAACTCGGCGAACTCGCCGACCTCGGAGTCATTGTCGATCACCACGAGCCGGCCACCGGGCCGGAGCACCCGCCCCACCTCCACCAGCCCGGGGTTCGGGTCGAAGTCGGGCTGCGGGAAGAAGTAAGCGAAGCGGGCGTGCACGACATCGACGGAGGAGTCCGGCAGCGGGAGGTGCTCGGCCGAGCCATGGAGCACGCGACTACCTCCGGGCCGGTTGCGCGCGGCGTCGAGGAGGCTGGTGTCAGGCTCGACGCCGATGACCTCGGCCGCCCCGTGGTAGTGCGGCAGCCAGAAGCCCGTTCCGCAGCCCAGGTCGAGCAGCACCTTGTCTGCCCAGGGAGCTTGCTCCCGCAGGGCCGACCACAGCACACCAGCGCGGTCGATCGCCGCGTTCTCGATCTCGTAGATCTCCGGATCGGCCGCCTGGTTTCCGGAGGGGACAAAGTCGTCACGCTGCACCCGCCCGACTTTAGTTCTCCGCTGACGTGACCGCTCAGGCGGTGCTGCGCAGGTACCTCCCGAAGTGCGGCACCGTGAACGCGATCCGGCCGCGCTCCCCGGAGTAGATCAGCCCCTTCTTCAGCAGGGCGTCCCGGGCCGGGGAGAGCGACTGCGGCTTGCGGCCCAGGTGGGTGGCGACCTCGGAGGTGGCCACCGACTCGATCTCGTCCCGGTCCGCCTCGGTCGTCTGTGCGCCCAGGTCCGCCATCGCCTGCAGGTACTCCCGCTCCCCCGGCGTCGCCCGTTCGTAGCGGCTGCCGAAGAAGCCGACCGCGAGCTCGGCCTCGGCCTCCGGCGCGGCGACGGCGACGTCCTCGGCGGTGATCGGGCTGCGGGGGGCCAGGTCCCACACCGCCTTGCCGTAGGCCTGGATGAAGTAGGGGTAGCCGCCGGTCGCGACGTACATCGCCTCCATCGCCGCACTGTCGAACTCGGCGTCCTCGTCCCTGGCCGGCACCTGCAGGGCGGCCTCGGCAGCGGCCCGGTCCAGCCGGTCGATCCGGTTGTAGCGGAACAGTCGCTCGGAGTAGGACTTGCTCGCCGACAGCACCGCGGGCAGGTGCGGCAGGCCCGCCCCCACGATGATGACCGGCAGCGCCGACTGGCTCAGCTCGTGGCACGCGGCACAGATCGCGGAGATGTCGTCCGGGCCGACGTCCTGCATCTCGTCGATGAAGACGGCGACGCCCTTGCCGACGTCGGCCGCCAGGCCACCGACGTCGGTGAGCAGCTCCACCAGGTCGATCTCGATGTCGCCGGAGTCGGCCCGGCCGGTCAGCGCGGGCACGTCGATCCCGGGGTTCCACCGGTCGCGCAGCTTGGCGCCCGGCTGCTCCCGCTGGGCGAACGCCTTGATCACCCCGAGGACATGGTCCAGCTCCTCCCCGCGCGGGTGACCCAGCTCGCGCACCGCCATGTGCAGCGCCGCCGCCAGGGGTCTGCGCAGCGACTGGTCCGGGCGCGCCTCGAACTTGCCGGTGCCCCAGCGGGCCCGCACGGCCGTCGAGCGCAGCGCGTTGAGCAGCACCGTCTTGCCGACGCCGCGCAGCCCGGTGAGCACCATCGAGCGCTCGGGCCGGCCACGGGCGATCCGCTCCAGCACGACGCGGAAGCGCTCCAGCTCCTCGTCACGGCCGGCGAGCTCGGGCGGCCGCTGGCCGGCCCCGGGGGCGTAGGGGTTCCTGATCGGGTCCACGATGGGACTGTATGCGGATGTCTAGGGTTTTCCTGAGATGTCCGGATAGTGCGTGATCGGCGTGTCGGGCTCAGGGCCCGGCACGCTCGGCGAGGAACGCCATCCCCTCCGGCCAGCGGGCCTCGAAGTAGCCCCGGGAGTGATCGCCCTCGTCGAGCACGGCGACCGCGTCGGGGAGCTGCTCCGCGAGCGCCCGGTTGGTCTCGACGAAGGTGTCGGCGGAGCCGCACGCCAACCAGACCGGCACCTCGCGCAACGCGTCCACCCGCTGGAACAGGTCGTGCTCGGCGAAGTCGGCCTCGTCGTCGAACGCCCCGGTGGTCTCGCCGGCGGAGAAGGAGATCGCGGCGCTGACGGCGGCCACGCCGAGCACCCGCTCCCGGGGCAACTCGGTCGCGAGCAGCAGGGCTCCGTATCCCCCCATCGAGAAGCCCGTGAAGCCGATCCGGTCGACCGGGGCCCCGGCCTCCTCAAGAACCGGCAACAGCTCATCGAGCACCATCGCGCCAGTGTCCGTCCCGTCCGCCCGGGCGTGCCAGTAGCTGTCACCCCCGTCGACCCCGGCTATCGCGATGTGGTGCTGCTGTGCCAGGTCCGCCGCGAGCGGTGGGTCGAAGAAGAAGCGGGCGTCCCCGCCGTAGCCGTGCAGGGCGATCACGGTGGCGCGGGCGTCCTCGGGCAGCGCCAGGTGCCAGCGGGGGCGGGCACCGGGCCAGTGCTCCGAGTCCAACCGGCCCTCCCGGACGGACCGGTCCTCCTCGTCCTCCCCGCAGCCGGTCAGGGCCGACGCCCCCGCGGCGCCGGCGAGTGCGAGCAGCCCTCCCCGCAGCACGGTGCGGCGGGAGACTCGGGGCGCGGCGCGCATGACTGCACGCTACGCCGGGGACGACTCCGATCGCGGCATCTACGCCTCTCTAGCGGCTGTGCCAGAATCGCCGATATGGGCAGAGAGTGGCTGGTCGACGTGCCCGTGGGGGCGCGGGTGGTGGTGCGGTACCTGATCGAGGACGGCGCCCGCGCCACCGATGCCCTGGGCACCCTCGCCGAGCGGGACGAGCAGCACCTGGTGGTGGACACCGCCCGTGCCGGCCGCGTCCGCATCAGCCTGGCGGATGTCGTGGCCGCCAAACCGGTGCCACCCGCCCCGGCGCCCCGGCGCCGCCGTGCGCAGACCTCCCCCGGACCCCTGGCAATCGTGGGGGCCGGCCGGCTGGGCACCGCCTTCGCCGCCGCCTTCCGGGCCGCCGGCCGACAGGTCGAGGGCCCCCTGGGCCGGGGCTCCGACGGGGCCGGCGCCGACATCGTGCTGCTCACCGTGCCCGACAGGTCCATCGCGGAGGCGGCCGACGCGCTCGCCCCCCGGCCGGGACTGCTGGTCGGGCACTGCTCGGGGGCCACCACCCTGGAGCCGTTGGCCGGCCACGAGGCGTTCTCGCTGCACCCGCTGATGACGATCCCGGAGTCGGGAGCCCGGTTCGTGGGCGTGACGGCGGCGGTCGCGGGCTCCACGCCCCGAGCGCTGGCCACCGCGACGGACCTGGCCACCTCCCTCGGGATGCGCGCCGTCCAGGTGCGCGATGAGGACCGCGCCGCCTACCACGCCGCTGCAGCCGTGGCCTCGAACTTCCTCACCACCCTGCTCGACCTGGCCGAACACCTTGCCGCCGTGGCAGGCCTGGACCGGGAGCAGCTCGAGCCCATCGTGCTGGCCGCGGTCCAGAACTGGTCCCGGGACGGCGGGCCCGCCGCACTGACCGGCCCGGTCGCCCGGGGCGACGACGCCACGGTGGCTCGCCACCGCGAGGCGGTGGCGCAGCACCGCCCCCAGAACGTGGAGCTCTTCGACGCCCTCGTCACCGCCACGCGGCTCCTCGCTGGACGAGAGGTCCCCACCGGGCAAGCCTCCCCCGCCTTGGCACGGTCCGGCCAGGCCGAGCAGGACCTCTATGACCAGATCGACGAGGAGTTCGGGATGCTGTCGAGTGCGGCGGCTGGGGAGCGCCTGGGGTCACGATCCTCGGCGACGGGGAATCTGGCACTGGCCACGCGGCGAGAAGGCCGACTCCTGGCCCTTCAGCGAGGTCGGCACCTGGTGTTCCCGGGGTTTCAATTCGACGAGCATGGGGCGCGACCGGTTATCGCGGACGTCATCGCGCTCGGGCAGCGCCACAACCGGAGCGAGAGCGGCCTCGTCCAGTGGTTGGTGTCTGCCACGACGTACCTGGGCGGCAGACGGCCGGTAGACGTCCTGGACGAGCCGGGCCTGCTCAAGGAGGTCGCCGAGGCAGCGTTCGGCGTCGAGTGGTGACCCACTCCGCACACCAGCCGCAGCGGGTCACATCCGCTCGGGAGCCTCGATCCCCAGCAGGTCCAGACCCTGCACCAGCACCGCCAGCGTGAGCCCGGCGAGCGCCAACCGCGACTCGCGCGTCGCCTCGTCCGGCGCCTGTAGCACCGGGCACTGCTCGTAGAAGCCGGAGAAGTCCTGCGCCACGTCGAAGAGGTAGCCGCACAACCGGTGCGGCTCCAGCTCGGCGCCGACCACCTCGACCACCCCGCCGAACTCCAGCAGTCGCAGGGCCAGGCCCCGCTCGGCCGGCTCGCCCAGCCGGATCGCTGCAGCCCCCGGCCCCGCCAGTGTCCCTCCTGCGGGAGCCGACTCCACACCGCCCCGGCGCAGGATCGAGCGGACCCGCGCGGCGGCATACTGCAGGTAAGGCCCGGTGTTGCCGGTGAGCGCGGTCATCCGGTCCAGGTCGAAGACGTACTCCGAGTCGTGGGCGACAGACAGGTCGGCGTACTTCACGGCGCCGATCCCCACCTGCGGTGCGATCGTTGCGCGCACCCCTTCCTCCAGGTCGGGACGCGACTCGTCGATGACCCGGCGGGCGGTGCCGACCGCCTCCTCCAGCAGGGACCTCAACCGCAGCGGGAAGCCGGACCGCGTGCGCAGGATCTTGCGGTCGGGGCCGAGCACGTTGCCGATCTGGACGTGTACCACCTCGACGTCCTCGGGGAGCCAGCCGGCCAGCCGCGCGGTCTCCCAGACCATCTGCAGGTGTAGCGCCTGCGGGGCGCCGATGACATAGAGGATCCGGTCCGCGCCCAGGGTCTGCACCCGGTGCCGCACGGTGGCCAGGTCGGTCGTGCCGTAGCCGTATCCGCCGTCGGACTTGCGGATGATCAGCGGGACCGGCTTGCCCTCGCGGCCGGTGAAGCCGTCCAGGAAGACGCACAGTGCACCGTTGTCGACCCGGGCCAGGCCCTTGTCCTCGAGCTCGGCGCAGATCCCCTCAAGATGGTCGTTGTAGGTCGATTCGCCGGCGAGGTGCTCGTCGGTCAGGGTGACCCCGAGCAGGGCGTAGATCCGGTTGAAGTAGTGCCGGGACAGCTCGACGAGGGACTCCCACAGCCGCAGCGTCTCGGCGTCACCGGCCTGGAGCGCGACGACGCGAGCGCGCGACCGGGTGGCGAAGGCTGCATCGCCGTCGAACCGCTCGCGCGCCGCCTGGTAGAAGGCGTTCGGGTCGGTCTCCAGCAGACCGGCCTCGGCGGAGTCCTCCCCCACGTCGAGCAGGTGCTCCAGCAACATCCCGAACGGGGTGCCCCAGTCCCCGATGTGGTTCTGCCGGACCACCCGGTGCCCGAGGTGCTCCAGGGTGCGGGCGAGCGCGTCGCCCACCACCGTGGTCCGCAGGTGCCCGACGTGCATCTCCTTGGCCACATTGGGTGCCGAGTAGTCGATGGGCACGACCTGCTGCTCCTGGACCGGGACCCCGAGCCGGGCGTCGCGCGCCAACTCCCCGGTCAGCTCCTCCAGCCAGCTGTCGGCGAAGGTCAGGTTGATGAAGCCGGGGCCGCTGATCTCCACGGCGCTGCACCGCCCGGCGACGTCCAGCGCCGCCACGATCCGGGCCGCCACCTCGCGCGGGGGTGCACCCACCCGCTTGGCGAGCGCCAGGGGCGCGTTGCACTGGACGTCGGCGAACTGGCTCGGGCGCAGCACCGGGTCTGCGCCGGCGAACTCGGGGCCGAGCGCCGCCTCGATGGCAGCTGAGACGAGGGGGCCGAGCGGGGCGAGCGGGGAGGTCACGCCCGGCAGCCTAACGGCGGCGACCGACCGCGGCGGAACGCGCTGTCAGAGGACCTGGGGGTCGGCGTTGCCGGAGGCGACCATCGACTTGCCGGCGCCGCCCCAGGCACGCATGCCACCGTCGACGTTGACCACGTCGAACCCCTGCTGCACCAGCCACTGCACGGCCCGGCCGGAGCGGCCGCCGCTGCGGCAGATGACGGGCAGCGGCTCGTCCTGCTCCGGCAGGTCGCCGAGTCGCGCGGGGACCTCCCCGAGCGGCACGTGCACCGCGCCCGCAGCGTGCCCCGCCTGCCACTCGTCGTCCTCGCGGACGTCGAGGATGACGGCGTCGTCAGGGATGTCGTGGACCGAGATGGTGGGGACTTCGCTCATGCCCGCCATGGTGTCACGTCGTGTCTCAGCGCAGCAGACGGGACATCCGGCGGTCGGCGAGCACCTTGCCGCCGGTCTGACAGGTCGGGCAGTACTGCAGAGCGGTGTCGGCGAAGCTCACCTCGCGCACGGTGTCACCGCACACCGGGCACTCCTGACCCGCCCGACCGTGCACCGCCATCCCGGCGCGCTTGGCGTCCTTGAGCTCGGCCGCGGGCTTGCCGGAAGCCACCCCGACGGCGTCGGTGAGGACCCGCCGCAGCTCGGCATACAGGGTGTCCACCTGCTCCCCGGTGAGGGCGGCGGCGAGGGTGTAGGGCGAGAGCCGGGCGGCGTGCAGGATCTCGTCGGAGTAGGCGTTGCCGATGCCGGCGATCACCCGCTGGTCGCGCAACACCCCCTTGATCTGGGTGCGGCGGCCCTCCAGGATCTCGCCGAGCACCTCCCGGGTGAACTCCGCGGCCAACGGGTCCGGCCCCAGGGAGGCGATGCCGGGGACGTCGGCGGGGTCGTGCACCACGTAGGCGGCCAAACCCTTGCGGGTGCCGGCCTCGGTCAGGTCGAAGCCGGCGCCGTCGTCCAGCCGCACCCGCAGCGCGATGGGCGACTTGCCGGGCCGGACGCGGGTGTCGGGGATCGCCTCGGACCAGCGCAACCAACCGGCCCGGGCCAGGTGGAAGACCAGGTGGGTGCCGTCGACGTCGAGGTCGACGAACTTGCCGTGCCGCGCGGCGCCGTCGACGGGGCTGCCGACCAGCGCGTCCGGTGACGGGTCGAAGGTCTTGAGCACCGCGATCGACCCAAGCTCGACGTCGGTGACCACCCGCCCGGCGAGCCGCCGCGCCAGGAATTCGACCAGCGCCTGCACCTCGGGCAGCTCAGGCACGCCGACCCTCCGGGACCGTGACCCGGCCGATCGCCTGGCGGGCCCGGTGGATCAACCGGTGCAGCTGGTAGCCGTCCGGCGCCCGCAGCATCGGCACGTTGTGCCGCTGGCCGAGCAACTCGTCGGTCGCGATCGGCAACCCGTGGGAGAGCACCTGCTGGGTCGGCGTGAGCTGCCGGATGGCGACCGCCTCGACCGCCTCGGGGTGCTGCTCGGCGAACTCGCCATAGATCGCGGGGTCGTGCTGCCCGTCGTCGCCGATCAGGATCCAGCGCATGCCCGGGAAGTCGCGCAGCAACCGGTGCAGTTGCTCCTTCTTGTGCTGCTGGCCGCTGCGGAACCATCCGGTGTTCGTCGGACCCCAGTCGGTCAGCAGCAGCGGCCCGCCCGGGTAGTAGTTGCGCTTGAGGAATCGCGCCAGGGTCGGGGCAGTGTTCCACGCCCCGGTGGACAGGTAGAAGACCGGCGACCCGGCGACCTCCCCCTGCAGCGAGCGCAGCAGCGCCGCCATGCCCGGCACCACCTGGCGGGCCTGCTCGGACCGCACGAACGTGTTCCACGCGGCGATCATGATGCGGGGCAGGTGGGTGATCATCACCGTGTCGTCGATGTCGCTGACCACCCCGCGACCCACCGCGGGGTCGATGACCTGGATCGGTGCCGCGACCTCGGCACCGTGGGCCGCGCTCAGCGTGACCTCGTGCCAGCCCGGCGCCAGGCCGTGGCCAGTCAGCACCACGTCGACGTAGCCCCCACGGTCGGTGACCACCTCGGTCTGCGCGGCACCCAGGGTGATGTGCACCGGGGTCGACAGGGCCGGGGCGGTGACGAAGGCACGCCACCCACGCTGCGTCAGCTCCTCGGCCTGCTCCTGCTCGGCGTCACTGGCCCCGACCGCGACCGTGACGTCCTCCGGCTGCTCCTGGCGGGAAAGCACGACCCGCGCCAGGACCCGCACCTGCTCGGCGGTGCCGTAACCGGTGTAGCCGATCAGCCGCTCGGTCCACCCGCGGCGGCGCAGGATCCGCTCCACCCGGGTGTTGACGGCGTTCTCCATCACGGCGGCGATGTGCGGACGACCGGCCATAGCGAGAACTGTAGTGGTCAGCGCCGACGGCGCCGGTCAGTCCGCGTCGTGGAGTCGCACGGACAGGCAGGTCACGCAGCCCTCGAGCTTGACGAACTCACCGACCGGCAGGGCGACCACCTCGAGCCCGCGGTCGGCGAACAGGCGGGCGGTCTGCGGCGCCTGGTCGGACATCAGCACTGTCCGCTCGCCCAGGACGACGACGTGTGCGCCCTCCGGCTCCGGCACGGCCAGGAACCCCGGCCACGACCCCGGATCGTCCACGAGCGGCTCGTAGCCGACGACCGTGCCGTCCGGCAGCGCGGTGACCTGGCTCTTCAGGTGCAGGGTTTTGCTGATCGGGACGGCCACGACGCGGCGATCGACGGTGGCCAGGTGGTGGGCCAGCGCCTGCGCGCCGGCCTCCGTGGTGCGCCCGCCGACCCCCACGTATGCCGTGTCCCCCACCTTGAGCACGTCCCCGCCGTCCAGGGCCACGGTCCCCTCGACGGGGGCGTCGGTCAGCTCCACGACGGTCAGCCCGACGGCCAGCGCGGCGGCACGGACGGTCGCGACCTCCGCAACCCGGCTGGGGGCACCGGGCGCCGTCAGCACCGCCAGTCCCCCGGCGACGACCATCGCGTCCTCGATGAACACCCCGTCCGGGCACTCGGGCGCGGGCTCCACCTCGACCGTGGTGTAGCCAGCGTCCTGCAGCGCGGTGACGTAGCCCTGCCACTGCTCGAGGGCCCGTCCGGCGTCGACGTCAGTGCTGCGCTCGATGTGGGTGACCAGGCCCTGCGCCAGGTGCGGGCTGGGGCGGCGAACGAAGGCGAGCCGCGTCTGCGCCCCGCCCGCGGTCACTGGTCCGCGGCCGGCAGGTCTTCCTGCCGCAGCCGGATCGCGCCGTTCTCCCAGGTGAAGCCCTGCGGGTCGACGTAGGCGGTCGCCAACTCCCAGTCCGCACCGCGCCCGGAGTCGACGACCTGCCAGGTGGCCCCGTCGACGACCCCGTTCGGGGCCAGGCCCGCCTCGAGCTGGGCGTCCCTGACGGCCTGCTCGGTCATCGGGCCGAAGATGCCGTCGGCGTCCAGGTCGAACTGCGCCTGCAGCAACGCCACGGCCGGACCCTCGTCACCGAGGGCCACTTCCATCGACCGGATCGGCACGGTGGGGTAGGTGTCCCGCTCCAGCATCAGCCAGATCAGCGTGCTGGTGCTCTGCTCCTGGGCGGAGCCCGCGGCGCGCAGGCCCGGGCGCTCGGTGACGTACTCGTGCAGCGCCTCCGCGGTCTGCCCGCCGAACACGCCGTCGTCCTCGATGCCGAGGGCGCGCTGCAGCACCGCGACGCCCTCGCCGTTGTCGCCGACCGAGAGCTCGGTGTCCAGGTGGGGCGTGAAGGCGGTGACCATGTAGTCGGGGGTGGTGCTGCCCACGGTGGGCCCGGTCGGCCCGGAGGCGCGCGGCGCCGTCGCGGCCTCGTCCTGCCCGGTCTCCTCCTGCTCGCTCCCGTCCGCACCGGACAGGGGGGCGACCGGGGCGCTGCTGCAGTCCCCCAGCCGCGGGGCCCGGGAGACCACGACTCCCTGGCCGGACGCGGCGGCGCACGGCCCGAGGTCGGGGTCCTGCACCGGGACACCGGTCCACCAGGAGGTGCGCATGGCGGCGCCGTCCCAGGTGAAGGAGAAGTGGACGTGGTCGGTGTGCGGGCTCTGCCCGACGTAGCCCCGCCAGCCGACCTCGGACTCGTAGGCCCGCCAGACGTGTTGGTTCCAGATGATCGACTGGATGCCGAACCGCTTGGCCATCTCGCCGTCGTTGGCGGTCAACCAGGTGACGGCCGCGTCGCCGATCCGGCGGTCCACCGGGTCGTAGGCATTGAGCTGCCAGTCGACCGCCCGGCCGTCGTAGTGCTCCGACTTCAGGTTGATGCAGCTGCGGGAGGTGGTGTACCCCGGACGGTTGTAGTGCTCACCGATGAGGTTGGCGAAGGCCACCATGCCGGGCCGGTCCACCGGGTCGCACATCGTGTTGGTCTGCCAGGACGGCACGACGTCGACCTCCTCGGGCAGGTCGTCGCGCTCCATCGGCTCGGGCACCGGGTAGTTCGGGTCGGCGTCGAGCAGCGGCAGCGGCGAGGGCCCGGTGGCGCGGCCGCCGTAGCCGTATCCCTTGCCGCCACTACCGGATCCGCTGTCATGGCCGTGGTCCTCGCCCTGCTCGGGGGACTGGTCCTGCCCCTGGTCCGGAGCCTGGTCGGCGGGGGCGTCGGTGGCCGGCGGAGGCGCGGGCTCCTCGTCCGCGAGCACGGGCACCGCCTGACTCAGCGTGAGGGCCAGCGCGGCACCCAGCACACCGGACAGCACCCGACGACGATGCGTCGGGCGCTGCTCCCGGTCACGACTCCGGTCTCCCCCAGCAGTGTTCACGTAGCTCTCCTCAGACGAACAGGACGACTCGACTGTATGCCGTGCAGGGCACGTTCCGCTAGGGGTAGCGGGTCACAAGTCGGAGACCTTCTCCATCTGCCGGTCCACGATCTCCTTGACCTCAGACTCCTCGAGCCCGGTGACGACCATGGCCACGACGTTGTCGCCGTCCTGGACGCCGCCCATGATGATCTCGACCTCCATGCCCATCACGCCCATGTTGATGCGCGTGCCGTCCATGCCGTCGAGCTCGCTGAAGTTCATCTCCATGGTGACGCCCTCGGACTCGATCTCCAGGTCGCTGCACTCGGCGTTGATCGCCTCGAAGCCGCTCAGCGGGGAGTCCCCGTCGATGGCCACGACCACCAGCTCAGCCTCCTCCGGCATCAGGTCGCCCCCGCCGCCGCTGAAGGTCACCTTGGATCCGGCGCTGATCTCCCCGAAGGCGTCGCCCTCGATCGCGCCGAGGGCGTCGACGCACTCCTGGCTGACCCCCTCGGCCTCGCCCAACAGCTCCTCGAACTCGTTCGTCGCGTCGTCGGTCGCGTCCGCGCCGTCGTCGCTCTCGACCTCCTCGACCTCGCCACGGGTCCAGCCGTCGATGCCGAACTCCTCCTCGGTCAGCAGGACCTCGGCGGTCTGCTCCTGGGTCAGCGCCTCGGCACCGCCGCCGCAGGCGGACAGGGTGAGGGCGGCCGTGGCGGCCAGGGCAAAGGTCGTCGTGGTGCGTCGCATCGCAATCGTCTCCTCGGTCTGCAGGCGAGGGGGTCCCCCCTCAGGTCCAGCCTATGACGTGGCGAGGACCCGGCAGGTTCCGGCATGACGAATGTCAGGGGCAGCCGGTGACGAACGGGCGGGGACCACGCAGGTGTCGGGGGACACGATGGGGGCATGACGACGACATCGAGCACGAATGCACCGGGCGCGACGTCCGACCGGGCCGACCGGGCGGCGGTGCAGCTGTCCGGCCTGACCAAGACCTTCGCGGTGCCCGGCGGCCAGCCCGTCCGGGCGGTCGACGGGGTGGACCTGCGCATCGATCCGGGTGAGGTGGTGGCCTTCCTCGGTCCCAACGGGGCCGGCAAGACGACCACCCTGGACATGGTGCTCGGCCTGACCGACCCGACCTCCGGGACGGTGACGACCTACGGCCGGCCACCCCGCAGGGCGGTCGCCGACGGCCGGGTGTCCGCCGTTCTCCAGACCGGGGGCCTGCTGCGCGACCTGACCGTCCGCGAGACCGTCCAGATGATCGCCTCCACCTTCGACCAGCACGCCGGGGTGGACGCCGTCATCGAGAAGGCCGGGCTGGGCGACCTGACCCGGCGCCGGGTCTCCAAGTGCTCCGGGGGTGAGCAGCAGCGGCTCCGGTTCGCCCTGGCGCTGCTGCCCGACCCGGACCTGCTGGTGCTGGACGAGCCCACGGCCGGGATGGACGTCGGGGCCCGCCGCGAGTTCTGGGACACCATGCACGCGGAGGCCGACGCCGGTCGCACCATCGTCTTCGCCACCCACTACCTGGAGGAGGCCGACGCCTTCGCCCGGCGCATCGTGATGATCGCCGGCGGACGGATCGTCGCCGACGGCACGACCGAGCAGATCCGCTCGCGGGCCAGCGGGCGCACCGTCTCCGCCGACCTGCCCGAGGAGTCGGCGACGGACGCGCTCGACCGGCTCCACGGCATACCCGAGGTGCACGAGGTGACCACCCAACGGGGGCGGGTCACGGTGCGCTCCGGTGACTCCGACAGCGTCGCCCGACTGCTGCTCACCGAGCTGGGCGCCCGCAACCTGGAGATCAGCAGCGGCTCCCTGGAGACCGCGTTCCTGACCATCACCGACCGTCGGGGCGACACCACCGACGGCGCGACCGAGGAGGTCCCGGCATGAATGCCGTCTACACCGGCCTGGAGCTGCGCCGGGTCGCCCGCGACTACGTCTCGATGTTCTTCATCGCGATCCTGCCGGCCTTCTTCTACGTCATCTTCGGGGCCGTGCAGCAGTACTCCGAGCAGAACGCCGGCAACGGCAACGTCGGGCTGTACGTGATGATCTCGATGGCGGCCTACGGCGCGGTCACCGCCACGGTGGGCGTCGGGGGGATGGCCGCCGTCGAGCGGATGCAGGGGTGGGGCCGCCAGCTCGGCCTGACCCCGATGCGGGACGCCCAGTACGTCGCCACCAAGAGCCTGGTGGCCCTGGTCATCGCGGCCGTGCCGATCACCCTGATCTACCTGCTGGGGACGGTCACCGGGGCCGAGGGCACCGTCGGCGCCTGGCTACTCAGCGGGCTCATCGTCCTGGTCGGCGCCGCGGTCTTCGCGATCTACGGCCTGTGCTTCGGCCTGGCGTTCCGCTCCGAGGCGGCCGTCGGTGCCGCGAGCGGCTCGCTGGTCATCCTGGCCTTCCTGGGCAACATCTTCTTCCCGTTGTCGGGGCTGATGCTCACGATCGCCAAGTTCACCCCGCTCTACGGCTACGTGGCGCTCGCCCGCTACCCGCTGACCGAGGGCCACCTGATCAACACCGCCACCGGTGAGCTGACCCACGACCCGCTGTGGATCCCGGTCGCTAACGTGGCGGTGTGGGCAGTGATCTTCAGCGTCGTGGCGGTGCTGCTGGTGCGCCGGAGCCGGGGCCGCCAGTGACCCGGCCCGTCACGCCGGGCCACGCCCCGAGCCGGCCGACCGCACCCGAGGACCCGTGGGTGCGGTTCGGCTGGCTGATGGGGGCCATCTGGTTGGTCTTCCTGGCCTTCCCGATCGCGGCGGCCGTGACGGCACCGCGCGACACCGTATGGCGTGTGGCCGGCGTGGTCGTCATCCTGATGTTCGCCGCGGTCTACGTGCACGGGTTCATCCGGATCTCCCAGGCGGACACCTGGCGGCAGGTGGGTCGGTTCGGCTGGGTCTACCTGGGGCTCCTGGTCACCCTCGTCCTGCTGGCGGCCGTGGTGATCGGGCCGCAGGCCCTGGGCATGGTCACCTTCGTGGTGGCCTTCGGCATGTTCAGCCTGCCGCTCCCGGTGGCCCTGACGCTCGGGGTGCTCGGCATCCTCAGCCCGGTGCTGGTCTCCCTGCCCCTCGGCCTGCTGGGGGAGTATTGGTTCTTCGTGCCGATCATCGCGCTGGTCGCGGTGGCCACGGCGCTGGTGCGGGTGCTGGAGGAGCGCCAGGTGGCCCACCAGGAGGTGACCTCGGAGCTGGCCCTGGTCGAGGAGCGGGACCGGGTGGCCCGGGACGTGCACGACGTCATCGGGCACAGCCTCACGGTGGTCACCGTCAAGGCCGAGCTGGCCGCGCCGGCTGGTCGATGTCGACCCGGATCGGGCCAAGGCCGAGCTGGACCAGATCCAGTCCCTGACCCGGGAGTCGCTGGCCGAGATCAGGGCGACCATCTCCGGACTCCGGGTGGCCCGACTCGCCGACGAGCTGGCGTCGGCGCGGGCCGCCCTCGGTGACGCCGGGATCGCCGCCGACCTGCCCGACGACCCGGCGGTGGTGGATCCGCGCCACCGCATCGTGGTCGCCTGGGTGCTGCGGGAGGCGGTCACCAACGTCGTGCGGCACAGCCTGGCCACCCGGTGCACCGTGACGTTGCGCGAGGACAGCCTCGTGGTGGAGGACGACGGCCGCGGGATGCAGACCCGGCGCGAGGGCAACGGGATCCGCGGCGTCCGGGAGAGAGTCACGGGTGCCGGCGGCCAGCTGTCCGTGACCGCGGGCGAGTCGGGCGGCACCCGGATCGAGGTGCAACTGTGACCATCCGGGTGCTTCTGGCCGATGACCAGGCCCTGATCCGCGGGGCCCTGGCGGCACTACTCGGGCTGGAGGGTGACCTCGAGGTGGTGGCCGAGGTGGGACGGGGCGACCAGGTGGTGGCTGCGGCCCGGGAGCACGCCGTCGACGTCTGCCTGCTCGACATCGAGATGCCGGGATTGGACGGCATCGCCGCAGCGGCAGCGGTGGCTGCCGAGGTCCCGGGATGCCGGTCGCTCATCGTCACCACCTTCGGTCGGCCGGGATACCTGCGCCGCGCCCTGGAGGCCGGCGCGAGCGGGTTCGTGGTCAAGGACACCCCGGCGCCCGAGCTCGCCGAGGCGGTCCGCAGGGTGCACGCCGGGCTACGCGTGGTCGACCCCGCCCTGGCTGCGGAGTCCCTCGTCGGCGGGCCGAACCCGTTGACCGACCGGGAGCGCGACGTGCTGCGTGAGTCGCTGGAGGGCAGCACGGTCGCCACCATCGCCGGCCACGCTCCACCTGTCGCAGGGCACGGTGCGCAACTACCTGTCCTCCGCCATCGGCAAGACCGGCGCCGACACCCGGGTGCAGGCCGCCCGCACGGCCCAACAGCACGGGTGGCTGTGAGAGCCCGGTAGCGTTGGAGGGTGAGCACGACACCCGCAGGCAGCACGCAGCAGGAGATCATCGCCGAGCTCGGGGTGCGCCCCGACTTCGATGCGGCGGAGGAGGTCGAGCGCCGCGTCGCGTTCCTCGCCGACTATCTGCGCTCGACCGGCAGCGCCGGCTACGTCCTGGGCATCAGCGGCGGTGTCGACTCCTCCACCGCGGGACGCCTGGCTCAGCTGGCCGTCGAGCGGGTCAGGGAGGGCGGCGGCGAGGCCACGTTCGTCGCGGTCCGGCTGCCCTACGGGGAGCAGCGGGACGAGGACGACGCCCAGCGGGCGCTCGACTTCATCCGCGCCGACGAGGTGCTGACCATCAACATCAAGGCGAGCACCGACGCCATGTTCGCCGAGGTCGACGGGGCCGGGGTCGACTTCACCACGATCGAGCACGCCGACTTCGTCAAGGGCAACGTCAAGGCCCGCGAGCGGATGGTGGCGCAGTACCTCGTGGCGGGCGCCCGCGGCATGCTCGTGATCGGCACCGACCACGCCGCGGAGGCCGTGGTCGGGTTCTTCACCAAGTTCGGCGACGGGGCCTGCGACCTCACCCCGCTCGCGGGGCTCAACAAGCGCCGGGTCCGGGCCGTCGGGGCCGAGCTCGGGGCGCCCGTCGAGCTCACCCAGAAGGTGCCGACGGCCGACCTGGAGGACTCCCGGCCGCAGCTCCCGGACGAGGAGGCGCTCGGCGTCAGCTACGACGAGATCGACGACTACCTGGAGGGCGCGGAAGTCTCCGAGCAGGCGCGCGAGACGATCGAGTCCTGGCACCGCCGGACGGCCCACAAGCGGGCCCTGCCGGTCACCCCCGACGACGTCTGACCGTGTCGTGCACTCCGACGAGGACGTGATCGCCTGGTACGAGGACGTCGAGGACGAGTCCGGTCGGCTGACCCACAGTGCCCACCACCGGCTGGAGGCGCTGCGCACCCGGGAGCTGGTCTCCCGGCACCTTCCGGAGCCGCCGGTCGAGCCGATCGAGGCCCTCGACGTCCTGGACGTGGGCGGCGGCGCCGGGGCGTATGCCGGATGGCTGGCGGGCCAGGGACACCGCGTCCACCTGGTCGACCCCGTGCCCCGGCACGTCGCGGCCGCCTCCGGGATCGCCGGGGTCACCGCCTCACGGGGTGACGCCCGCGAGCTCGCGGCAGCGGACGACAGCCAGGACGTGGTCCTGCTGCTCGGTCCGCTCTACCACCTGGCCCGGCCGGAGGACCGACAGGCCGCCTGGCGGGAGGCCCTCCGGGTGACCCGGCGGGGCTGGAGGGTCTTCGCCGCCGCGGTCGGCCGGTACCACGTCATCGGGGAGCTCGCCCTCGACAGCGCGCTCACGGAGGTCTCCCAGGAGGTGCTGGCGCACCTGGTCCGGACCGGCGAGAACCTCCACATCGGAGGGTTCCCCCTGGGGCACGCCCATACGGCTGGGGAGCTGGCCGCGGAGGCGGTCGACGCCGGGTGGAGCGAGGTGCAGGTGTACGGGGTCGAGGGGCCGATGGCCTACGCGTTCGACCACCTCCCGGAGGACCGCGTGGAGACGGTGCTGCTGCACGCCCAGGTCGCGGCCCGCATGGTCGAGCAGGACCCACGGGCGATCAACCTCTCGCCCCACCTGCTCCTCACCGCTGTGTGCGACTGACGCCCTGCGCCCCGCCCCGTCAGCGGCGCAGCGGGAACTCGCGACCGGTGAGCTCGGTGACCCTGATCTCGACGTTGGCGTAGCGCTCGGTCTCGATCCAGCCCGGCAGCGGCAGTTCATCGGCCGCTCGTGCCTCGTCCCCCTCGAGGCGGTGCGCGCTCCCCCTCGCGACGACGCTCCAGATCGTGCCCTCTCCCTCGCCGTCGATCTCGAAGGCCACGTCGGGGTGCATCTCGACGCCCAGCAGTTTGCTCCCCGGGACCGTCCGGATCACCAGTCGGTCGCCGTCGACCAGGTAGTTCAGCGGCACGATGTGCACCTCGTCCACCAGGTGGTAGGCGAGGCGTCCGAAGGCGTGGTCCCGCAGCCGCCGCCAGCACTCGGCCTCGGGGAGCGTGTGGTCGGTGCGGTCCTGGCTCATCGCGTCCTCCTCGGGTCGTCACACCCAGACTACTAGGCAACGTAGTAGATCGCCACGGGCCGGGAAGTGCAGTCGCCAGTTCGGGCACTCGCAGGGGCGTGGGGTACAACCGAGGCATGAGGACCACCCGCCGATCCACCTGGGCGGGCTGTGCCGTCGCGCTCGCCGCGACCCTGCTCGTGCTCGGCGGCGTGGTGCTGGTCGGACCCTGGGACGGGGTGTTCCTGCACCGTGACTTCGTCACCGTCCCCGACCCCGTCTGGAACGAGGCCACCTGGGGTGGCGGGGGCGCGCCGCGGGCCGTGCCGCTGGATGCCGTCGTGACCGCGCTGTCGACCGTCCTGCCCGCCGGACTGGTGGCCCGGGCGCTCCTGGTGGCCCCGCTGCTGCTCGCCGGGTGTGGGACGGCGGTCCTGCTGCGCCGCCAGGGGGCCGTCGCCACGTGCATCGGGGCCGCGCTGGCGATCCTGAACCCCTACGTCGCCGAGCGGCTGCTCCTCGGTCAGGCACCCACCCTGCTCGGGTATGCCGCGATCCCCTGGCTGGTGCTGGCCACACGGTCCGGCGGCGGCCTGTGGTCGCGGGTGCCCCGGGTGGCCCTGGCCGCCCTCCCGGCGGTTTTGACCCCGGTCGGCTCGGTCATGGCCGCGGCCACCGTGCTGCTGGCGGCCCGCGGGTGGCACGCCCGGCTGATCCTGCCGGTGCCCGTCCTGCTCCTGTCCGCCCCGTGGATCGTCGCCGCCCTGGACAACCCGGGAGCCGGAGCGGTCGGCTCGGGGGCCGACGCCTTCGCGGTGCACTCCGACGGGATCGGCGGCACCGTGGGCGCGGTGCTCACCCTCGGCGGTGTGTGGGCACCCGGGGCGTGGTTGGAGTCCCGCCAGTTGGCCTGGCCGGTCCTGGCCCAGGTGCTCCTGGTCATCGCCGCACTGCTGACCTGGTGGTTCGGCCGCTCCCGCCGCCCCGGGGTCGCCCTGGCCGGCGTCGCCTACCTCGTCGGGGTCGGCACCGTGCTGGCCCTGGCCGGCCCGTTGCTGCCGGTGTGGCGGGTGCTGCAGCAGGTGCCGGGGGTGGCGCTGCTGCGCGACACCCACCGCATGCTCGCCTGGCCCACCCTGGCGGTCGCCGTCCTGGTCGCGGTGGGCGTCGCCGCCCTGGTGCGGGGTGCGGGACCCCGCCGCCTCGTCGCGGTCGCCGCCGTCGCGGTGACAGCCTCCGTCGGAGCGTTGGCCGTCCCCGACCTGCCGGGCCGGATGGCCCGGGACGCCGCGCCGGTCGCGCTGCCCGAGGAGTGGGACACCGTCGTGCAGATGGTCAACGAGGACCACTCCCCCGGGGAGCGGGTCCTGCTGCTGCCCTGGCAGCCGTTCCGGACCACCGGCTGGGCGGGTCCCACCCCGTTCCTGGACCCGCTGCCCCGCGCGCTCGAGGCCGAGACGCTGCATGCCCGCAACCTCACCGTCCGCCGGGACGGACAGACCTTCACCGTGGGCGGGGAGGAGCCTGCCTACGCTCAGCAACTGGCCGGCGAGCAGATCGACACCACGCTGCTGCAGGGTCTGGGCGTGCGCTGGGTCCTGGCGTGGCGGGGCTCCCCCGGCATCGTCCCCGAGTTGACCGTCCCCGCCTCCGACGACACCCTCGTCGCCCTGGACCCGGTCCACCTCGGCCCGGACTGGGTGGTCTGGGACCTGGGCGACCTCTGGGACAGCGCGGCTACTATGCGGTAACCTCAGGGCGTACCTGTGGTCCGATGGAGGTCAGAATGAGCCAGAGCACGCTCGCCGGCGGCGCCGGCCGACGTGTCGTCCCCGCCGTGGTCGCGATCGTCGTGGGCCTCGGTGCCGCGGGCGCCGCCACCGCCGCAGTGGTCAACAGCTACGCCCCGGACGATTCCGCGGCACGGGAGACCGGCCGCACCGAGATCCAACCGGCCCAGGAGATCCTCGGCTACGGCGACTGACCCCGCTGGCCCACAGTCACGGCCCGACCGAAACAGCGGCTGACCTCGTTCGAACGCGCCTGAACCCTCAGGCGCTGCCCCGGGCCCGGTCCAGCGACACCTCGGGCAACGACGGGCGCGGGTGGTCGCCCAGGTCGCTGGGTCGCTTGCCCCAGGCGGCGCGCAGCAGGAGTTCCTCCCACGCCCGCACCGTTTCCGGCCAGGTGAACCGGGCCGAGTGGGCCCGGGCGTTCTCCCCGAGCCGGTCGAGGGTGCCGGGGTTGGCCAGCAACCGGTCGACCTGCTCCACCATCTCGTCAAGGTCGGAGACCAGCACGCCGGTGCGCCCGTGCTCGATCGACTCGGCCACCCCTCCAGCGTCCCGGTAGCCAATCGCCGGCACCCCGTGGCTGGCCGCCTCCACCACCGACAGGCCCCACCCCTCCTTGACGCTGGGCACCAACAGCAGCGAGGCGGTCCCCAGCTCCCGGTGCTTGGTCTCCTCGTCGACGAATCCCAGGATGTCCACGTAGTCCTGCGCACCCTGCGCCTCGACATACTCCTCGAGCTGCGTGCGCCACCACCCGGTGCCGACGACCCGCAGCCGCAGCCCCGGGTGACGGGCCCGCAGCCGCCGCGTCAGGTCCACGGCCTGCTCCACCCGCTTGTGCTTGACCAGACGACCCAGCACGAGCAGCTGCGGCGGGACCGCCGGGACCTCCAGGACCGGCGGGGGCGGCAGGGTGCCGTTGTGGATGATCGCGACGTGGTCGCGCTCGACCCCCATCGCGGCCAACTCCTCCTTGGTGGACCGCGAGACCGCGACATACTGCCGGCCGCGGTTCACCCGTGGCGACACGCGCGACTCCACCGCCCACCCCAGGGTGGCGACGGCACGGTTGAAGACCACGGGCCACTGCTCCCGGTGCACGTGGTGGACCAGCACGACGACCGGTGCCTTGGTCGCTCTGGCGGCGAAGAACGGCAGACCATTCTGCACGTCCACGACGACGTCGAACGCACCCTCCCCGGCCTCCAGCCGCCGGATCGCGCGGCGCGCCTGCCGGTAGACGCTGGTCCGGGAGCCGGAGCGGAGGTAGCGCACCCCGGCGACCGTCTCCTCGGCCGGGGCCGCGTCGTGCGCGGCACACAGGAAGGTGACCTGGTGACCGGTGGCAGCGAGGCCCTCGGCCACCTGCTGGGCGTAGACCTCGGCACCGCCGCCCTCGGGGTGGGCCAGGTCGCGCCAGTTGCAGATGGCGATCCGCATCGTCGTCAGACTCCGTCGTCGTCGGGTGGGCCGGGGGAGGCGGCCTCTTGTTACCGAAGAGTAGCCCGAATATCGTGGCCTGTCGTGTACGCCGACCAACTGCCCCCTCTCGGGACCCTCGCGCGGTCGCGTCACCTGTTCCGCGCCTTCCTCGTCGAGCAGTCCGATCCGGACCGGTTCTACGGCACGCTCGCGGCGGACTCGGTGCGCGAGTGCGGGCGCTTTGTCGACCTCGACGGAGCCCGGATGCTGGACGTCGGCGGTGGGCCCGGCTACTTCTCCGACGCCTTCGCCGCCGCAGGAGCGCGCTATCTCGGCGTGGAGCCGGACGCGGGTGAGCTGACCGCCCGCGGCCACGCGGCCGCCGACACCCTGCGCGCCTCCGGCCTGGCCCTGCCTCTCGCGGACGCCTCCTTCGACCTGACCTACTCCTCCAACGTGCTCGAGCACGTGCCCGACCCCGAGTTGATGGCCCGGGAGATGGTCCGAGTCACCCGGCCCGGCGGCACCGTCTATCTGTCCTGGACCCCGTGGCTGTCCCCGCACGGAGGACACGAGACGGGGATGTGGCACTACTTGGGCGGTGCCCGCGCGGCCGACCGCTACGCCCGGCGTCACGGTCACCGGCCGAAGAACGACTTCGGCACCTCGCTGTTCGCCTGCCCGGTCTCCCGCATGGTGCGCTGGGCGCGTGCGGCACAGGACCGGGGTGAGGTCCGGATCCACGCCATCGAGCCGCGCTACCACCCGGCCTGGGCCCGGTGGGTGATCCGGGTGCCGGTCCTGCGCGAGGTGGTGGCCTGGAACGCCGTCATCGTGCTGCGCCGGACGGTGCCCGGGTGACCGAGGAGCCGCGGCCGCCCGCGGACGAGCGCCTGACCTGGCGGGCCCGGCTCGGCCTCGGGCTGCTGCTGATCACCGCGCTGATGTTCCGCCAGGCACCGGGCCTGGTGGTGCCGGACACCAAGCTCGACCTGACCGCCAATCCGGTGGGCTTCCTGATCCGGGCGCTGCACCTGTGGGACCCCACGGCGTTCTTCGGCCAGCTGCAGAACCAGGCGTACGGCTACCTGCTGCCGATGGGGCCCTCCCACGCCCTGCTCACCGGGGTCGGCCTCCCCGCCTGGGTGGTGCAGCGGCTCTGGTGGTCGGTGCTGGCCGGGGTCGCCCTGGTCGGCGTCTGGAAGCTGTCCGGTGCGCTGGGCATGGGCTCGCCGTGGGCGCGCTACGCCGCCGCGTTCGCCTACGCCCTCAGCCCCCGCATCCTCAGCGAGGTGGCCATCACCTCGGTCGAGGTCTGGCCGATGGCGCTCGCCCCGTGGGTGCTGTGGCCCCTGGTCGACCCCGCGCCCCGCTCCTGGTTCTCCCGGATCAGCCGCTCGGCCCTGGTGGTAGCCCTGGCCGGAGGGGTGAACGCCGTGGCCACCGGCGCCGTGCTGGTGCTGCCGACCCTGTGGTTCCTGACCCGTCCCTGGACCCGGCAGCACCTGGCCGCCCTCGCCTGCTGGCTCGGGGCGGTGCTCGTGGCGATGCTGTGGTGGCTGGTCCCCCTGGTGGTCCTGGGCCGTTACAGCCCGCCATTCCTGGACTGGATCGAGACGGCATCGGTCACCACCTCGACCGCGGCGCTCAGCGAGGGACTGCGCGGCACCACCCCCTGGCTGGCCTGGCTGTCCACCGACGCCGGGCCCAGCTGGCCCGCCGGGGCGCAGTATGTCGAGACCCCGCTGCTCATCGCCGCCTCGCTCGCGCTGGCGCTGGCCGGCCTGTTGGCCCTGGGGTCCCGCGCCACTCCGCACCGGCTGTTCCTGACCGTGTCCGCGGCGACCGGCCTGCTGCTCGTCACGATGGGCCACGCCGGGGCGCTCGGGGGCCCCTGGGCGGGCGTGGTGCAAGACCTCCTGGACGGGCCGTTGGCGGCGTTGCGCAACACGCACAAGTTCGAGCTCGTGGTCCGACTGCCCCTTGTCCTGCTCCTGGCCGCGGCACTGACCCGGGCCGCCGCCCTCGCCCGAGCGACCGGCTGGCCCACCCTGCTGACGCCGTTCCTGGCCGGCTGCACCCTCGTGGCCGTGGCGGCACCGGCCATCACCGCGCAACTGCCGCGCCCGGAGGGGTACCAGGCGATCGCGGCTCACTGGCAGGAGACGGCGGACTGGCTCGATGCCCAGCCCGGGGACGGCTCGGTCCTGGTCGTGCCCGCCTCGCCCTTCGCCGACCTGGACTGGGGCTCCACCAAGGACGAGCCCCTGCAGGCGCTGCTCGAGCGGCCGTTCGCGGTGCGCGACGCGGTGCCCCTGGGCAGTGCGGGGTCCACCCGCTGGCTGGACGAGGTGCAGCGCAGGCTCGGCTCCGGCGACGGCGACGAGGGTCTGGCCGAGTCGCTGCGCCGAGCCGGCGTCGGGTGGGTCGTGGTCCGCAATGACCTGCGCCGGGACAAGCAGCCCGCACCCCCGATCTCGACGCAGCAGGCGCTGGGCCGGGCCGGGCTGGAGCAGGTCGCCGCCTTCGGCCCCCCGGTCGGGCCCGAGGGAGAGTCGGCCGACTACACGGTGCGGGAGCGGACCCTCGTGCCGAGCCCGAGCGTGACCGTGCACGCCGTGCCGGACCCGCTCCCGGCCCGGCTGGTGCCGCTGTCGGCCACGGCCGCGCTGGATGGCGGCCCGGAGGATGTGCCCGCGGCACTGGCCACCGGCGCGGCCGACGGTGTGGGGGCGTTCGTCCTGGCCCAGGACCTGCACCCCCACGCCACCCCGGGGGGCGGCACGGTGCTGGCCGACGGCTACCGCCGCAGGGCCGTGAACTTCGGGGAGGCCGCGGCCAACGTATCCGGGATGCTCGGCGCCACCGACCGGCTGCCCGACCGGGCGGTGCACGACTACCTGCTGCCCGGGGCCACCGAGCAGCGCAGCCTGAGCTGGCCCGGTCCCGTGGCGGCCGTGCACGCCTCGTCCTCGGCGTCCGACGCTGACGCGACGGCACGCGGGTCCGTGGCCCAGAGCCCGGCGGCAGCGGTCGACGACGACCCGACGACGAGCTGGGTGTCGGGGGACTACGGCGTCGTCGGTGGCCAGTGGTGGCAGCTGGACTGGACCGAGGAGCAGGCCCTCGGCGGGGACCCCGTCACGGTGGTGCTCGCCGAGCCGCAGTTCCGAGGGGCGCCCGGGGAGCTGCGCGTGGAGACCGAGGCGGGCAGCGAGGTCACCACCGTCAGCGGCGGGACGCAGCCGCAAGAGCTCACCGTGCCCGCCGGCCCGTCCATGTGGCTACGGATCGGCGTGGACCCAGGGTCGGAGGGGACGGCCAGCGCCTTCGGACTGGCCGAGGTCGACCTGCCCGGCAGCACCCCGGTGCGACCCTCTCTGGAGGTGGCGGCGGCCGGCGACGCCGCGCCCGACCTCGTCCTGCTGCGCTCCCAGCTGGTCGGCCGGGCAGCCTGCCTGGTGCTGGGGCAACGCCCGCTGTGCTCGACGCTGCAGGCGGAGGAGCCCGAGGAGCCGCACGGGCTGTACCGGTCCGTGGCCCTGCCGGAGGCGGCGACCTACACGATGTCCGGCGAGGTCCTCCCCGTCCCCGGTGATGATCTCGAGGAATTGCTCCCGACCGAGGGGACCATCCTCGCCACGGCCAGCAGTCGGGACGTGGCCGATCCGTACGGCCGACCCGGGGCGACCGTCGACGGGGAGCAGGGCACCGGGTGGGTCGCCGGTCGGCTGGACCCGGAGCCGACGCTGACCCTCACGCTGCCGGAGGCCACCACGCTGGACGGCCTGCGGCTGGTCAACGACTACTACCTGGCTTCGAGCCGCCCGCAGCGGGTGGACATCCGATTGGACGACGGTGCGTCGCTCACCCTCTCCCTGGACGGCGACGGCGTCGTGGGCTGGGACGAGCAGGAGGTGACCACGATCGAGCTCACCTTCGGCCCCAAGCACGACGTCATCACCGAGGACCCCGCCGTCCCCGGATCCCTGAGGGCCCTGCCGGTCGGCGTCTCGGAGGTCGACCTCCTGCACGACGGCGCAGCGGTGGAGTTCCCCGTCTTGGACCCAGACGCCGACCTGGGCAGCGAGTGCGGCGACGGCCCGCTGCTCACGGTGGGAGACACCGAGGTGGAGGGGCGCGTGGAGGGCACGGTCCGCCAGCTGCTCGAACGGGACCGGCTCACCTGGACCGGGTGCACCGACGACGGCGACGCCACGGTCCCATTGAACGCAGGACGGACCCTCGTGACTGCCGAGGCCTCCGGCAGCTGGCTCCCGGTGACGCTGGCGCTGCACCGCGAGGACGCGCCGCCGATGGGCGGGAACGCGACCGCGCCGACCCCGCTCACGGCGCTGCGACCCGAGCCGCAGATCCTCTCGATCGACCTGCCCGCGCGGGACGAGCCGTCGCTGGTCGTGGTCGCGCAGAACGTCAACGAGGGGTGGGAGGCCAGGCTCGCCGATGCCCCGGGCACTCCGCTGACCACGCTCACCGTGGAGGGGTGGCAGCAGGCGTTCCTGGTGCCCGCCGGTCCGGCCACGACCCTGGAGGCGACGTTCGCCCCGGACCTGGCCTACACGCTGGGGCTGCGCCTGGGGCTGGTCGCCGTCGGCCTGCTCGCGATCCTGTCCTGGGCCTGGCGCCCCGCCACCACGGTCGGGGCCCGACCGGAGGCCAGGCCCGGAGCCGTCGTCCGCGCCGGCCTGCTCCTGGCCTGGGGGACTCTGTTGGCGGGGTGGTGGGGCCTGCTGGCGGCAGCCCTCGTGCTGGGTGCGGTCCGGCTCGTCCGGGGCCGTGGCATCCCGCCCGCCGCCGCACTGGTGACGATCACCGCGGCCGCTGGCGCGCTCGGCACCGCGCTGCTTGCGGTGTGGGGGCCACGACCCACCGAGGAGGTCCTGCTGGCCGTCCTGCCCCAGGCACTGGTGCTGCTGGCCGTGGCGTGCGCCGTCGGTGCCGGCAGCCAGCCGTGGCGCGGGCCGGAGACCGACCCGACCCCACCCGACTGATCAGCGGGCCGTGGCGACGGCCTCCCGGAGCGCCGGGCCTACCTCGTGGCCGAAGACCTCCAGCGCCGCGGCGTCGTCGGTCCCCAGGATGAAGGTGCTGAAGCCGTGCTCCACGGCGAGCGCGGTCAACTCCTGCACCCACTGCTCCGGAGAGCCGTGGAGCAGCCCGTCACCGGTTGTCACCAAAGCGGCCGTTGATGTTGAGCAGCCGGCGGACGGCGGAGGGCTCCCGGCCGGCCCGGCGTGCCGCCTCGTCGATGGCGGCATTGGCCACAGCCAGGTCGGTCAGGGACTCCACATAGCTCAGCGAGGGGAGCCAGCCGTCCGCGGTGCGCCCGACGAGGCGGAGCATGCGCGGCCGGTAGCCCCCGAGCCAGATCCCGATGTCGTGCGCCGGGGCTGGCCCCCGCTTGGCCCCGTCCACGACGTAGTGGCTCCCCCCGACGGCGAGCTTCTCCCGCGTGCCGGTGTCCCAGATCCCGCGAATAATCTCGATGGCCTCGGCCAGCGCCGCGATGCTCTCGCCGGGGGTGCGCCGCGGCCCGCCCATCGCCGCGATGGCGTCCCAGAAGGCGCCGGCCCCGAGGCCGAGCTCGATCCGCCCACCGGAGAGCAGGTCGAGGCTGGCCGCGGCGCGGGCGAGCACGGCCGGCTGGCGCAGCGGCAGGTTCACCACGTTCGCCGACAGGGTGACCCGCTCGGTGCGGGCGGCCACGTAGCTCAGCAGGGTCCACGTGTCGTGGAAACGCGGCTGGTAGGGGTGGTCCTGGAAGGTGACCAGGTCCAGTCCCACCTGCTCGGACACCAGCGCCAGCTCAACGGCCTGCTGGGGCGGGGCGTTGGTGGGGGTCAGGAACGACCCCAGGACGATGTCGTGCCCGTAGTCGGTCATGGTCACACGGTAGGACCGGTGACCCGCACCAGGTTGCGCCACGGGTCGTCGAAGGTGAGCTCGCGGCCGTCGTCGGCGACCTGGATCCCACGGGCGCGCAGCCGCTCCCGCAGGGCGCCGATCCCGTCGGCGCTGGGCAGCTCGACCGAGACCTCGCCCAGGCCGAGCGCGGGGGTGCGCTCGCCCGCCCCGGCGCTGCGCCAGGTGTTCATGCCGACGTGGTGGTGGTAGCCGCCGGCCGAGACGAACAGGGCCTGGTTGCCGAACCGTGCGGTGGCCTCGAACCCGACCGTGTCGACGTAGAACCGCCGGGCGGTCTCGATGTCGCCCACCTTCAGGTGCACGTGCCCCACCCGGGTCTGCCCCTCGGTGACCTTCAGCGTCCCCGGCTCCGTCAGGTGCTGCTGGAGGAACTGTTGCGGGTCCAGGTAGAGGGTGTCCATCGCGACGCTGCCCCCGTGCCAGGTCCACTCCTCACTGGGGCGGTCCCAGTAGAGCTCCACCCCGTTGCCCTCCGGGTCGTCGAAGTAGAACGCCTCGCTGACCAGATGGTCCGAGCTGCCGGTAAAGGTGCCGGGGTACTGCCGCGCGACCGAGTAGACCGACGAGGCCAGGTCGGCACGGTCCTGGAACAGGAAGGCCGTGTGGAACAGTCCGGCCGCGGTGGCGGAGGCGTAGCCCAGCTCGGGGGCCAGTTCCAGGACCAGGGCAGGGTTGCCCGGCCGCCCGAGGACGGCGCGGCCTGCCCGCAGGTCCAGGAGGGTCAGGCCGACGCCATCCTCGTAGTAGCGGACCATGGCATCGAGGTCGGCGACCTTGAGCGTGACCGCACCCATCACGGTGTCGGAGTCGAGGAGGTCGACGGCTGCGCGTCCGCCGGTCGGCAGTGTGCTGTTCATGACTCATCCCAATCACTTGAAGTTTCAACTGTTGGGAGAACGGTCCCTGCGCGGGTGGTATTCCCGGCCCCACCGCATCAGCGGGCGTTCCAGATAGGCGGTAACTCAGCGTGGCCAGCGGGAGCGTCACCACCAGGGTGGCCACCAGCAGCGGCCAGAAGCCGCCGGTGAAGTCCTCGTGCCCGATCGGCGGGCCGACCAACTCCAGGACGAGCAGGTGGTAGGCGAACACCCCGTAGGAGATGTCCCCGAGCCAGCGGGGCCACCGGCTGCCGAGCCAGCGCACGGAGGGCGGGTCCTCCGCCGGACGCAGCGCCGCGACGCAGGGGAACACCAGCAGCGCGCCCACGAGGGTGTAGACCGTGCACTTGAACGCCGCCTCGGCGGGGAGCACCGTGTCCAGCCCCCTGGACCCGGCGAGCGGGGTGGAGGCGATGACCAGCAGGGCGCAGGCCGACAGCCACAACGTCCCGGGGTGCCGGGCCAACTGGTCCAGCGTCCCGGCGCGCAGCAACCCGAGCCCACGGGCCTGCTGCCAGGTGGCCATCGCCATCCCGACCGCGAACCACCCCAGGTAGGCCGGGAGCCACTGCGAGGCCGTCGGGTGCTCCGCTGCGTGCGCCCCGTAGGCCCACACCGGTGACAGCACCATGAAGCCGGCCAGCACGACCAGCGACCGCCGCACGAACACCCGGGGATCCGTGGCGGTGCGCAGCAGCATCCAGGCGAGCAGCGGCAGCGCGACGTAGAAGGCAGCCTCCACCGCCAGGCTCCACATCTGGGTGAGTCCGCCCACCCAGTTCTCCGGCCAGTAGATGTGCACCAGCAGGGCGTGCCGCAGGTACTCCGAGAGGGCCGTCCCGTGCCGGAAGAGCACCGCCGTCGCGAGCACCACCAGCCACAGCACCGGCAGGATCCGCAGCGCGCGGTGCCACAGGTAACGGCCCACGCGGGGCGGAGGCGCTCCCGGTCAGCCGCGCCTCGACATACGGGCGGTAGAGCAGGAACCCGGAGATGACGAAGAAGATCGCCACGCCGGAGTCGAACCGGGACAGGATCCCGCCGAAGGGCTCCCGGAAGTTCGTGCCCGTGTGCCAGGACACGTGCGTCAGCAGCACCATCAGCGCCCCGACGGCCCGCATCCCGTCCAGTCCGCCGAACCGTCGCCGAGGCTGACCCGGCCGGCCTGAGCGGGTCGGCGTCCGGGCTCCGGTGGCGGACGTCTGCGGTCATTGTCGCGCCGACTCTACGCGAATGGGTTACTGGCTGGTAGGCTCCGGCGCAACCTCGTGCAAAGGAGCCCGCGATGCGTCGTGGTGTCGGATACCTGATGTTGGTCCTGGGAGCGTTCGCTCTCCTGCTCGGCATCCTCGCCAAGCCGGTCATCCACGACCGCCTGGCCACCACCCAGCTCGACCAGTCGAGCACCTCCGTCTCCCGCGGGGAGAACATGGAGGCGCTGCGCGTCTCCTCCGACGGGGTCGAGCAACTGCATGGGGCGACGCTCGTCAGCACCCGCCAGGTGGTCGGCATCCCCGGGCTCGCCGAGGGCAACAACGCGTTCTGGCAGACCACCGTGGAGTCCAAGGTCGAGGACGGGCCGGTGCTCACCTACGCCGAGGAGGGCGTCTCCTTCGACCGGCGCACCGGGGAGGCCACCAACTGCTGCGGCGACTACATCGCGGTCGGCGATTCCGGCGCCCCCGACGACCTGGCCGAGCACGAGCCGATCGAGCACGAAGGGGTCTTCTTCAAGTTCCCGTTCGACACCCAGCAGCAGGACTACCAGTACTGGGACGGCGCGCTGCGTCGCGGGGTGCCGGCCGTGTTCCAGGGTGAGGAGTCCCTCTCCGGGACCTCCACCTACGTGTTCCGGATGACGATGGGCCCCGAGACGGTCGCGACCTCCGAGGGCCTGCCCGGCGACCTCTTCGGCAGCGACGAGCCGGTCGACGCCGACCGCGTCTACGAGAACACCCGGACGGTGTGGGTAGAGCCGAACACCGGCGTCATCCTCAAGGGCGTGGAGGAGCAGAACGTCCGGTTCGAGGCGCACGACGACTCCCTGCCGGCCGTGCCGATCACGGTGGGCACCATCGGCTACACGGACGAGACCGTCGCGGGCAACGTCGACACCTACGGCAGCAAGGGCACCCTGCTCGGCTTCATCAACGGCCCGCTCACCTGGGTCGGGATCCTGCTCGGCCTGGTGCTGATGGTGCTGGGCGGCTTCCTGGCCCTCGGCGGAGGCCGGGCCGCCCGCCACGCCGACGGGGACGAGGCGGGCGACGACGGGTACGACCAGTACGACGGGCAGTACGACGAGGGGTCCGCCGACGACACCCGGGAGTTCCTGGCGGGCCGCTGACGGTCACTGACCCAGCGCGCGCACCCGCTGCAGCGTGTCGACCTCGGCGACCGGCTTGTCGTCGCGGTAGCGCAGCACCCGGGCGAAGCGCAGCGCGACCCCGCCGGGGTAGCGCCGGGACTGCTGCACCCCGTCGAAGGCGATCTCGACGACCTGCTCCGGGCGCACGTGCACGACGTGCCCCTCGCGGTGCGTCTCCAGGCCCAGGAACCGCTTGGTCTGCCACGCCAGCATGGCGTCGGTCATCCCCTTGAAGGTCTTGCCGAGCATCACCAGCTCGCCGGTCGCCTCGTCGCGAGCGCCCAGGTGGATGTTGGACAGCGCCCCCCGGCGCCGGCCGCTGCCCCACTCCACGGCGAGCACCACGAGGTCCAGGGTGTGCCGCGGCTTGACCTTGACCCAGCCCGCGCCGCGCCGACCCGCCGCGTAGGGCGCGTCCAGCGCCTTGACGACCACCCCCTCATGACCGGCGGCGACCCGTGCCTCGAAGAACTCCTGTCCCGCCCCCGGATCGGTCGTCTCCAGGCGAGGCACGAGCAGCCCCGGTGCCAGGTCGGCCAGGACGGTCCAGCGGGTGCCGGCAGGCTCGTCCACGAGGTCGCGGCCGTCCCGGTGCAGGACGTCGAACAGGTATGTCGTGAGCGGCACCTGCGCGCGCAACCGCTGCGGGTCGGCGGTGCTCGCGGTGCGGGCGCCCGTCACCTGGAACGGCTCCGGCCGGCCGTCCCGCTCCGCGATCACCTCGCCGTCCAGCACCGCCCGGTCGGCCGGCAGCGCGAGGAGGGACTCCACGACCTCCGGCATGCGGTCGGTCACCTCCTCCAGCGTCCTGGTGAACAGCCGCACCGGCACCCCCGAAGCCCGGTCCAGGTGGGCCTGGATCCGGATGCCGTCCAGCTTGCTCTCCAGCGCCACCTGCCGTCCGGGCGCCGCCAGTCCGTCCAGGGCGGTCGCGATGTCGGCGGCCGAGGACGCGAGCATCGGACGGAGCGGACGGCCGACCTCCAGCCCGATCGCTGCCAGTGACTCCTCCGCGTCGCCGGTCCCGGCGAGGGCGGCGGCGGCCACGGGCCCGGCGAACCCGGCAAGCATCACCGCCCGGCGCACCGCGGCCTCCGGCACGTCGGCGGCGGCCGCGATCGCCTTCTGCAGCACCCCGTCGCTGGCGCCCTGGCGCAGCTCGCCGGTGAGCAGGCCACACAGCCAGTCCTGCTCCTGCTGCGTGGCCCGCGCCATCAGCCCCCGCAGCGCCACCGCGCGCCCCGCGGCCGACCCGGCACCGCCGAAGGCGCCCAGCTCGGTAAGCGCGGCGTCGACCTCGGCCACGGTCAGACCGGACCCTGCGACGGGCTCGGGCAGGTCGCGCAGGCTGCGCCAGCCGATACCGACGCGACGTTGCGGCAGCCGCCCCGCCAGGTAGTCGGCAACCACCGCGACGTCTCCGGCCTGCGCCGCCTCCCGCAGCGCGGCCGCCAACGCCTCGACCTTGGCCGTGCGCGAGGGCGTCGCGGCCACCGCCGCCGACGTCTCGATGACCCGGGCGAACTGCATACGGACAGCATGGCGCCGATCACCGACACCGGCGAGCGGAGCACCGCACCCGGCCTGACAGACTCGGCGCCATGAGCACGCAGCTGCCCACCATCCAGGTGCTGGCGATGGGCTCGCGCGGAGACGTCCAGCCACTGGTCGCGCTGGCGGCCGGCCTGGCGACGGCCGGCTTCGGCGTCGGGATCACCGTCCCCCAGGACCTGGCGCCGCTCCCGGCCGCCCACGGGCTGCGCACCAGCACCTTCCCGGTCGACGTCCGGCAGGCCTCCGGCGAGGGGGCCGGCCTGGAGTGGCAGGCCGACGCCAGCCGCGGGCTGCTCCGCGAGGGACAGCTGATCCGTTCCCTGCTGGCCGAGCTCGGCGGCCCGATCGCCGAGGGCGTGCTGCAGACCAGCGGGGACGTCGACCTGGTGATCAGCGGGGCGATGACCTACGACGCGACCTCGGTGGCGACCCGGGCCAGGGGCCAGCGCCACGTCGTGGCCCAGCTCGCGCCGACCACGCCGGCCCGCCAGGGTGCGTCCACCGTCTACGCGCCGTTCCCGGGTGCCACGACATCGCTGAACAGACTCGCGTCCACCGCGATGGCGGCCGGGGCGTACTCGGTCTTCCGGCAGGCCTCGGACCCGGTCCGGCAGGCCCTCGGGCTGCCCGGAGGGACGTTCCGGGAGTACCTGCGCACGGCTTACGCCACCCCGTCCCTGCTGGGGTGCAGCCCTGCGGTGGTGCCGCCCGACCCGTCCTGGGGTCGGCAGCTCCGCGCGACCGGCTACTGGACCCTCCCCGTCGGCGAGGGGTGGACGCCCCCGGACGACCTGGTGGCGTTCCTCGACGGCGGAGAGCCTCCGGTCTATCTGGGCTTCGGCAGCATGATGTCGCGGGACCCGCAGGGCACCACCGGGATCATGCTCGAGGCGCTGCGGCGCTCGGGACGGCGCGGCCTGGTCCACGCCGGGTGGACCGGGTTGGCGGCGGGCGACCTGCCGGACACCGTGGCTGTGGTCGGCGAGGTGCCGCACGAGTGGCTCTTCCCGCGGGTCGCGGCCGTCGTCCACCACGGCGGGGCCGGGACCACGGGCGCGGCGGTCCGCGCCGGGGTCCCCCAACTGGTCGTCCCGCACGTCGCGGACCAGCCGTACTGGGGCCGTCGGGTGGCCCAGCTCGGGCTCGGGCCCGCACCCATCCGGCGGCACGAGCTTGACGCCGACCGGTTGGAGGCCGCCCTGCGCCAGTTGACCACCGACCCGGGCGTGCGGGCCCGCGCCACCGACCTGGGCGCGATCGTCCGGCGCGAGGACGGCGTCACCGAGGCCACCGTCCTGGTCTCGCGGCTCTTCGACGGGCCCGGTTGACCGACGGTCGGCGACCACCTGCTGTCGGTGCGCCCACACCTGGCGGGGCGGGCCGCGATCGGCCATGATTGCCCCGGGCCGCCTCGTGCCCTGATGTGCTGACTCCCCGAAGGCGTGCCCGATGACCGTGACCGTCCCCGCAGCCCTGCAGGACGCCCTGCACGACCTCTACCGGCACCTGCACGCCCACCCCGAGCTGTCCATGCAGGAGCACCAGACGGCGGAGCTGGTCGAGCAGCGGATGCAGCAGCTGGGCTACACCACCGCCCGGGTGGGCGGGACGGGGCTCGCGGCCTGGCTGGCGAACGGCGAGGGGCCGGTGGTCGCCTTCCGTGCGGACACCGACGGCCTCCCCGTGCTCGAGAAGTCGGGTCTGGGCTACGCCAGCACGGCACGGGGTCGGTTGCCCGACGGCACCGAGGTCCCCGTGATGCACGCCTGCGGTCACGACGTGCACATCACCTGCGCGGTCGGGATCGCGAGCCTCCTGGCGCAGGACCGGGACGCCTGGCAGGGCACCGTCGTCTTCGTCTTCCAACCCGGAGAGGAGACCGCGACGGGCGCCCTGGCCATGGTCCGCGACGGGCTGTGGGACACCGCCCCCAGGCCCGAGGTGGTGTTCGGGCAGCACGTGGGACCGGCCCGTGCCGGGACCGTCCAGGTGAGTGTGGGACCCGCGATGGCGGTCGCCGACGCCTGGCGGGTGACCGTGCACGGCCGGGGCGGCCACGGCTCCCGCCCGGAGCACTCGATCGACCCGGTCCTGCTGACCGCGCACATGATCGTGCGGCTGCAGAGCGTGGTCACCCGGGAGGTCGGCGCGCAGCAGGCCTCCGTGCTCACCGTCGCCACCCTCAGCGCGGGCACCAAGGAGAACGTCATCCCCGACACGGCGGTGTTCACGGTGAACCTGCGCCACCTGGACGAGGACGTGCGCACGCGGGTCCTCACCGCCGCGCGCCGGGTGCTCCGTGCGGAGGCGGAGGCGTCCGGGGCGCCGGAGCCCACCGTGGAGGAGCTCTACACCTTCCCGCTCACCCACAACGACCCGGAGCTGATCGAGGGCGTCATCGCCACCATGACGCAGGAGATCGGCCTGGAGCAGGTCGAGGTCAGCCCCGCCCAGATGGGCAGCGAGGACTTCGGGCACCTGGGTGCCGCGATCGGCGTTCCCTCCGCCTACTGGTTCTTCGGCGGCATGTCCGATGAGGTGATCGACGGACCGCACCCGGTGCCCAGCAACCACTCGCCGGACTTCGCGCCCGCCCTCGAGCCGACCCTCACCACCGGGGTGCGGGTCGGGTATGCCGTGCTGCTGGGTCGGCTGGGCCGCTGACCCTCGTGGGCTGCCGAGCCGGTCGGCGTGCGGCACAGTGGTGCCATGAGTCCCTCCCAGCCCCCGCTCCGGATCGCGATGGTCGTCGGCAGCACCCGGCCCGAGCGGGTCGGCCCCACCGTCGCGGGTTGGGCCCTGGACGTCGCGCACCAGCACGCCCATCCCGACCTCGATCTCGACCTGGTGGACCTGGCCGACCAGGGCCTGCCGCTGCTCGATGAGCCCGAGCCCGCCTCCTCCGGCCGATACACGCAGGCCCACACCAGGGCCTGGTCAGAGCTCGTCGCGGGCTACGACGGGTTCGTCTTCGTCACCCCGGAGTACAACCGCGGGATGCCGGCCGCGCTCAAGAACGCCCTGGACTACCTGTATGCCGAGTGGAACGACAAGGCTGCCGGGATCATCTGCTACGGCAGCTCGGGAGGGCTGCGCGCCGCGGAGCACCTGAAGTCGGTGCTGGGAGAGCTGCAGATCGCCACGGTCCGGGCCCAGGTGTCGCTGTCGATCTACGACGACATGGAGGACTTCAGCCAGATGGTGCCGCGCGACTTCCAGGCCGGCAACGTCGCCACCATGCTGGACCAGCTGGCGGTCTGGGCCGGGGCCTTGCGGGCGGTTCGCGAGGAACGCTGACCGGACGCGGCAGGGCCGCACCCGAATGCTCTCGGGTGCGGCCCTGCCCAGGTCGGACGCGGGGGTCAGCCGGTCACAGCCCGTCCACGCGGTCCGGGGGTGCGGACAGCCCCGGGTTGGCCTTCAGGTAGTCCACCAGGTTCTGCAGGTCCTCGGGACCACCGACCAGGTTGGTGCCCTCGGTGAAGACGCTGAAGCCGTCGCCACCCTCCTGCAGGAAGTTGAGGGTGGAGACCCGGTAGACCTCGTCATCCTCCAGCGGGACACCGTCCAGCTGCATGTCGCTGACCTTCTCACCCTCGGGCTGGCTGTCGTCCCAGGTGTAGGTGAAGCCGTCCGAGACGCCCAGCGCCAGGTAGGGACGACCGCGGTCCGGGATGTACTGCTGCTCCAGCATCCGCTTGATCTGGTCACCGGTCATGTCGATCGAGACCAGCAGGTTGCCGAACGGCGCGACGTTGTAGGACTCCTCGTAGGTGATCTCACCCGGCTCCTCCTCGTTGCTGATCTGGTCGACGAGGAAGCTGGCGCGGACGCCACCGACGTTCATGAACGAGATCTGTGCGCCGCCGTCCTCGGGGGCGGAGGTGCCGAACAGGATGGAGTCGGCGACCAGGTTGGCCATCGGGGTCTCGATGCCGCGGTCACCACCGGCGTCGCCGGTGATGTCCTCGGTGATCGTGCCGACCACCTCGCCGGCGACCACCTCGGACAGCTCCTGCCACGGGGCCAGCAGCGCCGTGATCGCGGCGTCGGCCTGCTCCTGCAGGACCAGGTGGTTCTGCGAGGCAACGGCGTCGCGGACCACGTCACCGGTGCTCCGGCTGAGCACCAGGTCCGTGCCGGTCACCACGTAGCCGTACTGCGCGGCACTGGTCACCATGCGGGAGTTGCCGTCCGGGTCCGGGATGTCGCAGATGTAGGGCTGGTGGGTGTGACCGGTAACCACCATGTCGATCGCGGGGTCGAAGTTCTCGGCGATCTCCACGATCGGCCCCGAGGGGCCCTCGCAGTCCTGGTAGGTGCCGGCCTGGTAGCCGCCCTCGTGCAGCAGCACGACGATGGCCTCCACGCCCTGCTCCTGGAGCGCGGCGGCCTCGGCGTTGGCCGTCTCCACCTCGTCCAGGAAGTCCACGGTCGCGACCCCGCCCGGGCTGACCAGGCTGGGGGTGTCCTCCAGGGTCATCCCGATGAAGCCGACCTGCACGCCGTCGATCTCGCGGACCTCGGTGGCCTCCAGCAGCGACTCACCGCTCTCCTTGTCGACCACGTTGGCGCTCAACCAGTTGAACTCGGCTCCCGGGTACTCCTTGTCCTCGAAGTAGCAGCCGTCCACCGGGTGGCACCCCCCGTGCTGCATCCGCAGCAGTTCCTCGGTGCCCTCGTCGAACTCGTGGTTGCCGACGCTGCTGATGTCCAGGCCGACCGCGTCGAGCGCCTCGACAGTCGGCTCGTCGTGGAACATGCCGGACAGGAAGGTCGACCCGCCGATGAGGTCACCGGCGGCGACGGTCAGGCTGTGACCCTCCTGGTAGTCGCCGCGCAGGTTCGTCAGCGTGGTGGACAGGTACTCCACCCCGCCCACGATGTTCTGGTCCGGGTCCTGGACCTCGTCCAACGTGGCGTCCTGGGCCTCAAGGTGGCCGTGGAAGTCGTTGAACGACAGCAGTTGCAGGTGCAGGCTGTCGAACCAGGCGGGCAGCGCCGCGTTGACGTCGGTCTCGACCGCCTCGCCGAGGGCGGACTGCCCGCCGAGCAGCGTCACGCCCTGCGGGGACAGCACGTCCAACGCGTCCTGCGTGGTGGGGGTCAGGCCGGTCGGGCGGCTGAGCAGCACCGGCAGGCCCTCGGCGCCGGCCAGGTGGGCGCCGGTCAGGGCGTCCGGGAAGTCGAGCCCGGTGGCCAGGTATGCCGTCGCGACGTCCTTGGGGTACGTCGCCGCGATCGCCGCGGCCGTGCCGTAGCGGTCGTCGCCGTAGAGACGGGAGGTGTCCGGCACGATCTCCTCGACCGCGGTCACCACGTCCTCGCTGATCGCGCCGGGCCCGCCGAAGACCACGACCGACTGCGGCTCCAGGTCCGCCAGCACCTCGGCGGTGGACTCCGGCAGCTCACCGGGCTTGGTCAGCAGCACGGGGGCGCCCTGGCTGTCGGCCAGCGCGGCACCGGTCAGCGCATCGGGGTAGTTCTCGCCCGTGGCGAGGAAGACGGCGTCCAGCCCCTGGGGGTAGCCCGCAGCCAGCAGGGCCGCGGTCTCGTAGCGGTCGGCGCCGTAGATCCGCTCGACCTCGCCGTACTCCTCCAGCTCCGCCTCCACCTCGGCGGAGATGGCCCCCGGGCCGCCGATGATCCGGATGGTCGAGGGTGCGAGCTCCTCCAGCGCCGCGGCCGTGGCCGCGGGCAGGTTGGCCTTGCGGGTCAGCAGGGTCGGCGACGCCGCCAGCTCCTCGGCCGCCGCCGTCGGGTTCTCGTAGATGCCGGCGGTCAGGGCGTCGGCGAAGTTCTCACCCGTGGCGATGTTCACGTGGGTGGAGCCTGCGGGGTACTCCGCCGCGACCAGGGCGGCGGTCTCATAGCGGTTCGCCCCGCCGATCCGGTCGGCCGTCTCGGCTGCCGGGCTGACGTCGGCAGCCACTCCGGCCGCCGTCGCCGACAGCAGGGAGCCCAGCGAGCCGGACGATACGTTCGTTACGGCGCCGGACGAGAGCGCCATGCCTGTTCCGCTGGCGACCAGCGTTGCGGCCGCGAACGCGGCGATACCGCCGCGTCGGAGCCGTCGGTGGGTGGATGTCACGAGAAAACTCCTTTGTCTGCGCCCACGGCGGGCGACACGGGGACCACAGGCACCGCCCGACACGGGAGATGACCTGCTGGGAGGCTAGTGCCCGACGGTGACTCGGTCCAGACCTCGGAGCAACCTGACGGTGAACTGACATCGACCCGGACGCGACGGGCGCGTGCGGGTCGACTTCAGTGGTGCGGGTTCAGCGACCGGCGCGGCTGTTGCGGGAGAACGCCGCGGCACCACCGGAGCTCGTGGAGTACACGGTCGCCCGGCCACCCGAGCGGCGTTGGCCGCCGCGGCCCCCGGCAGCCCCCTGGCCCTGGCGGCCCTGCCCGTTCCGGGCCTGCCCGTTGCGGCCCTGCCCGTTGCGGCCCTGACCGTTGCGGCCCTGACCGTTCCGGGACTTTCCGCCGCGGGGCGCCCCGGCGCGCGGCCGACCCTGGCTGCCTCCGCCCCCGGACCCGGCGGGCACGGGCGGGACGTAGGCCCCGCCGAACTCCCGCTCACCGGGCGCCAGCTCGCTCAACAGCGGGTGGGACCGGTCGACCCGTGTCGTGGTGGCCTTGATCCCGGCCTTGCGCGTCAGGTCGCGCACATCCCGGACCTGCTCGTCGGTCATCAGCGTGATCACGGTGCCGGAGTTGCCCGCACGCGCGGTGCGTCCGGACCGGTGCAGGTAGGCCTTGTGCTCGACCGGCGGGTCGGCGTGGATCACCAGCGCGACGTCGTCGACGTGGATGCCGCGGGCCGCGATATCGGTGGCGACCAGGGTCTGCGCCGCACCGCTGTGGAAGGCCTCCATGGTGCGGGTGCGGGCGTTCTGGCTCAGGTTGCCGTGCAGTTCCACCGCGGGCACCCCGGAGGCGTTCAACTGGCGGGCGAGCTTCTTGGCGCGGTGCTTGGTCCGGGTGAACACGACGGTCCGGCCCGGTGCCGCGGTCAGGTCGACCAGCACCGGCAGGTGTGCCTCGGAGGTGACGTGGAGCACGTGGTGCGACATTGTGGCCACCGGGGACTGCGGCGAGTCCGCCTCGTGCGTGACGGGCCGGCTCAGGTAGCGCTTGACGAGCACGTTCACCCCGGCGTCGAGCGTCGCGGAGAAGAGCATCCGCTGGCCCCCGGAGGGGGTGCGGTCCAACAGCCGCTTGACGCCGGGCAGGAAGCCCAGGTCAGCCATGTGGTCCGCCTCGTCGAGGACGGTGACCTCCACGGCGTCCAGGCTGGCGTGCCCCTGGCCGATCAGGTCCTCCAACCGGCCGGGGCAGGCGACCATGATGTCGACGCCACCGGCGAGCGCCCGGACCTGCGGGTTCTGGTTCACCCCGCCGAAGACAGTCATCGAGGTCAGGCCGCTGGTCTTGGCCAGCGGGGCGAGGGCGGTCTCGATCTGACCGACCAGTTCACGGGTCGGCGCGAGAATCAGTGCCCGGGGGCGCTTGGGGCTGCGCCTCCTCCCCGAGGCGGACAGCCGCGCCACGAGCGGCAGCAGGAAGGCGTAGGTCTTGCCCGAGCCGGTGCGGCCCCGGCCGAGCACGTCGCGCCCGGCGAGGGAGTCCGGCAGGGTGGCCGCCTGGATGGGGGTGGGGGTGGTGATACCCCGGGCGTCGAGCACGGCGCACAGCGGGGCAGGCACGCCGAGGCGCGCGAAAGTGTCCTGGGACAAGGAGAGTCTCCGTCGTTGCTGGTGATGTGTCCCGCCCGGCGCGTTGGCCCGTCCACTGCTGTGGGAACGGCCGCGCGACTCAAGACATCCGGCTCCCGGCCGGGGATCGTATCGCCAGGCAGCCCGTGGCAAGACGGAACGGGCTGCTGCCCACCAGTCTACGGCATCGCCGCCTCCTGACCGACCAGGCGACTCGCTCCCCCACATCGACTCGCGACCCCGGGACGGTTCGCTACCCTGCGGCCATGACCGCATCCAGCCCGTCCCGGCTTCCCGAGCCGTCGGCGGCCCGCCCCGTGCGCAACGGGCTCATCCTGCTCGCCGTCGGCGTCGCACTGTGGCTCTACCGGACGGCGCTGGAGCCCTCACCGGACGGTGGGGGCGCGCCCGCCCTGGTCGCCACGCTGGCGGTCATCGTCGCCCTCATCGGCATCACGTGCTTCACCGTCGGGCTGCAGCGGGCCGTCCGCAAGGTCGACGAACTGCACGCACGGTATGTCGAGGCTCGTCCCGAGCCGGGTGTCGCGACCCGGCCGCCCGCAGCATCCTGACGATGACGACGAGCGCGACGAGCTCCCCTCCGTCAGTCGGCTTCGTGGGCCTGGGCCCGATGGGCCTGCCCATGGCACGGGCCCTCGCCCTCGGCGGGGTCGACCTGACGGTGTGGAACCGCACGGCGAGCAAGGCGCACGACCTGGCCCACGACATACCGTCCGTGCGCGTCGTCGACAGCCCCGCCGGGGCGGCCGCCGACATCGTGGTGGCGATGCTGCACAACCTCCCCCAGGTGCAGGACGTGGTCGACCGCCCCGACGGACTCGCGGCGGGCTGGGCCACCCGGGACTCGGACGCACCGGCTCCGGTACTGGTGGTGACGAGCACGGTCAGCCCGGTGGCCGTGCGCGCGTGGGCCGGCGAACTCGCCGACCGGGGCATCCGCCTGATGGACGCCCCCGTCAGCGGCGGCCCGCGCGGGGCACAGGAACGCCGCCTGAGCATCATGGCGGGCGGGTCGCCAGAGGACTTCGCGACGGTCGAGCCGGTGCTCGCGCTGATGGGGACCACGGTGCGCCACCTCGGACCCGTCGGGTCGGGGGCGCTGACCAAGGCGTGCAACCAGATCGTGGTCGGCGCGACCCTCTCGGCCCTGGGTGAGGCGCTCCGGCTGGCCGAGGCCGGGGGCCTCGACCTGGCCACCGTGCTCGAAGTGCTGGACGCCGGGCTCGCCGGCTCCCAGGCCCTGCGGCAGAAGCAGCACCACTGGCTGTCCGGCGACTACTCCGGTGGCGGCAGTGTGGACAACCAGCTCAAGGACCTGGGCTTCGGGCTCGCGGCCGCCGGGGAGCTGGGGGTGTCGCTCCCGGTCAGCGAGGTCACCGAGGAGGTGTACCGGCGTCTGGCCGAGCAGGGGGCCGGCGACCTCGACCACAGCGTCACCTTCCGGCTCGACTAACCGGGGGGCGGGCGGCGCTCGTCGTCCACCCCGGCGAGGGCCCAGCGCACCGTCCCGGCCGCCGCCCTGCCCAGCGGTCTCCCCACGCGGCGGATCGCCCCGGCGGGTAGCCGGACGCCGAGCTCGCCGAGCTCCCACGGCTCGAGCAGCGAGAGCGCGCCGGCCGCGAGCATCCCGTAGCCCGGCCGGGCCGGCAGCGCCAACGGCGGGTGGAGCAGCAGGAAGCGGGCGGCATCGCGTGCAGCGGGGGTCGCCTCCAGCTCGGGCCGGTATGCCGTCAGCCGGGCCCGCAGACCGGCGACGGTGGTCGGGGGGTCGGGCACGCCGAGCCGGGCCGCCACCCGACCGGTCTGCTCGACGTACTCGTCGGCCCGCGCCGTCGTCAGCGGGCGGTCGCCGAACGCCTGGTGGGCGGCGAGGAAGCAGCGGACCTCGGCCAGGTGCACCCAGGTCAGCAGGTGGGGGTCGTCGGCACGGTAGGGGCGGCCGAGCTCGTCCTTGCCCCGGACCCGGGAGTGCACGGCGCGGATCCGCGCGATGACCGCCTCCGCGTCCGGGACGGTGCCGTAGGTGGTGACGGCCAGGTAGTTGCTGGTGCGCTGCAGCCGACCCCACGGGTCGGACTTGTACCCGCTGTGGCCGGCCACGCCCGCCATCGCCATCGGGTGCAGGGACTGGACCAGCAGCGCCGCGATCCCGCCGACGAACATGGCGGCGTCCCGGTGCACCTGCCAGACGGCGTCCTCGACCCCGAACCAGCGCTCGCCCCGCACCCCCCAGATGGCCCGGGCCCGTTCGGCGGCGTCCTCCCCGGCCACCTTGGCGCGCAGGGCTGCCCCGGCCCGGCGCTGGAGGGCGAGGATCGGCATACCCCAGTATCGCCCCGTTAGAGTTCCGGGCGTGGGCGCGTTGTTCGGCGGACGGTACGAGCTCGTCGATCCTCTGGGCGCGGGGGGTGGCGGAGACGTCTGGCGCGCCTGGGACCACCGCGAGCGCCGCTACGTCGCCGCCAAGGTGCTCCGTCAGGTGGACGCCAGCTCCCTGCTCCGCTTCATGCGCGAGCAGTTGGTCCGGGTCGAGCACCCCCACGTGCTCACCCCGCTGGGCTGGGCCGGGGAGGACGAGCGGGTGCTCTTCACCATGCCGCTGGTGCGCGGCGGGTCCGCGGCCACCCTGGTCGGCGACCACGGACCGTTGCCACCCGCCTGGGTCGCCACACTCCTGGACCAGCTGCTCGCCGGGCTGGAGCAGGTCCACGGGGCCGGGGTGGTGCACCGGGACGTGACCCCGGCCAACCTGCTCCTTGACGCGACGGGCTCCGGCGTGCCGCACGGGCGGCTGTCCGACTTCGGCCTGGCCACCACCCTGGGTGGGCCCCGCCTGACCACGGGGCCGGTGGCGCACGGCACCCCCGGGTACCTGGCCCCCGAGGCGCTGGAGGGCGCGGAGCCCGACCCGCGGGGCGACCTGTACGGCGCGGGGGCGACGGCATACCAACTGTTGGTCGCGCAGCCGCCGCAGCCGGACGCCGGGGCCGCCGAGGCGCTCATCCGGGCCGAGGTCCCGGCGGCCCTGGCCGGGCTGGTGCTCGACCTCCTCGCGCCGGACCCCGCCGACCGCCCGGAGTCGGCGGCGGCGGCACGGGAGTCGTTGCGCGCGACCGGGCTGATCTCCCGGAGTCCCCGCGACCTTGGGGACGGCGAGGTCGAGGTGTTCGACCAGGTCCCCGACCTCCCGGCCGGGTGGACCGAGGAGGGACCCGCGACCCCACGCGAGCACCCCTGGGTCAGCGACGGGGTGTCGCCCGTGGCGGATCGCCTCGGCCCGCAACCTGCCACGGCCGGCAGGGGCCGTGTGGTCCTCGGGGGCGCGCTGCTGGCGGCCGGGCTGGCGGCGTTGCTCACCGCGCTGGTGCTGGCCCTCGGGTAGGCGCGGGCCGCCGCCCGCCCCGGTCGGCTGGTTACCCTGGGGCGGTGGCCGACCAGACGCGCAACCGCCAGGTGCAGGCGGAGATCTACGGGGAGTCCCTGGACGGTGTCGTGCACCGGCTGGGCAGCACCCTCGGGCTGACCCAGGCGCAGCTCGCGCAGGTGATCGGGATCTCGGCACCCATGCTGTCGCAACTGGTGACCGCCCGGCGGGTCAAGCTCGGCAACCCCGTGGCAGTGAACCGATTGGGCGCCCTCCAGGAACTCGCAGGACGGGTGGCCTCCGGTGCCGTGGCCGCGGCCGACGTGCCGGACCGGCTGGACGAAATCCGGCAGGTGAGTGGGCAGTGGACGCTGTCCCAGCCCGTGGCCCGCCTCGAGGACACCCAGCCGTCAGACGGGGGCGAGACGCCCCGGGCGGTGCACCGACTGCTGCGTGCCGTCGCCTCCGGCCAGGAGCTGCGGAACGCGGCGGACCTGCTGGAGCCCGCCCACCCAGGGGTGGCCGAGCTCCTGCGGGTCTACGGCCTGGGCAGCGCCGAGGAGGCCGCCCGGCACTTTGCCTCGCACCGCGACCTCTGACCGGAGGCGGGACGGGCGCGTGGGTCAGGCTCGTCCGCGGGTCCCCAGGAGCCAACCTCCGGCGACGACCAGCAGCAGACCGCCGCCGGCCAGCAGCCAGGTCAGCGGGGAGATCCCCGCGGCGTCCGACCCGGCGTCCCCGGCTGGTCCGGCGGCGTCGACCTCTGCGTCCTGCCCGTCCGGACCCGCAGTCGCCGGGGCCCCGTCGGTGGTCGCGCCCGCCGCATCCTGCTCGCTGTCCGCCTCGGTCTCCTCGACGAGAGCCGCGCGGCCGGCCTCGGTCAGCGGCTCCGGATCCGCCAGGGGCGTGGGCTCCGCCACCGGGTCGCCGGCCACCTCCACCTTGAGGGTGTAGGGGACCACGCTCTGGTCGCCGTTCTGGAGGCTGACCATCACGAAGTAGTCGCCGGCCGCGTTGGGGGGATTGCCTTCCGCCGGGTCGACCGTGTCCCGCATCCGGTCGGCCAGCACGTCACCGTTCGACATCCCGGTGATGAAGGACCCGGATCGATAGCCGACGCTGCTCTCCTGCGGGCGCAGCGCCGTGCGGTCCGGCGCCGCGAAGTTCAGCTGCATCCCGTTGAGACCGGTGAGACCGGACTCCGGGCTGACCGCCGTCGCGAGTCGCTGACCCGGCTCCAGTCGGACCGTGTAGAGGTGCACCTCGCCATTGGTGATCTCCGCACGGTGCACGCCCGGCTCGATCGACGCAGCGGTCGAATAGTTCAGCCCGGGGAGGACGGGCGTGGCACCGTCCCGGTCCGACTGGGAGATGGTGGGCAGCTCGATGTCTGCGGCGGGTGCCTTGGTCACCGTGCCGGGGTCGACCGGCTGGGTGACGCGCAGGGACAGCTCGACCGGCAGGTCCACATTCACCGCGTGCTTGCCGGAGCGCTCGACCGACACCACGGCATACCCGTCGGGGAAGCACGCGTGATCGGCCTCGGCCGGCCGCGAGATCTGCACCGCCGTCGGCGGACCACCGAGGATGTTGCTCGCCCTGCCCTGGTCGTAGGCCGACCCGCACCGCCGGTCGCCGAGGTGGTCCACCGCGATGGCACCGAACTCCATCGAGGAGCCCCCGTCCTGCGGCCGGATCAGTGAGGCGGCCGTATGCAGCACCTCGCCCTCCCGCATCGGCACGGCGAAGTACTGGATGGCACGCTCGGGAGCGGCGCCCTCGTTGCTGCCCAACTCCAGGACGTAGTCACCCTCGGTCAGCTCCAGCGCCTCCGCCTCGGTCGCACCCCCCTGGACCGGTTGACCGGCCGGCACATAGCTGCGCAGCGCCCGTTGGACCTGCACGCTCAGCTGCTCGGTCAGCTCTCCGGCGTCGCCGGCATCCGCATAGGTGCCACCGGTTGCGTCGGCGATGCACCGCAGCTGCTCGCGGGCCTGCGCGTCGACGCGGAACCCGACCGTGTGCACCGCGAGGTCGACCCCGGCGTCGCGGAGGTCGGCGGCCACGTCACAGGGGTCCGGCGGCGCGCAGGTGTCGATCCCGTCGGAGACGAGGACGATCGAGCGCGGTCCCTCCTGCCCCAGGGCCTGCGCCGCCTCCTCAAGGGCCGCGCCGATCGGGGTCCACCCGGATGCGGTGACGGCGTCGACCTCCCGCGTCACGGCGTCCTTGTCGATGGGGCCGACCTCAGCCAGCGTGACGATGTCCTGACAGCCCGCCTCCTTCTCGGCCTCGGTGTTGCCGATCTCGCTGCCATAGACCATCACCCCGAGCCGGGACTCCTCCGGGCTGGCCGCGATCAGGTCGGTGACCGCCTGCTTGGCCACCTCCATCCGCGGCCCCCCGTCACCGGCGTCCTCCTCGAGCATCGAGCCGGACGCATCGAGCACCAGCATCACCGGCGGCTGCTCCGTCGTCGCCCCGGACTCCGCTGACTCCTCGTCCTCCGGTGCCGCAACGGCGGGCAGCGCCACGACGGCGAGGAGCGCCACGGTCCACCCCAGCACGGCGGTGCGGAGCGTGGCGCGGCGACGGTCAGGTCGGGCGGTGCGTCCCATGATCTCGGGTTCCATTCTACGGTCGGCTGATTTGCAATCGGGAATCTAGGGATTTACTTTCGCAAAGTCAAGCCTCGTGTCGTCCTACGTCACCCGCGTGCCGGGCACCGTCACCCGCACGGGTGACGGACGGCATGCGTGCTCGGCGAATCGTAGGGAGCATGACATCCGCACGCCACGACACCAGCCAAACCGCTCCTCCCGCAGGACTCCCGCGCCGCACCGAACCGCGCCGTTGGGTCGGCAGTGCGGCGGCGGTGCTCGGCGCCGCCACCGCCGCCCTCGGCGCACTCTGGCTCGCCGATCCCGACCGGAACCCGCACGGCCCCGGTGGTGACCTCGACTCGCTCCTGGGCAACCTCGTGTCGCCGGGGGGTGCCGCGCTGGTCCAGCTCGTCGCGGGTCTGCTCGGACTGGGCCTGGCGACCTGCGCCCTCATGGCAACGCGGCGGGCCGGGGCCCGGTGGCCCGCCTGGGTAGGCCCGACGGGTGCGGCGCTGGCCGGCGTGATCGGTCTCGGCCTGCTCGGCATCGGCGTGATCATGGGACTCGGCTACCTCACCGCCTGCGCCGTGCCCGTCGGGTTGGTCATCCTCGTCATCGGACTGCTCCGGCAGGGCGGCCGCTCCCGGTGGGTCACCATGCTCGTGCTGACCGCCGTCGCCGCCGGTGGCGTGTTCAGCGGCATCCTGACCCCCGAGGCGGCGGCCATCACCAACCTGTTCGGCGAGTTGCTCACCGAGGCACCCCGCCAACTGGCGGCGCCCTTCACGCTGACCGCCACCGCGCTGGTCTGGGCGGTGCTGGGCCTGCAGGCCGCGACGTCCCACGGGGGACTGGACCGCGCGGCCGGGTGGGTGCTGCGACACCGGACGGCCATCACCGTGATCGCGGCGCTGGGCCCGTTGCCGTACTCGGTGCAGCGGCTCAGCTGGCTCACCGACTGGCCGCTCCTGGTGCCGGCCGACCTCACGCCGGACATGCGGCTCTGGGGACTCATGCTCTCGCTCGGCGGGTGGGCCGGGTTCGCGCTCACCCTGGGACTCATCCAGCGCTGGGGCGAGGTCTTCCCCCGCTGGGTCCCCGGTGTGGCGGGGCGGGCGGTGCCGGTCTGGTTCGCCGCGGTGCCCGGTGCCGCCGTGGCTGCCGCGCTCACCGTCTCGTCAGTGCCGATGGTGACCATGTTCGGGCAGAGTGGCCCGACGCAGGCGCTGGTGAGCGCGCTGATCTTCCCGTTCTGGATCTGGGGTCCCGCCCTGGGGCTCGCGGTCTGGGGCTACGTGCTGCACCGGCGCTCCGACGGCGCAGCCCCCGGGCGGAGCCGTTAGAGGTCCGCGGCGGTGAGGTCGGTGGCGATCGCGATCCGGTTCCACACGTTGATCGCGGCGATCGCCATGATCAGGTGTCCTGCACCCTTCTCCCCCCACTCCCGCACGGTCTCCTCCCAGACCTCGTCGGACACACCGCCCTCACCCAGCCTGGTGACCTCGTCGGTGAAGGCCAGGGCCGCCGCCTCGGCACCGGTCCACAGGTCGGCCTGCCGCCAGTCCTCCTGCACCGCCGCGATCCGCTCCTCGGTCTCCCCGGCCTTGCGGGCATCACGGGTGTGCATCGCCAGGCAGTAGCTGCACCCGTTGAGCGAGGACGCCCTGATCTTGACCAGCTCGTAGACGACCTTGTCGTTGTTCTTCCGGGCGTAGGCCTCGAGGGCGAGCACCGGGGCGTAGGACAGCGGGAGGACCTTCTGCATCTTCATCCGTGGCATCACCCCACTATGGAGGGGCTGTCGGTGGTGGCTCGACCGAATATTGGCCGGAGCGCGGAGGGCGCCTCCGGTCAGGAAAGGTCGCTTGAGCCTTTGCTGGGCGACCGGACCGCGTCGAGGTCCGCCTTGGTCAGCACCGATCTCGTCTCGAGGCCAAGGTCTGCCAGTGCCGCACCACCTGCCCCACTGCGGTTGATGGCGCACAGGACGACGGCGATGGTGGCATCGAGTTGGCGCAGCGCGACGGTGGCGTCCCGGACCGCCCCACCTGTGGTGATGACGTCCTCGACGAGGGTGACATGCCGGCCGCGGGGGTCAGCCCCCTCGGCCAGGCGGCGCGTCCCGTGCCCCTTGGCCTCCTTCCGGATGAACACCGCCGGGATGCCCGTCAGGGAGCTGAGCATCGTGACGATCGGCATGCCGCCCAGCTCCAGGCCCCCGAGGAGCTCGGTGTCTGCCGGGACCAGCGGGACCATGGCCTCAGCGACGCGTCGCAACAAGTCTGGCTGAGACTCGAACAAGTACTTGTCGAAGTACTCGTCGACGGATTGGCCGGAGCGCAGGATGAACCGACCGGTCAGCCGGCAGGCCGCGTCGAGGTCCTGAGCGAGAAGCTGACGGTTCATGGCCCCGAGGATTCCACGAAGGAACGGGTCGGGTCAGGACCCGAAGGTGAATCGGGTGCAGTCCCGGGGGAAGGCGAACCAGGCCATGGCCCGGCGCGGGGTGATGACCCGCAGGCCGCCACCGTCCTCACCCGACCAGGAGTCGGCGGTCGGCGCATAGCCCGCCTCGGCATACTTGACGAAGGCCTGCGCCAGCCGCGCACCCAACCCGTCCGCCTCGGCCCGGGTGGCGTGGGACGTCCCCTCGACGACCACCACCTCGCGTCCGCTCTCCAGGGTGAGGGTCACGGCCGGGTTGGCCTCGACGTTCCGGGTGTGCCGGGTGGTCGGGGCGCCGTCGTACCAGAACTTCCCGTCCACCCAGACGCCCCAGCGCGGCACCGAGTGCGGCGTGCCGTCCGGCCGCACACTGCACAGCCAGTAGTGCTCCGACGACACGAGGCGCTGCTCCACCTGCGCCCAGTCCAGCAGCCCCTCGGAGGTCTCGGGGACGCCGTAGCCGTCCGGGAACGTGGGACGGTCGGTTGTCGGCTCACTCGGGTCCATCCCACGAACGTAGACCCGACCACCGACATTTAGCCTCTGAGTGAGTCCGCGGGCGGGCCGAACGTCCGACCGGGACACGTGGTGATCTCTGAGCACTGAGTGGTCGCCCGCGGGCTCGGTGTCTGGTCGAGCGGTGTCCTTGTTCGGGAACTTGGGGCCAGCCGATGGGCGTGGACTCCTGCTTAGAGAATGTCTGGGCTGTGGCCGCGATGGTCAGTCACCTGGTGAACACGAGTCGTCGCGGAGCGTGTAGCTGCCGACACGTGAGGTCGCGCCACACCTGTGGTCCGCGCCCGAAGGTCGGCATGGCCCACTGTGCTACTGGGATGGTCACTGTGCGCCGGTCCGGACAGACGCACAGTGACCATCTCAGTAGCAGAGTCGCCATCTCAGTAGCAGAGTCGCCATCTGTGTAGCGGAGTCGCCACCGCAGGAGCAGAGTCTGGCCCAGAAACGCCGATCGGCCCTCCAGTCAGCGAAGGTCTTCCGCTGGCTGGAGGGCCGATCGGTTTCTGTGCGCGAGGGGGGAGTTGAACCCCCACGCCCTTTCGGGCACACGGACCTGAACCGTGCGCGTCTGCCAATTCCGCCACCCGCGCGAGTGCTGGAACAGGTTAGCACGGTGCCAGCCGTGATCAGGAATCGAGCGGAGCGGTCGCGAAGGTCCAGGTGGACGTGTCGGGGGACGGCTCCCCGATTCGCCCAGGGAGGGCGGATACGATCGGCCAGGTGGCCGCGGGCGGCACCGATCCGCCCGCGTGCCTGCGGGAACCGCAGGACCGGCAGGCGGCCGGTCCGTCACTGACGAAGGGAGTGGACGGTGGGAATCCTCGACCGGGTCGAACGCGGCCTGGAGCGTGCCGTCAAGGCGCCCTTTGCGCGCGTCTTCAAGGCGGAGGTCCAGCCGGTCGAGATCGCCTCGGCGATGCGGGGGGCGATGGACGAGCGGGCGGCGGTGCTGGGGCCGGGGCGCACCATGGTGCCCAACGTCTTCACGATCGAGCTGGCCAAGACCGACTTCGAGCGCCTCGCCTCCTACGAGGAGGCGCTGACCGACGAGCTGGTGGCCGCCGTGGAGGACCACGCGCAGGCGCAGCGCTACACGCCGGCGGGGCCGATGGAGGTGCGGCTGAGCAGCGACGAGGAGCTCGAGACCGGCATCTTCCGGGTCCGGCCCGTCTCCAAGAACGCCCGCCGCCGGCAGCGCCAGCAGGAAGGTCCTGGCCAGCAGGGAGCGCCGCGGCAGCAGGGTGGGCAACGACCCTCCGGTATGCCGAATGGTCCCGCGGGACCGCAACGGCCCCGCCCCGACCAGCGCCAGGGGGGACGCCCCGAGCAGCGACCGGGCGGGCCGGCGCCCGCCGGGGTCGGCGCGGCAGGTGCGGCCGCGTTCGGCGGGGGCGGCGGATCCGGCTCGGACGGACCACAGACCCGGCAGTTCCCCGCGGCCAGGCCGCCCCAGCAGCGCCCGGCCCAGGCCCGGCCGAAGGGTCCGTGGATCGACATCTCGGGGCGCCGCCACGACCTGCGGGCCGCGGTGACGACCCTGGGCCGGGACAACTCCGCCGACATCGTCGTCGACGACCCGGGTGTCTCCCGGCGTCACGCCGAGTTGCGGATCACCCACGATGGCCCCCACCTCCAGGTGTTCGTCCGCGACCTCGGATCCACGAACGGCACCTACCTCAACGGCGACCAGGTCGGCAGCGAGCAGCTGCAGAACGGCGACCGCCTCACCATCGGTCGCAGCACCGTGACGTTCCACCTGGACGGGGGACGATGAGCGAGCTGACGCTGAACATCGTCCGCCTGGGACTGCTCGTCCTGCTGTGGGCCTTCGTGTTCAGTGTGGTCAGCGCCCTGCGGGGCGACCTCTACGGCACCCGGGTGACCACCCGCAGCGCCGCCCCGCAGCGCCGCGAGGGCCGACCGGCCCGCAACACCCGTGCGGCCCGCAAGGGTCCCTCCCACGTCGCGGTCGTGGCCGGCTCGCTGCGCGGCACCACCGTGCCGCTGACCGACAACGGCCTGCTCATCGGCCGCAACCCGGAGTGCTCCCTGGTGCTCACCGACGACTTCGCCTCCGGTCGGCACCTGCGCCTCTACCCCGGCGACGGTGGCTCTTGGTACGCCGAGGACCTCGGGTCCACCAACGGCACCTTCCTGAACAACCAGCGGATCACCGCCCCGACCGTCGTGGAGCCCGGGACCCGGCTGCGGATCGGCCAGACCATCCTCGAGCTCAAGCGGTAGCCGATGTCCGTCGCCTTCCGCTATGCGGCCCGCTCCCACGTCGGGCTCGGCACGAAGTCCCGCAACGAGGACTCCGCCTACGCCGGGCCCGAGTTGCTGGTGCTCTGCGACGGCATGGGCGGGCACGCCGCGGGCGACGTGGCCAGCTCCCTGGTGGTCGGCGAGCTGGTGCACCTGGACGGTGAGAGCCACGGCGCTGACGACATGCTCGACATCCTGGAGCGCTCCGTGCTCTCGGCCAACGACCGGCTCGGCGAGGTCGCCGAGGAGACCGAGAGCCTGGACGGGATGGGCACCACCTGCATCGCGATGATGCGCTCCGGGGCCAAGCTGGCGGTCGCCAACATCGGGGACTCCCGGGCCTATCTGCGCCGCGGGACCCGGGTCACCCAGATCACCAAGGACCACTCGTTCGTGCAGAAGCTGCTGGACGAGGGGCGGATCAGCGAGGAGGAGGCGCTGCACCACCCGCAGCGCTCGCTGGTGACCAAGGTGCTCACCGGCCGGGAGGGCGACGAGCCGGATCTGTCGATGCGCGAGCTGCGGGTCGGGGACCGGCTGCTGCTGGCCTCGGACGGCCTCACCGACTACGTGGCCGAGGGCACGGTCGCCGACCTGCTGCTGGAGGAGGCCTCGCCCGGCGCCATCGCCGACCGGCTGATCGAGATCTCGCTGCGGGCCTCGGTGCGCGACAACGTCACGGTGATCGTGGCCGATGTCGTCCCGGCGGGCGAGGGCACCACCAAGCCCCAGGTGGTCGGGGCGGCCAGCGAGCGCCGGGGCATGGCCCTGCTGGCCCCGCAGACCCCGGCGGAGAAGGCCGCGGCCCTGGCGCGGGAGGTGCACGGGCAGGACGGCGAGGCGCTCGAGCTGGCCGAGGAGAGCGACTCCTCCGGACCCCTGGCCTGGGTGCGCCGCACCCTGATCGGCCTGGCGATCCTGCTGGTGGTCGCGGGGGGCGGCTGGGCCACCTATGACTGGAGCCAGCGGCAGTACTTCGTCGGCGAGGAGGACGGCCACGTCGCCATCTTCCGCGGCGTCTCCCAGGACCTGGGCCCGATCGAGTTGTCGCAGGTCGAGTCGGTCTCCGACATCGAGGTGACGGCGCTGCCGACCTACTACCAGCAGGAAGTGCGCGGCACCCTGTCGGCGGACGACCTGCCCGGGGCCGAGTCCATCGTCGACGAGTTGCGCCAGCTGGCGCTGCCCCGCTGCCGCGACCTCACCCCACTCCCCCTGCCCACCGCGTCCGAGGACCGGGTGACCGTCACTGTCGGCCCCGACGGCGAGCCGGTCACGGCCACACCCGACCGGGCAGCGAGCACCGCCGGGCCACAGGACCGCGAGTCCCGCACCGCAGGGCCGGAGGACACCGACGAGGCCACCGCGACCGGCCCGGTGGCCCCGACGCCCGAGGTGCCCACCGAGGACTGTCGACCATGAGCACCGTCACCTCGGTGCGCCCGCGCACCGGCCGCAACACCGAGCTCGTGTTGCTGCTCTTCGCCATCGCCATCGTGCTGCTGGCCTACGTCAACGTGGGGCTGGCCCTGGAGGGCACCGTCCCGGCCGACCTGGTGACCCACGGCGGAGGCCTGCTCGCGATCACCGGGGCTGTTCCACCTGTTGCTGCGCTGGAAGGCCTCGTATGCCGACCCGCTGCTGCTCCCGATCGCCACCCTGCTCAACGGGTTGGGTCTGGTGATGATCCACCGGCTCGACCTCGGCTCCGGCCGCTCCCCGGAGGTGTGGGCCTCCACGCGGCAGCTGATGTGGAGCGTGCTGGCGATCGTGATCGCGGGGGTCGTGCTGTTCCTGGTCCGCGACCACCGGCTGCTGCGCCGCTACACCTACGTCGCGATGGCCGCCGGAATCATCCTGCTCCTGCTGCCGATGGTGCCCGGCCTCGGCGTGGAGGAGTTCGGCTCCCGGCTGTGGATCCGGATCGGGCCGTTCAGCTTCCAGCCGGGCGAGCTCGCCAAGATCGCCCTCACCGTCTTCTTCGCCGGCTACCTGGTCTCCACCCGCGACGCGTTGTCCCTGGTGGGCCGCAAGGTCCTCGGGCTGCAACTGCCGCGCGGACGCGACCTGGGGCCGTTGCTGGCCGCCTGGGGCCTGTCCATCGTCATCCTGATCGGGCAACGGGACCTCGGGTCCTCCCTGCTCTTCTTCGGGCTGTTCGTGGCGATGCTCTACGTGGCCACCGAGCGGGTGAGCTGGATCGTCATCGGCCTCGCCCTGTTCACCGGCGGGGCGTATGTCGCGTGGCAACTGTTCGCGCACGTCCAGACCCGGGTGCACCTGTGGTTGGACCCCTTTGCCAGCGACGTGCAGTCCGACCAGGTCGCCAAGGGTTTGATGGGGATGGCGCACGGCGGCCTGTTCGGCACCGGTCTGGGCAACGGCTACCCGAGCGAGACCTACCTGGCCAACAGCGACTACATCGTGGCCAGCTTCGCCGAGGAGCTCGGCATGATCGGCGTCTTTGCGATCCTGGTGCTCTACGGGCTGTTGGTGCAGCGCGGGCTGCGCACCGCCATCGGGGCACGTGAGGGCTTCGGCAAGCTGCTGGCGACCGGCCTGTCCTTCTCCTTCGGCCTGCAGGTCTTCGTCATCGTCGGGGGCATCACCCGGGTCATCCCGCTGACCGGCCTGACGACGCCGTTCATGTCCGCCGGCGGCTCCTCCCTGCTGGCCAACTGGATCATCCTGGCGCTGCTGCTCCGGATCAGTGACCACGCCCGGCGCCCGGTCTCGGAGCGGGTCCACGACGAGGTCGGGTCCACCGCGCCGCAACCGGCAGGAGGGTCCCGGTGAACGCCCCGATCCGCAAGCTGGCGGTCGTCGTGTTCGCGATGTTCGCGGCCCTGCTCATCGCCACCACCTACATCCAGTTCGTCCAGGCGGACGACCTGCGCGACAAGCCCGGCAACCGGCGCACCCTGTTGTCCAACTACAGCCGGGATCGCGGCGCGATCCTGGTCGACGGCGACCCCGTCGCCCGGTCGGTGGCCTCCGGCGACAACCTGCGCCGGATCCGGGAGTACCCCCAGGGGGACCTGTACGCCCACACCACCGGCTACTACTCCTTCATCTACGGCGCCGGCGGCGGCCTCGAGCTGTCCCGGGACGCTCTCCTCTCCGGCACTGACGACCTGCTGTTCTACCGCCGCATTGTCGACCTGGTCACCGGCACCACCCCCAGTGGCGCCTCGCTCGAGCTGACCCTCGACCCGGAGATCCAGCAGGCGGCCGACGACGCGCTCGGCGAGCGCCGCGGCGCGGTCGTCGCCCTGGACCCGCAGACCGGCGCGATCCTGGCGATGGTCAGCCACCCGACATACGACCCGAACCTCCTGGCCTCCCACCAACTCGGCCAGGTGGAGGATGCGTGGGCCGAGCTGTCCGGCGATCAGGGGCGACCCATGATCAACCGGGCCATCGCCGGAGACCTCTACCCGCCGGGCTCGGTCTTCAAGCTCGTCGTGGCTGCCGCCGCCCTGGAGTCCGGCGACTACGAGCCGGACAGCACGCTGCAGGCACCACTGCGCTACACCCTGCCGAACACCACGACCGAGTTGCCCAACTTCGGCGGCGCCGCCTGCGGCGACAACGACGAGGCGAGTCTGGCCGACTCGGTGCGGGTGTCCTGCAACACCTCCTTCGCCTGGCTGGCCGGGGAGCTCGGGGCCGGCGCGATCAACGACCAGGCGGAGGCGTTCGGCTTCGGGCAGTCCCTCCAGGTCCCGATGTCGGTGACGTCCAGCACCTATCCGGGAGACCTGGACGACGCCCAGGTGGCGCTGACCGGCATCGGGCAGTATGACGTGCGGGTCACCCCCCTCCAGGTGGCCATGGTGTCCGCCGCCATCGCCAACGACGGGGTGGTCATGGAGCCCTACCTGGTGCGCACGGTCCGCGACCAGGACCTCAACACCATCGACCAGACCTCCCCGCAGGAGCTGTCCGAGGCGACGTCTCCGGCGACCGCGGAGGAGCTCACCGCGATGATGGAGTCGGTCGTGAGCTCCGGCTCCGGTCAGGCGGCGGCGATCCCGGAGGTCCGGGTCGCGGGCAAGACCGGGACGGCGGAGTACGGCTCGAACGGGGCCGCCCACGCCTGGTTCACCGGCTTCGCGCCGGCCAACGACCCGCAGATCGCGGTGGCCGTGATCGTGGAGAGCGCCTCGGACGACTGGACCGGGGAGACCGGAGGAGTGGTGGCGGCACCGATCGCACGGGCCGTCCTGGAGGCGGGGGTGAACCGGTGACTGACGAACCACGCGTGCTCGGCGGACGCTACGAGGTCGGCGAGCTGATCGGGCGGGGCGGCATGGCCGAGGTCCACGTGGGCCACGACCTGCGGCTGGGACGCACGGTTGCGATCAAGATCCTGCGCACCGACCTGGCCCGGGACACCTCGTTCCTGGCCCGCTTCCGCCGTGAGGCCCAGTCCGCTGCGGGGTTGAACCACCCCGCGATCGTGGCCGTCTACGACTCCGGGGAGCAGGAGCACCGGGAGGCCGGCGGAGCCCCGGTGATGGTGCCCTACATCGTGATGGAGCACGTCGAGGGCAAGACGCTGCGCCAGGTGCTCAACGACGAGAAGGTGCTGGACCCCGACGAGGCCGCCCGGATCAGCGCGGCCGTCCTGTCGGCGCTGGAGTACTCCCACCAGCGCGGCATCGTGCACCGCGACATCAAGCCGGCCAACGTCATGGTGACCCGCGGGGGCGCGGTCAAGGTGATGGACTTCGGCATCGCCCGCGCGCTGGCCGACACCGCGGCCACCATGACCCAGACGCAGGCGGTGCTGGGCACCGCGCGCTACCTGTCTCCCGAGCAGGCCCAGGGGCTGGAGGTCGACACCCGCTCCGACCTGTACTCGGCCGGGTGCCTGTTCTACGAGTTGCTCACCGGCCGCACGCCGTTCGTCGGCGACCCGGTGTCCCTGGTGTACCAGCACATCGGGGAGCAGGCCAAGGCGCCCTCGACGGTGCAGCACGACCTGGCCCCCGCCATGGATGCCGTGGCCCTGCACGCCCTGCAGAAGTCCCCGGACGCCCGCTACCAGACCGCCGCGGCGTTCCGGGACGATCTGCACGCCGCCCGGTCCGGGCGCACGGTCAGCCCCGACGCCCAGGAGACCCTGGACCGCGTGGGGTATGCCGCGGGCGCGGCCGGCGTGGCAGCCACCGGGCGGGCGGACCAGCCCACCGAGGCGATCCCCACCCAGGCCGGGGGCCCGCAACGTCGGCCCGTTGGTCCACCCCCGCCGGCGCAGCGGCCCCCCGAGAGCACGCGCACGGCATACCGGGAGGACCACGAGAGCACCGACGAGATCCCGGTCCGCGAGGAGCGGCACCGGGGCGGTTGGATGGTGCTGAGCATGCTCGCCCTGCTCGCCCTGGCCGGCGTCGGATGGGTGGTCTTCCAGGTCCTCGGGCCCGGCAGCGACGACCCGGAGGAGCCGATCATGGTCACCGTCCCCGACGTGGTCGGGGAGACCGAGGAGCGGGCGGTGCAGCAGATCGAGAATGCCGGGCTGGTCGCCGATGTCAGCTACCAGGCCGATGACGCCGCCCAGGGCCGGGTGATCGACCAGACGCCGGACGGCAACACCCGGGCCGAGGAGGACAGCACGGTCGAGGTCGTGGTCTCCCAGGGGCCGGACTCGATCACCGTGCCCGACGTCCGCGACTTCACCGAGCAGGCGGCGCGGGCCAGGCTGCGTTCGGTCGGCCTCGAGGTGGAGGAGGAGGTGCAGGAGGAGCACAACCCGGACTACGAGCAGGGCCGGGTGATCGACACCATCCCGGCGATCGGCGAGGCCGCCGACCCCGACACCCCCGTGGTGCTCACCGTGGCCAGCGGCCAGGTGGAGGTGCCCGACGTGGTCGACGACAACGTCAACGAGGCGTTTGCCACGCTGAGCAACCAGCTGCGGCTCGACGTCACCATCGAGTACGAGCGGACCTCCTCGACCGACCCCAACACGGTCCTGGCCCAGTCCATCGAGCCGGGCGAGGAGGTCGACTACGGCACCGAGATCACGCTCACCGTGGCGCAGGCCCCGCCGGAGACGGTCACCGCGACCGAGTCGATCACGGTCACCACGACCCCGACCGAGACCGCGCCACCGACCGAGACCGACGAACCGACGGACACCGACGACCCCACGACCACCGACCCGCCGGGGGACAGCGAGACCCGCACCTTCGGCCCGGGTCCGGGGGACTAGTCGCAACTCCGGTCGGCCCGCCCGCAGGCGCTACTGCACCTGGCCGTCCGGGGGCTCGACCGGCTCCTCCGGCACGACCACCTCGGCGTGCTGCGGCCGGGTCGCACCGCTGTACGCCGGGAGCACCTGCTCCCCGGCATCCTCGACCTGGTAGCCGAGCCCCAGCACCTGCGACCACCCGCGGAAGTTGGCCACGACCGGGTCGTCCTCCAGCGCCTGCGCCATCTGCTCCACGTCCCCGATCGCGGTGATCGTGTAGGGCGGGGAGTACACCCGGCCCTGCAGGTAGAGCGTGTTCCCGACGCACTGCACCGCGCTGGTGGCCACGATCCGCTGGTCCTGGATCATCATCGCCTCCGCCCCCCCGGACCACATCGCGTTCACGACAGCCTGCACGTCCTGCTGGTGGATCACGACGTCGTCCACGCTGTAGCCCTCGGGGAGGGTGTCGAGGCTGTAGCCGGCGTCGTCCAGGGTGACCCGCAGGGCGGGGCCCTGCACCGCGCCCGTCCCCACCGCCGGGGCGATCCGGTCGGCCCGCTCGGTCACCTCACGGACGGTGCCGCCGCCCCTGCTGAGCTCGGCCACCTGCGCGGCCAACTCATCCGCCTGCGCGGTCAGGTCGGCCACGGCCCGGTCCCGCTCGGCGACCAGCCCCGCCAGGTCCGTGGGTCGCTCCACCGACCCGGACCGGTCAGCCAGCGCCGCCGACGTCCCGAAGAGGAGTCCCGCGCCCAGCATGGCCACGGGAACCACGTAGCGCCACGGCGTCCGCCGCGTGGCTGGCTGCTCGCCCGTCATGGCACCTCGTCCCCTGGCTCGGCCCGGTGCTGCTCTCCTGGGGTCAGGGTAGACCGCGCACCTGCGTATCCTGTGGGCACCATTGCCGACAAGGAGTCACCGTGCCGGAGTCCAAGGGCCGCCCACCCAAGAAGTCCCGTTCCCGCAAGAAGGAGCCCAAGCAGGCCGACATTGCCGCGCCGCCGCAGAGCAACCCCACGTGGTTCGTCCCGGTCATGTGCGGCCTGATGATCCTTGGCGTCCTGTGGGTGTCCGTGTTCTACATCACCTCCGGCGACTGGCCCCTGAAGATCGGCTACTGGAACCTGGCCGTGGGCCTGGGCTCGATCATGGCCGGCTTCGCGATGGCCACCCGCTGGCGCTAGGCCGGCGCGGGCGGGCTGTGGGTCCGCGCCACACTCAGGCCTGGTCGAACAGGGACCCCTGCGGCGGTGCGTAGGCGGGGTCCACGCCGTCGAACAGGCTGCTGACCGACTCCCCGGCGTGGATCCGCGCGATCGCCTCGGCGAAGAGGTCCGCCACGGACCGCACCTGCAGCTCGGGCCAGTCGGGGGGTGCCGGCACGGTGTCCGTGGTGACGACCTGGCTGATCATCGGATGGCTGCGCAGCCGCTCCACCGCCTGCCCCGCGAACAGGCCGTGGGTGCAGGCCACGGCGGCCTCCGTGCACGCGGCATCCTTGAGCCGGTCCAGCAGCTCCACGATGGAGCCACCGGTGGCGATCTCGTCGTCCAGCACAATCGCGCGGCGGCCGGCCACGTCGCCCACGATCGCGTCGATCACGACCCTGTCGTCGGCCAGCCGTTGCTTGCTGCCGGCCGCGACCGGCAGTCCCAGCAGACGCGCGAACTGGGTGGCGGTCTTGGCGTTGCCCAGGTCAGGGGAGACGACCACCGCGTCGGACAGGTCGGTGCCCCGGAAGTGGTCGGCGAGCACGCCGATGGCGGTGAGGTGGTCCACCGGCACCGGGAAGAAGCCGTGCACCTGGGGGGCGTGCAGCGCCATGGTCAGCACCCGGTCCACGCCGGCGGTCCCGAGCAGGTCCGCGACCAGGCGGCCGCCCAGGGAGATCCTTGAGGAGTCCTTCTTGTCGGACCGCGCGTAGGCGTAGTGCGGGATCACGGCGGTGATCTGCGCCGCGGACGCCCCGCGGGCCGCGTCCACCATCAGCAGCAACTCCATCAGCGTGTCCTGGGTGGGCTTCACCAGGGGTTGCACGATGTAGACGTCGCGCTGCCGGCAGTTGGCCTGGAGCTGCGCCTGGAGACAGTCGTTGCTGAAGCGGGACGTCGTCGACGGCGCCAGGCGCACCCCGAGCCCCTGGCAGATCTGCTGGGCCAGGCGGGGGTGGGCACCCCCGGAGAACACGACGATCTCGCGCATCGACTACCCCTCGGTGACGGGTCGGATCCTGTGGCGGGTGGCCCCCCGCCCTTCGCACCCTAGCGCCGCCGGGACCCGCCCCGTCCAACCGGGAGATCCCACGAACGGCCGGTCGCCGCGGCCCAAGTGCGCTGTCCACACGTTATCCACAGGTCTGGGGATAACTACATGGGTGTAACTCGGCGTCAGCCGACGATCCACCGCAGGCTGCCGGTCACGGCGTCGATCCGCCACACCGACAGGAGCACCAGCACCAGCACCACGGCGGCCAGGCCGGGCCAGGCCAGGCGCCGCCGGGCCACGGTGCGACGGTCCCGCCCGCGACCGCTGGTCAGCGCGTAGAGGCCGGCCACGACGGCTCCGGTGACGGCGCCGCCGACGTGCGCCTGCCAGGAGATGTTGGGCACCAGGAAGCCGATCACCATGTTGATCCCCAGGATGACCAGGATCCCGGTGGTGTCCCGGCCCAGGTGCCGGTTCAGCACGAGCATCGCGCCGAACAGCCCGAAGACGGCCCCCGAGGCGCCGACGGTCGGGGTGAACCAGCCCTCCGGCAGGGACGCCAGCAACAGCACGGCCACGCTCCCCCCGAGGGCGCTGACCAGGTACAGCGCCAGGTAGCGGGCCCGGCCGAGCATGGGCTCCAGGTAGCCCCCCACCAGGTAGAGCGCGTACATGTTGAACAGGATGTGCATCAGCTGGGTCGGCGAGTGCACGAACGCCGCGGTCAGCAGCCGCCAGGGCTCGGTCTCGGCGAGCCAGGGCCCGAACCAGAGCGTGGCCGTCACCTCGGGGTTGAGTCGCTGCCCCAGGTAGGCCAGGACGCACAGGCCGATCAACGTCAGCGTGACGACCGGGCGGGTGTCCCGCGGTGTGCCGCCGAACCGGGTCGTCGTGCGCGGCGCCTCGCGGGCCGCCTGGTCGACACAGTCGGTGCACTGGATGCCGACGGCGGCGGACCGCTGGCACTCGGGGCAGGTCGGGCGACCGCACCGCTGGCACCGCACGTAGGCCACCCGGTCCGGGTGGCGGGGGCAGACCGGTGCGGCCGCCGGGTCGACCTGGCTCACTGGCTCCTCATTCAGCGACGATGACCTTCTCGATCACCACGGGGTCGACGGGGCGGTCCATCCGGCCCGTCTGCACGGTGCCGATGGCGTCGACGACCTCGCGGCTCGGACCGTCGGCCACCTCGCCGAAGATCGTGTGCTTGCCCTGCAGCCAGGGGGTGGGCGCCGTGGTGATGAAGAACTGGGACCCGTTGGTGCCCTTGCCCATCCGCTTGCCGGCGTTGGCCATGGCCAGCACGTAGGGCTGGCTGAAGTCCTTGTCGGGGCTGATCTCGTCGTCGAACTCGAACCCCGGACCACCGGTGCCCTGGCCCAGCGGGCAGCCACCCTGGATCATGAAGTTCGGGATGATCCGGTGGAAGCCCAGGCCGTCGAAGTACGGGGTGGGGTTGGTGCGGCCCGCGTCGTCCTGGTACTCCAGCTCGCCGGTGGCGAGGCCGACGAAGTTGCGGACGGTCTTGGGGGCGTGGTCGGGGAACAGGACGAGGTTGATGTCGCCCTTGTTGGTCTGCAGGGTCACGTTCATGTCGCAATCCTCGCACGGGGCCGCTGCACCCTCGGCTAGAGGTTTGTGGCCCGCACAAGGCAGGATGGGGGCAACGGCGAGACAACAGGAGGATCGGTGTTCAACCGCAAGAGCAAGACGGAGAAGGCCGCGGAGGCTGCGGCCGACCGCGCCCACCAGGCAGGGGACAAGGCCGCACAGCTGCGGGACAAGGCGACGGCTGCCGGAGAACGAGCCGCCTCCACCGTCCAGGACAGGGCCTCCCACCTGGCACACAACGTGCAGGACTCTGCACTCTTCCACGACGTCAAGGACAAGGTCGGCCCGAAGGCCGGCGCCTACGCGGCCACCGCCGCCACCGCCGCGGCGGCCGCCCGTGAGCGGGCGGTGACCGGGCTGGACAGGGGGATCGACGCCGCCGTGCCCCGAGCCACCGAGGCGTTGGAGGGTGTCGCGCCCAAGGTGGACAAGGCCCACGACTACATCGTCGACGAGCTGCTGCCGAAGGTGAGCGAGTGGCTGTCCTCGGTGCAGGACTCCAAGGACGAGCTGCTCAGCCAGCAGGAGGGCCCGGTGGCCGTCGTCACCGGAGCCCCCAAGAAGAAGAAGCGCAAGGGCAAGGTGCTGCTCAGCTTCGGCCTGCTGGCAGCAGCCGGTGCCGGCATCGCCTGGTACCTGAACCAGCAGCAGCAGGGCCCGAAGACGGACCCGTGGGCCGGCAGCAGCGGGTCGCGCCCCGTCGGCGGCGCCCCAGGCGTCGACTCCCAGGTCCGCGAGACGCTCCAGCAGAACGGTGCGCCGGCGGCCACGACGGCAGCCACCGACACCGCGAAGGGCGCTGACGCGGCCGACGACCAGGCCCGGGTGCTGGAGAATGAGGAGATCGACGCCCTGGCCGACGACAAGCCGCTGTCGGCCGAGGAGTCGGACGTGCCGGGCACCAACACCGACGCCACCACCGGTCTCGGTGACCAGCCCCAGGACCGGGAGCTGAGCGACGTGCTGGACGACGTCGAGAAGGGCAAGGACGCCCCCAAGGGTCCCGGCCTGCCCTGATGACCGGGCCCTGATCACAGGGCCCGAAACCCGCACGACCGTCGAGGGCGGTGGGCACCGACACCACGGTGCCCACCGCCCTCCTCGCGTCCAGTGCGCCTGCCCGCGCAGCGGCGCCCCCTGCTCGCGCGAGGACACGCGCGTGGGGTCCCGGGTCCGGGACCGGCACCGACCTAGGCTGGACCCGCACCCCAGTTCGGTTCCGCCAGGGAGGAGCCACCGATGACGACCACCGCGCGCCGGGTCGACGCCCTCCAGGCACCCCCGGACACGTCGGCGGCCACGGTGCGCACCCAGCCGGCCCGTCGGCATACCACTCCTCGACCCCCGCGCCGCCGCCTTTTCGGACCCGACGACCTGCGCCCCCGCCCGGGGCGCATCCACGGGCTCGATGGCATCCGGGCCATCGCCATCATCGGCGTCCTCGTCTTCCACTTCACCCCCACCGTCCTGCCGGGAGGCTTCCTGGGGGTCGATGTCTTCTTCGTCGTCTCCGGCTTCCTGATCACCACCCTGCTGGCGCGCGAGCTGACCGAGCGCGGCCGGCTGGACCTGCCGCAGTTCTGGCTGCGCCGGGCACGGCGCCTGCTGCCCGCCCTGCTCACCGTCGTCGTGGTCAGCATCGGGGCCGCCCGCCTCGTCGGGGGCGACCTGCTCGTCTCGATCGGACGGCAGGCGCTCGGCGCGCTCACCTTCTCCACGAACTGGCTGGAGATCGGCGCCGGCGCCAGCTACTTCCACCACACCTCGCCACTGCTCTTCGTCAACTTCTGGTCCCTCGCGGTGGAGGAGCAGTTCTACCTCTTCTGGCCGCTGGCGATGGTGGTGCTGCTGGCGATCGCCCGCACGGCCCGGCAGCGGCTGTATGCCGTGGGCGGGCTCGCGCTCGGGTCTGCCCTGTTGATGGCCGCCCTGTACCAACCAGGCACCGACGCGACCCGGGTGTACTACGGCACCGACACGCACCTGTTCGGGCTGATGCTGGGGGTGGCGCTCGCGTTCGCGTGGGCCGCACCCCACCGGGCCGGTCTGCGGACTGCGGTCTGGCGGCGCTGGCGCGGCGTGGCCGTGACCGGCTCGCTGGTGCTGCTCGTGGTGCTGATGCGGGTGCTCAGCGATGCGTCGCCCTGGACCTTCCGCGGCGGGATCCTGCTGGCCTGCCTGGCCACCGCGGTGCTCATCGCGGGGCTGCTGGAATCCGACAGCCCGTGGCGCCGGGTGATGCAGCTGCGTCCGCTGGCCTGGATCGGGGAGCGCTCCTACGGCATCTACCTGTGGCACTGGCCGGTGCTGATGATCGCCACCACCCTGGTGCCGCACGCCCCGGGCACGCTCCGCGCCACCCTGGTGCTGACCGGCGCCCTGGTCACCACCCTGGTCCTTTCGGCACTCTCCCACCGGTTCATCGAGACCCCGGTCCGCCGGCACGGGTTCCGTGCCTCGCTGGCCCGGGTGCGGCAGTGGGCGCTCACCCCGTGGGAGACCTCGCGGGTCCCCAGGATCGCCGCGGGCGCGCTGGCCGGTCTGGTGCTGCTCTCCGCGGTGGCGGTCGCCACCGCCCCCGACAAGTCGCAGACGCAGCAGGTGATCGAGGAGCAGGAGGCCCGGCTCAACGGGGAGCCCGCGGCGGCCGAGCCGGTCCAGGAGGCCGACCCCGCCGCCGACGCCGGCACCGGTCCGTTCGACGGTCTCCTGGGGCCCGGCGGCGTGCTCGAGGGTGCCCGGACCGACGCCCGGGACGGGGGCGCCGCCAGCTCCGCGCAGGACGGTGCGGCCACTCCGACCGAGGACAAGGCCGCGCAGGACGACAAGGCCGCCGGGGAGGACGAGGAGGCAGGGGAGGACGGGTCGGCCGAGGACCAGGCCCGGGAGGAGGAGTCCGACGAGGACGACGCCTCCGACGCCGAGGGGTCCGAGCACCCGTTCGGCTACCAGGAGGACGAGGAGGGCCTGCTGGTCCCCGACGGTGAGGACATCACCGCAGTCGGTGACTCCCTGGTGGTCACCAGCGCGGACGGCCTGGAGTACCGCTTCCCCGGCATGTCCTTCGAGGCCAAGTCCAACCGGCAGTGGAAGGACGCCATGCCCGTCCTGGACGCGGCGCTGGAGGCGGACACCGTGCAGGACAACGTCATCATCCACTTCGGCACCAACGCCGGCGTCGACGAGGCAGCCCTGCGCGAAGTGCTCGACACCCTGGGGGCGCAGCGGCAGGTCGTGGTGATGAACCTCTACTCCTCCAGCACCTTCGTGCCCGGGTCGAACGAGACCATCGAGTCCGTGGTCGCCGACTACCCGAACGCCGTCGTGGGCGACTGGCACGCGGCCATGAAGGCCGAGCCGGAGACACTGCAGTCCGACCGCATCCACCCGGACATCGCCGGGATGCACGTCTACGCCCGGGTTGTTGCAGAATCCTTCGACGCATTGGCCCGCGCATCTTGATTCCGTTCCGGGGTGGTGTGGGAGGCTCACCCTTGTGAACATCATCTTCGTCGAGCCCCACTTCCCACGGAACCAGCGCGAGTTCGTCCGGGCGCTCGCCGAGTCGGGCGCCAACGTCATCGGGATCGGCGAAACCCCCGCCGACTACCTCGATGACCAGCTCAAGTCATGGATGCAGCACTACGAGCAGATCGGCTCGGTCACCGACATCGAGCAGCTCACCGCCACCGTCGAGCGGGTGCAGCGGATGGTCTGGGTCGACAAGCTCGAGGCAACCATCGAGGCCCACACCCTGGCCGCGGCGGTGGTCCGGGAACGCACCAGCATCCCCGGCACCTCCGTGCACACCACGTGGCTGTGCCGGGACAAGCCGTCGATGAAGGAGGCGCTGCGTGCGGCCGGCGTCCCGACCGCCGCCTCCACCGGCGCGGAGACCGTCGAGCAGGTCCGGGAGTTCGCCGCCCGGGTGGGATACCCGCTGATCCTGAAGCCACGGGACGGTGCCGGGGCTGCGGCCACCTCGCGGGTGGTCAACGACTCCGAGTTGGCCCGTGCCATGGCGGCGTTCGGGCCGCACGTACGCTCCATCGCGGTCGAGGAGTTCATCGAGGGCCACGAGGGGTTCTACGACACCATCGCCATCGACGGCGGCGTCGCCCTCGACTTCGTCTCGCATTACTACCCGGGCGTGCTGGAGGCCATGCGCACCCGGTGGATCAGCCCCCAGTTCATCGCCACCAACCGGATTGACGGCGGCGGCCTCTACGACGAGATCCGTGACATGGGTCAGCGGGTCATCACCGCCCTGGGCATCGAGACCTCGGCGACCCACATGGAGTGGTTCTACGGGCCCAAGGGTCTGAAGTTCAGTGAGATCGGCGCCCGTCCTCCCGGGGTGGGGTGCTGGGACCTCTACAGCGCCGCCAACGACATGGACGTCTACCGCTCCTGGGCGGACGCGATCGTGCACGGTCGGGTCTTCACCCGGCCCAGCCGCAGCCACTCCGCCGGCATCATCGCGCTGCGCCCCGACCAGGACGGCGTGATCACGGGCTACACCGGCCTGGAGACCGTCGAGAACAACTACGGACGTTGGGTGATCGACGCCCACCTGCCGGGCTCTGGCACGCCCACCCAGCCGGTCGAGGCCGGCTACATGGCCAACGCCTACGTCCGGATGCGGCACCCGGACTACGACGTCCTGCGCGAAATGCTGGACGCGGTCGGCCAGACCGTCCAGGTCCATGCCGGTTGAGCCCGGCACGGTCCCCTCGATCACCCTCCTCGGACCCCAGCGCAACCCCCACGTCGACGAGGTGGTCTCCTCCCTCGGCATCACCGGTCGGGTCGCCCTGATCAACGCCGGCTGGCGCGAGCGCGAGCCCGACGACGAGTTGCTGCGCAGCCTGGTCGGTGGTGACGCGGTCAACCTGCGGCTCTGGCACCGGATGCAGGAGGTGTGGGACGCCGATCCGGAGTTCGCGGCGGCGGACCGGCACCGCCGCCAGGTGCTGGAGGAGATGCAGGACCTCTACCTGCTCGGCCTGGGCCACGTCGACAACGCCATCGAATCGCTGCGCGGCCATCACGCCCGCAGCGAGCAGGTCCACCAGACCGCCATCGAGGACGCCGAGCGGATCATGCGGGGGATGGACACCCGGCACCTGGCCCGGGTCTCGGAGGTGCACGCGCAGTTCTGGGAGCAGTGGCGCCCGCACGAGCGGATGGCGGTGGCCACCTTCCGGCAGCTGATCTCCCGGGAGCTGGACGACGTCGAGGCCGTGGTCCTCACCGGCGGCCACGTCGGCGTGCTCACCGGAGCCCTCCACCTGTTCAACGTCGCGCCCCGGATCCACGTGCCGGTCATCGCCTGGGGAGCGGGGGCGATGGCCCTCACCGACCGGATCGTGCTCTTCCACGACCAGGCACCGCACGGGCCGTCGCTGCCGGAGGTGTTCTCCACGGGCGTGGGACTGCTCAGTGAGGTCGTCGTCTTCCCCAGCGCGCGGGAGCGGCTGGAGCTCGCCGACCACGACCGGATGGCGATGATGGTGCGTCGCTTCGCACCGGACGTGAGCCTGCTGCTGGACCGTCGCACCCGGGTCCACGTCGGCGCCGACGGGCTGCTCCCCGCCGACGCCCCCCTGCTCGGGCCGGACGGCTCCGTCACCACCAGGGGAGCGGCATGAGCCCCGGCACCACCCAGTACCCCGCCCCCCGTCGAGTACGGCGCAAGCTCGCGATCAACCGGTTCCGGGAGCAGGACGATCTGGGCGAGGAGCAGGTCGACACCTTCCTGCACGAGCGGGCCGTCCCCATCGTGGAGGGCGCCAAGTGCACCTTCCTGTTCCGCGGCAACGCCGACGAGGTCTGGGTGACCCACCGGATCGTGAACCAGCCGCAGCGCGTGCCGATGCGCCGCATCGGCCACACCTCGCTCTGGTACGTCATCATCGAGCTGCCCGAGGGATCCCGGGTGGAGTACCAGCTGGAGGTGCGGCTCGGCGACCATGTCGAGCGCGGCAACGACCCCCTGAACCCAGTCGTGGCACACAGCCCGGTCGGCTCGTCCTCGGTCTGCCAGGCCGACGGCTACGTCACGCCCGAGTGGACCCACCCCGACCCCGAGGCGCGGGCCGGCGAGCTGCTCGACCTGGCCCTGGACTCCCGCGCGCTGCGCCGCAAGACCTGGAGCCGGGTCTACCTGCCCGCACGGTTCCGCACCAGCACGACATACCCGCTGTTGGTCGTGCACGACGGCGACGACTACATCAACTACTCGGCGATGAAGACCGTGCTGGACAACCTGATCCACCGGCTCGACATGGCCGAGACGATCGTCGTGTTCAGCAACCCCGGCGATCGGCTGCGGGAGTACCCCAACTACGCCCCACACGCCCGCCACATCGCCCACGAACTGATCCCCCACCTGGAGGAACGGTTCCCGCTGATCCGCCGCCCCGACGGCCGCTGCCTGATGGGCGCCAGCTTCGGCGGGGTCGCCTCGCTGTCGGTCGCCAGCCGCAACCCCGGGGTGTTCGGCTCGTTGATCCTGCAGTCCGGGTCGTTCGTCTTCACCGACATCGGCACCGAGCACGGCGGCGGCGAGGCGTTCGACCCGGTGGTGAAGTTCATGAACCGGTACCGCGCGCGCCCGCGCAAGGTGGTGGACCGGATGTTCATCTCGTGCGGCATCTACGAGCCGCTCATCGTCCCTAACCGCTCGATGGTGCCGGTCTTCGAGGCCACCGGCACGACCGTGCGGTATGTCGAGGCGCGGGACGGACACTCGTGGGAGAACTGGCGGGACCGGCTGCGGGACGGATTGTCCTGGACCTTCCCCGGCCCGCAGAAGTACGTCTACGAGTAGGCGCGCGGCGGTGCCAGCCGCTCCCGCACCAGATGCACGGTCGGCCCCGGGTCCCGTCCGTGCCACACGCTGTGCCGCGCGCCGACGGCATACCTGAGGGTGGTCAGCAGGTCCGGCACGGCGCCACCCCGGCGCTCCGTTGCCGCCCGGCGCAGGTCGCCGGCCAGCCAGCTGAACCGGTGGCCGGGCGCGGCGTCCGGCACGTCCGGGGGCGGCTCGCCCAGTGCGGTGCGGACCCAGCCGTCCACCAGCCCCGGCTGGGCGAGGTTGGCCAGCTCCATCGAGCCGTAGAACCTGCCGTTGAGGTCGATCAGGTGCGGGCTCCCAGTCTGGTCGGTGAGGAACTGCAGCTGGACCAGGCCGTGCCAGCCGAGACCGTCCAGCAGGGCCTCGCAGCGGGCGACCAGCTCCTCGTCGACCGGCACCGTGACCGCCCGCGTGGACATCCCGCTCGGGGTCGGCCACACCCCGGCCGATTCCTGCTGCAACCGCGCGCGCAACCGGCCGTCGTGGAACAGGCCGACCAGGGAGCCGAGGCGGCCCTGCACCAGCTCCTGGAGCAGCGCCTGCCCTCCCTCCTGCTCGATCTGTGCCACCCGTCCGGCGGCAGTGGCGACGTCCTCGAAGAGCCGGGTGTCGACCCGGAACCTCGCGGTCTGGCCGGGGAACCAGTGCCGCCGCGACTTGACCACCACCGGGCCCTCCCACCCCCACAGCGCCTCGGTCGTGGCCAGCACGGTGCGCGGCGCCGCGAGCCCCACCTCGTGTGCCCTCCGGGCCAGCGCGAGCTTGTCCAGCGCCTCCTCCACCACGGCGGTCTCCGGGTGGGGGACGACGGCCGGCAGCTCCTGGCGGTATGCGGACAGCGCGGCCATCCAGTCGTCGCCCGCGCCGAACACGACGGGGTAGTCGCCGGCTGCCACCGCGTCGCGGACCCCCTCGACGAAGGCGCGTCCGTCTTCGCGGGGTCTGGGCACCGCGTGCAGCCGGTCGATGGCGCGGGAGGACGTCACCATCCCGCGCCGGTGCGGAGTGCCGAGCCCGACCGACCAGCCGCGACGGGCGAGGGCCCGGGATGCGGCCAGGGCACCCCTGTCCCGTCCCGAACTGACGATGAGGACGGTGCGTCCCTGGCCCATGCGCTCTCCCGTGGTGGTAGCTGTGGTGCCACCAGGCTAGGAACGGGCGATGAGAAGCGGATGAGCACCCGTCCACAAACGTCTGGTGCAGTAGGGACGGGCCATCCGGCAGGACGCCCATCACCGAGGGACGGAGCATCCATGGATCCCGCAACACCCCCACCGACCCACCCCCCGCGGGGCGGCGCACCCCTCGCGCCGGGGGGTGGCCTCCCGTCGCGGTGGGTCGCCGGCGCCATCCTGCTCTCCTGGATGCTCGCAGCCCTCGCGCCCCTGGCGACGCTGGTCTCCGGCGGCAGCATCCAGCCGATGGACCTGATGAGCGACCCGGCCGAGGTGACCGGTGCGCCGTGGTTCGTCGGTGGCGTGTCCGACCTGAACCTCTTCGTCTGGGCCGGGGCTGCCGCGGTCCACCTGGTCGGCCTCGTCGGGCTGTGGCAGGTCGACCGTCCGTTGGCCAAGGCCCTGGGCTCCCTCGGCCTCCTGACGGTGGTGTTGACCCTGGACGACCGGTTCCTGCTGCACGAGATCGTCATCCCGCACGTCTTCGGCATCCCCGGAGGTGGTCACCTACCTCGCGTATGCCGTCGTGACGGCGCTGCTCGTGGTGTGGCACCGGCACACGCTGCGCCGCCTGCCGGAGGTCCTGCTCCTCGCGGTCGCCGTGGTCGCTCTCGGGAGCTCCGTCGGACTGGACCTGACCGGCTGGGACTCCACCGTCCGGCGGGTCGCCGAGGAGACCGCGAAGATGATGGGCGCCATGGCCTGGCTCGCCTTCCCCGCCGCCGTTCTCGCCAGGCTGCTGTCCCGCCAGACGCTCTCCCACCCACCCGGGTGAGGAACGGCATACACTCCCGCCCATGGAGCAGACTCCCGCGGCCGGCCGCACGACGTACCTGCTCGTCGACGGCGAGAACATCGACGCCACGCTCGGCACGTCCATCCTGGGGCGCCGCCCGCACCCGGACGAGCGGCCGCGGTGGGACCGACTGCTCACCTTCAGCACCGAGCAGTGGGGCCAGCCGACCCGGGGGCTGTTCTTCCTGAACGCCAGCACCGGGCTGCCGATGTCCTTCGTGCAGGCGCTCAAGGCGATGGGCTACCTTCCCGTGCCGTTGTCCGGCTCCTCGGAGGACAAGATCGTCGACATCGCGATCCAGCGCACCCTCAAGGCCCTGCAGGACCGCCCCGACGACGTCATCCTGGTCAGCCACGACGGCGACTTCCTCGAGGACCTGACGCCGTTGGTGCAGGAGGAGCGCCGGGTCGCGGTGATGGCCTTCGCAGAGTTCCGCAACGGCGGCTTCACCGCGCTGGAGGCTCACGGGCTGGTCAGCTTCGACCTGGAGCACGACGTCCACGCGTTCAACGCCCCGCTGCCCCGGATCCGGATCATCCCGATCGAAGAGTTCGACCCGGCACAGTTCCTGGCCTGAGGGCCATGAGCACCCCCAACATCCTCATCGTGATGGCCGACCAGGTGGCCGGCCCGCTCTTCCCGGACGGCCCCGCGGACTGGCTGCACGTGCCGCACCTGCGGGCGCTCGCCGAGCGGTCGGTGCGGTTCACCCGTGCCTACACGGCCTCCCCGCTGTGCGCGCCCGGCCGCTCGGCGTTCATGACGGGCCAACTGCCGTCCCGCACCGGCGTCTACGACAACGCGGCCGAGTTCTCCTCCGACCTGCCCACCTTCGCCCACCACCTGCGCCGGGCCGGCTACGCCACCTGCCTCTCCGGCAAGATGCACTTCGTCGGCCCCGACCAACTGCACGGCTTCGAGGACCGGCTGACCACCGACATCTACCCCGCCGACTTCGGTTGGACCCCCGACTATCGCCGCCCCGGCGAGCGGATCGACTGGTGGTATCACAACCTCGGCTCGGTGACGGGGGCAGGCACCGCCGAGATCACCAACCAGCTGGAGTATGACGACGAGGTCGCTCATCACGCCGCTGCCCGGCTCTACCAGCACGCCCGGAGTGGCGACGCCCGACCCTGGTGCCTGACCGTCAGTTTCACCCACCCGCACGACCCGTATGTCACCCGGCGTCGCTACTGGGACCGGTATGCCGACTGTGACCACCTGGAGCCCGAAGGCGCCCCGCTGGCCTACGAGGACCACGACCCGCACTCGCGCAGGATCTACGACGCGAACGACTGGCGCAGCTACGACATCACCGCGGAGCACGTGGCCCGCGCGCGCCGGGCCTACTTCGGCAACCTCTCCTACGTCGACGATCTGGTCGGGCAGCTGTTCGGTGTGCTGGAGTCCACCGGCCAGGCGGACAACACCGTGGTGCTCTTCACCTCCGATCACGGCGACATGCTCGGCAACCGCGGCATGTGGTTCAAGATGAGCTTCTTCGAGCACTCCGCCCGCGTGCCGCTGCTGCTCGCCGTCCCGGGCGAGCGCGGGCAGGACGGTCGACGCCCCGGTCTCGACGCTCGACATCCTGCCGACCCTGGCGGACCTCGCTGGCATCGACCTGGGCGGGTCGCCCGTGCAGCTTGACGGGACCAGCCTGCTGCCGGTGGCCGGGGGCCGTCGGCGCGGCCCGGTGCCGATGGAGTACGCCGCCGAGGCCTCCGAGGCACCGCTGGTCGGCGTCGTCGAGGGCCGCCACAAGTTCGTGCGGTGCGCTCTCGACCCGGACCAGCTCTTCGACCTGGAGGCGGACCCCGGGGAGCGGCACAACCTGGCGGATCTCCCCGAGCACGCCGATCTACTGGCCCACTTCACGGCGCTGGTCGACGCCTCGTGGGACCTGAGTGCCTTCGACGCGGCCATCCGTGCGAGCCAGGCGCGGCGCCTGCTGGTCTATGAGGCCCTGCGCAACGGCGCGTACTACCCGTGGGACCACCAGCCCCTGCAGCACGCCTCCGAGCGCTACATGCGCAATCACCTGGATCTCAACGACGTGGAGGCACGCGCCAGGGGCGGGTGACCTGTCAGACGCGGGCTACGGCACCCGCTTCTACAGGTCACCCCTGCCGCGGAGGAGCCGCCGTCAGTAGCCGAAGACGTGCACGCTCAACACGTCGACGGCCGTGCGTGGGCTCGTGAAGAAGGCACCCATGCGTCGCGCCACCTTCGGGAAGGGCCGCTCGCGCACGGCTCCCTTCTCGTTGAACAGTTCGTTGGGCACGACGAGGAACAGGTGGTTCGCATTGATGGCGATGTGCGCTTTCCACAGATCCTTCAGATCGTGATTGTTGGCGGTAGTTCCGCCCCTCTCAACCTCCGCGATCACCCCCGTCCCCGGGGACAACGGGTAGTAGAAGTCGGGACGAGCTCGTGTGATCAAACCCTCGTCTGGGGTCAGGATGAGTTCCGCGTTAAACCCCAGTTCGAGTTCGAGCAGACTGCCCACTCGGTCCTGGATCGCCTTTGACTGGGCCCCGTGGATGTGGAGCAGGGCAATGGTCTCCTCATCGGCCTTCAAGTGAGCCACGAGACGCGCCGCCAGCGCATCGACCCGTTCCAGTTCTTCCCGCTCGCGAGGGCCGTCGGGCAATCGCGCGTGCCGACGGTACTGAATCACCCGCGCAGCTTGCCAGCTGCCAGGGCCGAAAGCTAGTCCGTAGAACGGCCTCGCCCGGGTGACCTGTCAGACGCGGGCTACGGCCCCCGCTTCTACGGGTCACCCCTTGCCGCGCCCCCTGCCGCGGAGGAGACGGCCGCATCCCGGAGATGCACCAGAGGCCCTCCCCGTCGAGCGGGAAGGGCCTCTGACACCAGGGTGGAGGCGATCGGACTCGAACCGACAACCCCCTGCTTGCAAAGCAGGTGCGCTACCAATTGCGCCACGCCCCCGGAGGGATTCTTCAGTTGTGGTGGGAGCCGTTCAGCTCGGGTCTGCGGCGACGTCGTCGGTGGCCTCGGCCCACAGGTCGCGCTCGGCCTGCTGGTCCTGCATCTTCTTGGCCAGGGCCACGGCGCCGAGGGCGGCTGCTGCCACGAGGAGCAAACGATTCATCTCAACTCCCGGTCGGGTCCACCGCCGCGGACCGGCGGGGTTGGAGTGGTGGGCCTAACAGGACTTGAACCTGTGACCTCTTCCTTATCAGGGAAGCGCTCTAACCGTCTGAGCTATAGGCCCGCACCGCGTTGCGCGACGTCGAATCGGGATCAGGATCCTGTCGACATCGCGCCGCACGAGACTACCTCACGCGGGTAGGGACGGCCAAAACAACCCCGGGCACAGCGGTCCCGCACGCCCCGGCCACGGTGCGTGCGGGACTGCCGCGGCGAAAGGCTCAGCGCTTGAGGGAGACCTTGAGGACCTCGCCGCCGCCGGCACACACCGAGCAGGTCGTGACGTAGGCCGATCCCTGGCGGATCGCCACCCCGTAGGGGGCGAACAGGTCGTCGGCCACGGTGCGGTGCTCGCCCTTCGTGCTCACCTTCACCAGGGATCCCGAGAGCCCGGCGAGCAGACCCTCGTCACTGATCTGCACGGCATACAGGCTCTTGCCGGACCACGCGAGGTCGGTGACGTTCGTCAGCCCGGTCGCATACGTGGTGAGCTTGCCGTGCTTGAGCCGGTAGATCGACGCGCTCCCCGGCTCGAACGGGAATCCGGTGAGCTGGGCGATGTACCACGCACCGTCCGGGCCCTTGGCCACGGCGGTCGGGACCGGCTCGGCCGGGAACGGGTCGGGCGCGCCGGGGAAGGGCGGGTCGGTCCAGACCGTCGGGAGCACGGCCGCTGTGGACAGTCGGCCCCTGTGGTCCACCTTCACCACGTCGTTGCCGCCGGCGTCGGCGACCAGGTATCCCGAACCGTTGCGGACCAGGTCGACCGGGTTGGAGTCGATCAGCCCGCCGTCGGGGTTGCGCTTCTGCTCGAAGGCCGCCAGGTCGGCCAGCACCTTCGGCGTGCCGGAGTGCTTCCCGGTCTTGACCGACACCACGGTGCCCAGGAGTGCGGCGGTCGGGCCGAGGGAGTCACGCATCTCCTCGTCACCGCCCAGACCGATCACGACGATGAGGCGGTTGCCCTGGAGCAGGACATCGCTGGGACCGGTCCCCTCGCCTTCGGAGCCGACCGAGGGGAGGCCGGTGACGACCCGTTCCTGGTGCCCCTTGCGGGACAGCTTGGTGACGGCGCCGGTGTCGCCCAGGCAGATGGTGCCGAGCTCGGGGTGGTCGACGCAGTTGTCGGTGCCGCCGGTGCCTGACTCGGCGATGTAGAGGTCGCCGCGGGCGGAGAAGCTCAAGTGCCGGGGGGCGTCCATCCCGGAGGCGACCACTCTGGGCGACGGGGTGGGCTTGTGGTCACGGGTCCCGGCTACTGCCGGTGCGGCTGCCGCACCGACGAGGAGCCCGAGGCCGGCGATCAGGGTGACGATGCGACGGGGTGTACGCATGGCATTTCCTTGCTGCCGAGCGAGTAGGACAGCAACGAAGGTAGACCCGCCGGGGCACCCCTGGGAAGGGATTTTCTTGACGAACTCTTGACAAATCCTATAGCAATTGATAAAGGCCTGGGGCGCAGCCTAGTTGGCCCACGGTCGTCGGGTTCGGCGCGCAGAATCGGCGGCGGCGGGGCGGCCTCGTCGGCTCGCCCTCACCCTCACTCGGCTCGCCCTCACCCTCACTCGTCTCGCCCTCACCCTCACTCGTCGGACAGCGTGAGCTGTGCCCCGCCGACCAGGGACGTGCAGACGTTGTAGAGGAACGCGGTGAGCGTGGCGAGCGCGGTCAGCAGGATCACGTTGATCACGCCGATCACCACCGACAGGGACACCACCCGGCCGAAGCCGAGGTAGTCCATCAGGTCGAAGCTCGGGCCGCCGTCCTCGCCGGTGCTCAGCATGGTGATCAACTCGTTGACCGTCGAGAAGACCTGCATGCCGGACAGCACGCTCCACAGCACGGTCACCATGACCACGCCCGCGATCCCCAACGCGACCGAGACCAGGAAGGAGATCTTCATGACCGACCACGGGTCCACCCGCTGCAGGGTCAGCCGAACGCGCCGGGGGCCGGTGCGGCGCTGCGGCCGGGTGGCCGGGGGACGCGGGCCCGAGCGGGCGGGCGGGCGCGAGGTGCGCCCACCGGAACTGGCCTTGCCGGTCTCCGAGCCAGCGGTCGCGCCGGACCCGCTGGAGCCGGTCGAACCCGAAGCTCCCGCAACCCGGGCACGTCGCTCCAGGTCGCGCCGCGGAGCGGTGCGGGCCATCGCGCCGTCGCGCATGCCCGAACTCTCCCCGGTCTGGGTGCCGGGTCGGCTCAGCTTCTGGGTCGCGTCGGAATCCACGGGCCGGTCGCCCTGGTCCGTCGTGCTCACCACTGACCTCCCTGAGGCGGAGTCACTCGTCGGTCTCGGCGGGGGCTGCCGGACCTGTGGGGTCTGACGTTACGCCATCGGTGGGGATGGACGACGAATCTGCGGCGTCCTCGAGCTCGATCTGCTCGATCTCCTCGCTCAGCTCCGCCTCGGCGTTGCGGGCCACGGCGACGATGGTGTCGCCCTTGCCCGGGGTCGCGAACCGCACACCCTCGGTGTCCCGGCCGGTCACCCGGACCTGCCCGATGGCAGAGCGCACCACGTTGCCCCGCTCCATGACCACGAGCACCTCGTCGGTCTCGTCGACCACCAGGGCACCGACCAGGTCGCCGCCCTTGTCGGTGGCCTTGGCCACCTTGATGCCGAGACCGCCCCGACCCTGGACCCGGTAGGCGGACACCGGGGTCCGTTTGGCCTTGCCGGTCTCGAAGACCACGAAGACGTAGGCCTCGGTGTCCGGGGCCACGACGCTCATCGACAGCAGGTGGTCCTCACCGCGGAACTTCATCCCGGTGACGCCGGACGTGGCCCGGCCCATGGGGCGCAGTGCGGAGTCGGTCGCGGTGAAGCGCACCGACTGTCCCTTGACGGAGACCAGGAGCACGTCGTCGTCGGCCCCCGCCAGTTGGGCGCCCACGAGCTCGTCGCCGTCCCGCAGGTTCACCGCGATGAGTCCGCCGGACCGGGGTGAGTCGTAGTCGCCCAGCCGGGTCTTCTTGACCAGGCCGTTGCGGGTGGCCAAGAGCAGGTAGTCGGCCTGCTCGTAGTCGCGCAGGGTGAGCACCTGGGCGATCTCCTCACCGGGCTGGAAGGCCATCAGGTTGGCCACGTGCTGCCCCTTGCCGGTGGGACCGCCCTCCGGGATCTCGTAGGCCTTGGCCCGGTAGACCCGGCCCAGGTTGGTGAAGAACAGCAACCAGTGGTGCGTGCTGGTGGTGAAGAAGTGGTTCACCACGTCGTCGGCACGGAGTGCGGCGCCGCGCCGGCCCTTGCCACCACGGTTCTGCGGGCGGTACTCCGCGACGCGGGTACGCTTGGCGTAGCCGCCGCGGGTGATGGTGACGACGACATCCTCCTCGGGGATCAGGTCCTCCATGGACATGTCCCCGTCGAACGGCACGATCCGGCTGCGCCGGTCGTCGCCGAACCGCTCCACGATGTCGGCCAGCTCCTCGCTGACGATGTCGCGCTGGCGCTGCGGCTTCTCCAGGATGTCCTGGTAGTCCAGGATCATCGCCTCGAGTTTGTCGTGCTGCTCGATGATCTTCTGGCGCTCCAGGGCCGCCAGGCGGCGCAGCTGCATGTCCAGGATCGCCCTGGCCTGCGTCTCGTCGACCTCGAGCAGCTCCATCAGCCCGTCCCGGGCCTCCTCGACGGTGGGCGAGCGCCGGATCAGCGCGATCACCTCGTCGAGGGCGTCCAGGGCCTTCAGGTAGCCCCGGAGGATGTGGATCTCCTCCTCGGCGCGGCGCAGCCGGTAGCGGGTGCGCCGGACGATGACCTCGATCTGGTGCTCCACCCAATGCCGCACGAACGCCGACAGCGGGAGGGTGCGGGGCACCCCGTCGACCAGGGCGAGCATGTTGGCGCCGAAGTTCTGCTGCAGCTGGGTGTGCTTGTAGAGGTTGTTCAGCACCACCTTGGCCACGGCGTCGCGCTTGAGCACGATGACCAGGCGCTGGCCGGTCCGGCCGGAGGTCTCGTCGCGCATGTCGGCGATGCCGGCCAGCTTGCCGTCGTTGACGAGTTCGGCGATCTTCTTGGCCAGGCTGTCCGGGTTGACCTGGTAGGGCAGCTCGGTGACGACCAGGCACTGCCGGCCCTGGATCTCCTCGACCTCGACGACGGCCCGCATGATGATCGAGCCGCGGCCGGTGCGGTAGGCCTCCTCGATGCCGCGCCGGCCCATGATGAGCGCACCGGTCGGGAAGTCCGGCCCGGGGATCCGCTGGATGAGCGCCTCGAGCAACTCCTCGCGGGAGGCATCCGGGTGCTCCAACAGCCACTGCACGCCGTGCGCGACCTCACGCAGGTTGTGCGGGGGGATCTGGGTGGCCATCCCGACGGCGATGCCGGCCGAGCCGTTGACCAGCAGGTTCGGGAAGCGGGCCGGCAGGACCGTCGGCTCCTGCGCCTTGCCGTCGTAGTTGTCCTGGAAGTCGACCGTGTCCTCGTTGATGTCCCGGACCATCTCCATGGCCAGCGGCGCCATCTTGCACTCGGTGTACCGCGGGGCCGCGGCGGGGTCGTCCCCGGGCGTGCCGAAGTTGCCCTGCCCGTCGACCAACGGGTACCGCAGCGACCAGTCCTGCACGAGACGGACCAACGCGTCGTAGATCGCACCGTCGCCGTGGGGGTGGTAGTGACCCATGACGTCGCCGACGACACGCGCGCACTTGTTGTAGCCGCGGTCCGGGCGGTACCCGCCGTCGTACATGGCGTAGAGCACCCGGCGGTGCACCGGCTTCATGCCGTCCCGCACGTCGGGCAGCGCACGCGAGACGATGACGCTCATCGCGTACTCGATGTAGCTGCGCTGCATCTCGGTGTTGAGGTCGACGGCCTCGATGCGATCGCTCTGTGGTGTTTCTGTCACGACGTTCCTTCGGTATGCCGTTCAGGGGCAATTTTCGTAGTGGTCCTGCTCTGTGCGCGAAGCGCGCGGGGTCTGGGGGTGCGCCCCCAGCGGGGTCCGGGGCAGAGCCCCGTCGGGGGCCCCGGGGGCGGAGCCCCCGGGTGAGTGACTAGATGTCCAGGAAGCGCACGTCCTTGGCGTTGCGCTGGATGAAGCTGCGGCGGGACTCCACGTCCTCACCCATGAGGACGGCGAAGATCTCGTCCGCGGCAGCCGCGTCATCCAGGGTGACCTGGAGCAGCACCCGGTGGTCGGGGTCCATGGTGGTCTCCCACAGTTCCTTGTAGTCCATCTCACCCAGACCCTTGTAGCGCTGGATCCCGGTGTCCTTGGGCAGCCGTCGCCCGGCCGAGATGCCCTCCTTGATCAGGGCATCGCGCTCCCGGTCGGAGTAGGCGAACTCGTGCTCGGCGTTGGACCACTTGATCCGGTAGAGCGGCGGTTGGGCCAGGTAGACGTACCCGTGCTCGATCAGGGGGCGCATGAACCGGAACAGCAGCGTCAGCAGCAGGGTCCGGATGTGCATGCCGTCGACGTCGGCGTCGGCCATCAGCACGATCTTGTGGTAGCGGGCCTTGGTGATGTCGAAGTCCTCGCCGATGCCCGTGCCGAAGCCGGAGATGAGCGCCTTGACCTCCTGGTTGTTCAGGATCTTGTCCAGGCGGGCCTTCTCGACGTTCAGGATCTTGCCGCGGATGGGCAGGATGGCCTGGTTGAAGGGGTTCCGACCGCGGACCGCCGAGCCGCCCGCGGAGTCGCCCTCGACGATGAACACCTCGGAGACCGCGGGGTCGTTGGACTGGCAGTCACGCAACTTGCCGGGCAGGCCGCCGGACTCCAGCAGGCCCTTGCGCCGGGTGGCGTCGCGTGCCTTGCGGGCGGCGACCCGGGCGGCCGCGGCCTGCACGGCCTTCCCGACGATCTCCTTGCCCTCGCGGGGGTGGGCCTCCAACCAGTGGCCCAGCTGCTCGGTCATGGCGGACTGCACGAAGCCCTTGACCTCGGAGTTGCCCAACTTGGTCTTGGTCTGCCCCTCGAACTGGGGCTCACCCAGCTTCACGGAGACGACCGCGGTCAGGCCCTCGCGGATGTCCTCACCCGTCAGGTTGACGTCCTTCTCCTTGAGCAACTTGTTGGTCCGCGCGAAGTCGTTGACCAGCCGGGTCAGGGCCGCCCGGAATCCCTCCTCGTGCGTGCCGCCTTCGTGGGTGTTGACCGCGTTGGCGTAGGTGTGTACGGACTCGCTGTAGGAGGTTGTCCACTGCATCGCCACCTCGAGGGCGAGCATCCGGTCCGGGTCTTCGGTCTCAAACCCGATGACCTCGTCGTGGACCGGGTCGGCGCGCTTGGACTTGTTGAGGTGCACGACGTAGTCGAGCAGACCGTTGGCGTAGCAGTAGGTCACCGACCGCTTCTTGGACTGCGCCTGCGCCTGCGTGCCGGGGTCCGGGAGACCGTCCGCGTCCTCCTCGCCGACGCCGTCGATCGGGTCGTCGTCGAGGGCGTCGATGTCGTGCTCGACCTCCACCGGACGCTCGTCGTGGAGCGTCAGCGTCAGGCCCTTGTTGAGGAACGCCCGCTGTTGCAGGCTGGCCCGGATCGTCTCGAACTGGAAGTCCAGGGTGTCGAAGATGTCGCCCGAGGGCCAGAAGGTGATCGTGGTGCCGGTGTCGGACTCCTCGATGGCCTCGTCCTGGGACAGCGGCTCCTGGGGGACGCCCAGGCGGTAGCTCTGGCGCCAGACGTGCCCCCGCTGGCGCACCTCGACGTCGAGCCGCTCGGAGAGGGCGTTGACCACGGAGGACCCCACGCCGTGCAGACCACCGGAGACCTTGTAGCCCCCGCCGCCGAACTTGCCTCCGGCGTGCAGCTGGGTCAGCACCAGCTCCACGGCGGGCTTCTGCTCGACCGGGTGGATGTCGGTCGGGATCCCACGCCCGTTGTCCGTCACCCGGACGGCGCCGTCCGCCAGGATCGTCACCTCGATCTCGGTGGCGTGCCCGGCCAGCGCCTCGTCGACCGAGTTGTCGACGATCTCGGTCACCAGGTGGTGCAGGCCGCGCTCCCCGGTCGAGCCGATGTACATTCCCGGGCGTTTGCGCACCGCCTCCAGGCCTTCCAGGACCTGGATCGCGTTGGCGTCGTATGCCGTCGCGGTGGCGAGGGACTCGGGGTCGCCTTCCTGCGGTGTGGCCTCGGGCAGTTCGGGCATCTCTGGCTGGGTCGACGACAGGTCGTCGGGTCCGACAGTGGCCACAGGACTCCTTAGGAAAGCTTCGTGGATTACCGGTCCAGTCTACCTGCTGAACGCCTCAGAACAGGCCTTCCACAGCCTCAGAACGGCTTTTCTACGGCAAAACAGACCCTCAGACGGGGTCCTCCCCATCCACCGGGGGCTCAGGCGGCCACATGTGCCCTCTCGCGGGGCGGCGCAGCCGCCTCAGAGGAACATCAGGCCGATGACGAACGCCAGGAGGGCGGCGACGATGACAGAGGCTCCGCCGAGCACCGCCGCGGCCTTCTGGTTGCGGTGGCTCCAGGGAACCATCCGGGGCCACCGTTGCAGGGTCTCCTCCGGTCTGAGGACCTCGAGGTAGGTGGCGACGGGCGCAGCCCGGGCAAGAGCCTCCAGGTCGGTCAGGGCCGTCAGCGGTTCACTGGTCAACAACGGCGAGGTGTCTCGGGCGAGCAACCACACGCGCGGCTGGTAGTCGCGGACCAACGCATACTGCTTGGTGACCACGGCCTCGGCGATCTCCTCCCGGGGGACCACGATGGGCTGCAGCAGCGTCCGACGCTTGACGACATGGGTTGCGGTCACCTGGAAGAGCGCCCGCTGTCGTGCCCACAGGAAGCCCAGCGATGCCACGCAGATCAGGACGGTCAGGCCGCTGATGATGCCGTTCTCCACAGCGCCCCCGTCGGGGTTGCGGATGTACACCAGGTACAGCATTGCCAGGCCGAGGCCGAGGCCCACCGGCAGGACCGCGTGCATCACGAAGGAGCGCGTGCCGGCCCGGGCCTCGAAGAGGACGGTGCCCTGCTCCGTGACATCTCCGACAGCCATCCGTCCTCCCTCTCCCGAACTATCCGTACGTGTCCCGCGGCCCGCGCCCGGTCGACCGGAACACGCCTTTGCGCCAACTCGGACCCCCCGGGCCCCGCACCACGATCTCGGTGACCACGTCAGGCCCCACCTCGGTCTCGATCCTGGCCAAGACCGAGCTCGAGAGCAACTGCATCTGTGTTGCCCAGGCCGTGGAGTCGGCCTGGACCGTCAGGACGGACCCCGTGAACCCGGTCGGGGAGACGTGCGCGGCCACGGTGTCCCCCACGATGGTGGCCCAGCGGCCGATGACCGACCCTACCTGCACCTCGGCCCCCCAGCCGCGGCTCGCCACCAGACGCTCGATCTCGGTGCCGACGGTCTGGGGGTCCCGGGCACTGGGCTTGCCCGCACCGGAACGAGTCCTCGAGAGGCCGGCGCCCGGGTCGCCGGAGCCGGTGCCCTTCGCCCGGCCGGGTCTGCCGGGTCGCAGCCCCTTCTCCCGGGCCAGGCGCCGGGCCCTGGCCAGCGCCTCTGCGGCCGCCGACAGCGGGTCGTCCTCGGCCGATGGGGCCGAGCCGTGGGGGCGGTCGGCCTCGTCGGGGGGACCGTCAGGGGGCACGTCGGGGGGACCATCAGCATCGCTCACGGTGCCTCCCGCGCGCTGACCGAGCCGAGGCTGACGTCGAGCACGGCACCGGACCTGGAGAGCAGGTCCTCGGGCACGTCCTCGGCGACGGCGGCGGTGATCAGCACCTGCTCACAGTCGGCGATGAGCGTGGCCAGCCTGCTACGTCGACCGACATCCAGCTCGGCGAAGACGTCGTCCAGCACCAGCACGGGGTCGGTCCCGACGTCGTGCCGCAGCAGCTGGAAGGCGGCGAGCCGCAACGCCAGGGCGATCGACCAGGACTCGCCGTGGCTGGCATACCCCTTGGCCGGGAGCTCACCCAGGGAGAGCACCAGCTCGTCGCGGTGCGGGCCCACCAGGCTCACCCCGCGTTCCTGCTCCTGGGTGCGCACCTGCGCCATGGTCTCCAGTGTCGCGGCGACCAGCTCCTCCCGTTCGGGGACCTCCCCGGCGGCGATCCGGTCGGCCACGGGTCCCTGCAGACTGCTCCGGTATGCCGTGCGAGCGGGGGTGTCCGCATCGCTGATCGTCCGGTAGGACTGGTCCACATACGGACCGAGGTCGTGCAGCAGGCGCAACCGGGCGTAGGTCAGGGCGCCCCCGACCTCGGCCAGTTGACCGTCCCAGACCCCCAGGGTCGCCAGGGCCGACTCCCGTGCCTCCTCCAACGTCTGGCCCGGTGCCAACTGGCGGTCCCGGCGGCGCCGCCCGCGCGGCTCGCGCCACAGCGCCGAGGCCGAGCGCAACAGGGCGTTGCGCTGCTTCAGTGCCTTGTCGTAGTCGCTGCGCACCCCAGCCCACCGGGGTTGACGTGCCACGAGCAGTTCGTCCAGGAACTTGCGCCTCTCACCCGGCTCGCCCTTCACCAACGCCAGGTCCTCGGGTGCGAAGAGCACCGTCCGCAACGTGCCGAGCACGTCGCGGGGCCGGGTCAGGGCGGAGCGGTTGAGCCGCGCCCGGTTGGAGCGTCCCGGGACAATCTCCAGCTCCACCAGGGACTCCCGCTCGTCCCGCACGACCGTGGCCCGCACGACTGCCGAGTCGGCGCCGTGCCGCACCAGTGGGGCGTCGGTGGCCACCCGGTGACTGGACAGCGCGGCGAGGTAGCCCGCCGCCTCGACCAGGTTGGTCTTGCCCTGGCCGTTGCGACCCAGCAGCGTGGTCACCCCGGGGGCCAGGTCGACGGTGGCCTCGGGGTAGCTCCGGAAGTCGGTGACGCTCAGTCGGGTCAGGTGCACTGCATCGGTATGCCGTGCGTCAGCGGTCCGCGGCCGTGCCGGCATCCGCATCGGCGGACGGGTCGGACGAGTCCCGGCTCGCATCGCCCGGTCGCTGCTGGCCCCGGTCCTGCTTGGCCCGGGCGAACTCGTGGACTTCCTTCTGACCCTCGGCGAGGTCGTCATCGAGCATCTTCACGTCGTGTCCGCCGAACTGCCCGCGCAATGCCGCGACCGCCTGCATGGCCGGGGAGTTCTCCTGCCGGGAGGCGAACCTGGCAAACAGCGCGGCGCTGATCACCGGCATCGGCACCGCGTTCTCGATGGCCTCCTGGACGGTCCAGCGTCCTTCGCCGGAGTCGGTGGTGTATTCACTGATGCCGTCCAGGCCCGGAGTCTCCTCCAGTGCCTTGACCAGCAGGTCCAACAGCCAGGAGCGGACCACCGTGCCGCGCGACCAGGCCCGGAAGCAGCCCTCGACGTCGGTGACGATCTCCTTGGCCGTCAGCAGTTCGAACCCCTCGGCATACGCGTGCATCAGGCCGTACTCGATGCCGTTGTGCACCATCTTGGCGTAGTGCCCCGCGCCCACCTCGCCGGCGTGGACGAATCCCTCGGCACGCGGCCCCTCGGGGCGCAACGCGTCGAAGATCGGCAACGCCAGCTCGACGTGCTCGCTCCGCCCCCCGCACATCAACCCGTAGCCGTTCTCCAGGCCCCAGATCCCGCCGGAGACACCGCAGTCGACGTAGCCGATGCCCTTGGCGGACAGTTCCGCATCGTGGGCCGCGTCGTCCTTGAAGTGGCTGTTGCCCCCGTCGATGACCAGGTCACCCGGCTCAAGCAGCTCCCCGAGCTGGGTCACCGTCTCCTGCGTGGGCTTCCCGTGCGGCACCATCACCCAGACCACCCGCGGTGCCGACAGGGAGGCGACCAGGTCCTCGAGGCTGTCGACGTCGCGCAACTCCGGCGCCAGGTCGTAGCCGATCACCTCGTGGCCGGCGCGGCGGACACGCTCGCGCATGTTGCCGCCCATCTTGCCCAGGCCGATCATTCCGAGCTGCATACCGGGCTCCTCCTTCGGGTGTGCGCCGGGTGCGGGGTCCCGGCGGCGCGGGTGCGCTGGTCAGCCGGCGAAGCGCACCGGCATCAGCACGTAGCGGTAGGACTCGTCGGACTCCCCGTCCGGCTCGGACTGCCCGGACAACACCGCCGGACGCGAGGGCTGGGTGAAGGACAGCCGGGCGTATGCCGTGTCGAGGGCACCCAGGCCGTCGAGCAGGAACTGCGGGTTGAACGCGATCTCCAGGCCGGGGCCGGTGAGGGTGGCCTCGATCGCCTCGCTGCCCTGGGCGTCGTCGCCGGTGCCGGCCTCGATAGCCACCTGTCCGTCGGTGAAGCGCAGCCGCACCGGGGTGTTGCGCTCCGCGACGAGGGCGACCCGCTTGACCGCCTCGATGAGGGTGCCGGTCTCCATCAGCGCGACGGTGTCCACGCTGTTGGGGAAGATCGAGGTGACCTTCGGGTACTCCCCGTCCAGCAGGCGGGTCGTCGCCCGACGCGATCCCGCCTCGAACCCGATCAGGCCGTCGCCGCTGCCGGAGTCGCCCAGGGCGACCTCGACCGTCCCGGCCGCGCCCAGGGCCCGGGCCGTCTCGGACAGGGTGCGGGCTGGGATCAGCGCGACCCGGGAGGCGTTGGGGTCCACCGGGCGCCAGGTGATCTCGCGCATCGCCAGGCGGTACCGGTCGGTGGCGAGGAGGGTGACCTTCTCGCCGTCGATCTCGACGCGGACCCCGGTCAGGATGGGCAGGGTGTCACCACGGTCGGCGGCCACCGACACCTGGGCGACCGCCTGGGTGAACACGTCACCGGCAATGCTTCCGCTGCTGTCGGCGGATGCCGGCAGGGCGGGGTAGTCCTCCACCGGCATCTGGATGAGCGAGAACCGGCTCGACCCGCACGTGAGTTGCACCTTGCTGCCGTCGGTCGACACCTCGACCGGTTTGCCGGGAAGGTTGCGGGAGATGTCGGCGAGCAGCCGGCCCAGCACGAGGACGCGCCCACCCTCCTCCACGTCGGCCTCGACCGTGACGGTGGCGGAGATCTCGTAGTCGAATGCCGAGAGGGTCAGCGTGCCCTCCTCGTCCGCCTGGAGCAGCACGCCGGCCAGGACCGGCACCGGCGGCCGGTTGCTTAGGCCGCGGACCACCCAGGCCACGGCTTCGGAGAGGACGTCGCGGTCAACCCGGAACTTCACGTCGGTCAGCCCTTCGGGACGGCAGGATCGGTGGCGTCGGTGGCGCGGCGCGCACACCGACGGGTGTGCAGCATGACACTAGTCGGCGGTGGGAGCGAGGCCAACCCGCCCCGCGACCCTCGACCAGGAGTGAGCCCGCCCGTGCTGTCCTCATCCCCAGGACGTGGGACGGGATCCCTCTGCCTAGGTTATCTCGTCATCGTCATAGGGGTTGTGGAGACTGTGGATGACAGGGGCGCGGTGCAGGTCGGAGCCGGTGTTGGTGATGTGTATGCCGAGTGGACATCCTGCGTGCAGGCCGCACCGGGTTGGGGACGCCCGACGGTGGTCCACAGCCCGGGCCGGGGGTGGGGGGCGTCTGTCCGCAGCGCAGCGTCGGATTTCCCCAGACCGTCCGCAGGCCATCCACAGTGGTCCGGCAGGGGGTCGGGTCCCGAGGAGGGGGTGCTAGGTGAACAGGAGGTGATGTACCCACAGGGTTATCCACAGGCTGTGGGAATGCGGGAGGTCCCGGGATCGGCTCGTCGGCAGCGCAATCCGTGATACTCGAGCCCTGTCCACAGCGGCGCAGAGGACAGGGCGGTGGACTCAGGCCCGGCGCGCGGCCGACTTGCGGATCATGCCGGTCAACTCGGTGATCTGGTCGTAGAGCGCGCGGCGCTCGCCCATCAGCTGCCGGATCTTGCGCTCGGCGTGCATCACCGTGGTGTGGTCGCGGCCGCCGAACTCCTGGCCGATCTTGGGCAGCGACAGGTCGGTCAGCTCACGGCACAGGTACATCGCGATCTGTCGGGCGTTCACCAGGGTGCGGGACCGGGAGGTGCCGCAGAGATCGTCGACCGCGATGTGGAAGTAGCCGGAGACCTCGTCGATGATCGTGCTCACCGTGATCTGCCCGGAGTCGCCGGCCGGGATGATGTCCTTGAGGACGTGCGCCGCCAGTTCGACGGTGAGCGGCATCCCGGACAGCGAGGCGAAGGCGGTCACCCGGATCAGGGCGCCCTCCAGCTCACGGATGTTGGTGGTGATCTTGCTGGCGATGAGCTCGGCGACGTCGGCGGGGATGGTCATCCCCTCCTGGGTGGCCTTCTTCATCAGGATCGCGATCCGGGTCTCCAGGTCCGGAGGCTGCACGTCGGTCAACAGCCCCCACTCGAACCGGCTGCGCATCCGCTCGGCGAAGCCGGAGAGCTTCTTCGGAGGCTGGTCGGAGGTGATCACGACCTGCTTCTCGCTGTTGTGCAGGGTGTTGAAGGTGTGGAAGAACTCCTCGACCGTCTGCTCCTTGCCCTGCAGGAACTGGATGTCGTCGATCAGGAGGAAGTCCACGTTGCGGTAGCGCCGCTGGAACGCGCCGGCCTTGTCGTCACGGATGCTGTTGATGAAGTCGTTGGTGAACTCCTCGGAATTCACGTAGCGAACCCGCACCCCCGGGTAGAGGTTGCGGGCGTAATGACCGATGGCGTGCAACAGGTGGGTCTTGCCCAGGCCTGACTCGCCATAGATGAACAGCGGGTTGTAGGCCCGGGCGGGTGCCTCAGCGACCGCCAGTGATGCGGCGTGTGCGAAGCGGTTGGACGAGCCGGAGACGAAGGTGTCGAAGGTGTACTTCGGGTTGAGCCTGGAGTCGACGTCGGTCGAGGAGACCTGGACTGCCTCGGGGGACGGAGTCGCGCGCGGAGCGGTGGATTCTCCTGTCCCGGCGGTTGTTTCCGATGCCGCACCGCCCTGCTCTCGGTGTTCGGCGGCCGGGGCGGAGGCATCGTCGGCGATCTGGGTGCCTTCCCCCTCGATCTGACCGCGCAGGTCCTCATCGACGGTGATGGCGAGCCTGACCCGGACGGACAGGTGCGTGGAGAGGGCGTCCTCGACCTGGGTCCGCAGCCCGGCCTCAAGGGCATCCTTGGTGTGGTCGTAGGGGACCGCCAGCAGCGCGGTCGAGTCGAGCAGACCGACCAGTCTCGTCATGCGCAGGTAGGCGCGTTCCCGGGGTGCGATACCGCTCTCGTGCAGGTCACCGACGGTCCGTTGCCACACTTGGTCGTAGTCGACCTCGGGCTGCGTCATCGGTGTGGTTCGTCCTGTCTCTACAAGTTGTGCGGTGTGTGTCCCCCGGTGGACGACGGATGCAACGACCCACTACGGCCGTGTCCACAAGGTTATCCACAGGCTGTGTACAAACCGGTGGACAAAGACTCCCGAGCCAGCGACGCTAACAAGGTCGACACCTCCGGGGCAAGTGCGGGCGGCAGACCGGTGACCCGGATCGCGCCCTCCCCGGCGTGTCGTCGCGCGTCGTCGGTTCGGAGGGCTCAGAGTAGACCGTTTTGGCGCCGATGGCGATGGGTGGGCTGCGGTTTGACCCGGTGTGCGGGCCTCGCGTACCGTTGGGCAGGCCGATTTTCGGCCGTTTTCGCCTGCCCATGAGCACGTCCGTGGGCTTTCGATTGCGGCCGAGGACGGCACCGAACCAGACCCAGACAGCCAGAGACAGTTTCCGGCACGGAGATCGTGTGGGGGACTGCGGTAACGGAGTACCCAGTGAGCAAGCGTACGTTCCAGCCCAACAACCGTCGTCGCGCCCGCGTGCACGGCTTCCGCCTGCGTATGCGCACCCGCGCCGGCCGGTCCATCCTGGCCAACCGTCGCCGCAAGGGCCGCTCCAGCCTGTCCGCCTGACCGGCCCGGCTCCCGGCCCGGTCGTGCTACTCACCCAGCCTGCGGTCCCGATGCTGCCCCGGCGTCACCGGTTGACCAGACCGGAGGACTTCACCGCCGTGTTCCGCGGCGGTGCCTCGCGGGCTGTGACGCGTTCCCGCAGGAGTGGCACGCCGTGGCTCATCGTGCATCGGGCAGACCGAGCCCACCCCAGCCCCACGCCGGCCAGGGTGGGCTTCGTGGTGTCCAAGGCCGTCGGCAACTCCGTGGTGCGACACCGGGTCACCCGGCAACTCCGGCACATCGTGGCGGACCGGATCGGTCAGATTCCGGCGGGGACCGACCTGGTGGTGCGGGCCAATCCGGCCGCGGCAGGCGCATCGAGTGCGATACTGGCCTCGGCCGTCGACGACGCACTCTCCCGGGCGCTGCGCTGATGGCGGGCACGGTCGGTTCGGTCCTGGCAGCACCGCTGGTCTGGCTGGTGCGCGCCTACCAGCTGCTCATCTCGCCGCTGCTCGGCCCGACGTGCCGCTACTACCCTTCGTGCTCCGCATACGCCATCGAGGCACTGCGGGAGCACGGGCCGCTGAGGGGTGTCTGGTTGGCCGCCCGCCGGCTGGCCCGCTGCCACCCCTGGAGCGCAGGCGGTGTGGACCATGTCCCGCCGCGACGCACGCATGACCACCAGGTGAGCCACGGCTCGCCGCAAGACTGAGGACCTCATGGGTTTCCTAGACACACTGTTGACACCGTTCTACTGGTTCAACTCCGCCATCATGGTCGGCGTCGAATGGCTGTTGACCTCGATTGGGATGTCGGACACCAGCGGGTGGACCTGGACACTGTCGATCGTCGGCCTGGTCATCGTGCTCCGGATCCTGTTGATGCCGCTGTTCGTCAAGCAGATCCGGTCGCAGCGCCGGATGCAGCTCCTGCAGCCGGAGCTGATGAAGATCCAGAAGAAGTACAAGGGCAAGAAGGACGAGGCGTCGCGCAAGGCGATGACCGAGGAGAGCTTCGCGCTGTACAAGAAGCACGGGACCAACCCGTTCTCCTCCTGTCTGCCGATCCTGATGCAGATGCCGTTCTTCTTCGCGCTCTTCCGGATCCTCAACACGGTCCCCGGTGTGGCCAACGGCACCCATGACCCGCAGGGCTTCTGGTCCCAGGAACTGGCCCAGAAGATGGCGGCGTCCGACATCTTCGGCGCCTCGCTGACCTCGAGCTTCCTGCACAGCAACGACGGCCCGGCCAAGATCCTGGCCCTCGTCCTGATCGTGGCGATGTCGCTCACCACGTTCACCACGCAGCACCAGTTGATGCGCAAGAACATGCCGGCCGCTGCCCTGGACAATCCCATGGCGCGCCAGCAGAAGATGCTGCTCTACGCCCTGCCGATCATCTTCGCCGTGACCGGCGTGAACTTCCCGATCGGCGTCCTCATCTACTGGACCACCACGAACCTGTGGAGCATGGGGCAGCAGTTCTACGTCATCCGGGCCATGCCGGCCCCCGGCTCCCCGGCCGAGAAGGCCCGCGAGGCCCGGCGCTTGGCCAAGGGCAAGCCGGTCGACAAGCTCCAGGTCTCCACGGCCGACGACGAGAGCGCCGAGGGTGCCGCGGGAGGCACCGCGACGCCGACACGCACCGGCGGTCAACGCGTGCAGCCCGTGAGCAAGAAGCGTGCCAAACGCAAGGGAAGCAATCGGCCCAAGGGCCGCTAGTCCACACTTCTCCGAACATAAGTTCGATATCCCCTGCCCCTGCGGTCGACGACCGCTCCACAGTTCAGGAGTACCCCATGAGCACACCCGCCGAGACCACGCCGAACGACACGGCTGCGCCCGCCACCGACACCGAGACGCCCGAAACGACGGCACCGGGGGCCGAGGCCACGACACCGGAGACCGAGACCACGGCACCGGAGGAGCCGGTCGCCGAGGACGCATCCGAGCAGACCACCGCGGAGCAGGCCTCGCCGGCGGACGACTCCACCGCCGCTGCCGGTGCCGCGCCCCGTCGCATCGGCAGCCGCAAGGTTGCCGAGCTGGAGCGCGAGGGCGAGATCGCGGCGGACTTCCTCGAGACGCTGTTGGACATCGCTGACCTTGACGGAGACCTGGAGGTCGACGTGGAGGGTGACCGTGCCGCGGTCGCGATCGTCGACTCCGAGGACGGGGCGGCGCCGCAGCGGCTGGTCGGTCGGGAGGCCCAGGTGCTGGAGGCGCTGCAGGAGCTCACCCGCCTGGCCGTGCAGGCCGAGACGGGCGAGCGCAGCCGCCTGATGCTCGATGTGGCTGGGCACCGTGCCGGCCGCCGCGCGGCCCTGGTCGCGCAGGCGAAGGAGGTCGCGGCCCGCGTCAAGGAGAACGGTGAGCGGGAAGAGCTTGAGCCGATGACCGCTTTCGAGCGCAAGGTCGTGCATGACGAGGTGCTCGCGGCGGGGCTCACCTCGGAGTCCGAGGGTGAGGAGCCGCACCGCTACGTGGTCGTGCTCCCATCACGCTGAGCCCGCTGCGCAGCAGCTGTTCCACGTGAAACAGGACGACGAGACGCCGGCCGCGGGGGCACCACAACCCCCACCGAGGGCCAAAGAGGTCTTCGGGGAGCATCTGCCGCTGGCGATCCGGTATGCCGAACGGCTGGCGGACTCCGGCGTCACGCACGGACTCATAGGGCCCCGTGAGACGCCCCGACTCTGGGACCGGCATCTGCTGAATTGCGGTGTTGTCGAGTCGGTGCTGCCCTACCGCACCCGCCTCATCGATGTCGGGTCGGGGGCGGGACTGCCGGGGATGGTCCTGGCGATCGCCCGCCCCGACCTTGAGGTCAGCCTGGTCGAGCCCCTCCTGCGCAGGACCACCTGGCTGGAGGACACGGTCCGGGAACTGGGTCTGTCCAACGTGGTCGTGCACCGGGAGCGTGCACAGTCCCTCTGGGGACGCCTGCGTGCCCCGGTCGTGACGGCACGGGCAGTGGCCCGGCTGGGCGAGCTGGCCAGTTGGTCGCTGCCGCTGCTGGAGCCCCATGGCAGGGTCCTGGCGATGAAGGGTGAGACGGCCGAGCGGGAACTGTCGGAGGACACGGCTGTGCTCCGCGACCTCGGCGTGCAGGAGTCTCGGGTGATCCTGCTCGGCGAGGAACTGCTGGAGACGCCGACGCGGCTGGTCGAGCTCACGGTTGGTGCCGCACTCCCACAGCCCGGGCCAGCGCGCACTTCGAGACGTCGCAGCAAAGGCCGTGGCGGACGTCGGAAGCAGGGGCCGAATAGGCGATGATAGGGGGGCGATGACAGTGACCACCTCCCCCCACGTTGCCCCGCCCGATACCGAGCCCACCGCGGTGCGTCGGGTCCATCCTGGTCTCGGCTGGCCCGAGACGTCGGCACCCGACTCCACGCCGATCGGCTGGCCCGGTTCGGACGCTGGGCTCCCCACCACGGGTGTTTCCCGTGAAACATCGAGCGAGCCAGCACCAGCCGCCGATGTTTCCCGTGAAACACCGACAGAGGGACTGCCTCCTGTACCGGTGCCTCCCCTGGCCCGCGCCCTGGCAGACGAGGGACGCCGCCGCAGGGCGCTGTCCTCCCGCACCCTGCCCCGACCCTCGAAGACCCGCGTGTTCACCGTGGCCAACCAGAAGGGCGGCGTGGGCAAGACGACCTCGGCCGTGAACCTCGCGGCCGCGCTGGGACAGGCGGGGATGCGGGTCCTGGTGGTGGATATGGATCCCCAGGGCAACGCGAGCACCGCGCTCGGCATCCCGCACCAGGCCGGCACGACAGGGGTGTATGACGTGCTCATCGACGGCGTGTCCCTGGCTGATGTGGTGGCGACCAGTCCGAGTGTGCCGCAGGTGAGTTGTGCCCCGGCCACGATCGATCTGGCCGGCGCGGAGATCGAGCTGGTGCCCCTCGTGGCGCGTGAGGCGAGACTGCGCAAAGCGTTGCACGCCTATCTGGAGACACATTCCGGGGAGGACCGCATCGACTATGTGTTCATCGATTGTCCGCCGAGCCTGGGCCTGCTGACCGTCAACTCCTTCGTCGCCGCGGACGAGGTCCTGATTCCGATCCAGTGCGAGTACTACGCCCTGGAGGGGCTCAGTCAGCTCCTCACCAACATCGGGATGATCCGGGACCACCTGAATCCGGATCTGCGGGTGAGCAGCATCCTGCTCACGATGTATGACGCGCGGACCAAGTTGTCGGCTCAGGTGGCCGACGAGGTGCGCGAACACTTCCCCGACGAGGTGCTCTCCACCACGATCCCGCGGTCGGTGCGGATCAGCGAGGCACCCAGTCACGGTGAAACCGTGATCACCTACGATCCCGCGAGCAGCGGGGCACTGTGCTATCAGGAGGCGGCGGCCGAGATGGCTGACGCCGGCGAGGAGAGGAACCGGGCATGAGCGAGCGACGACGTGGGTTGGGACGCGGCCTCGGGGCACTGATCCCCCCGGCGCCCACCGGCACCCGCCCCAGTGACGTGTTCTTCCCCCGTGAGAACTCCACGGCGGATCCACATCCGGCGGCTGACGCGGAAGCGCATCCGGGAGCTGTCACCACCGCCGATCCTGTTGTCGCAGAACGAATCGTCGAAGACGTCGCTGTCGAGGAGGATGGCACTGATGCGGCGGCGGAGAAGGATGACACCGCCGCGGGCGAGGAGGTCCTGGCTCCCGTGCCGGGTGCCGAGTTCCGCGAGATCCCCGTCGACCTGGTGGACGCCAACCCGCGCCAGCCGCGGCAGGTATTCGACGAGGACGAACTGGCAGAGCTGGAGCAGAGCATCCGCGAGATCGGTGTCCTCCAGCCGGTGGTGGTCCGCAGGGTTGGCGCCGAGGACGGCGGTGAGCGCTATGAGCTGGTGATGGGTGAGCGCCGACTCCGGGCGAGCCGGCAGGCGGGTGTGGCCACGATCCCCGCCATCGTGCGAGACACCGGCGATGACGTGCTGCTGCGCGACGCGCTGTTGGAGAACCTGCACCGCAGCCAACTGAACCCGCTGGAAGAGGCCGCGGCCTACCAGCAACTACTGCAGGACTTCGGGTGCACCCAGGAGGAGCTCGCGGGCCGGATCGGCAGGTCACGCCCACAGATCAGCAACACCATCCGGCTGCTCAAGCTCCCGCCGCTGGTGCAGCGCCGAGTCGCCTCGGGGGTCCTCAGTGCCGGACATGCCAGGGCCCTGCTGGGTCTGCCCGATGGCGCCGCGATGGAGCGGCTTGCCCAACGCATCGTCGCCGAGGGGCTGTCGGTGCGCTCGGTCGAGGAGGTCGTGTTGCTCGGTGAGCAGCAGGCTCCCGCCCGGCGCCAGGCCCGCAGCACCAGTGAGCCCCGTCCGGAGTTGGAGGATGCCGCGGCCCGATTGGCCGACCGGCTGGACACCCGGGTGTCGATCGCGATGGGTCGGCGCAAGGGCAAGGTCACCGTCGAGTTCGCGTCGATGGAGGACCTGGACCGGATCCTGGACCTGCTGGGCAGCCAATCAGGCTGAGCCAGCGGACGACCTCACGACAGCGAACGGCCCGTGCTCGTTGTGGACAACGAGCACGGGCCGCGCTCAGCAGCTGTGGATAACCTGTGGATCAGGCTCCCAGGAACTGGTCCAGCTCGCGGATCAGTTTCTGCTTGGGCAGGGCACCGGTGATCGACTTGACCACCTCGCCGCCCTGGTAGACGTTCATCGTCGGGATCCCCGTGATGCCGTAGCGCGCGGTCACCTGCGGGTTCTCATCGGTGTTCAGCTTGACGATCTGCAACTTCTCACCGTGCTCCTCGGAGATCTCCTCCAGGATCGGCGCGACCATCTTGCAGGGCCCGCACCAGGGGGCCCAGAAGTCCACGAGGACGGGCTTGTCGCTGTCGAGGACGTCGGACTGGAAGTCCGCGTCGGTGGTCGCCTTGGTAGCCATGGGGGATCCTTCCCGTAGGGTGTGCGTGCAGGTAAATCGTTGGGACAGACTGAGATTCAGTTAGACAGTGGCCGCGGCCGGCTCGGCCACGAGCGGTTGGTCGGCGTCGATCGCGGCGAGGTAGCGTTCGGCGTCGAGCGCCGCCGAGCATCCGGTGCCCGCAGCCGTGATCGCCTGGCGATAGGTGTGGTCGACCAGGTCACCGCAGGCGAACACCCCGGGCAGGTTGGTGGCGGTCCCGCGGCCCCGCACCAGGACGTAGCCCTCGGCGTCGGTCTCCACCTGGCCGTGCACCAGTGCGCTGCGGGGGTCGTGGCCGATGGCGACGAAGAGGCCCGTGGCGGGAACCTCCCGCGTGTCACCGGTCTGGGTGTCGCGCAGCGTGACGCCGGTGAGCTTGGGGTCCCCGTGCAACTGGGCCACCTCGCTGTTCCAGGCGAAGCTGATCTTCGGGTCGGCCTCGGCGCGCTCGGCCATGATCTTGCTGGCGCGCAGGCTGTCCCGGCGGTGCACGATGGTCACGGACCGGGCGAAGCGGGTCAGGAAGGTGGCCTCTTCCATGGCGGAGTCACCACCGCCGACGACCAGGATGTCCTGGTCGCGGAAGAAGGCGCCGTCGCACGTGGCGCACCAGGAGACGCCGTGGCCGGAGAGCCGCTGCTCGTCGGGCAGGCCGAGCTCGCGGTAGGCCGATCCCATGGCCAGGATGACGGTCCGGGCGCGGTGGACGGTGCCGCTCGCATCCGTGACCAGCTTGATCTCACCGGTCAGGTCCAGCTCGGTGATGTCCTCCCGCTCAAGGGTGGCACCGAACCGTTCGGCCTGGCCCCGCATCGCGAACATCAACTCGGGCCCCATGATGCCGTCCTCGAACCCGGGGAAGTTCTCCACGTCCGTGGTGTTCATCAGCGCGCCGCCGGCCGTGACGGAGCCCTCGAACACCAAGGGTGCCAGGTTGGCACGGGCGGTGTAGATCGCTGCGGTGTAGCCGGCCGGCCCGGATCCCACCACGATGACGTCGTGCACGGTCTCCGAGGGGTGCTGCACGGGCTCTGTGCTCACGCGGGTCAACTCCAGCTTGGTCTCGACGGTCGGCACGGGCCCGCGGGGGGCGGGGTGTGCGCTCGGTGTTCCGGACAGATCCTACTTGTCGTCCGAACAACAGGTCCGGGCCCGACCTTGTTCCCCCGGGGGAGCGCCTCAGGGAAGGATCGACGGGCCCTGCAGGATCTCCCCGGCGCCGTCGGCGCACGCCGGGTCCAGGGCCCAGGCGGTCCTGGGGGTGGGCTCGGTCTGCAGCGCCAGCACGGCGGGCTCACCGTCCAGCGTGGCCGGGACGAGCAGCACCTCGGCGCCCTGGGGCAATTGGCTGCCCAGGAGGTCGGCGCAGGAGGCCAGGCCACGTCCCTCGGCATCCGCGGCACTCTGCGAGGTCACGGACGTCGCGTGCTCGTCATGCCACTGGGCCACCTCGCCGGGGAAGTCGGACGAGGCCAAGGTGGCCTCCTCCGGGGATTCCAGCAGAGTGAGACCCATGGCGGACGAGCCGAAGTCTTCGTCAGCCGTGGACCCGTCGTCTCCAGTCTCCGCAGCGGCGCCCTCCTCGGCCTCCTCGAAGCCACCCGCGTCGGCGCCCGCGGCATCGTCGGCGGCGTCCGAGTCGGCGGCCGCAGGAGCGTCCTGCTCGGCCTGCTTGCTGCCGACCTGTGCGGAGACGTCGGCGCTGTTGCCCGAGCCGGGGCCGAACAGTTGGGTCGAGACGACGGTGGCGGCCACCGCCAGACCGGCGGCGGCTCCGAGGTAGGTCAGGGTGCGCATCGGCCGACGCCGGTGCCGCTCCGCGGCCAGCGAGATCACGCCGGGAGACGGGTCGTGCCCGAACGCAGCCTGCTGCTGGCGGCGCTCCTGCTCCTGTTGCAGGCTGGCGTTGATCCGGTCGAACACGGCGTCCGGCATGGGCCCGGGATCCGGCAGGGACGACAGCAGAGCCCGGACACCGGTCGGGTCGTTCTCGACCGTGGGGTCGTCGTCGTGGTCTGCGGTGTTCACCGCGTCCTCCGTCCAAGGATTGCGTCAGGTGGGCTGCAGGGTGCAAGGCGCCCTACAGGGTTATGACGTCTGGTCGCCGCGAGGGGTTCCCCCCGTGTCGCAGCCCACATCCGGAGGCGAGTCGGCGTGCTCACGGCAACCCCAACAACTCGGCCATCGCGGCGCGGCCCCGCGCGCAGCGCGACTTGATGGTGCCCTCGGCGACATCGAGGATCTCGGCGGCCTCGGCCACGCTCAGCCCGTGCATGTCGACCAGCACCAGGGACATCCGCTGCCCCTCGGGCAGCTTCTCCAGGGCCTCGCGCACATCCAGGCGGACGTCGACGCTGGCGTGGTGGTCGCGGGGCTCCACGACGTCGGTGTCGCCGAGCTCCACCGTGGGCTTGATCCGGCGCAGCCGGTCCAGGCAGGCGTTGACCACGATCCGGTGCAGCCAGGTGGTCACGGCCGAGTCGCCGCGGAAGGAGTCGGCACGCCGGAAGGCGTTGAGGAAGCCGTCCTGCACGGCGTCCGCGGCCAACTCCGGGTCGCGGGTCGTCCGCAGCGCCACCGCCCACATCCGGTCCTTGTGCCGGCGGAACAGCTCGCCGAAGGCGTCGGGGTCACCGTCCTGGTGCAGCCGCAGCAGGTCGGCGTCCGGCGTCTGCGCGATGTCGGGGGCCATCGTCACGGGCGCCTCACTGCACCGTCACCTCGGCGACCTGCGCCACCTCACCGCGGGGACCGTTCCAGGCCCGGTCGAACCACACCACGACATACTGCCCGCTCACGGGCTCGTCCGCGGTGAGCTCCCAGGTGCCGGAGGCGCTCTCGTCCGAGCCCAGGCTGGTGCCGCCCTCGTCGGTGGGCTCGTCGTTCACGAAGACCTCGGCCCCGTAGTCGCCCTCGGGGAACTCGATGGTGACCTGGCTGACGTCGATCTCCTCGCCGAAGTCGATGGCCAGGCCGACGCCGTCCTTGAGATTGCCCCAGTTGGCGGCGGTGTAGTAGTAGGAGCGCCAGAACGTCTCGGGGTCGCCGTCGACGGCCTCGGGGGCCAGGTCGGACTTCTCGTCGCCGCCGAAGTGGTCGAAGCCGCTGGCGCCGACCGCCTCGTAGGGCTCGTCGTTGACCTCTTCCTCCTCGGACTCCTCCTCGTCCTCAGGCTCCCCGGTGGCCTCCTCCTCGTCACCGGTTGGGCTCTGGGTGGCCACGTCGGTGGGCACCTGGCGGGCGGGCTCGTCGCCGCCGCCGTTGAACAGTCCCCGGAAGGCGCCGAAGGCCAGGGCCACCGCGACGACCACCACGGCCAGCAGGATCAACAGCACCAGGCCGGTCTGGCCACCGCCCGGTCCCTCGGACCGCACGCCGGGAGGCAGCGTCCGGTCCGGGCCGGAGGCCGCGCCGAAGTCGTCATAGTCCTCGTAGTCGTCGTAGTCCTCGCCGACGGGCTCTCCCCGTGACGCGGCGGCGGTGGCCCTGGCCTCGCCCGCAGGCGCACCGACGGACTCCTCCTCGGGGTGGCCACCGCGGGGGCGGAAGTAGGCGGGGTCGCCCGCAGGTGTGCCACCGGCAGGCGTGTCGTCGGCGGAGGCTCCGGAGCCGGGGTTCACGGCCGAGGCTGCGGCGGTCGCGCCGGCGGCCCCGACGCGCGCGGCATCCTGACCCGACCCGGTGAGCGGGGCGTCCGGCCCGGTGGGGCTGCCACCGGTGACGGGGTCCGGAGACCACGGGGCGAGCTGGCGGGCCAGGTCGCCGGGGGTCTGGGGCCCTTCGCGGGGGTCGTAGGAGGCGCCCAGCATGGTGCGGCACAGGGCATCCAGGTCCCCGGGGACCCCGGCCACGACCTCTGAGGGGGCGGGCAGGGAGCCGTCCTCCAACCGGTGGGCGCTGCGCAGTCCCTCCATCTCCTCGCCGGGCCACCGCCCGGTCAGGCCCGTGTAGAGCAGGGCCACCAGGTCGCCCGTGTCGATCAACGACGCCTCGACGGCCGGGATCTCCTCGGTCTGCTCCAGGGCGGCCGCGACCGCGACTCCGGAGACCTTCACCACGCCCTCGCGGGTGCGCAGCACGGCGTGCGGGGACAGGTAGAGGTGGTGCAGCCCGCGGCGGCGCGCGGCCTCCATGCCGCTGGCGACCTCGCCGACGAGTCGGCGGGCCTCCTCCGCGGGCAGGGGTCGCTCGGACACCAGCGACGCGAGGGACTCGGACTCGGCCAGGCCCTCCTCGACGATCCAGCACAGACCGTCTTCCAGGCCCACGTCGAGCACCCGGACCAGGCGGGGGTCATCGACCCCCGCGGTGCGGCGGGCGCCGTCGAGGACGGCGTGGGCCATCTGCTCGTGTTGCCCGTCGGCGGGCAGCACGGTGACGGCGACGAGGCGCTCCAGGGTGCTGTCGTGCGCGGACCAGTAGTCGAGGGAGTCGCCACGGCTGGCGAGAAGCTCCTCGAGGACGTAGCGCCCGCCCAGGGCGGTGCCGGACTCGATCCCCCGCAAGCCGTGCTCCTTCCTCTGCTCCGGGCCCCCGGCGGGAACGACCGGGACCTGCGCACCGGGCGCCGGGTCGGCGTCCGGTCCCTCCACGGGGCCCTCAGCGACCTGCGGTTCTGGCCCTGTGGGGGACGGGTGCTCGCCTAAGACTAGTCCCGACGGGCCCTCCGGCGTGTCCGGCGCGGCGGGAGCTGCCCGACGACGTCCCAGACGGCGCAGTAGCGGCTGGGCCGCCTCGGCGAGTTCGGTGATCCCCAGACGGTGGGCCAGCACGGCATACACCGTGAAGAAGAGGACCCCGCCGACGCCGAGCACGACCACGCTGGCGAGGTATCCCTCCAGCAGGGACCGCCCGGCCCAGATCACCAGCAGCGTGGGCAGTGCGGCCCCGGCCGAGGCGAGCGCCGCGGCCACGAACGTGACCCGCACCCGGCCCAGCGGGGCGGTGCCCAGTCGCCGCCGCACCCACCGCACGCCGAGGACCGCGGCCACCCCCTGGCCCAGACCCTGCGCCAGACCGATGGTGACCGCGGCCCAGGCGGGCGGCACGGTGAACGCGATCAGGGTGCCGGTCACGGCGACGGAGGTGATGGCCACCTGCATCCGGAACGGGGTGCGGCCGTCCTGGTAGGCGTGGAAGATCCGCGCGGACAGGATGTACACGGCATACGGCACGAGCCCGACGAGGAGGGCCATGGTCACGTATGCCGTGGCGAGGGTCTCCGCCGGCTCGTTGCGGAAGAGGAGCACCGCGGTCATCGCCGGGGCGAGGATGAACATCGAGACCGCGAGGGGGATGATCACCGCGCCCAGGAGCCGCAGCCCGTGGGCGTACTGCACCCGCAGGGCGGGGACGTCGTCGACCGCGGCGGAGCGGGACATCTGGGTGAACATCGCGGTGATCAGGGACGTGGTGATCAGCGAGTGCGGCAGCATGAAGAACAGGAAGGCGTTCTCGTAGATGATCTTGCCGGCCACGTCGTCGGCCCGGCCGCTGGTCCAGTTCAGCACGTTGGTGGTGAGCCACATGCCGATCTGGGAGATCCCGATGATGGCCAGGGTCCACAGGGCCATCCGCGACGCGGCGCCGAGCCCGACCCCCCGGAATCCCCAGCGGGGCCGGTAGCGGAACCCGCTGGACCGCACCGGCGGGATCAGCACGGCCGCCTGACAGACCACGCCCAGGGTGGCGGTGCCGCCGAGCCACCAGATCATCGAGGCTGTCCAGTCCCCGGGCGCCAGCTCCCGGGCCTCCGGATAGAGCACGGTGAAGGCCAGCAGCCCGGCGATCGCGACGATGTTGTTGACGACCGGCGCCCACATGTACCAGCCGAACTTCTCCTGGGAGTTCAGGATCTGCCCGAGCAGGGTGTAGATGCCGTAGAACAGCACCTGGGGCAGGCAGAGGTAGGCGAAGGCGACCGCCAGGGCGAGTTGGTCCCCGCTCCAGGACCAGGCGTAGAACTTGGTGAGGAAGTAGGCCCCGGCGGTGAACACCACGGTGATCGTGACCAGCGCCAACAGCATCAGCGTGATCAACCGGTCGGTGAGGTCCTGACCCTTCTCGCCGAGCTGCGCGGCCCTGGTGAGTTGGGGGACGAGCACCACGTTGAGGACGCCGCCGGCCAGCAGGATGTAGATGGTGTTGGGCAGGGTGTTGGCGGTCTGCCAGGCGTCCCCGGAGGGGCCGAGGAGCCCGATCGCGCCGGCCAGCAGCGCCACCCGGACCAGCCCGAGGATGCGGGAGACCAGCGTGCCGGACGCCATCAGCGCGCTGGACCGGGCCAGGGATGCCGAGCTGTGCCCCGCGGGCCGCTGAGTGCCGTCGCCGGGGGCCGGGCCGGGGGTGGGGGTCACCGGCTGATCGCTCACACCTGCTCCATCGTGCCGTCGTCGGGGTCGTCCGCGTCCGCCCGGGGGAGGGCGGACGCAGGCCCGGCCCCCGCGGGCTGCGGACGCAGCGCCCGCCAGAGGCCGAGCACCAGAATGATCCCTGCTATGCCGCCCAGAACCCAATAGATCCAGACGCCGGTGGGGCGCACATTGACCTGCATGAGCTGCTGCTCCGCCAGCGGGGTGCCGTCCGGGGTGGTCAGCGCCGTCTCCACCTCGACCTGACCCGCGGCCAGGGAACGCGCCCGGAACTGCACGGTGGCGCGGCTGGAGGGCCCGATCTCGATGGGCTCCGGCTGCTCCACGATCCGCAGCCGTGGGGTGCGGGGGGTCAGGGTCATCGTCAGGTTGCTCACCGTCACAGGCAGGTCGTTGACGACCGTGATCTGGATCAGGCCCTCGTCGGCCAGGAAGTTGATGGTCGTCGGGTTGACGTGGATGCCGCCGACGATCTCGTCCGCCACGGCGTCGGCCCGGTCCAGCGGCCTGGTCCACGCGGACTCCAGGTAGCGCCACCGCACGGAGTACAGCTGGTCCAGCACCTGGCTCCAGCTGCCTGCCCCTGCTGCGCCGTCCGGCACCACCTGGCCCACCCCTGCCAGCCGGGCCCGGGTCTCCTCGACCAGCTCGATCCGCTGCGGCGTGAGCGGGCTGTCGGGAGTGAGGGGGTATGCCGATTGCTCGGTCTGCGGGTCGGTCTCTGCTGGGTCGGCCCCGGGTGCCTCGGCCTCGGGCGCGTCGGTGGGGAGCAACGAGACGGGGTCCTGCTCCTGGGACGCGTCGTCCATCAGGTCCTGGAGCGGGACGGACTGTGCCCAGGGTAGGTCCGCGGTCGCCTCATGGACCCCGGTGAGCACGTCGGCCGGGACGGCGTGCTCGCGGGGCAGCGCCAGCACGAGGCTGCGATCCTCGGCCGGCTGCTCCTGATAGAGCGCCAGCAACTCGGCGATCAGGCGCTGGGTGACGGCCCCCGAGGAGTCGGGCAGCCCCGCCTGGGTGACCAGGCCGCTGAGCTCCTCGTCGTAGCCGATCAGCGTGACCCCACCGGTGTGCACCCGCACCGCCCCGGAGCGCAGGGCGGTGTCGGTGCCGATCGAGGCGTCCGGGACGATCAGGGCGCCCAGTGGTGGGGCAGCATCCGGGCCCGACCACGCCTGCCACACGGCGCTGAAGCCGGCGAGCAGCCCCTCGGTGATGTCCCCGGCCGGCCAGGCCACGTCCCGGCGCCCGGCGTCCAACGGCGGGGAGTCCTCCGGTGCCGGGGCGTCGGTGAGGTCGGCGACCTGCTGCGGGTCCAGGCCCAGGTCCAGCAGCGCGGCCACGTCCGTGTCGGCCCGCGGGAGCCACCACAGCCGGTCCTCGCCGACGGTGCCCAGCTCCTGCCGCAGGGCGGAGGCGTGCTCCTCGGGCCCGGTGCCCGTCGGCGGGTCCGCTCCCGGAGGTGAGGGCTCCTCCGTCTCCTCCGGCGCGGAGGTCGTCTCCTCCGGAGGGGCGGTCGCCTGCGGCGGCGTGGCGGTGGTCTCCCCCTGATCGGGATCCTGGGTCTGTCGGGCCGTGTCTGACCCGGTGCCACCGGACTCCGTGCCACCGGGCCCGGTCGCCGACCCGTCGTCCGGGTCAGGCGTGGGGGTGGGATCCTCGCCCGTCTGATCCTCCGGGGACTCCTCGTCCTCTCCGGTGCCCTCCGGTGTCGCCAGGGTGCCGACGGGCGACGGGGGCGTGAGCAGGGCCGGATCGGTCAGGAACGTCACGTCGCTGTCGCTGAGCCCGGCGAGCAGGCGGCGGGTGTCGGACTCCGGGCCGATGACGGAGGTCCAGGCGCTGCTCCGGGTCGCCTCGTCGCCGGACAGGAGGTCGGTCGAGGGGGGCAGTGTCAGGGGCAGCAGCCAGGCGACCTGGACGGGGCGGTAGGCATACCCCGTCGCGCCGTCCCAGGGCAGGTAGCTGCGCAGTTCTCCCTGGGCAGCTCCCTGGGCACCGTCCTGCCCGTCGGAGGCCGCGCCCGTGCCGAGCGCCTCGATCCGCAGCGGAAGGGTCGCGAAGTCGAACGGTGCCGCCACGGTGCCGGCCTCCACCGTGACCTCGAACGGTGCCACTGCACCGGGCTCCAGGGACTGGGCCAGGTCGGCCTCACCGATCACCAGGCCGGTGCCGAGGGATTCGGCGAGCTCGCCGTCGGCCCACGCCGCGACCGCCGAGGGGGTGTCCAGGCCCCGGTATGCCGTGCTGATCCGGACGCTGTCGACCGTCACCGTCCCGGTGGTCGGGTTGCGGATCGTGCCACGGACGGTGATCGGGGTGTCCGGGGAGGCGACGGCCGGGTCGACCTCTCCGAGCACCACCTCCACCGATCCGGAGCCGGCCGGCTGGGCGGGGGCCGTCCTGTCGACGGCATGCCCCGGGGGCAGCAGCACCAGCCACGAGCCGAGCAGTCCCAGGAGCACGGTCACGACGGCGGGGAGCCATCGGGCCGGTAGGCCGGCCGCAGGGTGGGTGGGCACGGGGTCAGTCCGCGGGTCAGGCGGTCCCGGCCAGGCGCTGCCAGGCCACCTGGGCGATCCGTCGCTCGTTGGGGAACGTGAGCTTCTCGTGCACGGTCTCCAGCGGGAACCACACGGCGTCGATCGCTTCCTGGTCGGGGTCGCCGTCCACGGTCAGCTCGCCACCGGTCGCCTCCAGCAGGTAGTGGTGCACCATCTTGTGGATCCGGCAGTCGGGGGTGGAGAACCAGTAGTCGACGGTCCCCAGGGTCACCAGCACGCGTCCAATGATGCCGGTTTCCTCCGCGACCTCGCGTTCTGCGGTCTGCTCCAGCGTCTCCCCGGGCTCCACGTGGCCCTTGGGCAGACACCACTCGACCCGCCCGGCCCGGTTGCGCCGGGCGATGATCGCGATCCGGGCCCGCCCCTCGTGCACGTCGATGACGACGCCGCCCGCAGAGGTCTCCTGCACCGCCGGCAGCTTGCGCTGCCAGGGGTCGGGCCGGTGCGACGTGGTCATCTTCCTCACTGTAGCCAGCCGCCCTGTGGGGTCCTGGGAGGTCGGCGCGGATCGGCACCGTGCCGCCCCTCGGCATACCCTTGACCATCGTGTCCACCACCTCCCAGCCCGAACTGCTCGCCCGCGCCGTGCGCCACCTGGCCCCGGTGCTCCCTGTGCTGACCGAGCTCGGGGAGCGGTTCGCCGCCGCGGGCCACGAGCTGGCGCTGGTCGGCGGGCCGGTGCGGGACGCCTTCCTGGGCCGCCCGTCGCCGGACCTGGACTTCACCACCTCGGCGCTGCCGGACCAGATCGAGCAGGTGCTCGAGGGGTGGGCGGAGCACCGCTGGGACGTCGGGCGGGCCTTCGGGACGATCGGCGGCCGGCGGGGTGATCTCACGGTGGAGATCACGACCTACCGCGCCGATGCCTACGACCCCGAGTCACGCAAGCCGGTGGTGGCCTTCGGCGACAACCTGCCCGAGGACCTGGTGCGCCGCGACTTCACGGTCAACGCGATGGCCCTGCGGCTGCCCGAGCTGGAGTTCACCGACCCGCACGACGGCCTCGCCGACCTGGCCGCCGGGGTGTTGCGCACGCCGCACACCCCGGAGATCTCCTTCTCCGACGATCCGTTGCGGATGATGCGCGCCGCCCGGTTCGTCTCCCAGCTGGGGCTGACCCTCGACCCCGCCGTCCGCGCGGCGATGACCGACATGGCGGGCCGACTGGCGATCGTGTCCGCCGAGCGGGTGCGCGACGAGCTGAACCGGCTGCTGCTGGGGGACCACCCGAGGGCGGGGTTGGAGGTGCTTGTCGGCACCGGCCTCGCCGACCGGGTGCTCCCCGAGCTGCCGGCGCTGCAGCTGGAGCTGGACGAACACCACCGGCACAAGGACGTCTATGAACACTCGCTGATCGTGCTCGAGCAGGCGATCGGGCTGGAGGACCCACCGGACGCCGACGGGCCGGACGCGGTGCCCGGCCCCGACCTGGTGCTGCGCCTTGCCGCGCTGCTGCACGATATCGGCAAACCTGCGACGCGACGCTTCGAGTCCGGTGGCGGGGTGAGCTTCCACCACCACGAGGTGGTCGGGGCCAAGTTGGCCCGCACCCGCCTGCGGGAGCTGCGCTACGACAAGGAGACCATCAAGGCGGTGACCCGGCTGGTCGAGCTGCACCTGCGCTTCCATGGTTACGGCACCGGGGAGTGGACGGACTCGGCGGTGCGGCGCTACATCACCGACGCCGGACCGCTGCTGGGACGGCTGCACAAGCTGACCCGCTCGGACTGCACCACCCGCAACCGTCGCAAGGCAGAGCGGCTCGCCCGCAGCTACGACAACCTCGAGGCCCGGATCGAGCGGCTGCGCGAGCAGGAGGAGCTCGCCGCGGTGCGGCCCGAGCTCAACGGCAACGAGATCGCCCGGGTGCTCGGGATCGAGCCCGGCCCGGTCCTGGGCCGGGCCTACAAGCACCTCCTCGCGGTCCGACTCGATCGTGGCCCGATCGGCACCCAGGCGGCCGAGGAGGAGTTGCGGCGGTGGTGGGCCGAGCAGCCCGAGGCCGACTGAGCTGGTGCCGACTGACCCGGTGCGGTTCCCGACCCCGGCCGACCGCCCCGGTGCACGCTGGATGACAATGGCGCGAGACGGCATACCCCGAGCAACGAGGATGTGGATCACGTGCGCCAGGTCGTGGTGACAGAGCAGGGCGGACCGGAGAACCTGGTCGTCCAGGAGTCGGAGCCGGCCGAGCCGGGCCCCGGGCAGGTGCGGGTTGACCTGGCGGCTGCCGGGGTGAACTTCATCGACATCTACCAGCGGTCCGGGACCTACCCGATGCAGACGCCGTTCGTCGCGGGCTCGGAGGGTGCCGGGACCGTGGCGGCCGTCGGGGCCGACGTCACGGACGTGGCCGTGGGGGACCGCGTGGCGTGGGCGATGGTGCCCGGCACCGGATACACCGAGGCGCCGCTCGTCCCGGCCGACCGCGTGGTGCCGGTCCCCGACGGGGTCGACCTGGAGACCGCGGCCGCGTCCATGCTGCAGGGGATGACGGCGCACTACCTGGTCACCGACACCTTCCCGGCCGCAGCCGGGCACACCGCCCTGGTCCACGCCGCGGCGGGCGGGGTCGGCCTGCTGCTGTGCCAGATGCTGTCCACCGCCGGGGCACGGGTGATCGGGACCACCTCCACGCCGGAGAAGGCCGAGCTGGCCCGGGCCGCCGGCGCCGACGAGATCATCTTCTACCGCGACGCCGACGTGCCCGCCGAGGTGCGGCGGCTGACCGACGGGGCCGGCGTCCACGTCGTCTACGACGGGGTCGGCAAGACCACCTTCGAGGGCTCGCTCGACTCCCTGCGCCCCCGCGGCATGATGGTCCTCTTCGGCGGCTCCAGCGGCCCCGTGCCACCGTTCGACCCCCAGTCGCTCAACGCCAAGGGCTCGCTCTTCCTCACCCGACCCTCGCTGGCGCACTACCTGCTGGACCGGGAGGAGCTGGTCGCGCGGGCCGGGGCCGTGCTGGACGCCGTCGCCGCGGGCACCCTCGACGTCCGGGTGGGGGCGCGCTACCCGCTGGCCGACGCGGCCCGCGCCCAGACCGACCTGGAGTCCGGCACGACCACCGGCAAGCTGTTGTTGGTCCCCTGAATCGGCGCTGCCCGGTGGCATGCTGGGCGGGTGCTGACGAGAAGGGGATCCTGGGTCACCCCGTTCCTGGTCCTCCTCGTCCTGGTGGGGGCGGTGCTCGTGCTGCGCCCGGTGACCTACCGCGCCGCCGCGACCCTGGGGGTCGCCGACGGCACGTCCGCCACTGAGGTGGTGGAGGCGGTCAGCGGGGATCCCACCCGCGACACGGTGCTGACGCAGATGCAGGCCGAGCCGGGGCTGACCGACGGCGTGCGCATCGAGGCCCGGGTGCTGTCCGGCCCCGAGGACGGCTCCGCGCCGAGCGAGGTCGAGATCGAGGTCGGCCATCCCGACCCGCGGTTCGCCTCGGCGCTGGTCGACGGTGTCGCCGCCGACGCGGCCGGCACAGGCGGCGTGTCCGTGGCCGAGCTGTCCGAGGTGGCGACGGTCCCCGACGGTCCCCGGCCCTGGTTGCTGCTTGCGGCCGGCGCGGTGTTGTCCCTGCTGGTCGCCGTGGTCGGCACCGTGCTGGCCGGGAGGCTCCGAGGGGGCACCGGGTGACCGGTGGGGCCGCTGCCGGCACCCGCTCCCGGTTCCGGCAGGACATCGAGGGACTGCGCGCCGTCTCCGTGCTCGCGGTGCTGTTGTGGCACGCCGGGCTGCCCTGGCTGCCGGGCGGCTACGTCGGGGTGGACGTCTTCTTCGTGATCTCGGGCTACCTGATGACCACGATCCTGGTGGGGGAGGCCGAGCGGGACGGGACGATCCGGCTGGGCCGCTTCTATGCGCGCCGCGCCCGGCGACTGCTGCCGGCTGCCCTCAGCGCGCTGCTCGGCACCGCCGTGCTGACCCTGCTCCTCCTGCCGCCCCACCGGTGGGGCCAGGTCGGGGCGGACATCGTGGCCAGCGCCGCCTACGTCGTGAACTGGACCCTGGCCGGGGGGTCGGTGGACTACCTGGCCCAGGAGGAGCCGCCCAGCCCGTTGCAGCACTACTGGTCGCTGGCGGTGGAGGAGCAGTTCTACCTGGTGTGGCCGGTGCTGCTGCTCGGCATCCTCCTGCTGGCCCGGAGAGCCGGCCAGGCGCACCTGGTGCGCGGCTACGCCTGGTTGCTCACGCTCGGCATCTTTGCGGTGTCCCTGGCCCTGTCGGTGCACCTGACGGCGACCAGCTCGGCCCAGGCCTACTTCGTCACGCACACCCGCGCCTGGGAGCTGGCCCTGGGGGCGTTCGTCGCGCTGCACGCGGCGTTCTGGCCGCGGCTGGCGCGTCCCGTCGCGGCCGTGCTCGGGTGGACCGGGCTGGTCATGGTGCTGTGGGCGATCGCCACCTTCTCCGCGAGCACCCCGTTCCCCGGCTGGCACGCCCTGGTGCCGACCGTCGGCGCCGCGCTGGTCCTGGCCGCCGGACCGGCCGCCGGGTCCCGGGGCCCCGTCCTGGTCCTGGCGCCACGGCCCATGCAGTTCACCGGTCGGATCTCCTACAGCCTCTACCTGTGGCACTGGCCCTTCGTGGTGATCGCGATGGAGCTGCTCGGCAGCGGTCACGACGTGCGGATCCGCTACGGCCTGCTGGCGGTGGCGCTCTCCGCCGTGCCCGCCTGGCTGTCCTGGCGGTATGTCGAGGAGCCGGTCCGGCGTGCCGGCGAGACCCTGGAGCGGTCGGTGTGGACGCGGCGCTCGCTGCGGCTGGGGCTGAACTGCTCCCTGGTCGGGTGTTGTCGCCGGGCTCACCCTGCAGCTGGCGACCTGGCCGCAACCGCCCCAGGACGAGCCGGCCTGGTCGGTGTCACCGGCCGTCCAGGCGGTGCGGGAGCCGTTCGGCGCGATGCTCCTCGGGCACGGATCCGACCGGTTCGTCCGAGGGGGAGCCGGTCGACGACCCCGGCCCGCTCAGCCCGCCCGTGGAGGCGCTCGCGGCGGACCAGCCGAACTTCGTGCCCGAGGGGTGCAACGCCAACCTGTTGACCGTGGAGGTCGGCGAGTGCCTGACCGGCGACCAGGACGGCGACACCCTCGTGGTCGTCGTCGGGGACTCCCACGCGGGCATGTGGAACCCGGCGCTGGACGCGATCGGTCACCAGCACGGGTGGCGGTTCGTCACGATGATGAAGTCCTCCTGCCCGTTCGCACCAGGCCTGGAGTACACCCGGCCCGGGCAGTCCGGCAGCTACTGGCAGTGCACCGACTGGAACGAGGGCGTGCAGGAGCGGATCACCGAGCTGCAGCCCGACCTGGTGCTGGTCTCCAGTGCCCTCTATCCCCTCGACGGGGACGAACTGGCCGAGGCGATGGCCCGCGGTGCCGACTTCGTCACCGACCAGGGCATCGCCTTCGCGGTGCTCCGCGACGTCCCCCGGCCGGAGGGCAACATGGTCGACTGCATGCTCGCGAACGCCGGGGAACTCACCGCCTGCGCCTTCCCCAGGGACAGCGCGCTCGAGCGGTCGGGGCGGGGTCAGGCCGAGCTGATCGAGATGCGGCCGGAGCTGTCCTTCATCGACCTCACGGACTACATCTGCCCCCAGGACGACTGCCCTGCCGTGATCGGTGGGGTGCCGGTCTACCGCGACTCCAACCACCTCAGCAACACCTACGTCTCCAGCCTCACCCCGGCGCTGGAGGTCGCACTGGTCCCGCTAGTGACCGGCTCGGACGACTGATCGCGCCGGGCCCGGGTGCGCGGCGGCGGCCGTTGGGCCCAGACCTGGTAGCAGACCCACGCCAGCGCGGCCATCCGCAGCCCGATCGCCAGCGAGTAGGTGGTGCCCGGCAGTCCCTTGCCGGGGTCGGAGGAGAAGCCGATGTGCAGCCACACGGTCACGAAGTGCAGGGACTCGAACGCGGCCCAGATGAGGTGGTCGCGCCACCGGACGGTCGACAGTGCCAGGAGCGGCAGCACCCAGAGACCCGCCTGCACCGGGACGGCCTTGGCGGTGAGCAGCAGCACCAGCAGCATCGGTGCCGCGAGTTGGGCCACCCCCGGCCGCCGGGGGTGGCGTGCCAGGTAGACCCCGAGGGCCACGGCCAGCGGGTAGCCGGCCACGGCGAAGACCGTCGGCAGGCCGGGCAGCAGGGGGTGCCCGTGCAGTTGGGGGACCAGTGACAGCGCGCCGTACCCGGGGGAGGCCTGCCACCAGTGCTGGATCGGCTGGAGGACGGCGTCGCCGAACAGCAGGAACAGCGACACCAGCAGCCCCACCACCGTCGCGGCGGCGCTTCCCGCCAGCACCCCCGCGTCGCGACGCCGGTCCTCGCGCCAGCCCACCAGGGCCAGCGCAACGAGGAACACCACCGCGTAGGGCCGCACCAGCAGGGCCAACCCGAGGAGGATCCCCGCCACGACGGGGGTGCGGCGCTTCCAGCACCACAACCCCACCAGGACCAGGGCGACCCCCGCGAGGTCGACCGAGACCAGCGCCAGGATGACCAGGACCGGGCTGGCGGTGAGGTGGGCGGCCTGCCACGGGCGGCGCGGGCGCAGCGCGATCACGGCCAGGGCCCCCACCGCCAGCAGCAGCACGGCCAGCACGGCCCAGATGCCCAGCACCCACTGCTGGGCTCCCAGGCCGGTCCCGGCCTGCGGTGTCACCAGGCTGACCAGCCACATGACCAGACCCGACAGCAACGGCTGGTCCAGCACCGGCTCGCTGAGTGGGAAGCGGCGATCGGCCAACCCGGTCGTCACATGCAGGACCGGCAGGTCGGAGTAGCAGGTCCGCCAGAACTGGCCGGGGTTCGACCAGCCCTTGGTCAGGCAGTGCCCCTTCTGGAAGACGCCGAGGGCCACCGCCACGGCACCCAGCGCGATGACGGCGGAGGCGACCCCCGCCAGGCCACGGCCCCCGATCACGGCATAGCGCCCGACCGGTCCGCCGATCACCCCGGCCGTGGTGGCGACCACCCGATCACGCCGTGACGGCACGGCATACGGGGGTGCGGGCATGTCCAGGAGGTTAGCCGTCGCCCGGGCCGCCGGTGCTGTCCGGGGGATCGACCGGCGGGACGGTGAAGCTGGGATCGTCCGTCGGCTCCGGCTCGGTCTCCGTCGGCGGGTCCGTGCTGGTCGGCGGGTCGGTCTCGGTCTCGGTCGGCGGGTCGGTCTCGGTCGGCGGGTCCGTCTCGGTCTCGGTCTCCGTCTCGGTTTCCGTTTCGGTCTCGGTCTCCGTCTCGGTTTCCGTTTCGGTCTCCGTCTCCGTCTCGGTCTCCGTCGGGGTCGAGGTCACGGTGGGGGTCTGGGTGACCAGGCTCTCGTCGCCGACCCCGGCCCGCTCCGGGAACTCCTCGACGGGCTCGCCGTCCAGCGCCAGGCGCATGAACTCGCCCCATATCTCCGCCGGGAACGTGCCGCCCGTCACCTGGTCGAGCCCGCCGATGTCCTGCATCACCTCGGTGCCGTCACCCTTGTACATCCCGACGGTCGCCGTCAGTTGCGGGACGAAACCGTTGAACCAGGCGGACCGGTTGTTCTCACTCGTCCCGGACTTCCCGGCCGCCGGGCGGCCCAGGTCGCCGGCGGACATCCCCGACCCCTCGGTGATCACGTGGGTCATCGCGTCGGTGGCGTCGGCGGTGACGTCCTCGTCGAAGACCCGTTCGGTCTCCACCTCGACCTCGTAGTCGAAGTCGCCCGAGGTGCTGGTGACCGACTGGACCAGGTAGGGATCGGCCCGCTCGCCCTGGGCGGCGACGGTGGCGTAGGCCTGGGCCATCTGCAGCACGGTCGGGGAGGCGGTGCCGAGCACGTTGGACAGGTTGGCGTCCAGCCCGGGCGTGTCCTCGGGCAGGCCCGCGGCGACCGCGGCGTCCCGGGTAGCCTCCGGACCGATCCGCTCGTTCAGCGCCACATAGGAGGTGTTGACCGAGTTGGCGGTCGCCCGCACCAGGTCGATCCGGCCGAACTGCTGGTCCCGGAAGTTGTTCACCTCATACGGCTCAGCCTGCCCCTCGATGGTGAAGTACATGGGGGTGTAGCCGTCGAACGTGCTCCGGGTGCTCACGCCCTCGTCGAGGGCGGCGATCAGGGTGAAGACCTTGAACAGGGAACCCGCCTGGAGATTGGCGTCGGTCGCGTCGTTGAGCTGCCGCTCGGCGTAGTCGCTCCCGCCGTACATCGCGGTGATCGCCCCGTCGCCGGGACGCACCGCGACCAGGCCGGCGTGCAGGTCCTCCCCCTCCGGCAGGCCTCCCTCGACCGCCTCGACGGCCGCCGCCTGGTGCTGGGGCTCGATGGTCGTCACGATCCGCAGGCCGCCCCGGTCGATGTCGTCCTCGGAGATCTCCAGCCGGCTGACCAGCTCCTGGCGCACCCGGTCGGCGATGTACCCCTCGACCCCCGTGGTCGCCGTCGAGGGTGCCGGGTCCTCCAGATCGGGGAAGCTGACGTCGGCGGCCTCCTCCGCGGTGAGCCACCCCTCCTGCACCATCCCGTTGAGCACGTAGTCGAACCGCTCCTGCGCCCGCTCCTGGTTCCCCTCGGCATACGCGGGGTCGAACAGCGAGGGCGCGTTGGTGACGGCCGCCAGGAAGGCACCCTGGGCCACCGTGAGCTCCGAGACGTCCACCCCGAAGTAGGCCTGGGAGGCGGTCTGGATGCCGTAGGCGCCGCGGCCGTAGTAGATCGTGTTGAGGTAGTTCTCCAGGATCTCGTCCTTGGACAACTGCCGATCGATCTTGATGGCGATCATCGCCTCCTCGAGCTTGCGGGCATACGTCTGCTCCGCGGTGAGGAAGTAGTTCTTGACGTACTGCTGGGTGATCGTGGAGCCGCCCTGCGTCGTGTCCGAGGTCAGGTTGCTCCACAGCGCCCGCGCCGTGCCGGTGATCGAGACACCCTGGTTCTCGTAGAAGTTGCGGTCCTCGGCGGCGATCATCGCGTGCCGGGCGTGCTCGGGCACCTGCTCCAGGTCCACGAGCTCCCGGTTGTAGCCCCCGGTGAACCGGGCCAGCTCGGTCTCCCCGTCGGCGTAGTAGATGATCGAGCTCTGCGCCTCGGCGAACTCGTTGGGCTCCGGGATGTCGGTGCGCGAGTAGAGCCACAGCCCGGCCAGGGAGGCCGCCAGGAGGGCCACGAACCCCGCGCAGAACAGCCAGAAGAGGACGCGCCGCCAGCGGGGCCGCTTGGCCCGGGCGGGACGGGACCGGCGGTTGCCCGCCGCAGGCTTCCCGCTCGCGGCGGCATCGGAGGATCGTCCTGTCACCGCTCCATCATGCCGTGTGAACCTGATGGGAGCCGGGAGGCAGCCCCCCGGCGGGTAGCCCCCCGGGAGCGCCACGCCGCGTCGCTGGTTCGATCCGCTATATCGGTGCGATATATTGTGACGACGTATCGAGTCCGAGTCACGGTGAGGAGTGTGCGTGAGCAGGCGCACCGACATGTTGGAGCTGGCCATCCTGGGCCTGCTGCACGACTCACCCATGCACGGCTACGAGCTCCGCAAGCAGTTGCACCTGGTGATGGGCACCATGAGGACCCTGTCCTACGGCACCCTCTACCCCCGGCTGCGGGACCTGGTGCACCGCGGCTGGATCCACGCGATGGAGGACAGCGCCCTGCTGCGCCGCCCGGGCGCGGCCATCCCGGCCGGCCGGCGCAACCGGATCACCTACGAGCTCACCGCGGAGGGCAAGGAACGCTTCGGCCAGCTCCTGGAGCAGGCCGGGCCGGCGGCCTGGGAGGACGGGACGTTTGACGTCCACTTCGCCTTCTTCGGCCGCACCAACTCAGATGTCCGACTGCGCATCCTGGAGGGGCGGCGCAGCCGGTTGGAGGAACGGCTGGCCACCATCCGTGACTCCGGCAGCCCCGGCGGTGATGCCTACACCGCCGAGTTGCACCGCCACGGCCTGGAATCGGCCGAGCGTGAAGTGCGCTGGCTCTCCGGGCTCATCGAGTCCGAGCGGACCGGCCGCTACGGCACCGCCCCTTCCCGGTTGGACCCCACCACAGACAACAAGGAGTAACCCATGGGTTCTGTACGCGTCGCCATCGTCGGCGTCGGCAACTGCGCCAGCTCGCTGGTGCAGGGAGTCGAGTACTACCGTGCGGCCGACGCGACCGCGCAGGTGCCCGGCCTGATGCACGTCCAGTTCGGCCCCTACCACGTCAGCGACGTGCAGTTCGTCGCCGCGTTCGACGTCGACGCCAAGAAGGTCGGGTTCGACCTGGCCGAGGCGATCAACGCCAGCGAGAACAACACGATCAAGATCGCCGACGTCCCGCCGACCGGCGTCATCGTGCAGCGTGGACACACCCTGGATGGCATCGGCCGCTACTACGCCGAGACCATCGAGGAGGCCGACGCCGAGCCGGTCGACGTCGTGCAGTCCCTCAAGGACGCCGAGGTGGACGTGCTGGTGTCCTACCTGCCCGTCGGGCTCGGAGGCTGCCGACAAGTTCTACGCCCAATGCGCGCTCGACGCCGGCGTGGCCTTCGTCAACGCCCTGCCGGTCTTCATCGCGTCCGACCCCGAGTGGGCCCAGAAGTTCACCGACGCGGGCGTGCCGATCATCGGCGACGACATCAAGTCCCAGGTCGGCGCGACCATCACCCACCGGGTCATGGCCAAGCTGTTCGAGGACCGCGGCGTGGTGCTGGACCGCACCTACCAGCTGAACGTCGGCGGCAACATGGACTTCAAGAACATGCTGGAGCGGGACCGCCTGGAGTCCAAGAAGGTCTCCAAGACCCAGGCCGTCACCTCCAACATCAGCCACGACCTGGGCGCCCGCAACGTGCACATCGGTCCGTCGGACTACGTGCAGTGGCTGGACGACCGCAAGTGGGCCTACGTCCGCCTGGAGGGTCGGGCCTTCGGTGACGTCCCGCTGAACCTGGAGTACAAGCTCGAGGTCTGGGACTCCCCGAACTCCGCCGGCATCATCATCGACGCGCTGCGCGCGGCGAAGATCGCCAAGGACCGTGGTGTGGGCGGCCCGATCCTGTCGGCGTCCTCCTACCTCATGAAGTCCCCGCCGCAGCAGCTGCCGGACGAGGAGGGCCGCGCCCAGGTCGAGGCCTTCATCCGCGGCGAGGTGGAGCGCTGAGGCTGCTCCCCACCCCCGCGGGATGACCGCGAGCACCACAACCTCGACGACCCGTCGCCGGCTCCCCGGCGGCGGGTCGTTCGGTATGTCGTGCTCGTTCGGCTGTCGTGCGTCGCGGCAAGAGAAGGGAATTCAGGCCGTCTGACCTTAGGAACGACAGAGATGTAATAAACGAAAAATGACTTCCGGCAGGCACAGCGCCTATGGTCCGCTCGGTAGTCTCGGGGCCGTTCCACTTTATTCACACCAACACCATTGATCACTGCCGTTGCGCCTTTTTGCGGGTGGACAACGGTGTGAAAGGCCCCCGTCATGTCGCTGGTGCACGCCCGCTCTGCCCGCTCCCCGCTCCACCGGTCGACGCTGTTGTCGCGGTGCCGTCGTGGCCGCTCTGGTCGCGGTGACCCCGGGCGCGATGGCCGATCCGATCGATCCCGAGGACGTGCACGGGACGATGGACACCCACGACCACGCGCCGCTGGGCGACTACGGCGACCACTTCGCCGAGGGCGACCACTACCGCGAGGCGGTGCTGCGGCCCGCGGACCCGTTCGTGGTGCCGGAGGAGACGGCGTCGGGACCGACGCCGGAGGTCCAGGAGCCGCTGGCCTGGGTGGGATCCCCCCCGGACCCCGCCGACATGCCGGCCGAGTGGCTGGTGGAGCAGCCGGCCGAGGAGATCACTCCCTCCACCACGGAGGAGTTGATGTCCGCTGACACCGGCTACCTGGCGCAGTTCGGCACCGCTGCCGATATCGCGTCCGTGCCCGCTCCGCCGAGCAAGTCCCTGCCGGGCACGCTCGACGCGGCGTCCCCGTGGCAGTACACCTACGCCTGCGACCCCAACAACAAGCCGGGCATGGTCGCCTTCGCCCAACTGGTCAGCAACCACTACAACCGGCCCTCCTACTCAACGAGCCGGACCTGCCTGGCGGGTGACAACAGCCAGCACTACGAGGGCCGCGCGTTCGACTGGGGGATGGATGCCTACAACCCCCAGGACAAGGCCATCGGCGACTCCGTCGCCCAGTGGCTGACGGCGAACAACGGCGAGATGGCCCGCCGCTTCGGGGTCATGTCGATCATCTGGAACAAGAAGTCCTGGTACATGTACGACCCCGGCTCGTGGCGGGACTACACCGGGCCGAGCCCGCACACCGACCACCTGCACATCAGCTTCACCTGGGACGGCGCGATGAAGCGCACGTCGTGGTGGACGGGCACCCCGGTCACCACGATCGACCACGGCACCTGCCGGGTGTATGCGGGGCAGTACGCGCCGCGCTACACCGCCCGCCGCACGACGGCGTGCCCGGTCAACCTGCCCAACCCGCCATCCTCGCCGTACCCGGTGATCCTGCCCAACGCCAAGAACAACAACCACGTGAAGAAGGCGCAGGAGTACCTGGGCTTCACCGGCGGCGACGTCGACGGCAGTTTCGGACCGATGACGCTGGCGGCCCTGCTCTCCTACCAGGCCGACTACTCGGTGCCGGTGACCGGCGTGCTGGACAACGCGACCTGGGCCAAGATGATCCAGGTCGGCGTCCCGGACGACCCGCCCGCGGGACCGCCCAAGACGCCCGTCACCCGGGTGAGCGGGGTGAACCGGTATGCGACGGCCGCCAAGCTGACGCAGGACTACTCCACCGGCCGGGTCGTCTACATCACCACCGGTGAGAACTTCCCGGACGCCCTGGCCACCTCGGCCCGGGCCGGAGCCACCAACAACCCGGTGCTGCTGTCCGCGAGGGCCTCGATCCCCGCGGAGACCAAGACGGAGCTGAACCGGCTCAAGCCGTCCTCGATCGTGGTCGTCGGCGGGACCTCGGCCATCTCCGGGTCGGTGCTGAACCAGCTCAAGGGTTACACCACGGGCAGCGTGACCCGGGTCTCGGGTGCCAACCGGTTCGCGACGGCCGGCGCCCTGGCGCGGCAGTTCGGCAACTCGGTCCCGGTCGTCTACGTGACCACCGGTGACACCTACCCGGACGCGATGGGTGGCTCGGCCCGCGCCAGCTACAACAACGGCCCGGTGCTGCTCACCAAGACCGACTCCGTCCCGCCCGAGACGCTCAGCGCGATGAACGCCATCAAGCCGCAGCGCGTCGTCGTGCTGGGCGGCACGGGCGCGGTCAGCAACGCGGTGGCCAACCAGCTGGCGGCCCGCACCGTCACGGGCAACCTGCAACGGGTGTCCGGGGACGACCGGTACGAGACGGCGGCCGCGCTCGCGGCCTACTACCCCAGCGGTCTGTCCGTGGTCTACGTCTCCACCGGCCAGGACTACCCCGACGCGCTGTCCGGGTCCTCGCGCGCCGGCTTCAGCAACGGCCCGATGGTGCTCACCCGCACCGGGACGCTGCCCCAGGCCACCCGGGACGTGCTGCAGCAGCTGAAGCCGAAGAAGATCGTGGTCGTCGGCGGCACCTCAGCGGTGAACCAGAAGGTGCTCGACCAGTTGGCCAGCATCGGCTGAGGCGCAGCGGCTCAGCCCAGCACCAGCCAGCCGGCGAGCGCCAGCAGGGCCAGCGTGATGAGGGACCCGGAGCGTTCCAGGACCCGGGTGTGCCGGCCCAGGAACAGTTGCCACCCCGGCCGTCCGAGGAGCACGTACTGGAGGACGGCCAGGCTGCGACTGGCGCCGAACGCCGCACCCAGCAGCACGGCATACGGCAGGGCCAGTCCCGCGCAGAGGACGAACACGGCGGCGACGTAGGAGGCGGCCGACGGGACCAGGGTGCGGAAGCCGCAGCCGTACTCCATGCCGAACCGGAAGCCGCCGCGGGCCATCCCCCGGGCGAAGACCTCCTGCGGGATGAGTTCCTTGCGCTGCGGCAGCCGTAGTTGCGGTTGGAGCAGGTCGAGACCCACCAGGACCGCGGCGGCAGCACCGAACAACACGAGGCGCACGGTGTCGGGCACGGGCGAGAGCAGGCCGGAGACCACGCCGAGCACGGTGCCGGTGAAGGCACCACCGACCGTGCAACCGGCGGCGAACGCCAGCCACAGACGGAGTTGAATCGAACGGCCCCGGACCGAGGCCACCAGCGTCCAGGCGCTGTTCAGGCCTCAGGTGGAGCCGGAGAGGGCCAGTCCCGCCGCCACGACGCCGAGCAGGGCCGGGGCGAGCCACGGCGACCGTGGCCCCGGTGAGGGGGGCCAGGAGCACCCCGAGGGCCGCCGCGCCCAGCAGGGCCATGACGACCAGGGGGTCGGCCGCCCAGCGGCGGGCCGACCCCACGGTCACATCGGCCACGGGCAGATCGTCTTGGTGCAGGAGCCGCCGGCGCTGCAGGTGAAGCCGTCGGAGCAGCGGTAGGTGTAGCCGTCGCTGAACTTCCAGTGCCAGGAGTCCCACGTGCCCAGCCAGCAGTCGTCGGGCCGGTGCAGGTAGTAGCCGGTGGACCCGGGGGCGTTCTTGTGCCAGCCCACCAGGTTGCCGGCGCCGTTGCGGTACTTCCAGCAGCAGCTCCGGGTGGTGCACATCTGGGAGGGCCCGCACTGGATCCCCCGCTCCGTGTGGTCACTGGCGTAGTCGGCGCACGGGCCGGTGTTGGTGTTGGTCCAGTCCTCCCAGTAGGCGGCCTGGGCGGAGTCGGTGGCCCGGTTGACCAGCACCAGCGAGCCGAGCCCGACGGCGGCCCCGGCGCCGAGCACCGAGCCGAGGAAGGTGCGGCGCGTCGGGCGGGGGCGCAGCCGCTTGCGCAGCCGTCCCTCGTCCGCGGCGGGCAGGTCCTCGAACCTGATTGTCGGTCGGGTGCTCATGGTGACTCCTCGGTGAGCGTCATGGATCCTCGGGTATGCCGGAGCCATCCGGCCAGGTCGGTGTCCTCCTGCGGCAGGAGGGCGTCCACGATGGTGCCGCTGGTGTCGAGCGCCATCAGGTAGGGCGTGACGGGGACGTGCAGCTGGTCCAGCAGGGGGCGTCCCTGCGGGACACACCGGCCGGTGCCGGCGAGCGCTGCCTCGGCCGGCTCGCAGCTGCCGGTGGACACGGCGACCACGGCGACCGATCCTGCGGCGACGTCCGGGATCGCGGCCAGGCCCTGCAGTGTCTGGGTGCAGGAGGGGCAGCCGGGGGAGACGAACGCCACCACGGTGCGGTGGGCGTGCGGGTCCGGCAGCGCCGCCAGGTCGCCGCCCGGGGGAAGTCGGAAGCCGACCAGGTCACGGGTGCTGCGGGCCGGTCCGGCGCCGCCGAGCCGCCCGATGCCGCCGTCGGAGGAAGCGCCGAGGCTGCGCTGGCTGAGCAGCATCACCTGGCGCAGCAGCCCGGCGAAGGCCAGGGCCAGCAGCACGATGGCCACCCAGGCCAGGGTCACGGCGGAGGCGAGGAAGCTCATCGGGCACCCCCCGCGGGCGCGTGCGCCAGGGTGAGTCCGTCGGGCACCGCGCGCGCGGCCGGCAGCAGCGCGACGGTCACGGCCAGGGTGAACGCGGCCGCCACGGCGAGCAGCACCTCGGGCAGCGGCCGGGCGCCCAGCACCCACCCGCCCGCGGTGAGCGCGGCCGCGCCGGCGAAGAGCGCGAGCACCGCCGCGCGGATCACGCTCGCCGGGCCGACCGCGGCCTCCCCGATCCCGCATGCGCAGGGAATGTCCGTCTCGGGGTGGGTGCGCAGCACCGCGAGGAGGTATGCCGTGAAGCCGGCGCAGAGCAGGAACGCGCCGGCCCCTGCGACCCGGGTGAGCAGGACCGGGTCACCGGCCCCGGCCAGGGCGAGCAGGGCCAGCACCGCGAGCCCGGCCTCGGCGACCGGGAGGAGCACTGCCACCGGGCGGCGCAGCGCAGCCGGCAGCACGCCGTGCACGAGCAGTCCGGAGCGCAGCGCCACGGGACGGCGCAGGTGTCCGACCGCGGAGGCCAGCAGCACCAGGGCCACGGCTCCGAGCAGGGCGGGAGACAGCACGCTCATCGCCGGTCAGCCCAGCCTCGTGGTCGTCGCCTGACAGGACGGTGGCGACGCTGTCCAGCAGCGCAGGGTCCCCGGGGATGCCGTAGACGACGAAGTCGGCCGCCTCCAGCACGGCATACGCGTGCCGCTCCTCCTCCGAGGAGCGGGTGAGCCACCCGCCCGTCACCTCGACGCCGGCGTTCTCGCGCGGGACGTCGTCGGTGCGGGTGCGGCGGATGTCCATCAGGAAGCCCTGCTCCTGGCCCACCTCGACGACCTGGGCGACCGTGTGCGTGCGGGTGGGCGACCACCCGACGGGGCCGGACAGCGACAGGACCGGCCCGTCGTCGTGCGGCTCGAAGGACACCGAGGCCAGGTAGCTGGAGAGGCCCTCGATGTCCATCGTCGGCACGGTGAAGCCATAGACCTCGTGCGCCCCGACGGTGACCGAGAAGGCGAAGCCGGAGGCCGGGTCCCCGCCGTAGCGTCCGTAGCGCAGGGTGCCCCCGTCGCGCAGCGTCGTCTCGCCCGTCAGCGTGCTGCCGGAGATGGACAGGTAGAACTCGAGGTCCCCGGTGGTGCCCGAGTTCACCTCCAGCTCGGCGCCGTCCAGGGACAGCACGCTGATCGCGGTGGATCCGGGCAGGGCGGCCGCGTCCGGGACGTCCAGGACGAGGAGGTCGCCGTTGAGCAGTCGGCGGTTCTTGCGCATGGTGTGGGTCAGCCCTTCGTTGGTGGCCAGCTGCGGCTCAGTTGTGGACGACGGCGCCGAGCTGGTCACGGACCAGCGAGCTGACGACCGGCGTGCCGCCGAGGACCACCCCGGCGTTGAAGTCGAGGGAGTTGATCCGGCTGCTCACGACCGGGGGCAGCGAGCCGTAGCGGGTGAGCGCGACGGGCACGCCCTGGCTGCCGGCCACCGCCGCGCCGGACAACGCGTCCGGGAAGTTCGTGCCCGTGGCGACGAAGACCCGGGGCAGCCCCTGCGGGAAGGTGGCGGCGACCTGCGCTGAGGTTGCGTAGCGGTCGCTGCCGGCGATCCGGGTGACATTGCCCGAGCGGGTGTAGCCCCGGAGCTGGTCGATCTGATTGTCCGGGACGGCGCTCTTGCCGCCGAGCACCACGATGTCGCCCGGGTTGAGCCGCTCCAGCTGCTCGGCCACGGGGTCGGGGATGCCGTTCGGGCTGGTGTAGATCACCGGCACCTCGCGGCGGGCGGCGACGGCACCACCCGACAGCGCGTCGGGGTAGTCCTCGCCGGTGGCGACGTAGACCCGGTCCACGCCCGCGGAGTAGGTGGCCGCGATTTCGGCCGACGTCTCGTAGCGGTTGTCGCCGGCGAGCCGGGTGACCTCGCCGCTGCGGGCGTACTTCTTGGCGGAGTTGACCACGGCGTCGTTGACGGCACCGGCACCGCCCAGCACGACGATGCGGTTGGGGTTCAGCCGGGTCAGCTCGGCCTGGATCACGCCAGGGATGGAGCCCTTCTTGACCAGGAGCACCGGGCTGTCGGACTTGCCGGCGAGCGCGGCGCCGCTGAGGGCGTCCGGGAAGGACTCCCCGGAGGCCAGGTAGGCGACCTCGACGTTGGGGGAGAGCAGCCGGGAGACCGCGGCGGAGGTGCCGTAGCGGTCGTTGCCCTGGATGCGGGTCGTGTTGTTCTTGCTGCAGGTGTAGATCTGGATGTTCTCCAGCCACCAGGTCTGGGTCTTGCCGGCCGCCCGCTTGTGCTCGAACCAGGGGCCGAGGCGGCCGCTCTCGTCCTGCGTGGCGGAGGTGATGTCGTAGACCCGGCCGCCCCAGTTCGACCCCATCCCGACCTGCTTGTTGACCGAGTTCACATTGGCGCGGGCGGTGCTGGCGGCGGCGTTGCCCTTGGTGGCGAACGCGAGCATGGTCTGGGCCCCGACCGGCGCCTGGGCCCAGTTGGTGAACATCCAGTCGGTGGTGTTGTTGGCGTTGACCACCGACCGGGCGGACAGCCCGTGCAGGTTGCTCTGGGTGCGGGCCCAGCCGTTGTTGAAGCGACTCTGCGGGATGCCGCTGTTGAACTTCTCCTCCAGCAGAGTGGCCGAGCGGGTGTTGCCCTCGGGGCACGGCGCCCTGTCGGCGAGCCCGGAGTCCCAGGTCACGGCGGTCGCCGAGGCCTGCGGGTCGAGCGAGGCGGGGTCCTCCGGATCGGCCGATCCCGGGGTCAGTGCGAGTGCCCCGATCACGGCGGCCAGCAGCCCCCCGGCGAGCATCCTGCGGTGTCTCATCTCGTGCCCCTCAGCAGACGGTGATACAGCCGAGACGTTATCGGACGCCCGAAAGGTTGCATAGCATTCCGGATTCGTCCCGCCGGGTCGGGATGTCAGACTGCGGTGGTGCGAGCGAGCGACCGCTGGGGCGGGGACCGGGGGGAGGAGATCGTCCTGCTGGCGTCCCGTGCCGCCTCGCTGTCCGATGGTCCCCCGTGGGGCGAGGACCCGCCGGGGGTCCGCGTCCGCCAGGTGGTCCGGCCGCGGCTGCGGGTCTCCGGAGCCGGTGTCCTGGGCCGCGGGGCGCGGGAGCGGTGGCTGCGCCGCGCACTGTCCGACACGGTCCTGTCCGACACGGCCCTGGTGGTGAGCATGGACCCGGCGACCGACCGGGCGCTGGAGGGGATGGGTGCCTCGCTGGGGGACTGCCCGATCCTGCGGTATGCCGAGCGAGACCGGGTGCGGTCCGGGACCACGGCGCTGGCGGAACTCGTCGACCTGTTGCGCGGGATGGTCGCCTCGGGTCCCGGGCGGCGCACCCTCACCGACGGGGAGAAGGAGACGGCGCGGGCCCTGGCCAGCACGGTCGCGGAGGCGGACCTGCCCGGCGTCCTCCTGCCGGTCGAGGAGCTGGCCGAGGTCGGACGGGGTCTGCTGCCGGTGCTCGGCATCGTCGCGTCGGCCACCCTCATGCACCGGGTGCTCGACGGCCTCGACCTCGCCCAGGCTCCGCACGCCGGGGCCAGCGGTCTCGCCGCCCAGCAGGCCTCGGCCCGGCTCTGGGTGGCCCGTGACGAGGAGGACTTGCCGGGCGAGGAGCAGTTGGCCGAGGCGGCAGGGTCGGCGCTCGCGGGGGCCGATGGGGCGATGGCGCAGGGGACTCCGGAGCTGGCCCGCGGCCGGCTGACCGACGCGCTGACCCTGCTCTTCCACCGGGAACGTCACGCGGAGGTGGTGTCCACGCCCCTGGTGCGGGACCCGGCCGGCTTCCTGGGCCCGCTGTGGCGCAGCGCCGCCTTCACCGGCCTCGTCGGCCAAGGCCGCACGGAGCGCGATCCGGGAGTTCGGGCCCCCGTGGGTGCGGAGCACCCGCCGGACGTATTGGTCCTGGAGGGGTCCTACGGGTCGTTCCACGGCCCGGTCGTGGAGGCCCTCTCCGCAGTAGCCCGGGTGCAGGTGGCGCGCCCGGACGATCTCGACCCGTTCCTGGGCAAGCGCTTCCTCGACGTCGCCGTGCTGGAGGCCTTCGCCGCGCTCCGGGGCGCCGGGCCCGGCAGCGGGGAGGACCCGTGGGCGGTGGCCGACCTGGTCGCCGGGCTGGAGGAGCGGCTGCGTCCCCTGCTGGAGCAGGCCGACGTGGTGTTCACCGACTGGGCGGACCGGGCGACGGTGTGGGCCTCGCACCTGGCCCCCCGCGACACCCGACTGGTCGTGCGGATCCACAGCCTCGACGCCCTCGACCCGTGGTTCCACCTGGTCGACTGGACCGCGGTGGACCAAGTCCTCGTGGTGAGCGAGCCGTTCCGGGTGCTGGTGGAGCGGATGCTCGCGGTCGCCGGGGCCGACGTCCCCGTGGCCGTGGTGCCGAACCTGGCGGCCGTCGGGGAGGTGGACCTCCCGAAGGATCCCGATGCCCGCACCACCCTGGGCATGACCGGGTGGGGCCGCCGGGTGAAGGACCCGCTGTGGGCGCTGGACCTGCTGGCCCGCGAGCCGTCCTGGCGACTGCTGCTCATCGGGCCGCTCCCGACGCCCGGGATGTCGGGGCTGAGCAGCGGCTACGCCACGCAGGTGCGCCGCCGGCTCCGGGACCCGGACGTGCGGGACCGCGTGGAGGTGGTGGGCTGGACCGACGACGTGGCCGGCCAGTTGCGGCGCGTCGGGGTCATGCTGAGCACCAGCCGGCGCGAGTCCTGGCACCTGGGGCTGATCGAGGGCGCAGCGTCCGGGGCCGTGCCCGTCGTGCGCGATTGGCCGTCCCTCGCCCCGGTCGGCGGCGCCCGGGCACTGTTCCCCGCGGACTGGGTCGTGGCGGACCTGGACGAGGCCGAGGCACGGGTGCGGGCGGTCACCGAGCCAGAGGCCTGGGAGACCGAGCGCCGGCGGGCCCAGCACGAGGCGCTGGCGCTGTTTGATCCGGTCGCGGCCGCCGGGCGCTACCGGGAGCTCATCCTCGGGCCCTGGCTGCCGCCCTGAGCGGCCACACAGCCCCGGGGCCGAGCGTCGGCGAGGCGCGCGAACCCCGCCGGTCGTGAGACGATCTTCCGTCGTGACCCCGACCGCCCCGTCCCCCGAGCGTCCGGCGGGCTCGCGGTTCCGGCGGGACGTCGAGGGCCTGCGGGCCCTGGCCGTGACGCTCGTCCTGGTGCACCACGCGGGGCTCGCCCTGCCCGGCGCCGGCTTCCTGGGCGTCGACGTGTTCTTCGTCGTGTCGGGGTTCGTCATCACCATGCAGCTGCTGCGCGAGGTGGACGAGGAGGGCAGGATCAGCCTGCTGCGCTTCTACGGCCGTCGCGCCAAGCGGCTGCTGCCCGGGGCCGCCGTCGTCCTGGTGGTGACGGCGCTCGCCTCCTGGCTGCATGGTCTCCCGGGTCCGCTGGGAGACCATCGCCGGCGACATCGCCGGCTCCGCCCTCTACGTCGTCAACTGGGTCTTCGCGGCACGCTCCGTGGACTACCAGGCGGAGGACCTCGACCCCTCGCCGGTGCTGCACTACTGGTCGCTGGCGGTGGAGGAGCAGTTCTACATCGTGTGGCCCCTGGTCATCCTGGGTCTGGCCTGGCTGGCCCGGACCCGGGCCCGGCAGCGGGCCCGGCGTGCCGTCCGCGCCGGCCTCCACCGCAGGGTCTCCGACGTCCCCGGCCGGGGCGCGCTGGCGCTGGGGATGCTGGTCCTCATCGTGCTGCCCTCCCTCATCTGGTCGCTGGTCTACACCGCCCAGGTCCCGGAGCGGGCCTTCTTCGTCACGACCACCCGGTTCTGGGAGCTCGGGGTGGGTGCCCTCGTCGCGATCGGCGCGGCCTCCTGGGAGCGTTGGTGGGGGTGGTTCGGGGCCGTGCTCGGGTGGCTCGGCCTCATCGCCATCGGGGTCGCCGCCGTGGTCTTCGACACCAGCACGCCTTGGCCCGGGTGGGCGGCCCTGGTCCCCGTACTGGGCACCGCCGCGGTCATCGCCGGCGGCTTCGGCGCCGCACGCTGGGGGCCGCAGGCGGTGCTGGGGCGGGCGCCGCTGGTGTGGGTCGGCGGCATGTCCTACTCCCTCTACCTGTGGCACTGGCCCGCGCTGCGGGTGGCCGAGTGGCAGTGGGGTGACCTCGACCCGTGGGCGGGAGCGCTGGTGGTGCTGGCCTCGGTGCTGCCCGCCTGGCTCTGCTACCGCCTGGTGGAGCGCCCGGTGCGGTATGCCGAGGGGCTGGCCCGGTCGCCCCGCTTCGCCCTGTCCGTGGGCCTGAACGCGAGTCTGGTGGCGCTGCTGGCCGGGGTGCTCCTCGGGTTGGCCGCCACCTCGTCGGTGGGCACCGCCGCCGGCGGTGGGCAGGTGTCCACCGGCCGGCTGGATGGGTCCCCGACCTCCCCCGACGCGGGCCGGGAGGGCACCGGACGCACTGCTCCCGGGCTCCCCGAGACCTGGACGCGTGACGAGGCACCCGAGGAGCCGGCCGACCCCGGACCGACCCCGCCCACGCGGGAGGTGCTGGACGGGGAGCCGTTGGCGGAGGTGATCACCCCCGACCCCGTCCGCGCGGCGGCCGATGCCCCTGCCCTGGTCGAGGACGGCTGCCAGGTGGGGAACAACGACTCCGCCGTCGGCTCCTGCGAGATCGGTGATCCGGACGGGACGATCGAGGTGGCGCTGGTCGGGGACTCCAAGGCCGGGCAGTGGGTCACCGCCCTCGACGCGATCGGCCGGGAGAACGGCTGGCGGGTCATCGTCTACACCAAGTCGGCCTGCGCCTTCACGGACGCGTTGACGGTGGTCGACGGCGAGGACTACGGGAGCTGCCGGGCCTGGGGGCAGGCGCTGTTCGAGCACCTCTCCGGGGACGGGCGCCCGGACGTGCTCCTCACCTCGGCGGTGCGGGGCAGCGCTCGGGGGGCCGGTGAGTCACCGTCCGTGGACACCCTGGTGGCCGGCTACGTCTCCTACTGGGAGCCGCTGGCGCGGGAGGGCGTGCAGGTCATCGCGCTGTCGGACACCCCACAACCCGGGATCGACGGGACCGTCTACGAGTGCGTCGCCGAGCACCCCGAGGACCACGAGACAGCCTGCTCCTGGGCCTACACCCAGAGCTTCGGGTCGCAGGCGCTGAGCCAGGCGGTGGCGGCAATGCCCGCCGACACCGCGCACTACGTCGACCTGGACCCGTGGATCTGTCCGGAGGGGACGTGCGACGCGGTGCACCGCAACCTGCTCACCTATCGGCAGGGATCGCACCTGACCGCGACGTTCGTCACGGTGCTCGCCGAGCCGCTCGCGCAGTTCCTGGTCCCGCTGGTCGGACGTGCTCCGGAGACGCTGCGCTGACGGTCAGCAGCCCGGGGTCGCCCACGAGCCCCGGCGCCGCCTGGGCCAGCGCGGCCCGCCCGGCCTCGTCCAGCTCCGGCGCCGCCACCCAGCGGGGGCGCACCCCCCACCAGCGGTCGCAGCAGTCGGAGACCTCGAGCAGGTCGACCGGCAATCCGGTCCCGTCGGGCTCCAGCAGCTCCGGCGTCAGGCGGACCTCCACCGACTCCACGGCCAGCCGGCAGGGCTGCGCGGTGGCCAGCAGCAGCACCCGGGGGTCCAGCACGATCAGGTGGGCGACGGTGACCGGCTCGACCCGGCTCAGCGGGACCAGGGTGTCGTCGGCCAGGAAGCGGGTGAACCACTCCGGGTGCATCTCCGGTCGCTCCCCCATCTCGGCGAGGGGGAGCTCCAGGTGCCACAGGCCGGTGCGCCCCTGGGCGGCACGCGGGAGCTGGGGGTCGTCCGCGCCCGGGGGTGCGTCCGAGAAGTCGCCGAGGTAGGCCAGGTCCACCCGGTCCCAGTCGGGAGCACCGGGCAGGCCACGGAGGAAGGACCGGGGCACCGGGAACGGGGGCTCGTTGTCCGGGCCCAGCACGGGGCCCCAGGCCGGGACCTCCCCGCCGAGGGACTCGTGCCAGGCGCGGTAGGAGCCCCGGAAGACCAGGCGGTCCGGGGTCGTCCACTGGTAGGTGAAATCGCCCCGCGACAGGCTGCCGGTGCGCAGCCGGGTGACCGCCAACGGGGTGCGGGTGTCCAGGATGGGTCCGGCGAGGGTGGTGATCCGCTCGGCATACTCGGAGTCGGCTCCCTTGCGGATGGCCGCGAACGGGCCGATCCGGTCGAACACGTCCCGGCGGACCATCAGGCTGGAGGCGTTGGGTCGGGTCGTGGCGATAGCCGAACCACTGGTGCGTCAGGTCGTCCTTGGCACGGACCGCCATGCTGCGGCTCGCGGGGGCGGAGGTGTCCTCCAGCAGGAGCCGCACCTGGTCCTCGAGGCGCTGTGGGTGGGACCAGTCGTCGGCGTCCTGGAAGGTGATGAACTCACCCCGGGCCTGCTGCAACGCGGCGTTGCGGGCCAGGTAGCTCCCGCCGTTGCGCTCCATCTGCAGCAGTCGGGCGCGGGGGTCGCTGCCGACCGCGCGCTCGAAGACGTGCTCGTAGCCGGGACCGGAGGCGTCGTCGACCACCAGGATCTCCAGGTGGTCCCAGGTCTGGGCGCTGATGGAGGCGATCGAGCCGAGCAGTCCCTCATCCGGCTGGAAGCACGGCATGATCACCGTCACCATGGGCCCGGTGGCCGCGTCTGCGGCGGGGGCAGCGGGCTCGGCGCCGAGCTGGTCGAAAAGGTGCTGGGGGACGGTGCCGTCGGCCTCGGCCCACGCGGGCACGCGCACCCGGATCGGGGCGAGGTCCTTGTCGGTGAACACCCGGGACAACCGCTGCTCCCAGCCGCGGTGGGCGTCGGGCTTGGCCGACGAGCGGGCGGTCGCCAGGAGCGGGTTCGCCAGGTCGGTCAGCAGGTACCGGTGCACCTGCTTGGGGGGTGTGACGTCGCGCAGCAGGGCGCGCAGCTCGTCGTGCCAGCCGGCGAGGAAGAAGGCCTGCGGCGCGGCGCGGCGATGGAACTTCGGCAGCTCCTCGAACAGGTCGGACCGCCACAACCGGCGGTAGAGCGCCGCCGCGGCGGTCAGGTCGAGGTCGTCCCGGTCCAGCCCCACCCAGGCCAGCGCCAGCGCGGCCGTGGCCCGGTAGCGGTCCTCTGCGGCGATCAGCCGGGGTGCCGGGCCCTCCCGGGTCTGGTCGGCCAGCTCGCGGGCACCCATCCGGCCACCGGTCGCCGTGAGGGCCAGGGCGTCCAGCGCCAGCTCCGACTTGGTCCGCAGCGCCAGGTGGGCCAGCGCGTCGGGCCGGGTGCGGGCCACCTCGTGCCACAGCTGCCAGGTGGTCCAGTAGCCGGCGCGCTCGGTGAGGGGGACCGTCCGGTCCGGCGCCTGCGGGGTCTCCACGTGCGGGCTGGTCGTCACCACGCCTGTCCCTGCCTCCCTGTCCTGTCCTGCTACCCCGTCCACCGGTCCCGGTCGGGCGACCCACGGGGTGGTGGTCGGGCCCTCCCGAGATTACGGGGTACCGTAATCGCTGCACGATCGGCAGGCTGCGTCTCCTCGCGCCGGCCGGATCCTGATGGAGGAGGGACACCGGGTGAGGTCAAAGTACCTGCTGGCCGGCGTCGTCGTCGCGGCAGTGCTGTCCGTGGTCGGCGTGGTCGGCGCGGTGCTCGAGTGGTGGTGGCTCGTCGTCGCGGCCGGGATGGCGCTGCTCAGCGCCACCTTGTCTGGCTGCCCTGGACGCCGACCGGCGGGTCCGGTCCCTGCGGCCCTACATCCGGGGCGAGATGGTCCGCACCGCGGGCAGCTCGAAGAAGGCGGCTCCGAGCAAGAGCGAGCCCCCACCGATCACCCCCGCCGACATCGTCGGTGCCGTCAAGGTGCTGCAGGCCCAGTACGTCGGCCGGATGGACCGGATGCAGACTCACCCTCGACGAGGCGGTCGCCCTGGTCCGCGCCGAGAGCGGCGGGGACGACCGTCCGTCCGGCCCCCGCGAGCAGGCGTGACGGAGCAACCCGACGCACCGTCCGTGCTGGCCACCCGGCAGCAGGTGGCGCGCGACCACCTCCGGTTCCTGCCGGAACGCGACCAGACCGCGCTGGTCACGACCGCTGCTGCGGACCAAGTCGCTGCACGGCCGGGAGATCCTCGTCGAGCGGGCCTGGCCGGGGCACACCCCCGGTGATGTGGACGCGTGGGTGGACAGCGGAGACCCCTGGCCGGTGCTGCGTGACGACATGGATCCGGAGTGGATCGGCTCCTACGGTCAGGTCCTGGCGGTGCAGACCGGCACCCCGCAGGACCGCGCCCGCGGGCGGGCGGTCCTGGAGGCCGTCGACGCCGCCGGACTCGCGGACGCGCTGCGCCCCCGCTCCCTGGAGATGCTCCTGCAACTGCGTGTCGCCGACCGGGACCGGGCGGCGGCACGACAGCTGGTGGACCACCCCGCCGTCCGCACCGGGATGGCGCAGGCGGTGCGCTGCCGACCTGGCCAACCCCTGGCTGTTCGACGGCGCCGACGAGAGGGAGTGGCTCGCCACCCTGAACCTGGCCCTGGACGCCGAGGACTGGGCGCCGCTGGAGCTGCTGCCGCCCGACGCCGAGGGCCTGCTCACCCCCTTCGACCGGCTGCAGCTGCCGGCACTCTCGAGCCGGTGCCCTCCCCGACCCGGATCACGGTGCTGATGAGCGCATTCCGGCCGGGTCCCCCGTTGTTGACGGCCGTGCGCTCGCTGACCCGCCAGACCTGGACGCAACCTGGAGATCCTGGTCATCGACGACGCCTCGGGGGAGGAGTACCGGCCCGTGCTGGACGAGGCTGCGGCCCTGGATCCCCGGGTGCGGGTGATCCGTAAGGCGGTCAACGGGGGCACCTACCGGGCCCGGAACACCGGGATGCGCCAGGCCACCGGGGAGTTCCTGACCGTGCTGGACTCCGACGACTGGCTGCACCCCCAGGCGTTGGAGCGCGGGGTGCGCACGATGCTCGCGCAAGCCGGGGATCCTGGCCACCCGCGGTCAGGGGGTGCGGGTCAGCGAGCAGTTGGAGCTGAACCGCCCCGGCTACCTGCCGCGGGTGACCTCGGCGCCGTCGCTGATGATCCGGCATCCATCCCGGTGGTCGACCGCATCGGCTACTTCGACCCCACCAGCAAGGGCGCCGACACCGAGTATGCCCGCCGCATCAACGCGGCGTTCGGCACCCGTGGTGCGGGACGTCCCGCCGGGTGATGACCTTCCTGCGGGGTGGTGACACCCTGTCCTCCAGCGAGTTCTCCCGCGGCTGGCGGCACGGTGCGCGGCACGCCTACAAGTGCGCCTTCGGCCCGTGGCACCGACCGGATCCGCGCGGGGGAGGCCTCCCCGTTCCTGGACCCGTCCCAGCCGCGGCGCTTCCCCGAGCCGCGCCGGTGGGCCAAGCCTGCCGCCCCCGACCTCGCCGCCCCGGAGCACTTCGACCTCTGCGTCGCCGGGGACTGGCGCCGGTTCGGCGGGCCGCAACGCTCCATGCTGGAGGAGATCGCCGCGGCACGGCGGGCGGGACTGCGGGTGTGCGATCATGCACCTGGAGGCCTTCCGCTTCATGACCAGCCGGGACGATCCGCTGTGCGCGCCGGTCCTGGAGCTGGTGGACTCCGGGGACGTCGAGTGGGTCCACCCCGACGACGACGTGGACATCGACGTGCTGACTGATCCGCTACCCCCCGATCCTGCAGTACCCCCCGGCGCCGGGCCGGGCCACGGTCCGGGCCAGGCAGGTGCTGATCATGGCCAACCAGGCCCCGTTGGAGCCCGACGGGGACGACCAGCGGTATGTCGTGTCGCGACGTCACCGAGCGGACCCGGGAGCTGTTCGGCCAGGACCCGCTGTGGGTGCCGCAGGGACCGACCGTGCGCCGGGTGCTCCTGGAGCAGGACCCGACCGTCCGGCTGACGCCGTGGGACAACCCGGGGCTCATCGACCTCGCCCACTGGCACGTCCGGGACCGCGGTGCCCCCGGCTCGCGACGGAGGGGCCGATCGTGGTGGGTCGCTACTCCCGCGACAACATCATCAAGTTCGCCCCCGCCCTGGAGGAGATCCGCCGCGGCTACACCTTCGACCACCGGCTACGAGGTCCGGATGATGGGCGGGAAGAACACCCTCGCCGCCCTGGCCCGCGCCGACGGGGGTGACCTGGAGGACCTCCCCGAGAACTGGCTGCGTGCTGCAGCACAAGCAGGTGGAGGTCACCGAGTTCCTGGCCGGGCTCGACTTCTTCCTCTACCTGGACAACCCGCACATGCACGAGGCCTTCGGGCGGACCCTGCTGGAGGCGGCGGCCAGCGGCGCCCTGACCATCGCGCACCCCAAGCACCGCGACACCTTCGGCGACACCCTGGACTACGCGTTGCCGGGCGAGGCCCAGCAGCTGATCGCAGCGCTACGTGGCCGACCCGGAGGCGTATGCCGAGCGGGTCGCCCGGACGCAGCGTGCCGTGACCGAGCGGTTCGGTCACGAGGGCTTCGTCAGTCGTTTGGCGGAGCTGGCCGCCGACCGCGGGGAGCCCTCCGAGCGACCCGAGCCGCCCCCCACAGCGCCGCACGCCGCGCCCCTGCGGTTGCGGGTGCGCCCGGCGGGGGCCGGCGCAGGCACGGACGGGGGCCCGGTCGAGGTTGTGGCACAGGGCCCCTGGACGGTGCGGTCCCTGCCGTTGCGTTCGCTCGCCGACGGCGCCCGGGCGGATCAGGTGGCGGTGGTGCACCGCGCCGGGGCGGAGGACGTCGTCCGCGACTGGCTCCGGGAGGCCCTTGCCGGCCTCGAGGGGGAGCAGTTGGACGAGGCGTTGGTGGCCCGGGCACCGGAGCCGGTGCCGGCCGTGGTGACGGTCCGGGACGGGGTGGCTCAGGTGGCCTGGCGGCAGTCGGACGCGGAGCTGCCCGTCGAGACCGTGCGAGCGCCAGAGGGCCCGGACCTGGTGGACCTGGTCGCGATGGCGCTGCCGGAGGGCTGGCGCGCCAGTGCCTGGGCGGCCCGGTCCGCGAGCTTCCAGCTCGACCTGGGCGGTGTCGAGGAGTTGGTCACCGCCCGCTGACCGGACCGGCACCGGCGGCCAGGATCGCCGCCGCGAACTCCCCGCTGCTGCGCAGTGGCAGCGGGACGGACCGCACCAACGCCGCCAGGCGGGGCTCGTGGAACGGCAGCAGCACCCGGTGCGCCAGGTCACCGTCGTCGATCAGGTCACGCACGGACTCCTCCACCCCGCGCGTCCCCACGCTCCCGCCCGCTCCCAGGACGGCTTCGCTCCCCGCGGGATGCAGGAGCACGGTGCCGGGCGGCAGGTCGCGCCACAGCGCGTGTGCCGTGGTGCGCGGGGCACCGGAGGGGTCCGTCGCGCGGCACAGCGCGACGAACGGGGACTCGGCGTCCGGCGCGTCGGCGCACAGCACCCGGTGCGGCAGGCCGTGGCGGTGGCAGAGGAGGCTGGCCGCGAACAGGTCCTCGGACTCCGGGGACCGGCCCAGCTCCGGGTCGAAGCAGGTGAACGCGAACGCGTCCGGAATCCGGTGCGGCAGGAAGGCGGCCAGCAGCAGCGCGCTCCCGGGGGAGGCGTCCAGGGCGAGGGCGGGAGGGCCGAGGGCGGCGAGCAGCCGGACGTGCTCGGTCAGCCGGGCACGCACCTCCTCGGCCACTGCGGCGAGGTCGGGGTCGGGCGCGGCGTGGTCGGGAGCCGTGTGGTCGGGAGCGGCGTGGTCAGGTGCGGCGGGGCGCTCCGACCGCCCGGCCGGCACCGGGCGGTGCGAAGCCCGCGGGACCCCGGCGGGGTCGGTGACCTCAAGGAGGTGTCCCGGGCGGACCGTGTCGAGGCGATCGGGGGAGGGCACCAGGACGGGGGCCGAGGCCACCGCGAGCCCGCCATCGGTCCGCCAGTGCACCGGCTGGCTGGCCCAGGCATCGGGCAGGACGGTCAGCACCGGCGCGACTCCCGGGGCGTCGGCGGCATCGTGCAGCAGCAGGGTCCAACGGCCGCCCAGCCCCACGCTGTCACGCACGGCGTCGGCGGTGCTGGGGGCCCCCGCGATCCGTGCGGCGATCCGCGTCCCGTCACCCAGGCCGGCGTCCACATCGACAGGGTGCCCGACCAGGAGCACGTGGACCGGGCCTGCGGAGGCCGCGGCACCGACCGTGCGCGGCGGCAGGTAGCAGGCCAGGTCGCCCAGGTCGTGCCGGCGCCAGGATCGCGCGTGCGCGGGTGGGGGCGTGGTCGCCGGCAACAGCAGGTAGCCGTGCCCGAAGGCGGTCTGTGCGAGGTACTCCCCGACGACGTCGTGCCCGTGCCGCTCCTGACGGATCCTCCGGGCCCGGGCGGCGACTCGCGACGGCAGTGCCCGGAGGCGGGCGCCGGGGGCGCGCGCTCTCTCCCAGCCCGTCACGGCGTGCCCCGCAGCCGACGGAGGCGGGGCCGCACGTCCTGCCGCCAGCGGGGCCGCGCGGCGAGCAGGTCGCCGAGCGAGAGGGGGTCCTCGGGGGCCGGCGGGGGCTGCAGCGGCCCGCGGGCGGGCGGGAGTCCGCCGGCCAGTTCGGGGGCCGCGGCCTGCATCATCGTGAACAAGGTCTTGTCCTCGCGCAACTGCACCGGCAGCGACAGCATGACCTCCAGCAGCCGCCGGTCGTTGAACGGCAGCATCAGGCGGTGCCCCAGGTCGCCATCGAGGTACTTGCGGATCCCCCACTTGCCCATCCGGTGCTCCCAGTAGAACAGATCGTGCCAGTCGTAGCCCGCGAGCGCCTCCGGCACGAGCCGGACCGCCTCCCGGTACTCGGCGAACACCCCGTCGTAGTCGTGGTCCTCCGCCAGTCGGCGGGACTGCCACAGGTCGGCCAGCCGGCGGGGGTCGGGCGGCCCCTCCTTGCGGGAGCGGGGGCTGGCGGTGCCCACCTCACCGAGATTCGAGGCGAGCTGCACCAGGTCACGCGGCAGATCGGCATACATGGCCTGGGCGGCGCCGAGGGACCCCAGGAACACCGGGTAGGTGCGTCGGCAGGCGCGGTCCACCACCCCGTCCTCCGGCGGCTTGCGCCACGCCAGCGCCAGGTGCGGGATCCCCGCCAGCCTTGCCCACCGCGCCCCCTTCGAACAGGTCGGCCCGGTGCTGGAGGTCCGCCACACCCTGCCGGGGGTTGTAGTAGGTGAAGCCGAAGGTGTCCGGGGTGCGGTGCGGGAGGAGCGCGGCCAGGGTGGTGCGGCTGTCGTGCCCGGCGGTGAGGCTGATGCCCGGACGTCCGAGCCCCGTGACCAGCCCGACGTGCGCGGTCAGTCTGGTGCGGAACTCACGGAACACCTGCGCCGGGTCGGTGCGCTCCTGCCGGTCCTCCGCGGGCCAGAAACGGTCGAACCGGGTCCGGCCCCGGCTGTGGGTGAGCAGCTGGTTGGGCGGGAGCAGGCGCACCCCCTCGTGCTCGGTGTGCAGCCCGGGCGGGTAAGCCACCGTCCGGTGCGGGGGCCGGAAGGTGGCGATGTCCCGGTAGGCCTGCGCGGTCACCGGGTCCGGCTCGAGCCCCAGCGTGTGGGCCACCAGCGCTCCGGCTGACCCGAGGACGGGCCCGGCCGGCGTGGCGGACCAGTAGACCGGGTGGGAGGCGGCGCAGTCGGGCACGACCCGCAGGGTCGCGTCGGGGTCGGCCGCGTGCAGCAGGGCCGTCCACCGACCCCCGAGGTATGCCGTGTCCCGCACCACCGCGTCGGCCCCGGCCCCGGCCCAGGTGGCGAGCAATCGGTCGGCGATGCGGCCCGCGGTGGCGAGCCCGGCGTCGACGTCCAGCGGGTGCCCCAGCAGGACCAGGGTCCCCGGGCCCCCGGTGGCGACCGTCGCCACGGTGCGGGGGTGCAGGTGGTAGCGGTAGCCGGCGATGTCGCGCACCGGCCAGCCGGTGACCTCCGGGCAGGTGCTGATCGGGGGCGGCGGGCCGTCCGTCCGTGCCGTAGGGGTGTCGGGAGAGGTGGTGCCGGGATAGATGAGGTAGCCGTGCGCGAACGCCGCGTCGAGCAGGGCCGGGTCGGGTCCGTCCTCAGACGGTCGCATGGTCGACGGCGTCCCCGAAGAAGAGCAGCTGGCTGCTCCGGGTGAGGATCTGGTCGTCGGTGATGGACCAGGTGTGGCCGTCGGGGCTGGCACCACGGATCGACACGAAGTTGAACCGATCGGTCGAGTAGACGCGGCCGCCCTGGGCGCGCACCTTGTCCAGGAAGGTCGAGTCGACCCGGCGGGGCAGGTCCTCGAAGCGGATCCGGCGGGCCACCTCCCGCGGCATCAGCAGGGTGCCCCCCTGGACCATGTCGACATAGCGGTGCTCGGCGTGGCCGAACCGCAGCAGGGTCGCCCCGGTGGACTGCAGGTGCACGAAGTGCGCCCACTTCCCGACGACCTCGGCCTCGCTGTAGTCGAAGCCGTTGATCAGGTCGGACAGGTAGTGCGCCCCGTAGTGGTTGTCGTCGTCCATCTTGGCCAGGTAGTCGCCGGAGGCCAGCTCCACCCCGGTGTTCATCATCGCCCCCAGGGTGACCGACGGGTCGATCTCCCGGACGACCAGGTGCTCCAGCCCCAGGTCGGCCGCCCGGGCCCGCAGCGCCGGCTCGTCGGGGGCGAACCCGTGGGTGAGCAGCACCAGCTCCACGTCGTGATGGAGCTGCCGGGCCAGGGTGGCGAGCACATGGTCCACCTGGTCGGGTCGCATGGTCGGGACGATCGCGGAGATGCGCCGGGGCCGCGGGGTCACCGGCAGGCCGACCGTCTCCAGCACCTGGTCGACCCGGTGCCGGTACAGGTGGTCGGCGAAGACCCGGCGGTGGGCCAGCATCGCCTGCCGGTCGCGCAGCTCCGGGTGCCGCATCAGCACCCCGATCCGGGTCTCCGCCTCCTCGCGGTCGCGGACCACGGTGATGGTGTCGCCGAAGAACGGCCGGATGCTGGCGGCCGGGCCCGAGACGACCGGGACCTGGGCCGCCGACAGCTCGAACAGCCGGCGGGCGCACATGGTGGGCGACCCGGTGACCGAGTTGACGTTGAGGAAGAGCTTGTAGGCCGGGGCGGCCGCCAGCATCTCCGGGTACGGCAGCGTCCCGACGATGTTCTTCCGGAAGGCGATGGGGAACTGGTAGCGCTCGTCCTCGGCCTGCATCCGGGAGTAGATGTGCAGCCCGTGCTGCTGGGCGACCGGGAGCATCGCGTCCATCTGTTCGCGACGCTCGGGGTGCTTGTCTCGGAAGTAGCTCCCGGCGAAGGCGATGTCGTAGCAGTGCGGGGGGAAGCCCTTGGGGCGGACCGGGGTGTGGATCCGGGGCTGGGCGCCGAACGGCAGCAGCTGCACCCGGTCGTGACCCAGGTCCCGGCGGTAGTCCGGGAGCCGGTCGGCGTCCACGGTGAACACGTGGTCGAAGAGACGGGCGGTGGCGATGAACCGGTCGTAGTTCGGCGGGTCCTCCTTGTTCCAGAACACCGTCGGGACGCCGTGCTCCCGGCACCAGTCGAGCAGGTCCCGCAGCTCCTGGCTGGGGCCGGCGCTGCCGGTCATCGCCAGCCGCCACGCGCCGTCGTTGCCGCGCCAGGCGGACTCGGCGAAGAACAGGTCGGGACGCCGGGCCGTGAACTCGGCGCGCCAGGTCTCCGGGGTGGGTGCCACCTGGTCCCACTCGTAGCGGAAGGCGAGCTCGCTGAAGGGGTCCAGGAGCACCGCGACGCGCAGGTCCGGGCGGTTCACCGGGCCGGACGGCAGCCGGGCGTCCGGGAGGTGGATCTCGCTGCGGAACCGGCGGGGCACCGCCTGGCGGGCGCGCTCGGTGGCCTTGCTGCGGATGATCGAGACGTACCGGGTGCGGGCCTGCGGGTCGCTGACAGCGCGCCGGAGGGCCCGCCGCCCCCTGGCGAGTTTCGCGGCGACGTCAGCCACCCGTCATCACGTTCCTTCCCTGCGGTGCCGGATCCGACCGTTAGCATGCCATAGCAGCCGGTGCCCGAACGGGCGACCGAGCATCGAGAGGGGCAGGGAGCAGCATGACCGACACACTGCGTGGCCGGATCGCGCGTCGCCTTCCCGGGATCGGCTGGCGGGACGCCAAACTGCGGGAGCGCGAGGGCCAGGTGGCGGACCTGCGGGCCGAGGTCGAGGAGCTGCGGGCCCGGGTCGAGGCGGGGGAGAAGGCCGTGGCCACGAAGGACAAGGCGCTGCGCTCGGCCAAGGAGCAGTGGCGGTGGGCCAGCCCGGAGCACCCCTCGTTCCGCCGGGACCTGGTGAACCTGCGGCGCACCCTCATCGACCTGCGGGGCATCGACCGTGACCAGCGGCACCCCCAGCGCCAGCTCCCGTTCAAGCTGCGCAACTACCGGCTGGCGGCGAGCCACGGCATACCCGTCCCCACCGTGTTCGGCGCGTGGCGCCGGATCGAGGACATCGACCTGGACGGGCTCCCGGACTCCTTCGTGCTGAAGTCCGACGGCGGCGCCGGGGGCCACGGTGTGCTCCCGCTGCGCCGGGAGGGGCCGGACCGGTACGAGCTGCTGGACGGCACCGCGCAGTTCACCGGTCAGGGGATCCGCGACCGCCTGGCCTCGGTCACCTCGCTCAGCGGGCCGTTCTTCGCCGAGGAGGTGCTGGTCCAGCCGGGCGGCGGCCCGATCCCGGACGACGTCAAGCTCTACGCCTCCTACGGCACCATCCAGCACACCCTGCTCCGTCGGATGCCCGAGCACGGCAACCTGCGCACCGCGCGGTACCGCTACCTCGACGCGGACTGTGCCGACCTCGGCCCCGTGTCGCCCGTCCAGAACATCGACCCGGACATCCCCCACCCGGAGGGCCTGCGGGAGATGATCGAGCACACCCGGCACCTGTCCCGGGCGGTGGGGGTGCCCTTCGTCAGGGTCGACTTCTATGCGACCGACCGGGGACCGGTCCTGGGGGAGATCACCCGGGTGCCGGGCGGGGCCCAGCAGTACCTCCCCGAGCACAACGAGGCGCTGGGGCGGGTCTGGGAGCGGGGTCGTTGGGAGCTCGACCTCGACCTGGTGGCCGGTCGCCCGTTCGGGATCCTGCACGGGGAGCACCCGGCGCCCAACCTGTATCCGGAGGGGCACGTCTCGACCGCGGACGACCCCGGCTCGTGGGCCGTGCGTGTGGTCCCCTGCGCGCAGTGGTGCGCGCCGGGGGTCCGCTAGCCTGTGCCCGGTCGGGTCGGCAGCGCGGGAGGTGCAGTGGTGCGGTCCAGGAAGGTGCTCGCCGGCGCTGCCGGAGGGACGGTCATGGGGCTGGTGGCCCTGGCCGGTGCGCTGCTGGAGCAGTGGTGGCTGGTCGTCCTCGCTGTCATGGCCGTGCTCGGGGCGACCCTGCTGATCGCCCTGGACGCCCACCGTCTCGCCGAGAGCAACGAGAGGCAGGTGCAGCGGATGGCCGCCCGCTTCCGGCGCCTGGTGGCCGAGGTCGAGGGCGGCGCGCGGGCGTCCGCCGACGCGGTGGCCGAGCCCACCCCCCAGGAGCCCCCGGCCACGGACCGGGAGACCCCGGCTCAGCTCACCGACCTGGTCGGCGCCGTCCGGTTGGCGCAGGCCGAGTATGCCGGGCGGCTGGACCGGTTGCAGCGCTCGGTGGAGGTCGCCCTCGACGCGCTGCCCGGGGCGGCGGCTCAGGCGCAGGGCCCAGAACCCGACCCTGAACCCGCACCGGCGCACCCACCGGCCCCGCCGGATCGGGAGTGAGCCAGGAGCTGCCCGTCGGGCCCCGGTCGGTGGCCCAGCGGTATGCCGATCGGGCCGGGCCGGACGAGGGGGACGCCCTGGTCCCCGCGGTGCTGCGCACCGGGTCGGTGGCGGCGCGGGACATCCTGGCCGAGGCCGCCTGGCCCGGGCACGACATGGCCGACGTCCTCGCCTGGTGCCGGTCCGGCTCCCCCTGGCCCGTGCTGGCTGAGGGGATGGACCCGGGACGGCTGGGCGACCTGGGGCACGTCGTCGCGGTGCAGACACAGCGGCAGGAGGACCGGGAGGACGGCCGTCGGATCCTGGAGGCGCTCGGCCACGACGAGACGCTGCGGCAGCTGACCCCGCGCGCGGCCGGCAGCCTGCTGCAACTGCGGGTCGGCGACCGTGACCACGCCGCCGCTGCCGAGCTGCTGGACCACCCCGCCGTCCGCCGCTCCATCAAGCGGGGGATCCGCGCGGCCGTGCGGACCGACCTGCGCAACCCCTACCTGTTCCCGGACGAGCCGGGCGCCGACGAGGCCGACTGGCTGGTGCTGCTCAACCGGGCCCTGCACGCCGGGCGGCTGACCGACCTGGCCCTGCTCCCGCCCGGGCAGCTGCCCGACGGCACGCCGCTCCCGGTCTTCGACCGGTTGGTGGCACCGGATCGGCAGGAGGTCCCCTCGCCCCACCGGGTGACGGTGCTGATGAGTGCGCACCGCCCGGGGCACGCCGTGATCACCGCGGTGCGTTCCATCATCGAGCAGACCTGGACCAACTGGGAGCTGTTCGTCATCGACGACGGCTCCGGCTGCGAGTTCGACCCGATCCTGGCGCAGGTCGCTGGAATGGACCCGCGCGTCCAGGTGATCCGCAAACCGGTCAACGGCGGGACCTACCGGGCCCGCAACACGGCGCTGCGGCGGGCGACCGGGGAGTTCGTCACGGCCCTGGACTCCGACGACTACTTCCACCCGCAGGCGCTCGAGCAGTTCCTGGCGCCGCTGCTGGCCGAGCCGGGGCTGTTGGCGACCCGTTGCAACGGGGTGCGCCTGGTCGACCAGGTGGGACTGACCCGCCTGGGTTACGTCCCCCGGATGGTCGCCGGGTCGACGCTGACCTTCCGACGGGTGGAGGTGCTGGAGCGGATCGGCTTCTTCGACACGGTCCCGAAGGGGGCCGACAACGAGTACCGCCAGCGATTGGTCGCGGCGTTTGGCCCCCGGGTTCGCGACCTGCCGTCAGCCATGTTGCTGATGCGGTCGGGCACGACGCTGTCCTCCTCGGACTTCCGGCGGGGCTGGCAGCACGGGACCCGGTTCGCCTACAAGACCACCTACGCGGGATGGCACGCGGGCATCGCCGCCGGCACGGCCGACCCCTTCCTGGATCCCGACGGGCCCCGGCCGTTCCCGGACCCGCTGGGGTGGCGCAGCCAGGCCGCGGCGCGGCGCCGCTTCGACCTGTGCGTGGTCGGTGACTGGCGCACCGGGGGCCAGCCGCACGGCGGGATGCTCGCCCGGGTGCACGCGGCGCTGGAGGGTGGCTACTCGGTGGCGCTCGTGCACCTGGAGTCGCTGTGGGAGACCGCGCTCGGTGACGTGTCCCTGTGCGGGGAGTTGCTGGACCTGGTCCGGGCTGGTCATGTGGAGTGGATCCAGCTGGATGACCCCGTGGACCTCGGCGTGGTCCTGGTGGACCGTCCCGAGGTGCTGCAGTTCGCCCCTCCCGGTCCCGGCACCCTGCGTGCCGACCGGGTGGTCTGCGCCGACAGCCACCCCGGGGTCGGCACCGAGCGGTATGCCGTGGGAGACGTCGCGGCCCGGGTGGGCGAGCTCTTCGGCGCGGAGCCGGAGTGGGCGCCGCAGGACCTGGCTGCCACCGTGCTCCCGGCGCCGTCCGAGCATCCCGAGCTGTCGGCCTCCCGCTGGGGCGAGGGGTCCCGGTGGGTCGCGTTGCCGGCCATGGTCGGGGTCCCCGGCACCGGTGAGCCGACAGACCTGGGACCCGACCTCGAGGTGAGGGACGTGGTCGGCGGCGAGGGTGCGCTCCGGCGCGCGCTGCAGGAGCTGGACTTCCTCCTGCTGCCCGAGCAGGTCCGGGGTGACCCGGTCCGGCTCACCCTGGAGTCGCTGGCCGCGGGCACCCTGGTGGTGGCCGATCCGGTCTGGCGGGCGGTGCTGGGGGACCTGCCGGACTACCTGCCGCCCGAGGCCCGGCCCGCGCAGGTGACCGCGGCCCTGGAGCACTACGCCCGGCGCCCCCGGACCTACGCCCGGAGGCTGGCGCGGGCGCGGCAGGCGGTGTGGCCCGTGCATGGACCCGGGGCGTTCCGGGACCTGCTGGCCTCCTGGCTGGCAGAGACCGCGGAGACGACCCTGCCGACTCCGGCCGACCGCAGCCGTCGGCCGGAGCACCGGCACGGGCGGGGCCACCGACCATGGGTACGGGCACCGGCACGGGTCAGGACGCGGCGCGGCGCGTGGTCGTGCGGACAGCCGCCGGCCCCGCGGGCGGCCCGCCCGGAGGTCAGCGTCCCCGAGGGGTACGTCGGCACCACCCTCACGCTCCGCGCCGCCTGGGACGGCGAGCGGGCCGATCACGTCGTGGTCGTGCATCTCCCGCGGGGGGAGGCCGAGGTGACCGACTGGGTGCACGACACGATCAGTCAGCAGGGGCAGGGCCCCGTCCCGGACGGGACCTGGCATCCGCGCCTCGACGCCGCGCCGGAGGGCGTGGCCGCAGTCGTCGTGCGCCGGGACGGGCTGCTGAGCGTTGCCGCCCGCGACGGTGTCGCGCTCGACCTTCCCGACCGACCAGGACAGCCCCTGGTGGGCCCTGCAACCGCCCGGCGCCCGGACTGCGCGGCGGTAGCATTCCGCGGGAGGCCCGGACCGGGGCCCCGTGCCGAACCAGGAGGGTGACCCGTGGCAGACGGCTTCCGCCGCGATCTCGCGCGTCGCCTCCCCGGGATCGGCTGGCGCGAGGAGCGGCTGGCCGAGCGCGCCGACCAGGTCGCCTCGCTCCGGGAGGAGGTGCGGGCCCTGCGGGTGGCACACGACGAGCTGCGCGAGGGACACGACCAGCTCCGCGGGGAACGCGACCGGCTGCAGGCAGACCACGCAGCAACAGCACGTCCGACCTCGACCGAGCGGGACGCCCAGCTGAAGGAAGCTGCAGTCCTCGCTGTCCAGGGCCTCCTTCCGCAGGGAGCTGCTCGACCTGCGCCGCACCGTGGTCACCCTGCGGGACGTGGACCCCGAGCTGCGGCACCCGCTGCGGCACCTGCCGTTCAAGCTGCGCAACTACCGGCTGGCGGCCAGCCACGGGATCGCCACCCCGCAGCTGCTGGGGCGTCTGGGGGGAGGCCTCGCAGATCGACCTGTCCGCCCTGCCCGAGCAGTTCGTACTCAAGGCCGACGGGGGCTCCTCCGGCCGCGGTGTCCTCCCGCTGCGCCGGGTCGCAGGGGACCGGTACGCACTGCTGGACGGCACCCGGGAGCTGACCGGCACCGAGATGCGCGACCAGTGGGGGACCACGTCGTCGATCTCCGGGCCGTTCTTCGCCGAGGAGGTGCTGACCCAGCGCGGGGGCCTGCCACTGCCCGACGACGTCAAGGTCTACGCCGCCTACGGCACGGTGCTGCAGGTCCTGCTGCGGCGGATGCCCGAGCACGGCAACCTGACCACGGCGGGCTACCGCTACCTGGACGCGGACCTGCAGGACCTGGGCGAGGTGAACGCGGGCCAACGGATCGACCCCGACATCCCCATCCCCGAGCAGGTCCCCGAGATGGTGCGCCTGGCGGCGCACCTGTCCCGGGCGGTCGGCCTGCCGTTCTGCCGGGTCGACCTCTACGGCACCGACCGCGGGGTGGTGCTCGGGGAGATCACCCGCGCTCCCGGCGGCCGGCAGCAGATCCGGCCGGACCACGACGAGCGGATGGGGCTCGCCTGGGAACGCGCCCGCTGGGAGCTGGACCGGGACCTGCTCGCCGGGCGGCCCCTCGGGATCCTGCACGGCACCCACGAGGCGCCCAACCCCTACCCGGAGGGCCACCCCTCGACAGCGCCCGACCCCGGTCCGTGGGCGATCCGGGTCCTGCCCTGCGAGCAGTGGTGCCACCCACCGGCCGGGGCCTGAGCGCCGTGGGCAGCCGTCTGCTCCGCACCCTCCCGGTCGCGGCGCGCACCGTCCCCGCCGCCGCGCGCAACGCCCCGGCTGCCGCGTCCGTGCTGTGGCGCCACGTCGGCCGGACCGGCGCCAAGGCCACCTCCGTGGCCCTGCGGTCCGCCCCCGGGGCCGTCCGGGACATCGTGCAACGGCCCGCGATCCGGGAGCGCCGTCCGGACCTCGCGGCGCTCGCCCTGTCCGCCTCCGGGCGACGGGAGGAGGCCGCCGCGCTGTTGCGTGACGCCCTCGGCCCGGACGGCCCGGACGAGGCCCCGCCGGTCCCGCCGGACGTCGCCCGGCAGGTCGCCTCCGCCGCGACCACCCTGCTGCTGCCCGACCTGGCCGTGCGCGCGCTGGAGCACCTGCCCCCGCAGGACCGGCACCGGCCCCGCACCGCCGCGCTGGTCGCCGCCTCCCGGGGGCACCTCACCGAGGCGACCGAGCAGGCCCGCCTGGCCCCCGGCATACGGGGTCGTCAGTTGGCCACCCGCCTCGGCGGCGAGCTCGAGGTGCTGCGGCACGACCTGCTCCGGGAATCCCTGGCCACTCCGGGCCCGCCGTTGCAGCGCACCGCTCCCGTCCGCCGGGTGCTGCACGTGGTGAGCAACGCGGTCCCCGAGGTGCAGGCCGGCTACACCATCCGCACCCACGGGATCGTCACGGCGCAGCGCGCCGCCGGGTTGGAGCCGCACGTGGTCACCCGCCTCGGGTTCCCGGTCGACAGCGGCTCGCTGACCGCCCGCCCCGCGGTGAGTGTCGACGGCGTGGAGTACCACCGGTTGCTTCCGCGCGGCCCGATGCCGCTGCCCGGCCGGGCCATGCAGGAGCAGGCGGTCCAGCAGCTGACCGCCCTCGTCGAGCGTCTCCGGCCGGACCTGCTCCACGCGCACAGCAAGCACGAGAACGCCCAGATCGCCCTCGCCGTGGGGCGCCGCCTGGGGCTGCCGGTGGTCTACGAGGTGCGTGGCTTCCTGGAGGAGACCTGGCGCAGCAACGGCGGAGACCCTGCCGCGGACTTCTACACCCTGTCGCGTGGGGCCGAGACCGCGTGCATGGCTGCTGCCGACCGCGTCGTGGCCATCTCGGGGACGATGCGCGAGGAGATCCTCGCCCGGGGCATCCCCGCGGGCCGGGTGGACGTGGTCCCCAACGCGGTGTCGACCGAGTTCACCGACCCGCTGCCCGAGCGCGGCGCCGCCCGCGCCGCACTGGGGTTCGCTCCGGGTGACACCGTCTTCGGCACCGTGAGCACGCTGAACGACTACGAGGGCATCGACACCCTGGTCCGCGCCGTCGGGACGCTCCAGGACCCCGCCGTGCGGCTGCTGGTCGTCGGCGACGGGCCGGCCGCGGCGTCGCTGCGGGAGCTGGCCGCACCGCTGGGTGCCCAGGTCGTCTTCACCGGCAGGGTGCCGCACTCCCGGGTCCGGGAGCACCTCGCGGCGCTCGACGTGTTCTGCGTCTCACGACGGGCCACCCCGGTGACCGCGCTCGTCCCGCCGCTCAAGCCGCTGGAGGCGATGGCCGCGGGTCTTCCGGTGCTGGTCAGCGACCTGCCCCCGCTCGTCGAGCTGGTGCCGCCCGGGCGGTTCGGGGCCGTCGCGACCCCGGACGACGTCGGCGCGTGGGCCGGCGAAATGCGACGCCTGCGGTATGCTCCCGAGCACGCCCGGACCATGGGCGCGCAGGCCCGCGACTGGGTTACCCAGCACGGCACCTGGGCCGCCGCGGCGGACCGGTATGCCGAGGTGTACGCCGCTGTTGCGCGTGCCTGACCTGCCCCAGACCCCCCACCAAGGAGTTCACACGTGGCCGTTGACGCCGTCATCATCGGACTGGGTTACGTCGGTCTGCCGCTGGCCCAGGAGGCCACTCGCGCCGGCCTGACCGTGCTCGGGTTCGACATCAACCAGGGGGTCGTCGACGACCTGAACGCCGGCCGCTCCCACGTGGACGACCTGACCGACGCCGACATCGCCGAGATGATCGAGGGCGGCTTCCGGGCCACCACCGACGAGACCGAGATCGCGACCGCCAAGACCGCCGTGATCTGCGTGCCCACGCCGCTGTCCGACGAGGGCGGCCCGGACCTGCGGCCGGTCGAGTCCGCCGTGGAGACCGTGGCACGCAACCTGCAGCCGGGCATGCTGGTGGTGCTGGAGTCCACCACCTACCCGGGGACCACCGACGAGGTGGTGCGCCCGCGGCTGGAGGCCGGCGGGCTGGTCGCCGGCACCGACTTCTTCCTGGCGTTCTCCCCGGAGCGGATCGACCCCGGCAACGAGCAGTTCGGCGCGAAGAACACCCCGAAGGTGGTCGGTGGCCACACCACAGCGTGCGGGGACGCCGCCGAGAAGTTCTACGGCACGTTCGTGGACACCGTGGTGCGCACCAAGGGGACGCGCGAGGCGGAGACCGCCAAGCTGCTGGAGAACACCTACCGCCACATCAACATCGCCCTCGTCAACGAGATGTCCCGGTTTTGCCACGAGTTGGGCATCGACCTGTGGGAGGTCATCGACGCGGCCAAGTCCAAGCCGTTCGGGTTCCAGGCCTTCTACCCCGGTCCGGGCGTCGGGGGTCACTGCATCCCGATCGACCCGAACTACCTGTCCCACAACGTGAAGTCGCGGCTGGGGTACCCGTTCCGGTTCGTCGAGCTGGCGCAGGAGATCAACACCCAGATGCCGTCCTACGTGGTGTCCCGGGCGCAGGACCTGCTCAACGAGGACGGCAAGGCCCTGAAGGGTTCAACCGTGCTGCTGCTCGGCGTCACCTACAAGCCGAACATCGCCGACCAGCGCGAGTCCCCGGCGGTCCCCCTCGCTCGCAACCTGCTCGCCAAGGGTGCCACGGTCGTCTTCCACGACCCGCACGTCTTCTCCTGGGGCCCGCTCGGTGAGTCGGTGTCCCGCGTGGAGGACCCGGCCGACGGTGTCGCCCGGGCCGACCTGTCGATCCTGGTGCAGAACCACCGCGAGTACGACGTGGAAGCCCTGGCCGGCGCCGCCACGCGCTTCTTCGACACCCGCGGGATCGCCGCCGCGGGTGAGCGGGTCAGCCGGCTGTGACGACCGGGGGCCCCGGCGACCCGGCGAGCCTGCCCCCCGCCCTCACCTCCGAGCAGGCGGCGGAGCTCGCCGGTCGCCACGGCCTGAAGCAGGTCGGTGCACGCCCTTCCCTGGGGGCCTACATCAAGGACCTGTGGCAGCGCCGGGGGTTCCTGGTGACCCTGGCCCAGGGCGATTTCATCGCCAGCACCCAGAACAACGTGCTGGGCGTGCTCTGGTCGGTGCTCAATCCGTTGCTGCTCGGGGTGGCCTACTTCCTGATCTTCGGGCTGCTGATCGGCACCCGGGGCAACATCGAGGACTTCATCACCTTCCTCACCGTCGGGCTGTTCACCTTCATCTACATCTCCGGCGGGTTGAACTACGGCTCCCGGGCGATGACCAGCAACATCTCCCTGATCCGGTCGCTGCAGTTCCCCCGGGTGCTCCTGCCGCTGTCCACGTCGATGAGCCAGTTCCTGGGCACCATCCCCGCCTTCGGCATCCTCATCTTCATCGCGCTCGCGCGGGGCCAGCGACCGACCTGGGAGTGGCTGCTCTTCCCCCTCTCACTCGTGGTCGTCGGGATCCTCACCACCGGCCTCGGGCTGATCGCGGCGCGGGTGGTGCACGAGGTGCGCGACGCCAGCAACCTGATCCCGCTGCTGACCAGGATGTTCCGCTACGTCTCGGGTGTGTTCTTCCCGGTTGCCCACTACGCCGAGCGGGCGCCGCAGTGGCTGGCGATGATCCTGGAGTACCAGCCCCTGGCGGTCAGCCTGACCCTGGTCCGGGAGACCCTGATGGGCGAACTGGTGGTGAACCCGGTCACCTGGCTGGTCGCCACGTCCTGGGCGGTCCTCTTGTTCCTCGTCGGCTTCGTGCTGGTGTGGCAGGCGGAGGCCAGCTATGGCCGGAACTGACCAGGGCGGGGCCGCGGCCGAGGAGGCCGCGGTGGCGCAGGACGACCGGATCCCCTCGGTGATCGTGTCCCACCTCGACGTCGTCTACAAGGTCTACGGCGTCGGCAAGACCACGCGCCCGGCTCCGAGCGAGAACGTCGTGTCCCGGTGGATCAACCGGGGCAAGCGACACATGGGGGTGCGCGAGGTGCACGCCGTCAAGGACGTCTCCTTCGTCGCCTACAAGGGCGAGTCCATCGGCATCGTCGGGCGCAACGGCTCTGGCAAGTCGACCCTGCTGCGGGCCGTCGCCGGCCTGATCCCCGCCGCGAACGGCGAGGTGTACCACCACGGTCAGGCCGCGCTCCTCGGCGTCAGCGCCGTCCTCGCGCGTGGACTCACCGGCGCCCGGAACGTCTTCATCGGCGCGCAGGCCCTCGGACTGAGCAAGCAGGAGGTGCGGGAGCGCTACAAGGACATCGTCCGGTTCGCCGGCATCGGTGAGTTCATCAACCTGCCGATGAGCTCCTACTCCTCCGGCATGGCCTCCCGGCTGCGGTTCGCCATCTCGACCGCGGCCGTCCCGGACATCCTCGTCGTGGACGAGGCGCTGAGCACCGGCGACGCCGAGTTCCGGCAGCGGGCCAGCGAGCGGATCGCGAAGTTCCGCGAGTCCGCCGGCACCGTCTTCATGGTCAGCCACAACGCCTCGACCATCAAGGCCCAGTGCACCCGGGCCATCTGGATGGAGAAGGGCGAGATGGTGATGGACGGACCTGCCGCGCAGGTCGTCGATGCCTATCAGGAGATGGTCCGCAAGGAGGCGGCGGCCAAGAAGAAGAAGCAGCAGTCCAAGGGCAAGAAGTCCCCCGGCGGCAGCAGCAGCGGCAAGGGGTCCTGAGTGCCGTCGGCGCTGGTGGTGACCGTGGTGCACCATCCGGACGACGCGCGGATCCGGCACCGCCAGCTCGAGGCGCTGCGCGAGGCCGGGTGGCAGGTCACCTACGCCGCACCCTTCACCGCCTACGGCCTGACCCTGCCCGTCGGGACCCCGTGGCTCACCCCGGTGGACCTGCCCCGGGCATCGGGGCGGTCCCGACTCGCTGCGCTCCGGGCGGCCCGTGACCTCCTCCGGGAGCGTGCCGCCTCCCACGACGTGGTGCTGCTGCACGACCCCGAGCTGCTCCTGGCCACGGTCGGCACCCGCGTCTCCACGCCCGTGGTCTGGGACGTGCACGAGGACACCGCGGCCGCCCTTGAGGTGCGGCCCTGGTTGCCCGACCCGCTGCGCCGCCCGGGCGCGGGAGCGGTGCGCTCCCTGGAGCGGTGGGCCGAGCGGCGGATGCCGTTGCTGTTGGCCGACCACCAATACTCCGCGCGGTTCCGCCGGGACCACCCCGTCGTGCCGAACACCACGCGGGTGCCCCCGCGTCCCGTGCCGGCCGCGTCGCCCGGCGTCGACGGCATCCAGCGGGTCGTCTACCTGGGCAGCATCACCTTGGAACGCGGGGCCCGCGAGGTGGTCGAGGTCGGGGCGGCGCTGCGCGACCGGACGGACGGGGCGGTCGCGGTGCACGTCATCGGGCAGGCCCACGGGGAGGCGGAGCAGGTGCTCACCCGGGCGCAGCGCGACGGTGCGATCACCTGGCACGGGTTCGTCCCGAGCGACCGGGCACTGCCGATGCTGGACGGAGCACTGGCCGGGTTGTCGCTGCTGCACGACGAGGCGAACTTCCGCCCCTCGATGCCCACCAAGGTCGTGGAGTACCTGGCCCGCGGCGTCCCGGCGATCAGCACCCCGCTCCCGGTCGCCGCGGACCTGATCCGGCGCAGCGGGGCGGGGGTGCTGGTGCCATTCGGCGACGCCGCAGCGGCTACGGCCGCCGTCCTGGAGCTGTGGGCCGCCCCGGACACGGCGCGCACCATGGGTGCGGCGGGCCACGCCGTGGCCAGGGCCGAGTTCGACTGGGACGTGGTGGCGCCGGCGTTCATCGCCTCGCTGGAGGACGCGGCCGGGCTGCGCTGACCGCTGTCCGGTCGCGGCGGCTCAGGCCTCGACGGTGGTCGCCAGCCAGCGCTCGATCATCGCGCTGACCTGCTCGGGGACCTCCAACTGGTGGAAGTGTCCGGCGCCCACGGTCTGGCCCGTCGTGACCAGGGAACGGTCCGCGGCTGCCTCCCGCAGTCCCCGCTCGACCGAGGCCGCGTGCACGACCAGGAGCGGGACGGCCAGCTCGCGCAGCGCCCGTTCCCCGTCGTAGCCGGCCATCGCACGGGCCGATGCGGCGGCGATGGCGGCCGGGACGGCGGCCGCCTGCTCGGGCACCCGGTCGCGCCCGACCCGGTCGGTCGGCAGGAAAAGGCCGTCGAGGAACGCGCGGCGCCACGCACCGGTGTGGTCGCGGGCGATCTCGGGGGCGCTGTCGGCCCACATCGCCCGGCCCCGGACGTTGAGCACCGGCGCGGGGTCGAGCAGCACCGCCCCGCGCGGCAGGTGCCCCGCCCCGGTGCTGCCTCGCACCGACTCCAGCGCGATCAGGCCGCCCATGCTGTGGCCGATCACCACCGGGGAGCGCAACCCTGCCTGGCGGCACACGCCCAGGACGTCCTGTGCGTAGTCGGCGATGGTCACCTCGCGCAGCGCGGCGGGCACGAGGTCGTCGCGGTCGCCCGGTCGCTCCAGCCCGACCCCCCGGGAGCCGTCGTCGTCGGACTCCCGGCTGGCGCCGTAGCCCCGGAGGTCGAGCACGGCCACCCGGTGCTGGCGGGAGAAGTGCTCGACCAACGGCTGCATGGCCGAGCGGTCGCAGCACCACCCGTGCACCAGCACCAGGTCCGGGTGAGCGGTGTCGGTCGGTCCGGACACGGCATACGAGACGGGTCCGGCAGGGGTATGCAGGAGGGCGCCCATGCCGTGATCGTGTCACGGTGCGGCGTGCCGGGGCCCGAGGGCGAGGAACCCCGCGGCGGCGAGCAGCGCCGGCACCACGGCGAGAAGGGGCAGGGTGCCGAGCGAGACGCGCTCGACGACCCCGCTCCCGGCGGCGGCGCCGACGGCGATCCCGAGGTTGAGCGCCACCGGCATCAGCGTGCCTGCGGTGCGGCGGTGCTCGACACCGGCCCTGCGCATCAGGCTGGCCTGGACCGCTGGGCCCACGGTGCCGGTCACCGTCCCCCACCCGAACACCAGGGCCAGGTCCAGCACCGGGTCGCGTCCGAGCCCGGCCAGGCCAACCAGGCTGACCGCCATGAGCAGCGCCATCACGGTCGGCACCGCCGAGGGGTACCGGTCGCTGGTCAGACCCACCAACGCCACCCCGAGCCCGCCGGCCACGCCGAAGACCACGAGCAGCAGCGGCGTCGGGACGGTGCTCGGGGCGAGCAGCTCCGCCACGAAGGTGAAGACACCGAAGTGTGCGACCAGGACCAGACCGCCCAGCGCGGCCGTGAGCAGCAACGGACGCAGCGGTCGTCGGGCCCGGACCCCCTCGGGGCCGCCGGTGTCGTCGGAGACCACCGGGTGGCGGGGCAGGCGCACCGCGATCACCCACGCCGCGACGAGTGCGAGGACGGCCAGGCCGAGGAACGCCGGCCGCCAGCCGAACAGCCCGGCGACGGCGTTGCCGGCCGGAATCCCGCCGACCGCCCCCATCGTGCCGCCGAACAGCACGACGGCCGTCGCGCGCGCGATCTGGTGCTCCGGGACGATCGAGGCCGCGTGGGCGTTGATCGTCGACCACAGCAGCCCGGTGGCGCCGGCGGCGACCAGGCGCGAGCCCATCGCCACGGCATACGTGGGTGCCCAGGCGGTCACCAGCGTCGCGAGGGCGAAGACGGTCAGGGCGGCGGCGATGACGGTCGGGCGCGGGAGACGGGCGGTCAGCCGGACCAGCGGGAAGCTCGCGACCACCACCATCGCGGCCCAGGCGGACACCAGCAGGCCGGCGCGGCCCAGCGAGACGTCCAGGTCGGCGGCCATCGCGGGGAGCACCGCCGTGGGCATCATCTCCCCGCTGACCACGACGAAGACGGTCAACGACATCACGCTCAGGGCGCCCCACGGGAGGCGATCGGTCTCGGGTCGAGTCAGGGTCTGCAGGCTCATGACATCGACGGTAAAGTGTGACACTAATGTCAATGTCAAGGGTAATTTCGGAGGGACGACCGATGAGGATCGGGGAGCTGGCCGAGCGCACCGGGGTGGCCCCGCGGCTGTTGCGCTATTACGAGCAGCAGGGGCTGCTCAGCGCCGAGCGGGCCGGCAACGGCTACCGGGAGTATGCCGAGGGTGACGTCGAGCGGGTCGGCAGGGTCGCCGGGATGGTGCGGGCGGGGGTCCCGACCCGGTTGGTGCGCGCCATCCTGGACCTGGAGACGCTGCCCACCGCGGAGCTGGTCGACACCTGCACCCGCAACGTCGCCGAGCAGCTGGCGACGGAGCTGACCGAGATCGAGGCCCGCATCGACTGCCTGAGCAAGAGCCGCGACACGATCCGCGGGTTCCTCGCCCGGACCGAGCACCGCGCCCTGCTCACCCCGGGGTAGGCGCGGATTAGGCAGCGGGGGGACGCGGTCGGTATCGTGGACGGGTTCACCGCGACCTGTCCCGGATTCGGGCTGCCCTGTGGATCACGCCCGCGGGCGTCGGTCGGCTCTGGCAGGCTGGGGCCAGCAGGAAGCGGTGGGACGTATCGCAACCCTCCTGTCACGGAGAGACCGTGACCGCTGAGACCGAAGGAGGTGGGTTCACGCATGCGTCAGTACGAACTCATGATCATCCTCGACCCCGAGTCCGATGAGCGGACCCTCCAGCCCACGCTGGAGAAGATGCTCGCCGTCGTCACCAAGGACGGCGGGACCGTCGACAACATGGACATCTGGGGACGTCGTCGCCTGGCGTACGACATCAAGAAGAACTCCGAGGGGATCTACGCCGTCATCACGCTGACGGCGGAGTCGGCCACCGCCCAGGAGCTCGACCGCCAGCTCGGTCTGAACGAGACGGTGCTGCGGACCAAGCTCATGCGCCTCGGCGCCTGACCACGATCCTCATCCCGAGTTAGGACTACCCCATGGCTGGCGAAACCCCCATCACCCTGGTCGGCAACCTCACTGCGGACCCGGAGCTGCGCTTCACCCCGTCCGGCGCCGCCGTCGCGAACTTCACCGTGGCCTCCACGCCCCGGCAGTTCGACCGGCAGGCCAACGACTGGAAGGACGGCGAGACGCTGTTCATGCGCTGCTCCATCTGGCGCGAGGCGGCGGAGAACTGCGCCGAGAGCCTGACCCGCGGCGCCCGCGTCGTCGTCACCGGTCGTCTCGTCTCCCGCTCCTGGGACACCCCCGAGGGCGAGAAGCGGACCGTGATGGAGATGCAGGTCGACGAGATCGGCCCGTCGCTGCGCTACGCCACCGCCAAGGTCACCAAGGCCCAGCGCGGCGGTGGCGGCGGAGGCGGCTTCCAGGGCGGCGGCCAGCAGGGTGGCTTCGGCGGCGGCAACGCCGGCGGCGCCCCCCAGGGTGGCCAGCAGAGCGGCGGCCAGCCCGCCGCGACCGACCCGTGGGCGACCGGTGGCAACGCTGCCGGCGGCCAGGGTGGTCAGCAGGGTGGCGGGTGGGGCGGCGCGCCGTCCTACGACGAGCCGCCGTTCTGATCCCCACACAAGACATCTGATCCACACCATCCCGAGTCACCAGCTCGGGCTCTCACCGATAAGGAGAGCACCACGATGGCCAAGCCCGTTGTGCGCAAGCCCAAGAAGAAGGCGAACCCCCTCAAGGCCGCCAAGATCGAGGCGATCGACTACAAGGACACCGCGCTGCTGCGCAAGTTCATCTCCGACCGCGGCAAGATCCGCGCCCGCCGCGTGACCGGCGTCTCGGTCCAGGAGCAGCGTCGGATCGCCACCGCCGTCAAGAACGCCCGCGAGATGGCGCTGCTTCCCTACTCCAGCTCGGCCCGCTGAGCACCCTGACGAGAAGGAGAAGTCGATGAAGCTCATTCTGACCCAGCCCGTCAGCGGCCTCGGCAACGCCGGGGACGTCGTCGAGGTCAAGGACGGCTACGCCCGCAACTACCTGCTGCCCCGCAAGCTGGGCACCCCCTGGACCAAGGGCGGCCAGAAGCAGGTCGACGCGATCACCGCGGCCCGCGCCAAGCGCGAGGTCCGGTCGGCCGAGGAGGCCCAGTCGGCCAAGGCCAGCCTGGAGGGCAACGCCGTCCAGGTCGCGGCCCGCGCCGGCGCCAGCGGCCGCCTGTTCGGTGCGGTGACCTCCGCGGAGATCGCCGAGGCGATCGCCTCCGCGGGCGGCCCGCAGGTCGACCGTCGCCGCATCGAGGTCCCGGCCCCGATCCGCAGCGTCGGTGACCACACCGCCCACGTGCGGCTGCACGAGGACGTCACGGCGACCGTGACCGTGTCGGTGACCAGCGCCTGACACCGACCTCACGCACGTGCTGGGCCCGACCGGGTAGTTCCCGGTCGGGCCCAGCCGTCTGCGTGCCCTAGAATGCTGCGTGTTCCCCTATCCCGCCCCCGCGGATCGTGGCCCGAGGACTGTCCTGCCCTGATGTCTTCCGGCTCCGGACCCGACCCGAGGAGGACGGCATGATTGCCTTCGTAGTCGCCCACGCGGTGGCCGCCCTGCTGGCGCCCACCTTCGTGCGGCTATGGGGCAGCAAGGCCTTCCTGGCCCTCGCCGTCGTCCCCACCGTGACCGCGGGATGGGCGGGGTTGCAGGCCAGCCGGGTCGCCGGCACCGACCCGCCGACCGAGATCTTCCGGTGGGTCGACTCGCTCGGCATCCAGCTGGCCTTCCGGATGGACAGCCTCGCCTGGCTGATGACCATGATCGTCAGCGTCATCGGCGCGCTGATCCTCATCTACTGCGCCCACTACTTCCACGACAAGAGCGTGGGCCTGGGGGGTTTCGCCGGCTATCTGACCGCCTTCGCCGGCGTCATGCTCGGCCTGGTCACGACCGACGACCTGATCACGCTCTACATCTTCTGGGAGCTCACCAGCGTCCTGTCCTACCTGCTGATCGGGTTCAACAGCCAGAGCACCACCAGCCGCGGCGCCGCCAAGCAGGCGCTGATCGTGACCACCTTCGGCGGCCTGGCGATGCTGGTGGGGATCGTGCTGCTGGGCGAGAGCCAGGGCACCTACCGGATCAGCGAGCTGCTGGAGAACCCCGGGTCCGGTCCCGTGATCACCGCCGGTGTCGTGCTGGTCCTGGTCGGCGCGCTCAGCAAGTCGGCACTGATCCCGTTCCACTTCTGGCTGCCGGGGGCAATGGCCGCACCGACCCCGGTCAGCGCCTACCTGCACGCCGCGGCGATGGTGAAGGCGGGCGTCTACCTGGTGGCCCGGCTCGCCCCCGGGTATGCCGACCTGCCGGCCTGGCAGGGCATGGTGCTGGTCCTCGGTGGCGGCACCATGCTCATCGGCTCCTACCGTGCCCTGCGGCAGAACGACCTGAAGCTGCTCCTGGCCTACGGCACGGTCAGCCAATTGGGGTTCATCACCCTGATGGTGGGCACCGGCACGCGCGAGGCGGCGCTCGCGGGGCTGACCCTGTTGATGGCGCACGCGCTCTTCAAGTCCTCACTGTTCCTGGTGGTCGGCACCATCGACCACGCCACGGGGACCCGAGACATCCGGCGGCTCTCCGGCCTGGCCCGCAAGGCCCCCTGGCTGGCGGTCACCGCGACGCTGGCCGCGGCCTCCATGGCCGGGCTGCCCCCGCTGGAGGGCTTCGTCGGCAAGGAGGCGGCCTACGCCGCGCTGCTCGACGGTGAGACCACCGTCGACACCATCAAGCTCGTCGTGGTGATCGCCGGATCGATGCTCACCTTCGCCTACAGCGCCCGCTTCGTCTGGGGCACCTTCGGCAACGAGGTGAAGCCGGACACGGAGCCGGCCACCTGGCACCGGCCGGAGCCGTTGCTGGTCGCCGTGCCGGCGCTCCTCGGCTTCGCCGGGCTGGTCTTCGGGCCCCTCGCCGAGCCGTTCGTCGAGCCCGCGTTGTCCCCGTATGCCGAGTACTGGCCGGAGGGTGCCCACCCGGTGCACCTGGGGCTGTGGCACGGGCTCAACACGGCGTTCCTGCTCACGGTGGTCACCTGGCTGGTCGGTGCCGCCCTGTTTGCCGGCCGCAAGCCGGTCGGCAAGTTCCAGTCGGCACTGCCGCGCCCGGTGGACGCCGGCAACCTCTACCAGTTGGTGATGCGGGGAATCGAACGGCTGGCGCTGGAGGTCACCGGTGGGTTCACCCGTGGCTCGCTGCCCTCCCTGCTGGGCACCATCCTGGCGATGCTGGTGCTGCTGCCCGGCATCCAGCTGCTCCGGGGTGTCACCTGGCCCGAGGAGATCCGGCTGTGGGACAACCTGGCGCAGCCGGCGGTCGCGCTGCTGATGTTGCTGGCGGCCCTGGCGGCGACGCGCGCCCGGCGCCGCTACCGCGCGGTCTTCCTGCTCGGCGTGACCGGCTACGGCACGGCCATGATGTTCCTGCTGCACGGGGCCCCCGACCTGGCGCTGACCCAGGTGCTCGTCGAGACGGTGACCCTGGTGGTCTTCGTGCTGGTGCTGCGGCGTCTGTCCGGCAAGTTCCCGGACGACCCGTCCGTGCTCACCCGGCAGATGCGGGCCCTGCTCGGTGTCGGGGTCGGCGTGGTCGTCGCCGGGGTGGCGCTCACCGCCTCGGCGGTGCGGATGCACTCCCCGAGCGGCGAGGGGCTGGTGGAGAGCGCCTACGAGTACGGCGGCGGCAAGAACATCGTCAACGTGATCCTGGTCGACACCCGTGCCTGGGACACCATGGGCGAACTGTCCGTGGTGCTGGCGGCGGCGACCGGCGTCGCCAGCCTGGTGTTCCTCCGCGGGGACGCGGTGGCCCGGGTGCGCAAGCAGATCCGGGCGTCCTGGCGCAGCCGCTCCGGCGGCACCCAGCCACGGGGGCAGGTCCCGGCCGGGGCCCCGGGGACGCACCGCCGGTGGCTGGCCACCGACGGTGAGGCCGTCGCCCCCGAGCGGCGCTCCACGATCTTCGAGGTGGTCACCCGGCTGATCTTCCACACCATCGTGATCTGGTCGGCCTACCTGCTCTTCTCCGGGCACAACAACCCCGGCGGCGGCTTCGCCGCGGGCCTGGTCTGCGGGCTGGCGCTCGCGCTGCGCTACCTGGCCGGCCGGGGCTACGAGCTGCGGGTGGCCGCCCCGGTCATGCCCGGTCTGCTGCTGGGCAGCGGCCTGTTCCTGGCTAGCGCCTCCGCGCTGGGCCCCATGCTCTTCGGCGAGGCCGCCCTCACCAGCTGGGTGTTCGACATACCGATCCCGCTGCTCGGCAGCATCCACCTGGTCACCACCCTCTTCTTCGACGTGGGTGTCTACCTGGTCGTCGTGGGTCTCATGCTCGACATCCTGCGCAGTCTCGGGTCGGCCCTGGACGACCAGATCACCGCCGAGGACGAGGCCCGGGAGGAGGAGCGCGTATGACCCCGAACCTGACCTACGTGCTGCTCGCCTCCGGAATGATCGGCTGCGGTGTCTACCTGTTGCTGGCGCGGTCCATCGTGCGCGCCCTGGTGGGTGTGGTGCTCATGGGCAACGGGATCAACATCCTGTTCCTGGTGGCGTCCGGCCCGGCCGGGGAGGTGCCGATCCTGGGCGAGGGAGACGGCGGCGCGATCGTGGACCCCGTCCCGCAGGCGATGGTCCTCACGGCGATCGTGATCACGCTCGGGATGACGGCGTTCGTGCTGGCCCTGGCGCACCGCTCCTGGCAGTTGGACCGCAGCGACCTCTACTCCGATGACCCCGAGTCCTCCCGTATCCACCAGAAGGCCGAGAGCAACGACATGTCCGACTCCCCCTCCGCCGAGGAGGCCGCCGCGGCGATCGCGGCGGACGTCACGGAGTCGGAGTCGGAGGAGGCCGAGCTGGAGCCCGACTTCGACGCCGAGGTCGGCGCCGAGGGCCGCGCGGAGAGGGGGGAGAAGTGAACGACCTCTCCTGGCTGGTCCCGATGCCGGTCGTGCTCCCGCTGCTCGGTGCCGGTGTCACCCTGGCCGCCGTGGGCCGCACCCGCGTGCAACGGCTGACCAGCATGACGGTGCTCTCCGCGGTGCTACTCACCGCGGGGGTGCTGCTGTGGGCCGCGGACCAGAACGGCCCGCAGGTGATGCAGGTGGGCGGCTGGGCCCCCACCGAGGGCATCGTCCTGGTCGTGGACCGGCTGGCCGCCCTGATGGTGATCATCTCGGTGATCTGCACCATGGGCGTGCTGCGCTACTCCATCGGGCAGGGGCGGTCCTCCTTCGACGACGAGTCCGACGGGCACGCGCCGCTGCCGATCTTCCACCCCACCCTGTTGGTGCTGTCGGCCGGCGTGTCGACCACCTTCATCTCCGGCGACCTGTTCCACATCTACGTCGGGTTCGAAATGCTGCTGGCGGCCAGCTTCGTGCTGCTGACCCTGGGCGGCACCAGGCCCCGGGTGGCCGCGGGTGTCACCTACGTGTTCGTCAGCCTGCTGTCCTCGATGGTCTTCCTCATCGCGATCACGATGGTCTATGCGGCCACCGGCACGGTGAACCTGGCGCTGCTGGCCGAGCGGTTGCCCGAGCTCCCGACCGATACCCAGATCGTGATCCACCTGTTGCTGATCCTCGGGTTCTGCATCAAGGCGGCGGTGTTCCCCATGTCGGGCTGGCTGCCCGACTCCTACCCGACGGCCCCGGCCCCGGTGACCGCCGTGTTCGCCGGGTTGCTGACCAAGGTGGGCGTGTACGCGCTGATCCGCACCCAGACCCTGCTCTTCCCGGACGGCAAGCTGGACCAGTTGCTGCTCTGGGCGGCGTTGCTGACGATGCTCGTCGGCATCCTCGGTGCGGTCGCGCAGGACGACATCAAACGAATGTTGTCCTTCACACTGGTCAGCCACATCGGTTACCTGTTGTTCGGGATCGCGCTGGGGTCCCAGGCCGGGCTGTCCGCCGCCATCTTCTACGTGATGCACCACATCACGATCCAGACCACCCTGTTCCTGGTGACCGGTCTGATCGAACGCGTCGGGGGCAGCTCCGCAGCCTCCAAGCTGGGCGGCCTGGCGCGGGTGTCCCCGCTGCTGGCGGTCCTCTTCTTCGTGCCCGCGATGAACCTGGCCGGTATCCCGCCGTTCTCCGGGTTCCTGGGCAAGGTCGGCCTGATGCAGGCCGGCGCGGACGACGGCTCCTGGCTGGCGCTGCTGGTCGTCGCCGGATCGGCCGTGACCAGCCTGCTCACCCTCTACGCCATCGTGCGGGTGTGGGGCCGGGCGTTCTGGGGCAAGGCTCCCGAGGGCCTCGGCGGAGGCGGCCCGGTCCGTGGCGGACACCACCAGGCGCTGGAGACCGGCCTGGTGCTGCCCACCGCCTCCCTGGTGGCGGTCGGCCTGGCGCTGACGGTCGTCGCCGGGCCGCTCTTCCAGATCACCAGCCGGGCGGCGCTCGACCTGTTGGTCCGCACCCCCTACCTGACCGCGGTGCTCGGATCGGCGGGTGGTCTGTGATGGCACGTCGTTCCCGGGTCCAGTGGGGCCCCGCCCTGTGGATGACCCTGGTGTGGGTGATGCTGTGGGGCGAGCTCACGGTCGGCAACATCGTCGGCGGCGCGATCGTGTCGGTCGCGATCCTCGTGATCTTTCCCCTGCCCCGCCTCGCGGTCGACGTGGTGGTGCGTCCCTGGCCGCTGATCGTCCTGCTGGTGCGCTTCTTCTCCGACATGGTCTTCGCCTCGGTCCAGGTGGCCTGGCTGGCGTTCCGCCCGGGCAAGACGGTCCGCGGCGTCGTGGTGGACCTCCGGCTGCACGGGCGCAACGAGCTGCTCCAGACGATCACCGCGGAGATGGTGGCGTTGGTGCCCGGCACGCTGGTCATCGACCTCGACCGCCGCACCGGCATGCTCACCCTGCACGTGCTGGACATCACGACCCGGGCCCAGGCCGAGCGGGTCCGACGGGCCGTGCTGGCCCAGGAGGCGCGGGTCCTGCGGGCCTTCGACCGGGACCCCGGCGCGGTCCACGAGGCCCACGCCAAACGGGGCAAGGAGCCCAGGCCAGGAGGTGCCCGATGATAGCGATGACCTGGATCACCGGCGGCCTGCTCGCGCTCGCGGCGCTGCTCACCCTGATCCGTGTGGTGACCGGCCCGAGCGTGTTGGACCGCGTGGTGGCGACCGACGTGCTGGTCTCCATCGTGATCTGCTCGCTCGGGGTCTACGTGGCCGTCAACCCCGGCTCGACCGCGCTGCCCATCCTGATCTCGCTGTCCCTCGTGGGCTTCATGGGGTCGGTCGCCGTGGCCCGCTTCGCCGCCACCGACCGGGACTACCCGGTGGAGTTCGAGCAGTCCGAGGACGGTGATCCGTCATGAGCTTCGCCGAGATCGCCGACACGGCCGGGATGATCCTGCTGCTGGCCGGTGCCGTGTTGTGCCTGTCCGCCTCGGTGGGTCTGCTGCGCTTCCCTGACCTGCTGACCCGGATGCACGCGGCGACCAAGCCCCAGGTGCTGGGGGTGTTGCTGGTGCTGCTCGCCGTGGGCTTGCGCAGCCGGTCGGGCCTGGACGTCGGGATGCTCGTGCTCGTGGGCTTCTTCCAGCTGCTCACCATCCCGGTCGGGGCGCACATGGTCGGCCGGGCCGGATTCCGCACCGGTCAGGTGGCGCCGACCGACGTGCACCTGGGTCCTCCGGAGGACCACGCTGCCCCGGGGGACCACACTGCCGCAGAGGACCACAATGCCCCCGAGGGCCGGGGCCACGGGGGCGACCGGGAGCGCCCTGCGGACTGACCCGGGGCCCGGTGGACTTGACCACTTCTTCACCGAACGTATGCCTGCGCGGTGTCGAACTGTGCCGTGATCCTGGGCAGGATCGAGGGGTACGGATCGACACGAAACGACTGTCAGGCAACAGGGGGCGGCGGGTGCTGCCCTTGACGCAAGGAGAGAGAACCCCATGAAGCGAACCCTTACGGCGCTGTCGGGTGCCGCCCTCATCGCGACCTTCGGCCTCGCCATGCCCGCCAACGCGGACCTGGTCACCCGGTGCATCGGCGAGGGTGGCCCCGTCACCGTGCCGGGCGACCTGGTGGTCCCCGCCGGCCAGTCCTGCACCCTCGACGGCACGATCATCGAGGGCAACGTGCGGGTAGCGCCGGGCGCCGACCTGGTCGGCTCGGGGGTGACCGTCGCCGGCAACGTCAACGTGCAGGGTGACGCCTACCTGGACCTCACCGACTCCCAGGTGGCCGGCAACGTGGCCAACCGTGAGGGCTACGGGGTCTACCTCGACGACTCCTCGGTGAACGTCTACAACGGCATCGGCGCGAACCCCGACACCTTCCTGTCGGCCATCGGCAGCACGTTCAACGGCCGGGTCGCCGCCACCAGTGGGGCGTTCCAGCTGGAGAGCTCCACGGTCAGCCGGGCCGTGCAGGTGTCGGACGCCTACTACGCCGACCTGCTCGACTCCGTGGTCGGCGGCACAGTGAGCGTGAGCGGCGCCGAGTACGGCTCCCTGGTCTGCGGCAGCGAGGTCGACGGCGACGCCGCCTTCGCCGACAACGACTACGGCGTCCAGCTCGGCGCGACCGGACCGCTCGGCGAGTGCGACCTGGGCTCTGCGGTCTGGGGCGGCAACGTGGACGTCTCCGGCACGACCGGTGACGTGCAGGTGGTGGACAACATCATCCGCGGCGACCTCAGCGGGGAGGGCAACGACCCGGCTCCCGTCGCCTCCGACAACCGGGTGCGCGGCGAGCTGCTCGGCCAGTTCGCCGAGGCTCCCGCCGCCCAGACCCCCCGCTTCGGCACCAACAGCGACCGCGCGGCACAGCAGGCGCGCATCGACGTCGACGACGCCCGGGAGCAGCGCGTCGGTGAGGCACGGGAGGCCGCGGAGGCCGCCGGCCCCGCCGACCTGTGACGCGCCGCTAGCAGGAGACACGGCACGCCGCCGGTGACGGGGAGCACCCCGTCGCCGGCGGCGTCGTGTCCACACCCCCCGCTCCCCGTGGGGAGGCCGGCCGTTAGCGGATCGCGCCGACGATCATCCACACGTCGCTGCGAGAGCGCCACCAGAGCCCCACGGCGCGCAGCGCCATGAACCCGTTGAACGCGATCCACAGCCCGACCAGCCCGGTCGTGCCGACCAGGTCCAGCCACAGCAGCACCCCGACCATCGGCAGGTAGCCGAGCAGGCACACGGTCTGGGCGACCGCCAGCCAGCGGGCGTCGCCGGCCCCGATCAGCACGCCGTCCAGCACGAATGCGACGGCGGCGACCGGCTGGCCCAGGGCCACCACGATCAGCGCGGCCGCCAGCGCCGCGTGCACCTGCGGGTCGTGCGAGAAGCCGAGGGGGATGATCCGGTGCCCGGCGATGATGAGCACGGCCAGGATGAGCCCGAACCAGACACCCCACCGGATCATCGTGCCCATCGCCTCCCGGGTGCCGGCCACGTCGCCGGCGCCCAGCGACTTGCCGGTGATCGCCTGCCCCGCGATGGCCAGCGCGTCCAGGGCGAAGGCCAGGGCGGTCCACACCGTCATCGCCACCTGGTGGGCGGCCAGCTCCGCCTCACCCAGCCCCGCGGCATACCAAGTGGTCACCAGGAGCGCGGCCCGCAGCGCGAGCGTGCGCACCAACAGGGGTATGCCGTCCAGCGCCGACCGCAGCACCCCGCCCGGGTGCAGCGACAGGGGGGCACCCAGCCGACGGGCGCCGGCGACGACCACGGCGCACAGGCCGATCGCCATACCGGATTGCGCGATGACCGTGCCCCACGCGGCCCCCGCGATACCCATCCCAACCGGGTGGACCAGGAGGAAGGACAGGATGGCGTTGGCGGTGAAGCCGACCACGGCGGCCACCAGCGGGGTGCGGGTGTCCTGCAGGCCGCGGAGCACCCCCGTGGCAGCGAGCACCACGAGCATGGGCGGTATGCCGAGGGCCGAGATCCGCAGGTAGGTCACCGCCTCCCCCCGCGCCCCCGGGCCGGCCCCGAAGAGGCCGACCAACGGGTCGGCCCACAGCATGATGACCGCGGCGGCCCCCGCCCCGAGGATCAGCGCCAGCCAGATGCCGTCGATCCCGGCGGCCAGCGCACCCCGCTCGTCCCCCGCGCCGAGCCGGCGGGCGACGACCGCGGTGGTGCCGTAGGCGAGGAACACGAAGATGTTGGCCGCCGTGAGGAGCACGGCGCTGGCGACACCCAGCCCGGCCAGCGATGACGTGCCCAGATAGCCGACGATGGCGGAGTCGGCCAGCAGGAACAAGGGCTCTGCCACGAGCGCCAGGAACGCCGGGAACGCCAGGCGCAGGATCTCGCGGCGGTGGTCGGTGGGCACGAGGAAGAGCCTAGGACGTGCCCGGAACTTTCTTGCCTCCACACCCGGTGGACGAGAAACCTGCAGGTCAACAGGCAGGTGTCCGGGGTGACGCACGAGTATCCACACCCATGTGCACAACCTGTGCACTGAGGGTCCCGGAGTTGCCCACACCCCGTCCACAGGCCGGTCCACAGGACGGCTTGGGGGTTGTCGGGCGAGGCCCTACTGTGGTGCGAATCCCCTCACCGGTGCGAGCGACCGGCCTGTGGACAGCCGGGACGCGCGCTCTGTCGGTGGGGGATGGTTGTGTGTGGACGCAGGCGGAGAGGGAGGCCGGATGTCGCTCAGCGAGCTGGACCACGGGATGTACTCCGACGTGCCCGACGGTCCGCCCGACGAGCGGGTGCCGCCCCAGGACCTGGCGGCCGAGCAGAGCGCGCTGGGCAGCATGCTGCTGTCCAAGGACGCCATCGCCGACTGCGCCGAGGTCGTCAAGCCCGTCCGACTTCTACCGGCCCAACCACGAGACGATCCACGAGGCGATCGTCGACCTGTACTCCCGGGGCGAGCCGGTCGACGCGATCACCGTCAGCGACGAGCTGAGCAAGCGCGGCGACCTGGGTCGGGTGGGGGGCACGGCCTACCTGCACCAGCTCATCGCCGCCGTCCCGACGGCGGCGAACGCCAGCTACTACGCCGAGATCGTCGCCGAGCGGGCCATCCTGCGTCGCCTGGTCGAGGCGGGCACCCGCATCGTGCAGATGGGCTACGCCCAGGGCGGCGGCGATGTCGAGGACATCGTCAACCTGGCCCAGTCCGAGGTCTACGGGGTCGCCGAGAAGCGGGGCGGTGAGGACTACACCATCCTGGCCGAGCTGCTCGAGCCGACGATGGACGAGATCGAGCACGCCGCCGGCAGCTCCGGGGAGATGACCGGAGTGCCCACCGGGTTCACCGACCTGGACGAGCTGACCAACGGTCTGCACGGCGGGCAGATGATCATCGTCGCGGCGAGGCCTGCAGTGGGAAAGGCGCTCGCGCTGGACACCCGGCTGCCGACCCCCACCGGCTGGACCACGATGGGCGAGGTGGCCGTGGGCGACCAGTTGCTGGGTGCCGACGGGCATCCGACGACGGTCGTCGCGGCGACCGAGGTGATGCACGGAAGGCCCTGCTTCGAGGTGGAGTTCTCCGACGGGTCGGTCATCGTCGCCGATGCGGAGCACCTGTGGCAGGTCTCGGTCGACCAGCGGGCCCCCGCGACGCTGACCACCGAGCGGGCGCGGTCGCTCCTCGGCGGCGGCGCGACGGTCGTGGTTGACCGCCCCGACGGCCGGCTCGGTGCCTTCCAGTGGAAGATCGAGGCGATCCGCGAGGCCGCCTCGGTGCCCGTTCGTTGTGTCCAGGTAGACAGCCCGGACCATCTCTACCTCGCTGGCACTGCGCAGATCCCCACGCACAACTCGACCTTCGCCCTGGACATCGCCCGGTCCGCCTCGATCAAGCACAACATGGCCACCGTCGTCTTCAACCTGGAGATGGGGCGCACCGAGATGACGATGCGCCTGTTGTCGGCCGAGGCGAAGATCCCGCTGCAGCACATGCGCAAGGGCACCTTGCAGGACGCGGACTGGCAGCGCATCGCAGAGACCCAGGGGCGCATCCACGGGGCGCCGCTGTTCATCGACGACAGCCCCAACATGTCGCTGATGGAGATCCGGGCCAAGTGCCGCCGGCTCAAGCAGAAGCACAACCTCAAGCTGGTCATCATCGACTACCTGCAGCTGATGAGTTCGGGCAAGCGGGTGGAGTCCCGCCAGCAGGAGGTCTCCGAGTTCTCCCGTGCGCTGAAGCTGCTCGCCAAGGAGCTCGAGGTCCCGGTCATCGCGCTGTCGCAGTTGAACCGCGGTCCTGAGCAGCGCACCGACAAGAAGCCGCAGATGAGCGACCTTCGCGAGAGTGGTTCGATCGAACAGGATGCTGACGTCGTGATCCTGCTTCACCGCGAGTCGCTGTATGAGAGGGAGTCGCCTCGCGAAGGTGAGGCGGACGTGATCGTGGCCAAGCACCGCAACGGCCCCACCGACACGATCACGGTGGCGTTCCAGGGGCACTACAGCAGATTCACGAACATGGCCAACAATTTCTGATCAGATGTCGAGATGCAGTGAAGTTCGCACAACCGACGGTCTATGTAACATGAACCTCGCCTTATAGAGTTTTCTATTTCCGCGTCACTGTGTTTAGAGCACTGCAAGTGACCTGCTGCGGAGTGTGTGCTGCTGGGTCATGCTCACCAGGTGTCAAAGCTGCAGCCGAGGCTGCAAGAAGGCGATCAATTCCAGGAACTGTCTGATGTGTTAAGTCTTGGACGTGCGTGGTTCACATAGTTGTGGTCGGCAAGTAGCAGGTCGCTGTCACCGCTCATCGGCTGCCTGCTCTTAGAGGGTCGGTCCAGGACGCAACGGCGTCACTCGTGATGGGCGGGAGGGTTACGGTGCTTTTCGCGCGGGCGGCGCGGATGCCGTTGAGGATGACGATGACCTCGGCGATCTCGTGGATCAGCACGACGGCGGCCAGGCCCAGGACGCCGGTGATGGCCAGCGGTGGCAGCGCGGCGATGATGAGCAGCGACAGGACGATGTTCTGGTTGACGATGCGCCGTCCGCGTCGGGCGTGGGCGATGGCCTGGGGCAGCAGGCGCAGGTCCTGGCCGGTGAAGGCGATGTCGGCGGACTCGATCGCGGCGTCAGAGCCGGTGGCTCCCATCGCGATCCCGACGTCGGCGGCGGCCAGGGCGGGGGCGTCGTTGATGCCGTCGCCGATCATCGCGGTGGGCCGGCGGTCGCTGAGCTCGCCCGACGGCGGCGGACTTGTCCTTCGGGCCGCAGCTCGGCGCGCACGTCGCGTGATGCCGGCCTGCGGCCGCCAGGGCGCGGGCGGTGCGCTCGTTGTCGCCGGTGAGCATCGTGACGCCGATGCCCTCGGCCCGCGAGGGTCGTCGATGACCTCGGGGACCTCGGGACGCAGCTCGTCACGCACCCCGATCGCCCCGGCGACCGCGCCGTCGCGGTGGACGACGACGACGGTCATCCCCTGCGGTCTCCAGGTCACGGACCCGGTCGGTGAGGTCGCCGGGGTCGACCCAGCGGGGGCTGCCGACCCGCGACTACGGCGCCGTCGACGGTGCCGTGTGATTCCGTGGCCGGCGTCTCCTCGGTGGTGCCCGCGGCCGCGGGGATGTCGGGGGCGGCGTGCGGTGATGGCGGCGGCCAGCGGGTGGGTGCTGTGCTGCTCCAGCGCGGCGGCCCAGGCCAGGACCTCGTCGCTCGGTGACGCCGGCGGCGGTGACGACGGCGGTGACGGTGGGCTGGTTGCGGGTCAGGGTCCCGGTCTTGTCGAAGGCGACGTGCCCGATGCCGCCGAAGCGTTCGAAGACGGCACCGCTCTTGATGATGACGCCGAACTTGCTGGCCGCGCCGACCGCCGGAGACCACGGTGACCGGCACCGCGATCGCCAGCGCACACGGGGAGGCGGCCACGAGCACCACCAGGGCCCGGGTCGATCCACGGTCTGCGGGTCACCGAGCCAGGGAGCCGATGAGCGCGACCAGCGACGGCCAGGACCAGGACCCCGGGCACCAGCGGGCGGGCGATGCGGTCGGCCAGCCGGGCGCGTTGCCCCTTCTCGGCCTGGGCCTGCTCGACCAGGCTCGACGATCGGTGGTCAGGGAGTTGTCGGTGCCGGGCGCGGTCGCCTCGACCTCGCAGGACCCCGGCGGTGTTGATCGGCCCCGGCCGACACCTCGTCACCGGGGCCGACCTCGACGGGGATGGACTCACCGGTGATCGCCGAGGTGTCCAGGCTGCTGTGCCCGGTGCGGACGATGCCGTCGGTGGCGATGCGCTCACCGGGCCGGACCAGCCATGACCTGTCCCCGACGGCCAGCGTCACGGGCCGGGACGCGTCGCGCTGTGGCCGTCGCGTGAGGACGGTGGCGGTCTGGGGCACGAGGCTCGAGCAGCGCGCGCAGTCCCGGCACGCGCCCGGTCCATCGCCCGGTCCTCCAAGGCCTCGGCGATGGAGTAGAGGAACGCCAGGGCCGCGGCCTCCTCGACGTAACCGAGGATGACCGCGCCGGTGGCGCTGATCGTCATGAGCAGCGCCGATGCCCAGCCTGCCCGGTGGCGCAGCTCGCGCAGCGCACCGGGGACGAACGTGGAGGCCCCGAGCAGCAGCGCCGACCCAGAACAGCACCAGCGCCGCCGCTCCGGGGCGCCGGACCACTCACAGGCCAGGCCCGGCGACGAACGCGACCCCCGAGGCGACGGGGATCAGGACCGGCGCGGTCAGCGCCACCACGGGGTCGTCGCTCGTCTCGTCGACTCGCGTCGGGTCGGCAGGCTCCGTCGACACCGCAGCGTGGGTGGTCATGCTGCATGCCCACGGTCCCGCTCGTGGCAGCAGCCGGGCACCGTGCACGCGGCGTCCACGCACGGGGCGTTCTCATCGACGGCCAGGGTGACCTCCACCAGCGCGGTCAGCGCCGCGCGCCAGGTGGGGGTCGGCGATCTCGTAGCGGGTGCTGACGCCCCTCCGGCTCGGCGACGACGATGCCGCAGTCCCGCAGGCAGGCGAGGTGGTTCGACACGTTCGGTGCGGGTCAGGTCCAGGTCGCGGGCGAGTACTGGCCGGGTAGCCGGGGCGCTCGCAGCAGCGTCAGGAGGATGCGGGAGCGGGTCGGGTCGGCCATGGCCCGGCCCAGCCGGTTCATCACGTCCAGCCGCGAAGCAATAGTCAGCATGTACTGACTATACAGCGAATGCTGACTAATCGGCAAGCGGGCTGTGCTTCTTGCGTCAACGAGGTGACTGCATGCCCGCCCTCCTCGAGCGAGCGCCCATTCATCGCGGCGCGTCCTGCGCGTACTCGTCGCAGGCGGGCCCGAACTGCTCCCTCAGCGCTCGTCCTTCCGCGGGGACCTGGACCCGGTCCATCAGGAGGGCGAAATCTCTCCTGGCACGAGCACGGGCCAGGTCGAGCATCGCGGCCCCACGCGATCAACTTTGGACTGACCCCCAAGTTAAGACACGCTCGTGCGAGGTTTCACCGGGTCGCCTATTGCAGCGGCACTACTCTGCACAGCGCTCAGCTGCAGGCACTCGTTGTGCAGGGTTAACGGGCCCATCGCAATCGAGGGTGTAGGCGAGGCTTGAGCCGGGGCCGGGGGTTGGGCGGCGCGTCGGTGCGGGATGAGGGTCGAGGTCTTCCGATGATGGGAGTTCTCACACCGCCCATCTGGAAGACCTCGACGTGCACGACGCTACCTTCACTACTCCTGACTTGACGACCTTCACTGGACTGGGTGGCCTTGGTCTGGAAGTCACCGGACAACGCCTCGAACCTGACCAGGCGGTGCTGACCTGCCGGCTCCTGGACCCGGATGACTGGTGCCACCAGTGCGGTTGTCAGGGCGTGCCGCGAGACACCGTGATCCGCCGGTTGGCTCATGAACCGCGCGAACAGCGCGGCCGGCGGGCGTACTACCGACCCAGCCCCGTACCCCTGAGTGCCGCAACTCGGGCGCTCTTGGGCGCGTGACCTCTCCCGCGACTGCCGTCTAGGAGTGAGGCCAGGGGGCAAGAGCCACGGGAACGACGCTGTAGTAGACCCAGGTTCCGCGGCGTTCGCTGTCGATGAGTCCCGGCCTCGCGCAGTTTGCGCAGGTGGTGGGAGACCGTGGGCTGGGAGACGCCGAAGTCGCCCAGGTCGCACACGCAGGTCTCCCCGGTGCGTGGCCGCGATCCGCGTGTAGAGCCGGAGGCGCACCGGGTCGGCCAGTGCCTTGAGCAGGGTCGCCAAGCTGCTCGGCCTGGGCTGTCGGCATGCCCTCGGCCGGCACGCAGCCCTGCGGCGCAGGCGGCGGCTGAGCGTCGCGGTCGGTGGCCGGGGCGGCAGCTGGTCATGCCCCTATATTGACAACTATCGAAAAAGGTTGCAAGGATAGGACACATCGACGTCCATCGAAACAGAGGAGTTCTCTCGTGGCATCAGCAGCCTTGCCCGTGGTCGTCATCGGCGCCGGCCCGATCGGCCTGGCGACCGCCGCCGAGCTGGTCCGCCGTGAGCAGGACGTGATCGTCGTGGAGCAGGGCCGGCAGCCCGTTGCGGCGGCGGTCCGGCAGTGGGGGCACGTGCGGTTGTTCTCGCCCTGGTCCGAGCTGACCTCGCCTGCCGCCGTCGCCCTCCTCGAGGACCTGCCGGGCTGGAGCCCACCCCGACCCGCACGGCATACCCCACGGGCGCGGACTGGGTGCGCGACTACCTCGACCCGCTCGCGGCGCGCTGCTGGGCGACCGAGTCGTGCGCACCGGGCGTCCGGGTGTCGCGGGGTGGCGCGTGCGGACCGGGACCTGCTGGTCGACTCCGGGCGGGATGACCCAGCCGTTCGTGCTCCACGTCCAGGAGTCGTGCGGACGGCTCGGCGCAGCGGCTCCTGGCGCGCGCCGTGCTGGACTGCTCCGGGCACCTGGGGAGCGCCCAACCCACTGGTGCTCGGAGGGATATCCCGGCCGCAGGGGTGAGTCCGCCCTGGCCGACCGGACTCCTCTATCGGCATGCCCGATCCGGACAGCCGCACCGGGACCAGGTTCGGTGGCTGCGGCTACCGCGGTGGTCGGGTCCGGGCGCCTCGGCGCTGACGGCCCTGATCGCGCTGACCTCGGAGCCGCTGCACACCCCGGACTCCCGCGTGGTGTGGGTGGTGCGCCGCGGCACGGTCGGCGGAACGCCTTCGGCGGGGGCGAGCTCGACGAGCTCCCCGCCCGTGGCGCGCTGGGCACCCGCGTGCGGGCCGCGGTGGACGCCGGACTGATCGAGGTGGTCACCGGCTTCCGTGTCGCCGCAGGTGCAGGACCAGGGCGCGGGTCCTGGCGCTTGCAGTCCACCGACGGACGCCGCCTCGAGGGGTTGGACGCAGGTCGTGGGTGCCACCGGGTTCCGGCCCGACCTGTCCTTCCTGTCCGAGGTCCGTCTCGACCTGGACCCCCGGCTGCAGGCGCCGGCGCAGCTGGCCCCGGGCATCGACCCCAACCTGCACTCCTGCGGGTCGGTGCAACCGCACGGCTACGACGTGCTCGCCCAGCCCGAGGGCGACCTCTATCTGGCCGGCATGAAGTCCTACGGCCGGGCACCCTCGTTCCTGGCGATGACCGGCTATGAGCAGGTGCGCTCCATAGCCGCGGCCCTGGCCGGCGATCTGGAGGCGGCCCGGGCGGTGGAGCTGAAACTGCCGGACACCGGGGTATGCGGTGGGGCCGGCCTGTTCGACGAGGAGGCCTCCGGCCAGGGCGGCTGCTGCGGGACGTCCTCCGGCCCGCAGCCGCTGACGCTGACCGGCCCGACCGGAGGGGTCCGATGACCGACCAGGCTGCCCGGACTGCCGGTGGTGCTCCGGCCCGACTGTCCAGGACGGACACGTATCTGCCCGTCTGGATCGGGATCGCGATGGTCGTCGGGCTGCTGCTGGGCCGGCTCGTTCCGGGCTTGGGCGGCTGGCTGGGCGCGGTCGAGATCGACGGTGTCTCACTGCCGATCGCGCTCGGTCTGCTGGTGATGATGTATCCCGTGCTGGCCAAAGTCCGCTATGACCGTGCTGGGCACGGTCACTGCGGACCGGCGCCTGCTGACCTCCTCGCTGGTGCTGAACTGGGTCATCGGCCCGGCATTGATGTTCACCCTGGCCTGGACCTTCCTGCCCGACCTACCCGAGTACCGCACCGGCCTGATCATCGTCGGGCTGGCCCGGTGCATCGCCATGGTCATCATCTGGAACGACCTGGCCTGCGGTGACCGGGAGGCCGCGGCCGTGCTGGTCGCGATCAACTCGCTCTTCCAGGTCATCGCCTTCGCCGGGCTCGGCTGGTTCTACCTCTCGGTCCTGCCCGGCTGGCTCGGGCTGGGCCAGGCCGACCCTCGACGTCAGCAGCTGGCAGATCGCCAAGTCCGTGCTGATCTTCCTCGGCATCCCGCTCCTGGCGGGCTGGGCCTCCCGGGTCTGGGGCGAGCGGGCCAGGGGCCGTGACTGGTACGAGGAGACCTTCCTGCCCACGCATCGGGCCCTGGGCGCTGCGGGGTCTGCTGTTCACCATCGTCCTGCTGTTCGCCCTCCAGGGTGACCAGATCACCTCCCGACCGCTGGGATGTCGCCCGCATCGCGGTGCCGCTGCTGGCCTACTTCGCCCTCATGTGGGGCGTGGGCTTCGCCCTCGGCAAGGGCCTGGGCATGTCCTACGCGCGCACCACCACCCTGGCTTTCACCGCCGCGGGCAACAACTTCGAACTGGCCATCGCCGTGGCGATCGCGACCTTCGGCGTCACCTCCGAGTCAGGCCCTGGCCGGCGTCGTCGGCCCGCTGATCGAGGTGCCCGTCCTCGTCGGTCTGGTCTACGTGTCCCTCGCCCTGCGTCACCGCTTCGCACCTCAGGAGGAACCCAGTGTCCGCCATCTCAGCTCACCAGCTGAGCCAAGCCGCCGACAGTCTCCCCAGCCTACGTCCGGACCGACCGTCGACGGACCTGGCCTACAAATTCGACGGCGTGTTCAGCCTCGGAGCAGATCCACCAGGCGGTCACCACGGCCCACACGGAACTGGCCGCGGTCTCCCGGATCCCGGACTACCTGCCCGTCCTGGTGGCCCGGCTCGCCCACGAACGCCTGACTGCGGCAGCGCAGGCCGCGGGACAGATCGTCAAGACCGTGCCGGAACTGCTCTTCGTCTGCGTCCACAACGCCGGCCGGTCCCAGCTCGCCGCAGCCCTCGCCGCGCACCTCGCGCCGGGGAAGGTCCACGTGCGCTCGGCCGGATCGCAACCAACTGGGGAGCTCAACCCCGCTGTCGATCGAGGTCCTCGCCGAGCGGGGCATCACCCTCACCGACGCCTACCCCAAACCCCTTTCCGGAGACGTCGTACGCGCAGCCGACGTCATCATCACGATGGGCTGCGGCGACGCCTGCCCGGTCCTGCCCGGCAAGCGGTACATCGACTGGGACGTGGCCGACCCCGCCGACCAGTCACTGGAGGTCGTCCGCGACATCCGCGACGATGTCCAACAACGAGTCAGCGAACTGCTCCGAGACCTCAACCTCTAACCACACCACCCCGAGCACCGCTCTACGGCGAGGAGACTCCCCTGTGAACACAGCCCAGCGTCCTGTTCGTCTGCGTGCACAACGCCGGCCGCTCCCAGATGGCGGCCGGCTACCTGCACCACCTCAGCGGCGGCCGCGTCGAGGTCCGCTCGGCCGGGTCAGCCCCGGGCGAGTCGATCAACCCGGTCGCAGTCGAGGCGATGGCCGAGGAGGGCATCGACATCTCCGCCAACAGCCCGAAGGTCCTCACCACCGAGGCCGTGCAGGCCTCCGACGTGGTCATCACCATGGGCTGCGGCGACGCCTGCCCGATCTACCCCGGCAAGCGCTACGAGGACTGGGCAGCTCGAGGACCCCGCCGGACAGGGCATCGAGGCCGTGCGACCCATCCGCGACGAGATCAGACACCGGATCCAGACACTCATCCACGAGCTTCTCCCTGCAGATGACCGCGCCTGACCTGGCCCAGGGGTCGGCCCTGGAGCCACCGACTGTTCTGTTCGTCTGCGTGAAGAACGCCGGTAAGTCCCAGATGGCCGCCGCCTTGGCGCGACACCACCACGGCCACGCCGTCCGTGTCCTGTCCGCTGGCACGCACCCCGGCGACCACCTGAAGCCCGAGTCCGTCGCAGCCTTGGAAGAGGCCGGAGCCACCATCGACGGTGAACACCCCAAACGGCCACTAGCGACCGTAATGCAACTACTTGGCTGACCGACGCAAGGCCGGGCAGCGACTGTCAGAGAGATACAGGAAGGCTGCCCGGCCGGTCAGTGGGCAACGGTCAAGGGCGACCGGCCGCCCATTAGCCCGGAGGCGTAGTTGATGCCGCTGATCTTGGAGCCGTCCCAGCTGGACCAGTCGCGAAGGGAGTGGATGACCTGCCCGTCCCCGAGGTAGATCGCCACGTGGAAGATGCCGGATGCGGAGCCGTTGTCGCTGTAGAACAGCAGGTCGCCACGTTGGATCTGCGAGAGTGGGACACGGTTTGTGGCATGGTACTGGGCCTCGCTCCCGTGCGGGATGCTGATTCCAGCAGCACTGAAGGCTGCCGTGGTGAACCCGGAGCAGTCATAAGCACCGCCGCTCTTGGAGCCCCAACTGTAGGGAAGCCCCAGGTTGGCCTGCGCCCAGGCGATGGCTCCCTCGCCTCCCTGACCTGCCGCCGGTGGCGCCTCAGGGACGACCGACTCAGCAGGTGCCTCCGACCTGGCCTCTGACCGACTGGCCGACTGGCCGTCAGCGCGTGAGCTTCCAGCGGAGACTCCGGCGCCGTCCAGGGACTCGCCACTGGCGCCCCAGGTTTCGTCGGTGGCGGTCTCGACCGGAGTTTCCGGTTCTGGCTCGGGGGTGACCCCGGTGAAGCCGAGGTCACCGAAGTGGGTGTGCTGACCATCGTCGGCGGGTGGGGCCGGGACTGCCTTGACTGGAAGATCTCTTCCAAGGTCGTCGGAGGCAACTTTCAGTGCCTCAACCAGGCTCGACCAACTAACAGCGGTCAGGTTCGCGACCTGAGCTCCCTGGAGCACCGGGAACTGGTCGATGCTGACAGCATCGACGGTAGTGATCGGGCTTGCCGGTGCAGCCGGAGCTGCGGCGCCGATCGTCGCGGCGACAAGCAAACCGGAGGCTGCCGCGGTGGCGGTTCCGGATAGGGGGCGGGGCAGGTTCAGCGGCGGCGCGGTGGCGCCCGGAGCAAACGTCGTTTCATCACGGGGGTATGACCTCTCCGGCGCCTGCGGGGTTAGCTGTCGGGCTCGGGCTGGAGTTGCCCGGCGAACTGACCCAGGGGTCGTGAGTCGAGCCCTTGGCCCCGAAGGAACGCTTTGCGTTCCGCTTGGTGGGTCCCCCGCTCTTGTCATACGGACGTCTCATTCGACCCGGAGCGCTGACAAGATTCGGCGAACGCCCGAGACCCACCCAGGGACAGGCAGGTAACAAAACGGTAACGGCCACGGTGACCCCGGGGGATGCGCATCAGAACCGAATCCTGGCCGATCTTCATTGAACCTTCATAAAGGCCACGCAGCCATACGCAGCCCGTGGCTTGCGCAGGCCGTCTAAGCGTCTATTGGTTCGGGACCCACCATGTGACGGTTGTTCCGTGACCTGCTCCGGGGCTGGTGATCGAGAGGTCACCGCCGTGAGCCTTGACGATGCCGCGGGCGATCGTCAGACCCCACCCCGGAGCCGCCGCGCTGCCGATCGCGGGCCGTGTCCACACGGTAGAACCGTTCCAGAACATGCGTCGAGAGCTTCGGCAGGGATGCCTTCGCCGGTGTCGGCAAGCGTTACCACGACCCGCTCGCCTGGTGGACTGTGCAGCGATATGGTCACTTTCCCTTCCGCGTGGGGTGTACCGTAGCGCGTTGTCCAGCAGGTTGGTCATCACCTGGCCCAACCGATCCGGGTCCGCGCTCGACCACGGGCAAATCCGGCTTCAACGGATTCTCGCGAAGCGGACTCCCTTTGGCCGCGTAGACCGCCTCGTGTGCGGTGATGGCCTGCTCGAGGAGGCGTCCGAGGTGTACCGGTTCTCGAGCCAGTTTCAGGTGGTGTTCTTCGATGCGCGAGACGGTGCTGATGTCTTCGGCCAACCGTGCGAGCCGTTGGGTTTGTCCGCGCAGCATCTCTACGGTCGGCGGGTCCAGGTGAGTCACCCCGTCCTGTGTGCCCTCCAGGTAGGCGTCCAGGGTGGCGATGGGGGTGCGCATCTCATGGGCGAGGTCTCCCAGCATCTGCTGGCGGGTGGTCTCGGTGTCCGCGAGTCGGCCTGCCATCTGGTTGAACGAATCGGCCAGGACCTTGAACTCTGGACCCAGTGCCGGGGTTCGGACTCTGGCCTGGTAGTCACCGGCTGCGATGGTTGAGGCCGCTTCTGCTACCCCTCGCACCAGCCGCGCCACCCGCCGGGTGAGGTAGTAGCTAGCGGCTAGCGCGACCACGAGTGCAGCAGCCAGGGCCACCACGAGGGCGACCGTGATCGCGGAACGGAACGCCTCTTCGACGTGGATGGCCTCTTCGTCGGGGTTCTCGTGGCCGGCCAACACCATGTGCTCCCGAAACAGGGCGAGACCCACGATCTCAGTGACAAGGAGGATCGTCGCGAGTCCGACCAGGACGACCAGACCCTGCGCTATCAGGAGCCTGGTCACCAGACCTGTTGTCTGCAGACGTTCGCGAAGACTCACCGCCGACCCTCCTCCGGCGAGGTGGCCTGTTCGACGTCCAGTCGGTAGCCCACCCCCCGGACCGTGTGGATGAAGCGTGGGCTGCTGGCGGGGTCGCCCAGTTTGCGCCGCAGGTGGGCAACGTGGACGTCGACGAGTTGCTCGTCCCCGACCCAGGTCTCTCCCCAGACGCCGTCGATGATCTGGCGGCGGGTCATGGCCTGTCCCGCGTGAGCGGCCAACGCCTGCAGGATGTCGAATTCGGTGCGGGTCAGCACCACACGATCGCCATCCAGGTGGACCTCGCGGGCCGAGCCGTCAATGCTCATCGGGCCGATGACTTTCAGCTGGGTGCCGGTCGGTGGCTCCTTGGCGACCTGTCGCGGCCGCCGCAACATCACCTGGACTCGCGCCACGAGTTCGCGCGGGCTGAACGGCTTCGTCATGTAGTCATCGGCCCCCGCGCGCAACCCGGCTAGCGTGTCCAGCTCCTCGGCTCGTGCGGTGAGCATGACGATGTAGCAGTCCGAGAATTCGCGCAGCCCGCGGCAGACGTCCAGGCCATCTAGGCCGGGTAGCCCCAGATCGAGGATGACGACGTCGGGGTCCAACCGGCGAGACCGCTGCAGGGCTGTCGGGCCGTCATGGGCCACCGTGACTTCGTAGCCGTCCCTGCGTAGGTACCGGGCTACGACCTCGGCCAGGGGTTTCTCGTCATCGACTACGAGCACTCGAAATCCCCGGCCGGGTCCGCGCCCGGCTGGGGGGGTTGCAGGTCGGCTGTCATGGGCTGCTTTAGGACTTGACCAGTCGGGCGATGGCTTGTGAGGCCTCGTTGATCTTCTGCTCTGCCTCGGGTCCACCGGCTTTCGCGGCGCCGACGACGCAGTGTTTGAGGTGGTCATCGAGCAGGCCGAGCGCGACGTTCTCCAAGGCCGAGGTGAGCGCGCTGATCTGGGTGAGGATGTCGATGCAGTAGGTGTCCTCATCGACCATCCGGTGGATGCCTCGGGCCTGTCCTTCGATGCGCTTGAGACGGGCCAGGTAGCGGGCCTTGTCGCTGATGTAGCCGTGCGTGGCCTCCGTGAGTGGTGTGGCCTCGGTAGTCATCTGGATACTCCTGTCTGATGACGGGGGGGTCGCGACCTGGCCGGGTGGGCGGGTCATCGGGTGGCTGTGCTGGTCGAGGAAGGTCTTGGCGCTGTGCGCCGGTGTGAGGTCGAGCCGGCGCAGCAGCTGGGCGTTGAGGGCGACCACGACCGTGGAGGCGGACATCAGGATCGCGCCGACACTCATCGGCAGCACGAACCCGATCGGTGCCAGGACGCCCGCGGCCAAGCGGTACAGAGATGAGGTTGTAGCCGGCGGCCCACCACAGGTTCTGCTTCATCTTCCGGTAACTGGCACGCGAGAGCTCAATGACCGACAGGACCGAGCGTGGGTCCGAGGAGGCCAGGATCACCCCGGCCGAGCCGATCGCCACGTCGGTGCCGGCGCCGATGGCGATGCCGACATCGGCCTGGGCCAGGGCGGGTGCGTCGTTGACCCCGTCGCCGACCATGGCGACCTTGCGCCCCTCGTCCTGGAGTTCGGCGACCTTGGCGGCCTTGTCCTGCGGGCGCACCCCGGCGAAGACCCGGTCGATGCCCAGTTCTTTGGCGACGGTGTCGGCCACGGCCTGGGCGTCGCCGGTGATCATCACGACCTGAGCGCCGGCAGCGTGGAGCGCGTCGACTGCGTCTCGGGACTCCGGGCGGATCTCATCGGCCAGGCGCAGCGCGCCGATCACCTCACCGTCGGCCAGGACGTGCAGGATGATCGCGCCCTGGGCCCGCCAGGCCTCGGCGACCGGCAGCTCGGCGGCACCGTGCTGCTCCAGCAGGTAGGGGCCTCCGACCTCGATGACCGTCCCGTTGACGCTGGCTTTCACCCCGACTGCTGGGGAGGAGGAGAAGTCTGAGGCGGACGACACCGTCAACTCCCGGTCGCGGGCAGCGCCGAGGATCGCCTTGGCCAGTGGGTGCTCACTGTCGGATTCTGCTGCCGCGGCCAGGGCCAGCACCTCCTCCTCCTCGTGCCCGGTCAACGGGTTCGACGCCGGTGACGGTGGGTTCGCCCTTGGTCAGCGTGCCGGTCTTGTCGAAGAGCACGGCGTCGACGGTGCGCATCGACTCCAGGGCGAGGCGGTCCTTGATCAGGACGCCGCCTCGGGCGGCACGTTCGGTCGCGATGGACACGACCAGCGGGATCGCCAGGCCGAGGGCGTGCGGGCAGGCGATCACCAGGACGGTGATGGTGCGCACGACCGCCGAGTCCGGCAGGCCGATCAGCGACCAGATGGTCGCGGTGACCACCGCGGCGCCGAGGGCGAACCAGAACAGCCACGCGGCGGCCTTGTCGGCGATCCGCTGCGCGCGTGAGGTGGACGCCTGGGCGTCGGCGACCAGCTTCTGGATGCCGGCCAGGGCCGTGTCCTCACCGATGGCGGTGACCTCGACCCGCAGCCCGGAGTCGGTGGCCACGGTCCCGGCGACCACCTGCTCACCGCTCTCGCGCCGGACGGTCTTGGACTCACCGGTCACCATGGACTCATCCATGCTCGCCGAACCGTCGACGATCCGCCCGTCTGCGGGCACCGAACCGCCGGGGCGGACCAGCACGACGTCACCGACCACCAGATCGCCCGGGGCCACCTTGACCACCTCATCCCCGGAGACCTTCTCGGCCTCATCGGGCAGGAGTGCCGCCAGGGAGTCCAGGGCCGAGGTGGTCTGGGCCAGGGAACGCATCTCGATCCAGTGGCCCAACAGCATGATGACCACCAGCAGCGCCAGTTCCCACCAGAAGTTCAGCTCGTGATCGAGAACGCGCAGGCTGGCGCCCCACGAGGCGAGGAAGGCCACCGTGATCGCCAAGCCGATCAGCAGCATCATGCCGGGCTTGCGGGTGCGGATCTCTTCCACCGCGCCGGTCAGGAACGGCTGACCGCCCCAGGCGTACATGACGGTGCCCAGCACGGGAGAGACCCACCAGACCCACGCCGCCAGCAGGCAGGTCATACCCCAGGAGGTCGGCGAACATGTCGTTGAACCCCACGACCGGCACGGCCAGGACCAGCATGATCCAGAACAGTCGCCGGAACTGCCCCACGTGATCACCATGACCCGCGTGACCGCCATGACCTGATTCACCATGTGACCCGTGCGCACCCTTGGCGTCATGGTCGCTGTGCGCGTGGTCCGGGTGATCAACCCTCTGCTCTGCGTGGTGAGCATGCTCGTCGTCTGGATCAGTCTTTGGACCGCTGTGGTGATCGTCGGCGGGGTCAGGGCCGTGGTTCTGGTCGTCGCGCATGGTCATGCTCCTATCGCCTACCTGTCTTGGAGTGAGTCTGTGCCGCGTGTGGGGCTCCTGCGGTGGGGGTTTGTGCTCGCGGATGACTACGCGGCCGTGTAACGGTCGGGGTCGGCGTCGAAGAGGGGACCGCAGGAGTCACAGCACAGCCAGTAGCGGGTGCCCTGGTAGTCGCGGTACAGGCCGGACTCTTCGGCCTGGGCCTTGATGACCGTGGTGCCGACCATGACCGGGCACTCGGCGATGTCCTGTGGGCCGACTTGGGCCAGGTCGTCCTCGGAGCGGGCGTGCCCGCCGCAAGTTCCTGCGCCGGAAACTGCGTTGGTGTCCTGGTTGTCATGGTGGTGGGTGGTCATCTCTGGTTCCTTTCGGCGGTGTGCGCTCTCATGCGGATGTGGTGATGCGGACGGGCTCGGCGGCGCGGATCGCTCCGGCGGGCACGGCGGACTTCGATGTGAAGGTCCGCAGTCGCAGGCTGTTGGAGACGACGAAGACGCTGGAGAAGGCCATCGCCGCACCGGCGAGCATCGGGTTGAGCAACCCGAAGGCGGCCAGCGGAATCGCGGCAGAGTTGTAGGCAAACGCCCAGAACAGGTTCGTCTTGATCGTGCCGCAGCGTCCGCCGGGAGAGCCGGATCGCGTCGGCGGCCGCCCGCAGGTCACCGCGCACCAACGTGATGTCGGCGGCCTCGATGGCCACGTCGGTGCCGGTGCCCATCGCCAGTCCCAGGTTGGCCTGGGCCAGCGCCGGGGCGTCGTTGACCCCGTCGCCGACCATCGCGACGCTCTTGCCCTCGCCCTGCAAGCGGGCGACGACGTCGACCTTGTCCTTGGGCAGGACCTCGGCGATCACCTGCTCGATCCCGACCTCCGCGGCGACCTGCTGTGCGACGATCTGGTTGTCACCGGTGAGCAGCACCGGGGTGAGTCCGAGCTCCTTGAACTGGGCGATTGCTTCTGCGCTGGTGGGCTTGACCTCATCGGCCACGACCAGGACCCCGCGCGCGGCCCCGTCCCAGCCGACCGCGACGGCGGTTCTGCCCTGAGCCTCGGCCTCCCGCTTGGCCCCGGCCAGATGGCCATCGAGGTGCTGGGACCATTCCTGCAGCAGCGACTCGCGCCCGACCAGAACCGCGTGGCCCTCGACGACCCCTTGCACGCCCAGCCCTTCGACGTTCTCGAAAGACTCCGGGACCGGCAGTTCCCCGACCTCGGCGGTGGCGCCCTTGGCGATGGCCTGGGCGATCGGGTGCTCGGAGGCATCCTCCAGCGCGCCGGCCAGGCGCAGCAGCTCGCTCCCGGTCGACCCCCGCCGCCGGGACGGCGTCGAGCAGGGTCATCTTGCCGGTGGTGACGGTGCCGGTCTTGTCCAGCACGATCGTGTCGATGCGCCGGGTGGACTCCAACACCTCAGGGCCCTTGATGAGCACGCCCATCTGGGCGCCGCGGCCGGTACCGACCAGCAGCGCGGTCGGGGTCGCGAGACCGAGTGCGCACGGGCAGGCGATGATCAGCACCGCCACCGCAGCGGTGAAACCGGCACTGAGCGGGAAGCCCGCACCGATCCACGCCCCGAGCGTGGCAACGGCGATCGCGATCGCGATCGGCACGAAGACCCCGGACACACGATCGGCCAGGCGTTGGATCTCGGCCTTGCCGGATTGCGCTTCCTCGACCAGGGTGGCCATCTGGGCCAGTTGGGTGTCCGAACCGACCCGGGTCGCTTCGACGACCAGGCGCCCGCCGGCGTTGACCGTCGCGCCGGTCACCGCATCCCCTTCGGCGACCTCGACCGGCACCGACTCACCGGTCAGCATGGAGGCGTCGATCGCGCTGCTGCCGGAGATGATGATCCCGTCGGTCGCGATCTTCTCACCGGGGCGCACCACGAACTGGTCCCCGACACTCAGCTCCTCGACCGGGATGCGCTGCTCCCGGCCGTCGCGCAGGACCGCGACCTCCTTCGCGCCGAGTTCGAGCAGGGCGCGCAGGGCCGCTCCGGCGCGGCGCTTGGAGCGCTTCTCGAAGTACCGGCCCAGCAGCACGAAGGTGATGACACCGGCCGCGACCTCCAGGTAGATATTGCCCAGGCCCTCGGATCGGGAGACGGTCAGCTCGAAGGGGTGGACCACGCCGGGCTGGCCGGCGGTGCCGAAGAACAGCGCCACGACCGACCATGCCAGGGCAGCGGTCGTGCCCACCGAGATGAGCGTGTCCATCGTCGCCGCGCCGTGCCTGCAGGTTGACCCAGGCGGCCTTGATGGAACGGCCAGCCGGCCCACACGACCACCGGGGCGGCGAGCACAAGCGAGGCGAACCCCCAGTAGTCGAACTGCAGGGCAGGGATCATCGCCATCGCGATCACCGGCACCGCCAGGACCGCTGCGCCGATGAGGCGCTGACGCAGGCTGCGCAGCTCGGCATCCTCGGCCGAGCCACCCTCCCCGATCGCCTCGCCCGAGGCGTTCTTGGGTGGGGCCGGCAGGGCAGCGGTGTAGCCGGTCTTCTCCACCACGGCGATCAGCTCGCGGGGGTCGTAGCCCTCAGGTGCGGTGACCCGCGCCTTCTCGGTGGCGTAGTTGACGCTCGCGGTCACGCCATCGACCTTGTTGAGCTTCTTCTCGACCCGCATCGCGCACGAGGCGCACGTCATGCCACCGATCTGCAGCTCGATAGTGCTCGACGTCGGTGGGCTCACCCGTCGTGGTCATGGTCGTCTCCGTCCTCGTGTCCCGTGCCATCCCCGGCGCCCGTGTCAGTGGTGGTGGGCGCTTCGTCGGTGGTGGGCCCCTCCTCGCCGGACCCAGCCGTGGTGTCATCGTGTCCAGCACGAACGGGGCAGTGTGCACTTCCCCGGCGACCTGGAAGTCCAGGTAGAGCAGGTACCGGCCCGGTGTCGGGGCGCTCACCTCGAAAGCCACCTCCGGTCCCGAGGTCTGGCCGGGCTACGGGCTCCTCGCCGTGCGGGTGCACGTGCAGGTACGCCAGGTCCCCCTCGCGCAGCGCGACCAGGTGACCGTAGGCACCCAGGTAGGGCTCCAGCGTGGTCACCGGCTCACCGTCACGGGTGACCCGGACCGTCAGCGTGGAAGACGCACCGGCGGCCAGGTCTCCCTCAATCTCGACCTCGTATCCGTCGGTGCGGGCCGTCCTGGTCGGGTCGTCCGCCAACTGAGGGGTGAAGTCCCCGCCGACCTGCACCACGGTCGAGAGGGTGATGTCCTCACCGGTCGCGGTGGGCACGAACTCGGCATACACGCGGTGACTGCCCGCCTGCGGCCCACTGCCACGGGATGGACCACTGGCCCTGGCTATCGCGTTTCGGGTGCACATGACGGAATCCGGCACCGTCGGTGCGGACCACGATCAGGTGCAGCTCCTTCTCGTGGGACACGTCGAAGTCGGTCACCGGTTGACCGTTCGGACCTTCGATCGTGAGGGTGAGTTCCTGCTCCTCCGCCCACCTGTGGCTGGTGCGGTGACGCCGGTCAGCCGGTACCCGCCCGCAGCCAGAGACAGTCCGGCCGGCAGTGGTCGCGCTGCCTTGGTGAGCGGTCTCCATGTCGCTACCTCCTGCGTCGTTACCTCCTGCGTGGTCCCCGGCGTGATCGCCGGTCTGCTCGCGACCAGGACTGCACGACCCCATCCGGGACGACCGCGCCCGCCGTGGCGAACGCCACGGCGAACACGGTCACCAAGGTCAGCCCGTACAGGCCGAGTCTGGCTGGGGCACGCATGGTCAGTTCCGCGCTGCCTGGTACCCGGCCTCGTCCACCGCTGCGATCACCGCAGCGTCGTCAACAGGGCCGCTCTGCGGTAATCGGCAAGCGTGCCCGGTCGAGGCGCTGACGTCGATCTGCTCGATGCCAGGGATCTGGGAGACCTCCTCGCGGACAGCGGACTCGCAGTGCCCGCAGGTCATCCCGGTCACGGCATAGGTCTGAGTGGTGCTCATCGTGGGTGTCCTTTCCTCGTGGAATCTGAGCACCGTATACCCGTATGGGGTATCACGCAACAACTGGTGGTCCGCACCGTTCTGTTGCGGGTGGGGAAGGCACAGCCCGGCCTTGTAGCCTACGCGCCGTGCCACCCGGCAGCCCCTGCGGGCTGACCGGGATCTAGAGCCCTTGGAGCATCTGCTCCATCTCAGAGATCTCGGACCTGCTGGTCCTCGACGATCTGCTTGGCGAGCTCGAGTGCCTGCGGGTTCTCGCCGTTCTCCAGTTCGGACTGGGCCATCTCCACGGCGCCCAGGTGGTGTTCGATCATCAGCTCCAGGAACCGCTGGTCGAACTCCGCGGCCTGACGAGCGACCCCAGCTCGGTCATGGCCTCCTCCTGCGATCATCCCGTCCATCTGCATGCCACCGTGATCCATGCCGCCGTGCTCCGGGGCGGCGTCCTCGCCCCAGGCCTGGAGCCAGGAGGTCATCTCATCGATCTCTGGTCCCTGGGCGGCGGAGATGTCCTCCGCAAGGGTGCGCACCTGCATCGGTGTCCGCGTTCTCTACCGCGAGGTCGGCCATGTCGATGGCCCCTTCGTGGTGGACGATCATCATCTGGGCGAAGTCGGTGTCGGCCTGATTGTGTGTCTGGTCCACGGCAGCATCGGGTCCGGTCGTCGTGGCCCCAGCAGTAGAGGTGGGGGCCGTAGCGGTGGGAGTCGGCGATGCGGCTTCGTCCTCGGCGTTCTCTCCGCATGCGGTGAGGCCAAGGGTGAGGAGGCCAGCGACTGCGGTGGTGGTCACGCGGCGTGCAAACGTCACGGGATCCTTCTTCATCGGCGAGTTGGGGTCACTCCCGAGTCAACAGGCCGAGACAGGCACCGACCGCACTGACGTCCGGACCTTCATCAACTCTTCATGGAACGGGTGACGGGCTACGCCGAAGGCGTGGGTTAGCGTGTTCATGGCCGTTCCGCCCGGGCCCGTGACAGGCCCGTATCCGGTGAGAATCAGGCCGATCGTCTCGGCCCCACCCCTCGCGCCCACATGGGACGGGGGCCCGCGTTCCCAGAAAGGCTGTTTGTTGCCCCGTTTGCGCGTCCTCGCAGTTGTTGCCGTTGGTTTGATGGTCGTTGCCGGCTGTTCTTCGCAGGCTCCCGGATGCCGACAACCAGATCCTCAGCTCCCACGACCTGGTGGGGATGGAAGCGACCGAGATCATCGAGCACCTGGATCGGCTAGATGTCGAGGATCGTCCGGCGGACCTGATGGCATCAGTCCGCGTCGATGAACTGCAGCTCTCGGCCGGGACAGAAGAGATAAGCCTCGACCTTCCCGAAGACCGCTTCTACCTCTCGTTCGCGCCCTACGTGAACCAGACCCACGAGTGCTACTACCACAGCCTCACCACCTGCCTGGGAGAACTGAGCAACGAGGACGTCCAAGTCACCGTCACCAACGATGCCGGCGAGGTCGTGGTCGATGAGGAACTGACCACCTTCGACAACGGATTCGTGGGCCTGTGGTTACCTCGTGACCTCCAGGGAACACTGCGCGTCTCAGCCGAAGATGGAACGGGGCAGGTTCCGGTCTCGACCGGAACTGACGACCCCACGTGCCTGACCACGATCCAGCTCACCTGAGGGCGGACCTGAGGCGTCCCACCGAGCGCACGTCCTGACGGGCATCGGCCGGAGGCTCGCGCAGCATCTCCAGAGCGACAAACAGGGTCGGACTACCACGAAGAACATCTACCCATGCGTCCGAGTCACCCACACCCACCATGAGGACAACATCCAGATCGGTGTCATACGGGATCAGCCCCAGTCGCACGAAGTCCGCGCTGGCCGCATCCAGCTCGCGCAGCACCCTGACTTCACGTGCATCAAGGCCCGCCAGGACCACGTCTACCCCGGCGCATGCCTCCCGGCGCCCGACTGGATCACCAAAGCCGGAATAGTACGCGGCGAAGATGCTGGGAGGAGCCGCCTCATAATCATCGACCCACGCCCTCTCCCGTTCCAGGCCGACCGGAACGTCAGCAAGCAGCCGGTAGGCAGCCGTTGTCGAAACGACGTTCAGCATGTGTGCGACCTTAACGCTGACCACCACCGCCACCCTTGCCCTCCACGTTCGGGGCAAGAGTCCCGGCCGTCCAAGTCTCGATCCAATAGCGACGGTACTGACGGCCGTAGTCATTCGCGCGTACGTCTTCAAGCACGCCACCGCAGCTCTCGATGACCCGCCACGATGCGGTGTTGTCCTCGTAGCAGGTCGCAAGGACTCGGTCGAGGTCGTGATTGCGGGCGATCGGAAGGGCCTGGCGAATACCCACGATGCAAGCCCCCGCCGCCTCGCTGAAGGACGGACGCCATAGCCGATGTGCCCGCCCCTGTGAGTCAACGCAGGAGTCAGCGTGTGCCGCAGAAGGATCGACCCCAGGTACTCCTCCCCCGTGCACAATCCAGCGGTAGGTGCACGTCGGCTGCCCCGGAGAATGCTGGTGCGTTTCAGAGGCCAGCAGGTGCCTCACCCAAGCCGCGAACCCGTCTTCGGTTTCAATCCGGCTGGCAGGCCGGATCCGTCATGCTGCTTGCCGTCCCACTCATGATGGGACTCCAGGAACGAGGAGTGGTAGCGGTGATGCGGAACGGCCAAGTCGACCATGGTGCGAGTCTCCTCTCACCCGAACGTCGTCGGCAACCGCAGGGCATCCCGCAACTTCTCCCCGAAGGAGCATCGTTCATCAACGTGAACCCACCGGGCGTCTAGGTGCCGCTGGTAGAGGCGGTCATCACTGAACCGCGGGAGCACGTGGACGTGAAGGTGCCAGACATCCTGGCCACCTGCAGGTTCATTGTGCTGGCGCGTTGAAGTCCCCTCGCAGTCATACGAGAAGCGCATGGCCTTGGCGACCTGTTGCGTGAGGTCCCAGACCGCGTAACCGTCTTCTTGTCCATCTCGTAGAGGTTCTCTACGTGCCGTCGGGGTATGACGAGAGCGCCACCCGCGTTGGCTGGCCACCATTTCGGTGCGATGCGTGCGTAAGCGCGGTCGGTTACGGTAACCACGTCGCTGGGCTGGTTGCGGTCGTTGAATATGCCAGCCTGGAGGCGACAGAAGGGGCAGCCGTACCCGGCGGGTTCGTGAGTGGGTGGTCGCACTCAACGATGCTCCCATCCCTCGCGATCTCTGCACGACCAGGCGGAAGAACCCAGATTGTGCAAGGTTCGCTGCTGACCGTCATGCAGTCTTCGCCGTATCTCGACATCAGATGTCGAGATGCAGTGAAGTTCGCATAAGCGACGCTTGTATGCGGCATAGCGTTGATGGCCGGACAGGATGGCGGTATGACACCGAGCATGATCCGTGTCCGTGAGGCACTGCAGGAATCTTGGAGCCCCGCAACGGCTTTCCGTGGGGCCTCCAGGCTGGGTGTGCCGTCCCTGGGTCAGTGCTACCCCACGTCCCGGGTGTTGCAACTCCTGTATCCCGTGCTGGAGATCGTTGAGGGCCGTGTGTGGACGGGGATCGCAGAGGAGAAGCATTTCTGGAATCTGCTCGATACCACCGTGGGCGAGGTCCACGTCGACCTGACGTGGCAGCGGTTCCCTCCTGGCTCGGTCGTCTGCGACTGGCACGTCCGAGACCGTGCCACGCTCAATGACAGTGAAGCGACCGTGCAACGGGTGGAGGTTCTCCTCCAAAGAGTCCACCGACGTCTCGACCAGCGCGAGCATCGAAGGTCAGCCAATGCTCGACATCCTGGGGCGGGCCTAGCGCAGTGACGCGTACAGCCCGTATCTCAGGGACGCTTCGTGTCCAAAGCTCCGGCCGGCCACGTACGACGTTGTGCTGAGTCGGCACGTCCTTTGGGCGCTGCCAGACCCGCTCGCCTCGATCACCACGTGGGTCGACCTGCTCAAGCCCGGCGGGCTCCTGATGCTCATCGAGGGAAGATGGAGTACTGGTGCCGGGCTGACTGCGGTCGAGGCCGAGCGGATTGTGCGAACGGCTCGTGCCGAAGTCACCGTCCGACCCATGCTCGACGCGGTGTACTGGGGCAAGGAGATCCAGGATGAGCGGTACCTACTGGTCAGCCCCTCCTAACGCGCGCGTGCGATGGCAGAGTCGGAACATGCAAGGTCGGTCGAGGCTGGGTGTGCAACCTTCGGTGCATCTCGACAGTCGAGATGCGGCCAATCTTGCGCAGCGACATCCCCTACGTAACATCCCCCGCGCGACGACTCTTCAGCCTCCGTCAGAGCGTCCGCACCCACTCGTGGTCGGGAGCCATGCGTGCGATGGTGTCCCGGAGCCAACGTCTTGCATTGGAGTCGAGTCGCGGGAGAGCCACTTCGGCGTCGCGACGGTCCTTGTCCCGGACCTGAGCAGCCTTGAACATGAGCGTCACTTCGGGCCGGGCATAGCGCAATCCATCCGGTGCGACCCAGGTGACGTCCTCGAGGTCCTCGATGTGCGCGAGGTGACGCTTGTTGGTCCAGTGGCCGTCGGTATCGGGAGTAAACGGAACGTCGAGAACCCAAGGCGAATGGGCGTCGCGGCGCACCCACACCTGGCTGTCGGCACGGACATTGGTGAAGCGGTGGTCGAACGGCCGGAACCAACTGTCGTCGACATTCCAAGGCGTCCAGCGGTCACCGAGGAAGAGCCTGAAGGCCTCGGCATCGCTTGACAGGATCGAGATGTCCATGTCCTCGTGGTGCCGGGAGACGCCTGTGAAGGCCTCGATACTCCAGCCGCCGATGATCCACCACGGCCGGTCGAAGCCGTCCATGAACGCCGCGATCGTGGTGGGGTCAAGAGGGTCCCAGCCGCCGTACCAGCGGTGGAATTCCTCCGGCCCGAGCGGGCGGACAGCGCGAGGTTCTGCAGAGGGAGGTTGCTGCGGCACGGTCAGCCAGGCTACCTGCTGCGCGGGTTTGGTCCAGGCGATCGTACGGCGGAAGCCGAGTTGGTGCCGCATCGATGCTCCCGGCATGAATTGCACCGCAAACTGCTGCGGAGCCCCTACTTTGCACGACCCCCGTCGGGAAGGGCTGGTCGTGCAAGGTTCACTGGAACCGTCGCGCAATCCTCCCTGCATCTCGACATCAGATGTCGAGAGGCAGCGACGGTGTCACAGACTGAGTGCGTCTGTGTCCGCCGCGTCGAGCCCGCAGACCTGAAGCAGCTCCTCCCGATGCTCCTGGACATGGGGTTCGTCGATGATGAGTCAGCGCTCCGCGACCGATTTCCCAAGTTCTGCGTCTCTGCCGACCATCCGATGTTCGTGGCCGTCGCTACAGACGGCACGCTCCTGGGCTATGCCGCACTGCACGATCTGGGACAGCACCTGCGGTCCGGCAACACGCACCGCACGGTCAAGCTGGACGATCTCTACACCTCCCCCACTCGACGACGTCAGGGAGTGGCCAGATGTCTGATGCATGCCGTAGAAGCGTGGGCTCGCTCGCAACCCGTGCGCTACGTGTTCTGGTACGCCAACCAGGGACAGGCCGCCGCTGCATATCAAGCCATGGGCTACAGGCCTGAGGGGTCTGGCCAGGAGGGGTTCGACTTCTACGAGATCGACCTCGGAGATCCAGGAGACCGGCTGGCACACCCGCGCCGAGGGACGTAGCCGCACATCCGCTCTTGCCGCGAGGCGCGCTACTTTGCTCAGCTTGTGCCGGGGGAGACCCTGATCGTGCAGGATTCGCCGGGGCGGCTGCGCAATGTTCACTGCATCTCGACAATGGTGGTCGGGCAACGCCCAGCGAAGAACTGCACCAGGGTCGCAGAAGGTATGACATCAAGTCCGCAAAGGGTAGTCTTCAACAGTCGCAAACGGTGTCGTAGGCGCGTGGCGTACCTTCCACGCACTTGAGTGGCCTATCCGTCTCGGACGCCGCGACAGGATTCCTGGCGTGCTCAAGCGTGGCGACCGGGTCATCGACGAGCTGATCGCACTGCGCTAGGTGCCGCTGTTGGAGATGTGACCACACTCCGGATCGGTCGACGACGGCGGTTACTGCCCAGCGGGCATGCCGACGCCGGGCAGGTCGCTGAAGCGTGCCTTGCCGTCGCGAGTCACGACCTGGCGCCCGGTCTGCCGTGCGTGCGCAGCGATGATGAGGTCGTGGGCGCCACGAGGTTTCCCTGAGCGACGAACGTGGTCGAGCAGCGCGGCGTGTTCCGCCGCGGTCGACCTCGTGTACGGCAGCACCTCGATCGTCTCCTCGACGTCCTGGATGAATTGCTCACGCGCCTGCCGCCTGGCAGTGTGCGCCGCCAGGGCGCCATGCCGCAGTTCGGCGAGTGTGACCGCAGCGATGGCGATGTCGTCGGACTCCGAGATCCCGGTGACGCGCTCCCCGTGGCGGCCGAGTTGGATCAGGGCGTTGGTGTCGAGGATCAGGCGTGCCATGGGTCTGCTGTGTCCACGATGAGAAGGGGGTTTGCGCTCGTAGCCTCGGCAGCGAAATCGTCGTCGAGCGGCAGACGTCCGGCGCGGCGGGCGAGGAAGCCGGCGACGGTGCGTGTAGTCGCCGGCACGATACGAGCCACCACCCGGCCGTCACGCTCGACGGTGTACTCCTCCCCGTCATGCTCAACGCGGTCGAGCAGCCTGGAGAACCCCCGGGACGCCTCTCGTGCGGTGATTGTGGTCATGACACCGATCCTACACCTGTGTCAGACAAGTCAGACGGACGGAGGTCCGCGACGAAAGACGCGACTGCGGTTACTCCCCAGCGGGTATGCCGACGCCCGGCCGGTTGCCGAAGTGTCCGCCACTTTGCCCCAGGACCGGCGGGCCCGCACTCGACCCGTCGGGGCTAAAGGACTCAAGATTGGTCTCTATGACTCTTGCCAGACTCATGCCCGCCGACGAGGTCGTGGGGGTCGTCGAGTGGTTGATCGCCCGCGGTGTGACCTACCAGATCAACGGAGGATGGGGCGTGGATGCCCTGGTCGGCCGCGAGACCCGAGAGCACCGTGACCTCGATCTCTTCGTCGACTCGACGACGGTCCCCAGCTTCCTGCAGTGGCTCTCTGCCCGCGGCTATCACATCGTCGAGGACTGGCTACCCATCCGGGTGGAGCTTGCCAGCGAGGACGGACGTATCGATGTCCATCCCATGGAACTCAGAGTCAACGGTGATGGCATCCAGCAGGGCTTCGGTCAGGACGTCTTCGTCCACGCAGCCCGGGATCGAGTGGTGGGCGTCATCGGTGGCGTCGAGGTCGTGGTGGCGTCCGCGGCTCGACAGCGGCAACTGCGCACCGGCTACGACGTTCGATCTGTCGACCTACATGACCTCGAGATCATTGACCAACTATGACCCGCGCTCGACCCGGTGTCGAAGGAGAGCCGCCACTACCCCGGGTGCAACCAACCAGGCTGTCAGGACCATGCCGTGCGAGGCGACTATGACCCCCGCCGAGGAGTCGGCCCGCACTGCTGCGTCGAAGCGTTCCGGCCGCTTCGGCTGGGTCTCCCATTCTTCATGTCGACTCCATCGAGCTTTGCAGGGGCAGGGCAGCGACGGCCTCTTCGTTAGATTGATTGCCATGGAGGATGGCTGGCCGCTTCATGTGCTCGCCGCCGGGGTTCTCGTGTGGAGCGTCGACGGGACGCTACTGATGGTCCAGACGCACAATCGGGACTACCTCATCCTGCCTGGCGGCCTGATTGAAGTGGGCGAGTCCCCGACGGAGGGGGCCCGACGCGAGGTTCAGGAGGAGGTGGGCCTCACCGTTGAGATCGGGTCGCTCTTGGCCGTTCAGCATGTGGTCACTTCAGAAGGTGGGCCAAGTTCGGTGCAGTTCGTCTTTGACAGCCGCCCCCTGCATCGTGACCCTGTCCTGTCCCTTCAGCGAGAAGAGATTGTCGGCGCTTTCTGGCTCTCTCCTGAAGAGGCAATCGGACGAACCTCACCCGCCGGAGCAACCAGACTCGCGAGCGCCTTCGAAATGCTGGAGACCAGCGCTGGCATCCCCGTTGGATCCTCACCCCCGCAGTGATGATGCAGGCCCGCGGGTCGTGCGCCGCCGCTGCTCACTCAGGCCCGTCCGGGGCTTCCGCGAGTTCCCGGGCAATCCCCGTAGCGCAGGTCATCACGCGGCTCTTCAGGGCATAGGCGAGGGCTCGGCGGCGGATCCCACCCGGTGTGCGGGTCAGCAGCCAGTCCCACTCGTAGGTCACGGCGGTGCCTGACGCGGTGGGCGCAACCTGGATCCCCAGGCGCTGCCGAGACGGGCGGCGGCGGCCCAGTGGTTGTCCGACCGACTCGGTCGTGATCTCCCACGTCACGCTGCCCGGGTCTTCGGTGGCCGCGAGCCGGTGCGACGAACGTCGCCTCCGGACTCCGAGCGCCGCTGCCCAGCGGGCGGGTGCCGGGTCCGTCACGGTCACTGTGCCGGCGGCATCGATGGCACGCACGCCCTCGTGATCGTTCCACCGGCCCCACTGTGCCGGGTCGGACAGGAGGGCCATCACCCTCGTGGGCGCCACGGGCAGGTGCCACGGCACCGTGACCCGCAGCCAACGACCGGCCTCGTCAGAGACCAGTGTGGGCGTGTGCTGCGAGGCGACGGGGGAGCCGTCGATCGTCGCCAGGTCCTCACGCCAGGCCGTCGCGTCGACCGCGAGCCGGCCCAGCGCCTCCTCCACGAGGCCGTCGGGGGAGTTGATGGTGGCCAGGAGGATGTGCCGGTCGTCGTCGTGCTCCCTCACGTCGCCCAGCACTCGCATGGCGGGCTCGGAGAACTCCACCTGCGCGGACCCGGCCTCCCGCAGTGGTCGGGTGTGGGGGTGCAACTGATCGGTGTGAATCCCCAGCGCGGAGATCCGCTCCGCGCGCGCTGCGCCGATGGCCGACCGTGCGGAGTCCAGGTCGACCCCCGCCGAGGCAAGGAGGCGACTGGAGGCTCCGCCGGTCGAGAAGAGCGCGAGGAAGAGGTCCTCCACGCCGATCATGGGCCGTCCGGCACGGAGGGCCTCCTCGCGGGCGGACAGGGATAGCCGTTGCGAGCTGTCGAAGATCGCAGCCATGGTGCTCATCGGGAAGTCCTCCTCGGGACGGGAATGCTCGGGTCGATCCGCTTGGCGTACTTCTTGTGCACGGCCTGCCGGGTGACCCCCAGGCCCTCGGCGACCTCATGCCAACTCATCCCGGCGCGCAGTGCCGCCTCCACCTGGCGCAGTTCCAGCGACTCCGTCAAGGCACGCAACGAGGCCACGGCCCGCAGCCCCTGCAGCGGGTCGGTGGTGTCGGAGGCGATGACCGCAACGCTCTGAGCTGACATGTAAGCAACCTTGGTTGACTGGAAGGAGTTTGTCAACTTGCGTTGCTTAACGGTTAGCGCTTGGCCGCTGCCCTACTCCCCTGGGTGGCACCGACCATCTGGCTCAGGTCAGCAGCCACCACCACACGGCCACACAGGTGAGGCCCATCAGCAGGACGTTTAACGGAGCCCCGACCTTGGCGAAGTCGGTGAACCGGTACAGCCCGGTGCCGAAGACCATCGTGTTGGTCTGATAGCCGATCGGCGACAGGAAACTGGTCGATGCCGCGAAGATCACGACCAGTGCGACCGCCAGCACGTCGATGCCGAGGGAGTCCGCCATGGCTACCGCGACCGGGATCGCGATGACCACCGTGGCGTTGTTGCTGACCAGCTCGGTCAGGATCGTCGTCGCCAGGTAGAGGGCGAGGAGGACCACCAGCGGGTGCCAGCCCGATGCGGCATCGCTGAGCAGGCCGGCGGCCCGATCGGCGGCGCCGGACTTGGTCAGCGCGATGCCCAGCGGGATCATGCCGGCCAGCAGAAAGATGACATCCCACGAGACGCTCGGATACATGTCCTCCTTGCGGAGCACCCCGGTGAGGACCATCACGACGACGCCGACCAGGGCGCTGATCACGATCGGCAACGGTGTCAGGGCGGCGGCGCCGACGACGCCGGCGAGCACCGAGCCGGCGATCCACATCTGCCGGGTACCGAAGTCGTTGTCGAACTCGTCGAGCAGGATGATCTCCGGACGGCGCCGCAGCCGCTCCAGGCTGCGCGTCGGGACCTGGACCAGGACTATCTCACCGACGTGCAACTGCTCCTCGGCCAGACGGTCCGCACGCGGGTGGGCCATCTCGACCCCGACCAGCCGTCCGCCGACCCGGCCCGCGAGGTCCGCGTCCCGAGCGGCAAGTCCGTTGAACCACCGTCGGTCCTTGAGCAGCACCCGCACCAGGGTGCTGTCGTCGTCGGGGGTGATCCGTCGGCGGCTCACGAGGTCGGAGATCACCTGCACCGTCTCCGAGTCGGCCAGGTCCATGACCTGGATCGGGGTGGCCCGCACGAGCAGCACGTCACCGGCCTCGACCGTGACCTCGTCCGGGTCCCGGTCCGCTCGACCCGGGTCCTGCTGCGCAGCCTGCCCACCACCCCGGGCGGGTTCGCGGTCCCTGCTCAGTCGCACCACGTCGACGCCGGCACGCGCCTCGAACTCCGCCTCGGCCAGCGTCTGACCCACCAGGTCGCTGTCTCGCGGCACCATCAGCTCGACCAGGAAGGTCTGCTCCTCGTCCTCGGCGCCGGCACCCTCGTCCCGGGAGGGCAGCAGGAACCGTCCGACCGTCATGAAATAGAGCAACCCGACACCCAGCACAAGCGCACCGAGGGCACTGAACTCGAACATCCGCAGCTCGCGGCCGAAGGCCGGCTCCTCGCGCAGCAGGCTCGAGGCCAGGATGCTGGTGGAGGTGCCGATCAGGGTCAGCATGCCGCCGAGCTGTGCGAAGAAGCTCAGCGGCATCAGGATCCGACTTGCTCGCAGGCGTAGTCGCCGCGTCAGGTCGATCACCATGGGCATCGCCACCGCCACCGCGGCGGTGTTGTTGATGAACCCGGAGAGCACGCCGACGACGACCCCGATCACGACGACCAGCCGCAGCTCTGAGGATCCGATGAGGGGCGCCAGCCGGTTGGCGACGACATGGATCAGACCGGAGGCCTGCACCCCTGCGGACAACATGAACATCGCCAGGACGGTGACCGTCGCGGGGTTCGACAGTCCGGACAAGCCTTCTGCCACGGTGGGGAACGCCGCCGGGAGATCGATCCCCCGATCCTGGAGCCAGGTGGCCTGACCGATGAACGGGATGACCATCAGGACCAGGAGGACCAGGAGCGCGGTGATGTCAACGGGCAACCACTGCGTGGCAAAGAGCACCAGGGCGGTCACGACGACGGCGAGCACCAGCATGATCTCGACGGTCATCGGGTCCCTTCCGTTGCGGAGATCGCACCGCCGAGGGTAGCCGCTATCGGTCCGTCCGGAGCCTCGTGATCCAGACGACGGCGACGGCAAAGGTCGCCCCGCCCGCGACCAGGGGGGCGGTGAGGGACACGGCATCGGCGAGGACACCGCCGACCACCCCGCCGAGGGCCAGTCCGCTGAGCGCCAACACCCGCGCCCCGGCATACACCCGTCCGCGCAGCCCGGCAGGCACCAGACGCTGCCGCAGCGAGGTGGCGGCGACGCTGTAGACCGTGGCGTGCAGGATGTACAGCGCCAGGAGCACCCCGGCGACGTAGGGGTTCGTCGTGAACGCCAGGGCGACCAGGGTGACCGACCCCAGGGACATGCTGGCGGCCATCGTCGCGCGGTAGCCGATGCGCCGGCGCACGCGGGCCGCGATGCCCGTGCCGACGAGGCCACCGAGGGCGCTGAACGCCAGGAGGAGGCCATAGCCCGAGGCCGTCAGCCCGAGCCGCTGCAGGGCATACAGCACCAGGATGGAGAACGGCACCATGTAGGCGAAGTTGGCCAGCGCGCTGACCCCCACCAGGGTCCGGATCTGTCGGTGACCGAGCATCCACCGGAGGCCCTCGCGGGCCTCGGCCCACACCCCCGGACGGTGCGGAGCCTCGGTGGTGGGCAGCGTCGTGGCCACTGTCGTCCTGCGCGGCAGGAAGACAAACACGAGCGCGGCCAGGCAGTAGAGCGAGCCGGTCGCGACCACCGCGAGACCGGCCGCGAGGCCGAACAGCAGACCTCCCAGCGGTGGGCCGGCGAACTCGTCCGCCACAAGCTGGGCCGCCGCGATCCGGCCGTTGGCGCTGTCCAGCTGATCGTCCGTGACGAGGTCGGGCAGGATCGCGACCGCGGCGTTGTCGGCGACGTTCTCCAGCACCCCGACCAGGCAATACACGGCATACAGCACCCAGATGGGGGCCGCCCCGGCGATCAGCAGCCCGGCCAGCCCGACCAGGGCCAGCCCGCGCAGCAGGTTCGCGGTCCACAACAGGGTGCGACGGTCCCGCCGGTCCACGTGCACCCCCACCGGCAGCGCCACCAAGAGGCGGGTCAGGGCGTATGCCGTGGCCAAGCCGGCGATCACCGTCGGGCTGGTGGTCAGGGAGGCGGCCACCAGCGGGATCGTGACGAACGCGAGACCGTCGGCGAGGTTGCCGAAGGAGTTCCCCACCCAGAGGCGACGGAACGCCGGACCCAGTCGCACCGGCCCGACGCTACCGCGGGAAACCCGGATGCTGTGCCCCCGGGGGATCGCTACGGTCGGGTCCATGTCCACCGACAGCTTCGTCCCGGCCGACTTTGACCCGCCGACCTCCCTGGCCACCGACTGGTTCCGGCTCGAACCACTGGGGCCTCGGCACAACGAGGCCGACCTTGCCGCGTGGATGTCCAGCGTGGACCACATCCGTGGCACCCCGGGATACCCCGACGGCACCTGGCCGCCCCACGACGGCTTGACACCCGAGGCCAACCTGGCAGACCTCACCCGCCACGAGGCCGACTTCGCCGCCCGCAAGGGGTTCACCTTCACGGTCCTGGACCCGGTCGACGACCGGGTCATCGGGTGCGTCTATCTCTACCCGCCCGAGACCGAGGAGCACGACGTCTCCGTCCAGTCCTGGGTGACCGCCGACCGCGCGGAGCTCGACGGTCCGCTCGCCGACGCCGTCGCTGCGTGGATCGAGACCGACTGGCCGTGGGCACGGCCGGATCGCTACGGGCGCTGACCGCCGGTCGTGACAACCCATTGGGCTAAGACGACCGTTGGGCGATGACGACCCACTCCCGGCCCGGACGGTCGGGGGCGTCACGGACCTCGCGGATGGTGAAGCCGGCCTCGGTCAGGGTCCGCTCCAGGTCGGGCATCGACCGGAAGATCAGCGTGGACTCGCTGGGCACGATCGTGCCGTCGGGCAGCGCGTTGTCGGAGCGGAAGGTGACAAAGGGTTCCTCCACCCGGACCAGCTCGAAGGTGTCCCGCACCTCCCCGACGCCCTCGACTTCGTAGACCGAGGAGCCCCACTCCGCCCACTCCTCCCAGGCCCGGCGCTCGGGGATGCGGGTCTCGAAGACGAGGTGCCCGCCGGGGACGAGCACGTCGCGGACCGCGCGCAGCGAGCCGAGCCACTCCTCGTCGGTGAGGAACACCTGGGCCACGTTGCCGGTCATCACGGCCAGGTCGGCTGGCAGGTGGGACCCCTGGGCGTCCCAGCGGTCGGACCCGTCGCCGCCCGGCGAGTGAGGGCCTGGGAGCAGTGCGGGCAGGGCCTCGGCGGTCCCGTGCACCCACCGGACCCTCTCGGCACCGGCCTTGGCGCGCGCCACGTCGAGCATGGGGCCGGCCGGGTCCACTCCCGTGACGGCAATCCCGCGGCCCGCCAGCAGGATGGCGAGCACCCCGGTGCCGCAGCCGACATCGATGACCGAGCGGGCGCGGAGCTCCTCGACGATGGCGGCGTAGTGATCCAGATCTTCGCGCGAGCCCTCCGCGATGTCGTAGATCGCGGCGGACAGGGGGTGGTCGAACACGTTGGCCCGTATCTCGTCAGTCATCAGCGCGATCGTTCACGCCTGGCGCAGCCGGGGGCAACCGGATTTCGTGACGACAGGGCTGATCCGTCCTGCGGTCAGCGGCACGACGGTGTGGTCGCTGTCACCCACAGGAGTCTTGCCGTCCGGTGTCGTATCCGGCAGGCCCCGTTCGTGGAGATGATGTACGGACGGCCACCCGGGCCGTCCCAGGAGTGGCGCCGCGCGCGATCGTGCCGGCGCCCGAGAGGAGCACCAGTGCCGCAGTATCTGATCGCCTTCAACGACGAGTGGGTGCCGAACCACACGCTGGAGCAGCTGCGCGAGAAGGCCGAGGCATCGCTGGCCGTGGTCGACGAGATGCAGGCGGCCGGCGCCTTCGTCTTCGGCGACGGCGGTCTCGACGAGTCGACCACCGTATGCAGTGTGGTGGCGCGGGACGGGGAGCCGGTGTTCACCGACGGTCCCTTCGTCGAGACCAAGGAGCACCTCGGCGGATTCACCGTCGTGGAGGTGCCCGACGACGAGACCGCGCGCTACTGGGCGGGACGGCTGGCCGTCGCGCTCGACTGGCCGCAGGAGGTCCACCGGTTCCCGTCGCGCGCCGCGATCCTCCAGTTGGACGAGTCCGCGCCGACCGCTGACGGATAGAGTCCGTCAGGAGGGCTGCTGGCGGCGCACCATCTCGGCGATCCACTCCGGCGCGTACGGCGAGGTGCAGTTCGGGGGAGTGGGGTAGTCCCGGAGCACCCCGAGTCGTTCGCCGATGGCCAGGGCCCGGGTCCGCTGCGCGGGATGCTCGATGCCGATCTGGGCCAGGCAGGTGTTCATCGCCCACTGGAGGCGGTCGGGTGCATCCTTCATCTCCGCCTCGATGACATCGAGGAGTCCGGGCAGGTCGAGTCCGTCGGGGTTGCGGCACACCCGGTCGGCGGTGAGCGCCCACCCGGCGCTCGCCACCACCGGGTCGGGATCGACGAGCCACCCCTGCCGGAGCACCTCGGCGTGCTTGCTCTTCCTGGCCAGGTAGTTCACCAGCCAGTCGTGCACCTTCGGGGTGCGTGCCTGCCGCAGCATCCGGTCCAGCTCGTCCGCGTCGTATGTCGTGGGGCGGCTGAGCAGGATGGCCAGCAGTTTCGCGGCGGTGTCGTCGGTCTCCCACAGGCGTCGTGCGAGCTCGGGCTGCGCCTTCAGCCGGGTGGCGACCGCACGCAGCGAGCCCAGGTTCACCCCGTGGTCGTCTCCGTGCTTCTCGTTCACCGCGCGGGCCCTGGGGTCCTCCAGCGCAGCGAGCTCGGCCAGCACCTCGTCGAGCGTCGGGGTCGTGTGCGTCGCCGTCTCGCCCATCGCAATCTCCTGTCCTCGGCCGGTCCGGTGCCTGCCAGCATCCCAGGGTGCCGCCGCCTCCGGCAGACCGCCACGGCCACTGACGCGGACGGCGGTGTCACCGCTACTGTTCACGCATGGTCAACGCTGCCTTCGTCGCGCCGTACCTACTCGAGGCGACCAGCCAGTTCGTGCTGGCCGCCGCCCGCGTGCCGGGGGTCCGGCTGGGGGTCATCACCGCCACGCCCTACGACCAGTTGTCGCCCGAGTTGCGGGAGGCCGTCGCGGGGCACTGGCGGGTCACCGACGGGCTTGACCCGCAGCAGATCGCCGACGCGGTGCGGGGGCTCAGCGCCCAGCTCGGCCCGGTGGAGCGGCTCATCGGCATCCTCGAGCAGCTCCAGGTGCCGCTGGCCCAGGTCCGTGACGCCCTCGGCATCCCCGGCATGGACGAGGCGACCGCGCGCAACGTCCGGGAGAAGTCCCGGATGAAGGAGGTGCTGGGTGCGGCGGGCCTGCCGTGCGCCCGGCACCAGCTGGTGCACCGCACCGAGGAGGCCACCCGGTTCCGTGACCTCGTCGGCTTCCCCATCGTGGCGAAGCCGCCGGATGGTGCGGGCGCCAAGGCCACGTTCCGCCTGGACACCCCGCAGGACTTCGACTCCTGGCTACGCGCCGCACAGGGTGACCCGTCGGAGGCCTGGCTGCTGGAGGAGTTTCTCACCGGTCGGGAGCACACGTTCGACTCGGTCACCCTCGGCGGGCAGACGCTGTGGTCCTCGGTGTCCGACTACGTGCCGCCGCCGCTGGAGGTGCTGCGCAACCCGTGGATGCAGTGGACCGTGCTGCTCCCGCAGGACATCAGCGGCCCGGAGTATGCCGAGATCGACCGGGTGGGCCCCGCGGCCCTGCAGGCACTCGGCGTGCAGACCGCGTTCTCCCACATGGAGTGGTTCGCCCGCCCGGACGGGTCGGTGGCGATCTCCGAGGTTGGCGCCCGGCCACCGGGCGCGCAGCTGGCGTCGATGATCGGGTTCAGCCACGACGTCGACTTCTTCACCCTCTGGGCGCGGCTGGTGCTCAAGGACGAGTTCGACCGGCCGGACCGGGTGTATGCCAGCGGCACCGCCTACCTGCGCGGGATGGGCCGCGGTCAGGTCCGCACCGTCCACGGGCTCGACACGGTCCAGCAGGAGCTCGGCCAGCTCATCGTCGGGGCCCGGCTGCCGCAGCCGGGGCAACCGGCGGCGACGTCCTACGAGGGCGAGGGGTTCATCACCGTGCGGCATCCCGACTCGACCGTGGTCCGCGAGGCCCTCGACCGGATCATCTCCGTCGTGCGCGTCGAGTTCATCGAGACCGTTTAGGAGGCCGATCGTGAACATCGTCATGCTGTCCCCGGGTTTCCCGTACGAGCAGGCCTACTTCACCCGGGCGCTCGCTCAGACCGGCGCCCAGGTCATCGGCGTGGGTGACCAGCCGCGGCACGCGCTCCCGCCGGAGGCGCGGGACAACCTGGCCCACTACGAGCACGTCTCGCTGTCGGACGAGCGGGCCGTGCTCAGTGCCCTCAAGGGGTTGTCCCGGCATGCCCGCATCGACCGGGTGGAGTGCCTCTGGGAGCCGTATGTCGTGCTGGCCGCCCGGATCCGGGAGCACCTGGACCTGCCCGGGATGAGCGTCGAGCACGCCACCCTCTTCCGGGACAAGGAGAAGATGAAGCAGGTCCTGGACGAGGCGGGGATCCGGACCCCCCGCCATGCGTCGGCCCGCGCCGGTGCGGAGGTCTGGGAGGCCGCGGAGCGCATCGGCTTCCCGCTCATCGTCAAGCCGATCGCCGGTGCGGGGTCCGCCGACACCTACCGGGTCGACACGGCGGAGGAGCTCGCCGAGGTGCAGACGATGATCCGGCACGTGCCGCTGGTCAGCGTCGAGGAGTTCATCGACGGCGAGGAGTTCACCTACGACACCGTCTGCGGCAACGGCGACGTGCTGTTCGAGAACGTCAGTTGGTATCTGCCCCGCCCCCTGCAGGCCCGCAGCCACGAGTGGATCAGCCCGGTGACCCTAGTGCTGAAGGACAAGGAGGACCCGCGGCTCGCCGGCGGTCTCGCGATGGGCCGCGAGGTGCTCAAGGCCCTCGACTTCACCGAGGGGTTCACCCACATGGAGTGGTACCTCAAGGACGACGGGGAGGCCGTCTTCGGCGAGATCGGCGCCCGTCCCCCGGGGGCGCGCACCGTCGACATCATGAACTACGCGACGGACGCCGACCTGTTCCGCACCTGGGCACAGGCGATCACCACCGGCACCGCACCTCCGCTGACCCACAAGTTCAACGCAGCCACCATGTTCAAACGGGCCCAGGGCGCGGGCCGGATCACCCGGGTCGAGGGCCTGGAGCTGCTCATGGCCGACCTGGGGCACCACGTGTGTGTGTTGGACCTGCTGCCGGTCGGGGCACCGCGGCGCGACTGGCGGGCGACGCTGCTCTCCGACGGGATGATCATCTATCGCCACCCCGACCTGGAGGAGGCCCTGCGGATCGGCGATCGGTTCGCGCGCGAACTGCGGCTCTACGCCGGGTGATCGTCGGCTCCCGGCCCCCTCGACCACCAATCGTCGGCCTCCTGCTGACGCCGCGACCGCACCCGGTCCAGGGCCCCAGCAGCGGCGGCGAACTGCATACTCTCCTCCAGCCATGCCCACCGCTGGGTCGCGGTGCTGGCGTCGCGGGACCGTGCTGTGCTGCGGGCGTCGGACGTGCCGCGCCACAGCTGGTCATCCGTCGTGTGTGTCATCGAGATCCACGATAGGGGCGTCCTCCAGCAGCGACAAAGCGGCGATATCGGCCAGGTCCTGGGGTCGGGCCGCGTCCCGCTTCATGGCGATGAGGTGCGCCAGCGAGGCGACCCGGACCGGCACCTCCCCGACGGTGAGCCACTCCGAGCCCTCCGCGAGCTCGGCGAACGGCACAGGGGTGCTGGCCAGCAAATCCACCTCCGTGAAGGCGTCGTCGGGGTCGTGCATGGTGAAGGCGATCAGGTGGCGCTCCTCCACCCAGCGATGGCGGATCTGCGGGTCGGCGAACTGGAGTGCCGGGACGGGTAGCCGAGGGGTCAACCCGTGCGCAGTCAGCACCTCCAGCGCGCGGGCCACGTTGGTGGTGGTCAGATCCACGGCCAGGTCCAGGTCGACGGTGGTCCGCACGTGGCCGCGGAGGACCACTGCCACTCCGCCCACGACGACGTAGTCGACCTCTGCGGCCCGGAGCGCCGCCAGGATGTCGAGGATCCGTCGCATGCCATCACGGTACTGGGCGGGAGCGCACTGCGGATCCGGAGTTACGTCCTCGACCGCGCCCGGCGAAGGCCGACCAACGTCCACGTCGCGTTGGCGCAGTCGAATGCGCCGATGGCAAGGAGGTAGGTCGGCAGCCACCCGGCCAGGACGAACACGACGGCGAAAGCGGCGAACAGGTAGCGCGCCAGGATCGTCCACTGGCCGAGGGGGACCAGCGGGGTCCGAAGGATGAGCGGGTAGACGAGGCCGATGTTCAGCGCCAGCGCCCCGAAGGCACGGATCCAGGCGTCCTCGGTGGGTGGCAGGCCGAAGAGGGCAGAGACCCCGCTTGGCCAAAAGGCCAGCAACAGTCCGGCGGTGACCATGTAGGCGCACCAGAAGCGCAGCGACCACCACAGGGCAGGTGCGTGCCGGAGATCAAGGGTGGTGGGTGCGGTTGGCATCGGCCCGTGACTCTCAGCTGGGACCCGCTGCGTTCGGCTTCCAGCCCAGAGCCGGCGCCACATCCTCCACGAGCGTGCGCAGCAGGTGCGCGTTGTAGTCGACGCCGAGCTGGTTGGGCACGGTGAGCAGCAGAGTGTCGGCCTCGGCGATCGCCTGGTCCTCACTCAGTTGGCGCACCAGCTCGTCCGGCTCCGCGGCATACGTCTTGCCGAACCGGGCCCGGACCCCGTCGATCACCCCGACCTGGTCGGAGCTGCGCGACTCGAGCCCGAAGAGCGCATGGTCCTGCGCCGTGACAAGCGGGAAGATGCTGCGGCTCACCGATACCCGCGGCTCCCGCTCGTGCCCGACCTCGGCCCAGCGCTCGCGGAACAGCCGAATCTGCTCGGCCTGCAGCTCGTGGAACGGCACCCCGGTGTCCTCGGTGAGCAGTGTCGAGCTCATCAGGTGCATCCCCTGCTCGGCAGTCCACACAGCGGTGGCGCGACTGCCGGCGCCCCACCAGATCCGGTCGCGTAGGCCCTCGGAGTGCGGCTCGACCCGCAGCAGCCCGGGCGGGTTGGGGAACATCGGCCGGGGGCTCGGCTCGGCGAACCCCTCGCCCGACAGCACCTCGAGGAACCGTGCCGTATGCCGTCGCGCCAGGTCGGCGTCGCTCTCACCGTCGGCGGGGTGGTGGTCGAAGTAGCGGTAGCCCTCGACCACCTGCTCGGGCGACCCGCGGCTGATGCCCAACTGCAGGCGGCCCCCCGCGATCAGGTCGGCGGATCCCGCGTCCTCGGCCATGTAGAGCGGGTTCTCGGAGGCTGTGTTCAGCTCCAGCGGCGACGGCGACTACGTCGTACCAGGACGACACGTCGCACTGTCCTTGGCTATTGTCTCCCGCAGCCCAGACTCTGCCGCGCGCGTCGACGCCGAGGGTGTGTCGGCTACCAGCAGCCACAGCGAGGATGTCCTGCCAGTGGGCGGCCTCGGCGAGGCCGCCTCGGACGTCGCCGGTGGTGAGCACCTCTCCGTCGTGAGTGACGGCGGTGGTGTGCAGGTAGCCCGCGGCGATGCCTCGAACGTGTCGCCAGTGCGCGACGTCGCATTGACCACGATGGTTGTTCCCCGTCGCCACCACGGTTCCGTCGCCATGAAGACCGACGGAGTGCCAGTCCCCGGTAGCCACGGCGGTGATGTCGCGCCACTGGCCGACCTCGCATGCTCCTTCGCTGCGCCGCCCGACGGCGTTCACGGTCCCGTCCGCCAGCACCCCGAGGGTGCGACGCCACCCGGCAGCGATGTTCACCACCGTGTTCCAACTGGCTACGTCGCACTGCCCGTCGCCGTTCCATCCGGTCGCCACCGCCGTCCCGTCGGCGCGCAGGCCGACAGTGTGTGAGCGCCCAGTGTTTCTTGCGACGTGAACGTTACCGGCCGCCACGGCGACTAGGTTGCGCCAATCGCTCACAGCGCACTCCGGTGCGTCAAGCCTCCCGGCGGCGAGCACTCTGCCGTCGTGGCGAACCCCGACGGAGTGCCGCCGCCCAGCTGCGATCACAGGGATGTCGGGCTGGCACGTGCGCTGTTCGTCAGGCGTCCTCATCGGCTCACCGACTTCCGAAGCTGGACATCCAGAAACGACATCACGTCAGCGGTCGCTCGATCTCTCGTCGCCGCACGCGGGTAGCGGCACAGCACCTCGACTACGGCAGGCGTGGACTGTTCCAGAACTGCGGCAACGGCGGCCGCACGCGTGAACGGTTCGACAGCTCGCGCCTCCAGCGCCAGCACGCAATGTGATGGACCGCGGAGGATGTGGCCGACTTGGGAGGCGTCGGCGAGCGGGTGAAGATAGGCCGACGCCGCCGCGTCGCCGGCTGCCATCGCTGCATGCGAGGCAGCACCGCTGACCTCCTTGGAGGCTCGATGGGCAGCAGGAGCACCGATGCGCTGTGCACGAGACCGCGGCCCACCGCGCACGAAGCCCTCCGCCGCGGCCAACGCATCACGTGGGCGCGGGTCATGCGGCTGCACCGCTTCGAAGAGATCGATGACCTGCAGCGCACATGCCAGGTTGAACGCCGCCACCGCGCGCAGGTCCTCCATGGACAGGCCAAAGTCTGGGGTGCGCTGAACGCGGCCGACAGGTTTTGGGTTGGTAGTCATACTCATTCATCGTAACTTTGAAGGACCGATGAAAGGTTGTGGTCCAGTTGCCCACTGAGTCAGTCGCAAACCCCTCAAACGCTGGTCGCGGCTTCAGGCCCGTCGATCTCGCCCGTGCGGCCGGGCTGTCGGCGCAGACAGTGCGCAACTACGAGGCGCAGGGGGTCATCGCTGCCTCGCGACGCACACTGTCTGGGTATCGCGTGTATGACCAGGGTCATCTTGATCAGCTGCTCGCGTTCACGACCCTGGCTCGCGCCATCGGACATCAGGGGGCGATTCCGATAATGACGGCGGTCACAGGCGGTCGTCCGGGCGATGCCCTCGAGGCCTTAGTAGCGCATGTCGATGACGCCGGTGCCGATCTCGATCCGGCTGGTGCGGGCGCCCACCGCCGCCAGCAGCGGGAACGGCGAGGCGAGCTGCCGGGCGAAGTGGTGCACCCGGAAGTACGCCCCGTCGGCGCCGACCTCCTCGGCGGCGACTGCCAGGTCGATCGACTGCAGCAGCACGTCCGAGGCGGACCGGGTCGCGGACTGCGGGTGGGCCGTCCAGTGCCCGAAGGAGAGGAATCCGATGCGCTTCATGTCCGCTCAACACCGGGAGGGCGCCTGACAGTCCCGCCGCCGGTCCTGCTCCCTCGCGGGCGGAGTAGCGTCTCCTCGCATGTCCCTCCTGCGTCCCGCGAGACCGGCGGACGTGGACAGGCTGCTCGACCTCAAGCGCGCGGGATCGCTGGCGGGTCTGGCCCACATCTTCGCCCCGGAGCGCTTCCCCTTCCCCACCGAGCAGATCCGGGGCCGCTGGGTCGAGGAGCTGGCCGACCCGGGCACCCACGTCCTCGTCGCCGTCGTCGACGACGAGGTCGCCCGCTACGCCGCCATGCGCGGGCCGGAGCTGCTGCACTTCGGCACTGCTGTCCCCACGTGGGGGACAGGTCTGGCGGACGCCGTCCACGAGGAGGTGCTGGCGCACTTCCTCGTGGACGGCTATCGCTCGGTGTCGCTCAGGGTCCTGGAGCAGAACCTGCGAGCGATCCGGTTCTACGAGCGTCGCGGCTGGTTGCGCACGGGAGTCGTCGACCGGCTGGAGTTCCCGCCCCATCCCGTGGTGCGCCGGTTTGAGCGCAACCTCCCGTGACCCGCTGGGACGAGGTCAGTTGCCGACCTTCTTCTGATAGTACTCCATCCACTTGCTGGTGCCGGTGGCGTAGACGTCATTCCACGCGTCCGTCTTGATGCCGTACGCAGCGTTCCAGTTGGTCAGCTTCACGTCGTAGGCGTAGTTCCACATGTCCAGCTTGCGGCCGTAGAAGTAGTTCCACACGTCCATCCAGGTGTCGTAGTCGAGGTGCTCCTCCTCGCGCAGTCGGTCGGCGACATCGAGTTCGCGACGCCCCTCCTCGTTGACCTCGTCCGTCAGCCGATCGCCGACCTCACTGGCGGTCTCCAACTTGGCGCTGCCCTCCGCGTTGATCCGGTCCAACTCGGCCGACTTCCACTCGTTCCAGGCAGCCATCATCCGGGAGTACTCGTCGTCCCAGTACTCCTCCAGGTCGGCACGGCTGTCCGCCTGGGTGTACTCCCCGCCGCCGGCCTCGGCGATCTCCCGCAGGGCCTCCTGGTCGCTGTCGCCGGCCTGGAACCCGATGACGTTGACGATCGGCTGGATGCCAGAGCCGGCCAGGCCCTCGGCCGCCGCCACAGGGTCACCGCCGCACGTCTCGATCCCGTCCGTCACGACATACACGATCCCGTCGGTCGTCTCCTCCGGGATGTCCCGCGCCGCGTCCTCGATGGCCGTGGCCAGCGGGGTCCAGCCGGTGGGTTCGACCGAGTCCAGGGCCGCGCCGAACGCGGAGTCCCCGACGGTCCCGCTGAAGACCTGCTCGCTGGCGTTGCAGGACTCCTGCTTGCCGGCGTCGGTGTTGTCGCCCTCGTGGCCGTAGACCCGCAGCGAGACCGTGGACCCCTCGGGGAGGGACTCGACGAACCCGGTGAGCGCCTCCTTGGCCTCCTCCATCCGCGTGCCGGACTCGGACGACTCGTCCATCGAGCCGCTGGCATCGAGGACGAGCGCAAAGTGGTTGGTGCCGACGGCGACCTCCTGCGCGGGCTGGCCCTCGGTGGGCCCCTCGGAGGCCTCGCCGATGTTGGGGTCGAAGGTGATCAAGGCCTTGAGGTCCTCGGCGTAGTCGCCCTGCAGCTGGCTCTGGATCGCGACCTGCCACTCCTCGGCGGTCTCGGGATCCATGGCGAGCACCGCCTCCATCACCGCGTCCTCGTCATAGGCGTCGCCGGCGAACGGGCCGGGCTCGTAGAGGAACTCCAACTCCACGTCGGTCAGCTCACGCGGGGCGTCCGGCCACTCGATCGGGACCAGGCCGCCGGAGTATGCCGTGTCCTGCCCGGACACGCTCGCCGGCTCGGCGCTGATGTCGGCCTCGTCGGTGCGGCCGGTCTCGCCCTCCTGATCGTCCGCGGGGGGCTGGGCCGCCGGGGCCGGCTCCTGGAAGGTCGCCTGCTCGCCCGGGCCGCAGCCGGTCAGGACGAGCGCGGCCACCAGGGCCGTCGCCGGGGTCGTCACCAGGGTCAGTGTGCGTCGCATCGTGTCTCCTCCATCATGCCTGTGCGTGCTGTCCCCCGTCAGTCGCAGCCAAGGCGCGATCGGTTGCACTCCGGTCCGAATTCTTTCTGCGGCCCGGTCATTCGGTGACGGTCAGCCGGTGCGTGGTCTCCAGGTGGTTGCCCGCGGCGTCCCGCCCGCGCAGCACCACCTCACCCCACCCGGGGGTCTGCGCTGTCATCGTGATCGTCTCCTCGTCGAGAATGTGGCGGCCGCTCGGCAGGGTCCACACCCAGCTGTCCAGCCCCGTCGTCGTCGCCGTGAAGGTGACCTCCTCGCCGGCCGCGACCTCGTCCGGCCCCTCGATCGCGACCGTCGCCGACGAGGTCTGCGACGGGAGACCGTCCTGCCACCGGTGGCCGAGATAGGCGCCGAGCGCGCCGAAGACCAGCGCCGCCACAGCCGCGACGACGACCAGGCGCAGCACCGGGCGACCCGTCGCCGGGGCGGGACCCGGGGCGGGGTCGGGCACCGGCTCGGGCGGTCGCAGGGCCGTCTCGATGTCGGCGAGCCACCCGGCGACGTCTGGGTGCCGGTCGTCAGGGTCGTCCGCCCGTCCCCGGCGCAGCACGCGGGTGAGCTCGTCGGGCAGGTCCGCGCCCTCGCACAGCCAGTCCATCACGGCGGACATCGCCCACAGATCGGCACGGGTGTCCACGATCCCGGCACCGCCGCTCTGCTCGGGCGGTCGGAAGCCAGAGGTGCCCGCCGCGACGGTGAGCCCCGAGTTCAGCGCCAGGTCCTTGCACATGCCCAGATCGGCCACAACCAGCCGCTCGTCCGGGCCCACGACGCGGGCCCGGGCCCTGATGTCCTCGGGCTCCCCGACACCCGGGGCGGTCGTGAGCAACAGGTTGCCGGGGCTCAGGTCCCGGTGCACCAGGTGGGCCTCGTGGACCGCCTCGATGGCCGCCGCGGCCTCGCGCGCGAGGACCAGCACATCGGCCGGCGTCGCCGTCCACCCGTCGCGGCGCAGTCTCGCCACGCGGTCCGCGAGGGTTCCGCGGTCGGCGAGCTCCAGGACCAGGTAGGGCTGCTGCCGCTCGCTCTCCCCGATGTCGTGCACGGTCACCACGTGGGGGCTGCTGATCCGGCGCAGGCTGCGACCCTCGGCGATGAATCTCTCTCGGACCTCCGGGTTCAGGCTGTGGTTCTCGGCGAGCACCTTCAGCGCCACGGTGTCCTCCAGCCAGTCGTCGACGGCGCGGTGCACCGTGGCGAACGACCCGACGCCGATGACGTCCTCGAGCCGGTAGCGCCCCAGCCGTTCCGGGACTGCCATCAGAAGCCGCCCTCACCGGTGCCGCGCAGGGCCGCCGCCACCAGGGCCCGGCCGCGGGACACCTGGGACTTCACGGTGCCGACGCTGCGGTCCAGCCGCTCGGAGATCTCGGCGTAGGTCAGGCCCTCCATGTCGCGCAGGGTGACTGGCTCCCGGTAGAGGTCGGGCAGCGCGGCCAGGGCGTCCCGGACGGTCGTGCGCGAGGCGATCATCGAGCTGATCTTCTGGGCGGGGGCGAGGTCGTCCTCGGGCAGCGGGGAGGTCGCCCGTTGTCGGCGCAGGTGGTCGACGACCCGGTTGCGCACGATCGTGTGTACCCAGGTGGTGACCTTCGCGTTGCCCTGGAACGAGCCGATGCCGCCGGCCACCGAGATCAGCGTGTCCTGGCACACGTCGTCGACGGCTGTCTCATCGAACAGTGAGCCGCGGGCGAACCGCCGCACGACCCCGGACTCGTCGAGCCGCTCGATCAGCAGCTCGGTCGCCAGCCCGGACCCGGCGGCGGCCTGCAGGGCAAGCTGCTGCAGGGCGTCCTCGTCGGTCGCCGGGATTTCGCGCAGCAGGCTGCGCGCGGTGTGGGCATCCTCGTCCGTCACCGCCCGTTCGAGCTCGGCCCGTCCCTCCTGCATGCAGCGATCGTAGGGCAGTCCGCGCCGGTGTTGAGTGATCCGGCCCCGTCCCCAACACTGGACCGGTGGTGTCTCCGACGTGGGAGTGGGACCCGACGCTGTATGCCGGCAGCGCCGCGCACTATGCCCGTGGGCGGGTGCCCTACCCCGCTGAACTGGCCGTGGCCCTGGCTGCGGAGCTGCACCTGGACGGCCGGGGCGACCTCCTCGACCTGGGGTGCGGCCCGGGGTCACTGACGCTGCTGCTGGCAGACAGGTTCGCACGCGTCACCGGGGTCGACCCCGATCCGGACATGCTCGCCGAGGGCCGTCGGCGAGCCGTCGCGGACGGGATAGGCAACATCCAGTGGGTCCGGAGCCGTGCGGAGGACCTGCCCGCCAGCCTCGGCCCGTTCCGCCTGGTGACCCTCGCCCAGTCCTTCCACTGGATGGAGCAGGAGAGGGTGGCCACGCTGGTCCACGGGCTGCGGGAGCCCGGTGGGGCGGTGGCACACGTCCACGCCACGACCCACCAGGGCATGGCGGGGTCGGACCCGCTGCCGCACCCACGGCCTCCCAGGCGGGAGATCGATGCGCTCGTCGAGCGTTTCCTGGGCTCGCGCACGCGGGCGGGTCAGGGCGTGCGGGCGAGCATGGTGGACGAGGGGGAGCGCGGTCGGCGGGAGGACGCCCTCTACCGTGGCGCGGGATTTCGTCGACCGGACCCGGCTGGAGGTGCCGGGCCGGGTGGTCACCCGCACCGCGGACCAGGTCGTGGCCAGCATCTTCTCTCTGTCGTATGCCGCACCGCACCTGTTCGGGGACCGGCTGGCGGACTTCGAGCGGCACCTGCGCGCGATGTTGGCGGAGGTTGCTCCGGACGGAGTGTTCAGCGAACAGTTGCGGGAGATCGCCGTCGACGTCTGGCGCTGAACCTCCCGGCCAGCCGGACGGAGTTGTCCTACGGTGGGATCGGCGGGGAGCATCCCCTTGTCGAAAGGGAGAGGAGCCGAAGGTGCTGATCGGGTGGGTCTTTTTGGGGGCGGGCTTCGCGCTGTGGATCGGGTCGGGTCAGGTCCAGAAGGTCTACCGACGGCGAGCCAATCAGCTAGACCCCAGAGCGGACGTCCCGTACGCCTGATGGGTGCGCTTCCTCAACCCGCTCGGCCTCGTGCTCGCCACGGTCGGGACCATCATGCTCATCGGCTGGATGTTCACCCTGATCGACTGACCCCGATGATCTCCGGTCTCCGGGCAGGACGGGCAACAGGTCCCACGCCCGTGCTTCCTCCAACGGCATGACCAGCACGGTCCCGGCGCCGCGCTGGTCGGCGAACCGACGGCCCGCGTCCGGACCCAGGTAGCGGCTGGCGGCGCAGGTGCCGCAGCTTCACGTCACCCGTGGCGACGACGACCTCAAGAGTGTCGCCCCGTAGGCCGAACCAGACCGGCGAGGTCGCCGCGGAGCCGTCCTTGCGGTAAGTGGTGAGCACGGCGGGCGATGGGCCGTCGAGCAGCGACCGCCAGGGCCCGAGCGGGTCGGTATCCACTCGTTCACCGTCTTCTCCATGGTCGCCGGTTCGGGGTAGGTTGCCGTGGTGCGGTCCACCACCACCCACGTCGACGACCTGCCGGGCGTCGGCGCCGACGGGTGCCTGCCCGGGCGACCGGACGCGGCCGTCGTGATCGACGTGATCCGGGCCTTCACCGTGGCGCCCTGGTGTCTCGCGCGCGGCGCGGCCCGAATGTTCCTGGCGCCGAGCCTCGAGGCGGCCGTCCGGGCGCGGCAGGAGCGGCATGCCGACGCGCTCCTGCTCAAGGACGGTGCCCCCGACTCCCGGTTCGACCTGCCGAACGCGCCGGGGCGGATCGCCCGGGAGGACCTCACCGGCCGGACCGTCATCCAGAAGACCGGCAACGGCACCAGGGGCGCGTATGCCGTGGGGCGGGTCCCGATCCTCTGGTGCGCCTCGTTCGTCACCGCCGGGGCGACGGCCCGGGCGATCGCTGCGTCGGGTGTGGATGACCTGCTCCTGGTGCCGACCGAGGGGGATGAGGACGTGGCGCTGGCCGACTACCTCAGCGTGCTCCTGGACGCCGGTCCGGGCACCCGGGTCGATCCGGTGCCCTATCTCGCCAGGGTCCGTCAGTCCGGTGCCGGCCGGGAGTGCCTGGTGCGGGGCAGTGACCCGGCCTACCCCGGCGTCGACCCGGACGACCTGGACCGCTGCCTCGAGCTGGACGCCTTCGACCACGCGTTGCGGGTGGGAAGGGCGGGCGGGCTGCTGGAGGTGACGCCCGGCTGAGACCGCCCTACCGGTCCACGCCCGTCGCGCCCCGGATGCCGAAGTACTCGATCGCATCTCCGTGCCGGGTGCGCGTGATGGCGGTGCTGACGTTCAACCGGTAGCCCTCCATCAGGGGACGGGAGTGTGGCCGCCCCGACCCGCCGCCGGTGGGCCCGCCGATGATGCTGACGTGCGGCAGACCGACCAGCGGGTGCACGAAGTCCTCGGCGGCGGAGTAGGTCATGGCGTCGACGAGGATCCGGACCTGCCCGGTGGAGTCGTTGCGTGCCGGCTCGATGGTCAGGGGTGACTCCGGGGCCACGGACCCCGTCCCGGTGCTGAACTGCACGGTGCCGAAGGTCGCCGGCTCCCGCACCAGCAGGCGCCGTGCTGCATCGGCCTCGGCCAACTGGCCACCGACGTTGCCGCGCAGGTCGATAGTCACCGCCTCCCGGCCCGACAGAGCATCCAGGGCAGCAGCCAGGTGCGCCGCGACGCCGGGCACGAAGGTGCGGATCCGGACGACCCCACCGGTCACGGCCAATGGTGCCAGCGGCCGCTCGGTCTCCTCCCACGTCGCCTGCTGCCCCGCCCCTCCGACGGCCCGGAACGTGCGTGACGTGCCCGTCACCCGCAGCAACCTTCGCGCGGCCACCTCGGCGTGGTGCTGCGGCGAGGCCCCCGTCGTCCGCAACCACCGCTCCGGATCGTCGACCGGGATCACCCAGCCCGGCCGGACGCCGGCCTCCCGGGCGGCGCTCCCGTCGGGGACCTCCGTGAGCAGCGCCCCGTCAGCGGTCATCCGGGCGCGGTAGGACGGGTGGAACCCGGGGCCCGGGCGGACGATGCTGGTGTGTGCGTCGCCCAGCTCCGCGACCCACGCCTGGGCCGCCTCCCAGAAGGCCTCGCCCGTCAGCGACTCCAGCCCCTCGTGACGGGAGCAGATCCGGTCCCAGTCCAGCCCACGGAGACCGAGGTAGGGGTAGACCATCGCGACCTCGGCACGGATCCGCTCGATAACCTCCCGGTAGCTGCCCGCCTCGGTCGCGGCCAGCGAGTCGCCCGGGTGGTGGGCCAGGCTGTGCAGCAGGTTGATCGACTCGATCAGGTGCTCGGGGTCCTCCGACGGCACGACGCTGCGGAGCGCAGGACGGTGGGGGTCCGCCTGCAGTTCGGGGGCCGCGACCGCGGGGTCGACCTCGAGCCGCCACATGTGGTCGTCGCAGCCGGACGGCTCGGCGAAGACCACCGGCTGACCGAGGACGGCCTCGAACTCGGCCGACTCCAGCTGCAGCAACGGGAGCACCGACGCCGCGCCGCGGGTCCCGGCGAACTCCAGACACACGGGACGGGTGAATCGGGGAAGCATCAGGTCCTCACGCGGTCGCACCGGGCAGCGGGTTCGCGGCGCTCCCCTCCGTGACCAGCACGATGACCGTGGCGTCCGGCCCTAGGGACAGGTGACGTCGGCGCTCGGCGTCACCCGGTCCGCCCAGGACCGAGCGCAGGGCTGCGACGGGAGCGGCGCCGCACGGGCCGGCCGCGACGCCGAGTCTCGCCAGGTCGCGGGCTGCCGTGATCGCGGCCTCGTCGGTGACCGTGACCGCACCGTCCAGGCCGGCGACCACGAACGGCCACGCGGCGCTCGACGGCGTGCCACAGTTCAGACCGTGCATCACGGTCCGCCCGGTCCGGACGCTGACCGCCTTCCCGGCGAGCAGGCTGGCCGGCCCCCAGGCAGCAGTGTCGGGCTCGACCGACACCACGGCCGTGCCGGGCGTGGCGTCGGCGCTGCGGTAGTGGGCCAGGGCCGCCTGCAGGAGCGAGCCGACCCCCGTGGGGACGGCCACGAGGTCCGGCCCGAGGCACCCCGCCGCCGCCACCTGCTCGTCCAGCTCGGCAAAGAGGGTGCCGTAGCCGTCGACGATCCATTGCGGCACCTGCTCGTACCCCTCCCACGCGGTGTCCTGCACCAGCTCGACCCCGGGCTCCCGGCCGGCCCGGGCTGCGGCGGCCACCGCGTCGTCATACGAGCCGTCGACGAGCACCACCTCTGCCCCTTCCTGCTCGATCGCGGTGACGGCGTCGGGGTGCAGCCCGGGTGGGACGAAGATGCGGGCGCCGTGCCCCAGCAGGCGGGCGAACCTGGCCACAGCACGGCCGTGGTTGCCGTCGGTGGCTGTGGTGAGCGTGAGCGCACGGCCCGGCTGCCCGGCCGAGACCTGGCGCACCGCCCAGGAGGCCCCCAGCGCCTTGAACGCGGGGAGACCCAGCCGGGTCGACTCGTCCTTGGCGAACACCTGGCCGACGCCGAGCTCGTCGGCCAGCCCGGCCAGTGGGACGAGCGGGGTCGCCGCGTAGTCCGGCAGTGTCTCGTGGAACTCGCGGGCCTCCCCGGCGGAGGGCGCACAGGTCCAGGTCGGGTCCCGGTCCTGCGCGACCCACGGCAGGGCGGGCGGGTCATCGAGCTGCTGCGCCATCGCCCCAGCCTCCCGACGGGGGGCCGATCCCGCAACCGAGTGGCGACGGGCTGCTGCGCACGAGCGACTGACCCGGTCGATGATGTGCTCGGCCAGCGGGCCCACCTGCTCGCGCAGCCCCTGCGGCCAGGTCTCTTCGGCATACGAACTGTCCAGGTAGAGCCGTCGGGCGTGCTCCATGACGGGCCGCAATCCGTCCGGCAGCCGGTCCGCGGCCCAGACCGCCGCCTCGTCCTTGGGCAGGATCCGGCCGGTCTCGACCGTGACCCAGATCCGGGCGACGGTGAGGGCGACGTTGCGCTCGTCTCCGTCGAGATCTGCCAGCAGGGCCGGTATGCCGTCCGTCGCCGCCCGCACGACATCCTCGGGCGGCACCGGGTCCAGCAGGTCCTCCGGCGGGGGGCCGAGCAGGGCCACCCCGGACTGCCGCACCTGGGTGATGGCGATCGCCAGGTCCGGGCACGGCTGCCGCGCCGGCGGTCCGTCGCGCTCGATCTCCTCGAATAGCCACTCGCCGAACACCAGGTCGGCCGTGGGCGGGTAGCGCCACGGACGGACGTCGTCCCGCGCCACCACCGTCACCTCCAGCGGCCGGCGACCCGTCCGGTGGCCCGAGACCCCCAGCAGCCCGTCGACCAGGGCGCGCCGCTCGTGCACCCGCAGCGGTTGCCGGGTGACGACCAGCACGTCCAGGTCACTCGCCGGGCGCAGTCCGCCCGCGACGGCGGACCCGAAGCGGTAGGCGCCGAGCACCGAGTCACCCAGCACCCGGGACAGGACCTGGAGGCAGTCGCGGGTCTGGTCCATGCCATGAGTATCCCTACGTCGTGGGGTTAGGGTGTGCCCCATGCGTTTCACATCCTGAGCACTCCGTGTCTCTCGAGCAGCCGCGACCCGCGCCGTGCGGGCCCGCGGTAGGCACTGGTCACGAACGGTCGACCCACCGGGGTCCACCGGGTCTTTCGCGACCCGCTCTGCCTGATCACCGCGGCCCGTCTGCCGCCCTGCTCGTGAGGATGTTTGTCGTATGTCGTGGCGCACCGCTGCCCGTCCCGCCGGCCCCACCTATGTCGCCCTCCAGGGCGCGTGGGCGCTGCTGTGGGCGCTGGCCTTCACTCTCGGACTGGTCTACCAGGTCGACGTCGCCGGGCTGAGCCCGCTCGAACTGGTCCTCGTCGGCACCGTGCTGGAGGCGACTTGCTTCCTGGGGGAGATCCCGACCGGGATCGTGGCCGACCTGCACTCCCGCAAGTGGTCCGTGGTCATCGGGCTGGTCCTGATCGGGGCAGGGGTGGTCGTGGTGGGACTGTTCCCCGCGTTCTGGCCGATTCTGCTCGCCCAGGTCGTCTGGGGCCTCGGCTACACCTTCGTCTCCGGGGCCGCCGAGGCCTGGGTCGCAGACGAGGTAGGAGCCGACCGCGTCCAGTTCTCCTTCACCCGGGGGCACCAGGTCGGCCTGGCGATGAACATCGTCGGGATCGTGCTGGCCGGAGTCCTCGCGGTCGCCGCCGGTGGCCTGCACGTGCCGATCGTCGTGGGCGGTGTCGGCTTCGTCCTCCTGGCGGTGGCGATGGCGGTGGCCATGCGGGAGGAACAGTTCACCCCGACGCCGGCCGGAGACCGGGACACCTGGGGACACATGGCGGGCACCGCCCGCGATGGGATGAAGGCCGCGCGGCGTCCCGGCGTGGTCCGGTCCTTCCTCCTGATCGCCCTGCTCGCCGGGCTCACCAGCGAGGTCTTCGACCGGCTGTGGGTGGACCGCATCGTGCGGGACCTGGACCTGCCGGACGTCGCGGGTCTGGACGGGCTGGCGTTTTGGTTCACCCTCTTCGCGCTGATCAGCTCGCTGCTCGCCCTGGTCGCGAGCCTGGCCGCGAACCGGCTGGCACCCCGGGCACTGCAGGCCGAGCACCCCACCCGGGTGATGGCGTTGCTCGTCCTGGTGCAGGTGCTCGGCGTGGCGGTGTTCGCGGTGGCCGGGAACGTCTGGGTCGCCCTGGCGGGTCGGTGGGGACGGGACGCCGCGATCTCCGTCGGGCACCCGGTGCAGCGCGCCTGGCTCAACCGGCACGTTTCCTCGCAGGCGCGCGCCACCACGCTGTCGATGATGGGGCAGGCCGATGCGGTCGGGCAGGTCGCCGGCGGCCCGGCGCTCGGGGCGGTGGCGAGCCGGACCAGCGTGCCGGCGGCGCTCCTGCTGGCGGCGGCGATCCAGGCGCCGGCGGCCTGGGTCTATCTGCGGCTGGACCCCCGCCGCGGCGTCCGGACCTGACCGTCAGCGTGCGCCGGCGAGCGCGTCCAGGAGCGGCTGGACGCCGTCGACGACCGCGCCGGCGGCCCGCCCGGTCTGCTCCGGGGTCTGCGCAGCCTCGAACTCCCCGACCTCCAGGCCCAGGACCCCCGACGCGGCGATCGTCACCGAGGTGGCGTGCAGTTCGGCCAGCGTGAGCCCACCGGGGACGCGGTAGTCGGTGGGCACGGTGCCCGGCTCGAGCACGTCGCAGTCGATGTGCACGTATGCCGTGCGCCCGCCGAGCGCATCCGCGAGCCTTCCCGCCAGGTCGGGTCCGGGTGGCAGCACGGTGATGCCTGAGCGGTCGATGAGGTCCTGCTCCGGCGGGTCGATGTCCCGGACCCCGACGAGCACGACGTCCTCCAGCCGCAGCCCGGCGCCGAGGCCGGAGTCCCAGAGCCCCAGCGGGCCGGAGAGCGCCAGACCTCCCAGGTATCCCGTGTCGGTCGTGTCGGGGGTGTTGAGGTCGGCGTGCGCGTCGAACCACACGACCGCGGCCCCGGGATGGTGCCGGGCTACGACCGGCAGCGTGGCCAGCGCCACCGCACACCGGCTCAACGCGGTGATCGGTCGTGCGCCGGCAGCCAGCACCTCCGCATACCGGTCCCGCATCGCGGTGAGGGCTGGGCGGGCAACCGCGAGTTCCTCGGCCCAGTCGGTCCCGAGCGCGGGCTCCGGGGCGCCGAGGGCGGTCGGCTCCAGCCCCAGCCGACGCGCGAACTCGGCGGCCAGCGCCGGCGAGCCGAGCATGGCCCGGTCGTTGTGGTCGCCCGCCCGGCCGGCGAAGTGGGAGAGGGCGAGGGCGGCGCGGTCGTCGGACCGCTCGCGGGCCCGGTCGGCGACGTCGGCATCGGTGCAGAACCCGAGGCCGCTCCGTTTCAGGCACAGCAGGCCCAGCAGGTGTCCCGCTCCGTCCACGACCGCGAGGCGTCGGATCCCCCTGGCGAGCATCTGTCGTCGGGTGGGCTCGAGCGCCGCATCGGGCGCCACAGTCCGTCCGGCCAGGCGCCCGGCCTCCGAGGCCGGCGCCGTCGGTGCCCGGCCCGCCAGGTCGTCGCGGAGCACGACGCTGAGCAGCGTGGAGTCGCGGACCACGACGGCAGCGTGGACGTGGTCGTCGGTGAAGAAGCTGACCAGGTCGTCCACCGTCGCCTCCGGGCCATGCACCGCCGGGGAACGGACCATCGCCGCGGCCACCGTGCCGGGCGCGTTCCCACCGGCCATGGCGATCCCTCCTCCGGTCCTCGTCTTGGCGACGCCTCCGACGGTACCTTCCGTGAACCGGGGCAGCCGGAGTTCTTAACCGAACGGTGGTTTCTGTAGAACTTTCGTTGCCCTGCGAGGGGTAGATTCGCCTGTTGCGTCTCGCGCACAAGGGTTTCGAGCGGGGCCGACCAGCCGGCCGATCCACGATCCCCGGGATCCAGCACAAGGAGGTCCAACCTTGGCAGCACTGACGTTCCTGGACCGGGCGCACACGGTGGCGCCCCCGGGATACAGCCGGTGGTTGATCCCGCCGGCTGCCCTGGCCATCCACCTGTGTATCGGTCAGGCCTACGCGACGAGCGTGTACAAGGAGGCGCTGGTCGCCCACTTCGACACGAGCCTGACGGCGATCGGGGCGGTCTTCTCCATCGCCATCGTGATGCTCGGCGTCTCCGCCGCGATCTTCGGCACCTGGGTCGACCGGGTCGGTCCACGGCGCACCATGTTCACCGCCGCCTGCTGCTGGGCCTCCGGCTTCCTCGTCGCGGCGCTCGGGATCGGGACCAATCAGCTGTGGCTCGTCTACCTCGGCTACGGCTTCATCGGCGGGATCGGTCTCGGGCTCGGGTACATCTCGCCGGTCTCCACGCTCATCAAGTGGTTCCCGGACCGTCCGGGCCTGGCGACCGGCATGGCCATCATGGGATTCGGCGGTGGCGCCATGGTGGCGGCGCCGCTCTCCCGCGAACTGCTCTCGCTCTACGGCGGGGACAACCCCGGCGGGGACGCCGTGATGAAGCTCTTCCTCACCCTCGGCGTGGCCTACTTCGTGGTCATGATGCTCGGCGTCTTCACCGTGCGGGTCCCGGCGCCCGACTGGAAGCCGGACGGCTTCGACCCCGCCACCATCCGGGCCAAGCCCATGGTGACCACGGCGAACGTCTCGGCGGCCAACGCCATCAAGACCCCGCAGTTCTGGCTGTTGTGGACGGTGCTGCTGTGCAACGTCACGGCTGGCATCGGCATCCTCGAGCAGGCCGGACCGATGGCGCAGGACTTCTTCCGCAACGGCGGCGGGTCGAGCGTGTCCGTGGCGGCTGCTGCCGGATTCGTCGGGCTGCTGTCGGTGGCCAACATGGGTGGACGATTCGTGTGGTCCTCCACCTCGGACGTCATCGGGCGCAAGCCCACGTATGTCATGTACCTGGGGGGTGGCATCGGGCTCTGCCTGCTGCTGGCCGTGGTCGGCAGCAACTCGACGGCCATCTTCGTGCTGCTCTGTGCCGTGATCATCTCCTTCTACGGGGGAGGGTTCGCCACCGTCCCCGCCTACCTCCGTGACCTGTTCGGCACCTTCCAGGTCGGGGCAATCCACGGCCGGCTGTTGACGGCCTGGTCCACGGCCGGCGTGCTCGGGCCCCTCATCATCAACCGGATCCTGGACTCCCGCGGGACCCCAGGCGAGCTCGTCGCGGCGGACTACCGGCCTGCCCTGTTCATCATGGTCGGGATCCTGGCGGTCGGGTTCGTGGCCAACCTGCTCATCCGGCCGGTCTCCGAGCGCTGGCACGAGAAGTCCGCCGCCCAGGAGATGGTGGAGGCCGCCCGATGATGCCGACCCGGCCACGTCCGACCGCGTGCGAGAGGAACCTGCCATGACCGAAGCCACCAGCCACCCGGCCCAGAGTTACACCGGCCGGCTCGTCGTCAGCTGGACCGTCGTGCTGATCCCCCTGGCGTACGGCCTCTACAACTCGGCCAAGGCGGTCGCCCAGCTGTTCACGGGGTGACCGGCACGGGGATCACCGGGGCCGCAGGGCCTCGCTGAGCGAGGACAGCACGGCCCGGTCCACGGCGTAGTAGGCCCACTTGCCGCGCTGCTCCCTCGTCACCAGCCCGACGGCGACCAGCTGCTTCATGTGGTGCGACACCGTCGGCTGGGAGAGCCCGACCGGTGCCGTCAGGTCGCAGATGCAGGCCTCCCCGTCCGGTTGCGCGGCAATGAGGGAGAGCAGCCGGACCCGCGTCGGGTCACCGAGTGCCTTGAAGGCCGCGGCCAGCCGGTCAGCGGCCTCCGGCTCGAGGGCGCCGCCCGTGACCGGGGCGCAGCAGGCAGCGACAGCATCCAGCAACGGGACTTCGGTTGGCATGGAGCCAGTATGGCAGACGCATTGACAGATATCGATGTATCGACGAGTCTCTATGTGAGACGCCGGTCAGCCCGAGTGGACGGAGCAGGACATGAGTGAGCACCGAGAACTTCGCGAGCGCGTGCGGCAACGGTATGCCGAGGCCGCCGCATCCGTGACCGCTCGTTCCTCGTTGGTTGCCGAGAGTGGCCCGGCCGGCACCTCGGCCGCGTGCTGCGACGGGGAGCCCGAGGCCGGGGCCAGGTTCGGCCGTGCGCTGTACGGGTCGTCGGTGGAACTACCGATGGAGGCCCTCGAATCGAGCCTGGGCTGTGGCAACCCCACCGCCGTGGCGGAGCTCGCTCCCGGCGAGCGGGTGCTCGACCTGGGGTCGGGTGGTGGTCTGGACGCGCTGTTGTCGGCCCGGCGGGTCGGTCCCGACGGCTTCGTCTACGGCGTCGACATGACTGACGAGATGCTCGACCTGGCACGACGCAACGCCGACGAGGCGGGCGCCTCGAACGTGGAGTTCCGCCAGGGCACCATCGAGGCTGTCCCGCTGCCTGACGGGACGATCGACGTGGTCATCTCCAACTGCGTGATCAACCTCTCGGTCGACAAGCCAGCCGTGGTCGCCGAGATGTTCCGGGTGCTCGCGCCGGGTGGGCGGATCGGGATCTCCGACGTGGTGGCCGAGGACCACCTGACGGAGCAGGACCGCGCTGAGCGCGGCTCCTACGTGGGGTGCATCGCCGGCGCCCTGTCGCGGGGGGAGTACCTCGCGGAGTTGGATCGTGCTGGCTTCATCGGTGCCGAGGTCGAGTTCACCCACGAGGTGGCACCGGGCATGCATGCCGCGATCGTGCGGGCCAGCAAGCCGGTGGGTCAGGCATGACCGCCCGTCCGACGGTGCTCTTCGTCTGCGTCCACAACGCCGGGCGCTCGCAGATGGCCGCCGGATTCGTGCGTCACCTGGCGGGCGACCGGGTCACCGTCCTGTCCGGGGGTTCGGAGCCCGCGGACGCGATCAATCAGGTCGCCGTCGAGGCGATGCGCGAGAAGGGGATCGACATCGCGGCCGAGCGACCGAGCGTGCTCACCCCCGATTCGGTGCGGGCCTCCGACGTCGTCGTCACGATGGGCTGCGGGGATGCCTGCCCCTACTACCCCGGGCGCCGCTACGAGGACTGGGAACTGGCGGACCCTGCCGGTCAACCCCTCGAGTTCGTGCGGGTCGTCCGGGACGACATCGAGCAGCGGGTCCGGCGACTGCTCGCCGAGCTCGGGAGGCCTGACGGGCCAGGGGCTTGACGCGGGGAACACATGCTTCATAATCTGAAGTTACACTTCAAAATATGAAGCAAGGAGTCGGCATGATCACCGGAGTCCGCACACTCGCCCTCTACGTCGACGACCCTGAGCGGTCGCGCACCTTCTACGAGAGCACCCTCGGGTTGCCCGTCGCCGGTGACCACGGTGGCCGGGTCGAGCTGGACGTGCACGGCATACGGCTGCTGTTGCATCCCACCGAGACCGACGGGGTCGACCGGGCGCAGGCCCGCCACGGCCGGACGGAGGTCTACTTCACCGTGGCGGATGTCGACGCGACCGTCGCACGGCTGCGGGACGCCGGCACGGAGGTCGTCGAGGAGCCGGCGGACCGCCCGTGGGGGGAGCGCGACGCCGCGGTCCTCGACCCCGACGGCTTCATCGTCCACCTCACCCAGGTGCTCCGGTGACGGACGGCCTCCGTGCCGCCGCGACCCTGCTGGGCCGTCCCTGGACGATGCTCATCGTGCACGCCCTGACCGACGGGCCGTTGCGGTTCACCGACCTCGCGGCCCGGCTGGACGGCATCTCCAGCAACCTGCTGACCGAGCGGTTGAAGACGCTGACCGACCGCGGCGTCGTGGAGCGCACCCCGACCGGCACGGCCTCGAGCTATGGACTGACCCCGCTGGGGCGTGAGCTCGACCCGGTGCTCGACTCGCTGGCCGCCTGGGGCGAGGAACTGCCCTGACGCTCCATGTCGAGAACGTCCGGGTGGTTCCGTCCCAGGGGTGATGACGGCCAGGATGGCGGTCACGGACCAAGGAGAGAATCATGGCCAAGTACCTGTTGCTGAAGCACTACCGCGGCATCCCGGAGCCGCTGCCGGGCACCGACTCGCCGATGGCGGAGTGGACCGAGCAGGAGGTCGCCGACCACATCGCGTTCATGAACAAGGTCGCCGACGAGTTCCGCGAGCGGGGCGAGTTCGTCGACGCCCAGGCGCTGTCACCGGAGGGCACCTTCGTGCGCTACGACGGCGAGGGCAAGCCGCCGGTCACCGACGGTCCCTTCGCCGAGACCAAGGACCTCATCGCCGGGTGGATGGTGATCGACGTCGACTCGGTCGAGCGGGCCCACGAGGCCGCGGCCTACCTGTCCTCGGCGCCCGGCAAGGACGGCAAGCCGATCCACGAGTGGATCGAGGTGCGGCCGTTCCTCACCGAGGCGCCGACCGTCACCGAGTGAGGCGACGCCCGAACAGCCACTGGGCGGTGTGCCGACATGGATGACCTGCTCAAGGACCTGGGCCCCCGGGTGCTGGGCGTCCTCGTCCGTCGCGGAGTCGACTTCGCGGCGGCCGAGGACGCCGTCCAGGAGGCTCTCCTCGAGGCCTTTCGCCGCTGGCCGGACGGGGAGCCGGACGACCCTTTCGGCTGGTTGGTCACCGTCGCGTGGCGCAAGCACCTCGACGTGATCCGCTCCGAGGCCGCCCGCCGGCACCGGGAGTTCCTCGACCACGTCCAGCCCCACCCCGGCCCCGCGGAGCAGCAGGACGACACCCTGCTCCTGCTGTTCCTGTGCTGCCACCCGGCGCTGACCCCCTCGTCCGCCGTCGCCCTGACGCTGCGCGCCGTCGGGGGCCTGACCACCCGGCAGATCGCCTCGGCCTACCTCGTCCCCGAGGCCACGATGGCCCAGCGGATCAGCCGGGCCAAGCGGACGGTCGCGGCGGAGGGCGTCGCGGAGCCGGGCGATCTCGGGCGGGTGCTGCGGGTGCTCTACCTGATCTTCAACGAGGGGTACGGCGGCGACGTCGACCTGGCCGCCGAGGCGATCCGGCTGACCCGCCAGTTGGCGGACGGCACCGACGAGCCCGAGGTCGGGGGTCTGCTGGCGCTGATGCTGCTGCACCACGCCCGCCGCGCCTCGCGCTTCACGGACGACGGTGCCCTCGTGACACTGGCCGAGCAGGACCGCCCGCTGTGGGACACCCGCCTCATCGCGGACGGCGTGGCCGTCCTCCAGCGCGCCCTGGCCCGGGACCGGCTGGGGGAGTTCCAGTGCCAGGCGGCGATCGCGGCCCTGCACGCCGACGCCCCGACCGCCGGGGAGACCGACTGGCCCCAGGTCCTGGAGTGGTATGACGAGCTGACCGCCCTCACCGACAGTCCCGTCGTGGCTCTCAACCGGGTCGTCGCGCTCGCCCAGGTGGACGGCCCGCAGGTCGGGTTGCGGGCGCTCGAGACGGTGCCGGGCGACGTGCCGCGGCGGACCGCGGTCGCGGCCTACCTGCACGAGAGGGCGGGGGATCTGCCGGTCGCCCGGCAGCTGTATGCCGAGGCCTCCCGCGAGGCCGCCAGCACCGCCGAGCGGGATCACCTCGCGCGGCAGGCCGCGCGACTGCGCGACGCGTGAGTCGCCCGCGGGGTGCGGAAAAGCGGGGGCACCGCCGGCCCGGCCTGGGTAGGGTCCGCGGATGATCACTGACGAGGACCTGGTCCGGGAGGGCGCGGCGCTGGACGACAGGTTCGGGGCCGAGCGCGCCGCCGCCTTCGGTCAGGCCCTGCCGGCGATCGTCGCGGACCTGACAGCGCGGTGGGGACTGCGCCGGGGCACCCTGTATGAGTCCGGGGCGACGTCGGTCGTGCTGGCTGTCGAGACCGCAGCCGGGGAGCCGGCGGTCCTCAAGGTGAGTCCGGACGCGGCGTTCCTGGCGCGCCAGGTCGGCATGCTGCGTCACCTCGCACCGACCGGCCGTGTCCCCGCCGTCCTCGAGGAGGACCCGGTCGCTGGCGCGGTCCTGCTCGAGCGGATCGTCCCCGGCGACACCCTGGACAGCACGCGCGGCTCCCCGCCCACTCCCGAGACCTGGGCGGCGCTGCTGCGCGACCTGCACGGCACGACCTCGTCCGGCGTGGACGACGTGCTCGCCGACCGGTGCGAGGAGATGGTGGAGCGGATCGGTGAGCGGCAGTCCCGGCCGGGGGTGCGCGTCCACGTGCCCGACGCGCTCTGGCGGCAAGCCGTCGCGGACTGCCGGGAGTTGCTGCGCGACGACCATGAGGATGCCGTGATCCACGGGGACCTGCACCTCGGCAACGTGCTGCGCGGGGATCGCGGGCTCGTCGTCATCGACCCCAAGCTCTGCGTGGGGGATCGGTGCTTCGACATGGTCGACTTCGTGGTCGCCGACGGGGGTCCCCGGCAGATGGTGGGACGGGCCCGTCAGCTCGCTGCGCTCGTCGGCATGGACCTGGACCGGCTGCTCGCCTGGAGTCGGGTGAATGCGGTGGTCTCCGCCGTCTCGCTGATCACCTGGCACGGGCTGAGCGAGCGGACCGAGGCACTGCTCGCGTTCGCGCGAACGCCTTACTAAGATGGCTCTAGTAAGGAATGTCGCCCGCGATGTGAGGATGCCATGTCCACTGCGAGGATGACCAGCAAGGGTCAGGTCACGGTGCCCAAGGACGTGCGGGACGAGCTCGGCCTGGAGGCCGGGTCGCAGGTGATGTTCGTCAGGCTGGGCGCGGGGCACTACCGGTTCGTGGCACAGACGGGTGCGATCGCCGACCTGGCTGGCGTGCTGCACCGTCCCGGGCAGCGGGCACGGGGGCTCGAGGAGATGGACGAGGGCATCGCAGAGGGGGCTGCTGCCGCCGGGCGGCTGGATCCGGGCCGAGCCTGAGCGTGATCGGGCTCGACACCAGCGTGCTCGTCCGCTACCTCGTGCGCGATGACGAGCGTCAGTTCGCCGCTGCGACACGCGTGATGTCGCAGTTGAGTCAGGGGGCTCCCGGATTCGTGACGCAGGTGACCCTCGTCGAGCTCTACTGGGTTCTCTCCCGGACCTATGCGTACCCGCGGGAGACCTGTCTGAGCGCGATGTCCCACCTGGTCGCCAGCAGCGTCCTCGAGTTCGAGGACGGTGAGGGGGTCGTGCAGGCGCTGACCGCCGCGGAGTCCGGCGCCGACTTCGCCGATGCCCTGATCGCGTCCTCGATGGAGCTGTTCGGCGTGGGCGAGACCGTGACGTTCGACCGTCGCGCGGCCCGGGACCTGGGGTGGCGCCTGCTGGCGGCGGAGTGATCCGGGTCAGCCCCGGGAGCAGGCCCCCGTGAGACAGGCGTCCTCGGCCGTGAGGTCCGGAGTCGTGGCGGCGATCCAGTCGGGCAGGCTCCAGGCGCCGTCGGCGGCCCGGGTCGCGACCGACTTCAGCCACCCGACCTCCGCACCGGCGGTCTCGGAGAAGGTCGTGTCCGGCACGCCCAGGGCACGCTGCGCCGCGGTGTCGAGCACCATGTCGACCGTCCAGGGGAGGCGGCCGACCGACTCCGGGCAGCCGCAGCCCCCGACGTCCACGAGGTTCAGTGAGCCACCAGCCAGCGCGGCCACCTCCTGCACCAGCTCACGGGCGGGGCGGGGATCGCTGTCGGTGACGTTGAGCGCCCGCGCCGCGGGCTGCTGCGCAGCCGCCCACACGGCTCGTGCGATCGCCTCGGTCGAGGTCGTCGACTCCACCACGTCACCACGCCGGACCGGCATCCGGTCGCGTCCCGCCAGCACCCGGAGGACGACGCCCCACAGCCGCGACTGCCGCACCGACGCGCCGTGGACCTTACTCGGGCGCAGGATCGAGACCCGCTGCCCGTCCGCCCGCAGCACCCGCTCGGCCTCGGCCTTGTTCGCGCCGTATCCCTCGGCCGAGGCGTACGGCTCGCCGTGGAACTCCATCGTGGGCTGGTCCTCCCGGACCGGTCCGTCCCAGACCGCCGGCTCCGGTGAGTTGAGATGCCGTCCCCGGCTGTCGACATACACCGCCTTGGCGGACAGCATCACGGTGGAGCCGCAGGCTCGGGACCAGCGGGCCAGCGAACGGGCGTGCTCGGGGGTGTAGCACTGTCCGTCCACGAGCAGGTCGACCCCGCCCCCGACGAGTGACTCGGTCGCGCCCTCGTCGTTCCGGTCCGCGGCGGCGACAGCAATGCCGAGATCTGCCCAGCCCGGGGGAGCGGCGGCGGGATTCCGGGCGGTCACCGTGACCCGCCAGCCCTGCCCGGCGAGGTGCTCGGCAGCGCGGCTCAGGGTGCCGGTGCCGCCGAGAAGAAGTGCTCGCGGGGACATGAGTCGATCCTGGCAGAGGGTCTCGACTAGCCTGTCCCCAGCGTCGCGTGCCGGTGACAGACCGTGTCAGGCATGGAGGCGCCGGATACGAAGGAGGACGACGATGATGACGTCGACCCCTTCGCCCTCACGTGACTGAGGGCGAGCAGACCAGGCTGGTCGCCTGGAGTCGAGAGTTGCGAGCCGTGCACGAACGGCTGCGCGGAGCACTGGAACTCACCATGGACGCCGTGGCCGACGGCGCGGCCGTGGAGCGCGCGAGCCGGGATCTGCTCCTGTACTGCCACGGCTTCTGCGCCGCGCTGACCGGGCACCACGAGGGCGAGGACCGCACCCTGTTCCCCGCGATCGCGGCGGCGCACCCGGAGCTGCGGGACACGTTGCGCTCCCTGGAGCGGGACCACTCGATGATCAACCACCTGCTCGGGGGTCTGCAGGCCGCGGTCGACCGGTCGGCCACTCCGGCCGAGTTGGCGCGCCACCTGGAGGGGATCTCGGCGATCATGGAGTCCCACTTCCGCTACGAGGAGCGCCAGCTGCTCTCGGTGCTGGACTCGTTGGCGCTCGATGCGGATCCGGCCGCGGTGCTGGGACCCCTGTGACGCGGGTTCAGGCCGTCACGGCAGCACGGCCACGGCCTCCACCTCGGTCAGCAGGTCGGGCTCGCCCAGAGCCGACACCCCCAGGAGGGTGATCGGACGCACCAGGTCCAGACCGAGGCGCTGGGCGGCGCGGGTGGCCCCCTCGCCGAGCTGCGCGAGCTTGGCCGGCTCCCAGTCCACGACATAGATCGTGAGCTTGGCGATGTCGGCGAACGAGCCGCCCGCCGCCGTGACGGCGGCGTTGACATTGACGTAGGCCTGCTCGGTCTGCGCCGCGAGGTCCCCGGGGCCGACCGGCTGCCCGGCGGCGTCGCGGGCCACCTGGCCGGAGACGAAGACCATGCGGGAGCCCTGTGCGACGGACAGTTGGGCGTAGACGTCGGGCTGGGGGAGGTCGGGTGGGTTGATGAGTTCGACGGACATGACGTGCCTCCTTGGGATTCGATAACAGTGCTATTGAATAGCAGTGCTATAGAATCGTCAAGTGGTCCGCCCCGCCCGCCCCGAGGTCCGTGCGCTGCTCATCGAGCGCACGGCCGCCAAATTGGCGCGGCGCGAGCAGGTCAGCCTGCGCAGCGTCGTCGCCGGGACCGGTCTGTCGACGATGGCGGTCTACACCTACTTCGACGGCATGCCGGGCCTGCTCGGCGCGGTGCGCCAGGAAGGGTTCCACCGGCTCACCGCCCGGCTGGCCGCGGTGACGGCCACCGCCGACCCGGTGAGCGACGTGGCTGCGGCGGGCTCCGCGTACGCCGCCACGGCCGCGCAGTCCCCGGACCTGTATGCCGTGATGTTCGACGGCAGCCTGCCGTTGCCCGATCCGGACGGCGCGGACGCCAGCCTGCAGCACCTGGTCGAGGCCGTCGCCCGGGCTGTCGGTGACGGTGGGCTGGACCCGGAGGTGGATGCCGGGACCCTTGCTCACGAGGTGTGGCTGCTCGGCCACGGCGGCTGCATGCTGATGGTGACCGGCGTGCTGTCCCTCGAGCAGGTCGAGCCGGTGATGGTCTCGGGGCTCGAGCGGCTGCTGGTGTCGGCGGGCGGCGACCCGGCGTCGGTATCCCGGTCGGTGGCGGACGGCTGGGCGAGGGGCCGCTGAGGACCGGAGGGATCGACTGATCATTCACTCTTTCCTGAATTCACAAAACGCTGTAGCGTCGACCTCATGGACCAGACCGTCACCCTGACGCACACGGCCGCCGTCGCCCGGCTCGGCCATGCTCTCTCCGACGAGACCCGCGCCCGGGTGCTGCTCGCGCTCCGGGACGGCTCGGCATACCCCTCCGACCTCGCCGAGGCCCTGGGAGTCTCCCGCCAGGTGATGTCCAACCAGCTGGCCTGCCTGCGTGGCTGCGGGCTGGTGGAGGCGGTGCCGGAGGGTCGGCGCAGCCTCTACCGGCTGACCGATCCGCACCTGGCACCCGCGCTCTCGGACCTCGTGCAACTGGTGGTGACGGTGGACCCGACGTGCTGTGCTCCCGAGGGGTGCACCTGCGCATGACCTCGGTGCCGCTGTCGACCCCGACGGCCCCCGCCCGGCGCCGCGTGCTGGAGCGCCGCGTCCGGTGGATCGTGGCCGCCACGATCAGCTACAACATCGTGGAGGCGGCCGTGGCGATCACCGCGGGCCGGATCGCCTCGTCATCGGCGCTCGTCGGCTTCGGTCTGGACTCCCTGGTCGAGGTGCTCTCGGCCGCGGCCGTCGCCTGGCAGTTCGCCGCCCCGGAGCCGCACCGTCGGGAGCGCGCGGCGATGCGGCTCATCGCCGTCTCCTTCCTCGGGTTGGCCCTGTTCGTGACCGTCGACGCCGTGCGGTCGTTGCTGGGCGGGGCCGAGGCGCACCACTCCACCGTCGGCATCGTGCTGGCCGCGGTGAGCGTGGTCGTGATGCCCTTCCTGTCCTGGTTTGAGCGGCGCACCGGGCGCGAGCTCGGGTCGGCCAGCGCCGTCGCCGACTCCAAACAGACGCTGCTGTGCACCTACCTGTCCGCCGTGCTGCTGGTAGGGCTCGTCCTGAACTCGACGCTGGGGTGGTCGTGGGCCGATCCGGTCGCGGCGCTGGTCATCGCGGGCGTCGCCGTCCGGGAGGGACTGGCCGCCTGGCGGGGAGACACCTGCTGCTAGCCCGTGTCAGAGGCGGCCGGCGTCGATAACTCTGCGGAGGAACTCCTGGGTGCGGGGCTGGGTGGGCTCACCGAGCACCCGGGCCGGAGGTCCCTCCTCACAGACCACGCCCTGGTCCAGGAACACCACATGGTCGGCGACCTGCTTGGCGAAGCCCATCTCGTGGGTGGCCATCAGGATCGTCGCGCCGCCCGCGGCCAGCTCGCGGACCAGGCCGAGCACTTCCCCGACCAGCTCGGGGTCCAGCGCCGAGGTGATCTCATCGAGCAGCAGCACCCGCGGCTCGACGGCGATGGCCCGCGCGATCGCGGCCCGCTGCTGCTGCCCGCCGGAGAGCCGGTCCGGATAGGCGTTCGCCTTGTCCGCCGAGACCCACCCTGGCCAGCAGCGCCTCGGCCTTCTGGCGGGCCTCCTTCGCGGGCACCCCGTGAACGACACGGGGCGCCAGGGTGACGTTGTCCAGCACCGTCATGTGAGGGAACAGGTTGTAGGCCTGGAACACCACGCCGAACCGGGCCCGCACCGAGTCCGCGTGGACCCGCGGGTCGCTGATGTCCTGGCCGTCCAGCAGGATCTGGCCGTCGCTGATCGGCTCCAGCACTCCGGCGCAGCGCAGCAGCGTCGACTTGCCGGAGCCGGACGACCCGATCAGGGTCACCACCTCGTGCTCGGCCACGGTCAGGTCGATGCCGCCGAGCACCACGGTGTCGTCGTAGGCCTTGACCAGGCCCCGGACGTCCAGCACCACCTCCTCGCGGCGTCGTGGACCCGGCGGCAGGTCGAGGAGGTGTCCCGCGGCAGGGCCCACGGCATACGCCCTCGCCGGCGACCTGCGCCACCGATCACAGCGCGGCCCCGCTCTGCTCGCGGCGCGCGGCCCGTGCCGTCGCCCAGTCGGCCAGCCGGGCGGTGGGCACCGACAGCAACACGAAGAGGAGGGCGGCCACGACATACGGCGTGAAGTTGAAGCTGCTCTGCGAGGCGATCTGCGCGGCGCGCACCGCATCGAGCGGCCCGAGCAGCGAGATCAGGCCCACGTCCTTCTGCATCGCCACGAAGTCGTTGAGCAGCGGCGGGGTGACCCGGCGCACCGCCTGCGGCAGCACGACGAGCCGCATCGACTGGCCGTAGCTCAGGCCGAGGGACCGGGCGCCGAGCCGCTGGCTGGGGTGGACGCTGTCGATCCCCGCGCGGAACACCTCGGAGACGTAGGCCGAGTAGGTCAGCACCAGTGCGACGGTGCCCAGGATCGACCGGGTCGATCCGCGCGTCGGTGAACCGCAGCGCCGGCACCCCGAAGCCGATGAGGTAGAGCAGCACGATCAGCGGCATCCCGCGGAACAGGTCGACGTAGCCGGTCGCCAGCAGCCGCAGCGGCAGGAAGACCGGCCCCCGCAGGGTGCGCAGCACCGCGATGAGCAGGGCCAGCACCAGGGTAGAAATGGCCGCGACCACGAGCACCCGGACGTTCAGCCAGAGCCCCTCGAGGATCTTGGGCAGGGACTCCCAGGCGACCTCGGGGTTGAGGAAGGTCTGCTGGGTCCGCGGCCAGCCCGGGGCGTTGGTGACGGCGAGGTAGAGCACCGACCGCGAAGACCAGGGTGCTGACCAGCGCGGTCAGCGTCGACCGGCGGGAGCGACCGGCCCGCAGCCGGCGGCGGGACAGCTCCAGCGGGGTCGGTCTGCGGCAGGCTCACTGCAGCTCGGGGGCCCCTGCGACGTCGGCGAGCCACTCGGCCGCCAGGTCCTCCAGGGTCCCGTCCTCCCGCAGCGCGTCCACCGCCTGCGTCGCGCAGTCGGTGACCGGGCTGTCGAGATCGAGCACGAAGCCGAGCTGCTCGACGTCGCCGGTCAGCGGCAGCTGTCCGACGATGACGCCACCCTCGATCTCGACGGCGGTCAGGTAGAAGGCGGTCGGCAGGTCGACCACGATCGCGTCGACCTGGTCGTTGTCGAGGGCGAGCTTGGCCTCCTCGTTGCTGTTGTAGATCGTGCGGCTCGCTGCTCGGGGCGACGAACTCCTCGATGGAGGCCAGGCTCGTGGTGCCCACCTGGGCCCCGAGCAGGACTGTCCTGCAGGTCGGCCAGGCTCGTCGCGTCGGCGGCGGGCGACCCCTCCTTGGAGACGACGGCCTGGCGCACGTCGTAGTAGCGCGGTGGTGAAGTCCACCGCCTGCCGGCGCTCGTCGGTGATCGAGAACTGGTTGATCGCCAGGTCGAAGTTCTTCGGGCCGGGCGCGATCGTCGCCTCGAACGGGTTGCGCACCCAGGTGACGTCGGCCGCGTCGTAGCCGAGCTGCTCGGCCAGCGCGTACGCGACCGCGGACTCAAAGCCCTCACCGTTGGCGGGGTCGTCGTCGACCATCCACGGCTCGAAGGCCGGCTCCGAGGTGCTCAGCGTCAACGTCCCGGCGGTCACGGTCTCCAGGGCGTCGGGCGTGCACGCCCCGGCCGCGTCGTCGCCGGACTCCTCGTCGCCTCCTGCGCCGTCTCCGGCCTCGTCATCGGTGGCCGCGTCGTCGCCGGCGCCATCCGCCTCGGCAGCGGTGTCGTCGCCCGTCGGGTCCTCCTCACCCCCGCACGCGGAGAGCAGGACGGCGGCGGCCGCGAAGCTGGCGAGGACGGAGAGTCGGGTGCGGGACATGTGGTGCTCCAGGGGGTGCGGAGGGTATGCCGTCCGGTCCGGTCGGTCGGGTGCGCACAGCGTATCGGCAGGCACGCCTACCCTGGAGCCGTGTCCGCCCCCGAAGCGGAGCTGGTGCTCCGGTCCGACGACCCGCGGTGCCGCCAGGTCGAGGCGGACGGGTGGGAGGTCGTCGCCACGTCCTGGGGCGCCCGGCTGGAGCTGGACCCCGCGGACCCGGAGGCTCTGGCGCGGTTGGGCCGGCTGGCCACGCCCGCCACCGACCAGAGCTACCTGGTGCGCGAGGCGGTGCGTGACGACATACCGCAGATGTTGGGCCTGGACGCGCGGACCGCCGCCGACTACCCCGGGGGAGTGGCGACGCACCACGAGCCGCTCGACGCCGAGGCTGCCCATGCCCTGCTCGAGCGCGGCCGTGCCTGGGGGGTCTGGTATGCCGAGGAGCTGGTCGCGCTCACCGTCGCCTTCGTCGTGGGGGACCTGGTGGAGACGGACTTCACGGCGGTGCACCCCGACCACCGTGGGCGGGGGCTGGCCACGGCGGTGAAGGCGACCTCGGTCCTGGCCTATGCCGAGCAGGGCCGGGCCCTGTTCGGCACCGGCGGCGCGGACAGCAACCTGGCGAGCCTGGCCATGAACCGTGCGGTCGGCTACCGGATCACCGAGACCTGGCACACCTACCGGCGACCGGCGGCGGACCTCGCCGTGCGCGGGCGGGTCACCGACGAGGAGCTCAACGGCCTGCACGCGGCGGCCTTCGGGCACGAGCCGACCTCCGTGCCGTGGAACGACCGGCTCGGTGGCCACAGCCTGACCTGGGTGACGGCCCGCGTCCCGGGCGACGGGACCCTCGTCGGGTTCGTCAACGTGGTCGGTGACGGGGGTGCGCACGCGATCCTGCTGGACACGATGGTGCACCCCGACCTGCAGGGCCGGGGCGTCGGGCGATCCCTGGTGCGGTCGGCGGCGCGGGAGGGGCAGCGGCTCGGGTGCCACTGGCTGCACGCCGACTACGAGGAAGGAGCCGCGGCGTTCTACGAGCGCTCGTGCGGCCTGGTGCCGACCCGCGCGGGGCTACTGCGGCTGCAGCCCTGACGGCGTGCTCGATCCTGTCATCCGGCGGATCCCAGTAGGCGCGCCATCGACCCCACCGCCCGGTCGACTGCCTGACGGCCGGCCGCGGTCGGCTCCTGGGAGTCGAACCCGTGCCAAGCGCCGGGCACCTCGATGTGCTCGATGTCGGCGTCCGCGGCGCGCGCCGCCGACAGGAACGCCTGCTGCCCCGGCACGAAGTCCTCGATCTCCCGCTCCACGGTCGTGAGCGCCAGTCGGTGACCGGCGAGTCCTGCCACGGCCTCGTCCGGCGAGGGCCAGCCGGGCAGGTGCGCCGACTCCAGGAGGGGGTAGGTCAGCGCCATGACGCCGAACCGGTCGGCGTGGCGCGCGAGCAGCGCCAGGGCCAACGGGCCGCCGGCCGAGAAGACCCAGAACGCTGTCCGTGCACCATCGACCTCGGGCCGTGCCGCCGCCTGATCCAACGACTCGAGGACGGTAGTGAGCGCCTCGTCGTAGTGGGGGCCGTGGGTCAGCTCGTGCTCGACCACCACGCTCGCCACGCCCCGCTCCGCCAGCGCCGAGGCGTACCCCCGGAACACCGGCCACCCCCGCGGGCCGACCTCCGGCGGCTCCCGGAGCATCCCCGGCACGAGGACCACGACCGGGAACGGTCCCGGGCCCTCGGGAAGGTAGAGGTCGGCGCGGTCGGACAGCGCCTCGCGCGCCACCTCCGGAACGTCGAGGACGAACGGGTTGAGGTATCCAGGGCGGTGCGCCATGACGGCTCCGTTCGGCGGGGGTCGGCTGGATCGGCATACGGTCCCGATCTCCACCGTGCCGTGCCGACCATGCGGTGTCGAGTCTTTTCTGCCCCCGGGAAGGTCGCCCGGTGCGCCGGGACGGGTGACCCTGGTGCCCGGGACACCGGGCGGCCGACCGTGGACCTGTCCACCCGTCCCGCACAGAGGAGCCCGCCATGGTGCTCACCCGGACCCGACCGTCCACCCGACTGACCCGACCGGCCTGGCTGCTGGTCGCCACGCTGCCCGTCTACATCGCCTTCCTCGTCGTGTCGGCGACCTTGCTGCGCCCTCGCGTGGAGTTGAGCTCCGCCGAGCTCTCGCCCGCCCAGATCGATGACCTCGGCGCCGGCTGGGTCGCGATCGCCGTGCTGTGGGTGCTGCCGCCCGTCCTGGCCGCGGGCGGGTTGGCCGGGGTAGCCCGCCACCTCCCGAGGACCCGGCTCACCCGGGCCGTTCCCTACCTGGCTGGGCTCGTGGTGGTGCTCGCCGTGGCCTACGTGGCCGTGCACCTGCTCGGCTTTGGCGTCGGGAGTCCGACGTGGGGGGAGAGTCCGCTGTTCGCGGCCGGCTTCGTGCTCAGCCTCCTGATCGGCTGGGTCGGCGTCCACCCCGCCTCGCTGGTGGTGCTCGGTGCCCTGATCCGGGCCCGGGTCGCCCGGCGCACGGCGATCGTCGTCGGGGTGATCTACGCCCTGTACGTGGCCGTGGAACTGCTGATCTACCTGCCCCTCCTGCTCGGCCCCGGCGACCTGACAGGGGCCGACGCAGGGTTGCCGCCGTTCCTGCTCGGCTTCTTCTGGGCCCTGGTGGGTGGTGCGCTGCTGCGCACCGGCGTACCGTCCGCAGAGTGACCACTCCATCGCGGGGTGTGTGCCCTCGGTCGCCCCGGGGTGACCTGGGGTGACCGTGGTGCCCGTCGTGGCAGCCGACCCGCTCCGGTGGCGGGTCGGCCGGGTCGGCGCGTATGCCGTGGTGTCGGTCTGCGTCCTCCTGTTTGTCGTCGGTCTGGTCGCGTGGGCCCGGAGCCCGGCCACGCAGCAGGCCGCGGTGTTGTGGCTGCTGCCCGACACCTGGTCCCCCTCCGTGCTCGAGGACGTCGTCGGCGACTCGGCCCTGACGATGCCGGTGCTGGCCACCTACTTCATGGTCCTCGACCTGACCTGGGCGGTCGCCGGGGTCACGGCCGCGCTGCTGGTGCTCCGCGGGGCACGCTCGTGGTTCCGGCTGTACCTGGGCTCCATCCTCGCGGTGTGGACGACCACGGGCGGGGCGCTCGTCGCGGTCTACGACGCCGGCGTCGGTGGGCCGCCCGCGCTGCTGGCCGAGATGCTCCTCGGGCTCGGGTGGTGCGGCGCGTTCGCCCTGGCCTACCTCTTCCCGGACGGTCGCTTCGTCCCCCGGTGGGGCCGCTGGTGCGTGCTCGCCCTGGCCCTCTACCTGCCCTGGGTGCTGCTCCTGGAGACCACCGGCCTCGCCAATGGCGTCGACAGCCTGGCGGCGGTGCTGCCCCTCTTGGTCATCGCCGGGACCGGCGCCTACGCCGCGGTCCACCGCTACCGGACCTCGCAGGACCCGGACCAGCGCCGGCAGGTGCGTGGCGTGATGGCCGCCCTCGTGCTCTGGCTCGGGGTCGTGCTGGTCCGGCTGCCACTGGCAGGGGTGCTGGACCAGACCACCGCCGCCAGCCTCGTCGGGCAGGCCGCCTACCAGCTCCTGAGTTTTGCCGCGGTCGTGCTGCTGTGCGCCTCGGTCGCGCTCGCGGTGCTCCGGCACCGGCTCTACGAGGTGGACGTCTGGGTCAACAGGGCGCTCGTCTACGGCACTCTGACAGCCCTCGTCGCCCTGGTGTATGCCGTGGCCGTCGCCGTCGGGGGGCTCGTCTGGCGGGGCAATGGATGGGCCGCGGCGCTGGTGGCCACCTGCCTGCTGGCGGTGCTGCTGCACCCGGTCCGGCTGCGGGTGCAACGCCTCGTTGACCGGTTCGTCTACGGCCACAGCCTGGACCCACACGCCCTGCTCGCTGACCTGCGAGAGTCCCGCGAACGGATCTTGCGGGCCCGCGAGGACGAGCGGGCCCGGCTCCAGCGCGACCTGCACGACGGGCTCGGCCCGACCCTGGCCAGCCTCTACCAGCGGGTCGACGCCGCCCGAGGGCTGGTGCGGCGGGATCCGGCCGCGGCCGAGGAGCTCTTGGAAGACGTGGGCATCAGCACGCGCGCCGTGATCGGGGAGATCCGCACCCTGGTGCGGGCCCTGCGGCCTCCTGAGCTGGACGAACTGGGCCTGGCCGGGTCGCTCCGGGCTGCCGCCGGTCGCATCGACGGCGTGCAGGTATCGGTGGAGATCGCGGACTTCCCGAGGATGGACCCGGTCGCGGAGATCGCGGCCTACCGGATAGCGACGGAGGCACTGACCAACGTGTCCCGCCATGCCGGCGCGGACAGCGCCCGGCTGCGGTTGGAGGGTGGCCCGCACGGGCTCAGTCTCGTGGTCCAGGACGACGGAATCGGCCTGCCGGAGCGGGTCACCCCCGGGACGGGCCTACGGTCCATGCGGGAACGTGCCGAGGAGCTCGGCGGCACCCTGGACGTGCACCGCGAGGCCGGGGGCGGGACCCGGCTCACCGCGCTGCTGCCATGGCCCGAGAGCGGGAACGCTCGTCAGTCGGGCGTCCGATTGGAGCGGGAGGCGCCTCGTGGGTGAGCCGATCAGGGTGCTCGTCGTCGACGACCACGTCTTCTACCGCGAGGGGATCAAGACGCTGCTGGCAGCCCGGTCCGCGGAGGTCGAGGTCGTCGGCGAGGCGGGGTCGGGCGAGGAGGCCATCGAGCAGGCCGATGCGCTGTCCCCCGACGTCGTCCTGATGGACCTGCGGATGGCCGGTATGGGTGGGCTGGCCGCCACCCGGGAGATCGCCGGGCGTGCCGCGGTCCTGGTGCTCACCATGCTGGAGGACGACACCGTGGTCCCCGCTCTAGGGGCCGGTGCCCGTGGCTACCTGCTCAAGGACGCCGGGGTGGACGACCTGGTGCGCGCCGTGCAGGCGGTCCACCGCGGCCAGTCCGTGCTCGCCCCGCAGGCGGCCGCGTGGGTGCAGCGCCAGCTCGCCGCCCCGCGCCAGGGTCCCCGTCCGTTCCCGGAACTCACCGACCGGGAGCACGACCTGCTCGCCGAGATCGTGCGTGGCCGGTCCACCGGACAGATCGCCCGCGACCTCGGGTTGAGTCAGAAGACGGTGCGCAACTACACCGCGACCGTGTTGGCCAAGCTGCACGTCCGCGACCGGGCCCACCTGATCGTGCGGGCCCGGGAGGCCGGGTATCCCAACCCCGACCCCTGACCAACCCGGCCTGGGCCCCGGTGTGTGCTCACCCGCGTGGGTCGACCAGCCCGCTACGGTGCGCGATCACTACGAGCTGCGCCCGGTCCCGGGCGTCCAGTTTGCCTAGCAAACGACTCACGTAGGTGCGTGCCGTGGCCGGGCTGATGAACAGGCGGGCCGCGATCTCGGCGTTGTTCAGCCCCTCCCCGACCCCGGTGAGGACCTCGATCTCGCGGGGTGCCAGGTGGGCGACCAGGTCGTGGTCGGTGCCGGTCCGGGAGCTCGCGGCCGCGCGCATCACGGTGGCGGTCACCTCCGGCGACAGCACCGGCCGACCGGCCGCCACCGCCCGGATCGCCTCCCGCAGGTCCTCGGGCGCGACGTCCTTGAGAAGGTAGCCCGCGGCGCCGGCCCGCAGCGCCTCGACGACCGTCTCGTCCTCGGCGAAGGTGGTGAGCACGAGCACCGATACGTCCGCCAGGTCGGGGTCCTCGGTGATCAGCTGCGTCGCGGCGATGCCGTCCAGCCCCGGCATCCGGATGTCCATGAGCACCACGTCGGGCCGACTCTCCCGCACCCGGGCCAGTGCCGCTCCGCCCTGGTCGGCCTCGGCCATGACCTCGATGTCGCCGTCGTGCTCGGCCAGCGCGGTCAACCCACTGCGCAGCAGGGGCTCGTCCTCGGCGATGACGACCCGGATCATCGGTCGACTCATCGGTCGACCTCGGTGCCGCTCGCGGCCTCATCTGGGTCGAGGGGTAGGGCGGCGAGCACCCGCAGACCCTCGTCCCCGGACGTGACCTCCAGCGTGCCGCCCAGCAGGGCGGCCCGGTCGCGCATCCCCGTGATCCCCTGCCCGGTGCGGCCCCGGTCCGGTCCCGCGGCGATTGCGCCCCGCCCGTCGTCGGCGACCTCCAAGCGCAGTTGCCCGTCCGCGACGCGGACCCCGATGTGCACGTGCTCGGCACGGGCGTGCCGCAGCACGTTGGTCACCGACTCCTGCACGATCCGGAACGCGGCGCCCGCGACCGGCCCCGGCACCTGCGTGTCCCCGAGTCTCCACGTCCAGGTCCACGTCGAGGCCGGCGTCGCGGGCCGCCTGCGCCGTGCGCGCGATCCCGTCGAGGGTCACCGGGGCGTGGCCGGTGTCATCCCGGTCCGAGCGCAGCGTGGTCAGGGTGCGTCGCAGGTCGGCGAGCGATGTCGAGGAGGCCTGCACCATGTTGTCCAGCGCTCGGGCCACACCCGCTTCGTCGCGCCCCAGTGCCTGCTGCGCGACCCGGGCCTGCACGGAGACCAGCGACAGCGCGTGCCCGATCGAGTCGTGCACGTCCCGGGCCAGCTTGGAGTCGCTGGGCCTCCAGCTGGCGGGCTGCCCGTTCCTGCTGGGCCGCCCGCTCCAGTCAGCAGTGCTCGCGCCTGCTCCTCCCGCAGGCGCCGCCGACCACGCACCATCAGGGCGAGCGCCACCGCGCACCCGATGAGCGCGGCGTTGGTGATGACGTCATAGGCCAGGACCGCGCTGGACTCCCCGTCCTGGATCCGGAAGTACAGCGAGACCCCGAGCAGCACCGAGCCGGTCACCGTCGCGATGGCCACGCGTCCCCGGTCCGCGGCGTTGTAGAACGCTCCGAACACCGGGACGGCCATGCCGATCGGCGGGTACCCGGCCGCGTAGTAGGCGAAGGTGCCCAGCACCGCCGCCACCAGCACCGCCACCGGCGCCGACCGAACGCAGCAGCAGGATCGCGCCGAAGCCCAGGGCGAACAGGTAGGGGCCCACGCCGGGCGTCGGTCCGTCGGCCGACCCCACGGCGATGATGAGGGCCACCGCGATGGCCTGCACGGCCGCCCCGAGGGGCGTGGAGCATCCACGCGGGCACATCCCCCGCCGGGGTCTCCCGTGCGGACAGGGCGGCGGGGTCCCCGGAGGCGGGGCTCCGTCGGGTCTCGGTGCTGGACACAGTGCCCCCATCGTGGCACCGACCGGGGTGTCCCGGGTACGTCGAAAAGCGACACCGGGTGTCTGCGGCAGGCGCAGACGCGTTCCGCGAAGTGACGATTTCGGACCGACAGGCCGAGTCTGCGGCCGGACCTAGCGTCGAATCATGAACACCACGACCACGCCACAAGGCATCCACTGGCCCCTTGCCGTCGGCCTGGGCGCCTTCGCCCTGATCCGCCCGCTCTTCTCGATCGTCGGCCTCACCGACGTCCTCGGCCAGCCCGGGACGTCCCTCACCCTGTCCGCCGTCATCACCGCCGTCTGGGTGTTGGCCGTCGGGCTCAGCCGGGTGCACCGACCTGTCGCCACCCTGGTGGCCGCCGGGATCGTGTATGCCGTGCTGGCCGTCCTCGTCAGCGCGATCCTGTCGCCGATCCTCAGCGGTGAACTGAAGGGACCCTTGACCACCCCGTTCGGGATCATCCCACTGCTGATCACCAACGCCCTCTGGGGCGTGATCGCCGGGGGTCTGGCGCTGCTGCTCCAGCGGGTGCGCGGTGACCAGCGGTGATGGATCACCCCTGCGCCACCGGTCCCACCCGCCGCACCGTGGTCCGGCTCGGCGCGCTGGCCCTGGGCGGGCTGGCCGCCCCGGCGCTGACGGGCTGCAGCGGCATCTTCCCCAGCGGTGGCGGCAACAACAGCACCGAGGGCAGCGCCGGGGGCCTGCTGGAGAGCGAGATCGACCTGCCGGAGCCGTTCCGCACCCCGTTGCCGGTGCCCGAGGTCCTGACGCCGGTGCGCACCGACGACACGACCGACTACTACGAGATCACCCAGCGGGTCGGCGCCGCCGAGATCCTGCCTGGCCGGACGACCGAGGTCTGGGGCTACGAGGGCACCTTCCCGGGCCCGACCCTGGTGTCTCGCCGTGGTCGCCGGACCGTCGTGCGGCACCGCAACGACCTGCCGGTGCCGACCGTCGTCCACCTGCACGGCGGGGTCACCGCGCCGGAGCACGACGGCTTCCCGACGGACCTCGTGCTGCCGGGCAGTGAGCGCGAGTACGTCTACGAGATGGATCAGCCGGCCGCGACGCTTTGGTACCACGACCACCGGATGGACTTCACCGGCCCGCAGGTCTACCGGGGCCTGGCCGGCCTGCACCTGGTCCACGACGAGCACGAGGAGTCGCTCGCGCTGCCGTCGGGAGAGCGGGACATCCCGCTGCTGGTCTGCGACCGGGCCTTTGCGGCCGACGGGTCGTTCGCCTACCCCTCGGTCGACGACTCGCTGACCGGTATGCCGGGGGTCACCTCGGACTTCATGAGCGGGGTGCTCGGCGACTGCATCCTGGTCAACGGGGCGCCCTGGCCGGTGCTCAAGGTGGCGGCGGTCCGCTACCGGTTCCGGATCCTGAACGCCTCAAACGCCCGTCGCTACCGGCTCCGGTTGGACGGCGGCCCCTCCTTCATCCAGATCGGCAGCGACCTGGGGCTGCTCGCGGCACCGATCGAGCACGAGGAGATCGACATCGCGCAGGCGGAGCGGTTCGACGTCGTCGTGGACTTCTCCGGGCACCGCGTGGGCGAAGAGATCACCCTCGTCAACGACCGCGGTCGCGGCTCCACCGCGGAGGTGATGCGCTTCGTCGTCACGCGGGAGGAGGCCGACGACAGCACGGTGCCGGACCGGCTTGCCGACCTGGAGACGCTGACCGAGGCGGACGCCGTCGCCGAGCGGGAGTTCGTCCTGCAGCGCGGCGGCGAGGAGGCCCACGGGATGACGCTGTGGACCGTCAACGGCGAGGCCTTCGGCCCCGACACGATCGTCGCGCGCCCCCGGCTCGGCACGGTGGAGAAGTGGACCATCCGCGGTCTCAACGTCGAGCACCCGTTCCACATCCACCTGGCGCCGTTCCAGGTCCTCTCCGCGAACGGGGACGACGAACCGGGGCCTTTCAACGCCGGGTGGAAGGACACCGTCAACCTGGACAACGGGGGCCGCGCCGAGATCCTGCTGCGGTTCGACGGCTACCGGGGGCGCTACGTCTTCCACTGCCACAACCTGGAGCACGAGGACATGATGATGATGGCCACCTTCGAGGTGGTCTGAACAGACGAGTGGTCGGGTAGCCCCCTCACCGCGGCTACACGTCGTCCGGGTCGTCCAGGATGAACCGCAGCCGCCGCAGGCACTCCTGCACGAACTCCGGCCACGTCGTCCAGTAGTACGGGACGCCCGCGAGCGAGATAGCCAGCGCCCAGGCCCGGGCCAGCAGTCGGGTGTCGTGTGGGATCGCCAGCTCCTCGGCATACGAGTGTCGTGCCGCCGCAGGCAGATCCCAGACGGCGGCGTGCTCGCACGTGGGGTCACCGACCGACAGGGCACCGAAGTCGATGACGCCCACCAGGCGGCCGTCCCGGGCGATCAGGTTGGCGGGCCTGAGGTCGGCGTGCATCCAGGTGTGCGGCTGCCCGGACGGCGGCCGAGACAGCGCATCCGTCCAGATCGCCTCCAGCCGCGAGAGATCCAGGTCGAGGCCGGGTAGTCCTCGGCAGGCCGCAAAGTCTGCCCGGACCGAGGCATCGAGATCGCCCAGCCGACCGCCGCGGTAGTAGCTGAGCGGGCCCTCGCGGCGGGTGCCCATCAGGTCGGTCCCGTGCAGCGCGCGGACGAACCGCGCGAGATCGGCGCCGAGCCGGTCGGCATCCTGGATCCTGTCGGCGTCCACGGGCTCCCCCTCGATCCACCGGTAGACCGCCCACGCGAACGGGTACTCGGGCCCCGGGGACCCCACTGCGATCGGAGTGGGGACTTCCACCGGCAGGTGCAGCGCGAGGCGGGGCAACCACCGGGCTTCCTTGGCTACGTCCTCGGCGGTTCGCGCAGTCCTCGGCAACCGCAACACGAACTCGTCGCCGAGGCGCACCATCCGGTTGTCCGACCCGTGGCCCGCGGGCCGCAGCGGCAGGTCGCGCCACTGCGGGAACTGGTCGTCGACGACCCGTCGGAGCGTCGGCTCGTCGATGTCGACTTCGTCCGGATGCAGGGTGCCCATCGGGTCGATCCAAGGCAATCGCGACCCTGCGGCGCAACGGGTTATCGGACGGGGTGACCGTCCCCGCACCCGTGCCTAACCTGGAGTATGCCGATGCTCACCCTGGTCAACGGCCCCCCGGCTCCGGCAAGTCCACGGTTGTGGCGCGGGCAGTGGACTCCCTGCCGATGGCGCTGGCGCTCGACGTGGACCTGCTGAAGCACTCCCTAGGCCGCTGGGACGAGCACCAGCCGGAGTCCGGTCTCGCGGCCCGGCGCCTCGCGCTGACCCTGGCCCGCGCCCACCTCACAGATGGACACGACGTGCTGGTCGGGCAGTACCTCGCCCGTACCCCATACATCGAGGAGTTGGAGGAGCTTGCTGGCGAGGTCGGCGCCCGGTGGTGCGAGGTCGTCCTCGACGTCTCGGCCGAGCGGTTGCGGCAGCGGCTCGCAGCACGCCGGGCCGACCCGCAGCGCCCGGAGCACCTCGTCAACGGACCGCTCTCGGCGCCCGACCATGCGGAGGACTACGTCGCCTCGATGGCCGAGCTCCGAGACATGCGACCCGCTGCGGTCGCGGTCGATGCGGACGGTGGTGTCGCGGCAACGGTAGGGCGCCTCCTGGCCGTCCTCCGCGACGCCTCCCCCTCTTGACAAGAATATTTGTCAAGAGCACGATGGGGCACATGCCCGACCGTTCGGTGGATGTGATCGATGCCCCCGCGGCGGCCATCGCGGCGCTGGACCCGGTGCGCTCGCGGCTGCTCGCAGAGTTGGGTGAACCCCGCTCGTCCACCGAGCTCGCCCGGGCTCTGGACCTGCCGCGGCAACGGGTCAACTACCACGTGCGCCAGCTCGAGGCCCGCGGGCTGGTGGCCGGTGCGGGCGAACGGCGCTGGGGCGGCATCACCGAGCGGCTGCTGGTGGCCACCGCCCGGTCCTACCTGATCTCGCCCGAGGTCCTGGGGGCCGCCGCGGCGCGACCCGACTCCGGCCACCATCCCGACCCCGACGACGGTCCCGACCCGGACGACCGTCCCGACCGACTCTCCGGCACCTACCTCGCGGCACTTGCCGGGAGGGTGTTGCACGAGGTGGGCACGCTGCTGCGCAGGTCGCGCCGGACGGGCAGCCCGGTCCAGACCCTGGCGCTCGACGCGGAGGTCACCTTCGCGACTCCCGACGCCCGGGCGGCGTTCGCCCGCGACCTGACCGAGGCGGTGACCGCGGTCATCGCGCGGCACCACGACGAGCACGCGGCAGGCGGTCGGCGGCACCGGCTGCTCGTCGGCGCCTACCCAGTACCCGAGGAGCAGACCCATGGTTGAGATCCGCACGTCCATCGACGATGAGGACGGCCGCTACCGCGCCGTGCTGGAGGTCACCGTCCCCGGCACGCCGGAGCAAGTGTGGGAGGCGATCGCCACCGGGCCAGGCATCGAGGCGTGGTTCGTGCCGGCGGACCTCGAGCCCCGGGAAGGGGGCCGAATCGTGACCCACCACGGGGCGTACGGCGACTCGGAGGGGGTCGTCACGGCATACGAGCCACCGCGACGGATCGCCTACGACGAGGCGGACTGGCAGGGCCCGGACGTGGCGGTCCCCGTCTGGAACACCGAGCTCCTCGTAGAGACGGTCTCCGGCGGCAGTTGCGTGGTCCGGCTGTCCTCCGGGTTCCTTGCCGGGGGCGACGAATGGCACGACGACGTCGACCACACCCTCGAGGGCTGGACGGGCGCGCTGCGGATCCTGCACCTGTATCTGACGTACTTCGCCGGACAGTCCGTGACCACCCTGCTCGTGCAGCAGGAGGTCGGGCCCGGACCGGGCCCGGGCGGCGCACCCTGGGACCTCGCCGGACTCGCGGGTCTGCGCACGGGGGCTGTGGGCGGGGAGGTCGCCACCGCAACGCCGGTGCCGCCCCTCGCCGGGGTCGTGGAGTACGTGGATGAGGACCAGGTCTACGTGCGCACCCAAGCGCCGGCGCCCGGGGTCGCAGGGTTCGTCACGATGGAGTACGGCGGCGTCACCTCCGTGGTGCTCCAGTGGTATCTGTACGGCGACGGGGGCGCCACCGCGCGTGACGAGCAGCGGCCGGCCTGGTCAGCCTGGGCGCGCGGCCTGGCGGAGCATCGTGACGTCCGTCGCTGACTGGCTCCGGGCGATATAGGGGATCTCGGCCATGTGGCGTCGCTCGTCAGCGGGAATGCGTCGCGCCAACTCCCCGGGCGACTCGGTCAGTGCCGCATACATCGCGGCGCCGTCGATGCAGAAGAGGTCGAGCAGCCGGGGGCGGCCGTCCGCACCGACCCGGACGTTGCCCGGATTGAGGTCGATCCCGTCGAAGTAGGGGATGCTCCGCGCGGCCTCTGTGGCCAAGTCCTCCGCAGCCTGCCGGACCTCGGCGAGCGCCGGATCGTCCCCCGCCTCCCAGGATGCCCGGACACGTGACCCGAGCCCCGTCGGGGCCTCGAGGAGGAAGTCCATGATGGTGAGCTGACCGCCGCCCGCGAGTCGGACGTCGGCCTCGATATGGGGCAGGTACGGCGACCCGCTCCGGCGCCGGCAGAGCTCGACGAAGACGGGATAGGCAGGGTCGAATGGCGCTACTCGCGCCGCGAGGCGGGCGTCGGGGGAACGCAGGGCGACGGCCCAGTCGCCCACTCCGCAGACGTTCCACCCGCTGGTGATGAGCTGCGCTTGCACCGCGCGGTGGTCCCGGCCGGTAGCCCAGGTGGAGAGGTCGTCGACGTCCGTCATGATGCCCAGTCAAACAAGGCTCATCCAGCGCGCGGCTGCTGGATGAGCGTCGGCAGGATGGGTGGGGGCGGCAGGTAGTCAGTGGGGGCCAGGTGGCAGGCACGGTCTCGCTCGCGGGCGAGGTTGCAGCGCTCGCAGAGGCCCTGGTTGCTCTCGAGATCGGTCGGCCCGCCCTCGGACCACCGGATGGGGTGGTCGGCGTGGCGGATCGGTGCCCCGCACCACGGGGTCCTGCAGTACTGGTCGCGGCTGATCAGGGTGGCCCGCAGGTTCGCGGGGAGGCGCCGTCGCCGGGAGTCCCGGGACGTGAGCTGGCCGGTCTGCGGGTCGGTGTAGAGCCGGCGCAGGTAGACCGTCGCGGCGCGGTAGGGGTCGCTGGGTGGAGGAGCACTGGGTGGTGGAGCACTGGGTGGTGGGCCACTGGATGGTGGCGGCGGGTCAGGTGCCTGGCGCGTGTCGGAGGTCGGCGCGGGAGGCTGGTGGGGCAGGGGTGTCCCGTGCAGCAGGGTGCAGGAGAACTTCATGCACCGTGGCCCGTCTGGGCACAGCGCGGCCTCCGGGTTGGTGGGGTGCGCTGCGGCAGAGTCCTCCCCGGTATGCCGAGTGCTTGCCCGGGCGTCCTCGCCTCGTGCCTCGTCGGTGGACGTGGAGTCCCCGCTTGGCGACGCGCTGGGGGATGTGGCTTCCCCGTCCTCGGGAGTTCGGGCCTGCGAGTCCGGTGTCTCGTCGGGATAGAGCAGGTCGCGGGCGGACTGCGCGGGGACCGGGCCGTAGCCGTTGAGGATCGCCGCAGCCGGGTCGCCGGAGAACAGCGAGGCATCGGTCATCACGAGCTGGACCTCGACGTCGACACCCTCGGCGGCGCTGCGGCCGGTGAGCCGGGCAAACAATTCGTCGGCCATGATCTGACCCCGGGAGCGCTCGTCGCCGGAGGCCTTGAGCGCCGTCGCATGGTCGGCCAGCGCCTTGTGGCACGCGATCGCCGCCGCTGCGGGCAGCCGGGCCGAGAGCAGCGCCATTACATCGGGCACGGGCCGCACCCACACGCCGCGCTCGGAGACGGCCTTGCGGGCACGCCGCACGAGGGCCTGCGGGTCGAGCTCCTGGGCCAGGGCACGCACCTCGGCCCGCACCTGCGTGGACGACATCCCGGCCACCCGGGGCGCGATCAGCTCGTCGATCCGGGCCCGGTGGTGCGGCTCCAGGCACACCGTCTCCTCGGTGACCATCCGGGCCGTCGCCGCATCGATGTCGCCATCGCTCACCGCCTGCAACATGCGGGGCATCTCTCCGACCAGCGCCCGCGCGGCCGTCAGCTCCCTGCTGGCCACGTAGGGCGAGGTCTTGCGGGTCAGCGCCAGGTCGTCGGCGACGGCCTTCCCCCGGCGTCGCGACGGCACGCCGCGTCGCGCCTGCTCGGCCACCTGCTCGGCGTGGAAGCGGGCGGAGAGACGGGCAGTCACCGCGGCCGCCGCGCGGGTCAGGTCCTCCAGCCCGCGCAGCGCGTCCAGCACCTCGTGATCGGGCACCGCGTCGGCGGCGGTCTGCTGCAATTGGGAACGGACCGCGGCCAACTGGCCGGTCAACGAGTCACGGGCTGCCGGGAGGGGTGCCGGCGCGGACGGCGATCGGTCCGCACTCTCGGACCCTTCGATCAGTCGCATCCACCCCACCCCCCGGTGAGACTTCCGGCCAAGACCCCTCGCCTCGACCTCTTGACCACACGTTACTCGCACAAACGTCCGAAGTCAAGCATTTTTCCGAACTTTGTCCGACATCATCAGGTCCAGCTCCATCCACCGTGCCAGGTCCTCGATCTCCTCCTGGATCGCCTCCGCCATGGCCCCGTCGAACGGCTCGTCCCGGTGCACGGCGTCCACCCGAAGCACCCCCGAGCCCACGTCTGCGGTGGCGTCGACCTTGCCCACCAGGCGATCGGCATACAGCACGGGCATGGCCCAGTAGCCCCACCGTCGCTTTGCCGCCGGCTTGAACATCTCGAGCTGGTAGTCGAACTCGAAGAGCTCGACCATCCGCTTGCGGTCGATCAGCAATCGGTCCAGCGGGGAGAGGATCGCGGCCCGCCCGACGAAGGGTTGGTCGAGCAGCTCGGGGTCGATCCGCCACCTGCCGCGCAGGCCGTCGACCACGGCCTCCTCGCCGACCTCGCCGACATCGTTGGGCTCGGTGGGCGCCTGCGTGGTGCGCGCGCGGGCGATGCCCAGGGCCCGGAGGCGGCGTTCCCGACGGACCCGGAGAGCCTCCTCGAGCGGGACGGCCGGCAGGTCCGGGTAGATGCGCGACGCCAGGTCCCACAGCCGTTCCCGCCCGTCCTGACCGGCAGTGGCGATCTCACCGCGCTCGACCATGAGGTCCAGGAGCATCCGGACGTTGCGGTTGTTGTTCCACCCCGAGGACCGCCAGGGGACCACGCAGGAGTCGGGCAGCTCGCTGGCGGGCAGGGGGCCGTCCTGTCGCAGCCGCTCGAGGATGTCGGCGTGGCACTCGGTGTTGGCCGCGATCCACCCCTCCTGCGCGATCCGCCAGGCGGGTGCGTCGACGCCGGGCCATGCCGCCATCTCGGCATAGAACAGCGCCATATCTTCCGCAGGCCGTGCGAAACCAGTCAGGTCGATGAGCTCGAGCCGGTCGAGTGCGTCGTCCAGCTCCGCCGGGTCGTATGCCGAGCCGAGCCGGCTCCACGCCACCAGTTGTGCGCTGGGTGCCCCGACGGGGCGGGCCGGGTCGAGCTGCAGCACGGTGAGCTGTCGGGCCACCGCCATCAGGTCGGGGAGCCGGTCCGCCGTCAGCGCCTGCGCCCTGACCGCAACCCGTCGGGCGTCCCGGCGGGAGAGTTGGTGCACCATGGACCGAGGGTATGCCGCGGGTCGTCGAGCCGAGGAGGGTGAGAGTCCTGTTCTCGCCACGGGAGAGGTCGGAGATCCGGGCTGCACTCGTGGCCAGGGCAGAGGCGGATCCGCGGATCGCGGGTGCTGCCCTGGTGGGCTCGGCCGCTCGGGACGCCGAGGACGAGTGGTCCGACATCGACCTGGTCCTGCAGCTGGACGAGGGCGTGGACGAGCCGGGCCTCGTCGAGGACTGGACGCGGACCGTCGATGAGGTGGGCGGGGTCGCGGACACGTTGGACGTCTTCGCTGGCAGCGTCCGATACCGGGTGTACTTCCTGCGGTCCTCCCTGCAGATCGACGTCTCGTTCTGGCCGCACGACGAGTTCCGCGCGACCGAGCCGTCCTTCCGCGTCCTGTTCGGGTCGCCGAACCCGCCGACGGAGCCCAGGGTGCCGGACACCGGGGAGACGATAGGGCGGGGATGGCTGTATGCCGTGCACGCCCGGTCCGCGGTGGGTCGGGGCAGGCTATGGCAGGCGGCCATGATGCTCGATGACCTGCGTGGCAGCCTGATCACCCTGATGTGCCTGCGCGAGGGACTGAACCCCTGGCACGGCCGCGAGGTGGACCGTCTTCCACGGCAGGACCGTGCGATCCTGCTGGAGACCCGGCCGCAGCACGTGACGCTCGAGGCGCTGGAGAACAGCCGGGTGGTGCTGACGCGGGAGTTCCTCGCGGAGGTGGCGCGCCACGATCGTGACCGGTTCCGGCGCCTGAGCGGACCCTTCCGGGCCCTCAGCGACCGGTCGGTGAGCGTCCGAACATCGAGCCAGGACGACCAGGAGGACCACACGTGAACACGCTGTCTCCGCGCCTGGCCGCGATCGTCGACGCCCTCCCGCTGGAGTCCGGGATGCGGGTGCTGGAGGTCGGCGGGGCGCCCGGGGCCGCGGCGAAGGAGGTGGCGGCCCGGATCGGCGACGGGCACGTCCTGGTCATCGACCGCTCCGCCAAGGGCGTGGCACTCATCGAGCGCAACGCCAGGGCAGAGATCGCGGCGGGGGTGCTCAGCGCCCGGCAGGTGGCCGCGGAGGACTTCGAGCTCGGACCGGACGAGGTGCCGTTCGACCTCGCGTTCGCCGTGCGGGTCGGCGCCCTCGACGGACGGCACCCGGAGGCCGGGGTGGTCGCACGCCGACGGATCGCAGCGGCGCTCGTGCCCGGCGGGCAGCTGCTCGTCGACGGGGGAGACCCGCTGCGCGAGGTGCCGCTGGAGTGAGGTTGTCAGGGGCGTATGCGAGGGTGGCGGCACCAGGAAGGACGGAGGGGAGCAGACCATGCGGATCCGCCTGACAGCCGCTGCCGCACTCGTTGCCGCCCTGGCCCTGAGCTCGTGCACCGACGACCCCGACGGGACACCCGAGGAGCTCGCGGACCAGGTGGCCGCGGCGCTGGAGTCCGGTGACTTCGCCGGGGTGCCCCTCAGCGGGAGTGAGGAGGCGCAGGCGCAGCGCGAGGTGGCCTACGAGGGGATGGGCGAGACGACACTCTCGGTGCAGGTCGGCGACGTCGAGGTTGTCGACGAGACGGCCACCGCCGACCTCACCCTCACCTGGGACGTCGGGGAGGAGGATCTCGTGCTCGAGGCACCGCTTTCGATGAGCGTCGTCGAGGGGGCGTGGAGCGCGACCTGGCAGCCGGACCTGCTCGGCATACCGGAGGGCCAGCGGTTGCGCCTCGAGACGGTGGCTGCGGAGCGGGCCGACATCGTCGACCGGGACGGCGAGCCGCTGCTCACCGAGCGGCCCGTCCGCAGATTCGGCATCGACAAGACGCTCGTCGAGTCGGAGGAGGCTGCCGCGTCGGCAGAGGCCCTGGCCGAGGCGGCCGGCATTTCGCCCGGCGACTACGCGGCGGCAGTGGAGTCGGCCGGACCCGAGGCCTTCGTCGACCTCATCACCTACCGCGAGGAGGACCCCGACGGAGCCGCGCTGGCGGCCGCTGCGGAGGACATCACGGGTGCCCGCGCCCTCGAGGAGGAGCAGGTGCTCGGCCCGAGCCGGACCTTCGCCCAGCCCCTGCTCGGCCGGGTCGGGCCGGTGACGCAGGAGATCATGGAGGCCGACCCGGAGCGCTACGCGGCCGGCGACGTCGTCGGGTCGTCGGGCCTGGCCGCAGCCCTCGAGGACGAGCTGGCCGGCACGCCGGGCACCCGGGTGGTCAGCGAGTCCGCGGACGGCGAGACTACCGAGACGCTGCTGGAGCAGGACCCGGCCGATGCGGAGGCGGTGCGGCTGACGCTGGACACGCGCCTGCAGGGGCTTGCCGAGGAGGTCCTGGCCGATGTGGAGCCCCCGAGCGCCATCGTCGCCCTCGACCACACCACGGGCGACCTGCTGGTGGTCGCCAACGGCCCGGGCTCCGAGGGGGCCGACACCGCCCTCGCGGGGCAGTACGCTCCAGGATCCACCTTCAAGCTGGTCACCTCCCTCGCACTGCTCCGCGAGGGGACGACCCCGGACAGCACGGTGGAGTGCACGGACTCGCTGGTGGTCGACGGCTACGAGTTCACCAACGTCGACACCTACCCCGCCGACCAGCTCGGGGAGATCCCCCTGGTCAGCGCCGTCGCGCACTCCTGCAACACCGCCTTCGTCGCCCAGCGCGGCGCGGTGCCGATGGACGAGTTTGCCGTGGCGGCCGCGGACCTCGGGCTGGGTGGGACCTGGGGTATGCCGGTCACCGCCTTCAGCGGGTCCGTGCCGGACAGCGCGGGGTCGGAGACCGAGCACGCCGCCTCGTTGATCGGGCAGGGCAACGTCCTGGCCTCCCCGGCCGCGATGGCGGGGGTGGTGGCCAGCCTTGCCCAGGGGCAGGTGGTCGTGCCCCGGATCCTGGCCGACCAGGAGCCGTCCGAAGGGGACGGTGAGACAGGGGGAGGTCTGAGCGCCGAGGAGTCCGAGGCACTGCAGGAGATGATGCGCGCCGTGGTGACCGAGGGCGGCGCAGACATGCTGGAGGACAACCCGGGCGAGCCGGTGCTGGCGAAGACGGGGACCGCCGAGTTCGGTCAGGACGATCCGCCGCAGACCCACGTGTGGATGGTGGCGATCCAGGGCGACCTCGCGGTCGCGGTGTTCGTCGAGGAGGGCTACCGGGGGTCGGCCACGGCCGGCCCGTTGATGGATGCGTTCCTGACCGACGCACAGGAGGAGTGAACGTGGCTCACCCGGAGATGTTCGACAGTGACGACCCCTACCTGCAGCGGTTGCGGGAGGTGTGCCTGGCTCTGCCTGGGGCCGACGAGAAGGTGTCGCACGGCCGCCCGAACTTCTTCACGCGGAAGGTGTTCGCCGTCTACGGCGGGGTGGTCAAGGGCGATCACGACCCCGAGCCGTACGGCCGGTCGGTGCTCTTCCTGCCCGAGGAGGCGGAGCGGCCTGCGCTTGTGGAGGACCCGCGGTTCTTCCTGCCCGCCTACTACGGGCCCTACGGCTGGCTGGGCCTGAACTTCCGGCCCGCCGGCAGCGTCGCGGCCGTCGACTGGACCGAGGTGGCCGAGTTGGTCGAGACCTCCTACCGGCTCACGGCGCCAGCGACGCTGGTGAAGGAACTGGACGCCGAGTCCTGAGGAGTGGGACGCGAGGTCCTGAGCCGTGGGCGGTCAGCCCTGGGGGCTCCCGACTGCCTGCTCGAGCTCCTGCACCGTGGCGCCGGCCCACCGGGCCACGCCCTCGACATACGTCTCCTCGCCACCTGCGATGACCTCGACCGCGGTCACCGACCATTCCTGCGGCCACCGCGGGTCGACGTGCCGGCGGTCACCCGGAGCGCCCGATGGTGAGATCGCGGCGCCCAGCAGGGCACGCCTGTTGTCCCGGAGCAGGACGTCGGTGGAGACCCGGTCGTGCACCATCCGCGCGACCGCCCCGCGGAGCCAGTCCAGGGCCTCGACGGTCGACCGCGATGGGTGCTGCAGCTGATAGGTGGCGACCGCGAAGAAGTGCGTGCGCCTGCCGATCTCCGGCTCGACGGAGGCCAGCAGCCCCGCCTCGATCGCCAGCAATTCGTGGACCCGGCTCCCGCAGTGGCCGTCGTCCGGCAGGGCTGCGCCGCACTCGTGGCACACCGGTCCGCGGGGCACTGACCGCATCACCCCACCGTAGCTCCCAGGCCCGGCGAGGTGTCGGGAACGCCGGAGGGTCCCCCTTCACCACGCGCGCAGGGCGCCGACCGACGAGACTGTCCCTGTGAGCACCACAGGGCAGGGGGCGCAGGTCGAGCCCAGTGGACGCACCGTCGCGGCTGCCGCGGTGAGTCTGGTCGTGGGCACGGTCTTCCTGGCGCTCGCGGTGCGGAGTGACCCGGGGGACCCGGTGTTCTTCCTCTGGACCGGAGCCGTCGCGGTGGTCTGGATCGCCGGCGCGACCCTGGTGGGCGCACCCGTGCCGCGAGGTCGGGGTCGGGTTGTCCCCGCCTTCCTGGTGGGCGTCGGGCTGGTGGTGCTGTTCCTGGCGGGAGCGGTGCTGGTCGCCCGCGTCCCGGCGCTGGCGGTGCCGGTCGAACGCCTGCTGGAGCACACGACGTCGGGTCCGCTGGCCGTGGTGTGGGTGGTCACGGTGATCACCGGAGTCTGCGAGGAGGCGTTCTTCCGGGGTGCCCTGTTCGCCACCCTGCCTTCCCGGTATGCCGTGTCCGGCACCGCGGTCCTGTACACCCTGACCACCCTCGGGACCGGTCTGCTGCTGCTCGGCCTGGCTGCGGCGGTCCTCGGAGTCGTCACGGGTCTGCAACGCCGCGCCACCGGAGGAGTCCTCGAGCCGGTCGTCACCCACCTGACCTGGTCGACCGGCATCCTCTTCCTGCTCCCCCCGGTCCTGGAGGCCCTCCGATGACACAACCCACGGCATACCGCCACCACACCGTCCTCGTCACCGGAGCCACCGGCTACATCGGTGGCCTGTTGGTGCCGGTGCTGCTGGGGCGCGGATACCGGGTGCGTGTGCTGAGCCGACACCCGGACGCGGTGGCAGCGCAGGCCTGGGGTGGGGCGGTCGAGGTCGTGGAGGGGGACGCTACGGATCGGGCAAGCCTGCGGCGGGCGCTGGACGGGGTGGACGTGGCGTACTACCTGCTGCACTCGATGGATGGCGCCGGTGACTTCCGTGACCGTGACGCCCGGATGGCGCAGGGCTTCGCCGAGGCGGCCCGGACCTCGGGGGTGGCGCGCATCGTCTATCTCTCCGGCCTGCATCCCGAGGGTGAGCTCTCGCCGCACCTGGCCTCGCGGGTCGAGGTGGGTCGGATCCTGATGGGGTCCGGGGTCGACACGGCGGTGCTGCAGGCGGCCGTGGTGATCGGCGACGGCTCTGCCTCGTTCGACATGCTGCGCCACCTCACCGCCAGGCTGCCGGCGATGGTGGCTCCGGTCTGGTTGCGCAACCGGGTGCAGCCGATCGCGGTCGGCGACGTCCTGCACTACCTGGCGGCCGCGGCCGACCTGGAGCCCGGCGTCAACCGCACGTTCGACGTCGGCGGCCCCGACGTGTTGACCTACGCAGAGATGATGCAGCAGTTCGCGCAGGTGGCCGGGCTGCACCGCCGGCTCGTGGTGACCGTCCCCGTCCTCACACCCGTGCTCGCGAGCCACTGGGTGGGTCTCGTCACCCCGTTGGACGCCGGGATCGCCAAGCCCCTCGTCGGGTCGCTCGTGCACGAGGTGGTCGTGCGCGAACGTGACCTCGACGTCCTCGTCGGACCGCCGCCGGGCGGGGCGACCGCATACCGGAAGGCAGTCGCCGAGGCGCTGCGCGACGCAGACCCCGACCCCTACCGCTGGGTGCCGACCGCCGTCGGGGCGACCGGGGTGGCCCTCGGTGCCCTGGCCGCGCTCGGCATGGCCTCCAGTGCGCGTGCCCGCGACCGCGCGGCTCGCGCCGCGGCCCTCGTGTGGGAGGACCGCACGGACTGACACCCGTGGCGTCGGTCAGTCCACGTCGGCGACCGCGGCGACGGCCTCGATCTCGACGAGTTGCTCGGGGTAGCCGAGCACCGTCACGCCGAGCAGCGTGCTCGGGACGGCGTGGTCGCCGAAGCGGTCGCGGTGCACCTGCCAGGCGGTCACCAGATCTGCCTGAGCAGTGCTGGCCACCAGGACCCGGGTCGAGATCACGTCGGTGAGCCCGGCACCGGCGGCTGCGAGCGCGACCTCCATGTTGTCTAGGCACTGCGCAGTCTGGGCCGCGTAGTCCCCGGGCGCGACCGTGCGCCCCGCCGCGTCGAGCGGGCAGGAGCCGGCCAGGAAGACCAGCCGGGTGCGGCCGGTCGTCGTCGCGGCGTAGGCGTACTCCGCGACGTCGCTGAGGCCGGGCACGTCGAGCAGGCGCACGGAGGTCGTCATCGCTCCAGGCTAGGTCAGCCTTCTACCCGTTCGTCGGTGACCGCCCATTGGGCGTTCGGCCTGCCTGCGCTGCGCCACGGCATCACGCCTGCCGGGACCCGCGGCCACCCCGAGGGTGAGTCCTCCCAGGCCTCCTGCCGGCCGAACACCGTCAGGTCCAGCAGCAGGTAGCTCCACATCGTCGGCTCGACACCCCGGTCGGTGCACCAGTAGGTCTCGTAGGCACGGTCACCGTCCCGCACGTAGCAGGCGAGGAACCCGAACCCGCGGCCCATGACCAGGTCGTCGGCGTCCCGCGCGGAGTACCAGGGCAGTCGATAACCCAGGAACTCGGCATACGGGGCGCTCTCCCCGTAGGTCCCCTCCGCGAGGACGGCCAGGGTCACGTCGCGGGCGTGCAGGTACTCCGGGGCCTGGATCTGCGAGGCGTTGAAGGTGCAGCCCGGGCACTGCCTCTCCCACGGCTCGCCGTCGTGCCACATGTGGAAGTAGGCGATCAACATCCGCCGTCCCTCGAAGACGTCCACGAACGGGACCTCGCCAGCCGGACCGACGACGGTGGCACCGGCCGGCACCTCGGTCATCGGCAGGGCGCGCCGGGCGGCGGCGATCGCGTCACCCTCCCGGGTGTGCGCCTTCTCCCGGTCGAGCAAGCCGGCTCGGGCCTGCTCCCAGGTCGCGCGGTCGACGACGGGTGGGAAGGCGGTGGCGTTGACGGGTTCGGTCGGCAGGTGCATCGGTGCTCCTCAGGTATGCCGTGTGGGGGCCGGGCGTGCCCGAAGGGACAGACCCGCCGCGCCAGAGGAACTCATCGCACCCGCGGCTACAGTGACCGTCGTGGCCCAGGAGACGGAAACCCCGGAGATCGAGTTCGTCCGCGAGTCCACCGTGACCCTCTACCGGGCGACGGCGTCCGACCTCGACGTGGCCCGCGCCGCGTGGGTCTCCCAGGACGCCGACGCCCACGAGAAGGAGCGCGAGGAGGGGCGGGTCGAGGGGCTGATCAACTTCCTGTGGCGCAACCGGCACACCTCGCCGTTCGAGCACGGCCAGTTCACCTTCGTGGTCGAGACGCCCATCTTCGTGGCCCGGGAGTTCATGCGGCACCGCACCTTTTCCTACAACGAGATCAGTGGCCGCTACACCGTCCTGCCGCACCGCTACTACCTGCCGCCGGCCGATCGGCCGCTCGTCCAGTCGGGCAAGTTCGGCTCCTACACCTTCGGCCCGGGCACGCCCGAGCAGGTGGCCCTCGTCGAGCAGACGGTGCGGGACTCGACGCGGGCCGCGCACACGGCATACGCCACGCTGCTGGACGCGGACGTCGCCCGCGAGGTGGCGCGCGACGTCCTCCCGGTCAGCACCATGACGACCTTCTGGGCCACCACCAACCCGCGCAACCTGATGCACTTCCTGGGTCTGCGCAGCGCCCCCGACGCCCTGCACGAGATCCGGCAGGTCGCGGCCGAGATGGAGCGCATCTTCGCCGAGACGATGCCGCTGACGCATCGTGCGTGGCGGGCCTCGGCGTCCGACTAGGGCGGGTGCGGGACTTTGGTCTCTGGTCAGCAGGGGCGGGGAGGTCTACCGTCGGAATAGTGCGGATCTGAGCCACTCTTCCGCCCAGGACAAAGGACGACCCGTGAACGTCTGGAACTTCTTCTGGCTCATCATCGAGCTCTTTCTCTTCTTCGCCTACATCGTCGTGCTGTTCCACATCATTGGCGACATCAGCCGCGACCGGGAGCTGTCGGGGGTGAAGAAGGCGCTGTGGGTGCTGGGCCTGCTGTTCGTCCCCTTTGTCACTGCACTGGCCTACCTGATCGTGCGCGGCGACGGCATGGCCACGCGCCAGCATGCCGCGGTCACCCGTGCCGTCGAGCAACAGGAGGCCTACCTGCGAGGGGTCGTCGGCACCGGTCCCGCCCAGGAGATCGCGGCCGCCAAGTCGTTGCTCGACTCGGGTGCGATCACCGACGAGGAGTTCAGCACGCTCAAGGCCAAGGCGCTGGCGTAGGTCACCGAAAGTCTTTTGACAAGCAACTTGTCGTTATGACAGTCTGCTTGTCATGTCTCGAGGGGTTCGACTGTATGACGTGCTGCGGCGGATCCGGCCCGTCCACGAACTGTCCGCCCGGGCGGTGAGCGACGGGCTCGCTGACACCGACCTCACCGTCCCGATGCGTGCCGTCCTGGAACGGCTGCACGACGACGGTCCCCAGCCGGTGCCGGCGATCGCCCGGTCGCTCTGTGTGACGCGGCAGGGGGTGCAGGCGCTGGTCGACGAGGCCAAGCGGCTCGGATACGTCGAGACCCGGCCCAACCCCAGCCATCGCCGCTCCCACCTGATCGTGCTCACCGAGGCCGGCCACACGGCATACGAGTCCGTGCACGCCGCGGAGCTGGTGCGGCTGGACCGCCTGGCCACCGACCTCGATCCCGATGACGTCGAGGCTTGTGTCCGGGTCCTCGACCACCTCGTCCGCGGGCTGGCCGCGGGCGTCACCGAGCCAGAGAAGGATGGATCATGACGCGCCGGAGCACGACGACCCCGACCGGGACCACGACCGGGCGCCTGGACGTGCCGGGCGGCCACATCGCGTATGTCGAGGCGGGCGCGGGTGCACCGCCGATCGTGCTGCTGCACGCCGGCTACGTGGACCGCAGGATGTGGACGCGCGAGCTCGCGCACCTGTCGCGGCGGACCCGGACCGTGGTGCCCGAGGCGCGGGCGCACGGCGAGTCGTCGACGCCCTTCACGCCGTTCCGCCAGTGCGACGACGTTGCTGCGCTCGTGCGGGAGCTGGGCGCCGGCCCGGCGGTGCTGATCGGGGTGAGCATGGGTGCCAGTGCCGCGCTCGATACGGCGCTCGAGCACCCCGACGTGGTGAGGGCGTTGGTGATCAGCGGCGCCGGGACCAACGAGCCGGTCTGGGACAGCCCGGAGATAGGAGCGCTGTTGGCGGAGCGGGACCGGGCGGAGCGGGAGATGGACGCTCCGGCCTGGCTCGCCGCCTCGCTCCGGGCCAACATCGGCCCCGACCGGCCGCTGGAGGACGTCGATCCGGCCTTCGTCAGCCTGGTGCAGCAGATGGAGCAGGACTTCGTGGCCACCCATGTCCGTCCCGGGGTGGTGCCGCCCTCCCACGTGACGGGTTCGTGGGAGCGGCTCGGCGAGATCCCGGTGCCGGTGCTCGGCATCGTCGGCGAGCTGGACTACGTCGACCACCACCGGATGTGTGAGCGGGCGGTCGCCGCCGTGCAGGACGGGCGGGGTGTCGTGCGGATCACCGGGGCCGGGCACCTGCCCAACCTGGAGGCTCCCGAGCGGTGGGAGGACGCCGTCGACGAGTTCCTGGACCAGATCAGGGTCTGAGGGCAGGTTGTCGGGCCTGCTCGGCGGGTCGGTATCCTCGGTGCCGGTCGAGAGTTCCGGTGTCCAAGCCCTGGCTGAGCCGGACGGCAACCCTTCCGCATGGTGACGGGGTGCTCCAGGTGATGACCAGGCTGGCCCGCCCGGGTCGGCAAGCACGTATGCCGCTCTCACTCCAGGAGTTCTCAGATGGCCGTCCCGTTGGGTGTCCTCGACCTCGTTCCCGTCAGCAGCGGTGCGACCGCCGCACAGGCGCTGGCCCACAGTCGCGACCTGGTGCGTCGGGCGGAAGAGGCGGGCTATCACCGCTACTGGTTCGCCGAGCACCACCTCAACCCCGGCGTCGTCGGGTCCTCACCCGCCTTGACCATCGCGCTCGCAGCCGGGGACACCAGCCGGATCCGGCTCGGGTCCGGTGCGGTGCTCGCCGGGCACCGCACCGCGCTGTCGATAGCCGAGGAGTTCGCGCTCCTGGCCGCTGCCTTCCCGGGGCGGATCGACCTGGGTCTGGGCCGCTCGGGAGTGCGGCGGGCACCTGGGGTGGGCCAGCCGGCAGGTCCGCCCCCGTCCCCGCCCGCGGTGGCCGAGCACACCACCCCCGAGGGTTTGCTGATCCCGGCGCCGGTGGCGCTCGGGCCGTTGCTGTCCGGGCCCCGGTTCAGCGCCAGCCAGTCCCTGCTCTACCTCGAGGGCTCCCAGCCGGAGGGATATGCCGAGATCGTCACCGCGATCCAGGACATCCTGGGCGGCGCCCTGGAGGTCGAGGGACTCGCTCTCCCCGAGGCCGCCGCCGACACCCCGAGCGACCCCGAGCTGTGGATCCTCGGGAGCTCCAAGGGCGAGTCGGCGGCCCTCGCGGGCACACGGGGCCTGCGCTTCGGCGCGAACTATCACGTGGCGCCCTCCGGGGTCCTGGACGCAGTCAGCCACTATCGCGACAGCTTCGTCCCCGGAGTGGGCCTGGCGGCACCGCACGTCACGGTGTCGGCGGACGTCGTCGTCGCGCCGACCGACGAGGAGGCCGAGCTCCTGGCAGCCGGCTATGGCCAGTGGGTCGCCTCGATCCGCACCGGCCGTGGCGCGATCCCCTACCCGTCCCCGGAGGAGGCTGCGGCTGAACCGCTGCCGGCGGAGGAGGAGGCGCTCGTGGCAGACCGGGTGAGGACGCGATTCGTCGGCAGCCCCGAGCGGGTTGCCGACCAGCTCGCGGTCCTCCAGGCCGCCAGCGGCGCGGACGAGCTGCTCGTCACGACCATCACGCACGACTACGAGGCGCGCGCCCGCTCCTTCGAGCTGCTCGCCGCCGCCTGGCACGCCCGCCCCTAACTCGACCGGACGGGCGGGCTGGCGATCTAGCGGGTGACCGGACGGGTGGTCTGGCGATCTAGCGGGTGGCCGGACGGGTGGTCTGGCGATCTAGCGGGTGGCCGGACAGGTGGTCTCGCGCTGCCGGGCGGCACGCTGTCGGTCTGCCGCATCCTCACGCAACTGTCTCGGCTCCCTGCCATGGGCTGGGTGGCGGGGGTGATCTCCAGGCGACCCGTCTGGTGGCGGGTAGGACCGCCAGACCACCCGTCTGGTGGCGGGTAGGACCGCCAGCCGACCCGTCTGGTGCCGGGTAGGAGCGCCAGACCACCCGTCCGGTCGGGAGTGAGGGAGGTCACGTCGGGGAGATGCATAACGCAGTTGACTTGATCAACCAAGGTTGTGTTATGTTCATCTCGGTCATGAGCCCCAGCGTCAAGCCCTGGCTTGCTGGGCGGCAACCCTCTCTCGCAGTGGGGTGCTCCAGGTGAGGACCGGGCCGTTCGCAAGACCGCGATCGGCAAGTGCGACACCCACGGAGGTCCCTCCCTTGAAGACGGTCACCCCGGACCCGCAGCACGTCCGGACCTCGTTCGTCCCCCGCGGCATGACTCTCCTCGCGACCGCCGCGCGCCCCGAGATGCCCTCGGTGCGCGCGCGCAGTTGTTGTCGCTGAGCGACCCGCGCCCCGCACCGCCTCCGCACCAGCCCCGGGGACCCGCTCCCCGCCCAGCCCGGTCCGACGACGGACCAGCCTCCCTCCAGGAGTTTCCCTTGAGTTCTGTCCTGCCTACCCCCGAATCCCCGCTCCACCTCGCCGTGGCGCTCGACGGCACCGGGTGGCACCCCGCCTCCTGGCGCCGCGCCGGTGCCCGCGCCACCGAGGTCTTCGGCGGCCGCTACTGGGCCGACCAGGCCCAGGTCGCCGAGCGCGGTCTGCTCGACTTCCTGACCATCGAGGACTCCCTCGGCCCGCAGTCCCCGACGCCGTTGGGCAGCGGGCAGGGTCCGGACCCCAGCCGGCTGCAGGGCCGGCTGGACGCCTCGCTCCTCGCCAGTTGGGTCGCCACCCGGACCGAGCGGATCGGCATCGTCCCGACCATCACGACGACGCACACCGAGCCGTTCCACGTCTCCAAGAACCTGGCCACGCTGGACCACGTCAGCCTGGGGCGGGCGGGGTGGCGGGTGCAGACCTCCCCGAGCGCCGGGGACGCCGCCCACTTCGGTCGCCGCCCGGCGCCGTTCGGCGAGGTCCGCGACGTGCAGCAGCTGCACTCGCCGGAGGCCCAGGCCGCGTTGCGGGCGCTGTTCGAGGAGGCCGCCGACGTCATCGAGGTGGTGCGCCAGCTCTGGGACAGCTGGGAGAAGGACGCCGAGATCCGGGACGTCGCGACGGGCCGGTTCATCGACCGGGACAAGCTGCACTACATCGACTTCGAGGGCGAGTTCTTCTCGGTCAAGGGCCCCTCGATCACGCCGCGTCCACCGCAGGGCCAGCCGGTGGTGACCGCGCTCGGTCACCAGCGGATCCCCTACGAACTGGCCGCCCGGGGCGCCGACGTCCTCTTCGTGACCCCCCAGGACGACGAGGACGCGGCGGCGATCCTGAGCGAGGTGCGGGAGATCGAGGCCCTGCACCGCACCAGTGAGACCCCATTGCTCGTCTTCGCCGACCTGGAGGTGGCGCTGACCACTCCCGAGCACGGCGACGGGCCAGCGCGGCTGGCGGCGCTCAACGACCTGGCCGGCGCGGAGCACCGCTCCGACGCCCTCGTCCTCGCGTGCGACCCGACGGAGCTCGCCGACCTGACGGAGCGCTGGCACGCCCTCGGCTATGCGGGGTTCCGTCTCCGGCCGATCGAGCACGCCGTCGACCTGCCCGCGATCACCGGGGCCCTCGTCCCGGCGCTGCAGCGAGCCGGGCTGTTCCGCACGACCTACGCCGACACCACCCTGCGCGAGCGGCTCGGACTGCCCGTTGCGGTCAACCGCTACGCCACCGCGTCCTGACCACCCCGACACGAAAGAGACGCCTGACATGAGCACACCCCTCAAGCAGGTCATCCTCGGGGCGCACTTCCCCGGGGTGAACAACACGACCGTCTGGAGCGACCCCCGCTCCGGCAGCCACATCGAGTTCGACTCCTTCCGCCGGTTCGCCCAGACCGCCGAGCGCGGACACCTGGACTTCCTCTTCCTGGCCGAGGGCCTCCGGCTCCGGGAGCAGCGCGGGCTGATCCACGACCTCGACGTCGTCGGCCGGCCGGACACCCTCCCGGTGCTGGCCGCGCTGGCCGGCGTCACCGAGCACCTCGGCCTGGTCGGCACCATCAACGCCACGTTCAACGAGCCCTACGAGCTGGCCCGCCAGTTCGCCACCCTGGACCTGCTCTCCGACGGCCGGGCGGCGTGGAACGTGGTGACCAGCTCGGACGCCTTCACCGGTGAGAACTTCCGTCGCGGCGGCTACCTGGACCGCGAGCTGCGCTACGACCGGGCCGAGAGCATCGTCGCTGCGGCCCGGCACCTGTGGGACTCCTGGCAGGCCGACGCCGTGGTCGCTGACCCGGAGACGGGCCGCTTCCTGGCAGACGGCACGGTCGGGGAGTTCGCCTACCGCTCCGCGCACTTCGACATCGCCGGCCACTTCAACGTGCCGCGCACGCCCCAGCAGCACCCCGTCATCTTCCAGGCGGGGGACTCCGACGGTGGCCGGGAGTTCGCCGCGCGCACCGCCGACGCGATCTTCACCCGTCACGGGACGCCCGAGGCCGGCCGGGCCTTCTACCGGGACATCAAGGCCCGGCTGTCCCGCTACGGGCGCGGTCCGGACGAGCTGAAGGTCCTGCCGGGGGTCACCTTCGTGGTCGGGGACACCGACGAGGAGGCGGCCGAGCTCGCGGCCGACATCCGGCGCCAGCAGGTCAGCGGCCAGACCGCGCTGCTGCTGCTGGAGCAGGTCTGGAACCGGGACCTGTCCGGCTACGACCCCGACGGGCCGCTGCCCGACATCGGGCCCGAGACCGGCCCGTCCAGCATCATCCAGGGCAGGGCCCGGCACGTCGACGACGCGCACGCCGAGGTCGCCCGGCTGCGTGCCGTCGCCGAGGAGAAGAACCTCTCGCTGCGCGAGGTCGTCATCGACCAGAGCCAGCGCCAGGCGTTCGTCGGCAGCCCGCGCACCATCGCCGACGCCCTCATCGGCGCGGTGCAGACCGAGGTGAGCGACGGCTTCATCCTCGTCCCGCATCTCACCCCCGGCGGTCTGGACGACTTCGTCGACCGGGTGGTCCCGATCCTGGTGGAGCGGGGGGCCTTGCGGGATTCGTATGCCGAGGGGTCGACCCTGCGCGACCACCTGGGTCTGTCCGCCGCACGCCCCGCCGTGGAGTGGGAGGACCGGGCCGTCGCCGGGTCCCGGAAGGAGTCAGCATGAGCACCGTCATCCTGGTGGGGAACCCGCGCGCCGGGTCCCGGACCGCGGCCCTGGCCCGCACGGTGGCCGACCAGGTCCGCAGGCAGCTGCCGGACCTGGACCTGGGTGGCGAGCCCGAGGTCCTGGAGCTGGCCGACCTGGTCGGCGTCACGTTCACCGCCGAGCCCGCATCGGCGCCCGCGCCGCACCCCGACCCCTGGGGGGTCGGTGCGGGCGGCCCGGCTGCTGGTCGTCGCCACGCCGACCTACAAGGGCACCTACACCGGGCTGCTCAAGCTGTTCCTGGACGGCTACCAGGCCGGCGACCTCGCCGGGGTGGTCGCGGTGCCGGTGGCCATCGCCGGCAAGCCGGACCACCGCGACTCCGTCGCGGCGACACTGCGCCTGCTCCTGGAGGAGCTCGGGGCGCAGGTCCCGGCCGGGGCGGTGTCGCTGCTCGAGCCCGAGGTCCCGGACGCCGAGACGGATCGTCGCCGACTGGGCTAGCGAGCGGGCCGGCGACCTGCAGCGTGCCCTGACCGGAGCCGGAGCGCCAGCCCGGGACGACGCCCCGGCCAGGGATGACGCCCCGGCGGGAGGTACCCGGTGACCGCGCACGCCTTCTCCCGGCACGACGGACTGGCCGGCGCTACGGGCCAGGACCCGACACCCGACCCCGCGGCCTTCCGGGCGGCGTTCCGCAGCGCCGTCGGCACGGTCAGCGTCATCACGGCCGGCGGTCCGTTGCGCCCCGTCGGCTTCACCGCCACCTCGCTGGTGTCGGTGTCGCTGGACCCGCTCTACGTCAGCTTCAACATCTCCCGGACGGCCTCCAGCTGGCCCACCGTGCAGCGGGCCGGTCACATCGCGGCGCACCTGTTGCACCGGGACCAGCAGGACGTCGCCTCGGCCTTCGCGACCAGCGGCATCGACCGGTTCGCCGCCGCCGGCCGCTGGGCCTCCGGGCCGCACGGGCTGCCGGTCCTGGACCGGTCCCTGGCTCGGCTCATCCTCGCGGTCCGCAGCCGGACCCACGTCGGCGACAGCGCCGTCGTGCTCGCCGAGGTGGTCGACATCGAGCACACCCCCGGTGCCCCGCTGGCCTACCACGACGGCGGCTACCGCGAGGTGGTCGACGTCGCCCGCGGCGGCACCGGGCACACCTCCACCCCTGACCCTTCCCCCGAACGGTGACCCCCATGACCCACACCCGACCCATCACCGGAGCCCTGGGCGCGGCCCTCCTCCTCGCGGCCTGCGCACCCGGCGGCACGGCCGAGCCCGGCAGCCAGGGCGGCGCCGGCGCGGCCGCCAGCGCCCTGCCCGCGTCGAGCCCCGAGGACGTCACGCCCGGCGGCACCCTGCGCTTCGCCGTCGGGTCCGACCAGGGCTGCGTCGACCCGCAACAGGTCGGCAGCAACGACACCATCTACTCGATCCGGCACCTGGTCGACTCGCTGACCGACCAGGACCCCGAGACCGGCGAGATCGTTCCCTGGCTCGCGGAGTCCTGGGAGGTCAACGACGACGCCAGCTCCTACACCTTCACGCTGCGCGAGGGCGCCACCTTCAGCGACGGGACCCCGGTCGACTCCGAGGCGGTGCAGACCAACCTGGACCGCGCGCAGGACATCGGGGTGCGCGGTGCCCTGATCAAGGGCTACCTGGACGGCTACACCGGCACCACCATCGAGGACGAGCGCACCTTCACCGTCGAGTTCGACCGACCCAACGCCCAGTTCCTCCAGGCCACGTCCACCCACACCCTGGGGCTGCTGTCGCCGGAGTCGGCGGAGCAGACCGACGACGAGCGCTGCGCCGGCGTCGTCGGCTCCGGCCCGTTCGAGCTCGAGGACTACGTGGCGGACAGCTCGATCACGCTGACCAAGCGGGAGGGCTACGACTGGGGCTCCTCGCTGTGGGAGCACACCGGGGAGGCCTACCTGGACACCCTGGAGTTCACGATCGTGCCCGAGTCCGGGGTGCGCAGCGGGTCCCTGACGTCCGGTCAGGTCGACGTCATCGGCAACATCGCCCCGCAGGACGAGGAGACGCTGGGCGCCTCCGGTGCCCAGCTGCTGGCCCGGTCCAACCCCGGGATCCCGTTCAGCCTCTACGTCAACCACGACCACGAGGTGCTGTCCGACCCGGCGGTCCGCGAGGCGATCGCGCTGGCGATCGACCGGCAGGAGATCGTCGACACGGTCTACACCTCCTACGCGGTGCCGGCCACCAGCATCCTGGCCTCCACCACCCCGCTGTATGCCGACCAGTCGGCTCTCCTGGAGTTCGACCCGGAGGGCGCGGAGGCCGCGCTGACGGAGGCGGGCTACGCCAAGGGGGAGGACGGGGTCTTCGCCAAGGACGGGGAGCGCGTGTCCTTCGACATCCTCTGGTTCAACAACGCCGCCACCAACGCACCGACCCTGGAGCTGATCCAGCAGCAGCTGGCGGCCGTCGGGATCGAGGTCAGCCTCACCGAGGGACAGGTGGCCGACTGGACGGCCACGGTCGCCGAGGGCAACTACGACACCAACTGGGGCAACCTCACCCGGGCCGACGGCGACATCCTGCGCTCGTCGTTCCACACGGACCTGGCCAACAACTACCGGCTGGAGCCCTCCGCGCTGGACGACCTGCTGGTCGAGCAAGCCGGGAGCGCCGACGAGGAGGAGCGGGGCGAGGTCCTCGCCGCGGCCCAGCAACACCTGGTCGGCGAGCGACTGGTGGTGCCGGTCGTCGAGCTGACCACCGTGCTGGGCGTCGGGGAGGACGTGCACGGCGTGACCTTCGACGCCGGGTCCCGGGTGCAGCTCTACGACGCCTGGATCGAGCAGTAGGCCATGGCGCGGTATGTCGCGGTGCGGCTCGGCCTGGCGGTCGGCGTGCTGTGGGCGGCCTACACGGTCTCCTTCCTGGTGCTCTACCTGCTGCCCGGCGACCCGGTGGCCGCCATGGCCTCCGGCGGCATGGAAGGGCGCACCCGTCAGCGCGGAGGAGCTGGCCGCGCTGCGTGCCCAGTACGGCTTCGACGACCCCCTGCTCGTGCAGTACGGCACCCAGCTCCTGGCCGCGCTGCAGGGTGACTTCGGCGCCTCGGTGCAGTCCGGGCAGGCGGTGACCGCCGCGATCGCCCAGGCCCTCCCGAGCACCGTGCAGCTGGCCTCCAGCGCCCTGGTGCTGGCCGTGCTGCTCGGCGGGACGCTGGCGGTGCTGGCGACCTACACCTCCGTCGGCTGGCTGCGCCAGTTCCTGCTCGCGCTGCCGCCGGTGGCGGTGTCGCTGCCCACCTTCTGGGTCGGCCTGGTGCTGGTGCAGTGGTTCAGCTTCACCTTCGGCTGGTTCCCCGCGTTGGGGGACCACGGCTGGCGCTCCCTGGTGCTGCCGGCCGTGACCCTCGCGATCCCGATCGGCGCGCTGATCGCCCAGGTGCTGGCGACCTGCCTCAAGGACGCCCTGGCCGAGCCCTACATCGTGACCGCGCGCGCCAAGGGGATCAGCCGACTGCGCGATCCACGCCCGGCACGCGCTGCGCAACGCCTCGCTGCCGGTGCTGACGGTGCTCGGGCTGGTCGTGGGCAACCTGCTGGCCGGCTCGGTGATCGTCGAGACCGTGTTCAGCAGGGCCGGTGTCGGGCGCCTCACCGTCACCTCGGTCAGCTTCCAGGACCTGCCGGTCGTCCAGGGCGTCGTCGTCCTCGGCGCCACCGTGTTCGTGCTGGCCAATCTCATCGTCGACCTCGTCCTGCCGCTCGCCGACCCCCGGGTCGCCGTCGGCCGGTCCTACTCCTAGGAGGGAGCGCCCGATGTCGCTGACCCAGACCACGGTCCTCCTCGACCCGCCCCCGGCCGACAGGTCCGCCGAGGCCCCGGCAGGCACGTCCGCCGCCCCGGCGCGACCACGGTCGACCGCGCGCCGCCTGGCCCGGGCCCCGCGGTTGCCGCGGGTGGTCCGGTTCGGCCTGCGCCGGCCCGGCCTGCTGCTGAGCGTGGCCCTCCTGCTGGTAGTCGTGGTGGCGGCCTTCGCCCCGGGTCTGATCGCCCCCGGTGACCCCGACGTCGGCGTCACCGCGGAGAAGCTGCTGGCCCCGAACTCGGCGCACTGGTTCGGCACCGACAACCTGGGCCGGGACCTGTTCACCCGGGTCGTGCACGGCACCGCGCTGTCGCTGCGCACCGCCCTCATCGCGGTCGGCCTGGCGCTGGCCGCCGGGGGGCTGCTCGGGGTGGTGGCCGGCTTCCTCGGCGGCTGGGTCGACCACGCGGTCATGCGGGTCGTCGACGTGCTCATGGCGATCCCGTCGCTGCTGCTGTCGCTGGCCCTGATTGCGGCGCTCGGCTTCGGGCCCACGAACGTGGCCATCGCGGTCGCCGTCGGCAGCGTGGCGACCTTCGCCCGGATCGCCCGGTCGCAGACCCTGCGGGTCTGCCAGGCCACGTATGTCGAGGCCGCCCGGTCCCTCGGGTCCCGCTGGCACGTCACGCTGCGGCGGCACATCCTGCCCAACGCGTCCGGCCCGATCCTGGCGCTGGCGGTGCTGGAGTTCGGCATGGCGATCTTGGCCGTGTCGGCCCTGAGCTTCCTCGGCTACGGGGCGCCCCGGCCCGCGCCCGAGTGGGGGTCGCTGGTCTCGGAGGGCCGCAACTACCTGGCGAGCGCCAGCTGGCTGACCACGCTGCCCGGCCTGACCATCGCGGCGACCGTGCTCGCGGTCAACCGGGTCTCCAAGGCCCTGGACGGGGAGTGGGGTGCGTTCCGGTGACCGTGCTCGAGGTGCGTGACCTGCGGGTGGCCTACCAGACCTCCCGGGGACCGGTGGAGGCCCTCAAGGGGGTGGACCTGGCCGTCGGGAAGGGCGAGGTGGTCGCCCTGGTCGGGGAGTCCGGCTCGGGCAAGAGCACCCTGGCCCACTCGGTCATCGGGCTGCTCGCCGACAACGCCACGGTCGAGGGTGGCAGCATCGAGCTCGCCGGGCGCGACGTCAGCGGGTGGAGCGAGCGACGGTTGCGCACCGTCCGGGGCCGCGAGGTCGGCCTCGTGCCGCAGGACCCGAGCGTCTCGCTCAACCCGGTGAAACGGATCGGGCCCCAGGTCGTGGAGGCCATCACGGCGCACCGGAGGCTGCCGCGGGCCGTCGCCCGGGCGCAGGCCCTGACGCTGCTGGAGAAGGTCGGGCTGGATCGGCCCGAGGTGCGGGCGCGGCAGTACCCGCACGAGCTGTCCGGCGGCATGCGCCAGCGGGTCCTCATCGCGATCGCCATCGCCGGTGAGCCGGACCTGCTCATCGCCGATGAGCCGACCAGTGCGCTCGACGTCACCGTGCAGCGGCGCATCCTGGACCACCTGGAGACCCTGACGGCCGACCTGGGCAGCTCCATGCTGCTGGTCACCCACGACCTGGGCGTGGCCGCAGACCGGGCCGACCGCATCGTGGTGATGCAGGGCGGGCTTGTCGTCGAGGAGGGCCCGGTCCGGCAGATCCTCCAGGACCCGCAGGACGACTACACCCGGAGGCTGCTGGCCAGTGCTCCCGGGCTAGGCCTGGGCGCCGGCACCGGCGCGGGGGTGACCGGCACGGCATACCGCCGGCCCGCGCCGGCGTCCGCCGGGGCAATCCCGCTCGTCCGGGTGGAGCACCTGATCAAGGACTTCACCCTGCCGGCGACCCGCGGCAGCGGTCCGCGGACGGTGCGGGCGGTCGACGACGTCAGCTTCACGCTGCATCGGGGCCAGACCCTGGCCCTGGTCGGCGAGTCCGGATCCGGGAAGTCGACCACGGCGCGGCTGGTGCTGCGCCTGGCCGACCCGACGTCCGGCACCGTCACCTTCGACGGGGCCGACATCACCACCGCGAAGGGACGGGAGTGGCGCGACCTGCGGCGCCGGGCGCAGCTCATCTACCAGAACCCGTACGCCTCGCTGGACCCGCGGTTCACCGTCGAGGAGCTGGTGACCGAGCCGCTGCGGGCGTTCTCGGTCGGCAGCCGGGCCACGCAACGGGAGCTGGCCGCACGCCTGGTGGACCGGGTCGCCCTGCCGGACGGCACCCTCGCCCGCAAGCCGGCCGAGCTGTCCGGCGGGCAGCGGCAGCGCGTCGCGATCGCCCGCGCCCTGACCCTGTCGCCGGACCTCGTGGTCTGCGACGAGGCGGTCTCGGCGCTCGACGTCTCGGTGCAGGCGCAGGTGCTCGAACTGCTCGCGGAGCTGCAGGAGCAGGACGGCCTGGCCTACCTGTTCATCACGCACGACCTGTCCGTCGTCCGGCAGATCGCCCATGACGTGGCCGTGATGCGCCAGGGCCGGGTGGTCGAACTGGCCCCGACCGAGCAGGTCTTCGAGCGTCCCACCCACCCGTACACCCACGAGCTGCTCTCGGCGATCGCCGGGACGCGACACCACACCGCAGGAGTCCCGGCGTGAAGTTCCTCGTCCTCACCCTCATCACCCACCTGCCCGACCCGGTCACCGGGACCCGGCTGTCGACATACGAACGGCTGCGGCAGGTGGTCGACAACGCGGTCCTGGCCGAGGAGCTCGGGTTCGACGGGTATGCCGTGGGGGAGCGGCACGAGCGGCCGTTCATCTCCTCCTCGCCGACCGTGGTGCTGAGCCATATCGCGGCACGGACCAGCCGCATCCGCCTGTTCACCGGGGTGACGACGCTCAGCCTGCTGGACCCGGTGCGCGCGTTCGAGGACTACGCGACCCTGGACAACCTGGCCGACGGGCGGCTGGAGCTGATCATCGGCAAGGGCAACGGGTCGGCGCAGCGCGAGCTGTTCCACGTGACCCCGGAGGACCAGTGGGCCCGCAACCGGGAGTCCTACGAGGTGTTCCGCCGGTTGTGGAGGAACAACCGGATCACCTGGTCCGGGCAGTTCCGCCCGCCGCTGGTCGACGCCGAGGTGTGGCCGCAGCCGCTGCAGCGTCCGATCCGGGTCTGGCACGGCAGCGCGACCTCGACGGCGTCGGTCGACGTGGCGGTCGAGTTCGGCGAACCGCTCTTCTCGGCGAACGTCACGCACGGGATCGAGCCGTATGCCGAACTGGTCCGGTACTACCGGGAGCAGTGGGCCGCGGCGGGGCGCGACCCGTCCGACGCGCTCGTCGGCGCCGGGTCCGCGGGCTTCGTGGTCACCCGGGACAGCCAGGAGGCCGTCGCGCTGCACCGCCCCGTCTACGAGGCGCGGGCCCGGCAGTTTGCGGCGGCGGGGGTCGAGCCGTCGTTCCGCGACTACGACGACTTCCTGGAGCGCAGCTCGGCGCTCGTCGGCAGCCCGCAGCAGGTGATCGAGAAGGTGCACCGCTACCACGAGCAGCTCGGGCACGAGGTGCAGCACCTGCACGCCGACGGGGAGGGCCTGACCCCCCAGCAGCACCGGCGGACGCTCGAGCTGTTCCAGTCCGAGGTGGCGCCCGTGCTGCGCCGGGAGATCCCGTCCCGTCCGCTGGCAGCGCCGGTGAACCCGGCGTTCGGCGCGGCCCCGGAACTGGCAGCCGGCTGACGGCACGGTTTGTCGTGTCGCTGACCGGCGCGCCGAAGATCCTGCGCCGGTCGGGGATCGTGTCGAGGGTCACCTTTCGTCCTGAGGCCCAGATGGGTTAGGCTGCCGAACGATATCCATCACGACCGGCTGAGGGACAGGCCCGACGAAGCCGGGGCAGCCTGCCGCGGGGCAACCCGCGGCAAAGGTGCCAAATCCTGCGGCGTCCCTCGGGGATTGGCCGGAAGATGGAGCTCGCGGACGGGCCGTGGCCCGCTGGCGAGAGGCGCCCATCGTCCGCATGTCGCAGGATCTGGCGGCCGGACACCTGGGAAAGGCGCCACCGACATGACCGAGATCTCCCGACTCACCCGCGGTCTGCGGACCGGCATCGACGCCGACCCGTCGCAGGGTGCGGTCATCCCGCCGTTGTATCTGTCCAGCAACTTCAGCTTCGCCGAGTTCGGCGTCAAGCGGACCTACGACTACACCCGCAGCGGCAACCCGACCCGCGACGTGCTGGCCGAGGCGCTGACCACGTTGGAGGGCGGCCACGCCGGGACGATTACGGCGACGGGGATGGCGGCGATCACACTGTGCACCCAGGCGCTGCTGCGCCCGGGCGACACCATCCTGGTGCCCCACGACTGCTACGGGGGGAGTTGGCGGCTCTTCGACTCGCTCTCGGCACGGGGGCAGTTCGAGAGCCGGACCGTCGACTTCAGCGACCTGACGGCGGTGCGGGAGGCGCTCGCCGCACCCACGGCCCCCCGGGTGGTCTGGATCGAGACCCCGTCCAACCCGTTGCTGCGGATCACCGACCTCGCGGCGGTCACCGAGGCGGCGCACGAGGTCGGTGCGATCGTGGTGGCGGACAACACCTTCCTGTCCCCGATCCTGCAGCGGCCCCTCGAGTTCGGTGTCGACGCGGTGGTGCACTCGACCACCAAGTTCATCAACGGCCACAGCGACGTCGTGGGCGGTGCGGTCATCGCCGCCACCCCGGAGCTGCACGAGGAGTTCGCCTACTGGGCCAACGTGCTGGGGATCGTGGGCAGCCCCTTCGATTCCTACCTCACCCTGCGTGGGCTGCGCACCCTGCACACCCGGATCCGGGCGCACCAGGAGAACGTCGCCGCCGTGGTGGACGAGCTCGCCGATCACCCCGCACTGGCCAGGGTCTACTACCCGGGCCTGCCCGACCACCCCGGTCACGACCTCGCGGCGCGACAGCAGGACGGCTTCGGGGCGATGCTCTCCCTCGAGCTGGTCGGCGGTGAGGTTGCCGTGCGGGCCTTCGTCGACGGGCTGCGATGTTTCAGCCTGGCCGAATCGCTGGGTGGCACCGAGAGCCTCGTCGCCCACCCCGCGACGATGACGCACGCCTCGATGACCCCCGAGGCCCGGGAGGTCGCGGGCATCAGCGACGGGCTGCTCCGGCTGTCGGTGGGCATCGAGGACCCTGCCGACCTCGTGGCCGACGTGCGCGGGGCCCTGGACCGGGCGCTGGCGGCCGCGGAGGCTGCGGGGGCGCTGGGCCGCAGCGAGGTAGCGTGAGGGTGTCGGGAGGAGGCCCGGTGAGCGATCGGGAGCGAGAGCAGACGGTGCCGACCGGTCTCGCCGCGCGGCTGGCGCTCCCGGAGCGTCCGTTGCTGCTGTTCAGCATCACCCCGCCCCGGCGCAACACCCCCGAGGAGGACCTGCGCAGGATCGCCGAGGTCACCACCGGGCGGCTCGGGGACCTGGACCTGGACGCGCTGATCCTCTACGACATCGAGGACGAGAGCGACCGCAACCCCGAGGAGCGCCCCTTCCCCTACCTGCCGACCCTCGACCCGGCCCGGTTCCACGCCGGGCACCTGGCCGCAGGTTGGGACCGACCCGTCGTGATCTACCGCTCGGTGGGCAAGTATCAGCCGACCGAGCTCAAGCAGTGGCTCAGCGACCAGGACCCGGCGCGGGTCGCCACGGTCCTCGTGGGAGCCTCCTCGGGCTCCAAGCAGGTGCGCACCAGGCTCACCGAGGCACAGTCCCTGTGGCGCGATGCCGGGGCCGGGCTGTCCCTGGGGGCGGTGGCGATACCGGAGCGGCACGCCGCTCGGGGCGACGAGCACACCCGGATGCTGCGCAAGCAGGACGCCGGGACCTCCTTCTTCGTGACCCAGGTCGTCTACGACGTCGACGCGGCCAAGGACCTGGTCTCGGACTACTACTACGCGTGCGTCGACCGGGGGATCCGGCCGGCACCCCTGGTGTTCACCCTGTCGGTGTGCGGGTCGCTGAAGACGCTGGACTTCCTCCGCTGGCTGGGGGTGCACCTACCCCGGTGGCTGCTCAACCAGATCGAGCGGGCGGACGACCCGCTCGCCGAGTCGTTCCGGCAGTGCACCGAGATCGCCGCCGGTCTCGCAGACTTCTGCACCCGGCTGGGAATGCCGTTCGGGTTCAACATCGAGAGCGTGTCCATCCGCCGGGTCGAGATCGACGCCTCGGTGCAGTTGGCGGCGCACCTCAGGGAGCGCCTGGCCAGTGGTTGAGCTCTCGCGGTCGTCCAGCCGGACGTGATCGTGGCCGCGACGACGTCGGTGACGGCACGAGGGGTCGAGGGACCACCCGCCCTGGCAGTCGAGGTGCTGTCCCCCAGCACCCGCTACCTCGATCTCGGCACCAAGCGGCTTCGCTACGAGGCCGCCGGTGCCTCGGCGTACTGGATCGTCGACCCGGACGAGCCGTCGCTGCAGGCCTGGGAACTGGGCGACGGGGCCTTCCACGAGGCGGCACCCGCCATCGGGCGGCAGGTGGCCTCGATGACCGTGCCGTGGCCGGTGCGGGTGGTCCCGGACGACCTGGTCCGGGACTGATCACGGCTCGGGCTGGGCCGAGGCGTAGACGACGCGGTTGTCCTCGTATGCCGAGGCGAGGCTGTCCCAGGCGCCGGTGCAGGTGATCAGCCGGACCTCGTCGGCCGGCGTCGCACCGAAGACCTCCTCCGTCGGGAAGGCCCCCTTGGGGTAGTCCGCGACCCGGTCCACCCGGTAGGTCACCCGTCGGCCGTCGGTGCTCTCCACGAGCACCTCGTCGCCGGGGCGCAGTCGAGTGAGGCTGCCGAAGACCGCCGGCCCCGCGGTGGAGTCCACATGCCCTGCCAGCACCGTCGGTCCGTGCCCGCCGGGTCGTCCACCCCCGGTGAACCACCCGGCCCGGTCCGGGTCCGCCGGCACCTCCATCGAGCCGTCGTCTGCCAGGCCGAGGTCGATCAACGGCTCGTCCAATCCCAGCACGGGGATCAGCAGTCGGCCCGGTGGCGCCGGGACGGGGATGCTGGTGGTGGCGGGCGTGGTCGTGGCGGGTGCGGTGGGCGCCGCCGACGTCGCGGCGGTCTCGGCTGGTGCCGGAGGTGTGTGGGGGTGCTCAGCCACGCGCACCGCGACGCACGGCGATCGCGCCGGCGGCGACGCCCAGCAGCGCCAGGGACCCGGTGAGCACGAGGGGGGTGGTGTCCTGGGACGAGGCCGGGGCCGCGCCGCCGAGACCGGTCTCGACGCCACCCACGGGCACCTGGACGAGCTGCCCGCGCACGGCGCCGGGCACGAACTGCGAGGTGTGAGTGTCCGCCGAGAAGCCGGCGGGGTTGGCCTCGATCTCCGCGAGCGAGAAGCCCTCGCCGGTGTCGCTGCCGTCGTCACCCTCGACCCCGGTGGTGAATGGCCCCTGCAGGCACCCGCTGCTGGTGAGCACCTCGCCGTCACCGGCCGGGTTCGGGAAGGCGAGCCGCGGCGGGCCGGGCTCGCCGGCGTTCGCCTGGTGAATGTGGGTGGCCGTCTTGGCGGGGGACTCATACGGCGGCGTCACGCCCTCGAGGGTGATGTCGAAGCAGATGATCTCCTCCTCCGCGTTGATCATGAAGTTGAACGTGCCGGTGGCGCCCGGTTCGCCCGGCGCGGCGTTGCCGTCCGGGTCGATGACGTTGTCCGGGGTCGCCATCACGGTGTATGCCGAGGTGAAGGTGTCCGGTCGGTCCACCTCGGTCTCGGCGTGCGCGGGCACGGTGCCGAGGGTGAGCAGGGCGGCGGCGCCGGCCAGTCCGCCGAGGGCGCCGAGACGGATCCGGGTGCTGGTGGTCCTGGTGTGCATCGTGGTTCCTCCGGTGTGTGCGGCGCCGCGAGCCGGGCCGCTGTGTGAGGGTGTACGACAGATGAGGTCGCCGCGTTCAGCAGCCACAGGACGAATCCTTCCGACGGTGTCGGTGAACGCGCCGGGCCCGGTGGGCGTATCCCCCGGGACCGGAGGAGGTGACCGCGACGAGCGTCCTGACGAGGTCAGCCGACGACGAGAAGGTGGTCGCCCTGGACGACGACGATCCTCCCGCCGGCTTCGACGTGCGCCGGGCGTATGCCGAGCACGGGCGCGTGCTCTTCGGCTTCGCTCTCAACGGGGTCGGCGACCGCGGCCTGGCCGAGGAGTGCGTGCAGGAGACCTTCCTGCGGGCCTGGCGGGCCCGGGACCGCTACCGCCGCGAGCGGGCGTCCGAACGCACCTGGCTGTTCGCCATCGCCCGCAACGTCGTGGTCGATGCGCTGCGGGCCAGGGGCCGGCGACCGCGACTGGTGGCGGAGGATGAGGCGCACGGCATCGCGGAACCGGCCACCCCGCATACCGACCATGCGGTCGAGGACCGACTCGTGCTGCTCGCCGGCCTGGCCCGGTTGAGCGCCGAGCACCGGGAGGTCCTCGTGGCGGTGCAGCTCGAGGGGATGGGCTACGACCAGCTGTCCGAGCGCACGGGGGTGCCGGTCGGCACGCTGCGGAGTCGGACGTACTGCGGCCTGCGGGCCCTGAGGGAGATCCTGGCCGAGGAGGAAGACGATGAGTGAGGACGCAGACCGCCGGGCGGAGTTGATCGCCGGCGCGCTCGCGGGCGAGTTGACCCCCGCCGAGCAGGCAGAACTCGACGAGGCCGCGCGCCGGGACCCCTCGATCCAGCAGGAACTGGCGGAGTTGCGGGACACCCTCGGACGCCTGGACGGCGCCGGGCTGGGCTGGGTCGAGGCAGACCCGCCGGAGGACCTGGCCGACCGCGTCGCCGCCGTTGCCGACCGCGAGGTCACGGACGAGCCCGCGCCCGTCGCTCCGCCCCGGCGTTCGCGCTGGCTCCTGACTGCTGCGGCGGCGTGCCTGGTCGGGGTCGGGGTGGCGGGGACGCTCACCTACCAGCGCGTGGTGGATGCACCGGTGGAAGGGCCTCCCGGCACGTTGGGCGCCGTGGAGGAGATCAGCTTCACCGGCGAGCCGACGGGCAGCCGGATCGAGGCCTCCTTGGTGGCACACACCTGGGGGACCGAGACGCTGCTGGAGATCGACGGGCTCGAGATCGGGGAGACCTTCGAGGTGGTGCTGGTCTCGACGTCCGGGGAGGAGTTCAGCTCCGGCACGTTCATCGGCGCCGAGGCGACGGTGGTCTGCCGGATGAACGCGGCGATCATGCGGGAGGAGGTCGTCCAGGTGCGGATCGACTCGGCCGACGAGACCGTGCGCCTGGTGTCCGACCTGCCCGTGGCCTCCACCTGACCGAAGACCTGACTGAAGGCCCGACCATCCACCCGATCACCGGCACCGAAGACCCGGTGTGACCCGCACGCACTACCTGGTCTCGTGTCTCGCGCCCCGAGCCACCCGGAGGCGGTGCTCCTGGTGCTCCCCGGGGGCAAGCCGGACAGCACCAGCCCCTCCCGCGCGTGGCACCTGTCCCACGCACGGATGGTCGGGGTCGCCGGCACGCTGCGTCGTGCGCTGCCCGACACCGCGGTCTACCGCCTGCGCTACCGGCACCGCGGGTGGAACGAGCCCGAACGGCATGCCGTGGCCGACGGCCGAGCAGCGCTCGTGACGCTGAGGACCAAGCACCCAGGATGCCCCGTCGTGCTGGTCGGCCACTCGATGGGCGGCCGGGTCGCCGCCGCCCTCGCCGCCCACCACGCGGTCGTCGGCGTCCTCGCCCTCGCCCCGTGGTGGCCGCAGGACGACGCCGACTCCATCCCGGCCGACACGAGGCTGGTCGTGGTGCACGGGAGCGAGGACACCTGGACCAGCCCGCGCGACTCTCACGCCGCCGTGCAGCGCGCTCGGGCACGCGGCGGGCGGGCGCAGCACCACCTGCTCCGGGGGGCTGGGCACTTCATGGTCCGACACCGGACCCGGTGGAAGGCCGCCATCGCCGCGGGCGCCCGGAAGGTGCTCCCGCCCGCCGGTGCGACCATGGGGTGATGGCAAACCGGCCGGCCCGACACCCCGCACTGCGCAGGGTGACGCGGGCGGCACTCGTCCTCGTCCTTCTGATCGTGGTGGTGCTCGGAGTGTTCGCGACCTTCCAACGTTCCCTCATCTACGGCCCCGACGGCTCCGAGCCGCCCCCGGTCGGGGAGGTGCTGCCGGGGGCTCGCGAGGTCGCGCTGACCACCGATGACGGCCTGACCCTGACCGCCTGGCTGCTGCCCGCGCAGCCCGACGCGGACCGGGACATGGCGGTTCTCTACGCGCCCGGCAACGGCGGCAACCGGGCCGGCCGCACCGGCATCGCGCAGGAACTGGCGGCGCGCGGGTTCACCGTGCTCCTGCTGGACTACCGGGGTTACGGCGGCAACCCCGGCGGCCCGTCGGAGGAGGGTCTGGCCGCCGACGCCCTGGCGGCGGCCCGTGCCCTGGAGGAGGAGGGGTTCGCGCCCGAGCGCACGCTCTACCTCGGTGAGTCCCTGGGCACCGGGGTGGTCGCCCGGTTGCAGGCGGAGCGTCCGCCCGCAGGGGTGGTGCTCCGCTCGCCGTTCACCGAGCTCGCCGATGTCGGCTCCCACCACTATCCGCTGCTGCCGGTCGGGTGGCTGCTGCGGGACCGGTTCCCCGTCGTGGAGCACCTGGCCGACAGCCCCGTCCCGGTCACGGTGGTCCGTGGCACGGCGGACTCGGTCGTCCCCACGCGGCTCAGCGCCGAGGTGGCGGCACGGGCCGGGACGCTGGTGGAGGAGGTCGTGCTGGACGGGGTGGACCACAACGACCCGGAGATGTTCGGCCCACCCCTGGCCGATGCCGTGGCCCGCCTCGCGGACAGGGTGGGGTGAGCCGGGGCGCCGTCGGGACCGCCTTGTAGGGTGCCAGTCGGTGGCAGGTCCAGAGGGGGACCGTCACCGCCCCGAGGCGAAGGAGCCCCCGTGCGGATCGGCGTCCCGATGGAGTCGCGCCCCGGGGAGACACGTGTCGCCGCGACCCCGCAGACGGTGGGTCGGCTGATCGCCCTGGGGTATGCCGTGACGGTTCAGTCCGGCGCGGGGCACCGGTCCAGCTACCCGGACGAGGCGTATGCCGAGGCGGGCGCCACGCTGGACGACGGACCGGGTGTGTGGTCGGCCGACGTGGTCCTCAAGGTCAACGCCCCGGACGAGGCGGAGGTGGGCCTGCTGCAGCCCGGGTCCACCCTCGCGGCACTCCTGGCCCCCGCGCTCAGCCCCGACCTGCTGGCCGCGCTCGCCGCACGGGGCGTCACCGCGCTGGCGATGGACGCGGTGCCCCGGGTCTCCCGCGCCCAGTCGTTGGACGTGTTGTCCTCGATGGCGGGCATCGGCGGCTACCGCGCCGTCGTCGAGGCCGCCCACCAGTTCGGCTCGGTGTTCACCGGGCAGGTCACCGCGGCGGGCACCGTGCCCCCGGCGAAGGTGTTCGTCATCGGTGCGGGCGTCGCAGGCCTCGCCGCGATCGGTGCGGCCTCCAGTCTTGGCGCGGTGGTCCGGGCCTTCGACATCCGACCCGAGGTCGCCGAGCAGGTGGAGTCCATGGGCGCGCAGTTCGTCCGGGTCGAGCTGCCCGACCAGGGACCGAGCGCCGACGGCTACGCCCGCGAGATGGACGAGGACCTGGAGCGCCGGGCGATGGAGGTCTATGCCCGCGAGTGCGCCGACGCCGACATCGTCATCACCACCGCCCTGATCCCGGGCCGGCCGGCCCCGCGGCTGGTCACCGCCGAGACCGTCGCCGCGATGCGGCCCGGCAGCGTGGTCGTCGACATGGCCGCCCCCAACGGCGGCAACTGCGAGGCGACCGAGCCCGGTGAGGTCGTGACCACCGGCAACGGGGTGCGGGTGGTGGGCTACACCGACCTGCCCGGTCGGCTGCCGACCCAGGCCTCCCAGCTGTTCGGCACCAACGTGGCCAACCTGGTGGCACTGCTGACCCCCGAGAAGGACGGGCGGTTGGTGCTGGACCTCGACGACGAGGTGCAGCGCGGTCTCACCGTCGTCCATGAGGGAGAGGTGACCTGGCCGCCACCGCCCGTCCGGGTGTCCGCCGCGCCGCAACCCGCGCCGGCGGGGCCGGGGGAGCCCGCCGGGGCAGCGCCGGAGAAGCCGCCGCCGGACCCCCGTCGGCGGTACGTCGCGATGGGGCTGGCCGCCGTGCTCTTCGCCCTGGTCGCCAGCGTCTCCCCGCCCGCCTTCCTGGGGCACTTCACCGTCTTCACCCTCGCGGTGATCGTCGGCTTCTACGTCATCACCAACGTGACCCACGCGCTGCACACCCCGCTGCTGGCCGAGACCAACGCGATCAGCGCGATCATCCTCGTCGGCGCCCTGCTCCAGGTCGGCAACGACAACCTCCTCGTGCGCACCCTGGCCCTCGGGGCCGTCGTGGTGGCCAGCATCAACGTCTTCGGTGGGTTCGCCGTGACCGGGCGGATGCTGCGCATGTTCCGCAGGGACGAGGCGTCGTGAGCGCCCTCAACCTGGTGCAGGCCGCCTACATCATCGCGGCCGTGCTCTTCGTGCTGTCCCTGGCCGGGCTGTCCCGGCACGAGACCGCCCGGCGGGGCAACGTCTTCGGGATCGTCGGGATGACCCTGGCGCTCGGGGCGACCGTCTGGTTGGCCGCGCTCGAAGCGGAGGACCCGCTGCTGACCCTGGTCCTGATCGCGGCGGCGATGGCGGTCGGCGCCACGATCGGCCTGTGGCGGGCACGGGTCGTGGAGATGACCGCGATCCCGCAGCTCATCGCGCTGCTGCACAGTTTCGTCGGGATCGCCGCGGTGTTGGTCGGCTACAACGCCTACATTGCCCCCGGCCCGTTGACCGGTGCGGAGGAGACCATCCACCTGGTCGAGGTGTTCCTCGGCATCTTCATCGGCGCGGTCACCTTCACCGGGTCCGTCGTGGCAGCGCTGAAGCTGAGCGCCCGGATCTCGGCCAACCCGCTGATGCTGCCCCGCCGGCACCTGCTCAACCTCCTGGCCCTCGTCGCGTCGGCGGGGCTGCTGGTGTGGTTCATGCTCAGCCATGCGGTCCTGCCGCTGGTGCTGATGACCATCGTGGCCCTGGCCTTCGGGTGGCACCTGGTCGCCTCGATCGGTGGCGGCGACATGCCGATCGTCGTCTCGATGCTCAACAGCTACTCCGGCTGGGCCGCCGCGGCCGCCGGGTTCATCCTCGGCAACGACCTGCTCATCGTGACCGGGGCCCTGGTCGGGTCCTCCGGTGCGATCCTCAGCTACCTGATGTGCCAGGGGATGAACCGCTCGTTCCTGTCCGTGATCGCCGGCGGCTTCGGGACCGAGAGCGCCGTCTTCGAGGAGGGGGAACGCGTCGGGGACTACCGCGAGAGCAACGCCTCCGACGTCGCCGCGATGCTCCGGAACGCGCGCTCGGTGGTCATCACCCCCGGCTACGGGATGGCCGTGGCCCAGGCGCAGTACCCCGTCGCGGACCTGACCGCCCGCCTGCGCAAGCAGGGCGCACAGGTGCGCTTCGGCATACATCCCGTCGCCGGGCGACTGCCCGGGCACATGAACGTCCTGCTGGCCGAGGCGAAGGTGCCCTACGACATCGTCCTCGGCATGGAGGAGATCAACGACGACTTCGCCGACACCGACGTGGTGCTGGTGATCGGGGCGAACGACACCGTCAACCCCGCCGCCGTGGACGAGCCGGGATCCCCGATCGCCGGGATGCCCGTGCTGCAGGTGTGGCAGGCCCGCGACGTCGTGGTGCTCAAGAGGTCCATGGCCAGCGGCTACGCCGGGGTGCAGAACCCGCTGTTCTACCGCGACAACACCCGCATGCTGTTCGGCGACGCCAAGGAGGCCGTCGAGGGGATCCTGCGCGACCTGTGATCCCGGTCACTCCCGGGTGCGCGGGGCCGGCGGGATGACCGGGGAGTCGCCCCGCGGGGATAGACTGACCGGCGGCGAAGGGGAGTATCCCGTCACGCCGCGATCGTCATCACGGGGCAGACCCCGGTCGCGGGGCGCGATGTCGAACGGACAGGCGCGGGAGAGACGTTCGCGCCCGTTCTGCGTTCCCCGACCGAGAGGCCCCCTGCGTTGTCCGGCTATCAGATCTTCGAGATCTCCGCCCTGGCGGTGCTCACCGCCATCCTCATCTTCGACCTGCTGCTCGTCGTCAAGCGGCCCCACGTGCCGTCGATGAAGGAGGCCGCCGCATGGGTGGGCTTCTACGTCTCCCTGGCCCTGGTCTTCGCGGGTGTCCTGCTGTTGATGGGCGATGTCCAGCACGCCGGCGAGTTCGTCACGGGCTGGCTGCTGGAGTACTCGCTGTCCATCGACAACCTGTTCGTCTTCATCATCATCCTGAACCGGTTCGCGGTGCCCCGGGTGATGCAGCAGCGGGTGCTGATGATCGGCATCCTCATCGCGATCGTGCTCCGCGGCATCTTCATCGTCGTCGGGGTGCAGCTCATCGAGTCCTTCTCCTGGCTCTTCTACATCTTCGGTGCCTACCTGGTCTACGTCGCGTGGCAGCAGGCGGTGGGCGAGGACGAGGACGCCGGGGAGAAGGACAACGCGCTCATCCGGCTGATGAAGCGGCGGATGAACGTCACCGAGACCTGGAACGGCGGCAAGTCGACCGTCACGATCGACGGCACCCGCTACGTGACCCCGTTCCTGTTCGTCATCCTGGCGCTGGGGATGACCGACCTGATGTTCGCGATCGACTCGATCCCGGCGATCTTCTCGGTCACCACCGACCCGTTCCTGGTCTTCGCCTGCAACATCTTCGCCCTGATGGGGCTGCGCCAGCTGTACTTCCTGCTCGGTGGGCTGCTGGACCGGTTGGTCTACCTGCACTACGGCATCGCCGCCATCCTCGGCTTCATCGGCGTCAAGCTGGTCTTCCACGCGATGGAGGCCAACGAGATCTCCTGGATCAACGGTGGCGAGCCGATCTCCTGGGTGCCGCACATCGAGACCTGGCACTCCCTGCTGGTCATCGTCGTGTCCATGACCGTCGCGGTGGTGGCCTCGCTGATCAGCATGCGCGCCACGGCGCGGCGGTCCGTCGAGGACGGAGCCGACGGCCAGGAGCTCGCCGAGGAGCCGTCCGAGGAGCCTTCCGAGGACCCCGGCGCACGGTAAACCCGTTGCCCCCGTCCGGTCGGCCTGCTGTACTCGCCCGTCATGGCGACGGTGCGGCGGGTCGGACCGGACCGGTGGGTCTGGGGAGGCTCGACCGCCCGGGTCGCCCCCCGTCCCGACGGCAAGGGGGTGGTCCTCCTGCCGGCCGACAGCGCCGCTGCGGCCACGCTCCTGGCACGGGTCGCGGCCGACACCCACGGCCCCCTGGTGCTCGAGACCGCTGAGGACACCCCCTTGGAGCCGGCGCTGCGCGGCGCCGGGTTTCGCGCCACCCGGCGGGAGCAGCACTGGCGGATCCCGCTGGACCGACTCCCCGACCGGCGGTTGGTCGCGGACCGGCACCACGTCATACGAGTCACCGACGCTGACCCCGGGCGGGTGGCCCGGCTGGACAACGAGATCAGGCAGGACATCCCGGGCGCGGCCGGGTGGGAGGGCTCGACGGAGGACCTGCTGGAGACGCTGCGCGACGACGAGTTCGACCCGGCGCTCTACCTGATCGCGGTGCACGACGACACCGGCTGCTACGACGGGTTGGTGCGGGTCTGGGACCGTCGTCCGGCTCCGCGACTGGGATGCCTGGGCGTCCGGCGTCCGTGGCGGCGGACCCGGCTGGCGCCGGCGTTGCTCACCACCGTCGTGGCGCGGCTGCGGGAGCGCGGCGTCCGGGAGATCGTCACCGAGACCGATGTGCTCAACCGGGACTCGCACGGGATGGTGCAGCACCTCGGCGGCGTGCCCACCGCCCTGCGGGTGGAGTGGCAGCGGCCGGCGTCGGGCGTCAGCCAGCCTTGACGACGAGCACCGGGACCGGGCTGTCCAGCAGCACCCGCTGCACCGTGCTGCCCATGATCAGCTTGCCGACCCGGCTGCGTCGCTGGGACCCGACCACCAGGAGGTCTGCCGCGTGCTCGACCACCAGGTCCAGCAGGGCCGAGGCGACGTCGCCCCCGGACGGGGTCGCCACGACCCTCCAGTCCACCGGGTGGGCACCGTGCTCCCGGAGCGCCTGGGCGACCTCCCGCTCGACCTCGTGGACCCCCGAGGCGCTGGCTGCCGGGGTGTGGGTCTGGGCGGCAGTGTCGCCCTCGACGTGGAGCACCAGCAGATCGGTGCCGTGGGTGTGGGCCCAGTCGGTGGCGGCCAGGAGGGCGGCGATGCCCTCGGCGGACTCGCTGTGGGCAACCGCGACGGACATGGGGGCCTCCATGGGGGACTGCCTGGGTGCTTCGCATCGTAAGCGACTCCGCGCGGTTCGTGGCAGACTCGGAGCCGCCCTGGCCCAGGCATGGACCATCAGACAGGATGTGCGGCACGGTGGCCGCCCAGGAGGCACCATGAAGATCCCGAGGAACGTCGGCTGGGTGCTCGGCATCCTGGCCGTCGCGGTCCTGGTGATCGCCGCCGGGATCGACGCGAACCGTTCGGGATCCCGGTCCGACGCGCACACCAAGCTGGTGATCATCGCGCCGGCCGCGGCCGGTGGCGGGTGGGACCTGGTCGGCCGGGAGTCGCAACAGGCGCTGCGGAGCAACCAGATCGTGGTCAACCCGCAGGTCGTCAACGTCCCGGGGGCGGGCGGCACCATCGGGCTGAGCCAACTCACCCGGATGGACGGGGAGTCCTCGACCATGATGGTCACCGGCACCGTCATGCTCGGCGGGATCGCGCTCAGCCCGAGCGACCTGGACCTGGCGGAGATGACCCCGATCGCCCGGTTGGCCGAGGACTTCGAGGTGATCGCCGTCCCGGAGCACAGCGAGTACGAGACGCTGGAGGACCTGATCGAGGAGTGGTCCGCGGACCCGGCGGCGCTGCCGATCGGGGGCGGGTCGGCCGGAGGCATCGACCACATGGTGGCCGCGATGCTGGCTCGCGAGGCGGGGATCGACCCCGGGGAGATCCAGTACTCGGCATACGCCGGCGGTGGCGACCTGACGATCGCGCTGCTCTCCACCGCCCCCGGCACCCCCGGGGTCGGGATCAGCGGCTTCAACGACTTCCGGGACCTCATCGAGGACGGTCGGCTGCGGGCGCTCGCAGTCGTCGCGCCGGAGCGGCTCGAGGGGCTCGACGTGCCCACCATGGAGGAGGTCGGCTACCCCGCGGTCGACCTGGTCAACTGGCGCGGCTACGTCGCCCCCGCAGGGTTGACCGACGAGGAGCAGGACGTGCTCATCGAGATCGTCACCGAGATGGTGGACACCCCCGAGTGGCAGGAGGCCGTGGAGCGCAACCGGTGGGAGGAGTCCTTCCTCACTGGTGAGGAGTTCGGGGACTTCCTGGTGACCGAGCAGGAACGGATCACCGAGATCCTCGTCGACCTGGGGCTGGTGCAATGACCGACGAACCACGCTCGCCGCTGGCCCACGACGTGCACGAACCGGCCGGGCCGCACAGCTTCTGGACCGGGCGCAGCGGACTGGTGATCCCGGCCGTGCTGTTCGCCCTCGGGGTGTTCCTGGTCTACGGCAACTCGGTCATGGACGTCGCCGACGACGGCGAACTGTTCGGGCCCAAGGCCTTCCCGTGGATCGCCGCCATCGCGTGCTTCGTGGTCGGGGTGCTGCTGACGATCCAGATCCTGCGCAGCCCGGACGTCCCCGAATCGATGATCGAGGAGGACGGCACGCTCCGAGCGGGCACCGCGAGCAACTGGCCCGCGGTGGCGATCACCGTCGGGTCCTTCGTCGGCTTCGCGCTCATCCTGGAGACCGTGGGGTGGATCATCGCCGCGGCGCTGGTCTTCTGGGGGATCACGATCGGGCTGGGCAACCGGCGGTACGTCCTCAACCTGCTGGTCGGGCTCGCGATGTCCTCGATCATGCAGCTGGTGTTCTCCGGACTCCTGGGGCTCAACCTGCCCCCCGGCGTGATGGGCGGCTGACATGGACCAGATCACCAGCCTGATCGGTGGCTTCGGCGACGTCCTGACCCTCAAGGCACTGTTCTACGTCCTGCTCGGTGCGCTCATCGGCACCGGCGTCGGCGTGCTGCCGGGCATGGGCTCGGCGATGGCCGTGGCGCTGCTCCTGCCGATCACCTTCACCCTCGACCCGTTGTCAGCGCTGGTGATGTTTGCCGGGATCTACTTCGGCGGGCTGTTCGGTGACTCGATCGCCGGCATCCTGATGAACACCCCGGGCAACTCCACCGCCATCGCCGGCACCTTCGAGGGCCACCGGATGGCCAAGGCCGGGCGGGCGCCGCAGGCCCTGGCCACCTCGGCCATCGGCGCCTTCACCGGCGGGCTCATCGCCACCACCCTGGTCGTGTTCTTTGCCCCCTCGCTGGCCAGTTGGGCGACGAGATTCGGCCCGGGGGAGTACTTCGCGCTCACCATCTTCGCCTTCGTCGCCATCTCCGCCGTGGTCGCGGACTCGGCGCTCAAGGGCCTGGCCGCACTCCTGATCGGCCTGGCGCTGGCGATGATCGGCACCGACCAGGTGAGCGGCGTGCAGCGCTTCACCTTCGGCAACATCGCGATGTTCGACGGCATCAGCATCGTGGTGATCACCGTGGCGCTGCTGGCCGTGGGGGAGGTCATCTTCGTCGCCTCCAAGGTCGGCCGCCCCGACGACCAGAGCCTGATGCCCTCCAAGGGGCGCCCGTTCCTGACCCGCGGTGAGTTCCGCGAGGCCCTGCCGGCCTGGCTGCGCGGCACCGGCTTCGGGGTGCCCTTCGGCGTCATCCCCGCCGGCGGCGCCGAGGTGCCGACGTTCCTGTCCTACGGCCTGGAGCGACGGCTGGACCGGCGCCGCAAGGACCCCAAGTTCGGCACCGGCGCCATCCGCGGTGTGGCCGGGCCCGAGGCGGCGGGCAACGCCACCTCAGGCACCGCGATGGGCGCGTTGCTGGCGCTGGGCCTGCCCACGTCGGCGACGGCCGCCATGATGATCCTGGCGTTGCGGCAATACGGCATGCAGCCCGGCCCGTTGCTGTTTGACCGCAACCCCGAGCTGGTGTGGGCACTGCTGGCCAGCCTCTTCATCGGCCTCGTCGTGCTGCTCATCCTGAACCTGCCGTTCGCGCCCCTGTGGGCCCAGCTGCTCAAGATCCCGAAGGCCTACCTCTACGCCGCGATCGGGATGTTCTCCTGTCTCGGGGTGTATGCCGCGACGGCCGCCATGGTCGACCTCGCCCTGATGATCGGGCTGGGGGTGCTGGCCTTCGCGATGCGCCGGTTCGGCGTGCCGCTCGCCCCGGTCCTGATCGCCGTCATCCTGGGCCCGCTCGCCGAGGACTCCCTGCGCAGCGCGATGAACAACTCGCAGAACGACCCGGCGACGCTGGTCGGCAGCTGGATCTCGATCACGCTCTACGTCTTCCTCCTGCTGGCCATCGCGATCAGCGTCGTCGGCAAGGTCCGCAACCGACAGAAGGCCGACTTCTGAGCATGGTGGCGCCGGCTGGTTGACTGGTCCCATGGCCGGGTCCGGGGTGTTCCAGTACCCGGCCTTCGTCCGTCTCTGGTTGTCCGACACCACGAAGTGGCTGGGCCTGTTCACCTCCAACCTGGCCCTCCAGCTGTTGCTCATCGAGACGCTGCAGGCCGACCAGGCCGACCTGGGCCTCGTGCGCTCCGCCCAGTGGCTGCCCTCGCTGCTCCTCGGGATGCTGGTCGGGGTGCTCGTCGACCGGGTCCGCCGCAGGCCCGTGCTCATCGCCGGCGACACGCTGTGTGCCGTGGTGTTCGCCACGATCGCGACGCTGGCCCTGGTCGGTCAGCTGACCGTGCCGATGGTTGCCGCCCTGGTCTTCGTCTCCGGGACCGCGTCGGTGGCGTCGGTGGCAGCTCACCAGTCGTTCGTGCCCCGGCTGGTGCCGGTGCGGCTGCTGCCGTCGGCCAACTCCCGGCTCGAGCAGTCGATGACGGCCGCCGAGTCGGTGGGCCCCCTCCTCGCGGGCGCGTTGGTGCGATTCCTCTCGGCGCCGGTCGCCATCCTGGTCAACGCCGTGACGTATGCCGTGTCCGCCCTGTTCGTCAGCACGATCCGGGTGCAGGAGCCGGCGCCGGCCCGGGCCCCCGACCGGCACATCGGGAGGGAGTTGCGCGAGGGTGCCCGGTGGGTCTATCGGCACCGCACACTCGCGCCCTACGCGATCGCTCTGCATACCTGGTTCTTCTTCAACTCCGCCGTGATGACGATCTTCGTGTTCTACGCCACCCAGGAGATCGGCCTGGGTCCGGTGGCGATCGGGCTGGTCCTCGCGGCCTCCGGGGTCACCGGGGTGCTGGCGGCCGGCCTGACGCCCCGGCTGGCCCAGCGGTTCGGACTCGGGCGGATCTGCGTGCTCGCCGACTGGCTGACGCCGGTGGCGTTCCTTATCGCCCTGGCGGCCCCGGTCGGGCCGCGCGGGGTGCTGGTGCTGCTCGCCGGGCAGTTGGTCTACGGGGTGGCCAACGGGTTGAAGGGACCGCTCGAGGGGAGTTATCGCAACGCCGTCACGCCGGACCGGTTGCGGGCCCGGATGAACGCCACGATCCGGTCGTTCAACTGGGGGACCATCACCGTGTCGGCACCGCTCGCGGGATGGTTCGCCTCGGCATACGGCAATCGTCCGGCGATCGCGGTGGCGGTCGGCGGCCTGGTCGTGGCGGCGCTGATCCTCACGCTGTCGCCGTTCCGCTCGGTCGTGATGCCTTCGGACGAACTCGAGGAGTGAGGAGCAACCTTTCGACAGGATGCTGCGTAGGTGGTGGTGTCGGCACGGGATCGGGAGGTGAATGCGGGTGCGCAAGCGGGAGCGGGACGAGGAGTTCAGTGACTTCGTGCGCGCCGCGACGCCGGAGCTGCTCCGTGTCGCCTGGTTCCTCACCGGAGACGTCGAGGACGCCAAGGAGCTGGTCCAGGCCGCGCTGACGAAGACGTATGCCGCGTGGTCCCGGGTGCGCCCGGGCCAGGCGATGCCGTACACCCGCACGGTGCTGGTGAACCACCGCAACGACACCTGGCGCAGGCGACGCCGCGAGGTGCTGGTCGACCCGCACACACCGTCCGAAGACGGGTGCTGGCGCGGGTCGACCGGGCGCTGCGTCGCCGACGACGTCGCGGCCCAGCGGGACCTGATCCAGGCCCTCGCGGCGCTGCCCGAGCAGCAACGCCGGGTGGTCGTCCTGCGGCACTACTGCGACCTGTCTGAGGCGACGGTCGCCCACGAGCTGGGGATCAGCACCGGCACGGTCAAGAGCACGGCCGCGCGGGGGCTGGCGAACCTCAGGAAGCACTATGCACGCACCGAGGAGACGGTCCGATGATCACCGACGAGCGCGACCTGGCACGTTCCCTGCACACGGTCGAGTCCCCACCGGGGCTGCGGCTCGATCCCGACGAGGTGCTGGGCGTCGTCCACCGGTCCGACCGTCGTCGCAGGGCCCGACGGGGTGCACTGGCGACGGGGTCCGTCGCCGCGGTCGGGCTCGGTGCCCTGTGGGCGAGTGGGTTGAACGCCGGTCCCCTGGCGGTCCTGCCGGCCGCGCCCTGGGTGGACTGCGGCGGGATCGTCGCCGGGCCGGGCGGGACCCGGATCGACCTGGACCGGGTCGCGTATGCCGAGGTGCCGCTCGCCGGGTCCGCGGCAGGGACGACCGCGGTCGTCGCGTTCGACGCGTGCGGCGGGGAGTCCGGAGGACGCCTCGCCTACGCCACCCGGGGGGCCGACGGTGACCTGGAGGTCGGCGGCTGGGGTGAGCCCGGCGCCGACACGCTGCGGTTCCTGCGCGAGGGCAGGACCGTCACGCCGCAGGTCGCAGCCGACCCCGGAGGGCGAGGTGCTCTTCGGTCTGGTGGACGCCGACGCCCCGGTGCTGCGGGTGCTGTCCGCGGGCGCGCCGGTCGAGGTCACCCGCCGGCCGTTGCCGGGCACCGGACTGGACGCCTACGTGACCACCGAGTTCACCGACCCGGAGAAGGAGACCCTCGGGATGGCGTGGGGCGACGAGGCCGGGACGTGGGGCGTCATCTGGACCCAGGTGCTGGAGGTCGTCGCCGACTTCGAGGACGACGGGAGCGGGTCCCCGCCACCGTTCGTGGCGCAGGGGCGGGACGGGACGTGGCACGTCTGGCTCGGCGACGAGCAGGCGAGCTGGGAGGGCGACTCCAGCTCCGGGTGGGCGGTCGAGCTCGACGGGGGTGACGGGCGTGAGGTCGTCGGGTACCTCCCCAGCGCGGACCACGCGGTCGCAGTCGAGGGCCCGGACGGTGGGGAGGCCGACGGGGTCGAGATCCGGTACGCGGAGGTTCTCGAGCAGAGTGACGTCGAGGGTCGCTTCGCCTGGGTCAGCGCCCCGCCGGACGCCGAGATCTCCTGGGTCGACCCGGACGGGAGCCGGGAGGAGATCCGGGGCGACTGAACGGAAGTCCTGAACGGGCGGCCGCCTGGTCGCGCTTCCGGTGGGGTGATAGGGCCGCCAGGTCGCGCTTCCGGTGGGGTGATGGGGCCGCCAGGTCGCGCGTCCGGTCAGGTGGGGAGGAGGGCGGAGGCCAGGGCATCGTCGGTGACCAGTCCGTTGATGAGGTGGCCGTGGAGGGCGGCGCGGACGGCGTCGGCCTTGTCACGGCCGACGGCGATGGCGACGACGTCGGGGATGGACACGAGCTGCTCGGCAGACAGCGTGATGAGCCGGTCGGAGAGGCTGTTGGTGACCGGCGCCCCGGAGGCGTCGAAGAGCACACCGGACACCTCCCCGATGACGTCCTCGGCCGCCGCGGTCGGCCCGCTCCTCCGCGGTGGCCACCGCGTAGATGCTCGAGAGGCCGTCGGCCCAGGCGCCGACACCGACGGCGGCGTGGGTGACCGTGTCGATTTCTGCCAGCCCCTGGCGGACGGAGGCCTGGCGACGGATCGCCGTGGCGCTCTGCGCGTCGTCCAGGGCGAACGGGGCGTGGAAGATCGAGCTGGCGCCACCGGAGACCTGGGAGATCCGGCGCACGATGTCGACCGCGCTGGCGTCGATCCCGGCGACCTCCATGGCGCCGGTCAGCTGCACCACCTTGACCTGGGGCAGATCGGTGAGGTGCTCGGTCATCGCCAGGACCGAGCGGGACCAGGGCAGGCCGAGCACGTCGGAGGGTCGCAGGATCTCGGCGAGCAGGCGGGCGGCGGTGCGACCCAGGACCGTCCTGGACTCCCCGGCGCCCGCACCGCGGGTGCTGTGCACCGCGCAGTGCGTCAGGCCGAACGCCTCCTGGAGGCGGGCAGAGAGGTCCAGGTCCAGCCCGTCGACCTGTCCGATCTCGATCCGGACCAGGCCGCACTCCCGTGCGGCGTCCAGCAGGCGCGCGACCTTGAACCGGCTCAGGCCCAGGTCGTCGGCAATCTGCACCTTCGAGCGACCCTCAAGGTAGTGGTGCCGCGCGACGGCCGCCATGAGCACCAACTCGGCGGGTCCCTGGCTGGGGCTCACGAGCCCACCTCCTGACATTCCTTGTCACGAACCGGACGCCGCCGCGCAACGCCGGGACGGCTATTGACACGCTACGACATCGGCAGTTTACTCATATGTGGCTCATCCTCGCTCAGATGAGCAACTCTCAACGGTGAGGTCGCCACTGTCACGGCGGAGATCTCCTGGACGTAAGGAGTGGCATGCGCCGACGACGTCGGGTGACCGTGGTGGCCGCCGTGGCCGGGGCCGCGCTGGGACTGACGTCCTGCGCCGGCTGGGGCGGCGGCGGGATCGGGGGAGGAGGACCCAACACGATCAACGTGCTGATGGTCAACAACCCCCAGATGATCGACCTGCAACGACTCACCGCCGAGCACTTCACGGCCGAGACCGGGATCAGCGTCAACTTCACCGTCCTGCCGGAGAACGACGTGCGGGACAAGATCAGCCAGGAGTTCTCCAGCCAAGCGGGGCAGTACGACGTCGCCTCGCTGAGCAACTTCGAGATCCCGATCTACGCCGGGCGCCGGCTGGGTCGCCCCGATGGACGACTTCATCGCCGCAGACCCCGACTTCGACCAGGAGGACATCCTGGCCCCGATGCAGACCTCGCTGTCCTACGAGGACCAGATCTATGGCCAGCCGTTCTACGGCGAGTCCTCCTTCCTGATGTACCGCAAGGACCTGACCGAGGAGCTGGGTCTCACCGTCTCCGAGCGGCCCACCTGGCCCGAGGTGCGCGAGCTCGCCGAGGCGTTGGACGGTGCGGAGCCGGGGATGTCGGGCATCTGTCTGAGGGGCCAGCCCGGGTGGGGGCAGATCTTCGCCCCGCTGACGACCGTGGTGAACACCTTCGGCGGCACCTGGTTCACCGAGGACTGGCAGGCCCAGGTCGACGCCCCGGAGTTCACCGAGGCGGTTAACTTCTATGTGGACCTGGTCAACGACTACGGCCCCTCGGGTGCCCCGCAGGCCGGCTACACCGAGTGCCTGAACAACCTCACCCAGGGCAGTGTCGCCATGTGGTACGACTCCACCGCGGCCGCGGGCACGCTGGAGGCCGACGGCTCACCCGTCCAGGGCAAGATCGGGTATGTCGCGGCGCCGGTCGTCGAGACCGAGAGTGCCGGCTGGCTCTACTCGTGGTCGTGGGGTATCCAGGCCGCGAGCGAGAAGCAGGACGCGGCCTGGCAGTTCGTCTCCTGGGCGTCCAGCAAGGAGTACGAGGAGTTGGTCGGCGAGGAGATCGGCTGGGCCAGTGTGCCGGCCGGCAAGCGGGCCTCCACCTACGACAACCCCGACTACCTTGAGGTCGCCAGCGCCTTCGCGGAGCCGACCAAGTCCGCCATCGAGGCAGCTGACCCGACCAACCCGGGGGTGCAGCCCCGGCCCGCTATCGGCATCCAGTTCGTCGGCATCCCGGAGTTCCCCGACCTGGGGACCCAGGTCAGTCAGGACGTCAGCAGCGCCATCGCCGGACGGATGTCCGTCGAGGACGCGTTGGAGCGGGGTCAGGACCTGGCCAGCGACGTCGCCGAGCGCTACCTGTCCCGGGAGGCATCCGAATGAGCACCGACACCGCCGCGGCCACCAAACCCCCGGGCGGGGCGCCGACCGCCGAGTCGCCGGCCCTGCGCAAGGCGGGCGACTGGGCCCGCCGGGCGCCGCTGCTGCCGGCGCTGATCTTCGTGATCGTGATGACCCAGTTGCCGTTCGCGGCCACCCTGGTCATCTCGTTCATGAACTGGAACGCCTACTACCCCGACGAGCGCGGGTTCGCCGGGTTCGCCAACTTCGCCCGGGTCTTCACCGACACCAACACCCGCCAGGCGGTGTTCGTCACCATCATGCTCACCGTGGCGGTGGTGCTGATCTCACTGGTCCTGGGCCTGCTGATCGCGATGCTGCTGGACCGCAAGTTCCTGGGCCGCGGCATCGTCCGGACGATGATGATCACCCCGTTCCTCGTGGTGCCGGTGGCGGCGGCTCTGCTGTGGAAGCACGCGCTCTACAACCCCGAGTACGGCCTCTTCAACGGGTTGCTCACGACGGTGTTCGGGGAGAACGCCCCGCAACCGGACTGGATCACCAACAACCCCCTGTGGGCGATCATCGTCTCGCTGGTCTGGCAGTGGACCCCGTTCATGATGCTCATCCTGCTGGCGGGGCTGCAGTCCCGGCCGCTGGACGTCGTGGAGGCCGCCCGCATCGACGGCGCCAGCTCCTGGCAGATCTTCCGCCACATGACGCTGCCCCACCTGCGCCAGTACATCGAGCTGTCGGGGCTGCTGGGCGCCATCTACGTGGTGCAGAACTTCGACCACGTCTTCACCATCACCTCGGGCGGTCTCGGCACCGCGAACCTGCCCTACTTCATCTACCAGACCTTCTACACCGCCCAGGACTACGGCCGGGCGTCCGCCGCGGGTGTGGTCGTGGTGCTGGGCACGCTGATCATCGCGATGGCGGCGCTGCGCACCGTGTTCACCCTGTTCAAGGAGGAGTCCCGATGAGCGACCAGAGCACGAGCGCGCCGGCCCTGGACCCGGACGCCGCCACCGCCGCGCACCTGGCCAAGGTGGGCAAGCCCCAGGGCCCCCGCAACAACCGGCTGCTGACCCTGCTGGCCTGGGTGGTCGGGCTGCTGTTCGTGGCGCCGGTGCTGTGGATGGTGCTCACCTCCTTCCACTCCGAGACCGACGCCGCCACCAACCCACCGAGCTGGTTCGCGCCGTTCAGCCTGGAGGGCTACCGCTCGTTCTTCGGGGCCAACCCGTGGCCGCCGCTGCTGAACTCGCTGACCGCCAGCGTCGTCTCCACCATCCTGGTGCTGCTGCTGGCCTTCCCCGCCGCCTACGCCCTGTCGATCCGGCCGGTGAAGAAGTGGACGGACGTGATGTTCTTCTTCCTGTCCACCAAGATGCTGCCGATCGTGGCCGGCCTGCTCCCGATCTACATCTTCGCCCAGCAGTTCAAGCTGCTGGACACGATCTGGTTGCTGATCATCCTCTACACCTCGATGAACCTGCCGATCGCGATCTGGATGCTGCAGTCCTTCCTGGCGGAGGTCCCCGCGGAGATGCTGGAGGCCGCGCAGGTGGACGGGGCGGGCCTGATCCGCACGCTCCGCTCGATCATCGCCCCGGTCGTCATGCCCGGCCTGGCCTCGGCCGCGCTGATCTGCTTCATCTTCAGCTGGAACGAGCTGCTGCTGGCCCGGGTGCTGACCGGTACGGTGGCCGGGACGGCGCCGGTGTTCCTCACCGGGTTCGTCACCAGCCAGGGGCTGTTCCTGGCGCAGGTCTGCGCCGCCTCCCTGGTGGTGTCGCTGCCGGTGCTGGCGGCGGGGTTCGCCGCCCAGGACAAGTTGGTGCAGGGTCTGTCGATGGGAGCCGTGAAGTGAGTGACGCCGCACCCTCCGCCCTGTCCCTGACCACCCTGGGTGACCTGGACGACCGGGTGGCGGTGCCGGCATACGATCCCGCCGCGGTGAGCACTGGCATCGTCCACTTCGGCGTCGGCGGCTTCCACCGTGCCCACCAGGCGATGTACCTGGATGCCCTGATGAACGAGGGGAAGGCCCTCGACCAGGGCATCTGCGGCATCGGGGTGCTGCCGCACGACCGGCGGATCGTCGACACGCTGAACGCCCAGGACGGTCTCTACACCCTGATCGTGAAGCACCCGGACGGCCTGCGCGAGCCCCGCGTGATCGGCTCGATCCGGCGGATGATCTTCGCCCCCGAGGACCCGCAGGCCGTGCTGGACGTGATGACCGACCCGGCCACCGGGATCGTGTCGCTGACCATCACCGAGGGCGGCTACCTGGTCAACCAGGTCACCGGGGAGTTCGACCCCAGCGACCCCGGGATCCAGCAGGACCTGCAGGAGGGGGCGACGCCGAGCACCGCGTTCGGGTTCATCGTCGCGGCGCTGGCCGCGCGCCGGGAGGCCGGGACCCCACCGTTCACCGTGAACTCCTGCGACAACCTGCCCGGGAACGGGGACGTGGCCCGCAAGATGATCACCGCGTTCGCCCGGCTCAAGGACCCGGACCTGGCGGACTGGATGGACCAGCACGTCGCGTTCCCGAACTGCATGGTGGACCGGATCACACCGGTCACCGCCGAGGAGGACACCTCCCTGTTGGCCGAGGAGTTCGGGGTGGCCGATGGGTGGCCGGTCGTCTGCGAGCCGTTCACCCAGTGGGTGCTGGAGGACCACTTCACCGCCGGCCGTCCGGCCTACGAGGACGTCGGCGTGCAGATCGTGGAGGACGTCGTCCCGTTCGAGTTGATGAAGTTGCGGATGCTCAACTCCAGCCACCAGGCCCTGTGCTATGTCGGCTACCTGTCCGGCTACCGCTACGCCCACGAGGTGTGCCAGGACCCCCTGTTCGTCGACTTCCTGCACGGCTACATGGCGACCGAGGGTGCGCCCACCCTGCCGCCGGTGCCCGATACCGACCTGGACGCCTACCGGCACACCCTCATCGAGCGGTTCGCCAACCCCGAGGTCCGCGACACCCTGGCGCGGCTCTGCGCGGAGAGCAGTGACCGGATCCCCAAGTGGTTGGTCCCGGTGATCCGGGAGAACCTCGCCCACGGGGGGTCGGTCGAGTACGCCGCTCTGGTGGTCGCCTCATGGGCCCGGTATGCCGAGGGGCGCGATGAGCAGGGTGAGCCCATCGAGGTGGTGGACCGGCTCAAGGACCGGGTCATGGCCGCCGCGGCCCGTCAGCAGGAGGACCCCCTGGCGTTCCTGCGGGACCCCGACCTGTTCGGCGACCTGGTCGAGCACGAACGGTTCACCACGGCATACGCCGCGGCTCTGGAGTCCTTGCACTCCCGTGGCGCCCGCGCCACGGTAGAGGCACTGGTCCGCCGATGACGGGCCCCGACACGTGAGGATGGAGGCCCCGGTGACGGATCGCCACCTGGTCGCCGGAGTCGACAGTTCCACCCAGTCCTGCAAGGTCGTCGTCGTCGACGCCGACACCGGGGAGGTCGTCCGGCAGGGTCGTGCCGCGCACCCCGACGGCACGGAGGTGCACCCCGACCGCTGGTGGGAGGCCTACCAGGACGCGGTGGCCGACGGGCTCCTCGACGGGGTCGCCGCGGTCGCCGTGGGCGGCCAGCAGCACGGGATGGTGGCGCTCGATGAGGACGGTGTGGTCGTCCGCGACGCGTTGCTGTGGAACGACACCCGCTCCTCGGGTGCCGCCACCGACCTGGTCACCGAGCTCGGCGGGGCGCAGGCCTGGGCCGAGCGCATCGGGGTCGTTCCCGTCGCCAGCATGACAGCCACGAAGCTCCGTTGGATGGCCGAGCACGAGCCGGAGAACGCCGGGCGCACCGCCACCGTGGTGCTGCCGCACGACTGGCTGACCGGACGGATCCTGCAGGAGGAGGGCGGCTTCACGGGGTGGACCACCGACCGCGGTGACGCGTCGGGGACCTGCTACTGGTCCTCCAGCGCCGGGGAGTACGACACCGACGTCATGCGGCGGGCCCTGGGACGGGAGTTCGGGGTGCCCCGGGTGCTGGGCCCCAGCGAGGCCGCCGGCACCACGGGGGGCGGCCTGCTCGTGGCGGCAGGCACCGGCGACAACATGGGCGCCGGGTTGGGCCTGGGGTTAGTCAGCGGGGACGTGGCGGTCTCGCTGGGCACCAGCGGCACGGTGTTCACCACCTCCGACACCTGCCCGCAGGACCCGACGGGCGCCGTGGCCGGCTTCGCCGACGCGACCGGCGCCTACCTGCCGCTGATGTGCACCCTCAACGCGGCCCGGGTCCTGACGGCTGCGGCGAGCATGCTGGGGGTGGACCTGGCCGGGCTGGACCGCCTCGCGCTGGCGGCCGACCCCGGTGCCGGCGGTCTCGTCCTGCTGCCGTACCTGGACGGGGAGCGCACCCCCGACCTGCCCGGTGCCACCGGCACACTGAGCGGGCTGACCCGCACGAACGCCACCCCGGAGAACCTCGCCCGCGCCGCGGTCGAGGGGATGCTGCTCAACCTGGTCGCGGGGGTCGGCGCCCTGCGCGAGCAGAGTGCAGCCGTCGAACGGGTGCTGCTGATCGGCGGCGCCAGCGCGTCGACGGCCGTGCAACAGGTCGCCTCCCACCTCTTCGGGGTGCCGGTGGTGGTGCCCCCGGCCCAGGAGTACGTCGCGCTCGGCGCCGCCCGCCAGGCCGCCTGGGCACTGACACAGACCCCCGACCCGCCACGGTGGCCGATGGCGGTGAGTGAGTCGGCCACCGAGGAGACGGGGAGCGCCGCGCAGGCGACCGAGATCACCGGTCGCTACCAGGAGCTGCTGCGCACCGTGCACGGGGTGGCAACGCCCTGATCTGTGCTGGGACCCGGCGTCGCGCGTCCCTCAGAAACGAGCAGGTGATGCGGTCGCGGCGAGTGCCTCGGTGAGTCGCTCCTGGCGGCCGCCGGACACCTCGATCCACGGCACGGGCTGGGTGTCGAGGACCTCCCGGAAGCGCTGGGTCATCCAGCCCCGTAGGTGTTCGCCGTCGCGGAGACCGTCCTGGACGAACGGGATGTCGTCGGAGGTCAGCACGTACAGGCTCGGCTGCCGTGCCGCGGCGAGCGCCTCGACGGTGCCGGAGCGGGAGCCGACATAGCGTTCGTGCCAGACGGTCGTGGCCAGGACGTCGGTGTCGCAGACGAGGAACGGCACGGGGGTCTGCCGTGCGGCCTGGTCCTCGGCCCGTGCCTGCTCCCGGGCGACCAGGTCGAACTCGGCGGTGTGCCACGGCGCCCCCAGTCCGCCGGGGCGCTGTGCCGACCACTGCCGGCCGAACTCGGCGACCCACCCGCAGCCGAGTGCGTGTGCCAGGTCGCGGGAGAGGGTGGTCGTGCCGGTGGACTCCGCGCCGAGCACCACGACCCGGCGCGTGAGCCAGGCGCGGACGGGCGCGGGCAGGGCCCACCAGTAGCCGGCGACGTCTGCTCGGACGGCAGTCCCCGACACCGGCATCCCGGTCCGGCCCGGGTTGACCTGCACCCACGTGGCGCCGAGGCGCCGGGCCAGCTCCGCGCCGTACGCATCGGAGGTGAAGGCCGCGTCGACCGGGGCGTCCAACAGCGCCTCGATCACCTCCATGTGCGCGTCCCAGGCGGCGGGCGAGTCGAAGTCGACCTCGGCCTCGTCCATCCCGCCGACGACGGTGACCTCGGGGTGCTCCTCGCGGATCCAGGCGACGCGGACCTCCAGCGGGATCGTCTCGGCCGAGTTGGCCAGCACCTGCACGGTGAGTCGTTCGCACAGGGCACTAGCGGTGCGGATCAGCAGCTGGTGCCCGGCGTGGAAGGGGTAGAACTTGCCCAGCACCAGCCCGTGGCGGAACCTCCGGCTCATGGCCGCACCGCCTCCGTGGCCCCGGGGAGCGCGTCCACCGGCACGGCGCCGTCTGGCTCGGCGCCGTCTGACGCGGTCAGGTCTGACTCGGCCAGCTCCGCCGCCCGTGCGGCCCGCCACTGCCGCAGGCCGATCAGGCACATGGTGAGGAACACGGCATACAGCACGCTCGTCAGCCACAGCCCCTTGGCGGCGTAGAGCCCGATGTAGATGACGTCGGCGGCGATCCACACCAGCCAGTTGCCGATCCACTTGCGGCTCAGCATGAGCTGGGCGACCAGGCTCATCGTGGTCGTGAGTGCGTCCCACCCGGCGACCGTGGAGTCGGTGTGCGTGGTCAGCAGCCAGCACAGCGCCAGCGTGCCGCCGACGATCACGGCCAGCGCCACCGGCCACACCCACGCCGGGGTGGCGCGGACGACCAGGCGACTGCGGTCCGGCCCACCACGCAGCCACCAGTACCAGCCGAGCAGCCCGAGCACGATGTAGACAAATTGCAGACCGACCTCGGCGTAGAGGCCGACGCGCAGGAAGAGCACGATGAAGAAGATGTTGTTGGCGATGCCGACCGGGAAGGTCCAGATGTTCTGCCGGACGACCAGCCAGACGCACAGCCCACCGGTGGCGAAGCCGGCGATCTCGGTCCAGTGCATGGGGGGCTCCTTCCTGGTATGCCGTCAGCTGGCGGCGGGGGGCGGGTCACCGGCGGTGCCCCGCCGGGCGGTGTCCCAGAGCAGGCCGGTGGGGTCGTAGCCGACCGCGGCGGCGATCCGGTCGGCGGTCTCGGGCCCGTGGTGGCCCAGGAGCCGGGCATAGCGCAGCGCGACCGACGGGGTGCGGTGCTGTGCGGCGACGCAGTGCAGGAGCACCCGACGGCCTTCGCTGCGCAACTGGTGGACCGCGCGGGCCGCGTCGGCGAGCACCCAGTCCAGGTGCTGGTTGTGGTCCGGGTCCTCGTGGTCGATCAGCCACACCACGGTGTGGTCCTGCGGTGCGACACGGGAGGTCGGGGGGAGCTGCGCGGTGCCGAGGCGGCACAGCGAGACGACCGCGTCCACGCCGAGCTCGTCGAGGTGCTCCAGGTCGGCGACGGTGCCCAGGAGCACCTGGTCGTCGTGGGGGTGCGGCGCCGCCAGCCGGCGCAGGCGCCCGTAGTCCAGCTCGGCGATCGAGGGCCAGCCCTGCGGGTCGTCCTGACCGCCGCGGTGGGTGCGGGAGGCCAGAGACACCAGGTCGCTCGCACGCAGGCCGGGCCAGCCGTGCACCCGTCGGCTCCACTCGAAGGGGACGGCCGAGGCGCCGTAGCGCGCGCCGAGCAGCGCACCGGCGATGGCCGCCACGGTGTCCGTGTCGTGGCCGATCTGGACGGCGGCGGTGAGGGCGGCGCGGACGTGGTCCGGTCCGCTGGCGTCGGAGGCGGTGTGGGTGATCGCCGACCAGGCGGCCTGCAGTGCGGTCACCGTGAAGCCGTTCGCGCGGAACGTCTGCGGCGCCCGGTCCTGCGCCTCCTCGATCCAGGTGGCCCACTGGGCGCGGCGGTCGGCGGGGAGGAGATCGAGCCCGCCGGCCAGGTCGAGGCGGGCCTCGGTGACCGCGACCCGGATCGCCTCGGCCCAGAGCACACAGGAGTCCCCGGCCAGCGGGTCCGCGTGGGTCAGCTCGGCGACGGCGCGAGCCGCGCGGGCGGTGGCCGCCCGGTCGCTGACCCGGGTGAGCCCCACGACTCCGGTGCGCATCAGGGCGCCGTTGCCGGCGGTGCGGCCGGTGCGCTGGTGCAGGTCGCGGGCCGCGGCGGTGAGGCGTTCGGCGGGTGAGCCGGTGCCGGGCCGGGCGGTGTGCAGCACCTGGCTGGTCTGGACGCCGATGTCGGCCGGGGGCGAATCGAGCCACCCCAGGAACCGCTCGGCCACCGCGTCCAGCCCCTCCGGGCCGTCGAGGGCCGCGCCGGTCGCGGTGACCTGCGCGATGCACACCGCCATCTGGGTGTCGTCGGACCACTCGCCGGGGGCGTACGGGCCGAGCCCGCCGCCGAGCATCTGCGGCTCACCCGCCGGGGGTGCCGCGAACTCGTAGGGGACGCCGAGGGCGTCGCCCACGGCCTGGGTCAGCAGCACGCCCGCGGCGCGGTCGTGCTCGGTCTTGGATGCGTTCATCCGGACTCCTTTTCGTCGAAGTGACATAAAGCATGGCATCACCCACCGACATTCGTCAAGTTGACGATTACTAGGTAGGGTGGCGGCATGTCCGAGAGCTACGACCCGAGGGCCTACCCACCCTTCGCCGTCACGGCCGACCTGGTCGTGCTGACGCTGCGTGACCGGCGCCTCCACGTGCTGCTGATCCGGCGGGGCAGGTGGCCCGAGGAGGGCAAGTGGGCGCTGCCCGGCGGCTTCACCCGGGATCGGGAGGACATCGAGGCCGCGGCCTACCGGGAGCTGGAGGAGGAGTGCGGGATCGGGCGCCGGGACGTTAGGCTCGAGCAGCTGCGCACCTACGGCGACCCGGATCGGGACGAGCGGATGCGGGTGGTCAGTGTCGCGTGGCTCGCGCTTGGCGCCGACCTCCCGGAGCCTGCGGCGGGCACGGATGCGGCGGATGCCCGGTGGGTCGAGGTGGAGGAGGCGCTGGGTCTGCGCCTGGCCTTCGACCACGCCCAGATCCTGCGCGACGGACTGGAGCGGGCGCGGGCGAAGCTCGAGTACTCCACCCTCGCCACCGCCTTCCTCGGCGAGAACTTCACCGTGGGGGAGCTGCGCGAGGTCTATGAGGCCGTGTGGGGCACCCGGATCGACCCCCGCAACTTCCACCGCAAGGTCACGAACGCCGAGGGCTTCCTGCGCGAGACGGGGGAGCGCACCACCCGCGGGGGCGGTCGCCCGGCCCAGCTGTATGTCGCAGGGCCGGCCGAGCAGCTCCACCCGCCGGTCCTGCGGCGGGGATGAACGGGCTCGGCGTCGGCAGTGTGGTGGTCGCCGCCAGTGCGGCGGTCGCCGGGAGCCGTAGGTTGGGCCGATGACGCCACGCCTCCAGCTGACCTCCGTGACCATCGGGTCCCCGGCGCCCCGGGAGCTCGCCGAGTTCTACGCGCGGCTATTGTCCGCCGAAGTCACCGCCTCGGAGCCACCCGGGCCGGGCGAGCCCCCGGAGGCGGGCTGGGCACAGGTGCGGACGGTGGGTGACCACGGACGGATCACGGTGAACCTGGAGTATGAGCGCGTCCACGAGCCGCCGGTGTGGCCCAGCGAGCAGGGGCGGCAGCGGGCCACGCAGCACCTGGATATCTGGGTGGACGACCTCGAGGAGTCCGTGGCGTGGGCGATGGAGTGCGGTGCGAGGTTGGCCGAGCACCAGCCCCAAGACGATGTCCGGGTGCTCTTCGACCCGGCGGGGCACCCGTTCTGCCTCTTCGCCTGATGGGATCGTGTCGGCAAGCGTCCGGATCCACGGCAACCTGCGCCGTGCATCCCCCTCCGCATGCACGGTGCGGGCCGCCGACAGGGTCTATCGCACCATTCCCGGGCCCGGCAGAACAGGCAAGATAGGCGGCAACTTTGGCCTAGTGGGGGTCGCCGTCCCACTCCCACTTGATGCCGTGCGTGCCCACGGGCACGTTGTCGGCGGTCATGTGGACGCTGCCGAACCGGTCGACGACCAGGTCCTTCACGTGGATCTGCTCCGCGTGCGGACCCCGCGCCGTCACCTGCCACACCCGGGTGGGCGGCTCGACATCCCGGAACTCCACGACCGACAGGAAGTGGCCGACCGGGGTGCGCAGCGTGCTCGTCACCCAGGTGCAGGGCTCGAACTCGATCCCCTGCCGTGCCAACTCCTCGGGGGGCAGCAGCGCGTCGCCCAGCTCCAGGCCGTAGGCGGGTGAGACGGTCTCGCCGACCTGGAGCGGGCGCCCCAGGTCCAGGAAGAAGAGCACCTCGTTGGTCTCCGGCAGCGGGATCAGCTCGCCCAGGTCACAGCCCCGCAGCGGGATCACCCGGACTTTGTCGGCGTCCAGCATCGGGTCGCCGCCGAAGATGAACATCATCGAGTCCACGCCGTCGACCACGGCCGTCTTCACGAACTGGCTCTCCCGATAGACCATGAGCCGGTCCGGCCCGATCACGGTCCGCGTGCTCCAGCTGACGTCGCTGAAGAAGACCTCCTTGCGCTCCCCGAAGCGGGCGATCATCGCCTCGACATCGGCCCGCGGATCGAGCATGTCCGGCAGGGTCAGGATCGTGGGGTCGCGGCGCCACAGGTCGACCATCTCGCTGGTCTGCCGCTGGTCCAGGCGCAGCCCCGCGGCGAGGGCGAGCAGGGTCGGGCGGTGCGGGTTCCTGATGCGCCCACTCTCCAACCCGCGCAGGGTGCGCACGCTGACGCCGGAGGCCTCCGCGAGCGCCTCCTGGGTCATCCGAGCCCGGGTCCGGCTCTCCCGCAGCGCGGCCGCCGGGCGCCAGCGGTCAGTGTGCATGGGGTCCATCTTGGGTGATGGGGGCGTGCACGCACACCTCCCGGCGCGTGTCCCTCGGGCGTATGTCGTGTGCCGGGGTCGGCGGGCACGTCCGCCTGCGGCGAACAGCCGGGCGGGCGCGGAGGTCCGGGGGTACGGTCGGACCATGACGGAGCGCGCTGTCCCCGGCCGTGAGGTGCCTCCCCCGTTGTGGCGGGAGGTGCTCGGTCGGAGGCTGCGGCGGATGCGGCAGCGCCGGGGGCTCACCCTCACCGAGGCGGCGGCACGGGCCGGGATCTCCCCGCAATACCTCTCGGAGGTCGAGCGGGGCCGCAAGGACCCGTCCTCGGAGATGATCTCCGCCATCACCGGGGCGTTGCACCTGGACCTGGACCAGGTGCTGGACCTGACCGCCCGGGACCTCCGGGCCGCCCGGGGGCTGCGGCTCGTGTCGGCTCCGCCCCGCAGCGGACCCGTCGTGTCCGTGCTCGCCGCCGCAGCCTGACCGGCACGCCGTCACGCCTGTGCGCCACGCCGGCTACCCGAGTGCGGGGACCGGGTCGGGGGCGGCCACCTCCTTGCGGTAGGCGACGACGTGGTCGGCGATGCCGTAGTCCACGGCCGCCTGGGGCGTCAGGATCAGGTCACGGTCGGTGTCGTGACGCAACCGCTCGACGCTCTGCCCGGTGTGCCGGGACAGCACCAGCTCGGCCTCGTTGCGCAACCGGGACACCTCCTCGGCCTCCAGGATCAGGTCCGGGATGGTGCCCCGGCTCTGCGCCGACAGCTGGTGCAGCATCACCCGGGCGTGCGGGAGGACGCCGCGCAGGCCGGGAGAGCCGGCGGCCAGCAGCAGACCGGCCGTCGCGCCCGCCTGCCCGAGGCAGGTCGTCGCCACGGGCGAGCGGACGAACTGCATCGCGTCATAGATCGCGAGCGTCGCGGTCAGCGACCCACCGGGGGAGTTGATGTAGAGGTTGATCTCGCCCTCGGGTCGGTCCGCCTCGAGGTGGAGCAGTTGGGCGACCACCGTGTTGGCCACCCCGTCATCGATCTCGGTGCCGAGGTAGACGATCCGTTCGCCGAGGAGATGGCTGTAGACGTCGGTGACCCGGTCACCCCGCGGGTGCTGGACCACGACGTTGGGGATCGGGTAGTTGCTCATGCCCGGCCCCCGAGTCCGGCGAGGCTCCGCTGGGGCCGCACCATCTCCAGGGAATCCAGGACCGCGTCCACCATGCCGTAGTCGCGGGCCTGATCCGCGGTGAACCAGCGGTCCCGCAGCGAGTCCTCGAAGATCCGCTCGACAGGCTGGCCGGTGTGCTCGGCAGTCAGGCCCAGCACGGTGTCGCGGGTGTGCCGCAGGTCGTCCGCCTGGAGCTCGATGTCGACCGCGGTCCCACCGAAGCCGGCGGACCCCTGGTGCAGCAGGATCTTGCTGTGCGGCAGGGCGAAGCGCTTGCCCGGGGTCCCCGCCGACAGGAGGAACTGACCGGCGCTCGCGGCGATGCCCAGGGAGAGGGTGGACACGTCGTTGGGCACCAGCCGCATCGCGTCCATGATCGAGAGCATGGCCGGGACGGAGCCGCCGGGGGAGTTGATCCACAGGCTGATGTCGGCGCGGGGGTCCTCGCCGGAGAGCAGCAGCAACTGCGCCGTCAGGCGGGTGCCGCCCCGGTCGTCCAACTCCCCGTCCAGCAGCAGGATGCGCTGGTCGAGCAATCGGGTCTGGGTGGGATCAACGGGCGGTCGGGTCGTCTCTGCGGGAGCCATGGCTCCACGGTGCGTCGCCCCCGACGGATCGGCCTAGCCGTTGCTGCCGTGAGCAGAAACCGCCGTCAGCGCCTGCTCGAAGGTGCCCCGCGCACGCGCCCACACGGCGGAGTCCACGCCCTCGGCGACCAGGGACAGCAGGGTCGGCAGCAGGTCGGCCGAGTAGGTGCGGCTCGCCTCCAGGGGCAGCAGCGAGGGCAGGTTGTCGATCGCGATCACGTCCACCGGCGGCCGCGTGCCGCTGGCGTCGGCGACCCGGCGGACCGGCTCGGTCCAGGACGTCAGGTCCCGGTAGACGGGCAGCAGGTTGAGCTCGGAGGACGTGTCGCAGGTGACGTCCACGACCAGGGACAACCGCCGGTCCTGCGCCGCGACGTCCTCCGGTCGCACGAACGCCGGGGACGGCGTGGTGGCCAGGACGCAGTGCACCAGCAGGTCGTGGTCGAGCAACGCGGGGCGGTCCAGCTCCCGGGTCTGCGCGCGGTCCCACCCGGTGGCGCCGAGGCCGGCGACGGCCAGGGCGTCGGCGGCCCCGCGCCCGGACCTCCCGAGAGCGCCGGTGACCAGGACCCGGATGGTCTCGTCAGCGCCCGACCGTAGTGCGGCGTCGAGGTCCTCGCGCGTCGTGGGGGTCAGCGGCGCCGGGAGGGTGCCGCGCAGGTGGAGCACGCCCAGTGCCGCTCCCAGGTAGCCCGCCCAGTAGCCGAACGCGGCGACCCGCCGGCCTCCGTCGTCCACCAGGTACTCCAGGTCGAGCAGCGTCCCGCCGCCGGCCCGGAAGCGCTCCAACAGGGCGGGCGCCTCCGCCTGACCCTTGAACGCGTGGCCGAAGTAGATGTGCCGGTGCCGCAACCGCGCCGGCTCCGCGGGAAGCTCCTTGAGGCCCAGCACGTAGGTGTCCTCCGGAGCCTCGACCCAGCTGCCCGACGCAGCGGTGCGGGCGCCGGCCGCGACATACTCCTCCAGCGGAAAGATCCGCTGTGGGGACTCCTCGACGGTGACGTCCGCCCCGGCCGCGACGAGCCGCCCGACGTCCTCGGGCGTCACCGGCGAACGTCGTTCGGTGCTGCGCACCTCGTGGCGCACCCAGAGGTGGGGCCGGCCCATCGGCATACCGTCCTTCCGCACGTGGTCCGCGTCGGTCGCATCAGCCGGGATATCGGGTGACGTGGTCCCATCATGGCGGCTTGAATGGGGACATGGACGTCGGGGTCGAGGAGGCGCGCGCCCGCGCGGTGGCGCAGCGTTTCGGTCTCGGCGACGGCGCCCGGTTCACCGGCGCCCCGGTCCCCGGCCGGGTCGGCGTGGTGCGGCGGCTGGACACCGCGGACGGGTCGTGGGCGGTGAAGGAGTCACCCGGAGGGGTGGACCGGGCCGCGCTGGCACGGCAGGCCGACCTGCAGGACCGGGTGCTGGCCGCGGGGGTGCCCACCCCGGAGGTGGTCCGGACCCCGGAGGGGGAGGTCGTCGCCGACGTCGCGGGGGGCACGGTGCAGGTCCTGACCTGGCTCGACCTGGCCCCGGCGAACCGCACCCTGGACCCGGTCGCCGTCGGCCGGCTCGTCGCGGCGCTGCACCGGCTCGCCCTGCCGGCCGACGGCCCGGTCGACCCCTGGTTCGCCCAGCCGGTGCCCGTCCAACGGTGGGCAGACCTGGTGGGCGACCTGCAGGCCGCGGGTGCACCGTTCGCCGGCCGCCTGTTGGCGCTGCACCCCGACCTGGCTGCGGTCACCGAAGTCTCGCAGCCCTACGCGCCGGTGCAGCTGTGTCACCTGGACCTGTTCGCCGACAACGTGCGGGCGTTGCCCGACGGGAGCCTGTGCGTCTTCGACTGGGACAACGCGGGGCCGGGTGACCCGTCGCAGGAGCTGGCCCTGGTGCTGCTGGAGTTCGGTGCGGAGGAAGAGGACCGCCTGGCGGACCTGTATGCCGGGTACCTCACCGCGGGCGGCCCCGGACGGGTCCGGGACCTCGGGGACTTCACCCAGGCGGTGGCCCAGCTCGGCCACATCCTGGAGGAGGGGTGCCGCCGGTGGCTCACGGCCCGGGACGACGCCGGGCGGGCCGACAACGCCGCGTGGGTCGCCGAGTTCCTGGACGAACCGCTGACCCTCGGGGCACTGCACCGGGTGCTGGACGTCACCGCCCGGGTGGAGCCGGACGTCGAGCCGCCCGTCTTCCCGGAGCCGGACCCGGCAGCGGAGCCACGGCTGCTGGTCGGCGGCGACGTCACCGACGAGCTGGTTCGCATCGGCGACACCGTGCGACGTCCGTGGGACCCGCACGCCCCGCTGGTCCGGGTCGTCCTGCAGCACCTGGAGGCCGCCGGATTCGGGGGCGCCCCGCGCTTCCTCGGGGTCGATGGTCAGGGTCGGGAGGTGCTGTCGTTCCTGCCGGGCGAGGTCGCGGGCCGTCCCCGCCCCACATGGTTCCGGGACCGGGAGCGGGTGGCGTCGGTCGCGCTGCTCCTGCGGGACTACCACCGGGCGATGGAGGGGTTCGTCGTCCCACCCGCCCTCGACGGGGTGTGGGAGACGCCCGGGCTGCCCCACGGCATACCGGATGTCACGGAGCCGGACGAGGTGCTGGGGCACCAGGACATCACCCCGGAGAACGTCGTCTTTCGCGACGGGGTGGCCGCGGCGCTGATCGACTTCGACCTCGCCCGCCCGGCCAGCCGGCTGCTCGAGGTGACCAACGCGCTGGTGCACTGGGGGCAGCTGACGCACCCCGACGACCGGGAGCCGGCGATGCCGGACGAGGAGGTGTTCGCCCGGTGCCGCGTCTTCGCCGACGCCTACGGGCTGGGGCGGGACGATCGGGAACGGCTCGTGGAGCTCGCCGCGGCACGGAGCCGACGCTCCTGGCACCTGATGGAGCACCGGGCGCGGATCTACGGCGGGGGCTGGCGCCGGATGTGGGACCAGGGGGTCGGCGCGGTGATCACCCGGCGCGTCGACTGGTTGGCCCAGGAGGGGCCGGTGGTGACCCGGGTGTTGCTGGAGGGGTGGTGACTCACGCCCCCAGGACGGCCTCGATCGCCGCGGCCTCGGCCCGCAGGCGGTCGGCACGGTCCTGGCGCCCCAGGCCGTCGAACTCTGCCGCGGTCCTCCGTGCGCTCGGCCACCTCGGCCCGCACGATGGCCGCCACCTGGTCTCCGGTCAGCCGGCGACGCTCCGCCTCCGCCGCCCCGACCCCCACGGCGGATCCCGCCACCGGGCCCTCCTCCTCGGCCTGACTGCGGCGCCGCCGGTCCCAGCCGGTCGGGCCCCGTCGGGTCGACCGCCTCCGCGTTCTCGACCGCGGCGATGGCCGACCGGAGCGCGCTGACCGCGACGCGGTCCCGGCCCCGGATGGCTGCGGACAGGGAGGCCGCGCAGGCGCTCCTTCAGGTCGGTCGGTCCCTCGGGCTGCTGCGGTGTCGGCGTCACGCTCCCCGACCCTAGTGCGTGCGCCGGCCCCGGTCTGGGAGAGTGGGGCGGGTGAGCGCACTCAAGCTGGGATACAAGGCGTCGGCCGAGCAGTTCGGCCCCAGGGACCTGGTGGACCTGGGGGTGAGGGCGGAGTCCCACGGCATGGACTCGGCGTTCGTCAGCGACCACTTCCAGCCGTGGCGGCACAACGGGGGCCACGCCCCGTTCGCGATCTCCTGGATGAGCGCGGTGGGTGCCCGCACCGAGCGGATCGTGCTGGGCACCTCCGTCATGACGCCCACCTTCCGCTACAACCCGGCCGTGGTGGCCCAGGCGTTCGCCACCATGGGCTGTCTCTTCCCGGGGCGCGTCATCCTCGGGGTGGGATCGGGCGAGGCGCTCAACGAGATCGCCACCGGAGGGCTGACCGGCGAGTGGCCGGAGTTCAAGGAGCGGTTCGCCCGGCTGCGCGAGTCCGTGCGCCTGATGCGTGAGCTGTGGAAGGGCGACCGGGTCGACTTCGAGGGCGACTACTACCGCACGTCCGGTGCCAGCATCTACGACGTGCCCGAGGGCGGGGTGCCCGTCTACATCGCCGCGGGCGGTCCGATGGTGGCCCGGTATGCCGGTCGCGCCGGCGACGGCTTCATCTGCACCTCGGGCAAGGGGATGGACCTCTACACCGAGAAGCTGGTGCCCGCCGTCGAGGAGGGCCTGGCCAAGGCCGGGCGCACCGCCGGGGAGATCGACCGGATGATCGAGATCAAGCTCTCCTACGACCGCGACGCGGACCAGGCCCTGGAGAACACCCGCTTCTGGGCCCCGCTGTCGCTGACCGCCGAGCAGAAGCACAGCATCGACGACCCGATCGAGATGGAGCGGTTCGCCGACGAGCTGCCGATCGAGCAGGTCGCCCAGCGGTGGATCGTCGTCCGCGGACCCCGAGGAGGTCGTCGCGCAGGTCGAGCCGTACGTCGCCGCCGGCTTCACCCACCTGGTCTTCCACGGGCCGGGCCATGACCAGGAGCGATTCCTGACCCAGTTCGAGGCCGGACCTGGCCCCGCGGCTGCGCGACCTCGGCTGAGCAGGGCGGGTCCGCGGCGCGGCCTCAGTCGTCGGACGCGTCGCCTTCGTAGACCCAGCGCCCGCCCCGACGCACGAAACGGCTGCGCTCGGCGTGCACACCCCGTTGGCGGTGCGCGCCCTGCCCGGCGATCCACTGGGCCCGGAACTCCACCGTCCCATCCTCGTCCTCCGGCCCACCCCCGCTGGTCGAGACCACCTCCAGGCCGAGCCAGCGCAGGCTCGGGTCCTGCTCCACCGACGCTCGGCCGGGTGCGGGGGTGCCAGGTGCGGAACACGTGGTCCTCGACCCCGAGGGCGTATGCCGTGTAGCGGCTGCGCATCAGCGCCTCCGCCGTCGGTGCGGGGAGACCGTCCACCACGTACGCCCGGCAACACCCGGCATACGACACCCCCGCGCCACAGGGACACGGCTCGGTGTCGGACAGCACCGTCACGGCACCGTCAGTGCTGGCGGACGACGTCGAAGGGTGCGGCGGAGGCCAGGCGCCCCTGGATCCCGGTCGTGACGAACTCCTTGGCGGTGCGGGCTGCCTCGAGCGGCTCCGCTCCCCGGGCCAGGGCGGCGGCCACCGCGGCGGCCAGCGTGCACCCGGCACCGGCCACGGCGACCTCGCCGACCTTGGGTGCGCTGAGCACCTCGGTGGTGGAGGCGTCCACGAACACGTCGACCGCATCGGGGCCCGGCAGGTGCACGCCGCCCTTGGCCAGCACGGCCGCGCCGCTCAGCTCGTGGATCCGGCGGGCCGCCTCCGTGAGGTCCTCCACGGTCTCGATGGCCTCCAGCCCGGAGAGGGACAGCGACTCGAAGTGGTTCGGGGTGATGAAGGTCGCCAGCGGGACGACCTGCTCCTTGAGTGCGGTGTCGGTGTCGAGCGCCGCCCCCGGCTCCTGGCCCTTGCAGATCAGGACCGGGTCCAGCACCACGTGGCGGAACGGCCGCTCGCCGAGCACCCGGGCGACGGTGCCGATGGTGTCCGGGGTGCCGAGCATCCCGATCTTGGTCACCGCGAGCTGCTCCGGCGGGTAGGCGGAGGTGATCGCCTCGAGCTGGTCGGCCAGGACCTGCGGCTCGACCGGCACGAACCGGTGCCCCCAGTCGGCCTTGGGGTCGAAGGACACGATGCAGGTGAGGGCCACCATCCCGAAGACGTCCATCGCCTGGAACGTCCGCAGGTCGGCCTGTGCGCCGGCGCCACCGGTCGCCTCGGAGCCGGCGATGGTCAGGGCGAGGGGTGCAGCATCAGTCATGGTGTCCGATCCTCCCACCACCGGAGCGGCGGCTGCCGCACCAGGTGCCGGACCCCCGGGCCGAGGGCCGCGGACACGGCATACAGTCGGGGCACCGGTGGACCGCGCACAGGAGGACTGAATCGTGGACAAGGTGGTCGGCGTCGGCGGCCGAGGCGGTCGCCGACATCACGGACGGGGTCGACGCATCGCGGTCGGTGGCTTCGGCCTCGCCGGGATCCCGTGGATCCTGATCGAGGCGCTGCTGGAGCAGGGGGCCGACGGGCTGACCGTGAGATCGTCAGCAACAACCTGCGGCGTGGACGGGGCCAGGGCCTCGGGCATGCTGCTGGAGGCGCGCCGGATCCGACGCGCGGTCATCGCCTCCTACGTCGGGGAGAACAAGGAGTTCGCGCGGCAGTACCTGGCCGGCGAGCTGCGAGGTCGAGCTGACCCCGCAGGGCACCCTCGCCGAGCGGCTGCGCGCCGGCGGCGCCGGCATCGGGGCCTTCTTCACCCCGACCGGCGTCGGCACGCAGGTCGCCGAGGGCGGGCATGCCGACGCCGGTATCACGCCGACGGGTCGGTGGCGCAGTCCTCGCTCCCCCAAGGAGGTGCGCGACTTCGGCGGGCGTCCGATGGTGCTCGAGGACCGGCCATCGTGGCCGACGTCGCGCCTGGTCCGGGCCGCCGTCGCCGACCGGCACGGCAACCTGCGTGTTCCACGCCGCGGCGCCGCAACTTCAACCCGCCCGCCGCGATGTCCGGCCGCCTGACCGTCGTCGAGGCCGAGCGGGTCGTCGACGCCGGGCGAGCTGGACCCCGACGACGGTGCACCTGCCCGGGCGTGTTCGTGCAGCCGGGTCGTCGAGCTGACCCCCGAGGAAGCGACCGCGCAAACGGATCGAGAAGCGACGCGACGACCCGGACCGAGGAGGCCTGAGGTGGCACTGGACCCGCGAGCAGATGGCGGCCCGGGCCGCGCTGGAGCTGGCCGACGGACCAGTACGTCAACCTCGGCATCGGGCTGCCGACGCTGATCCCGAACTACCTGCCCGAGGGCGTGCACATCGTGATGCAGTCCGAGAACGGCATCCTCGGGGTGGGGCCCTACCCGTACGGAGGACGAGGTCGACCCCGACCTGATCAACGCCGGCAAGGAGACCGTCACGGTCGCTCCGGGCGCGGCGTTCTTCGACTCCGCCGACGAGCTTCGCGATGATCCGCGGCGGCCACATCGACGTGGCGGTGCTCGGCGGCATGCAGGTCTCCACCGCAACGGCGACCTGGCCAACTGGATGATCCCGGGCAAGATGGTCAAGGGCATGGGCGGCGCGATGGACCTGGTGCACGGCGCCCAGAGGGTCATCGTGCTGATGGAGCACCAGGCCAAGCGACGGCGCACCCAAGGTGCTCGCCGACGTGCGTCGCTGCCGCTGACCGGCACCCGTGTCGTGCAGCGGATCGTCACCGACCTCGCCGTGCTCGACGTTGCCGGGGACCACTTCGACCTGGTCGAGTGCGCCCCCGGCGTGACCCCGGAGCAGGTGGTGGAGGCGACGGGGGCGCCCGTCATGGTCAGGGGCTGAGCCGATGTGCTCCCCGCATCAGGCGCCGGGCTTGTCGCCCGTCCGTGCGTGGCGCTCCGGCAGCATCCCGTGCTCGACCCCCCAGCGCACCGCCTGGGCCCGTGTGGTCACACCCATCTTGCGGTAGGCCGCCCGGATGTAGGACTTCACCGAGTTGATGCTCAACCGGCAGCGCACGCTGATCTCCTGGTTCAGCAGCCCCTGGGTGATCAGCGAGATCACCTCGGCCTCGCGCGCGGTCAGGCCCTTGGTCCGGCCCGGCCAGTCACCACCGAGGGGCTCACCGTCCTCGTCGTCCGGGCCGGGGTGGACCACGGTGCGGCCCCGGTGGATCTCCTGCAGCGCTGCCACCAGGTCGGCCGCCGGCAACGCCTTGGTCAGGTAGCCCACGACGCCCTTGCCGAGCGCCTTGTTGATCAGCTCCGGCTGGGTGTTCCAGGTGAAGACGACCACCCTGCCGCTCCGGTCGTCCTGCAGCACCCGGTCGATCCCGGGACCGTCGGCCTGGCCCTGGGAGAAGGTGTCGTAGAGCGTGATGTCGGCCGCGGGGCCATTCAGGTCGGCCAGCTCGACGTCCAGGTCCACCACCTCGATGAGGTCGCTGTAGGGCGCCAGCATCTGGGCCAACCCGTGCACCACGACCTCCACGTCGTTGGCCAGGGTCACCTTGATGCGCTCGCCTGCGGTCTGGCTGGTCATGCCCCCAGCCTAGATCCCACCCCTAGGGGTGTACCGCGCGAGAGCGGATCCTGCCTACGCTCACGCCCGGCCCCCCACCCGGGCCATCCGCGCCGCCTCCTCACCCGGGGGCGATCCGTCACCGAAAGGCAGCATCGATGGACCCTGTAGGGCTTGGTGAGTCGCGCCCGCGCACGGCCTTGGTGACCGTGGTGCACGGGCAGCACGACGAGCTGATGTCGCACGTCGGTGGCATGGCGGTGGGCAGCAGGGTGCCGGACGTCCACGTGGTCATCGGGATGGGTGACGCGGACGTCTCCCGCGGTCGCCTGCCCATCACCTCGGACCGCTGGCGCACCATCACCCGGGCCGCCCAGACGGTCGACCCGGCCCGGTTGCCCTTCGCGACCGCACGCAACCTGGGGGCGGCGACGGCGATGGAGGCCGGCGCCGACGTCCTGATCTTCCTCTCCGTCCAGTGCATCCCCGGTGCCCGATTGGTGGAGCGGTATGCCGAGCACGCACTCGGCGATGGCGCGCGCCACCGGGCGCCGGTCCTGTGGTGTGGTCAACTGCGGAGCCTGCCGCCACCGCCGCCGGTCATCGGGTATCCCGTCTACCGGTTGGACTCCCAGGCGGTGGACGTGGAGTCGTTGCTGCCGGTGGACCACCTGGCCGTGGAGCACCCCGTCCAGGGTTTCAGCGGCGACTCCTTCGCGATCACCGCGGAGGACTTCCGGGCCACCGGCGGGTTCTTCCCCCAGTTCCGCGGTCAGGAGGGGATCGACGTGGACTTCGCCCACGCCGTGTCCGCCGCCGGGGGGACGGTGGTGAGGGTCGGCGGCGTGCCGGCGTTCCGGCAGTTCCGCCCCCATACCGACCACGAGGAACTCGACGTCAGACGGCTGGTCCGCAACGCGAACCTGTTCGCCGAGCGCTGGGGTCGGGGCCTGCCGATCGAGGAGCTGGACCGGCTGCTGGCGGCCGGCTTGGCGCGCCGCGACGAGTCGGGTGGACGGTGGATCGTGGCCTGAAGGCTGCCCCGCGTCAGCGCCAGCCCGTCGGGGGCGGGGGCGAGGCCGCGCTGTCCTCCTCCGTGAAGGGCCGGGCCTGTCCCACGAGCCGCGCCAGAGCCTCAGCGTGCACCACCCGGTAGGGGAACGCCGACCCCGCGGCGCGCCGGGCCAGGCCGGCCACCGGCAGGCTCCCCCGACTGCCCATCACGAGGAGGTTGCCGAACCTGCGCCCCCGCAGCACGGCGGGCTCGCCGGAGACGACGACGTCGCCGAACAGCTCGCGGACCCCTGCCGCCGCCCGGCGCAGGTAGGTCAGCGGTGCCTGGTCGGCCAGGTTCATCAGCACCACCCCGTCGGCGCGCAGCACGCGACGCACCTCGGTGAGGAACGCCGTGGTCGTCAGTTCGGGGGGCACCCGCTCCCCGGCATACGCATCCACCACGACCACGTCCGCGTGGTCCTCCCGGATCGCCCGCACCCCGATGAGACCGTCCACCGGGCGCACCCGGATCCCGCTGCGCGGGGGCAGCGGCAGGTGATGCCGCACGAAGGCGGTGAGCTCGGCGTCGGGCTCCAGCACGATCTGGGACGAGCGCGGTCGGGTGGCGGCCAGGTAGCGCGGCAGGGTCATCGCGGCGCCGCCGACGTGCACGACCCGCAGTGCGGACCCGGGCTCGCCGTGCAGGTCGAGCGCGTCGCCGATCCTGCGGACGTAGTCGAAGACCAGGTGGGTGGGGTCGGCCGGGTCGACGCAGGATTGGGCGGCGCCGCCCATCTCGAGCAGCCAGCAGCCGGGGACCTCCGGGTCTGGGGTCAGCCGGGTCCCGGGTCGGAGTTCGTGCACGCACCCAGGGTCGCACCGATGAGTCCCGCGCCCGGGACCGGTCGGTCGTGGGCACAGGGGGCCGGGCTGGCCGGCCGCCACGACACCGGAGGACACGATGAGCACGATCCTGGGGAGCGCGATGCTGGGCACCACCGACCCCGACCGGCTGCACGCCTGGTACACCGCGGTGCTGCCGCCACGCAGCGACGACCGGCAGGGGGACTACCGGATCCTGGGTTATGCGAACGAGTTCTACCTCTTCATCGACCCGCGGGCAGACGTGCAGGCCGCGCACCCCGACCCCGCGCGGACCATCCTCAATTTCGACGTCGACGACGTGCGCGCCTTCGCCGACCGGGTAGAGCAGGCCGGCGGCCGGTGGGTCGCGCCCGTGGAGGACAGGGACGGCAGCCTGTTCGCCACCGCCCAGGACCCCGACGGCAACTACGTGCAGGTGATCCAGCTCAGTGACGAGCACCGCACCGCCATGGAGGGCAGGGACGGCCCGCTCGCCGGCGGCCTGCTGGCCTCGGAGGCGTTCAGCGGGTTCTCCGTGGACGACCTGGGGGCGGCGCAGGAGTTCTACGGCGGCACGCTCGGGCTCCGCGTCACCCACGATCCCGGGATGGGACTGCTCACCCTCACCCTGGGCGGTCGTCAGCTGCTCATCTACGCCAAGGACGACCACGTCCCGGCGACCTTCACGGTACTGAACTTCCCGGTGGCAGACGTCGAGGCGGCCGTCCGGGACCTGACGGCGCGTGGCCTCACGTTCCTGCGCTACGACGGTATGTCGCAGGACGACTGGGGCATCCACCGCGGGGGTGGGCCGTTGATCGCCTGGTTCACCGACCCGGCGGGCAACGTCCTCGCCGTGCTCCAACGGGACTGACCCGCGGGTAGGGTGGCTGACCGTCCGGCACGCCCCCACCCGCGAGGAGCACACCACCGATGACCGCCGCCGAAGTCAGCCCCGGCATGGGCGCCGTCCCCCACGGTGACGGCACCACGTTCCGGGTCTGGGCCCCCAACGCCGACGCCGTCCACGTGACCGGGACCTTCGACGACTGGTCCGGGACGGCGCACCCGCTCACCCACGAGTCGGACGGCTACTGGGCCGCAGAGGTGGCGGAGGCCGGGCCGGGGGATGAGTACAAGTTCCGGCTGCAGGTCGGTGACAGCACGCTCGACCGGGTCGACCCGTACGCCCGCATGGTGACCAGCTCGGTCGGCAACGGCATCATCTACGACGACGGGGCATTCGACTGGGAGGGCGACGACTTCTCCTGCCCGCCGCACCACGAGCTGGTCATCTACGAGACCCACATCGGGTCCTTCGTCGGCGGCCCGGGCGGGCCGGGCAACCTGGAGCTGGCGGCGGGAAAGCTGGACTACCTGCGCGACCTCGGCGTGAACGCCATCGAGCTGATGCCGCTCATGGAGTTCGCCGGCGACCTCTCCTGGGGCTACAACCCGGCGCACATCTTCGCCGTGGAGTCCGGCTACGGCGGCCCGGACGCGCTCAAGGCGTTCGTCAAGGAGGCCCACCGGCACGGGATCGCGGTCATCCTCGACGTCGTCTACAACCACTTCGGGCCCAGCGACCTGGACCTGTGGCGCTTCGACGGGTGGGGCGAGGGCGACGGCGGCGGCATCTACTTCTACAACGACCACAGGGCGCAGACCCCGTGGGGTGCCACCCGCCCCGACTACGGGCGTCCCCAGGTGCGTCAATTCATCCACGACAACGCGTTGATGTGGCTGCGCCGCTACCACATCGACGGCTTGCGCTTCGATATGACGCCCTACATGCGCAGCGTCGACGCCACCGGGATGGACATCCCCGAGGGGTGGGACCTGATGCGCCAGATCGCGCTCGCCGTGCGCGAGGAGTTCCCCGGCGCGATCATGATCGCCGAGGATCTGCACGGTGAGCCGGCCGTCACCTCCACGGGGCCGGGCGGGGCGGCCTTCCACGCCCAGTGGGACAACCAGTTCGTCCATCCCGTCCGCGAGGTGCTCACGGCTGGGGACGACGCGCACCGGTCGATGAAGACGCTGCTGGCGGCGGTCAGCTATGAGTACGCCCACCCCTTCGACCGGGTTATCTACACCGAGTCCCACGACGAGGTCGCCAACGGCAAGGCCCGGGTCCCGCACGAGGTGGACGGCGCGAACCCGTCCGGCTGGCAGGCGCAGAAACTGGCCACCCTCGGCGCGGCCGTGGTGCTCACCTCCCCGGGGATCCCGATGGTCTTCCAGGGGCAGGAGTTCCTGGAGGACGAGTGGTTCCGCGACGACGTGCCGCTCGACTGGCCCCGGGCCGAGGGCTTCCGCGACGTGGTCCGGATGTTCAGCGACCTGATCCACCTGCGCCGCAACCACGCCGGCGACAGTGCGGGACTCGGCGGACGGCATACCCGGTTGTTGCACCTGGACAACACGGCGAAGGTCGGGGCGTGGCTGCGCACCGACGGCGAGGGCCAGGACGTGGTCGTGGTGCTGAACGCCAGCCAGGAGGCACGCTCCGGGCACCTCATCGGGATGCCCGGCGACGGCACCTGGCGGTTGCGCTTCAACTCCGACGCCCGCACCTACAGCGCCCTGTTCGGCGACCACGCCTCGGGTGACCTCGCTGCCGAGGCGGGGGAGTACGACGGGCTGCCCGCGCATGCGCGCGTCGACGTCGGCCCCTACAGCCTGGTCATCTACACCCGCTGACCCCTCGCCCGGCCGCTGTCACGGGGCAGCGAGCACGAACCAGGCGCCGGCGAGGCTGAGCGCGACGACCAGCAGCAGGAGCAGCAGCGGCGGCAGCGGGTCCGCGACGCCGCGGTCCTCCTGGATGCCGAGCACGTCGCGGTGGGTGCGGTAGCGCTGTGTCAGCGCCACGCAGACGGCGGCCAGCAGGGTCAGCAGCGGCAGGAGCAGCAGCCCCGGCCCGTAGTGCGGCAGCCAGCGCAGGAAGACCGCGCTCACCGTGACCATGGCCAGCCAGGTGCGGCTCCAGGCCAGGCTGGTGCGCTCCGGCTGCAGCCCCGGGTCGAGAGCCGCCGCCGTGTGGGTCGGCGGCGGCGCCGGAGGGCGCGGCACCCACGGGGGGACGGTCATCGGGTGGCGATGAAGTAGATAACGACCAACGCCCCCACGGCCCCACCGATCCCGAGCACCGGCGCGATGAGCGGCAGCGGGCAGTGGCGCCCGGTGCCGGATGGCCCGCTCGACGCCGATCCACCGCAGGAACGCCCCGCCGCTCACGAACATCCCCAGGCCGATCAGCAGCAGTGCGACCGCCTTGCGGACCGGCACCTCGAAGAGGTCGACGGCGAAGGCCTCGATCGCGATCCCCCCGGCCAGCAGCGCCATCGCGGTGCGGATCCAGGCCAGGAAGGTGCGCTCGTTGGCGAGGGTGAACCGGGGGTCGGGCTCCTCCCCGCCCGGCAGCAGGGTGCGGGCCAGCCAGCGCCGGTCGGGGTCCAGCGCCTCCCGGGAGACGGGGGCCCCGGCGGCGGAGTCCGTCCCGGGTGGCTGCTCGTGCTGCGTCACGACCCCACCGTAGCCCCGCCCGCCGTGCTCGGGGAGGATGGTGGCATGGCCAGCGCATACGCCCCCGACCCGACCCGCTACGACGCGATGCCCTACCGGCGGACGGGCCGCAGCGGCCTGGACCTGCCGGCGGTCAGCCTGGGGTTGTGGCACAACTTCGGCGACGACGTCCCGTTCGACCGGCAGGAGGCGGTGCTGCGGCGCGCCTTCGACCTGGGGGTGACGCACTTCGACCTGGCCAACAACTACGGCCCGCCCTACGGCGCCGCGGAGGAGAACTTCGGTCGCCACCTGCGGCGCAGTTTCGCCGGGCTGCGTGACGAGCTGGTGATCTCGAGCAAGGCGGGGTGGGACATGTGGCCCGGCCCCTACGGCCAGGTCGGGGGGTCCCGCAAGTACCTGGTGGCGAGCCTGGACCAGTCGCTGACCCGGATGGGGCTGGACTACGTCGACATCTTCTACCACCACCGGCCCGACCCCTCGACGCCGCTGGAGGAGACGATGGGTGCGCTGCACTCCATCGTGCAGTCCGGCAAGGCGCTCTACGTGGGCATCTCCTCCTACGACCCGCAGGACACCGCCCGCGCGGCCGGGTTGCTGGCCGACCTGGGCACCCCGCTGCTGATCCACCAGCCGTCCTACTCGATGCTGAACCGCTGGGTCGAGCAGGAGGGACTGCTGGACACCCTCGAGGACGTCGGCGCCGGCTGCATCGCGTTCTCACCGCTCGCGCAGGGGATGCTCACCGACCGCTACCTCGACGGGGTCCCCGAGGACTCGCGGGCGGCCCAGGGCAAGTCGCTGTCGCCGGACTTCCTGACCGAGGAGGCGCTGGGCTACGTCCGGGCGCTGCACGAGATCGCGGTCGGGCGCGGCCAGAGCCTGGCCCAGATGGCGCTGTCCTGGGCGCTGCGCGACGACCGGGTCACCTCGGTCCTGGTGGGCGCCAGCAGCGTGCGCCAGCTGGAGCAGAACGTCGCCGCGACGGAGAACCTGTCGTTCTCCGCCGAGGAGCTGGCCACCATCGACCGGTATGCCGTGGACGCCGGCATCGACCTGTGGCAGGGAGCCCGCACCGGGGAGTGACACCCGCGCACGGTGGTGGGCTGGGGGCTGGCGTGGCCCGCTCAGGGCACGACGAACCGGGCCTCTCCGGTGCTGACGTCCGGATCGGGCGGCCCCTCGTCACGGGCCCCCGTCCGCTCCGCGCCGATGCCGGCGACCACGACGAAGCCGATCCCCAGGACCGGCCACCACCCGGGCTGCTGGTGCAGCACGACCAGGCCCAGCAGCAGGGCGATCGCCGGCTCCAGGCTCATCAGCGTGCCGAAGGCGGCCGTGGTGAGCCGGCGCAGGGCGGACAGCTCGAGGGCGAACGGGACGACGGGCAGCAGGACGGCCAGCCCGAGCCCCAGGAGCGCGTTCTCCCAGGACATGGTCGGCAGCGCGATGTGGCCGACCAGCGCGGTCGCGGTCAGCGCCGCCACCGGCATCGAGATGGCCAGTCCGTCCACCCCGGAGAGGGCGTCGCCGACCCGTTGCGTGAGCAGGATGTAGAGCGCCCAGCACACCGCGGCGCCCAGCGCGCACGCGACGCCCAGCCCGTCGATGCGTCCGTGCCAGGGCTCGGTGAGCAGCAGCACCCCCACGCCGGCCAACACCGGCCAGAGCAACGCCCGACGGTCCCGGCTGCGGGCGACCGCCACCCCGAGCGGCCCGAGGAACTCCAGGGCGCTGGCGGTGCCGAGCGGCAGCCGCTCCACGGCATACATGAACAGCAGCGTGACCCCCGCCGTCACCACCCCGAGGGCGACGCAGGTAACAGGTGCCGGCGCGCCATGAGCCAGGGGCGGGGCCGGGCGACCAGCACGAAGATGACCGCGGCCCAGGTCAGCCGCACCCAGCCGGCTCCCTCGGGACCCATCCGGTCGAAGAGCAGCACGGCGACGGCCAGTCCGAGCTGTACGCCGGTCATCGAGGCCACGGCCATCGCCGTGCCCGCACGGGCCGCTGACCTGCTCCCGCCCGCGAGTGGACCGGTGCTCACCAGGCGGACTGTAGACCCCGGGGAGGCGCCCTGGGGGTGCGGGGGTCAGCTCCCGATTCCGCCCGCGACCCCCCGGGGACAGGGCTCGGTGCGGGTATCCTGGGACATGGCGTACCGGGTCCTCGCCGACGTGGCGATGGTGGTGCACCTGGCGTTTCTGCTCTTCGTGGCGCTGGGCGGATACCTCGCGCTGTGGTGGCACCCCGGAGTCCTCTGGTGGCACCTGCCCGCGGTCGCCTGGGGGTTCTCGACCGCGCTGATGGGATGGGGCTGCCCGCTCACCGCGCTGGAGAACTGGGCCAGGGTCCAGGCCGGGCGGGAGCAGCTCGTGGCCGGCGGGTTCATCGAGCACTATCTGACGGATGTGGTGTACCCGGGGCAGTATCTCCGGCTGCTCCAGGCGCTGGTCCTCCTCCTGGTGGTGACCTCCTGGGCCTGCCTGTGGTGGCGGGCCGCCCGCTCCGGTCAGCGCTCGGTGGCGCTGGGCTGACGGCGGGAGGCGGCGCGCTCGGCCAGGTCGATGCCGAGCGACATGGCCGCGGTCAGCAGGCCCACGGTCAGGCGCGGGTGCCCGTTCGTGCGGGCAGCCCACCGCTCGAGGCCGCGCTGTGCCCGCAGCCCTGCCTCGCTGACCCCGGCGGTGGCGGCGAAGACCCCGACCCCCAGGGCCGCGGCCGCCACCGGGCCCATCGGCGGTTCGGAGGCGGCGGAACCCCCCGCCGGCCCGTCCGTGTCGGTGTCGGTGCGCAGGTGGCCACGGGCCACGAGCGCGGCCGCCCCGCCCGCGCCGGCACCGAGGAGCAGCCCCAGGCGCCGCATCGCCGTCGGGTGGCGGTCGACGCTGAGCGCGGCACCGGCCACACCGGTCGCGGCGGCCCTGGCGAGAATCCCGCTGGTCAGCAGTGGTGCTGTCGTGCGGTCGTCCGTCATGGATCCCCTGTCGTCGTGCCCGGTGGCGGGACGACCCACGTGCCCGCCCGGAGCACCGACGTTACCTGCAGCGCATCGTCGAGACAGACCAGGTCGGCCCGACGGCCCTCCGCCAGGACGCCGACATCGCCGAGCCCGAGGGTGCGGCCGGGCACGGCCGTCGCCGCCGTGAGGGCGTCGGCGAGGGGTATGCCGGCACGCACCGCGGTGCGCACGGCACCTGCCATCGTGAGCGTGCTGCCGGCGATCGCGCCGGTGGCGGCGACCCGGGCGGTGCCGTCGCGGACCTCGACGTCCACCCCACCCAGCAGGTAGTCGCCGTCCTGCGCCGCTGCCGCGGCCATCGCGTCGGTCACCAGGGCGAAGCCCCCGCGGGCGCTGCGGGCGGCCATGGCCAGCACAGCGGGGTGGATGTGCACCCCGTCGGCGATGAGCTCCACGACCACCCGGTCGTCACCGAGCAGGGCGGGCACGGGGCCGGGCGCCCGGTGGTGCACGGGGCGCATCGCGTTGAACAGGTGGGTGGCCACGGACGCGCCGGCCTCCACGGCCCGGGCGGCATCGTCCTCGTCCGCGTCGGTGTGGCCGATCGCGACGACGACCCCGGCCCCGGACAGGTGACGCACGGCGTCCAGGCCCCCGGGGAGTTCCGGGGCGAGGGTCACCATCCGCACGGCTCCCGGTGCGTCGGTGTCCCCGGTGCTGGCCGGGCGGCTCCGCCCGGCCGGCACGGAGCAGCCGGTCGATCCCCTCGGGGGTCGGGGTGCACAGTGCCGCGGTGTCGTGCGCCCCGCTGTGCGACGGGCTCAGCCACGGGCCTTCCAGGTGGATGCCGGCGATGTCTCCCGCGGCATACAGCTCCGTCAGGCGTTTCACCTGCCCGGCGAGGGTGTCGATGTCGGCCGAGACCAGGCTGAGCAGCGTGGTCGTCGTGCCCTCCTGCTGGTGCGCACCGAGGGCCGCCCGGACGTCGTCGAGGTTGCCGGCGTCGTAGGAGTGACCGCCGCCGCCGTGGCAGTGCAGGTCCACGAACCCGGGAGAGAGCACCGGCACCGTGAGGTCGGCCCCTGCCGGCGGCGCGCCGGTCCCGGTGGCGACGATCCGGTCGCCGTCCGTGCGGAGCCAGCCGGCGCCGAGGGCCCCGTCGGCCTGCAGCATCCGGTGGGCAGCGACGAGCACGGTCACCGGACCTTCGCCAGGGACCGTTGGAGCGGCGCGTAGTGGTCGACCACGGCGGTCCGGTAGGCGTCGACGTCCCCCGCGCGTGCCGCGGTCAGCATGTCGCCGTGGGCCTTCGCAGTGAGCGCGATGTCGCCGGGCAGGGCCAGGCCCAGGCGCGGCAGGACCGTGGTGTGGATATCCCAGAAGGCCGCGACGAGCTGGCCCGCGAGCCCGTTGTCGACGGTGTCGAGCAGCGTGGTGTGGAAGGCGCGGTCGGCGTCCAGGAAGGTGTTGCCCTGCGCAGCCTGGTCGACCATCTGCCCGACGAGCGACTCCAGCTCGGGCTGCTCGCTGCCGGAGACGGCGGCCACGACCTTCTCGGCCATCGCCAGGTCGAGTGCCTGGCGGATCTCGACCACCTCGCGCAGCGCCTGCAACTGGTCCCCGGGGGAGAGCACCCCGCGGAACACCAGCGCCTGCACCATCGGGTCCAAGGACATCCGGCCAACGAAGGTGCCGTGCCCGTGCACCACCTCGACGATGTCGAGGGTGGCCAGCGACCGGATCGCCTCCCGCACCGAGGACCGGGAGACGTCGAGCTGCTCGCAGAGCTCGGCCTCCGTAGGCAACGGGTCGCCGGTGTGCAGGCCCTGGGTGAGGATGAGCTCCTTGATCTGGTCGGCGGTGGTCGAGCGACGCATCCGCTCCGAGCGCCTGGTCACCGGGCGCCGCGCCGTCGTGTCGCGAGTCATCTGTCCATCCTCGGTGTCGTCCCTTGCCGTCGTCCCGTGCTGTCCGCCGTGCGTCACCCGTGTGCCCGCGGTGAGTCACCCGTATTGTGCCGGACGGCGTCTGTGTTTATAGTACGTCAGACATCAGACAACGACGTGGATGGAGTGCCATGTACGGAACCACCTCTCAGCGCCGCCCGCGGCGCACTCGCACCATGGTCGCCGCGATCGCGTCGGCCGCACTCCTGCTCACCGCCTGTTCCGGAGGTGGCAGTGACGACGCCGACGACGACTCCGAGGAGGCCGGCGCCACCGCCGAGCCGCCCGCCGAGGGCGAGTACGACGAGAACGCCATCATCGAGGCGGGTATCTCCTACCCGCTCGGCGGCAGCTTCGACCCGGTCCTGGCCTCCGGCGCCGTGACCGTCGCCGCGAACTGGCACATCTTCGAGGGCCTCACCGAGATGGACCCGGTGACCCGCGAGGTCTACCCCGCCCTGGGCGTGGACCTGCCGACCCAGGTCGACGACACGACATACGAGGTCGACATCCGCCCGGACGCGACGTTCCACAACGGTGAGCCGGTCACCGTCGAGGACGTCGTGTTCAGCTTCGAGCGCACCACGGACCCGGAGGAGAGCGGCTTCTTCGCCGGCTTCGTGGACTTCATCGACACCGCCGAGGCGGTCGACGAGGACACCGTCCGGATCACCACCGACTACCCGTTCTCGCTGGTGAACGAGCGCCTCGAGCGTGGTCAAGATCGTCCCGCAGGCCGCTCGTCGAGGCGGACCCCGAGGACTTCGGCGCCAACCCGATCGGCACCGGCCCCTACCAGTTGATGTCCGCCGTCCCGGACGACAAGCTCGTCTTCGAGAAGTTCGAGGACTACAACGGGCCGCGCCCGGCCCTGGCCGCCGGGATGAACTGGAACCTGCTGTCCGACCCCGCCGCCCGCGGCGACCGCGATGACTTCCGGCACCATCCACGCGATGGAGGACGTGCCCTACATCGACGTCGACGGCCTGAGCAACCAGGTGCACGTGGAGAGCGTCGCAGTCCTTCGGCCTGCTCTTCATGATGTTCAACACCGAGCTGGAGCCGTTCGACGACGTCCGCGTCCGTCAGGCGTTCTTCTACGCCCTGGACATGGACACCATCATCGGCACCGGGCTGCTCGGCAACGCCGAGCCGGCCACGTCGCTTCCTGCCGGAGAACCACCCGAACTACAACCCGGCGGCCACGCAGTCTACACCTACGACCCGGAGAAGGCTCAAGGAGCTGCTGGCCGAGGCCGGCGTCGAGGACCTCTCGCATCAACCTGATGACCACCGACACCGGCTGGGTGCAGGAGATCGCGCCGCTGTTCAAGGAGTCCTTCGACGCGGTCGGGATCAACACCACCCTGGACATCGGCCAGTCCGCCGGCCCAGTACGCCAAGGTCGACTCCGGCGAGCTCGAGGTGATGATCGCCCCGGGTGACCCGTCGGTCTTCGGCAACGACGCCGACCTGCTGATGCGCTGGTGGTACGACGACGGCGTGTGGCCGAACGACCGCTACCGCTGGGCGGACACCCCCGAGTTCGGCGCAGATCACCGAGCTCCTCGACGCCGCGGTGCGCCAGGAGGGCGACGAGCAGCAGTCCACCTGGAACGAGGTCTACGACCTGATGAGCGAGCAGGTCCCGCTCTACCCGCTGTTCCACCGGCAGCTGCCGACCGCGTGGGACGACGAGGCACTGACCGGGTTCAACCCGGTGCCCACGACGGGGACTGTACTTCCTCAACGTCGGCGTCGCCAACGGCTGACCCTGCCACCCGTGACGGCGGGGCCTGTCTCGGGCCCCGCCGTCACCGGGCAGGTCCACCCTGCCCCCACCACCCCCGAAAGCGAGGTCCACCAGTGTCGAACGTGCTCCGGCTGATCGGGACCCGGATCCTGCAGCTGCCGCTGATGATCCTGGGCATCACCCTGTTGGTTTTCGTCGTGATGTCCTTCTCCAAGGTGGACCCCGCCCTCAACGCGCTCGGCGAGAACGCACCCCTGGAGCAGCGGGAGGCCTACCGGGAGGCGCACGGCCTGAACGACCCGCTGCTGGTGCGCTACCTCGGCTTCCTCGGTGGCCTGCTCCGCGGTGACCTGGGCACCTACTCGGCGCGGCAGCTGCCCGTCATGGACGAGGTGACCAGGGCCTTCCCGATCACCCTCCAGCTGACCTTCCTCGGGCTGCTCGTGGCCGTCGTGGGCGCGGTCGTGCTGGGCGTGGTCGCCGCCGTGTACCGCGACCGCTGGCCGGACCAGGCGATCCGTTTGGTGTCCATCGCCGCGCTCTCCACCCCGTCGTTCTGGTTGGCGATGTTGCTGATCCAGTCGGTCACCCTCGGGCTCGGCGTTCTGCCGGCGTCCGGTGCGCTCCCCGGCCCCACCGAGGACTTCGGTGGCTGGTTGAGTCGGATGGCGCTGCCGGCGTTCGCGCTGGCCGTGCCGGTCATCGGGCAGCTGTCCCGGGTGGTGCGCACCGCCGTCGTGGAGGAACTCGACCGGGACTACGTGCGGACCGCCGTCGGCGCCGGGGTGCCGCGCGTCGTCGTGGTGGCACGCAACGTGCTGCGCAACGCCCTGATCACCCCCGTCACGGTGCTCGGCCTGCGGGTGGGCTACCTGTTGGGCGGCGCCGTCATCATCGAGATCATCTTCGCGCTGCCCGGGATGGGCACGCTCATCCTCAACGGGATCACCAACAACGAGCCGAACCTGGTGCAGGGCGTGACGCTCACCGTGGCCCTGGCCTTCGTGGTGATCAACATCGTGGTGGACCTCCTGTACGTCCTCATCAACCCCCGGATCAGGTCGGTGTGACATGCGACGTGGACTGACCCAGCGACTCTCCGTCCCCGGACTCCGCCTCGGCGGGCTGCCCCCGACCTCCTGGATCGCGGTCGGATTCGTGCTGCTCGTGGCGCTCGTGGCCGTCTTCGCCCCGCTCGTCTCCGCCTACGATCCGCTGGCCTCCGGGCCCCCGGTGCAGGCCCCCAGCGCCGAGCACTGGTTCGGCACCGACCGGCAGGGCCGCGACATCTTCGCCCGGATGGCCTACGGCGCGCGCTACTCCCTCGTCATCGGGCTGGCCGCCACCGGCATCGCGCTGGCCGTCGCCGCCGTGCTCGGCTCGATCGCGGCGACCGCCCCCCGCTGGCTGTCCGAGGCGCTGATGCGCGTGCTGGACGTGGTCATGTCCTTCCCCGGCATCGCCCTCGCCGCCGTGTTCGTCTCGGTGTTCGGCCGGTCGCTGCCGGTGCTGGTGCTCACCATCGCCTTCCTCTACGTGCCCCAGCTGACCCGCGTGGTCCGCGCCAACGTGCTGGACCAGTACGGCGAGGACTACGTCGCGGCCACCCGCGTCATGGGCGCCTCCACCCCGCGGATCATCGCCAAGCACGTGGCCCGCAACTGTCTGGCGCCGATCCTGGTCTTCGCCACCGTGCTGGTGGCCGACGCGATCATCTTCGAGGCCTCCCTGTCCTTCATCCAGGCCGGCGTCCCCGACCCCGAGCCCTCCTGGGGCAACATCATCGCCGCGGGCCGCAACCTGGTGATGGGCGGCTTCTGGTGGGCCACCTTCTTCCCCGGTCTGGCGATCATGCTCACCGTCCTCGCGCTGAACATCCTGTCCGAGGGGATGACCGACGCGATGGTGTCCCCGCGTCAGCGCAGGGTCAGCGACGACGCGGCCGGCGCGGACGAGGCGACCCACGACCTGGAGGCCGCGCAGGCGCCGCTGACGGCCGACGCCGACCCGGTGGCGGTCGCCGCCGGGCTGGACGTCGCGGACACGGCGGACGAGGACGGTGCGCACCTGGTGGCCGGAGAGGCCGCGGAGGTGTCCGACCTGGCCGACGTCGAGGTGGAGCCCGCGCTGCAGGCCACGACTACGGTCGTCCCGCTGGAGCAGCGGCTCACCGAGCTGCGGGTCCGCGAGCTGGAGCGCCGGGACCGTCTGGTGCACGACGGCGGGGGCTCCCCCCTGCTGGAGGTCAAGGACCTCAGCATCTCCTTCCCCCGGCACGGCGACGTCCGGGTCGTCGACAACGTCAACTTCACGGTGCGCCCCTCCGAGACGATGGCGCTGGTCGGGGAGTCCGGCTGCGGCAAGTCGATCACCTCGCTGGCGATCATGGGTCTGCTGGACCCGCGGGCGACCATCAGCGGCGAGATCCTGTTCGACGGCAAGGACCTGCTCACCATGTCGCCCGGGCAGCGCAACGCGCTGCGCGGCAACGACCTGGCGATGATCTACCAGGACGCGCTGTCCTCGCTGAACCCGGCGATGCTGATCCGCAGCCAGCTCAAGCAGCTCACGTCGCGCGGGGGGACCCGCTCGGCCGAGGACCTGCTGGAGCTGGTGGGGCTGGACCCGGTGCGGACCCTGGCCTCCTACCCGCACGAGCTGTCCGGCGGTCAGCGCCAACGCGTGCTCATCGCCATGGCGCTGACCCGGGATCCCCGCCTGGTGATCGCCGACGAGCCGACCACGGCACTGGACGTGACCGTCCAGGCCCAGGTGATCGACCTGCTCAACCGGCTGCGCGACGAGCTCGGCTTCGCAATGCTCTTCGTCTCGCACGACCTCGCCCTGGTCGCCGAGCTCGCCCACCGGATCACGGTGATGTATGCCGGGCAGGTGGTCGAGCAGGGCCGCACCTCCGAGCTGCTGACCCAGCCGGTGCACGAGTACACCCGGGGCCTGCTGGGCGCCGTGCTGTCCATCGAGTCGGGATCCGACCGGTTGCACCAGGTGCCGGGCACGGTCCCCTCGCCCCGCGACTTCCCCGAGGGCGACCGGTTCGCCCCGCGGTCGGCCGACCCCGAGCGGCACCGGGGCGTCCGCCCGGTCCGCCGGCAGATCGAGGGCACCGAGCACTTCTACAACGGCCACCCGGACGACGATCCGGTCCGCCCGATCGGAGCGGCACGATGAGCACCGACACCCTGCGCCAGGAGCCCGTCGTCGAGCTGCGCGACGTCCACGTCAGGTTCACCTCCCGCAGTTCCTCGCTGTTCCGCAGGAAGTACGTGACGGCCATGGACGGGGTCTCGCTGGCGGTGCGCCGCGGGCAGACGATCGGCATCGTGGGCGAGTCCGGGTCCGGCAAGTCGACGACGGCCAAGGTGCTGATCGGGCTCGAGCAGCCGACGAGCGGCGAGGTGGTCTTCGCCGGCGAGCCGGTCACCCGGTTCACCCCCGCCGTCGCGCAAGCGGCTGGGCCGGGTGCTGTCGGTGGTCTTCCAGGACCCCGCCACCGCGCTCAACGCCCGGATGCTGATCCGCGACGCGCTCATCGACCCGCTGGAGATCCACGGCATCGGCACCCGCGCCGAGCGGGAGGCGCGGGTGAAGAACCTGATCGCGATGGTCGGCCTGCCCTCGTCCGCCCTCGACGCCCTGCCGGGCCAGCTCTCCGGCGGTCAGCGGCAGCGCGTGGCGATCGCCCGGGCGCTGGTCCTCGACCCGCAGATCATCGTCGCCGACGAGCCGACCTCGGCCCTGGACGTCTCCGTGAGGGCCCAGATCCTCAACCTGCTCACCGACCTCAAGAACGAGCTCGATCTGGGCATGGTCTTCATCTCGCACGACATCCAGACCGTCCGCTACGTCAGTGACGAGATCGCGGTGATGAACCAGCGGCCGCATCGTCGAGTACGGCACGGCCCAGCAGATCTTCGACGACCCGTCGGACGACTACACCCGCTCCCTGCTGGGTGCGGCCCCCTCCCTCCTGGCGCCGGACGGCGCCGGCCAGACCCGATGACCGGAGAACCCACCATGACCCGAACCGAGGGCGTCCCCGCGCCGACCGCCCCCACCTTCACCGGTGTCGTGCCGCCGGTGGCGACGCCGTTCACGCCCGGCGGTGAGGTCGACCACCCCTCGCTCGAGCGACTGGTGGACCACCTGGTCGGGAGCGGGGTGCACGGCCTCTTCGCGCTCGGATCGACCGGCGAGACGGCCTACCTGACCGAGCGGGAGCGGGTGGAGGTCTGCTCCACGATCGTCGTCCGCCTGCGGCGGGCGCGTGCCGATCATCGCCGGCGCCATGGAGCTGACCGCGGGGCGGGTGTCGGAGACCGCGCGGGCGCTCGCCGGGACCGGGGTGCAGGCCGTGGTCTGCACGGCACCGGTCTATGCGATCAACTCCCCGGACGAGACGGCCGACCACTTCCGCCGGATCGCGGCCGCGCTGGACGTGCCGCTGTGGGCCTACGACGTGCCCGTGCGGGTGCACTCCAAGCTGTCGGGGGACCTGCTCGTCGGGCTGGGCACCGAGGGCGTCATCGCCGGGGTCAAGGACTCCTCCGGAGACGACGTCGGATTCCGCCGCCTCCTGGCGCTGAACACCGCGGCGGGCCATCCCCTCCAGGTGTTCACCGGGCACGAGGTGGTCGTGGACGCCATGCTCTACGTCGGGGCCGACGGGGTCGTGCCGGGGCTGGGCAACGTCGACGCCGCCGGGTACGTCCGGCTCTGGGACGCTGCCACGGCCGGGGACTGGGAGACGGCGCGCAAGGAGCAGGAGCGGCTCAACCGGCTGTTCGAGATCGTCTTCGTGCCGCAGGGCCGCAGCGGCGACGCCGCGGGGGTCGGGGCCTTCAAGGCCGCCATGGCCGCCCAGGGTCTGATCGAGACGGCGACGATGGCCCACCCCGTCCGGGCCCTCGAGGGCGCTCCCGTCGAGCAGATCCGCACCGTCCTCGCCGACGTGGGGTTGACTGTCGGGTGATGACTGCCGACCTCGTGCTGGCCGTCGACATCGGCGGCACGAAGACCGCGGCCGCGCTCGTGGATGCCCGGGGCGTATGCGGACCGGTGCGCACCGCGCCCACCCCGGCCCGGGAGGGGCCCACCCGGGTGGTGGCGACGGTGGTCGCGCTCGTCCGCGAGGTGCTCTCCGCCGCCGGGATTGCCGCCGGGATCGCTGCTGGTGCGGCCGCCGGTGCGGCGTCCCAGCGGGCCGCCGTCAGGGCGGTGGGGGTGGGGACGGCCGGCGTCGTCGACGTCTCCCGGGGCGCGATCGTCTCGGCGACCGACACCTTCGCGGACTGGCCGGGCACACTCCTGGCGGACCTCCTCGGGGCAGGCCCTGACCCCCGTGATCGGGTCTCAGGCGCCGGTCCACGTGCAGAACGACGTCGACGCCCACGCCCTCGGGGAGTTCCGGCACGGCGCCGCCCGGGGCAGTCGCAGCGCGCTGGTCGTCGCCGTCGGGACCGGCGTGGGAGCCAGCGTGATCCTCGACGGCGCCGTGCTGCGTGGCTCCCGGCACGTCGCCGGCGAGCTCGGGCACGTGCCCGTCGGGGCCGCCGCGCACCTGCGCTGCCCCTGTGGACGACCCGGGCACCTCGAGGCGATCGGATCCGGGGTGGGGCTGCACCGGCACTACCTGTCCCTGGCCGGTGATCCGCAGGTGGCCGATGCGGTCGCGGTCGTCGCGCTGGCCCGCGACGGCGACCCCCTGGCCTCTCGCGCGGTCGCCGACTCGGCGGCCGCAGTGGGGAGGGCTGTCGCGGGGGCGGTGACCGTGCTGGACCCCGAGGTGGTCGTGGTCACCGGCGGGCTGGCGGGTGCCGGTGCGGTGTGGTGGGCTCCGATGGAGAGCGCGATGCGGGCCGAGCTGATCGACGTCCTGGCGGACCTGCCGGTCCTGGCCGGGACCCTCGGTGGGGCGGCCCCCCTCGTGGGAGCAGCGGAGTCGGCGCGCGAGGTGTCGGCCCGGGGCGCAGTGTCGGCCCCGCACGTGCAGAGCGAGCAGCGAGGAGCATCCGATGGCATCGGCGACTGAACAGATCAGGGGGCGGCTCGTCGTCTCCTGCCAGGCCTACCCGGGGGAGGCCATGCGTGACCCCGACACGATGCGCCGGGTGGCGCAGGCCGCCGTGGTCGGCGGCGCCGCAGCGCTCCGGTTGCAGGGGATCGAGGACATCCGGCAGACCGTCGCCGCGGTCGACGTGCCGGTCGTGGGCCTGTGGAAGGACGGCTCGGAGGGGGTCTTCATCACCCCAACGCTGGAGCATGCGCGGGCGGTGGCGCGGGCCGGTGCCGGCATTGTCGCCCTGGACGGGACCCGGCGTCCGCGCCCGGACGGACGCACCCTCGCCGAGACGATCGCCGGCCTGCGGGCCGAGCATGACGTCCTCGTCATGGCGGACTGCGGCTCGCTGGAGGACGCCGTGGCCGCGGAGGACGCGGGTGCCGACCTGCTGGGCACCACCCTGGCCGGCTACAGCGGGGAACGGCCGAAGACGGACGGACCGGACCTCGAGCTGATCGCGCAGATCGCGGCCCGGTGCGCTCTGCCGGTGGTGGCCGAGGGACGGTTCCACACCCCCGAGCACGCCGCGGCCGGGTTGGCCGCGGGGGCCCACAGCGTCTGCGTCGGCACCGCGATCACCCACCCGAGCACCATCACCAGCTGGTTCGTCGCCGCCATGGGGGAGCGCTCTGCAGACGACGCCCGCGGCGCAGCGCCCCGGGAAGGAGGCCGCTGATGGAGGTCGTCGTCACCGACGCATGGCGGATCGCCGACCTGGTGGCCGACGCCATCGAGCGTCTCCTGGCGAGCACGCCGGACGCGGTGCTCGGCCTGGCCACGGGCTCGAGCCCGCTCGCCGTCTACGACGAGCTGGCGCGGCGCCACGAGACCGGCCGGATCTCCTTCGCCCGGGCCCGCGGCTTCACCCTGGACGAGTATGTCGGGCTACCCCCGGGACACCCCGCGAGTTACCGGAGCGTGATCGAGGAGGAGTTGGTCTCCCGCGTTGACTTCGCGCCGGGTGCCGTCGCCGGCCCCGACGGCCAGGCGACGGACATCCCCGCCGCGTGCACGGCATACGAACGGGCGATCGCCGCCGCGGGCGGTGTCGACCTGCAGATCCTGGGGATCGGCACCGACGGGCACGTCGCGTTCAACGAGCCGGGCTCCTCGCTGGCCTCACGGACCCGGATCAAGACGCTCACCGAGCAGACCAGGACGGACAACGCACGGTTCTTCGGCGGGGACGTCGACGCCGTGCCCCGGCACTGCCTCACCCAGGGGCTGGGCACCATCATGGAGGCGCGCCACCTGGTGCTCATCGCGACCGGTGTCGGCAAGGCCGAGGCGGTGCACCACCTGGTCGAGGGATCGGTGAGCGCGATGTGGCCCGCCACGGTGCTGCAGTTCCACCCGCACACCACGGTCCTGCTCGACGACGCCGCGGCCTCCCGGCTGCGCCTGGCCGACTACTACCGGCAGACCTGGGCCGGGAAGCCGGACTGGCAGGGCATCTAACCCCACCCGGCCCCACCCGCCCCACCCGCCCCCGCCCCCTGCGACCGGACGGGTGGCCTGGCGGTCCCACCCGTGACCGGACGGGTGATCTGGCGGTGCTGGGAGGTGACCGGACGCGTGATCTGGCGATCGAGACACGGACAGGCTGCCCGTCATGGGTCGGTGACCTCGAGGATGCCGTGGGCACCGCGCTCGGCGTCGATCATCAGGTGGGACACCACGGGGTAGTGCCCGGCCTCGGGGAGGGTGAGCTCGACGAAGCCACCCTGGGCGGGAAACAACCCCAACACCTGGCTCCCGCCGTCGGACGTCGCGCCGACTGACGGCCCCACGTCGGGCCCTGTGCCGTCCCGCAGCCGGTAGGACCCCTCGAGGTAGACGGTGTCGAACTGCCCGCCGACGACGTGGAAGCTGCTCGGACGGTTCGGACCGGCGTCCAGCACCCAGATCCGGACCCGTTCGCCGACGGTGGCTGTCAGCGGCTCCTGGTCGTACTGGAAGGCGATCCCGTTGAAGGACACCGCATCGGCGACCTCCGCAACGACCTTGTCCGGGTCGACGTCGGTCGCCTCCTCCGGCGTCGTGGCCAACGTGTCCAGATAGGTCTCGGACTGCACGAGCAGGTAGCTGCGGTCGACCGGGGCCAGGTCGTCGGGCTCGATGACCACCGCCCCGAACATCCCCGCCGCGATGTGGCTGGACATCGGCATCGTGGAGCAGTGGTACATCCAGATCCCGGCGCGGCCCGCGGTGAAGGTGTACTCCAGCGACTCGCCGGGCGCGATGGTGCGCATCGGTTCGTCCGGGGCGAGCGCGCCCGCGTGGAAGTCGATCGAGTGCCCCATCGTGCCGTCGTTGACCAGGGTGATCTCGAAGGTGTCGCCCACCCGTCCGTGCAGCGTCGGTCCCGGCACCTGACCGTTGAACGTCCAGCGCCGCTGCCAGACGCCCGGCGCGACCTCCAGCTCGACCTCCCGGGCGGTGAGCGTCAGCCGGTGCACCCGGTCCTCGCCCAGCGGCGGCAGGACGGGGTCCACCGCGGAGGTGACCGTGGCGTCGGGGTCGGGGACGATCCCGTATGCCGTGGGGCCGGCCTGCACGTCCCCGCCGGCTTCCCCGGTGGCCCCGTGATCGGCGTGCGCCCCGTCCCCGTCCGAGCCGTCCGAGCTGGCTGCGTCGCCGACCACGTCGACGGAGAAGACCATCCCCATCTGCCGGTGGCCGATGATGGTGCACCAGCCCTCCAGCGAGGTCCCGACCACCCCGAGGTCGAGGGTGGCGGTGTCACCGTGGGAGAGCCGGGGGGTGGTCTGCCCGCCGAGCGTGAGGTCGTGCACGTTGGACGGGTCGTCGTTCACGAGTTCCACGACGAGCCGGTCACCGGCGGGGACCTCGACCCGGTCGGGCACGAACCGCATGTCCTGTGCCGAGATCTGGACCGTGGTGGTCTGGCCGGTCGGCTCGACCCCGGCTGCGGCACCGCCCGCCGGGCCGCCTCCCGAGGTCGAGCCGAGACCGGCCGCGGCAGGGTCGAACCCGACCCCGAGTGCCACCATGACGGCTACCGCCGACAGAGCGGCCACGAGCTGCCCGGCGGACCAGACCGACGGACGCTCCACGGGGCCGCGCGGACCACGCGCGGGGGCCGGGCCCTCCTGGGCCACGGCCCGCTTGGCCCGCACGCTGGCGGCGGCGCCAGCCAGCATCAGCGGGATGAACGCGGCCAGGGCCACCAGCACCAGGGCGGAGACGGTCACCCGGACCGCGCTGGGGACCGGGAGCAGGCAGAGCGGCAGCCCCAGGTTGATCACGACCAGCCGGGCGGTGCCCCAGCGGTCGAACCACCGCTGGCCGGCGCGGACCACCGACGGCCCGCCACCCAGCACCGAGGGGATCAGGTAGGACAGCGCCCCCGGCAGCAACTGGGCCGCGAAGCCGACCACCAGGACCGCGGTGATCGGACCGAAGCCGGTGGTCAGCTCGGTCCAGTCGGCACTGGTCAGGGTCGCCCCGGCGAGCCAGCCGATGCCGACCACCCACCACACCAGTGCCGCCCCGACCGAGGCGGTCGCGAACTCCCGCGGGGGCCGGGTCCTGGCCGGCCGGACCAGGGCCCGGCCCCAGACGACCAGCCCCACGGCATACAGGACGAGGCCGGCAGCCGAGGCGACCCGGACGTCCAGGAGGGCGCCGCCGGTCAGCACCACGAGTGCCGTCACCAGGACCGGGAGGGCCCGGGTGGCCTGGTGCTCGGCCCGGTCGTCCATCCGGGTGCGGAGCATCGTCGGCCACAGCGTGACCAGGGTGCCGGTGACGGTCAGGCCGATCCAGCCCAGCACGTTAAGCATCGTGTGGGCCAGCAGGAAGCGGCCGTGCCACTCCGCCGACGGGCCGCGGGCCAGCAGGACGCCGAACAGGATGCCCACGGGGAGGCAGGCGGCGGAGCAGAGGTAGTAGCGGATGGTCACCCGGAACCTGCCGGGCAGGGCCGCCCGGAGGCGGCGCCAGAGCTGTATGCCGTGGATGGTCACCGCGGCGGTGACCAGGACGGCGCCGGTCACGGTCACCGGCCACCAGCCCGTGGGTACGCCAACCAGGACGGTCGCCACCCCGACGAGCAGGAGGACCAGGCGCTGGGACTGGCGGCGCCGGTCGTCCAGCCCCGGCGGCGTCTTCAGCAGGGCCTGGGCGAAGTGGTGGGTCCAGACCATGATCGAGTGGGTGAGTGCGCCGAGGAGCACCAGGTGGACCATCAGCCAGCGCGACTCGGGCACGAACGGGTGCACCAGGGCGATGACCACGGCGGCCAGCAGCCAGACGATCGCGGTCCGGTCGCGCAGGGCCCAGGTGCCCCGGCTCGGTGCGGGTCCAGGGGCCTGCGTGGAGGTGCTGGGACGGACCGGGATCATGCGGTCACCACCAGGGTGAGGGCGGTGCCGGCCAGGGCCAGGATGGCCAGAACCGTGACCACCGACCCGGCCTGCCAGACCACGCCCTGGGCGGTGACGCCGACCACCCGCACGACCATGCCGGCGTGCAGCAGCACCAGCGGGGCCCAGAGGACGGGGCGGTAGGGCAGCCGCACGCTGAGCACGGCGGGCAGGATCACCGGGGCGTGGGCCAGCACCATCGACATCGCGAAGCCCAGGAAGGTGCCGTGCACCACGACGTCGTAGGCGGGGACCGTGACCGGGGCCCCGACGGCGACCCAGACCAGGCCGGCCAGGCCGAGCCAGGCATACCCGGACAGTAGTGCCGCCGCGGAGAAGCGGGGCAGCCCCGTGCTGCGGACGAGTTTGCGGGCCACGTCGATCCGGGCGAGCCAGCACACCAGCGCCACCAGGGCCAGGCCGAACAGGCGACCGCCCCACACCGGCCAGACGAGGGTCGCCAGCACCGCCACGACCAGGGCGGTGGACAGTGCCAGCAGCACCCGCGGGGCGTGGGCAGGGACGGCGATGCGGGCCAGCTCGACCCGTTCCGCCGCGATGGTCAGCACCACGAAGGCAGCCAGCCAGGGGACGAGGTCGGCGACCTCGAGCCGCAGCCACAACCCCGCGGCGCAGGCCGCGACGACGGCGCCGAGGAGCTGGACCAGGACGGTGGTCTCACCCGAGCGGCGCCAGAGGGCGGCGTACACCGCCACCAGGACCAGCGCGCCGTTGAGCAGGAACACCTGGCCGACGACCGGGTGCAGCGGCGTCAGCAGGGTGAGGCCGCCGGCACCGAGCAGCGCGGGGGCCAGGTAGCCCCAGGGCTGCCGCAGTGCCACCGCCCGCTCCAGGGCGATGACGGTGCCCAAGAAGCCGAGCACCATCAGCACCCCGTGCAGCCCGGGCAGTGCGCCGCGTTCGACCGGCGCCGGCAGGCCCAGCAGGAGCAGTGCGGCGTCCAGCCCGGCCAGGAGACAGCCCGCCCCCAGGGCGAGCAGGAACAGTCGGACCGGTCGGCTCACGAGGGGGGCTCACCCGCCGTCGCGTGGGCGTGGGGGTGAGCGTCGTGTTGGTGCGGATGGGCGTGGTCGTGCGGGTGGTCGTGGTCGTGCGGGTGGTCGTGATCGTGGGAGTGGGCGTCGTCCGGGTGGCCACCGTCAGCAGACTCGCCACCGGCCTCGGGCGTCTGCTCGTCGACGCGTTCCCAGTCGGGGCCGTCGAGGGCGATGGCCGAGGCCGGGAACAGGCCGTTGTCCTCGCGGTCGATGTGCACCCGCAGGGTGTGGATGAACTCGTCGAGCAGGTCGTATTCCCCGGCCTTGAGCCGGGCCAGCTGCTCATCGAGTGTGTCGTGCTCGGCGCAGAGCGAGTCGATGTGCTCGGTGAACTCCTCCTGCTCGCGCATCACCGCGAACAGGCCGACCTCCTCGGCGTGGGTGTGCGGGTTGAGCAGCCCGGCCAGCACGTCCGCGGCCTCCTCCACGGCGCGGTGGTCCGCCGTGGCCACGGCCCGACGGAGATCACCCGAGGCGTTGATGATGTCGACGTGCTCGCGCATGAACCGCCCCACCACCGAGATCGACTCGCACCCGCAGTACGAACACATGGGCAGTCCCTTCGTTCAGCGCCGGTGCAGCCGCAGCCGCCAGGCCTCGGGGCCCTCGTCCAGGTAGCTGACCTCGATGGCGCCGGGGTCGCGTGCCTCGATCTGGCGTAGCAGCGGAAGCGGGTTGTGCGGGGCCACCAGGATCAACGACCCACCGGACGGGATCGCCTCCAGCGCACCGAAGACGGTGGCGTGCCGGATCTTGTGGGGGACGGCGCGCACGTCCAGTTCGGGGGCGTCCTCGTCGTGCTCGCCACAGCCGCAGCCGCTGACGTCCTGGACCGGGATGGGGGTGGGCTCGGTCATCGTCTCTTCCTTCTCCTCGTGGGTCCCGCGCTCCGATTTGCGCGGCACTCCGAACAATTATTACATTACAACTGTGAAAAAAAATCCGCCCCTGGGGCCGGCCCCCTGGACCCCGGTGGAGGCGTCCCCCGAGGGCCCCGCCGACCGGGTCCTGCGGCACCTGGCCGATGCGGCCGAGCCGGTCACCGTGCCGGACCTCGCGGCCGCGCTGGGGGTGCACGCCAACACGGTCCGCTCCTACCTGCGGGAGCTGACCCGGGCCGGACTCGTGGAGCGGGGATCGATCCCGTCCGAGGGGCGGGGACGGCCGGCCCACGGCTACCGGCCGACGGTCCAGGGCCGCAGCCAGGTGCGGACCGGGGACCCGACCTTCGAGGAGTACCAGGGCCTGACCAGCGTCTTCGTCCAGCACCTGTCCCGGACCTCGAGCGACCCCGCCCAGGAGTCCCAGGAGATCGGCCGTGCCTGGGGCGCACAGCTGGCCCGCAACGCCGATCACCGTCGACCGGTCTCGCGCCCCGCGGGCGGGGAGGCCGCGGAGGACGCCGACGAGGCCGCCGCCGAGCGGGTCGTCGACCTGCTCGGGAACCTCGGGTTCACCCCCGTCGAGCGGCCCGACGACCTGGCCCTGACCACCTGTCCCCTGTTGGAACTGGCCACCGCCCACCCGGAGGTCGTGTGCCAGGTGCACCTAGGGCTGGTCGAGGGCGCCCTGGAGCACTACGGTGCGAGCAGGACAACTGCACACCTTGAGCCTTTCATCGAGCCCGGGGCCTGCCGGCTGGCACTGACCCGAGCCGGAACCACTCCCGATTCACCGCCTCGTTCCGCGCACGACCGTTGAGGAGCACGATGTCGACCGCCGACACCGGAAGGGCCCCTTCCACCACCGCCGCGAACCCCTGGGTGCAGTTGGCGATGGCCACCCTCGGATTCGCCGTCAACTTCTGGGCCTGGGCCCTGTTGAGCCCGCTCGGCCCCCTCTGGAGGGACGACGGCACCCTCGGCGACATCGGTGAGTCCGATGTCGCGCTGTTGGTCGCCGTCCCCGTCATCGTCGGGTCGCTGGGCCGGATCCCGGTCGGTGCGCTCACCGACAAGTACGGCGGCCGGGTGATGTTCCCGCTGGTCTCCGCCGCCGACGATCGTCCCGGTCCTGCTCCTGGGGTTCTGGGCCAACAGCAGCCTGATCGCGGTCCTGACGGTCGGGTTCTTCCTCGGCATCGGCGGCACCGCGTTCGCGGTCGGGGTTCCGTTCGTCAACGCCTGGTTCCCGCCGGCCAAGCGGGGCCTGGCCATCGGCATCTTCGGCGCCGGGATGGGTGGCACCGCGATCAGCGCGCTGACCACGGTCCCGCTCTACTCGACCGGTGCCACGCTCCCGTTCCTGATCTGTGCGGTCGTGCTGGCGGTGTATGCGGTCGCCGCGTGGGCGATCCTGCGCGATGCTCCGGGACGCACCGTCGCCGACGGGCTCGATGGTCAGCCGGGTCGTGGCCAACTCCAAGCTCTCGATCACCTGGCTGGCCTCGCCTTCCTCTACGCGGTGGCCTTCGGCGGTTACGTGGCCTTCTCGGTCTACCTGCCCTCCTACCTCAAGGTCGCCTACGACCTGGAGGCCGGTGACGCCTCGAACCGGATGGCCGGCTTCGTCGTCGTCGCGGTGCTGATGCGGCCGGTCGGCGGTGCCCTCAGTCGACCGGTTCGGTGCCGTCAAGGTGCTCGCCGGCTGCTTCGCGGTCGTCGTGGTGGGCTCGGCGATCGCCGCGAGCACGCCGCTGCTCGAGCACATCGGGACCGCCGCCTTCCTCGGGATGGCCGCCGCGCTCGGCGCCGGGTCGCGGGGCTACCTTCGCGCTGATCGCCCAGGTCACCGAGCCCGCCAGGGTAGGTGGCGTCACCGGCATCGTGGGCGCCGCGGGTGGCCTCGGCGGGTTCCTGCCCGCCGCTGATCATGGGCTGACGTCTACGGCCGCACCCAGTCCTACGCCATCGGGCTGCTGCTCCTGTCGGCCACGGCGCTCGTCGCCCTGGTGCTCACCCTCACCGTGGTCAAGAACGCGCAGCAGGAGAAGCTGGCGGCGGACGCCGTCTCCGCTTAATCCGTTTTATGCAGTTTTTCCACCACGGGCCGTTCCGACGCCCTCCCGCGACCGTCGATCCCGACGTGGCGCAGGGGGCGTCGCGCGGTCCGTGGTGGTATGCCGTGATCGAAAGTCTGCGCAGGTCAGCGCGGTATTAGGACACATCTGTGTGTCCTAATCGGATGGTCGGGCCCCTCTGGTGGAGGACCGGCACAGGGCGCTACTCTCTGTAGTACTTGTTCCGTTAAACCTCCCTCCTCGAGCGAGGTCCAGATGAGCACCACGGGCTCCCGGCAGGGCATCACCCTGCTGCGGTCGGACGTGCGCCGTCGCCTCGTGGACCACCTCGCCGGGTTGCCAGAGGAGGCCGACGGGCCGGCCGGTGGGGGCCGGACGCGGGGGCAGGGCCTCACCGCCGCGGAGCTGGCCGAGGTCGTCGGGCTGCACGTCACGACGGTGCGCTTCCACGTGGACCTGCTCGTCGGGGCGGGGTTGTTGGTGGCCCGCGACGACGCTCCGCACGGGGCCGGCCGGCCCCGGAAGCGGTATGCCGTGCCCTGGGCCGCGCCGCGCGCGGCGGACCCGGCGACCCACCGGGCCTATGCCGCCCTGGCCGAGGTGCTCGGGCTCACCGTCGACGGGGCGCCGGTGCCGGGGGAGACGTTGGAGGGTGCCGCGAGGGACTGGGTGCGGGAGCAGGTGGCGGCCGCGACGCCGGTGACGGAGCGCCGGCCGACCCCGGCCCGGACGCCCGGTGCCTGGCTCGGCAAGGTCGGCACCGTCCTGGACCTGCTCGGCGGCTGGGGCCACCAGCCCGACCTGCGCACCCGGTCCGGGGCCCGCGAGGTCGACATCGTGCTGCACGACTGCCCGTTCCTGGACCTGGCCCAGGGCACCCCCGAGACGGTCTGCGGGGTGCACCGTGGCCTGCTCCGGGGAGCGCTCGACGAGCTCGGCGAGGAGTCCGTCGAGGTCGACCTCCAACCGCTCGTGACCGGCCGCACCTGCGTGGCCCACCTGACCGTTCCCGCCCAGTTCGCCGACCGAGGAGAGACGACATGACCGACACCCGGCCCGAGCACGCACCCGCCCCGTTGGACGGCCCCCTGGGCAATGCCCTGGTCGGGACCCGCCGGTTCTTCACCCGGGGCACCGTCTCGCAGGACCGTCGCACGCTGAGCCTCGAGGGCGGCCGCAGCGGGGACGCGTTCTACCGGGACCGGTGGAGCCACGACAAGGTGGTCCGGTCCACGCACGGCGTGAACTGCACCGGCTCCTGCTCCTGGAAGGTCTACGTCAAGGACGGGATCATCACCTGGGAGGCGCAGCAGACCGACTACCCCTCGACCGGTGGCGACCGACCCGGAGTACGAGCCCCGCGGCTGCCCGCGCGGCGCCGCGTTCTCCTGGTACACCTACTCGCCCACCCGGGTGCGCTACCCCTACGTGCGGGGCGTGCTGCTGGAGATGTTCCGCGAGGCCCGCGCCCGGCTCGGCGACCCCGTCCTGGCCTGGGCCGAGATCGTCCAGGACCCGGACAAGACCGCGCGCTACAAGTCCGCCCGCGGCAAGGGCGGCCTGGTCCGGTCCACCTGGTCCGAGGCCGTCGAGATGATCGCCGCCGCGCACGTCTACACGATCAAGCGCTGGGGCCCGGACCGGATCGCCGGCTTCTCCCCGATCCCGGCGATGTCGCAGGTCAGCTACGTCTCGGGCGCCCGGTTCAACGAGCTGATCGGCGCCCCCATGCTCAGCTTCTACGACTGGTATGCCGACCTGCCGGTTGCCAGCCCGCAGATGTTCGGGGACCAGACCGACGTGCCGGAGTCCGGCGACTGGTGGGACGCCGGCTACCTGATCATGTGGGGCTCCAACGTCCCGCTCACCCGGACCCCCGACGCGCACTGGATGACCGAGGCCCGCTACCGCGGCCAGAAGGTCGTGGCGATCGCGCCCGACTACGCCGAGAACGTCAAGTTCGCCGACGAGTGGGTGGCCTCCGCCCCCGGCACCGACGCCGCGCTCGCGATGGCGATGGGCCACGTGGTGCTGCAAGCGAGTTCTTCGTCGACCAGCAGACCCCGTTCTTCGCACGACTACACCGCCAAGTACACCGACCTCCCCTTCCTGGTCACCCTGGAGGAGTCGGACGGAGGGTGGCGCACCGGCAAGTTCCTCACCGCCGCCGACTTCGACAACCCGCAGCGGGAGTCGGAGAACGCCGGTGTGGAAGCCGGTCCTGCTCGACCGGGCGACCGACCAGCCGGCCGTGCCCCAGCGGGTCGCTGGGCCACCGCTTCGGCGACGAGGGCGTCGGGCAAGTGGAACCTGGACCTGGGCGACCTGGACCCCGCCCTGACCCTGTATGCCGAGGGCTCGGCGGAGCAGGACACCGTCAGCGTCGCGCTGCCCCGGTTCGACGCCCTCGACGGGCAGGTGGTCTACGAGGCCCGCGGCGTCCCGGTCCGGCGGATCGGGGACCGCGTGGTCACCACCGTCTTCGACCTGATGCTGGCCCAGTACGGCGTGGCCCGTCCGGGCCTGCCCGGGCAGCTGGCCGACGGACTACGAGGACCCGTCGGGCGCCGTGCACCCCCGCGTGGGCCGAGGAGATCACCTCGGTGCCGGCGGAGCAGATCGCCCGGATCGGGCGGGAGTTCGCGCAGAACGCCGTGGACTCCGGCGGGCGCTCGATGATCCTGATGGGGGCCGGCACCAACCACTGGTACCACTCCGACCTCATCTACCGGGCGATGCTGGTGCTGACCACCATCACCGGCAGCCAGGGCCGCAACGGCGGCGGCTGGGCGCACTACGTCGGGCAGGAGAAGGTCCGGCCGCTGATGGGCTTCCAGCACATGGCCTTCGCGCTGGACTGGTCCCGCCCGCCGCGGCACATGAACCAGACGGCGTACTGGTACGTCAACACCAGCCAGTACCGCTACGACACCTACACCGCGGACACCGTCGGGGCCGGCACCGGCGCCTTCGAGGGCAAGACCGTGATGGACCTGTTGGCGCAGTCGGTGCGCCTCGGCTGGACGCCCAGCTACCCGACCTTCGACCGCAGCTCGCTGGCGATCGCGGACCAGGCCAAGGAGGCCGGTCAGGCCCCGGAGGAGTATGCCGTGGACCAGCTGAAGTCGGGCGCCATGAAGTTCGCCGTCGAGGACCCCGAGGCCGAGGAGAACTGGCCCCGGGTGCTGACCCTGTGGCGTGCCAACCTGTTCGGCTCCAGCGCCAAGGGCGATGAGTACTTCCTCAAGCACCTGCTCGGCACCGACCAACGCGGTCGACGCGACCCAGGCCCCGCCGGAGCAGCGCCCGAAGGACATCGCCTGGCCCGACGACATACCCGAGGGCAAGCTCGACCTGCTGATGACGATCGACTTCCGGATGACCAGCTCCACGATGCTCTCCGACGTCGTGCTCCCCGCCGCGACCTGGTACGAGAAGCACGACATCAACACCACGGACATGCACCCGTTCATCCACTCGTTCAACCCGGCCATCGCCCCGCCGTGGCAGGCCAAGACCGACTGGGACGCGTGGAAGGAGATCGCCAAGGAGTTCTCCGAGCTGGCCAGGACCCACCTGGGGACCCGGACCGACCTGGTCGCCAAGCCGCTGTGGCACGACACCCCGGAGGCGATGGCGACCCCGCACGGCGTGGTGCGGGACTGGCGTGCCGGGGAGTGCGAGCCGGTGCCGGGCAAGACCCTGCCGGTGCTGGTCGCCGGTGGAGCGGGACTACACCGCGATCTACGACAAGATGACCTCCGTCGGGCCGCTGCTGGACAAGCTCGGCACCGCCTGCAAGGGCGATCACCTACGACGTGAGCCTCGGAGGTGCAGCGCGCCGGGCGGCTGCACGGCACGGTGCGCGGCGGCCCCGCCGACGGGCGACCCAAGATGGACACCGACATCCAGGTCGCCGAGATGATCATGTCGCTGTCCGGGACGACCAACGGGCACCTGGCCACGCAGGGATTCAAGACCCAGGAGCAGCGGACCGGTCACCAGATGCACGACCTGTCCGCCGAGCACGAGGGCAAACGGATCTCCTTCGCCGACACCCAGGCGGCGCCGGTGCCGGTGATCACCTCCCCGGAATGGTCCGGGTCAGAGTCCGGTGGGCGGCGGTACGCGCCGTTCACCATCAACATCGAGCGGAACAAGCCGTTCCACACGCTGACCGGTCGGCAGCAGTTCTACCTGGACCACGACTGGATCCTGCGGATGGGGGAGGCGCTGCCGGTCTACCGCCCGCCGCTGAACATGACCGAGCTGTTCGGCGAGACCCCGCTCGGGGAGCAGACCGAGCTGGGCGTCTCGGTCCGCTACCTGACCCCGCACAACAAGTGGTCGATCCACTCCGAGTACCAGGACAACCTGTTCATGCTCAGCCTCTCCCGCGGCGGGCAGTCGGTCTGGATGTCGGACAAGGACGCCGCGAAGGTCGGGATCAAGGACAACGACTGGATCGAGCTGGCCAACCGCAACGGGGTGGTCGCCGCCCGGGCGGTGGTCAGCCACCGGATGCCCGAGGGCACCGTCTACATGCACCACGCGCAGGACCGGCTCATCGACGTGCCGCTGACCGAGAAGGGCGGCAAGCGCGGCGGCATCCACAACTCGATGACGCGGATCATGGTCAAGCCCAGCCACATCATCGGCGGCTACGCCCAGCTGTCCTACTTCTTCAACTACATCGGACCGACCGGCAACAACCGGGACGAGGTCACGATGATCCGCAAGCGCACCGCCCCCGTGGCGTACTGAGGAGGCCCGGCATGAGAGTCATGGCGCAGATGGCGATGGTGATGAACCTCGACAAGTGCATCGGGTGTCACACCTGCTCGGTGACCTGCAAGCAGGCGTGGACCAACCGGTCGGGCATGGAGTACGTCTGGTTCAACAACGTGGAGACCCGCCCGGGGCTGGGCTACCCCCGCGGCTACCAGGACCAGGAGGAGTGGCAGGGCGGCTGGATCCGGACCGACCGCGGCGCGCTGAAGCTGCGGGCCGGTGGCCGGCTCAACAAGCTGCTCAACATCTTCTCCAACCCCAAGATGCCCTCCATCCAGGACTACTACGAGCCGTGGACCTACGACTACGAGACGCTGCTCAACGCCCCGGCGCAGGACCAGTTCCCGGTGGCCAAGGCGTTCTCGCTGATCTCGGGCAAGCACGTCAACGTCGAGTGGTCGGCCAACTGGGACGACGACCTGGGCGGCAGCCAGGAGCACGCGGTCCGCGACCCCATGCTCAAGGGGCTGGAGGACCGGGTGAAGATGGAGTTCGAGCAGACCTTCATGTTCTACCTGCCGCGGATCTGCGAGCACTGCCTGAACCCCAGCTGCGCGGCGTCCTGCCCCTCCGGCGCCATCTACAAGCGCGAGGAGGACGGCATCGTCCTGGTCGACCAGGACAAGTGCCGGGGCTGGCGGATGTGCGTCACCGGCTGCCCCTACAAGAAGGTCTACTTCAACCACAAGACCGGCAAGGCCGAGAAGTGCACCTTCTGCTACCCCCGGATCGAGGTCGGCATCCCCACGGTGTGCGCCGAGACGTGCGTCGGCCGGCTGCGCTACATCGGGCTGATGCTCTACGACGCCGACCGGGTGCTCGAGGCCGCGAGCGTCGAGGACGACCACGACCTCTACGAGGCGCAGCGCTCGGTCTTCCTGGACCCGAACGACCCGGAGGTGCAGCGTGAGGCCGAGCGGGCCGGCATCCCCGGCGACTGGATCGAGGCCGCCAAGAAGTCCCCGGTCTACGCGCTGATCAACCGCTACAAGGTGGCCCTGCCGCTGCACCCGGAGTACCGGACCATGCCGATGGTCTGGTACATCCCGCCGCTGTCGCCGGTGGTGGACGCGGTGAGCGGGACCGGCGCCGACGCCGAGGACAAGGACACCCTCCTGGCCGCGATCGAGAAGATGCGGATCCCGGTGGAGTACCTCGCCAACCTGTTCACCGCCGGGGACACCGGCCCGGTGGACTCGGTGCTGCGCAAGATGGCCGCGATGCGCTGCTACATGCGGGACATTAACCTCGGGCGCGACCCTCAGGCGCACATCCCGGAGTCCGTCGGGATGAGCGAGGAGGACATGTACGAGATGTTCCGGCTGCTGGCGCTGGCCAAGTATGACGAGCGCTACGTCATCCCGACCGCGCACGGTGAGCAGGCGCACGCCCTGGAGGAGTTGGCGACCGACTGCCCGGTCAGCGGCTTCGACGAGGAGGTCACCCGCGGCTCCGGCCCGTTCGGCGAGGGCTCGGGTCGGCCGACCCCGGTCGCGGTCGAGAACTTCCAGATGCTGCAGAACCGGCAGACCGCCGACCAGCTGGTCGGCGGCGGCAGCAAGCAGGGCCGGGTCAACCTGTTGAACTGGGACGGCAAGGGGATGCCCAAGGGCCTGTTCCCGGACAAGGACGAGGAGCAGTGATGCTCACCTGGTTGCGGCACCGCCGCTCCGCCCCCGGCCTGGACGCCCACCACCAGGCGCTGGCCTGGCAGGCGGTCTCGCTGCTGTTGGAGTATCCCGAGCAGCTCCTCGTGGACCGGGTCCCGATGCTCCGGGAGGCGGTCGGCGAGCTGCCCCCGGGCGTCGCGGGGCCGCTCGGGACCTTCCTGGACCGGCTGGACGAGGAGGGCGCGCTCGCCGCCCTGCAGGCCGAGTACGTCGACACCTTCGACGTCACCCGCCGGTGCTGCCTGCACCTGACCTACTACACGCACGGGGACACCCGGAAGCGCGGCGTGGCCCTGGTGCAGTTCAAGCAGGCCTACCGCCGGGCCGGGGTCGAGCTCGCCGACGAGCAGCTCGAGCTCCCCGACCACCTCTGCGTGGTCCTGGAGTTCGGGGCCACCTGCGAGGCCCAGACCGCGTGGAAGCTGCTCAACGACCACCGGGTCGGCATCGAGCTGCTGCACCGGGCGCTGGTCCGGCGGGACTCCAGCTGGCTTCCGGTGGTCGAGGCGCTCCGGGCGACGCTGCCGGCGCTGGACGGCGACGACGAGCAGGCCCTCCGCAAGCTGATCGCCCAGGGCCCGCCGCAGGAGCAGGTGGGCCTGGACTCCTCGCCCTACGGCAGCCACGACCCGGCGCTCACCCCGAGCGCCCCGCCCCCCGTGCACGCCCCCGCGGGCACGGCATTCGCTCCGCTCACCCTGATCGATGTCTCCCGCGGCCAGCCCGCTGCGTCCCGTTCGCCCCAAGGAGCCCCCCGATGAGCACCGTGCTGTGGGTCATCTTCCCCTATATCTGCCTGGCGATCTTCGTCGTCGGGCACGTCTGGCGCTACCGCTACGACAAGTTCGGGTGGACCACGCGCTCCTCCCAGCTCTACGAGAGCCGGCTGCTGCGGATCGGCAGCCCGCTGTTCCACTTCGGCATCCTCGGTGTCGTGGTCGGGCACTTCATGGGGCTGGTCATCCCGCAGAGCTGGACCGACGGGGTCGGGCTGAGCCACCACGCCTACCACGTCATCGCCATGGTCGGCGGCATCCCGGCGGGCGTCGCCGCGCTGACCGGGTTGGCCATCCTGATCTACCGTCGGCGCACCGTCGGCCCGGTCTTCTCGGCCACCACGGTCAACGACAAGGTGATGTACTTCTTCCTCGCCCTGGTCATGGTGCTGGGCATCTGGAACACCATCGCCGGGGGCATCTTCCGCTTCGGCGGGGAGTACAACTACCGCGACGGGGTGTCGCCGTGGTTCCGCTCGATCTTCTGGTTCCAACCCGACCCCCAATTGATGGTCGAGGCGCCGCTGGGCTTCCAGCTGCATGCCCTAACCGCGTTCCTCCTCTTCGCCATGTGGCCGTTCACCCGGCTGGTGCACGTCTTCAGCGCCCCGCTCGGCTACTTCACCCGCCCCTACATCGTCTATCGGAGCCGGGACCGCCGACCCGGGACAGCGGTGGGCACCCGGGCGCCGCGGCGGGGGTGGGAACGCATCCCGGGAGGACAATGAGGCCGATGAATCCGGGCGCCCCGCGGGGTCGGTACGGCTATGAGAGACCTCGTGATCACCCAGAACATCACCCTCGACGGCTCCATCGAGATGCTGGGGGACTGGTTCGACCCCGCGGACCAGGACCCGGGCATGCTGGAGGCCACCCACGAACTGAGCGAGCGGGAGGACGCCCTGCTGCTCGGGCGGCAGACGTTCACCGACTTCCGCGGCTACTGGCCGGCGCAGGAGGACGACCAGACCGGCGTCACCGCGATCCTCAACGAGGTGCAGAAGTATGTCGTGTCCCGCACCCTGGAGGAGCCGGGGTGGCAGAACTCCACGATCCTGGGCGCCGACTGGCTCGACCGGGTGCATGCTCTCAAGGAGGAGTCGGGCCAGGAGATCGGCGTGACCGGGAGCATCAGGCTGTGCCACGCCCTGATCGGGGCGGGCCTGGTGGACGAGTACCGGCTGTTCGTCTACCCGGTCGTCCAGGGCCGTGGCCGCCGCCTCTTCCCCGGCGGGCACGAGGCACCGCGTCTCACCCTGGTCGAGAACCGCACCTTCGACAACGGGGCCACGCTGGTGCGCTACCGCCCCTGAGCGCCCGGTCCGGGCGTGGGGGAGACTGAGACCGTGGAGCCCCTCGTCGAGCCCGGCCCGGAGCTGACGGCCGAGCAGGTCAGCCGGTACTCCCGGCACCTGTTGGTGCCGCAGGTCGGCATGCTCGGCCAGCGCCGGTTGCGCAACGCCCGGGTCGCCGTCGTCGGGGCCGGCGGGCTCGGGTGCCCCGCGTTGTCGTATCTCGTGGCGGCTGGGGTGGGCGCGATCACCCTGATCGACGACGACGTCGTCGACGTGACCAACCTGCAGCGCCAGGTGCTGCACCGCGTCCAGGACGTCGGGACCCCCAAGGTGGCCAGCGCCGCCCGGGCGCTGCGTGAGCTGAACCCGGAGGTCTCGCTGAGCCCACGGCATACCCGCCTCACGACCGACACCGTGCAGGAGGTGCTGACCGGGCACGACGTGGTGCTGGACGGCACCGACAACTTCGATACGCGCTACCTGGTCAGCGACGCCTGCCGCGAGCTCGGGGTGCCGCTGGTCTGGGCCGCCGTGTTGCGCTTCGACGCGCAGATCTCGACCTTCGTCCCGGGCCTGCCGGAGTCGGTGACACTGCGGGACCTCTACCCGGTGCCGCCGCGGCCCGAGGACGTCCCCTCCTGCGCGGAGGCGGGCGTGCTCGGCGCGCTCGTCGGGCAGGTCGGCTCCATCATGGCCGCCGAGGTGGTCAAGCTTGTCGCCGGCTTCGGGGAACCCCTCGTCGGTCGGGTCCTGCTGCTGGACGCGCTCACCCAGCGCAGCCGTGAGGTGCCGTTGCGCCCGGTGGGCGCGCCCCCCGACCCTGGTGCGCGCCACCCGGACGAGACGCACGCCGACGGGCACGTCGTCCGCGAGGTGCTGCCGCTGCGCGAGCTGACTCCCCGGCAGGTTCGCGACCTCGACGCTGCGCTGGTGACGGTCCTGGACGTGCGTGAGCCGGCCGAGCACGCCATGGGCACCGTGCCCGGGGCCCAGCCCGTGCCGGTGGGCGAGGTGCTGACGTGGACCGGTGCGGACCTGCCGTCCGGCCCGGTCGTCGTCTACTGCAAGGCGGGGCCCCGTGCCGAGCGCGCCGCGGCCCACCTGATCCGCCTGGGCCACCCCGACGTCGCGCTGATGCACGGCGGGATCCTCGGGTGGATCGACCAGGTCGACCCTTCGCTTCCCCGGTACTGACCGGGTCGGTGCTGTCGTGACCCCCACCACCCCCGACCCGGCGGTGCCGGAGCACGACGTGATCGTGCTCGCGGGAGGCCGCGGCGAGCGTCTCGGGGGCATCGACAAGTCCGCGGTCGTGCTCGCGGGACGCTCCCTGCTGGACCGTGCCCTGGCGGCCGCCGCCGGGGCACGCCGGGTCGTCGTGGTGGGTCCGGTCGAGGTCCCCGACGGTGTCCTGGTCACCTCCGAGGAGCCACCCGGGGGCGGGCCAGCGGCCGGCATCGCGGCGGGATTCGCCGCCCTGGGTGACCCGGGCGGTCGACCGCCGTGGACCCTCGTGCTGGCTGTCGACCAACCCGGCGTCGCCCCTGCCGTCGCGGTGCTGCTGGACCGGCTGTCGGCGACCGCCGCCGACGTGGACGCGGTCAGCCCCGCGCACCCGGAGGGATACCGGCAGTGGCTCCTGTCGGCATACCGGACCCCACGGTTGGCCCGGGCCCTGGGTGACGTCGACTGGCACGGGACCTCGGTGCGGCGGTTGGTCGCCGGGCTGGTGTTCGCCGAGGTCGCGGTCCCGGCCGAGCACGTCGGCGACCTGGACACGTGGGAGGACGCGGCCGACTGGGAGCGGCGCCTGGGCGGCGCGGGAGGCGGGTGACCCGCGCGCGGCAGATCGGTGCCATGATGGCCGGACGACGAGCTCGGAGCATAAGCGCTGGGAGGAGTGATCGCCGATGGCGACCGTCCGCTACTTCGCGGCCGCCGCAGAGGCCGCCGGGGTCCAGGAGGAGCAGGTCCGGGCAGGCGACCTGGGTGAGCTCCTGGCACGCCTGGAGGAGTTGCACGGACCCGAGCTGGGCCGGGTGCTGGCGCGCAGCTCGGTGCTGTTCGAGGGCCGCTACGTCGACGACCGGGCCACGGCGCTGGACGCCGAGTCGGTGCTCGACGTGCTCCCGCCGTTCGCCGGCGGCTGAGGCGGGGCCCGACGCTCCTGACCGGCGGCTCAGCCGCCGATGGCCGACATCGGGCGTGGCGGCTGCAGGAAGTTTGGCTCGTTGATGCCGTGCCCCGGCATCTTGCCCGCCAGGCACTCCAGCACCAGGTCCGCCAGCTCCGCGTCGCTGGCGCCGGCCCGGAGGGGTCCGCGCAGGTCGGTCTCCCCCTGGGCGAAGAGGCAGTTGCGCAACTGGCCGTCGGCCGTGAGCCGCATCCGGTCGCAGGCCCCGCAGAACGGTGCGCTCACCGAGGCGATGACCCCGACCGTCGCGGGCCCCCCGTCGACCAGGAAGCGTTCGGCGGGCGCGCTCCCGCGCCCCGGCAGCGGCTCCAGGTCGTAGGCCGTGCGCAGCCGCGTCAGGACCTCCTCGCCGGTCACCATGCCCTCCCGGCTCCAGGTGTGCCCGGCGTCCAGCGGCATCTGCTCGATGAACCGCAGCTGGTAGTCGTGCTCCAGGGCGAAGGCCAGCAGGTCGACCGCCTCCCCGTCGTTGATGTCGCGCATCAGGACGGTGTTGAGCTTGACCGGGGTGAGCCCGGCCGCGGCGGCGGCCTCGATGCCGCGCAGCGTGTCGTCCAGCCGGTTGCGGCGGGCCAGCGTCGCGAACGTGTCGGGGTTCAGTGTGTCCAGGCTGATGTTGACCCGGGATCAGACCGGCGTCCACCAGGGCCGTGGCGGTCTTGTCCAGGCCGAGGGCATTCGTGGTCATCGAGACCTCGGGGCCGAGCGTGGCGGTGCCGGCGACGACGTCCACCAGGTCGGGGCGCAGCAGCGGCTCACCGCCGGTCAGCCGCACCTCGTCGATCCCGAGGTCCACCAGGACCCCGATGAGGTGGAGCAGCTCCTCGGTCGAGAGCAGGGTGTCCTTGGGCAGCCACGGCAGACCCTGGGCGGGCATGCAGTAGGTGCAGCGCAGCGAGCACCGGTCGGTCAGCGAGACCCGCAGGTCACGGTGCACCCGGCCGTGCCGGTCGACGAGGCGGCTCATCAGTGGTCCCACCCTCGTAGCTGGTCCAACAGGTGCGGCAGCAGCGGGGCCAGCGCCTCGACCGACTGGTCGACGGCCTTCAGGCTGCCGGGGAGGTTGACCAGCAGGGTGCCGGGCCCCTCCTGCGCGTCCGCCACCCCAATCACACCCCGGGACAGCGCGGCCAACGGGGTGTGCCGGGCCCCCTCCCGCCGCAGGTGCTCGGCCACGCCGTGCAGCTCGCGGGTGACCAGCGCACGGGTCGCCTCCGGGGTGAAGTCGCGCGGCGAGACGCCGGTGCCGCCGCTGGTGACCACCACGCGGTACCCCTCGGCGATGCCCTGCTCCAGCGCGGACCGGACCGGCTCCACACCGTCGGGCACCAGCGTCGGACCGGACACGGCATACCCCTGCTGCGTCAGCAGCTCGACCAGACGCGGGCCGGACCGGTCCTCCCGCTGGCCCCCCGCGGAGCGGTCGGACACGGTGATGACGAGCACCCGCTCGGGTGTCTCCTCGGTGTCCTGTCGCTGCGTCACCCTCCCCATGGTAGGTGCTCAGGATCTCGGCTGCCGCCCGGGTGGTGGCCGCTGACCTGCGCGTTCTTCGTATGCCGTGTCGCGCACCCGGGAGCGGGGGCACCGGCTCAGCCCGGCGGCGACCGGCCGGGCTTGCGTCGAGGGTTAGGAGTGCCTAACCTTGCTTCGTTTCGTCCCCCCTGTCAGGAGAACCCGCCCCCATGAACAGCCCCCTGCTCCGCCTCGGCACCCTCGGTGCCGCGCTGACCCTACTCGCCGCCTGCAGCACCGGCCCCGCGAGCACCTCCGACGGGGCGGGGGACGACGCCCCGGCCGACGACACCGGCGGCGAGACCGCGGACGCCCCGGCCTCCGACGCCTACCCGGTGACCGTGGAGCACGCGTTCGGCGAGACCACCATCGAGGAGAAGCCGCAGCGGATCGCCACCGTCGGGTGGGCCGACCACGACATGGTGCTGGCGCTGGGTGAGATCCCGGTCGGGGCGACCAACATCAGCTGGGGCGGGAACGGCGAGGGGTCCACGGACTGGTTCGACGCCACCCTCGCCGAGCTCGGTGGGGACCCGTCCGACATCACCCGCTACGACGACACCGACGGCGTGCCTGCGGATGAGATCGCGGCGTTGTCGCCCGACCTCATCCTGGGGACCAACTCCGGGCTGACCCAGGAGGACTACGACTCGCTGTCCAAGATCGCCCCGGTCGTGGCCTACCCCGAGACCGCGTGGGGAACCCCGTGGCGCGACTCCCTCGACCTGGTCGGGCAGGCCCTCGGCAAGGAGGAGCAGGCCCAGGAGATCCAGCAGGAGACCGAGGCGCCAGATCGAGCAGGCCCTCGCCGAGTACTCCGACCTGGAGGGCCTGAGCATGGCCTGGACCTGGTTCACCGCCACCGACCTGAGCACCATCGGTGTGTACACCGCGGTGGACCTGCGGCCCCAGATGATGCACGAGTTCGGGCTGGTCGACGCCGACGTCGTGACCCAGCTGACGGAGGACAACCCCGGCGCCTTCTCGGCGAACCTGTCGGCCGAGCAGGCCGACACCCTGGACGCTGACCTGTTGTTCGTCTACGTGGAGGACGACTCGCAGACCCAGCAGCTGCTCGACGACGGTCTGGTCGGCCAGATCCCCGCGCTGCGGTCCGGTGCCTACGTCGCGACCACCGACATGCCGCTGGTGACCGCGATGACCTCGCCCACCCCGTTGTCGATTCCGGTGGTGCTCGAGGAGTTCCTGCCGCTGGTGGCCGACGCGGCCGAGAACGTCGAGTGACCCACGGGCGGCGCACCTCGCGACGGGCCGCCGTCCTCCTGACGGTCCTGCTCCTCGCGACTGCCGTCGTCCTCTCGGTCACCGTCGGCTCCCGTTTCATCTGGCCCGGTGACCAGCTCGACGCCCTCGTCGGTCTGGTCACCGGGCAGGGCGAGGGTCATCCCGCGGAGGGCATCGTGCGCGGGCGGCTGGGCCGGACCGCGCTCGGCCTGGTCGTGGGCGTGGCGGTCGGGATGTCGGGCGCCGCGATGCAGGGGCTGACCCGCAACCCGCTCGCCGACCCGGGCATTCTCGGGGTGAACTCCGGCGCCGCGCTGGCGGTCGTCCTCGGGCTGCAGTTCGCCGGGGTCGCGACCGTCTCCGGCTATGTGTGGCTGGCGCTGCTCGGTGGTCTCGTCGCGGCCGCCCTGGTCTATGGCATCGCCACCATCGGGCCCGGCGGGTCCCAGCCGATGACGATGGTGCTGGCGGGCGCGGCACTCACCGCCGGGGTCACCAGCCTGATCGCCGGCATCCTGGTGAGCAACCAGGGAGCCCTCGAGCAGTTCCGCTTCTGGCAGGTCGGCTCGGTCGCGGGCCGCAGCCCCGGGTTCATCCTCGAGGTGCTCCCGCTGCTGCTGGTGAGCCTGGTCATCGTGGCGCTGTCCGGGCCGGTGCTCAATGCGACCGCGCTCGGGGAGGACCTGGAACGGGCGCTGGGCCAGCGGGTCCTGCTGGCCCGCGGCATCGTCGCGGTGGGCGCCGTCGGGCTGGCTGCCTCCGCCGTCGCCCTGGCCGGCCCGATCGCCTTCGTCGGGCTCGTCGTCCCGCACCTGGTGCGCCTGGTCAGCGGCCCCGACTACCGGAAGATCCTGCTGGGCAGCGCGCTCGTGGGCCCCATCCTGATCCTGACGACCGACACGCTGGGCCGGGTGGTGCTGCCGCCCGGTGAGATCCAGGTCGGCATCATGACGGCCGTCCTGGGTGCTCCCGCCCTCATCCTGCTGATCCGACGGGCGGCCCTGCGGTGACCGCCGTCCCCACCATGCGCCAAGCCGGCGCACCGGAGCCCCCGGAGACGGCGGGCGCACCCGACCTGGACGAGGTGGTGACCCGGGTCCGCGGGGCGCGGCGCGCACCGCGCCGCCGATGGAGCCTGGTGGTCGGGCTGCTGGTGCTGGCCTGGCTGGCGGCGTTCGCCAGCCGCGTCCTACTCGGCGACTACACGGTGACCGTGCCCGACTTCGTGCGCATCGTCACCGGCGCCGACATCCCCGGGGCGACCTACATCCTGATGGAGTCCAAACTGCCCCGCGCCCTTGCTGCCACCTTCGGGGGGCTGGCGCTGGGGGCCGCCGGCGCCACCTTCCAGACGATGACGCGCAACCCGTTGGCCAGCCCCGACGTCCTGGGGATAACCCTGGGGTGCAGCGCGGCCGCGGTCTTCACCCAGGTGATCCTGGGCGGCTCCGGGCCGGTCGTCTCCGCGGCGGCGCTCGTCGGGGGAGCGGCCGTGGCGCTCGCCCTGGTGCTGCTGTCCGGGGGTGCCCCGACCCGGATGATCCTGGTCGGCATCGCGTTCGCGGCCATGCTGACGTCGGTGATCCACTGGGTGCTGGTCCGGGCCGACGTCTACCAGGCGCAGGACGCCATGGTGTGGCTCACCGGCAGCCTCACCGGGGTCACCTGGCCGGAGATCGCCCGGCTGGCGGTGGTGGTCCCCGTCTGTCTGCTGGCGCTGCTCCTCGTGGGACGCCGGCTCCACGTCGTCGAGCTCGGGGACGACCTGGCGCACGGCCTCGGTGAGCCACCGGCCCGGGTGCGGCTGGCGGCGATCGCCCTCGTCGTGGTGCTGACCGCGGTCACCACCTCGGTCTGCGGGCCGATCGCGTTCGTGGCCTTCCTGTGCGGGCCGATCGCCCGGCGCCTGCTGCGGGGGCGCGCCTCCCTGCTGGCGGCCGCGCTGGTGGGCGCCCTCATCGTGGTGGCCGCCGACTACCTGGCCGCCTACGGGATGCCCGGCCGCAACTTTCCCGTGGGTGTGATCACCGGCCTGGCCGGCGCCCCGTTCCTGCTCTGGCTGCTGATCACCGGCCGGACCACCCCCAAGGAGACCGCGTGAGCACGCCGCTGCCGAGCAGGCCGGGCCATCCCACGGACCCGACGGCCACCGACGCGTCCGGTGCCCCACCCGGGGAGACCGGGCTGCGCGCCGAGGACATCTCCCTGGCCTACGACCGACGGGTCGTGGTGGAGGGGCTGCACCTGAGGGTGCCGGACGGGCAGGTCACGGCGATCGTGGGCGCCAACGGGTGCGGGAAGTCCACCGTGCTGCGGGGACTGTCCCGACTGCTCCGCCCGAGCCACGGCCGGGTGCTGCTGGACGGTGAGGACATCAACAGCCTGCCCACCAAGGCCGTGGCGCGGCGGGTGGGCCTGCTGCCCCAGTCGCCGGTGGTGCCCGACGGCATCACGGTCGCCGAGCTGGTGGCCCGGGGCCGACACCCGCACCACGGGCTGGTGCGGCAGTGGACCCCCGAGGACGAGCGGGTGGTCGCCGAGTCGCTGCAGTTGACCGACACGGTGGATCTGGCCTCCCGTCCCGTCGACCAGCTGTCCGGCGGGCAGCGGCAGCGCGTGTGGATCGCGATGGTGCTGGCCCAGCGGACCGGTCTGCTGCTGCTGGACGAGCCGACCTCGTTCCTGGACATCGCGCACGCCGTCGAGGTGCTGGACCTGGTGCGGGACCTGCGCAACGAGCACGGGACCACCGTGGTGATGGTGTTGCACGACCTGGCCCTGGCGGCCCGCTACGCCGACCACCTGATCGCGATGCGGTCCGGGGCGATCCTGGCCCAGGGCGCCCCGCGCGAGGTGGTGACCCCGGAGACGGTGCAGCAGGTGTTCGGCATCCCCAGCAGGGTGCTCTGGGACGAGGAGTCCGGAGACTGCAGCGTCATCCCGCGGGGCCGGCACCGGCCCACCTCGGCACCCGGGATCGCAGGGGACTGACGGCGGCGGTGCGTCCCGCGGTGGTCGGCGTCGTGATCAGCCGGTGAGGGACTGCCCCAGGAGGACACCGAGGCAGGCCGCGGCCAGGGTGAGGAGCAGGCTGCCCAGGGTGTAGGCAGCGGCCCGGCGCCAGTCGCCGTTGCGGGCCAGGCGCACGCCCTCCACCATGGCGGTGGAGAAGGTGGTGAAGCCCCCGCAGAACCCGGTGGCGCCCACCAGGTAGGCCGGGTGCGCCACCGGCCCGGTCGCCAGGAGCAACGCCGCCAGCAGTCCGATCAGGAACGATCCGGTGACGTTCACCACCAGGGTGCCGATCGGGAGCTCCCGGGGCCAGCGATCCCGGATGGCGCCGTCGAGGACGAATCGGCACGCGGCCCCGAACCCGCCGGTCACGCTGACGACCGCGAGGGTCAGCGGGGTCACCGGTCGCCGCCCGGCGTGATCCGCGCGGCGGTGGCCATGCCGAGGACGCAGGCGACCAGGCCGGCCCCGACGCTGCCCACGCCGTAGCCCACGGCCAGCAGCAGGTCCCCGCTCGTGAGCAGTTGTTGCAGCTCCAGGGCGAGCGCGGAGTAGGTGGTGAAGCCCCCCAGCACGCCGGTGCCCAGACCGAGGCGGAGCAGTCGGCCGCGCCCCGTCTCCGGCCCGCGCCGCAGCAGGGACTCCAGCAGCAGCCCGAGGAGGAACGCGCCGACCAGGTTGACCAGCAGGGTCGCGACGGGCAGTCCCGCCTCGTGCGGGAGCCACTCGGCGAGTGCGGCCCGGCCCGCGGTCCCCACGGTGCCTCCCGCCGCGACCACCAGCAGCAGCACCGGCTCGCGGTGCGCCGGTCGGGTCACGACCTGGCGCCGCGCACGTGGACCGGCACCACCAGGACGGGACGTTCCTGGGTGTGGGCCAGGCGCGCGGCGATGGAGCCGCCGACCACCTCGTTCATCCACCCGGCGAAACCAGGTCGGCGGGTGCCGACCACCACCATCTCGGCCTCGAACCGGCGGACCGCCTGGCTGAGACCGGCGGCCACATCGCCAGAGCCGTTCTCCAGGCGCCAGCTGATCGGGCTGTCACCCAGGGCGTCCTGCACCAGGGCGAGCAGGTCGGGCTCGAGGACGACGGCGTCGGCGCCCAGCTGGTCGGGATCCAGCGGGGTGGTCAGGACGGAGCCGTCCGCCCCGGTATCGAAGATGATCTGGGTGCTGTCGACCCAGACGCACACCAGGCCCGCCCCCATCGGCAGGGCGACCTCGGCAGCGCGTTGCAGCACCCGGCGGTCCTGGCCGGGCTCGATGCCCACGACCAGGCAGCGCCGGGGCTCGTCCCCGGACCAGCGGCCGTACCCGGAGGGGCGCGTGCTCTCCACGCTTCGAGGCTAGCGGGTGCTGAGGCCTCAGGGGGAGCCCCTACTCCTGGGCGAAGGCGGCGTCGAAGGAGGCGCTCGGCGGGTCGAAGTCGAGCCGCTTGAGGAACTCCAGCGCCTCGGGCGCGCCCTGCAGGCGGTCCATCCCGGCGTCCTCCCACTCGACCGAGATCGGGCCGTCGTAGCCGATCGAGCGCAGCGCCCGCAGACAGTCCTCCCACGGCACGTCGCCGCGGCCCGTGGAGACGAAGTCCCAGCCCCGCCGTGGGTCGCCCCACGGCAGGTGGGAGCCCAGTCGGCCGTTGCGGCCGTTGCCGATCCGCATCCGGGTGTCCTTGCAGTCGACGTGGTAGATCCGGTCGGCGAAGTCGGTGATGAACCCGACCGGGTCGATGTCCTGCCACAGCATGTGGCTGGGGTCCCAGTTCAGCCCGAAGGCCTCCCGGTGCCCGATGGCCTCCAGCGCCCGCACAGTCGACCAGTAGTCGTAGGCGATCTCGGAGGGGTGCACCTCGTGGGCGAACCGGACGCCGCACTCGTCGAAGACGTCCAGGATCGGGTTCCACCGGTCGGCGAAGTCGGTGTAGCCGGCCTCGATCTGCGCGGCGGGCACAGGCGGGAACATCGCGACGTACTGCCACACCGAGGACCCGGTGAACCCGACGACGGTGTCGACCCCCATCCGCTGCGCCAGTCGTGCCGTCAGCTTCAACTCCTCGGCAGCCCGTTGCCGCACGCCCTCGGGATCCCCGTCGCCCCACACGGTCGAGCCGACGATCGACCGGTGCCGCTCGTCGATGGGGTCGTCGCACACCGCCTGGCCCTTGAGATGGTTCGAGATCGCCCAGACCCCCAACCCGTGCCGGCGCAGGATCTCCAGCCGGCCCTCGACATACTCCTCGTCGTCCCACCGCCAGGCGTCCAGATGCTCCCCGGACACCGCGATCTCCAGCCCGTCGTAGCCCCAGCCGGCGGCGAGCCCGGCGACCTCCTCCAGCGTCAGGTCGGCCCACTGGCCGGTGAACAGGGTGAAGCGGCGTGCCATGGTGTCTCCTTGGTCGGTGCGGCGTCTCTAGTTTCCGGTCTCCACGCGGCGACCGCCGTCCGCCGCGCTGGCCTCGACCGCGTCGAGCACCCGCTGCACGGCGAGCCCGTCGGTGAAGTCGGGGTGGATCGGCCCGTCGGTGTCGATGGCGCGCAGGAAGTCGGCGGCCTGGGAGGTGAAGGTGTGGTCCCAGCCCAGCACGTGGCCGGCGGGCCACCAGGCCTGCAGGTAGGGGTGGTCCGGCTCGGTGACCAGCACCGTGGCCGCCCCGTCATCGCCCGCGCCGAGGACCTGCAGCTCGTTGAGCCGCTCCAGGTCGAACCGGATCGACCCGCGGGTGCCGTAGAGCTCGACCTGCAGGGCGTTCTTGCGGCCGGTCGCGACGCGGCTCACCTCCAGGCTGGCGACGACACCGGAGGCCGTATGCAGTGTGGCCCACGCCGCGTCGTCGACGGTCACCTCCTCGGGCCCGTCGGGTCCGGGGCGCTCGGGGACGAAGGTGCGCAGCTCGCCGCTGGCGGCGGTCACCGGCTCCCCGAGCAGGTGGTGCAGCTGGTCGACGGCGTGCGAGCCGAGGTCGCCCAGCACCCCGGAGCCGGCGGTCTCCCGGCGCAACCGCCAGGTCATCGGTGCCTGGTCGTCGCTCAGCCAGTCCTGCAGGTAGCTGAGCCGGACCTGCCGCACCTGCCCGATGCGGCCCTCCCGGACCAGGTCGCGGGCCAGGGCCAGGGCCGGGACGCGGCGGTAGTTGAAGCCCAGCATGACGCGCCCGGCACCGGGGGCGGCGGCCGCCGCCACCAGCTCCTCGCACTCGGCGACGGTGTTGGCCAACGGCTTCTCCACGAGGACGTGCTTGCCGGCGGCCAGCGCGGCGAGGGCGACCTCGGCGTGCAGGTGACCGGGGGTGCACACGTCGACGATGTCGATGTCGTCCCGCTCGACGACCCGCCGCCAGTCGGTGGCGGCCTCGGCCCAGCCGAACTGCGCGGCAGCCTCCTTGACGCGGGCGTCGTCCCGACCGACGAGCACCTGCTGGCGCACCCCGGGGACGTCGGGGTAGAAGGCGGCGACGTTGCGCCAGGCGTTGGAGTGGGCCTTGCCCATGAAGGAGTAGCCGATGACGGCCACCCCGAGTGTTGCCGGGGCGGGCGATGCCGGGCTGGTCGGGTGCCTCATGCTGGGTCCCCCTGGGTGGGTCGGTCGGTGGTGAGCGTGCGCAGGAAGGCCAGGCCGTCTGCGGCCAGCGCGTCCTGGCTCGGCGCCAGTGGGCGCCAGATGGAGGCGGCGGTGGCGATGGAGGCGTTGTCGGCGGTGAAGCTCTCGATGCTCAGTGCCCCGGCGTAGCCGACCTCGTCGAGCGCGTCGACCAGGGCGGGCCAGTCGGTCTGGTCGCCGCCCGGTGCTCCGCGGTCGTTGCCGCAGACTTGCAGGTGCACCAGGTGCTTGCCGGCGCGGCGGACGGCGTCCGCGGAGGAGCGCTCCTCGATGTTGAGGTGGTAGGTGTCCAGGGCGAGGCCGACCGCCCCGTCGGCCAGCAGGTCGCCCAGGCCGGTCAGGGCCTGCTCCACCGTGTTGACCAGGGACGTCTCGTAGCGATTGAGGGGCTCGATCCCGAGCCGCACCCCGGCCGCCCGGGCATGGTCCACGACGGGCGCCAGGTGCTCGCGCCACTGCTGGTATGCCGACGCGCGCCCCTCGGGGGTCAGTCGCCAGACCCGGCCGGTGGCCGCGTAGAACGGGCCGCAGACGGCGGGCGCCCCGACGGCGTGCGCCAGGTCGACACAGGCCCGCAGGTAGTCCTGGGTGGCGACCACCGTCGCCGGGTCGGTGTCGACCAGGTCACGGCCGGGCGCCATGGCCCCCACGACATACGGACGCAGTGCGGTGTCGGCCAGGGCGGCGGACACCGCGGGCGGGGAGAGGTCGCCGGGGTTCTCCAGCGGCAACTCGACGGCGTCGAAGCCCAGTGCCGCGACGTGCGCGAGCAGACCGGGCAGGTCCGCGTCGGTCAGCGGCGAGGTCCAGACCCAGGTGTTGATGCCGAGGGGTCGCACGGTGGGCACGCTCCTGCACGGGGATGGCCGGGGGTGGCCGGTGGGTGGTCGGGGGCAAGGGACGGCGGGCCCGTCCGCAGCCGAAGCGGCGGACCCGCCGTCCCGTCACGGGACCGGTGCGATCACCGGTGTGGTCCTGACGGGCGCGCCGGTCAGGGGATGACGCGGTCCTGCCAGACCTGGGGGTAGCCGGGCAGCTCCTCGCCGCCGAACTTGGCGTAGTGCCCGTCCGGCATTCCCTCGTTGGCCGCGAGGTAGTCGGCGCGCTCGCCCTCGGTGATCGGCTCCTGCGGCAGCACCCACTCGGCGGGCACCTCCTCGCCGGCGAAGATCTGCTCCACCGCCAGCAGCGGGGTGCGCCACTGGAAGTTGGAGTAGACCGGGGCCAGGCCGGTCAGGCCGGTGTCCTCCCACTTGCGCAGGAAGCTCATCTCGTCCTCACCCGTCATCACCGGGTAGTCGGCGCCGGCGTCCTCGAACGCCTCGATGGCGGCGACCGCGCCGTCCCCGGCGTCCATCCACACGCCGTGGACGTCGCCGCGGGCCAGCTCGTCGGAGATGATCTTCTTGATCTCCGTCGGGTCGGCACCGGTGAAGTAGTCGACCGCCTCGATGCCGTTCTCCTCGAAGATCCGCTCGGCGGCCGCCCAGCGGTGCTCCAGGACGTCCACGCCCGGCAGGATCCGCAGGGCCACGACCTTGTCGCCCTCGTTCAGGCCGTCGACGAGGAACTCCGCGGTGTCGATGCCCCACGCGTAGCCACCGATCGGGTGGATGAACGTGGTGGCGCAGTCGGTCTCCACGCCGCGGTCGAAGACGACGACCGGCTTGCCGGTGTCGCAGGCCCGCTCCACCGCCGGGGTCATCGCGGCCGTCGAGTTCGGCGAGATGACGAACGCGTCGCAGTCGCCCTCGGCGATGAAGTAGTCGATGTCGGCGATCTGGGTGTTGTCGTCGTCCGCGGCGTCACGGGTCTCCATCTCGGAGATGACGCCCGACTCCTGCAGCGCCTTGAGCTGCTCGTTCATCGTGATCCAGCCGGTCTGCCGCCACGGGTTGCTGATCGAGGCGTTGGCGAAACAGACCTTCTTCGCGCCGTCCGAGGCGTACTCGGAGGTGTCGGTCATCGGACCGTCGATGTACTGCAGCCACGGCTGCTCGGGGTCACCCTCGAAGGAGGCCGAGCGCTGGTCGTACTGGGTGTCGAACACCGACTGGTCGAACCAGTCCTCGCTCGATCCGTCGTCCTCGCCGTCGTCCTCGCCGCCGTCGTCGTCGCCCTCGGCGTCGTCATCGGTGGCGGCGTCGTCGGCGTCGTCACCCGCGTCGTCGCCGGCGGCGGCGTCCTCGGCGGAGGCGGTGTCGGGGTCGTCGAGGGAATCATCTGTCGAGCACGCCGCGAGTATCGCGAGCGCGGCCACGGCCGCCAGGGGGCGTGCCAGCTTCGTTCTGCGCATCAGTTCTCTCCTGTGGTGGTGCCCGGGGCGGGCGGGGTGGGGACGGTGGCACGGGAGGTGCCGGGGGGTTCGGGAGTCGCGCGTTGGGGTCGGCGCCGGGCGGTCCACGCGCGTCCGGCCGCGGCGACGGCGAGGATGATGATCACGCCCTGCACGGTGTCGCGCCACGTGGAGGCGACGCCGAGGAAATTGAGGAGGGTGAACAGCAGCTCCAGCGCGAAGGCGCCGGCCGCGGCCGACAGCACCCAGCCCCGGCCGCCGCCGAGGACGACCCCGCCGAGGACGACGGCGGTGATCGCGGTGAACTCGTAGCCGCGCCCGACGGAGGGGTGCACCCCGGCGTAGCCGACCAGGATGATCCCGGCGACGGTCGCGGCGAGGGAGGACAGGATGAAGGCCCGGGTCTTCAACCACCACACGGCGGTGCCGGAGAGCTGGGCGGTCTGCGCGTTGTCGCCGGCGGCGATCAGGGTGCGGCCGAACGGGCGCCGCATCAACCAGACCGCGAGCAGCGCCGTGACCAGCAGGATGATCGCGGGGTAGGGGATGATGTCGAGGACGGGGACGTCCCGGATGCCGCCGCGGCCGATCTGCCGGAAGCTGTCGACCGGGTTGCCGGTGGCGGCGCCCCCGGTGAGGTAGCGCACCAGCCCGGACAGCGCCAGCATCGTGCCGAGGGTGACGATGAAACTGGGTACCCGCAGCAGCGTGGTCGCCAGCCCGTTGACCAGCCCGACGAGCACTCCCAGCCCGACCATCAGCGCCATCACCGGCAGGATCCGCGACTCGTCCTGGCCGATCAGGTTGCCGGCCACCACGACCTGCATGGTGACGACCGACCCCATCGAGAGGTCGAACTCGCCGGAGACGATCACGAAGTACTGGCCCATCGCGGCGATCGCGATGGGGGCGGTGCGGCCGACGAAGCGGATCAGGGAGCCGGGCTCGCCGAAGTTGGGGTTGGCGGTGATCACGGCGAGCAGGAGGGCGAGGGTGAGGAGGAACACTGCGCCCCCGGGTGTCCCCAGCGCCCGCACGACGCGCTGCCCGACGCTGCCCTGGTGCTCGGCCAGGGGGGCCCGGCCGGAGCGGTCCAGTCCCAGCCCGGGGGTCGTCGCGGTGCTCACCGTGCCTCCTGGAGGGCTGCGTCGGTCAGGGACGGCTTGGCGAAGCGGGCGGGCCGTCGGTCGGTGGTGCGGCGGGCGTAGACGGCGACCGCCACGATGATGACCAGGCCGCGCATCACGTCCTTGAGGAACGGGTTGACCTCCATGACGCCCATCACGTTGTCGAGGACGGCGAAGATGGCCACGCCCCCGAGGGTGCCCAGCACGTTGCCCTTGCCTCCGGCGAGCACGGTGCCGCCGAGGACGACGGCGGCGATCGACATCAGGTCGTAGCCGCCCTGGGTGCCGATGGTGGGGCTGCCCACCGACAGGCGCGCGAGCAGCAGCAGACCCGCGATCCCGGCGAGCACCGAGCACAGCACGTGGGCCAGCACGACGGGCGTCGCGGTGCGGAGCCCGGACATGCGGGCGATCTCCGCGTTGCCTCCCACGGCATACAGGTGGTGCCCGATCCGGGTGCGGCGCAGCATCAGGATCACCAGCACCGCGCAGCCGAGCATGATCAGGGTGGAGACCGGGACCGGCCCGATGTTGGTCGCCCCGATCAGGCGGAAGTCGCGGGGCGCCGACCCGGCCGTGCCCTTGTAGTTGGTCGCCAGGTAGCCGGAGAGGATCAGGCCCATCCCGAGGGTGGCGATGAAGCCGTGCACGCGCCAGTGGGCCACCACGACCCCGCTGACCAGGCCGATGGCCGCCGAGACCAGGAGCGCCACGACGACCCCGACCAGGATGTTGCTGGTCTGTCCGGCCATCAGGCCGCCGGCGATCAGGCTGGAGAGGCTGGTGACGTAGGGGACCGACAGGTCGAGGCTGCCCGCCAGGATGACCAGGGTCTGGCCGATCGCGATGAAGCCCAGGATGCTGGTGCCGGTCAGGATCGCCGAGATGTTGCCCGGGCTGAAGAAGTTGCGCCCGGAGAGCGCGGTCAGCACCGCGCCCGCCACGATGACCAGCAGCAGCACCAGGTAGACGATGGCCGTCGAGGTGATCGGCGCACCCGCGCGCCCGGAGCGGGGCGTCATGCCGCGCCCGCCTCGGTCGCGCCGGTGGCCAGGTTGAGCACGTCCTCCTCGGAGGACCCGGCCGGCAGTTCCCCGGCCAGTCGACCGTCGCGCATCACCAGGATCCGGTCGGACATGCCCAGCACCTCGGGCAGCTCGCTGGACACCATGAGGACGGCGACCCCCTCAGCCGCCAGGCCACGCATCAGTTCGTAGATCCCGTGCTTGGCGCCGACGTCGATGCCCCGGGTCGGCTCGTCCATCAGCACCACGCGGGGGTGCGTGCTCAGCCAGCGGGCCAGCACCACCTTCTGCTGATTGCCGCCGGAGAGGAACTGGACCTCCTGGTCCATGCCGCGCGCGGCGACCTGCAGCGAGGACAACAGGCCGGGCATCCCCCGGCGGGCGCTCCCGGTGCGCCGCGGGAAGACGGCCCGGACCACGCCCAGCGCGTTGTCCAGGACCGACTGGTTCAGGGACAGTCCCTTGGCCTTGCGGTCCTCGGTGACCAGCGCCATCCCGTGCCGGATCGCCTGGCGGGGTGAGCCGATCCGGACGTTCGCCCCGTGCAGCCGCACGGACCCGCGGGTGAACGGGGTGACCCCGAAGATGCCCTCGAGCACCTCGGTCCGTCCGGACCCCTGCAACCCCGCCAGACCCACGATCTCACCGGCGCGCAGGGACAGGTCGATGCTGTCGACATACCCGTTGCCTGCCCCCGCGAGGCCGAGCAGCTCCTCGCCCGCCTCCGTGCCCGGTGCCGGGTCGGGGAAGAAGGAGGAGATGGGGCGGCCGACCATGAGGCGCACCAGAGACGCGTCGTCCAGCTCGGTCGCCGGTGAGGTCGCGACGTGCGCCCCGTCCTTGAGGACCGTGATGGTCTCGCAGAGGTCGAAGATCTCCTTCAACCGGTGGGAGACGTAGAGGATCGCGACGTCCCGGGCGAGCAGGCGCTCGATGATCGTGTAGAGCAGCTCCACCTCGTTGTCGGCCAGCGCCGCGGTCGGCTCGTCCATCGAGATGATCCGGGCGTCGTAGCTGACCGCCTTGGCGATCTCCACGATCTGCTGCTCGGCCACTGAGAGTGAGCGGACGACGCGGGTGGCGGACAGGCCCGTCACCCCCAGTCCGGCGAGCAGCTCGGTGGTGTCCCGCTGCATCTGCCGGGTGTCGACGAGCCCGCGGTTGCGCGGCTCGCGGCCCAGGTAGATGTTCTCCGCGACCGTCCGGTCCGGGAGCAGGTTGAACTCCTGGAAGACCGTGGACAGCCCGGCCTGCTGGGCCTGCACCGGGTGGCTGAAGTGGACCGGCTCCCCGGCGATCTCCACCGTGCCCCCGTCGGGCTGGTGGACCCCGGCGAGGACCTTCATCAGGGTGGACTTGCCCGCGCCGTTCTCCCCGACCAGCCCGTGCACCCGGCCCGGGTAGAGGTCGAGGTCGACGTCCCGCAGGACCGCGTTGCCGAAGAAGCGCTTGGTCAGACCCCGGGCACGCAGCAGGGGTGCGACCTGCTCCGTGGCGGGGCTCGCTGACGTGGTGGGCACGACGGTGGACGGCACGTTTCGGACTATGGCACGGATCACAGGCTTTTGTCGAGAGACAAACAAAAGATGTTGTATGGACGTGATGAAGTCTTCGTGGTTCACTGCCGGAGTGCGCACCAGTGATGTCTTCGAGCTGCTCCGGGACGGTCGGCCGCGGACCCGTGCCCAGCTGGCGGAGGCGACCGGGCTGGCCCGGTCCACGATCACGGCGCGGGTCGATGTGCTGATGCGGCTCGGCCTGGTCGCGCCCTACGGCGACGCGCGCTCCACAGGCGGGCGGCCCCCGTCGCTGTTTGCGCTGAACCCCTCGGCCCGGGTGGTCGCGGGGATCGACATCGGGGCCAGCCATGCGGTGGCGGTGCTCTCCGACCTGGCGGGGCAGATCCTCGGCACCGTCCGGGCGGACCTGGACATCGCGGACGGGCCCGAGTCCGTCCTGCGCTGGGTCACCGACACGGTCGGTCGGTTGCTGGGCGAGGCGGGTCGCCCGGTCGCGGACCTCGCGGCGATCGGGATCGGGCTACCCGGGCCGGTCGAGCACTCGACCGGGCGACCGATCAACCCGCCGATCATGCCGGGGTGGGACCGCTACGACGTGCCCGCGACGGTGCAGCGCACCTTCCCGGTCCCGGTGCTCATCGACAACGACGTCAACATCATGGCGCTGGGGGAGCAGCGCACCCACCTGCCCGACGTCGACGACCTGGTCTTCATCAAGGTCGCCACCGGCATCGGTGCCGGCATCATCTCCGGGGGCCGCCTGCAGCGCGGCGCCCAGGGCACCGCCGGCGACCTGGGGCACGTCCGGGTCAGCAGCGGCGCCGGGGTGCAGTGTCGGTGCGGCAACGAGGGCTGCCTGGAGGCGGTCGCCGCCGGGCCGGCGCTGGCCGCCCGCCTCTCGGAGGCGGGGATCCCGGCCCGCGGACCGCAGGACGTCGTCGACCTGGTGCGCGCCGGGGAGTTGGCCGCCGTCCAGCAGGTCCGCCAGGCCGGTCGCGACCTGGGGGAGGTCGTCGCGACGATGGTGAACCTCATCAACCCCTCCGTCGTGGTGATCGGCGGACGCCTCGCCGACGCAGGGGAGCACCTGATCGCCGGCCTGCGCGAGGTCGTCTACCAGCGGTCGCTGCCGCTGGCCACCGAGCACCTCCGGGTCGTTTCCTCCTCCGCCGGTGCCCGCGCCGGTGTCCTCGGTGCCGCGATGATGGCGATCGGTCACGTCCTGTCGCCGGAGGCGATCGAGGCCGCCGCGGCGTCCCACCAAATTTCGTAGCGGGATTGCCCCCCGATCCCGCCTTTTCGTAGCGGGTTTGCTGCCGATGAGGAGGAGCGCATGGAGATCGATGTCTTTGCCGGCGTCGCCGTGAGTGACCTGCCGCGCGCCGTCGACTGGTTCGACCGGCTCCTCGGCGAGGTGGAGACCTTCCGGCCCAATGACTCCGAGCACGTCTGGACGGTGACCGGGCGCGGCCACGTCTACGTCGAGGTGGCGCCGGCCCGGGCCGGGCACTCCATGGTCACCCTCTTCGTGGACGACCTGGACGCCTTCCTGGCGGCGGCCGCGGGCCGGGGCCTGGAGCCCGCGGCAAGCGAGACCTACGACAACGGGGTCCGCAAGGCGCTGTTCCGCGATCCCGATGGCAACGAGGTCGGCGTCGGCGGCGCTCCGCGCTGACCGGGGACGCGCTGGCCCGTGACCGGGACCTGCAAAGTCGCTACGAAAATGCGGGATCGGGCGTCAAACCCGCTACGAAAATTGGCAGGGGGAGGTGCCACGATGGGGCCATGTCGCCCGCCCCGTCTGCCGCCCCGTCTGCCGCCCCGTCGCCGCCTCGTCGCCCGCCCCGTCCCCCGCCGACGATGTGCCCGAGCAGTCCGCCGCGGGCGGAGCCCGCGAGTTCGACCTCGTCCTGGTCGGTGCCACCGGCTTCGTCGGCCGCCTGACCGCGGCGCACCTGGCCGAGGCCGCGCCCGGGCGGTTGCGCATCGGCCTCGCCGGTCGCTCCCGGGAGCGATTGGAGGCGCTCCGTCGCGAGCTGCCCGGCGGGGCCGCGGAGTGGCCGCTGATCGAGGTGGATGCGACGGACCCGTCGGCGGCTGCTGCGCTCGCGAGCAGGACCACGGCGCTGGCCACGACCGTCGGACCGTATGCCGTGCGGGGGCTCCCGCTCGTCCGCGCCTGTGCCCGGGCGGGCACTCACTACGCCGACCTCACCGGTGAGGTCCTCTTCGTGCACCGGACGGTGCAGGAGTTGCATGAGGTCGCGCGGGAGAGCGGCGCCCGGATCGTGCACGCCTGCGGTTTCGACTCCGTGCCCTCCGACCTGGGGGTCTGGGTGACGGCGCGCCAGGCCGGCCGGGACGGGCGCGGGGGGCTGACCGACACCGAGCTCACGGTGCGCCGGCTGCGCGGCGGCCTCTCCGGGGGCACCATCGACTCGATGCGCCAGCAGGTGATCGCGGCCCGTGCCGACGCCGGTGCCCGGGCGGTGTTGGCGGACCCCGAGGCCCTGTCCGGGCCCCGACCGGCCCCGGTGCGCACGCCGCAGCCCGACCCGTCCGGTCAGCCGGTCGCCGCACCGCGCCGACGGGGTCGCGGGGTGGGATCCGTCCGGCAGGACCCCGCCACGGGCAGGTGGCGGGTGCCCTTCGTGATGGGTGGCTTCAACGCCCCGGTCGTCCGGCGGTCGCATGCCCTGGCGGAGGGCTACGGGTCGGCGTTCCGGTACCGGGAGCTGCACGACGTGGGGGCCGGCCCGGGCGGGGCGGCCCGTGCGGCCGCGGCGGTCGGCGGTCTGACAGCGGTCGGGGCGGGCCTGGCGTTCCGCCCCACACGGGCGGTGCTCGACCGGTTCCTGCCCGCCCCGGGGGACGGCCCGACCCAGGAGGAACGGGCCCAGGGCGCCTTCACCATGGAGATCCTGGCAGGCACCGACTCCGGCGCCCGCTACCGCACCACCGTGGCCGCCGACCTGGACCCTGGCTACGACGGCACGGCGGTGATGTTCGGTCAGGCGGCGCTGGCGCTCGCCGCCGGGGAGGGCACGGGGGCGGGCGTGCTGACCCCGGCCACCGCGCTCGGACCGTTCCTGGTGGAGCGGCTGCGCAGCCGTGGCTTCACGCTGGCCAGCGAGTCGCTGCCGACGGGCTGACGTGCTCCGGGAGATCTGGGACGCAGCGACGTCCACCCAGCCCGTCCCCGGGACGGCGCTCGTCGTCGCGCTCGGCGTCGGGGCGCTCGTGGTGGTGGGCTCCCCGGCCGGCTACCGCCTGGTCCGGTACCTGGTCACCGTCGTCCACGAGGCGGGGCACGCGCTGGTCGCCGTGCTGTCCGGGCGTCGCCTCACCGGCATCCGGCTGCACGCCGACACCTCTGGGGTCACGGTCTCCCGCGGCCGCCCTCGCGGCCCGGGGATGGTGGCCACGCTCGCGGCCGGCTACCCGGCGCCCGCGGTCTTCGCCCTCGGTGCCGCCTGGCTGCTGACCAGGGGGTATGCCGTGGGGCTGCTCTGGCTGGTCGTCGCCTCGTGCGCGCTGATGCTGGTGCTGGTCCGCAACCTCTACGGGCTGTGGGTGGTCCTGGTGCTCGGCGGCGGGGTCGCCGCGGCCAGTTGGCTGTTGCCGCCGGGGGTGCTGGGCTGGATCGGCTACCTGCTCGTGTGGGGGCTGCTGCTGGCCGCGCCCCGCTCGGTCGTGGAGCTCGCCCGACAGCGCCGGGGTGGCCGGGCCCGGACGTCCGACGCCGACCAGCTGGCCGGGCTCACAGGTCTCCCGGCGATCCTCTGGGTCGGGGTGTTTGCGATCGTCACGACGGCCGCCGCGGCCGCTGGGGCGTGGCTGCTGCTCACCGCCGGGTGATCCGCCTACAGGATGAAGCGGAACAGCGGGCTGTCCGGCGGGATGCGCTCGGAGGAGATGGAGGACCGTGCCATCCGGTCCAGCAGGGGCTGCAGGTCCTCGGCCCGGCCCAGCTCGATGCCGACCAGGGCAGGGCCGATCTCCCGGTTGCTGCGCTTGGCGTACTCGAACAGCGCGATGTCGTCGTCGGGGCCGAGCACCTCGTCGAGGAACCGCCGCAGGGCCCCCGGCTCCTGCGGGAAGTTCACCAGGAAGTAGTGCTTGCGTCCCTCGTGGACCAGGGCCCGCTCCACGACCTCGGGATAGCGCAGCACGTCGTTGTTGCCCCCCGACAGCACGGCGACGACCGTCTGACCCGCCGCCAGGTCGAGGCTGTCCAGGGCCGCGGCCGCGAGAGCCCCGGCGGGCTCGGCCACGATCCCCTCGGTCTGATAGAGCGCGAGCATCTCCTGGCAGACCCGGCCCTCGGGCACCGTGACCAGCTCGGCACGCCCGTCGCGCACGAGGGGGTATGTCGTGTCCCCCGCGCGTTTCACCGCCGCTCCGTCCACGAACGGGTCGACCTCGGCCAGGGCGACCGGCTCGCCCGCGGCGAGGGCCGCGGCCATGCTGGCCGCGCCCGCGGGCTCCACCCCGACGACGCGGGTCCGGTCGCCGTCGGGCTGGGCGCGCAGCCAGGTCAGCGCCCCGGCCAGCAGCCCCCCGCCGCCCACGGGGACCACGAGCACGTCGGGGGCGTGGCCGATGACGCCGACGATCTCGCGGGCCACGGTGCCCTGGCCGGCGATCGTCTTGGGGTGGTCGAAGGCGGGGATCAGGGTGGCGCCGGTCCGGCGGGAGTGCTCCAGCGCGGCCGCCGCGGCCTCGTCATATGTGGCGCCCCCGACGACGACGTCGACGAACTCCCCGCCGATCTCGGCCACCCGGTCCCGCTTCTGCCGCGGTGTGGTGCGGGGCAGGAAGATCCGGGCCGGCACCTCCAGGGCTGCGCAGCCGAAGGCGACCCCCTGGGCGTGGTTGCCCGCGCTCGCGCAGACCACGCCCTTGGCGTGCTCCTCGGGCGGCAGCTGGGAGATCAGGTTGATGGCGCCGCGGTTCTTGTAGGAGCGGACCGGCTGCAGGTCCTCGCGCTTGAGGAGCACCTTGGCGCCGGTGGCCTCGGAGAGCCGGTGGCTGCGGGTCAGCGGCGTGATGCTGACCAGGCCGGCGAGGCGCTGGGCCGCGGCGTCGATGTCCTCGGCGTTCACCGTCGGTGTCGAAACGGGCATGCTCCAGCCTCCCACGCCCGGTGGGTCCCCCCGCGCACCCGCCCGCCCCGGGCGTCCGCGGCCCAGGGGAAGCGTCAGCCCCTGGGGGTACCGTCCCGACCGGTGCGGAAGGTGACGACATCGTCATACACCCGGCGCTCGGTCCGCACCAGGTCGTAGTCGGAGTCGAGCACGGGGAAGATGTAGACCGGCGTCAGCGTCACCTCGGCGTCCCGTCCCTGGCGCACGATGTCGATCTGCAGGTGGCCGTAGTGCAGCCCGCCGTCCTGCAGCTGCAGCACCCCGTCCTCCTCGACCCAGGTCTCCGGCTCGTCCGTGGCGGCCATCCACTCCGAGTGCGTGTTGAACCGGAGCGGCTGGTAGCCGCCGTCCCCGTCCGGCACGAGCTGCTCGCCGCGCAGGCCGTCGGAAGCCACGCCCACGTCATAGCTGTGGAAGCCCCGGCCGTCACCGTCGGCGTCGACCCAGGAGCGCTCGAACATCTCGTCGTGCCCGGAGATCACCGCCGCCACACCAAACTCCTCGAACATGGGGGAGTAGGCCCGCATGGCCACCCCGGACTGGTTGTCCGGGAACTCGTGGTTCGGCGGGGTGCCGTGCACGCCGCTGGAGTAGGCAGCGTGGTGGAACTGGACGAGCACGATCCGGTTCTCCTCGCGGGCCTGGGTCAAGTTGCTCGCTGTGTCCAGGCCCACTGGGCGGTGCCCTCGTTGACGTTGGGGAGGTCGACGTCGGCAGGGGTGCTGCCGGGGAAGACGTCGAGGAATGCCTCGGTGTAGGACTCGGCGGTGAACTCGCCCTGGGTGTCGGTCGACAGGTTCTCCGGGGTGAGGTTCGTGTCGTCACCGCTGAACACCGGCTTGGTCTCGCCGGTGCGGGTGTCCTCGTCGGGTATGCCGTTCGTCGAGTCGAGCGTCAGGATCGTCACCGGCCCGTGGTCGGTCCGGTAGTAGGAGCCGCGGTATTGCGGGTTGTCCGAGTCACCCGGCCGTTCCCAGTAGGCGTGGTACTTGTTCCGGGAGATCACGGCGGGGCTACGGTCGGCGTCCGTGCCGTATCCGCCGTTGAGGGCCGCGAAGGTCTCCCAGTTGCCCAGCGCCGTCAGCAGCGGCGTCCGCGACGCCAGGGCGCCGTGCTCCCCGGCGACATAGCCGAAGAACTCGTCCCAGGCGGGCTGGTAGCCGGACCCCTGCGCCAGGTCGCCCGCGACAAGCAGCAGATCCGGATCCGCGGCCTCGATGTGCGCATAGTTTTCCCGCATCGCGGTGTCCTGGCTCAGCGGGTAGTTCAGGGTGAACTCGCCGTAGCGGATCGCGCTGCCGAAGCGCTCGGCCCACGCCGACCCCGGCCCTGGGCGGTCCAGCGACCCCTCGCTGAGCCCGGAGATAGGGTTCAGTTCCCACTCCCGGTGCTCGATCCGCCCGTAGGGCTCGGTCTCGGTGTCGCTGAACGCGACGATCCGCACGGAGTCCCAGGAGTGCCGCCGCGGGGCGGTCGTGAAGGTGGCCGAGTGGCTCTGGCCACCCTGCGTGACGGTGTAGTCGTAGCCCTCCCCGGGCTTCAGGCCGGTGAGCTCGACGACGTGCTTGTAGTTGGAGGGACCCTTGAGCCAGGACCCCTGCTCGAGCCCGGCGATCTCCTGGTCCAGCTCCGCCTGCGTGTAGCCCAGCAGCGGCTGGAACTCCAGCTCGGAGGTATGCCGCTCCACGGCCTCCGCGCAGGCGTGGGCCGCTGACCTCCAGCTCACCCGGCTCGGGGGTCTCGCTGAACCAGACGACGGTCATCGAGGTCTCGGCGGGGTTGAGGAGGTAGGGCAGCACGCGGAAGCCGGGTCGGTCCGCGGCCTCGCTTCCCGGCCCCACGTCGGAGCCGTCGGAGCCGGTCGTGGCCGGGGCGGTGAGTGGGGCGAGGGCCAGCGCGGCGATGACGCCGGACAGGACGAGGGGTGCGCGCTTCATGGGCGGTCCTTCGGGCTGTGGTGCGGGCGGCGGGCTCCTCTCGACCCTGCCCGCCCCAGGCAACGCGAGCGGCAGCGGAGCATGACGGCGGGCGCACGGCTCGGTGAACGGAGAATAATGTAAGGACTGTTATATTAGCGCTGTGACAAAATCTGACCCGACCCATGAGAGCTACTGGCGGCCGCTGCGCGAGCTGCAGCAGGAGATGGACGACGCCATCGCCAGGCTGTATGCCGAGCGGAACATCGTCGGCGTCCGCCCCCGGTTCGCCTACCCGCTCCTCCGGCTCTCGCACACCGGCCCGCTCACCATTCGCGAGCTCGCCGAGAGCCTCGACATGACCCACTCGGCCGTCAGCCAGACGGTGACGGCGATGCGCGGCGAGGGGTTGGTCGAGACCGCGCCCGGCCCTGACGCCCGCACCCGCGTCGTGGACCTGACCGACCGGGGCCGGGAGCTGGTGCCGTTCCTGGATGCGGAGTGGCGGGCCACGGAGGGTGCCATCGCCGAGTTGGACGCCGAGCTGCCTTTCGGGATCGGTGACTACATCGCCGCCGTCCGGGAGCGGCTGGCCGAGCGCGACTTCACCACGCGCATCGCCGACCGCCTCGACGCCGGTGGGCCTGCGGGGGAGCCGTCATGAGCCGCGCCGGCCTGATCGACCTGCGTCCGCTGGGCACCAGCGCGCCCTTCGCCCGGCTCTGGGCGGGGAGCTCGCTGATGGCCATCGGCGCCCAGATCATGACGGTGGCCGTGCTCTTCCAGGTGTGGGAGATGACGCACAGCCCCTTCTGGACCGGGGCGATCGGCCTGGCCCATGCCGGGCCGATGATCGTGTGCGGACTCTGGGGCGGCTCGCTCGCCGACGCGGTGGACCGGCGCTCCCTGGTCCTGTGGACCACGCTCGGGCAGATCGCGGCGGCGCTCGGGTTCACCGCGCAGGCGGTGGCCGACGCCGACAACCTGGCGCTGCTGCTGGGCCTGGTGGCGGTGTCGTCCGGGTGCGGCGCCCTGGGAGCCCCCGCGCGCAGGACCTTCCCGACCCGACTCCTCCCGCGCGACCAGGTGGCGGCCGGGATCGCGTTGCAGTTGCTCTCCTTCCAGGTGGCGATGCTCGTCGGTCCGGCCCTGGGCGGGCTGATCATCGCCGAATGGGGCCTCACCGTCTGCTACGTCGTCGACACCGTCGCCGTCTGCGCCGGCCTCGTCGGGGTACTCGGTCTGCCGCCGCTGCCCCCGCTCACCAGGACGCCGGGCCAGCCCCGGGGGCTGCGCTCCATCGCCGACGGGTTGCGACTCATCCGGAGCCGCCCCGTGCTGCACGGCTCCTGCGTGACCGACCTGCTGGCCACGCTGCTGGCGATGCCGATCTCACTCTTCCCGATGATCAACGAGATCCGGTTCGGCGGCGACCCGCGGACCCTCGGCTACTTCCTGTCGGCGATTGCGGTCGGGGGCGTGCTGGCGAGCCTGTTCTCCGGGCTGACCACCAGGGCCCGCCGGCTCGGTGCCGTGCAGCTCGGTGCGGCCACCGTCTGGGGGCTTGGCCTGGCGGGCTTCGGGCTCGCCGGCCCCCTCTGGCTCGCCCTGGCCTGCCTGGCCCTCGCCGGCGCCGCCGACACCGTGTCGGTCACCTCGCGGGGTGCCACCATCCAGCTGGTCACCCCCGACAGCCACCTGGGCCGGGTCTCCTCGGTCGAGCACGTCATCGGGGTCGCGGGGCCAAACCTGGGCAACTTCCGCGGCGGCGTCGTGGCCGGCCTGACCTCGGCCCCGATCGCACTGGCCACCGGAGGCGCCCTGTGCGTCGTCGGCGTCCTGGCCGTGGCGGCGACCAACCGGCCCTTGCGCCGCCTCACCCTGGAGGGCGGTGTCCCCGTCGAGACCGATCACGCGGTGGGTGGCGCGGCGGCAGCGACGGGGGTGGAGCGGTAGCCTCACCCGCCATGACGACCCTGTGGCACCTCGCGGAGGCGGCCGAGTGGGCGGCGGCCCGGGAGGCCGGCAGCTACCGGCGGTCCACTCTCGGCGCGTCCCTGGCGGAGGTCGGGTTCGTGCACTGCTCGTATCCCGCGCAGCTGCCCGGCGTGGTCGCCGCGTTCTACGCCGGCGCACCGGGCGACTACGTGGTGCTCGAGCTCGACCGGGCCCGGCTGGAGGCCGCCGGATCCCCCGTCCGCGACGAGCCCGGCGACCCCGCCGATCCGGAGTCGCCCCTGTTCCCGCACGTCTATGGCCCGATCCCACTCCGCGCGGTCACCGCGGCCCGGCCGGCACGGGTGCGTGACGGCATACTCACCGTCGACCCGGCACCCTGACGCTCGGCAGGCCCGACCGGTCAGCCGAAGAGGATCGCCGCCTCCTCCCAGCGGGAGTACGGAACCTCCTTGAGCTCGTGCGTCGCGTCGGACAGGTGCACCGACTGGATCTCGGTGCCGCGCAGCGCGACCATCGTGCCCCACTTCTTCTTGGTGACCGCGTCGACGGCGGCGATCCCGAAGCGGGTGGCCAGCACCCGGTCGTATGCCGTCGGCACGCCGCCCCGCTGCAGGTGCCCCAGGGTGGTGCAGCGGGTCTCGATCCCGGAGAGCTCCTCGATCATGGGGGTCAGCTGGTCCCCGATGCCGCCGAGGCGGGGGCGGCCCATGTGGTCCAGCCCCAGCTTGGCGACGACGTCCTCCTCGCCCTTGAGGCGGAACCCCTCGGCGACGCACACGACCGGGGCACGGCCGCGGGAGACGGTGGCCTTGACCCACCCGGTGATCTGCTCGATCGTGACCGGCACCTCGGGGATCAGCACCGCGTGGGCGCCGGAGGCCAGGCCGGCGTGCAACGCGATCCACCCGACGTGACGGCCCATCACCTCGACCACCATGCAGCGGTGGTGCGACTCGGCGGTGGTGCGCAGCCGGTCGATGGACTCGGTGGCAATGGCGACGGCCGTGTCGAAGCCGAAGGTGTAGTCCGTCGCCGACAGGTCGTTGTCGATCGTCTTGGGGACCCCGATGATCGGCACGCCGTCCTCGTGCAGCATCCGGGCGACGGTCAGCGTGCCCTCCCCGCCGATGGCGATCACCGCGTCCATCCCGTGCTTGGCCATCACCTCCTTGACCCGCTCCGCGCCCCCGTGGTCGAAGGGGCTGGTCCGGGAGGTCCCGAGGATGGTGCCGCCCTGCTTGGCCAGGCCACGGACCTGCTTGCGGGGCAGCTTGCTGATCTTGTCCAGCACCAGCCCCTTGAAGCCGTCCTTGATGCCGAGGAACTGGTGGTCGTAGATGGAGTCGCCCTTGATGACCGCGCCGCGGATCACCGCGTTCAGGCCGGGACAGTCGCCGCCACTGGTCAGGATGCCGATCTTCACGGGGCCAAGTCTGGTCGGTCCGCCGCCGAACCGGAAATGCGCGGCGTCGTAGGCTGCGCTGCGTGAGCATCCACGACATCCCCCTGACGGACCTCGACGGGCAGCCGACGTCCCTGTCGGCCTACGAGGACCGCCTCCTGCTGCTGGTCAACGTGGCCTCCCGGTGCGGCATGACCCCGCAGTACGCGGGCCTGGAGCGGCTGCAGCAGACGTATGCCGACCGGGGGCTGACCGTCGTCGGGTTCCCCTGCAACCAGTTCATGGGCCAGGAGCCGGGCAGCAACGAGGAGATCAAGACGTTCTGCGCGACCACCTACGGCGTCACGTTCCCGATGATGGACAAGGTCGAGGTGAACGGGGCGGGGCGGCACCCGCTGTATGCCGAGCTGACCGCGGCGCAGGACGCGGCCGGGGAGGCGGGGGATGTCCAGTGGAACTTTGAGAAGTTCCTCCTCACCCCCGCCGGTGAGGTGGTCGGCCGGTTCCGCCCGCGCACGGAGCCGGAGGCCCCGGAGGTCGTGGCGGCGATCGAGGCCCACCTGCCGTGACCGGTGCCGGGCCGGGGCGCGACGCCGACGTCATCGTCGTCGGCTCCGGCTTCGGCGGGTCCGTCGCGGCGTTGCGGCTGGCCGAGAAGGGCTACCGGGTGCTGGTGCTCGAGGCCGGCGCGAGATTCGCCGACGAGGACTTCGCGACAACGTCGTTCGACCTGCGGCGCTACCTGTTCCGGCCGGAGGTCGGGTGCTACGGCATCCAGCGCATCGACGTGCTCGACGACGTGATGGTGCTGTCCGGCGCCGGGGTCGGTGGCGGCTCGCTGGTCTACGCCAACACCCTCTACGAGCCGCTGCAGGAGTTCTACGAGGACCCGCAGTGGGGGCACATCACCGACTGGCGGGCCGAGTTGGCGCCCTACTACGACCAGGCCCGGCGGATGCTGGGCGTGACCCCCAACCCCCGGCACACGCCGGCGGACGCCGTGATGTGCGAGGTGGCGGGGGAGATGGGCGTCGGCCACACCTTCCGCGCGGCACCCGTCGGCGTCTGCTTCGGGCCCGAGGGAGCCGCGCCGGGGCAGGCCGTGCCGGACCCCTACTTCGGTGGTGCCGGGCCGGAACGTGCCGCCTGCCGCCACTGCGGGGAATGCATGACCGGGTGCCGGCACAACGCCAAGAACACGCTGGTCAAGAACTATCTGCACCTGGCCGAGGGGCTTGGTGTGCAGGTCCGACCGTTGACCACGGTCACCCGCGTCCGTCCGGACCCCGGCGGGGGCTTCGAGGTGACGGTCCGCGACACCCGACCCACCCGGAGCCGCCGGCGGCATGTGCTGCGGGCGGAGCAGGTCGTGCTCGCCGCGTCCGCCCTGGGCACCCAGCGGTTGCTGCACCGGCTGCGGGCGGAGGGGGACCTGCCGGAGCTGTCGCCCCGGCTGGGCGAGCTGTCCCGCACGAACTCCGAGTCGATCCTGGGTGCGATGCGCCCGGCCGGCACGGGGCCGACCCATGCGGACTTCTCGCAGGGCGTGGCGATCACCTCCTCCTTCCACCCCGACGCCCGGACCCACGTCGAGCCGGTCCGCTACGGGCACGGCAGCAACGTCATGGGGCTGCTCCAGACGGTGCTCACCGACGGGGACACCGGTCGACCCCGGTGGCGCGAGTGGCTGAGTGAAATGTGGCGGCAGCGGCGGGACCTGCTCGACCGCTACGACGTGCGGCACTGGTCGGAGCGCACCGTGATCGCCCTGGTCATGCAGTCGTTGGACAACTCGGTCACCACCTACCCCAGGCGCAGCCGGCTCACCCGACGGTGGGTGCTCGGGACCCGGCAGGGGCACGGGGCGCCGAACCCGACGTGGATCCCGGCCGGCAACGAGGCGGTCCGCAGGATCGCCCGGATCGTGGGCGGGAGCCCCGGTGGCAACATCGGTGAGCCGTTCGACCGGCCGCTGACGGCGCACTTCCTCGGGGGCTGCGTGATCGGGGAGGACGCCGCGCGCGGGGTGATCGATCCCTACCACCGGGTGCACGGCTACCCGGGGCTGCACATCGTCGACGGCTCTGCGGTCTCGGCGAACCTGGGCGTCAACCCCTCGCTGACCATCACCGCCCAGGCCGAGCGGGCGATGGCGCTGTGGCCGAACCGGGGCGAGCCGGACCCCAGGCCCGCCCCGGGACAGCCGTATGCCGTGACCCGCCCGGTGCCGCCGGTGCGGCCCGCGGTGCCCGGGCCCGCACCCGGAGCGCTGCGGTTGCCCCTCGAGCCGGTGGGGCCGCTCGATCCGGTGGGCCCGGTGGAGCCCGGTGCTCAGCGGGCGGAGCCCGCGAGGGGGCCCGGCCGGTAGGTGAGGCGGGCGAGCACGGCCGCCAGCGTCAGCAACGCCGCGGCCGCGGCGGCGAGGCCGAAGAGCAGCGACCAGTGGTCGTGGTGGCCGAGCGGCCCGGCGGCCCAGGCCCCGAGGGAGCTCCCGGCGAACAGGGAGGCCGCGAACAGCGAGACGACCGTGCCCCGGGCGTGCGGCAGGACCGCCGTCGCCCACGTCTGCAGCGAGGTGTGCAGGAACGCCCAGCTCACCCCGATCAGCGCCGCGGTCACCAGGACGGTGGTGACGGACACGTGGACGGCCAGCACGGCATACCCGAGGGCGACCGCAGACCCGCCGACGAGCATCAGCCCGGCCATCTCGAGGCGGTGCGTCGCCAGCCGGACCAGACGCGTGGTGAGCACCACCGACACGCCGTAGGCGGCGGTGGCCAGCCCGGCGGTGGCGGCGCTGGTGCCCTGCGCCTGGAGCGAGGGCGCCAGCAGCGTCAGGACCCCGAGCGTGACGGCACCCTCGACCAGGGCGAGGCCGATGACGACCAGGACCCAGCGGTGCCGCAGGCTCTCCCGCATCAGGGCCAGCGCCCCGCCGCGGACCTCCCGGGGCGGCTCCTGCAGGGTGCGGAGCGCCACGGAGCACCCGACGGCGAAAACGGCCGGGAGGGCGAAGACCACGCGCCAGCCCACCAGGTCACCCAGGACCCCGGCGACGGCCGTGGCCAGGGCGGTGCCGACCGCCATGGCACCCATCAGGTCCGACAGCGCCGGCTGCCGGTGCTCCTCGTCCACCGTGTCGCCGACGTAGGTGAGCGAGGTGGGGACCACGGCGCCGAAGAAGGCCCCGGTCAGCGCCCGTGCGGCGACGAGTAGGCCCAGGGTGGGTGCCAGCGCGGACAGGACCCCGGCGGCGGCCGCCGCGAGGAGCGCGGCCCGCATCAGGCGGACCCTGCCGAACCGGTCGGACAGGACGCCCCACAGGGGCTGGCACAGGCCGTAGGCGAGGAAGTAGGCGCTCGCGACGGCCAGCGCCTGGGCCAGGGTGGAGCCGAGGTCCACGGCCACCAGCACGAGGAGGGGGCTGACTGCGAACCGGTCGAAGCTGCTGGCGAACGATGCTGCCGCCACCGGGCCGGGCGGGCGGGTCGGTGCTGCTGGCTGCCCGTGCGGGGGCTGCGTCACTGGGTGTTGAGGCGGTAGCCGACCCCGCGCACCGTGGTGAGCCGGTCGGCCCCGAGCTTGGTCCTCAGGTAGCGCACGTAGACGTCGACGACGTTGGAGGAGACGTCGAAGTCGTAGCCCCAGACCCGGGACAGCAGCTGTTCCCGGGAGAGCACCTGGCCGGCGTGCTCCAGGAACTCCCGGGCCATCGCGAACTCCCGGGCGGACAGCTCGACCTCCCGGCCCGCGACGGTCGCGATCCGGGTGGTCAGGTCGAGGCTGAGGTCGCCCTGGGTGAGCACCGTCGTGGCCTCGTTCGACCCCTTGGTGCGCAGCCGGGTGCGCACCCTGGCCAGCAGTTCCTCGAACTTGAACGGCTTGGCCAGGTAGTCGTCCGCCCCACCCTCGAGCCCGGCGACGGTGTCCTCGACCGCGTCCCGGGCGGTGCACATGATGATGGGCAGTTCGTGGCCCATGCTGCGGAGCACCTTGAGCACGGTGAACCCGTCCATCCGGGGCAGGCCCACGTCCAGCACGACCAGGTCGTACTCGCCGTTGGAGGCGTACTCCAGGGCGCTCATCCCGTCCGAGACGACCGTGGTCTGGAAGCCGGCGGCGCGCAGCCCTTTCTCCATGAACCGGGCGATCCGCACTTCGTCCTCGGCGATCAGGATGCTGGCCATGGCTCCAGCATCCCAGAGTCGGGGATCCACAGGCGGAAGGTGCTCCCGCGGCCGGGCAGGGAGTCCAGGGTGACCGTCCCGCGGTGCGCGTGGGTGATGGCCACCACGATGGGCAGCCCGAGGCCGGCGCCCTCAACCCCGTGGGTGTCCTCACCGCGGCCGAACCGTTCGAAGATCCGCTCGGCCTGGTCCGGGTCGATGCCCACCCCGGTGTCCCGGACGGTGACGACCAGGTAGCGCTCGGCGGCGACTTCGACCTTCTCGCGCACCTCGGCGGTCGGGGGCGACCAGTCGAGGCCCAGCTCGATGGTGTCCTCCGGCTGGGTGAACTTGACCGCGTTGGCGGCCAGTTGGACCACGGCCTGCTGCAAGCGTTGCCGGTCGGCGACGATCACCCCGGTCGCCCCGCCCCAGGCTTCCCACTGGCGGTCGCCGAGCAGGTGCACCCGGTCCTTGAGATCCTCGGCGAGCTCGGCGACGTCGAAGGTCTGCGGGCGGATGAAGTCCGGGCGCTGCGACTTTGCCAGCAGCAGCAGGTCCTCCACCAGGCGCTTCATCCGGCCCAGCTCGTCCAGCACCAGCTCCTTGGTCTGGTCGACGTCCGTGGCGTCCCCGGCGTCCATCAGCTCCAGGTTGCCCAGGATGATGGTGAGGGGCGTGCGCAGCTCGTGCGCGGCGTCGTCCAGGAACTGCCGCTGCTCGGCGAACCCGGCCTCGAGCCGGTCCAGCATCTGGTTGAAGGTCAGCGCCAGCTGGGCGATGTCGTTGTCGGCGGAGGAGACCTCGACGCGCCGCGTCAGGTCCTCCAGGCTAATGGCCGAGGTGGCCGCGCGCAGCTGGGTCAGGGGCCGCAGCAGACGGCCGGTGACCAGGTGCCCGGCCAGCCCGGTCAGCAGGAGGGTGACCACGGAGACGATGGCGTAGGTGCCCGCCGTGTTCCAGATCGCCCGTTGCTGGACCCCGATGTCGATGACGACGGCCAGCATCCCCGGCCGCGGGTCGTCGGCCAGCCGGACGTCCGCCACGGCCATCCGCAGGCGGCGTCCCTCCAGGTCCATGTCGGTGACGACGGTCTGACCCTCGCGGAAGGCGGAGTCGGCCGCGACCTGCACCAGGGCCACCGCGTTCGGGTCCTCGAAGTCGAACCCCTCGTCACCGCCTGGCACCAGGAAGGCCCGGCCGTCCACGAACGTGATCATCGACTCGTGGTCGCCGGGGACCGAGGTGCGCATGTAGTCGTTGAACAGCTCCTCCAGGTCCTGGTACGGGCCCTGGTCCTCCGCTGGACCCTGCAGCGCCATCTGCTGCAGCTCATCCACCTCCTGCAGCAGCTCGGACTGCACCCGCTGGTTCAGCTCGGCGAAGTTCACCGTGAAGGTGACGGCGCCGGCGACCACGAGGCCGATCGCCATCACCGCGGTCATCAGGGCGACGACGCGCACCCGCACCGACCAGGGGCGTCGGGTGCGGGTCTGCGGCGGTGCGGTGGGCTCGTCCATCTGCCTGACAGGATAGGGACCGTGGAACAACTCCGGACCGCGACGGACCGTCTGACCATCACCAGCCCGCTCACGGGGCACGTCGTGGGGACCCACCCCCGGTGCACCGACGCCGAGGTGCGGGCGACCGTCGCCTCGGCCAGGGAGCTGGCGCCGTGGTGGGCCGGGCTGGGGTTCTCCGGTCGCCGGGCCGTCCTGGACCGCTGGCGGGCCGACCTCGCCGACCGGATGTCCGAACTGGCCGACGTGGTCCGCGCCGAGACGGGCAAGCCGCACGGCGACGCGATGCTGGAGATCGGGCTCGCGGTCGAGCACCTGGCGTGGGCTGCGCGCCACGCCCCGAAGGTGCTGGGCCGGCGCCGGGTGCGGTCCACCCTCCTGGCCTCCCACTTGGCCGCCACGGTCGAGTACCACCCGCTGGGCGTCGTCGGGGTGATCGGCCCGTGGAACTATCCCGTGCTGACGCCGCTGGGTTCGATCGGCTACGCCCTGGCAGCCGGCAACACCGTCGTCTTCAAACCGTCCGAGCTGACGCCCGGGACCGGGGTGTGGCTCGCCGAGAGCTTTGCCCGCGCCGCCGCCCACCCCGCGCTGCAGGTGGTCACGGGGGCGGGGGAGACCGGCGCGTCCCTGTGCCGGGCCGGCGTGGACAAGGTCGCGTTCACCGGCTCCACGGCCACCGGCACGACGGTGATGGCGGCCTGCGCCGAGACCCTCACCCCGGTAACGATCGAGGCCGGTGGCAAGGACGCGCTGCTGGTCGACGAGGACGCCGACGTCCCGGCCGCGGCACGGGCCGCGGTCTGGGGGGCGATGAGCAACGCGGGGCAGACCTGCATCGGGATCGAACGGGTCTATGCCCACACGGCGGTCTACGACGAGGTGGTCGCCGAGATCACCCGGGTGGCGTCGGAGCTGCGCGCCGGGTCCGACGACGCCGCAGACCTGGGGCCGATCACCCTCCCCGCGCAGACCCGGATCATCGGTGAGCACGTCGCCGGTGCGGTGGAGGAGGGCGCCAGGGCGGTGGTCGGGCACGCGGACCCCGTCACCCCCGCCCGCTTCGACGATGGGGTCGGCGCGGTCGTGCAGCCCGTGGTGCTCGTGGACTCCCCGCAGCAGTCCCGGATCCAGCGGGAGGAGACCTTCGGTCCGGTCCTGACCGTCGACCGGGTGGCCGACATGGACGAGGCCGTCGCGCGGGCCAACGCCACGGCATACGGGCTGGGGTCGGCGGTGTACTCGCGCCGCCGCGGGATGGAGCTGGCCTCCCGGCTGCGCACCGGGATGACCGCGGTCAACAACGTGATCGGCTTCGCCGCGATCCCCGCGCTGCCCTTCGGCGGCGTCGACGGCTCCGGCTTCGGCCGGATCCACGGCGCCGACGGACTGCGCGAGTTCTGCTACGCCAAGTCCATCGCCCGGCAGCGCTTCACCCCGCCCGTAGAGCTGACCACCTTCGGCCGCGAGAAGGTCGACCCGGTCCTGCGCCGCGCCGTCCGGCTGCTCCACGGCCGCAAGCCCTGGCAGTAGGCCACCCTCCCACCCCCCCTCGACCGGACGGGTGGTCTGGCGGTCCCACACCCCCACCGGACGCCTGATCTGGCGGTACTGACCGGGACCGGACGCGTCATCTGGCGGTCCGCCGCAGGCTGTGTGATCTACCCCACCGCCTTCATGAGAGGGCTCTCACCCTGGCCTCACCGCCTGCTCATCCGGCGGGTGTGTAGTAGTGGAACGCACCGAGGCACGGTGCCGCGCAGACGACAGGAGGTGACCGGATGTCCCGGACGACCGCCGACCCCATCCGGGTGCTGCTCTACTCCCACGACTCCGTGGGGCTCGGGCACATCCGTCGTAACCTCGCCCTGGCCCACGGCCTGGCCCGGCATCTGCCCAAGCTCACCGGCCGCGCCGTGACCGGGCTGCTGCTGACCGGCGTGGGCCACGGGGCCGACCTGAACCCCCCGGAGGGCTTCGACGTGGTCTCGCTGCCCGGCGTCCGCAAGGGCCGGGGCGGCTACCGCCCCCGCCACGTGCAGGTGCCGATGACCGACCTGATCGACGTCCGCGACCGGATGCTGCGCGCCGTGGTCCGCGGCTTCCAGCCCGACCTCGTCGTCATCGACCGGCACGCCTTCGGGGTGGACGGCGAGCTGCGGCGGGCGCTGACCGACCTGCGCAAGCACCAGCCGGACACCACCGTCGTGCTGGGGCTGCGGGAGGTGCTCGACGACCCCGCCTCGGTCGCGCGGGAGTGGGACGCGCTGGGTGACCTGGCGCAGGTCCGCGAGATCTTCGACGAGATCTGGGTCTACGGCGACCGGAAGGTGCACGATGTGTGCGCCACCGGGGAGGTCCCGTCGGAGCTGCATGACCTGGTGCGTTACACCGGCTACCTGGCCACCGGACGGCACTGGGTCCCGGAGGCCGAGCCCACCCCGCAGCCCTACCTGCTCACCATGGTCGGCGGGGGGAGCGACGGGATGGCGCTGTGCCGGACCGCCGCCGCCGCGCCGGTGCCCGCCGGCTACCGCCACGTCGTCGTGACCGGCCCGCAGATGGCCGAGTCCGCGCGGCGCGAGATCGAGCGGTCCGCGGGGCCCCGTACCCGCGTGGTCGCCTCCGTCCCCGACGGCCTGGCCACGATCCGTGGCGCCTCCGCCGTCATCTCCATGGCCGGTTACAACACGGTCTGCGAGGTGATGAGCACCCGCACCCCGGCGCTCCTGGTGCCCCGTGAGCTGCCCCGGCAGGAGCAGCTGATCCGGGCCCGGTCGCTGGACAGCGCCGGCGCCGCCGACCTCATCCGCCAGGACGACCTCACCCCGGGGCGGCTCGGGGAGTGGATCGCCACGGCGGTCCGACGCCAGCAGCCCCGCACGGGGATCAACCTGCGAGGCCTGGCAGGAGTCGCCCGACGGGCGGCCCACCTGACCACCGCCCCCACCACAACGAAGGAGTACTCCGGTGCTGCCGGCTGACCGTTCCGCCCGCGTGGGCTACGTCCTCAAGGTCTACCCGCGATTCTCCGAGACCTTTGTGGTCACCGAGATCCTGGCCCGCGAGGCCGCCGGGGAGGACCTGGCGATCTTCGCCCTGCGCCCCACCACGGACGCCCGGTTCCACCCCGAGATCGCGCGGGTGCAGGCACCGGTGCACCACCTGCCCAAGCCGGTGAAGCTCTCCGAGTCGTGGGGCCTGCTCGGGGCGGCCCGCGAGGTGCTGCCGGACTTCGACGAGCGCTTCGCCGCCCAGTTGCCGTTCCTCACCGCGGTGGACGCGACCGAGGCCGTGCAGGGCATCGAGCTGGCGATGCGGGCGCACCAGGAGGGGATCACCCACCTGCACGCCCACTTCGCCTCGATGGCCGCCCGGGTGGCCCGGGTGGCGGCGGGCCTGCTCGGCATCGGCTACTCGGTCACCACGCATGCCAAGGACCTCTTCCACGAGGGCGTCGACCCCGCCCTCCTGCGCCGGGTGCTGGGCGAGGCCGACCACGTGGTCGCGATCAGCGAGTACAACCTGGACTTCATCCGCACCCACTACCCCGAGGCCGCGGACCACACGGTGTTGATCCGCAACGGTCTGGAGCTCACCCGGTTCCCGTATGCCGATCCGGCTCCCCTCGGGGGGCCGCTGAAGGTCCTCGCCGTGGGCCGCCTGGTCGAGAAGAAGGGCTTCGACCAGTTGGTGCGGGCCGCCGCGGAGCTGTCCGCGGAGGGCACCGAGCTGGACGTGCGCATCGCCGGGGACGGTGAGCTGCGCGAGGAGCTGGCGCGACAGATCGAGGCAGCCGGCGTCGCCGCGTCGGTCTCGCTGCTCGGCCCCCGCAGCCAGTCCGAGGTCCGTGACCTGCTCGGGTGGGCCGACGTGATGGCCGCGCCCTGCGTGGTGGGTGCCGACGGCAACGCCGACGGGCTGCCGACCGTGCTGCTCGAGGCGATGGCCAGTGGCCTGCCGGTCATCGGCACCGACGTCACCGGCATCCCCGAGGCGGTCCGCAACGGCGAGGGCGCCGACCCCGGCACGGGCCTGCTGTTGCCCGCCGGTGACCAAGCGGCGCTGGTTGCTGCACTGCGCCGGGTCGCCGACCCTGCCTTCCCCCGGGTCGAGGTGGCGCGCGCCGCCCGGGCCCTCATCGAGGAGCGGTTCGATGCCGCCCGCCAGTCCCGCCTCCTGGGCGGCCACCAGCAGCGCCCGGCGTTGTTGGCCGGTTGAGAGGAGAGAACCCATGACGAACCCAGTGATGTCGACCCACCCCGCCCGCGTGGCCTACCTGAGCGGCGACCCCGGTGTGCCCGTCTTCGGCAGCAAGGGCGCCTCGGTGCACGTGCAGGAGATCGTGCGTGCCTTCCGCGCCCGGGGAGCCGAGGTGGGGCTGTATGCCGTCCGCACCGGTGACCTGGTGCCGCCGGACCTGGCGGACGTCCCCGTCCACCACGTCCCCGTGCACGGCGGCAGCAAGGACCTGGACCCGCTCGCCCGCACCGCGGCCCGCGAGCAGGACCAGGCCACAGCCGCCGGTCAGCTCGCCGCCCGCGCCGTCGCCGACGGCGCCGACCTGGTCTACGAGCGGTACTCCCTGTTCTCCACCGCACTCGCCCAGGTGACCGCCGAGCTGGGGATCCCCGGGATCCTGGAGGTCAACGCCCCCCTCATCGAGGAGCAGGCCACCCACCGGCACCTGGTCGACGAGGCCGGCGCGCGGCATACGCTCCGCGTCCAGGTGGCCGCGGCCGCCGTCGTCGCCTGCGTGTCCCAGCCGGTCGCGGACTGGGTCCTGGAGCAGTGTCCCGAGGCGGCCGGGCGCGTCGTCGTCACCCCCAACGGGGTGAACACCGACCGGATCGTGCCGGACCCGGAGAGGGCTCACGAAGCCGGGGTGCCGACCGTGCTGTTCGTCGGCACGCTCAAGCCGTGGCACGGCGTGGAGGTGCTCCTCGACGCGGCCGCCCTGGCCGCCCGACCCTGGCGGGTCCGGGTCGTCGGTGACGGTCCGCAGGGGCCGGCGCTGGCGGAGCAGGCGGAGCGGCTCGGTCTCGACGTCGACTTCCGCGGTGCCGTCGCGCCGCACGAGGTGCCGGCCGCGCTGGGCGGTGCCTCGATCGCGGTCGCGCCCTACCCCCAGGACGTCGGGGCCTCCGGCCAGTACTTCTCCCCCCTGAAGGTCTACGAGTACGCCGCGGCCGGCCTGCCGGTCGTCGCCTCGCGCGTCGGGCAGGTGCCCGCCGTCGTGCGGCACGGCCACACCGGGCTGCTGGTGCCGCCCTCCGACCCGGCGGCGCTCGCGAGGGCCGTCGACTACCTGGTGGCCGACCCGGCCCGCGGGCTCGCCATGGGCCGCGCCGGTCGGGAGCTCATGGTGCGCGAGCACTCCTGGGGTGCCGTGCTGGACCGCATCCTCGCCCCGCTGAGCCTCCCGCGGGAGCGCGCGGGACAGGAGGTGCCGGCGTGAGCACCAAGTCCCAGCCCCTCACCGTGAACCGGTCGGCGATGCGCCGCACCCTCGGCCTGGTCCGGCCGCACCTGCGCCCGCAGGCTCCGCTGCTGGCTGCCGGCGGGTTCGCCCTGCTCCTCGAGGTCGTCTTCCGGGTGCTCGAGCCCTGGCCGGTGAAGTTCGTGGTCGACGCCGTCACCCGGTCCCTGGGGGCCGACCTGGCCGACCCCGGCCCGCAGGCCAGCGTGCAGCTGCTGCTGGCGTGTGCCCTCGCCACGATCTCGATCGTGGGCATGCGGGCCCTGTGCAACTACCTGGCCACCGTCGCGTTCGCCCTCGGGGGCTCCCGGATCGCGATCCAGATCCGCCAGCGGGTCTTCGGCCACGTCAACCGGCTCTCCAAGCGGTACCACTCCACGGCCCGCTCCGGTGACCTGGTGCAGCGCATGATCGGCGACGTCGGCCGCCTCCAGGAGGTGGCGGTCAGCGCCGGGATGCCGCTGGTCGTCAACGTGTTCACGCTGTTCGCCATGCTCGGGGTCATGCTGTGGCTGGACCCGATGCTGGCCCTGGTGGTGGTGCTGGCCGGACTGACCTTCGCCCTGATGTCGCGCACCAGCACCCGCAAGATCACCAGCGCCTCGCGCAAGACGCGCAAGAGCGAGGGCGACCTGGCCAACATCGCCCAGGAGACCCTCGGCGGCATCACCGTCGTGCAGGCCTACGGGCTGGAGCCCGCCCTGGAGAAGCAGTTCAGCGGTCGCAACAACCGGTCCCTGAAGGACGGTGTCCAGGCTCGGCGGCTCGCCGCGGCCCTGGAGCGCCGCACCGACGTGCTCGTCGGGGTCGCCACCGCGGCCGTGCTGCTGCTGGGTGGCTCCCGCGTGATGAACGGTGCGATGACCCCGGGCGACCTGGTGATCTTCCTGACCTACCTCAAGACCGCGATGAAGCCGCTGCGCGACCTGGCCAAGTACACCGGCCGGATCGCCCGCGCCGCCGCCTCCGGCGAGCGGGTCGCCGACCTGCTCGACGAGCGTCCCGAGATCACCTCCCCCGGTGAGCCCTGGCGGCTGCAGCAGGTGCGTGGGGCCGTCGACCTGGACCACGTGCACGCCGACTACGGCGACGGGGTCCCGGTGCTGCGCAGCATCGACCTGCACATCCCGCCCGGCCAGCGGGTTGCCCTCGTCGGCCCCTCGGGCGCCGGCAAGTCGACGATCACCTCCCTGCTGCTGCGGATGATGGACGTCTCCCAGGGGGCCGTACGGATCGACGGGATCGACGTCCGCCGGCTGGACCTGTCCGAGCTGCGCTCCCAGGTCGCCGTGGTGCTGCAGGAGTCGGTGCTGTTCACCGGCACCATCGCCGACAACATCCGGTACGGCTGGCTCGAGGCCACCGACGACCAGGTGCAGTGGGCCGCCCGGATGGCCCGCGCGGACGAGTTCATCCAGCGTCTGCCGGACGGCTACGACACCGAGGTCGGCGAGCGGGGCTCCACCCTCTCCGGCGGCCAGCGCCAGCGGATCGCCATCGCCCGGGCGCTGCTGCGCGACGCGGCCGTGGTCATCCTCGACGAGGCCACCTCCGGCCTGGACGCCGAGAACGCCTCGGCCGTCCGGGACGCAATCGAGGACCTCACCCGCGGACGCACCACGATCGTGGTGACGCACGACGAGGAGACGGCCCGGGCCTGCGACCGGATCGTGTGGATCGAGCAGGGCCGGGTCCGCTGGGACGGGCCCGCCGACGGCGAGCTGCCCTCCGGTGCGGCGTTCAGCGAGGCCGGCGCCAGCCCGGTGCGCGACCGTGAGGCGGTGCGGACATGAGCGCCGCCCCGACCACGCCGCCCGTGGCGACCGCCGCCACCGGCCGCGAGACCGCCGACCTGCTCATCGACGCCGCCCGGCTCTCCTCCCTGGTCGGATCGCAGGTCCGCGCCGCCCGGTTGCGGCACAAGTCGGGACTGTCCACGGTGGGGGCCCTGCTCCCGGCCGGCCCGCAGGTCGGGTCCCCGCACCCGGAGGCGCCGGGCTGGGTGCAGGCCACCCGGCCGGAGCACCTGGACAAGCTGCGCAACGCCCTGCGCCGGTCCGCCGACCGGGGCCAGCACATCCACGTCGCCCGGGTCCCCGACACCGCCGGCGAACTGCACCTGGCCCACGGCGACCTGGACACCGACCCCCGGCTGCAGCGCGGCCTCGATGCCGTGCGCACGGCATACCCCTCCGTGCGGCAGGCGGTGGCCGGCGGCCGCCTCACGGTGCTGCGCTACAACCCGCAGCGGCGGCTGGTGCTGCGCCGGGACACCCCCGGTCAGCCACCGACGGTGGTCCGGGTGACCGCAGACAAGCAGTACGACCTGGCCCGGACCCTGGCCGCCGTCGCCGCGGCCGGCGTCCCCATCGTGGAACCGGCCGGGACCGGCCTGGCGCCACGGACCCGGCGGGTGAGCGTGTGGCCCTGGTATGGCATCGGGCACCTGGGTGCGCCAGGCTGCCACCCGTCCACGCAGCGCGACGCGGCCGCGGAGGCCGGCGTGGCCCTCGCGACACTGCACCGCGCGAGCGGTCTGACGGAGGGCACCCAGGCTGCCCTGGGGGCAGAGGCCGGCACGGCAGCTGACACCCGTGCGGCCCTGGGCCCCCTGGTCGCCGACCTGACCCTGCTGGACCCGGATGCCGGGCAGCGGATGGGGGTCTTGGCCGAGTGGGTGGCGGACCAACTCAAGCGCACCGACCACCCGACCGGACCCGTGCACGGGGACTTCTCCGCCGACCAGGTGCTGGTCGGCGGGCCGGAGGAGTCCGGCGTGCGCCTGATCGACCTCGATCGTGCTGGGGTAGGTCCGCTCGCCGCCGACCTGGGCAGCTTCGCGGCGGTGGAGTTCCTGGAGGCTGCCGGCCTGGTGCCGGTGCAGGAGCTGCCGCTCACGGCGTCGCTGGTCGCGGGCTACCGCGGCGCCGGGGGCGCCCTGCCGGACTCCCCGGTGCTGCGGGCCTGGACCGCCCGGGCCCTGCTGGCGCGGGTCCTCGAGCCGTTCCGTGACGCCGACCCCGACTGGCTCCCGGGTGTGCACCACCGACTGGACCAGGTGGAGGGGGTGCTGGACCGATGACCGGGACACCCGAGGCCCTCGGCCGGGACGCCGGGGCTGCCGGCCGGGACACCGACGTGGCCATGCTGCGGGGCCCCGTCCCGGCGGCCGTGCGGTGCGGCGAGGACTTCCTCACGGTGGCCCGGGCCTGGCCGCTCGACCGGCGCTCCACCGACGGGGAGCACCCGCTCATCGTCGAGGGCCCCGACACCCTCGGCAGGGTCCGGGCTGCCCGGCTGCACCTGCGCCCCCACGAGGACCTCGGCTGGTCGGTGACCAGGGCCGAGCTCACCCGACCCGGGGTCGACCGCAAGCTCCCCGGGCTGCGCGCCGCGAGCGAGGGGGGCACGGTCGTCGTGCACCGCTTCGGCAAGCGGGCCGTGGTCCGGCACCCCGACCGGTTCGTCAAGGTGGTGCGCCCGGGTCGTGGCCGGGGCGTCGCCGAGCTGGCCGCTCGGGGGCACGCCCTGGCGGGCGCGGCAGGATTCGTCGCGCCCGAGGTCCTCGGGGCCGGGGACGACCACGCCGAGTTCACCGTGCTGCCCGGAGCCAGCCTGCACGAGCTGGGAGCGGTCACCGATCTGGCCATCTGGCGGGACTGGTGGGCGGGGTGGGCCCGACGCTGGCCGTCCCTGGTCGCCGGTGACCGTGCCGGTCTGCCCGAGCACACGGCATACGAGGAAGTCGTCAACCTGCGACGGTGGACCTCGCGGGTGGACCGATTCGCCGCACTGCCGGCCGAACTCGCCGCAGCGTTCGAGGAGCGCGTCGACGAGGTCACCACCGCCCTCACGACCGGGACGCCGCAGCCGTTGGTGGTCAGCCACCGCGACCTGCACGACAAGCAGGTCCTCGCCGACGGCCGGACCCTGGGGTTGCTCGACTTCGACACCGCCGCGCTCGCCGAGCCGGCTCTGGACCTGGCGAACCTGCTGGTGCACGTCCGGCTGCGGCAGGACCAGGGCCTCTGGTCGGCCGACCACGCGGCCGTCGCCGAGTCGGCCGTGACGCGCGTGGTGGGCGCCCTCGGCGTCGACCACGACCGTCTGGCGGTGTATGCCGAGGCCACGCGGCTGCGGCTGGCCTGCCTCTATGCCTTCCGACCCCGCCACCGGGACCTCGCCCTGGCCTGGGCGGGCGCCAAGATGAGAGATCTCTCATCTTTGTCTCATCGGTCTACAACCTGAGCGGGAGAGAGTGGGACACATGAAGTTGGTTGCCTCTGCACTCGCCCTGATCCTGGTCGGGGCCGGCAGTGTCCTCCTGTGGCGGGACGCCACCTCCCAGGACGACCTGAGCCGCCCCGGCGTCGTGGTCTCTTCGGAGGCCAGCCCCGGCGACGTTTCCGCACCCGTCGCCGCCGAGCCCGGCGCCGGCGGTGCCTCCAGCGGCGAGGCCCTGGAGGCCCGCGAGGAGCGTGCCTCGCTGCGCGAGGCCGCCATGGTGGAGCAGGCCATGGCCTTCATCGCCGGCATGAGCGCCGACCACCCCGAGGTCGTCGCCGCCCTCGAGGAGAAGAAGGCCGCCGACAAGAAGGCGGAGGAAAAGGCCGCCGAGGAGGCCGCCGCGAAGAAGGCGGAGGAGGAAGCCGCTGCCAAGAAGGCCGAGGAGGAGGCCGCCGCCAAGAAGAGGGAGGAAGAGGCCGCCGCCAACAACCCGCCCCGGGCCGTCTCCCCGCCGCCGGTCTCACCCGGCAACGGGGGTTGGTACGACGACGATGACGACGATGACTGGGACGACGACGATGACGACGACTGGGACGACGACGATGACGACGACTGGGATGACGACGACGATGATGACGATGATGATGACGACGACTGAGCGAACCCCGCGCTGAGCGGCCACCAGCCCTGAGCCGGCCGTGCCCACCCCGGCGGCACCGCCCCCGTTCCGTCGCCGCGGACTCCCCGACCGGACGGCTCAGTGAACCACCAGGCCCCTGACTGGTGGGTTCATCGGCCGAGAGAGTCGAGCACCTGGCGCTCCTCCTCGGCCAGCAGACCCCCGACGTTCGCGTCGGGGGTCTGCTGTGTCCAGGCCAGGGTGTCGCGCGCGGTGTCCGCCAGCGGGCGGCACACCAGGCCGGCGGCCAGGGATGCCGACACGTCCCGGTCCAACATCCCCGCCAGCTCGGGCACCGGCAGCCACAACGGCAGCGAGCGGGGCCCCGCCCAGGGCCGCACGTCTCGCGCGGTCAGTGCCGCTGGGTCCGTCCACCGGAGGTCGGCCCGGGAGTCGACGCCGGAGGCCACCGCGGCCAGGGCGGTGTCCAGCGACACCGCCGCGGAGGTCGCGTCGAAGGTCCCGGTCAGCCCCTGCTCGGCGCCCCGGACGATCCAGCCCGCCAGGTCGCGCACGTCGATGACCTGCACGGGCGCCTCCCGGGGCAGCGGGGCCAGGACCGTGCCTCCCCGGTGCAGCCGCACCGGCCAGTAGGTGAACCGTCCGCTGGGGTCGCCGGGGCCCACGATCAGGCCGGGGCGCACCACCCACCACCGGTCGGCCGACGCGCGCACCAGGTCCTCGCAGGCCACCTTGTTGCGCCCGTATGCCGTCGGGTCGTCATCCGGCAGGTCCTCCTCCGCGGGCGCCAGCAGGGGCGAGTCATCCGGCCCACCGCCGGGGGCGAGCGGCTCGGCATACGCGCTGATCGTGGACACGAACACCCAGTGCGGGCCACCGCCGAGGGCCTCCGTCGCCGTGGCCACCCAGGAGGGGGTGCGAGCCACGTCGACCACCAGATCCCAGGCGCCCCGGGCCAGCCCGGCCCAGGGTCCCGAGCGGGTGTCGGTGTCTGCGGCCCGGTCCAGCGGCACGTGCCGCGCACCGTCCGGGATGGTGCCGCCGGTGCCGCGGCAGGCGCAGGTCACTTCGTGGCCACGCTCCACCGCCTGCGCCGCCACCTCCCGGGAGAGGAACACGCTGCCACCGAGCACGAGGATCCGCATCCTGTCACGGTAGTGGCCGGTCGCGCCCGGCGCCGGTGGATAACGCGGACGCACTGTCGTGAACGGCCGTTACCGTCGGCCTATGGGATTCCAGTTGCGCGGTGCCGAGTGGGTGGGCGACCTCGGGGACGACCAACTGGTCGCGGTCTTCGACGCGCCGACCCTGCAGCGCGGGCAGGACTACGCCCGGCAGTCCCTGGTGCGAGACGTGACCGTCGCGGACCGGGGCCGCGTGCTGGTGGGTGAGGTGGCCGGCACCCGGCCCACGCCCTACACCTCCATCGTTACCCGGTCGGAGCGGCCTCGCGGAGCGCCGTGGAGCAGCCGGTGCACCTGCCCCGTCGCGGTCTCCTGCAAGCATGCGGCGGCGCTGCTGGTCGCCGTCCGGCAGCAGCTGCGCGACACCGGCGAGGCGGCCGCGGCCGCCCCCGACTGGCGGCACGTGCTGCGCGGCGTGCGCGAGGACGTGGCACGGGGTCCCCGTCCGGAGCCCTTCGACGTCGGGCTGGTCGTGGAGCAGGTCCCCGACCCGGCGGCCGTCTGGGACGGCGGCCCCGGGATCCGGCTGCGGCTGCGGCCCAGCAAGCACGGCCGCACCGGGTGGCACCGACGCACCGCGTGGGGCGACGTCACCGGGCTGGTGGGGCCCCACGGGGCGCTCCAGCCCAGACCCGGCCACCGCGAGGTGTGCGAGGAGATCCTGCGGCTGCAGCGGCGCACCCCCGGGGCCTACGCCGGGCTGGGCGACCAGGCGGTGCACCTGGACGAGCTGGGCCCCGACCTGTGGCACGCGCTGCGCCGGGCCGTGGCGGCAGGGATGCCCCTGTTCGCCGAGCCCGGTGACGAGGGCAGCGTCGTGCTGGAGGAGCAGCCCAGCGCCGTCCAGGTCGACCTCGCCCGGTCCGAGGACGGGGCCCTGCGGGTGCGGGCCCGGATCACCCCCGAGCCGCAGACCGGGCAGGGCGTCCGCCAGGCACTCATCGGGCGGCCGCCCCACGGCCTGGCGCGGTGGGACGAGGACGACGTGCTGCACCTGGTGGCCTTCGACACCGTGATCGACCGGGCCGTGGGCGACCTCGTGTCCAGCGGCGAGGTGACCATCCCGGCCGACGACGTCGCCACCTTCCTGGGTGACTACCTGCCCGTGCTGCGGCGCCGCACCCAGGTGGTCTCCACAGACGGGTCCGTATCGTTGCCGGACTCCGCCCCGCCGCAGCTGCTGGTCCGGGTCGAGCGGGCCGGTCACACCTCGGTGCGGGTGCGCTTCGGGTTCCGCTACGGCGCCGGGGAGACGGCCGTCGACGTGCCGGTGGGGGCCAGCAGCGTGGCCGCGGTGCGCGACCTGGCGGCCGAGGCCGACCTGGTGCGCGCGCTCGCGGTGCTGGACGACATCCCCGGGTCGCGGGCGCTGGTCCCGCCGGGCTCCCACGTGCTGCTGGCGGAGTCCACGGTGCTGACCCGGCGGGCTGCGGTCGACTTCATGGACGAGACGCTGCACCGCCTCCAGGACCACGACCGGATCTGCGTCGAGGTCGCCGACGACGTGCCGGACTTCACCGAGGCGCAGGAGCCGCCGGTCATCGAGATCGAGGTCGGTGACGGCATCGACAACGACTGGTTCGACCTCCAGGTGAGCATCCGGGTGGAGGACGAGGAAGTGCCGTTCCAAGACGTGTTCCAGGCGCTCGTGGGGGAGGAGGACCAGATGGTGCTGGACTCCGGCACGTGGTTCGACCTCGACGTCCCCGAGCTGGACGACCTGCGGGACTGGATCGAGGAGGCGCGCCAGCTGGTGGACCCCGAGGCGTCCGGTCTCCGGCTGAGCCGCTACCACCTCTCGCTCTGGGAGGAGCTGCAGTCCCTCGGTCTGGTGATGGATCAGTCCGAACGCTGGAAGGAGGCGGTCGCCGCGCTGGACCACCTGTCCGCGCTGGAGACGCCGCCCGTGCCCGAGTCGGTCCGGGCCACGCTGCGTCCCTACCAACTGGACGGGTACGCCTGGCTGTCCACCCTGTGGCGCTGCCGGCTCGGGGGGATCCTGGCCGACGACATGGGCCTGGGCAAGACGCTGCAGACGCTCACCATGATCGAGCGCGCCCGCGAGCAGGACGACCTCGAGGGCCCCGTCCTGGTCGTGGCACCCACCAGCGTCATCGGGGCCTGGACGAGTCAGGCCGCGCAGTTCGTCCCCGACCTGCCGGTGGTCGCGATCGAGCAGACCAGCCGCACCCGGGGCACCCCCCTCGCCGACGCCGTGGACGGTGCCGCCGTGGTCGTGACCTCGTATGCCGTCGCGCGCCTGGACGCCGAGGCGTTCCGCTCCATCCGGTGGTCGGCACTCGTGCTGGACGAGGCGCAGACGGTGAAGAACTTCCGCTCCAAGACGCACCGTGCCCTGCTGCGCCTGGACCGCGGCCTGACCCTGGCGATCACCGGCACCCCGATCGAGAACAACCTGATGGATCTCTGGTCCCTGCTGGCGCTGACCGCGCCCGGGCTCTACCCCGACCCGGCCCGGTTCACCGAGCACTACCGCCGCCCCATCGAGGCAGGCGGACGCCCCGACCTGCTGGACCGGCTGCGCACGCGGGTGCGGCCGCTGATGCTGCGGCGCACCAAGGAGGAGGTCGCCACCGACCTGCCGCCGAAGCAGGTGCAACTGCTCGACGTGGTGCTCTCACCCCGGCACCGGCGGATCTACCAGACCCACCTGCAGCGGGAGCGCCAACGGGTCCTCGGCCTGTTGGAGGACCCGGACGGCAACCGGGTCGCGATCCTCGCGGCGCTGACCCGGCTGCGGCAGCTGGCGCTGCACGCGGGGCTGGTCGACGAGGAGTTCGCCGGCGTGGACTCGGCCAAGGTCGAGACCCTCGTGGAGCACCTCACCGAGCTCGCCCAGGAGGGTCACCGGGCCCTGGTGTTCAGCCAGTTCACCCGGTTCCTCGGCATCGTGCGCGACCGGCTCACCGCCGAGGGGATCGAGACCTGCTACCTAGACGGCTCGACCCGGGACCGGGCCCGGGTCGTCAAGGAGTTCCGCACCGGGTCAGCACCGGCGTTCCTGATCAGCCTCAAGGCCGGTGGCGTCGGGCTGACCCTCACCGAGGCCGATTACGTGTTCGTCCTCGACCCCTGGTGGAACCCTGCCGTGGAGAACCAGGCGATCGACCGGGCCCACCGGATCGGCCAGGACAAGCCGGTGTTCGTCTACCGGATGGTCTCGGTCGACACCATCGAGGACCGGGTGCTGGCCCTGCAGGAGCGCAAGCGGGACCTGTTCGACAGGGTCGTGGACGGCGGCGGCGAGCCGTCGGGTGCGATCACCCCCGATGACATCCGGGCGCTGCTCGCCGACGACTGACCTGGGTCCTCGCGACCGGACTGCTGGCGGGGCGAGGGCGCCGGCTGACGGGAGTCCGGGGTGACCTGCAGAAGCGGGTGCCGTAGCCCTCGTCTGGCAGGTCACCTGGCCGGTCACCTGGCCGGTCACCTGGCCGGTCAGCGGCGCGGACCGAACTGCGGGGCGTCCCGGGAGAACGCCGCCTTGCGGGCGCGGGCCGTGTTCGGCAGGCCCAGGAGGCGCAGTTGCTCGAGCCGTTCCCGGGCGAAGGTGCGCCGTGGGCCGGATGTCCACGTCCGCTCGAAGAGCCGCTTGGCCGCCGCGATGGCGTCGGGGGAGCGCTCGGCCAGCTGCCCGAGCAGGGCGTGCGCCTCGACATACGGGTCGGCGACGGCCGCGGTGGCCAGGCCGAGCCGGGCCGCCTCGGTGCCGTCCACCCACTCGGCCGTCATCACCAGGCGCTTCGCGGTGTCCTTGCCGACCTGCTCGGCCAGGCTGCGGATGCCGCTCATGTCGGGGATGAGGCCCCACTTGCCCTCGAGCACCGACCACCGGGCGTCGGGGGTGGTGAACCGGAAGTCGGCGCCCAACGCGATCTGCACGCCGCCACCGAGGCAGTGGCCGTGCACGACGGCGACGACGGGCACCGGCAGCCGGCGCCAGGCCCAGCAGGCCTCCTGGAAGGTGTTGGTGCCGCGCCACGGCCGCGGGACGAAGGCCCGGGCGATGCCGACGCGGTCCGGCAGCACGCTGGCGAAGTCCAGCCCGGCGCAGAACGCATCGCCCTCGCCGGACAGTACGACCGCCCGCAGATCCTTGTCGGCACGCAGCCGGTGGGCGGTCGCCGCCAGCTCGTCGAGCATCGGCAGGGTGAGCGCGTTCAGCTTGTCCGGCCGGTCCAGTCGGACCCGCGCCACGCCGTCGACCACGTCGGTGCTGATGCCGTTGCTCACCGGCCCAGCGTGCCACAGGCGTGGTCCAGCGGCGTCTGCCAGCGGCGGGTCAGCCGGGCCCGTCGAGGGCCGACCGGAGCCGGTCCACCTCCGCGGCCGCCTCGACCTCGGCTGCCGCTGCGGCCGTGCGCGCCTCCATGGCCCGGGTCACCTCGACCAGGGCCTGCTCGTCCGCGGCCTCCGCCGCGGCCAGGTCTGCCCGGAGCTTCTCGATCCGGGCGCGGGTCGACTCGCTGCGGCCACGGGCCTGATCCAGCCGGGAGGTGCAGACCGACAGTTCCTTGGCGGTCCGCTCCTGTTGGTGCTCTGCCGCGGCCAGTGCGGCCCGGAGCTCCGCGGTGGGGTCCGGATCCGGCTCCGGCGGCGCCTCCTCGGGCTCATCCGGTGCTGCCGCCGGCTCGGACGCCTGGAGCTCACCCCCGCCCTCGATTCGGGTCAGCACCACCCCGGTGCTGGTCCGGGCCACGGCGTCGGCCACGTCGACCTCGCCGAACCCGGAGTAGTGCAGCGCCCGGGTCAACCCGCCCGAGGCGACCACCTCGGCGGCAGCCTCGTCGGCCAGCGCCGCGATCCCGGTGTCCCGGATCTCGGCCTCGACCGCCGGGGTGAGCCGCTGTCCTCGTGCCGAGGACACCTCGGCGGCCGCCGCGACCAACTCGGCCAGCACGGTGTCGCGCTCGCCCCGCAGCCCGGCGATCCCCGCGGCGTCCAGGGCGGACTGGGCGTGCCGGAGCCGGACGCCGACATCGCCCAGGCGCTCCAGCACGTCCGGTCGCTGCCGGAGCACCTGGTTGAGGGCCCAGCCGGCGACGCTGGGCTTGCGGAGCGCCCCGATCTGTCGCGCCGCCTCCTTGTGCCCGTCCACCTTGGCCGCCTTGACCAGGGCGGTCCGGCGCGCGATGAACTCACCGGCGGACACGGCATACAGCTCGGTCACGGCCGCGCGCACCAGGCCGGCGCCGGCCGCCTCCTCGTCCTCGGGGGTCACCGGTCCAGCGTACGGAACACCCCGGTCGCGCCCCTGTCAGCCGAGGTGCTTGGCGGCTTCCCGCCGGCTCAGCGGGCTGAGCGCCATCGCGTGTCGGTCAAGGAGGGCACGGACCCAGTCGGGGTCGGTCTTGGCATACTCGCGCAGCGCCCACCCGATCGCCTTGCGGATGAAGAACTCCCCGCCGTGCCGGCTGTCGACCACGTTGGCGCCCACGCAGTGCTCCAACAGTGCGGTGTCGGTGTCCGCCTTGGCCCCGAGCTGGGACAGGATCGCGGTGCGCCGCACCCACAGGTCGTCGTCCGTGGCCCACGCCCGGATCACCGGCTCGACCGCGTCGTGGTGCGCGCGCAGGATCGGGCCGACCAGGTGCGAGGCGATGTCGTCGACGTGGTCCCACCAGGCGCCGGTGATCACCAGGTGTCGGTAGAGCTCCAGCGTCTGCGGGTCCTGCCAGCCGCGGTAGTGCCGGTGCCCGGCGAGGGCGGTGGCGGCATACCGCTGCTCCCGGTGCGTGGCGCCGTCCCAGAGTGCGCGGACCGTCGCCTCCCAGGTGGGCCGGTCGGTCAGCCGGTATGCCGGATGGCCGAGGATCGGGCGCACCGTCGCCCGGAACTCGGGCGTGGTCAGGCCGTGGTAGGGCAGCGCCGACTTCATGTAGCGCTGCTGCCCGATCGCCCGCTCCGGGTCGCCGGCCGCGGCCAGCGCCTCCCGGACGTCGGCGACCAGCTCCGGGTGCGGCCCCGCAGGTCTCCCGGGGGTGTCGGGCGGCGGCGCCATCGCTCTCCTCGTGGGTCGGCCGGCTGTCCGCCCCATCCTGGCACTGGTGGCCGACACCGGTGGGTGGGCCGTAGCGTGCTCCCTGCCGGCACCGACCGGACCGATCACCGAACGGGGAGCGACCATGACCCTGGCCCTGCACCACATCACCCTCGACTGTGCCGATGCCCGGCGGGTTGCCGAGTTCTGGGCCGCCGCCCTGGGCAAGCAGCTCGCGGAGCGCTCCGACGCGGAGTTCGCGATGATCGGCGACGGGGCGACGGACGGGCAGGGGTGGCTGTTCTTCCAGGTCCCCGAACCGAAGACCGCGAAGAACCGGATGCACGCCGACCTGCGCTCCGACGATCGCGCCGCCGACGTCGAGCGGCTCGTCGGGCTGGGCGCGACGGTGCTCACCGAGGAGGATCGGTGGGGGACGCGGTGGACCGTCCTGGCCGACCCGGAGGGCAACGAGTTCTGCGTCGTCCAGGTGTGAGCTCGCGGGCCGTCAGGCCTTGGCCCCGGTGCCGGGCCTACGGAGCCCGGACGCGATGAGTACTGCTGCCGGGACCAGCCCGGTGAGGAAACCACTGGGGCCGATCAGCGCCAGGCAGCCGACACACCACAGGCCGAGGGACCAGCCGACGTAGCGCGGCACCGCCTCGTCCCGCCGGCCCATCCGGACCACGAGCAGGCCGAGTACGGCGAGGACCACTACGAAGCTGCCGGGCAGTGCCCAGAACAGGGCGATCGACTCCATCGGTGCGTCGGCCGACCAGAGGTCACCGGCGAGCCAGGCGGACCAGTACTCGTGAAACAGGAAGACCGCCGTGTGCAGCACGGCGATCCCCACCATCCACCAGCCGGCGAAGATCGTCGGGCGGTGGGCGGTGCGGACGGCCTGCGGTGCGGCCGGGTGAGGGTCGGTGGAGCGGGTGGGATGGGCAGCGGGTGTCGTCGTCATGGGTCCACGCTCGCCCGCGGTCGAGACCCGGGGCGTCACCCGCGCGGGGGATCGTGCGGTGCGACACGGGTGAACGGGCCGGGGAACCGGGGCCGTGTGCGGACGTGGCCCCTGGCCACTCAGGCCACTCAGTCCTGCGGTGCCTCGGCCGGGAGGTTGTCCTCGACCGCCTCGCGGACCAGTTTTGCCCGGTGTCTGCGGTTCAGGACCAGGCCGAGGACCACCAGCAGGATGAGGCCCAGGCCCGCCACGCCCCAGGGGGACCCGGCGGCCGCAGCCACCCCCGCGTCCCACGCCGCGAACCCGATGGTCGCATAGATGGTGCCCCAGGCCAGGGCCCCCGGGATCTGGGCGAGGGTGAAAATGGGCCAGGCGATGCGCACCATGCCGGCGGAGGCGAGCACCAGCGTCTGGACTCCCACGGTGAGGTGGCACAGCGGGACCGCGATCAGGCCCCAGCACTCGATCGACCGGCGTCCGCGGGCCACTCCCTCCCCCTGCAGCCACCCGTGGACCGAGGCCTTCCAGCCCTCCACCGGGTGGGTCCGGCGCAGCGCCTGCTCGGTCACCACCCGGGCGATCCAGTACGTGGCCTGTCCGCGCGCCATGACGATCGAGAAGAGCGCCGCCAGAGCGATGAGGAAGGGCCGGTCTTGGAACACCAGGTAAGGCTACCCTTCGATAGTCCTGCAGGGCCCGGACCCGGGGTCAGGCGGGGAGGGGGCGGCGGAGGCGGCGCAGCGCCACCTCGGCCAGCCAGGCGGCCGCGTCCGGGAGGACGGAGTCGTCGAACTCGGCGATCGGGGAGTGGTTGTCAGGGGCGTGCGCGTAGTCCTCGGCCGGGCAGGCGCCGATGAAGAAGTAGGCGCCGGGCACGCGTTCCATCACGAACGACATGTCCTCCGAGCCCATCTCCGGCTGCGGCCGCTCGGAGAACCGGTCCTCGCCGAACAGGTCGACGACCGTCTCCAGGGCGAGCGCGTACTCGGCGTCGTCGTTGACCGTGGCGGGGTACCCCTCGCTGAAGGTCACCTCGGCGGTCAGCCCGTGCGCCGCGGCGACGCCGCTCGCGGTGCGCCGGATCGCGTCCTTCGCGGTGTCCCGGTTCTCCGCGGAGAAGGTGCGCAGCGTCGCGGAGATCTCCCCGGTGTCCGGGATGATGTTGTCCTTGGTCCCCGCGCTCACCCGCCCGACGGTCAGCACCACGGCATCGAACGGGTTGAAGGTGCGAGTCACCATCGTCTGCAGCGCCAGCACCACCTCGCACGTCGCGGGGACGGGGTCGAGCGCCCGGTGCGGCTGCGACCCGTGGCCGCCCGCGCCGGTCACCGTGATCGACACGGTGTCCGCGGCCGCCATCATCTCCCGGGGCCGCGCGAACCACTGACCGAGCGGGTACTCCGAGGAGGTCACGTGCAGCGCGAACGCCGCGTCGACGGGGCGCCCCGACACGCTGAGCAGACCCTCCTCGATCATCGGCTCGGCACCGCCCGGTCCCTCCTCCGCGGGCTGGAACATGAAGACGACGTCGCCGGCGACCTGGTCGCGCATCCGGCTCAGGATCCGTGCGGCGCCGATCAGGCCGGCCGTATGCAGATCGTGCCCGCAGGCGTGCATCTGGCCCTCGTGTCGGGACCGGTAGGGGAGGTCCACCTGCTCGGTGACGGGCAACCCGTCCATGTCGCCGCGCAGCAGCACGGTGGGGCCCTCGCCGCGCGGCACGGCGGTCCCCCGCAGCACCGCCGTGACCGACGACAGGCCCCGGCCGGTGTGGACCTCCAGGTCCAGGCCCTCCAGCTCGGCCAGGACCCGTTCCTGGGTGAGCGGCAGGTGCAGGCCCAGCTCGGGGATCTGGTGCAGGTCGCGGCGCAGGGCGATGAGGTCCGGGGCGAACTCCCGGGCGAGGTCGAGGGTGCTCATGGGCACCATCCTCTCGCTGCTGCCTACGCTGGGCCCGACAGGGTGCACCGACCGAAGGGGAGAACATCCGTGGCCACGACCCCACCGTCGCTGCCGGGCCCGGCGCGGGACGAGGACGTGCCGGCCTACACCGACTCCCTCGGCCTGCCCGGCTTGGCCGACATCCACGTGCACTTCCTGCCCGAGCGGATGCTGGCCAAGGTGTGGCACGCCTTCGACAGCAACGGGTGGCAGGAGCCGGGGGACTGGCCGATCCGCTACCGACTGGCTGAGCCGGAGCGGCTGGCCACGGTGCGCGCCCTGGGGCTCCAGGCGATCCCCGCGCTGACGTACCCGCACAAACCGGGCATGGCGGCCTGGCTCAACGACTGGTGCGCCGGGTTCGCCGCCCGGGTGCCGGACGCGGTGCACTCCGGGACCTTCTATCCCGAGCCGGAGGCCGCCGACTACGTCCCCGCGGCCCTCGAGCGTGGGGCCAGGCTGTTCAAGGCGCACGTGCAGGTCGGCGGCTACGACCCCAACGATCCCCTGCTCGACTCGGTGTGGGGTGCGCTGCGGGACGCCGCGGCGCCGGTGGTGCTGCATGCGGGATCGGGGCCGCACGCCGGGGAACACACCGGCCCGGACGGGGTGGCCCGGCTGCTGCGCAGGTTCCCCGGCCTGGTGCTGGTCGTCGCGCACCTGGGGATGCCGGAGTACCTGGAGTTCGCCGAGCTCGCCGACCGGCACGAGGGCGTGCACCTGGACACGACCATGGCCGGCACCGACTATGTCGAGGCGCACCTGCCGCTGCCCGCGGACTTCCTGCCGGTGCTGCGCCACCTGGGGGAGAAGGTGGTGCTCGGGTCGGATTTCCCGAACATCCCCTACCCCTACGCCCACCAGCTGCAGGCCCTCGCCCGCCTCGACCTCGGGGACGAGTGGTTGCGGGGCGTGCTGTGGCGCAACGGGGCGCGGCTCATGGGGCTAGGCTCGCCCTGACGTCATCACCGTTCGCAGAGGGGTCGCACGTGAGCACCGAAGAGTCGGGTAACCCGGGCCGGCAGGATCCACCGACCGGGCCACCGCCCGGCCAGTCGTCACCCCAGGCCTCGCCGCAGTCGTGGGGTCAGCCCCAGGGCGGTCCTCAGGGGCCGCCCACCAGCACGTGGCCGACCTCCCCGGGTGGCGCGGGCCAGCACGGTGGCACCGCTCAACCGGGCGCCCAGGGTCAGCAGGCGAACCGCCCGCCGGGCCCGGGCCAGTCCTACGCCCAGCCCCAGGGGGCGGGGCAGGGACAGCCCTGGGGGCACACGGCATACGGACAGCCGGGCCAGCAGCCGGGCGCCCAGGGCCAGCCGGGCGCCCAGGGCCAGCCGGGTGCCCAGGGCCAGCCGGGGGCGTATGCCGGGGCCCCCACCGCGACGACACCCACGCCGGGAGCCACGAGCATGGACAGCGGCACGCTCGTGCGGATCGTGCTGCACGCGCTCGCCCTGCTCCTGGTGGTGCTCGGCATCTCGATCCCGATGGACGACCTGGGAGTCCTGTGGAGCGACAGCGCCGCGTGGGCGGGATTCGCGACCGCGGCGGCCGTGGCGCAGGGTGCCCCGCTGCTCGGCAAGGGTGCGCTGGGCGGCAACGCGTGGACCGTCGGCGCCGCCGGGGCGGGGGGTCTGCTGCTGTTCTGGACGTTGCTGATGCTGCCGATGATCAGCACCAACATGGCCTTCCTGGTGACCCTGGGCACCGCCTGCGCCGTCGGCGCCGTGGCCCTGAGCCCCGGCCGGAGGCTGTGAGGCGCCGGTGAGCACCACCGCCCGCCGGGTCGCGGTGCCCACCGCGGCGTTCCTGCTCCTGCTGGCGCTGGGGCTACCCTGGTCGGCGTCGAGCAGGGAGTACGTCCCCGGGTGGTACGCACCGGGTTCCTGCACCACCAACCTCTTCGACGGCACGATGTGGTGCACTGGGGGCTACGTGTCCCCGGGGATGTATGTCGGGGCGGCTGCGCAGTCCGGATCGCAGGCGGTGGCACGGGTCTTCCTGGTCGGCGCCCTGATCCTCATCGTGCTCGCCTGGCGGCACCAGCGGACCACCTGGTTGGCGCTCGCCGGAGCCGCGGTGCTGCTGGGGGTGCCCCTCACCGGCCTGGCCGCGCAGAGTGGACAGGTCGCCGCCCTCGGTGCCGCTGCGCTGTTGCTGTATGCCGGGCAGTCCCGCCGTGGGAACGTCCCGCGTGCGCGCCGTGAGCCGGGAACGGTCGGTGGCTGAGCGCACCACGGCGGTGTGGACCGCCGCACTGCTCCTGCTGCTCTCGCTGGGTCTGCCGTGGACCACACCCTCGCTCTCCTACACCCCAGGGAGCGGCCCCACCTGCATCGCCGACCTCTCCGGGGAGGGCGGCCTGATCTGCGACTACATCTCGGTCGGGGGGTATTCCACCGTCGTCGCGGGGCTCAGCGGCAGCCAGTCACCGGCCCGCGTATTCCTCGTGCTGGCGCTGGTGCTGACCCTCTGGGCCCTGGCGCGGCAGCGTCCCGGGGCCCTCGGGCCGGCCGCCGTCGCGGCCCTGGTCGCCGTCGGGCTGGGGCTGCCGATGGTGCTGAGCGGCCAGGTCGTGGCCGCTGGCGCGGCGGTGCTCCTGCTGTGGGCGACGCGTCGGGCTCAGGGTGTCCTGCCCAGCGCCGCCAGCAGCCGGTCGGGCGCGGGGGCGGCCGCGGTCACCGGGAGCGCCGGGGCGAATCTGGTCGGCCGGTCCCGCGGCCCGACCAGCAGCGGCAGGTAGGCCAGCAGGTCGGCCGCCAGCGCGTCCGGTAGCGGGTGGTCCAGGGCGCACGCCCGCGCCAGGTCGACCCCGTGCACGGCGATCTCCAGGGATCCCGCAGCTGCCAGCACCCCCGCCTGCATCGGGGACCCCGCCACCGAGATCAACCGCTCCCCGTCGTGCTCGGACCAGGCCGCCAGCAGGTCACAGGCCCGGTCCCGGATCGCATGCACCAGCTCCAACGGTGTCGCGGGCGGTCGTCCGTCACGACCGGGGCCGGGCCCAGGGCCGGACCGGCCGTCGCCCCGGTGCAGCGACACAGTGTGCTCGCGTCCCGCCTGCTCGATGGCCCGCAGGGAGTCGTCCATGTGGGTCAGCAGGGCGGTCAGGTCCCAGCCGCGGCACGGCGTCGGCGCGTGCGGGTCGGTGGCGGGGACGGCGGCGAGAGAGACCCGGGTGTAGCCGATGGCACGCTCCAGCAGGCCCAGCTCCGGCAGGGCCGGTGCCGGGCGGGCCGGGTGCGTCACGGGGCCAGGACCCCGTCGTCCGACACCGCGTCGGCTGGCAGCGCCGGGGGTAGCCCGAAGGTGCTGAAGAGGGCGTCGTCGAAGAACGCCCCGACGTGCGAGACCCGGTCGCCCTCGAGGGTGAGCACCTGCAGGTGGAAGGGTGTGTAGCTGCCGTCCGGGCCGCGCATGTAGAGCCCGAAGGCGGGCTGCCCGTTCGCCGTCGTCGGCACCATCGCCATCATCCGGGCCTGGCCCGGGCACTGCGAGTCGATCAGGGTCCCGATCGCCTCCGGGCCCTGGTACCAGCCCGGGAACGGCGGCATCTCCCACACCGCCCGGTCGGTGAACATCCCGACCAGCCCCTCGATGTCCTTGTCCCAGAACGCCTGGACGTAGCGCTCCAGCAGGGCCTCCTGGTCGGGGGTGAGTTCCCCGGCGACCCCGTCCCGGCTCAGCTCGGCCTTCCGGACCGTCTCCCGGGCGCGTTGCAGGGCACTGTTGACGGCTGCCGTGCTGGTGCCCACCGCCTCGGCGACCTCGGCGGCCTTCCACTGCAGCACGTCGCGCAGCACCAGCGCGGCCCGCTGCCGGGCGGGCAGGTGCTGCAGGGCGGCCACGAACGCCAGGCGGATGCTCTCCTGGCTCTCGGCGGAGCCCTCGGGGGAGGCGGCGAGGAGGGCGTCCGGGGCGGGCGAGAGCCAGGGGACCTCGCCCTCGGCGTGCACCGGCTCGCGGGGGTCGGCCGACGGTTGCCCCAGCCCGGTGGGCAGCGGCCGCCGGGGCCGGCCCTCGAGCGAGGTCAGGCACACGTTGGTGGCGATCCGGTGCAGCCAGGTGCGCATCGAGGCCCGCTCCTCGAACGCGCCGTAGCCCCGCCAGGCCCGCAGGAACGTCTCCTGGACCAGGTCCTCGGCCTCGTGCACCGAGCCGGACATCCGGTAGCAGTGCGCGAACAGCTCGCGCCGGTACTGCTCGGCCCGGGCGGTGAAGTCGCCCCGTCCTGCAGGGTCCTCACCGGTCGACCCGCCGTGCTCGTCGTGCGTCCGTGGGGGGCTGCTCATCGAAGGTCCTTTCGCCAGCATCGAGTATGCCGTGGGGAGGGCCCGGCGCCGAGCCCTCTAGCATGTGGACCATCCGGACCCGCAGGACTCATCGGTCCGGTGGCCCTGCGGCAGGGTAGGGCGCGTCCCGGACCAAAGGACCGCACTCGTGTTGTTCGTCGCCAGCGTTCTGGCCGTCATCCTCAATTCGTTGCTGCTCGGCTTCGTGACCCGGCGGCTGCTGGGGCAGCCGATCGGCTGGCCGCGCACCATCGTGGTGAGCGCCCTGGTGCTCACCGGGATGGGCGGCCTGATCAACGCGATCACGTCCGGGCTCGGGATCGAGGTGGGCGAGGACGGCCTGGTCACCGGGGCGGAGCCGGCGGTGGCGGCGATGCTGCTCGTGCTGATCATCGCCTGGGCGGTTGCGCTCGGCATCGGGGCGCTGGTGATCCTGGAGGCGATGGTGCCGACCGGCACGCTGCCCCGGCCGCTGGTGCTGCTGCGCGACCTGCCCGCCCGGCGCCGCCGGTCCCGGCGTTATGGGGCGATCGTCGCCATCGCCGTGCGGCACGGGCTGGGCGGATTCCTGCGGGCGCGACGGCATACGGCACTGGGCGACGAGGCACCCAGGGTGGCCCGCTCGCTCCGTCTCGCGATGACCGAGGGCGGCGTCACCTTCGTCAAGCTCGGGCAGATGCTGTCCACCCGACCCGACCTGGTGGGCCCGGCGTTCGCCGCGGAGCTGGGCCGGCTCACCTCCGACGTCGCGCCCCAGCCCTGGGCGGTCGTCGAGCAGACGTTGCGGGAGGAGCTGGGCGCCGATCCCGCCGAGGTCTTCGACCGGGTCGAGCAGGAGCCGCTGGCCGCGGCGTCCGTCGGGCAGGTGCACGCCGCCCGGCTGCGCGACGGCTCACCCGTGGTGGTCAAGGTGCAGCGCAGCGACGCCCGGGCGCAGGTCACCGCCGACATGGACATCATCCGGCGGCTCGCCGGCTGGCTGGAGCGCACCACCGACTGGGGTCGGGCGCTGCGGGTGCGCAGCCTCGCCGAGGGGTTCGCCGCCAGCCTCGACGAGGAGCTGGACTACCGGGTGGAGGCGGCCAACATGCACGCCGTGGCCCTGGCGTCCGCCGGCACGGGCGCGGTGCCGGTCCGGGTCCCCACGGTGTATGCCGAGTGGTCGGGTGAGCGGGTCCTGGTGATGGAGCGGATGGCCGGCCGGGAGCTGTCCCGCGCGGGGGACCTGCTGGCCGGCCTCGCACCGGAGCGGCGCCGCGAGATGGCGCACACCCTCCTCGCGGCGGTGCTGCGGCAGGTGCTGGACAGCGGGGTGTTCCACGCCGACCTGCACGCCGGCAACGTCTTCGTCGACGAGGACGGTGCGCTGGGGCTGCTCGACTTCGGCTCGGTCGGCCGGCTGGACACCGCGGCCCGGGGCGGCCTGACCCGGCTGGTGCTCGCCGTCGACCGGCAGGACTCGGTCGGTGCCACGGACGCGCTGCTCGGGGTGCTGGACCGACCCGCGGGGCTCGACGACCGCGCGGTGGAACGCGAGCTCGGCGGGCTGATCGCCCGCTACGGCCACGGCCTCGGCGGCGCCGGCTCGGCCGGCCTCTTCGGCGACCTGATGGCGCTGGTGGTCCGGCACGGATTCTCGGTGCCACCGGCCGTCGCCGCGGCCTTCCGCTCGCTGGGCGCACTGGAGGGCACGCTGCGGGTGCTCGACCCCGGCGTGGACCTGATGGACGCCGCGCGGGCCGCGGGGCGGGACATGGCGGCCGGCCGGATGGCCCCCGGCCAGCTGCGCGAGTCGCTGGAGGAGCAACTGCTGCACCTCCTGCCGGTGCTGCAGCGGCTCCCGCGGCGGGTGGACGCCCTCGCGGACGCCGCCCAGCGCGGCGAGCTCTCGGTCAACGTCCGGGTGCTCGCCGACGAGCGGGACCGCTCGTTCCTGTCCGGGCTGGTCCAGCAGCTGACCGTGACGCTGCTCGCCGGGGCCGCGGCCATCGGCGGGATCCTGCTGATCCTGGCCGACCGGGGACCGGAACTGTCCGAGGGAATCGGGCTCTACCCCGTGCTGGGGGCCACCCTGTTCCTGTTCGCGTTCGTGCTGGCGGCGCGGGCCCTGGCCGTGGCCTTCGCCGACCAGGCGCGGACCTCCTGGGGCGCCAGACGCTAGGCGGTGCGGCTCAGAGCACCCGGCCGTAGCTGGTCACGCCGGAGAACATCTTGCGCTTCTGCACCGGCAGACCGGGCTTGCCCGAGTCGTAGATGTAGCCGTTGCCGGCGTAGATCGCGACGTGGTAGTTGCTCCAGAAGACCAGGTCACCCTTCTTCGGCGAGCTGACCGGCGTGGTGGCCGCCTTCTGCGCCGACACGGTGCGCGGCAGCGAGTAGCCGAGCCGGCCGAAGACGTACTGGGTGTAGCCGGAGCAGTCGAAGCCGGCCGGGGTGTTGCCGCCGGACTTGTACATGATGCCGAAGTACTTGCGGCCCTCCGTGAGCACCTGCTCGCCGGTCACGCCGCTGCTGGGCGGGTCGGCCTGGGTCAGCCACTCGGAGACGTAGCGCTGGTCGGCGATCTTGATCCAGCCGTTGCCGGTCCGGGTGCCGGTGATCTTGGCGCCGACCCGGTAGGTGCCCAGGCTGGCGTAGTTGGTGCCAGGGCCCTTGCGCAGCTTGGCCGGCGACTTCACGTAGCGGGTGACCTTGGTGCCGGCGGCCTCGAAGCCCGAGGCGGGGGCCACCGTGGTGGTGGCGCTGGTCGGGCTCGTGGCGGGGGCGGCGGGAGCGGCGTTGGCCGGAGCGGAGGCCAGCAGCGGGACCGCGACGCAGGCGGAGAGCAGGGCAGCGGACAGGCGGGAGTGAGTGCGGGTCATCAGTGATCCAAACGCAGGGGGCGGGGACGGGGCGGGCGCCGCAGTGGCGCCCGTCGAGTGAAGCGTCCCCGCGGGAGGGGCGCAAGTCTCACGGGTTGCAGCGCTCCGGCTGTCGTGCTGGGGTCCGGCGGCCTCCCGTTGTGAGGTTGGTCACCGCGGCGATGTGATTCAGCAGGTCGGGGGCCCGGGCGTGCCCGGAGGGCACGGATCGAGCCGAAATGTCAGGATGGCGGGCATGACAGACCCCACCACATTGCTGGTCCTCGGCGCCTCCGGCGACCTCACCAGTCGGCTCCTGCTCCCTGGGCTGGGGAGCCTGCTGGCCGCCGAACCGGACCGCCGCGTCCGCGTCATCGGGGCGGACCGGGCCGACCTGGACGATGCTGCCTGGAGGGACCGGATCAGCGAGGCGTTCACCGCAGCGCAGGTGCCGGAAGAGACCGCGGGGGTCGCGCTCGCCGACGCCCGGTACGTCCGGGCAGACCTGTTGCAGCCGGACCAGCTGGCCGCGACCCTGGAGGGTCTGACCGGTCCGCTCGTGCTGTATTTCGCGCTGCCCCCGCAGGTCACCCAGCAGGTCTGTGAACTCCTGGAGGACCTCGACCTGCCGCAGGACGTCCGGCTCGCGCTGGAGAAGCCGTTCGGCCACGAGCTGGAGTCGGCCCAGGAGCTGAATGTCCAGGTGCTGCGCCTGGTGCCCGAGGACCGGGTCCACCGGGTGGACCACTTCCTGGGGGTCAACACGATCCTGAACCTGATCGGCATCCGCTTCGCCAACCGGTTGTTACAGCCCATGTGGTCGGCCGAGCACATCGAGCGGGTCGACATCTCCTACGGCGAGACGCTGGCGCTGGAGGGGCGGGCGGGCTACTACGACGGGGCCGGTGCCCTGGTCGACATGATCCAGTCGCACCTGCTGCAGGTGCTGGCCTTCTTCGCGATGGAGGCCCCCGCCGCCCTGGACGCCGAGGAGGTCCGCTCGCTGAAGGCCCAGGTGCTCCGCGCCACCCGGATCTGGGGGCAGGACCCCGCGACGGCCTCCCGCCGGGCCCGCTACACCGCCGGGCGCGCGGTGGACCGGGACGTGCCCAGCTATGTCGACGAGGAGGGCGTCGACCCGGCCAACGACACCGAGACCCTGGCCGAGGTCGTGCTCGAGGTCGCCAACGCCCGCTGGACGGGCGTGCCCTTCGTGCTCCGCAGCGGCAAGGCGCTGGGGGAGCAGGCCAAGCAGGTCGTCGTCACCTTCCGACCCCCGCGGCACGTGCCGGACGGGCTGAAGGACTGCACCGAGCCGGACCAGCTGATCCTGGAGCTGCGGCCCGGGGCGGTCGACCTCGTGCTGTCGATGAACGCCGAGGGCAACCCCTTCGAGCTGGAGCAGAAGGCGATCCGGGCCGAGTTGGGCAAACCGCGGATGTTGCCCTACGGCGAGGTGCTGGCCGGGATCCTGGACGGCGACCCCCTGCTGTCGATCCGCGGCGATGTCGCCGAGGACTGCTGGCGCATCGTCGACCCGGTCCTGGCGGCCTGGCGTGCCGGGTCCGTGCCGATGCAGGAGTACCCGGCCGGGTCGCAGGGTCCGGATGGCTGGGGCCAGGTGCCCGCGCCCGGCTGACCGCTGCAGCCGGCCCCCCCGTGCCGCTAGCGCGAGGTGTCGACGATCGGGATGGGGGTGCGGGTGCCGTCTGCGGCGACGGCCTCGACCCGGTGTGCTGCCGAGCCGAGGTCGACCGCGAACGGCTCCAGGCCCTCGAGGGGCAGGCCGATGGTCTGCTGCAGGCTGATCGGGTCGTGCAACTCCCCGTCGACGATCAGCTCGCGGGTGCCCTCCGGCAGCCACCCGGCAAGGACCTGGCCCCCGGTGTCTGACCCCTGCAGCGCCCAGGGGCCCTCGGGCACGGCGACCGGCTCGGACACCTGGCGCCCGCCGGTCCAGACCGACCACCGGCCATCGGACTCCGACCGGGCCAGCTGAGGACCACTGCGTTCCGGCGGCGGGACCCCCACCACGTCCGCAGCGACCCACCGCACGGACCACTCCTCGCCGACCTCCCACAGCAGGGCGGCGGGGCCCTCGCCGCCAGTGACGGGCAGGTGCGCCACGTTGGCCAGCACCTGGTCGTCGTCGTCGAGGACCGGGCGCAACTCCTCGACCGGCTCGCCGCCGGCCAGCCCCGCCCGCGCCGCGTCCGGGGGCACGATCGCGATGATGGAGTCCTGGCCGGGGACCTCCAGCAATTCGGCCCCCCACCGCTGCACGTCCTCACCCGGGTCCCGGGAGCCGTGCAGCACCAGCGGGCCGCCCGGCTGCTGCGTCACGACGCTGACCCCCACGCCCGAGGCTGCGGCGTCTCCGGTGTCCTCGGGGCGGGGGACCAGACACCCACCCGTGGTCCGGATGACCCGGACGACGGTCCCGTCCGCGGCGACCCAGTCCAGCAGCGTCAGGTCCGTTACGTCCGAGGCGATCTCGGTGCGTGCGCCCGTCGTTGCCGACGGGGCTCCGCCGGCAAGGAACTCGGGGCACTGCGCCGTGCTCCCCGGGGCTGCCGGCAGCGCGTCCTGGAGGGGGCCGGGGAGGAGTTGGCCGGCCCACAGGACGGTGCCGACGACGAGTGCGCCGACCGTCCCCACGGAGCTGGTGGCCGCAATGCGCCGGCGCCGCCTCCTGCCCTGGCCCCGGTCCAGGACGGCACGTCCGTCCAGGGGCGCCATCGCCGGCGGGTCTGCCAGCAGCAACTGGTCGCGCAGCCAGGTCTCGTCATCGGTCATGATCGCCTCACCTCTGCGTCCGGGTGGTGTGTGGAGTCGTCCTGGTCGGCCGCGGCGAGCCGTCGCAGCGTGGCCAGACCCCGGGAGGCGGCGCTCTTCACCGCGCCCACCGAGATCCCGAGTTCCTGGGCGACCTGCTGCTCGGACAGGTCGCACACGTGGCGCAGCACGATCACGGCCCGCTGCTGCGCCGGGAGGGCCTGGAGCGCCGCGACCAGCGCACCCCGCTCCGTGACGGCGACGGCCGGATCGGCCGCGGGTCGACCCCCGTCGACCCCCGAGGTCCGGTGCCAGGGCAGCAGCGCGGCACGGCCGCGGCGGCGGGCGGCGTCACGCTGGATGTTGACCATCGTCCGGCGGACGTATGCCGACTGCTGGCCCGGGTGCAACCTCGACCACCGCGGGTAGACCCGGGTCAGGGCCTCCTGCACCAGGTCGCGGGCCTCGTCGGCGTCGGAGGTGAGATACCAACCGACGCGGAGCAGCGCGGCACCCTCGCGGTCGACGAAGGCCGCGAACTCGTCGTCGGCGTCGGTGCTCACGGACCGAGCCTGCCACTGCGCTGCATACCCCTTCCACGACGAGGCACGGCGAAAGGTTGCCCGGCGCGGGTGCTGCGGTGCCGCTCCGGGTCAGTCGGCGGCCAGGTCGGCGACGACCGCCTCGGAGTGCTTGCCGCGCCGGCCGAACAGGCCACGGCGTGGCCCGCCCTCGGCCCGGCGTGCTGCCCGCCGCTCCTTGGCGCCCTCGACCAACTGGTAGAGCACCGGCACCAGCAGCAGCGTCAGCGCGGTCGAGCTGATCAGGCCGCCGATCACGACCAGCGCCAGCGGCTGGGAGATGAACGCGCCGCCGCCGGTGATCGACAGCGCCATCGGGGTGAGCGCGCCGATCGTGGCCAGGGCCGTCATCACGATGGGACGGAACCGGTGCCGGGCCCCCTCGATGAGGGCGTCGTGCACGCCCAGGCCCCGGTTGCGGTACTGGTTGACCAGGTCGATGAGCACGATGGCGTTGGTGACGACGATGCCGACCAGCATCAGCATGCCGATCAAGGCCGCCACGTCGAGCGGGGTGGCGGTGGCCAGCAGCATCAGCAGCGAACCGGTCGCGGCGAACGGCACCGAGACCATCAGCAGCAGCGGCTGCACCAGGGAGTTGAAGGTCGCCACCATCACCAGGTAGACGATCGCGATCGCCGCGAGCAGCGCGAGGCCGAGCTGGGCGAACGCCTCCTCCTGGTCGGCGGTGACACCCGCGATCTCGGCGCGGACCCCCTCGGGGAGGCCGAGAGCTTCCAGCCGTTCCTGCAGGTCAGCGCTCACCGCACCCAGGTCCGTCCCGGTGGGGGTCCCGGTGATGCTGGCGCTGCGCATCCCGTCCACCCGGGTCACCCGCACCTGCTGGTCCACCTCCTCCAGCGTGGCGACGTCTCCCAACGTGATGGGCCCCTCTGGCCCGGCCCCGACGGCCAGCGCCTCAAGCGCCTCGACGTCGGCGGGCGCCTCACCCTGGTGCACGACGACACGGACCTCGGCGGCGCCCAGTTCGACCTGGCCGACCGTGCTGCCGTCGGTGGCCGCGGCGACGGCCTGGCCGATGCCGGCCTCGGTGAGACCGAGCCCGGCGGCGGCGTCCCGGTCGACGGTCACCTCCAGCGACGGCACCAGGTCGGTGAGGTCGTTGGTCACGTCGGTCGCGCCGGTCGCCTCCATCGCCCCGACGACGTCCTCGGCGGCGGCCGCGAGGTCGTCCTGGTCCAGCCCGGTGACCAGCACCTGCAGCTCCGTCGCCCCGGGGGCACCGGTCGCCGCGGCCACTGTCACCGTCGCGTCCTCCGGGGCCGGAGCCTGCTCCTTGAGGAGGTCCCCGAAGGCGTCGCCGTCGGTGCCCTCGGTGAGGGTGATCGCGATGCTGGCGGTGTTGCTCCCCGAGCCGAGGAAGACGGCCTCGATCCCGCCCGAGGAGCCCACCGTCGCCTGGAACGCCTCGACCTCCGGGCGCTGCCCCAGCCAGTCCTCGACCTCCCGCGAGACCTCGTCGGTCTCCTCCAGCGTCGCCCCGGAGGGCAGTTGCACCGTGGCGGTGACCGAGTTGCCGCCGGCGTCGCCGATGAAGTTCGTCTGCAGCTGACCCGCCGCCACCCCGGTGCCGACCAGGATCAGCACGGCCAGGACCAGGGACCAGACCGGGCGGGAGATTGCGGTGCGCAGCACCGGCAGGTAGGCCCGCTGCAACCGGTCCGGCTCGTCGCCGGGGACCGGCCCCACGGCATACGTCTCGTCGTGTCCTGCCGACTGCCCCTCGGTGGGGATCCCCTCCCCGGGGGTGCCGTGGTCGGTGGCGCGGGCGTCGGCGGCCCGGCCCATGAACCAGTAGCCGAGCACCGGCACGATCGTCAGGGAGACCAGCAGCGAGGCGCCCATCGCGATCGCCACGGTCAGCGCGAACGGGCTGAACAGCTCGCCCACCTGCCCGCCGACGAACGCCATGGGCAGGAACACCGCCACCGTCGAGACCGTCGCGGACGTGATCGCGCCGGCGACCTCCCGCACCGCCCGCACGATCGAGGTCAACCGGTCCTCCCCGAGGCCGGCGTGCCGCTTGATGTTCTCGATCACCACGATCGAGTCGTCGACCACGCGACCGATCGAGATGGTCAGCGCGCCGAGGGTGAGGAGGTTGAGGCTGTAACCCGCGGTCTGCAGCCCGATCAGCGCGATGAGCAGGGACAGCGGGATGCTGACCGCGGTGACCAGCGTGAGCCGCACCGAGAGGAGGAAGACGAGCACGATCAGGATGGCGAACCCGAGCCCGAGCAGGCCCTCGTGGGTCAGGTCGTCCACCGACTGCTCGATGAACGGTGCCTGGTCGAAGATCACGGTGATCTCCCCGCCGAGGGCGGCCTCCAGCTCGGGGCGCAGCTGCTCCAGCTCGTGGGAGATCTCGACGGCGTTGCCGTCGGGGGTCTTGGTGATGTTGAGACCGACGCTCTCGGCCCCGTTGGTCCGGGTGTATGCCGTCGCCTCCGGCGTGGTCAGGCTCACCTCCGCGAGGTCGGAGAGGGTCGCGCCGTCGGCGCCGGGCAGCGGCAGGGCGGCGATGTCGTCCACCGACTGCAGGCGCGTGCCGACCTGGACCGCCAGCTCCTGCTCGCCGTTGCTCACCCGGCCCGCGGGGACCACCAGGCCGTTGGCCTGGAGCAGCTGCCCGATGTCGCCGGCGCTCACCCCCGCCTCCGCGGCGGCGGCCTGGTCCAGGTCGATCCGCACGACCTGGTCGGAGACGCCGGTCAGCTGGGCGTCACGGACCCCGTCGATGTCCTCGATGTCGGGGATCACCACCTGGCGCAGGAGGCGCACCAGGTCCTCGGCGTCCTCACCGCCGGTGGCCGACATCTGGATGATCGGGAAGTCGTCGATGCTGCCGGCGAAGATGGTCGGCTCGGCGCCGTCCGGCAGGTTCGGCAGGGTGAGCACGGCCCGCTGCAGGTCGGTCTGTGCGGCCCCGAGGTCGGTGCCGTAGTCCAGTTCCACGGTGACCGCGGAGAACCCCTCGCTCGACTGTGACTGCACCTCGACGACACCGCCGAGCCCCTGCGCCGCGACCTCGATCGGGTCGCTGACGCGCTCCTCCATCACCTCGGCGCTGGCGCCCTGCACTCCGGTCGCGACCGCGAGGACCGGGAACTGCAGGGACGGGAAGAGCTCGCGCGGCAGGGAGACCATCGCGTTCAGGCCGGCGACGACGGTGAAGATCGTGGCGAGGGCGATGAGTGCGCGGTTGCGCACGCTGAAGAGGGTGAGCTTGCTCATCGGCGTGGATGTCCTCGGTGGATCGACGGCGGTTGGACAGCGACGGGGCCCTCGCTAGTATGCGGGGAATAGTTAGTCATCTCCTAATCAATAGGGTCCGCCGCGGTTGCCCTGCCGGCAGCCCCCGGGAGGAGGAGGTCGTGCAGCCGGAGTCCCTCCTGGAGCGCATCAAGGGGCACGACCGCGACCTGCGCCGGCTGATCAGCCGGTGGGGCGGGCCCGCAGCCTTCCCCGACGACCTCACGCTGCGGCAGATCCAACTGCTGCTGGTGGTCCGGTCCGCCCCGGGGACGACCGGGCAGGCGCTCGCCGAGTCCCTGGCCGTCTCGACCCCGACGATCAGCGGGCTGGTCGACCGGCTCGCCGGCAAGGGCCTGCTGGTCCGGGAGCCCGACACGGCCGATCGCCGGCGGGTGCTGCTCACGCTCAGCGACGAGGGGCACCAGGTGCTCGACGTCCTGGAGGGACTGGGTGACCAGCACCGGGACCGGGTGCTGGCGCGGTTGTCGCTGGCGGAGCTGGCCGACCTGGAGCGGCTGTTCGGCAGGCTCGTCGAGGTCGCGACTGAGATCGACGCCGAGGAGGGCCGGGGATGACCGGGCCTGCGTCGATGCCCCCGTGGCCGCCCGTGCCGCCGCCCGAGCACTTGCTGGAGGACCTGGCGAAGCTGCGCGCCGAGTTCACCCGCTTCATGTTGCAGTACCAGTTCGCGGTCGACGAGATCACCACCAAGATCGGGATCCTGCGCGAGGAGTTCCGGCTGCTGCACGACTACAACCCCATCGAGCACGTCAGCTCCCGCGTGAAGACGCCCGAATCGATCATCGGCAAGGTGGCGCGCAAGGGGGTCGACCCGTCCTTCGGCTCGATCCGGGAGAGCATTACCGACATCGCCGGGGTGCGGGTGACCTGCAGCTTCACCTCCGACGTCTACCGCCTGTTCGATCTGCTCACGGGGCAGTCCGACCTGCGCGTGGTGCAGGTCAAGGACTACGTCAAGGAGCCCAAGCCGAACGGCTATCGCAGCCTGCACGCCCTCCTGGAGGTCCCCGTCTTCCTCTCGGACTCCGTCGTCCCCGTCGTCGTGGAGGTGCAGCTGCGCACCATCGCGATGGACTTCTGGGCGAGCCTGGAGCACAAGATCTACTACAAGTACCAGCGGTCCGCCCCGCCGGAGGTGCTGGAGCATTTGTCCCAGGCTGCCGAGACGGCCAACCGGCTGGACGAGCTGATGGAGGATCTGCACCAGCGCGTGCACTCCGGGGACGCCGAGGTGCCTCGCCCGGACAACCACCTGGTCCCGACGGACGAGGTGCTGCAGCAGCTGCGTGCCATCCGGGACGGACTTGGCGACGCAGGGGAACCGGGCGGGTGAGGGGGGCGTCGGAGCGGGCATGACAGGGCATACTCGGCGCATGTCGCAGGAGCAGGTGGGGCAGCGCCTCTACGCAGTCGGTGAGAAGGTCTGGACGAGCGTGCCGCTCAAGGTCGCGCGGCGCACGACGCTGCGGGTCGGCACCAAGGCACTGACGGAGACCTACAGTCTCTACAAGGTGCACCCGGCGATGTGGCGGGTCACCGCGACCAACTACCAGCCGTGGATGGGCGACTTCGCCCGGCGGCACGCCTGGATGACGTGCCAGCTGGCCTCGCTGCACGTGCCGGCCTACAAGCACTTCCTCAAGCAGCGGGGCTGGACCTTCCGGTGGTGGGACCTGACGAACTACCCGCCGACGAGCAAGGACAGCTACGTCGCGCAGTACCCCGAGGAGGAGCGCTGCTGGCACGGCGACCTGTCGCTGCGGGGGACCCTGGTCGACGAGTCGTCCGGGTCGTCGGGCACGCCGTTCAACTGGGTGCGCGGCCGGGACGAACTGGCCGACATCCACCGCAACGTCGCCGGGTTCACCTCGCTGATGATGCGCGAGGAGGAGCGGCTGTTCGTGATCAACGCCTACTCGATGGGGGCGTGGGCGACGGGCACCAACACCGGGATCGCGATGGCCAAGATCGCGATGGTCAAGAACACCGGCCCGGAGCTGGACAAGATCGTCGACACGATCCACCACTTCGGCCCGGGCTTCACCTACCTGGTCACCGCCTACCCGCCGTTCCTGAAGGACCTGCGCGACCGGCTGGACGCCGAGGGGCTCGACTGGTCCCGCTACCGGATGCACGGACTCGTCGGCGGCGAGGGGATGACCGAGGCGCTGCGCGACTACTGCGAGGAGCGTTTCCTGACCGTCCGCTCCGGCTACGGCGCCTCCGACCTGACCATCGGGATCGGCGGCGAGACCGAGCTGACCGTGTGGCTGCGCCGGGCCCTCCTGGAGGACCCCGAGCTGCGCGAGGCTGTTCTCGGGCCGGACGAGACCCGCACCCCGATGGTGTTCCAGTACAACCCGCTCGAGACCTACCTGGAGACCACGGAGGACGGCGAGATCCTGTGCACCCTGACCTCGACCCAGGTGCTCAGCCCGAAGCTGCGCTACAACATCGGCGACGAGGGGGTGCTGCTGGACTGGCACGACCTGGCGGCGATCCTGCGCCGCAACCCCCGCTGGCGGCAGGAAGCACGCGCCGCCTGGGAGAAGCAGGGGATGAAGCTGCCGCTGCTGCTCCTGTATGGCCGCAAGGACGCCACGATCTCGTTCATGGGGGCCAACATCTACCCGCAGGACGTGGAGAACGGCCTGTATGACGACTCCTCCCGGGCGGCCCGGCTCGCCTCGTTCACGCTGACCCTGGAGGAGCGGGACGGCGGGACCGACAGCCAGCCGGTGATCCACCTGGAGCTGCGCGAGGGCGTGGCGCTGGAGGAGGCTGCGCGGGTCGAGCTGGCCGACGACGCCAAGGCGGGGGTCGTCGGATACCTGGCCCGGGTGAGCCGGGACTTCGCCCAGTCGCTGGAGGAGTCCGACCGCACCGGGGACATCGAGGTGCGGGTGCACGACCACGGCACGGGACCGTTCGCCGCCGAGAACACCAAGCTCAAGCGGGTCTACCTCCGCAAGGACGCGACGTGAGCGCCGTCGCGGAGGCCGGCGCGGTGTTCGTCGGGGCGACCCGCTACACCGGCCCGCTGGCCTGGCTGCGGCTGGCGCCGCGGTGGGTGCGGCTGGTCCGGCAGATGCGGCGGATGCCGGGCTACCGATACCACCGGGTCTACTACCAGCCGCCGTTCAGCCTGGGCACCCTCGGCTTCTTCGCCACCGAGGAGGACCTGCTGCGCTTCGCCCGCACCGGTGAGCACCGCGACCTGATGGACTGGGTGCTCGCCCCGGAGAACGCTTCAGGTGGATACATCCGGATCTACCGGTCCGAGACGCAGGACGAGCCCGGGGAGGGCACACCATGAGGACCACCGACTTCTCCAGCGCGCCGGACATCGCCCAAGCGGGTGTGATGTTTGCCGGCGGCACCCGCTACACCAGCCCCGCGGCCTGGCTGCGGCACGCCGGCCGCTACCGCACCATGATCGGCGAGATGAAGCGGATGAAGGGCTACCGGGGACACCGCACCTACTGGCAGCCGCCGTTCACCCTCGGCACGATCGCCTGGTTCGACACCATGGACGACCTCATGCGGTTCGCCCGCACCGGCACCCACCGGGAGTTGATGGACTGGGTCGTCGACGGGACGAAGAACGCCACCGGGGGTTGGATCCGGGTCTACACCGCGCACGAGTCCGGCTACACCAACGGCGTGTGGCGTGCCGAGGACCACGAGATGCGCAACATCGAGACGTTCACCCCGATCGGGCGCGAGGAGGTCGGGCCGCCGGTGAAGCGGGTCCGCCGCACCCGCGGGGACGTGCGGGGGGACGTCTCGCCGACCGGTCCGGCCGGCACCCCCTCCGATGGCTGAGGCCGTCGACCCGGTCACCCTCGGCCCGGTCACCGTCACCCCGGTCCGGACCGAGGAGGACCTGCGGGCCTTCGTCGACCTGCCGCTGCGGCTGCACCCCCGGGACCGCTACGTCCCGCTGTGGCAGGACAGCATCCGGCGGTGGTGGACCGGCGATGGGCCGCACACCGCCCACGGCGCGGTCGAGCTGGTGCTCGCCCGCGACGCCAGCGGTGCGGTCGTCGGCCGCAGCACCGTGCACACCGACGACCGGATGGACGCCAAGATCGGGGCGCCCACGCAGTTGTTGGGGGCCACCGAGTTCACCGGCGCGGACGCGCTCGCCGGGCTGACGGCATACGCCGAGGACCGCGCCCGTGCCCAGGGGCGCACGGTCCTACTCGGCCCCGTCTCGCTGCTGCCCAACCAGACCGGCGGGGTGGTCACGTCCGGGTTCGCCGAGCGCGGCTTCGTCGACTCGCCGTGGAACCCCGGGCACTACCCCGCGGCGTGGGAGGCCGCGGGCTTCGCGCCGGTCTGGCCGGCCGCGACGTGGATCTGCGAGGACCTCACCGCGCTCGACGCCGACGCGGTCTTCCCCCGCGGGTCCGGTGACCTGCCGGCGGAGGTCGCGCTGCACCACGGCAGGCGGCGCGGGCTGTCCCGCCAGTTGGGGATCCTGCGGGCGATGCTCAACCCGAGCTTCGCGCAACTGCCCTACTACACCGAGATCAGCGAGGAGGAGCTCGCGGTCGCCACGGACGGACTGGCCTGGCTGCTGGACGAGCGCCTGCTGCTCTGGCTGACGGTGGCCGGCGAGCCGGCGGCGTTCGTGCTCACCGTCCCCGACCTGAGCCGGTTCGTGATGGCGACGGGCGGGCGGATGGCGTGGCGCGACCAGCTGCGGTTGCTGCTCACCCGGCGCCGCTACCGGGAGGAGGCGGTGCTCATCATCAAGGGCACCGTGCCGGAGGCGCAGGGGAAGGGCCTGATGTCGGTGCTGTCCCACCGCCTGTTGGCCAACCTCGTGGACGGCGGCTACCGGAGCCTGCGGGTCACCTTCATCGGGGAGGACAATCCCGCCTCCGCCGCGCAGTTCGCCGCGATGGGCGGGCGGCCGCTGCACGGCGTGACGTTCTATCGCAAGGAACTGGCGTGAGCACCCCGGCCGACCAGGCTCCTCGCCCGCTCGGCCGACTGGGGCCGCGCCCCCAGCGCGCACAACACCCAACCCTGGCTGGTCACGGCCGACGGGCCGGACGCCCTGCGCCTGGGGTGGCACGCCGACCGGGTGCTCGAGGTCGGCGACCCGACCCGGCGTGACCTGTTCCTGTCGCTGGGCTGCGTCACCGAGGCCCTCGCGATCGTCGCCGCCGACCTCGGGTATGCCGTGCGCCTCACCCCGGACGTCGACCGCGCCACCCGCTCCGCCGCCACCCTCCGCCTGCAGCCCTACCCCCGACCGGACGGGTCGTCTGGCGGCAATTCGACCCCACCGGACGCGTCGTCTGGCGGCAATTCGACCCCACCGGACGCGTCGTCTGGCGATCGGGACCAGAGATTCACGGTCGCCGAGCTGAGGGCCCGCCGGACCGCACGCGGCAGGTATGCCGAGCCGCCCGCCACGCCGGACGAGGTCGCCTCGGTGGCCCTTGCCTCCGGGCTGGGCGAGGGGGTGGGCCTGGAGGTGTTGTCACCGGACCTGGTCGCGGCCGCGCTCCCCGCGGCGGACCGGTGGACCTTCGAGGGGCCGGCCACCGCGGAGCTGCGGGACTGGCTCCGGCTGGACCGCGACGACCCGCGGTACACGCAGGACGGGCTCACCGACACCGCGATGGGCCTCGCCCGGTGGGAGGCCACCGGCCTGCGGTGGGCGCTGCGAGCCACACCCTTGGCGCTGCTGCGCCGGACCCGGCTGACCCGGGCGCTGGCCCGGTCGGCGACCGCCCGGCCGCTGGGGACGGTGGTGGCGCTCACCGCCCCCGCCGACCTCACCGACGGGGCGGTGCTCGAGCTCGGACGCGACCTGCTCCGGGTCTGGCTCGGCGCCGGGCGGCGCGGACTCTTCGCCCACCCGCTCAGCCAGCTGCTGGACCACCCGGGCACCCAGGACCGGGTGGCGCGGGCGCTCGGGGGCAAGCGGTCGGCATACGCGGTGTTCCGCCTCGGCCGGCCCGAGCAGTCCCCCGCCGCGTCGCACCGGCTCACCGACCCGTCGAGCCGTTAAACCGAGGCGCCTCCCCAGCGGGGAGTCACCACTGCTCGTAGTGGTCGGTCGTGAGCACGAATCCGCGCTCCCCGCCACTGGTGGTGCAGGTGAGGCCGCCCGGCGCGGTGGTGCACTCGATGCCGCCGTGCCGCAGCACCTGGCCGTCCTGCAGCACCCCGATCACCCGGCCAGCGGGCAGGCTCTCGGTGGCCGAGGGTTGCACCCATCCGTCGTCCGAGTCGAGCGGCCGGGGGTCGGAGGGGATGTTGCCGTGGTTGTTGCACCAGAACTCGTGGGCCTGCCCGGGCACGAACTGGACGTAGTAACCGAAGTCGTCGGGGCAGGCGCCGACCAGGTTGTGCCCGTCCGGCAGGGTCGATGCCTGGACCTCGCAGTAGACGGACGCGGAGCCGAGGTAGTCGCTGGTGCTGAGGATGCAGTAGGCGGCACGGGCGGGAGTGGTGAAGACCGCCTGTCCGGAGACGTCGTAGGCACCCGATGCCTCGGAGGTCTCGTCGGCCGGCCAGGTGGGGCCCTGCTCGAGCACGGGCGGCTCCGACCACGCGGCGACCTCGTCACCGTCCTCGGTGCGGCAGGAGGAGACGCGGGGCGACGGCTCGGCCGCGGAGGTGCTGATGCAGTCCCAGGGGCCGATGCTCACGAACCCTCCGCTGCCCTGCGGCGGCTCCGGCGGGTCGTGGTAGTAGGTCGTCAGGAGTGCCTCGGCCTCGGTGCAGGTCAACGAACCGCGGATGATCTCGACGTAGACCGGGTTCGTCACGCTCTGGACCTCGCCGCACACCTGCGGGCCAGCCGGTTCTGGGGCGTCCTCGGTCGATGTCTCGTCGGCGGCGTCGGCCTCGGAGGTGCTGGCCGACTCCTCCGCGTCCGTGGGTGCGACCTCCTCAGCGACCCCGGTCGCGGTGACCACGTCGGATCCGTCGGGGGGCTCCGGGCCAGGACTGCTCGTCACGGCATCGGGGGGTGCGGCGACCGGCGCCGTTGCGTCGCCTGGTGGGTCACTGGGCCCGGAGCAGCCACTGCTGGCGAGTGCGAGCAGGATGACCAACACCAACGTCCGCGCATGCATGGCTGTCCTGACGAGCGTCACGGGTGAGCACGTAGTCGCCCAGTTATACCAGCGGGACGGGGGTGGGCGCAGCCTATTCACAGCACGTATACATGATGTGTATAGTCGCCCCATGTCGATCGCGCACACGCTCCTGGGCCTGCTGGAGCACCGGCCCGCCTACGGCTACACGCTGAAGAAGGACTACGACGCCCGGTTCGGCCAGGACAAGCCCCTGGCCTACGGGCAGGTCTACGCCTCCCTGGCCAGGTTCGAACGGCACGGCTGGGCGCAGGTCGTCGACGTGGAGACCGGGTCCGGGCCGGAGCGCAAGCGCTACCGGATCACCCCGGACGGGGTCGCGGTCGTGGACGCCTGGGTCTACGAGCCGCAGGAGCCGGGTGTCTTCTCCACCTCCACCCTCTTCGCCCGGGTCTCGGTGGCGCTGCTGTCGGGCAGGGACGCCGCGGCCGTGCTGGACACCCAGCGGGCGGACCACCTGGCCCGTATGCGGACGCTCACCCGGGCGCGGGAGGGCGCCGACGCGCATGCCGAGATGGCGCTCACCTACGAGTTGGCCCACCTGGATGCCGACCTGTCCTGGATCGAGGAGGCGGGCACCCGGCTGGAGGCCCTCCGGGCCGCGCTGGGGGAGGAGTCGTGACCAGCCCGGCGGTGCAGACGGTGGGGACGGAGTCCCGGGGAGCCCTGGTGGCCGCGGAGCGCGTCGACTTCTCCTACGGCCAGACCGTCGCCCTGGATTCGGTGGACCTGGCCGTCGGGGCGGGGGAGAAGGTCGCGCTGATGGGGCCGTCGGGGTCCGGCAAGTCGACCCTGTTGCACTGCCTGGCCGGGATCCTGGTGCCCGCCTCCGGGAGGGTCGCGGTCGGTGGTCGGGAGATCACCGGGTTGGCGGAGCGGGAGCGGGCGCGGCTGCGGCTGGCCCAGCTGGGCGTCGTGTTTCAGTTCGGCGACCTCGTCAGCGAACTCACCCTGGTCGAGAACGTCATGCTGCCGCTCGAGCTCCTCGGGCAGCGTCGGGCCGACGCCCGCGGCAGGGCCATGGAGGTGCTCGAGCAGCTCGGTGTCGCGGCGGTCGCCGACAGGCGGGCGGGCGAGGTGTCCGGCGGTCAGGCGCAGCGGGCCGCGGTGGCCCGGTCGCTCGTGCACCGCCCCGCGCTGCTGCTCGCCGACGAGCCAACCGGCTCGCTGGACACGGTGAGCGCCGACGCCGTGATGTCCGCGCTGACCGGGGCGGCCAGCGACCTGGGGGCCGCCCTCCTGGTCGTGACGCACGACCACCGGGTGGCGGCGCACCTGGACCGCCACGTCACGATGCGGGACGGGCGCGTCGTGCCCGATCCGACGGTGATGCGATGAGCCTGCGGCCGCCGGTCGCCCTCGGGATCCGGCTGGCCCTGGGCGCGACCGGCCACGGGCGCTGGCGCTCCTCGCTGCTTGCCGTTGCCAGCCTGATCGGCACCGTGCTCCTGCTCCTCGTCCTGGCGTTCAGCGGTGCGGCGCGTCCGGCAGCAGAGGGCGCGTGGACCTCGGAGACCGGAGGGCCGGGGCCCCTCGCGCTCGGCGCGGTGGTGCTGTCCGTGCTGCTGCCAGTCGCGGTGTTGAGCGCGACCGCCGGTCGCCTGTCGTCGGCGTTGCGCGAGCGACGTCTCGCCGGACTGCGGTTGCTGGGCATGACGCCCGGTGAGGTGCGGCTCACCGCGGCGGTGGAGGCCGGGGTCGTGACGTTCGCCGGCTGGCTCGCCGGCGTCGCCGTCTTCTACGCCCTGGCCCCGGTGCTCCCCCGGGTGCCGTTGGCAGGCCGCACCTACACCTGGGCGCAACTCGCTCCCGGCCCGGGCGCCCACCTGCTCGTGCTGGCGACCGTGCCCGTGCTGGTCGTGGTCCTCGCGCTGGCCCGGCGCCGCTCCGGGGAGACGGTGCTGCGCACCGCCCGGAGCGCGGACGCCCGGCGGCCTGGATGGTGGCGGCTCGCGCCGGTCGTGCTCGGCGTCGTGCTCTGCCTCTATGCGCGCTCCAGCGGCCCCGTCGACCCGCGGGGCTACGCGATGCTCGCCGGGATCGCCCTGCTCGGCCTCGGGATGCTGCTCCTGCTCCCCGTCTTCGTCCGTCTCGTGGCTGACCTCCTGCTGCGGGTGAGTCGTCCCTCGGCCACGGTCGCCGCCCGGCGGTTGCAGTCCCAGCCGGTCGCGATGACCCGGGTCCTGTCGGCGCTGCTGATCGGGCTGTTCGTGGTGACCGGCGCACGTGCCGTGGCCGTGGCCTTCGAGGAGGTGCCGCAGTATGCCAACCCGCACCACCACGCGACGGTGGAGGCCAATGCCCGGGTCGACGCGGTGGGCGCGGACCCGCAGGTGTTGCGCGAGAAGGTCCTCGCCATGGACGGGGTGCGTGACGCCGTGCCGGTCACGAGGGTGGTCCTCAACTGCACGGAGGACCAGGGCATGCGCTTCTGCGAGGACAGCGCGATCGTGGCCAGCTGCGAGGGGCTGCAGCGTCTCGCGCCGGAGATGACCTCGTGCCCGGCGACGATGGTGAAGGTCCGGGAGCAGGGGGCCACGGCGTACGAGAGTCTCAGTGCGGGACCGGTGGACGTCCACGCAGACCTGGGCGAGGAGTGGAGCCCGGCGCTCCTCACCCTGCCCCACCCCGAGGAGACACTCGAGGTCTCGCGGGTCGCCCACGACGTGCTGGGGGCCGAGCAGCTGATCCCGGACTCGCTCCTGGGGGCGGCGGAGCTCGCCGAGGACGGTGCGACCGAGTTCGTCGTGCTCGCGGACCCGGCGCAGGACCTTCCCGACCGGTTGATGGCCGCGGGGTTCGAGCTGTCCGGCTGGTGGGACTTCAAGGAATACCGGTCCACCGGCCGGATGCTGGACCTGCTCCGGCTCCTGGGCGCCGTCGTCCTGGGGGTCGGGCTGCTCAGCTTCGGCGTCACCGCGCTCGACCGGGCGGTGGAGCGCCGCCGGGAGGTCATCGGCCTCCAGCTCGTCGGCGTGCCCGGGAGGGTGCTGCGCCGCAGCCAGTGGCTGGAGACCGGGGCGCCGCTGGCCGGCGGGTGCCTGCTGGCGCTCGGGCTGGGGCGGTTCGCCGGCGACACCTACCTGGGGCTGGCGGACTACACCTCGGCCGGCATCCCGGCGGGCTTCTTCTGGCCGCTCCTGGCGGCGGCCGTGGCCGGCTCGCTCCTGGTCGGGGCGGTCACCTCGTTGGCGGCCAACCCCCAGATCCGTCCCGAACTGATCCGGACCGAGTAGCGCGGAGCCGTGTCGCGGACCGCGGGAGGGGGCGGCCCGCGGCTCAGCCGGCGGCCGGGCCGGGCACCGGCTGGGCGCTGGCCACCTCGGCCTGCGCCTCGTCCTCGTTCCACGGCATCGTGGCGAGGATGTCACGGGGCCGGGCCAACACCCAGTAGGCCAGCAGCGACAGGAGCCCGCAGCCGACCATGACCGCCGCCATCGGCACCGCCGACGCGGCGTCGAAGGCACCGGTGACCGGGGAGATCAGGGCGCCGAAGATGAAGTTGCCGGCTCCCAGCAGCGCCGCGGCCGACCCGGCCCGCTCGCCGTGGTCGTTCAGCGCGATCACCGGGGCGTTGGGCATCACGAAGCCGGTCGCGCCGAGCACCAGCACGACGCCGATCACGACCGCGACGACCCCCAGGTCGAGCAGCGCCGCCACGAGCAGCAGCGAGGAGATGAGCACCGCCGCGGGCAGGGCCACCATGAGGATGCGCACCGGGTGGAAGGACTTGACCAGGAAGCCGTTGACCTGGCTCGCCACGGTCAGGGCCCCCGCCCCTGCGGCGAAGACCAGGGCGTACTCCTGGGTGCTCATGCCGTAGAGGTCCTGGAAGATGAACGTCGCCGAGCTGATGTAGGCGAACAGTGCCCCCATCGCGGTGCACGCGGTGAGCACCAGGCCCATGAACCGGCGCTCACCCAGCAACACGGCATACGAGCGCAGTGCCGGCGTGAGGCCCCCGCTGCGGCGCCGGGCGGGCGGCAGCGTCTCGCGCGCCATCGTCAGCGCCGCGATGACCAGCACCAGTCCGAAGACGGCCAGACCCCAGAAGATCGTGCGCCAGCTGCCGAAGTGCAGGAACTGCGCCCCGAGCGTGGGGGCGATGATCGGCGCCACCCCGACCACGAGGAACAGCCGCGAGATGAACGTCGCCATCTGCGACCCGCTGTAGAGGTCGCGGACCATCGCGTTGCTCAGCACCATCCCCGCGGCCGCGACCAGGCCCTGCAGGAACCGCAGCACCAGGAGTGCCGTGAGGGAGCTGGACAGCGCGATGACCACCGAGATGATGACGTATGCCGTGAGCGCGGCCAGCAGGGGACGTCGCCTGCCGACGACGTCGGCCACCGCGCCGATGAGCAGCTGTCCCACGGCCAGGCCCACCAGGGTGGCGGTGAGGGTGAGCTGGACGGCGGCCTCGGTGGTGCGCAGCTCCTCGACCAGGGTCGGGAACGCGGCCAGGTAGATGTCGATGGTCAGCGGCCCGATGGCGACCAGGGCACCGAAGAGCAGCAGGCGGCCGGTCCGCGAGGGCTCCCGGGGGCCGACGTCCGTGGACGCGGGGTGCGGGGCGGTGGGGGCGCCTGCGGACGCGGCTGTGGTGTGGTCCGAACGCAGGGGCATGGGGAGATCAAGGTCGTGCAGGCTTCATCTATTCCGCCCGACCCTTGTGCGGGCGCGGGAGGACGACTTAGGTAGGTCCATGAGCCGCACCGAGTCGCGACCGTTCCTCCCGCCGACCAGTCCGGACCAGCTCCGCAACGTGGTGCTCGTCGGCCCCGGGGGCGCCGGGAAGTCGATGCTGTTCGAGCGGCTCACCTCGGCCGAGGGCAGTCAGGTGCGCCCCGGGGACCAGACCCCCTCGACCGGGCTGGTGGCGGTCTCCGTCCCGCGCGACGACCTGGTCGTCACGCTGCTGGACACCCCCGGACGTCCCGACTTCGTGGGGGAGGTGCGCGCCGGGCTGCGGGCCGCGGACGCGGTGCTGTTCGTCGTGTCGGCCGGTGACACCGTCGACGAGGCGACCCGGATGCTGTGGCGCGAGTGTGACGCGGTCGGCATGCCGCGGGCGGTCGCCGTGACCCAGTTGGAGTTGGCCCGCGCCGACTACGACGCGGTGGTGGCGGACTGTCAGCGGGTGTTCGGTGACGCGCAACCGCTGTACCGCCCGATCCTGGAGGACGGCACGGTGACCGGCGTCCTGGACCTGCTGCGCCGCCGGGTCCGCCGGGTGGACCCGGCCGGGGGCATCACCGACGCGGAGTCGCCGAGCGAGGCCGAGGCCGCCGACATCGAGGAACGACGGGGGCCGGTGCTGGAGTCGGTCATCGAGCAGTCGGAGGACGAGGCGCTGCTGGAGCGGTACCTGGAGGGCGAGGACGTCGACCTGGCGATGTTGCGCGACGACCTTCGGGCCGCGGTGGCGACGGCCCGCTTCTTCCCGATCATCCCGGTCCACCCGCCGACCGCGGCCGGGATCGAGGAACTGTTCGAGGTCATCCAGGTGGGCTTCCCCGCCCCGCCGGCTGCCGGCATACCGCCGGTCTCCACCGCCGAGGGGGCCGACTACGGAGAGGTGGTCGCCGACCCTGCCGCGCCCCTGGTCGCCGAGGTGGTGCGCACCACGACCGACCCGTACGTCGGGAGGATGTCCCTGGTCCGGATCTTCTCCGGCACGCTGCGCGGCGACGACCGGCTGCACGTCTCCGGCCACCTGTCCTGGGCCGCCGGGCACGAGATCGCCGGGCACCCCGGTCACGACGAGGACGACGAACGCGTGGGGCAGATCAGCACGCCGCTGGTGGACGGCACTGCCGCCCGCGACGGGGCCATCGCGGGGGAGTTGGTGCTGGTCACCAAGATCGCCCACGCCGAGACCTCCGACACGCTCTCCGACATGGAGCATCCGGCGCTGGTCGCGGCCTGGTTGCTGCCCGAGCCCCAGCTGCCGGTGGCGTTGCGCGCCTCCTCGCCCGGCGACGAGGACAAGCTCGCCTCGGCACTGCAGCGCGTCGTCGCCGAGGACGTCACGCTGCGGATGGAGCAGAATCCCGAGACCCACCAGCTGGTGCTGTGGACCCTGGGCCCCGCCCATGTCGACGACCTGCTGGCCCGGCTCCGCGACCGGCACCACGTCGACGTCGAGGTCGACCCGGTGAAGACCTCGCTCCGGGAGACCTTCGTGCGCCCGGTGAAGACGACCGGCCGGCTGGTGAAGCAGTCTGGCGGGCACGGCCAGTATGCCGTTGTCCACCTGGAGCTGGAGCCGTTGGAGCGCGGGGCCGGGATCGAGTTCGTCGACAAGGTGGTCGGTGGTGCGGTGCCCCGCCAGTTCATCTCCTCGGTGGAGAAGGGGTGTCGGGCCCAGGTCGCCCAGGGGGTGCTGGCCGGCTACCCGGTCGTGGACCTGCGGGTGACGCTGGTGGACGGCAAGGCGCACTCGGTCGACTCCTCCGACATGGCCTTCCAGTCCGCCGGGGCCCTGGCCCTGCGGGAGGCGGCCAACGACTCGACCGTGGCGCTGCTGGAGCCGGTCGACCACATCGCCGTCACGGTCGCCGACGACTACGTGGGCCCGGTCATGGCCGACCTGCGCGGTCGGCGGGCCCAGGTGCACGGGACCGAAGCCGGCGAGGAGGGGCACACCATCGTGCACGCGGAGGTGCCGCAGCACGAGCTGAGCCGCTACCCCATCGACCTGCGCTCGGTCTCCCACGGCTCGGGCACCTTCACCCGGGAGTTTGTGCGCTACGACTACCTGCCGCCGCAACTGGCGACCGAGATCGGCAGCAACTCCCGCTGAGCCTGCGGCCGCAGCAAGCTGGGGCACGCCGCTCGCTGGGCCTGGGGTAATCCGCTGCACCTATAGGTACAGCGAACTACCCCACCCCGACTCAGCCCGCCCCGTGGTCAGCTCCCAGCCGGTTCACGGGACATGAGGGTGAGCAGGGCTGCAGCTGGCCGCGCCAGCCCCGTTGCTGCAGCGACAGGCCGAGGTCGATCGCGAGCTCGCAGGGGTCGCAGGTGACATCGAGCCATCCCGACCGGAGGGTGAGCTTGCCGCCCCGGGCCGCCTGGCGGTCGCGCCGTCGGTCCCGGTGGAAGGCCGCACCCTGGTGCCACTGGACACCGTCGACCTCGGCGATGACACCGAACTCCACCCACTCGAAGTCGCGCCGCCCTCGCCCGTCGGCCGTCGGCGCCTGGCAGGAGGGCGCGGGGAGGCCGTGCAGGCGGACCACGTGCTGCAGGAACCGGAACTCTCCGACGCTCTCCACCCCCTGCTCGGCGTCGCCCAGCGCCAGGATCAGCAGGTCGTGGTGCTGGTGGTTGGTCCGGAGCGCGAGCTCGGCGAGGATCTCGGCGGGCTCGACCTGTGCCCGCTGACAGGCCCGCACCGCCACAGCGACGGCCTCGTCGACGGAGCAGCCTGGCTCCGCCCCGAGGTCCAGGACGGTCTGCGCCGGTGATGTGACCGTCAACTTCTGCCTGCTCGTGGTCAGCAGCCGACGGCGGCGTCGCACCCGGGTGCCGGGGACCCGCACCACCTTGCGCTCCCAGGGCACCATGAGGTGGAGCACCTGAGGCTGTCGGTCGTGCAGACCCAGGAGGTGGGCGGCGGACTCCAACGCGAGGGCTGCGCCGGGCCCGCAGTGCAGCAGCGCCGCGGAGGCGCGGGCGAGCCAGGTCGTCTCGCCGCTGTGGGTGAGATAGACGCCGGGGTGGACGCGCTGCCATCGACCAGACCCCAGGTGGCTGCGGAGCATGCCCGGGCTGAGCCCGCCCGACAGTGCCTGACCGCGCGTCACCACGCCATGTTGTTGCCCGGCCAGGGCCTCCACGTCCATCGCCCTAGCGTGCGTCGGCTGCCCGGCCGTCCGTCGTGGTTGTCCACAGCCACGGGCCGTCGTCGCCGTCCCAGGGCACTGAGCATCGCTCGCGGGAGCCGCGCAGGGGGTGGGGTAGTTCGCTGTACCTATAGGTGCAGCGAACTACCCCACCCCAAGCCCGCGAGGTCACGATCGTGAACGGGTCGCGAGCGGGGGAACACGATCGACTCCCGGCCTGTTGCCCAGAGAGCACGCCCACTCCCGGCGCGGCCGGGAGGGACCCCAGGCACCACGGAGGAGAGGCATGGCACGCATCGCACTGATCGGCGGACACGGCAAGGTGGCGCTGGAGCTGGAACCCCTGCTCACCGCGGCCGGCCACGACGTCTCGGCGGTGATCCGCAACGCCGACCACGCCGAGGAGGTCGCCGCGACCGGAGCGACGCCGGTGGTGGCCGACGTCGAGACGCTCGAGACCGACGGCATCGCCGAGCTGCTGCGCGGTCACGACGTGGTGGTCTGGTCCGCGGGGGCCGGTGGGGGCAACCCTGACCGCACCCGGGCCGTCGACCGGGAGGCCGCCATCCGGTCCGTCGACGCGGCGGTGGCCGCGGGCGTGCCGCGCTATGTCATGGTGTCCTACTTCGGGGCGCGCCCGGACCACGGTGTCCCCGAGGACAACCCGTTCTTCGCGTATGCCGAGGCGAAGGCGGCCGCGGACGCCTACCTGCGCGGCAGTGACCTGGCCTGGACCATCCTGGCGCCCAGCGGGCTGACCCTGGACGCCCCCACCGGCGGGATCGAGCTTGGCCCCGACGTCGAGGCCGGCCAGGTGGCGCGTGCCGACGTCGCGGCCGTGGCCGCCGCCGTCATCGACCGGGACGACCAGGCCGGGGTGACGGTGCAGTTCAACAACGGCGACGTCCCGATCGAGCAGGCCCTGGACTCGCTGGCGCGCTGACCGCCGCCCAATCCGCCGGGCCGACCTGGCTCGCCGCGCCAGCCCCCGACCAACCCGACCCCGCGCCCGTGCCCTCCCGGCGGGCGGCACCGGACCATCCGGCATACCGTCGATGCTGACGGTGCCCACCACCGACGAAAGGAATCCCGATGACCCAGCTCACCGGCAAGAAGGTTGCCTTCCTGCTCACCGACGGCTTCGAGGACAGCGAACTCACCAGCCCCTGGGACGCCGTGACCGAGGCGGGGGCCGAGCCCGTGCTCATCGCCCCCGAGACGGGCACGCTGACTGGCAAGAAGGGCTATGAGGCGGGCGTCGACCTGACGGCCGCCGACGCGGACGCCACCGACTACGCCGGGCTCGTGCTCCCGGGCGGCGTCGTCAACGGCGACAAGCTGCGGATGGACTCCGACGCCGTGGCGCTGACCAGGGCGTTCTTCGAGCAGGGCAAACCGGTGGCGGCGATCTGCCACGGCGGGTGGATCCTCACCGACGCCGACGTCCTGCGCGGGCGCACGGTGACCTCCTACGCCAGCCTGCAGACCGACCTGCGCAACGCGGGGGCGGAGTGGGTCGACGAGGAGGTCGTGGTCGACAACGGCCTGGTGACCAGCCGCACCCCGGAGGACCTGCCGGCGTTCAACGACAAGCTGATCGAGGAGCTGGCCGAGGGCGAGCACGCAGGACAGACCGCCTGAGCCCCCGGGCGCAGACCCCCGCGGAAGGGCCCCACGACCTGCTGGTCGTGGGGTCCTTCCGCGTCATCTATTCACGTCAACAGGGTTGTGTTCTGTATTCCGGCGTGTAATGTGATTGGCCGTTTGGGGGAACGAAAGCCCTCAACCGCCAGCAGATTCCCTATTTCGAAGGAGATGTCGTGGACTTCCTCGACAACTACGACTGGCCGCAGATATTGCAGAACGTCGTGATCGCCATCCTGATCCTGGTCGCCACCTGGATCCTGGCGCGCGTCGTCAAGTGGGCGATGAGCAAGCTCGTGAGCAGGGTCGGGTTCTTGCAGAAGCAGGGATCGGACGGTCAATCCGTCGGTGACTCACTGGGTCAGATTGCCTCACTCCTGGTGTGGCTCTTCGGTCTGGTCGCGGTGATGCAGGTCTTTGCGTTGCATGCCGCCCTGACGCCGATCCAGACGCTGCTCGACAATGTCATGCAGTACCTCCCGAACATCATCGGTGCCGCCTTTGTCTTCTTCATCGGTTTCGTGCTGGCGAAGATCCTCAAGCAGCTGGTCGAGACCGCCCTCGGCGCCGCGAACCTCGAGGGCCTGGCCGCCAAGGTGAACCCGAACCAGGCCGCCCGCGCCGTCGGTGCTGGTGGCTCCGGGACCCCGCAGGCCAGCGAGGCCGCCCCCGGTCAGGCGGGTGCGCCGGCCGAGCAGGGCTCGGGCTCGGACCTGGTCCGCAACCTCCCCTCGCTGGTGGGCAACCTGGTCTTCGCGGTCGTGCTGATCGTGGTCTCCATCGCGGCCCTGCAGATCCTGGGCATCCGGGCCATCTCGGACCCCGCCGAGCAGATGCTGACGATCATCCTGAACGCCATCCCGCTGATCATCGCTGCGGCGTTGATCCTGGGCCTGGGCTTCCTGATCGCCAAGTTCGTCGGTGAGCTGCTGGAGAGCACGCTGCGTGGGCTCGGCACCGACCGGGCCGTCTCCGGCCTGGGCATCGTCCCCGAGGGCACCAGCGCCTCCTCGATCATCACCAAGGTGGCGCAGGTCGCGATCATGATCTTCTTCGCGATCATGGCGACCCGGACGCTGAACTTCCCCGAGGTCACCGCGATCCTCAACGAGGTGCTCGAGCTCGGTGGCCGGGTGCTGTTCGGTGGTGCCATCATCGCCGCCGGTTTCCTGGTGGCCAGCCTGCTGTCCCGCGCGGTGGGCGACGGCACGGCGAGCACGATCATCCGCTACGCCACCCTGGTGCTGTTCGTCGCGATGGGCCTGCAGTACATGGGCATCGCCGACTCCATCATCAACCTGGCGTTCGGCTCCGTGGTCGTCGGTGGCGCGCTGGCCGCCGCCCTGGCCTACGGGCTGGGTGGCCGGGACGCGGCCGCCCGCTCGCTGGAGAAGGTGCAGCGCAAGTCGGGTGACACCCCGACCGCCTGACCTCCTCGTCACCAACGCGCCGGGCGCCTGCGGAGCTGATCCGCAGGCGCCCGGCCCGTTTGTGTTGGCGGCTCAGAACTCGCGTGGAGGATCTAGGGGGCTATAGGCCCCTTGATCCTCCACGCGAGTTGTTCCGGGGTGTGGCGGGGGCGATGTTCCGGGGTGTGGCGGGCGCGGGGGGCCTAGTGCGGGAGCGGCTCGGCCTGTCGCTCGCCCTCGTCGGGGTGTCGCGGGGGAGCCGGTATGCCGTCCGCCGACTCGTCGGGGAACGCGGGGGCTGCGTCCTCGGGGACCACGGGGGTGGCGTCGTCCGGGACCGCGTGGGACGCGACCTCGGGGACCCGGGCGCGGGGGCGCTCATCGAGCTTCACGGCGACGACGCCGGCCAGGATCAGGGCGCCTCCGAGCAGCTGGATCGGGGCGGGGAGCTCGCTGAGCAGCAGCCAGGCCCACAGGACCGCGAACATCACCTCGGTGAGCCCGACGAACGAGGCCAGCTTGGAGCCCAGTCGCCGCACCGACATCACCCCGCTGCCGTAGGCGAACGCGGCGGCGATCACGCCGAGCGCCGCGACGTCGGTCCACCAGGGGACCTGCATCCCGGCCAGCTCCACGTCCGAGGTGTTCCACACCATCGGGAGCACTCCGAGGACACCAGCGACGACCAGGGCGACCGCGCCCACGGCCAGGCCGCCGGTCGCCACGACCAGGGCGGGCAGCCCGTGACTCTCGTCGGCCGAGAGCAGGAAGTAGGTGGCCAGACCGGTCGCGGCGATCAGACCCCACATCACGCCGATCGGGTCGACCTGCACCGCTCCGAAGACATCGAGCATGAGCATCAGGCCGACCACGGAGACCCCGGCGCCCAGGACCGTCAGCGGGCGGGGCCGCTCGCCGTGGCGCAGCCACAGCCAGCCGACGACGAGGATGATCCCGAGGTACTCCAGCAGCAGCGCCACGGCAACCGAGAGTCGCTCCACCGCCAGGAAGTAGGCGAGCTGGCAGCCGGCCACCGCGACGAGACCGAAGAGCACGACGCTCGGCCAGCCCCGGCGCATCCGGTGCCACTTGCCGCGCATCAGCAGCGCGGCGGGCAGGGCCATCACGAGCGCTGCCACGGCGACCCGCCAGGTCACCGCGGCGCCGGGCGACCAACCGGCCTCCAGCAACCCCTTGGCGAATGCCCCCGATGTGCCGAATGCCGCCCCCGACGCGAGCGCCAGCAGCAGGCCGGTGGTGACCCTGCGGTCCATGTCTGTCCTCCTCTACGGTGCTGCGAGGCCTCACCCTTGAGGCATCATGAGTCAAAGTTCGTTACACTCATGACGGTATCCGAGCACGACGTAAGGAGTCAAGGTGCTTTTCGCCCATGACACCGAGGTAGCGCTGCAGTCGGCTGCGGCACTGGTCAACACGGCCGGCGACCCCGACGAGATCAGCACGCCCGAGGAGCTCGACGGCTTCGTCCGGGACTGGGGGTGGACCGGCGACCGGGCCCACGACGCACGCGAGTTGGAGCAGGTGCGGCGGCTCCGGCCGCGGCTGCGGGCCATCTGGGTCGGGACGGAGCCAGAGATCGTGGAGGGGGTGAACCGGCTGTTGCTCGAGGCTCGGGCGCTGCCGCAACTGGTGCGCCACGACGAGTACGACTGGCACCTGCACGCCACGACCCCGCAGGCCCCGCTGGCCGAGCGGATGGCGGTGGAGGCGGCGATGGCCCTGGTCGACGTGGTCCGCTCGGGCGAGCTGACCCGGCTGCGGACCTGCGCCGCCGACGACTGCGACAACGTCCTCATCGACCTGTCCCGCAATCGCTCCAAGCGCTACTGCGACGGCGGCTGCGGCAACCGGGTCGCGGCGGCTGCCTACCGCGCCCGCAAGCAGGGGGAGGAGCAGTCCTAGTCTGGGGCGATGAGCGAGCCCGACCCGCACCTGCACCCGGTCGACCCCACCTGGCACGCGCAGACCCGCGCCGTCGCCGCGGGGCGTCCGGCACGGCATACGGGGAGTCCGGTGAACCCGGCGGTGACCTTCACCTCGACCTACCTCGCCGACGGTGACGTCAGCTACGCACGGGTGGGCAACCCGACCTGGACCGCGTTGGAAGAAGCGATCGGAGGACTCGAGGGTGGCGAGGCGCTGGCCTTCGGGTCGGGGATGGCCGCCATCGCGGCCGTCGTCTCGCTGGTGCCGTTGGGCGGCACGGTCGTGGCCGCCCGGCACGCCTACAACGGCACGACGGCCCTGCTGGGTGAGCGCGCGGCCGTCGGGATCCTGCAGGTGCGGCCGGTGGACATCGACGAGACGGAGCAGGTCGTCGAGGCGCTGGAGGGGGCTGACCTGCTGATCATCGAGTCCCCGACCAACCCGATGATGGAGCTCGCCGACATCCCGGCCCTGGTTGCCGCCGCGCACGAGCGAGGGGTGCTGGTGGCCTGTGACAACACCTTCGCCACGCCGGTGCTCCAGCAGCCGCTGGCCGACGGGGCCGACTTGGTCGTCCACTCCGTCACCAAGTACCTCGCCGGGCACTCCGACGTGCTCCTCGGTGCGGTCGTGACCCCCGCGGACGACCGCGGGCGGGCGCTGCGGGAACGGGTGCTGGCGCACCGCAGCACCCACGGGGCGATCCCCGGCCCGATGGAGGCTTACCTGGCGCTCCGGGGACTGCGCACCCTGCACGTGCGGGTCGAGCGCGCCGCCGCCAACGCCGCCGACCTGGCCGCCCGGCTCGCCGAGCACCCGTCCGTGAAGCGGGTCCGCTACCCGGGCTTCGGGGCGATGCTGGCGATCGAGGTGGCCGGCGGCCCGGAGGCGGCCGAGCAGGTCAGCGCCGGGGTTCGGCTGTGGACCCACTCGACCAGCCTGGGCGGGGTTGAGTCCCAGTTGGAGCGGCGCCGCCGCTACGAGGCCGAGGCGAAGACCGTCCCGGAGAACCTCCTGCGGCTGTCAGTCGGCATCGAGTACGTCGAGGACCTCTGGGCCGACCTGGCGGGCGCCCTGGACGCCGCCGTGGGCGCCGCGGACTCCTGACCGGCCGTCAGCCCTCGGCCCGCACCGCCCGGTAGCCGTAGAGGTCGCGCTGCTCCTCGTTGATCCACAGGTCGGTGCCGGACCGGTCCGGGTCGGCGACGCGCAGCGTGCGGTTGTGGCTCTCGTCGATCAGGGCCACCTTGTGCCCCGTGCGCTCCAGGAGCGGGACCAGCGCCTCGATGTCGCCGCCGAACTCGAAGCCGAGCTCCACCCCCACCGTCTCGGCCCGGTGGACCGCGGCCAGCCCGCCGCCGTCGCAGGTGAAGTCCGTCCACACCCCGTTGTCCCCGGTGATCCGCTCTGGGATGCCGAGGCGGCGCAGCACCTCGCGGGCCTGCTCGCTCTCGGGGGTGTACCAGATCGGGAGCACCGCGAAGGAGCTGTCGGCCGGCGGGTCCTCCATGGCCTGCTCGGCCGGGTCGACGGTGAACGTCGTGCCGTCCCCGGCGGTCACCGTGCCGGCCCTGCCGTGCGGTGCCTCACCGACCACGACAGGTGCCCCGGCCTCACTGGCGGCGGCGGCCCAGGCGTCGAGGTCGTCGGTCTCGAACCCCAGGGTGGTCAGGCCGCTCGGGTAGTCCTCGCCCGCGGCGTGCAGCGCGAGACGACCCGACCCCACGGCATACACGGTCCACCCCTCGGCGTCGGTCACGAGTGTCGCGCCGACCGCGCCGAGCAGCTCGCGCCAGGCGGGCAGGTCGCTGGTGAACCGGACGGGACGGGCGGTAATCATTGCTTCTCCTCCAGGTAGGTCCGCAACACCGACTCGACCAGTGCCGACAGGCTGCTGTCCTCATCGATGGCGCGGTGCTTGATGGCGCGGACGAGGTCCGGCGGAAGGTAGACGTTGAACTGCACCTTGGGCTCGCTCATGACAGAATGCTAGCAACATAGGGCGCCTGGTGCAAGGGACGGTGGGGGGAGGTCGACCCCGGTGGCTGGGGTGCTGCCAGACTCTCGCCATGACGACGTATGCCGTGCGCTACCACTACAGCGACGATTCTGCGGGCCGGGACCAGCACCGGCCGGCCCACCGGGCCTTCCTCGGCTCCCTCGCCGACGAGGGGACGCTGCGGGGCAGCGGTCCGTTGGGCGAGGACGGGCCGCCCGGGGCGCTGCTCATCGTGCACGGGGAGGACCCGCAGCGGGTCCTGGACCTGCTCCGCGAGGACCCGTTCCAGCAGCAGGGCCTGGTCGAGCGGGTGGAGGTCCGGGAGTGGACCGTCGTGCTCGGGCCGTGGGCGGACCAGGTCTGACAGTCCGCTAGAAGACGGGCTTGCCTCCGGTGACCCCAACCACGGTCGCCGAGACATAGCTCGCCTCCGACGGTGAGGCGAGGAAGACGAAGGCCCCCGCGAGCTCCGCGGGCTGGCCGGCACGCCCCAACGGGGTGTCGCCACCGAACTCCTTGAGGTGCTCGCCGTCCTGCGTCGCCGGCTGCAACGGTGTCCAGATGGGGCCGGGCGCGACCGCGTTGACGCGGATGCCACGCTCCCCGACCTCGGCCGCCAGGTTCACCGTGAAGTTGTTGATCGCCGCCTTGGTCGCGGCGTAGTCCAGCAGCGTTGTCGAGGGGTCGTACGCCTGGATCGAGCTGACGTTGATGATGCTGGCGCCCCGGCCCAGGTGGGGCAGCGCCGCACGGGTCACCCAGAACATGGCGTAGAGGTTGGTCTTGAGGACCCGGTCCAGGTGGTCGGTCCGCAACTCCTCGAGCCCGTGGGTCCGGGCCATCTGGTAGCCGGCGTTGTTGACCAACACATCCAGCCCGCCGAGCTCCTGCACCGCCCGATCGACGGTGTCCTGGCAGGCCTGTTCCTCGCGCAGGTCGGCGGGCAGCAGCACCGCCGTGCGGCCGGCGGCACGCACCAGGTCGGCCGTCTCCTGCGCGTCCTCCTGCTCCTCGGGCAGGTAGCCGATCGCGATGTCCGCACCCTCCCGGGCGTAGGCGATCGCGACGGCCCGGCCGATCCCGGAGTCCCCACCGGTGATGAGCGCGCGCAGCCCGGCCAGCCGGTCGTGGCCGACGTAGCTCTCCTCGCCGTGGTCCGGCGCCGGGTCCATCGGGGCGGTCAGCCCGGGCGGTTGCTGCTCCTGCGCGGGGAAGCCGCCCTTGTCGTTGGTCAGTGAGGCCGCCCGGCGGGCGATGGGGGGCTGCAGGTCTGGGTGGGGTGTCATCCACCGACGGTATGCAGTGTCCCGGGTCCGCGCACGCCGGCGCCTGAGTGGCCCGCTCAGTCGGGGGTGACGAAGGTGCCGCGCTCGCCGTGCAGCAGCGCCTTGGCCTCGGCCAGGTTGCCGATCGCGGCGGCCACCGAGCGTCCGCCGTTCTCGACGAAACGGCATACGGCCTCCACCTTGGGTCCCATCGACCCGGCGGGCAGGTCGAGCGCCCGCAGGTGGGAGGGGGTGGTCCGCCCGATCGGCCGCGCCCGCTCGGTCCCGAAGTCCTCGACGACGCTCTCGACGTCGGTGAGCACCAGGAGGCGGTCGGCCTTCAGCCGGTTCGCGAGTAGGGCCGCGGAGAGGTCCTTGTCGATCACGGCCTCGACGCCTTGCAGGTCCCCCGTCTCGGTGCGCACCACCGGGACGCCGCCGCCCCCGGCGCACACGACAATGATCGACTCGTCCAGCAGGTGGTCGATGAGCTTGGTCTCGATGATCTCCCGCGGCCGGGGGGAGGCGACCACCCGGCGCCAGCCGTCACCGTCCTGCTTGACCTGCCACCCCTGCTTGGCGGCCATCGCGCGGGCCTCCTCCTCGGCATACACCTCCCCGACGAACTTCGTGGGGTTCTCGAAGGCGGGGTCGTCGGCCAGCACCAGGGTCTGGTTGAGGATCGCCGCGAACTGCCGGTAGGGGCGCTCGTTGCCCATCGACTGCAGGATCCAGTAGCCGATCAGGCCCTGGGTCATCGCGCCCAGTGCGTCGAACGGGTAGGACTTGGTCAGGCGCGGGTCGGCGGCGCTCTCCATCGCCAGCACCCCGACCTGGGGGCCGTTGCCGTGGGTGATCACGACCTCGTGCTCGTCGGTGAGCGGCGCCAGGGCCTGGGCGGCGACCCGGATGTTCTGCACCTGCGACTCGGCGTCGGGGACCTGCCCCCGTTGCAGGAGGGCGTTGCCGCCCAGGGCCACCACGATCCGCATCAGGTCTCCTCCTGCTCCGGGCGGCGCTGCCACGGTGCGCCGTCCTCCGGTGCAGAGTATGCCGTGCGGTGGCCTCAGCCGGCGTCGTCGGCGGCCAGTTCCTGCCGGATCACCTGGTCGAAGACCTGGGCCGGCTGCGCCCCGACCAGCGGGGTGGTGTTGACCAGGAAGGTCGGGGTGGAGTTGATCCCCAGCGAGGATCCCTCGGCCTGGTCGGCCTCCATCGCCGCGCGCAGCTCCGGGGAGTCCAGGTCCTGCTCGAACTGCGCCACGTCGGGAATCCCGATCTCCTCGGCGAAGCCGATCAGCTTCTCCCGCGGCATGTCCGGGTGCCCGCTGGTGGGGGCGGCGGCGAACACGGCGTCGTGGTACTCCCAGTACATCCCCTGCTCGCCCGCGGCGCGGGCTGCCAGCGCCGTCGCCTCCGACTCCTCGCCGAACAGGATGCGGTCGCGGAACTCGATGCGGACCGTGCCGTCGTCCACGTAGTGCTGGAGCTCGGGCTGGATGTCGCGCCCCCAGACCGCGCAGAACGGGCACCGGTAGTCGGCGTACTCGATGATCACGACCGGGGCGTCGACCTCGCCCACGGCCATCGGGTCGTCCGCCTCGCGCCGCTGCAGCGCCAGGACGAACTGCTTCTGCTCCTCGGTCATCTCCGCAGGACCGGACGACGGGGCCTCCTCCGGCGCCGCGGCGGTGCGCCCGGCCTCATCCCCGTCCTCGTCCGTGGGCCCGCTCGTCGGGCTGCTGGCGTCAGTCGCCCCGGCGTCGTCGCCCGCCCCCGCGTCGTCGCCCGGCCCCGCGTCGTCGCCCGCGCCCGCGTCGTCGGTGGCCGCGGGCCCTTCCGTGCCGGCCGTGTCTGCCCCGTCGTGGGTGATCGCGGTGTAGATCAGGAAGCCGCCGACCAGGGCCACCACGATCGTGGCGACCGCCCACATGATGCTCGCCGCCTGGCCCTTGGGCGGTGCAGGCGGCTGTGCCGGGGCCTCGGGCGGCAGCGCGGACGTCGACTCGGGGGGCTGCGGGCCCGCCGGGTCGTCCCGCCCCGGCGGCACCTGACCCGGAGGGGTGCTCACCCGCCCCACCCTACGTCGGGCCGATCGCCGGCCGGCCTCGCCCTCGGCCGCCACCTGTGGGGAACCTCGGGTTCACTCGAGAGGTTCGGGTACGGTGCTTCCCGTGAAGGTGAAGGACCCTGGGGGACAGACCTGGCGAGTGACGAGACGGTGGGTCCCGTGGCGCCGACGAATCAAGGGTGTGTTGGACAAGCTTCCCGACATGCCCCTGGGTGACGACCCCATCAGCATGGTGGTCGGCCTGATCCTGTTGATCCTGTCGATACCGCTGCTGATCCTCCTGGTCGTGGCGGGTCTGGAATTCCTGCTCGTGCTGGTGGTGCTGCCGTTCGCGATCCTGGGGCGGGTCCTCTTCGGCCAGCACTGGACGATCGAGGCCCGCCGCGGCTGGACTCCGGTCTGGGAGGAGCCCGCGGGCCGGTGGAGCGAGAGCGGCCAGGCGATCCGGGACGTGGCCGCCGCTATCGAGAAGGGCCACCTGCCGCCGACCAATCTGCACGAGCAGTAGGCCACCGTCCGACGGAGCAGGCACGATGGGGGGATGCGGGCCTTCTTCGCCGTGCTACCGCCGCCACCGGTGCACGAGGACCTCCTGGCTCACCTGCAACCCCGCCGGGACGCCGACACCGGCAGGGACTGGCGGTGGACCAGGCAAGAGCACCTGCACCTGACCCTCGCCTTCCTGCCCGACCTCCCCGACCACCGTGAGGACCCGCTGGCCGACTCCGTGACCGCGTGGGCACAACGGCAACAACCGATCGGTATGTCGTTCGGTGGAGCGGGTGCCTTCCCCGACCCCGGTGCGGCGAAGGTGATGTGGATCGGAGTGCCCGAGGAGGACGCCGCCGCCGAGTTGCGGGCGTGGTCCCGGGCCCTGCGCGACCACGCCAATCACGCGGGCGCCGAGGTCGACGGCCAGCGGTTCACCCCGCACGTCACGGTGGCCCGCTCCCCCAGGAGGCGCGCGGCCGGCCGGTGGGTGCAGTCCCTGGATGCCTACCGCGGCCCGCGGTTCCGGGTGGCGGAGGTCGTGCTCATCGCCTCGCACCTCGGGCAGGGCGCCGCCGGATCGCCGCGGTATGAGGTGCGATGGCGCTTCCGCGTCGGCGCGGCGCGGCAGGGCTAACCCAGCACCGGTCACCCTCCTCCCCTCCACACCCCTCAACAATCGCGCCCGCCACACCCCGGAACAGCTCGCGTGGAGGATGAAGGGGGTTATAGGCCCCTTCATCCTCCACGCGAGTCTTAGCCACCGACACAGACGGGCCGGCCGCGTCGCGACCACCCAGCCCGTGGGCCGGCGCACTGGCCCCGATGAGCCCGGCCCACTGACCCCGGAGGAGGTGGCGGACGGCATACCGTCTCCCCAACGTCACCTCGACGAGGGCGAGCGACAGGCCGAGCCGCTCCCGCACTAGGCCTGGGCTAACCCTCCGCGTCGTCGCCGGCGCCGCCGTCGTTGTCGCTGCCGTCGTCGCGGGCGCCGTCGCCGTCCCCGTTGTCGCCGCCGTCGTCGCTGTCCTCGGAGACGGGCACGATCGGGACGGTCTCGAGCGGCACGTCGGGGGAGCAGGTGCGGGGCGCGGCGTCGTCGTCGGGGTCGGCGGCGATCTGCTCCCCGTTGAGCACGCTGACGTTGTCGAACTGCGGCCGGCCGGAGACGAGGTTGCGGTAGACGTAGCGGGTCAGGGTCTGCATCTGGCAGTCCTCGCCGAAGCTGAGGATGTCGAAGGCGTAGGGGACACCGACCAGCTCGCCGGCCGTCTCCTCGTCCTCGTCCTGGGGGACCTGGAAGTGGTTGACCAGGCCGCCCCCGGTGAACGAGCCCACGGTGATCTGGTTGCCGCTCAGCGAGGCGGTGTGCATGTGGCCGTTGATCTTGACCCCACCGCTGTCCAGGCTGTTCAGCGGGGTCGGCTGGTGGGTGGCCAGGATGTCCGGGAGCGGCCACCCGGTGGTGCCCTCGGCGTAGGCCTCGGCGGCCGCGCGGGCCTGCGCCCGGAAGTCGTCGTTCACCTCGCCGAAGAACCGCCAGTCGTTGAACCCGGTGATGCGGACCCCGTTGACGCGCGCCTCGACATACGAGCCCGCCGTCGGCTCCAGCAGGACCACGTTGGGGATCTCGGCCATCCGCCGCAGCACCCCTTCGTCGGTGGGGCTGGTGGCGTCGTGGTTGCCCCGCACGAAGATGTAGGGGACCCCGAGGTCCTCGATGGCCGAGAAGATCCCGGCCATCTCCCCCTCGCGGGTGCGGCCGAAGTTCACCAGGTCGCCGGTGTCGATGACGGCGGTGATCTCCTCGTCGGCGATGATCCGCTCCATCAGGGCGTAGTAGTTCATCCCGTGGATGTCGGAGACCAGCAGGAACCGGGCGGCCGGGGGCTGGAACGCGTCGGGGTTGACGAACTCCTGGTGCAGCGCGTCGGAGAGCGCGAGCAGGTTCTGCACGTACGGGGTGGCCTGCCGGGCCTGGCCCTGGATGTCGGTGAACATGCCGCTGCTGCCGCGCACGGTCGAGAGCAGCGACGTCGTGGTGAAGGCGGCGTAGTTGCTCTCCCGGTAGGTCAGCACCGACCCGACGCCCGGCACCAGGGTTGCCACGATCACGGCGCCGGCCACGGCCTCGGCGGGGCGCCACCAGGAGTGGCTGTCCCGACGCGGCCGGCCCAGGAACCACAACCCCACCAGGACCAGGTTGGTGCCCAGCACCCCGCCGACGAACTTCCACCCCAGCTCGGTCAGGCCGTCGACCATCACCGTGCGCAGCTCGGCCTGGTCGGGGGTGAGCTGCTCGACGTCGACGGCGCCGCCGGTGAACAGCTCGGTGATCTCCTCCCGCACCTGCACCCGGGCCTCGATGCCGGGCGCCGGGGTCGGGCCGGCGAACGCCAGGTCGATATCGCCGAACACGGTCGGCACGTGGATCGTGGAGTTGTTGGACCAGGAGGGGGAGATCCGCACGGAGGCCTCGAAGTGCTCCGTCTGCACCGTGATGGGCCACAGGCTCGTGGTGGCTAGGCCGCCGACGTAGCCGACCACCGCGAGCACCAGCACCGTCACGGCGTGACGCAGCCCCCGGCGGAGGCGCGCACGGCTCCTCTGCCGGGACGGCTGATCAGCCCCGGGGGCTTCCACATCGGACATCGCCCTGCGATCCTAAGCGGACCCTCTGGCACCCGGAGCGGGTAGTGGGGCCGCTGGACCGAGGAGGGCACTCGATGACAGGAGAGGCATGGACGCTGACGTGATCGTGGTGGGGGCCGGCCTGGCCGGGCTCGTGGCGACCGCCGAGCTGGTCGAGGCGGGACGCCGGGTGGTGCTGGTCGACCAGGAGTCCGCCGAGCACCTCGGGGGGCAGGCCTGGTGGTCCTTCGGTGGGCTCTTCCTGGTCGACAGCCCGGAGCAGCGCCGGATGGGAATCCGGGACAGTCTGGAGCTGGCCTGGCAGGACTGGTCGGGCAGCGCCGGGTTCGACCGGCTGGACGGTCCGCACGCGGAGGACACGTGGGGGGCCCGCTGGGCGAGGGCGTATGTCGAGTGGGCCGCGGGCGAGAAGCGCGCCTGGTTGCACGGACTGGGGGTGCGGTTCTTCCCCGTCGTCGGGTGGGCCGAACGCGGGGACGGCACCGCGACCGGTCACGGCAACTCGGTGCCGCGGTTCCACATCACCTGGGGCACCGGCCCGGGGGTGGTCGCACCGTTCGAGGCGCGGTGCCGTGCGGCCCAGCACGACGGTCTGCTGACCGTGCTGGGGCGGCACAAGGTGACCGGGTTGGTGACCACGGACGGCGCGGTCACCGGGGTCCGGGGGCAGCGGCTGGCCGAGGACGGGGTCGGTCGCGCGGTGTCGAGCACCCGCAGCAGCGTCGGTGACTTCGAGCTGTCGGCCGGTGCGGTGGTCGTGACCTCGGGCGGGGTGGGGGCCAACCTGGACCTCATCCGGGAGTACTGGCCGCAGCGACTGGGAGCCCCGCCGGAGGACCTGGTGGTCGGCGTCCCGGCGTTCGTGGACGGCTCGATGCTGCCGCTCAGCGAGGCCGCGGGAGCCCGCATCGTCAACCGGGACCGGATGTGGCACTACACCGAGGGCATCGCCAACCACAGCCCCGTCTGGCCGGGACACGGCATACGGATCCTGCCCGGCCCGTCCTCGCTGTGGCTGGACGCGGACGGTCACCGGTTGCCCGCCCCGTGCTACCCGGGGTTCGACACGCTCGGGACCCTCGCCCACCTGCGCGGGACCGGGCATGACCACTCCTGGTTCGTGCTGACCCAGAAGGTGATCGAGAAGGAGTTCGCGCTCTCCGGGTCCGAGCAGAACCCGGACCTCACCGGCAAGAGTGTGAAGCAGGTCCTCGGCAGGGTGCGCAAGGGGGCGCCGGGGCCGGTGCAGCGCTTCCTGGACGACGGCGAGGACTTCGTGCAGGCCGAGACGGTGCCCGAGCTGGCCGCGGCGATGAACGCGCTCGCCGGCGGGGACCGGATCGATGCCGGCAGCCTGCAGGGCCTGCTTGAGGCCAGGGACCGGGAGCTGGCCAACGACTTCGGCAAGGATGCCCAGATCGCGGCCGTCCGGGCGGCACGGGCCTACCGGGGCGACAAGCTGATCCGCACCGCCCCGCCACACGCCTTCCTGGACCCCGCCAACGGCCCGCTCATCGCGGTGCGGCTGCGCACACTCACCCGCAAGACGCTCGGCGGGATCCAGACCGACCTGGAGTCGCGGGCGCTCGGGGCCGACGGTGCGCCGGTGCCCGGCCTGTATGCCGCGGGTGAGGTCGCCGGGTTCGGCGGCGGTGGGGTGCACGGCTACAACTCCCTGGAGGGCACCTTCCTCGGCGGCTGCCTCTTCTCGGGGAGGGCCGCGGGACGGGCCGCAGCGACTTCCGTGAGGTGAGCGCCGTCTATCCGCGGACCAACGCGGCGAAGCGCCCCAGCAGGTGCGGCCAGTCGCCGAACTTCTCCCGGACGGCGACGTTGTCGGGCGTCCAGCCGCCGTGCTCGAACTCGACGACGCACCCGTCGAGGGTGGGCTGGAACCGGACGCGCAGGGCGCTCGGGTGCTCGGGGTCCTGAGCCAGGGTGAAGGTCTGGGCGTACTCCCGCCCCGGCTCCCACACCGTCACCGTGCCCCACGGGAACGGCTCCGCCGACGCGGATGTCATGGTGACCCGCCCACCGACCCATGGCTCGATATCGGCCCCGGTGAACCCGTCCGGGTCGGGGCTGTAGGCGGGGTCCCACCAGCGTCCGATCCGTCCGGTGAACACCCCGAAGGCGTGCGCTGCGGAGCAGGGGAGCTCGAGCCGGTGCCGGATCGGCGCCGCGGCCGAGGTGGCGTCAGGCGGCTGGTGGAAGGTCACCCGGTTGCCGGACGGGTCGTGCACGGTCAGGGTCGGGCCCCACTCCTCCTGCTCCACCCCGGGGGTGGCCCCGTCCCTGCCCCGCAGCTCGGTGTGCAGCGCCCGGAGGTCCGGGATGACCAGGAGCACCGCGCCGCCGGGCGTGCCGTCTCCCCGGTGCTCGCTCAGGTGCACCCGGGCAGCGCCCCGTGACAGCTGGGTGTAGCGCGGTAGGTCGGGCGCGAACCGGTGCTCCCAGTCCTGCCGGAAGCCCAGGTAGTCGCGGTAGAACGGCACTGCCAGGTCGGCGTCGAGGACGCGCAGCACGGGGACGGCCTCGGTCGGCTCCGGTGTGGTCGGCATCATCCATTGTCTCCCGCGCCGACCCGTCGGGGCGCCGTCCGGCGACGGATGTGGTTGGCTGACCTCCATGGCACGCGGCTGGCCCCTCCGGGCGATCCTCGCCGCGGGGGCGTTGGCCACCGTGGTGTGGGTGGCTGCGTGCAGCGACAACGGGTCGGTGACCACGGTGACCACGACCGACCAGGCCGGCAACACCGTCGTCGTCACCGCCACCGACGAACCCACCCAGACCCCCGAGCCGGACGAGGGTGCGCCGGTGACCGCGGACGGTCCGGTCGACCCGGTGGCCACGACCCTGCCGGTGCCGGGTGGTGACGTCGCCCCGACGACGGCGGGGCAGGAGGAGGCGGTGCTGAGCACCGTGTCCGTGCTGGTGCCGGGCGGCTGGGCGGTGCAGGACCTTGGGGACGCGGAGGCCGTGGAGCCGGTCGCGGGGCAGGTCGCCCCGCACCGGTGGTGCCTCACCCCCTCGTATGCCGTGCCGGCCGTGGACGATTGCGCGGGGGTCCTGGTCGCGGTCGGCGGGGACTGGCTGCCGGGAGGTGCGGGCCAGGCCTACGAGCCGGGCCAGGCCGAAGGCTGGCGCTGGGACGCCGAGCCGCTGCTGTGCCCGTTCGACCAGGAGGCCGACCCCGAGGACGAGGAGCCGAACCTGACGGTCACCGACGCCGAGGGCGCCCCGTTGACCACGACGGAGACCGAGCTGGGCGGGCTGGCCGCGACCTATGAGACGTGGCGGGTGACCTGCGGCGTCACCGGGGAGACGTTCACGCCGCAGGTGTGGCTCGTCCCCGAGCTCAACGTGCTGGTCAAGGACTACTTCGGGCAGGCGGACACCGGGATGGTGCTGGACTCGCTCGCCGGTGCCTGAGGTGGATCTGGCGACGGCGCGCCGCAAGGCCGGCACGGCGGCCCTGTCGCTGTTCCGCGTGCTGCCCGGGCGGCTGAAGCGGGCCCTGGTCCGCACCGGCACCCCGAACTACACCATCGGCGCGGTCTGTGTGCTGGAGCACGCGGGCGAGGTGCTCTTCCTGTCCCAGCCGCACCGCCGCGGGTGGAGCCTGCCCGGCGGGCTGCTGGACCGGGGTGAGACACCGGCCCAGGCCGTGGCCCGGGAGGTCCGCGAGGAGGTCGGGCTTGGTCATCGACCCCGGTGAGCCGCTGGTCACGGGGGTCCACCCGCGCTCCCAGAGCGTCGACGTGATCTTCCGGGTCCGACTCGACACCCGCCCGGAGCTGCGGCTCGCGCACGAGGCTCGCCGCGCCCGCTGGTGCGCCCCCGAGCAGCTGCGCAGCGCTGACCTGGAGACCCGCCAGATCCTGCGCCTGGTCGCAACCGCGGCAGCGCCGCGCAGGGAGGGCACGATGCTGGGCAGCTCGGGCGACCCCGGGCGGCCCGCCGACTGAGGCGACGCCCGCTGCCGCCGGCTCGTTGCCCGGCCGGCGGCGTGGTTACCCTGGCTGGGTGAGACACGGGGAACCACGGACAGGGCACGGCCGCACCGGGCTGCGCCGCGTGATGGGCATGGCGCTGGCCACGGGGTTGGTGCTCGCCGGCTGCAGCGACGGCTCGCCGGGCGAGGACGGGTCGGCGACGTCGCAGGCGCCGGTCGACGACGCGGGGACCACCGACGGCGCGGGAGCCACGACCGACGGGCCGGATCCCACGGGCGGGGAGGACGGCGAGCCCGAGGGGGCGCTCGAACTGCCCCGTGGCGGCACCGAGTTCTTCCCGGAGTACCGACTGTTCGGGTACTCCGGGGCTCCGGGGTCCGAGGGGCTGGGACGCCTGGGCATCGGCGACCTGGACGAGCGGGTCGAGGAGATGGAGGAGCGCGGCGCGGAGTTCGCCGACGACCGTGAGGTGATGCCGGTGCTGGAGCTCATCGCCACCGTCGTGCACGGCACGCCGGGGGCGGACGGGACCTACCGGACCCACATGTCCGACGAGGTCGTGCAGGACTACCTGGACGCCGCCCGCCGGCACGACGGGATCCTGCTGCTCAACATCCAGCCGGGCCGGTCCACCTTCATGGACGAGGTGCAGCACTGGGAGAAGTGGCTGGAGGAGCCGGACGTCGGCGTGGCCCTCGACCCGGAGTGGGCCGTCGGCGAGGGACAGGTCCCGGGCGAGGTGTACGGCCGCACCAGCGGCGCGGAGCTCGACGAGGTCGCGTCGTACCTCTCCGACATCGTCGAGGAGCACGACCTGCCCGAGAAGGTGATGGTCTACCACCAGGTCCACACCTCCGTGGTGCAGGACGAGCAGGACCTGCAGCCCCACGACGGGGTCGTCCTGATCAAGTCGGTCGACGGCATCGGCCCGCCCAAGGACAAGATCGACACCTACGACCGGGTGAACGAGAACAAGCCGGACCACGTGGTCGCCGGCTTCAAGCTGTTCTACGAGGAGGACGGCGAGTTCGGTCCGCTGATGACCGGCGAGGAGGTCCTCGGCCTCGACCCGCAGCCGGAGTACGTCCTCTTCGAGTAGGTCCGGGGTGACTCTGCTACTGACGTGGCGACTCTGCTACCGAGATGGTCACTCTGCGACTGTCCGGACCGACGCATAGTGACCATCGGAGTAGCACAGTGGGTGTCCCGACGTTCGGGGCGCGACAGATTGTCCTGTGCACCGCGAGTACCTCCCCCTAGAGGTACTGCCCCGTCGGTCCGGAGTCTTCCTCCCCACGCTGGCCTCCCGGCACGCCCGGGAAGGCCTGGCCGGGCACGGTCTGGCCGGGCACCATCTGCTGGCCGCCCGGTAGCGCCCGCCGCATCTGCTGCAGTTGCTGCTGGGCGGCCATCTGCTGGGCGACGATCGCGGTCTGGATACCGTGGAACAGTCCCTCCAGCCAGCCGACCAACTGGGCCTGGGCGATGCGCAGCTCCGCCTCGCTCGGCGCCTCCGAGGACAGCGGCAGGGTGATCCGCTCGAGCTCCTCGACCAGCTCCGAGGACAGCCCCTGCTCGAGCTCGGTGATGGAGCGCCGGTGGATCTCGGCCAGCCGCTGTCGGCCCGCCTCGTCCAGCGGCGCGCTCTTCACCTCGTCCAGCAGCTGCTTGATCATCGTGCCCAGCCGCATCACCTTGGCGGGCTGCTCCACCAGGTCCCGGGGACTGCGCCGACCCTCGCCGTCCCCGTCCGCCGCGGGGACGGGAGACCCCACGTCCCCGTGCCCGGCCTCGGTCTGCTGCTCCGGCCCGTCCTGCTGCTCCGGCCCGTCCTGCTGCTCCGGCCCGTCCTGCTGCTCCGGTCGATCAGTCATTCCCCCATCCTGCCGGATCGTGCGGACCGGCGCGGGCCTACTCCGGCTCGGCCCGACTCCAGTTCACCGCGCGGCGGTCCAACCGGGCGACCAGGGAGGGGCCGAGGACGAAGGCGGTGAGTATCCCGGCCAGGAGCACCCCGGACTCGTTGTCCGTGCTGACCTGCGGGCCGAGCAGCATCTGGGCCACGACCTGGAAGGCCAGGTGGAACCCGATCGGGGTCCATAGGTTGCCGGCCTGGACCCGCAGCATGCCCAGGCCGATGCCCGCGGCGAGGAAGATGATGCCCCGCTCGGCGAGGACGCCCCACCCCTCGGCGACGACCCAGAGTGCGGTGCCGAACAGGGAGAACAGCACGGCCTGGGCGATCGCCGCCTGCCAGGGCGCCAGCACGGTCGTCAGGTTCCGCTGCAGATACCCGCGGAACACCAACTCCTCCGGCAGCGCCTCGTAGGTCAGGACCAGGACGACGAGCAGCGCCGTCCAGCCCAGCAGTTGGGCGGCCGGCGCCTCCGCCCGGAAGCTGACCCACCCGGTGGCGACGGCCGCGCCGAGGCCCACGGCGGAGGGGAGCAGGAACGCGCCGACACCGGTGAGGAACTGGCGCCACGCCGCGGGAGGGCCGGTGAGCCCGAGCCCGGCCGAGGTCCGACGGTCCAGGTGCCGCCGGGCGAGCAGCACGAGGGGGACGGCCAGGCCGCAGACCAGGGCGGCGTTGACCAGGCGCGCCGGAATCGTCAGCTCGCCGGCGAACAGGGCGGAGTTCACGCCCAGCACCAGGCCCCACACCAGGCCCGTCCCCAGGAGCATGACCAGCACCCGGACCGGCAGCGGCGGCCGCCGGGAGGCCGGGGAGAGGTCGGGGGAGAGGCCGTCACGAGACGTCGAGCAGGATCTTGCCGATGTGGCTGCTCTCCTCCATCAGCCGGTGCGCGTCGGCAGCGCGGGCCAGCGGGAACCGTTCGTGGATGATCGGCCGGACCCGGCCCTGGGCGACCAGCGGCCACACGTGCTCGCGGACGGCGGCCACGATCGTGGCCTTCTCCTGCGCCGGGCGGTTGCGCAGCGTCGTGGCGATCACGGCGCCCCGCTTGGCCAGCAGCTTCCCGATGTTGAGCTCGGCCTTGGTGCCCCCCTGCATCCCGATGATCACGAGCCGACCGCTGGTGGCGAGCGCGTCGACGTTGCGGTGCAGGTACTTGGCGCCGACGACGTCCAGGATGACGTCGGCCCCGTGCCCGTCGGTGGCCGCGCGCAGCTCCTCGACGAAGTCCTGCTCCCGGTAGTTGATCGCGATCTGCGCGCCCAGCTCGGTGCAGGCCGCGAGCTTCTCCGGGCTGCCCGCCGTGACGGCCACCCTGGCGCCGACCTCCCGCGCCAGCTGGATCGCCATCGTGCCGATGCCGCTGGAGCCGCCGTGCACCAGGAGCACCTCCTCGGGCTGCAGGTTCGCGACGAGGAAGACGTTGCTCCACACGGTGCACACGACCTCGGGCAGGGCGGCAGCGTCGCGCAACTCGATGCCGTCCGGCACGGGGAGCACCTGCCCCGCGGGCACGGCGACCTGCTCGGCATACCCGCCGCCGGTGAGCAGCGCACAGACCGGGTCCCCGACGCCCCAGCCGTCCACCCCCTCACCCAGCGCGGCGACCCTCCCGCTGACCTCCAGGCCGGGCAGCGGCGACGCGCCGTCCGGGACCCGGTAGTGGCCCTGGCGTTGCAGCACGTCCGCACGGTTCACCCCCGCCGCGGCGACGTCGATCAGCAGCTCGCCGGGGCCCGCCGTGGGCGCCTCGACCTCGGCGGGGACCAGCGCGTCGGGTCCCCCGTACTCGGGGAGGGTGATGGCCTGCATGGTCCCGACCCTACGGCTGACAGGATGGAGCGCATGCACCGCACCGTCTCGGCCCGGATCACTGCCACCGTCACCGACCCCAGCGAGATCGTGCTGTCCGTCGCGGTCGCCCGGTCGGCCGAACCTGCCGACGAACGGTTGACGGTCACCCTCGACGGGCGCGCACTGGAGCCCGAGGAGCTGCAGGGCGAGGAGGGCACCCGGCTGCACCTGCTGCGGGACGTGGCCCCGGGGGCGCTGAGCGTGGACTACCGGGCGACCGCCACCTCCGGCGGGGCGGCCGGCGCGGGTGCGGACGAGACGGACGGGGGCGACCGTGCGGCATACGAGCGCGTGCGGTTCCTCCGACCGAGCCGGTATGCCGATCTGGACCGTCTGGAGGCGACCGCCGGGGCGCTCTTCGGTGGGCTGGAGGGGGTCGGACCTGCTGCGGAGGGTCACCGACTGGGTGAACGGGCATCTCAGCTACATCGTCGGCTCGTCCCGGGTGACCGACGGCGCCTCGGACACCTACCTGGCGCGGGCCGGGGTTTGCCGCGACTACGCGCACCTGACCATCGCGCTGCTCCGGGCCCGGGGGGTGCCGGCGCGGCTGGTGTCGGTCTACGCGCCGGGGCTGGACCCGATGGACTTCCACGCGGTCGTCGAGGCGCACGTGGACGGCGCCTGGCACGTCGTCGACGCGACCCGCCTGGCACCGCGCGCCTCCCTGGTGCGGATCGGCACGGGAGCCGACGCCGCCGACACCTCGTTCTTCACGGTCCACACCGGCGGGGTCGACTTCGGCGAGCTCACGGTGACCGCGGTCGCCGCCGGCGACCTGCCCCGGGAGGACCCCGCCGCGCTGGTGCGGATCGGCTGAGCCGCCTCAGCTGAGCCGGGTGAGCTCCACCTCGACGAACATCGAGGAGGTCCCGGTGCCGGTGAAGATGCCGCGCAGCGGCGGCACGTCGCCGTACTCCCGGCCCTGGGCGACCTCGACGTGCCGCTCCCCGGGCACCACGTCGTTGGTCGGGTCGGCGCCGATCCAACTGCCGTCCCACCACCGGATCCACGCGTGCGACTCACCCTTGTGGGTGTCGCCGATCTGCGGGTCCGTCGGCGGCAGCAGGTAGCCCGAGACGTAGCAGGTGGGGATGCCCGACCGAGCGCAGGCACCCGATCGTCAGGTTGGAGATGTCCTGGCAGACGCCGGCGCGGCTGCGCCAGGCCTCCGCCGCGCGGGTGTGGACCCCGGTGGCACCGGGCACGTACTTGATCTCCTCATGGATGTGGTCGATCACCGAGGCGACGCAGTCGGCCGGGGTGGCCGCGGCGGCCGCCAGATGCTGGACGTGCTCCAGCAGGTCCTCGGGCGGGCGGACCGGGTCCGACACCTGGAGGTACTCCCGCTGCGTGGTCCGGACGTCGTCCGAGCGCAGGTCGGCCCACGACAGCCCCTCGCCGCGGGCGGGAGCGCGCTGCACGTCCACCGTGGCCGAGGAGGTCACGGTCAGCCGCTCGTGCCGGTCGTGGACCTCGAAGGCGGTGACGCTGGTGCCCCAGTAGTCGGTGTAGGTGAGCGTCCACGCGGCCGGGGAGATCTCCACCCGGGTGTGCAGCACCTGCTGGTCGAGGGTGGACCGCGGCGTCATCCGGGCCTCGTTGTAGGAGGAGCTCGCGCCGCCACCCTCGTACTGGTAGCCGGTGCGGTGCACGATGCGCAACATCATCTCAACGCACCCCCGCGTGCCAGGTGATCGGGTTGGCGCCCTCGAAGTAGCGCCGGGCGATGGCGTCGTTGGCCGCGCTGCAGGTCCGCTGCAGCTGGGTCATCCGGGCGGGGAGGTCGGTGAGGATCTCCTGCAGCGGGGTGTACTCCAACTCGGCACGGGCGCGGCCGAGCACCCGCATCGCCTCGCCGGTGAAGCCGGCCCGTCGCTCGCCGACGTCGAGGCTGGTCAGGCAGCTCTCGGCCTGGTCGAGGGAGAACACCACCGACCGCGGGAAGAGCCGGTCCAGCAGCAGGAACTCGGCGCTGTCCCGGTCGGACTCGGCGCCGCTGTAGGTGCGCACGAACGCGTGGTGCGCGCCGCAGGCCCGCAACGTCTGGGTCCACGCGTGCGGGGAGTCCACGTTGTAGGCGGCCGACTCGATCATCCGGGCGGTCATGTCGACCCGTTCGATGTTGCGACCCAGGACCATGAACAGCCAGCCCTGGTCGTGGCTCATCGTGCTGTCGGCGATGCCGTTGATGACGGCGCACCGCTCCCGGATCAACTGGCAGGCCTGGTGGGGGCGGTAGCGCTGCAGCTTGCCGCCGCTGATGACGTTCCACGTGGTGTTCAGCGCCTCCCACATCTCGGTGGAGACGGTCTCCCGGGACCGGCGGCAGCTCTCGCGGGCACCCCAGAAGGCCGCGACCATGGAGGAGGCCGAGGCTGCTGTCCCAGCCGAGCACCCGCATCACAGACTGGATGTCGGTCTCGCCCGTCGGCCTCGGCGCCCATCACCGACAGCAGGGCGGCGGAGGTGCCCTCCTCGTCGACGACCGGGTCTTCCAGCAGCAGCTGGACGTGCACGTCCAGCAGGCGGGCGGTGTCCTCGGCCCGCTCCAGGTAGCGCCCGATCCAGTAGAGCGCCTCCGCGATGCGACTCAGCATGACCGTCCACCTCCCTGCTGTTGCTGCTGTTGCTGTTGCTGCTGCTGTTGCTCGGCCGGCTCGGCCTCGGAGTGCTGCAGCCGCACCTGGGGCTCGGCCTCCTGCTCCGCGGGCCGGGGCCGCGCCTCGACGCGGCGGCGCCGGCCGTCGCCGGCCAGCACCCAGGTGTCCTTGGAGCCACCGCCCCGGCTGGAGTTGACGATCAGCTCGCCCTCGCCCGAGGGCGACCCGGGTCAGCCCGCCCGGCAGGACCCACACCCGGCTGCCGTCGTTGATCGCGAAGGGACGCAGGTCCACGTGCCGCGGGCGCATGCCGTCCGGCACCATGGTGGGCACGGTGGACAGCTGCACGACCGGCTGGGCGATCCAGCCCCGCGGGTCGGTGGTGATCGTGGCCCGGAGCTCGTCCAGCTCGGCCCGGTCCGCGCGGGGACCGATCACGATGCCCTTGCCGCCCGACCCGTCGACCGGTTTGAGCACCAGCTCGTCCAGCCGGTCCATGACCTCCTCGCGGTGGTCGGCATCCTCCAACCGCCACGTGTCCACGTTGGGCAGGATCGGCTCCTCCGACAGGTAGTAGCGGATCAGGTCGGGCAGGTAGGTGTAGACGAGCTTGTCGTCGGCCACCCCGTTGCCGATGGCGTTGGCCACCGTGACGTTGCCGGCCCGCACCGCGTTGGTCAGCCCCGGCACGCCGAGCACGGAGTCGCTGCGGAAGTGCACCGGGTCGAGGAAGTCGTCGTCCACCCTCCGGTAGATCACGTGCACCGGGTGCAGCCCGTGCGTGGTGCGGATCATCACCCGCCCGGCCTGGCTGACCAGGTCACGGCCCTCGACCAGCCGGCACCCCATCAGGCGGGCCAGCAGCGAGTGCTCGAAGTATGCCGAGTTGTAGGGCCCCGGGGAGAGCACCACGACCGTGGGGTCGGCCACGCCGCCGGGGGCCGAGGCGCGCAGCGCGGCCAGCAGCCGTTGGGGGTAGCCGGCGACCGGGCGGATCCGGTGCGCCCCGACGATCTCGGGGGCCACCGAGGACATCGCCCTGCGGTTGGTGAGCACGTAGGAGACCCCGGAGGGGATGCGCACGTTGTCCTCGAGCACCCGGAAGGCGCCGTCGGCGTCCCGGATCAGGTCGATGCCCGGAGACGTGGATGCGCACCCCGTTCAGCGGCCGGATCCCGAAGGCGACCCGGTGGAAGTGGCTGGAGGAGGTGACGACGTGCTTGGGCAGCACCCCGTCGGCGAACGCGGTCCCGGCGCCGTACACGTCGTCCAGGAACCGCTCGAGCGCGGTCACCCGCTGGGCCACGCCCTCCTCGACCCGCGCCCAGGCGCGAGCCTCGATGACCCGCGGCACGATGTCGAGCGGGAAGGGGCGTTCCTCGCCGCCGATGTCGAACGTGATGCCCTGGTCCCGGTAGGTGCTGGAGAGGTACTCGGCACGCTGGGCGATCTCGTCCGGGCCGACCCGGTCCAGCATCCGGGCCAGGTGCCCGTAGGCCTCGCGGAAGTCCTCGCCGTCCGTGGCGAACATCTCGTCATGGACCCCGGCCGGGATGGGGTAGTCGTCGAAGAGGCCGGTCATGGCGGCGAGTGTAACGAGGCCGGTGTTTCCGGCCGGTGACCCCGGGGGGCACCCCGTCAGCGGGCGGCCCGGCCCAGCCCGAGGTCGCGGGCGATGAGCTCCTTCATGATCTCGTTGGAGCCGGCCCAGATCCGGGTGACCCGCGCATCCCGCCAGGCCCGGGCCACGCGGTACTCGTTCATGAAGCCGTAGCCGCCGTGCAGTTGGACGCAGGCGTCCAGCACCTCGCCCTGCACCTGGGCCGACCACCACTTGGCCTTCGCGGCGTCGACGGAGGACAGCCGCCCCTCGGCGTGCGCCACGATGCACTGGTCCACGAAGGCCTGGGTCACCTCGACCTTGGTGACCTGCTCGGCGAGGGTGAACGCGTTGTGCTGGAAGGCGCCGACGGGTTGCCCGAAGGCCCGTCGGTCCTTGGTGTAGGCCAGGGTCTCGTCCAGGATCTGGGCGGCGTGGGCGATGTTGGCCACGGCCGCGCCGACCCGTTCCTGGGTCAGCAGCTGCATCATCGCGATGAAGCCCTGGCCCTCCTCGCCCAGCAGGTGCGAGGCGGGCAGCCGGACGTCCTCGAAGAACAGCTCACAGGTGTCCGCCTCGGCCAGGCCCACCTTGTCCAGCGGCTCACCCTTGGTGAACCCCTCGGTGCCGGCCTCGACCACGAACAGGCTGATCCCGCGGTGCCCGCGCTCGGGGTCGGTGCGGGCCGCGACGATCACCAGGTCGCACTGGTGGCCGTTGGTGATGAACGTCTTGGAGCCGGTGAGCAGCCAGTCGCCCGAGCCGTCGTCGGCCCGGACCGCAGAGGTCTTCAGCGCCCCCAGGTCCGAGCCGCCGGACGGCTCGGTCATCGCGATCGCGATGATCAGCTCGCCGGAGGCGATCCCCGGCAGCCAGCGCTGCTTCTGCTCCTCGGTGCCCAGCGTCACCAGGTAGGGCGGGCACACGTCGTAGTGGATCCCCAGACAGGACGAGGCCGACACGCTGAACCGGGCCAGTTCCTCGGCCAGGGCGGCGTTGAACCGGAAGTCCTCCGCCCCGGCCCCGCCGTACTCCGCCGGGATCTCCAGGCCGAGCAGCCCCTGCTTGCCCGCCTCCAGCCACACCTCCCGCGGGATGGTGTGCTCCCGGATCATCTCCTCCGCCCGGGGCCGGAGCATCCGGTCGACGAACTCCCGGGCCGTGTCGCGCAGGGCCTCGTGGTCCTCGGTGAAGATGGTGCGCTGCATGGTGCCTACTCCCTCGTCGGCGGCCGTCGGGGCCCAGTCTGCCGCACCCGGTGGGCCGGTATCAGAACCCGCTGCGCGGGTCTCTTCCCGGTGTCAGCCACCCGCGGAAGGGAAAGACCATGAACGACCACGAACTCTTCGAGGCCGAGGCCGCCGCAGCCTCGGGCGACCTCGCCGGTCTGGCCAGCGCCCGCGGCGCCGCCGAGGAGAAGTTCCTCGGCAGGGCCAACGTCGTCGGCGTCGGGCTCGGCCACAAGATCACCGACGGTGAGATGACGCAGACCCCCAGCGTGATGGTGCTGGTCAGCCAGAAGCTGCCCGACACGATGCTGGACAGCCGGGACAAGATCACCAAGACCGTCGAGAGCACCCCCACCGACGTGCTCGAGGTGGGACACCTGCTCGCCGGCGGAGGCGTGGCCCAGCCGCTCCAGGCGGTCGACGCCCAGACACTCGCCACGCGGGTCCGTCCCGTGCGGCCGGGATACAGCGTGGGCCACCCGAAGGTCACGGCCGGCACCATCGGCGCCGGCTGCTACGACCTCAACCCGCTGCCCGGCATGCCGCCGCGCTACTACATCCTGAGCAACAACCACGTGATCGCCAACAGCAACGACGCCAGCATCGGTGACCCGATCTACCAGCCCGGTGTCTACGACGGCGGAGGGCCCGATGACGCCATCGGTCGCCTCGCCCGCTACGTCCCGATCACCTACGACGGCACCTGCAACTACGTCGACGCGGCGATCGCCGAGGTGCCGTTCGACACCATCGACCGGGACATCTACTGGTCCGGCTACCCGACGACTGCGGCCACCCCGGCCACGGTGGGTCAGCTGGTCAAGAAGACCGGCCGCACCACCCAGTTCACGACCGGCCAGGTGACGGTGCTGAACGCGACGGTCAACGTCGGCTACGGGGCGGGTCGGGTGGCCCGGTTCTGCAACCAGATCGTCACCACCAACATGTCGGCCGGCGGCGACAGCGGGTCGCTGGTGCTGGACTGGGACAACCAGCCGGTGGGGTTGCTCTTCGCCGGCTCGTCCGTGGCCACGATCCACAACCCGATCGCGACGGTGCAGCTGGCCCTCCAGGTGCGGATCTGGCCCTGATCGGTCAGCCCGGTGGGTCGTCCTCCTCGAGGGCCACGACCGGGTCGCTGAGCACCACCCGCACCGGCAGTCCGTGCACCGTGCCGGGCAGGTCCGGGGCGGGGGTGCCGGCGTAGACCACGACGCAGGGATCCCCGTCGTCGGTCTGCCCCAGCCCCACGGCGGAGACCTGCGCCGCCGACCCAGTCGCTCGCCTCGGCCAGCGCGGCCTCCTCGGCCCCGCTGGGCGTCGGCCCGGGCCCGGGGGTCAGCCCGTCATCCGAGCCGGCTCGCCCGCCGGTGTCGTTCACCCTCCCACCGTAGTCCTCGCGCGCCTGCTGCGCTCCTGGATCCTCCGGCTCGGTGAACGCGGCCAGGAACTCCACCAGCATCCGGGCGCTCTGCTCCCGGGGCAGGGTCTCGATCAGGGCCAGCACCGCCGTCAGGTCCAGCTCGCCCTCCTGCCGGGCGGCGCGGGCCAGTTCGGCCGGGTCGGGAACGGCACGCTGCCCCGCGCCAGCATCGCTGGCATCCCCACGGACCTCGTCGCCACGGACCTCGTCGCCACGGACCTCGTCGGCCGCCGCCACCAGCGCGGCCGTGAGGTCCTTCACCAGTCCTTCGGTGACCGGCGTGATCGTCAGGTGGGTCGACCGGGGCAGCACCGTGCCGTCGGCCTGGGTGAGCGCCGGCTGGCCCTGGAGCACGAACCCGCGCCGGGCGACGGCAGCCGACCACCGGTGCGGATCCACGCGGTCGGCGGCCGGGACGGTCTCGTCGGCCACGACCGCCAGGAGCGGCCCGACCGGGTCGCCCAGCACCCGCAGCCCGCGGATTCCCCCGACGCAGGCCCGCACCGCCGCCGTGGCGGCGACGAGACGCCCGGTCAGCTCGACATACCCCGGCGTCCCGAGCGCGCTGGTCACCGCCCACGCCGCGGCGAGGGAGGTCGCGGACCGGGAGCCCAGGACGGTCGGGTTCACCACCGGGTAGCCCGGCCAGTCGGTGAGCGCGAAGTAGCGTGCCCGGTCCAGGGCGCGGTCGGCGAACAGCACGAGCGAGGCGCCCTTGGGGGCGTAGCCGTACTTGTGCAGGTCCGCGGAGATGCTGGTCACGCCGGGCACCCGGAAGTCCCAGGGGGCCACCGGCCCACCCCCGGCAGCCTCCCAGAACGGCAGCACCAGCCCGCCGATGCAGGCGTCGACGTGGCAGGGGATCCCGGCCTCGCGGGCGGCCGTGGCGACCTCGGCCACCGGGTCGGGGACACCGTGGGGGTATGCCGGGGCGCTGGTGACCACGAGCGCGGTCGCCTCGTCGAACCGGTCGGTGAGGGAGCGGGCCGGCAGCGTCCCCGTCGCCGGGTCGACCGGCACCACGTCGACCGTGAGGTCCAGATAGTGGGCCGCCTTGTGGAACGCGGCGTGCGCCGTCGAGGGGAGCACGATCGTGGGCCGGGTGCGGTGGCGTCCGGACCCGTCGCCGGGCGCGTCCCCGTCCGTCCGCGCCCGCCAGGCGTCCCGGGCGGCCTTGACGGCCAGCAGGCAGCTCTCGGTGCCGCCGGAGGTCACCGACCCGACCGCGTCGGGGCCGTGGAGCACCTCCCGGCCGAAGCGGACCAGGTCCCCCTCCATCAGGGCCACCGACGGGAACGTCGTGGGGTCCAGCCCGTTGACCGCCTGCACCTCACGGGCCGCCCGCGCCGCCAGCTCGTCCAGGGCCGCGAGGCCGCTGTCGTAGACGTAGGACAGCACCCGTCCGCCGTGGGTCGGCGCGTCGTGCTCGCGGTAGGCGGCCAGCCGCGCGAGGACGGCCTCGGTGTCGATCCGTGGGCTGCTCATGAGGGCTCACGGTAGCGGCGCAGCACCAGCAGGCTGGCAGCCACGAGCGCCGCCGGCAGCACTGAGAACGCGACCACGATCGCCACCAGAGCCGCCCCGGGCTGGGCGAGCACGGTGTCGGCGGTGGTGGACCGGAAGCCGGTGAGCGCCAACAGGGCCAGCACGATGCCGGGGCCGGCGGCCAGGCCCGCGGTCTCCGCGGCGGTCCACAGGCCGCTCATGGCCCCGCCGCGTGCCCGGCCCGCCGAGGTGATGACGTCGGGGAGCATCGCCAGCGGGAAGAGCTGCATGCCGGCATACGCGACACCGGCCAGGCAGACTGGCAGGTACAGCCAGGCGCCGGGCACCCACACCAGGCCCACCAGGGCCGTCGTCGCGACGGCGAACAGGACCGAGGCCAGCGTGAACGCGCGCGGCTTGCCGTGCCGTGCGGCATACCGGGTCCACCAGGGCATGACCACCAGGGCGGGGGCGACCAGGGCGACGAAGAGGAAGGTGAGCACCGACTGCGCGCCCAGGGTGTAGGTCGCGACGTACTGCGCGGCCGCCAGCATGGTGCCGGTCGCGAGCGCCTGGAGCACGAACGTGGTGAGGAGGACCCGGTAGGCGGTCACCTCCCGGAGCGCGGCCAGGCCCTCCCGGTAGCCCTGGAGCCGGGTGCCACCGACGGCGGAGGGACGCGCCGGCCCCGACCGGTGTCCGCGCACCCCCAGGATGGTGCCCAGCATCCCCGCGCACAGCAGCACGGCGACCGCCACCCCCATCACCAGGTAGCCGGTGGCCCCGCCGCCCGCGGCGTCCCGCACGCCGGGCCCGCCCGCGCCGACGAGCAGGATGGCCAGCGCGAGGACGGCGATCCGCCAGCCCATCAGCCGGGTCCGCTCGTGGTAGCTGTCGGTCAGGTCGGCGGGCAGCGCGATGTAGGGGACCTGGAACAGGCTGAACGCCGTCGTGGCGAGCACGAAGCAGACCATCACCCAGCCGGCGGACGCGGCCGGGCCGAGGCCGTCGGGGACGGCGAACATGCCGACGAAGCCGACCGGCAGGGTGATCGCCCCCACCGTCATCAGCCGGGTGCGGGTGCCGCGCCCGCCTGCCTCGCGGTCGCTCAGCGCCCCGACCGCAGGGTCGATGAGCACGTCCCAGACCTTGGGGACGATGACCACCAGCGTGGCCAGGATGGCCGGGACCGCGAGCGTGTCGGTGAGGTAGTAGGCCAGCACCAGTCCGGGCAGGGTGCCGAACCCGCCGGTGCCGACGCTCCCCGCCGCGTAGCCGGCGACGGCGCGGCGCGGGATGCGTGGCATGGGCCGCAGACTAGTCCCGCGGGGCTCGCCCGCGACCGCGTGGATATAGTGAACTCGAATGTTGTCTTAATCCCGTGCCCCGATTCTGGAGTTCACCATGCCCCCACAGCAGCGCAGGCCCCGCCGGCAGACCGTCCTGGAGGTGGTGGCGGTCGAGCGGCTCGCCCCGCACCTGGTGCGGATCGTGGCGGGTGGCCCGGGGTTCGCCGACTTCGAGGACAACCCCCACACGGACAAGTACGTGAAGATGCTCTTCGCCGACCCGGCGCTGGGGCTCACCCCGCCCTACGACCTGGACGCGTTGCGGGAGCAGTTGGCCCCCGAGCAGCTGCCGAGCCGGCGCACCTACACGGTGCGCTGGGTGGACCACGAGGCGGGGCAGCTGGCGATCGACTTCGTGACGCACGGGGACGAGGGCATCGCCGGGCCCTGGGCCGAGCGGGCCCAGGTCGGCGACCCGGTCGTGTTCAACGGTCCGGGTGGCGGTTACACCCCGGACGCCGAGGCCGACTGGCACCTGCTGGCCGGGGACGACGCGGCCCTGCCGGCGATCGCCGCCGCGCTCGAGGCGCTGCCCCGGGACGCCGTCGGGGCGGTCGTGCTCGAGGTCGACTCCGAGGCCGACCACCTCGAGCTGGACGCGCCCGAGGGCGTCGCCGTCACCTGGCTGCACCGCGACGGAGCGGTGCCCGGCACCACCAGCCTGCTGGCCGACGGGCTGCGGGCGGTGCCGTGGCGCGAGGGGCGGGTGCACGTCTTCGCCCACGGGGAGCGCGAGGCGATGAAGTCGCTGCGCGACTACCTGTTCGGGGAGCGGGAGCTGGAGCGGGCCCAGGTGTCACTGTCCGGCTACTGGGCCTACGGTCGTACCGAGGACCGGTTCCAGGCGGAGAAGCGCGAGCCGATCGGCCAGATCCTGCCGGCCTGACGGCATACGGTCAGCGGTTGGCCGTCCGCAGTCAGCCGTCAGATTCGAGGGCGGTCGTCGCCGCCCGAGCGGCGGCGGTGAGGTCGCGCAACACCGCCATCGTCTCCTCGGGACGTTGCCCCGTGTGCTCCAGGAACTCCAGGTAGGCACGCCCGAACCGTGCGCGGGCCTGGGTCATGGGGCCGGTCGCTGCCGGCGTCAGCCGCAGTCGTTGTCGCCGCCGGTCGTCCGGGTCCCGCTGCCGCTCGACGAGGCCGGCGTCGATCAGGTGCGCCAGCCACTCCATCACCGTGGTCAGCGGGACGGACAGGTGTGCCGCCAGCCGGCTCGCGCTGATGCCCGGGTGCAGCTCGATGAGGCTGGCGACGGCGTAGTCCCGGGGGGTGAGCGGGCCGCCGCGCATCGCCGCGTCCAGCAGCGAGGTCACCGCGCGGTCCAGCACGAAGACCTCCAGGAGCGGCGTCGGCTCGAGTCCCTGTTGCGGTGGCGGTGTGGGCATGGGGAAAGGGTAGGGCTTGGAGAAAATGCTACGAAATCGTAGTAATCTCCCCACATGAGAGTCGCCGGACACCGTGTCGCCGTGCTGGCCGCCGTCCTGTGCGGGGTCGCTGCCTGTAGTGGCGGGACGACCTCGACGGGCTCCTCGGGCTCCTCGGAGGTCGAGGTGTCCACCGGTCGCAGCAGTGACGTCCTCGACCTGCCGGAGGTGGGGGTGGAGACGGTGACCACCGCGTTGGCGGTGCCCCGCGAGGTGATCACCATCGACGACGACACGGTGCTGATCTCGGGGCAGGAGGGTGTCGTGCTCGTGCTGACCGACGGCGAGGTGCGGGACGAGCCGTTCCTCGACCTGACGGCCGACCTGGAGCAACCCACGGGTCAGCAGCTGGAGCGAGGTCTGCTCGGTCTCGCGCTCGACCCCGGCTTCGCGGACAACGGCCGCGTCTACACCCTCGGGACCTACCCCGCGGCGGACGGTGCGCGGGGGCAGACCTCGACCCTTGCGCGCTGGACCGCGGGCCCCGCGACGCTGACCGTCGACCCGGCCTCCGAGGAGGTCCTGGTGGAGGTGCCCCGCAGCTCGGTCGATCACTCCGGCGGCGAGATCGTCTTCGACTCCGAGGGGATGCTCGTCACCGCGCTCGGTGTGGACAGCCCCGAGGCCGACCTGGCGCAGGACCCGGCCGAGCTGGTCGGCACCGTGCTGCGCCTGGACGTGTCGGGGCAGGAGGGGTATGCCGTGCCGGAGGACAACCCGCACGGCGCCGCCGCCGAGCGGGACGACGGCTGGGCGCCGGAGGTCTACGCCACCGGCTACCGCAACCCCTGGCGTGTGGCGTGGGACCCCGCCCTGGGGGTGTTGGTCGGCGTGGCGATGTCCCGCGACGGGGAGCAGCAGGTGCACCTGCCGGAGGCGGGTGACAACGCCGGGTACCCGGGCCTGCCCTACTCCTGCTGGGAGGACGGGGTGGCCGTCACCGGGTGCACCGAGGGGCCGGACGGCGCGGCCCTCACCCCGCCCGCTGCCTCCTACCCCGGCCAGCAGGGGCGGATCCTGAGCGGGGTCGTCCCGGTGCGTGACAGCGGGATCCCCGAGCTGGAGGGCTCGATCCTGGTCTCGGACTGGAACGGTTCCCTCTTCGCAGCGACGCCCGGCGAACCGCCGTGGGTCATGCGTGAGGTGGAGCTCGGGGAGTCGTTCCTCCCGGTGGGCGGCTACCTGTGGGACCTGGACCGTGACGAGCAGGGTGCGTTGTACCTCATGGTGACCAGCCGGTCCCTGGACGAGGGCTCGGTGCTCCGCCTCACGACGGGGTGACCACTCCGCATACGGGCCGTCGGTCCGCCCCGGCTGTCCACAGGCAGGGGCGGGGAGTTGTGGACGAGCAGCCGTGGGCTGTGGACGACAAGGCCCGACCTGGGGACGACACGCCGCGACCGGGCGATCCGGGCCAAAAGTTCACCTGCGAGGCCTTGCGCCGGTGGGGCGAGAGCACGTAGGCATGTCCTTGCGCCTTCACCCCGGTGGCGGCGCGATGCGATCGGAGACAACGACCCCTCGGCGGTCTCCGCCAGGCAGTTCGGTGACGCGGCTGCCCGGGTCGGCCCTCCCTGATCGTGTCGACCGGAGCGTCACACTTCCCGGTCTCGAAGGGTCCCCGGCACTCATACTGCCGGGGGCCCTTCATCCCGTTCTGCCACCCAGTCGGCGGCTCAGCTCTCCGGCGCACCACCGCACGGCGCCCACGAGCTCCTGCTGCGCGCCCGGGCCGACCTCCGCGCTGGGGTAGGTCAGGGCGATGCCCGCCACCGGGTGGCCGTTGTGGTCCGTGGCGGCGCTGGCCACCGAGGCGAGACCGGGCGTCACCGTGCCGACCTCCGTGGCGAATCCGGCCGCGCGGATCTCGGTCAGCCGCCGTCGTAGCGCGCTCAGCGACGTGGGGCCCTGACCGTTGCGCTGCACGAAGGCCTCCGCCGATGGGTACAGCGCCCTGACCTGGGCACTGGGCAACTGGGCGAGCACCGCCAGGCCGCTGGCCGTCAGCGTGGCCGGCAACCGGACCCCGACGTCGGTGACCAGCGAGGGACGACCCGCGACGCGCTCCTCGATCACATAGAGCACGTCCCGGCCGTGCAGCACCACCAGGTGCCCGTTCTGGCCCGTGCGGTCCGCGAGCCTGGCCAGCAGGGGCCGCGCCAGCCGCTGCATCGGCTCCTGCCGGGAGTAGGCCGACCCCAGCTCGAACACCGCCACCCCGAGCCCGTAGCGCCGTTCCTCCGGCAGGTGCACCACGAACCCCTGGCCGACCAGCTCGGCGAGCAACCGGTAGGTGCTGGACCGCGGCAGACCCAGTTGCCGCGCGATCGCGGCGGCGGGCAGCGGGCCGGCGTGCCGGGCGAGCAGCTTGAGGACGGCGAGCGCGTGCCCCGCGGCGGGTGCGGTCGCCACGGTCACCTCTGTCCCGGGTCGGCAGCCATGAGTCGAGTATGTCGTCAGGAGCCGTCAGTGTGCCCGTGCGGCAGGTGTGTGGCCGGCCCTCGACACTCATACTGCCGAGGGCCTCCCGGGAACTGTGTCCACAGCCACCTGTGGATAGAGTGTGGACATCTCATGATTCCGGTGGGTAAACGCGAGGTTTCTGGGGAGAAACCTGTGCACGAAGAGATTTGTCGAGAAAGTTTGGTCCGGGGTCTTGTATTGCGGCGTGCGGCCACGTAGAAATCTCCTATCGCTTTCCCGCAAGGGAAGGTGACACTCCCTCGGAGACGAGGATCCGCACATGGGTTTCGGCCCATGAGCACGCACACGGGTTTCGGCCCGTGAGCACCCGGAGGGCTTCGGCCCGAAGGACCGGCCCGGTGACGGGGTCGGTGGATCCGATCGGACCGGAGGAGCAGGCCGGAAGCGTCACCGTCCACCGGTCGCCCGAAGGGCCCTTGGCACTCATACTGCCGAGGGCCCTTCACCTATGTGGGGACGAATGACCTATGTGGGGACGACTGTGGGCCTCGCGCACCGCGCCACCTCCTGGCGGGATTCCCTCGGACTATCCACAGCCGGGTGTGGACAGCCGGTGGATAAAGGCAGATTTCGGTGGGTAACGGAGTGATTCCTGGGGAGAAACCTGTGCACGAAGAGATTTGTCGAGAAAGTTTGGTCCGGGGTCTTGTATTGCGGCGTGCGGCCACGTAGAAATCTCCTATCGCTTTCCCGCAAGGGAAGGTGACACTCCCTCGGAGACGAGGATCCGCACATGGGTTTCGGCCCATGAGCACGCACACGGGTTTCGGCCCGTGAGCACCCGGAGGGCTTCGGCCCGAAGGACCGGCCCGGTGACGGGGTCGGTGGATCCGATCGGACCGGAGGAGCAGGCCGGAAGCGTCACCGTCCACCGGTCGCCCGAAGGGCCCTTGGCACTCATACTGCCGAGGGCCCTTCACCTATGTGGGCTTCGAATGTTGGGCGTGTGGCCCGCTCAGCTGCTCGCCGAGCAGGCCTCGGTGTAGTCCATCCCGTCGAACGTGCTGCCGTGGAAGAAGGTCCCCTCGGACTCGGTCCCCAGCGGCGCGTCGGGGTTGGGGGTGGAGACGATGACACCGGAGACCGCGACGTCCTTGCCCTCGCCGCCGTAGGTGATGGGCTCGGCCATCCCGGCGAAGTCGACGGTGAGCCCGTCGACGGCGGCGCGCAGCCCGGCCCGCGTCAGGTCGCCGTTCTCGGCGGCCTGCTCCAGCAGGGCGTGCATCGGGTAGTTCATCGTCCAGCCGATCAGGTAGCCACCGTTGGCCGGCAGTTCGCCGTCCAGCGACGCCTGCATGGCCGCGACACCCTCGCTGGCACCGTCCCACTGCTCGGTGGGTGCCATGTGGTGGTACATGGCCAGGAGCGCCGGGGCCGCGCCGCTGTCCAGCAGCGCGGGGTTCCAGGTGGGCAGCGACCCCAGGAAGGTGCCGGTGTAGCCGCTCGCTGCCAGCTTGCCGACGATCTCGGCGTTCTCGGCCGGTCCGGTGGCCAGCACGACGACGGTCGGGTCGGCCGCCATCACGGCGGCCACGACCGCGTCCTGGTTGCCGGTGACCTGGTTGGGACCGGTCGGCACGACCGTCACGTCCGGGTCGCCGTTCGCACCTGCCCACAGCTCGACGCCGGCGGCGGAGTCGCCGCCGTAGTCACCGGGGTAGCCCACGGCGGCGATGGAGGCCACCTCGCCGTGGTTCTCGGTGAACCAGTCCAGCCCCGCCGCCGACTCCACGCAGTAGGAGTAGCCGTGCTCCAGGATCAGACCCATGTCGTTGGCGGTGAAGGCGTAGCCGGACCACCAGGAGGCGGGCACTGCCACGATGTCGTTGGCGTCCATGTCCGCCAGCACCGACTCGGTGTTCACCGTGCCCAGGCTCTGGGCGATCGCCAGGATGTGCGGCTCGATGGACTGGTAGGCCGAGGCGTGCTCCGCCGGCTGGTACTTGGTGTCCCGGGTGTAGGTGTCGATGTCGATGTCGTAGCCGGCGATACCGCCGTCTTCGTTGACCTGCGCCCAGTAGTTGCGCTGCGCGTCGGTGATCGGCACGGCGAGCGCCGCGAACGGCCCCTCGGTCAGGTCGGAGAGGACGCCGAGGTAGATGCACCCGTTGTCCGGGTTCACCCCGTCCGGGCAGGGCTCTTCGGTGACGCCCTCGCCGGTCTGGATCGTGCCGTCTCCGGTGTCGCCTGCGTCGTCGGCGTCGTCACCGGTCTCGTCATCGGCGTCAGCGTCGGCGTCTGCCTCGCCGCCGTCCGCGTCCTCGGCGGCGGCGACATCGGGGTCCTCGTCGTCGACGGCGGTGCATCCGGCGAGGGCGAGGGCCCCCGCGGCACACAGTGCCAGCAGCGTGCGTGGTGTTCGGGTGGTGGACATGTGCACTCCTTTGTGCGTGGTGGGGACGGATCAATAGCTGAAGGGCCAGGCCTTGAAGTAGGTGCGGACGCGGTGCCAGAGGCCGAAGAGGCCACGCGGCTCCAGGATGAGGAAGACGACGATCAGCACCCCGAAGAGGATCGACTGGAGCTGGAAGACGTTGATCAGTCCGCCGCTGCCGGTGGACACGAACGGGATCCAGTGCGACGCCCACTCCAGGACCCGGGGGAGCAGCACGACGAAGGCGGCCCCGATCAGGGTGCCGGTGATCGTCGCGACCCCGCCGATCACGACGATCGCCAGCAGGTTGATCGCCATCAGGATGTTCCACTGCTCCGGGGCGACGCGGCCGATGAGGATGGCGAGCAGGGCACCGGCCACGCCGGCGTAGGCGGAGGAGAGCACGAAGGCCAGGGTCTTGGTCCGGAGCAGGTTGACCCCCATGATTTCGGCGGCGATGTCCCGGTCCCGGACGGCCGCGAAGGCCCGCCCCGTCCGGCTCCGGGCCAGGTTGCGTGCGGCGACGCCGAGCACCACCAGCAGCACCAGGCAGATCAGGTAGAGCGAGATTGGCGGCGTGATCAGCAGCGGACCCAGGGCATAGGTGCGGGTCAGGTCGTTGCCGAACAGGACCGGCAGCGCCCCCGCGCGGCCCACCCCGGAGCCGCCGGTCACCGCGGCCCACTGCTTGAACAGTTGCTCCCCGAGCATGAGGAGCCCGAGGGTCAGGACCGCCAGGTACAGGCCGCGGACCCGCGTCGCCAGCGGGGCCACGGCCAGGCCCACGAGCGCCGGCACCACCGCCGCGGCAGGCAGCGCAAGGGCCAGGTCCAGCTCCATCCCCAGGACGGTGTTCCCCGGTCTGCCGCCCACCACGGCGGCGGTGTAGGCGCCCAACGCCATGAAGAACGGGTGCCCCAGCGAGATCTGGCCGGCGTACCCGGTCAGCAGGTTCAGACCGATCCCGGCGATCGCCATCACCATCGCCGTGGACAACAGGTGGGTGAGGTCCCGGGTGAGCAGGAACGGCGCCGCCAGCGCCACGACGAGCGCCAGCAGACTCCACCACCGCTTGGCCGGCGTGTTCAGCAGGGCCTGGTCGTCGGCATACCGGGTGAACAGCCGCGGCCGCCCCCGGGCGACCGACCGGGGCACCCTGCCGCCGCCGGGCCGCGGCTCAAGTGCCCGGGACTGGCCCCCGAGGCGCCGGGACCTGCCGTCGGACGCGTCACGCTGGAGAGTCGTCATACCCGGTGCACCTCCGGGGTGCCGAACAGCCCGTACGGTCGGATCAGCAGCACCGCGATCATCACGGCATACGGCACGACGTTCTCGAAGTTGGGCCCGAGCCACGGCGCGTGGATCGGCTGGTAGGCGCTGGTGAGGGCCGAGATGACCCCGATCGCCAGGCCGCCGATCACGGCGCCGCGGAAGGAGTCGAGGCCGCCCAGGATCAGGGCGGGGAGGGCGACCAGGGCGAACAGGGCGTCGTTGGCCTGCACGACCGAGCCGTCGGCGGCGAGTAGCACCCCGGCGAGGGCCGCGAGGGCGCCGCCCATGGCCCAGGACAGTGAGAACATCCGGCCGACGTTGATGCCCTGGGCCAGCGCGGCCTCCTGGTCTAGCGAGGTGGCGCGCATCGCCAACCCGGTCCGGGAGCGGCCCAACCACCAGCCGAGCAGTGCGAGCACGACCATCGCGACGACGAACCGCCCGATGCTGTGCTGGTACACCGGGACGGAGCACAACGGGCCGGACCCCTCGATCAGGCAGATCCGGTTCAGCTGCCACGGGTCGTTCACGGTGCGGGCACGGGCCTCGAACAGCCGGAAGGCCACGATCAGCAGGATGATGAACAGCCCGACGGTGACCAGGGCCGTGGAGAAGGCGGGGCGCCCCACCATCGGGCGGATCGCGACGCGCTCCAGAGCCGCTCCCACGACGCCGACGACCAGCATCCCGAGGAGCACGGCGACCGGGAACGGCCAGCCCAGGTCGACCGCGAAGACCGAGGTGAAGAAGGTGCCCAGGATGAGCAGGCCCGGCTGGGCGAAGTTCAGCACTCCCGTGGCCCGGAAGATGATGACGAAGCTCACCGCGATGAGGGCGTAGACCGAGCCGGTCCCCAGCCCGCTGAGGACGGCCGCGGTGGCGGTGCCCATCAGCCGGCCCTCCCCAGGTCCGCGCCGGCGTGCTCGGAGGTGTCGGCATACATGTCGTCCACCAGGTGCGGCACGGTGGCGGCGAACGCGGCCCGCTTGAGCTTCTGGGTGGCCGTCAGTTCGCCGTCCTCGTGGTCCAGCTCCTTGTGCAACATCCGGAACTTGCGGACCGACTCGACCCGAGCGAAGCGGGTGTTGACCTCCCGGATCACCCCGGCGACGAGGTCCACGGTCTCGGGCCGGGTCGAGAGGTCGCGGTAGGTGGTGTATTCGATCCGGCGCCGGGAGGCCCAGTCGGCCACGGTGTCGTACTCGATGCCGATGAGAGCGGTCAGGTAGGGGCGACGGTCTCCGATCACCACCGCCTCGCGCACGTAGGGCGAGGCCTTGATCGCGTTCTCGATCTCGCTGGGGGAGATGTTCTTGCCGCCCGCGGTGATGATGATGTCCTTGATCCGGTCCACGATCCTCAGGTGGGTGCCGTCGACCCACTCGCCGACGTCGCCGGTGTGCAGCCAGCCGTCCTCGCCGAGCACCTCGGTGGTGGCCTCCGGCTTGTTCCAGTAGCCGGCGAACGTGCCGTCGTGCCGGGTCAGCACCTCGCCGGTCGCCTCGTCGAGGGCCAGCTCGATCCCCGGCTGGGCCTCGCCGACGGTGCCGAACCGCACCCGCCCCGGATAGTTCGTCGTGGCCACGGCGGTGTTCTCGGTCATCCCGTAGGCCTCGTGGATCACCACGCCCATGGACAGGAAGAACCGGAGCACCTCGGGGGAGATCGGCGCCGCGCCGGACAGTGCGTGCCGCACCTTGGCCAGACCGAGGTGGCGGGCGAGCTTGCGGTTGACCAGCACCCAGGCGAGCGCGCCCAACACCCGGGACAGCAGGGTCTGCCGACCGTCCGCGGCCATCCTCAGGTCCGCCGCCCGCAACCCGAGACGGCTGCCGAGGGCGTATGCCGTGCGCTTGAGTCGGGAGGCGTTCGCCACCTTGATCGCGACGCCGGCCTGGATCTTCTCCCAGATCCGGGGGACCGCGAAGAGCACCGTCGGCTGGACCTCGGCCAGGTCCGCGGTGACCGTGTTGATGGACTCGGCGAAGTGGACGACCGTGCGGTTGCGCACCCCGCCCCAGGTGCTCACGGCGCGCTCCACGACGTGGGACAGCGGCAGGTAGGAGACCAGCACGTCGTCCCTGCCCAGCCCCCGCTCGCCGAACATCCCCGGTGCCCGGGCATAGGTGTCGGTGCCGAAGGCCACGTTGCGGGCGGTGAGCATCACGCCCTTGGGTGGCCCGGTGGTGCCGGAGGTGTAGATGAGGGTGACCAGGTCCTCCGCGGTGCGCTGCGCGTCGTGCCCTTCCAGCAGGTCGGGGTCCTGCGCGCGCAACTGCGCGCCGCGCTCGATCATCGCGTCGATGGACAGCAACCGCGGGTGGCTGTAGTCCGACATCCCTCGGGCGTCCAGGTAGACGACCCACTCCAGGGTGTCGATCTCGTCGACGAGCTCGAGGGCCTTGTCGACCTGCTCCTGGTCCTCGGCCACCAGCACCCGGGCGCCGGAGTCGCCGAGGAGGTAGCGCACCTCGGCGACCGGGTTCGTGGGGTAGAAGCCGACGATGACGGCGCGCAGGCTGCCGGCGGCCAGGTCCGTGTAGAGCCACTCGGGGCGGTTCTCGGACTGGATCGCCACCCGGTCACCCGCCCCCACACCCAGCGCGGCCAGGCCGTAGGCCACCTGCTCGACGTTGCGCAGGTAGTCGGCCCAGGTGATGTCCTGCCACAGGCCGTAGCGCTTCTCCCGCAGCGCCACGGCGTCGGGGGACTCGGCCGCCGCCTCGCGCAGCAGCCTGGGCAGGTAGGTCGGCTCGGTCATTCCAGCGACTCCAACTCGTCGACGACCTCGTCGGCGATGTCGGCGTCGGCCACCTCGGCCACGACGTCCTCGCTCGCCCCGCCCAGGTAGGCCGCGATCACGGCGGGGTCGTGCTGCACCTGGGCCGGGGTGTCGAGCGCGATCACCTTGCCGAAGTCCAGCACCAGCACCCGGTCGGCGAGGTCCATCACCAGGCGCATGTCGTGCTCGACCATGATCATGGCCACGCCCAACTCGGCCCGGATGTCGAGGATGAACCGGGCCATGTCCTCGGTCTCCTCGGCATTCATCCCGGCCACCGGCTCGTCCAGCAGCAGCAGCGCCGGGTCCATGGCCAGCGCCCGACCCAGCTCGATCCGCTTCTTGATGCCGTAGGGCAGGATCCCGACCGGCATCGCCCGGACGGCGGCCAGGTCGAGGAAGTCGATGATGTGCTCGACCGCCAGGCGTGCGGCATACTCCTCGCGCCGCGCCGACGGCAGCCAGGCCATCGCCTGCCACCACGGCACGCCCAGCGCGTGGTGCCGTCCGAGGAGGAGGTTCTCCAGGACGGTGAGGTTGTCGAAGAGCTCGATGTTCTGGAAGGTGCGGGCCACCCCCAGTGCGGCGATCCGGTCCGGCCGCATCCCTCGCAGGGACCGCCCGCGGAAGGCGAGGTCTCCGACCTGGGGGCGGTAGACCCCGGAGATGGAGTTGAAGATGGAGGTCTTGCCCGCACCGTTGGGCCCGATGATCGCGAACAGTTCGCCCTCCGCGACGTCGAAGGCCACGTCGTCCAGGACGGTGTTGCCGCCGAAACGCAGGGTGGTGTCGCGGACGTCGAGGAGTGGCGTGTCAGTCACGACAGCCACCGCTTGCGTCGCTTGTAGTGCTTGACGTCGCGCAGTGAGGACTCCCCGCCGACCCCTAGGTAGAACTCCTGGATGTCCGCGTCGGCGCGCAGCTTCTCGGCGGGCGCGTCCATCACCGTGATGCCGTTCTCCATGACATACCCGTGGTGCGCGATGGACAGGGCCATGGCCGCGTTCTGCTCGATGAGCAGCACCCCGGTGCCGGCCTCGTTGATCGTGACGATCAGGTCGCGGATCCGCTCCACCATCTTCGGGGCCAACCCGAGGCTGGGCTCGTCCAGCAGGAGGTAGCGCGGCTCCGCCATCAGGGCCCGGCCGATCGCGAGCATCTGCTGCTCGCCGCCGGAGAGGTAGCCCGCCCGTCCGCCCTTGCGGTCGGCCAGCACCGGGAACATCGAGTAGACGCGGTCGAGCCGCTCGGCGACCAACTTCGCGGACGTGGTGTGGCCACCGACCCGGAGGTTCTCCTCCACGGTGAACTCCACGAAGACCCGGCGACCCTCCATCACCTGCCCGACCCCGGCCCGGACGACCGCGGCGGCGTTGCGGGTGTCGAGTTGCCGCTCGTCGATGGTCACCGATCCGCGGGTGATCCGGCCGCGGTGCACGTCGAGCAGCCCCGTCATTGCCCGCAACAGGCTGGTCTTGCCGGCCCCGTTGGCCCCCAGCAGCGCGACGATCCGGTCCGGCCCCACCGAAAGACTCGCGCCCCGGAGCGCGAGCATGACGTCCTCGTAGACCACCTCGAGATTGTGGACGGCGAGCACCTTTGCTCCTCAGGGGCCGATCGGACGGGGACGGTCGGTTGCGCTGAACATAGTGTTGACCTGCCGGATCCCGCGCTGCTGCGGGCGAGTTGTAACCGAACCGTGATCCGGGCTACTGCCGAGTCACCGCCGGGCCGACCGGGTCCAGGAGGCGACCCGGCGTGCCCACGAGGCGACCCAGCGCGGCCACGCGCGGGTGACTGGTGCGGTGGGTGGGCGCATCGACGGGCAGGCCGGCGCGCTGGCTCGCGAGATCCCGGCGCCGCTGGTCCAGCCGGCGGTCGCTCAGACCGTTCCCGTCCCGCTGGGTCGGGTCGAAGGCTCTCAGCGCGTGGTCGGGGTCCTGGGTCATCGGGCGCTGTCTCCCTCGGCGACGTCCCTCTCGTCGACGCTGATCTCGTCGACTCTGACCTCGTCGACGCGGTCCGGGTAGAAGGCCGCGTGCCCCGCGATGGGGAGCACGGCAGCATGCGGCGTCGGGTACACCCACAGCGCGTCGACCGAGCCTTCGCCTCCCACCGGCACGCTGAAGTAGGACGCCGCGCCCTTGTAGGGGCAGTACGTGCTCGTTGCGCTGGCTTCGAGCAGCGTGTGGTCGAGGTCGTCCATCGGGATGTATTGCACGGGCGGGTAGTTCGCCTCGCGCAGGGTCAGCGCGCGGGTGCTGTCGGCGACCACGTTCCCGGCCACCGTGACGACCACCCGTCCGGGGGTGGGCTCGATCGTGATCGGGTGATCAGGTCCGGGCTCCAGGATTGTCCCGTTCATGGCCTCTTCCCTTCCGCCTCCAGGTCGCGCAGGATCCGGACCGCCTTGGGTCCCACCCCGTGGAGCGCCAGCAACTCGTCGTCGGAGCGTTGCACGGCCTGCGCCACGGTGGAGATGCCGGCTCCCAGGAGGGCCCGGGTCGCTGGCTTGCCGAGGCTTCGGGGCAGGTCGGATCCCTGCGGGCGTACTGCCGGCTATTGCCGCATCCTGGACCGCGACCAGGCGTCGCGGTGCCCGGTGTCGCCAGGCACGGAACACCAGGTCGTTCAGGTCCTTGCCGTTGATGTCGGCCAGGGGTAGCCGGATCCCGATCTGGGCGCCGCCCCGTGCCAGCGCCTCGGCGGTGGGAAACCGGTCGAGGGCCTCGCCGGCGTCCTCGCCCGACAGTCGCAGTTGGACCACCTCGCCGGATCGGTCCAGTCCGGCGAATCCCTTGCCGCGGACGGTGAAGGCCACCATTCCGTGATGCGTTCCCTCCTCGACCTCGGGGAGGTCGAGGGCGGCTTTGCGCAGCTGGGCCGGCGTGGTCATCGCTGCCCTCCGTCCCCCAGGCCCAGGTGCTCGAACGTCAACCGGGCGAAGTCGCCGAGGTCGTCCAACTGGTGGGCTTCCTCCGGGGTGAACCACCCGACCTCGGTCGTCTCGTCGTCATCGGCCCGGGCCCACCGGCCGTCGTCGGCCTGGCGCACCAGCAGGATGCGTCCGGCCTCGTCCCGGGGGAGGACGGCGACGGAGGGGACCAGGAGCAGGTCGTGGCCTACGTGCTCGCGGAGCCTGCGGATGCAGGGCGAGATCGGCATACCTCCATACTGCACGGCTCGGGCGGTGCGCGGGGGTCGCGGCAGATCGCAGAGGCAGGTTAGAAGGGTGGTGGCGGGGCCTCGCCCGGCTTGGGATTCGCCGCCCGCTGCCGCTCCTCCGTGATCAGGAGCTCGTGGGCGTGGAGGACCTCCTCCGGCCTGAGCTGGTCCGGGGGTGGGCCGTGGCGCCGCGTGGCCCGGTGGGGTCGGTGGCGGAGCGTGATGGGGAGGTCGCGATGGAGTCGACTGTCCCACCGTGGGGTGAGGTCGTTGTCGGCATCGTCCTCGGGGCCGGAGAGCCGGTCCTCCTGTTGACGCTGGGCCAGGGCCGCATAGATCAGACGGTCTCTCAGGTCGTGGTCGCGAGCGGGGTCCACCCCGTGCCGGGTGAGCCGGTGCAAGGCCTCCCACACCGAGCCGGGAGGTCGACTGGCACCAGCGGGTCCTCTGGCCCTGCCGCCTCCGGGGGCGTCGTTGGTGTAGAGCCGGTAGTCATGGGAGCGCGTGCGGTAGCAGCGACCGAACAGGGTGGTCCAGGTGACGTTGCGCTGCGAGTCCATCACGGTGGTCCACAGCCCCCAGGTCTTGAACTGGTGGTGGCGCCCGTGCTTCAGGTTGAGTTGATCCTCGCTCGTCCTGCCGGCGCCTCCCCCGGGTTCGTCGTGTTGGTAGGGGACTTCGTGGTCGTGCTGGCACCGCTCGGCCGGCACCGTGCACCCGGGCGCCCTGCAGTGTCGGTCGGCCGCCCGGATCTGGTCGCGCATGGCCTGGTCGGGCCGGTAGGCCTGGACGGTGCGTTCGACGAGCCTTCCGTCGAGCGGGTCGTACACGATGCGGTGCAGGACGTTCGCTTCGAGAGCCAGTTCGCGGGCGTGCTCGGCGGTGATGTAGCCGTAGCCCGGGATGTGAGCCACCCCGGTGGAACCGACATCGGTGAGCGCATCGAGCGGCACCACGATCTCGAGAGCGATCTGGGGTTGGGCCGCCAGGATGCGAGCCACGATCTCCCCGACCTCGCCGATGACCTCGGCCTCGTCGGAGAAGGCGCTGGTGGGCGGGGTGCTGCCTGAGGGGGCATCGCTCGACCCGTCGGTCTCCGGTCTGACGTCCCCCTGAGAGGCGTCGTCCGGCGCGCCTCCTTGGGTGGGGATGAGCGTGCCGTGGAGGACCAGACCGAGGGCGATATCGGACCGGAGTTGGGCGAGCGTGCGGGGATCTCCGGCGGCCCGGGCGGCTCGGGCGGCCTTGTCGATCCGCGCGATGGCACCCACCACGTTGCTGGTGCCCCCGGTGACGGTCAGCGTCCCGGTGCCGTTGTCCTCGAGGACGGCGAAGGCATCGCGGCGAGCGACTGCCGCCCGACGCTCGGCACGCGCCTTGCGGGGATCCGTGCCCGTAGCGCGGATCAGTTCGCGGTTCAGGGCGTCCTGGAGCTGGCCGAAGGACTGGCGTGCTCCGCCACCGGATTCCTCGTCGTCAGGATCCGGAGCCCACCGCGAGCCGGGCCCGAGGGTGCGATCGAAGATGTCGGCAGCGACCTCGGGGGGTAGGTGCCGACAGGCCTGCCACACGGTCCGCACCTGGCGCCAGTCGACGTCGCCGATCGCCAGCGCGTGCTCGGCCGCCCGCGTCACCCAGCGGGGAGCGAGCGCGAAGCCGACCCGGTCGTGACAGTCCTGGATGCCCCACCCGGTGAGCACCTGGAGTTCGTTGGCGATGGCCGACTTGGTCATGGCCCGCCACCGTTCGCGGGCGGTCTTGGACAGCTCGGACGGGTCGGCGACCTTCTTGCGTGCCAGGAGTTCCTCGCCGGTCACGATGGCCATGTCACGGATGACGTCGAACAGGCAGGCATCGGTCCACCGACCGATGATGACCAGGGCGTCGGAAGCATCGGCGAGCTCCCGGTTGGTCGGTCGAGGAGTGCTGGAATCTGCCCTTTCGGGATCGGGGCTGTCGGGGTTGTTGTGGCTGGGGTCGTTGTCGCCGGGGTCGTGGTCGCCGGGGGCGGGGTTGTCGCGGGTAGCCATCACGGGGATCAGGGCACAGAGCTGGTCGGCCACGTGCCGGGGGAAGCCCGCGACATCCAGGGTTGCGGTCAAGAGTGCGGAGAGCGCGGCGGGGTTGAGCGGCTCGGTGGTCGTGCCGGAATCGGATGCTTCGGCGGTCGTGCCGGATTCGGGCGGGACGAGCCACAGGAGACGATCCTTCCGGGCGGCGCGTTCGAGGTCTTCCTCCGTGATCCCATAGGTGGCCGGCTCGCACGCCCAGTCCACGGCGTCGATCGCCTGCCAGTGCTCACACTCCGCGTCCGGGACGTCCTCGCGCGCCGAGGCGAGAGCAGTGTCTGGGTAGTCCGCCACCGATCTCACCGCCCCTCCGCGGTCCGGGTCCCGGCCCTTCCGAACCGGAACTTTGCTGGTGCCCCCAGTCTAGAACACCAGTCCGACAGAGCGGGAGCTCCACGCGCACCTGTGGATGACCGGCCGGCCAATCCCGCGTTGTGGACGAACCGCGGGGGATCGCGCGACAGGGCTGGTCGACAGGGCTGGTCGAGGGCAGCTGGTTGCCGGTGCGTTGACAAATGGTCGGGAAATACCGACCATACGATTATGGCCGACCATAACGAGGTTCCCGGCGAGGCGCAGCACAGCCACCCCGACTACGACCTCCCGGAGACACTCGCGCTGGAAGACCCCGCGCAGTACCGCGCACTGTTCGAGGAGACCCGGGCGCAGATCGTGGAGCTGCTCCGCGAGCGGGCGGCCACGACCTCAGAGCTGGCGGAGGCGCTGGACAAGCCCAAGGGCACCGTGGGTCACCACCTCAAGGTGCTGGAGCGCGCCGGTCTGGTCAGGGTGGTGCGCACGGTGCGGGTGCGTGCGCTGGAGGCCAAGTACTACGGGCGGACGGCGCGGACCTTCCTGTACGAACGCGTCGGGGAGGCCGCGGGGGCCGAGCAGCGGACGATGGCGCAGGCGGCCGCAGCGATGGCAGCGCTGCCGCCCGACACCGAGGACTTCTGGGCCGTGGCCAAGCACGCCCGGATCCCGGTGGCACGGGCGGCCGAGTGGGCGCAGCGACTCAACGAGCTCGTGGTGGAGTTCTGGGACCAGCCCAAGGAGGGGGACGCGACCTACACCCTCGTGATGGGCCTCTATCCGACCCGGCGACCGGCGCTGCCGGAGCAGTCCGAAGAGGAGTCCGACGAGAGACCCGACGAGGGGACGAAGCCGTGAGTGTCACGCCCGAGCAGGAGGGCGGTCAGACCGAGGCAACCGAGACCGAGGCGACCGCGACCCAGGGTCGTCGCCGGCTGGGCCCCAACTACGTCAAGCTGTTCACGGCGTCGGTGTGCACCAACCTGGGCGACGGCCTGATGGCGGTCGCGGTCCTCTGGCTGGCCTCGTCGCTGACCCGCGAGCCCACGCTGATCGCCCTCGTGGGGCTCGCCTCACGCCTGCCCTGGCTGATCTTCTCGTTGCCGGCAGGGGTCATCACCGACCGCATGGACCGACGGCTCCTGGTGGCCTGGATGGACGTGGCCAGGCTGGTCGTCATCGCGGCGCTGGGCGTGGCGGTGCTGCTGCACCAGGAGGGCCTGCCCACGCCGGAGGAACTCGCACACGGGGCGGAGCCACCACGGGACGGCGGGGCTGCTGCTCGCCCTGCTCTGCCTGGCCGCCCTGCTGATCGGCTTCGCCGAGGTGGTCCGCGACAACGCCGCCCAGACCCTGATGCCCTCCGTGGTGGACAAGTCCCAGCTGGAGAAGGCGAACGGTCGACTCTGGGGCGCCGAGATGACCATGAACAACTTCGTCGGCCCGCCGCTGGCCGGGGTCGTGATTGCCATCGCCCTGGCGCTGCCCTTCTTCCTCAACGCAGGGATGCTGGCCGTGTCGGCGGCGCTGGTCTTCGCCCTCGCCGGCAGCTTCGCGCCCAAGGGGCGGACCAGCAGCGGCAAGATCGCCTGGCGCCGCGAGATCGGTGAGGGGTTCCGCTGGCTGTGGAGCCACGACCTGCTCCGCTCCCTGGCGATCCTGCTGGGGGCGATGAACATGCTCGGCGCGATGGTCTTCGCCCTCATCGTGCTCTTCGCCCAGGAGGTCCTCGGCCTCTTCGAGGGCTGGCAGTTCGGGCTGGTGCTCACCGGCACGGCGGCCGGAGCCGTCCTGGGCTCGCGTGCTGGCCGACCGGGCGGCAGCCCGGCTGACGCACGGCACCGCACTCCTGGTCTCGATCGCCGGGTCGGGGGTCGTGTTTGCCGTGATGGGCCTGGTCAGCTGGGCGCCCGCCTTCTGGCTCGTGGGCATCGTCGGCGGGTTCTTCATGGTGCTGTGGAACGTCATCACCGTCTCGCTGCGCCAGCGCATCATCCCCGACCACCTGCTCGGCCGGGTCAACTCGGTCTACCGGTTCTTCGGCTGGGGCACGATCTCCCTGGGGACCCTCCTCGGGGGCCTGCTGGTGACGCTGGGTGAGCCGGTGCTCGGCCGGGACTGGGCCCTGCGTGCCCCGTTCCTGCTCGCGGGCGTGGCCCACCTGGCCCTCCTCTGGTACGCCCTCCCGCGCATCAACACCGCACGCGTCACCGCGGCCACGGCCCAGGCAGAGGCGGCGTCGGGCGACCAGGCGTGATGTCTCACCAGTGAGACACAACCCGACGGCAATGGGTATGCCGAACGGTCGGGGACCGGTGGAATGTCACCTATGACCAACCCACTGAGCACCGTCACCGTCCGCACCGGCCCCCTGTCGCCCGCCGAGGTCGTCGCGGTCGCCCGCCACGGGGCCCCGGTGGAGATCGCGGCGGAGGCACTCGAGGGGATCACGGCCAGCCGGCGGGTCATCGAGGCCCTCGCCGAGGACCCGGTGCCGCACTACGGGATCTCGACCGGATTCGGGGCGCTGGCGACCAAGCACATCCCCGCGGACATGCGGGCCCAGCTGCAACGCAGCCTGGTGCGCAGCCACGCGGCCGGGTCCGGTCCCGAGGTGGAGCGCGAGGTGGTCCGGGCCACGATGCTGCTGCGGCTCTCGACCCTGGCGACCGGCCGCACCGGCGTGCATCCGGACACCGCGCAGGCGTATGCCGCACTGCTCAACGCGGGCATCACCCCGGTGGTGCACGAGTACGGCTCCCTGGGGTGCTCCGGGGACCTGGCGCCGCTGGCCCACTGCGCGCTCGCCGTGATGGGGGAGGGACTGGTCCGGGACGCGGACGGGGACCTGATGGACGCCTCGGACGCCCTGGCCACCGCCGGCATCGAGCCGGTGCAGCTCGCCGAGAAGGAGGGACTGGCCCTCATCAACGGCACCGACGGCATGCTCGGCATGCTGCTGCTGGCGCTGCACGACCTGGACACCCTGCTGACCACGGCCGACATCGCGGCCGCCATGAGCGTCGAGGGCCAGCTCGGCACCGATGACGTCTTCGCGGCGGACCTGCAGGCGCTGCGGCCGCACCCGGGCCAGGCGCTCTCGGCCGAGAACCTGCGCGCCGTCATGGCGGGCAGCCCCATCCGGGACAGCCACCGCGACCCGGACGCGTGCACCAGGGTGCAGGACGCCTACTCCCTCCGGTGCAGCCCGCAGGTGCACGGGGCGGCACGGGACACCATGGCGCACGCCCGTGCCGTGGCCGGACACGAGCTGGCCGCCGCCGTCGACAACCCGGTGGTGACGCCCGACGGCCGGGTGGAGTCCAACGGCAACTTCCACGGTGCCCCCGTCGCCTACGTGCTGGACTTCCTGGCGATCGTGGTCGCCGACGTGGCCAGCATCTCCGAACGCCGCACCGACCGCTTCCTCGACGTGGCGCGCAACCACGGGCTCAACCCGTTCCTGGCCGACGACCCCGGGGTCGACTCGGGCCACATGATCGCCCAGTACACCCAGGCCGCCATCGTCTCCGAGCTCAAGCGGCTCGCGGCGCCGGCCAGCGTCGACTCCATCCCGTCCTCGGCGATGCAGGAGGACCACGTCTCGATGGGCTGGTCGGCGGCGCGCAAGCTGCGCCGCAGCATCGACGGGCTCACCAGGGTGCTGGCCGTCGAGGTGCTCACCGCGGCCAGGGCGCTGGACCTGCGCGCCCCCCTCCAGCCCGCCGCGGCGTCCGCCGCCGTCGTCGCGCTCCTGCGCGGTGGCGGCGACGACTACGAGCCCGTCGCCGGCCCGGGCCCGGACCGGTTCCTGGCCCCCGAGATCGAGACCGTCGTCGACCTGGTCGCCGACGGCCGAGTCCGACACGCGGCGGAGGAGGTCACCGGCGCCCTGCGCTGACCCACCGGCCCGAGAGCAGCAGCCCAGCACACGACATACCCACCACACGGCATACCCACAAGGAGTCATCATGGAAGGCGCACGCCCCGTCCGCGCAGCCCGCGGCACCACCCTCACCGCACGCAGCTGGGCGACCGAGGCCCCCCTGCGGATGCTGATGAACAACCTGGACCCCGAGGTCGCCGAACGCCCGGACGACCTCGTCGTCTACGGCGGCACCGGCCGCGCCGCGCGGGACTGGAAGTCCTTCGACGCCATGGTCCGGACCCTGACGACGCTGCGCGAGGACGAGACCATGCTGGTCCAGTCTGGCCGCCCGGTCGGGGTCTTCCAGACCCACGAGTGGGCACCCCGCGTCCTCATCGCCAACTCCAACCTGGTGCCGGACTGGGCGACCTGGCCGGAGTTCCGGCGGCTGGAGCAGCTGGGGCTGACGATGTACGGGCAGATGACCGCCGGCTCGTGGATCTACATCGGCACCCAGGGGATCCTGCAGGGCACCTACGAGACGTTTGCCGCTGTCGCGGCCAAGCGGTATGCCGACACGCTGGCCGGGACGCTGACCCTCACCGGGGGCTGTGGCGGGATGGGTGGGGCCCAGCCGCTCGCGGTCACCCTGAACGGCGGGGTCTGCCTCATCGTCGACGTCGACGAGTCGCGGCTGCGGCGCCGGGTGAAGTCGCGCTACCTGGACGAGGTCGCCGACAACCTCGACGCCGCGGTGGAGCGGGCGCTCGCCGCCAAGGAGGCCAAGGAAGCGGTCTCCATCGGCGTCGTCGGCAACGCCGCCGAGGTGTTCCCCGAGCTGCTGCGGCGCGGCGTGCCGATCGACATCGTGACCGACCAGACGTCGGCGCACGACCCGCTGTCCTACCTGCCCGAGGGGGTCGCCCTGGAGGACTGGGCCGACCTCGCGGCCAAGAAGCCGGAGGAGTTCACCGACCGGGCGCAGGCCTCGATGGCCAAGCACGTGGAGGCAATGGTCGGCTTCCTGGACGGCGGCGCCGAGGTCTTCGACTACGGCAACAGCATCCGCGACGAGGCGCGCAAGGGCGGCTTCGAGCGGGCCTTCGAGTTCCCGGGCTTCGTCCCGGCCTACATTCGGCCGCTGTTCTGCGAGGGCAAGGGCCCGTTCCGGTGGGCCGCGCTGTCCGGCAACCCGGCCGACATCGCCGCGACGGACAAGGCGGTGATGGACCTGTTTCCGGACAACGACCACCTGCAGAAGTGGCTGCGCGGCGCCGGCGAGAAGGTCGCCTTCGAGGGGCTCCCGGCCCGGATCTGCTGGCTCGGCTACGGCGAGCGGGACAAGGCCGGGGTGAAGTTCAACGACATGGTCGCCGCGGGCGAGGTCGAGGCGCCGATCGTGATCGGCCGCGACCACCTGGACTGCGGCTCGGTCGCCAGTCCCTACCGGGAGACCGAGTCGATGGCCGACGGGTCCGACGCGATCGCCGACTGGCCGCTGCTCAACGCCCTGGTCAACACCTCGTCCGGAGCGTCGTGGGTGTCGCTGCACCACGGCGGTGGGGTCGGCATCGGCCGGTCGATGCACGCGGGCCAGGTCTCGCTGGCCGACGGCACCGACCTGGCCCGGCAGAAGCTGGAGCGGGTCCTCACCAACGACCCGGGCATGGGCGTGATCCGCCACGTCGACGCCGGGTATGCCGAGGCAGAGGAGGTCTCGCAGGAGCGCGGGGTGCGGGTCCCGATGCGCGAGGAGTGAGGATGCGGCAGGAGTGAGCGCGCAGGTTGACGACGCCTCAGGAGAGCTCGACGCGGCCCTCGGCGGTGTTGAGGGTCGCGGTGAGCCGCGGCGGCCCGGTCTCGATCCGGACCGGGGCGCCGGTGCGCAGCCGGAGCGCCCGGAGCCCGGCGGCCACGGCGTTGGGGTCGGGGTGGACCACGTCGAGGGTGACCAGCTCGACGAGCGGCAGCCCCTCGCTGGGGTGCGGGGTCTCGTCCCACTCGATGAGGAACGGCAGGATGCCGCCGAGCCCGCCCGACAGCCCGGTGACCTGCCACTGCAGGGTCTGCCCGGACGGCTGCTGGCGACTCATCGCGACGACGTCACCCGGGTCGTAGCCGGAGTGTCGTGCCGCGTCGACCAACTCGGTGATGCCCCGCGTGCGGACCGCCCAGCCGACGAGCGAGGGAGCGGTGAGTCCGTCGATCCCGAAGGGACGTGGCTGATCCGGCTCGGGCTGACCGGGGTCCGGGGCGACGAGCTCGAGATAGCGCATCCCACCGAGCCCGAGGAGGGCGTTGTGGGTGCCGAGCCCGGGGTGGGGGCCTCCGTCCTGCGGTTCCACTCCCGTCAGTTCGGCGACGTGGTCGACGAGTTGCGAAAGGTCGGGACCGGCCAGGACGAGGTGGTCGATCCTTGTCTGCACGGGCCCCAATTTACCCCCTAGCCTGGGAGCGTCGGCACTCCGAGGCAGGTCATGAGACGGAGGTCACGTCCGCGACCTGCGCCTGGAGGGCCTCCACGACGGCCCGGGCGTCGACCGTCAGGCCGACGCCGTGAGCCCCGCCACCGAGCGAGATCGTCCGGTCCGCGGGCTCCACGATGCTGGCGTCGGCGATGACCGGCCACGCCGTGGTGGAGCCGAACGGGGTGATCGTGCCGCGCTCGTAGCCGGTGGCCTCCTGTGCGGCAGCGGCGTCCGGCATGGACAGCCGACTGACCCCGAGCAGCGCCCGCAGCTTGGGCCAGGAGATCTCCCGGTCGCCGGGGACCAGGACGAACAGGTAGTCGTCCTCGGCGCGCCGCACCACCAGGGTCTTGATCAGGTCGCGCGGTGCGACCCCGCGGGCGGCCGCCGCCTCCTCCAGGCTGCGGACCCGCCCGTGGCGGGTGACGGCATACGGGATGCCGGTGGCCTCGACCGCCGCGACGGCGCGTTCCTCGCTCATCACCCCAGGGTGCCACGGCCCGGGGCGCCTTCCCCCGACGCTCCGACCGCCCTAGGGTCAGGAGGGTGACCTCACAGAACAGCGCGGCGCAGTTCGACCGGATGTGGGAGGAGCTGGAGCCCGTCGGGCGGGCCCGCTCCGGTGGCTACCGACGCTTCGCCTGGACCCGGGAGGACCACACCCTGCGCGAGTGGTTCGCGGCGCAGTGCGCCGAGCGCGGGCTGGACCTGGTCGAGGACCGGATGGGCAACCAGTGGGCCTGGTGGGGGGACCCCGACGCGGCCCCCGGTCAGGGGGTGGCGATCGGCTCGCACCTGGACTCGGTGCCGGACGGCGGGGCGTATGACGGACCGCTGGGTGTGGTCTCCGCGCTCGCCGTGGTCGACGCGTTGCGCGCGCAGGGGCTCACGCCGGGCCGGCCGCTCGCGGTCGTGAACTTCGTGGACGAGGAGGGCGCCCGGTTCGGCGTGGCCTGCGCGGGGTCCCGCGTGATCACCGGCGCGATGACCGCCGAGCGGGCGCTGGGGCTCACCGATGCCGACGGGACCACGATGGCCGACGCGCTGCGGGCCGCGGGCCGCGACCCCGCAGCGATCGGGCCGGACCAGGAGACGCTGCGCCGGGTCGGCGCCTTCGTCGAGCTGCACGTCGAGCAGGGGCGCGGGCTGGTCGACCTGGACCTGCCGGTGGCCGTCGCCAGCGACATCTGGCCGCACGGCCGGTGGCGGTTCGACTTCCCGGGCGAGGCCAACCACGCCGGGACCACCCGGTTGGAAGACCGCCGCGACGCGATGCTCGGCTACGCCGACCTGGTGCTCACCGCCCGGCACGTGGCGTCCCAGCAGGGGTGCGTCGCGACGGTCGGCAAGGTCGCGGTCGAGCCGGGCGGGGTCAACGCCATCCCGAGCCACGTGACCGGTTGGTTGGACAGTCGGGGCGCCGACCCGGAGGCGGTGCGGGCCACCGTGGCCGAGCTCACCGCCCGGGCCCGTGACTTCGGTGCCACCGTGACCGAGGAGTCCTGGACGCCCTCGACGGCCTTCGACACCGGCCTGTCCGACCGGCTGCGCACCACCCTCGGCACGGCGACCGAGCTCAGCGTGCCGGTGCTGGGCACCGGTGCGGGGCACGACGCCGGCATCCTGGCCACGGCCGGGGTGCCCTCGGCGATGCTCTTCGTCCGCAACCCCACCGGCGTGTCGCACAGCCCGGCCGAGCACGCGGAGCGGGACGACTGCCACGCCGGGGTGGAGGCGCTCGCCGCGTGCGTCGCCGACCTCACGGACGCGGCCCCGGACGCGACCGCCGGGACGGTGCAGCCGTGAGCTCCATCGGTCAGGAACGGTGGCACGCTTCCTACGCGCACCTGCCCGACGGGCTGGCCCGCGACGTGCTCCTGGTCGCCGACAACGGTCGGTTCACCCGGGTGCAGCCGGGGGTGCCCCCGGCGCAGGCCGCCGGGGACGGTGCCGAGCGGCTGCCGGGCGTGGTCCTCCCGGGTCTGGCGAACTGCCACAGCCACGCGTTCCACCGGGCGCTGCGGGGGCGCACCCACGACGGCGGCGGCACCTTCTGGACGTGGCGGGAGGGGATGTATGCCGTGTCCGCGCGGCTGGATCCGGACAGTTACCTGGAGCTGGCCCGCGGCGTCTACGCCGAGATGGCCCTCGCCGGGATCACCGCGGTCGGGGAGTTCCACTACCTGCACCACGGCCCCGGCGGCGTCCCCTACGACGACCCCAACGCGATGGGCGCCGCCCTGGTGGAGGCGGCCGGGCAGGCGGGGATCAGGCTGACCCTGCTGGACACCTGCTACCTGGCCGGGGGACTGACCGCCGACGGGCACGTGCCCCTGGCCGGGCCGCAACTGCGGTTCGGCGACGGTGACGTCGCCTCCTGGGCCGCCCGTGTCTCCCGGCTGGCCGACCACACGGCGGGTGGGCCGGGGCACCTGCGCATGGGCGGGGCGATCCACTCGGTCCGGGCCGTCCCGCGCGACCAGCTCGGGTTGGTGCCCGACTGTGGCGTCGTCGACGGGACGGACCCCCTCCACATCCACCTGTCGGAGCAGCCTGCGGAGAACGAGGCGTGCCTGGCCGTCCACGGGCTGACCCCCACCCAGCTGCTGGCGGAGGAGGGGGTGCTCGCTCCCCACCTGAGCGCCGTCCACGCCACGCACCTGACCGGGGAGGACATCGGCCTGCTCGGCGCGGCGCAGGCCACCGCGTGCTTCTGCCCCACGACCGAGCGCGACCTCGCGGATGGGATCGGCCCGGCCCGCGAGCTGTGGGACGCCGGGGTGCAGTTGTCCCTCGGCTCGGACCAGCACGCCGTCGTCGACCTCATCGAGGAGGCGCGGGCCCTAGAGATGCATGAGCGGCTGCGCACCCTGGAGCGCGGCAGGTTCGCCCCCGGGCAGCTGCTCGAGGCGGCCACCGCCCACGCCTCGATCGGCTGGCCCGACGCCGGGCGCATCGAGGTCGGGGCCCGTGCCGACCTGGTCGCGGTGCGGCTCGACACCGTCCGCACCGCCGGGGCCGACCCCGGTCAGGTGCTGCTCGCCGCGACCGCCGCCGACGTGGACACCGTCGTCGTCGACGGGCAGACCATCGTCACCGAGGGACGCCACCGCCTCGAGGAGTCCCGCACCGTGGGCAGCCAGCTGACCGGCGTGCTGGAGCAGCTCTGGGCGTAGGGGCCGCCGGCCGCACACGGTCGGCCCCGCATCCTGACAGACTTGGCCCATGGCCATCCTCGTCACCGGCATCAGCGAGCTCATCACCTGCGACCCGACGTTGGAGGGCGCCGACCACAGTGAGGGGCTCGGGCTGCTGCGGGACGCCGCGGTGGTCGTCGGGACGCCGTACGAGGACGCGCCGACGAGCGTGCAGTGGGTCGGCCAGGCCGACCGGGCGCCTGCCGCGGACTGGTCGATCGACCTCGGGGGCAAGGCGGTGCTGCCGGGCTTCGTGGACAGCCACGCCCACCTGGTCTTTGCCGGCGACCGGTCCGCGGAGTTCGCGGCCCGGATGACCGGGACGCCCTACGACGGTGGTGGGATCGCCACGACGGTCGAGGCGACCAGGGCGGCCGACGACGCGACGCTCCGCGACCTCATCGGGGCCCGCGTGGAGGAGATGCGGCGGCAGGGCACCACGACCGTGGAGATCAAGTCCGGCTACGGGCTCACCGTGCAGGACGAGGTCCGGGCGCTGCGGCTGGCGGCGGAGGTCACCGAGGAGGTCACCTACCTGGGCGGGCACGTGGTGCCACCGGAGCACCGGGGCGACCGGTCCGCATACGTCGACCTCGTCGCGGGCGAGATGCTGGCCGCCGCGGCCCCCCACGCCAAGTGGGTCGACGTCTTCTGTGAGCCGGCCAGCCCGCACGCCTTCACCGGGGAGGAGGCCCGGCACATCCTCACCGCCGGCCGCGATGCGGGGCTGGGCCTGCGGGTGCACGGCAACCAGCTCGGGCACGGGCCGGGCGTGCAGCTGGCGGTCGAGCTCGGCGCCGCCAGCGTGGACCACTGCACCTACCTCTCCGACGAGGACGTGGCGGCCCTCGCCGACGGCGACACGGTCGCGACGCTGCTGCCGGGGGTGGAGTTCTCGACGCGCTCGCCCTACCCCGACGCGAGGCGTCTCATCGACGCCGGGGTGCAGGTCGCGCTCGCGACGGACTGCAACCCGGGCACCTGCTACTCCTCCTCGATGCCGCTGATGATGGCGCTGGCCGTCCGCGAGATGGGGATGACCCCGGCCGAGACGGTGCGGGCCGCGACGGTGGTCGCCGCGCAGTCGCTGCGGAGGGAGGACGTCGGCGTCGTGCGGCACGGGGCGCTGGCCGAGATGGCGGTGCTCGATGCGCCGAGCTACCTGCACATCCCCTACCGGGTCGGGGTGCCGATCGCGCACACCCTGCAGGTCTGAGCGACGGCCGGGCCGGGGAGGGGGCTGCGTGCCTCAGGCCCGGGACCAGCGGACCTCGTGGGCGTCGGCGTCCGGCTCGACGTAGCGCACCAGGGCCTGGCCGGTCTCCTCCAGGTCGGCACGGTCCGCGCGGGGGACGGGGCCGAACGGCTGCAACTCCAGCGTGGCCCGCCCCTTCTTCGCGGTGACCGACCACAGGCCGGCGACGAATCCGTCCACCAGGAAGGACGGCAGGAAGTCCCCGTTCTTCTTGGCGACCGCGGCCCGGTGCTCCGGGGGCAGGATCCGGTCGCGTGCGGCATACCCGATGAGGGCGCTGTCCCACCGCGCCAGGAACCGCGGTCGGGCAGGCCCGTCGTCGGCGGGCTCCAGCCCGGCACGGTCCAGCAGGTCCCGGCCGTCCTCGTCCCGGTAGTGCACCAACCGGTCGGCGAGGGCGTCCAACGCCGCCCTGACCTGACCTTTCCGGGACTGGCCGCTCCACTTCATGATGTCCTCGAGCGAGGCGGGTCCGTATGCCGTGAGGTAGCGCTCGATGGTGCCGGTGAGGGCATCCTCGGGGTCGGGCTCGGAGAACTCGCCCAGCCAGCGGCGGGCGACGAGGAACTGCGGGCGGTCGTGCTGCTTCCAGTGTCCGCTCGGCGGGACGTGGACCAGGCTGCCACCGGCCGTGCCGAGCTGGAACCAGGCGTTGCGCACCCCGTCCGGGATCGAGCCGTCAGCATCGACGCCGACGTGCTGCCGGTCCAGGTGGTCGGCGATCTCGGGGCCGGTGTGCGGCTCGGCGCAGAAGGCGCGGACCTCATCGTTCAGCCCGAGCAGGTCCACCCCGGCCCGCTCGGCGCTGGGCCCCCAGGTGGCCAGCCGGGACACCGCCGACGCGCGGTTGAGATCCGGGTATGCCGTGGCGGCGACGATGTGCAGGGTGCTGCGGACCAGCGTGGCCCGCACCACGGAGCGGTCGTCGAGGGCGTCGTCGAGGTCGGTGAGCCGGTGCCCGGTGCGGCGGGACCACAACGCGATGTGGGGCGGGTTGGCGTGCTGGGCCTGCAGCCCGGCCACCCGGTCCACGACCTCGGCGACCGACCCTGCGAACGGTTCCAACAGTCCCTGTCGGCGCAGCGTCGACCGGTTCAGGATCCGCAGCGACAGAACGGTGCTCACCCGTCGACGCTAGCACCCCGGGGCCGATCGGGCGGTGGGTCGTTTTGCGGTCCGCACGGCCAACCTGTCAGGGTTGCCGACGGACCTGAACGCCCGCTGAACAGCCCGAAGGAGCATTCCTTGACTGCCCCACCGCAGCACGAACCGTCCCAGGAGGACCTCATCATGAACAAGGGGTGGGGAGGCGTCCACCCCGGCGTCTTCTGGCCGTCCCTGTCGGTGCTGGTCCTGGCCTGCTTCTTCGCCATCGCCTTCCCCAGCGGCACCGAGGCCGCGCTCCAGACGATCCAGGAGACGATCGTCAGCGGGTTCGGCTGGTACTACGTGGTCATCGTCGCCGTCTTCGTGGGCTTCTCCCTGTGGATGGGGCTGAGCCGCTTCGGCGACATCAAGCTGGGCAAGGACGACGAGGAGCCCGAGTTCGGCGTCGCGGCCTGGTTCTCCATGCTGTTCGCCGCCGGGATGGGCATCGGTCTGGTCTTCTGGGGGGCCGCGGAGCCGCTCACCTTCTTTGCCTCCGACCCCAAGCCGGGGATGCCCGGTGAGGGTGCCGAGCTCGCGCAGAACGCCATGGCGCAGGTCTTCCTGCACTGGGGCTTCCACGCCTGGGCCATCTACGTCGTGGTCGGTCTGGCCCTGGCCTACGCGATCCACCGCAAGGGCCGCCCCGTCTCGATCCGCTGGGCCCTCGAGCCGCTCCTGGGCAACCGGGTCCGCGGTTGGGTCGGCGACGTGATCGACTCGGTCGCGATCGTCGGCACCGTTGCCGGTGTCGCCACCTCGCTGGGCATCGGCGTGCAGCAGATCGCCGCCGGCCTGGAGCACATGGGGGTCGTCGAGGAGTCAACCGACCTGGTGCTCGTCGTGCTCATCGGGGTGATCACCCTCATGGCGACCGCCTCGGTGGTCAGCGGCGTCGGCAAGGGCATCAAGTGGCTGTCCAACATCAACCTGATCATGGCCGGCTGCTTCCTGCTGGCGATCCTGCTGCTCGGCCCGACCCTGTTCCTGCTCCGCGAGTGGATCCAGAACATCGGGGTCTACCTGCAGCAGGTCGTCCAGCTCACCTTCAGCACCAACGCCTTTTCCGGTGACGCGGGGCAGGTCTGGCAGGGCGCGTGGACCACCTTCTACTGGGGCTGGTGGATCTCCTGGGCACCCTTCGTCGGTGTGTTCATCGCCCGTATCTCCCGCGGCCGCACGATCCGCGAGTTTGTGGCCGGCGTGCTCCTGGTCCCGACCTTCGTGACCTTCCTCTGGTTCTCCGTGCTCGGCGGGAGCGCCTTCTACCGGGAGATCTTCGGCGAGGGCGGGCTGGTCGGCACGGACGAGGAGGGCAACCCCTCGGTGGTCCCGGAGAACGTGCTGTTCAACCTGATCGACGGGCTGCCCGCGGCGGGCCTGCTCTCCGGCGTCGCCATCGTGCTGATCACCATCTTCTTCATCACCTCCTCGGACTCCGGCTCGCTGGTGGTCGACATGTTGGCCTCCGGCGGTGACCCGGAGCCGCCCACCTGGAGCCGGGTGCTGTGGTCGTGTCATCGAGGGCACCGTGGCCATCGGTCTGCTGCTGGCCGGTGGTCTGGGCGCGTTGCAGACCGGCGCCATCATCACGGCGTTGCCGTTCAGCGTCATCATGCTCGCCATGTGTTACGCCACCTACCGCGAGCTCCGCAGCGAGCACGCGGCCATGGTGCGCGCCAACCGGCGTCAGGCACGGGCCGAGATGGCCCGGGCGGTCGGCTCGGAGGTGACGAGCGAGCTCACCGACAACTTCCAGGAGCACTTCGGCGAGCCCGTAGAGGAGCACGTCGAGAAGCACGTGGACAAGGTGCTCTCGCGACGCGGCGACACCCCCACCTGAGCGACACCCGCACGTGAACCACGCGTCAGACCGCGGTCGTACCCACCTGTCGACCGCGGTCTGACGCATCCAGGCGACCGATCCGCATACAGTCGGCTCCATGGGTGTGCGAGCGGGCTATCGGTGGCTGCGCGACCACCCGTTCCTCGTCGACCTGGCCACGAGCCTGGCGCTGCTGTTCGTGCTGGTGGCGGGGGCAGGGTTGCCCGCCACCGACTCCTACCTGCTGGTCTCGGCCCTGCAGGTGCTGCCGCTGGCGCTGCGCCGGGTCGAGCCGCTGACCGCGGCCGTGCTGGTCGCCGCGGGATGTCTGGTCCAGGTGGCGTTGATGAGCACCCCGCTCGGCGCGAACGTCGCGGTGCTCATCGTCATCTACAGCGTCGCGGCACACGCCCGGGAGCGGTGGCGGTCGCTGGCCGTGCTGGGCCTGGGCCTGGTCGGATCGGTCGTCGCGGCGGTGGACTGGGTCTTCGCCTCCGAGTACCCCACGTCGGACACGGTGCTGCTGCAGATCCTGCCGTTCGTCGTCGTGCTCGCGATGGCCGTGACGACGGCGTGGGTCCTCGGGGACGTCGTGCGGCGCCGCAAGGCCGTGGTCTCCCGGCTGCGCGAGCAGAACGAGGCGCTCGCCCGGGACCAGGCCCAGCGGGAGGCGCTGGCCGCCTCCGGGGAGCGGGCCGCGATCGCCCGGGAGATGCACGACATCGTCGCCCACTCCCTGTCGGTGGTCGTGGTGCAGGCCGACGGCGGGGCCTACACCGCCCGGGCCGCGCTGGACCGCGCGGCCGCGCAGGGCGGCGACCGGGCGGCGCTGGACCAGGCCGCCCAGACCCTGGAGACCCTGGCGGCGACCGCCCGGGAGGCCCTCGCCGACACCCGCCGGCTGGTGGGGGTGCTGCGGGAGAGCGGCAGCACTGCCGAGTACACCCCGGCCCAGGGCCTGGCGCACCTGGACGACCTCGTCCAGCGGCTGCAGGACTCCGGCATCCCGGTCCGGCTCACGGTGCGCGCCGACCTGGGGCGCCTGTCCCGCGAGGCCGACCTCGCGGCATACCGGGTCGTGCAGGAGTCGCTCACCAACGTGCTCAAGCACGGGGGGCGTGGCGCCGCTGCCGTGGTGGACGTGCTGAGCAACCCCTCGGCGCTGCTGGTGCGGGTCACCGACGACGGGGCGGGGCGGGGCACCGGCGACGGGCAGGGCAACGGGATCATCGGGATGCGCGAGCGGGTCGAGGTGCTCGGCGGCACGCTGTATGCCGGTCCGCGCGCGGAAGGAGGGTTCGAGGTGGTCGCCTCGATCCCGCTGGACCGGGGCGACCCGGAGACAGGAGGACGCTGGGATGGGTGAGGTGTGGTGAACGAGCAGGACACTGCGGCAGCGACAGGTGACGGGCCGGTCCGGCTGTTCCTGGTCGATGACCAGGAGCTGGTCCGCGCCGGCTTCCGGATGGTGCTGGACGCCCAGGAGGACATGACCGTCGTCGGGGAGGCCGGTGACGGGCAGGCCGCGCTGGAGGCGATCCCCGCCGTGCGGCCCGACGTCGTGCTGATGGACATCCGGATGCCGCGGCTGGACGGCGTGCAGGCGACCCAGCGGCTCTCCGACGCCGGCCCGACACCGAAGGTGCTGGTGCTGACCACCTTCGACCTGGACGAGTACGCCTTCGCGGCGCTGCGGGCCGGGGCCGCTGGTTTCCTGCTCAAGGACGCCGGCCCCGCCGAGCTGCTCAGCGCCATCCGGGCGGTGCACGCCGGCGATGCCGTCGTGGCGCCCAGCACGACCCGGCGGATGCTCGAGCGGTTCGTGGAGCACCTGCCGGGGCCCGGGTCCGACGAGCCGTCGGCCGCCGCGCGCGCCGAGGAGCGCCTCGCGGCGCTCACCGACCGGGAGCGCGAGGTGCTGGTCGCCGTCGGTCGCGGCCTGAGCAACTCCGAGATCGCGGGCGAGCTGTTCCTGGCCGAGGCCACGGTGAAGACCCACATCGGTCGGATCCTGCACAAGCTGGGCCTGCGCGACCGGGTCCACATGGTGATCACCGCCTACGAGACCGGACTCGTCGGCCCCTAGCCAATTTTTGCCGAGGTTTTGTCCGCCCTTCCCGGATTTTTGGCGTGGTTCTGCACAGGGAGGACGCATGACACTGCGCGCCGACGGCAGCAAATCCGCTACGAAGATGCGGGTCGAGACGGCAAACCCGCTACGAAAATTGGTCCACCCCCGGTATGACGAGGGGTGCGTCCGGCGTCGTAGCGGGCACTGCGCAGGTCCAGTCCGCGGGCCGACGACGGGGCGGGGGTGCCCTCCATAGCGTTGCTGGCATGACCGAAACCCTGATCCCGACCGGTGCCCCGAGCGCTGGCACGGCGCTGGCCGCCAGCGCGACCGACCTGACCAAGACCTACGGCGCCGGTGAGACCGCCGTGCGCGCCCTGGACGGCGTGGACGTGCAGATCGAGGCGAGCCGCTTCACCGCCATCATGGGCCCGAGCGGCTCGGGCAAGTCGACCCTGATGCACCTGCTGGCCGGGCTCGACACCCCGACCTCGGGCCGGGTGTTCCTGGGCGATGTGGAGTTGACCGACCTGAACGACACGGCGCTGACCAGGCTGCGGCGATCGCGGGTCGGCTTCGTCTTCCAGTCCTTCAACCTGCTGCCGACCCTCACGGCCGAGCAGAACATCGTCTTGCCCCTGCAGCTCGCCGGGTCGCAGGGGGACCCGGCGTGGCTGCGGTCGGTGGTGACCGGGTTGGGGCTGGAGGACCGTCTCGCGCACCGTCCGGGGGAGCTCTCCGGCGGGCAGCAGCAGCGGGTCGCCCTGGCCCGGGCGCTGGTCACCCGACCGGACGTGGTGTTTGCCGACGAGCCCACCGGCGCGCTGGACTCCCGCACCGGGGCCGAGGTGCTGAGCCTGCTGCGGCGCAGTGTCGACCGGTGGGGGCAGTCTGTGGTGATGGTGACGCACGACCCCGTCGCCGCCGGGTATGCCGACCGGGTGCTGCTGCTCTCCGACGGCCGCGTGGCCGACGAGATCGAGGACCCGACGCCCGAGCACGTGCTCGAGCGGCTCGCCGGGCTGGGCACGCGATGAGTGCCGGCGCACGCGGCGCCGGGGCGGGCACCGGGATGCTCGCCGTCGCGGGACTGCGGGGCCACGCCCGCCGGCTGGGGGCGACGGTCCTGGCCGTCATGCTCGGCGTGGCCTTCGTGACCACCACGTTGCTGGCCCTGAACGCCCTGAACAGGGGCGTCCAGGACACCGTCGCGGGCGCGGTGGCCGGGCGCGACCTCGTGGTGACCGACGGGGCCGAACGGCTCGCCCCGGAGACCGTCGGGGCGCTGCGCGAGCTCGAGGGCTTGGACGTGGTGGACGTCTCGGCGCGGGTCTACGGGACGGGCGCCGAGGACGCGCCGATGCTGGCCACGACCATGCCGCAGGGCACCGGGGCCGCCCTCCTGGAGGGCCGGGCACCGACCGGGACGCAGGAGGTCGCGGTCTCCGCCGACTACGCCCGCGCCTCCGGTGCCGGGGTGGGCGACACCGTCACCTTCACCCCCTATCCCCTGGCTGAGGAGGAGACCGGTGCCGCAGGCGAGCCGGGGCCGGTCAGCCCCACGATCGTCGGGGTGGTCGAGGTCGGCGACGACCCGCGTCTGGCCTGGCAGGACGTCGTCGTGGCCGCCGAGGAAGCGCTGCCCGTCTGGAGCGGAAACGTGGAGTTCGAGCACGTCGCGCTCGACCTGGCGGGTGCCGGCGAGGAACGGGCGCGCGCGCAGATCGAGGAGGCGGCGCCGGGGTCGACGGTGCGCACGGGGGCGCAGGAGGCGGCCGCCCGCGTCGAGGCGGTCACCGGCGGGACGGACCTGCTCGGCCCGGTGCTGCTCGGGTTCGGTGCCGTCGCCCTCGCCACGACCGCGCTGGTCATCGCCAACACCTTCACCATCGTCCTGGCCCAGCGCACCCGGGAGCTCGCCCTGCTGCGCTGCGTCGGGGCCAGCCGCGGCCAGGTCCGCCGGACCGTGTTGCTGGAGGCGCTGCTGCTCGGCGCGGTCGCCTCGACCCTCGGGGTGCTCGCCGGGGTCGGCGTCGTCGCCGCGGCGGCCTCCGTCGTCGGCGAGGTCGACCTCGGGATGCCGATCGAGCTGGCGCTGGTGCCCAGCACGACCGCCCTGGTCGCGCCCTGGCTGGTCGGCCTGGTGGTCACGATGGCGGCGGCCTGGTGGCCCACCCGCCGGGCGACCCGCGTGGCGCCGTTGACCGCGCTCCAGCCGGTGGGCACCCCGGCCGCGGCCTCCCGTCCCGGCGTGGCCCGGATCGTGGGCGCCGTGGGCTTGGTCGGGGCCGGCGCTGCGGCCCTGGGGTATGCCGTGGCGGAGCGGTCGGTGCCGATCGGGGTCCTCGGCGGGCTGCTCAGCTTCGTCGGGGTGCTGGTCGGCGCCGTCTTCCTGGTGCCGGCTGCGATCCGGGTCCTGGGCGTGCCCGCCCGGGCGGCCGGCGTGCCCGGGCGGCTCGCGGTCGGCAACGCGGTGAGCAATCCCGCCCGGGTCGCGGCGACCAGCGCGGCCCTGCTCATCGGGGTCACCCTCATCACCATGACCTCCGTGGGGGCCGCCTCGGCGGCCCGGACGGCGGACCAGGAGATCAACGCCAGCTTCCCGCTGGACGTGGCCGTCCAGGCAACCTACGACTGGTCGCAGGTCACGGACGGCCAGGTCCCGGACGAGAGTGCGCTCCGCGCCCTCGGGCCGGCGGTGGTGGATCAGGTCGACGCCCTCGACGGGGTCGAGGTTGCCGCCCCGCTGCCGGGGGCCCTCCTGGAGCTCGCGGAGGGCGACGGCGCGATGCTCACCCAGGCCCCCGCATACGGGGTGGACCCGGCCGGCCTCACGCCGGCGCTGCGGGACCCCGCGGTGCTGGACGGGCTGCGACCCGGCACCCTGGGGATGCCCCGGGACGAGTTGCGCGCCTACGGGCTGAGCGAGGGGCAGACGATGACCCTCACCGGACCGGCGGGGAGTCGCGAGGTCACCCTCGTGGCGGCCAGTCTGGGCCACGGTTGGCTGGTCCCCGCGCCGACGCTGGAGGAGCTCGCCCCGGACGCGGGCACCGCCGGGGTCGCGATCCGGCTCGCGGACAACGCCGACGTCGGCGCGGTGGTCACCGACATCCGCGGGGTCGTGGAGCCCGAGGGTGCCTGGGTCGACGGGGCGGCCGCCCTGCGGGCCGAGATGGAGAACGTGCTGCGGGTCCTGGTGCTCGTCACGACCGGCCTGCTCGGGGTCGCGGTCCTCATCGCGGTCGTCGGCATCGCCAACACGCTGGCCCTGTCGGTGCTGGAGCGCACCCGCGAGAACGCGCTGGTCCGCGCCCTGGGGCTGACCCGGCGCCAGCTGCGGGCGATGCTGACCACCGAGGGGCTCCTCGTGGCGGTCGTCAGCGCGGTGCTGGGGGTGGCGCTGGGCACGACCTACGCCTGGCTCGGCGTGCAGACCCTGATGCCGGACGACACCCCCGTCGTGCTGGGGGTGCCGTGGGGCGAGCTGGCCGCGGTCCTGGGGCTGGCGGTCGTGGCGGGCCTGCTGGCCTCGGTGCTGCCGGCCCGACGGGCCGCGCGGATCGCCCCGGCCGCGGGGTTGGCGGTGCCCTGAGCCGTATGCCGTGAGTCGTGTGCCGTATGCCGTGAGCCGGCCGGGTGGGTCAGCCCAACCGGCCCTCACTCAGCCGGTGGTCGACGGCGTCGGGCGCGCGCTGCCGGGACCGTCATGCGATCTCGGTCTTGCAGAACCGGGGCCATAGCGCAGGAAGCGCATGACACTGCGCGCCGACGGCAGCAAATCCGCTACGAAGATGCGGGTCGAGACGGCAAACCCGCTACGAAAATTGGCCCGCCCCGTGCCGACCGTCACTCACCCGGTCGCCGCCGATCCACACTCCGGCCAGGTCGGCGGGGCCGGCCATCGCGAAGATCCGGGCGAGGGCGTTGTCGGCGTCGGGTGCGTGCCGCAGGCCGACGTCGAGGGTGCTGCCCTGCGCCGGGCGCACCCACACGGCGTCGAACTGCCGCCCGGGGGAGAGGTCGCCGACCTCCTCGCCGAGCCCGAGCGACTCGGCACCGGCGCGGGTGGCCAGCCAGAGCAGGTGCGCCGGGGTGAGCGGCAGCCCCTGCTCGCCGAGCAGCTGCTGGGCGAAGTAGGCCTGCAGCCCCTCCTTGAGCATCGCAGAACCCGGTGCCCGCGCCCACGTCGGAGCCGAGCGCCACCCGCACCCCGTGCTCGACGTGGCGGCGCAGCGGGAACAGCCCGCTGCCCAGGGCCGCGTTGCTGGTGGCGCAGTGCGCCACGGTGGCGTCCTGGTCGGCCAGCACCGCCAGCTCCCGGTCGGACGGGTGCACGTTGTGCGCGAGCACGCTGCGGGACCCGACCAGCCCGTGCCGGTCGTAGGTGTCGACGTAGTCGTGGGCGTCGGGGAACAGCTCGGCCACGGTCGCGACCTCGGCGGGGTTCTCGTTGACGTGGGAGGTGAACCAGGAGCCGGGGACGTCCTTGAGCAACGCCCCGCAGGCCTCCAGCATCGGGTCGCTGGCCGAGAGGCGAGAACCGGGGGGTCACGGCATACCGCGGCCCGACCCGTCCCGTGCCAGCGGTCGGCGCAGCGCCCGGGACCCTCGGCGTAGGCCCGCTCCGGGGTCGGTGAGCAGTTCGGCCGGCTCCAGGATCCGGTCGCTGAGCACCAGACCTGCGGTGATCCGCAGCCCGGTCGCGCGCGGCCTCGCTGAACACCTCGTCGACGGCCGGGGCGAAGTGCGAGCCGAAGACCAGCGCCGTCGTCGTGCCCGGCGTCCACCAGGCCGCGCACGAAGTCGGCGGCCACGCCCCGGGCGTAGCCCGCGTCGGCGAGCCGGGCCTCCTCCGGCAGCGCGCAGTGCGTCGAGCCAGTCCAGCAGCGGCATCCCCGAGCCCGGCGATCGACCCGGACCTGCGGGAAGTGCACGTGCGTGTCGACGAAGCCGGGCAGCAGCACCCCGTCGCGCAGGTCGCACCACCTCGCGCGTCCGGGTGGTCCGCGCTGACCTCGGCGAACGGCCCGCGCGCCACGATGGCGCCGTCCTCGCACGAGCAGCGCCGGCGTCGTCGTCGGAGCGCAGCGTGCCGCCGGTGAACGGGCTCTGCGGGGTGTCCAGCACCCGGGCCCGGTAGAGCGTGGTCACCGGGATCCCTGCCGTATGCCGTGGGGCGCCTGTGCGAACGCCGGCACCAGGGCGGCGGCCACGCTGACGCGCGATCGTCGCGGGGTCCTTGCCGCTGATGTCGAGGGCACGCCGATCGGGGGTGGTGATCCGGGCCAGGTCGTCCTCGGTCGTGCCCCTCCTCGGCGAGCTTCTTGCGGAACCGGGCCCACTTGGCGCGACGAGCCGATCAGGCCGATCGAGCCCAGGTGGGTGCAGCGCAGCGCGACGTCGCACAGGGCGGCGTCCTCGCCGTGGTCGTGGGTGAGCACCAGCACGTGGGTGCCGTGCGGCAGCCTGGCGCGGCAGCACCAACTCGGGCACGGCGGGCGTGGTGGCACGTGCACGCGGCGCCGGGCAGTCGCCCAGCGCGGCGAGACGCTCGGGGGCGACCTGGTCGGCGCGGCTGTCGACCAGGTAGAGCTCCAGGTCGTGGCCGGGACAGGATCCGGGCCAGCTCCATGCCCGACGTGGCCCATCCCGAAGATCGCGACGGCGGCCGGACCACCGGGAGCGGCTCCAGCAGGAGGCGTGACCTCACCGCCGCAGCACTGCATACCGTGCTCGGTTGACTGCCTTGCTCGGTGAGCCCGAGGGTCCATCTCCTCCGGCGTCGGCGCGCTCGCCGGTGCAGCATCTCCCGGGCCCGCTGCGATCGCGGTCTCCTCCAGGTTCCCGCCGCCCATGCCGAGTCGTGGACCTCCCGGGCCGTCGACCACCATCTTGGCGCCGGCGTCCCGCGGCGCGTGCCCGCGCACGGTCGACGACCGTGACGAGCACCGCGGGCGGTGCGGGAGGCGCGCAGCCGGGTGACGGCCTGCAACCAGGTGGCCACGACCTACTCCGCGGTGAGGGCCGGCTGTGGCGCCGGTTGCGGGGCGGAGGCGGAGGCTGCGGCGGCAGGGCGGACCTGCCCGGGGGCGGCGACGGGCGCGGCCTGCCCGGCGGTGTGCCGGGTCTGCGGCTCGGCCTCCTGCTGGGCGGCGTCGAGCGCCCAGTAGACGGCCTCCGGGGTGGACGGGGCAGCCGAGCTCGGTCGGACGGTCCTGCGGACTGGCCGAACGACGCCGCACGCCTTGCCGCAGCGCCTCCCGGACCGCGAACGCCAGCATCAGCGGCGGCTCGCCCGACGGCCTTGCCGCCGTAGACCACGCCGCTCCTCGTGGGCGTCGCGCGAAGAGCGTCGACGTTGAACTCCTCGGGCATCTCCGAGAACGCTCGGCAGCTTGTAGGTGCTGGCCGCCTGGGTGAGTCAGCCGGCCCCGGTGCGGGCCGTCGGAGGTGTCCCAGCGCAGCTCCTCCAGGGTCAGCCAGCCGGCGCCCTGCACGTAGCCGCCCTCGACCTGACCGAGGTCGATCAGCGGGGACAGGCGAGTCGCCGACGTCGTGCACGATGTCGACGCGCCGGGTGCGGTAGGCGCCGGTGAAGCCGTCGACCTCGACCTCGGTGACCGCGGCGCCGTAGGCGAAGTACTTGAACGGCTCGCCGCTGCATGCGTCTCGGCGTCCCAGTGCAGCCCCTCGGTCCGGTAGTAAGCCGGCCGCGGACAGCTGGACCCGCTGGAAGTAGGCGGCGTGCGACCAGCTCGTCCCAGGTCAGCGCTTCTCCAGCGCCCGAGGCCGGTGACGCTGGCCGTCGCTCGAAGCGGCACGTCGGTGGGGTGCACGCCCCAGCTGGCCGGCGGCGACCTGCGCGTCAGCCGCTCGAGGATCTGCTCGCAGGCGTTCTGCACCGCACCGCCGTTGAGGTCGGCGCCGGAGCTGGCCGCGGTCGCGGAGGTGTTGGGCACCTTGTCGGTGCGGGTCGGGGCGAGCCGGACCTTCGCTCAGCGGCACGCCGAGGGCGGTGGCGGCCACCTGCAGCATCTTGGTGTGCAGGCCCTGGCCCATCTCGGTGCCGCCGTGGTTGATCAGCACCGAGCCGTCCTTGTAGACGCAGCACCAGCGCGCCGGCCTGGTTGAACGCCGTGAGGTTGAAGGAGATCCCGAACTTCACCGGCGTGGCCGCGATCGCCCGCTTGGCGTGCTCGTGGGTGCTGCGTTGAACTCGCGCGACCGCGGCCGACCGGGCCGCGAAGTCGCTCGTGCTCGCATGACCTGCGTCCCAGATCTTGTGCATCCGCTCGGCGTGCCGGACGGGCTGTCCGTATGGCGTGGTCTGCGCCGGGGGCGTAGAAGTTGCGTTCGCCGGATCTCGCTCGGCGGTCAGCCCGAGCGGCGGGGCGACCCGGCCGAGCAGGTCCTCCATCACCAGCATGCCCTGCGGGCCGCCGAAGCCGCGGAACGCGGTCTGGGAGGTCTTGTTGGACTTGGCGACCCGGCCGTGCACCTCGATGTTCGGGACCCAGTAGGCGTTGTCGATGTGGCACAGCGCCCGGGCCAGCACCGGCTCGGACAGGTCCAGGCTCCAGCCGCCGTCGGCGGTGATGGTGGCGCGCAGCGCCACGGATCCGGCCGTCGTCGTCGAAGCCCGGCCTCCCAGGTGGCGTGGAACGCCGTGCCGCTTGCCGGTCATCGTCATGTCCTGGGTGCGGTTCAGCCGCACCCGCACCGGGCGGCCGGTCAGCGTGGCGCCCAGCGCGGCGATCGCGGCGTAGCCGTGCGGCTGCATCTCCTTGCCGCCGAAGCCGCCGCCCATCCGCAGGCACTGCACGGTGACCTCGTGGCTGTGCAGGCCCAGCACGTGCGCCACGATCTCCTGGGTCTCCGAGGGGTGCTGGGTGCTGGACTGCACGAAGACCTGGCCGCGCCTCGTCGACGCAGCGCCAGCGCGGCGTGGGTCTCGAGGTAGAAGTGCTCCTGCCCGCCGAACTCGAACTCGCCGGTGAACACGGTGCGCCGAGTCGTCCATGGACGGCGTCGACGTCGCCGCGGGACAGCGTGCTTGCGCGGCGCCCTGGAACGCTGCCGGCGTCGATGGCCTCGCGCACCGTGACCAGCGGCGGGCAGCACCTCGTAGCTCGACCTCGACGGCCGCGGCGCCCAGCCGGGCCGCCTCCAGCGTCTCGCCGAGCACCCACGCCACCGCGTGTGCCCATAGTAGCATGACCTCGGTGGGGAACAGCGGCTCGTCGTGCTTGACGCCGGCGTCGTTGACCCCCGGGACGTCCTCGGCGGTGAGCACCCGCACGACGCCCGGCACCTCCAGCGCGGGCTCGACGTCGCAATCGCGGTGACGCGGGCGTGGGCGTGCGGTCGCCTGGACCGGGTAGGCGTGCAGCGCTCCGGGCGCTGCGGCCGACCAGGTCGTCGGTGTAGAGGGCCGCGCCGGTGACGTGCACGGCGCGCGCTCTCGTGCGGGATCTCGAGCCCGACGGACCGCGTGACTGCGGGGCGTTGGCGACAGGTGGCTCATGCTCCGACCTCCTCAGGTGTGGACTCGGCGTAGAGCTTGCGCAGCGAGGCTCTGCTCGAGCATCGCGGCGCGGTAGCGGGCACTGGCGCGGTGGTCGTCCATCGGGGTGCCCTCGGCCGCCAGCAGGGGACGGCCGCGGCGGACGCGTCTCCAGCGTCCCAGGGCCGGCCCTCGCAGCGCCTCCTCGGTCGTCGCAGGGCGCGCATCGGCGTGGCGGCCACGCCGCCCAGCCCGATCCGGACCTCGCTGCACCACGCCGTCGACGACGTCGGCGGCGATCGCCGACCGCGACCGCTGGAGATGTCGTCGAAGCGGCGCTTGGCGATCTTGTGGAACGCGGTCGTGCCGGCAGCAGCGGCAGCGGGATGCGCACCGCGCGCGATCAGCTCGCCGCGGCTCGCGCACGGTCTCGCCGGTAGCCGGTGAAGTAGTCCGCCAGCGGCACCTCGCGGGTCGCCGCGCGACCGAGGCCAGCACCAGCGTCGGCGTCGAGCGCCAGCAGCACCGGCGGCGCTGTCCCCGATCGGGCAGCCGGTGCCCAGGTTGCCGCCGAGCGTGGCGCCGTTGCGGATCAGCCGGGAGGCGAACTGCGGGAACAGCGCGTCCAGCAGCGGCACCGCGGCCGTCGAGGCCGCCGCTCGATCTCGGAGAGCGTGAGCGCGGCACCGAGCTCGATCGTGCTCGGTGCCGCTCGGTGAAGGTGCGCAGCTCGGGGAGCCGGTCGATCGCCACGACCAGCGGCGCGACGCGGTGCCCCGGATGTTCGACCTCGACGCCGTAGTCGGTGGCGCCGGCCACCAGCGGTGGCGTCCGGCTCGCTCGCGCGAGCAGCCTCCAGCGCCTCGGCGAGGTCGGCGGGCCGCACGAAGCGCGCCCTCGTCCGTCGTGCATGGTCGGTGGCGACCGGCGGCGGGGCGGGCTCGCTCGCGCCGCCGGGCCATCGGGTCGTCCTCCGTCAGGCGACCCGACGGCGTACGCGGCGTCCCGGATCGGGCGGTAGCCCGTGCACCGGCACAGGTTGCCGCTGAGGGCGTGCAGGTCGAACCCGTTCGGGCCGGTCTCGTGCTCGTCCTTGCCCTCGTGCCCCGCCGAGCCCGGGCAGCCGCCCTCGGCGGAGCCGCAGCGGCCGGGCCGGTAGAACTCGGCGGCCATCGCTGCAGACGAAGCCGGGGGTGCAGTAGCCGCACTGCGAGCCGCCGCGCACCGCCATCTCCTGCTGCACCGGGTGCAGCGCCGCCGCGGCGGACGAGGCCCTCGGAGGTGACGACCTCCTGCCCGTCCAGCGACGCCGCGGGGACCAGGCAGGAGTTGACCGACGGTCCAGCGGGTGCCGCCGTTCTCGTCCGGCGCGGGCCACCAGGACCGCGCACGCCCCGCACTCGCCCTCGGCGCAGCCCTCCTTGGCGCCGGTCAGGCCCTGGTCGCGCAGCCAGTTGAGCGCGGTGGTGTGCGGCCTGACCCCGTCGAGGGAGGCCTGGTTGCCGTTCACGGTGGCGTGCAACGCTGTCATCGCTCCTGCTCCTCTGTCGCCCATCATGTCACTCCGAGCCGATCGTCCGCTTGCGGGCGGAGTGGATCGGGTTCGCCCCGGCCACCAGGTCATCGAACCGGTGACCGGCGATCTTCGCCACCTCAACGAGTGCGGCGGCGTGCTCCTGCACCTCCGGGTTGCCCATCCTCTCCCAGCCGCCCCGCAGCAGGTCCTCGACCGAGGTCTGCTCGCGCACGCAGATGATGAGCGGGAAGCCATAGTGCTCGCGGTAGGCCGCGGCGAGCTCGGACATCTCCTCGTGCTCCTCGTCGGCGAGCCGCTCCAGCCCCAGCGAGGACTGGTCGCGCAGCGAGTCCGGGTTGCGGTGCCCGCCCGCGGCGCCGAGGTCGGGGTAGCTGTTGATCAGGTCCAACTGCTCCTCGGTGGTGGCGGTGAACAGCGCCTCCTGGAAGGCACGGCGCAGGTCCACCGTGTCGGAGAACGGCCGCAGCCCGTAGGCGCGCTCCACCGGCCAGGTCGGGCCCTGGAAGATGCCGCCGAAGGTCTCGGTGAAGTCCTCCTCGCCCATGGAGTTGACCTGGTCGAGCCGGATCAGGTCGCCGGGGGTGCCGGCCACGGCGGGGCCGTAGCTCTTGCCGACGTGGAAGAAGACGAAGTTGAGGGCGATCGCGGTGATGCTGCCGATGGTGATGCCGCTGCCGAAGAGGATCTCGGCCCAGCTCGGCACCGACTGGGCGACCTCCGGGACGGCGGTGACGTACATCGCCAGGCCCAGGCTGCTGCGCCACGATCACCACGTTGCGGTGGTCGTCGAAGTCCACCTTGGACAGGGTCTGGATGCCGACCACGCGCGACGGTGGCGAACATCGCCAGCGCGGCGCCGCCCAGCACCGGGTGCGGGATCCCCGCGACCAGCGCACCGGCCTTGGGCAGCACGCCCAGGACGATCATGATCACGCCGGCGGCGGCGACCACGAAGCGGCTCCGGATCGCGGGTGAGCCGGACCAGGCCGACGTTCTCGGCGAAGCAGGTGTAGGGGAAGGAGTTCAGGACGCCACCGATGGTGGTGGCCAGGCCGTCGGCCCGCAGCGCCCGGGCGATGTCGTCCTTGGTGATCCGCTTCTTGACGATCTCGCCGGTGGCGAACACGTCACCGGTGGTCTCCACCGCGGTGATCAGCATGACGATGATCATCGAGACGATCGCGGCGAAGGAGAACTTCGGCCAGCCGAAGTAGAACGGGGTGGTGACCCCGAACCAGTCGGAGGCTCGCCGACGGCGTCGAAGGTGGCGTCGCCCAGGGTCACAGGCCACGAAGGTGCCGATGACCAGGCCCGGCCAGCACCGCGATCGTGGCCATGAAGCCCTTGAAGACGCGCTGGATGACCACGATCAGCAGCAGCGTGCCCGAGGGCGTAGGCCAGGTTGCGCAGGTTCGTGGGCTCGAAGTGGGCCGCGCCGCCGGCGGCGTCGGTGGCCGCGACCGGGAGCAGCGCCAGGCCGATGATGGTGATGACCGAGCCGGTGACCACGGGCGGGAAGAACCGGATGAGCGCGGCTGAAGTAGGGCGCGATGAAGAAGGTGAACAGGCCCGGCCACGATGACCGCGCCGTAGATGACGAGCAGGCCCGTCGGTGCCTGCCGCCGGCCGCCAGGCCGATCGCGATCATCGGCGACACGGCGGTGAAGGTGACGCCCTGCAGCAGCGGCAGCTTCACGCCCGACCTTCCAGAAGCCGACCGACTGGATGATCGAGGCGATCCCGCAGGTGAACAGGTCGGCGTTGATCAGGTGGATGAGCTGCTCGGTGGTCAGGCCGATCGCGTTCGCCAGCAGGATCGGCACCACCACGGCCCCGGCGTAGAACGCGAGGACGTGCTGGGTGCCGTAGATGGCAAGCTTGGGGACCGGCAGGACCTCGTCCACCGGGTGGGTGGCGCGGGGTGCGGTCTCGACAGAGTCGGGGGATGCAGCAGGGGATGAGGTGGAGGACATCGTTGGCACTCCTCGGACCGCGATCGTGACTCGATGCGGCACTACGTACTGTGGCAGCTGGTCCGAGCCGGCTGAGCCGGCGTATACCGCCATGCGAAAATCAGATTCCGCTGAGGGGATAATGTAGAGAGGGTTGCGGCGTCCGTCAAGGGGTCGGAATATCGCGTGCGGGCCGACGGCCCACGGCACTAGCCTCGGGCCGCATGAGCCCCACCGCACCGGACCGATCCACCGCCTCAGGGTGATGAGGCGACCCTCCTCACGGCATACGTCGCGTTCCTGCGCGACACGTTGCGGATGAAGGCCGAGGGGCTGGACGCGGCGCAGCTGGACACCCGGCACCCGCCCTCCGAGCTCGACCCTCGGAGGGCTGCTCAAGCACCTGGCGCTCGTCGAGAACTGGTGGTTCTCCTGCGTGTTCCTCGGGGAGGAGGAGTCCGAGCCGTGGGCCGGGGTCGACTGGGACGCCGAGCCACGACTGGGACTTCACCAGCGCGGCCCACGAGACGCCGGAGGAGCTGCTCGCCCGCTTCGACGCCGCGGTCGCCGCCTCCGAGCGGGTCACGGCGGACGCGCTCGCCCGGCCGCAGGGCCTGGACGCGGTGGCGGCCCGCGCGGCCCCGTGAGGGGGAGCCGGTCAACCTGCGCTACATCCTGCTCCACATGGTCGAGGAGTACGGCAGACACTGCGGGCACGCCGACCTCATCCGGGAGTCGATCGACGGCGCGACGGGCGAGTAGCCGCGAGGAGCTCACGACCGATCCGGGCCAGGTGGTCCCGGACCTCCGCCGGCTCGAGCACCTCGACCAGGCCACCCCAGCCCGCGAGGTTGCGGGCCAGGTCCAGGGCCGTCGGCGCGCCGAGCCGGAACCGGGCGCGACCTGCCGGGGCGCCCTCCTCCCGGACCACGTGCCGGCCGAACTGGTGCGCCAGGACGTCGGCGAACTGCTCCTGCACCAGCACCGTGGTCCAGGTCCGGGACCGGCGCGCCTCGACCTCCTCGACCACCTGCGCCCAGGCCGCCTCGAGGGTGGCCGGGTCCGGGCGCGCGAACGGTCGCGTCGGTGGTGTGCACGGAGGTGACGCGGTCCACCCGGAAGGTGCGGGGACCGCGGTCGGTGCCGGCCACGACATACCAGGTCTCGTCCTTGTCGACGACGACCCACGGGTCGATCCGGCGGCTGCTGGTCTCGCCCCTGGCGTTGCGATAGCCCAGGTCGACCGACCGGGCCCGGATCACCGCCGACCGCAGCTCGTCCACGACCGCGGGGCGGGGCCGGGCGGTCTCACCCCACCGGGTGGGGTCGGTCAGCGTCGCCCCGGCGGCAGCCTGGGCCTCCCGACCGGAACGTGCTCGGCAGCGCCTGCACCAGTTTGCGCACCGCGCCCTTCGCCTCCTCCGAGGCGGCGGCCGTGGGGCCGACGAGGAGGAACAGCGCCTCCGCCTCCGGTGCGGTGAGCCCGCTCAGGTCGGTGCGTGCTCCCCCCACCAGGGACCAACCGCCACCCCGTCCGGCCTGCGGATAGACGGGTATGCCGGCGCTCGCCATCGCCTCCAGGTCGCGGCGGGCCGTGGCGAGGGAGACCCCGAGCTCGTCCGCGAGCTGGGCGGCCGTGACCCTGCCGCGCTGCTGGAGCACCAGCAGCGCCGCGACGAGCCGGTCCGCGCGCATCTCGGAATCGTGTCACGAAAAGTAGTCAGAAGGTGAGCACTTTCGACGCCAGAGTGGGGTGACGAGGTCAACCGACACCGATGAGGAGAAGCACCATGCTGCGAGGACTGAGCACGATCGTCTACACCGCCGAGGACGTCGCGGAGGCGGCGGACTGGTATGCCGGAGTGTTGGGCACGCAGCCCTACTTCCGCCGCCCCGAGGAGGGCCCGCCCGCCTACGTGGAGTTCCGGATCGGCGACTACACCCACGAGCTCGGCATCATGGACCGCCGCTACTGGCCCGAGGACGGCGCCGCCGACGGCCCAGGCGGTGGCGCCTCGGTGGCCTACTGGGCCGTCGACGACGTGAGGTCCGCCCACCGTCGGCTGCTCGACCTGGGGGCCGCCGGGCTGGAGCCGGTCACCGAGCGCGGGCCGGGTTTCGTCACGGCGTCGGTGCGGGACCCGTTCGGCAACGTGCTCGGGATCATGGAGAACCAGCACTACCTCGACGTCCTCGCGGCGCGCAATCCCTGACGGGCCCCGCGACGTACTCTCAACCATGGCCGGACCTTCCCGCGCGGACCGGGCCGACGACGCCGCCCTGCTGGCCGGGTTGGCGCTGGAGGACCCTGCGGTCTGCGCCGCGTTCGTCCGGCGGTTCCAGGGCGCCGTTTTCGGCATGGCCGTCGCGATCACCCGGGACCCGGGGTTGGCCGAGGACGTCAGCCAGGAGGTCTTCGTCCGGGCCTGGCGGGCGGCGGGCAGCTACGACGTCCGGCGGGCCTCGGTCCTGACCTGGCTGCTGACCATCACCCGCAACGCGGCGATCGACGCGGTGCGCACCCGGCGCGCGGTGCCGACCGAGGAAGCGTTCCTGACCCAGTTGGTGCAGGACACCCTGACCGAGCCCGACCTCGCCGAGACCGCGCTGCACCGGCTGGAGACCGCCCGGGCGGTGCGCGGGCTGCACCGGATCGCCCCCGACCAGGCCCGGGCCGTCGTGCTCGCCGTGATCGGTGGGTGCACCGCAGCCGAGGTGGCCGACCGTGAGGGCATCCCGCTCGGGACCGCCAAGACCCGGATCCGCACCGGGCTGCGCAGGCTGCGTGAGGCCGCCCTGGCCTCCGAGGACGAGGGAGGCGCGCCGTGACGTCGACCGGACACCCGGGGGGCGACGTCATCCTGGACCTGGCGCTGGGCCACGGCGCAGGTCCGTCCGAGGACGCCCTCGTGGAGCACCTGGCCGGGTGCGCCGCCTGCCGTCGGGAGTACGACGATCGTCGCCGCCGCGATCGAGCAGACGCTGGTGGCGGTCCCCAGGGTCGCTCCGCCGCCCAGCTTCGGCTCCCGCGTGCTGGCGGCGCTGGCCCACGAGGAGGTCTCCGATCCCGTCGCGGAGGGTCGACCCAGGTGGTGGGGGCGTGCCTGGCCGGCGGTCGCCGCGGGCGTCGTCGGGCTGGTGGCCGGTGCAGCCCTTGCCATCGGTGCCGTCGGCGGGGGAGCCCCGCAGGCGGATCCGCCGTCGACGCCCTCGGCCACGGCGACGGTGACGCCGGAGCCCGGGGCGCTGCTCACGGCCGACGGGACCACGGTCGGCAGGGTCGCGCCCAGCATCGCCGACGGGCAGGAGGTGTGGGTGGTCGAGGTGACCGACGGCCCGCCGGGCGCCAGCTACACCTGCCGGCTGGTGCTCGCCGACGGCTCCCGTGCCGACGTCGGCACCTGGCAGCTGGATCCCGACCGGGTGAACAGCTGGGTCGTGTCCGGCCCGGCAGGTGAGGTCGAGGCCGTCGAGCTGGTCGGGGAGTCCGGGCAGGTCTGGTCGACCGCGCGCTGGTGAAGGGCGGGACCCCCGTCGCCTAGTGTGGGCGCAGGACAGCCCCGAACGAGGAGATCCGATGCCCCGCACCCGACGTGCCCCGTATGTCGTCGCCGGACTGACGCTCGCCGTGCTCGGCCTGACCGGGTGCAGCCGGGAGGTGTCCGCGGGCGACCTTGAGGACAGCATCCGCGACGAGGCGCAGGGCCAGGGGCTGCAACTGGAGTCGGTCGACTGCCGGGACGGGCTGCCCCCGGAGGTCGGGGCGACCGTCATCTGTGACGTCGAGATCGTCGGTGTCGACGAGGCGGGCGAGCAGGTGGACCGGATCCGGGTGGAGGCCGTCGAGGTGATGGACGACGAGGTGCGGTACAGCCTGGAGCCGCTGGCGGTGGGCGACCCCGACTGACTCCGGGCTCAGGGGCCGAACAGGTTCACCCAGACCACGAGCAGCACGGCGAGCCCCACGATGGTCAGGGACACCGAGAGGGTGACCTTGCGCCAGGCCCGCGGCAGCGCCCAGGGGAGGGCCAGGATCAGCGCCAGGGCGCCGGGCACCATGAGGACGAAGGCGAAGATCCGGCGGTTCCCGTGTGGGTCTGGCCCCTCCTCGACCGGCGGACTGGCCAGCACCGCCCAGACGCAGACGAGGATGAAGGCCGTCGCCAGCACGCTCACCAGGATGGCGAACGGACGGTAGGGCTCCGGCCTCGGGGCGTCGGTGCGGGGGCGCGTGTCCTGGTCGGGCATCGGCTCACATCCTCAGGGAGATGCTGTAGGCCACCAGTGCCAGCGCCAGCACGGCAACGACAGTGAGCGAGTAGCGGACCCGGCGTCCCGGCGCGAATGCCAGGGGGAGGACGAGGCAGAAGACCAGCCCCGCGGGCACCAGGAGCATGAGTCCGCCGATGAGCACGTACCCGTGGACGTCCCCGTCCGTCGAGAGACTCAGCACGACGAACGAGGCCCCCACGGCCGTCGGCACGGCGGTGAGCACTGCAACGACGGCCGCGACGATCCGGCCCGGGGACATGCGAGGGGCCGGTGGCTGACCGTGATCCCCCTGGCTCATCCGGACAGTGTGTCAGGCCAGCCGGTGGCGCAGGCCGCTCGCCCGCTGCACCCGGCGGTCGACCGCCGCCCGGACCACGGACTCGGAGCCGACCACCCGGACGGTGGTCTGCGCGCGGGTGACGGCGGTGTAGAACAGCTCCCGGGTGAGCAGGCGGGACTCCGCGTCGGGCAGCAGCACGGTCACGACGTCGGCCTGGCTCCCCTGGCTCTTGTGGATCGTCATGGCGTGCATCGTGTCGACGTCGGAGAGCCGGCTGGTGGCCAGTTGCACCGTGCCGGAGGCTCCCGCGATCACGGCGTTGGTGCCCGGCGGGGCCGACCCGCCCGTGGCGCCCGGGCCGGGGGCGGGTGGCCGCACCACGACCCCGGTGTCCCCGTTGTAGAGACCGAGACCGTAGTCGTTGGCGGTCACCAGCAGGGGTCTGCCGGGATACATCGGCTCCCACAACGGGTCGCCGGTCTCCTCGGTGATCCACTGCTCGACGCGCCGGTTCCAGGTGCGCACCCCGAACGGGCCGGCCCGGTGGGCACAGAGCAACCGGTGGCGCTCCAGCGCCGCGAGCGCCCCGGCCGGGTCGCCCCGGAGGGCGTGCTCCCGTAGGGAGATCGCGGCGGGCAGGAGGTGGGGGCGCAGCGCCTCGGCGGCCTCGAGCGCGTCGTCGACCTCGACGAACTGCACAGCCTCGCCGCCCGTCCGCAGCGCCTCCAGGACGGCCGTCGGCGTCGCCCGCGCGCAGCGCGTCGGCCAGGGCCCCGATCTCCCGGCCGTAGCGGTGCGCGGTGCGCAGCGCGGCCACCGGCGAACTCGTCGGTGCGTCGTCTCCCAGGCCTGCGACCAGGTCGGACAGCACGGCACCGGCCTCGACGGAGGCCAGCTGGTCGGGGTCCCCGACCAGCACCAGGCGGGTGTCCGGGCGCAGCGCCTCCAGGAGCCGGGCCATCATCGTCAGCGACACCATCGAGGTCTCGTCGACCACGACCACGTCGTGCGGCAGCCGGTTGGTGCGGTCGTGGCGGAAGCGGGTGCCGTTGTCCGGGCCGGACCCCGAGCAGCCGGTGCACGGTCGAGGCGGTGAGGGGGCCCAGCCGGTCCCGGTCGGTCGCGGGCAGGTGGGCCGAGGCCTCGGCCACGGCGCCCTGCAGCCGGGCGGCGGCCTTGCCGGTGGGGGCGGTCGAGCGCGATCCGCAGCGGCGGGTCGCCGGCGTGCTCGGCCTGCTCGGCGAGCAGGGCCAGCAGCCCGGCCACGGCGGTGGTCTTGCCGGTGCCCGGACCTCCGGTCAGCACGGTCGTCCACTGCCGGGCGGCCTGGAGCGACGCGGCGCGCTGCTCGGCATACCCGGCGTCGGGGAAGACCCGCACCACCCCCGCGTCCAGCACCGTCTCGTCGACGGTCGGTGCCGGCCGGGAGGCCCGGTCGGCCAGGTCCTGCGCCACCTGCACCTCCTGCTGCCGGTAGCGGTCCAGGTAGAGCAGGTCGAACTCCCAGCGCAGCACCCCTGCCTCGACCAGCGGACTGGCCGCGACCGCCTCGGCCCACTCCTGCGGATCCGGCCAGGGGAGTCCGGCGGGCGAGGGGTCCGGCGCGAGGTCCCCGACCTCGGTGAGGCCGGCCACGGCGGCGAGGGCCACGCACACGGACCCGAGCCGCACGGCACGGGTCGCCAGTGCCACGGCCAGCAGGACGCGCTCGTCATGCTCCTCGCCCAGCACCCCGAGCCGACGGGCCACGTGCACGTCGGCCGCGGTGAGGACGCCCGCGTCGTTGAACTCCCGCAGCAGGCCGTCGGCCGTCAGCGCGAGCCGGCGGTCGAACTGGTCGGCGGGATCGGTCAGCTCGCTCATCCCGTCCCCTCCGTCAGGTCGGATGCGGGGGTGACCCCGTCCAGCAGGTCCGACAGTTCGAGCACGAGCGCGGTCGGCGGACGCCAGGAGAAGACGCCCGTCGGGTGCCCGTCGACCACGGGCGTGCCCGGGCCGCACATGCCGCGCAGGTAGAGGTAGAGCACGCCGCCCAGGTGCCGGTCTGGGTCGTAGCCCGGCTGCCGCCACCGCAGGAACCGGTGCAGCACCACGGCATACAGGAGGGCCTGGAGGGGGTAGTCGGAGTGGCCCATCGCCGCGGCCAGCGCCTCCGGACGATAGTCGTATGCCGTCAGCTCGGTGTCCGCCGTGCCCAGCCAGTTGGTCTTGTAGTCGACCACCAGGTAGCGGTCGCCCACGCGCAGCACGACGTCGACCGACCCGGTGAGGTAGCCCCGCAGCACCTGGTCGGCGAGCAGCGGCTGGGTCTCCAGCAACTCGGCGTACGGGCATGAGCGGGTCGTCGTCCGGCAGGTGCCGGCGCAGCAGCCTGGCGATGTCACCCAGTCGGACCGTCGCCGCGTCGTAGTCCACCCGGTCGCCGCCCGCGAGCGGCAGCTCGAACTCCATCTCGGGCAGCCGGTCGGCGAGGCCGATCCCGCGCAGCGTGGCGTCGCCCGCCAGCGGGCCGAGCGGGCTGTCGCACACCTGCACCAGGGCGTCGGCGAGCGCGTCCCGGTCGAGCGACACCGGCCAGCGGACCAACTGCTCCCCGATCTGCTCGAGCAGCTCCTGGCGGCAAGTCGGCGGCGCCGGGATCGGCCTCCTCGAGGACCCCGTGGACCAGCGACCCGAAGGTGGCGCCGACCGGGAGCCCGGCCATCGGCGAGGGCACGGTCAGGGTGGGGTCGGGGAGCAACGCGTCGGGAGCGGGCAGGTCGCTGACCGGCAGCTCCGCGGGTGGCTCGTCCTCGCGTGGCGGCTCCTCGGGCTCGCTGCCCACCGCGTCGGGACGGTGATCGGCCTGCTCCAGGGCGCGGCTCAGCGCGGAGTAGGAGGTGCGCCGCCAGTCGGTGTCGACCTGTCGGCCGAACTCGCGCACGCCCAACTCGTCGGTGGTCGTGGGCAGGTCCGCCGCGACGGGGTCGGCGATCACCGACGGCTCGATGGACGGCCCGCCCGCCGCGGCCCACGCGGCGAGGGCCTGCGCGGCCTCGTCGTCGGAGGGGGTGTGGGTCACGTCGGACACCTCGGTGACCCCGGCCGTGCGCCCGAGCAGGACGCGGTGCAGCGCGGAGGCCGGCAGTGTTGGTGTTGGGGGCCCACCAGGCCACCACCTGGGACTGGGCCCGGGTCAGCGCGACGTAGAGCAGTCGCAGGGACTCCCCGGCCTCCTCGGCGCGGTGCCGCGCGACATGCTCGGCGAACGTGTCGGGGTCGGGCCCGCCGACGTCGAGAGAGCGCAGCCGCTCCGGCTCGGGGCCGTGGAACAGGGGGATGTCGATGGACCTCGGCAGGTGCCGCTCGGACAGGTAGGGCAGGTAGACGACGGGGTACTGCAGCCCCTTGCTGCCGTGGATGGTGACCAACTGGACGGCCGCGGCGTCGCTGTCGAGCCGCCGGGTCCGTGAGCTGGTCCCCGCGGGGCGGCCCTCGGCCATCTGCTGCCGCAGCCAGGTGAGCAGGGCGACCAGGCCGAGCTGGCCGGTGACGGCAGCCTCGTGCAGCGCCTGGGCGGTGTGCCGCAGATCGGTGAGGCGGCGCTCCCCGTCGGCCCGGTCGAGCACCCGGGCGGGCAGGCCGTCGATGGTGGCGGCCTCCATCACCGCGGCGACCCCGCGCCGGTCGAACAGCTCGCGCCCAGTCGCGCAGCCGGTCGGGCGACCGCGTCGGTGAGGGCATCACCGCGGGCATCGAGGTCCTCGGCCGTGTGGCCCAGGAAGGCGGTCAGGGCCGCAGCCCGGACCCGGGCCGGACCGGTGCGGCTGCTCCAGCCCCTCCAGCAGGGTCAGCCACTCCGTCGCGCCGGGGGTCTGGAAGACGGTGCCGCCACCGGACGACCACCGCCGGGATCCCCAGTGCCCGCAGCTCGTCCCTGACCTCGGTCAGCCGGTCGCCCGCGTGGGCCAGCACGGCGATGTCGCCGGGGCTCCAGCGGCGCTCCCGTCGAACTGGGCGCCGGAGGCCAGCAGCTCGGCGATATCGCGGGCCACGTCGCGGGCGATGTGCTGCCGGACCGGTCCCACGGTCGGGGGGGCCGCCGCGGTAGCCCGGGGCGAACTGGTCGCGGCGGGCCACCCGCAGCCGGAACGGGTCGGGGTGCGGCGCCCCGGTGAGGCGGGACCGCCTGGTGCTCGGCGCGGACGTCGTGCACGACGATGCTCGGGGTCGCCGAGCGCGGCCCCGCGGAGCACCGCCTGCACCCGGTCGAGCAGGGCAGCGTCGGAGCGCCAGTTCGTGCCGAGGGTCTGCGCGCTCGCGGCGGTGCGAGCCGCCTCCAGGTAGGTGACGACGTCACCGCCCCGGAAGGCGTAGATGGCCTGCTTCGGGTCGCCGATCAGCACCATCGTGGCGTGGCCGGAGAAGGCCCGGTCGAACACCTGCCACTGCACCGGGTCGGTGTCCTGGAACTCGTCGACCAGCACGACCTTCCACCGGCGGCGCATCCGGTCGCGGGCAGGCGCGTCCTCCCGGAGCAGGGCGTCGGCGAGCTGGGAGAGCAGGTCGTCGTAGCTGAGGATCCCCGAGCCGTCGCTTGCGCCGGTCCAGCTCGGCGCGCACCGCGCGGGCGAAGCCCACCCGCCGCTCGGCGGCGGTGCCCGGCTGTGGCACCGCCGGCTCGAGCCTGGCCCGCGGATTGCTGCCCGCGGCCGCGCGGGCGATCGCGAGGGCCTCGCCGTGGCTGAAGGCGGGCCGCTCCGAGCGGGCGAAGCCCCGCAGGTACAGGTCGTCGACCACCTCGACCAGCAGGTCGTCCAGGTCCTCGACCAGCGTGGCCGCGGCGTCGGTGTCCCCGGCCACGCCCAGGCTGCGCAGCACCTGCTGGCAGAACTGGTGGATGGTCGCGATGGTCGCGCCGTCGAAGTCGGCCAGCGCCGTCGCGCAGCCGCTGCCGCCGCACGCGCCTGCTCGGCGGGGTCGCAGTCCAGCAGCAGCGCGATGACCTCGTTGTCGGACGGTCGCCGTGGCCGGGTCGGCCAGGGCGTGCTCGGCCTCGACGAGCTGGTCGCGCACCCGCTCCCGCAGCTCCTGGCTGGCGGCGCTGCCGAAGGTGACGACGAGCATCTCCTCCAGCGGCGGCGACGCCCTCGGCGACGAACCGGGTCACCAGGGCACCGATGGTCCAGGTCTTGCCGGTGCCGGCGCTGGCCTCCAGCAGGGTCGTGCCCGTGGGCAGCGGGTCGCGGATGTCGAAGGGCTGCAGCGCGCTCACAGCTTGTCCAGCCTGCTCGTGGGCGCGCAGCGGCTCCCAGACGCGGAGGGCGTACTGGCCCAGCCGGGTGGGCGGAGTCGTTCCAGCGTCTCGTCCGGCCGGGGCGCGCCCGCAGCAGCACCGTCGACCGGTGACCCGGCGCCGTAGATGCGCACGTGGGCCGGGTCCTCGTTCTCCCCTGGTGGCAGGTATGGCTTGCTCCGGTCGGTCGTCCACCCGCCCGTCGCGGCCTTGTAGACCTGCGGATCGTGCGGATCGTGCGCGCGGGCCCAGGCGTCGGCATACGCCTCGCCCGGTCTTGACCGGCAGCGGCACCGGCTCGCGCAGGCCCCGGTCGTAGATGTCGACCAGGTCCCGCAACCAGGTGGCCGCGGAGTGGTCGACGGCCGCGCATCGACGCTGACCCGGCCGCCCTTGCCGTAGCGGCCCACCGCGTGGGCGGTCCAGGCGGTGTCCGGGTGGCCCAGCGGCCAGGGCCAGCAGGTTGATCCAGGAGGCCAGTCGCTGCTTGGCCCCGCAGCGAGGAGTAGGTCGACGCTGACCACGCGCTCGCCGTGGACGCCGGGCACGGTGCCGGTCAGCCGCCGACCGTCGCCCAGGTCGATGTCGACGTCGACGTTGCGGGCCGGCCCGGCGCGCAGCGCAGCGCGAGGAGTTGACCAGCGGTCTGCACCGCCTGACACACCTCGGTCAGCGTGGCGACCCCCAGCTGCTGCGGTGGCAGCAGGCCGCGGATCCGCTCGGCGTCGATGCTGGCATCGGGTCGACATCCCGGCGAGCATGTCGCGCAGCAGCCGGTCGCCGACGTCCCACTTCTCCAGGCCGTCCAGGGCTCGATCGGCATGCGCGTCGAGCGGTCTCCTCGGCCGCGAGCGGCGAGGACACGTCGAGCCGGCGCCGCAGGAAGTGCCGGACCGGGTGGGCGAAGAACGCCTGCAGGTCGGCCAGGCTCGACGTCCTCGGTGGTCCGGCGAGGCGGCAGCGGGCGCGGTCGAGGAGCGGGCGGGTGGCGGACGCGGTCGCGCGGCGGCGGCGCGGGCCCCGTCGAGGGCGGCCCGGTCGAAGCTGAACGGGCCGCTCGCCCGGCACCGAGCCCGCCCGGCACCGAGGTTGCGCCGGTCGAACGGCTGCAGCGGGTGCCGGACCACCAGGTCGGTCCCGGTGCGCACGTGGGCCGGGTGGGTCGCCGTCTCGAACGCGGCGTCGAGCAGCTCGCCGAGCGGCACGGCCGGGGGACGGGCGGCGCCGGTGTGCTCGTTGGCGCCGGTGTAGGTGATGCACCAGCTTGTCGGTGGCCGCCATGATCGCGTCGAGCAGCAGCTGACGGTCCTCGCTGCGGGTGTCGCGCTCCCCGGTGAGCGGGCTCGCGCGCGAGCACGTCGTCGCCGTCGATGGTGGCGCTGCGGGGGAAGGCGCCGTCGTCGAGCCCGACCAGGCAGACCACGCGGTGCGGCACCGACCGCATCGGGACCATCGTGCAGACGGTGAGGGTGCCGGTGCGGAAGTTGGCGCGGGTCGGCCGGCCGGACAGCCGCTGCTCGAGCAGCGCACGGACGTCGGCGCAGCCGCAGCGGCGGTGTCGGCGAGCCGGCGCCCGCGGCGTCGTCGATCCGCGGCCAGCTCGCGCTCGAACTGGGCCACCTGCCAGGCCTCGGTCGCCGGCACGTCGGTCGAGCCGCGGCGACCCCGCTCGGTCAGGGCGGCCACCCAGCCGGCGACGGTGCCGGCCGAGTCCAGCGAGCGGAGCGCTGAGGTCGAGCCGATCGATCAGCTCGGCGAACCGGCCCGCCAGGTCGATGTCGTCGCTGGCCACGTCGTCGACCGGGAGCGCGGTGCCGAGCCACCGGTGCTCGTCCTCGGCCATCGCCGACGCCGAGCAGGACCCGGTCCAGCCCGAAGCGCCAGGTGTTCTGCCCGTAGGCGTGCAGAGCTGGTAGCGGCCGCGGTGCTCGGCGGTCGAGCCCCCACCGGATCCCGGACGCTGCCGACCCACGGCGGCGATCTGCTCCAGGTCGTCGTCGGTGAGCGCCGAACCGGTGCCGCACCGGCGTCGGTGCCGAGGCCAGGTCGAGCACCTCGGTGGCGGTGACCCGCCCGCCGGCGAGGCTCGACCAGGCGAGCCGGCGACGGCCAGCAGCGGGTTGGTGCTGGACAGTGCCCGGTCGGCGAGCCGGACCCGCAGCCGGTGCGCCGGGTGCCCGTCGCCCGCCTGGTCCAGCGACCGGTCGGCCGATGCCCGAAGCCGGCCTGGATCAGCGGCGCATAGGTCTCGATGTCGGGGCACATCACCAGGATGTCGCGCGGCTCGAGCGTGGGGTCGTCGGCCAGCAGCCCGACGAGCACCTCGCGGAGCACGTCGACCTGACGGGCGGCGCCGTGGCAGGCGTGCACCTGCACGGGTGTCGTCGGCGGGGTCGACCACCCGTCCCGCCCGGGTGGCGGGGTCGGGCGGGGCGTCGTGGCGCAGGTCGGTCTGCAACCAGCCGAGGAGGGTATGCGGAGTCGGCCAGGTCGCGCGGCTCCGGTGTGGGCTCGGCGTGGGCCACCGCGAGGGTGCGCTGCAGCTCGCGGGCGTCGCGGCCCAGGGAGGCGAGCAGCGGGTGGCTGCGACCAGGGCGGTCGTGGTGGTCGTCGCGCGCGCGGGACCGGCCCGGTCGGCGACGGCGCGCCAGCGTCGTCCCAGAGCGCCGGCGAGGCCTGCGGCAGCCAGAGGTGCACGTCGCGCAGCGCGCCGAGGGCGTCCAGCAGCTCGACCTCGGTGACCGGCGAGCCGGGTGTGCCCGAACAGCGACAGCCGCGGCGGCAGATCGCAGCCCGTCGCCGCCGTCCCGGAGGCGCTGCACGGTGTCGGCGTGCCGGAGGTCCGGCGGCGGGGCACCCACCCGCTCGACCAGGCGCACGCCACAGCCGGGGCTGCCAGTCCAGGTCGGCATCCAGCGGGTGACCGGCGCCGTCGCTGTCCCGACCCTCGCGCCAGTCCGCCAGGAGCGTCGGCCGCTGCACGGCATACGAGGAGAACAGCCCGGCCAGGCGTCGGGCGACGGCGTAGCGACGCTCCTGCCGCAGCGCCGACTCCTCCTCGTCGTCCCCGCCGTGGCCCAGGTGCAGGGCGAGCGTGCGCGCCCACGGCTCGTCGAGCGCTGTCGTCGATCACCTGCGAGCAGCGGCCAGACCAGCCGGTCGGGGTCCCACGGGTCGTCCCGCTCGCGTGCCCAGCAGCAGCGCGACCAGCGAGGTGGGGCGTGAGGAACCGGACGCCGGCGCACACCCCGTCGCCGCCGCGCGGGCCGGCGCCGAGGCGGTGCGAGAGCCGCTGCGTCAGCCAGCGCTCCACCCCGCGCGCAGGCACCACCACGACCTCCTCGGCGAACGGGTCCGCCAGCGGCGTCGACGAGCAGCCGGCGCCGAGCTCGTCGGCGAGCACGGTCGGTGCGCTCCGCGCGATGGATGAAGAGGCCCACGGAGACACCGTATTGCCCGGGTGTGACAGGGCATACAGTCGGCGTGTGGCCAACGAGGCGATGCGGCAGAACTGGGCGCAGGGTGGCGCCGGCTGGGTGGAGCACGAGGCGATCTTCGACGCGGTGTTCGCCCCCGTCACCGCCGCGATCCTCGAACGCAGCAGTCCGGCACCGGGACTGCGGGTACTCGACGTGGGATGCGGGTCGGGCACCCTCCTGGAGGAGGGCTCCCGCGCCGGGGCAGAGATGGTGGGCGTGGACATCTCGCCGGTGATGGTCAGGGCGGCCGCCGACCGGGTGCCGTCCGCGACCGTCGTCGTCGCCGACGCCCAGGCGGCGGACCTGCTGGCCGGGGCGCCGGGGGAGCCGTTCGACCGGGTCGTGTCGCGCTTCGGGGTGATGTTCTTCGAGGATCCGGTTGCGGCGTTCGGCAACCTGCGTCGGGCCACCCGCCAGGGCGCGGGGCTCAGCTTCGCGTGCTGGCGGGGGCTGGAGGAGAACCCGAGCTTCACGCTGGGCACCGAGGTGCTGACCAGCCGGATGGACCCGCGACCCGAGCGCCCGGCACCCGGTGCCCCGGGGCCGACGGCCTTCGCCGACGGGGACCGGCTGAGGGTGCTGTTGGAAGATGCCGGGTGGGCGTCGGTCGTGGTGGAGGCGTTCGACTTCACCTGTGTCTACGGGATGGGCGGCAGTGACGGGGTGGACGAACGGATGGCGATGATCCTGTCCACCACCGGAGGTCGCCTGGCCCGCGAGCAGCTCCACCCCCGGCTCGGCGAACAGGGGTGGGCGGAGCTGGTGGAGCAGGCGCGTGCGGAGGTGGCGAGGCACCGGGTCGACGGGGTGGTGCAGTTCCCCGGCGCGACCTGGTTGGTGACCGCGGCGAACCCCTGACGGGCGGCAACCCTCGACGTCCGACCTGCGTGCTGCCAGACTCCCTGTCGTGACGGACCGGATCGAGCCGCTAGCCCAGACCGTTTCCTACCCCGGCCTGGGAAGCCGGCCACACGCCGCGGAGTTCGCCGCGCCCCACGTCATCGTGCTGTTCGGCGCGTGCGGCGACCTGGCGCGGCGCAAGCTGCTGCCCGGCCTGGCCTACCTGGCCGTGTCCGACCTCGCCCCGGAGATCCGGGTGGTGGGGACGTCCCTGGAGGACCTGGACAACGACGGCTTCCGCGACTTCGCACGGCAGGCGCTCGCGGACTTCGGCAACCACGCGCTGAGCGAGGAGGAGTGGCTCGCCTTCGCCGAACGGTTGCACTATGTCCCGCAGTCTGCCGGAGCGGAGGAGTTGGCCACGGTGGTGCGCGCCGAGTCCGCCGCGCTGGGCGAGGGGTCCGGCCTGCTGCACTACCTGAGCGTGCCGCCGAAGGCGGCCCTGTCGGTGATCGAGAGTCTGCGTGAGGCAGGGCTCGTCGCCGGGTCCCGGATCGTGATGGAGAAACCGTTCGGCACCGACCTGGCCAGTGCCGTGGACCTGAACGACCGGGTGCACGAGACGTTCGCCGAGGAACAGATCTTCCGGATCGACCACTTCCTGGGCAAGGAGGCGGCCCAGAACATCCTGGCCTTCCGCTTCGCCAACGGCCTCTTCGAGCCGATCTGGAACCGCAACTTCATCGATCACGTGCAGATCGACATACCGGAGACCCTCGGCCTGGACCGGCGGGCCGGCTTCTACGAGGAGACCGGCGCCTACAAGGACATGGTGGTGACCCACCTGTTCCAGGTGCTGGCGTTCGTGGCGATGGAGCCGCCGACGGCCCTGGAGCCGAACGCCATCAGCGAGGAGAAGAACAAGGTGTTCCGCTCGCTCCTGCCGCTGGACCCCGGTCAGGTGGTGCGCGGTCAGTATGCCGGGTACCGCGGCGAGGAGGGGGTGGCCCGCGACTCCGACACCGAGACGTTCATCGCGCTGCGCGCCGAGATCGACAACTGGCGCTGGGCCGGTGTCCCGTTCTACCTGCGCACCGGCAAGCGGATGGCCGAGGGCGCGCGGATCATCTCGATCGCCTTCAAGGAGGCGCCGCGCACCATGTTCCCGCCCAACTCCGGGGTCGGCCAGGCCGGGCCGGACCACCTCACCTTCGACCTGGCGGACGAGTCCAAGGTGTCGCTGTCCTTCTACGGCAAGCGGCCCGGCCCGGGGATGAAGCTGGAGAAACTGTCGATGCAGTTCTCCACCCGGGAGACCGAGGCGGCCGAGGACGTCCTGGAGGCCTACGAGCGGCTGTTGCTGGACGCCATGCGCGGCGACCACACCCTGTTCACCACCGCCGAGGGGATCGAGAGCCTGTGGGAGCGCTCCGCCCCGTTGCTGGACAACCCGCCGCCGGCCAAGCCCTACCCGCCTGGCACCTGGGGCCCCAACGCGATCCACCAGCTGATCGCTCCGCACGCGTGGCGGCTGCCGTTCGAGCGGGCCTGGCGGGAGCAGACCAAGCCCGGCTGACCCGCTGCGACAGCGGACCTGCTGCAACAGCGGGCCCGGCGGCCTCGCGGGCATAGACACCCCCTGGGCCCGGGCGTACGCTGAATCATGACGCTCCCCATCGGAACCGGAATCGGACTGGCCAAGGCGACTGGGGACGGCGCCCCCGCCCCGGTGGACTACCTGCCCGGGACGTTCGACGACCTGATCAAGGCCGCCTGGCCCACCGTGGCGCCCAAGCTCGCGGCCCAGCTCGCGCAGCGGCTCGGGGCGGCGGACCTGCTGCACCCGGGGTTCACCCTCTACGACCTCAACATCGACATCTCGCCGCAGCTGTCGATCTCCGCCACCCGCGAGGACACCGGCACGGTCCTGCTCACCTGCACCACCGGGCGCAGCCGGATCGCCGCCAGCTCCACCCAGCCGACGGTCCTGGGCCGGTGGGCCGACCCCCGCGTCTCCCTCGGCTTCGGGCTGTCTTTCACCTTCCCGGTGCAGCTGCCGACATCGGCGACCGGGGCGGTGAAGGTCCTGCCGCTGCGCTCGCTGAAGGTGCTCGCCCCGGACATCGACTCGATGAGCCTGGTTACGGACATCGCATTCTTCATCGACGACGTCGTGGCCTTCTTCCGCGGCATCCGATTCGTCGAGGAGCTCCAGCAGCTGATCGCCCGCACCGACTTCGCCGACCTGGTCAACGGCCGGTTCCTGGACGACGCGATCGCCCCGGTGAACCAGAAGCTGAAGGAGCTGGCGAATGCGGGCTACTGGTTCCTGGACGTGGTCGTCGACGTCCTCGACGGGAGCGGGACAGTGCTGCGTGGCCTGCGCCTGGACGGTGCGCCCCCTGGCATGTTGAGCCTCGTCCTGGTGGCCCGCGGCTACGACCGGTCGGGCGTCGTCGAGGGGACGATCAGCTGGCCCCGGACGCTCGGGAGCACCCAGAACCCGTCCGTCGCCATCCTGGCCGCGGGCGTGACGCCCTACCTGCTGCCGGTGCAGCTGACCACCGCGGCCCTGCTGATTGAGCACCCGCCGGGGGCACCGGCCACCCCCGCGCCGACGCTGGAGGTGCCGGCGGAGCACGCGGGCTCGGTGGAGGTCGTGCAACGCAGCGCACCGGAAGCGGGCCTCGACGCGGCGACGCTCGCGGGCTTCGCGCCGATGGAGGCGGAGGCCAGGCAGACGGCACTGGGTCGGATCGCGGCCGGGTCCGTCGTGGAGCTGCGGTCGGTGCTCGGGGACACGGAGGTGGCGCGGCGATTGGTCGAGTTCGCCCGCGGTGCCGACGACCTCGTGGTGACGGTCGAGACGCCCAAACCGGGCGAGCCGGGGATGCTGGCGCGTCCGATGGAGAAGGTGGGCACGCTCACGGCGCTGTGGGAGGACGACGACGAGGCGACCTACCGGCGGCACTACCGGGTGAGCGAGGTGCCGATCGACGCCGACCTGACCTTCTCGGTGTCGGTCGCCCCGGGCAAGCGGTGGTACGGCACGGACTTCTCCGCGGCGCCCTCCGGGTGGTCGGGGATCGTGCGGGTCCGACCGGCGAAGAAGGGAGCCGCCCCCGACCGGGTCTCGCAGGTGGTCCGCGAGGGATGGGCCGTGCGGGAGTCGCTGGGCGGGGTCGAGGTGAGCCTGAACCCCCAGCCGCTGCCACCCAAGGACCCCGGTGCGGTCGCCGGTGACCTGCAGGCGGCGCCGGGCCTCTCCGTGCAGGCGGCGAGGACGGCGGCCATCGGCACCTCGGTCGCTGAGGCTGCGGCCGTGAGCGCCACGGTCGCGGACGCCACGGTCGCGGGAGCGGCGCGACGCGCACTCGGCAAGAAACGCGAGCAGCTCGAGCGGGTCCAGGTCGGTGGCGGTGGCATCTCCGAGCGGCTGACCACGGAGCTGAAGCCGGGCCAGGGGATCGAGTTGACCCCGCAGATCTCGGAGTTGCTGAAGCGGACGGACCCCACCGGGGACGGTGTGGTCACCGGCATCGACTTCGAGCTCGTGAAGTACGTGGCGCCGGTGGTCCGCTAGCCGCCGGGGCAGACCCCACCGCGCGTCGCGCTAGCCTGGGGGCGTGACCGAGCCGGGGGAGATCACCGCACGCACCGCGCTGGCGTTCCTGCTGGCCACCTGGCCCAGACGCGTCCTGCTCGGCCTCCTGCTCTTCGTCCCGGTGGTGATGGCGGCCACCGGCGGGTTCGCGCGGGCCGAGCCGCCGCCGCGCACCCTCGAGCCGGGGGCGGCCACCGACACCGGGGCCTACCGTGTCGTGCCGCAGTCCTACTTCGTCTCCGACCGGGTGCAGCCCCGGAGCCTGGACGACGGCTCCCGCTGGGTCGGCGTGGTCGTGGAGATCACCAACCAGGGGACGGAGCCCATCAGCGTCGCCTTCAGCGACCCGACCTTCGAGCTGCCCGACTCGGTGCCGAACGACAGCTTCGCCAACCCCCACGAGGTGCTCCGCGTCGACACCGGCAGCCGGCTGGGCAGCGCGCAGCCCGGCGTCACCTACGAGGCGGTCCTGCTCTGGCAGACCACCGGCCTGGAGGACCCCCCGCCCGAGCTGACTCTCACGATCAACCAGACCGAGTGGACCCGGTGGAACATCGAGGCTGGCCAGTACACCTGGCGGGCCACCCCGCAGGCGTATGACGTGGACCTGCCCCTCGGCGAGCCGCCGGCCTCGGTCGTCGAGGAGGTCGACGAGTGAGACGGGGCAGGTGGGCGTTGGGTGCCATGCTCGTGGCAGCTGTCGCCGTGGGCGGGGCGGCCAACACGATCGACGACCGGTACCTGGCGAGCGGCTGGCACACGGTGGTCACCGGCGAGGAGGGTGCCGACCAGGTGGTCGGCCCGTTCCAGGTGCACGTGCACGGCGCGACCGCGTCGCCGGAACTCGGGGACGGGGATGAGGTGCAGACCAGCCCGGCGACGTTCGTCGTCGTCGACCTCGCCTACGCGACGACGGAGGCCTGGGAGACGCCGGAGGAGGTCGTCCTGGTCGACGTCGGGGGGCGGGAGTTCGAGCAGCCCACCGGCTTCGGGAGCGACGGAGGGCCCTGGGCCGCCGGGCCGGACATCTGGCTGCGGGGCACGCTCCTCTTCGAGGTGCCGGTCGGGGCGCTCGACGGGCTCTCCCTGGAGTTCCGGCCCGAGCGGCTCGTGGCCGACCGCCCCGGTGCACTCCTACGAGTCCCGCTCACCGTGGACTCCACCACGGACCCGGTCGCGCTGGAGCGCGCGACGGTGCTGGCGGAGGGCGAGCGATGAGCGCGGAGGAGCAGGTCGAGGTCGCCGACCCGCCGCGGCGTCGCTGGCGGCTGACCACCGTCGCGGCGGCGGGGGCACTGGTGGTGTCGCTGGCCGGGTGGGGGTGGTTCGCCTCCGAGAACGCGCGCGCCGGGTGGTGGGCCCTGGGCGCCCACGACGCCGTCGGGCCGGACGCACAGGGGTGGGCCGGTCTCGACACCGTGCGGGTGCGGCTCGCGGATGTCGAGACCCTCTCCGAGGTCGACGGTGACCGGCCGCCCGCGGGCTATGCCTATCTCGCGCTGGATCTCGAGGTGGAGGCCGGGCCCCACGAGCAGCTGACCACGTGTGAGGTGACCGTGGGCGACGCCCGCGGCCGCCTGTTCCTGGCCGGTCAGGAGGTCCCCGGCGGGGACCCCTACACCTCGCGCCTGCGCTGCGGGAGCACCGATCCGGAGGAGGACCCGGTGCCGCGCCGACAGTCGGTGCTGGTGCTGGTCCCGGACGATGCGGAGCTGACCGAGGTCCGGCTGACGGCGAGGGAGTTCCCGCCGGCGGAGTTCATCGAGCTGCCGCTGACTTCCTAGTGCTGCTGCCACGGCCCGTCCCACGCAGCTGACCGGCCGCGCCGAACCGGGTGAGCAGCCGGTCCGCGAACACGGCCGTGACCACGGCGGTCAGCACCAGCGTGAGCAGCTCGGCGATCCCGTCCAGCGGCCCGTGCAGTGCCGCCCAGGTCAACTCCTCGCGCCACCCCAGCGCGGTGCGGGCCACCCACCAGACGACCACGTCGAGCTGCGCGAGCAGGGTGAACGCGACGCAGTAGACGAGCACCGGGGCGAAGGCCGACCGGAGCACCAGCGTGATGCCGCCCACCAGGGCGCCGAAGCGTCCCGTCGTGTCCGTCAGCCGGACCCAGGCCTGCTTCAGCGGCGCGTCGGCGATCTTGCCGGTCAGGCTCGCCCACCGTCCGCGCCGGACGGCCCGGACCACGTCGTCGGGGCTGACGGTGTCGGCCACCTGCAGGCCATAGACGATGACGGCGATGGTGAGCATCGAGATCGGGACGAGGAGGCCGGTGATGACGGCGTCGGCCAGCACCGGGAGGGCGCCGACGACCCAGTCGCCGAACGCGCCGAGTGTGGGCAGCCGTTCGCGCACGCCGGCCCAGTTCTCGGCGATGCCCTGCGCGACGACCCGGGCCGACCACCAGCCGTTCAGGCTGGCCAGGACTCCGGCGACCACCCAGGCCCCGAGCGTCACCCACACGGCTTCGGCATACCCCGTGACGACGTGCACCAGACCACGGCGAGCGTCGTCCTGGTCCCCCATCCGGTCACCGTCGATCAGCCGGGCGCCGAGGGCCCGCACCACCAGGGCGACGGCCACGATGCCCAGCACGAGCCACGATGCGATCTGGGGGAGCACGTTGAGCGGGGCCTCGCTGCCGAGGTTCTCGTAGAGGGTGCCCCGGACGTAGTCGATCAGGTCGACGCGCAGGTCCCCCCGGCTCTCGTAGACGACCAGGAACGGCACGAGCACGCTCCCCGCCACGGCGACCACGCCCCAGAGGTTGGAGCGCCGCGCCTCCCGGCTGCGTACCACCAGCAGCATCGCCACCAGCGCGGCCAGGCTCACCAGCGGCACCAGGGCCAGTGCCAGGAATCCCGGGACCGGGCCCAGCCCCCCGGCGGCCACGGCGAGACGGGCGACCAGCTCGCGGGCGAGCATGCTCGCGGCGGCGATCGCGCACAGCAGCAGCCAGTGCCTGGCGAGGAGGACGCCAGCGAGACGCACGAGTCCGAGCGACTCCTGCAGCCACGATTCGGTCTCGTCGTCAGCCATCGGGCCTTACCCTAGCGACGCGACGACGTGGCCCTGCCGCGGAGGTCGCGGGTCGTCAGGGAAGCCGGTCGTCCTGCACGCCAGGGGCGCCCGGTCGGCCCTGTCCGCGAGGAGCGGCGCCCGGCTGGCCGTTCTTGGTCGCCTGCCTGCGCTGCCACCACTTGTAGGCGGCGACGGCGAGCGGGGCGAGTCGGATGATGGTGCGCCACATGGGGGCCTCCAGGGTGGTCGGGTCAGGCCGGGAGTCCCACCCTGTCGCGGACCGGGCCCGGGCACAAACCGGGAGGCTGCGGCAGCGTCAGCGCAGCACGACGGTCCGGTTGCCGTGCAGGAAGACGCGCCCCTCGCAGTGCCAGCGGACCGCGTTGGACAGCGCCTTGCACTCGGTGTCGCGGCCGGCGGCGACCAGTTCCTCTGGGCCGTAGGCGTGGTCCACCTCCTGCACCTGCTGGGAGATGATCGGCCCCTCGTCCAGGTCGCTGGAGACGTAGTGCGCGGTGGCGCCGACCGTCTTGACCCCGCGCTCGTAGGCCTGGTGGTAGGGCTTGGCGCCCTTGAAGCTGGGCAGGAACGAGTGGTGGATGTTGATCGCCCTGCCGGTGAGCCTCCGGGCCAGGTCGTCGCTGAGGATCTGCATGTAGCGGGCCAGCACCACTAACTCGACGTCGAACTGCTCGACCAGCTCCAGCAGCCTGGCCTCCGCTTCGGGCTTGGACTCCTTGATGACCGGCACGTGGAAGAACGGGACGCCGTGCCACTCCGCCAGCCCCCGGTGGTCGGGATGGTTGGACACCACGGCGACGATGTCGGCGGCCAGTTCCCCGGTGCGGGCGCGGAATAGCAGGTCGTTGAGCCCGTGGGCGAACTTGGAGACCATGATCAGCACCCGCCGCCGAGCCCCGTCCTCCCGGACCTCGAAGGTGCCGCCGCACTCCTGCGCGATCGGGGCGAACTCCTCGGCCAGGCCGGCGGCGCCCGGGTCGCCGTGCGCGGCCTCGAGCGCGAAGTGGACCCGGAGGAAGAACCGCCCCGCGCGGAAGTCGTCGAACTGCTTGAGCTCCAGGATGTCGGCGTGCCGCTCCAGCAGGAAGCCGGTCACGGCGTGCACGAGGCCGGGACGCTCGGGGCAGTCGAGGGTGAGCACGTATGCCGGTCCGCTGGGTACGCGCTCGGCCGCCGGGGCGGGTGGTTGCTGGGTCATGCGGTCCTCGCTCAGCACTCGATGACGTTGACGGCCAGGCCGCCGCGTGGCAGGTCTCCTTGTACTTGATCTTCATGTCGGCAGCCGGTCTCGCCGCATGGTCTTGATGGCCTGGTCGAGGCTCACCTTGTGGCTGCCGTCGCCGTGCTAGCGCCAGCCGGGCGGCGTTGATCGCCTTGACCGCGGCGATCGCGTTGCGCTCGATGCAGGGGATCTGCACCAGGCCGCCGACGGGGTCGCAGGTGAGCCCGAGGTTGTGCTCGATGCGCGATCTCGGCGGCGTTCTCCACCTGCTCGGGGGTGCCGCCCAGCACGGCAGCCAGGCGCGCCGGCCGCCATCGCAGCAGGCCGAGCCGACCTCGCCCTGGCAGCCGACCTCGGCACCGGAGATCGAGGCGTTGAGCTTGAACGAGGATGCCGATGGCGGCGGCGGTGAGCAGGAAGTCCACCACGCCGTCCTCGTCGGCGCCGGGGACGAACTCGGGCGTAGTAGTGCAGCACCGCGGGGATGATGCCGGCCGCCCCGTTGGTGGGCGCGGTGACGATCCTGCCGCCCGAGGCGTTTTCCTCGTTCACGGCCAGGGCAAACAGGTTGACCCACTCCATGGCCCACAACGGGTCGGTGACCTGCAGGCCACCCTGCGTCGCCTCGGCCTCCCGCTCGACCAAACGGTCCCGCAGCCTGGGCGCGCGTCGGGGTACGCGCAGTCCCCCGGGCAGGACCCGTTCGGTGCGGGTGCAGCCGTTCTCGACGCACTCCTGCATGACCTGCCAGATGTGCAGCAGGTCGGCACGCAGCTCGGCCTCGGTCCGCCAGCTCAGCTCGTTGGCCAGCATCACCCCGGCGATCGAGGTATCGGCCCTGCGGCAGGCCTCGAGCAGCTCGGCGCCCGTGCTGAACGGGTAGGGCAGCGGCGTGCTGTCCTCCACGATCCGGTCCGCCCCTGCGGCCTGCTCGTCGACCACGAACCCGCCGCCGACGGAGTAGAAGGTCCGTTCGCGCAGCAACGCCCCGGACCCGTCGTAGGCCTGGAAGGTCATCCCGTTCGGGTGCGCCGGCAGCGACCGGCGGCGGTGCATCACCAGGTCGGCATCGGGGTCGAACGGGATCAGGTGGCTGCCGCCCAGGTGGAGCGACCGTTCCTGCTTGAGCGTGGCCACCCGGGTGACCGCACGGTCGGTGTCCACTGTCTCGGGGACCTCGCCCTCCAGGCCGAGCAGGACAGCCCGGTCCGACCCGTGGCCGTGCCCGGTGGCGCCGAGCGAGCCGAAGAGCTGTGCCTTCACCCGGGCGGTGCCCTGCAACAGGTCGTCCGTTGCCAGCCCGGCCGCGAACCGCTGGGCAGCCCGCATCGGTCCGACCGTGTGCGAGGAGGAGGGTCCGATGCCGACCGAGAAGAGGTCCAGAGCGCTGAGTGCCATCAGCCGTATTCTCGCATCCCGTCCAGCAGCCAGGACCCGACATGGGTGGCGAAGGAGGAGCGGGCCAGGATCCACCAGGTGTCCTCCTGGGTGCGCCACAGGATCGCCGGCGTCGCACCGAGCTGGGTGGCGACCGCGCGGCCGACCGGGAACTCCCGCGGGTGCAGGTCGATCCGGACGCTCTTGTCCAGCACCGACTGGGCGGCTGGCCCGGACAGCTCGAACGTGGTGCGGTTGGCCGACACGTCGATCACCTGCCCCCGGTGGTCGCCGAGCGCCGCCGCCAGGCGGTCCGCATATTCCGTGGTGAGCACACCGGACTCGGCTTCGTCGGGCGCGACCACGAGGAACTCGTCCGGCCCGAGCCACAGCACGTGGGCTGCGCCCGGTCCCACGGTGACGTCCCCGACCCGTCCGGGCAGGTCGGTGTCCAGGGCCTGGCGCAGGGCGGCCTCCGCCGGGCTCTCGGGGGCGGCGCGCAGCGTCAGCTGCGTCAGAAAGGGAACCTCCCGCAGCCGGACGGCGGTGCCGGACCCTGCGGCGAAGGCGTCTGCCAGGTCGTGCGCGGGACTGCGTCGCAGCGCGAGAACCTCCGCGCGACCGGGTGTCGTCGTGGTCGTGGCGGTGGACACGGTGTCAGCCATCGCGCCTGGCCCCTTCCTTGTCGTAAAGCACGGGTTCGTTGACGAGTACCTCGGCGAACTGCCCGCCGAAGGAGGCGAGGACGGTGTCGCCGACCCGGTTGCGGCCGTCCTTGAGCAGGGCTAGCCCGAAGCTGCGGCCCAGCGCCTGGGAGTGGTAGCTGGAGGTGACGTGCCCGAGCATCGGGATCGGCCGCTCCGGCAGGCCCTGCCCGTCGTAGTCGCCGAGCGCGTCGAGCTCGACCAGTTGGGTGCCCTCGGGAAGCCGCAGAGACCCGTCGACCGGGAGCACGCTCACCAGTTGCTTGCGCACCGCATCCGTGTGCGATGTCCGGGCGTAGGACCGTTTGCCGATGAAGTCCTTGGTCTTGGACACCACCCAGTCCATGCCGAGGTCCTGCGGTGTCACCGTGCCGTCGGTGTCCTGTCCGACGATCGGATAGGCCTTCTCGGCGCGCAGCACGTGCATCGTCTCGGTGCCGTAGGGCGTGATGCCCAGGTCCGCGCCGGCGGCGGCGATGTCCTCCCAGACCCGCAGGCCGTACCAGGTGGCCACGTTGACCTCGAAGGCCAGTTCGCCGGAGAAGGTGATCCGGCAGACCCGGGCCGGGATGCCGGAGGCCAGCACGGTCTCCCTGAACTCCATGAAGCCGAACCCTTCCTTCGAGACGTCCAGGTCCGGGGCGATCCGGGCGATGACCTCACGCCTACCGCGGCCCCACGACCACCCGGACGGCGCCGCGAGCGTCATCGGCGACCTGCGCACCCGCGTGACCTCCGGCTTCACCTGGTTCTTCATCCTCTACTCGCTGATCGCCGTGGCGGTCTGCACCTGGATCGCGTTCAGCAAGGTCGGCCGGGTGCGGCTCGGCGGACCCAAGGCGCGACCCGAGCACGGGCACTTCGCCTGGTACTCCATGCTCTTCGCCTGCGGTCAAGGAATCGGCCTGATCTTCTGGTCGGTCGCCGAGCCGATCATGCTCCGGGACGAGACGCCGCTCATCGCGGCGGGCGCCAACCCAGGGGAGGGCGGCATCGTCTGGACCTACTTCCACTGGGGCCTGACCGCCTGGGCGATGTACTGCGTGGTCGCGGTCTGCCTGGCCTACTCCCACCACAACCTCGGCAAGACGCTGACCTTCCGTGAGGCGACGGTCGACATCCTCCCCCGCAAGGTCCGCCGACCGGCGGGTGTCGTCGTCGAGCTGCTCGCGATCATCGCCACCGTCCTCGGGCTGGCCACCTCGTTCGGCTTCGCCTCGCTGCAGTTCACCTCGGGGCTCTCCTCGGTCACCGGCATCGAGTCGAGCCGGGCGGTCTGGGTGGGCGTCATCGTGGTGCTCGGCGGGCTCACCGCGGTCTCGGCCTTCATGGGCGTCAACAAGGGGATGAAGCGGATCAGCGAGGCGAACTCCATCCTGAGCATCGTCCTGGTGACCGGCGTCCTGGTCTTCGGCCCGATCATCTACATCCTGTCCAACATGGTGCAGACCTTCGGGTCGTTCGCGTTCAACTTCCTGCCGATGAGCTTCTGGTCCGAGGCCGAGTCGGCGACCTCCTCGCTGGACAGCTGGCAGGACAGTTGGAACGGCTGGTGGACGGTATTCATCTGGTGCTGGGTGATCGCGTTCTCGCCGTTTGTCGCCGGCTTCATCGCCCGGATCTCCCGCGGCCGCACGCTGCGCGAGTTCATCATCGGGGTCACCCTGATCCCGTCGCTGATCGTGATGATCTGGGTCGGAGTGATCGGCTCGGCCGCGATCTATTACGACGACGCCAGCTCCCGGTCGATCTCCGACGACGTGGCGGCCGACACCGCGAGCGGGCTCTTCTCGATGCTCGACATGGTGCCGTGGATCGGCGGGATCCTGCTCGTGGTGGCCACGATCCTGGTCGCCACCTACTACGTAACCAGCCTCGACTCGGGCACCTACGCGCTGGCCGAGTTCGTCTCCGCCCCGAAGAAGTCCGGCCCGCTGTTCCGCGTCGTGCTGGTCGCCAGCATCGGCTCGGTGGCGCTGCTCCTGCTGTCCATCGGCGGCACCGCCGTGGTCGACACGGTGCAGACCGGGACGATCATCGGGGCGTTCCCGTTCTCGTTCGTCATCCTGCTGATGATCGCCAACCTGGTCCGGCGGCTACGCTCCCGGAACAAGGAGATCCGGCGGCTGGAGAAGGTGGTCAACGACCCCCGGCACCTGCCGGAGGACGAGTTCGTGGATGCCGACGGGCTGCCGGTCACCGCCGAGGGCCGGCCCCTGCACGGCGACTGAAGGAGGACGCATGGAGGCACCGGTCACCCTGGCCCGGCTGGACGCGCACTCGTACGCCGAATGGCTGGGTTCGGCGGCCCGCACCGTCTTGGTGCCGGTCGGCGCGCTCGAGCAGCACGGCCCGCACCTGCCGATGGGCACCGACGCGATCCTGTCGGCGCGGATCGCCGAGGCGGTCGCGGCGTCGACGGGGGCGAAGGTGGCTCAGCCGATCAGCTACGGCTACAAATCGCAGCAGAAGTCCGGCGGTGGTGACCACCTCGTGGGCACCACCAGCCTGGACGCCGCGACGCTGATCGGGATCACCCGCTGCCTCGTGTCCAGCCTGCTGCGCCAGGGCGTGCGGCACGTGGTCTTCCTCAACGGCCACTACGAGAACTATCAGTTCCTCTACGAAGGGGTCGACCTCGCGGTCCGCGAGGCCGGGCTCGGCCCTGACGACGACCCCTGCGTGCTCCTGCTGTCCTACTGGGACTACGTCTCGCAAGAGACGCTGGACGAGGTGTACCAGGGGTCCTTCCCCGGCTGGGATGTCGAGCACGGCGGTGTGTTGGAGACCGCGCTGATGCTGCACCTGGAGCCGGACCTGGTCCGGCTGGACCGGGCCGTCGACCACCCGCCGGCACAGCTGCCCCGGTTCGACCGGCTGCCGACGCGGCCGGAGCGCACGCCGGCGAGCGGATGCCTCTCGGCCCCGAGTGGCGCCACGGCGGCGCAGGGGAGGTTGCTGTTCGACCAGGTCACCGCAGACCTGGCGGCGGACCTCACTGCCGAACTGAGGGGCTGAACCTGCGGCGTGCGGGCCGTCACGGCGTCGGGCTCCGATACCGTGGCGGCCCAACCGAGCGATGAGGCACGGCCATCCGTGCATTGGGCAGGACGAGGACGACGAAGAGGGAGTGTGATGGCTGGCAGCCCAAAGACAGAGCTGACCCGGCAGGCCGCGGAGGGGTCTGGCCAGCGAGCCGCGTCGGTGATCGTCAACGTCATCGACGTCCTGCGCTGCTTCACGGTGCAGGAGCCGCTCCAGGGGGTGACCGAGATCGCGGCGCAGGTGGGCCTGCACAAGTCCAGCGTCTCCCGGATCCTGGCGACCCTGGAGCGCCAGGCGATCGTCGAGCGGGACGAGGCGTCCCGCAAGTTCCGCCTCGGCCTCGGGCTGATCGCTGTCGCCGGCCCGTTGCTGGCCAACCTGGATGTGCGGAGGGTGTCGCTCCCGACGCTGCAGGAGCTCTCGGTCCAGGTCGGGGAGACCACTGCCCTCATGGTCTGGGACGGCACCGAGGCGGTCACTGTCGAGCAGGTGCCGAGCACCCGGAACATCAAGCACACCAGCCCGCTGGGCACGCGCTATGCCTCGGCCCTCAACTCCTCGGTCCAGGTCTTCCTGGCCGAGCTCCCGCCGGACCGGGCCCGGGCGCTGATCGAGGACGGGCCGGCCGCGGCGCCGGACGACTCGGCCATCGGCGTGGAGGAACTGCTGGGCCGCCTGGAGGAGACCAGGGACCGCGGGTATGCCGTCAACCACGGCGACACCTACCCGGAGGAGGTCGGCATCTGCGCCCCGGTCCGGGACCACCGCGGTGAGGTCGTCGCCGGGGTGCTCATCGCCGCCCCCTACTACCGGGTCGCCCCGGAGAACATCGGTGGGCTGGGCGACCGGGTCGCAGCCGCCGCCGCGCAGGTCTCGGCGCGATTGGGAGCCCCGCCGGGCTGAGCTGGCCGCCGGGGCCCAGCCGGCCGCCCGGGTCGAGCGGCGGACTCGCCCGGTGTCCGCCTCAGGTCTGCAGCAGCGCGACCCCGCCGACGGCCAGGGCGAGCACCTTGGCGACCTCCGCCACGACATACCGAAGGTGGGCATGCGAGCGGGGCCGCCCCGCCCGCCTGACCGGTATCTCCTCTGGCGGTCACCGAATGAGTTGGTGCCGGGAGAGTGACGCGCCGGGCAGCCGCCAGGACCGGATCACCTCATCCACGGGCGTGACAACGACCGGGCTGGACCAGGACTGGGACGGCTTCTGCAGGGCCCAACCCCCACCGATGGTGACGGCGGCGTGGGCCAGCTGGCCGTCCAGGTGCCAGACGAGGACCCGACCGACGTCGGTGTCCCGGCCGGCACGCGCGTCCGGGTCGGTGCGCTCAGCGAGCCACCGCTGGAACTGGTCCAGCTGGACCCAGCCGGCCGCGTCCGGCTCGCCGGCGGCGGTCATCACCGTGCCGAAGCAGTTCGGTCCGGAGCGCTCCGGGAAGGTCCCGGTGAGCTCGTGGGCGCCCGGGAGCGGGCCCGCGGCAGCCCGTCGGAGCTGGTCGTCGGCGAGGGCGTGCAGGCTGGGGCGGGCCCCGGCCTCGATCCACCGGACCAGCCGGGGGACGCGCAGTGGGTCGGACGGCCAGGCCGGCACGGGCTTGGGCCGGATGCGCCGGCGACGTTCCGCCACGAGCTCCGAGCGCACTGCCGGCGGAACCTCGTTGAACTCCTCCTCCGTCAGCCACACCCACGGCCCGCCGCCGTACATGAAGAAGGTGTCCCGGAACTCGTCGGCAAGCTCCGGTGCGGGCGACTCGGACGAGGCTCCGGCGACCTGGTGGGTGCGGAAGGGCTGACGGTCGGGGCTGTAGTAGGTCAGCCAGCGATCGATTTGCTCGTCCGTCACGGGGATCCCGAGCACCGTGAGCGGTGTCTCCGGCACGGTCACGACAGCGGCAGGATCGACAGGATCCGGTCGAGTCGGAAGAAGCGCTCATCATGGCGCAGGTGGCAGTAGCCGGTGAGATAGCCACCCGACACCTGGGGGCGGGAGACCTTCCGGTCGGTCTCGTTCCCGTTCTCGTTGCGGTACCGGATCAGCACCGGCTCGCCGGCCGTCACGGCATGGGCCAGGTGCCGCACCTCCTCGGGGAGCAGCCGTCTGCCCCAGCCCTCGACCTGGGCGAGCACCCCGGGGTCGACCACCGCTTCGGGAGGGGGCCCGCCGGCCCTCAGCCGGGCCGCGAGCTCGGCGGGTTCCTCCCGGCGATAGCGGGTGCGCTGTGCCGAGCGGGGCACCACCGGCTGGCCAGGGGGCAGCTCCAGTAGGGCGGCCCAGTCCTCCTCGGTGGTCTGCTGCTCGGTGGTCTGCTCCTCCGGCCCGGTCGCCTCTTTCGGCTCCGGGCTGCGCTCCGCGACCGGGCCGCGCGAGCGGACCTGCACGGTCAGGGTGCCGCCGGCCTCCTGCTCCACCGGCAGGTAGCCGGCCTTGCGAAGCGCCGCCAGGGTGGTCGGCACGTCCTTGGTGCCGAGGAGCACGGTGGGGGCCACCGCCGTCAGCCCCAGCGAACGCAGCACCCGGGTCGCGGCCAACTCCGCGACCAGGCTCTCGTCGTCGGAGACCACGACGCAGGCAGCCGGGCGCACGCCGATCCGGCCGTGGCGTCGCTCCACGTCTCGCAGCAGGTACTCCAAGGGTTGGGGGAGCGCCCGCCCGGCGACCTCGCGCAGCTCGGCCAGGAGGACGTCGACGGTGTAGCCCCGGTCCAGTGCCTGCCGGACGGAGTCCTCGCTCACCCGCCAGGAGGCGCCGACCCCGTGGGACTCGCGCACGGCGACCGTGTCGAGCAGGTCGACGACCGCGGCTCCGGGGCTGCCGGGCACGACGACGGTCAGGTCCGAGCCGAACAGGACCTCTCCGCTCTCGGCGGGGAGCAACTCCTCCAGGACCGAGCGGACCGGCTCCCGGTCCCCGGTCAGGACGGCCCGTCCGAGTCGGGTCAGCCTCCCGTCGCGCACGACGCCGAACCGGGACGCCTCGTCCCAGGCGCAGCGCAGGTCCTCGGTGTCCAGCTCCACGAGGGGGTGCGCCCAGGCCAGTTGGTCCAGCACGGGCTCCAGCCCGGTGACGGCGCCCTCCTCCAGGCCGATCAGCAGGCTGATCACCATCGCGGCCGCAGGAGGTCCGCCGTGATGCACTTCTGCCAGCGCCGGTCGGGCCTTGCCCTCGGCATCGCGCTCGCGGGTCGGCGGCGCCGTCTCACGCCACCAGGCAAGCACCAGGTCCGTGGCCCGTTCGGCCGGGCTGCGACTGCGCCAGGCCTCGAACTCACCGCCGGCCCGCAGATCCGGACCACGTGGATAGAACCGGAGGGACGCCCCGAGCTCCAGCGCCAGCCGCACCTCGGCGGTCGACACCCCCACGCCCTTGGCGATCCGGGTGAGCTCGCGAGCACCGACCCCGCCGGACTTCAGCAGCTTCACCGGCGCTCGCAGGGTCAGCTCGAGGACGGCCATCTGCGCGGCCAGCAGTCCGGTGATCGCCGCCGCCGAGTCGCGCTCGGTCTGCTCCACCGAGACCCGCGCCGTCAGCAGCGCCGGGGGCTCGGGCTGGAACGGCGCCCGGTAGGTGGGCGGCACCAGCGCCAACAGCACCTCCGCCGGGTACTGGACCGGCGTGTAGCCGTAGGCGTAGGAGGTCCCCCCGGCGCCGAAGGCGAGGCCCTCATCGAGGGCCCAACGGTTCCGCTCCATCTCCTCGCGGAGGCGGCGCTGGGCCTCTGCGGACCAGTACTCCTCCTCCTCATCCTCCCGGCTCCGGGCCCCCGACATCGAGGCGCGGGCACACTCGTCGGCATACCGGGTGAGGGACTCGACGACCCGGGGCGGGGCCTCTGCCACTATCTTCCGGATCCGGGAGGCGTCGGCATACAACTCGTCCAACCCCGCCACGAGCTCGGCCTTGCGGGCCGGTGGGGCGACCCCGAACGCGGAATAGAGCCGCCTGAGGCGGTCGACGTTGAGCTCTCGGGCCAGGACGCTGGCCGGTGGGCCCATGAGCAGCGGGGCAATGAGGACCCCGTGGACCCCGGGGTTGGGCGTCCAACGCTCGCCGTCCTGCCAGACCAGTGCGACGGCTTCGAGGCCGTGCAGCCAGTGCAGCACCGCCCTCCGCTGCTCGTCGTCGTCTCGGGCACCGGCGTCCAGCAACGCCGTCAGCTCTTCCAGAGTCGCGCGCGTGCCAAGGGCAGCGACCGCCTCCAGGACCTGGACCGCCGGACTCGGCAGGCTCAGCAGGAGCGAGTAGACCGACGATGGGTGTCGCAGTCGGCGGGCGAGGTCGTCCAGGTCCCGCACCGGTGCACCCCTGCTCAAGTCGGGGCGGGACTCCAGGAGGGCCTGCAGCTGCTCCTCGGTGCGGGAGTCCAGCCAGGCTCGGACGTCGTACTCGGCGGGCATGTGCCCAGTCTCCCCGTGCCCGGGGGTCGATGTCGAAGGGGGACCGTCAGGACCTGCCGCTCGCGCCGAGTTCCTTGACGAGCAGCACGTCGCGCTCCACGGCGTGGTGGGTGGTCCCGTCCTCGTCCACCCAGTCGTACTCACTGACGTCCTCGACCGCCGTCCTCCGATACCCCAGCCGGAGGTAGAGGCGCTCGGCGCCGGGGTTGTCGACCGCCACCCCGACTGCGGCCAGGTGCCGGTCGCGTTCGCGGGCGAGGTCCTCGGCATACCCGATCAGTGCGGTGCCGACGCCGGCGCCCCGGTGCTCGGGACGCACCTGCAGGTGGTTGATCTCGACCGCGTCCGGGTATGCCGTGCGCGCGGCCTCACCCACCGGACCGCACCATTGCACCATCCCGGAGCCGAGCGGTTCGGCACCGTCCCAGGCCACCAGGAAGGTGGCCGATCCCGACTGCTGGGCCCGCAGGTGTGCGGCGTGGATGGTCCCGGAGGGCCAGTGCCGATCGAGGGCGGCCAGGTCGGCGGGGGTGCAGGGGCGGACGTCCACCGATCTATTCTGCAGGCGCGGTGGAGGGCGGTCGCACTGTGCCCGCGCTGCTGGCCAGATGGGGCAGCACCAGGGAGTCCCACAAATGCCGGCTCTCGGGTCGGAAGAGGCCGAAGTGGCCGATCGCGCTGACGCCGAGGTCCTCGGGGGAGGACTCCACGACCCGGGGCTCCGTGCGGCGGTACCAGCTCAACAGTGAGTCCAGCGAGCCGCGCGACATCATCGTGTCGTCGGTGAAGGTCAGGGCGAGGATCGGGGTGCGGACGGCGGCGAACCGCTCCCGTACCTCCGGGGACTCGCTGGCGATGTAGTCGGGATGACGGCACCACCGTGCCCACTGCAGCATCACCCCGGCCGGCAGGTCGCCCACCATCCGCAACCGCCCGCCCGGGAAGTAGCCGCACAGGCGGCTCGCGACGGGCGCCACGGCATACCAGAGCAACGGCACGGCCCGGCGCAGTCGCGGGGGAGCCAGGCGCCAGTAGCCGCTCCCGGTCGCCACGAGCACTGCGCTCGCGACGTCCTCGTGGTCCACGAACGGCAGGACCTGACCGCCGAGGCTGTGCCCGACCCAGCTGATCGGCAGCCCGTCGGCACGGTCCCGGGCGTGGCGCAGCGCGGCAGCGGCATCACCGGCCCAGCGCAGCATGTCGCCGGGCTCCTCCCGCAGGTGCCCGCGGGCAGACCCGCCGACCCCGCGCAGGTCAAACGTCAGCGTGCGGAAGCCACGCTCGGACAGCCAGGTCGCGAACGAGCGGTAGAACCGGCTGGGGGTGGCCATGGCCGGGGCGATCACCACCACGCCGACGGGATCGCCGGGCGGCTCGTACCAGGCGGCGGCCAGCTCCCGCCCATCGTCGGCGGTGATCACCGTGGACTCGGCTATGACGATCGTCATAGCGCCGGAATCTACGGTATGCCGAGTGTCATAGTCAACCGGTATCCTCACCCTCATGAGCACGTCCACCCGGGAGCGGATGCTGGCCGGAGCCGCGCAGATGATCGCCACCCGCGGGCTGGCCGGCACCAGCGTGCGGGAGCTGGCCGAGTTCGCCCACGTGCCGCGAGGCTCGACCTACCACCACTTCCCGGGTGGCAAGGACCAGCTGGTCGACGAGGCCCTCGGCTATGTGAGCGCGCGGATCCGGGGCCACCTGGAGCAGGCGCGGACCGAGGGGCCGGAAGCCGCGGTGCGGGCCTTCCTGGAGAGCTGGCGCACGATCCTGGTGGACAGCGAGTTCCAGAGCGGGTGCCCCGTCCTGGCGGTGGCCACCGTGGAGGGCCCCGCCGGCGACACCGCCGCGCACCGTGCCGCGGCCGACGCCTTCCGCTCCTGGCAGGCACTCATCGCCGAGGTGGTCGAGGGCTCGGGCGTCCCGCCGGCCCGGGCCCGGTCACTGGCGTGGACCGTGATCGCCCTGATCGAGGGTGCGGTCGTGCTCTGTCGCAGCACCCGGTCCATCGAGCCGCTCGACCAGGTCGAGGTGGAGCTGAACGGTCTGCTCGCGGCGGCGCTGCGGGGCGCCGAGCGCGCCTGACGCCCGCCCGAGACGCCCGGCACATCTCGTGTGGAGGATTTCTGGGGTCATAGGCCCCCTCCAGTTCCACGCGAGACCGAGCCCGAACGCGGTGCGTACCGATTCGTCGCAGTCAGTGCCTCAGAGATTCGCCAGCAGCACCGCCGGCTGCTCGACGCAGTCGGCCACGAACCGCAGGAACCCGCCGGCCACACCGCCGTCGCACACCCGGTGATCGAAGGCGAAGGAGAGCACCGTCATCTTGCGCAGCGCCACCTGACCCTCGTGCGCCCAGGGCTTGTCGATCACCCGGCCGACGCCGAGCATCGCGGCCTCGGGGTGGTTGATGATCGGGGTCGAGCCGTCGGTGCCGAACACGCCGTAGTTGTTCAGCGTGAAGGTGCCCCCGGTCAGCTCCGCCGGGGTCAGCGTCCCCTCGCGGGCCTTGGTGGTGAGCTCGCGGAGCGCGGCGGCCAGCTGCGTCGTGGTCATCGCGTCGGCACCGTGCACGACGGGCACGACCAGGCCGCGCGGGGACTGGGCAGCGATCCCCAGGTTGATCCCGTGGTGGCGCACGATCTCGCCCGCCTCGGTGTCGACCGAGGAGTTCAGCTCGGGGAACCGTTGCAGCCCGGTGACCACGATGCGCGCCATCAGCGGGAGGATGCCGATGCCGCTGTCCGGCGCCACCCGCTTCAGCGCGTCCTTGACCTCGATGAGCTCGGTCGCGTCCGCATCGACCCACACGTTGGCCTCCGGGATCTCCCGGCGCGAGGTGGTGAGTTTGTCGGCGATGACTCTCCGTATGCCGACGAGCGGCTCCCGCGTCTGCCCGCCGCTGATCGCGGCGGCGGTGTCGGCAGCGGTCGGGGCGGTCGAGGTGGTCGGGGCAGCCGGGGAGGCCGTGGTGGTCGCGGTGGCGGGGGTGCCGGCGGTGGCGGGGGCGTCGGCTGTCGCCGGGGCGGCTGCGGCCTCCACGTCGGCCCGCCGGATGACCCCGCCCTCACCGCTCGGGCGCACCGACGACAAGTCCACCCCGATTTCCGTAGCGAGTTTGCGGACCAGGGGGGAGATGACCTTGACGGCTGCGGCCGGCGCCGCGGGGGCGGCTGCCTCGGGAGCGCGCGGAGGGATGCGGCGGCCTCGGGAGCGGCTGCCGGGGCCTGCGACGGGCTCGTCGACGGCAGGGCAGCGCTGCGCCGCGGGTTGCGCCGCCGGGTGCGCCGCGCCGGACCCTCACCGGCGCCGAAGCCGATGAGCGGCCGCTCGGCCTGCTCCTGCACCTCGCCGACCGGCTGCCCGCCGTCGACCTCGGCCGGGACACGGGCCCCGGCGCGCTCCTCGTGCCGGTACTGCTCGCCGCCCGCCGGCGCGGGGGCGTCGGCGTTCCCGGCGACCTCGCCGCCGATGGTGATCAGCGGGGTGCCCACCTCGAGCACCGACCCGGCGTCACCGTGCAGCGTGAGGACCGTGCCGGCATACGGGCAGGGCACCTCGACGGCGGCCTTGGCGGTCTCGACGGTGACGACATTCTGGTCGATGGTGACCTCGTCACCCTCGGCGACGTGCCACTCCACGATCTCGGCCTCGGTCAGTCCCTCCCCGAGGTCGGGGAGCTTGAAGACCTGGGTCATGCCGAGACCTGCTCCCGGTCGCCGGCCGGCAGGTGGTGGGTGTCTGGCTCGTCGTCCCACTGGAGGCGGGCGATGGTGTCCAGGACCCGGTCCACGCCGGGCAGGTAGGAGTGCTCCAGCATCGGGGGCGGGTAGGGGATGTCGAGCCCGGAGACCCGCAGCACGGGTGCGGCCAGGGAGTGGAAGCAGCGCTCGGAGATCCGTGCGGCGACCTCGCCGGCGACCCCGGCGAAGCCCTGGGCCTCGGACAGCACGACGGCCCGCCCGGTCTTGCGGACCGAGGCGGCGACGGTCTCGTCGTCGAAGGGCACGATGGTGCGCAGGTCCACGACCTCGACGTCCCAGTCCTCCTCGGCGGCGGCGACCTCGGCGGCCTTCAGGGCGGTGGCCACCTGCGGGCCGTAGGTGACGATGGTGACGTCGGACCCCTCGCGGCGGACCGCGGCCCTGCCGAACGGCTCGCGCTCGGCCGGCAGGTCCAGGTCCTCCTTGGACCAGTAGAGCGCCTTGGGCTCCATGAAGACCACCGGGTCCGGGTTGCGGATCGCCTCCCGCAGCATCGAGTAGGCGTCGCCCGGGGTGGCGGGGGTGACGACCTGCAGGCCGGGGGTGTGCGCGTAGTAGCCCTCGGAGGAGTCGCAGTGGTGCTCGACACCGCCGATGCCGCCGCCGTAGGGGACCCGGATGACGATCGGCAGGTTGACGGCACCGCGGGTGCGGTTGCGGTACTTGGCGATGTGCGAGGCGATCTGCTCGAACGCCGGATAGGCGAACGCGTCGAACTGCATCTCGATGACCGGCCGGAAGCCCTGCAGCGCCAGGCCGACCGCGAAGCCGGCGATCCCGGCCTCGGCCAGCGGGGTGTCGAAGCAGCGCTCCTCCCCGAAGTCGCGGGTCAGCCCGTCGGTGATCCGGAAGACGCCGCCGAGTTGGCCCACGTCCTCGCCGAAGACGAGGACGTCCTCGTCGGCGGCCAGCTCGTCGCGCAGCGCCCGGTTCAGGGCCTGGGCAAAGGTCGTCTGGGTCATCGCAGTGCCTCCTCGGCGGCCACCATCTCGGCCTGTTCGCGCAGCTGGGGGGTGGGCTCGGCGAACACGTGGGCGAACAGCTCCATCGGGTCCAGGACCGCGTCCTCGTTCATGACCGCACGGATGCCGGCGGCCATCTCCTCGCCCTCGGCCCGGACCTGCTCCACCGTGGCGTCGTCGAGGTGGCCCTCGGCGAGCAGCCAGGTCTGCAGCCGCACGATCGGGTCGCGCCCGACCCACTCGTCGACCTCGTCGGCGGTCCGGTAGCGGGTCGCGTCGTCGGCGTTGGTGTGCGCCTCCATCCGGTAGGTGTGCGCCTCGATGAGGAACGGGCCACCACCGGACCGCGCGTGCTCGAACGCCGCGCGGCACACCGCGAGCATCGCGATCGGGTCGTTGCCGTCGACCTGCTCGGAGCGCACCCCGTAGCCGACGCCCTTGTAGGCCAGGGTCGGGGCCTTGGTCTGCTTGGCCAGCGGCACCGAGATGGCGTACTTGTTGTTCTGCACCACATAGACGACGGGCGCGTGGAACACGGCGGCGAAGTTCAGGCCCTCGTGGAAGTCACCCTCGCTGGTGGCGCCGTCGCCGATGTAGCACAGGGCCACGCCGCCGGTGCCCCTGCGGGTCATCCCGTATGCCGATCCCGCGGCGTGCAGCGCCTGCGTCGCCAGGGGGGTGGTCTGGGGGCCGGTCCGGGTCGCCTTGGGGTCATAGCCGGAGTGCCAGTTGCCGCGCAGTTGGGCCATCGAGTCGGCCGGGTTCAGCCCGCGCACGAAGAGGGCCATCGAGTCGCGGTAGGTCGGGAACAACCAGTCCGGCTCCGTCATCGTCAGGATGGGGGCGACCTGGCAGGCGTCCTGCCCGCGGGAGGAGGGGTAGACCGCCAGCCGTCCCTGCTTGGTCAGCGCGGTGGCCTGGGCGTCGAACCGGCGGCCCAGCACCATGTGGCGCCACACCTGCACCAGGGCCTCGGGCTCCGGCATGGCGTACCCCCGGGCGCTCGCCTGCTCGCCCGGGCCACCCGGCACGAGGGTGCCGCGCTCGTCCAGGAACCGCACCGGCTCCGGGCAGGGCAGCAGGTCCTGCACGTCTGCGCTCGTCATTGTCGGCCTCTCCTCCGGCGGATCCACGGTGATCATGCGTGTCCTCTATGGTCGCTGACGCTGGACAGAGCGCTCAACAATGTCGGCACTGTCAAGACGTCTGGCATGATCTGGGCATGGAGAAGCGCAATCTGTCTGATCGAAGCGGCGCTCAGGGCGGTCCGGCTGGACAGTCTGTCGTCGACGCGACCGACCTGCGGATCGTGGAGGAGCTGGTGGCCGACGGTCGGCTCTCGGTGCGCGCCCTCGCCGACCGGGTGCACATCTCCCGGGCCAACGCCTACGCCCGCCTGGAACGGCTGCAGGAGGAGGGCGTGATCACCGGGTTCGCCGCGCAGGTGGCGCCGGACAAGATCGGGTACGGCACCTCGGCATACATCTCCATCTCGATCGAGCAGAACACCTTCCGCACCGTCGCTCCCGCCCTGGCGGCGCTGCCGGCGATCCAGCGGGTCACCCTGGTGATGGCCGACTTCGACGTCATCGTGGAGGTGCGGGCCCGGGACAACCACGAACTGCGCGACCTGGTGCTGGAGAGCATCCACGCCATCCCCGGTGTGAAATCGACCCGGACCTGGTTGATCTTCGAGGAAACCGCGGGGTGACCGGGCGCCCCGGTCGGCAGGGACCGGATGCGGCATCCCACCCCCGGTCCTGGCTACGATGCACCCCTACACCGCGCCCGCGGCCACGCCCCCGGCCCGGCGCCAGCGAAGAGAGGTTGCCCTGTGAGGATCCCGTGGCGAGGGCCGACGCAGTTCCGCGCCGTCGTGCGGTTCAGCGTCTTCGACCCCGACTGGGGCGGGTGGCGGGCCACCAACTCCGGGGCCTTCTCCAGCGCGGAGGACTACCGGGACTACCTGTGGTCGCCGGAGCGGATGGAGCCCCGGATGCGCATGTTCGGGAAGGTGTCGCTGCCCATCCACCAGGCGCTGGCCGAGCGGCACGACTACCGGATCCTGGTGCAGTACTCACCCGGGTTGCCCGCCGAGTGGACCGAGCAACTGCACGAGTTCGCCCGGGCCTACCCCGTGCTCGACCTGGTGCCCGTGGACGGGTGGGTCGAGGCACGGGACACCGTGGCGCAGCGGCTCGACGGCGGCACCGGCAGGGGCCAGGTGGTGATGCTGCGGGTGGACGACGACGACATCCTGTCGGCCGACTTCCTGGACCAGCTCGAGCCCTATGTGGTCCCCGAGCACCACGGGTGGTGTGTGTCCCTGGGCCGGGGGTTGGTGGCCCGGATGCGGGACGGCGAACTGGTGGAGTTCCGCGGCCTGGACTTCCCGTTCAACTCCGTCGGGCAGGCCTACCTGGGGCGCCGCACCCGCAGCGGCCTGGACATGCCCGCGCTGGTCTCGCACCGGCACGTGCACAAGACCTTCCCGACCGTGGTCGACTCCCGCTCGGTGGCCTTCATCCAGGTCCGGCACCCCAGCCAGGACTCCCACGTGGGGGAGGACCCGGAGGCGACCCGGCGCGAGATGCTCCGCAAGCTGCGCTCGCTGCCGAAGATCGAGGACTTCACCGAGTTGGGAGCCAAGTTCCCGACGCTGGTGGACGCCTTCGAGCAGTACCGGCAGCGGCAGCCAGCGGCCCGGGGTCAGTCGACCCGGTAGGTCCCCACGACCCGGTTCTGACCGAGGATGTCGCCCGCGTGCCGGTCCAGGAACTCCTCGTAGCCCGGGGCGCCGTCCACCGGGGCGGACAGCGCGTAGACCCAGAAGTAATAGCGGTGCTCGCCGTGCCCGGGCGGCGGCTGCATCCCGCCCCAGGAGGGCTCGCCCCAGGTGTTGGCGCCGACCCTGGCCGAGGCGACGACCGCGGCGTCCACCGTGGTGGTGTCGGGCGCCAGGCCGTAGACGGCCCAGTGCACCCAGCCGCGCGGCAGTGGGGCGTCCGGGTCGTGGCACACGACCGCGAGCTCGACGGTGCCGTCCGGCACGCCGGACACGTGCAGCGTCGGGGTCTCCTCGCCGTGGTCGCGGGCCAACCGGTCCGGCAGCGGACCGTCGGCCTCGAAGTCGTCACTCGTGATCGTCAGGTTCTCAGCCATGTCCCCATCCTGTCGAAGGGCTCTCAGCCCGGCGACCGGTCGGCCAGCACCAGTGAGGCCGTCACCTGGTCACCCGGCTCGATGCCGGCGGCCCGCCGCACGGCCACCCGGAGCGGGAGGAGGTAGCGACCGTCCTTGGGGAACAGCGCGGTGTTGAAGGTGGTCGTCCCGACGCTGACCTCGACGGCGACCTGGCCCCAGTACTCCAGGCCCCGCGCGGCCTCCTTGATGTCCTCGCTGTCCTCCGGTGGAGACGGCGAGGAACCAGAACGGTGCCGGACCGCGCCACTCGATGACCGGTCCGGTGACGGTGAAGTCCACCCGGTAGTCATACCCGACCGACCCGGTCGCGTCCAGCAGGTCGGGTGCAGCAGGTCGGGTGCAGCCGAGACTCAGTGCGCCGGGGCGGAGACGCAGACCAGGGTCGCGTCCTCCACGACCTCGACGGCGCCTGGCGTCTGCTCCGGGACGTGCAGGAACTCTCCGGGGCGGACGTCTCGGTCGGCCCCCGCCCCGGTGACGCGCAGGCGCCCGGCGAGGACGACCCACACCTCGGCATACGGGGCCGGCAGGTCCGCCCGCTCCCCGGCGCCGAGGTGGGCGGTGTAGGCGCTGAGCGGACCGCCCTCGGCGGCCTCCACCGCGGGGGTGAGGAAGATCCGGTGCGGCGCCAGCTGCACGGTCCCGGCGTGCCGGGCGGTGTCGAAGGTGCGGACTACGGGTGGGGCGTCGGGCACGACGTGGTCTCCTCGGGCTCGGGTGCGCCCTCCGGCGCGGGTGCGGGCTGTGCGGCTCCGTCCTGCGGCGCAGGGTCCTCATCGAGCCGGGCGTGGCGCAGGCCCACCACCACGAGCACCGCGAGCGCCGCGAGGCCGCCGGCCGCCAGCAGGTAGGCGTCCCGGGTGGCCACGGTGAACGCCGCCTGCGCCGCCTCGGTGAGCTGCGCCGCGGCCCGGGGTGGGAGGTCCTGCGCGGCGGCCAGCGCGCCGCCGACGCTCTGCGTGCTCTGTCGGGCGGTCTCCTCGGCCAGGCCGCCGGGGAGGGTTTCGGAGAGGGTGCGTGAGTAGCCGAGGTAGGCGACGGTCCCGCCGAGCGCCAGTCCCGCGGTGTTGCCCAGGCTGCCGCCGACTTCCTGCATCCCCTGGGCGGAGCCGGTCTGCTCGACCGGCGCGTGCGTCAGTACGACGTTCGTCCCGAGGGAGAAGACGGGCGCCACCCCGGCCGCCATGACTGCGGCAGCGGCCAGCAGCGGCCCGGTGGAGGCTGCCGTCCCGGACCCCACGACGGCCAGCATGGCGAGGGCGCCGGCGAGCGCGACCACCACGCCCAGCCCGATGGCCGGCCCCGGGCGGAGCCACCGCAGCAGCAGCGGCGAGGCGGCCGTGGCCACGACCGAGCTGACGGCGGGGACGACCAGCAGCGCCCCGGCGCTCAGCGGCGAGTGCCCGAGCACCACCTGGAGGTGCTGGGCGAACTGGAGGTCCGCCCCTGCGGTGGCGGTGATGACCAGCCAGATCGCCACCAGGCCGACCGTGAAGGGCACCGAGCGGAACAGGGACAGGTCCAGCAACGGGCTCTCCAGCGAGGCCTGGCGCCGGACGAAGCCGGTGATGAGCAGCAGCCCGGCCGCCAGGACCAGCCCGCGACCCGGGGACCACCCGTGCGCCGCGAGCTCCTGGGCGCCATAGACCACACCGGCGATCCCCGCGGCCGACAGGGCGATGCTGGCCAGATCCATGCGGCCCTGCCCGCTGCCGGGCACCGCCGGGAGCAGTCGCCCCGCCAGCGCCGCGACGACGAGGGCCACCGGGACGTTGAGCAGGAAGATCGAGCCCCACCAGAAGTGCTCCAGGAGGAGCCCGCCGATCGGCGGCCCCAGCGCCATCCCGCCCGAGAAGGCGGCCATGAACAGGGCCAGCGCCGTGGAGAACTGTCGCGCCAGCGGGAACATCCGCCGCAGCAGGGCCATCCCGGCAGGTGCCATCGTGACCGCCGAGGCGCCGAGCAGCATCCGGGCCAGGATGAGCAGCTCCACCGAGGGGGCGAAGGCCGCCAGCGCCGAGGCCAGGCCGTAGGCGAGCATCCCGAGGACGAGCAGGCGCCGCGGGCCGAAGCGGTCGACCAGCCGGCCGGCGGTCAGCACCAGGCTCGCCCCGGCGATGTCGCCGATGTGCAGCACCCACAGCTGCTGGGTGCCCGACGGCAGCAGCTCGGCGGCGATCGTCGGGATCGCCAGGAAGAGGACGGTCATGTCGAGCGCGGCCATGAAGATGGGCACCATGAGCAGGCCGAGGCCCACCCACGCCCGGGTGTCCGCCGCGCCTGCGCTGCCTGCCGTGCCTGACGACATACCCACTCCTTATATGATACGGTACGACTCGTATTTATTTTACGGGAGGTGAGACCGGATGGCTACCCGCAGGGGCCGGCCCCGGCAGGCGCACATCGACGAGGACGTGCTCCGGGCGGCGGCGGAGCAGTTGGACGAGGGGGGTTACCGGGGGCTGGCGATCGAGGAGGTCGCCCGCCGGGCCGGCGTGAGCAAGGCGGCGGTCTATCGGCGCTGGCCGAACCGGCGCCACCTGGCGCTCGCGGTCCTCGCGGAACGGCTGGGCCGGATCGAGGGGCCGAGCACGGGCTGCACGCTGTGCGACCTGCACGAGTGCCTGGTGCTCTTCACCGCCGCCTTCCGCCGCCTGGGCGCAGGGACTCTCGCGCAGCTCATCGCGGAGGGGTCGGACGACGCCGCACTCCACGAACAGCTCACGACCGTGGTGCTGGAGCCCCCGCGGCGGGCGGTGCACCGCACCCTGTTCGAGGCACGCCGGCGGGGCGACCTGCGCGACGACGTCGACCTGCCGCTCACCGTCGACGCCCTCAGCTCCCTGGTGTTCTTCCGGTTGCTCCTGGGCTCCGACCCGATGGAGCCGGAGGAGATCGAGGCGGTCGTCGTGGCGCTGCTGCGCGGGATCGCCACCGACGGCGAGGCGCTGCTGCGCGAGTACGCCGGCCACGAGGAGCACGAGCAGGCCGCGCCCACGGGAGCCGGTGGCTCGGTCGGTCAGTCCCGGCCGTAGAGGTCGCGGGTGTAGACCTTGTCGGCGACGTCGTCGAGGGCCTCCGCCTGCCGGTTGGCGACGATCACGTCGGAGCGGCGCTTGAACTCCTCGAGGTCGTTGACCACCTCGGAGTGGTAGAACTCCGAGGTCTCCAGGGTGGGTTCGTAGACGATGACGGGCACGCCCTTGGCCTTGATCCGCTTCATGATGCCCTGGATGCTGGAGGCCCGGAAGTTGTCGGACCCCGACTTCATGATGAGCCGGTAGACGCCGACCGTCCTGGGCTCACGGCGCAGGATGTCGCGGGCGATGAAGTCCTTGCGGGTGGTGTTGGCGTCCACGACCGCGTTGATCAGGTTCTGCGGGACGTCCTGGTAGTTGGCCAGCAGTTGCTTGGTGTCCTTGGGCAGGCAGTAGCCGCCGTAGCCGAACGAGGGGTTGTTGTAGTGCGACCCGATGCGGGGGTCGAGCCCGACGCCCTCGATGATCTGCTTGGAGTCCAGCCCGTGCGTGGCGGCGTAGGAGTCCAGCTCGTTGAAGTAGGCCACCCGCAGGGCCAGGTAGGTGTTGGCGAAGAGCTTGATCGCCTCGGCCTCGGTGGGGCCGGTGATCAGGACCGGGACGTCGGGCTCCAGCGAGCCCTGCACGAGCAGGTCGGCGAAGGCGCGGCCGCGCTCGGAGTCCTGCCCGACGATGATCCGTGAGGGGTGCAGGTTGTCGTAGAGGGCGCGTCCCTCACGCAGGAACTCCGGGGAGAAGATGATGGTGGCGTCCGGGTGGTCCTGCTGCATCCGGGCGGTGAACCCGACCGGCACGGTGGACTTGATGACCATCGTGGCCTGCGGGTTGACCCCGATGACGTCCTTGATGACCGTCTCGACCGAGCTGGTGTTGAAGAAATTGGTGCGCTCGTCGTAGTCCGTCGGGGTGGCGATGACCACGAACTCGGCGCCCTCGTAGGCCTGCGCCGGGTCCAGCGTGGCCTGCAGCGAGAGCTCCCGCTCGGCGAGGTACTCCTGCAGCTCGGCGTCGATGATGGGCGACTCGCGCCGGTTGATCTTGTCCACCTTGGCGGCGTCGATGTCCAGCGCGACCACGTCGTGGTGCTGAGCCAGGATCACGGCGTTGGACAGGCCGACGTAGCCGGTCCCGACGATGGCGATCTTCACAGGTCCTCCGAGGTCTTCCGGGCAAGGGTCACCGGAGCAGTATCGCAGCCTGGTCCGGCGTCACGTGCCGGGTCGCACCACCCGGTAGTGGACGTGCGTCACCAGCGGGGTGGAGACGGAGGAGACCTGCTCCAGGTCCACCGGCCCGACCCCGTCGAAGAGGCGCTCGCCGCCCCCCGCGAGACCCGGGGAGATCTGCAGGCGCAGCTCGTCGACCAGGCCCGCGGCGAGGTAGGCGTTGGCGGTGGTCGGCCCGCCGGCGACGTGGACCTGCCGGTCGCCCGCCGCCTCGCGGGCCCGGGCGAGGGCGGCGTGGATCCCGTCGGTGACGAAGTGGAACGTGGTGCCGCCCTCCATCACCAGTGGCTCGCGCGGGTAGTGGGTCAGCACGAAAACGGGGCACTGGTAGGGCGGGTTCGGGCCCCACCAGCCGCGCCAGTCCCCGGTCCACTCACCGCGCACCGGGCCGAACATGTTGCGGCCCATGATGAACGCCCCGGCGTCGAGGATCGCCTCCTTGGCCTCCCGGTTGGCCTCGGCGTCCTCCTCCATCCACCGGTGCAGCATCCCCTCCGGAAGGTCGCCGAAGGGCCGCTCCCGGGTCTGGTCGCGGCCGGTCCCGTAGCCGTCGAGCGAGATGGACATGGTCACGGTGACAGGTGGCACGGCGGGCTCCCGGGGGGTGGTGGACGCTGACGGGGGATGGACCACCGGCGGCGGCAGAACTCATCGACCCGTGCGCCCTCAGCCGCCGAGCCAGTGCTGCTCCGGCGGCGGATGGGACAGGAAGTGCGTCATCGCCTGGGTGGAGGCGTAGGCCCCCGTCTGACCGAACACCAGCAGGTCGCCGGGCGCCAGCGGCCCCAGCTCGGCCGTGCCGACCCGGTCCAGCGAGGTGCACAACGGCCCGGCCAGGGTGTATGTCGTGAGCTCGCCGGGGCGCTCCGGTGCGGCACCCGCAGGGTCCCGCGGGGCGGGGAGGGCACGGACCGGGAACGACTGCCCGGTCAGCAGCGGACGCAACAGGTGGTTGATGCCGCCCTGCAGGACGGCGAACGTGGCGCCCCGGCTCGGCTTCACCCGCACCACCCGGGTCAGGTAGACCCCGGTCGGGCCGGAGAGCCACCGCCCCGGCTCGAGCAGCAGCTCCCCGGTGAACCAGGAGTGCTCGGCCAGCAACTGCGCCAGCCCCGCACCCAGCTCGGCGATGTCCAGCTCCGGCTGCCCCTCGGCATACGGGATGCCCAGGCCGCCGCCGATGTCGATCAGCTCCAGGGTGATGCCGTGGTCGTGGTGCAGCCGCCGGCCGATCTCGAGGGCGGTGCGGTGGTTGGCCAGCAGCGCCGCCGCGTCCAGCTCGTTGCTGGCGGAGAACACCTGCAACCCCGCGAGGCGGACCCGTGGGTGCCGGGCGGCCGCCGCGACGAAGGCGGGCAGCTCCTCCTCGTCGACCCCGAACGCCGAGGGCCCGGCGCCGCCGATGATGGAGGCGGACTCGCTGACCCCGGTCGCCGGGTGGACCCGCACGTTGACCGGCAGCGGCTCCGGCTCGTCGTGCAGCGCGGCCAGCCGGGCCACGTCCTCGATGCCGTCGACCTGGATCCGGGCACCGTAGTCCAGCCCGGCCAGCAGGTCGGCCTCGCTCTTGGCCGGGCCGGCGAGCACCATCCCCGCCTCGTCCCGGACCGCGCCGGCGAGGGCCGCCTCGCGCCGGGCCACCCGCACCGCCTCGACCTCGCCCGCGGACGCGCAGTCGAACCACGCGCCCTCGGCGGCCAGGGCCTGCAGCAGGGGCGGGCCGGGGTTGGACTTGACCGCGTAGGCCAGCAGCACCCGCTCCGGCAGCACGTCCCGCAGTGCCCGGAACCGCGCCCTGGCCAGGTCCAGGTCGTAGCCGAAGCAGGGCGTGCCCCGGGCGGCGAGCTCCCGGATCCGCCCGTCGTCGAGCGCGAACAGTCGCGGGGGAGCCGCCACGCTCACGGACGCTCCCAGAAGGGCGCCATCCGGGACAGCCCCTCGGCGAGGGCGCGCGGGTCCCCGCCGCAGGAGACCCGCACGAGACCGGAGCCGCCGGGCCCGAAGGCGGTGCCCGGGACCACGACCACGCGGCCCTCGTCCCGCAGCCGGCGGCAGTGCCCCTCGGGGTCCGGGAGGGCCCACTCCGGCAGCGGCAGCCACAGGTAGAAGCCGCCGGCGGGGGTGTAGCGGGCGCGCACCGGCTCGGGTGCGGTCTGGGCGACCGACCACCGGGCGATCAGCTGGCGGCGGGTGTCGCGCAGGACGTCCGGGGAGTGCCGGAGCAGCGCGGCAGCGGCCCGCTGGCTCGGCACGGCCGCCGCCGTGGTCATGGTGTTGTGCACCAACCGGGCGGGGGCCAGCAGGCCGGGGTCACCGACGGCCCACCCGACGCGCAGCCCTGGGGCCGCCCAGCCCTTGCTGACCGAGGACACCACGACGCCGCTGTCGGTGACGTCGTGCAGCGACGGAGGCCGCCGGCCGAGGTGCACCTCGCGGTAGACCTCGTCGGAAAGCAGCAGCACCCCCGCCGCGCGGGCCGCGGTCGCGACGGCCCGCAGCGCCTCGGGGGACGCGCCGCCGCCGGTCGGGTTGCCCGGGTGGTTGAGCACCGCCAGGGCCACCCCGTCGGTGGCGTCCAGCACCTGCCCGAACGCCTCAGGGTCCAGCTCGCCGTGCTCGCCGAGGCGGTAGGGAACGGGTTCGCCACCGGCCAGCCGGGCGAGGGTGCCGTATGCCGGGAAGCCGGGATCGGGGACCAGCACCCGTTGGCCGGGGGAGACGTGGGCCTGGAACAGGGCGTATAGGGCTGCCTGCGCCCCCGCCGTCACCATGACCCGCTGGGCGGACTCCCCGGCGTCACCGTTGACGCCGGGCAGCCCGTGGTGCGCGGCGATCGCCGCGACCAGCTCGGGCAGGCCCTCGTTGGGCCCGTAGCCGAGCGGTCCGGGTCCGGCGGCGCTGTCGGCCAACGCCTGCCGGGCGGGGCCGGGCAGGTCCCAGCCGGGGACGCCCAGGCCCAGGTCGATGGTGTCCTCGGGTGCACCGACGGCCATGGCGCGGATCGTGGACGGGCGCAGCCCTGCGACCCGGGCGGAGCCGCTGATCGTGGGGATGCTCATCGCAGGGCCTCCTCGAGCACGGTCGAGGCGTCGGTGGCGTCGTCGCGGTACTTCACGATGACGGGGGCGTACAGGGACAGCCCCAGCCCCTCGCCATACGACCCCCGCGCCGGGCGCGAGCCGGGGACCACGACGGCACCCTCGGGCACCTCGCCACGGACCTCGCGCTCGTGCACCAGGTCGTGGATCACGGTGCGCGAGGTCAGGATCGTGCCGGGGGCCAGCACGGCTCCGGACCGCACCACGACGCCCTCGAACAGGCCGCACTGGGCGCCGACGAAGGCGTCGTCCTCGACCACGACCGGGCGGGCTCCGACGGGCTCCAGCACCCCGCCGAGTTGCACTCCGGCGGACAGGTGCACCCGGGCCCCGACCTGGGCGCAGGAGCCCACCAGGACGTGGCTGTCGACCATCGAGTCCTCTCCGACGTAGGCACCGATGTTGAGGTAGCTGGGCGGCATGACGACGACGCCGGGTCGCAGCGCAGCGCCGCGCCGCACCGAGGTGCCGCCCGGGACCAGGCGCACCCCGTCGGCCGCGGTGATCTCCCGGGCCGGGACCAGCTCCTTGTCGACCGCCCCGCCCGGCCAGCCGGGCAGCGGCACGACCTCGCTGAGGCGGAACACCGCGAGGATGCCCTCCTTGACGGAGGCGTCCACCTGCCAGGTGCCGTCGGCGTCGCGGGTCGCGGCGCGCCGCCGCCCCGCCTCGAGGTCGTCCAGGAAGGCGGTCGCCTGCTCGGGGGTCATCGGGTCAGTCTGCTGCAGCGTGCTGGTGGCCGTCACGATGCCACCGCCCGGGCGCCGATCCCGAGGTCGGACAGCACCGACTGGATGCGGGACCAGGTGTCGGGTGCGGCCGGCGCGAGCGGTGCCCGGACCATGCCGGTGGCCAGGCCCATGCAGGCCAGGGCCGCCTTGAGTGGCACCGGGTTGGACTCGGCGAACAGTGCCGACATCAGCGGTGTCAGCAGCATGGCGAGCTCGCGGGCCTGCGCCAGGTCTCCCCGGCGGGCGGCCTGGACCAGCGCCCGGGTCTCGTCGGGGGCGACGTTGCCGCACACCGAGATCAGGCCCTGGGCGCCGACCGCGATGGCGGGCAGGGCCAGGTCGTCGTCGCCGGCCAGCACCGTCTTGCCGGCGGGGGCCTCCTGGCAGATCCGGGCGATCTGGCGCAGGTCGCCGGAGGATTCCTTGACGGCCACGACCTCCGGGATCGCCCACAGGTCCGCCAGCGTCTCCGGGGTCAGGTTGCTGCCGGTGCGCCCGGGCACGTTGTAGGCGATGACCGGCACGCCGGGCAGCTCCTCGGCGATGGCCTGGAAGTGGGCCACGATGCCGGCCGGTTGTGGCTTGTTGTAGTAGGGCGTCACCACGAGCAGCCCGTCGGCTCCCGCGGCCACCGCGTGGCGGGACAGCGCCACGGCCTGGTCGGTGCTGTTGTGGCCGGTGCCGACGACGATCGGGGTGCGGGGCGCCTGGTCCCGGGCGATGCCGATGAGCTCGGCCCGCTCCTCCTCGGTCACGGTCGCGGCCTCGCCGGTCGAGCCGAGCACGACGAGGAAGTCGGCGCGGCCGTCGACGACGTGGGAGACCAGACGCCGGAACGCCTCCCGGTCGATCTCGGGGCGCTTGCGCGCAACCACCCCGTCGGGGGTGCCATCGGCGGGCTTGCGTGCCGCCTCCGCGCCAGTGGTGAACGGGGTGGCGAGCGCCACGCCGAGGCCGGTGAACTGAACACCGCTCATGGTTTCCTCCTTCTGTGGGTGGGTGGACGTGCTGGTTGGGTGGACGTGCTGGTCGGGTGGGTCTCAGGGCTTGGCGAGCATGGGGTCGAGCAGGTCCGCGGCGAGGTCGTCGAAGGTGTGCAGCCCGGTGCGTCCGTGCAGCCACCGGGCGGCGGTGAGGGCCCCGGGCACGAACGCGTCCCGGCTGTGCGCCTCGTGGGTGAGCACGAGGGACTCCGACGGCGTCTCGTAGTGCACGTCGTGCCGCCCGACGACGTTGCCCAGTCGCAGGCTTGCGGTCTGCACCGCGCCGATGTCCCGTCCCGAGCCCTCGGCGAGGGCACGCTGGAGGAGCACCGCGGTGCCGCTGGGGGCGTCCACCTTGCGGGTGTGGTGCACCTCCGAGACGGCGAGGTCGGCGGGCTCGGGGGCGGCCTCGGCATACCGTCCGAGCACCAGGGCCAATCGGCGCATCAGGGCCACGGAGAGCGAGAAGTTCGGGGCGGTGAGCACCCCAAAGGTCTCGGCAGGGGTCGCGGCGAGTAGGTCTCGGACCCAGCCCGTCGCCCCGATCACCAGGTCGGTGCCGGTGTCGGCCGCCCAGGTCAGGTGGTCGGGCACGCCGGCGGCGTTGCTCAGGTCCAGCGCGACATCGACCGGTGCGTCGTCCGGCGCGCCCTCCCGGCCGGTCGTCCAGGTCAGCTCGAGGTCGTGCGCGGTGTCGACGGCAGCGGCGACGGCGGAGCCCAGCCGGCCCCGTCCGAAGATCCCGATGCGCAATGCCATCCGTCGAGTATGGACGAGTCCGACCCGCCGTCAGGACCACAAAACCGCAGGTCAGCGAGGTCGTTCGGCGCAGAGGCAGGTTGACCGGACGATCTCCGGCGCCCCGTCTGGAGCCGCGCAAGTGCTCGCCCGTGGTCGCCGAAAGTTCGGAATGTGATGCCTCTCACCCTCGGAGCGGGCGGAGCCGGGCGAGACGCTCCCGGGCCAGGTCACCGAACGGCAGGTGCGGCGCCAGCTCCAGGAGGGCGGCGTCGGTGCCCTCGGGGGAGGCGGTGATGAACCCGTAGCCGCGGCCCCGCTTCATGGTCAGCGCCAGGTAGTCGTCCCGTCGGCCGATGGTGTCGACCCCGGCGATCTCCTCGAGCGGGACGAACTTCTCCCGCAGGCCCTCCACCTCCAGGCCCCCGGGCACGATGCGGAGCAGGCCCGTGCCCGTGAACTGGCCCAGTGCGAGGAGCGGCAGGCCCGGGGTGGTTCGGGCGGCCTGGCGGGTCGGGATCTCGACCACCCGCACGCCGTCGCGCTGCACCTGGACCGGCAGCGGGTTGTCGATCCGGCGCAGGGAGCGTCGCAGGACGAAGACCGCGATCCCGATGCCGGTGAGCGCCACCAGCCCGAGACCGGTGAACGCGACGATCGCCTCCGGATCCACGGCGGCCTCCTCTCCGTTCGGGGCGGGCCCTGCGCCCCGCGACCCTGGCCCGTCAGGGGGATACCTGGGGGGCGACTCGGGGGAAAACCCTATGTCGTCAGGCCCTCGGATGCCGCATGGTGGATTCATGAGCGCGACCACCCGTCACCCGATGGCAGCCCCGCCGCAGGTCGGGCCGTCCCTGGCCGAGCTGGTGGGCGAGCCCCGGGCCGAGGTGCGGCCCGGCCGGCTGCAGGTGCTGGTCGCCGCCTGCTCGGTGCTGCTGACCGTGGCGACCGCGCTCCACGTCTTCGCCGCGCTCGACCATCCGGTCGTCGAGCAGGGGCTGGTCGGGGCCGGCCTGGCCGAGCCGGCGTCGGCCACCGCGGCGTTCGTCGGTCTCCGCTTCCTGGGCGTGCTGTTCCTGGCTGGTAACGCGCTGGGCATCCTGGCCCTGTGGGCCCGCCCCGAGTGGCTCTTCGGCACCGTCCTGGGCGTCAACATCGCCCAGGCGCTGGTCTGGGTGCTGGTCCCCGGCCCCGTGTGGAGCGCGGCCGGCGACGCCTACGGGTGGTGGCACATGCTGCCCGGGATGGTCGTGATCGGCACCGCCCTGGCCGTGGCGGTCATCCTCACCGCGACCCTGGTGCGGCGCGGCCCGTGGGGTGTCCCGGCAGTGACACCCGCTCCCCGGCAGTGACACCCGCTCTCGGGCCTGGCACGCTCACCGGGTGAGCACGACCAACCCGTTGCGTGCCCGCGGTCTGGCCGCCGTGCAGACCCTCGCCCGCACGCTCGACCTGGCTGACGACATACCGGAGGTGCTGTCCGACCGGGGCAGCCTGATGGTGCGGGTGGCGGGCCTCGTCGCGCGGGTCTCCACCCACACCGGCGCGCAGCGGGCGGACCCCAGGCGCTGGCTCGCGACCGAGCTCCTCGTGGCACGTCTGGCCGCGGAGCGCAGCCTGCCCGTGGTGCCGCCGGCACCCGGGGTCGACCCCGGCCCGCACCAGGTCGACGGGCTCTGGATCTCGCTGTGGACCGACGTCGGCGACGACGGCACCGTGCCTGCGGCGGAGGACGTCGCGGACCTGTTGGCGCGCTTGCACACCGGCCTCACCGACGTCGTCCCGCAGCTCCCGTGGCTGCCGGTGGCCACGGACGCCGTGACGGACGCGCTGGACTTCGTGGAGCGGCACGGGTCACTCGCCGCGGACGACCTCGGCGCCGTCCGGGCCGCGCACCAGGCGGCGCTCGCCGGGATCGAGGGGCGTGGCACCGACGTGGTCGTGCTGCACGGTGACGCGCACCCGGGCAACGTGATCCGTGCCGCGGACGGTCGGTGGCGCTGGATCGACTTCGAGGAGGCGGGGGCCGGGCCGATCGAGTGGGACCTGGCGGTGCTGTCCGGCGCCCCGGACGGGCCAGCCGCGCTGGCGGAGTACTGCCGCCTGACCGGACGACCCGTCCCCACGGACGAGGCGCTGGCCCCGTGGCGACGGCTCCGGTCGGTCGAGGTGCTGGCCTGGGTGCTCGGCTGTGCGACGACCTTCCCGGAGCGGTACGCCGTCCATGTCCGCCCGATGCTCGACCAGGTGCTGGGTGACCGGCGGTAGCGGCTCGGGGACACGGGCGCGCGCTCGGTCGCCGATGTAGCAGACTTGCCCCAGGCAGCACGGGGTCCCGTATGCCGACCGCCGGGTCCGGCGGGTCCCTGGACGAAGGAGATGGCGTGGAGCGGGAGCAGGTCGAGATCTACGGCGAGGGTCTGGACCGGCCAGGCACCGTCATCCGCTATGGCCACTACGGGCGGCCGGTCATCGCCTTTCCCTCCGAGGCGGGCCGCGCCTGGGACTACGAGAACAACGGGATGGTCGACGCCGTCAGCGACCTGGTCGACGCGGGCCGCATCAAGATCTACGCGGTGGACAGCTTCGACCGGTTGTCCTGGTCCCACTACGCCCTGCCGACCGAGGAACGCGCCCGCCGCCACTCGGCATACGAGAACTGGATCGTCAACCACGTGGTGCCCACCATCAACGCCGACTCCCCGGGCCACCAGGGCATCGTCACGACCGGCTGCTCGATGGGGGCCTACCACGCGGTGAACTTCGCGCTGAAGCGCGCCGACCTCTTCCCGGTCGCGATCGGGCTCAGCGGCAACTACGACCCGACGTCGTGGCGCGGCTGGGGCGAGATCGGGCAGGCCACCTACTTCAACAACCCGACCGCCTACCTGGCCAACGCTGAGGGCGATCACCTGGAGTTCCTGCGCCGGGCGGTGCAGGTGCTGCTGGTCGTCGGCCAGGGGCCGTTCGAGGTGCACCCGACCAAGTCGCTGCCGGGTGCGCAGCAGCTCGCCGCGGTGCTGCGGGCCAAGGGGGTGCCGCACCAGCTCGACATGTGGGGTCACGACAGCGCCCACGACTGGCCGTGGTGGCGCCGCCAGATCGCCCACCACCTGCCCCGGTTCTGCTGACGGGACCAGCGCGACGGGGCCGCGTCACCCGGATACCTGCCCCACGGCATACCGGAGAAGGCCCCGTCGCGATAGGTTGCCGTCATGGCAGCCAAGCGCAACGCCCTGATCGGTCTCCTGCTCGGTGCTGAGGAGGACTGGCCGCGGGCTTTCGAGCAGATCCTGGGCCTGGTCGGCCCGCTCAAGGTCGGCGGCGAGACCGTCGAGATCACGTCCGAACGATTGCGGATCAGTCCGTTCGACCTGACGGAGCCGGTGCGGCCCGGCCTGGTGATCGACCGCCTCGCGTACTGGTACTACCACCCGCGCGAGTGGCTCAAGAAGGCCGCGCTGATGAACGACACCTACCTGCTCAACAGCCCGTTCACGTTCCAGTCGATGGAGAAGCACAGCGCCTACTGCGCCATGCTCCGGCTGGGCATGAAGATCCCCAAGACGGTGCTGGTGCCCTACAAGAACCCGGTCGACAACGTGCGGTGGGCCTACACCTCGGCCAAGTACAACGAGTCCTTCGACCTGGACGAGATCGCCGACGGGGTGGGCTACCCGATGTACATGAAGCCCTTCGACGGCGGCGGCTGGCGCGGGGTGTCCCGCATCGAGGACCAGAAGGGCCTGCACCGGTCCTACGACGAGTCCGGCGAGATGCTGATGCACCTGCAGGCCACGGTCGACTACGACAAGTTCGCCCGCGCCCTGTCCATCGGGCCGGAGACGATGGTGATGGACTTCCGGCCCGAGCAGCCGATGCACAACCGGTATGCCGTCAGCTACGACTTCCTGACCCCGCAGGCCGGGTGGGAGGCCCAGACGGTGAGCAAGGTGGTCAACGCCTTCTTCGGGTGGGAGTTCAACTCCGCCGAGATGCTCATCGCCGGCGACGACGTGCACCCGATCGACTACGCCAACGCCTGCCCGGACGTCGCGGTGACCTCGCTGCACTACTACTTCCCGTGGGCCATCACCGCGCTGGTGCGCTGGTCGGTCTACTCGCTGGCGACCAACCGGCCCGCCACGGTCGACCTGGAGACGCGGCGCTACTACGAGATCGCCGACGACGACAGCCTCGACTACCAGGCCAAGATGGAGGCCTACCGCCGGCTGGCGGACGAGCACTTCGACACCGAGAACTACTGGAACTGGTGCGACGAGCACCTCCCGCACCTGCCGGAGGCCGTCCTGGAATGGGTCGACTCCGACGGGTTCGACACGATCCTGCTCGACACCGTGCGCAGCACCTACCCGGCCCATGAGCAGGAGAAGTTCCTCGCGCACTTCCGCGGCCTGGTCGGCCTGTGGGTCAAGGACCAGAAGGCGCTGGCCGGCGGGCCGTCGCAGACCCCGCACCCGGAGGCTGCCGTCACCGACCCGGCGACCCAGTCGGTGGCGAGCGAGAGCTGAGCTGTCCGCCGAACGGTGGCGACGAGGTGACGAGACGTGCCCGTGGCGACTATGCGACTCTCGTGGTCACTCTGCGACTGTCGTGGCGACTAGGCGACTGTCCGGAGCGGTGCATAGTGGCCATGTGAGTAGCAGAGTGCGATCTCAGTCGGTGGCGACGAGGTGACGAGACGTGCTTCGTGGCCACTAGGCGACTCTCGTGGTCACTCTGCGACTCTCGTGGTCACTAGGCGACTCTCGTGGTCACTAGGCGACTGTCCGGAGCGGTGCATAGTGACCATGTGAGTAGCAGAGTGCGGTCTCAGGCCGTCTCCGATGGGGGTGGCCGGCGGACAGCGGGCGAGGCGCGCCCGGCGGCGTCCCGGATCCGGCGGTCCAGGGTTGCGGGATCGTCCAGGCCCTGGTTGTCGACCCGCACGAGGCCGTAGCCCAGGTCCCGGATCGCGGATTCGCGGTGCTTCTCCGAGAGCAGCACCTCGACCGATCCCGTCCCGTCCTCGCGCTGGTACTTGCTGCGCCCGTCGACCTCGATGACCACGCCCAGCTCCTCGATGAGCAGGTCGACCCGGGCGACGAACTCGCCGTCGACGGTGCGGAGCGTGACCTGCAACGAGACCCGGTAGCCCAGGCCGATGATCACCAGCCGCGCCTTCGTCTCCAGCGGGTGACTCGCTGCAGCCCGTCGGCGGCCTCGACCACCCGGGTCATCGTCCGCACGCCAGGGCGCCGGCGCAGCGTGCGCAGCCAGGTCCGGGCCTCGGCCTCGGTGGTCAGGCCGCGGGCCAGGGCAGCGTCCAGGGCTGTGACGCCCGCCAGGAAGCCGTCCCTCTCGGCCAGGCCGAGCGCGGCGAGGACCGGGAGCACCACGGGCGGCGCGGAGTCCGGCACCGTCGACTCGGGCCCGAATGCGGCGTGCACCGTGTAGCCCGCCCGCCGCCAGCCCCGCCCTGCTCCCGTCCGGCACAGGTGCAGGTGTCGTGGCGCCGGTCCCCACAGCGGGAGCTGGTGCACCAGGGCGGCCGAGGCGTGGCTGATCGCCACGTCGATCGTCATGCTGTGGACCAGTCCGACGGCTCGGAGACGGTGCCGTTCTCCTGGCGTGGCGGTGTCCCAGATCTCCCGGGGGACGAAGGCGCCGGGATGGATCCGGACCAACCGCTCGCGCCTCACCAGGGTCCTGAGGTCATAGCGCGTCAGGCCCGCCTGCCGCGCACTGGCGGTGGTGACGATGCCGCCGTCCGCAGTGAGAGAGGCGGGGAGGTCCAGGTCCATCGCTCCACTCTGGCCGATTCGGGGGTGTCCCGGCGGCGACGGCGGCAATCTGTGGATAACCGGTGCGGATCAGCCCTCGGCGCGCCCGGTCCGCCAGTAGCCCATGAACGACACCGCGCCCCGGTCGACCCCCAGCTCGCCGACGAGGTGGCGGCGCAGCGTCTTGATGACACCGGCCTCGCCGGCGAACCACGCATAGAGCTCCTGCTCGGCGGCGCCGCCCTCGGCGACCTCCCACAGGATGTCCTCGTCGACATCGACGTCCTCGACAGTCGATCGTCCTCGACATCGACGTCCGCGACCTCGCGGCTGGCGTCGTCGGCGCGGGCGGCCGTGCGCGCGGCACCGGTCATCGTGGCGGCGGCGGCCTGCACCGCGGGGACGAGGAGGTCCCCGTGCGACTGGCCGTTCCGGGCGAGCCAGGTGACGGTGACGCCCTCGGGGGCGGACAGCTCGCAGGGCGTCACCCTCCTCGGGGACCTCCAGGAACGCCGCACCCGTGGTGTATGCCGACAGCTGGCTCAGGATGGTGGCGATGGCCGGCACGGCGGTCTCGTCACCGGCGAGCAGCACCGGGCGACCGGCCGCGGGCGTGCGGAACTCGACGCCACCGTGCGGCCCCTCGGCCACGGTGTTGGGACCCATCACCACCAGCGGGCTGCCGATCTCCACCCGGTTGGCCCACCGGGAGGCCGGCCCGGCGTCGCCGTGCAGCACCACGTCGACGTCGACCTCGGCGCGCTCGGGACGCACCGCCCGCGTCGTGTAGGTGCGGATGGGGTTGCGCTGCGCCGTCCGGCAGGGTCGCGCCACTGCGGCGTACCAGTCCTGGCCCCGGGGCAGGTGCTCGGTAGCCGTCCGCGGTCGGGCAGCACCAGCTTCATCCGGGCGTCGTGGCCGAGGTCGGCGTACTGCTCCAGATCCGGCACCGGTGAAGGTCACCCGCAGGAAGCTGGGGCCGAGCCGCTCCAGGCCGGCCACGGTGACGTCGAAGAACCGCCAGGTGGCAGCGGTCTGGGTGGTCGTGGTCGTCATCGGGGATTCCTCTTCGGCTCAGGTGTCGCGGCCGCGGCTGCGCCACAGCAGGTAGATGAAGTACGGAGTGCCCAGCAGCGCGGTGCCCACGCCGGCCGGGATCTGGACGGGGGCGAACGCCCACCGGCCGAGGGTGTCGGCGCCGGAGACCAGGATCGCGCCGAGCAGGATCGCCACCGGGATGACCCGGGAGTGCCGGGCCCCGACCAGGGCGCGGGCGGCGTGCGGGGCCACCAGGCCCACGAAGGCCACGACGCCGGTGGCGACCACGGCAGCGGCGGTGAGCAGGGCCGCCGCGCCGAGCAGCAGGAGCCGGGTCCGGTCCAGGCCGATGCCCAGGATCCGCGGGGTGTCCTCGTCGAGCGCGACGATGTCCAGGTCGCGGCGCAGCAGCACGGCCAGCGGGGTCACCACGAGCAGGACGACCGCGACCGGGACGAGCTGCTCCATCGTCCGGCCGTAGGTCGAGCCCGCGAGCCAGGTCAGCGCCAGGTTCACCTCCCACGGGCGGGTGACCAGGATGAGCAGGCTGATCAGGGCCATCACCCCGGCCTGCATCCCGACGCCGATGAGCACCAGGCGGGTGGAGCTCAGCCCGCCGCGGTGCGCCAGGGCGAAGACCAGCGACGGTGATCAGGAACGCCCCGCCGACGGCGGCCGCGGACATCGGCCACAGCCCGACCCCGGGCACCAGCAGGATCATGGCCACGGCGCCGAGGCCGGCCCCGGACGTCACCCCGAGCAGGCCGGGCTCGGCGAGCGGGTTGCGGCACACGGCCTGGACGATGGTGCCGGCCAGGGCCAGCGCCGCGCCGGCCAGCAGCGCCGCGAGCACCCGCGGCACCCGGCGTCCCATCTCGAGGGTGACCTCGCGGCCCGGAGACGTCCCCGAGCCAGTTGGCGACGTCGCCCAGCAGGATCAGCCGGTCGCCCAGCAGGATGGCGGCCAGCCCGGCACCGACCAGGGTGAGGGCCAGACAGGCCGCCACCACGGCATACGTGCGGGTGGTCCGGGGGCGCCCGAGGTGACCGGAGGCCTGCTGCAGACCGGGGCCCGTGTCCGGCATCCGGCGGGCGAACCAGACGAGCAGCGCGGCGCCCAGGACGCTGGTGACGACGCCGGTGGGCACCGCCGTGGTGCGTGCGGTCGGCACCAGCACCCGCAGGAAGACGTCGGCGCCGAGCACGACGACGATGCCGAGCAGCGCGGCGAACGGCAGCAGCAGGACGTGCCGGCCGAGCCCCGGGACCCGGCGCGCCACGAGACGGGCGATGAGCGGGGCGGCGAGGCCGACGAACCCGATCGGCCCGGCGATGGTGACCGCGAGCGCCGCCAGCAGCACGGCGACCAGGATCGCGGCGACCCGGGTGCTGCGGACCGAGACGCCCGAGCACCGTCGCGGCGTCGTCGCCCAGGGCCAGCAGGTCCATCCGGTGGCAGAGCGGCGAGGGCCGCGACCAGGCCGAGCAGGAGCACGGGCAGCGCCAACGTGAGGGTGCGGCTGCCGGACTGCACGATCGAGCCGGCACCCCAGGCGAACAGCCCCTGCGTCTCCTGCTCGAAGAGCACCAGGAGCATCGTCACCAGGGAGTGCAGCGCCAGGGTGATCGCCGAGCCGGCCAGGATCAACCGGCTCGGGCCGTCGGCGCCACCCCGGGAGAGTCCGAGCACGAGGATGGCCGCGGCGAGGCCGCCCGCGAAGGCGATGGTGCCCTGCAGGTAGAAGGGCACGGCGATGCCGAAGACCGAGAACGCGACGATGGTCAGGTAGGCCCCGGCGTTCACTGCCAGCGTGTCCGGGGAGGCCAGCGGGTTGCGGGCCACGGACTGCAGCAGGGCGCCGGCGAACCCGAGCGCGACCCCGACCAGGACCCCGGCCAGCAGCCGCGGCACCCGCGAGGCCACCAGCACGGCCGCGGTCTCATCCAGCGCGTCGCCGCCGGTGGCCCACCGCCACAGGTCGCCCGCGCCGACGGCAGCGGTGCCCTGCGTGAGGTGGACCGAGGCGAGCAACAGCCCCAGCACGGCCACGACGAGGAACGCGCCGCTGACCCCGGTGACCGAGATACGGCCCCGTCGCGGGGTCGCCGACGGGTCGCCCACGGGGGTCGGGGTCTGCGTCCGGCCCCGTCCGGTCTCCAGGACGGGGTCGGTGGCAGGTGGCGTGCTCGTCGTGGTCACCTCACTCGCTGAGGGCGTCCAGGGTGGCGTTCGACATAGGCCTCGCCGGACAGCGGGCCGCCGAACATCCAGATGCCGTCGGGGATGCGGTGCACGTTGCCGGCGGTGACGAAGGGCAGCTGCTCCCAGATCGGGTTGTCGGCCAGTCCCTCGACGAACGGGTCCGCCTCGGAGGAGTTGGCGGCGTAGATGAACTGCACGTCCTCCAACGCGGTGAGGCCCTCGACATCGGTCTGCGCCAGCCCGTAGTCGGGGTCGCCGCCCTCGGTCCAGGCGTTGACCATGCCGAGCTCCTCGCCGATGGCGCCGAAGTAGGAGCCGGGGGTGTACATCCGGACCGAGACGACGCCGTTGTTGAGCCAGCCGTCGGCCATCACGAACTCGGCACCCTCCAGGCCGGCGTCGGCGATCGCGGTCCGCCCCTCCTCCAGCGCCGCGTCGAAGGAGTCGAGCGCCTCCTGCGCCTCGGCCTCCTTGCCGGTGGCGGTGCCCAGCAGCTCGACGGTCTCGCGCATGTAGCCCAGCGGGTCCTCGCTGTCCGAGCCCGCGGACCGCCAGCACCGGCGCGATGTCCTCGAGCTGGGCGATGACGTTCTCCGGGACGTCGGTGACCGTGACGATGAGGTCGGGCTCCAGCGCGGTGATGTCGGACAGGCTCGGCTCGCCGCGCATCCCGACGTCGGTCGGTCGTCGGGGTCCAGCTCGATCGAGGTGTCCCAGGTGTTGTAGCCCTCCACGTCCGCCGGCGCCGACCGGCGTCACGCCGAGGGTGAGCAGGTTCTCGGTCAGCCCCCACTCCAGCGACGACCACGTCCTGCGCCGGCGCGTCCAGGGTGTGCTCGCCCCGCTCGTCGGTGTAGGTGACCGGGTCCGCCGGCGGCCTCTCCGCCGGCCCCGTCGTCGGTGGCTCCGGTGTCGTCGGCGCCGGCGTCCTCGGCTGCCGCCGTCGCCGTTGTCGGGCTGGGCGTCCTCGGTGGTGCCGCAGGCGGTGAGGGTGAGGGCGGTGGCGAGCAGGATGCTCGCGGCAGGGGTGGTGCGGGGCAGGCGCATGGCGTGGTTCCTCCGGGTGTATGTCGTCCGCTCGGTCCGGCGGGCCGGCGCGGGTGGTGCTGTGGGACGTCGTGGTGGTGGTGCAGTTCGGTGGCTGGCTGCGGGCGGCTGCAGACGGCGACGGAGTGCCGTGCGGCGCGCTCCGCATGCCGGCTGCGGGGCTCGCAGACCGGCCTGGCCGTGCCGTGGATGCAGGTGGACGTCGACGTGGATGCCGTAGACCTCGCTGAGCAGCTCGGTGGTCAGCACCTCCAGCCGGCGTGCCGCTGGCCCGGACCGTCGCCGTGGTGCAGCAGGACGACGTCGTCGGCGACGGTCGCGGCGTGGTTGAGGTCGTGCAGCACGACGCCGATGGCGACGCTCGTGCTCGGTGGCCAGGTCGCGGACCAGGTCGAGCAGGTCCATCTGGTAGCGCAGGTCCAGGTGGTTGGTGGGCTCGTCCAGCAGCAGCACGCTCGGTGTCCTGCGCCAGACAGGTGGCCAGCCAGACCCGCTGCAGCTCGCCGCCGGACAGTTCGTCGACGCCGCGGTCGGCCATCCCGGTGATGCCGGTGACCGTCCATGGCGTGGGCGATGGCCCGGGGGCCGTCCGGGTCGGAGCGTGCGGAACCGGCCGCGGTAGCGGGTGCCGGCCGAAGCCGACGACGTCACGCACCGCGACGCCGCCCGGGGTGGGGCGGCTCTGCGAGAGCATGGTGACCCGTCGGGCGAAGGCCTTGGGGTGCAGTGTCAGCACGTCGTCGACGTCGGCGAGCGAGACCGTGCCCGAGTCCGGTCGGTGCAGCCGGGCCAGCGAGCGCAGGACGGTGGACTTGCCCGAGCCGTTCGGGCCCGATGAGGGCGGTGACCCGGCCCGGGCTCAGCCGCAGCCCGGCACCGTGCACCACCTCGTGCGCTCCGTAGGCGAGGTGCAGGTCCCGCCCGGCCAGGGCAAACCCGGCAGCCGCAGTGTCGGCGCGCTCCGGCGTCGCGACCGCAGTCTCGGAGGAGTCCATTAGGGCAGGCTAACCGAACTAAGTGCGCCCTCACCAGGCGCGGCCTGTGAACGTCCTCACACAGGTCCTCCTCGGCATACGGCCCCTCCCTCGGCGCGGTGACCTGTCAGGCCTTCGGCGGGGGTGACCTGTCAGAGGAGGGCTACGGGACCCGCTTTGACAGGTCACCTCCGATCACGCGGTGGCGTCACCCACCGATCAGGCCCCGGAACGCGCGCGGCGGCGTCGGCCCAGTTCGATGAGCTCTGCCACCTGGTCCATGAAGGCGTCCGGGGATACCCGCAGGCCGAGGGCGGGGATGCGGAGGATCAGCCCGTTCTGGAGGAGGATGCTGTTGTCGCGCAGGGCGTCGCGCACTGTCTGCAGGCCCCAGCCGTGCTGCACGCCGTCGATCTCGACCCCGACGCCGAACTCCTCCCACCACACATCGAGGTAGATCCGCCCGTCGGGCCCCCGGCGCACCACCTGCCGGGAGGGCTCGGGGAGGCCCCGGGCCCGGCACAACGCGGCGAACTCGAGCTCCGACAGGGCGTGCGCACCGTCGCACACGTCCGAGATGACCTGGCCCAGGAAGACTGCGCGGTGCGGCCGGTGGTGCGTGGCGCGCCACTGCTCCAGGAGGTCCTGCGACGACACGATCCCCTGCTGGACGGTGGCGGCCACGAGGTAGGCAGCCTGCCGATCGGACTTCGCGTGCGCCGCCGCGTTCAGGAGCGCCCGTGGCAACGCCAGCTTCGGCGGCCCCCCTCCGGGAGCCACCTCGATCCTGCGGCTTCTGCGCACGACGACGCCCGGGAGGGTGCGGACGCGCGCCTTGATCGGCACCCGCACGTGGATCACCGCCTCGCCGTAGCGCTCCAGTCCCGCAGCGATCAGGGCGGACGGGCCGTCCAGGACGGCGCCCCACCCGGTCTCCCAGAGGGCCCACCAGGCGCGGGCCGTCCAGTCCCCGGGACCGGAGGCGGGCGGTGCCGAAGGGTTCCAGTGCTGGTCGGGCCAGGGGTCGCCGACGAAGACGGTGTGCCGCCCGAGCCTGACCCAGCGTCGCGCGCGGATCTCGACCCGCACGTGCTCCCGGGTAATGCCCTGCTGCCGCAGGTGTGCGCGGTGCACCACGCCGTTGCGCAGCACGCTCATCCCGCGCGCGACGACCTGACGGCGCTTCCGCGCAGCGCGCTGCGCGCCCCGCGGGCGCTTGTCGGCTGCTCCGCCCGCGTGGGTGTGTCTGGCTGCTCCGCCCGCGTGGGTGTGTCTGGCTGCTCCGCCCGCGTGGGTGTGTCCGGCTGTGTCATGAGGCCCCCTTGCTCCGTGCTTCTCGCGAATCCCCCGTGCGCCCACCAGCCTGCCGCACAACCGACCGGCGCGGGGGAGGCTGTGGACAACTCCTCTCGCCAAGGGGTGACCTGTCAGAGGAGGGCTACGGCACCCGCTTTGACAGGTCACCCCTCCACGAGGAGCTCGTGCATGGCGGGAGAGTCGGAGCCGCCGGGGAACACTGCGGGGCCTCCCTGCGTCCTATCCGTATGAATCGCGCGGTGGCGGCAACGGCAGGTCTGCTCCTGGCGCTCACCCTGGCCGGGTGCGACAGCAGCTCCGACGAGGGGCCGGGGGACGGCGGAACAGGGGATGGCGGCGCAGGGGACGGCGCAGCGGGGGTGGAGCTCGCCGGGCGGAGCCTCGTGGCGACCGACATCACCGAGGGCGGATCGGCATACGCACTGGTGGAGGGGACCGAAGTGAGCCTGGACTTCCGGGACAGCGACGTGACCGCGAGGGCCGGGTGCAACCACATCCTGGGCAGCTACCAGGTCGACGGGAGCACCGTGGCCTTCACCGGGGGCGGGATGACCGAGATGGGGTGCGACCCCGAGCTGCACGCGCAGGACACCTGGCTGCTGGAGTTCCTGGAGTCGCAGCCGGAGATCGCCGTCGACGGCGACAGCCTGGTGCTGACCTCGGAGGACACCGTGCTGACCCTGGTGGACCGCGCCGTCGCGCACCCGCCGCTGCAGCTGGAGGGCACCACCTGGACCGTCGAGTCGCTCTACTCCGGAGAGGCGGTGAGCACCACGCCGGCCGGTGCGACGGCGACCCTGGTGTTTGACGGCGAGGGGGGCGTGGCCGTGGAGCCGGGCTGCAACACCGGGAGCGGCAGCTACGAGGTGGACGGGGACACCCTCGTGCTGAGCGACATCGGGCAGACTCTGGTGCTCTGCGAGGGGGCCGAGGGCGAGTTGGAGAACGCGGTTATGGAGGTGCTCAACAGCCCCGAGCTCACGATGACGATCGAGGGCGACACGCTCACCCTGATGGCCGACGACGTCGGGCTGGGGCTGCGCGGCGAGGAGTGACCGGATACCTTGCATGGCAGGGTGGTTGCAGGGAGGAGTGGTGAGCCATGGATCCGATCACCACCGGTTCGGCGTCGATCGGGATCATCGCGCGGTGGTTGCGTCCGCAGAAAGCGCGCCGACTGAGGTCGGCGCGGCTGTGCCACGAGGCCTACAGCGAACTGATCGACGACGATTCCCACGACTATGGCCAGCTGTGGGCACGTGTGGCGAACCTGCTCGTGGAACTGAACGACGTGGGCTTCGTGTCGCCGGTCGTCATCGATGACCTTCGCGGTGTGATGACTGTGCTCGACCCCGGTCAGGGGCATACGGATGCCGAGAAGTCAGAGGCGCGCCAGGATCTCGCGCACATCCTCCGTGAGGAGTTCAACAGCGCCACCACGCCGGACCCCGTTACTCGACTCTGGCGGGATCTGCGTCGGCTCAAGTACACCCAGAAAGGCCGGGCACGGTTCCGATCGTCTCGCGCGGTCCCCCGGGAGGTTCCACAGCAGCCCGGCGGGGGCGAAGGCTGAGGTGTCCCGGTCAGACCAGGTCCCCTCCCGCGCGGACGTCGTCGTCATCGGCGGCGGAGTCGTGGGGGTGAGCACGGCCTACCACCTGCTGGAGGCGGGGGTGGGCGACGTCGTCCTGCTCGAGGCGGACGACCTCGGGTCGGGGTCGACCAGCAAGGCGGCGGGAGGGGTGCGGGCGCAGTTCTCCGACGCGCTGAACATCGAGCTCGGGCGGCGCAGCCTGGAGGTGTTCGAGCAGTTCCCGGAGCGGTTCGGCCAGGACATCGACTTCCACCAGGTCGGCTACCTCTTCCTGCTCGACGATCCCGGCGCGGTCGACCTGTTCACCCAGAGCGTCGCCCTCCAGAACTCCCACGGCGTCCCGAGCCGGATGCTGTCCGTCGAGGAGGTGCTGGAGCTCGCGCCGCTGGTCGGCGCCGGACGGGCTGCTGGCGGGGGCGTACTCACCGACCGACGGGCACTGCACCCCGGAGTCGGTCGTCCTCGGGTTCGCCCGCGCGGCCCGCCACCTCGGGGGGCGACTGCTCACCCGCACCCGGGCACACGGCATACGGACCAGTGGCCGCAGCATCACGGGGGTGGTCACCGACCGCGGCACCATCGAGACCGACACCGTGGTCTGCGCGGCGGGCGCCTGGTCGCGCGAGGTCGGCGAGTGGGTCGGGGTCGAGCTGCCGGTGACGCCGCTGCGCCGCCAGATCGTGGTCACCGAGCCGGTCCCGGACCTGCCCGCTCGTATGCCGATGACGCTCGACTTCGCGACGAGCTTCTACTTCCACCGCGAGGGCCCTGGTCTGCTCGTCGGGATGTCCGACCCGGACGAGACCCCCGGCTTCCGGCTGGAGCGCGACGACGCCTGGCTCACCGGGCTGGGCGAGGCCATCGAGCGTCGCGCCCCGCGCCTCATGGAGGTCGGTCTGACCAGCGGCTGGGCGGGCCTGTACGAGATGACCCCGGATCACAACGCCCTGATCGGGCAGGCGCCCGACGTCGACCGGTTCCTCTACGCGACCGGGTTCTCCGGCCACGGCTTCCTGATGGGGCCGGCGGTGGGGGAGGTGCTGCGCGACCTCTGCCTGGGGCGGGAGCCGTATGTCGACACCTCCCCGCTCGATGCCCGCCGGTTCGCGGGGGCCGGGTCCCGCCCGGAGACCCACGTCATCTGACCGGCGGGCCGGCTGAGGTCGGCGGGTCAGCGCGGGGCGTCGGGCTCGGCGGCGAGCCCGGTGATGAGGGCGCCCAGGGCCAACTCGAACGCGTCCTGGTCGATGCGCTCGGCCTGACTGCGGAGGCGGTGTGCCTGGCCCAGGTGCGGGTAGCTGTCGGCGTAGACGCCGGGGTCGTCGGAGAACCCCTCGGCGAAGGGGGTGCAGGCGGCGCCGATGACCAGGAACTTCACGCCCCCGGAGATCTCCGTGGCCCGGCGCGCTGGCCAGCCCGCGGCGATCAGGCCGCCGTGGGCGCGGTTGGCCATCGCCAGGAACTGCGCCCGGTGCTGGGCGCCGGACGCCACCAGCGGCGCGGTGGCCGGGTGCGCCGCGATGGCCGCCCGGTAGGAGCGGGCCCAGGTGCGGATCCCCTCCTGCCACCCCCGGTCGAAGCCGCTGGTGTCGACGTCGGAGACCACCAGGTCCACGACCTCGTCCAGCACGTGCTCCCGCGAGGTGTAGTGCGCGTAGAGGGAGGGGGCGCTGACGCCCAGGGCGCCGGCGAGCCGCCGCATGGAGAAGCTCTCCAGGCCCTCGGTGTCGATGAGGTGAAGGGCGGTGTCGCGGATGCGCGGGCGGCTCAGCAGGGGGGAGCTCGGTCGGGCCACGGTCCACCTTTCCACGCGGGGCGACGGGCGTCGCGGTCTGTTGTCCCATTAACCTTACAGTGTTAGATTCAGGGTTAGCCCGATCGCCGTCTCGCAGGGAGTTCCCATGGCCAGCACGACCACGCCCACCTCGCCCCTCGGTCTCTTCGCCACCGATCAGCTGCTCAGCGAGGAGGACCTGGCCATCCGCGACACCGTGCGCCGCTTCGTCACCGACCAGATCCGGCCGCACATCGCCGACTGGTATGAGGAGGGGACCGTCCCGGTGCGCGAGCTGGCCCCCGAGCTGGGGCGCCTGGGCGTGCTCGGCATGCACCTGGAGGGCTACGACTGCGCGGGGACGACGGCCACGGCATACGGACTGGCCTGTCTGGAGCTGGAGGCGGGCGACTCGGGGCTGCGCTCGCTGGTGAGCGTGCAGGGGTCGCTGGCCATGTTCGCGATCTGGAAGCACGGGTCGGAGGAGCAGAAGCAGGAGTGGCTGCCCCGCATGGCCAAGGGGGAGGCGATCGGGTGCTTCGGCCTGACCGAGCCCGACTTCGGCTCCAACCCCGGGGGGATGCGCACCCGCGCCACCCGCGACGGGCAGGACTGGGTCCTCACCGGCAACAAGATGTGGATCACCAACGGCTCCGTCGCCGACGTCGCGGTCGTGTGGGCGCAGACCGACGACGGGGTGCGGGGCTTCGTGGTGCCGACGGACACCCCCGGGTTCTCGGCGCCGGAGGTGAAGAAGAAGCTGTCGCTGCGCGCGTCGGTCACCAGCGAGCTGGTGCTGGACAACGTGCGCCTGCCGGACTCGGCGATGCTGCCCGGGGCCAAGGGGCTGTCCGGCCCCCTGTCCTGTCTCAACGAGGCCCGCTTCGGCATCGTCTTCGGCTCCCTGGGTGCGGCCCGCGACTGCCTGGACACCGCCATCACCTACGCCCGGGAGCGGGAGATCTTCGACCGGCCGCTGGCCGCCTACCAGCTCACCCAGGCCAAGCTCGCCGACATGAGCCTGGAGCTGGGCAAGGGGATGCTGCTGGCGCTGCACCTGGGGCGCCTGAAGGACGAGGGTACGCTCACGCCGCACCAGATCAGCCTCGGCAAGCTCAACAACGTCCGGGAGGCGATCGCCATCGCCCGGGAGACGCGCACCATCCTGGGTGCGGCCGGCATCACGCTGGAGTACCCGATCATGCGGCACGCCAACAACCTGGAGTCGGTCCTCACCTACGAGGGCACCTCGGAGGTCCACCAGCTGGTCATCGGCCAGGCGCTGACCGGGGAGTCCGCCTTCCGCTGAGGCGGCGACCGGTCACGACGTGGCCGCGAGGTGGCTGCGGAACCAGGCGAGGGCGTTGCGGTGCTGGGTCAGGCCGTAGTCCAGCGTCGCGAGCTGGTGGGTGGCGACGTCCTCCAGCCCCTCGGGGGCCTCGAAGGTGGCGAGTTGTGCGCTGAGGCGCTCCAACCCGGCCAGGTCGTCCTCGATGCGGGCGATGATGGATCGGAGCACGTCGCGGGCGCCGGTCGGCCGGGAGCCAGGCCCAGGAAGAACAGGCGGGGTAGCCCGGCCGCCTCGGCGTCGGACCCGGTCACGGGCCCGGTCATCCAGGTCGTGGAACTCGCGCGCGCCCGGCCTCGGTCACCTGATAGACCTTGCGGCCGCGGGCGCCCGGCTCGGCGGCCGCGACCTCGATCGAGCCCCTGCTCGGAGCAGCCGGTCCAGGGCGCGCTTGATGCTGCCGGAGCTGGCGCTGTAGAAGAGCGAGACGCCCGCCTCGAAGCTCTTGATCAGGTCGTAGAGGCTCTGCGGTGCGATGAGCAGCAGCCCGAGGATCACGTGCGCCATGACCCCGAGCCTAGAGCCCTTGACTCTCATAGACATGTCTACTAGACATATCTATGAGAGATATGACGGCGAGAGGCTGATCCATGAGCACGACGCAAGGCACGACCGGCGCGGGCAGTCGCGCAGGCTCGAGCAGCTGCGCTGGACCGGCTCGACACGACGGCGGGCACCGCGCGGCTGCCGCGCGCCGCAGGTGCTCGTGCAGCGCGCCCGGCGTGGTAGTTCGAGCACGGTGCACGCTGGAGCGGCCGTTCCACGCGCGCCAGCGTCGGCAAGGTGATGACGGCGACGCTCATCGCGCATGCTGGTCGAGGCAGGGCCGGCTGCGCGTTCGACACACCGCTCGGGCGCGGTGCTGCCGGCGGCCGACGTCGACGGGCCTGCCCGGCAGCCGACGGCGTCGACGTCGCCACGGGACGTCACGGTCGAGCACCTGCTCACCCACACCAGCGGGCTGCCCGGACTACTTCGAGCCGCCCCGGGGTCAGCGACACGGCCGCCTCGGTCGCGGACCGCCGCCGAGCGATCCCGGACCGACGGTGGACCCCGGCCGACGCTGCTCGACGAGGTGCAGCCGGACTGCCGGCCGTCGGGCGCCCGGGGGAGCGGTTCCGTCTACTCCGACACGGCATTGCGTGCTGCTCGGCCGGATCGCCGAGGAGGTGGCCGGGGAGCCGTTCAGCGACGCTGCTGCGCAGCCCGGATCTTCGAGCCCGCCGGGATGGAGCGCAGCCTCCACGCCCTACGACGCGACGCTCGGTCCCGCGCGACCTCGCCGAGTCTCGACGTCGAGCCGTTCTGGATCGGCGCGGCCACGAGCTCAGCGCGCGCACTCAGCGTGAGCCTGGACTGGGCGGGCGGCGGCATCGTCGGCGCCGCCGCGCGGACTTCGTCGCGCTTCCAGCAGGCGCTGCACGGCGGGCGCGCTCGTCTCACCCGAGACGCTGCGCGCCTGGATGGCGCGCCGCGGCACCGGTTCCGCCGCGGCATCCACTACGGCGCCGGGACCGATGACGCTCCGGTTCGGCGAGTTCACGCCACCGCTCTTCCGCGGGCCTGCCGCGAGCCCGTCGGGGGCCTCGGCGTACTTCGCCACGCACATGTTCTCCTACCCCGCAGCAGGACGCCCACGTGGTGCTCAACTTCCACGCGCTACCGCTGCGATGAACCTGAGCTTCCGGGTGCACCTGCAGCTGGCCCGGATGCTCGCCGGCTGAGCCCGACCCCCGGGCGCGACCTCGCGTGCCCGGAGGCATCATGGGACGTGGTGCAGCCGCCGACGACGAGGAGCACGCCGTGACCACGGACCCGACCCAGCCCACCGCCCAGCGACCCGGACTGCCGGAGACCACGGACCTGGCCGCCCGGGCCCGCGCCGCCCTGCAGGCCTGCGGGGTCGACGACACCGCGCTGGGGGGCGAGCAGTCGGCCACGACCCCGATCACCGGCGGCGAGCTGGCCCGGGTCTCCTGGGCAGGTGCCGCCGACGTCGACGCCGCCGTGCAGCGGGCGGTGGGGGCCTTCGCGACCTGGCGCACTACGCCGGCCCCGGTGCGCGGGGCCCTGGTCAAGCGACTGGGCGAGCTGCTCACCGAGCACAAGGACGACCTGGCCGTGCTGGTCAGCCTGGAGGCGGGCAAGACCACCTCGGAGGCCCGCGGCGAGGTGCAGGAGATGATCGACATCTGCGACCTGGCGGTCGGGATGTCGCGCCAGCTCTACGGGCGCACCATGCCCTCCGAGCGTCCCGGCCACCGGCTGATGGAGACCTGGCACCCGCTCGGCGTCGTCGGGGTGATCTCCGCGTTCAACTTCCCGGTCGCCGTCTGGTCCTGGAACACCGCGGTCGCCCTGGTCTGCGGCGACCCGGTCATCTGGAAGCCCTCGGAGGCCACCCCGCTGTCCTCCCTCGGCGCCGCCGCGCTGCTGGACCGCGCGATCGCCGACACCGGCGCTCCGGAGCACGTCAGCCAGCTCCTGCTGGGGGGCCGCGACGTCGGCGAGGCCCTCGTCGACCACCCCGACGTGGCGCTGCTGTCCGCCACCGGCTCCACCCGGATGGGTCGCGAGGTCGCGCCGCGGGTCGCCGGCAGGTTCGGTCGCTACCTGCTGGAGCTCGGGGGCAACAACGCCGCCATCGTCGCGCCCTCGGCCGACCTCGACCTGGCGGTGCGCGGCATCGTCTTCGCCGCCGCCGGGACCGCCGGGCAGCGCTGCACCACGATGCGCCGCGTCATCGCGCACACTTCCGTGGCCGACGAGCTGGTCGAGCGGGTCGCCGCCGCCTACCGCACGCTCGCGATCGGCGACCCGACCACAGGCGGGGTCCTCGTGGGACCGCTCATCGGCTCCACGGCATACGAGCACATGGCCGCCGCCCTCGCCGCCGCGGTCGAGCAGGGCGGGGAGGTCGTATGCGGAGGGGCGCGGGTGCTGGGCGACGTCGCCCCGGACGCGTACTACGTCGAGCCGGCCGTGGTCCGGATGCCGGGGCAGAGTGACATCGTGCGCCAGGAGACCTTCGCCCCGATCGTCTACGTGCTGACCTACGACGAGCTCGACGAGGCGGTCGCGCTGCACAACGCGGTGCCGCATGGGCTGTCCTCGAGCATCTTCACCGGTGACCAGGGCGAGGCCGAGCGGTTCCTCGCCGCCGACGGCTCCGACTGCGGCATCAGCAACGTCAACATCGGCACGTCCGGCGCCGAGATCGGTGGCGCCTTCGGTGGCGAGAAGGAGACCGGCGGCGGGCGCGAGTCGGGGTCCGATGCGTGGAAGGCCTACATGCGGCGGGCGACCAACACGGTGAACTACTCCGGGGAGCTCCCCCTGGCGCAGGGCGTCGAGTTCGCGTGATCGTCGAACTTCCGTGATCCCGGTGCACGAGCAGCTGGACCGCCACGTCCGGGACCGGCTGGGCGACCTGGCGCGCGGTGCCGGTGCGGGGGAGGCAGCGCTGCCCGAGGGGCTCGCGGCGCAGGACGCGCTCGGGTTGCTCGACTCCCAGCTGGCGAGCCGGCACCTGGACCTGGCCGCACGGTGGCTGCGTGCCCGGGGCCGGGGCTACTACACGATCGGCTCCGCCGGGCACGAGGGCAACGCCGCCGTGGCCGCGGCGCTGCGGGGCGACGACCCGGCGCTGCTGCACTACCGGTCGGGCGCCTTCTACCTGGAGCGGGCCCGGCGTGCTGCGGCTCGGACGGGTCGATGCGGGATCGTCGCGTCCTGCTGGGCCTCGTCGCGGCGGCCGAGGAGCCGATCTCGGGCGGGCGGCACAAGGTCTTCGGCCGGCACGAGCTGGCCGTGATCCCGCAGACCTCGACCATCGCCTCACACCTGCCACGGGCCGTGGGGGTGGCCTTCGCGATCGGCCGCGCCGCCCGGCTGGGTGCCGACTAGCCCCTGGCCCGCCGACGCGGTCGCCGTGTGCAGCCTGGGCGACGCCTCGGTCAACCACTCCACCGCGACCGGCGCGATCAACGCGGCGGTGCAGGTCGGCTACCGCGGGCTGCCGATGCCGCTGCTCCTCGTGTGCGAGGACAACGGGCTCGGGCATCAGCGTGCCGACGCCCGACGGGTGGGTCGCCCACACCTTTGCCGATCGCCCGGGCCTGCCCTACTTCGCCGCGGACGGCTCGGACCTGGCGCAGACGTGGACGGTAGCCCGGGAAGCCGCGGAGTTCGTCCGCGAGCAGCGTCGCCCCGCTTTCCTGCACCTGCGCACGGTCCGGCTGATGGGGCCACGCCGGGACCGACCTGGAGTCGGCCTACCGTCGCCCGGCACACCTCCAGGCCGACCTGGCGCGCGACCCGTTGCTCGGCACGGCGCGACTCCTGGTCGGCGCCGGGGTGCTGTCGCCGGCGGAGATCCTGCAGCGCTACGAGGTCACTGGCGAGCGGGTGCGGACCACGCTGCTGGAGGCCGCAGATCGGCCAGAGCTCGCGACCGCCGAGGCGGTCATGGCTCCGCTCGCCCCCCGGCGTCCGGACGCCGTCGCCGCCGAGGTCGCCCGGCTGGCCGAGCGCGTCGCTGCTGGTCAGGACGCCGCAGCGGACCGGGACGCCCCGTCGCTCACCCTCGCCCAGACCATCAACCGCTCCCTGCGAGATGTGCTGACGGCATACGACAACACCCTCGTCTTCGGGGAGGACGTGGGCGTCAAGGGCGGTGTCTACGGGGTGACCAAGGGGCTGGCCAGGCAGTTCGGGGCGGCCCGCGTCTTCGACACCTTGCTCGATGAGCAGACCATCCTCGGGCTGGCGCTGGGTGCGGGCGTGAGCGGGCTGCTGCCGATCCCGGAGATCCAGTACCTCGCCTACCTACACAACGCCGAGGACCAGCTGCGCGGCGAGGCGGCGACGCTGCCGTTCTTCTCCGCGGGGCAGTTCCGCAACCCGATGGTGGTGCGCGTTGCCGGCTATGGCTACCAGAAGGGGTTCGGCGGGCACTTCCACAACGACAACGCCGTCGGCGTGCTGCGCGACGTGCCGGGCCTGGTCATCGCCTCGCCCTCGCGGCCTGACGATGCCGCGGCGATGCTGCGCACCTGCGTCGCCGCGGCACAGGTGGACGGGACGGTCAGCGTGTTCCTGGAGCCGATCGCGCTCTACCACTCCACCGACCTGTATGCCGAGGGGGACGGCGCGTGGACCTCCCCCTGGGTGGGGCCGTCGGGGTGGGCCGAGCAGCATGTGCCGATCGGGCGGGGGCGCGTGCACGGCGACGGGACGGACCTGACGATCGTGACGTTCGGCAACGGGGTGCCGATGAGCCTGCGCGTGGCCCAGCGGCTGGGTGCCGAGGGTGTCGGTGTGCGGGTGCTCGACCTGCGTTGGCTCGCGCCGCTGCCGGTCGAGGACCTGGTCGCGGCGGCCACCGCCACGGGGCGGGTACTGGTGGTGGACGAGACCCGGGAGAGTGGCGGTGTGTCCGAGGGCGTGCTGGCCGCGCTCGTGGACGCCGGCTACTCAGGGCACCTGGCGCGGGTCGCCGCGAAGGACAGCTTCATCCCGCTCGGTGACGCGGCCACCCTGGTGCTGGTCAGCGAGGATGAGGTCGATGCTGCGGCTCGGGCGTTGCTGGCTCGGTGATCGCTGCGCCTCGCGTCGGGTCGGGTCAGCGTGTCGTCGACTCGTCGTCAGGTGGGAACAGGAGCGCGAACCCGTCTGCCGGGCACTGCTGAGCCTCCTCGGGAAGGATCACCAACGCCGGATCAGCCCACATCCCTGCCCGATCAATCTCGTCGCCGACCGCCAAGCTCTCACCGTCTGGGAGCGTCGCCTCGCCGTCGACCAGGTCGCTGCCATGGGGCAGCACCATGGTCCAGGCGTGGTCACCTTCGTCGACGAGGACGAGGCAACCGCTGTCCGAGACCGCAACCGATCCCGACACGGCACTGGCATGCCTGCCGTCCGAGGGGTCGGGAGCATGCCGCCGAACGAGTGCGCTCGGGTCGCTGCCGATCACGTCAACGGCCTGTGCCTCGTCACCCGCGCTGTCCGGTGAGGTGTCGTCGGTCGTCGCTGCCGGTGGTTCGTCGGCGCTGACGTCGTCTGGCCCCTCGTCTGAGCACCCGGCGACTGCGAGCGTGAGGGCTGCTATCGCTGCCACGCTTCTCTGAGCACTCATCGTCGTCCCTCCGAGAGGGTGTCGGTCAGAAGAAAGCTAGCACCGGGGGGCGCACTGCTAGCCCGTGCGGCCGACTCGTCACCGTTGTGAGGGCGGCTACCAGTCGGACACACCGGCTACCAGTGAGGGTCAGGCGGTCCGACGCTGGCGCGAGGGGTCGGCTTGTCGCGCGGCCGCGAGGATCCGTGCCTTGATGCGCTCTGGCCGGCTCAGGTCGGGGTGGTCGAGCCGGACGAGTCCGTACCCGAGATCGCGGATCGCCGACTCCCGATGCTTCTCGGAAAGGACGGACTCGACAGAGGCCGAGCTGTCCGGGTTCACGTACTTGATCCGGCCGTCGACCTCGATGACGACGCCGAGCTCCTCGATGAGCATGTCGACACGGGCCACGAACTCGCCCTGTTCGGTGTACAGCACCACCTGCAGCGTCACCCGGAAGCCCAACGCCTCGACCGTCAATCGGGCCTGGCTCTCCAGGGCCGACTCCGCCTTGCCGTTGGCCGCGCGCACCACTCTGCTCATCAGGCGGAGACCGGGGCGCCGCTCCATGACGGCCAGCAGTGCGTGACACTCCTCCGGGGTCGCGACCTGCGTGTGCAGTGCTGCGTCGAGGGTGACCACGCCGGCAACGAAGCCGTGGAGTGCCGCAACGCCGAGAGCAGCGACAGCGGGGGTGACGACGAGCGGATCGCTCTCTGGGTGGAGCCAATCCCCCGTGTCGGGGTAGGTCCTGTGCAGGGAGTAGCCCTGCCGGGTGCGGCCTCGCCCCGGCCCGAGCCGGCACAGGTGGATGCGGCGCCCGGGGCGGTGTAGCAGGGGCAGGTCATGCAACGCCGCAGCGGAGGTGTGGCTGATGGCGACGTGCTCACCCAGCAGCAGCGTCAGGGCCGTGGCCCGAAGGGCGTGCTGCTGCTCGGGCGTGGCGCAGGACTCCCACCTGGCACGGCTCGTCATGGTGCCGTCCACGAGGCGCACCAGGTGGCCCCCGGCGACCAGCGAGGAAATGTCGTGTTTGCTGGCGCCCGCCCGCCGGGCATCCGCCAGGGTCAGCACGTCGTGGTTGGCGCGTGCGACCAGGCGTTGGGCGAACAGCGCGGCATCGTCCATGACTGACAGCATGCGGTGCCACAGCCCTCGTCGGAGCGGCGCGGCGGAATCTGTGGATAACTCCCGGTCGCCGACGGACTCCGACCTTCACTGGTACCCGGTATGGCTGACTCGTACCCGCCGTCAGAGCGGTGACGAGTCGGCCACAGCGGGTAGGAGTGGCCGCGGGGACGGATGGACGCCTCGACCGGTGCGGAGCAGCCCCGGTCGACCTCGCGCCTGGCTGTGGCCTACTGCCCGGCTGCCGCCAGGATCTGCTCCCACGTGACCTGCCGGGGAGCTCCGGCCCGGTCGGGGGTGGCGAGCGTGCCGATGGCGTGGGCCCGTTCGGTGCGGCCCAGCTCATCGCCGAAGCGGTCGACGACGAGCACCGCGCGGGGGCGGGCGAGGCCGCCCATCACCTCGCGGACCGCGTCCATCAGTTCGACGGCCACGGCGTCCAGGTCCGGCTCGGGACCGGCCTCGTCGGCCAGGGCCACGGCGGCGACCAGGGAGCGGCCGAGCTCGGGGTCCTTGCGCCAGGTCACCTCGGCCTGCGCGACGTAGGGGTGCTCGGCGAGCACCTCCCGGACCTCCCGGAGCGAGACGAGTTGCCCCGAGATGGAGACCACGTCGTCGGTCCGGCCCAGGAAGGCGACCGTGCCGTCGGGCCGGCGCACGGCCAGGTCGCCGGTGGAGTAGCTCCCCGGGTGCCGGGTCCAGTGCGACTCGGCGACCGCGGCCTGCGAGCCCTCGACCCCGACCATCGTCCCGGCCCACGGCAGGCGCAGCACGACCTCGCCGATCTCGCCGTCGGGCACCGGGACGCCGTCCTGGTCGACGATGGTGAGCCCGCTGTCGGGCAGCGCGTCTGCCCCGGACCCGCCCGCATCCAGACCGGTCACCCGCACGATGCCGCCCAGCTCCAGCTGCCCCCAGGCGTCGGCCACGTCGAGGTCACCGGAGCCGAAGGCGTCGGCGAGCCAGGCTGCCAGTTCCTCCTCGACGGGCTCCCCGGCCGTGACGACCCGCCGCAGCGACGGGATCGCCGAGACCTCCGGCAGCTCGCGGGCCCAGCCGCGGACGGTGCGCACCACCGAGGGACTGCTCACCATCGTCTCGACCCGGTAGCGGGCGATGATGTCCCAGGCCCGGGTGTGGGTCGGCACGTCGAGCGTGCCCTCGTACATCACCGCGGTGTCGCCGAAGGCCAACGGGCCGTAGATCCCGTGGATCTGGGTCACCGCCCACGCGATGTCGCCGGCGCACCAGAACGCGCCGCCGGTGCGCAGCCGGCGGTGCACCGCCAGGGCGCCGGCCAGCATGGTCGCGGTCCCGTGCACGATGGACACGGGGTGGCCACCCTTGTTGGCCAGCGGGATCGTGGCGATCGGGTGGTCGGCGGGCAGCGACACGGGCGCGGCCGGGTCCCCGGTGCGCCCACCCGAGGTCGCCCCGGACCCGGGTCCGGGGCGGCTCGCCGCGACCAGGTCGTGATACCACCGGTCGCCCTCGAACCACGCGACGTCCATCCCCGTGCGCCGCACCACGATCGTGTGCTCGACGGACCCACCGGCCAGCAGCGCCTCGTCGGCGCGGGCCTTCAGCGGGAGCACGGTGCCGTGCCGCCACGCGCCGTCCTGGGTGAACAGCACCTTCAGGTCCAGCAGCTCCAGCCGGTCGGCGAGCGGCTCGACCGGCAGCGGCGCCGGGAGCACGGTGTGGACCGCGCCGATCCGGGCACAGGCCAGCATCGCCACGACGGTCTCGGGCAGCCAGCCGAGGTGCAGGCCGACCCGGTCGCCGGGCCCGACGCCCATGCCGCGCAGCGCCCGGGCGAGCGTGGCCACCTGGTCGTGCACCTCGGCATACGTCATTGACCGGCGGTCGCCGGGCTCCCCCTCCCAGTGCAGCGCCACCTGGTCGCCGCGGTCGGGCAAGTGCCGGTCCAGGCAGTTGACCGAGAGGTTGAGGGTGCCGCCGGCGAACCAGTGGCCCGAGCGGGGGCCGGGCTGCCAGAGGTCGGTGTATGCCGTGTCGAAGGTGATCAGGTCGGCGACGCCCGCCCACGCGGCGGGGGGAGTGGTGCCCAGCGATTCAGGCATGGCCCAGCGTCCTCCCCGCGGCGCGTGCCGCCCGGCCCAGGTGGGCGGCGACCCGCGCGACCCGGTCGTGGTCCAGCGCGTCGTCGATGTTCGCGGCGAGCGCCGCCACGGCGGTGCCCTGCCCGTCGACGACGGCGACGGCGACCTCGGCCGGCAGGGTCGGGTCGTCGGGCTCGAGGACCAGGTGGTCCGCGGTGGCCCAGTCCTGACGGGCGCCGTCGGCCTCCGCGGCCTCGCGGTCGACCGGCTCGGCCCGGTCCAGGGCGCGCAGCCACCCGTCATGGTCCGCCCGGGCCGCGAGCAGCCGACCGCCGGCGCAGGAGAGGGCCGGTCCGACCCGGTGGGTGTCCCGGTAAGGGCCGCGGTCGGTGCCGTCCACCCGGTCGACATAGACGACCTCCCCGTGGACGAGGGTCTCGACGTGGACGGTGCTGCCGAGCTGGTCGCGCAGCTGCGACAGGTAGGGGCCAAGAGCGCCCAGGAGTGGCAGCCGCGACAGGTAGTGGTTGGACAGCCGGGTCAGCTCCGGCCCCAGCCCGTAGCGCGACGAGCGTGGGTCCTGCACCACGAGGTCCGCGAGCACCAGGGAGCGCAGCAGCCGGTGCACCGTCGGGATCGACATCTGGGACCGCTCGGCCAGGTCCGTGAGCTGCTGGTATGCCGGCCCCTCACCCAGTAGCTCCAGCAGCCGCACCGCGTTGCGTACCGTCCCCAGGCCCCCGCGTCCCCCGCTGGGGCCGGGCTCGGCGAGTTCGTTCGTCGTCATGCCGCGGCCTCCTCTCGTCCGTCTCATAGTGCCCTACCGATTCCGGCAGCCGGTAGTGGGTACGCAGATGTGCTCGTAACTTTCCGATCACAGTGCTTGTCTTTCAGATAGTGAAAATGTAGCGTCAGGTCCGCCAGGCTTCACCGTCGAAACCCCTCAGGAGTGGCCCGTGCTCACCAGGGCGTACCAGCACTCGCTGCGCGGCAGTCACCTGCCGGCTGGCGAGACGCTGCTGGAAGTCGATGCCATCTCGTTGCGGTTCGGCGGGGTCAAGGCGCTGCGGGACATCTCCTTCACGGTGACCGAGGGGCACGTGCACGCCGTCATCGGGCCGAACGGCGCTGGCAAGTCCTCGCTGCTCAACTGCATCAGCGGGCTCTACCACCCGCAGGAGGGCCAGATCCGGTTGCACTCGGCGCGGCCCGCCGCCGACGGGACCCCGGGAGAGACGCGCACGCACCGGCTGACCAGCCTGCCGCCATACAAGATCGCCCGCCTGGGTGTGGCGCGGTCCTTCCAGAACATCGAGCTCTTCCACGGCCTCACCGTGCTGGAGAACCTCATGCTCGGCCGACACATCCACATGAAGCACAGCGTGCTGAAGTCGATGCTCTGGCTCGGCCCGGCCCGGCGGCAGGAGATCGAGCACCGGCGGCTGGTCGAGGAGGTCATCGACCTGCTGCAGCTCCAGGCGTTCCGCGGCAAGCCCGTCGGCTCGCTGGCCTACGGCATCCAGAAGCGGGTGGAGCTCGGGCGGGCACTGTGCCTGCAGCCGGCGCTGTTGCTGCTGGATGAGCCGATGGCCGGGATGAACGCCGAGGAGAAGGAGGACATGGCGCGCTACATCCTGGATGTGCACGAGCTCGCCGGTGTCTCCGTGGTCCTGATCGAGCACGACATGAACGTGGTGATGGACATCTCCGACCGGGTCAGCGTGCTCGACTTCGGGGCGCTCATCGCCGACGGGACCCCCGACGAGGTCAAGGCCGACCCGGCCGTCATCGAGGCCTACCTGGGTGCCGAGGAGGAGGACGCCGAGGTGCAGGAGGCCCTGGCCAAGATGGAGGAGCAGATCGAGGCCGAGCACGCGCACGACGAGGAGGCGCGGGCCGAGCAGGAGGCCTCCGAGCGGCGCCAGGCGGAGCTGATCGAGGGCGGGGAGTCGCTCGAGGGCGGGGAGCGGGAGGAGGGCGACCGTGGCTGAGCAGGAGCAAACCCGCTACGAAAATGCGGGAACGGGCGACAAACCCGCTACGAAAATGGGGGCGACGTTCCCGAGGCTGATGCTCGAGCTGGCGCGGACGCGGCCGGACGACGTCGCGATGCAGGAGAAGCAGTACGGCATCTGGCAGCCGATCACCTGGGCCGGCTACGCGGAGCGGGTCAGGGACACGGCGCACGGCCTGGCCGCCCTCGGGGTGGAGCGCGGCGAGATCGTGGCGGTGCTGGGCGACAACCGGCCGGAGTGGCTGATCGCCGAGCTGGCCGCGCAGAGCATGGGCGCCGCGGTCGTCGGGATCTATCCGACCTCGATCGGGGAGGAGCTGCGGCACATCCTGACCCTGTCCCGCGCCCGCGTCGTGGTGGCCGAGGACCAGGAGCAGGTCGACAAGCTGCTCCGGCTCATCGCCGAGGAGCCGCCGGAGGGCAGCGAGCCGCTGCTGCTCGAGCGGGTCGTCTACTACGACCCGCACGGGCTGGAGGCCTACACCGACCCGGTGCTGCTGGAGTTCACCGCGCTGGAGGAGCAGGGCCGGGCCTGGGGCGAGGAGCACCAGGACTGGTATGACGAGCAGGTCGCCGCCGGGTCCTCGGACGACATCGCGGTCATCTGCACGACGTCCGGCACCACCTCCAAGCCCAAGCTGGGGGAGCTGAGCCACCACAACCTGCTGGCTATGGCCGACCACCTCACCGAGGTCGACCCGATCGGGCCGAAGGACCGCTACGTCTCCTTCCTGCCGTTCGCCTGGATCGGTGAGCAGATGCTGGCGGTCGCCTGCGGGCTGTCCCGCGGGCTGACGCTGTCCTTCCCGGAGGACTCGGCGACGCAACGGTCCGACTTGCGTGAGATCGGCCCCGACGTGATGTTCTCCCCGCCGCGGATCTGGGAGTCGATGCTCTCGGAGGTCCAGGTCCGGATCGACGAGGCCGGCTGGCTCAAGCGCAAGGTCTTCGGCTGGGGCTACGACGTCGGCGACAAGGTCGCCCGCATCCGGGTCACCGGCAAGCAGCCCGGCGCCGGGCTCAAGCTGCAGCACCGGCTGGCCGACGCCGTCGCCACCCGCCCGGTGCGCGACCAGCTCGGACTGGCCCGGATCCGCCGCTGCTACACCGGCGGCGCGCCGCTAGGCCCCGACGTGTTCCGCTTCTTCCACGCCATCGGCGTCAACCTCAAGCAGATCTACGGGCAGACCGAGATCTGCGGCATCGCCGTCGTGCACCGTGACGACGACGTGCCGTTCAACACCGTCGGCACCCCGATCCCCGGCACCGACCTGCGGATCTCCGAGGACGGCGAGATTCTGCTCCGCTCGGCCTCGGTGTTCCGCGGCTACCACCGGCAGCCCGAGGCGACCGCCGACACGGTCGACGCCGACGGCTGGCTGCGCACCGGGGACGCCGGCTACCTGGACGACAACGGTCACCTCGTCGTGATCGACCGGGCCAAGGACGTGCTCACCGCCCAGGACGGCACCCGCTACTCCAGCGCCTTCATCGAGAACAAGCTGAAGTTCTCCCCGTATGTCGAGGAGGCCGTGGTCTTCGCGCCCGGCGATGCCCCGGGTGACGTGGGCGGGATGACCGCGCTGATCACGCTGGACCCGGCGACCGTCGGGTCGTGGGCCGAGCACGAGCGGCTCAGCTACACGACATACACCGACCTGGCGGCCAAGGACGAGGTCTACGACCTCATCGCCGAGGAGTCGACCCGGGCGAACGAGGACCTGCCGGAGACCATCCGGGTGCAGCGGTTCGTGCTGCTCCACAAGCAGCTGGACCCCGACGACGACGAGATCACCCGCACCCGCAAGGTGCGGCGCAACGTCATCGCCGACCGCTACGCCGACATCATCGCGGCGCTGCAACGGGGCGATGACCGGGTGACCATCCGCAGCCGGATCACCTACCAGGACGGCAGCAGCGTCGAGCGCGAGCTGGTCCTGCAGATCTTCGACCTGACCACCTACACGATCCCGGAGGGCCGGGGACGTCGACCCGTCTGGAGTGGCCGCCGATGAGCAACTTCATCAACCAGCTCGCCTACGGGCTGGCCGACGGGTCGATCCTGGCGCTCGCCGCGCTCGGGTTCGTGCTCATCTACAAGGCGACCGGGGTGATCAATTTCGCCCAGGGTGAGTTCCTGCTGGTCGGCGCCTACATGTTCTTCACCGCGTTCGTGCTCTTCGGCCTGCCGCTGATCGCCGCCGTCCTGGTCGGGGTGGTCGTCGCCACTCTGATCGGTGTGCTCGTCGAGCGGCTCATCCTGCGGCCCATGATCGGGGAGAACCCGATCAGCATCATCATGGTCACGATCGGGTTGTCGGCACTGCTCAAGGCCCTGGTGCAGATGTTCTACGGCACCCGGCCCCAGAGCCAGCCGGCGATCCTGCCCCGCGGCTCGGTGGAGATCCTCGGCGCCTCGGTGCCGCTGAACCGGCTGGTCGCCATCCTGGTGGCGGCGGTCGTGCTCACCGCGTTCACCCTGTTCTTCCGCCGGTCCCGGCACGGCATCGCGATGCGGGCCGTGGCCGACGATCAGCAGGCGGCGATGACGATGGGCATCTCGGTGCGCCGGATCTTCGCGATGGCGTGGGCGCTGGCCGCGGTCAGCGCCCTGATCGCCGGCATCCTGCTCGGCGACATCTCCGCCGTCGACCAGAACATCGCCTCCTTCGGCCTCCTGGTCTTCCCGGTCGTCATCCTGGGCGGTCTCGACTCGGTGCCCGGCACCATCGTCGGTGGCCTGGTCATCGGCCTGGTGCAACAGTTCACGGCCGGCTACTGGGACCCGGGCCTTGCCACGGTCGTCCCCTACATCGTGCTCGTCCTGATCCTGCTCGTGCGCCCGTACGGCATCTTCGGCGAGACCCGGATCGAGAGGGTGTGAGCTGACGATGGCCGCCACCGCTACCGGAATCCACCACCGCAGCTACACCTCCGAGCTGCGCCTGCGGGCCACCAAGTCCGAGTACTTCCGGCTCGCCCTGATGCTGGTGCTGCTCCTGGTCGTCCCCTTCGTCCTGGACAACTACTGGCTCTCGGTCGTCAACACCATCTGCATCGCCGTGATCGGCGCCGTGGGGCTGAACATCCTGGTCGGCTACACCGGCCAGATCTCGCTCGGGCAGGGCGGCTTCCTGGCCGTCGGGGCCTACTCCTCGGCGATCCTGTCCGACCGGATCGGGCTGCCCACGCCGCTGGCGATCCTGTTCGCGGTGCTCCTCACGGCCGTCGTCGGCACCTTCTTCGGCCTGCCCGGCCTCCGGCTCAAGGGCCTCTACCTGGCGATTGCGACGCTGGCCAGCCAGATGATCATCGAGTTCCTGATCCGCCGCGACTACGGCGGCTGGCTCACCGAGGGCCGCGGCTACATCAACGTGGACCGGCTCGAGATCGGCGGCTTCCGGATCGGTGGCCGCGACGTCTTCGAGACGCAGTGGTACTGGATCCTGATGGTGTTGGCGGTGCTGGCCGTGATCACCGGCCGCAACCTGTTCCGCACCGGACTGGGCCGCTCCTTCATGGCGGTGCGGGACCAGGACATCGCCGCCGAGGCGATCGGGGTCAACCTGACCCGGGCCAAGCTCACCGCGTTCGCGCTGTCCTCCGCCTTCGTCGGTCTCGCCGGGGCGCTCACCGCCCACTACAGCGAGGTCATCTCCTTCGAGAAGTTCACCCTGGACGTCTCGATCCTCTACCTGGCGATGATCATCGTCGGCGGCCTGGGCAGCATCTCCGGGGCCGTCTACGGCGCGATCTTCATGACGCTGCTGCCCGAGTTCATCCAGGAGGCGGCCAACTCGGCCGAGTCCTCGCTGCCGTTCCTGGCCAACCAGCTCCCCGCCATCCAGAACGCGTTGTTCGGCGTGATCATCATCGGCTTCCTCATCTTCGAGCCGCGCGGCCTGGACCGGATCTGGCACCGGATGAAGGACTACATCAGATTCTGGCCGTTCCGCTACTAGCTCTGCCCGACCAGCCCACCACACAAGGAGACACCACATGTTCGCAAGGAACCGCTCAGCCGCGGTGGCGCTGGCCGCCGCGTCCGCTCTCGTGCTATCCGCCTGTGGCGGCGGTGGAGGAGGCGGCGACGCCGACTCCGACGAGCCCATCAAGGTCGGCATCATCGCCGACCTGACCGGCGCCACCGGCGACGTCGGCACGCCCTACAACCAGGGCATGCTCGCCTACATCAAGTGGCGCAACGCCAACGGCGGTGTCGAGGGCCGCGAGCTCGACCCGAGCTCCAACGACTACGCCTACGAGGTGCCCAAGGCCGAGCAGCTCTACAAGCAGTACGTCAACGAGGACGTCGTGGCCGTCCAGGGTTGGGGCACCGGTGACACCGAGGCGCTGTCCGGCGCGGTCGGCAACGACGAGTTGCCGTTCATGTCCGGCTCGTTCGCCGAGCCGCTGACCGACCCGGAGGAGGCGCCCTACAACTTCGTGGTCGCCCCGACCTACTCCGACCAGATGCGCGTCGCGCTGAACTGGATCAACGAGGACTCCGGCGGTGGCGCCGAGGTCGCCGTCTTCCACCACGACAGCCCGTTCGGAACCGCCCCGGTCGCCGACGGCCAGACCTGGATCGATGAGTCCGGCCTGGACCTGGGCTATTCCTCCTACGCGATGCCGGCCGGCTCCCAGAACTACGTCGGCCTGCTCTCCCAGGCACAGTCCCAGGGCGCGGAGTACATCGTGATCCAGAACGTGGCCTCCCCGGCCGCGCTGGTCGCCAAGGACATCGCCAGCCAGAACCTGGACATGAAGATCGTCTGCCTCAACTGGTGCGGCAACGAGCTGTTCATCGACACGGCGGGCGCGGAGGAGGCCGAGGGCCACATCCTGATCCAGCCGTTCGCGCCGATGAGCGCGGAGAAGGAGGGCCACGGCGTCATCACCGAGTTCCTCGAGGAGGAGGGCACCGACCCGGAGACCATCGGCACCTCGTGGGTGCAGGGCTGGTACGTGATGCACGTGATGGCCGAGGGCATGGCCCACACGCTCGCCGAGGGCGAGGAGCTGAACGGCCCGAACCTGCGCGCCTCGCTGGAGACCATGGGCGGCATCGACACCGGCGGCGTCATCGGTGACGGCACCGTCGAGTTCGCCGAGGACAGCCACCGCGGCTCCACCTCGACCGGTATCTACCAGGCCCAGGACGGCGAGATGGTCGAGCTCGAGGCCGGCGCCACGCCATGAGCTCCGTCCCCGACACGGCGACCGCCGGGGCAGCCCAGGCTGCCCCGGCGGGGGCCATGCTCTCCCTCAACAACGTCGAGGTCATCTACGACGACGTGATCCTGGTGCTGCGCGGGCTGTCCCTCGCGGTGCCGGAGGGCAAGATCGTGGCCCTCCTGGGGTCCAACGGCGCGGGCAAGTCGACCACGCTGAAGGCCGTGTCGGGGCTGCTGCCCAGCGAGCACGGCGAGGTGACCGACGGCACCGTCACCTTCCAGGGGCAGGACATCACCCGGATGGACCCCGCCGAGCGGGTGAAGCAGGGGATGAGCCTGTGCATGGAGGGCCGGCACGTCTTCGAGCACCTCACCGTGGCGGAGAACCTCGTGGCCGGGGCCTACACCCAGCCGCGAGGTCACGGCGCGGAGGACCTCGAGGTCGTCTACGAGTTCTTCCCGAAGCTGGCCGACATGCGCAACCGGGTCGCCGGCTACCTGTCCGGCGGCGAGCAGCAGATGCTCGCCATCGGCCGGGCGCTGATGTCCCGGCCCAAACTGCTCATGCTGGACGAGCCGTCGCTCGGCCTGGCGCCGCTGCTGGTGCAGGAGATCTTCGGCTACATCAAGCGGCTCAACGAGGAGCGCGGGCTCACCGTGCTCGTCATCGAGCAGAACGCCCGCCGCGCCCTCGAGGTCGCCCACCACGGCTACATCATGGAGCAGGGGCGGATCGTGCTCGAGGGGCCGGCCGCCGAGCTGCGGGAGAACCCCGACGTCAAGGAGTTCTACCTGGGGCTGGGCGAGGAGGGTGGCCGCAAGAGCTACCGCGACGTCAAGCACTACAAGCGGCGCAAGCGCTGGCTGTAGGGCACCCACCCGGGATTCGCACGCACCACCCGCACCCCTGCTCAGTCGAGGAGTCGAGCCATGTCGATCAACGCTGCCCTCAGGGCGCACCTGGAGGGCCACGACCTGGACCGTGCCGTCGCCGACCTGGTCGGTCGCGCCGCCGGCGTTCCGGGTTTCGCCGCCCGGCTGGAGGCCGCCGGGGTGGAGCCCGCCGGGGTCCGGTCCGTGGCCGACCTGGCCGCCGTGCCGGTGCTGCCCAAGGACGAGGTGATCGGGTTGCAGGCGCAGCGGCCGCCGTTCGGGGGGCTGCTCGCTGAGGACGCCGACGTGGTCCGGGTCTTCCAGTCGCCCGGCCCGCTCTACGAGCCGCAGCTGGCCGGTGCCGACAGCTGGCGCTGGGGCCAGGTGCTGGGCGACATGGGGGTCGGGGCGGGTGACACGGTGCTCAACTGCTTCGGCTACCACCTGTCCCCGGCCGGGGCGATGATGGAGGAGGGCGCCCTCGCCGTGGGGGCCCGCGTGGTGCCCGGCGGCATCGGCAACCAGGACCTCCAGGTGCGCGCGATCGCCGACCTCGGCATCACGGCATACACCGGGTTGCCGAGCTATCTCAAGGCACTGATCGAGCGGTATGACGAGTCCGGGCTCGAGCGCGCGGCGTGGCGGTTGGATCGGGCGATGGTGACCGCGGAGCCGCTGCCGGACTCGCTGCGGGCGGTGCTGGCCGAGCGGGTCGGGACGGTGCGGATGGCCTACGGCACGGGGGAGACCGGGCTGCTGGCCTACGAGAACGGTGACGGCGCCGGGATGGTGCTGGCCGACGGGGTGCTGGTGCAGGTCTGCGAGATCGGCACCGGGGAGCCGATCAGCGATGACACCGAGGGCGAGGTCGTGGTGACGGTGCTGCGGCCGGACTACCCGCTCGTCCGCTTCGGCACCGGCGACCTGTCCGGCTGGACGACCGGTCCCGACGGCTCGCTGCGGCTGCGCGGCGTGCTCGGCCGGACCGGCGCCGCGGTGAAGGTCAAGGGGATGTTCCTGCACCCGACCCAGGTGGCGTCCGTGATGGCCGGGGCCTCCGGCGTGGCGGACTACCGGTTCGTCATCGGCCGCGTCGACCACGTCGACTCGCTGCGCTGCGAGGTCGTGCCCGACCCCGGCACCGACGCCGAGTTGCTCGTCGCCGACCTGGCCCCCCGGGTCCGCGAGGGCCTGCGCTTCCGCGCCGAGGTCGTCGCCGTCAGCCACCTCACCCCCGGCGAGGGCCCCATCGTCGACACCCGCGACTGGTCCTAATCCCACCGGACGGGTGGTGTGGCGGCTCACACCGGGCACCAGACGGGTGGTGTGGCGGCCTCCCACCGCCCACCGGACGGGTGATGTGGCGGTCTCATCGGGCACCGGACGGGTGGTGTGGCGCTCGACGCCCTGCAACGGGAACGGCCCGGCAGCCCGGACGAAGCCAGGGCTGCCGGGCCGTCGACCCGTCGGGTGTGCTCAGGCCTTGCGGCCGGTGATCGCCTTGACGCCGAACAGCAGGATGCAGGCGCCGAGCAGCGCGGTGAAGAAGCTGAAGATCCAGCCGCCGCCGGCCACGTCAAAGCCGAGCAGGCCGAGCAGCCAGCCACCGAGCAGACCGCCGATGATGCCCACGACGATGTTGAGGAAGAGTCCCTGCTGGGCGTCGGTGCCCATGATCTTGCTGCCGATCCAGCCGGCGAGTCCGCCGATGACGATCCAGCCGATGAAGCCGAGTTCCATGGTGATGCTCCTTGGTGTGGGGAGTGGTCCTTCGTCGGTGGGGGCACGCTGTGGGCAACAGTGAGGCACGCCAGCGCGAGACTGGATGCGCGCCGGATGCCCATGCCCCCTCGGCCGTTCACCCTAGGGCACCCTCGCTCCGACTGCACATCCACAGGCCGGCACCCTGGCCTCGGAAGCCCCGGGCCGCTCCGGTCAGGGAACCCGATGCGTGGCTGTGCCCGTTGACCCCACGTGCCCCCGCTCGATCCGACACCAAGCCACCGCCCGCGGCGCAGCCCGAGGCGGTGGCTGCTCCTGGTGCCCGTCGCCCTCGTCGTGGCCGTCCTCGTCGGCCCGGCCCTGGTGCGCGCCCCGACGGGGTCGGGGTCAGGTCTGCCGTGGGGGCCCGAGTGCACCGTGGACACGTCGGACGGGCCGGTGGCGCTGAGCGTCGAGCAGGCGCAGCGGGCGACGACCGCCGTGGTGCTCCGGCAGCGGGGGCTCACCGCACCGACGACCGACGACATCGACGCGTCAGTCATGGAGCGGCTCACCAACGGGCCGGAGCAGGATGCCGGGCCCGGCCTCACCTGCCGGGTCACGCGCGATGAGGACCTGAGCCGGGAAGACCTGACGGACTCGGGCCTGACACCCCGGGCCGAGACGGTCCGCCAGGAGATGGGTGCGGTGTTCGGCGAGCAGAGCCTCGGTGGCTTCCAGCCCGGCGGCGTCGGCACGGGGCACGGCGCGGAGTCGACCCACTACGACGGCCGCGCCATCGACGTGTTCTACCGCCCGGTCAGCGAGGAGAACCGACGGCAGGGCTGGCTCCTGGCCCACTGGCTCGTGGCGCACGCCTCTGACCTGAACGTGCAGTACGTCATCTTCGACGACCAGTACTGGGGCGTCGAGGGATCAGCCCGGGGCTGGCGCGACTACGAGTCGCCCGACCCCGCGAACGAGGTGCTGCGACACCTCGACCACGTCCACGTCGACGTCCTCCGCGGTGGCACCTGAGGCCCGCCCCGGAGCAGGCTCAGCCGCCGGACACCTCCAACACCGCCGTGCCTGCCTCGGAGTCCCGACTGGACACCATCACGGTGTAGCTGCCTTCCGGCAGCTCGGTCTGCAACGAGCCCCACGTGTCGTTGATGATGTAGTCGCTCCAGTGCTTCTGGTCCTCAGCGCCCAGCAACGAGACGAACTGTGCGAGCGAATCAGACTGCGCCTCAAAGGTGTAGACGCCGTCCTCGGGAATCCGAATCCCGAAGAGCATCCCGTCGCCCAGGGGCTCCTCGATCCGTTCGGCGTAGGTGGGCACCTGCACCTCCGTGGTGCTCCCGACCTCGATCTCCGGCGGAACGTAGGCGTTCAGCGCGAAGTCCGCAGCGTCACCCTGCGGGTCAACCCGCAGGGACACCAGGTACTCCCCTGGCTCCAGGTCGAGGTAGACAATCGGGTCGCCCGTGATCCCGCCGATGTCAACGGCCAGGCCCCGCTGCCGCTCGGCCTCAGCGATGACGTCGCCGGAGAGGTCGGTGACCTGCATGTTCCGCCGCCCGGTGACCGACTCGAACGGCTGCCGGGCATCCAGGGTCACGAATGACTGTTCCGAAACCTCCAGCACACCCCTCCACGGGTCGTCATCGGCGCTGCCCTCCACGATGTCGCCGGGCTCGAACCGGGGCAGGGCCTCGTCGAAACCGTCCGGTTCGTCCTCGCTGGTCTCCTCCCCGTCGTCGACCGCTGCCTCGCTGGTCTCGTCCCCGTCGCCGACTGCCTCGTCGGTGGTCTCCGGCCCATCCGGTTGCTCGTCGGCGGTCCCGCCCGGCGGGTCGGTCTCGTCCCCGTCCGAGCCCCCACACCCACCCAGTGCCAACGCGCCGGTGAGCACGAGGGCCAGGCCAGTGCCGCGGCGACGCGTGGTGCGGCCGTCCCCCGGACGATGTCGTGACCTGCGATTTTCTCCCCTGATTTTCATCGTGACACGGTAGCAAGGGGTGACGATCGGCATACTCTGATCGCCATGACGGCCAGCGAATCCCGGCCCAGCGCCGCGGCCCAGGAGCGGCGGGAGGCCAACCGCCGGCTGCTGCGCGCGCGGGACGCGATGGACCGCTCGTATGCCGAGGCGTTGGACATCGACGCCCTCTCCCGGATCGCGCTGGTCTCGCCCGCCCACTTCATCCGCACGTTCCGGCAGGCCTTCGGCGAGACGCCGCACCGCTACCTGCAGCGGCGGCGGATCGAGCGGGCGATGGCGCTGCTGCGGACGGGGGCGCAGCCGGTGACCGAGGTGGCGCTGGCCGTTGGGTTCACCAGCCTGGGCACCTTCGGGCGGACCTTCCGCGACATCGTCGGGCAGTCACCGACCGAGTTCCGGCGGGACGCCCGCGCCCGCGAGGACGGGCCAGCACCGACCTGCTACCGCAAGACCTGGGAACGGCCCCGGGAACGGCGCCCGCCGGGCGGTGCCTGATCGAGCAGTTTCGGAGAAGCGCCCGGCCGACCGGTCCGCATACGGTCAGGGCATGACGACGACCCACTTCACCTCGATCACCCACTCCTCCCTCTACGTCACCGACCAGGACGCGGCACTGGAGTTCTACGTCGGCACGCTCGGCCTGGAGGTCAGCGCCGACGTCGACCTCGGCGTCATGCGCTGGCTCACCGTGTGCGTGCCCGGCGACGACCGGCACATCCTGCTGACCCTGCCCGGCGGCCCGGGCGTCTCGGAGGAGAGCGCGGAGCAGACCCGCGACCTGATGAGCAGGGGTGCCCTGGCCCTGGGCTTCATCCTCACGACCGACGACTGCCGCGCGACGGCGGCCGCGCTGGAGGCCAAGGGCGTGGAGATCACCGACCCGCCGACGGAGCAGCCCTACGGCATCGACTGCGGCATCCGCGACCCGTTCGGCAACAGCCTGCGGATCACCCAGCCGGCCGAGCAGATGGGGGAGTTCACCCCCGAGATGCTCGAGCGGTATGCCGAGGGGTCCGGTCAGGCGCGGTGAGGCGGCGTAGGTTGGTGTCCCGGTGAGAGCCGGATCGCCGAAGTGTCTGGCACGGAGGGAGCGGAATGGAGACCACACCAGCCCGGGTTGGCTCGGTGTTCTACCAGACCACGGACCCGGCCTTGGCCCGGGCAGTGTTCTGCGACGGGCTGGGTCTGGAGCCCGCCGATGCCGCAGCGGCCAGCGGGGAACCAGACTGGCTGGAACTCGCGGGTGAGGTGCCCATCTTCGTGCAACGGGTCGGGCAACTCAGCAGCGAGGACGCGGCCTTCGGGGTGCGCGTCCCCGTGCTCGCTCCGGTAGCGGCCCGACTCCGTGGGATCGCGCAGGTGACTGTCTCCGCGCCGTTCGAGATCGCCCCCGGCTCCTGGGCGCTGCACGTCTCCAGCCCCGGGCTGCAACGCCTGCTGGTGCACGAGTAGTCACGCGGCGTGGCTACTGCTCACCCCCGCTCCTGCGCTGCCCGCCACGCCTCCTCCCGCCCGACCGTCACGGCGATGTCGACCTCGTTGCCCTCGGGGTCGGCCAGGGTCCACCCGAACGGCGCGTTCCCCTCGTAGACGACGCGGCCACCCGCCGCCACCCCCGCCGCGATCCGGGCCTGCGCCACGTCGTGGGGCACGAAGACGTCGACGTGGATCCGGTTGCGCTGGGCCCGGCGCTCGGTCTCGGACTCCTCGATCGACTGCAGGATGAAGGGCATCGTGAGGTGCCTCGGGTCGAGGATGTCGGTGACGCCCTCGCGGGGGTCGTCCTGGTAGTCCAGCACCGCCCGCCAGAAGGCCCGCACCGCTGGGATGTCGGCGGCGTCGATCCCGACCTGGACGAAGCGCGGGAGGGTCGTGTCGGCGGTCAGCCCCAGGGCGCGGGCGGCCTCCTGGATGCGTGCGGCCAGCGGCTGGTAGCCGTCATCCTGCTCCCACAGGTCCTTGCCGGAGTCCAGGGTCACCAGCCCCGGGCGCAGGTCGATGCCGAGCGGCAGCCCGGCCTCGTCGGCCAGGGCCGCGACGGCGCCGCTGAGCTCGGCCGCCTGCTCCGCCGAGCCCACCGGGTAGCAGGCCATCGCGGAGAAGACGAGCCGCCAGTCCTCGGTGCCCGCCCCCTCCCACCGGTCGGCGCCCTCGGGCAGCGGGAGCAAGTCGGCCTCGTTGCCCTCGGGGTCCGCGACGGTCGCGTAGTAGTCGTGGTCGGCGACGGACTGCGCCCCCAACCCGCGCACGGCCGCGACCGCCGCCTGCGCCACCGGCTGGGTGGTGACCACGTCGAGGTGCAGCCGGTTGCGCAGCGGGCGCGGTGCGTCCTGGTCCTGGAACCAGATCGGTGGCAGCCGGCGCCCCGGGTCGACGATGTCCTCCTCGCCCATGGCCTCATAACCCAGGACGGCCTCCCAGAAGGGCTGGACCGCGCCCTGGTCGAGCACGTCGAAGGCGAGCTGGACGTCCTGCACCGCCGCCGGGTCGGGTGTCAGGCCGAGCTCCCCGGCAGCGGTCGAGACCGCGCGGGCCGTGTCCGCGGCGGCGGCGGCCAGCCCGCCCCCGGACCACCGGAGGTCGACCCGCACCCCTTGGCTGCGCACCGCAATGTCGGGCATCCCGGACCCGCCACACACCTCGGCGATGCGCCGCACCAGCGCGGCGCCCGCCGCATGGGACGGGGCGGCGAACCAGGCGCTGGCACCCGCCCCGATCACCCGCCAGTCGCCCGTGCCCGCGGCCTGCTGGAATTCCTGGGCTGTGAGTACCGCGTCGTTCTCGGTCATGTCCCCAGGCTGCCACCCACCCCGTCAGTCCACCAGGGTCGGCACTCACGCCGGCGACAGCCCCTCCGCCGCGCGGGCGAGCACGTGCTCGTGGAAGAGCCGTGCCGCCGGCAGCATCCGGTGCTCCGGCGACCACGCCATCCCGATCTCGCGCACGGCGAACCGGTCGGTCAGCGGCCGGTGCCGGATCCGCCCCCCGGCCGGATCGGCATACGGATTGGGTCGGGGCACAACGGCGACCCCCAGGCCCGCGGCCACGAAGGCGCGGACGGTCGCCAGATCCTCGCAGTCGAAGGCCTCGTATGCCGTGAAGCCGGCCCGGGTGCACAACTCCAGCGTGGTCTCGCGCAACAGGGACCCCGGCCGGATGAGCACGAACGGCTCGTCCGCCGCGTCCGCGAGATCGAGCGGGCCGGTGCCGTCCGCCAGCCGGTGGTCAGCGGGAACCGCCAGGAGCAGGGGCTCCTCGACCAGCCCGCGCCACCGGGTCGAGCCGCCGCGGGGACGCACCGTCGACAGCTCCATGTCGACGCCGCTGCGCTGCCCGACGGCCGTGGTCGTCGTGTCGGGCTGGGGCAGCAACTGGAACCGGACGTCCGGGTGCTCGGCCCGGAAGGTGCTCACCAGGTCCGGCACCAGCCAGGTCCCGAGCGAGGGGTGGAACGCCAGGGACACGGTGCCGGTCTCGGGGTCGATCAGCTGGTTGACGGCGGCCAGCCCGTCGTCGAGCTCGTGCAACAGGGCGTCGACGTGCCGCTTGAAGGCGGCCCCGGCGTGGGTCATCCGCAGCGTGCGGCCGGAGCGGCGCAGCAGCGGGGTGCCGACCTCGCGGTCGAGCCGGGCCAGGGCCCGGGACACCCCGGGCTGGGTGGTGCCCTCCAGGTCGCTCAGCTCGGTGACCGTGCTGCCGTCGGCCACCTGCTGGAACCAGCGCAGGTCTCGCGTCTCCATGACACATGATGATTGCGCATGTATTAGATACTTTCCACTCATTGGACGTATAGGCCCTGGTCGCGGGACACTTGATGGCATGACGACCCGCACCCTGACCCCCACGACCACCCTGGGCTTCGGCGCGATCGCTCGTCGCCTGGAGGCCATCCGCGCGAGCGACCCCGAGCGCGCCGAGCGCCGTCGCGCCGCCCGCGAGATCGCTGCCTACCCCGCCTCCCGCGGTGTGGCCATGACGATCCTGCCCTCCCGCACCGGCAACCGCTGACCGCCCCGCGCCGCTGGCCGCGGCGCCCCATGCGCCGCTGACTGCGGCGCCCCCTGCGCCGCCAGCAATCCCGCTACGAAGTTCCGGGTGTGACGACAAACCCGCTGCGAAAATTGGTGGAAGAATTGCGCAAGGACGACGAAAGCCGCTGAACCGCAGACAACGGCGCCCCCGGGCGCTACTGTCGGTCCCCTAGCACGCAGTCGACGACGTCTGGGGGCACCGAGGTGGCCACGACCACGAACGCGCCCACCGAAGACGCCGACCAGGGTCGCGCCCGGTTGGTCGAGCGCCACCTGCTCGTCCCGTTCATCCTCGTCGTCGCCTGCTTCGCCGCCTGGGGCGCGGCCGCCAACCTCACCGACGTGCTCGTCGGGGTGTTCCGCAGCATCTTCGACATGTCGAACCTGCAGTCCTCCCTGGTGCAATCGGCCTACTACGGCGCCTACTTCCTGCTGGCGCTGCCGGCGGCCTTCATCAACAGCAGGTTCGGTTACAAGACCGGGATGCTCACCGGTCTCGGGCTCGCCGCGGCCGGCGGCATCCTGTTCCTCCCGGCCAGCCAGATGCTGGTCTATGAGGCCTTCCTCGTCGCCCTCTTTGTGCTGGCCGCGGGCCTGTCGATCCTGGAGACCTCCGCCAACCCGCTGGTCATCGCCATGGGGTCGGAGGCCACGGCCACCCGCCGGCTCAACCTCGCGCAGGCGTTCAACCCGGTCGGCGCCAACGTCGGCGTGCTGCTGGGCGCCCTGCTGATCCTGCCCGGGCTGACCTCCGAGGCAGCCAAGACGATCATGAGCTCGGAGGAGCTGCGCGCCTCGCAGGAGGCCGACCTCTTCCTGGTGCTGCGCCCCTATCTCGGGATCGCCGCCGTCCTCGTGATCCTGTGGTTGCTGATCGCCTTCCGCAAACTGCCCGAGCTGCCCTCGGAGCAACGGGACGACCCGCTCGCCGACAGCGCTGCCAAACCGGGCGGTGTCGCGGGCCGCCTCTGGGCCAACCGCCGCTACCGCTTCGGCGTCATCGCCCAGTTCTTCAACGTCGCCGCGCAGACCTGCGTGTGGACCTTCACCATCATCTACGCCCTGGACGTCGTCGGGGTCTCCTCCGGCGCCGCCGGGTGGTACCTCCAGGCCAGCCTCATCGTCTTCCTGCTCGCCCGGTTCGCCATGGTCTACCTGCTCGGGATCTTCCGCCCCTCCAAGCTGCTGCTCATCATGGCGACCTTCGGCGTCGGCTGCTGCCTGGTCGCGATGTTCTCCCTCAACATGGTCGGCCTCATCGCGGTGGTGGCCATCTCGGCGTCGCTGTCCCTGATGTTCCCGACGATCTACGGCCTGGCCCTGGAGGGGCTGGGCGAGGACGCCAAGTTCGGCGCGGCCGGGCTGGTGATGGCGATCCTCGGCGGGGCGATCCTGCCGCTGGTCCAGGGCGCCGTCATGGACAACGTCGGCGACACCGCCTTCGGGTTCATCGTGCCGGCCGGGTGCCTGGCGATCGTCGCCGCCTACGCCGTCTTCGAGCTGCGGGACCGGCCCACCCTCCCCGCACCGGGGGAGCCGCGCGAGGAGGCGAGCGCATGACCACCGACGCGTCCGACCCCCGGACCCCGCGTATGCCGAGGACCCTCCGTATGCCGTGGGGTGCCCGCCGCGCCGCCCTCGCCGGTGCCCTGGGGCTGGGCCTGCTGCTGTCCGCCTGTGGCGGTCAGGACCCCGACGTCACCGTCGGCCTGATCACCAAGCAGGAGGCGAATCCGTACTGGGTCACCATGCGCGAGGTCGCCGAGGCCACCGCCGGCGAGGAGAACGTCGAGCTGCTCACCGCGACCGGCACCAGCGACGTCGACGTGCAGAGCCAGGAGGAGGCCCTCCGGCGGATGGTCGAGGAGGGGGCTGACGGCATACTCATCGCGCCCACCGACTCCCAGGCCCTGGTGCCGGCGATCGAGGAGGCGCGCGCCGCCGGTGTCACCGTCATCGCGGTCGACACCCCGACCGACCCTGAGTCGGCGGTCGACGCGGTCTTCGCCACGGACAACGAGCAGGCGGGTCGGCTCGCGGGGGAGTACGCCGCGGCCAAGGCGCAGGAGCTCGGGCTCGAGCCGCGGATCGCGATCCTGGACCTGGCCCCCGGGATCGCCTCGGGCGAGCAGCGGCGCGCTGGCTTCCTGGACGGCTTCGGCATCGCCGAGGATGCCCCCGAGATCGTCGGGTCGGCCGACACCGAGGGCGACCAGGCCAAGGGGGAGGAGGCGATGCGGGCGCTGCTGGCCGAGCACCCGGACCTCACGGTCGTGTATGCCGTGAACGAGCCCGCCGCGCTCGGCGCCGTCACCGCGCTGCAGGACGGTGACGTCGACCTGGCCGACGTCGTCGTGGTGGCCGTGGACGGGGGCTGCGAGGCGATCAAGGACGCGGTCCGCCCCGGTCGGATCGACGCGACGGTGCAGCAGTACCCGGAGAACATGGCGCGCGAGGGGGTCACCGCCCTCGCCGAGCACGCCCGCGGTGGGCCGGCCCCCAGCGGCTTCCTGGACACCGGCGCGGTGCTGATCACCGGCGCACCGACCCCGGGCGTGGAGGCCCGGGACGTGGCCTTCGGGGTGCGCAACTGCTGGGGCGACTGAGCATGCGGGCAGAGACGGCGGGATCGTCCCGGTGTTGGTAGTCTGCAGTGCGTTGTCCGGCAGGGGCCGGGCACGTGGGGAAGCGACAGGGGGTCTCGATGATTCGTTATGAGGCCGCTGCGGAGGCGGCGGCGGTGGACCGGCCGAAGCCTGGTCGCAAGGAGCTCGTTGGCCTGCTCACGTCCTGGCTCGTGGCGGTGCTGGCGCTGGTGGTGTGCGTGGGGGCCCAGATCCTGGGGGTCTCCCCTGGGTCGGCGGCGACCGATGACTTCGCCGGGGTCGTCCACGGGGTCAGGCAGGCCGAGGTTGTGGTCGACGACGCGACCCAGCACTCCGGGACGTCCGGGTGGAGTCCGGGGATGGTCTTCGCGCAGTAGCGATCAGGGGGCGCCGGTGGCGTCCTCGTCGTCGGCCGGGTCGGTCTCGTCGGTGTCGAAGCCGCACTGCCGCTTCTCCATGTCGACCTGCAGGGTGAGCCGGGACTTGCCCGCGGCGTGGGCGTCGGCGACCGTGCCGGAATAGATCGTGTTGTCCTGGGACTCCAGGTTGACCGCCGAGGCCTCCTGGCACAGGTGGAACACCTCGCCGGCGCTGGTCCAGTAGACGAGGTCCTGCCCGGTGATCTCGATGACCGTCGCCGACTCCTCGGAGTACTGCTCCACCGACGGCGGGTCCCAGTCGATGCTGATCCACGTCGCGATGAGCGCGACGACGACGCCGACGGTGCCGGCGATCGCCTTGTCCTTCTTGTCGAGGTTGTCGTTGGCCAGGACCATCACGATCAGCGGCAGGAAGGCAATGATCGTGATGATCGCCCCGAGCTGGTTCTGCACGAAGAAGCGCACGGTGTCCTTGCGCTCCGCGGGATCCAGCCGGTTGGCCTTCTTCCACAGCAGCGAGCCGCCGATGGCGAGGCCGCCGATCAGCACGATCAGGCCGATCAGCAGCACCATGTTGACCTCGGCCTGGCGCAGCACCCAGACGATGGCCACCACCTCACCGGCGATCGCCAGGGCCCACAGCAGCCCCGCGACGAGGCGGAGGGTCCCGGCCTGCTTCCTGGCCTCGGGGGTGGCCTGCCAGGTCGACTCCCGCTCCGGCTCGGCGCCCGCCGGGGCGTCGACCCCGGTGTCGGCCGGTGCCTTCGGGGCGCGGACCACCTTCTTGCCCGAGGAGGACCTCTTCTCTGCCATGACTGCTCCCGTGACGTCGGCGTCGGTGTGCTTCGGCAGACCAATATGGCACGACCGGCGCCGTCAGTCGGCCTGGCGACGGTAGGCCAGGATGGCCAGCGGCACCAGCACGGCGAGGAAGATGCCGGACCACAGCAGCGTCATCATGACCGGCCCGGCGACAGGTCCGCCGAGCAGCAGCCCGCGGCTGGCGTCGATCGCGTGGCTGACCGGGTTGACGTCGGTCCACGCCTGGAGCCACCCCGGCATCGTCTCGGTCGGCACGGCCATGCCGGTGCCGAAGACGAGGGGGAAGGGCAGCATGAACCCGACGGTGCTCACCAGGACCTCATCGCGCAGCAGCGCCGCGACGAGCACGCTGAGCCAGCTCAGCGCGAACCCGAAGACCACCGCCAGGGCGACGGCGGACAGGGCCGACACCAGGCCCGTCTGCACCCGGAACCCCAACGCGAAGCCGAGCCCGAAGAGCACGACGATCGCCACGGCATACCGGATGCTGTCCCCGACCACCGACCCGATGAGCGGGGCGGCGCGGCTGATCGGCAGGCTGCGGAATCGGTCGAACACCCCCTTCTTCATGTCCAGCACGAGGGTCACGCCGGTGGCGGTCAGCCCGACCAGGACGGTGCTCAGCACGAGGATGCCGGGCAGCAGGTACTGCAGGTACTCCCGGGTCGAGCCGGCCACCGCGCCGCCGAAGAGGTAGACGAACAGCACGAGGAACAGGATCGGCAACAGGACGGCGTCGGCCAGCAGCTCGGGTTTGCGGCGGGTGCGGGTGACGCTGCGGCCGGCGAGCGCGAGGCTGTGGCGCAGCAGGGCTTTGTTCATGCGGGGACTCCAGTCGTGGGGTGCGGCGCCGGGGGGCGACCCGTGAGGGTGAAGAAGACCTCGTCCAGACCGGGCAGGCGCAGCGCGAGCTCGGCCACCCTCACCCCGGCCGTATGCAGTCCGTCGACGGCCGCGGCGAGGTCGCGGTCTCCCTGGGCCGGGGCGGTGAGGGTGCCGTCGTGGCGCCGCTCCGGCGAGTGGGCCAGGGTCCGCTGGAGGACCTCGGCGGCCCGCCCGAGCTGGTCCGGGTCGCGCGGGCGGACCACGAGGGTCTGCCCGCCGACCCGCTGCTTGAGGCCGGCCGGGGTGTCGTGGGCGATGACGCGGCCCTGGTCGATGACCGTGATCTCGTCGGCCAGCGCGTCGGCCTCCTCGAGGTACTGCGTGGTGAGCAGCACCGTGCGGCCCTCGTCGGCCAGGCCGCGGATGGTGCGCCACAGGTCCTCGCGCTTGCCCGGGTCCAGGCCCGTGGTCGGCTCGTCCAGGAAGAGGATGCTCGGGTGGCCGACCAGCCCGGCGGCGAGGTCGAGCCGGCGGCGCATGCCCCCGGAGTAGGTCGCGGCCCTCCGGTCAGCGGCCTCGGCCAGCCCGACCTCCTCCAGCAGCCCGGCCGCCCGCGCGCTGGCTTCGGCGCGCGACAGGTCCAGCAGGCGGCCGATGAGGACCAGGTTCTCCGCGCCGGTGAGGTCCTCGTCGACCGTGGCGTACTGCCCGGTGAGCCCGATCAGCCGGCGCACCCGGGCAGCGTCCCGACCCACGTCGAGCCCGGCGACGACGGCCCGGCCGGCGTCGGGGCGCAGCAGGGTGGCCAGGATCCGGATCAGGGTGGTCTTGCCGGCGCCGTTCGGTCCGAGCACGCCGAGCACCGTGCCTCGCCTGGCTCGCAGGTCGACGCCGGCCAGGGCCTGGGTGCTGCCGAACCGCTTGGTGAGTCCGTGGGTCTCGAAGGCGTAGGGCATGGGTTCCTCCCGGGAGGGGTGGGGGACGTCGCCAGTCGGGGCGTCCGGTGGGGGTGAAAGGCCGCCAGACGGCGCGTCCGGTGGGTTAGGCGAACAGAGCGGTGGGGTCGTACTCGGCGCGGAGGCGGGCCAGGCGGCGGGCGGCCCAGACCGGGTGGGAGGCCGCGGTGGCGGCGTCTCCGGTGGCGGACAGGAAGTTCAGGTACGAGCCGGTGCCCGCCTCCCGCAGCTGCGACCAGCCGGGGAGGCCGTCCAGGCTCGGCACCTCGCCGGGGGCCATCCGCAGCGCCGTGACCATGACCTCGGCCGACCGGTGGGCGAACGCCGTGGCGTCGGCCGGCGACCCGGGAGAACGCGCCGCCGAGGGCGCGCAGCGACAGCACCGTGCCGCCGCTGGCGTAGGCCGCGGCGATCGCGTCCAGCGCCGCGTCGTCCAGCTCCGGCAGCAGCGTGTTGTCGACGGCGACCCGCATCCCGGGCGGTGGCTCCTCGTCGGCCAGCACCTCGGCATACGGACGGGACGGCGACGTCGGCAGGCCAGCACCGTCCCGAGCTCCAGCAGCGGGCGGAGCACCTCGGCGGAGTCGGCCTCGGGGCCGGCGAAGCACAGGCCAAGCATCGCGGCGGCCGGGCGCTCGCCCATCGCGGGCAGCAGCGACAGGGTGGTGGTGAGCCGCTCGTCGGCGCCGCGCTGGGCGTCCCGCCAGGCGGCCGAGCAGCGCACGGGGGTCCTCGGCCGCGAAGAGCACCGTCCCGAACACCACGTCGGTCACCTCCTGGGCGCGGAAGTCGAAGCGGGTCACCACGCCCAGGCCCGGCGCCGCCACCGCGCAGCCCCCAGAACAGGTCCGGGTGCCGGTCGGCGCTGACCTGCAGGATCGCGCCGTCCGCGGTGACCACCTCGGCGCCGACGAGGTTGTCGATCGCCAGGCCGTGGCGGCGCACCATCCAGCCGATGCCGCCGCCGAGGGTGAGCCCGCCGACGCCGACGCCGGCCGTGTCGCCGGCGGTCAGGCCCAGGCCGTGCGGCTGCAGGGCCTTCGCGACCCGGCCCCAGCAGGCGCCGCCGTCGATCCGGACCAGGCGGGTGTCCGGCTCCACCTCGATGTGGTGCATCCGGCGCAGGTCGAGCAGCAGGCCCTCCGAGGGGGTGGAGAGGCCGGCCATGCTGTGCCCGCCGGCCCGCACGGTGAGCGGCAGGTTCCCACGCTCCCGGGCGTACCTGACCGCGGCGGCGACCTCCTGCGGCGGTGCGCGGCCGGACGACGAGGTCCGGCGTGCCCGGCCCGGCGAGCGTGGCGACGGCCTCGGCGTAGGCCGGGTCGCCGGGAAGCAGGACGCCGCCCGGGATCTCCCGGGCCAGGTGGGCGAGCAGGGTATGTCGTGTCCGCCGCGTCGGGAAGGGGCTCGACGTGGTGGGTCGGGTCGCGGTCTGTGGGGAGTCGTTTCTCATGACCTCCACGGTCCGCGTTCGGGGCCGCCGGGTCGTCGGCCCCGCGGGAGACACCTCGCGACGCGCTCCGGGCACGACCCCGGCCCACGGCATACGACGGTGGGAGCAGGTGAGGCGTACTCCGTAAAGAGGACGCGGCCGTGGGGGCGTGCTCACTACAGTCGAAGGATGCGCAAGGAACGGCCTGAAGACGGGCCTGTTCGTCAGCGGTTGGATCGTCTCCGCGCTCATCGCGAACGGCGGCCTTCCACGAGTGGCGGGGGCGGTTGGAGCGCCGTGCAGGACAAGCTCGCCGAGTCCGAACGGACCCGGGAGGCCGTCATCCAGCGGGTGGCCGCCGAGGAGCGGCTGCGGATCGCCCGGGAGCTGCACGACTCGCTGACGCACAGCATCTCCGTGGTCAAGGTGCAGTCCGGGGTGGCCGCGCACCTGGCCCGCAAGCGCGGGGAGGAGGTGCCCGAGTCGCTGCTGGCCATCCAGGAGGCCGCCGGGGACGCCGCCCGGGAGCTGCGCGAGACCCTCGGGGTGCTGCGGCGCGACACCGGTGCGGCGGAACGGCCGGCACGGGCTGGGGGACCTTCCGGCGCTGCTGGACCGGAGCCGTACGGCGGGGCTGGAGGCCTCGCTGGAGGTGACGGGGCACCCGCGGGAGGTGCCCGCCGAGGTCGACGGTGCGGCATACCGGATCGTGCAGGAGGCCCTGACCAACGTGAGCCGCCACGCGGGCGGGGCGAGCGCGCGGGTGCGGGTGGACTACGGGTCGGAGCAGGTCACCGTGCAGGTCGACGACGACGGGATCGGGCATGCAGGGGCCACAGTCCGGGTCCGGCCTGGGACTGATCGGTATGCGGGAGCGCGCCACCGCGCTCGGCGGTCGCCTCGTGGCGCAGGGTCGGCCGGGCAGGGGGTTCACCGTGCGGGCGGAACTGCCGGCGGTGCGGGCGGCCGACTCCGCCCCGGCCCCTGCCACACCCGAGGAGCCGCGGTGATCCGGGTCGTGCTGGTCGACGACCAGCCGTTGATCCGGACGGGCCTGCGGGCCCTGCTGGACTCCGAGGACGACCTCGAGGTGCTCGCCGAGGGTGGCGACGGCGCCGCGGGGGTCGCGCTGGCCGTCGAGCACCGGCCGGACATCGTGCTGATGGACATCCAGATGCCGGGGACGGACGGCATCGAGGCGACCCGGCGGATCGCGGCGCGCGAGGACCTGGCGGCGACGCGGGTGGTGATCCTGACCAACTACGGGCTGGACGAGTACGTCTTCACCGCGCTGCGCGCCGGCGCCGCCGGGTTCCTGGTCAAGGACACCGACCCGGCCGAGCTGCGTGCAGGGGCTGCGGGTGGTCGCCGAGGGCGACGCGCTGTTGTCGCCGGGGATCACCCGCACGCTGATCAGCGAGTTCGTCGCGCGGCCAGTCAGCGACGTGCGCGCCGGGGACGTGCGGCACCTGACGCCCCGGGAGCGGGAGGTGGTCGCCCTGGTCGGTCACGGGCTGAGCAACGACGAGATCGCCGAGCGCCTCGTGGTCAGCCCGACCACGGCCAAGACCCACGTGTCCCGCGTCGATGACCAAGGTGCACGCGCGGGACCGGGCGCAGCTGGTCGTCTTCGCCTACGAGTCCGGCCTGGTCCAGCCGCGGGAGGCACGCGGCTGAGGCCGGTCGGGCCCGGTCGCTTCGCCGTTCCCGACGCTCTCGCCGGGCAATCGCCTGGGGTGCAGCCCGATACGCAAGCGTCACGTGGTCGTCTCGGCCCGTGCGTGTCGTGTTCATCGCCTCGTTGACGGCGCGGGATGCGGTGGAGGTCGACATACCGACTCCTCTCGAAAGGGCCCCCATGACCTCCCCGTTCGCCGCACCGAGAACCCGCCGACGGGTGATCGCCCTCGCGGTCGCCGGCCTGGTAGCCGTCACCGGGACGATGGCCGCGGCCGACCCCGACGGGAACGGGTCGGAGCCCCGGGAGCAGGCCCGGCGCAACGTCATCCTGATCATCGGTGACGGGATGGGCTACAACTCCGTCGACATCGGCTCGCTCTATCAGCACGGTGAGGCGAGGTACCAGTCCCAGGAGGACAACCCGTTCCTCGCCGAGGACGGGAGCCCGTCGGTCCCCTCGCAGGTGTACCAGTCCTTCCCCACGCAGGTCGGGGTGGAGACCGGCTACGTGTTCAGCCAGTCCTACGAATCCGTCGACGCCTGGGCGTCGCCGGCCCACGCGACCCGGGCCAACCCCGTCGAACGGCTCAACGTCACCGACTCGGCGGCCGCCGCGACCGCGATGTCGACGGGGGTGCGGACCCGCACCGGCTACCTGGGCTGGGACCGGGACGGCGAGCCGCTGGTCGGCATGGTGGACGTCGCGTCCGAGCAGGGGATGGCGACCGGCCTGGTCACCACCGCGCGGTTCTGGGCGGACACCCCCGCCGGCTTCGTGGTGCACGGTGACGACGACGACCCCGAGGGGATCGTGGAGCAGCTGCTCTACCACGAGGAGCTCGACGTGCTGATCGGCGGCGGCCACCCGGAGTTCACCAACACCGGACGCCCCAAGGACGCCTACCACCGGTACGTCCCCGAGGCCGAATGGGCCGCCCTCAACGGCGGCGACGAGGTCCCGGGCCTGCCGGACTGGACCCTCGTCGACGAGCGCAAGGACTTCCGGGCGCTCGCCGCCGGGGGTGATGAGACGGCGGTGCCGGACAAGCTGCTGGGGCTGGCCCAGACCGACGGGGCGCTCTTCCACGACCGCCCGCTGCGGGCGGAGCGGCCGTTCGGGGACCCGATGGCGCCCAACATCGCCCGGCTGGACGAGCTGGCCCTGGCCAACCTCACCGTGCTGGACCGGGCCTCGGACGTCGGCTTCTTCACCGTGATCGAGGCGGCGACCATCGACTCGGCGGGCCACCACGGCCAGCTGGGCCGGCAGATCGAGGAGCAGGTCGCGCTCAACGACACGGTGGAAGCCACCGTGGACTGGGTTGAGCAGCACTCCAGCTGGGAGGAGACCACGGTGATCGTCACTTCCGACCATGAGACCGGCAACCTGTGGGGGGCGGGGACCCTGGAGAGCGGGGAGTTCCAGCCGATCACCGGGAGCCAGGGCCGACTGCCCGCGGCGGAGTACACCGACTTCACCGACGTCGACCCGGACGACCCGGCACAGGCCCCGCACTACCACACCCACCAGCTGGTGCCGCTGTATGCCAAGGGTCCGCTGGCGCCCCAGCTGGACCAGGTCGCCGTCGGTGAGGACCCGGTCCGCGGTGGCTACCTGCAGAACACCGACATCGCCGTCGTGGTGCGGGAGCACCTGGTTGAGGGTGGCTCGGAGGAGTAGGGGCCCGCTGGAGCCTCTCCGGTCAGTGGTGCCGCAGCGAGGCGTTCGCGGTGAGCTGGCCGCGGATGAAGGCGTTGGCGTGGGCGCCGAGCTCGGCACCGTCCTCCCACAGGTTGCGCCAGATGCCCAGGGCGCTGGTCAGCGTCGGGGAGACGACCGCCGAGGAGAAGGACTCGAAGACGATCGGGCCGTCGTAGCCGATCTGGTGCAGCGCGGTGAACAGGCCGGCGAAGTCGACGCTGCCGGTGCCGAGGTAGCCGCGGTGGCTCTCCCCGATGTGCACGTAGCTCAGCTGGTCCGCGGTCTCCAGGACGGGGCCGAACATCGAGGACTCCTCGATGTTCATGTGGTAGCTGTCCAGGTGCACCCCGACGGGCGGCTCGAGGCCGGCGACGAACTCCCGCGCCTGCCGTGCGGTGTTGAGCACGTTGGACTCATAGCGGTTGGTCACCTCGACGCTGACCGTGATGCCGGCCGCCGCGGCCCGGGCCGCGACCCGGCCGATCACCTCGCGGCTGTTCGCGATGCCCCCTGGGGTCGCCGGCTCCTGGTACTTCTGCATCGCGCTGTAGATCACGCCGCACAGGTGCTCCGAGCCCAGCTCGGCGAGCACGTCGACGGCCCGGTTGAGCAACTCCTCACCCGCGCGCACCCGCGCCGGGTCCTCGCTGCTGATGTCGGTCTCCGCGCTCAGCCCCAGGCTCCCGGTGGCCTCGAGCCCGTGCTCGTCGAGGGCCGCGCGGGCGGTCGCGGCGTCGAAGGTCGCCGGGTCCATCAGCGGGAACTCGATCAGGTCGAACCCCGCCTCCCGGGTCTGTGCGACCGCGTGCCGGATCCCGGCGGCGTCGTAGTCCCCGGTCCACACCAGTCCGTGGCACCCGATCCTCATACGGACTCCTCCGAGGGGAGCGGGGGCTGCGCGCCGTGGTGCAGCACGTTGGCGGCTGCGGCCTCCGCGGCCAGGGTCATCGCCCGCTCCCGGTCCTCGCCCCGGCACAGCGCGGCGGCCAGGGTGCCGCAGAAGGCGTCGCCCGCGCCGGTCGTGTCGACCGGGGTGACCGGTGTCGAGGGGCACCTGCAGGTCACCCCAGCGGGCACCCTCCGCCCCCAAGGTGGTGAGCAGCTCGGGGACCTCCAGGCCGGCGTCGGCCAGCAGGCCCGCCTCGTGCTCGTTGACCACGACCGGGTCGCAGAGCGCGAGCACGTCCGCAGGCAGCTCGGCGAACGGGGCCAGGTTGAGCACCACGCGGGCCCCGCGCTCGCGGCCCTGCCGGGCGGCGGCCGCCACCACGTCCAGCGGGAGCTCCAGGGGCATCAGGAGGACGTCCTCGTCGGTGAGGTCGTCGAGCCGTGCGAGGTCCGCCATCCCCATCCGGTGGTTCGCCCCGGGCGCGACGACGATCATGTTCTCCCCGTCGCGGTCGTTGTAGATGATGGCCGTCCCGGTCGGCGCACCCTCCACGATCTCCATGTGCGAGGTGTCCACGCCGAAGGACCGCAGCCGCTCGACATACTCCCGCCCCTGCGGGTCGTCCCCGACCTTGCCGACGAAGACCGACCCCGCCCCGGCCCGCGCCGCGGCGACTGCCTGGTTGGCGCCCTTGCCGCCGAACCGGTACTCGATGTCCCCCGACATGACCGTCTCTCCGCTGCGCGGGTGCCGCTCCATGGGCAGGTGCAGATCCTGACTGAGCGAACCGAACACGATGACTCTGCCCACGGGACTTCCTCTCCTCGCCGCCAGCCGGGGCCACTGCGCCCCGCGGTGGCGCCAGGTTATCCGATCTTTGGTGGGAGCCGGAGGGCGTCCCGGTGCGCTGCGGCGCCTCCCGCGACCGATAGCCTGGGTCCAGACATCCGAGGTCTTGGGAGAGGACGCTGCCATGAGTCGCACCACGTGGGGGATCATCGGGGCCGCCCGGATCGCCCGGGAGCAGGTCATCCCGGCCATCCGCAGGGCCGGGGCCGGCGAGGTCGTCGCCGTGAGCAGTGCCAGCGGCAAGGCCGGACCGTATGCCGAGGAGCTGGGGATCGCGCGGGCCTACGCCTCCCACGAGGAGCTGCTGGGCGACCCCGACGTCGAGTCCGTCTATATCGCCCTGCCCAACGGGGTGCACGCCGAGTGGATCCAGCGCGCCGCCGCTGCCGGCAAGCACGTGCTCTGTGAGAAGCCGCTCGTGCTGGGGCCCACCGAGCTCGAGGCGGTGGAGCGCGCCGCCGACAGCGCCGGGGTGGTCCTCGCCGAGGCCTTCATGTACCGGCACCACCCGCAGCTCGGCCGCTGTCCGCGGACCTGCTGGCCGACGGCACCCTGGGCGAGCTGGTCGCGGTCGAGGCACGGCTGCACTTCGAGCTGGACCGCACCGCCGGGGCTGGCGACATCCGCCTGGACCCCGCGCTCGGCGGCGGCAGCCTGCTGGACGTCGGGCTGCTACCCGGTCGACCTGTTCGGCCTGCTCACCGGCGCCGAGCCGGACGAGGTCGGGGCCGTCGCGGTGCGGGACGAGGAGGGTGGCGTGGACACCCGGTTCGCCGGCACCCTGCGCTACGGGGACGTGGTCGCCACCTTCGACTGCAGCTTCGACAGCCCGTTCCGCGGCACCGCGACCGTCATCGGGACCCGCGGGACGGTCACGCTGGCCGACGTGTTCCGCCCCGACCGGGTGGGCGGCGTCGGCGCGATGGTGCTGGAGACCGGCCCCGAGGACCAGACCGAACGGCGGGAGCTGACCGTCACCGGCGACCAGTACGCCGCCCAGGCGTCCGCGTTCGCCCACCAGGTCCGCGCGGGGGCGCGCGACGACGCGCACTGGCGACTGACGACATACACGACCCGCACCCTGGACCGGCTGGCCACCGCAGCCGGCCACACCCGCTGATCCCGGGAGGATCCCAGCATGGCGCTCTACATCGACTCCGCCGACCGCGCGCTCATCGAGCAACTGTGGCCCACCGGCGTGTTCCGCGGGGTCACCACCAACCCCACGATCCTGGCGCGGTCCGGGCTGGGCCAGCAGGACCTGCCCGACCTCTATGGCTGGCTGACCGAGCTGGGGGTGGGCACGTTCTACGCCCAGGTCGTCGGGACCACGCCCGCGGCGATGCTGGAGTCGGCGGCCTGGCTGCGCGGGCTGGGGCCGCTCGTGGTGAAGGTGCCCGCGACGTCCGCCGGCCTGCAGGTGGCCGGGACCCTGGTGCGCGACGGCGCCGAGGTGCTGCTGACCGCCGTCTATCACCCGGTCCAGGGGCTGCTCGCCCGCGAGCTGGGGGTCCAGGGCATCGCGCCGTACGTCGGTCGGATGAGCGACGCCGGCCGCTCGGGCGTGGAGTCGGTGATCCGGATGCAGCAGGCGATCGGGTCCGAGCCGACCCGGATCCTGGCGGCGTCGCTGCGCTCCGTCGACGCCGTCGCCGAGCTCGCCGCCGCGGGCGTGCCCGACTTCACCGTCGGCGAGGCGGTTGCCCGGGCCATGGTGGACGACGAGCTGTCGCTGCAGGCTGTCGAGGAGTTTGAGGCTGCTGCTGCCGGGCGCCTCTGACGCGCTGCGGTGTCCTCGTTGCGGTGTCCTCGTTGCGGTGTCCTCGTTGCGGGTCCTCGTGGTGAGGACATCGCAGGTCAGGCAGGGGGAAAGTGGACGGGCGCGGTCCGGGCTGCTGCTAGGGCGTCGTCGTGGGCGGGGCGGATCTCGTGTGTCATTTGGAGGGGGCTATAGGCCCCTTCATCCTCCACGCGAGTTTGAGCCGGTTGCCCGGGCGGGCTCTGGAGGTCCCGGAGTGTCCTCGTGGTGAGGACACTCGCCGTGGATGGGCCCGATCGGGTGTCCTCGTTTCGAGGACACTCGCCGTAGGTGGGCCTGCTCGGGGTGTCCTCGTTTTGAGGACATTGCAGGTCAGCCAGGGGAAAGCGGAGGGCCGGGGTCCGGGCGTTGCTAGGGCCGTCTCCGTCGCCGGGGTGGATCTCGTGTGTCATTTGGAGGGGGTTATAGGCCCCTTCATGTTCCACGCGAGCTGGGCCGGTGGGCTGTCGGCGGCCACGGCAGACTGCCCGGAGACGGCCAGGTAAGCTGCCCGGTGGCGGTCATGAGAACTGCCCGCTGACGGTCATGGGATCTGCCCGACACGACGTTCCGTTGCCTCGCCGCGTTCCCGCGGTTCGGGGCCCCTCCTCGGGTGCGATCGACGGTGCTGAAGCGCCCATCGCCCCTGAGGAGGGACAACGTGAAGTCTGCCGAGGAGATCATGGAAATTCTGGATGCGTTACGACCTGACCAGGTCGTTGCGTGACGCCGGCGAGCTGGCCGGGGTGCTCGCACCACACCGTCAAGCCCGTTACGTGCACCGCGCGTGCTGCCGGTGCGCCTGAGCTGGACCGGCCGGCGGCGCGTCCGCAGCTGATCGATGAGTTCTTGCCCAAGGTCGAGGAGTGGGTGGAACGCTCGCGCGGGAAGGTCCGCGCCGACGTCGCCCACGACAGGCTGCTCGCCCTGGGCTACACCGGCTCGGAGCGGACCACCCGTCGCGCGGTCGCGGCGGTGAAGAAGTCCTACCGGGCTCGGGCAGGTCCGGGTGCACCGGCCCTGGGTCACCGAGCCGGGCATGTGGTTGCAGTACGACTACGGCGACGGGCCCGGTCATCGACGGGGTGAAGACGGTGCTTGTTCGTGCGCGTGGCTGGCGTGGTCACGGTTCCGGGTCGTGCTCCCGATCCGGGACAAGACCGCCCCGAGCGTGTTCGCCGCGCTGGACGTCACGTTCCGGCGGCTGGGCGGGGTCGCCGACGTACGTGCTGACCGACAACGAGAAGACCGTGACCGTCGAGCACGTGGCCGGGATGGCGGTGCGCAACCCGCAGATGGTCGGCCTTCGCCCGCGCACTACGCGGCTCACGGTGCTGCACGTGTGAGCCGGCTGATCCCGGCGTCGAAGGGCGGGTCGGAGTCGACGGTGAAGGTCGCCAAGGCCGACCTGGTCCCGAAGGAGACGAACCTGCGGGGCGAGTACGCGTCGTTCGCCGAGCTCGAGGCCGCCTGCGCGGCGTTCGGCGAGAAGGTCAACAACCGCATTCACCGGGTCACGCAGGCGGGCCCCGGTGGAGATGCTCGCTGCAGGAACGCGCCCGGCTGCACGCACGGTCCCGCCGGCCCCGCACACGGTCGCGCTGGGCACCACCAGGGTACGTGCCGGCCAACAGCGCCGATGGTCACGTTCGAGGGCGGGCAGTACTCCGTCCCGCACACCCTGCTCGGGGCCAGAGCGTGTGGGTCAGCGGGTCCACGGCCAGCGGCGCCGGGCGAGCAGGTCGTCATCGTCCACGTCGGCGACCGACGGGCCGGTCGAGGTCGCCCGCCACGCCCGCGAGCCACCCCCGGCACGCCCGCGACTCGACGATGGAGCACTTCCCGCCCGCGCCCGCCCGGCGCCCTGGACCGCGCCAACCACGACGCAAAGCAGCGCCGCCGAGGCCGAGTTCCTCGCCCTGGGCGACGGGGCCAGGCTGTGGCTGACCGAGGCCGCCGCGGCCGGGCACCACGAAGATGCGGGTCAAGATGGCCGAGGCCGTCTCGCTGGCCAAGCTCTTCGACACCACCGAGGTCGACTGGGCCCTGGGCCACGCCGCCGTGCACGGCCGGTTCGCCGAGGCCGACCTGCCCTCGATCCTGGACCACCACGCCACCGAGCCACCGGTCAGGCTCGGCGAGCACCGCGCCGGCGAGGACCGCGTCCCTGACCCAGGGCACCGCCGGATGGGCCGCGCTCGGCCAGCACATAGCACCGCCGACAGGTCGCCACGAGCGCGAGGTGGCCTCATGAGCCCGACCACGACCACGGCAGGGCCGTCCCGACCCTCGGCGTCCCGGCGGCGGCGCCGCTGCCCGAGGACCTCGAGGCGCTGCTGCGCCGGCTGCGCCTGCCCCACATACGTCGCCATGCCCCCGAGGTCGTCGCCACCGCGAAGGCCCAACGCTGGGACCCCACCGGAGGTCCTCAAGAGCCCTGTTCGCCGAGGAGGTCGCCGGCCGCGACCGCTCCGCCCTGGCCACCCGCCGCACCGCCGCCGGGTTCCCCACCGGCAAGACCTTCGACGCCTGGGACCGGAGGCCCTCTCCTCGATCCCGGCGCCGACCCAGCAGGCGCTGCGCACCCTGGAGTGGGTGCACCCGCAAGGAGAACCTCGTCGTGTGCGGGCCCTCGGGCACCGGCAAGACGTTCCTGCTCGAGGCCCTCGGCCAGCAGGCCGTCGAGCAAGGCCTGCGGGTCGCCTGGTTCACCCTCGAAGACCTCGGCGTGCTGCTGCGCCGCCACCGCGCCGACGACACCGTCACCAAGGCCATCGCCCGCGTCCTGCGCGCCGACCTGATCGTCGTCGATGACATCGGCCTGCTCCCGGTCGCCACCGACGCCGCCGAGGGCCTGTACCGCCTCGTCGACGCCGCCTACGAGAAACGCTCCGTCGCCGATCAGCTCGAACCTGCACCCGGCCGGGTTCGACGAGCTCATGCCCAAGACCCTGGCCACCGCCACCGTCGACCGGCTCCTCCACCACGCCCACGTCTGCCAGACCAGCGGCGAGTCCGTCCGCCTCACCCAGGCCCTCGCCGGCCAGGGGGTGAAGTCCGTTGAGCACCTGAGCCCACCACGGGCCAGTGGTGGCCAGCCGCTGGGCAGATCCCATGGCCACCACCGGGCAGTCCTCGCTGACCGTCACCGGGCAGGTCTCACGACCGCCCCTGGGCAGTTCCTACTGGCCCTTGACAGTGGGCCGGGTGGGCTGTCGGCGTCCGGGGTGTCCTCGTTTCGAGGACATTGCAGGTCAGCCTGGGGAAAGTGGAGGGCGGGGTCCGAGTCGCTGCCAGGGCCGGCGCCATCGGCGGGGCTGATCTCGTGTGTCATTTGGAGGGGCCTATAGGCCCCTTCATGTTCCACGCGAGCTGGGCCGGTGGGCCGGGTGGGCTGTCGAGGTCCCGGGGTGTCCTCGTTTCGAGGACACTCGCCGTGGGTGGACCTGCTCGGGGTGTCCTCGTTTTGAGGACATTGCAGGTCAGGCCGGGGAAAGCGGAGGGCCGGGGTCCGGGCGTTGCTAGGGCCGTCTGCGTCGCCGGGGTGGATCTCGTGTGGCACTTGGAGAGGGTTATAGGCCCCTTCATGTTCCACGCGAGCTGGGCCGGTGGGCCGGGCGGGCTGTCGAGGTCCCGGGGTGTCCTCGTATTGAGGACACTCGCCGTGGGTGGGCCCGCTCGGGGTGTCCTCGTTTTGAGGACATTGCAGGTCAGCCTGGGGAAAGTGGAGGGCGGTCCGGGTCGCTGCCAGGGCCCTCGCCATCGGCGGGGCTGATCTCGTGTGGCACTGTGGAGGGGGTCATAGGCCCCTCCATGTTCCACGCGAGTGTGAGCCGGTGGGCCGGGTGGGCTGCCGGGAGGCTCTGATGTCCTCGTTTCGAGGACACTGGCGGGGCTCGGCATTCCGGGTGTCCGTCCCGGAGGTGTCCTCGTTTCGAGGACATTGCAGGTCAGGCCGGGGAAAACGGGCGGCGTGGTCCGGGCTGCTGCCTCAGCCCTCGTCGGCGCCACCCGCATCTTCCGCGCCTGCTGCGCCACCCGCATCTTCCGCGCCTGCTGCGCCGACCTCGTCAGCACTCGCTTCGGCCGCCTCGGCCGCGCGGTCAGCGAGCTCCTCGGTCGTCAGCGTGTGCCGCAACCACTGCTCGACCCCGCCGATGTGCACCACGAGGGAGGCCTCGGCCAGGGCGGGGTCGCGCTGCTCGAGGGCGCGGACGATGGCGCCGTGCTCGTCGATGGTGCGGGTGACGGCGTTCTCCTCGGTCAGGCCGCGCCAGATCCGGGCGCGGACGGTGCTCGCGGAGAGCCCGTCCAGCATGCCGACCAGGTAGTCGTTGCCGGACGCCTCGGCGAGCAGCCGGTGGAAGGTGAGGTCGGCTTCGACCAGCTCCTCCGCTCCCAGGCCCTCGCTGGAGGGGATCGCCTCCCACAGCGCCGCCACCTGCTCGTCGGTGATCCGGGTGGCGGCCCGGCGCACCGCGGCAGCCTCGAGCACCCGGCGCACCTCCATCAGCTCCAGCACACTGCTGTCCTGGTGCAGGTCGACCACGAAGGCCATGGCCTCGGTAAGCAGGGACGGCTTCAGGCTCGTCACGTAGGTGCCGTCGCCGCGCCGCACGTCCAGGACCCGGAACATCGTCAGGGCCTTGATCGCCTCGCGCAGCGAGCTGCGGGACAGGCCGAGCTTCTCGCTGAGCCCCTGCTCCGGCGGGAGACGGTCCCCGGGTCGCAACTCACCGGAGATGATCATCTCCTTGATCTTCACGATGGCCTGGTCGGTCAGCGACATGGCGCCATCCTAGAGGTCGGACGTTTTGGTGAGCGCCGGTCGCGACCCCGGGACTGGGCCTGCCGGGGCGGGGACGACCAACCTGTCCGGGCAGTACGCCTAGACCAACCGCACGACCGGAGCCGGCGGACGGCCGGCCTCGGAGCGGGTCAGGCTCACCTCGAAGCGCGACCGGTCGGCGCGGTGATAGGCGACGAACGTCTCGACCGGGGTGTCGTCGGAGGTGAAGCTGACGCTGGTCAGCTTCAGGACCGGGTCACCCGCGAGGATCTGGAGGTCCTTGGCCAGCTGTGAGTCGGCGCGCTGGGCCTCGACGACGCGGTCGCTGCGCACAATCTCGTGGCCGTAGTTCTCGTGCAGCAGGTGGTAGAGGGACTGCTGGGTGAAGTCCTGCCGCACCAGGTCGGGCGCGAGGGCGAAGGGCACGTGGCTGATGGTGTAGACCCAGGGCTCGGCGTCGACGAAGCGCAGCCGCTCCAGCCGCACGACGGCAGCGTCGGCCGCCACCCGGAGCCGCTGGCTGATGTCGGGCTCGGCAGGCTCGACGAGGATCTGGCGCACCTCGCTGCGCAGCGTGCGCCCCATCGCGTGGACGTCGTCGTAGAGACCGTGCACGTTCTGCACCAGGCTCTGCGAGGTGCGCGGGCTGGCCACGAAGGTGCCGCGGCCCTTGATCCGGTCCAGCACGTTCTCGCGGTGCAGCCCCGCCAGCGCCTGGCGCACCACAGGACGGGACACCCCATAGACGCGGGCCAGCTCGTGCTCCCCGTCGAGGCGGTCGCCGGGGCGCAGGGCGCCGCTGGTCACCTGCTCCCGGAGGATGTCCTTGAGCTGGTGGTAGTACGGGACCGACGACGTCTTGTCGATGGTCCGCGTCGGCGGCGTTGCCTCCCGATCTGGCTCCACGACGCCCATGATGTCCCCTCAGCCCCCCAACCGGGTCGCCGCGGCGGCCAACTCGGTGATGCGGCCCCAGTCGCCATCCCGCACAGCGTCTGTCGGGGTGAGCCACGAGCCGCCGACGCAGCCCACGTTGGGCAGCGCCAGGAAGTCGGGGGCATTCTCGGGGGTGATGCCACCGGTGGGGCAGAACCGCACGTCGGGCAGTGGGCCGCCCACGGCACTGAGGTATGCCGTGCCGCCGGCGGGGACCGCGGGGAAGAACTTCATCGCGGTCAGGCCCCGGTCCATCAGCGTCATCATCTCGGTCAGGGTCGCGGCCCCCGGGAGCAACGCCAGGCCCGTGGCGAGGGCGGCATCCAGCACCGGCGCGGGCGTGCCCGGAGTGACCAGGAACCGTGCCCCGGCGGCAGCGGACTGCTCGGCCTGCAGCGGGGTGGTGACCGTGCCCGCGCCGACCACGATCTCGGGCACCTCGGCGGCGATCCGGCGCACCCCCTCCAACCCGGCCTCGGTGCGCAGGGTCACTTCGATGACGCCGACGCCGCCCCGGGCCAGCGCCCGCGCCAGCGGCACCGCCGACTCGACGTCGGGCAGCACCACGACCGGGATCACGGGGGAGAGGGCCATCAGATCGGCCGGCGTCATCGGTGGGGTCTCCTTCAGGTCGCGGGACGGGTCGCGAGGGTGGGGTGCCGCGCTCACGGCGCCGGCTCCCAGGCCAGCCACCGCGCCGGGTTCGCCCGCAGCACCGTGTCCGTGACCTCGTCCCCGACGGCAGCCCGCACGCGCGGGACGAAACGGTCGAAGAGGTAGGCCAGACCCGGCATACCGCCGTATGCCGTGTAGCGGGACCGCCGGGCGACGTCACCCCCGAGCAGCACCCGTTCCGCACCGGCCGTGGCGACGGTCGCCGCGAGGCAGTCCACGAGGACCGAGTCGGGCCAGCGCTGGTGCCGGGCCGCGCCGTCGTAGCCCAGGTAGGTGCCCCGGGCGGCCAGGTCCGCATGCAGCCCGGGGTCGGGGTTGCGGTCGACGTGCGCCAGGGCCACCCGGTCGGCGGGGCACCCCTGGGCGGCGAGGAGGTCGAGCACCTCGTGGGCGGCGCTGCCGTGCTCCAGGTGCACCATGACCGGCACCCCGAGCTCGGCGGCGAGGGCACCGGCCGCCTCCAGGGCCCGGCGCTCGAACGGGCTGATGGACCACAGACCGACCCCGGCCTTGACCAGCCCGGCCCGCACGCCCGTGTCGTCCATCCCGGCGAGCAGCTCCTGCCGGAACCGGTCGTGCAGCGCCGCCGCGGAGGCCCGCAGGAGCGGGTCGCCGCCCCGGTAGTGCTCCTGACGGTGCACCCCCGTGGTGTGCACGACGTGCAGCCCGCTCGACCGGGCGATCCGGGCCACGGCGGCCGGGTTGCGGCCCAGACCGAGCGGGGTCGCCTCCACGACGGCGGCGGCCCCGGAGGCCCGCAGCGAGTCCGCCTCCGCGGCGCTGGCCGACTCGTCGTCGAGGTCGTCGTCGGGGAGCAGCCGCGAGACCTGGAAGAGGTGCTCGTGGTAGTCCGTGGGCCCGAGGTCGGCGGGGTCGATGTCGCCCAGCACCGTGCGCACGACCGCGGTCACGGCGTCGCCTCCCGGGCGGCGGCGGACAACTCGGCGACCAGCTCGGGCGTCATCGTCAGGTCGAAGACGTCGGCGATCACCTGGGTCCAGCCGTGGATGAAGTAGCGCCAGCCGTCGACCACGGTCAGGCCGCGTGCGTCCTGCTGGGCCTGGGCCTGCGCCAGGAACTCCAGGCTGCCGCGGTAGTTCAGCTCCCACACGACGGCGCCCTCGGGCAGCACGGTCCCCTGGGGCAGTGGGCTGCCTGGCCGGTCCTTGCCCAGGCCCGTGGCGTTCACCACCAGGCTGCCGGGCGGGAGCGCCTCCAGCAGCGTCGGCAGGTCCGCGTCCTCCACCCGCACGGTCCGCAGGTCGGTGTCCGGGGCGTGGTCGGCCACCACGGCGCGCAGGTGGTTTAGCCGCTCGGCGGAGACGTCGACGAAGGTCAGCGGGCCGGGCAGGTCGGGACGCCCGGCGAGGTACCAGCCGATGGCGGTGCCCGCGCCGCCCGCCCCCAGGCAGAGCACCTCGCCGCCGCCCGCGAAGTGGTCCTCCGCGAGGACCTCCTCCAGCGCGAGACCGGCGGTGATCGGGTCCTTGGCCGCCCCGGTCGTGCGCGATCCGCGGAAGGCGATCGAGGAGATCTCCCCGCAGGTTGCCGCGAACGGGTCCAACTCGTCGAACATGTCGCGCGCCGCCTCGTGCAGCGCGATCTTGTGGGTGGTCACCAGGGCGCCGACGCAGGCCGGGTCCTCGCGCATCTGCGTCATCGCGGCCCGGTATGCCGTGGGGTCGGCCCCGAGGGGGATGTCCAGTCCGACGAGCTCGGCGTCGAGCCCGAGGATGTCGGCCCAGACGGGGAAGATCCGCATGATCGAGGAGGCGCCGGTGGTGACGCCCACGAAGCGCATCCGGGCGGTCATCGGGTGGCTCCTGCGGGATGGACCGGGGGCCCGCCGGCGAGCACCGCCAGCACATCCTCGACCGCCATCGACCCCATCAGGTCGACGGCCTCGACCGTCTGGGCGCCGAGGTGCGGGGTGAGCACGACCCGGTCGGCCAGGTCGGGGTCGAGCAGCGGTGAGTGGCGCTCGGCGTCGGACTCCGTGCTCAGTGTGTCGGCGGCGAAGGCGTGCAACAGCCCCGCGCGGAGCCCGGCGGCGACCGCGGCCTCGTCGACCAGCGCGGCCCGGGCGGTGTTGACGACCACCTGCGCCGGGGCGCAGTCGGACACCCAGGCCCCGTCGACGACGACGTCCCCGCCCGGGGCGTGCAGCGAGACGAGGCCCGACTGGATGCGGATCTGCTCCAGGGACGCGGCCTCGTGCCCGGCGGCGCGGACGTCCTCGTCGGCCACGAACGGGTCGTGGACCAGGACCCGGCACCCCAGGGCGGCGAACCGCTGGGCGACCGCGCGTCCGATCCGGCCGAAGCCGACGACCCCGGCGGTGGACCCGGCGAGTTGCCGACCGCGGGTGACGCCCCAGTCGCCCGCGCGCACCCGGCGGTCGCCCGCGGGCACCGCCCGCAGCGCCGCGAAGGCCAGGGCGACGGCGTGCTCGGCCACCGCCTCGCTGTTGGCCCCGGGGGTGTTGCTGACCGGAATGCCCGCGGCGGCGGCCGCGGCGAGGTCGACCGCGTCGGTGCCCACGCCATAGCGGGCCACCACCCGCAGGCCCGGGGCCGCGGCCAGGTGCTCGGCAGTGACCGGGCCGGTCCCGGCGATCCAGGCGGCGGCACCCGCCAGCAGGGGCCTCAGCTCGGCCAGGTCGTGGTCGGCCGGTCCGCGCTCCACGCGAAGCCCGCCCGCCTCAAGCCGGCCGGTCAGGTCCAGGGAGCCGGAGGAGAAGGAGCGCGAGGTGACCAGGACGGTGCGGACGGCCCTGGCCCCGGACGAGGACGCGGTCGTGGTGCTCACCGGGCGCCCACCCGGGAGTCGAACCACGGCACCAACGACTCGTAGGCCGCGAGGAAGATCTGGTGCTGCTCGGGCGCCCGGGCGGCACGATCGGGGTCGGGGGTGAACTCGGCGGCGAGCTCGGACAGCGACTTGGCCACCTCGAAGTCCTCGACGAGGCCCGCACCGACGGCGGCGGTGACGGCGGCCCCCAGGCTGTTGGCGTCGGCCACGATGGTCCGCTGGCGCACCGGCACTTGCCAGACGTCGGCGAGCACCTGCATCCACACCTCGCTCTGCGCGCCGCCGCCGATGACGTCCACCCGGTCCAGCGCGACGCCACTGTCGGTGAAGGCACCCATGCAGGTGCGCAGGTTGAAGGCCACGCCCTCCAGCACCGCCCGGACCAGGTGGGCGGGGCCGTGGTGGCGCTGCAGCCCGGCGAAGGTCCCGGCCGCGTTGGCGTTCCAGTTCGGGGAGCGCTCCCCGAGCAGGTAGGGCAGGAAGAACAGGCCCTCGTCGGCGGCAGCCACCTCGGCCGCCTCCGGCAGCAGGCGGTCGTAGGCGTCCTTGCCCCCGCCGAACAGGTCCATCACCCAGCTCAGGCTCGCGCCGCCGGCCTGCATCGTCGCGGTCGGGACGAAGTGGTCCGGCACGACGTGGTTGAAGCTCATCGAGCGCATCTCGGGGTCGTGCAGCGGTTGCCGGGAGGAGCAGGAGATCCAGGAGGAGGACCCCAGGCAGGCGTAGGCGGCGTCCGCGGGCGTGATCACGCCGGCACCGACGGCGGCCATCGGCCCGTCGCCGCCGCCCAGCACGACCGGGGTGTCCACCGGCAGTCCGGTGGCGGATGCGGCATACGGAGTGAGGCCGCCGACGACGGTGGTGGACGGCACGATCGGCGGGAACAGGTCGGCCGACAGGTCCGCTGCCGCGAGCAGCCCGGTGGACCACTGCCCCGAGCCCTGGTCGAAGGCGTCGGTGCCGGAGGCGTCGGACGGGTCGGTGACCAGGGTGCCGGTCAGCCGGTGCACCACGAAATCCTTGGCGACGCAGACGTGTCGGGTGCGCTCCCAGACCTCGGGCTCGTGCTCGCGGACCCACATCACCTTGGCCAGCGTGTACGTCGGGTGGATGCGGTGGCCCAACTCCCGGTATGCCGTGTCCTGGCCGACCGCGGCGAGCAGCCGGTCCGCCTGGGGCTGGCTGCGGTGGTCGGCCCAGATGATCGCCGGCCGCGTCGGTCGGTGCTGCTCGTCGAGGAACACCGCGCCCATCATCTGGCCGGACAGGCCGACGACTCGGACCCGATCCGGCGCAATCCCGGTCTGCTGCAGCAGGCCACGGGTCGCATCGCCGACGGCGTCCCACCACCGCTCCGGGTCCTGCTCGGCGACGCCGTCGGGCCCGAACCTGGTCGGGTACTCCGCGGTGAAGGTGGCGACGGTGCGCCCGGTCTCGTCGTGCAGTGACGCCTTGTCTCCGGTCGTCCCGAGGTCGTGCGCGACGATCATCTGTGCGGCCGCCTGTTCCCAGAGGTTGGATGGTTGCGGTCCGAGCGTGCCCCTGTCATGACACCCTTGTCAAGGGGTTGTCATGACATCCGATTGGTTCTAGGGTGTGCCGCACTGCACCGCACCCGCGGCGCACCCCTGCGAGGAGGCCCGGCCCGATGACGAGCGCACCCCCCGATCCCGGTCGACTGACGGTCGGCCGCGACGGCAGCCTGGCGGGCGCGACGGGCAGCTATACCAAGCGTCTCGGCGACATGGCGGGCGTCTACCGCGACAGGGCCGCCTACGCCGAGGAGGTGGCGCGGCGCGGTGCCGATGCCGTGGTCTACACGGTCCAGGAGCACCGCAACGTCGAGGACGACGGCGCGCTCATCATCGGCACCAGCACCCTCCTGCCGGGCCGCGTCGGCGAGGAGTATGCCGTCACCCGGGGTCACCTGCACGCCCGCCCGAACCGGGCCGAGCTCTACCACTGCCTCAGCGGCAGCGGGGTGATGCTCCTGGAGACCGTGGACGGGCGGTCCGAGGCGGTCCCGCTGACCGCGGGCGAGGCCGTGCACGTGCCCGGGCACTGGGTGCACCGCAGCGTGAACACCGGCGATGAGCCGTTCGTCACCCTGTTTTGTTACCCCGCCGACTCCGGGCAGGACTACGCGCTCATCGAGGACGCCGGCGGGATGGCCGCCCTCGTCGTCGACGACGGCGCCGGCGGCTGGACCACCCGCCCCAACCCCGACCACACCGGTTACCCACGGAGGACCTGATGCTCAAGAACGTCGACCCGCTGCTCACCGGCTCGCTGCTCCACCTCCTCGACGAGATGGGCCACGGCGACGTGCTCGGCCTGGTGGACCGCAACTTCCCGGCCTACCGCTACCAGGTCCCCGTCGTGGACCTGCGGGGCGCCGACACCGAGGCCGCCGCCCGGGCGCTGCTCAGCGTGTTCCCCCTCGACGGCTTCGTGCCCTCGCCGATCTGGCGGATGGAAATTGACGACGAGCCCGAGCGGCTGACCGAGGCGACGACCGCGCTGGGGCGGCTCGCGGCCGACGCCGAGGGGGCAGAGGTCACGATCACCCCGGTCGAGAGATTTGACTTCTACGCCCAGGCGAAGGGCGCCATGCTCTTCATCCAGACCGGCGAGACCATCCCCTACTCGTGCTATCTGGTGCAGAAGGGTGTTGTGTGACGGCCGGAAGGCCGTAGGATTCCGTCAGACGTAGGATGTTTAGCACGGTCTTCGACGAGGAAGGTGAAGTGTGTGGCTCAGCTCCTAGAGATCCGAGAGGTCTCCAAGGGCTTCCCCGGTGTGCAGGCGCTGCAGGGTGTGAACCTCAGCCTGGACCGCGGCGAAGTGCTGGCCCTGGTCGGTGAGAACGGCGCCGGCAAGTCCACGCTGATGAAGATCCTGTCCGGCATCTACACCAAGGACACCGGGTCCATCAGCATCGACGGCCAGGAGGTGGAGGTCGGCGGGCCCAAGGACGCCCAGGAACTGGGCATCAGCATCATCCACCAGGAGATGAACCTGCTGCCCCACCTGACCGTCGGGCAGAACATCTACATCGGCCGCGAGCCGCGCACCGGCCCGTGGCTCAACGAACGGGCGCTGCGCCGCCGCACCAAGGACCTGCTGGACGGACTCGGCATACGGCTGCGGCCCACCGCCACCGTGGGTGACCTCACCGTCGCCCAGCAGCAGATGGTCGAGATCGCCAAGGCGCTCTCCTTCGAGTCCACCAAGATCCTGGTGATGGACGAGCCGACCTCGGCGATCAGCCTGGCCGAGACCGAGGTGCTCTTCAGCCTCATCGAGTCGCTGCGGGACCGCGGCGTGGGCATCGTCTACATCTCCCACCGGATGGAGGAGCTGCGCCGCATCGCCGACCGGGTGACCGTGCTGCGGGACGGGCAGTATGTCGGCACCCGGGAGATCGACGAGGTCACCGACGAGGAGATCATCGCGATGATGGTCGGTCGCGAGCTGGTCGGCCAGCAGGGCGAGCGGCAGGAGGTGCAGCGCAACCCCGACGACGTCGTGCTGTCGGTGCGGGGGCTGTCCACCAAGAACCTGCTGCAGGACGTCTCCTTCGACCTGCACCGGGGCGAGATCCTCGGGTTCGCGGGGCTGATGGGCGCCGGCCGCACCGAGACCGCCCGGGCCATCATCGGGGCCGACCCGATCACCGACGGGACCGTCGCCGTGCACGGCCGCGAGGTGCGGATCAGCGGTCCGGACCAGGCGGTGCGGCTCGGGATCGGCTACCTGCCGGAGGACCGCAAGCGGCACGGGCTGATGCTCGAGCAGGACGTCGCGTTCAACATGCTGATGTCCTCCCTGGGCAAGGTCCGGGGGCCGCTGGGCTTCCTCAACAAGGGCAAGGGCCGCTCCGTGACCCAGTCCTACATCGACTCGCTGCGGATCAAGACGCCGTCCACCCGGGCGCTGGTGAAGAACCTGTCCGGCGGCAACCAGCAGAAGATCGTCATCGGCAAGTGGCTCGCCCGGGACTGCGACGTGCTGATCTTCGACGAACCCACCCGCGGCATCGACGTCGGCGCGAAGGAGGAGATCTACAAGCTGCTCAACGAGCTGGCCGACCGCGGCAAGGCGGTCATGGTGATCTCCTCCGAGCTCCCCGAGGTGCTGCGGCTCTCCCACCGCATCGTGGTGATGTCGGAGGGGCGGGTCACCGGGTATCTGGACAACGACGAGGCAGATCAGGAGAAGGTGATGGTGCTGGCCACCAAGAACATCGACGAGGACGTGGTCGCATGAGCAGCTCGCAGCCCCCCGCCGGGCAGGACCTCGAGCCGCGGTCCGGTGCCACGCCCGATCCCGGCCACGTGGCCACGGCGTCCTGGCGCGGCCGGGTCGGTCAGGGTCTCCAGCAGTTCCTGGCCTTCGGCACCCTGATCGCGCTGGTGCTCTTCTTCTCCATCGCGAACTCGAACTTCTTCACGATCAGCAACCTGACCTCGATCCTGCTGGCGACGGCCGTCATCGGGATCCTGGCGGTGGGCACCACCTTCGTGATCATCACCGGCGGCATCGACCTGTCGATCGGCACCGGGATGACGCTGTGCTCGGTGGTCACCGGGTTGCTGCTGACCAACATGGGCCTGCCGCTCGTGGTGGGCGTGCTCGGCGGCATCGCCTTCGGGGCGCTGATCGGGCTCGTCAACGGGTTCAACGTCACGATCCTGGGGTTGCCACCGTTCATCGCCACCCTGGCGATGATGATGATCGCCGAGGGACTGGCCCTGGTGCTGTCCGGGGTGCGCCCCATCTACCTGTCCGCCGTCCCCGGCTTCCAGCAGATCGCGCTGGGACAGTTCATCCCCCGGATCCCCAACGCGGTGCTCATCCTGTTTGCCCTGGCGCTCGTGCTCGGCATCGTGCTGACCAAGACCGTGCTGGGCCGGATGACCTACGCGATCGGCAGCAACGAGGAGGCCACCCGGCTCTCCGGCATCAACACCCGCCGCTGGCTGCTGAGCATCTACGCCCTGGCCGGGCGCCTGCACGGGCCTGGCCGGGGTCGTCATGGCCTCCCGCCTCAGCTCGGCCCAGCCGCAGCTCGGCATGGGCTATGAGCTGCAGGCCATCGCCGCGGTGATCATCGGCGGCACCTCCCTGCTCGGCGGGCCGCGGCACGATCCTGGGCACCCTGATCGGTGCGCTCATCATGAGCGTGCTGATCAACGGCCTGCGGATCATGGCGGTCCAGTCCGAGTGGCAGACCGTCGTCGTCGGCGTCGTGGTGCTCGTCGCCGTCTTCGCGGACAACCTGCGCAAGCGTCGCGCAGAGGGGGGTGGGCACGCATAGCGAATCCGGGCCGTCCACGACATACGCCACGACAACAGCACACCAACCCACCCCTGACGCCCCTCCCGGGGCATCCCACTTCTGCAAGGGAGCAGATATGAAGCACAGCAGAATGACCCTCCTGGCGATCGCGGCCGCGACCGCGCTCACCCTCTCCGCCTGCGGCGACTCCGGCGAGCTCGTCGAGGACCCCGGTGCCGAGGAAGAGGGCGGCAACGCCGGCGGCAACGAGGGCGGCTCCGAAGGCGGCGCCGAGAACGGGGAGTACGACATCGCCCTGGTCTCCAAGGGCTTCCAGCACCAGTTCTGGCAGGCCGTCCAGTCCGGCGCCGAGGAGAAGGCCGAGGAGCTCGGCGTCACCGTCACCTTCGACGGCCCGGCCTCCGAGACCGAGATCGACGCCCAGCTGCAGATGCTGCAGAGCGCGATCGAGCGTCAGCCCGACGCCATCGGGTTCGCCGCCCTGGACCCCGAGGCCTGCGTCCCGCTCTACGAGCAGGCGGAGGAGGCCGGCATCCCGGTCGTGGAGTTCGACGCCGGCTGCGACGAGTCCGACTACGCGGTGAACATCTCCAAGACCGACTCCCTAGTCGCCGGCGCGCTCGCCGGTGAGCACATGGCCGAGCTGATCGGTGGCGAGGGCAAGGTCGGCATCGTCGCCCACAGCCAGATCAACAGCACCGGTGTGGAGCGGCGCGACGGCTTCATCAACTACATGGAGGAGGAGTACCCGGACATCGAGATCGTCGACATCCAGTACGGCGACGGTGACCACCTCCAGTCCGCGGACATCGCCAAGACGATGCTCGCGGCCCACTCCGACATGGCGGGCCTCTACGGCACCAACGAGGGCTCGGCCATCGGCATCGTGAACGCCATCAACGAGCTCGGCCTGTCGCCGGGTGACGTGACCGTCGTCGGGTTCGACTCGGGTCAGGCGCAGATCGACGCCATCAAGAGCGGCGTCATGGCCGGCCTGGTCACCCAGGACCCGGCCGGCATCGGCCGCGCCACCGTCGAGTCGGCGGTCGCGACGATCGAGGGTGAGGACGTGGACGAGGAGGTCGACACCGGGTCCTACTGGGTCGACGAGTCCAACGTTGACGACGAGGACATCCGGGCGATGCTCTACGAATGAGCCGGTGACCGTGGCGTGAGCCGGTGACCGTGCGCGTGGCGGGCAACTCCCGTCGCTAACGGGGCTCGCTCTCGCCCCCCAAGCCCGGGCGGCCGGGACCTTCCTCCGAGAGGTCCCGGCCGCTCTGGCATCCCGAGCCGCCCTCAGTGCGACGGCCTCCGTCTCGCGTGGAGGATAAAGGGGGTGATAGGCCCCGAAATCCTCCACGCGAGTTTCCACGCGGCTCTCAGGAAGTCTTCGCCCGTGGCTCTCAGGAACTCTTCGCCCTCGGCTCTCAGGAGGTCTGCTGCATGGTGTGGACGGCGCAGGTCGGGGAGCACGGCGTGGGCCAGCCGTCCCAGCCCTCGTTGGCGGTGCACCAACGCCAGGTCGACCGCGAGCTGGCACGGCTCGACGGCGACGTCGACCCAGCCCGCTCGCAGGGTGACCTTGCCCTCGCGGGTGGCTGCCCGGTCTCGCTTGCGGTCCCGGCGCAGCTGCGCCCCCTGGTGCCACTGGACGCCGTCGACCTCCAGGATGACGCCGTAGTCGGACTCGAAGTCTCGTCGGCCACCGTCGCCTGTCGGCGTCTGGCTGGTCATCGGGGGCAAGCCGTGGGCCCGGACCACATCGTTGAGGCACCGGAACTCTGCCGCGCTCTCGACGCCCGTCCGAGACGTCGCCGAGCGCGAGCTGCAGCAGCAGCCGCTGAGGGTGCGCCCGTCGGGTGCGCAACTCTGCGAGCAGGAGGTCCGCGCTGGTCCGTCCCAACTGACAGGAGCGTGCCACCAGGGAGACGATGTCGTCCGCGGTCTGGTCGGGCTCGGCGGCGATATCGATCACGGTCGGGGCAGCAGGCGTGGTGAGGAGTCCTTCGACGACGTTGCTGCGGAAGGGCGCTCGCTTGCGGCGGATCGATACCCCGGCGATGGGGACTACGCGGCGGGAGGCGGGGATGTAGATCTGGATGACTGGGGGCTGCTTCGTGGTGAGCCGTGAGTGGTAGGCCGCGGTCTGCAGGGAGAGCGCTGCACCCTTGCCCGCATAGAGCAGGGCGGCCGACGCGCGAGTCGCCCACGACGGCTTGGCGGTGTTGGTGACGTAGACGCCGAAGTGCAGGCGCTGCCACCGCTGCGAGTCGACCTTGGCCCGGACCTCGTCGATCGTCATGCCGCACGCCACCGCCTGGGAGGTGGTGATCGCGCCGCGCTGCTTGCGGGCTCGCTGTTCGGGGGTCACCCCGGCAGGATGCCCCGATCGGCCCTCCCGGCGTTGCGGTTATCCACAGCCCGCTGACGGGGCGGTGCTTCCTGCCGCTGGCGAGGCGACCCGGGGCGGCGTGTGTGACGTATGACGAGGGCCGGCGAATCTCGCGTGGAGGATGAAGGGGGTCATAGGCCCCGAAATCCTCCACGCGAGTGTGGGGAGGCGCGGCCGGGGGCGGTTCGCCGGGGGAGCGAGGTGCGGCGGGGGGCGGTTCGAGGTGGAGCGAGGTGGGACGGGCGAGTTCAGGCGGGTGTGGACGGGAGGTCCGCCCAGAGCCCCTCGGGCACGTCGGCGGTGAAGCGGGCGTGTGCCTGGCGCACCTCCTCGGGTGACCGCGCGCCGAGCATCACGACCTCGACGGCGGGGTGGCGGGCGACGAACCGGACGGCGGCCTCGGGCACGGTCACGCCGTGGGCGGCGCAGACCGCGTGCACCTCACGCAGCCGGGCGACGACCTCGGGCGGGGCGGGGAGGTAGTTGTACATCACCGTTTCCGGGAAGTGATCGGTCGCCAGGGCGCCGGAGTTGTAGACACCCGCGGCCACCACGCCCACACCGCGTTCCAGGCACAGCGGCAGCAGTTCGCGCGCGGCGGGCTGCTCGAGCAGCGTGTAGCGGCCGGCGCACATGACGACATCGAGGTCGGCCTCGCGCACGCACCGCGCCAGGGCGGCCTCGTCGTTGGAGCCGACGCCGATCCGGCTCACCAGGCCCTCGTCGCGCAGCGCGGCCAGGGCCGGCAGCGAGGTGCGGATGCCGGTGTCGAGGTCGTAGACGTCGGGGTCGTGCAGATACAGGGTGTCGACGCGGTCGGTGCCCAGCCGCTCCAGCGACGCCTCCAGGCTGCGGCGCAGGCCGTCGGGGGTGAAGTCCCAGCGACGACGGAGCTCGGCCGGCACCACGAACCCGTCGGGGTCCTGGTCGCCCGGGACGTAGTCCGGGTTCGGCTCCAGCAGTCGGCCCGCCTTGGTGGAGATGAGCGCCTGCCCGATGGGCGCCGGCCCGATCAGCGCCTGCCCGATCAGCGCCGGCCCGACGAGCGCCGCACCCAGCCGCCGCTCGGACAGGCCGAGACCGTAGTGCGGTGCCGTGTCGAAGTGCCGCACGCCCAGCTCCCAGGCAGTCCACACGGACTCCGTGGCCGTGTCGGCGGACACGACGGAGTAGAGGTTGCCGAACGCGGCGCAGCCCAGGCCGAGCGCAGTCATGGAGTCAGTGTGCCCGCACGGAATCAGCGAGCCTGCTCCGACCGCCAGGCCGGGCCGTCGGGGAAGGTGTACTCCGCGCGGCTGGCCGGCAGGATCTCGGTGCCCGCCCCCGGGGCGACCGGCGCCCGGTAGCGCCCGCGCTCGATCACCGTCGGGGTGACGAAGTGCTCGTGCAGGTGGTCCACGAACTCGATCATCCGCCCCTCCTGGGTCCCGGAGACGGCGACGAAGTCGAACATGCTGAGGTGCTGCACCGCCTCGCACAGGCCCACGCCGCCGGCGTGCGGGCAGACGCGCACGCCGAACTTGGCGGCGAGCAGCAGGATCGCGACGTTCTCGTTGACCCCGGCGACCCGGGTCGCGTCCAGTTGCAGCACCCGCAGCGCCTTGGCCTGCAGCAGCTGCTTGAAGACGACACGGTTGGCCACGTGCTCCCCGGTCGCCACCGGGATCGGGGCGATGGCCTCGGCGATCGCGGCGTGGCCCAGGATGTCGTCGGGGCTGGTCGGCTCCTCGACCCACGCGATCTGGTCGTCCTCCAGCGCCTGCACCCACGCGATGGCGTCGGCGACGTCCCACCGCTGGTTGGCGTCGACGGCGATCGCGGTGTCCGGCGCTGACGGCCGCGCGCGCAATGCGCAATCGCCGTATGTCGTCAGCCAGGTCCGCGCCGACCTTCAGCTTGATCTGGGCCCAGCCCTCGTCGACCGCTTCGCGGCACAGCCGCTCGAGCTTCTCGTCGGAGTAGCCGAGCCAGCCCGGGGTGGTGGTGTAGCCCGGGTAGCCGGCTGCCAGCAGCTCGGCCTCCCGCGCGGCGCGCCCTGGCTCGGCGCGCGCGCAGCAGCGTCGAGGGCCTCCTCGCGGGTGAGGGCGTCGGTGAGGTAGCGGAAGTCGACCAGGTCGACGATCTCCTCCGGGCTCATCCGGCCCAGCAGCTGCCACAGCGGCAGGCCAGCCCGCTTGGCCTTCAGATCCCACAGGGCGTTCACCACGGCTCCGATGGCCATGTGGATCACGCCCTTCTCCGGGCCGAGCCAGCGCAGCTGGGAGTCGTGGACCAGGGCGCTCCAGGTGCCGCCCATGTCGGCCAGCAGCGCCTCGGCGTCCTGACCCTCCAGGTGCGGTCGCAGCGCATCGATCGCCCCCTGCACCACCTCGTTGCCCCGCCCGATCGTGAAGACGAACCCGTGCCCGCTGTGCCCGTCGCCGGCGTCGGTCTCCAGGACCACGTAGGCGGCGGAGTAGTCGGGGTCGGGGTTCATCGCGTCGGAGCCGTCCAGGTCCCGTGAGGTGGGGAAGCGGATGTCGATGGTCGACAGGGACACGATGCTGCTCACGAAAAGCCTCCTCGATGCGGCAATGACCAGATCCCATTAAACATCAGATGTTCGCTCGGCGCTGCCCCCTGAAGCAAGACTTCTGGCGGTGTCCACCGGGTCTTACCCGGAGGAAGGTCCGACGTCTAGCCCCGAGCTCGCGACCCAGCCGCGCCGGATCCGAGGCGCCCGGGCGCGTCGGCCGACAACCATCGGCCCGGTGTGATGCGTTACAGGTGGACCAATCGAAGGGGAGCTCGATGAGGGACATTGATCCGGACTACGCGGCGTTCGTGGCCGCCAGGCAGCAGCACCTGCTGCGCGCCGCCACCTTGATGTGTGGCGACGTGCACCAGGCGCAGGACCTGCTGCAGGACGCCATGATCAAGCTCGCGTTGAAATGGAAGACCGTCAAACACGGCTACCCGGACGCCTACGTGCGGCGCATCCTCTACAGAGACACCGTGAGCTGGTGGCGCAAACGGCGCCGGGAGCGACTGCGCGACACCATGCCGGAGGAGCCGGGGCCGGACGACTCCGACTCGTGGCTGTCGTCCTGGCAGGTGCGGGACGCCCTGCGGGCGCTGCCGCAACGGCAGCGGGCGGTATTGGTCCTGCGCTACTACGACGACATGACCGAGGCGCAGACGGCCGAGGTGCTGGGCGTCAGCGTGGGGACGGTCAAGAGTCAGGCGCATCGCGCGCTGAAGACCCTCCGGGGGGAGCTGGAGGCGGACGTGGTCGACCGGGAGGCCGACCCCGAAGCGTCCGCCCGGATGGAAGGACAGGAACGATGAACGGGCAGCAGGGGCCGATGGACATCAGGGACGTGCTGTCCCAGGGAGCCGAGGGCGCAGCCATGCCCGACATGAGCGCCCAGGCCTGGGAGCAGGCGGGCCGCATCCGCACCCGGCGCCGGGCCGTCGTCGCCGGTGTGGCCGTATGCAGTGTGGTCGGCCTGGGCGCCGTGTTCGGGCCCGGTCTGATCGGGCTGGACCAGGAGGAGCCGACCGTCGCGGAGCACACCGAGGCGGTGGACCCCGACGAGCCTGCGGGCGTGCCGCCGGACGCGGTGACCTTCGTCTTCGTGCCCGCGGGTGAGGACTCGGAGGCTGGTGGCGAGTCGGAGGCCGTCGATGAGTCGGCAGCCAGCCCGGCCGCGGCGGACGACCTGGTCGGCACGGAGTGGACGTTGCAGAGCACGACCGGTGGCACCGTCCCCGACGAGGTGACCGACCTCGGCGACGAGACCACGCTGGGATTCGCCGAGGAGGGCTGGGGCATCGCCATCGCCGAACTGCGGCGAGGCCGGCGTGCAGGGCCTGCAGGTCAACGACGGGACGTTCCCGCCCGCAGAGGTGGCCAGCACCGACATCGGGTGTGAGCCCGACGTGCAGGCGGCCGAGGACTTCTGGATGGCCGCGCTGCCGCAGGGCGGCTGGCTCCGGACGGTCGAGGACGAGGCGCTGCTGCTCTCGGTGCGACCGGTCGACCCGGAGTCGGACGAGGAGTCCACCGACGAGGAGCCGACGGACGGGACCGGCGTCCCGCCGGAGGACCAGGTCACCGTGGCCTTCGCCAGGGCCGACACGGCCGGGGAGCCCGGCGACGGGCCCGAGCCCGCCACACCGGAGGACGTCCAGGGCAGTTGGAGCCTGCTGCCGGAGTCGGTCGAGCCCGAGGGGCCCGTGGAGGAACTCGTCGCACTGCCGGAGGCCGGGCTGCAGGTGGAGGCGCAGGAGGCGGGCAATCTCCAGCTCAGCCTGGGCGTGGGCGAGTGCGAGATCGGCAGCACGGACGCCCAGGTCGACGACGAGGGCCTGCTGACCCTGGCGAACTTCCGCGGGCCGCACCGCCCGTGCGAGGGCGAGGAGGCCACCGCCACCAACCACTGGGTGACCCTCGTGGACGGGCAGCCCACGCTCCAGGTCGACGGTGACCAGCTGCTGGTGACCGGCGCCACGGCATACGAGCTGGCCGAGGGCCTGGAGGAGGAGCCGCCGCGCTCGGACGGCCAGACCCCCACCCCGCTCACCACCGGCGTCCAGGCGGTGCTGCCTGAGGGCTGGGTGATGGAGCCCATCACGGTCAGCGGTGACGCCGAGGTGCCGACGGGGGCGTGCCTGCGCGACCCGGAGGACGCCGGGGACCTGGTGTGCAACGCCTCGCTGAGCGCCGGGCACACGGAGCAGCCGGACCAGTCGGGTGCCGGCGAGGAGTGCGAGACCGAGGACGTCCAGGTGGGCGGCTACGAGGCCACGCGCACCCGCCACGCCCAGGGCGACTGCCAGGCCGAGGACCCCGGCACCACCGACTTCTGGTGGGTCCCGGACCTGGGCCTGCACATCCGGGCCACGGCGGGTCAGGACGTCGACGGTCTGCTCGCCAGCGTCGAGAGCGGCGGCGACACCACCGGCCTCACCGGCCACGTGGCGCGCCTGCTCGACACCGACGGCAGCACCGTGCAGGTGGAGCTGCTGGAGTACTTCGACCCGGACCCCAGCAGCCCCGTCGAGGTGATCGGCGAGGACGAGTTCACCCTCACCGAGGAGACCCGGTGCTTCGCCCGGCGGCCCAGCGACCCGATGATCACCGACCCGGTGCCGTGCGGCGAGGCCATGACCTGGCTCTACGGGTTCCGCGGGATCGTCACCGTGCTGGTCAATGCCGACGGTGAGGTGATCGCGCTCAGCCAGCCGTGGACTTCCTGAGCCCCGCCTTGGACATCGGATGTTTGGGCCGCGATACTGGTCGTGGTGTGCGCGTCGCACCACGGCCAGTGTCGTCGTCCGGAAGGGTTCACCGTGCGGTTTCTGCAGGTAGGCGAGCGTGGGGCGGAGCGCCCCGTGGTCCAGGTCGAGGGCGAGGACGGGAGCGTCACGACATATGATCTCTCGGGACTGACCCAGCAGATCGACGGGGCGTTCCTCGCGGCGGACGGGTTGGCCCGTGCCGGCCAGGCCCTCGCCGACGGTGAGTTGCCCGCGGTGGCGACAGACGGCATACGGATCGGCTCCCCGATCGCCCGCCCGGGTGCGGTGCTCTGCATCGGGATGAACTACGCGGCCCACGCCGCCGAGTCCGGGTCGGCGCCGCCGGCGCAGCCGGTGCTCTTCCTCAAGACGCCCAACACGGTCGGCGGCCCCGACGACGCGGTGCGGATCCCGCCGCGCAGCGAGAAGACCGACTGGGAGGTCGAGCTGGGCGTCGTCATCGGCCGTGAGGCCAGCGAGCTCGCGTCGGTGGAGGAGGCCGCGGCCTGCATCGCCGGCTACCTGGTGGCCAACGACCTGTCCGAGCGCACCTGGCAGCTGGAGGAGTCCGGGGGCCAGTGGTCCAAGGGCAAGTGCCTGCCGGGCTCGACTCCGATCGGCCCCTGGCTGGTGCCGGCGCAAGACGTCGACGCGGGCAACCTGCGGCTGCGCAGCTGGGTCAACGGGGAGCCGCGGCAGGACTCCAGCACCGCCGACCTGATCTTCTCCGTGCCGTATGTCGTGCACCACCTGAGCCAGTACCTCACCCTTGAGCCGGGTGACCTGATCCTGACCGGGACGCCGGAGGGCGTGGCCCTGTCGGGGCGCTTCCCCTACCTGAAACCGGGCGACATGGTCGAGGTCGAGATCGACGGCCTGGGCCGGCAGCGACAGGAGTTCGTCGGCGATGCACCCGCCGCGGGCCGGACCGAGGGGAGCCCGGCATGAGCGCGGGAGAGCTGGTCGGTCTGGTCGCGGTCGTCACCGGCGGCGGCTCGGGCATCGGGGCGGCCACGGCGGACGTGCTGGCTGCCCGGGGTGCCCGCGTCGCCGTGCTGGACCTGGCGCCGCCGGCCGACGGGCCGCACACGGGCGTGACCTGCGACGTGGCCGACCGGGGGTCGGTGGACGCCGCGATCGCGCAGGTCGTCGCCGAGTTCGGGCGGATCGACATCGTGGTCAACAACGCCGGCATCGGCGCCCAGGGCACCGTGGCCGACAACGACGACGCCGAGTGGGACCGGGTGCTCCAGGTCAACGTGGTCGGCATGGCCCGGGTGATCGCCGCCGCGCTGCCGCACCTGCGGGAGTCGCCGGCGGCGTCGGTCGTCAACGTGTGCTCGATCGCCGCGACGGCTGGGCTGCCCAGCCGGGTGCTCTACAGCGCGAGCAAGGGCGCCGTCCTGTCGATGACCCTGGCGATGGCCGCCGACCACGTCCGCGAGGGCATCCGGGTCAACTGCGTCAACCCCGGCACCGCCGACACCCCGTGGATCGGGCGGCTGCTGGACAAGGCGCCCGACCCCGCCGCCGAGCGGGCCGCGCTGGAGGCCCGCCAGCCGCACGGACGCCTCGTGTCGGCCGACGAGATCGCCGGGGCCATCGCCTACCTGGCCTCGCCGCTGTCCGGGTCGACCACCGGCACCTCGCTGGCTGTCGACGGTGGCATGCAGGGCCTGCGGCTGCGACCCGTCGGGCAGTGAGTCCCATGGCGCGCGGCTTCCTGGGCGTCGACGTCGGCACCTCCAGCACCAAGGGGGTGCTCGTCCTCGAGGACGGCACGGTGGCCCGCTCGGCGACCCGGCCGCACACGGTGGACCGTCCTGCCCCGGGCCACGTCGAGATGGACCCCGTGATCTGGTGGGACGAGCTGGTCTCGATCGCCCAGGAGCTGACCGGCGACGGTGCCGTCGAGGTCGCCGCGGTCGGGGTGAGCGGGATGGGGCCGTGCGTGGTGCTCACCGACGCCGACGGCACGCCGGTGCGCCCGGCCATCCTCTACGGCGTGGACAGCCGGGCCGGTGCCCAGATCGAGGCGATCGAGGCGGACCTGGGGCGTGACGACATACGGCAGCGGTGCGGGTCCGTGCTCTCCAGCCAGGCCGCCGGGCCCAAAGTCGCCTGGGTGCGCGAGGAGGAGCCGGAGGCGTATGCCGTGGCGCGGCGGCTCTTCATGCCCTCCTCGTGGCTGGTGCACCGGCTGACCGGCGCCTACCGGATGGACCGGCACTCGGCGGGCCAGTGCACTCCGCTGCTGGACCTGGCCGCCGGCGAGTGGCACCGGCCGTGGGCCGAGCAGGTCGCGCCGGGCATCGAGCTGCCCGAGCTGGCCTGGCCGGGTGAGGTCGTCGGTCACACCCGGGAGCCGCTCGGGGGCGTGGCAGCGGGCGTGCCCGTCGTCGCCGGCACCATCGACGCGTGGGCCGAGGCGGTGAGCGTCGGGGCGCAGCAGCCCGGGGACCTGATGCTGATGTATGGCACCACGATGTTCCTCATCGCCACCGGGGACCGGCCGCGGACGAGCGAGGTGATGTGGGGGACGGTCGGGGCCTACCCGGGCACCTACAACCTGGCCGGCGGCATGGCCTCCTCGGGCTCGGTGACCGCGTGGGTGCGCGAACTCACCGGCGGGGCGCCGTTCGAGGAGCTGCTGGCCGAGGCGGAGGCGAGCGGCCCGGGTGCTCGCGGGCTGCTGATGCTGCCCTACTTCGACGGGGAGCGCACCCCGGTCTCTGACCCGCGGGCGCGCGGCGTGGTGGCCGGGCTCACCCTGATCGCACACCCGGGGCGACCTCTACCGCGCGGCGCTGGAGGCCACCGCCTTCGGCGTGCGGCACAACATCGAGGCGTTCCGCGACGAGGGGGTGGAGGTGCGGCGCGTGGTCGCCGTCGGCGGTGGCGTGCAGCACCCGCTCTGGCCGCAGGTGGTCAGCGACGTCACCGGCCTGGAGCAGGTGCTGCCGAGCACCACGATCGGTGCCAGCTACGGCATGGCCTTCCTCGCGGCCGCGGCCGAGCAAAACCACTACGAAGATGGGGGATTGGGGAGCAAACCCGCTACGAAAATTGGGTGGGGGGCCGACATCGAGGCGTGGAACCCGCCGGCCAGCACCACCCGGCCCGACCCCGCCCGGCGTGCCCGCTACGACGATCTGTACCGCCACTACCGCGAGCTCTACCCCGCCACCCAGCCCGTCGTGCACGCGCTCGCCGACCTGCAGCACAGTCCGCAGTCCGACCCCAAGGAGACACCGTGACCTACCAGTTCCCCGACCTCGCCGAGGCTCCCGCGGCCCCCGAGCACACGGCATACCTGATCGCCAGCGGTGACCTGCGCGAGTCCGCCAACACCGCGGGCTGGCCCGTGCAGGTGGAGCTGGAGCAGATCGTGGCCGACGCACTCGGCGAGCACGGCTGGACGGTGGCCCGCGCCAACGACGTCGACCCCGCGACCGGGCACGGCTTCATCTCCTCCCAGCGGATGGGGCTCGAGGTGTTCAAGGCGATCCCGCCGGACGCGCCGCTGATCGTGGCCGAGGCGGTGTGGCAGTACAGCCACCACGTGCTCGCCGGGCTGCGCACCCACCGCGGGCCGGTGCTGACCGTGGCCAACTTCGCCGGCGACTGGCCCGGGCCTGGTCGGGCTCCTCGGGCTGAACGCCGGGCTGACCAAGATGGGCCGCGACTACGCCACGCTGTGGACCGTCGACGGCACCGACCAGTGGTTCCGCGACGGGGTCCGCGAGTGGCTCGAGACCGGCGCCGTCACCCACGACGCCTCGCCACGTGCGCGACCTGCCCGAGCTGCCGGAGTCGCCCGAGCGGCGACCTGGGCCGGGCGCTGGCCGAGCAGCTGCGCACCGAGAAGGCGATCATCGGCGTCTTCGACGAGGGCTGCATGGGGATGTACAACGCGATCATCGACGACGAGCTGCTCAACCCGACCGGGATCTACAAGGAGCGGCTCTCCCAGAGCGCACTGTGGGCCGAGATGCAGCAGGTCGACGACGCCGAGGCGGACGCCGTCGGGCGCTGGCTCACCGAGGCCGGGATGACGTTCCGGCTCGGCACCGACGAGGACACCGAGCTCACCGAGCGGCAGCTGCTGTGGCAGTACAAGATGTATGTCGCCGCGCTGCGGATCTCCGACGACTTCGGGCTGGACGCCGTCGGCATCCAGTACCAGCAGGGCCTGAAGGACCTCGCGCCCGCCTCCGACCTGGTCGAGGGCCTGCTCAACAACGTGTCCCGGCCGCCGGTCACCTCCCGCGACGGGGAGCGGGAGCTGTATGCCGGCGCGCCCCTCCCGCACTTCAACGAGGTGGACGAGGGGGTCGCCGTGGACGCCCTGGTGACCAACCGGGTGTGGACCGCGATGGGCCTGGACCCGGCGACCACGCTGCACGACGTGCGGTGGGGCGAGGAGTTCGACGGGCAGTTCGTCTGGGTCTACGAGATCTCCGGGTCCGTGCCGCCCTCGCACTTCCCGAACGGGTATGCCGACGCCGAGGGCTGGCGGCAGGGCAACGTGTTCTTCCCCGCCGGTGGGGCGACGATCAACGGCGTCTCCAAGCCGGGGGAGATCGTGTGGTCCCGGGTCTACATCGCCGACGGCGCGCTGCACGCCGACATCGGCCGGGCCTCCGTCGTCGAGCTGCCCGAGGAGGAGACCCGGCGCCGCAAGGAGGCCACCAACCCCGAGTGGCCGATCGCGCACGTCGTGCTGCACGGGGTGAACCGGGACCAGTTCATGGCCCGGCACAAGGCGAACCACGTGCAGATCGCCTACGGCACCGACGCCGCCTCGGCCGATGCCGCGCTGGTGGCCAAGGCCGCGATGTTCGACGGGATGGGGATCAGCGTGCACCTGTGTGGGGAGGTCGGCGCCGCGGCCGGCTGAGCCGGGGCGAACTCAGGCTGGGTCGTGGCTGGCCCGCAATTGCGCGGCAAGCCGCTGGTGACGTTCGACCCGTTGCTGAGGCGTCAGTGTCGCCAGGCGCTCGGCCTGGGCCAGGTCGCTGTCGTCCCGGGGCACGATCGCGACCTCCAGGTCGAGGTCACACAGGCGAACCAGGCGGCGGATGGTGTCCAGGCTCGGGGCGGTCCGGCAGGACTCCCAGCGGGCGACCCGGCCTCCCAGGTCGTGCCCGCCCGGCGCGCCAGTTCGGCCTGGGAGATCCCGGCACGCCTGCGCGCCTCCCTGATCAGGTCACCACCACTCATGCCTGAGTATAACGTTTCTGCTATCTATTCAGGTCAAGCGGAGTCGGCCCAAGGGCTGTGACAGACAACGCCGAGTGGCGTCACAGGCCGGGTGTGCGCGCGGTCAGTCCGAGGCGCTCGGGCTCGAACTCGATCTCGGCGCCCTCGTCGGTGACGAGGAGGTCGACGAGCGTTGCCGGCTCGCGCTCCAGCGCTGCGGCGAGGATCTCGCGGACCTCGGCCTCGACGGACCGACGGTGTTGTGTGGCGCGCACCTTCAGGGCGGCCATGGTCCCGGCGGGAAGGTTGCGGATGAGGATCTGCTCCATGTCACTCACCTCCTGGTTTCACCTACTCGATATCAGTGCGATCTGGTGGAAGCCGCGGGCAGATCTCGTGTGGAGCATCAAGGGGCCTATCACCCCCTCCAAGCTCCACGCGAGCAGGTCGCGGCGCCTCAGAGCCGGTAGGTGCGAGCCGCCGTGCCGGCCCAGATCGCCGCCGGCCTCGTCCGTCGCTGAGCGTGCCGATCAGCTCGGCGAGCACCTCGAACGTCTTCACGTAGCCGTCATTGAGCCGCGTCATCGGCCAGTCGCCGCCATACATCATCCGGTCGGGGCCGAACGCCTCGAGCGCCACGTCGAAGGACGGACGCAGCGCGGACGCGGTGTAGGGGATGCCGTCCAGGTGCAGCCCGGAGACCTTGGTGACGGTGTTGGGCCGGGCGCCGATCTGGCGCATGCAGTCGGCCCAGCGCTCCCACTCACCGGCGTCGGCGGGGGGCTTGGCCAGGTGGTCGACCACGATCGTCAGGTCCGGGTGTCGGTCGGCGGTGGCGGCGATGTCGGTGGCGAACAGCGGCCAGGCGTCGGGCAGGTCCAGCACCAGCCCGGCACCGGCGAGCACGTCGAGCCCGGCGTGCACCGCGTCCAGCCGGAGGAACTCCGTCGCCCGGGGGTCCCCGTGGATCAGGTGCCGCACGCCCTTGAACAGCGGCCCCTCGGCATACGACTCCAGCTGCGCTGCTGCCGCCCCGGCGTCGTCCAGCGGCACCCAGCCCACCACTCCGGTGATCCGGGTCGGGTGGTCGGCCGGGAGCGCCCCGTCGAGGCGGCCCCGGGCGGTGTCGATCATGTATGCCGTGTCCGTCGCCGAATCCTCGGCCTGGACCAGCACCACCTGGTCGATGCCGCAGGCCGCGAGGGCGTCGGCGTTGCGGGACGGGGTGTGCGTCTCGGTGAGCGGCGCGAGGTCGTCGGTGATCCAGTCGTAGGAGCTGACCGTCCGGTCCCAGACGTGCATGTGGCTGTCGATGATCACGGGGATGAGTCCTTCCTGGCGTGATTGCTCCGCCGGTCGCCGGTCTAGGCGAGTGTGTCGAGTGCGTGATGGATGCGTTCGATGATTCCTGGGACGTCGCGTTCCAGGGTGCTGCGGATAATGTCGGGATCGACGAGCATGTATCCATGAGCGATGCGGTTGCGCATCACTCGCAGGTCGAGGTCGCCTGTCGCGTGCTGCTGGACGATTTCCAGGTGATTCAGCGCCTCGTCCAAGATCTCCCGTTCTGATCTGTTCGAGCGTCGCGTCACAGGGGTACCGCCTCGGCGGCCACGCGCTCGCGCAGGTCAGGGCGCACCGCGTGATCCGGGATCAGATCGACGTTGGCTCCTACGACACCGCTGACCTGTTGTTCGAGCTCGGCGAGTTCCATGAGGCTCAGGGGGCGCGACATCGTAAAGACCAGGTCGATGTCGGATCCGGGTCGGTCGATGCCGGTCGCGACCGAGCCGAACACCCTGACGTTGGTGCCGCCGGCTGCCTTGATCAAGGTGAGGACCTGGGCGCGCGCGCTGCGGATCTTGCGGCCTAACGGAGACGTCCCGTGGAAGCGCAGGAGTCGGGACACCTCGGGTTGGCTCCGCCCGATCGCGGTCGCGATCTGCCGCTGGGTCATGCCTTCTGCTGCCGCCTGCCGGACTGCCGAGACCAGGCGGGCGCGTGCCGTCTGGATCGTCCTGTCGGCCTCGTGAGCAACTGCAGCCAGGTCCTGCATGCGTATATGATAGCAAATCCTATATTCGACGGGAGGCGCTGACCGCGCGGTCCCAGACGTGCATGTGGCTGTCGATGATCACGGGATGAGTCCTTCCTGGTGCAGCTGCTCCCACAACTGGTCGGGCACGGGTTGGTCGAGGCGAGCGACGTTCTCCCGCACCTGGTCGGCGGTGGCGGCGCCCATCACGACGGCCACCACCAGCGGGTGCCGCAGGCCGAACTGGAGGGCCGCGGTGGGCAGCTCGACGCCGTGCTCGCGGCACACGCCGGCCAGCCGGATCGCCCGCTCGAGCTTGTCCGGCGGCACCGCGGCGTACTCGTAGTGCGCGTCCCGGCCCGGGTCGGCCGTGGCCAGCAGCCCGGAGTTGAACTGGGCGGTGTTGACGATGCCCACGCCGGCCGCCCGGCACTCCTCCAGCAGCTCGGGGTGGGCCGGTTGCTCCAGGAGGGTGTAGCGGCCGGCCAGCATCAGCAGGTCGAGCCCGCCGATCGCGACTGCGGCCCGGGCGGCCGGGACGGACCCGGTGCCGACCCCGGCGTGGGCGACCAGGCCCTCCTCGCGCAGCGTGCACACCGCCGGCACCGCCGACTCCAGGAACGGCACGGTGTTCTCGTCCCCGTGCTGCTCGGGGTCGTGGACGTAGATCGCGTCGACCCGGTCCAGGCCCATCCGGATCAGCGAGTCCTCGACCGAGCGCCGTATGCCGTCCGCCGAGTAGTCGACGACGCGGCGGCGGGTCGCGGGGACCGCGAACTGTTCGAACGGGTCCGGCTCGCCGGCGAAGTCCTCGTTCGCCACGAGCAGGCGCCCCACCTTGGTCGACAGGTGGAACGCCTCGCGCGGTCTTGTCCGCAGGAATGCGCCGAGCCGCTCCTCGGCCAGGCCGATCCCGTAGTGAGGGGCGGTGTCGAAGTGCCGGATCCCGGCGTCCCACGCGGCCTCGAACAGTGCGTGGGCGTCCTCGTCGGTCATCGCGGTGAACAGGTTGCCGGCGTTGGCGCTGCCCAGTCCGAGCAAACCGAATGCGGCCAGGGACCGGGCGCGGTCGAACGTCTCACTCATCGGTGCCATCCAACCAGGCTCTCGTCACGAGGGACGATCGCGAACTCGGCGTCGCAGCCGCAGAGTCAGTCGGCGAAGCCGACCACCCAGGCGTAGGGCGCATTGGGGTTCTCGTAGGCGATGGCGGCACTGCCGACCAGGGACCCGTCTTCGGGGTCCATCCGGACCATCCGCACCACGTCGACGCCGTCGACCGTCCAGCTGTTGCTGGTCGTCCATGCGACGGTGCCGTCCGGCAGGAGCCGCGGCCCATTGGCCTGGCCCTGGAGGTCCTCGCTGTCGGGCAGGAGTTCGGGACCCACGGCATACGTCTCGCCCGCCACGTCGAGGTCACAGACGAAGACCGGGCCGTTGGCGCACAGCACCTGGTCGGTGCTGCCCGGAAGGAAGGCGACCGGCTTGGCCGTCGTCATCTCGGTCGGGGCCAGCTGCGGGGCGTCGGCCAGGGCCGCCAGGTCGGTGTCGACACGCCAGCCATTGTAGTCGTCCTGGATCGCCAGGCTCCCGTCGTCGGCGACCGCGGTGTTGAGGTTCATGTCGTACACCGGCACCGGGTGACCGCCCTGGGTGAAGACGAACGGCTGCCCGGGCTGGGTCAGGCCGACCTCCTCGTGGCGGGCGTCGCTGCGGTCGAGGGCCACCGACCACAGCTCCCTGGTCGCGCCGGGTGCCTGCTGCCAATACCAGAGGCGGTCGTCCGGTCCGAACCTCGGGTTTGACTGGGAGACACCCTCGGTCGGCTCGTCCCGCCCGGACAGATTGGTGAAGGTCCCGTACAGGTCGAAGTAGCCGACCTGGGTGTCGAACCCGATCGGGTCGAGGCGGAACTGTGCCGTCCCGGCGATCTTGGTGAAGTCGGAGCTGAACGCATCGGGCGACAGAGGGGCGGTGGTGTGGGCGGGGTCCTCGTCCGCGGTGGCCTGGTCGACGGTGAATCGCCAGTTCTCCACGACGGTGCCGTCCGGGGCCGCGGACAGCACGACATACCAGGACGTTCCGCCGTCGGGCTGGACCTCCTGGGCCACCACGACGCCAGGGGCCAGCTCGGCCCGTGGCTCTGGGGCCGTCTGCTCGATGACGAAGGCGGTGGCGCCGGGCTGCTCGGCCTCGGGTTCGGCGCCTTCCTGCTGGGCATCGCCCTCCGTGGCCTCCTTGTCCGCCGGTGCTGCCGCATCCTCCACGACGGGTGCGTCCTCGGCCCCGGCAGCCGGCTGGTCGGCAGCCGACGTGGCCGGAGTGTCCGCGGGCGAATCCTCGCCTCCGCACGCAGCGAGGGCGAGGGCGGCCGCGAGGGCCAGAAGCAGTGCCGCATTCCGTCTCATCGCGCATCCTTGGGTTGGCCACGGGTGGCGCGAGACTACCAGCGCACTTGGCCTGTTGTATAGAAAAACTTGGACAACGCTTTACTTCATGGTTTGGGCTCGAGCTCTGGGTGCTGCTCCCACGCTGCTCGGCGTCCACGGAGACAAGGCCCAGCCGAGTCTGGTTGGGGACCGAGGATACGGGAGTACGGGTCACGAGATATGGTGAACCGTATGAAGACGACGGTCGAGATCCCGGACGCGCTGGCGCGGGACGCCAAGCAACTCGCCCGCAAGGACGGAGTGACCTTGCGTGAGCTGGTGGTGGCCGGGCTGCGCACCGAGGTGGAGCGGCGCCGAAGCAAAGCCGAGCGACCCGATTTCCACTTCCCGACCGTGGCAGGGCAGGGACTCGCGACCGGCCTCGATCCCACCGACGTGGTCGGCCGCTCCTACGGACTGCCGACGTGATCGCTGTCGACACCAACGTCCTGGTCTACGCCCACCGCGAGGACAGCCCTCGCCATGAGCGTGCCCAGCGCGTGCTGCAGGGGATCGCCAGCGGGCCCGGGCAGTGGGCGATCCCCTGGCCGTGTCTTCACGAGTTCCTTGCGGTCGTGACCCATCCGAAGATCTATCGGCCCGCTACAGAGCTGGCGGTGGCAGTCGAAGCCGTGGAGACGCTCCTGTCCGTCCCGACCCTGCAGGTCTTGACCGAGGCAGCCGACCACCCGGTGGTCCTGGGTCAACTCCTCCGCGAGTCCGGTGTCACGGGACCGAAGGTGCACGATGCCCGGGTTGCCGCCATCTGCCTCAGTCACGGCGTGACCGAACTCTGGTCGGCCGATCGTGACTTCTCATGGTTCCCCCAGTTGCGCGTTGTCAACCCGTTGAGTTCCGCTCGGGCGTAGTTGGTCGGCGGGTGACGAGCCTCGCCGTCACGAGGGATGCGCGGATCCCGTGGCGAACGCCGTGACGACGCGCCGGTTCACCGAGGGTGGGACGGGGAGCATCAGCACCGATGTGATGGCCGCGTTGGCCTAAGGCCAGGCGGCCGTCGTGTGCCCGACAGGTCGGCGTGCCTCGTCAGGAGCGCGGGAAGACCGCTTCGTTGCGAGGATGCCCGGTGTTGTCCATGGACCACAACACCTTGTACGGATGGTGCCCGCGCCGGGTAGTCACAAACCGGACTCCGTCATCCGTCGTGATTGCGCTCGACCGTGCCCGAACCGTGCCGGGGCTGTCGAAGATGCCCTCGCACAGTTCAAGCACGTCGTTGTGCGACCTGCGAAGAGGCGCCCTCAGCGGTCACGCCGCCGCCGGGACTTCGTCACCGTCTGCGACGTGGCTGCCTCGCCCAGCAACGTACGGAGGTCTGCGTCGGTGTTGTACGCCAACGGGTCACGGGAGACCGTGACCGCCGGTTCAAGGAACATGCTGCCGTCCTCGTAGTCCTCGACGAGGTACTCCTGGTGACTCCCGCCGGGCTGCACGGCTCTGCTGCGGTCGTCCGTGACGATTCTGGTGGCCATGGTGTGCCTCCTGCTGTGTCAGTTCGCTGCTCCATCCTGCCCCTTTTCCCACTTTCCCGAGCTCGGCCCCGGCAGGTCGACCACAAACTCGGTCCGCCCGGGCTCCGATGTCACGCTGACACCCCCGCCGTGTGCGGCGACGACCGCCGCGACGATCGCCAGGCCCAGGCCCGCTGCTGCCGGCGCGCGCGGGAGCGCGAGGCGTCGCCGCGGCGCGAACCGCTCGAACACGCGCGGCGCTGCAGCTCGGCGGGCGATGCCGGGGCCGTCGTCGGCGACGGTGAGTCGGTCCGGAGCCCGGCGTCGGTGTCGTGTGCCGGAGCGCGGCCGTCACCGTGGTCCCGGCCGGGCGTGTGCGACCGGGCGTTGGACAGCAGGTTGCTCGACGACCTGGTGCAGCCGCGTCGCCGGTCGCCGGTCGACGGTGACCGGCTCGGTCCGGGCAGCGTCGAGCGCGCCAGTCGTGGTCGGGGCCGGCGGCGTGGGCGTCGCTGACCGCGTCGCACGAGCCACGCTGGTCAGGTCGACCGGCTCCGGCGCGACGCTGGCGCCCGGCGTCGAGGCGGGCCAGCAGCAGCAGATCCTCGACCAGCGCCGGTCATCCGGGTCGGCCTCCGACTCGACCCGGCCGCAGGGCGTGCGCGACGTCGTCGGGCAGCTCGCTCGGGCACGCGGCGGGTCAGCTCGGCGTAGCCGCGGATGGAGGCGAGCGGGGTGCGCAGCTCGTGGCTGGCGTCGGCGACGAACTGGCGCACCTGCTGCTCGCTGAGCGCTGGCGGGCGACGAGCGCGTCGGTCGACGTGGCCGAGCATCCGGTTCAGCGCCGACGCCCACCTGTCCGACCTCGGTGCCCGGGTCGGTGTCGGCGTCGGGCACCCGGTCGCGCATGGCCACCTCGCCGCGGTGCAGCGGCAGCTCGGCGACGCGCGTCGCGCGGTGGCCGGCGACCCGGTCCGAGCGGGCGCAGCGCGACGCGCGGATGAGGGCGACCGCGCCAGGCCGTGGCCGAGCAGCAGCGCGACCGCCGCGATGACCAGCGCGAAGATCGCGGCCAGTCGGGCGACCAGTGGTCTGGTCGACCTCGGCCGTCGACAGGCCGGTGACGTCACCGAGCCGCCGGAGGTCGGTGACGGCGACGCACCCGGTAGCTCGCCGAGGTCGGCGACGAGCTCGACCGCTGCGTGGACGACCCGTCGACCGGCACGGCGAGCAGCGGGGCGGCCGCCTCGCGTCGAGCATCGCCTGCGTCCGGCGCCGGTGTGGTCGAGCACGGCGGCCGCTGCACCTGGCCGTCGACGACGGTCGCGCCGAGCGCGTGTCCGTCGGGCTGGCCGGGGCTCCAGGAAGTCCGGGACGCGTCCGTCGTCGGGCCCGTCGCGGAGACGGCGGCCGGTCCGCGGCGTCCTGGCGCGCTGCGAGCCGCGGCCGCGAGCTGAGCGTGTCTGAGCGCAGGTCGAGTCACGCACCCGGTCCGACGAGACGCCGTGCAGTGGCGACGACCGCGGCGACGCACGATCACGACCGAGCAGCAGACCGCCACGGCGACCGCGACCAGGATGCGGCCGGCGCAGGGTCCACGCCGGCGGGTCGCGGTCCGGCGTCGCGTTCACGGCGCGGGCTTGAGGATGTAGCCCAGCGCCGCGCAGCGGTGTGGATCATCGGCGCGCGGCCGCGCGTCGATCTTCTTGCGCAGGTAGGAGATGTACAGCTCGACGATGTTGGCCTGCCCGCCGAAGTCGTAGTTCCACACCCGGTCGAGGATCTGCGCCTTGCTGACAGCACGCGGCGCGGGTTGCGCATGAGGTAGCGCAGCAGCTCGAACTCGGTCGCGGTCAGCTCGATCGGCTCGCCCGGCGCGCGTACACCTCGTGGCTGTCCTCGTCCAGCACCAGGTCGCCGACCACGCAGCATGCGGGTCGGCCGTCGCCGCGCGGTCGCCGTGCCGGTGCGGCGCAGCAGGCGCGCGCAGCCGGGCCACGACCTCCTCGAGGCTGAACGGCTTGGTGACGTAGTCGTCGCCGCCGGCGGTCAGCCCGGCGATGCGGTCCTCGACGGCGTCCTTGGCGGTGAGGAACAGCACCGGCACGTCGTTGCCGTCGGCGCGCAGCCGGCGCAGCACGCTCGAGCCCGTCGAGGTCGGGCAGCATGACGTCGAGGACGACGACGTCGGGGCGAGAAGTCGCGGCCTCGCGCAGCGCCTCGGCGCCGGTCGCCGCCGTGCGCACCTCCCAGCCCTCGTAGCGCAGCGCCATCGCGCAGCAGGTCGCCGAGCACCGCCTCGTCGTCGACCACGAGCACCCGCACGGGCGAGCCGTCGACGCGGGTCAGTCCCGTGGTGCCCTGCCGGGACGCGTCCGGGGCCCCGGTGTGTCCGGGCCTGGGTGAGCTACTCACTCCGCCACCGTAGCGGCCGGGAGGCCGCCGGTCGCAGAGCTGCCCACGAGCCGCCGCGTGGAGTCGTCGCCCGCTGCGGTCGCGCCCCCGGATGTCGGCGCAACCTCGTCCCCGGGCGTCGGCGCAACCTCGTCCCCGGGACTCGGCGCGACCTCGGCGGCGATGCGTCGCGGATCATCCTCGGGCAGCGAGGCGATGAGGATCCGTATGGGGTGTGCGGCCGGCCCGCTGACCAGGTACTTCTGACCGGGGCGGATCGTGGCTGCCTGCAGGATCCTCGGGTCGACCGGCTCGTCCGCGGGGATGGCCGGGGCCGGCTCCGCCTCCGGCTCCGGTTGGCTGAACGCCTCCCGCACGACGTGGCGCGGGTCGTATCGGCGCGGGTCGAGCGCCTCCCACTCCTCGCGGGTGAGGTGGAGGTCCTCCTCGGCCCGGGCCCGGGTCAGCTCCAGGAACTCCCGGAAGCTGCGGACCACGCCCGCCAGCTGGCGGGTGTATGCCGGGAGCCGGGTCGGGCCGATCAGGACCCCGGCGAGGATCGCGACGAGCAGCAGCTTGTCGAGGGTCAGTCCGAACACGGTGCCTCCCGGGACGTCAGCGATGGGGTGGTGTCGGTGGCGCCCGCCAGGCGGTGGGCCAGGCGCCGGTCGTGCACCGTGGCGATGAGCAGCGCGGCGCCGAAGATGAGGGACATGGGCCCGGCCACCAGGAACATGGACAGCACGTCCGCCGCCGGGGTGACCAGCCCGCTGAAGAGGGTGATGGCCAGGACCACGAGCCGCCAGCTGCGGCGCAGCGTCGCCGCCGGCAGCACGCCCATCCGATTGAGGATGACGACGAAGACCGGCAGGACGAACGCGACCCCGACGGCGAGCACCAACTTGAGCGCGAAGTCCACGTAGTAGGACGCGGTGAGGATGGTGCTGTCCTCCGCGGAGGAGAAGCCGGTCAGCGTGCTGACCACGTGCGGGAAGACGAGCAGACCGAAGGCGCACCCGGCCGCGAAGAGCGGCAGCGCCGCCGCCAGGAACCCGACCGTGTAGCGCCGCTCCTGCCGGTTCAGGCCCGGCGTGACGAACAGGAACAGCTCGAGCAACCAGACCGGACTGGCGAGCACGATCCCGGTGATCAGGGCGATCCGCAGCCGCAGGTCGAACGCCCCGGTGACGGTGTCGTAGTTGAGGCTGGCCTCTCGCGTCGCCGCGAGCTGCTCGACCGGCTGGCGCAGCAGGTCGAGCACCTGGTCGGCGAGCAGGAAACCGACGGTCACCCCGACGAGCAGGGCCACCGTCACGCGGAGTCCGCGTCGACGCGCCTCCTGGACGTGTCCGGCGAGGGGCATGGTGCCCCGCGCGACGGTGGCGGTGCTCATGCGGCCGGCCGGCTCGAGGCCTGCGGGGCCGTGGTGGTCGGGGTCTGGGCGTCGGTGGTCTCGAGCCTGGCCCGCTCTTCATCGGCGGGGTCGGAGGTGTGGACCTCGTCGCGCAGGATCCGCATCGACTGCCCGACGCTGCGGGCGAGCCCGGGCAGCTTTGCGGAGCCGAAGATGAGCAGGACGATGGCCAGGATGACGAGGGCGTGCCAGCCCGTGAGGTTTGCCAACATGATGATCTCCTTGGGTGTGGGTGGTGCGGGTCTGCGTGATATGGCGTAGGCGGTGAGATGGCGTATGCCGTGAGATGCCGTATGCGGTGAGGGGACCGGGAAGGGTCAGGGTCAGTTCGTCGGGGGCTCACCCGAGGGCGGCTCGCCGCCGCCACTGGGGCCGCCGCCCGAGGGAGGCTCCCCGCCTCCGCCGGGCCCGCCGGCTCCACCGCCGGGTCCACCACCGGCGCCGGTCGGCTCGGTCGTGGTGTCGACGCCCACAGTCAGGGTGGCGATATAGCCGGAGTCGATGTCGCCAGTGATGGTGGGCATTTGCTGGTCGAGGCTGTCGGAGAAGATCCCGTCCTGCTCCACGGAACCGACCGCGGCCATGTTCTCGGCGGACCCGGCATACTCCGACCGCTGGTAGATCTCGGTGAGGATGTCCTCGGGGAGGGCGACCTGCGAGGTGGCGATGACGTTCTCCACGTCGGTGGCCGAGTCGACGTCCGGGTAGACCTCGAAGTGGATGTGCGGCCAGCGGCCGGAGTAGCAGCCGGGGACGATCGTGGTGAAGCTGACCATCCCGTCGCTGTCGGCGACCTGGATGCCGCGCAGCCAGGTCTCGTCCTCGACGCCCTGGGTGTACATCGAGTAGCGGCCCTCGGCGTCGCACTGCCACGCGTAGACGGCGGCACCCTCGAACGGCCGGTCGTTGGCCATATCGCGGACGAGGAACGCCATCGACAGGGCGACTCCCTCGACGGAGGACCCGCCGTCCAGGCTGGAGGTGATGTCCTGGCGGACGATGCCGGACTCCGTGAGCACGTTGACGTCCTGGGTGCCGTCGGCCGGGTACGGGCCGTTGGTCTCCTCCGGGATCTCCTCGATGTCGCTGGCGCTCGTCGATCCGCTGGAGGTCGTGGCGCCGGCGTCGGCGGACGAGCTGCTCGAGGTGGCCGAGCCGTCGTCGGCCGAAGTGGTGCTGCTGGTCGAGGTGGTGCTCGTCGCGTCGGTGCCGCAAGCTGCCAGGGCCGCGGCGCCGACCCCGACCCCGACGACGCTGAGCACCCGCCGGCGGGTGACCAGGGTGGCGGCGTCGAAGCCGGCGCCCTGGTCCTCGAGGTCGTCCGCGGGACGGGGGAGCGGCCGTCCCTCGAAGGCGGGCTGGTCGTTGGTGGGTGTGGAACTCATCGGGCTTCGCTCCTCCTGTGTGGTGGGTGTGAACCCACTGTGGAGGGCGGCCCTATGGCATCGCTGTGGTGAACCTATGTGGTTCCTGTGAACGTCGCTGCGCGGTGGATTCCTTATTGCGCCTGGCCGACCACCCACGGGAAGGGCGCGTTGGGGTTGTCGTAGGCTAGGGCCGCGCTGCCCGACCAGCGACCCGTCGGCTGGGGTCCATCCACACCAGCCGCGCGACATCGGTGCCGTCGACCTGTCCAGCTGTTGCTAGGTGAACCACGCGGCCGTGACCGTCGCGGCAGCAGGCGGGCGCCCGATGCGCCTCGCCCTGCAGCTCCTCGCGGGTCGGGGAGGAGTTCTTCCGGTGGACACGGCAGTACGTCCCGCCGGCGACGTCGAGCTCGCAGACGAAGCGACCTGCCCGCTGGACGCACAGCACCTGGTCGGTAGTCTGCCGGGCAGGAAGGCGACGGGGCGCGCGGTCCCGCCCGGGGTCGCCGTCGACGTCGGGTCCGGGGCCAGCTGGGGCGCGTCGTCGAGGGTCGCCAGGTCGACGTCCCGGCCCGCCACCCGTTGTAGTCGTCGCTCACCGCCAGGCGAGCCGTCGTCGGAGACCGCGCTGTGCTGCATGCTCGATCGTACACCGGGACCGGGTGGCCGCCCTGGGTGAAGCAGGAACGCCTGTCCCGGGCTAGGTGAGCCCGGGGTCCTCCTGCCGCGGGCATCGCTGCCGTCGAGCGCCACCGACCACAGCTCCACGGTCGCGCCGTGGGGCCTGCTGCCAGATACCAGAGCCGGTCGTCCGGGCCGAAGGTCGGGTGCGACTGGGCGACGCCCGCTGGTGGGCTCGTCGCGGCCGGACAGGTTGGTGAAGGTGCCGTCCGGTGGCGAAGTAGCCGACCTGGGTGTCGAAGCCGATCGGGTCGAGGCGGAACTGTGCGGTGCCCGACGACCTTGGTGAAGTCGGAGCTGAACGCGCCCGGGCCGGGGACCAGCTGGGTGTTGTGGGCCGGGTCGCTGCCCCGCGGTGGCCATGTCCACGGTGAACCGCCAGTTCTCCACGATCGGTGCCGTCCGGGGTGGCGGACAGCACGACGTAGCAGGACGGTGGCCCGCATCTGTCCTGGACCTGCTGGGCCACGACGGTCGCCCGGCGCCAGCTCGGTGCGGGGCTCCGGCGGGGTGGTCGCGATGACGTATGCCGTAGCGGCCTCCCCGGGTGTCTCCTCGTCACCTGTCTGCTCGGTCGTCGTCGCTCCCAGCTCGTCGTCGGCGGGGATCCCGCGCTGTCGGTCGCGGCGGGGTCGGGCGTTGCATCCGCGAGCCTGGTCTGTCGTCGGTGGCTCGGCCTCGGTAGCGGCGGCCGACGGTCGCCGGCGGCGTCCTCCTCCGCGGGCGAGTCCGCCGCCGCAGGCGGCCAGGAGCCATTGCGACAGCGCAGCGTGATGACCAGACAGGGGAGTCTTCGTCTTCACGGCAGACGTCCTTCGGTGGAGGTGACGGAGTGCCGTGAGACCTACCAGGTGACTTGACCTGATGTATTGAGAAAAGGACAAGGTCTTGACCTTTAGCCATGGACCGCCAGGTGCGGGTGTGCGGTCACGGGTCAGGCCGCCAGCACGACGCGTCCGGTGCCCCGAGTGGACCGCCAGCACGACGCGTCCGGTCGGGGGCCTGGGGCCGCCAGGTGACGCGTCTGGTCGGGAATGGCGGTGGGAGGGGGTCCCTCAGCGGGCGTAGTCGTCCTCGAGGCGCTCGATGTCGGCCTCGTCGAAGTCGCCGAAGGCGAGCTCGAGGACGCGGCCGGGGACGTCGCCGGGGTTGCCGATGCGGTGGATGGCGCCGGAGGGGACCCAGACGATCTCGCCGACCTGGGCCATCCAGGTGCGGTCCTCGACGGTGACCTGGATCGGGACGTCCAGGATCTGCCACATCTCACCGCGGTGGCCGTGCCGCTGGAGCGAGAGCCGGTGGCCGGGGGAGATGGTCATCACCTTCACGGTCAGGGCGACCCCACTGGCGAACTGCTGGAACTGGCCCCAGGGGCGGGTGGTCACGAAGACCTCGTCACGGGGGTCGGTGCGTGGCGTTGCCATGGAGTCCTCTGCGCTGGCCGGTTGGTCGTGACGGCCATGTTCGCACGACAACGGGGTGGCCGGGGTTACGCTCGTCGGCGGACACGAATCCGATCGGAAGGCGGCAGGGCGCTTGACCAGTGAGGAACCGCCCACGGAGCCCCCGTCGGCCGCGCCGGGGGACGAGCACCTCGGGCAGACGCTCAAGGTCGCCTCGGACCACCGCCGATCGCGCCGGCTGGGCAGGCTGCGCCGGCTCGGACTCAGCCTGAGCGTCCTGGTCGTCTTCCTCCTCCTGTGGTGGCTGGTCACCGCGATGGGCTGGGTCCGGCCGCTGTACCTGCCCTCGCCCGGTGCGGTGTGGACCGCGTTCGTCGAGGCCAACGGCTGCACCGAGGTCAGCGCGACCCGCACCGTGTGCGGGGAGCAGAACTACTACATGTGGGAGCACCTGATCGCCTCGCTGCAGCGGATCGGCGTGGGCGTCGGTGTGGCCGTCGTGCTGGGCCCGATCGTCGGGCTTCCTGATGGCGCAGCATCGGGTGGGTCAACACCGCGTTCGAGCCCTACCTGAACTTCCTGCGCTCGCTGCCGCCGCTGGGCTACATCGGGCTGCTGATCGTCTGGTTCGGCATCGGTGACCTGTCGAAGTACTGGCTGCTCTTCCTGGCCGCCTTCCCACCGATCGTGATCGCCACGATCAACGGGGTGCGCGGGGTGCGGCAGGACAGCATCCACGCGGCCCAGTCGATGGGGGCCAGCCGGTGGCAGGTCGGCACCTCCGTGGTGCTGCCGTCCACGCTGCCCGAGGTGATCGGCGGCATCCGGATCGCCGTCGGCTTCGCCTGGACGACCGTCGTCGCCGCCGAGCTGAACGCCGGCATCCCCGGCATCGGCGGCCTGGCCTACGTCTCCGGCCAGCAGTTGCAGACCGCCCTGACCATCGCCTGCATCATCGTCATCGGCCTGGCCGCCGTGGCGCTCGACGCCCTGCATCAAGTACCTGGGCACCCTGGCCGTCCCGTGGTACGGCAAAGCATGACCCGGGAGAGGGGACGCATGCAGCGTCACGCGAGCATCGGCATACGGCTCACCGTGCTGGGCGGGGGCGTCGCGCTCCTGCTGGCCGGCTGCGTCGAGGGCGGCCGCACGGTGCACCCCGACAGCGTGATGGGCGAGGCCGCCGGCACCTGCCCGGTCGAGGTGGACGAGACCGTCGAAACGACCGTGACGCTGGCCTACCAGCCGATCCCGAACGGCGACCTGGTGGTGCGGGACCTGGGGTGGCTGGAGAGCTGTATGCCGAACGCCACCATCACCTGGGAGAAGTTCAACTCCGGCGCCGAGGTGATCCAGGCGTTCGGCTCCGGCTCGGTCGACCTCGGGCCTGGTGGGGTCCAGCCCGGCGACCAAGGCGGTCTCGCCGCCGGTGAGCGTCGACATACAGGTCGTGTGGATCCACGACGTGATCGGCGAGGCCGAGTCCCTCGTCGTGCAGGAGGGCGCTGGCGAGAGTCTGGCCGACCTGGAGGGGCAGCGGGTGGCGGTGCCGTTCGCCTCCACCGCCCACTACTCCCTGCTGGCGGCGCTGGAGCGGGAGGGGATGAGCACCTCCGACATCGAGCTCACCAACCTGTCGCCGGACGCGATGCTCGCCGCCTGGGAGCGGCAGGAGATCGACGCCGCGTGGGTGTGGGCCCCGACCCTGCCGCTGCTCGCCGAGAACGGCGAGATCATCCTGTCGGCCGCCGACACGGCGGAGGCCGGGGCGCCGACGTTCGACCTGGCCGCTGCGACCCGGGAGTTCGTCGAGGCCAACCCGGAGTTCATGCAGGTCTGGACGGCGGTGCAGGACGAGGCGGTCACGATGATCCAGGACGACCCGGACGCCGCGGCCGAGTCGATCGCCGTGCAGCTGGGCATCGCCGAGGATGAGGTGCTGGACCAGCTCGGCGGCTACACCTTCCTGGACGCCTCCGAGCAGGCCGGCGAGGACTACTTCGGCGGGACGCTGACGCAGGACCTCATCAACACCGCGGACTTCCTGGTCGACCAGCAGGAGATCGACGCGGTCAACAGCGAGGACGCCTACGAGCAGGCCATCTACAGCGACGCCATCGTGGAGGTGGGGCAGTGAGTTTCACCCTCGAGAACGTCTCCCAGCGCTACATCACCGACAGCGGCGAGGTGGTCCACGCGCTCGCGGACACCTCGCTGGAGGTGCCGGCGGGCGAGTTCGTCTGTGTCGTCGGCCCGTCCGGCTGCGGGAAGACGACCCTGCTCAAGGTGCTCGCCGGGTTCCTCAAACCCACCGGCGGGCGGGCCCTGGTCGACGGAGAGCCGATCACCGGGCCGTCGTGGCAACGAGGCGTGGTCTTCCAGCACGCCAACCTCTACCCCTGGCTGACCGTCCGCAAGAACGTCGAGCTGGGCCTGAAGTTCCGCGGCATCGCCGCCGCAACCCGCCGGGAGGCCGCCGAGGAGGCGCTGGACCTGGTGGGGCTCGCCGGATTCGAGGACAAGAAGACCTACGAGCTGTCCGGCGGGATGCAGCAGCGCACCCAGATCGCCCGGGTGCTGGCCAACGACCCCGAGATCATCCTGATGGACGAGCCGTTCGGCGCGCTCGACGCGCTCACCCGGGAGCGGCTGCAGGCCGACCTGCTGCGGATCGCCCGGGAGCGCAAGAAGACGATCTTCTTCATCACCCACAGCGTCGAGGAGGCCGTCTTCCTCGGCGACCGGGTGCTCGTCATGAGCCCCCGCCCCGGGCGCGTCGTGCAGGACGAGCCGGTGCGAGATCTCCGCGGAGTACGGCCGGCTGCTGCCGGGCAAGGAGCTGCGCTCCACTCCGGAGTTCGTCGCGCTGCGCGACAGGATCTCCGAGGCGATCTATGCGGGGGAGACAGGCTGAGGCTGGCTTGCGTCGGCCGCAGGTATTGACTGAGTCAGGCCGTCAGGCGGTAGCCGACGCCGCGCACCGACTCCCCGAGGCGGGGACCGCCTGCCGACTCGATCTTGACGCGCAGGCGGCTCATGTTGACCTCGAGGCTGCGACTGTCCGGCGAGGCCGAGTCCTTCAGCACGGACGCGAGCTCCTCGCGCGTGCACAGCCCGGCTGGGCTCCGGAGGAGGGTGAGCAGCAGATCGAACTCGATTCTGCTGAGGTCGATGGGGACGCCATCCACCGATGCCACTCTGCGCGCCGCATCGACGAGGAGGTTGTTGATGGCGTATGACTCCCGGGGCGCAGTGAGGGCCAGGTGCGACATGTTCCGGTAGAAGGTGGCGATCCTGGTTCGTAGCCGTCGATCACTCGTGTGGGTCAGATTCAGCACCTCCCACGATCCGGAGTGAAGCAACGTCATCTCCTGCTCCTCTGTCGCCTGCTCCAGGAGGGAGAACGCGGGGACGCTCTGAAGTGTGAGGTGTCTTAGGACGTCCAGAACCTCCACGGTCAGGGAGGAAGCGTGTACGAGTCCCATGACGGGGCGGGGTGAAAGGCCGAGATAGGGGGTAAGGGCTTCGGTGGACACCGACTCGTGAGGGAGGCCATGGTCGACGAGGACCTGAAGGGTGTGGTCGAACGCGGATTGTGTTGCAGCACAGGGCACCACCACGATGTGCTCAGAGGGCATCCGCGCTTCCCCTTTCACGACATGTCTGACTGGCACCGCCGATTGGAGTGCCACTTGCTGAAACTTTACCTGAACATGACTCAGATCAGAAGTCTTGTTCGATGACTGCCCGACGAAGGTCCGGAGTGGTTCCCCCGGCGGCACTGACGAGCCACTCCGACAGGACGGCGCCTTGGGGAGATTCTTGCCCCTGTCAGACCTTGGTATCGTGGACGAGCACGCAGCGGTGGGGATCCACGGAGCGCGGGTTGCTGCCCATCCGTCAGGCAGGAGAGTTCTGTGGAGTTGAGGGACTACTGGAGGGTCCTCCGTCACCGGTGGAGGATCCTGGTGATCTGCACGTTGTCCGGCCTCATCCTTGCGTCGGTCGCTACGCTGCTCACCCCCCGCACGTACCAGGCGACAGTAGAACTCTTTGTCGCCCCCGAGGTGGGGAGCACCAGTTCGGAGTTGATGCAAGGCTCGGACTTCGTATTGGACCGCGTGAAGTCCTACGTGGAGATCATCGACAAGGCAGTCGTCCTTGAGCCCGTCATCGAGGACCTTGGTTTGGGCGACTCGGTTGGAGAGCTCTCCCGCCGGGTCGAAGCCACGGTGGTGCCGGAGACCGTGGTGGTGGAGGTAAGCGTCGACGACGAGTCGGCTGAGCAGGCCGCTGCGGTGGCAAACCGTGTGGCCGAGGAGTTCATCACTGTCGCGCCGACGCTCGAGCCGATGCGCGCCGATCAGACCGCAGTTGTCCGTATCACGGTGATCGATGCCGCGCGGGCGCCCCTGTTCCCGTGTCGCCCCGACCCCAGCTCAATATTGCACTCGGCTTGCTGGCAGGACTCGCGGCTGGCCTGGCTGGTGCCGTGGCGCGGGAAGCGCTGGACCGGCGGATCAAGGGAGAACGTGACGTCAAGCAGTTGACCGAAGCTCCCGTCATGGGCCACATCCCCGTCGACCCACGGGCGGATAAGACCCCCGCGGTGTCCGCAGCGAGCGGTCACACCGTCCGTGCTGAAGCCATGCGCCAGTTGCGCACCAATCTCCAGTTCCTCGATGTACCCGAGGGAGAACGCTCGTATGTCATCACGTCCTCCATGCCCAGCGAGGGTAAGACGCTGACCGCGATCAACCTTGCAATCACGATGGCGGAGGGCGGCCAGCGAGTCTGCCTGATCGAAGCCGACCTGCGTCGCCCCCAGGCTGGTGACTACCTCGGGCTCGAGAGTGCTGTCGGCCTGACGGACACGCTCATCGGATCGGTAGCGTGGGCAGACGTGGTGCAGTCTTATCGTCCCCGACTGGATGTTCTGCTGGCGGGCACCATCCCTCCGAACCCGTCCGACCTCGTGGCCAGCGAGGCGATGGAGAAGCTTCTGACGGACCTGGAGGCGCAATACGACGTGGTGATCCTGGATGCTCCACCACTGCTGCCGGTCACCGACGCCGCCGTGCTCACAAAGCGCAGCGCCGGTGCAATCGTCGTTGTCGCTTGCGGTCGGAAAGCTGTGACCCGCGGCGAGCTGGCGCACAGTCTGGAGATGCTCGTCACCGTGGGGGCCCGAGTGCTCGGGGTGGTGCTCAACAAGGTTCCCCAGAAGGGCCCCAATGCAGTCCCGATCTCCACCTACACCTACACCTCTCACCCGCAGGAAGTGACGAAGGGTAGGCACTCAAAGGGTGCCGTTCCCACGGGGGAGGCGTAAGGCAACTCCCAACTTGCCGGGGTGCGGTCGACCTCCGTCCAGGAGCCCAGGTTGGCAGAAGTTCCACCTGGGGTTGGGGAGGTGCTCCTCAGCGCCTGGTACACGATCGCGAGCGTGACCAGCACCAGAATGGCGATGCCGAGCGCCTGAATCCGGCGGAGCACCCGCTCGCGGCGCACCTCCCCCCGCGTGTGCCCGCGCGTAGAGCCGCGCATCCGCGAACCTCCTTGCGCCGAAGGTGAAGGGCAGTCGTGCTGGTGGCCCTGACAGGGCTGACCGGCCTCGTGATAGCAAGCTGACCACGTATTTAGCCAAGCCCTAGGTTGATTAAACTATCGGCAATCTTCGAGACCGTCGAGACCAATTGGCAACGCCGCCACCTCGGATCTCGCGCGAGGCCTCGGGGATGGAGGGCTACGATGCCTGCGTGAGTACGAGCGCGCAGGGTGGGGGTTCGGCGCCGCTGGTTGTCATCGCGAATCCTTCAGCCGATGTCTACGGTTCGGACCTCCAGGTGCTGGAAAGCGTGACCGCGCTGGTTCAGGGGGGATTCGACGTCGTCTTCACAAGCCCGGACGAGGGCCCACTTCTCCCCCTGGTCCGGGGGCGAGGTGCCCAGGTTGAACGCCTGCAGTATCCGGTGCTGAGACGCGCGCAGGCGAGTGCCGTGGGTATGGCACAGCTTGCCGGCCGGGGTGGGCGGAGTGCGCTGACGTTGGCGGCGTTCCTGAGGCAACTCCGACCGAGCGTGGTCTACGTGAACACGGTGACACTCCCATGGTGGCTCCTCGCAGCGCGGCTAGCCCGTGTGCCGGTGACCTGCCACGTCCACGAGGCCGAGGGACAGGACCGGGCTGTGATCCGACGGGCGCTCTACGGACCGCTGGTCTTGGCGAACCAGGTCATGGTGAACAGCGAGGTGACCCAGGAGACAGTGGTCGAGGCCGTGCCCCTGGTCCGCAACAGATGCGTTCGCGTCTACAACGGAGTGCGCCAGCCGGATCCTCTACCCACCCCTATCAGTGGGTTGTCTGAGCCGATCACCCTGGCCCTGATCGCACGGCTCTCGCCTAGGAAGGGCGTGGACGTGGCGATCGAGGCGTTGTCCATCGTTCGCAACGAGGGGGTCGATGCACGCCTTGAGGTGTGCGGGACAGCCTTCGAGGGGTACGAGTGGTTCGAGAGCGAGTTGCGCGAACGGGCCGGCCGCGACGATCTTGCGGGGGCGGTGACGTTCAGCGGGTATGTCGATCCTGTCTGGCCGGCAATATCGCGGGCCCAGATCGTCCTCGCGACGTCGCACGGAGAGTCCTTGGGGAACGCCGTTATTGAAGCCCAATTCGGCGGACGACCGGTCGTCGCCTCGCGAGTTTCCGGGCACGTGGAGACCATCGACCACGGCCGTACTGGCCTCCTGGTCCAGCCCCGAGACGCACAGGCTCTCGCCGAGTCGATCCTGCACCTGATCGCGCATCCCGACGAAGCGACACGACTGGGCCGGGCCGGGCAACGCTCTGCCCGCGACAACTTCTCCGTGGAGCGGTACCAAGACGAGGTACGGGGAGCTGTCCGCGCCCTGCAGGCGCATCCGTAAACTTTCCTTTCCCCACCCCTTGCGTAGCCCTTACTAAGTCTTTACTCTTCTGACAGTTAAGTCCGACGTGGGACTCAACCCAGATCATGGCTGCGCCGGGCAGCGTGACGACAGACACTGTTGGGGAGTTTAGGTGCTCGCAAGGCGTACGCAGGTCAGGCCGTGGCAGGCTCGCTCCCGGTCAGTGCTACTTCCCACACTTGTGCTGACGCTTGCCGGGGGCCTCGTGGGGTGCGGGAGCGCTAGCGAAACAACAGTCGGCGACGACGCGGTGGCAACCGCCACTTCTCCTGCGAGCACCCCGGGTGAGACGGCGCAAGGGGATGGGGCGCTCGCAGACTCTGAGGAGGCAACACTCGTGCTCCCACCAGACGGTGCCGGCGACCTGTCTCCCGTCTCGGTCAGTGTTGTGGAGACTCTTCCGCCGGTCGACTTGGACGAAGAGGTGGAGTTGGTGGCCGGACTCCAGGCGGAGATCGAACTTGGCGAAACGACTGTCCAGGCCCGTCGGCCTGGAGAGATCGGTGGTGAGGCTGCCGAAGTGAGAGTCCTCGTCACCAACACGGGCCGCTCGGCCCAGGATCTCTCCGCACTCTTCGTCGAGGTGGCGGACGCCAAGGGGACGCCGCTTCTACCTCTGTTCGGGGACCCGTACGACCCACTGATGGGGGAACTGGAGGGCGGCGCGTCGGCCGCTGGCATCTACGTATTCACTCTCGACGACTCTCTCGTACAACCCCTCAGCGTGCAGGTCAGCCCGGCCGCCGATGAGCCCCTCGCCGTATTCGTCGGCAGCACTGAGTAGAAGGAACAGACAGATGGCAACCACCACGGCCTCTCGGCGCCAGTTCACTGCGGTCTTCACTATCTTCGCCATGATCGTGGCCACCTTCGCGGTGCTGATTGCGACACCGACGCAGGCCGAGGCAGCAATCAGTCCCATCAAGCCGCGTACTCCCGAGAACGTGACTGCTGATGCGTTGCCGACAGTGCAGATCAACGGCATCTCGTGGTCCCAGGCCATCGTAGGCAACACGGTCTACGCAGGTGGCAACTTCACGCATGCCCGTCCGGCAGGTGCGCCGGCGGGGACGAACCAAACCCAGCGCAACAACCTGTTGAGCTACAACATCACGAACGGCGTGCTCAACACCAACTTCGTTCCCAACCTCAACGCACAGGTCGTGGCCGTCGCAGCGTCGCCGGACGGATCACGTGTCTACGTCGGGGGGAACTTCAGCCAGGCGAACGGGCAGACGCGCAATCGTATTGCGGCCTATAACACGAGCAACGGACAACTGGTGTCGAGCTTCTCTCCTTCGATGACGGGTCAGGTCAAGGCCATCGTCGCCACCAACGATGTCGTCTACGTCGGCGGATCGTTCCAGGGCGTGGGGGGACAGTCGAGGACTCACATTGCGGCGTTCAACGCCAGCAACGGTGCACTCTTGTCCTGGGCTCCGCAACTTGACCGACCCGTATGGGGTCTTGCCCTCAGCGAGGACGGGCAGCATGTCTTCGCGGCGGGCGAGTTCGAGAACGTTAATGGAGTGCGTCAGCGCGGTATCGCGCAACTGGATGCGGTCACCGGGGCGCTGGTCGCGAAGAACTACCGGGTGTCCAACGGTGGTGCCGACTCCGCGATCACGAGCATCTCGGTCGATGGTGGGTCCATCTACGGCACCGGCTACCACTTCGGTCCGGGAGGCAACGTCGAGGGTCCGTTCCGGATAGACATCGAAAGCGGTGACACGGAGTGGGTCCTGGACTGCCACGGGGACACCTATAGCCACTGGCTGGGAGCCGAGACCATGTACATGGTGGGCCACCCGCACTACTGCGGCAATGTGAGCGAGGGGTTCCCGCAGTACTCGACATGGAAGTACCAGCATTCCATGGCTGTTTCCAAGGAGGCCACTGGCGAGAACATCCGTGAGGTTCATGGGTACTACAACTGGGAAGGTGCGCCCAGTCCGTCGATTGTGCACTGGTTCCCCACCATGGCGATGGGGAGCGTCAGTGGCGCCTACCAAGCAGGATGGCATGTCACGGGCAACGATGAATACATCACCATCGCTGGGGAGTTCCCTCGGGTCAACAACACGGCCCAACAAGGACTGGTCCGGTTTGCGATCTCGCCAACCGCGCCAGGCGACCGGGGCCCAGCCTTCCTGGACAACTCTCTGATCCCTGAGTTGACCCCGATCGCTCCGGGTACCGTGCGAGTGGGATGGCTGGCCGGCTACGACATGGACGACAAGTCACTGACGTATCAGGTTGCACGGACCCCGGGTGGGGTGGTCCGAGAGTTCCAGGCTGACTCCAACTGGTGGCATGTCCCCGGGTTTAGCTATATCGACTCTGGACTCACCCCTGGTCAGTCGTACAACTACCAGATCCGAGTCCGCGATGGCAGCGGCAACCAAGTCTTCGGCGCGACCCGCACAGTCACCGTGCCGACCTCCGTGGACGAGAACGCCTACAGCGCCGCCGTCCGCCAAGACAACCCTGACCTCTACTGGCCACTGAACGACGCGGCCGGCAGCTCGACTATCTGGGACAAGGTAGGCGGGTACTACGGTGTCCCCGGGTCCGCCGTCACGCGCGGCGTGGCTGGTGCGGTGCCAGGGGACACGGCAGTCCAGGTGAACAACAACAACAACGGTCGCATCTACGCCCGTGGGAGTCACGTGGCGCCCACGGAGTTCAGCGCTGAGGCCTGGTTCCGCACCAGCTCCACGAGCGGGCGTCTGCTCGGGTTCGGTGACCTCCAGGTCGGCAACTCGGGTCACCGCGACAGGCAGATCTACCTGACCAGCAGCGGGAGGGTCCACTTCGGACTCCGCTCGGATGGGACCAAGGTGGTCGCCAGCACCAACGCCTACAACGACAACCAATGGCACCACGTCGTGGCCACCCTGAGCGGGTCGACGGCAAGGCTGTATGTCGACGGCGTACTGGTCGGTGAGTCGGCAGGACATCACGAATCCGGAGGTCTACGTCGGGCACTGGCGTGCCGGCGGCGACAACCAGAGCGGCTGGCCGAGTCCCGGCAACGCGAACTGGAACGGGGGGATCGACGAGGTCGCCATCTACCCCTATGCGCTGACTGCGCAGCAGGTGGACGCCCACTACGTTGCTTCAGGGCGGACCTCGAACCTCCCCCAGGCGCCGAGCGACGAATACGGCGCCTCCGTGTTCGACCTGGAGCCGACTCTCTACTGGCGGCTCTCTGAGACCACCGGATCGACCGCGAGGGACTCCGGGCCGATGCGCAGCGACGGTACCTACCAGGGCGGGCACACCAAAAACCAGGCTGGAGCTCTGGTCGGCGTGTCTCGAACCCGGCAGTCGCATTCAATGGGAGCACCGGGTACGTGGCCTCAACCGCGCAGTTCACCAATCCCCAGGTGTTCTCGACCGAGGCGTGGTTCAAGACCACGAGCACGTCGGGTGGCAAGATCATCGGATTTGGCAACCAACGCACCACCCTGTCGTCCAGTTACGATCGGCACACGTTCATTCAGAACGACGGACGGCTGGTGTTCGGTGTCTATACCAATCAAGAACACCGGGTGACGTCACCGCAGTCCTACAACGATGGGCAGTGGCACCACGTCGTGTCTGTGTTGTCCGGTGACGGTATGAAGATGTATGTCGACGGTGCGCTTGTCGGCACGAACCCGAACCCCGTCGCTGAGAACTACAGCGGTTATTGGCGTGCGGGTGGCGACCGGGTCTGGTCGGGCGCCACCAGCAACTTCCTCAACGGGACGCTCGATGAGGTCAGCGTCTACTCAACCGCCCTCACAGCGACGCACAGGTCCAGGCGCACTACAGCCTGGGCAGCGGCCAGGTGCCCAATGTGTCGCCGGTGGCGGAGTTTGGGTTTGTGGCGGATCACTTGTCGGTGTCGTTCGATGGTTCGGCCTCGAGTGATGAGGACGGGTCGGTTGTGGAGTACCGGTGGGACTTTGGTGATGGGTCGACTGGTTCTGGTGTGAGTCCGTCGCATGTGTATGCGTCGTCGGGGACGTACCAGGTTGAGTTGGAGGTCGTTGATGACGATGGTGCGACTCATGCGGTGACTAAGAGCGTGGCGGTGGTGGCGAATCAGGCGCCGGTGGCTGCGTTTGAGGTGGACACGACCTTCCTGCAGGCCAGTTTCGATGCGTCGGGGTCAGCGGATGACGATGGTTCGATCGTGTCCTATGAGTGGGACTTCGGTGATGGTGAGGTCGGTTCTGGTGTGACGGTCGGGCACACGTATGCCGCTGCCGGGACGTATGAGGTGACCTTGCAGGTCACCGATGATGACGGTGCGGTGCACAGTGTGTCCCAGGACGTGGCGGTGCAGGCTGCGCCGCCCAACCAGGCACCGGAGGCTGCGTTCACCCACTCGGTGGAGCACCTGATGGTGTCGGTCGACGGGCTGTCGTCCTCTGATCCTGATGGTTCGATCGTGTCCTATGAGTGGGACTTCGGTGACGGGACGACCTCTAGCGATGCGGTGACCTCGCACACCTACGCCGCGGCTGGGACGTACACGGTCGAGCTGACGGTCACTGATGATGATGGGGCGTCGGACAGCATCTCGGAGTCGGTCACGGTGACCGAGCCGCCGGTGAACCAGGCCCCCCAGGCCGGGTTCACCGTGGCTGCCAACGGGCTGACGGTCTCCGTCGACGGCGCGGACTCGACCGACACCGACGGCACGATCGAGTCCTATGAGTGGGACTTCGGTGACGGCAACGGAGGTGAGGGGGTTACCGACTCCCACACCTATGCCGCGGCCGGGACCTACACGGTCACGTTGACGGTGACTGACAACGATGGTGCGACCGGCACTACGAGCCAGCCTGTCGTGGTGACGGCCCCGCCGGTCAACCAGGCACCGGAGGCGGACTTCGACTGGTCGGCAGCAGGGCTGACGGTCAGCCTTGACGGGTCTGCGTCTACTGACCCCGACGGCGCGATCGTTGACTTTGACTGGGACTTCGGTGACGGGTCCGAGGGCAGTGGCGAGGTGACCTCGCACACCTACGAGGCTGCTGGGACGTACTCGGTTGAGCTGACGGTGACCGACGATGCTGGAGTTACGGACTCGGTGACCAAGGAGGTCACGGTGGAGTCCCCGCCGCCGGCGAACCAGGCTCCGACAGCGACATTCGAGCACCAGGTGAACAACCTGACGGTCTCGGTGGACGCCTCGGATTCGGAAGACCCGGATGGTTCCATCAGTAGTTACCTGTGGGAGCTTCGGTGATGGTGAGACCGGAGCTGGCGTGACTGCCTCGCACACCTACGAGGCTGCCGGGACCTACACGGTCACGTTGACGGTCGTCGATAACGACGGTGCCAGCGACGAGACCACGGCACAGGTGACGGTGGCTGCTGCGCCCGGTGGGCAGACCTTCGTCACGGACACGTTCAACCGCACTGTCACGGGTGGATTGGGTACTGCTGATCTGGGCGGACCGTGGACACCTGCAGGCAGTTCGGCGGTGTATTCGGTCAGCGGCGGCAAGGGCCACATCGCGATGAATAATCCTGGCTCTGGTCCCACGATCTATCTCAACGCCGTCTCCGCCGCTGATGTGGAGGGAACGGCTGAGGTCGCGCTGGACAAGGCTGCCACTGGAGGAGGGGTGTACAACAGCCTGATCGTCCGTCGGACTGGCAATAGCGACTACCGCCTCACTGCCAGGGTCATGCCCACTGGTGTCCAAGTCCAGCTCGTGCGGGTCCTCAACGGCGCGGAAACGATCCTCGCAACCCAGGCATTGCCGATCAACGCCCAGGCAGGGGACACCCTGCACATGAGGTTCGTGGTGGAAGGCAGTGGCACGACCGCTCTCGCTGGCAAGGTGTGGGCAGCTGGCACCCCTGAACCCGCCGCATGGCAGGTCCAGACCAGCGACACCACACCTGCCTTGCAGGGACCTGGCGCCATCGGCCTGAAGTCCTACGCCTCAGGGTCATCCACCAACAACCCAATCACCGCATCCTGGGACAACCTCCACATCGGCTCCATCGGTGGGGAACCGGGTGGTGGTGAGGAGCCGGAGGAGCCAGGCGATGAGAATGTGTCGCCGGTGGCGGAGTTTGGGTTTGTGGCGGATCACTTGTCGGTGTCGTTCGATGGTTCGGCCTCGAGTGATGAGGACGGGTCGGTTGTGGAGTACCGGTGGGACTTTGGTGATGGGTCGACTGGTTCTGGTGTGAGTCCGTCGCATGTGTATGCGTCGTCGGGGACGTACCAGGTTGAGTTGGAGGTCGTTGATGACGATGGTGCGACTCATGCGGTGACTAAGAGCGTGGCGGTGGTGGCGAATCAGGCGCCGGTGGCTGCGTTTGAGGTGGACACGACCTTCCTGCAGGCTAGTTTCGATGCGTCGGGGTCAGCGGATGACGATGGTTCGATCGTGTCCTATGAGTGGGACTTCGGTGATGGTGAGGTCGGTTCTGGTGTGACGGTCGGGCACACGTATGCCGCTGCCGGGACGTATGAGGTGACCTTGCAGGTCACGGATGATGACGGTGCGGTGCACAGTGTGTCCCAGGATGTTGCGGTGCAGGCTGCGCCGCCCAACCAGGCGCCGGAGGCTGCGTTCACCCACTCGGTGGAGCACCTGATGGTGTCGGTCGACGGGCTGTCGTCCTCTGATCCTGATGGTTCGATCGTGTCGTATGAGTGGGACTTCGGTGACGGGACGACCTCTAGCGATGCGGTGACCTCGCACACCTACGCCGCGGCTGGGACGTACACGGTCGAGCTGACGGTCACTGATGATGATGGGGCGTCGGACAGCATCTCGGAGTCGGTCACGGTGACCGAGCCGCCGGTGAACCAGGCCCCCCAGGCCGGGTTCACCGTGGCTGCCAACGGGCTGACGGTCTCCGTCGACGGCGCGGACTCGACCGACACCGACGGCACGATCGAGTCCTATGAGTGGGACTTCGGTGACGGCAACGGAGGTGAGGGGGTTACCGACTCCCACACCTATGCCGCGGCCGGGACCTACACGGTCACGTTGACGGTGACTGACAACGATGGTGCGACCGGCACTACGAGCCAGCCTGTCGTGGTGACGGCCCCGCCGGTCAACCAGGCACCGGAGGCGGACTTCGACTGGTCGGCAGCAGGGCTGACGGTCAGCCTTGACGGGTCTGCGTCTACTGACCCCGACGGCGCGATCGTTGACTTTGACTGGGACTTCGGTGACGGCTCGGAGGGCAGTGGCGAGGTGACCTCGCACACCTACGAGGCTGCTGGGACGTACACGGTCGAGCTGACGGTGACCGACGATGCTGGAGTTACGGACTCGGTGACCAAGGAGGTCACGGTGGAGTCCCCGCCGCCGGCGAACCAGGCTCCGACAGCAGACATTCGAGCACCAGGTGAACAACCTGACGGTCTCGGTGGACGCCTCGGACTCGGAAGACTCCGGATGGTTCCATCAGTAGTTACCTGTGGGAGCTTCGGTGATGGTGAGACCGGAGCTGGCGTGACTGCCTCGCACACCTACGAGGCTGCCGGGACCTACACGGTCACGTTGACGGTCGTCGATAACGACGGTGCCAGCGACGAGACACACGGCACAGGTGACGGTGGCTGCTGCGCCCGGTGGCGCAGACCTTCGTCACGGACACGTTCAACCGCACTGTCACGGGTGGATTGGGTACTGCTGATCTGGGCGGACCGTGGACACCTGCAGGCAGTTCGGCGGTGTATCTCGGTCAGCGGCGGCAAGGGCCACATCGCGATGAATAATCCTGGCTCTGGTCCCACGATCTATCTCAACGCCGTCTCCGCCGCTGATGTGGAGGGAACGGCTGAGGTCGCGCTGGACAAGGCTGCCACTGGAGGAGGGGTGTACAACAGCCTGATCGTCCGTCGGACTGGCAATGAGCGACTACCGCCTCACTGCTCAGGGTCATGCCCGACTGGTGTCCAAGTCCAGCTCGTGCGGGTCCTCAACGGCGCGGCAAACGATCCTCGCAACCCAGGCATTGCCGATCAACGCCCAGGCAGGGGACACCCTGCACATGAGGTTCGTGGTGGAAGGCAGTGGCACGACCGCTCTCGCTGGCAAGGTGTGGGCAGCTGGCACCCCTGAACCCGCCGCATGGCAGGTCCAGACCAGCGACACCACACCATGCCTTGCAGGGACCTGGCGCCATCGGCCTGAAGTCCTACGCCTCAGGGTCATCCACCAACAACCCAATCACCGCATCCTGGGACAACCTCCACATCGGCTCCATCACGGTTGCGGCGGCCGCTGCGGCCGCCATGTTCAACCGCGAGTGAGGACATTGGGGAGACGTCACGGAAGCCGATCGGCGTTGGGGTCTACGGCGACCTCAACGCCGACGGCTGCAAGCGCTCGGTGGGGTCGCGGCACAGGGCACTCAGGCACTGGCCAGCCTGACTCTTCAGGTACTCGCCGCGCGACTGCTCGGCGTGGAGGGCCTCGGCCTATTCGCCGCCCTCTACGCCTTTATCGTGATGGCAACAGCGATCACCAGTGGTTTCGTTGGCGACTCGCTCACCGTGCTGGACCGGCACCAGACGAACATTCGATCCGCGCTCCAGAGCTACTGGTTCGGACTCTCGGTGCTCCTAGGGTTGGCTGTTGGGTGCCGGAAGCTGGGCTATTGGGTTTCTTAATTGGCGCACCGCTATCGCGTGTGGCCTAGCCACCACCGCCTTCCTCCTCGAAGACGTCGTACGGCGACTTCTCGATGGCCTCTCTGACCTTCTGGAGGATCGTGTTTGTCGATGTGACCGCACTGGTGGCATCGGTGGGTTGGATTGTCGGGGCGTATCTGGTGTCAGGACGTGTAGATCTGGCAGACATACTGCTTGGCATGGCATTCGGGCAACTGTTCGGGCACACTGGTCGGTCTGCGCCTGTTACCGGCTGTTGAGAAGTGGGTTGCGCCGTGGAGTAGTCCCGAACTGGCGGGCCGTAGCCAAGTACGGGACCTGGCGGGCAACGCAACAGGTCGTACGGCCGAGTCTGCTTGCGGGCGTCCGGGTTGCCTGCGTAACCCTGGCATCCCTTGCAGCTGCCGGGGAACTAGAGGCCGCACGGATCTACATGGCTCCCGCCATGATCGTTGTGACCGGTGTCAGCGCGGTGCTCTTTGCCGGCTACGCGGTAGACCGGTCCGTCCCGATCCGAACGCAGATCCCTAGAGTGGACCGCAACGTCGTCCTTCTCTTGTTGGCCGTCTGCGCGATCTGCGGTGCCGGGATGCTGACTCTCCCGTGGTTGGCCCCACTTCTGACGGGTGGGCACTACGAGGTTTCGGTCGTGGCGGTCGGGGGGTGGGCTGCCTTCGCGGCCGCAACGGCCATGAGTACACCCTACGGCCAGTTGGGTGCTGTACGTGGGCATCACGTCGGCGTCTTGGTGATCCGCCTTGTGGAGGCGGCGGTTTCTTTCGTGGCAACACTTGTGTTGCTTCTGGCCGGTCTCCCGGTGGAACTCATTCCCTACATCCTGTGCGCCGCAACACTTGTCGGAGGACTCGGGATGCGCCTGCTCGTACTGCGCGGGTCGAAGACAAGCAGCAGGCCCGTCGCGCGGCTAGGGTGACTCCGACTCTGGCTCGCCGCGGGCTGCATCAATAGTCCGCCCGTACAGCATCGGGAGCTGCCTGATCGACTGGGGGAGCCCAACCACTACGGGTCTTCGAGTCGCTGCCTAGGGAGACCAGCATCAGGGTCAGGAACTCGGGGGTACTGTCGAGTAGGCCGCTCTCCAGGATACTTCGCAGGAGGAGAAAGCACACGAGTGCGCTGAACAGCATGCGCGCCCGTGGGGGGCTGGCGAGACTCGACCCGAGGGCGAAGGCGAGCCACAACACGAGGATCAGAACCCCCAAGAGTCCGGCCTGGACTAGAGCGGAGACCCAGGTGCTGTCGAGCAACTGCGAGTCCCACCACTGCCCCTTCACCGGGATGAGCTTCTGTGACAGTCCGCTTCCCATCCAGCGGGCCCAGGCATCTTCGGGGAAGGACCACGCCGCGGACCAAGCAATAGTCCGCGAGCTGAGCGTCGTGACGTTGCCGCTCCCCCCACGCTGGACGTAGCCAGTGAGAGCTTCGCTGGCGAACACGAGGTAGACCGCGAGCGGGACTGTGGCTGCGGTGCTGACGGCGAGCACTGCGTTCATTCGGCGTGCCTGCAGGAACATGATTGCCACCGCCACGACGACGGCCGCGAGGCCGGTCCTCGAACCGGTGAGCCAAATGCCAGCGAGAGCAGCCAGGATCAGGACGATGTGCCTGGTCTTTCCCATGTCTTGCAACTGGAGCCAGGCCAGGCCGATCAGGGGGATGCCGAGTAGGAGTGCTATCTCGTTGGCATGCAGGGGGGGAACTCCCCCGAAAAGGCGGCCGGTTGCTGGATAACTCGGCAGGCCGGTGGCGGCAGCGAGAAGACCAACCGACAAGAGCGCAACCATCAGGTCCCGAAAGAGGCGCTCGAGTGGGAACGTCCGTACAAGCAGAATAGTCGTGACGCCTAGGATCATGAGCCGCAGCGACAAGATGAACGCGGGGAGGACCTGGCCGGCTGCGTAGCCGCCGAAGGTTGCGATCGTCAGGTAGATCGTGAGGAGCCAGAAGGTGCGACCGCCGAGGGGACGTGGGGCCCGGCACGCCTGACGTGCGAACCACGCGAGGGCCAACGCGACCAGGCTGAGAAATGCTTTGCCCGCCACGACCGGGTCTAGTCCGCCATCGAAGTAGACCCCCCGCCGCCAACTGACCGTAGCGACCACCATCAGGAGGACAGCGACAAAGCTAAGTCGTCCGTGTGGGTGCCCGGGATGTTCGACGTCCGACGCCGACACCTGGGCTGGTTTCATTGAGTCGTTGCCTCACGTCCGGAAGGCGAGGCGTCCCACCCTGGGGGCCCAGTGGGCGTCCGCGCCAATGTGTTCACTCTCTTGTACCAACTATGCAACTGGCGGAGCAACATGGCGGAGTTGATGAAGGCGAGTGCGGAGTAGACCAGAGCCCACGCGTCAGACACCGCTAGGAGGATGAATGTCAGCGAGAGGACCCCGTGATCGGCGGGCAGCGCAAGGAGCGGTTGAAACCGCGGTCTCGCACGCGGTGGAGCATCCGCGCTCGGGTGGAGTCGTTCGAGCATCTGGGTCAGAATCTCGGCAAAGAACCAGGTAGAACTGACCACCGCGAAGGCGAGTGGAATCAGGAGCGACGCGGATGGCAGATCCAGGTACAGGTACCAGTGGATCAGCACAGCCAGGTGGAGGGTCACTGCCTTGGCAGCGTCGATGACATGGTCCAGCCATTCGCCCGAGGGGCGACCTCCGCCACGTAACCGCGCAACCTGGCCGTCGGCCGAGTCGAGGGCGTAGCCAAGCACCAGCAGTGCCGTGACCGACACGGCGAGCGTCCATGACGGCGGCATTCCCGCGAGCAGGATGATCCCGCCGAAGGTGAATGCGGCGCTCACAGCCGTCACCTGGTTCGGTGACATGCCGAGGCGGAACGCGAGGACCGCGAAGAGGCGGCCCAAAGGCCGGTTCACCCAACGGGAGTACAGCGCGACGCCGGCTGAGTTCTTCTGAGCACTGGCCAGGCGGCGGTAAGTGCTGGACAGCGAGTCGGTCTGACTGGGTGCGGTGCTCATGTTCCCCAACACTCATGGACCAGGTTTACGGTGCTCTCGATGTTGGCCCGGCTGGAGGCGCCGAAGACTATGGATTCAAGGTTGGGCAGCTCGCACACCCACTCGATTGCCTCCCGGGCGGGGATGGCGCCGGAGGCAAAGACCGACATGGCGACCGCCCGGAAGCGGCGGTTGGTGAGGGCGTCGACGTAGGCGTCGACTCCTCCGTGCATCCGGAAGCCGAGTTTGTTGATGTTCGAGCACACGAGCGGGTTGTCGATCCCGACCGAATCTAGTCCGTCGAGCAGGAGCGGGAGGTTCATGGTGATGAAGCCGGGCTCCGCCCCGTAACGCGACTGGACGTGGTCCGCAAAGGTCCGGAGCGGGTCGTGCATCCCCAGGCCCAGCAGCAGGTCGACGACGACGTTCTGCAGCCAGATCACAGGGGTGGGTAGACCCTCGAACATCTTCATCTCGGCGTCGATGAGCAGAGTGGCGATGCCGTCGATGTCCTTGCGCGCAATCGACTTGCTCCCACGAGCCGCGGCGTCCAGGAGGCCCTCTTGGGGGAGGAACCGTCGGACCGCGCCCAGGAAACCATCATCCGTGACGGCGTTCGCGTACTTGTGGGCATAGGGCATCGAGGGCATGAACTGCAGGGCTCCGAAGCGTGCGGGGTCTGCCCGTGCCACTTCGCAGATGTCCGCAACGCGATCGTGGGTTGTGCACATGAAGGTGCGAACCCCCGCCTGATTGGCGGAGTCGAGGACGTTCAGGACCGCGTCCAGGCATTGGAACCGCATCTGTTGGGCGCGAGCCTTCTCCTCCGACATGTGGTTAACACCGAAGAACTGGTTGTCGCCGAAGAGCAGTCGATCGATCGTGGCGTTTGGCTGTGTCGCGGTGGCGGTCATGCTGCGTCACTCCAGTTCCTGCGGGTTCGTCGGGTATTGAGCAGTCGCACGCGCAGGTCATGGGCGCCAGAGCGTGCTCGGGTGAGGAGCGCGTGCGCCCGAACTCTGACAGATTGCGACGGCGTGCTGTTCGTTGGCAGGAGCACAGGTTGAAGGGTCGGTGCACCCTCGACGGAAGGGGCGTCCGAGGTCGCGTCCTTCGCGATCATCGCGATGACCTGATCCGTAACATTTGCGGTCGCAAACGTGTTGATGCCGTCCGTACGGCGGTGGACTACCCGGTCGATAAACGCGTCGAGCTGCGCGCTGTACTCCTCCCCGCGGACGTAGAACCACGGCGCGGGAGTCAGGTCGGTGGTGTAGCGGACGGTCCAACCGGCGTCGTAGTTCTCGATGGGAGGAGCGCCCTGCCGGCGGTACACCTGAATCTCTTGGCGGTCGACGTACAGGCGGCCGTGGGTCCCCCAGATGGTGATCTTCGTGGTCATTTTGCGCTGGGACTCGTCAGACCAGTTGATGGACAGCAAGGCGCTGGTGGAGCCGAAGCCTAGGCTCGCGGCCACAGTGTCGTCGGTTTCCCGTGAGAAGACCTGTCCGAGACGACTCCCGCCGACCGAGTCGGCCGGACCGAGGTACCACGTGAGCAGGTCCAGAGGGTGGGCCGCGTAGTCGTAGAGAGAGCCTCCGCCCTCGGTGTTGCGGGAGCGCCACGACCGACCCTCAGCCTTGAGCACGACCGGGCCGTAGGCCTCCGCCAGCGCGAAGGTAGGTTCACCGATCGCCCTCAGGCCGATCAGCCGCTTCGCCTCGGCAAACGATGCGACGAAACGGTTGTGGTAGCCGACCTGCGTGACGAGGCCGCGCTGCTCGGCGATCTGCGTGAGCCGTTGACCGTCCATGGGGTTGAGGAACAGCGGCTTCTCGCAGAAGACGTGTAGCCCTCGTCTCCAAGGCGGCCTCGACCATAGGTGCGTGGAGTCGGGACGGGGTGGCGATCACGACGGCGTCCAGTTCGGCCTCATCGAGCATGCGCTCGTAGTCCGTGAACGTTGGCACGCCAGTGTACTTCCCGAGGATGTCCACAACGTACTTCGTGGGGTCGCAGACGCCGGTGACGACCACCTCGGGGTGGGGCCTGAGCATCGCAAGGTGCGAAAGTCCCATCTTGCCAAGTCCCACCACGCCAACGTTGATCATGATGCCTGCCCTTCGCGGATGTCATTGCGGTGTTTGTTGCTTGCGCCGGCGGCCGCTCATGGCGTCCAAGAGGGCCTGGGCATACTGGTCGCCGATCCGGGACCAGGTGAACTCCTGCTCGAACCGCGACCTGGCCGAAGACGACATGTGCTTCAGGCCCAACTCGTCGTCCAGTACTTCGTCCAGGACAACGGCCGAGTTCGTCGGCATCCGCGAAGTATCGACCGGCGTCGCCAGCGACCCAGGAGTTGTAGGCGTTCTTGTGGGCGAGTACCGGGTTGCCTGCCCCGAGCGCCTCGACGAGGGAGGGGTTGGTGCCACCCACCGTGTGGCCGTGTAGGTAGACGCGGCTGTGGAATCGGAGCGCTGAGACCACGGCTTCGTCGTAGATCGCCCCCACGAAGCGCACCTCGTCCGACGCCGCGCTGCAGGACCTGCGCCTGGTACTCGTCCGCCTCGGAGTAGTTGCCTAGCACGACGAGCGGGAGACCACGATGCGTCCTCGACCAGGCGTTGACGATCTCGAGGATGGAGTTCTCTGGGATGGGCCGACAGATCATCGTGGCGTAGTTGCCCGGCTCCAAACCCAGGTCCAGGACGGGTTGAGTTTGGGCGCTCAACGACCGCTGGGGCGCCGTAGGTCACCGTACGGACCCGTCGTCGACCGAAGTGGCGGCCCAGATAGTCCCCGATCACGGGGTGGTCAGCGATCAGGATGTTTCCGACAAGGCCAGCGAATCGCTCGTTTGCCAGAAGGATCCCCTGCCTGGCGAGTCCCCATCGAGCGCGGGTCCACTCCATGCCATCCATGTTGATTACGTTGGGTATCCCCAGGAGGCGCTGGGCGACGTTGAAGACGCCGGTGTTGTATCCGAACGTCAGGCACACATCGACGTCGCGCCGGGACCGCGCAGCACGTGTGCGATCGACTTGCGGTCGAAACTCGCAGTGCCGAGCCAGCCCGGGCGGTGCTCGGGAATGAGGACTCCGGGTCAGTCCACGCCACGTCGTCCGTCGAAACGTGCGCCTCGACCAGGCACCTGGCAGTGCACGACGACGTTGCCAACCGGCGGAGGCAAGGTGGAGGCCGACGTGCTGGGCAGCCGTCTCGAAACCCGCCGTACGCCGCCGGGCACGCCGTGAGTGCCGAGGATGTGGACAGTGGCGGTGCGCGCTCACTGGGGTGGTCATCGGCCTCGTTACTGCTTGAAGTGGTCGCCGACTCGAGGTCGGGCCGGGTCCGGTGGCACGGAGAACACGTGTAGGCGACCCCCTTGAGTCAGTGCGGAAGCATGCCACGACACCTTACGCAAACTTTACCTGAATCGTCAACGAGATCTTGAGCCTTGCTCGCCGACTGCTCGTCTGGCGACGTGCAGCGCTGCCGATGCGTGGCACGTCAGGAGACCGCGCGAGCGGGGTCGAGGCCGCGTGGCGCTGGCAAGGGTCAGGGTCGAGTGCCTGCCGGAGTAGAGTGCTCGAGGTGTGCCGGGTGTAGGGGAAGTAGTGCACGCGAGCGCCCACCGCAGCCAGGTCGTGCTCCAATCTTCTCTCCCTTGGGCGTCCCAGCCCAGTCGTTACCCTTGAAGATCACGTCGAACCGGAGTTCGCGCCACGAGTCGAACTTGTCGCCGTGGGCGTCGATCACGACACGATCGACTCCCGCGGATGGCCGCCACGACCTCCATGCGCTCTCGGCGAGCGGCACAACGGGTGGGCCGGCCCTTGACGCGCTCCACCACCTCGTCTGTCACCACGCCGACGATGAGTTCGTCGCAGTGCGAGCCGCGCGCTGTTGATGACGTTGAGGTGGCCGACGTGGAACATGTCAAACACGCCGGGGGCGTATCCCCGGATGAGGTCTGGGGTCGGGCGGCGGAGTGAGCCGAGGCTCTTCACAGGCACTCCTCTGGGGGACGTGGCGCGGGTGAGGGCGCCGGGTGTCACTGAGCGTCGCTCGAACTTTACTTGTACTTTACTTTTTTGGCAAGAAGTGGGACATTTCTTGGTGACGCGAGAGGACTGTCAGCCAGCAGCCCCGGCATCCGTGCCTCGGTAGCTTGGCGGACCGGAGGATGCGTGAGTGTGGAGATCGTGCTCGATGCCGGGGCTCAGAGGCGCTGGCACCGCCTGCTTGCCGAGCGGATTGAGGCAAGTTGCGGAGAGTCAGTCCGTGTCCGAGTGCGTGAGGAGAGGTCAGCCCGCAGGCGCTCAGGCCGGAGGATCGAACGTCTGCTGCGCTTGGAAAGGGCGCTGTACCGACTCGGGCCGGGCCTCCTGGAGCCAGACGATCTCCGGGGTGTCTGGATCAACGGCGCGGCGAACCGGACCAGTGCCGATGTCGTTCTCGATCTGTCGGAGGCCCCCGAACCAGGTAGTTGGGTGGTTGGGACTGCTGCACGGGTAGGTGACATCTGATCTGTGGCGCTGCGAGGCGTCGCTGGAAGGATGTGCACCGTGCCCAAGCCCTATCCCCAGGAGTTCCGCGACGACGTCGTGCGCGTCGCTCGGAACCGTGAGCCTGGACATGACGATCAAGCAGATCGCCGCCGACTTCGGCATCGCCGAGTCGTGTCTGCGCAACTGGATGCGCGCAGGCCGACGTCGACGACGGCGCCCGGCCCGGGACCGACCGCGGCCGAGAACGCCGAGCTGCGCGAGGCCAAGAAGCGGATCCGGCTGCTGGAGCAGGAGAACGAGGTCCTGCGCCGCGCCGCGGCCTACCTGTCCCAGGCGAACCTGCCGGGAAAATGGTCTACCCGCTCGTCCGCGAGCTGGCCGGCGACGGGATCCCCGTCACGGTGACGTGCCGGGTGCTCAAGCTCGCTCGCCAGCCCTACTACCGGTGGCTCGCGCGACCCGGTCACCGACGCCGAGCTGGCGAGCCGCCTACCGCGCCAACGCCCTGTTCGACGCGCACACGCGACGACCCCGAGTTCGGCTACCGGCTACCTGGCCGACGAGGCCCGCGACGCCGGTCAGGACGATGTGCGGAGCGGACCGCGTGGCGGATCTGCTCACAGCAACGGCTGGTGGTCGCGCGTTCGGCAAGAAGCGCGGCAAGAACGGCAAGAAGCCCGGGCCCGCCGGTGCACGACGACCTGCGTGCGAGCGCGACTTCACCGCCGCAGGCACCGAACCAGCTGTGGCTGGCCGACATCACCGAGCACCGCACCGGCGAGGGCAAGCTCTACCTGTGCGCGATCAAGGACGTCTTCTCCAACCGGATCGTCGGGCTACTCGATCGACTCCCGGATGAAGTCACGCCTGGCCGTCGACCGCGCTGAGCAGCGCCGTCGCCCGCCGCGGTGACGTCGCCGGGCTGCGATCCTGCACTCCGACCGAGGCGTCCCAATTTCGCAGCCGGAAGCACGTCCAGCGGCTCCTCGCGCCGCCACGGCATGGTCGGCTCGATGGGCCAGGTCGGCGCGCGCCGGCGACAACGCCGCCATGGAGTCCTTCTTCGCCCTGCTGCAGAAGAACGTCCTGGACCGCCAGCACGCTGGGCCACCCGCGAGGAGCTGCGCACTCGCGATCGTCACCTGGATCGAGCGCACCTACCACCGCCGCCGCCGACAGGACCGCCCTCGGCCGATTGACCCCCATCGAGTACGAGACCATCATGACCACACCGGCCGCTCACGCAGCCTGACCCACCCTGTCACCTACCCGTGCAGCAGTCCCGTTTCGCTACGACGATGGCTTAGGTGAGATGGCCGCATTGTCGGCGCTTCGAGAGGGGAGGCTCCCGACCGTCACCGTCGTGGATGACTCAGGAGTCACGAAGGCGATCGGCCGTCCTGGGACTGAGCGCCCGGACCTGTTGGCATCTTCCGTCGGCAGACGTCGCGGCCGGGGTGGTTACCCTCACCGTCGACGCAATCTCAGGCAAGGCGTTTGCGCAGCCAGCTCCGGATCGCCCCACGGTGCGCCCGGGCAGACCCAGGTCACTCGGTGGCCTAGCAGCGCGTCGAGTAGCGGGTGGCGTGATCCGCTACGTGTATCGAGCCTTCTACCGTGCACCGCACTGGCGGGTCGGGTGGCGGCCTGTGGGGGGTCCGGAGGCTCTTGAAACCGGAGCACTTGCCGAAAGGGCCGTGGTATGACCTGCCAGACGACGGATACCACTTCTATGCCGACCCTTCCCGATCAGACACGACGGTCGCCTCTTCGTCTTCGTCGAAGACTTCGATCACCGGGTCGGTAGAGGGCGTCATCTCGGTGCGCTGAATGGGGACGATCGGAGGCCTGTTGGGCCGCCCCACGGCCAGTCCTCGCGCCACGATGTGCACTTGTCGTACCCCTTCGTGCTTCGAGCACGATAACCAGGTCTGGATGATTCCGGAGACCTCCGGAGCAGGCACGGTGGAACTCTTCCGTGCGGTCCGCTTTCCGGATGCGTGGGAGCGAGAGGCAGTCCTGCTCGAAGGGCTGGAGGCAAGCGACGCCACGCCCTTTTTTCACGACGGGCGGTGGTGGTTGAGCGCTACGGTGCGTGGCGCCGGGTCCTTTTCGGACAGTCTGTACCTCTGGTCTGCTGCGGATATCCGCGGACCCTGGGTGCCACATCGGGCCAACCCGGTGCTGGTTGACATCGCCAGTGCGCGACCGGCAGGTCGCGTCGTCAGCCTTGATGGGCGCCTTCTCCGGCCGGTCCAGGACTGTCGTCGCGGGCTATGGGGCTGCCATTGCCATCGCCGAGGTGACGAGGTCTGGACGACGACGCCTTTGAGCAGCAAGTGATCTCTACGTTGGAGCCGGGGTCCCAATGGCCGGGAAGACGGTTACACACGCTGAACGCTGTAGAGGGACTGGAAGTCGTGGACGGGTCGCGCCTCTCACCCAGGATTCGGCTCCGCCGGAAGTACTCCGTCGATCGCTCCGACTATCTGGTGGCTCGGGAGGACGAGTTCGACTTCCTCAGCTCGGAGTATGGGGACCTGCACGCTCGGTCCGACGCAACTTCGTTCCAGGACGGCGTGTGGCTGCACCACCTGTACGCGACGCTAGCCCCGAGACGCGGGGCTACCCCGTGCATCGTTACCGTGCGAAGCGCTGAAGGGCAACTTTTAGCGGTCCTCCCCTTGGTTCGGCGGCGCCGCGGCCTCATCAGAAGGATCGAGTATGCAGACCTGGGAGTCTGTGACTACGCGGGACCGGTGGTCGACCCACAGTTCGCCGAAGACTGTGAATCACGGACGAGGGTGGCAGGTCGCTTCCGGTCCGTCCTCGGAAAGTTCGACCTGATGCTGGTCGAGCGGGTGCCCGACTCTCCTGACGATGTGCTTGCGTTCATCGACGGAGGCAGTTCGCGACCTCATAGCTATGGAGCTCACGTGGTGGATCTCCGGGGAGGGCTGCTGGAGTGGCGAGAGGGCCTGGATCCTTCCTTCAACAGATCGCTCGGTCGCAAGTACAAGCGCCTCCGTCCCAAGGGTGAGCATCGCCTCCGTGTAGTCACGGACTCAGCGGAAGTCGACCGTGTCATGCTCGCCCTGCGTGAGTTCCGCGCCGCCCGCTTCCGAGAGATGGGTGCAGAAGACCTGCTCCAGGAGACCTATGCCTACGAGTTCTACCGTGCGGTCGCCCACGATGGCGTCGCGGGACGCGGCCCTGGCCGCCTGACGGTGCTGGAGGTGCGGGGAGAGCTGGCTGCCGTGGCCCTGGATCTCATGGAGACCGAAGGTGAGGTATACGTTCTGGTTGGGTACGACCTGGACCGATATCGCAACTGCTCGTTGGGGTTGCTCATCGTGGACCAGCTCGCTGCGGCCGTGGTCGATCGAGGGCAGTCCTATCTTGACTTAACGGTCGGCGACGAGCCCTACAAGGCTGACTTCGGCGCCAGGCGCAGAGAGTTGTTTGAGGTCTATCTCGCCCGGACGCCAGCCGGAGCAGCTGCCTACGCCGCGCACGTGGTTTACCTCGCTGCCCGGCGCCAGGCGAAGCGGGCCGTTCTGGGTTGGAGGAAAGCCCTACCGCAGGTCAAGGCGGGGATGGGACACTTGCCGGGTGGTGCGACGAGCCGCAGGCCTTGAACCCCTCGGTGGCAAGACACGCGTTTCTCAAGCAATCCCCTCGGTTTAGCCCGGTCTGAGTAACGAGTCGGCCGATCAAACTTGGACGCCGATTACGGTTCTTCTATGTTTCCGCCAGAAAGCGGGTTCCCCACCTGATTCTGAACCCACGGTAGCTGCTTCTGGCTTAGTGTCACGTGCGACCAAGAAGGAGCATTGTGACCAGAAGTAACCTGAACGTTACACGCAGTCTGAGCGCCCGTCTGACTGCCACGCTAGCCGCAGCAACCTTGGTGCTGACTGCGCAAATGGCAAATGCAGAGGGGCGCCCCTCGGAAGTCGAAAATCCTTCTGACAAAGGGACTCTCAATGGTGAAGTGACCCGCCTGTCAGGGGTCGACCGTTATGCCACCGCTGCGAAGCTCGCAGAGTCCTGGGCCTCTGGGGTCGGCACACTGTACGTCGCCAGCGGCGGAGACTTCCCGGATGCGCTGACGGCCGCTGCCCGTGCCGGCGCATCGGCGTCGCCGGTGCTGCTGACGGAGCAGGAGTCGCTGCCAGAGGCGACCGTCGACGCGCTGGACCGGCTCGCTCCCGGGCGCATCGTCATCATCGGAGGGACGGCGGCCGTCTCGGACGAGGTGGCCGAGGCGTTGAGTGCGTTCGCCACATCGGGGGAGGTCAGCAGGCTGGCTGGCCTCGACCGCTACGAGACTGCGGCGAAGGTGGCCGATACTTACCCGACAGGGGCGGCGCGTGTCTACCTGGCGAGCGGGGCCGACTTCCCGGATGCGCTCGCTGTTGCAGCGCTGGCCGGGCACCATGAGTCCCCGGTCGTACTCAGCGACGGAGTGGAACTGTCTGACTCTTCCAGGGCTGCGCTGACACGGCTGGCGCCGGAGCAGGTCGTCGTGGTCGGTGGCACCAAGGCGATCTCCGAAGCCGTCGCCGAAGAGGCGGCTGCGTACTCATCGAGCAAGACGGTGCAACGTCTGGCTGGTGCGAACCGCTACGCAACGGCCCAGGAGATTGCCCTCAAGTTCCCCGCCGGCGATCAGCTCTTCGTGGCATCGGGGCAGGGATACGCGGACGCGCTGGTGGGTGCCGCGTTGGCCGGCCATCAGGGCGCCCCGATGATGCTCACTCCATCGCAGCAACTTCACTCTGCGGCCATCGCCACCGTGGAGGATCGTGACCCTGGCCAGACGTATGTCGTCGGCGGCGAGAGTAGCCTGAGTGCCGACGTCTTCCAAGCCCTGACCGACCTTGTCGACCCCCCGGCGGACCTGCCCGAGCTCGCCATCGGGACGACCGGCGCGCTCCCCATCGGGGAAGCGGAGTACCCGGTTCCGTCCGGAGCGATCTTCGTGGCCACGGACGGCTCCGACAGCGCATCCGGCAGCGAGTCCGCGCCCCTGCGCACCGTCACGAAGGCTTTGAGCGTGGCGCAGGATGGCAGCACGATCGTGCTGCGCGGTGGCACCTACAACGAGCGCTTCTCGGTCTACAAGTCCGTCACGATCCAGAACTACCCCGGGGAGGCCGTCTGGCTCGACGGGTCGATCCCGGTTTCGGGCTTCACCCAGGACGGGTCGATCTGGCGTGCGGACGGGTGGACGTACGAGTTCGACTCCAGCCCGACGTTCGAATGGGACGCGCCAGACGGCACCGAGGACGGGTGGCGGTGGATCAACCCGGACTTCCCCATGGCGGCCCACCCGGACCAGGTGTGGATCGACGGCGAGGCACAGGCGCAGGTGGAGACCCTGGGCCAGGTGGTCCCGGGCACGTTCTTCGTCGACTACGACACCGACCGCCTGTACCTCGGCTCCGACCCGTCGGGGAAGGCGGTCCGGGCCAGCAATCTCGCGCGGGCCATGGAGATCCGGGCTTCGGGAGTGACCCTGCGGGGCTTCGGTGTCCGCCGGTTCGCGCCCTCGGTCCCCCACATGGGCACGATCACGCTGGAGAGTCCGGGCGCCACGGTGGAGAACCTGTTCGTAACGGACAACTCGACGACCGGTCTCGGTGTCTTTGCGTCGGATGCCACCGTGAATCGCGTTACGGTAGAACGCAATGGCCTCCTGGGAATCGGAGGAAACAAGGCGGATGAATTCACGGGCACCCACGTGATCGCGTCCGACAACAATGTGGAGCACTTTAACCAGGCTCCCGTATCCGGCGGCTTCAAGTTCGCCCGGTCGCGGGGTGTCAGTCTGACCAACGCTGTCTTTGCAGGAAATGATGGTCCCGGGTTCTGGGTGGACGCATCGGTCTACGACATCGAAGTCATCAATAGTGTTGTGCGAGACAACGAAGGGCACGGTCTGTCGCTCGAGATCTCTGCGCTTGGCGACCGTTGCCGGCAACCTCATCCAGAACAATGGCCGCAACGGCATCAAGGTGAACAACACCAGCGAAGTGACGATCTGGAACAACACGCTGGCCGACAACGGGCGACCGTTGAACATCGTCCAAGATGCACGCCGCGGCGACAACCCCGATGACTACGGCCACGACTACCGGCAGCCCTTCCCGGACCCCACGATGCCGTGGATCAACGGACCCGTCACCGTGCGCAACAACATCGTCGCCGGCACCACGGGCAACTGCCTCCTCTGCGTCGAGGACTACTCCGGAGAGTTCACGGCGGAGGACATGGAGGTCACCGCCAACGGCAACGTCTATCAACGAGACGCCGTGAGCGAGCCGACATGGCTCACCGTCTGGTCGCAAGGTTCGGGGAACCCCGACATCTTCACGACGTTGCCCGCCTTCAAGTCCGGCACCGGGCAGGAAGCCCGTTCCCTGGCCCTGGAGGGCGGCGAAGCAGTGCACCAAGACGGCAGCCCGACCGGCTCGGTGGTCGACGCCATCCCCAGCGTGGCCATCGAGATCCCTAGTTCTGTCGCAGACCTGATCGGAGTTCCCGCCGGCACGAGGCATCTGGGAGCGTTCATCGACTGACCTCTGCCCCCAAACGCAAGTCCGGCTGGCGCGAGGGTCCTATTTCCGGCGGAGACAGGACCCTCGCTCAGGTCTGGGCTGACCCCAACAGGTCGAGCAGGTAGCTGCCCGTACCCGGACTTGCGCAGTGGCTCGGCGCGCTCGGCGCAGCTCGTCGTCGCTGAGGAAGCCCATCCGCCAGGCCACCTCCTCGGGGCAGCCGATCTTCTCGCCCTGCCGGGCCTCGAGGGTGCGCACGTAGTTCGAGGCGTCGTTGAGTGAGTCGAAGGTGCCGGTGTCCAGCCACGCGGTGCCGCGCGGGAGCACCTCCACCTGGAGGGCCGCCCTCGTCCAGGTAGGTGCGGTTCAGGTCGGTGATCTCCAGTTCCCCGCGCGCGGACGGCCGCAGGGCCTGCGCGCGCTCGGTCACGCGTGGCGTCGTAGAAGTAGAGGCCGGGCACGGCATACGGGCTCTTGGGCGCGGGCCGGCTTCTCCTCGAGGGAGACGGCGCGTGCCGTCCTCGTCGAACTCGACGACGCCGTATGCGGTCGGGTCGGCCACGCGGTAGCCGAAGACGGCGGCGCCGTCGAGGTCCTGGAAGCGGCGCAGCTGGGTGCCCAGCCCGGGGCCGTAGAAGATGTTGTCGCCCAGCACCAGGCCGCAGCCGCTGCCCGCCGACGTGGTCCTCGCCGATCAGGAAGGCCTGCGCGATGCCGTCCGGGCTGGGCTGCTGCGGCATAGCGTGATCGAGACGCCGAGCTGGGACCCGTCGCCCAGCAGCCGCTCGAAGCCAGGCGCGTCGTGCGGCGTGGTGATCACCAGGATGTCGCGGATCCCGGCCAGCATCAGCGTTGACAGCGGGTAGTAGACCATCGGCTTGTCGTAGACCGGGACCAGCTGCTTGCTCGACGCCCAGGGTGATCGGATGGAGTCGGGAGCCGGTGCCACCGGCCAGGAGGATGCCACGCATGACGGACACCTTAGTAGTCACTCTCTGTTTAGTCAGTAGATAGTCAAGTACGATGCGCGCCATGCAACGACTCCTGGTGACCGGGGGGGCCGGGTTCATCGGCTCCAACTTCGTCCACCACGTGCTCGCGCACACCGACGCGCACGTGACCGTCCTGGACAAGCTGACGTATGCCGCATCGCCGGCCGCCCTCGAGGGGTTGCCCGCGGAGCGGGTCGACCGTGGTCGTGGGCGACGTCGCGCGACGCGCGCCGTGGTGGGCGAGCTGGTGAGCGCTTGTCGGGGCCGGACGACGCGGTCGTGCACTTCGCCGCCGAGTCCCACAACGACAACAGCCTGCGGCGACCCGGCGCCCTTCGTGCAGACCAACATCGTCGGCACCTTCACCCTGCTCGAGGCGGTCCGGGAGCACGACGTCCGGTTCCACCACATCTCCACCGACGAGGTCTACGGCGACCTCGAGCTGGACGACCCGCGAGCGGTTCACCGAGCACACGGCCTACCGACCCGTCCAGCCCCTACTCCGCGTCCAAGGCGGGCGCCGACCACCTGGTGCGCGCGTGGGTGCGCTCGTTCGGCGTGCGGGCCACGATCAGCAACTGCTCCAACAACTACGGCCCGTGGCAGCACATCGAGAAGTTCATCCCCCGCCAGATCACCAACGTGCTCGACGGGCGGGCGGCCCAAGGTCTACGGCGCCGGGCGCGAACGTGCGGGACTGGATCCACGCCGGCCGACCACTCCTCGGCGGTCTGGGCGATCCTGCAGCGCGGCACGATCGGGGAGACCTACCTGATCGGCGCCGACGGCGAGAAGTCCAACCTGGAGGTCGTCCGGGCGGTCCTGCGGCTGTGCGGCCGGGACAGCGACGACTTCGACTTCGTCACCGACCGGGCCGGGCACGACCTGCGCTACGCGATCGACGCCACCCGGCTGCGCGAGCGAGCTCGGCTGGGAGCCGGCCTACCCGGACTTCGAGGCGGGCCTGGCCGCCACCATCGAGTGGTACCGCGAGCACGAGGACTGGTGGGCTCCGGCGAAGGCCGAGCGTCGAGGCGGGCTACGCCGCCCAGGGGCCAGTGATGCCGGAGCTCTGAGCGTCAGCACCACCGCGATCCCCGGCCTGCTCGTCGTCCGGATGCCGGTGCACGGGGACTCCCGCGGCTGGTTCCGGGAGAACTGGCAGCGCGCCAAGATGGTCGCCGCTGGGGCTGCCCGGACTTCGGGCCGGTGCAGCACATCGGTGGCCCACAACGCGGTGCCGCGGCACGACCCGCGGCATCCACGCCGAGCCGTGGGACAAGTTCGTCTCGGTCGCGGCCGGGTCGGGCCTTCGGCGCCTGGGTGGACCTGCGGGAGGGCCCGACCTTCGGGGCGCGTGCACACCCAGGAGCTCACCGAGGACACGGCCGTCTTCGTGCCCCGCGGGCGTCGGCAACTCCTACCAGACCCTCGGTGCCCGACACCGCCTACTCCTACCTGGTCAACGACCACTGGTCGCCGGACGCCGCCTACACCAACCTCAACCTCGCCGACCCGCACCGTCGCGGTGCCCTGGCCGATCCCGCTGGCGGAGGCCGTGCTGTCCGACAAGGACCGGGCGCACCCCACGCTCGGCGACGTCGCTCCGGTCGCCCCGCCGGGCACGGTGATCCTGGGCGGGAGCGGCCAGCTCGGCAAGGCGCTCGCCGCGGAGTTTCCCGGCGCACGGGTGCTGGACCGTGCGGAGCTGCGACCTGGCAGACCCGGCGTCCGTCGCGGCCCTGGATCTGCCGCGTGGCGGGAGTGGTGCTCAACGCGGCCGCCTACACCGCCGTCGACGCGGCGGAGACCGCAGACGGCCGGCGCGCGGCGTGGGCGACCAACGCGCACGGCGTCGCCGCAGCTCGTGCGCCGCGCCGCGGAGCAGCGGTGCACGCTGGTGCACTACTCCAGCGACTACGTCTTCGACGGGACCGGTGGCAGCGGCCCCGACGGCGCCTACGCAGAAGGCGACCCCCTGTCGCCCGCTCGGCGTCTACGGGCAGTCCAAGGCGGCCGGCGACCTGGCCGTCTCGACGCTGGACCGCCACTACCTGATCCGCACCTCCTGGGTCGTCGGAGACGGCGCCAACTTCGTGCGGACCATGCAGCGCCTGGCCCGCGACGGGGTTAGCCCGTCGGTCGTCGACGATCAGGTCGGCCGACTCACGTTCACCGAAGAGTTGGCCCGGGCCACTGCCCACCTGCTCCAGTCCCAGGCGCCGGTCGGCACCTACAACGTCACGGGCGGTGGGACTGCATGCTCCTGGGCGGACCTTGCCCGCCGCATCTTCGAGCACGAGGGGCGCGACTCCGGCGATGTCACACCGGTCAGCACCGAGGAGTACCTGCAGGGCCGCGAGGGTCCTATCGCTCCGCGGCCAGCGCGAAGCGTGCTGGAACTGGCCCGGGTGGAGTCCACCGGGTTCGAGCCGATCGACCAGTGGGGCGCGCTCACTAGCAACCTGGACAGGAACAGGCCGTAGCGCACCTCACCTGCAGCAGGTCACCAGGCAGTAAAGGCTTGGCCGACACGTCTGACGTGGCCCTGCTGCGCGACACGTGGTGACTAGACTCGCGGCTCGACATGCGCATTCTGCTCCTCACGCACTATTACGACCCGGAGACCGGCCCGCCGCAGTTGCGCTGGTCCGGCGCTGGTGCGTGAGTTCACCAAGGCAGGACACCACGTCGACGTCGTCGCCCCGCCGCCCCACTACCCGCTCGGCCGGCTCCTCGACGGGCACGAGAACGCCGTGCCGGGTAGCACCGCAGACCGGGCAGCACGGGGAGTCGATCCATCGGGTCCGCTTCCGCCCCACCAAGGGCACGGTCGGGTCGAACCTGACCGACCAGATGGTCACGGCGTCTGGCCACGGTCGTGCGGGTGCTGCGCGGAGCGCAAGGCCCTCGATCCCGATGTCATCGTCGCCACCGCCCCCGGCGCTGCCCACCCTGCTCGCGGCGTGGGTGGTGGCCACGACGCTGCGTCGGCCTGTCGTGCATGGAGGTGCGCGACGCCTGGCCCGACCTGCTGGCCGTAGTCGACCGCTGGGACGGTCAGGAGGAGCCGCAGGCATGCCAGGGCCAAGCACATCGTCGCCGCACGGAGCATCCCGGTTCATCACCGCGCCTGCAGCTGCTCGGCCGACTACGTCGTCGACCACCACCGCCAGCTTCGCCGAGGTGCTTGCAGGGCCGGGGGGTGCGAGCACGTGGAGGTGATCCGCAACGCCGCCCACCCGGTGCCCGAACTACGACCACCACGAGCCCCGGGACGCTGACGGCGAGCTGCGCATCACCTACGTCGGCACCGTCGGGCGGGCCCAGGGTCTGGAGACGGCCGTGCGCGCGCTGCGCCGGGTGCAGGACGCCGGGGTGCAGGTCTCGATGCGGGTCATCGGCACGGGTGCCGGCAAGGCAGCCGGTGCAGCGAGACGCGCCGAGGCAGCTCGGGGTGCCGGTCACCGTCCGCGGCGTCTCAGCCCCGCACCACGATCCACGAGCACTACCGGTGGGCCGACACCTTCCTGATCATGCTGCAGGAGTGGCCGGCCCTGAGTTGGACAGTGCCCTCCAAGCTGCATCGAGGCGCTCGCGATGGGGATGCACGTCTCGGGCGTCGGTCGACGGGGAGGCGGCCGCGATCATCACCGACGACTGGTGCTGGATTCGCGACGCGCACCAGGCGACGACGAGGCGCTGGCGAAGGAGTGGATCGCGCTGGCGCACAACCTGCCGGCCCGACCCGACCGCGAGCGCATGGCGCGCGTGGGTGCAGGAGAACGCCGACGAGGCCCGCAGCGCCCAGATCTACCTGGAGGTGCTCCATGCGCTGGCGGCGAGCGCAGGCGGTGAGGTCGGCACTGCGCCGGCCGACTCCGGCACACGCGGCGCCGTGGCCTCGCGCGACCTGGACGCTGGCGCGCAGCGACCCGGCGTGGTTCGTCGTGCAGGCGGGGCGCAAGCTGCCCTCCGTCCGCGAGGACTGCTGTGGGAGGCGCCGCAGTCCGGCTCGGGCGTTCACGGACCCTGGCAGCGCTGGGGCCACCTGATGCTCGACGACCCTGAGCGTGCGAGGGAGGTCCTCACCGGCGCTCGCCAGGGGCGCCTGACAGGTGCGCTGGCGCTGCATGCGGGGCTGCCGCCGGACCCGGACCAGGTGCGAGACCGAGCCCGCTGGGCCTGGCTCACCGGTGACTTGGACGCCGCCGCGGCTGCCCTGGCTGATCACGACGGCAGCCGGCAACTGCAGCGGCGTGAAGGGTGACCTCGAGGCGCTCGCGCCGGGCGGCCGTCCCGTCCCCCGGGCGGAGAGGACGTGGCCGGCCGACGGCCCGCCGCGGGTGCTGCACGTGCTGACCAACTCCCTGCCGCACACCCGCTCGGGCTACACCCTGCGCACCCACGACATCCTGCACGCCCAGCAGCGGGCCGGCGATCGCGGCGCACAGCGCTGACCCGACCGGGATACCCGGCGACGATCGGCAAGGTGCAGTCCGGGCCCGGTGGACAGCGTGGACGGCATCGACTACCGGCGCAGCATGCCGTTGCCCCTCGCCGCCGGCGAGGCCGAGCGGGTCGACCAGTGGGCCAGCGATCTGATCGCCGTGGCCAGCCGGCGCACCGCGCCACGCACCTGCACTCGACCACGCACTACCCGAACGCGCTCGCCGCACAGGCCGCCGCCGCGGCGCTCGACCTGCCGTGGGTGCACGAGGTCCGGGGTCAGCTCGAACGGACCTGGGCCTCGACCCGCCGACACGCCGGTGACCCGGACCCCTATGGCAGCTCCCGCTTCCTGCAGTGGCGCGCCAAGGAGGCCGAGGTCGCCGCGGCCGCCGACCACGTCATCACCATCTCCAGCCCGATGCTCGAGGACCTCGTGGAGCGCGGGGTCGACCGCGACAGGATCTCGCTGGTCCCCAACGGCATCGACGAGGAGCGTCCTCGACCTGCCGACCGACGCGGCGGCGCAGCGCAGGCTGGCCGGCCTCCCGGCAGAGGGGATGTGGGTCGGCTACGTCGGCGCCGTCGTGCACTACGAGGGGCTGTCGACGCTGGTCAGCGCCGTGGCGGAGGCCCGCGCGGCTGGCAGTGACGTCAGGCTCGCCATCGTGGGTGACGGGCTGGCCTGGCCGTCCCTGGCGCGCCCAGGTCGCAGCGGCTCGGCCTCGATGGCGTCGGTCGAGATGCCCGGGCGGGTGTCCCGCGACGGGGCGCAGGCAGTGGCTGAGCCGGTTCGACGCCGTGGCGCTGCCGCGGATGGACCACGACGTGACCCGTCTGGTGCCGCCCCTGAAGCTGGTTGAGGCGATGGGGGCGGGCAAGCCCGTGGTCGTCACGCGACCTGCCGGCGCTCACCGAACTGGTCCAGGACGGGCAGAATGGCCTGGTGATGAGGCCCGACTCGACCACCGACCTGGCGGCAGCCCTGGTGCGGCTTGACCGACGAACCCGCGCTGCGCGACTCCCTCGGCGGGGCGGCCCGGCATACGGCCGCCTCCCGCACGTGGCCCCGGCTGGTCGAGACCTACCTCAGCGCCTACCGCGAGGTCGCCCGCCCATGACCCAAACTGCGCGAGCACCCACCGCTGCGCCCCGTCGGTGGCCGCCCCTCGCTGCAGGACTACACCCGGCAGACTCTGGCAGCGGCGACACTTCATCTACGCCGAGTCGCGGGCGCGGGCGTTCTCCGGGAACCGGGACTTACCTGCTCGGGCAACCTGTGGCTCATCGGCCGGCCGATCCTCGACGGGATGATCTACTACATCGTCTTCGCGCTGATCCTCCGAGATCGACCGGGGCATCGACAACTTCCCGGCCTACCTGCTCATCGGGGTCTTCCTGTTCTCGTTCACCGCTGCGGGTCACCAACACGGCTGTCGACCAGCATGCTGACCAGCAGGAACATGCTGCAGTCGTTCTCCTTCCCGCGGGCTTCCATCCCGCTGGCGGTGCTCACCCGCGAGACGATCTCGATGGTGCCGGTTCTGGCGACGATGCTCTGGTCCTGGTGCTCCTGGTCTCGGAAGAGAACCCGATCTCAGCTCACCTGGTTGCTCTTCCCCGGCAGTCTTCGCTCTCCAGGTCCTCTTCAACACCAGCGTGGCGCTGTATGCCGCGCGGCTGGGTTTCGACGCTCCCCGACCTGAGGTTCTTCGTCGCCTTCATCGCCCGGCTGTGGTTCTACGCCTCGGGCGTCATGTACTCCATCACCCGCTTCGTCAGCGAGGGATTCTGGCTCGTGGGCGCTGCAGGCCAACCCGATGTACCTCGTGCTGGACATGTCGCGGGACCTGCTGATCTACGACACGGTGCCGCCGCTGCGCGCAGCTGGCTGATCCTGCTGCTGTGGGCGGTGCTGTCTCCGCTGATGGCCTACTTCTACTTCTGGCAGGCAGGAGGCGAGCTATGGCCAGGAGCGGTGAGGGCTACCCCACCGTCGTGGTGGACCGGGTGAGCACGGACCTTCCAGGTGCCCAGCCTGGAGGCCGAGCAGGACCTGGGGCCCGTCAAGCGGGCCATGACCCGCGTCGGGTGGCGGCCCAAGGTCCCGCTGGAGGCGCTCAAGGACGTCTCCTTCACCGCCCACTCCGGCGAGGCGATCGGAGTCATCGGGCGCAACGGGTCCGGCAAGAGCACCCTGCTGCGTCTCATCGCCGGGCTGGACGTGCCCACCTCCGGCGCGGTCACCACAACCTCCAGCCCGGTCCTGCTCGGGGTCAACGCTGCGCTGCAGCCCGAGCTCTCGGGCATGGCCAACGCCCGGCTGGGGCTGCTGGCGATGGGATTCACCCCCGAGCAACTCGAGCGGAGCGATCGCCAAGATCACCGAGCAGGCCGACCTGGGCCGGGCCATCCACCGGCCGATGAAGACCTACTCCTCCGGGATGGGCGCGCGGCTGCGGTTCGCGATCGCCACCGCGAGCCGAGCCAGAGATCCTGCTCATCGACGAGGCCCTGGCCACCGGCGACGATGCGTCCCGCGAGCGGGCCGAGCGGCGGATGGAGGAGATCCGGGAGCGGGCGGGCACCGTCTTCCTGGTCACCCACTCCGGCCAGACGGTCGAGGAGACGTGCAGCCGGGCGATCTGGGTGAACGACGGCGTCATCGTGCACGACGGCCCTGCAGTCGAGACCGCCCGCGCCTATCGTTGGTGGGCGTGGAACATCGCCCAGGGCGAAACCGAGGTCGCCGAGCGGCTGCTGGCCGACGCTCTGCGGGGCTCACCGGTGACCGACAAGCGCTCGCGACGCCGCACGGCAGTCAAGGAGCAGGGGTGAGCAAGACCGGAGTGTTCATCTGGGGGTCCTGCGTCTCGCGCGACACCTTTGAGCACATTGACCCTGCGAGTCATCAGCTGCACTTGTATGTGGCCCGTCAATCCGCAATCAGTGCAGCGAGTCCCCCGGTGAAGCTAGTGTCTGCACCAGATCTGCCGTCGCCTTTTCAGCGGCGCATGGTTGCTGGCGACTTCAAGTCCAGCCTCAAGCGAGAGTTCAGGTTGAACGCCGGCGCAACGGACCTATTGCTTGTGGACCTGGTGGACGAGCGTTTGGGCGTCTACGTTCTACCAGATGCTACAGTCGTGACTCGGTCAGTCGAGCTCATCCAAGCTGGTGACTCGGACTTGCTTCCTGAAGGCAGTCGATACTTGCCGTTCGGTGACGATGAGCACTTTGCACGCTGGTCCTCCGCCATCGCGTGGGTAGGGAGGTTGGCGCGACGGATGCTACCCGGTGCAGAAGTGGTGCTGCTCGATATCCCTTGGGCACGCAAGTCGGCGGGAGGTGGAGTCACTCCCACGAGCTTTGGGGTCGACTCCACCCAGGCAAACCAGGCATTCCGCCGCTATCTCGACACCGCACAGAAGGCACTCGGCGCTCGTCGAATAAAGATCCCTCGCTCGATGGTAGCTTCTGGACCAACTCACCCCTGGGGCGAGTCCCCATTTCACTACACGGAGGCTGTCTATCTAAGGGTTGTGGAGGAGTTGACTGGGCAGCCTGGCCGAGCGGTGTGGGCAGGTGGGCTGCCTGGCACCAGTACTTCAGGCAGGAGCTATGACCCCTCGTGAGTGAACCCTGTACACATGGGCCTGCGGGCTCGACCGGTGAGTGCCAACTCGTACCGGGACGTGGGGGCCGTTGGTGCGCGGGAACAGGCGTGGTGCTCAGAGAGAGGTGCGGACCTTCATACGTGGAAGACAACCGCGGGCGCTCTCCTCGCTGGAAACCAACCTTGGCAAGATGTCGTCGGTGCGGCAGAGTAGGGGCGTGCGCCCCTAGCAAGTGGGACGGCGTCCCCAACATTGGCCGGATCGGTGAGAACGAGCCGTTCGCGCAGTTGGGACGAATCGATCGGTGCTCGCATGCCGAGGAAACGGATTCGCCAGAAGGGTATTGGCCGCACGGCCATGTTTGCGGCCACTCATGATAGCTGATCGGGTAGGAATGGCAGGTCCTGCGGAACCAAACGTCTACGCTGCGCCGGTCCTTGTATGGGTCGCCCCCGGACTCACCGTTCCGGGGGCAACTCGCCTAGCCCCAGGGGTCTACGTGCGCTCGGCGCAGCCACTTCCCCCCTTGAAACCTTCTGGAACAACCGCACTAGCACTGCATGGGTGTGGTGTGATTGACGGGGCCTTTGTAAGGTCGAGAGCAGACGTGCAGGTCCGGCTCGATCAACTTGGGAACATAGGCTCGGACAGTCTAGGTGCCGTCATTCGTGGAGTGCTGACACTCTATGTGTGGCGAAGCCATGAGCGGGCTGCCGAAATCGTGCCTGACCCTTGGGGCGGCCTTGTGCACTACTATCGAGACAGCCGCGTCCAAGCGTTCTCCTCCGACCTCAAAGCGCTCGTCGAGACACTAGGCACGTTGGGAATCAGGCCCCGACGCAGTCTGGATTTCGCAACGGAAGTTGCAGCGACTGGCAGCGGAGGGCTATGCGCGAGCAGCTACGACGGCATTGAAGCACTCGACGTATTTGGCTACGTGCGAATTGACAGCAGCGGCGCTCACATTGGCCGCTATCCAGTGGCATCTAAGCTCAACACTCCTTTCGCCACCTATGCCGAAGGTCTCGAAGCCATACGAAACGAGATAGAGACGAATCTTACTGCGGTCGGAGCCTTGGAGGAGGGCGCGGAAAGTCCCCCGATTCTGGCGCACCTCACGGGCGGCGTGGACACACGGATGGTGCTCGCAGCTACAGGGGCTCTCGGACTGACCGACAAGTTAAGGTATCTGTCGATGGGACCTGTTACGATGCCAGATCGCCGAATCGCGGAGCGTTTGGCAGTCGAACGCGAGCTGACTATGACTGACTGGCGGGGGACCCAGGCATTGCGCAAACCCTCTACTCTCACTGAGCAGGTGCTTTGGCCAATGGATTACTCTAGCGGCCTACTTACGGCGGGACCGCACGAGTACATGGTTGGAACCGATACAGTGGTGTTGTCTGGCGGGTTTGGAGGGTATCTCAAGGGCAACTACTCGAAGATGATTGACGCTGAAACCTCCAACCTCTCTCTCTTGGAGTCGGCTCGCATTGCCGAGCGAATTTGGGGTACTGCTGCCTACTCGACCGATCCCGACGTCGGTCTCTATGCCCCGTCGATCCTGGATCGTCGAATCCGCCGATTCCACCGTGTGCGTTTGGCAGCGGCAGACCTCGGACTTAGCACTGCCTCCGGGCTCGACTGGCTATTCATCGCCGTGCGAAACCGCTACTTTGTGATGGAGACCACCCGCTCCTGGAACTCATACGTCCATCGCTTTGATCCGCTCTACACACTCTCCGGCCCACGGCTAGCGCTCTCTCTGCCACATCCAGAGCGCGCAGCAAACTGCGTGGTCTTCGACCTTCTGCGGAATTGGGACGAACATCTCTTGGCTCTGCCTTTTGATACTCCGCGTGTGAATGCGGCATACGAATCACTTCGGGGGGAGGTCATGCGCAGGCAGTTCGCCAAACCACTCGACCAACCTCGGGTGGAGAATCCACGGGCGGGCGTGGCTCCACGGGGTGGCAGGGTCGATATCGACAAGACAACGCCTGAGATGATCGCCCGCGCCAAGTCCATGAACGCGCCACTTTGGCAGATACGAGACCTCGAGCGCGCACGTCAGGCATTGCGAGAAATATTCTCAGGAATGGATAGGTCTACGCGTGACGCTGTATTTAACCAAAGGAGATTGCACGCGCTCCTTCACCGGGAACTAAAGAACCGTGTCCTAGTGCGCCAAGTCCACCACCTCCACTCAACTCTGCTCTGGTTTGCCGCCGAGTGATGCGTTGTGAGGTGGGTCGGGGCGCAGACGATGACGTTCCCCAAGTCCGCGTCCAGATCTTACCTCAGTCTGGCAAACCAACCCACAAGGCGAGGGAGGGCGGAGGCATCGGCTGAGCATCGGCACTTGCTGGCCTGTACATTAGCCCATGCTCGGACGACGCGCCCGCATCAAACAGGAGGATTGGCAGTGAAGAGAGATCAGTCGTCTCGACCGACAGCGGCTCAGTGGCTGCTGTGCTCAGGAGCGCTGGCAGCTGTGCTGGCGGTCCTCTCTTCAGAAGCCCTACGGCAAGCCCCGCTGAGCCTCGCACTCTCGGTACTTGCGATTGTCACTTTGGCCGCGGGCGCCGTCCTGAACAACAGGATGCGCCGCCGTTCGCGGCGCGATGAAGTGGAAGCGGTTAAACTGCTCCGGACGCTTCGGCAAGAGGTTTCCACCTCGACTGGCCGCACCACCCAGGTTGTGGCGGACGCGATAGGCGCGCTTGATCGAACTCCGGTACAGCCTCAGCCAGAGCCAGGCGGAGACGATGTTGGCAGGCGCCTCGATGACCTGAGACAGGACATCCTCAAGGTGACGGACAGCGTGGCGCGCGAGGCCAGGCGTGCGGCAGATGTACATCGCGTGACCCCGCAACTACTGAGGGACGCAATTGACGCGGCACGCGTGGGACAACCACCAAACGCCCCTGAGCAAGGTAGCGGGGTCCCCGCGGGGACGGGGGGCGGTAAAGTAGGCAACCCCAGCCCGTCGGTGTCGACGGCAAGCTCAAATGCTCCTGCGAATAGCACCCAAGGAGCTACAGTTGTCGACGCGGCTCCGCCCCTTCCGTCTGGGCCCATTAGTCGCCCAGAGATTACGGCAGCAGTAATCTTGGACCCCTTCTCCGAACTGGCCTTCAAGTTTGAGTGGAGCCAAGTGTACCTGACTCCCACCAATTGGAAAGAGGAGATTGACGCGAGTCGGCCGGATCTGCTTTTTATCGAGTCGGCATGGCATGGAAACAGGGGGGCCTGGCGTTTGGCCATGACCGGAAGGCGAGGCATATCTCAGAGCCTCATCGATCTCATCGAGTATTGCCGCTATTCTGGTATTCCCACAGTAATGTGGAACAAAGAGGACCCGCCGAACTACGACAGATTCATCGGGACAGCTAGACTGGTAGACTACGTTTTCACTGTCGACGCTGAAAAGCTACCTGAGTATCGTCGGGACCTTGGCCACGATCGCGTCGCGCTCTTGCCTTTCGCTGCTCAACCTCGCATACACAACCCGATTCAATCTAAAGAGGGGAGGACGCGAGGAGTCGCCTTCGCCGGGAGCTACTTCGCCGAGAAACACGACGCGAGGCGCGAGCAGATGAAGTACATTCTTGACCCTGCGCGCAAGCACGGGGTCGAGATATTTTCTCGATTCCAGGGGGATGATGCTCGCTATCAATTTCCCGACCGGTTCGAAAAGCACATTGTCGGGTCCCTTCCCTACGAAGCGATGGTTAGCGCCTACAAGCAGTATCAGGTGTTCTTGAACGTGAATACCGTGACCGAGTCGCCGACTATGTGCTCTCGCAGACTCTTCGAACTTTCGGCTGCCGCTACGCCAGTAGTGTCTGGACCTGCTCGCTCCATCGAGCCCTTCTTTGGATCCGGGATCCTGGTATCCACGGATTCCGAGATGACAGACGAGTTGCTGTCGGGCCTTCTTCAGCACGAGGAGTTGCGGGCGCGAGTCGGCCTCCGTGCGCAGCGGGAAGTCATGAAGCATCATACCTATGGTACTCGCGTCGAGGAGGTGTTGACGGTGCTAGGGCTACCGGTGCGCGCCAAAGAGCGCACCGTCTCTATGATCGTCCCCACGAGACGTCCTGACATGCTGGAGAACGTGCTTTCTTTCAGCAGTTCTCAACTCCACCGGGACAAGGAGCTCGTTCTGCTCACTCACGGCTTCAAAGTGCCGGAAGAGGAGATTCGGTCGAGGGCTGCAGCAGCGGGATTGGAAGACTTAGTCGTGCTTGATATTCCGAAGGAAAAGACGCTTGGCGAATGTATGAATATTGGGTTGTCGATTTCGGGAGGTAGATACATCGCGAAGATGGATGACGACAACTACTATGCACCCAACTACCTTGGTGACCTATTGAATGCCTTCGACTACACGGACGCGACCGTGGTGGGCAAGTGGGCTCACTACGCCCATCTTGAATCGAGCGATACGACGTTGTTGCGGTTCCCCAGTGCAGAACACAGATACGTCAAATTGGTACAGGGGGGTACTCTCGTTACGACGAGGAGTGCTGCGATTGATGTCCGGTTCGAGAATCTCCCGCGACGGGTTGATACGACGTTCCTGGACAAGGTTCGAGCCGAGGGAGGTAAGGTTTACTCCGCGGACCGATTCAACTTCGTGTCCCGTCGATCGGCCGACACTTCTGGCCACACCTGGTCAATATCGGACCAGGAGCTCCTTGCAAAGAAGTCGCGTTTGGTCTTTTTTGGGGACCCCACGAAGCATGTGACGGTGTAGGGGCGTGTGATGAGGCGTCCGTCCCACGTGCTAGAGCCATCAGCCCGGGTTGTGCTGGTTTGGGCGACCTTCCTCGCGACTGCTGGCAGCGCCACTTTCGGGATGTTGTCGGGAAGGCTGGAGTTTCTGAGTCGTCGCTGTCCTTGTTCCCACTATCTTTTCTGCTTATTGTCTCTATCGCCTCCGGCTCGAGTCTGAGAGCATTTCTGAGAAGATCGTCGCCTCGGATCGTCTCGCCATATCCCGAGAGGAAGCCCTCCTTGCGAAGTTGCGGGAAGAGAATAGCGAGGCAAGGCAGAGGCTGGATGCTGTTCGGGGAGAGTTGACTGCATTAGCGAGCCGGCACGAAGACGTCTCGACAGAGGTGGAGCGGCGGTTCGACCGTATGGCGCCACGTCTGAGGCAACTGGGTCTCCTGGCCATGGAGATTCGCCAACTGCGGGAATCTCTCGACGCGGGTTTGGGTGAACTCGAGGGCCAGCGCCGAGCTTTGGCGGCGTGGGGGACCCAACTCGTGTTTCGGCTCGATGCGATGGCCGATCAACATCGGCAACTCGGGGCCCTCGCTCTAGAGTCCCGAAGGCTGCGTACGGAACTCGAGAGTGGGCTCGGGGGGATTGACCAGCGGCAGCGCACCATTGCAGAGTGGTTGATCAGAACGGATGGGAGTTTGGCGGCGTTGGTGGGGCGTCTGGAGGAGGGGTTCTCCTCGGTGGGGCAGCGTGATGATGCGGTGACTGAGTGGCGTGCTCAGGTGGATGGGAGTTTGGCGGCGTTGGTGGGGCGTTGGGGGAGGGGTTCTCCTCGGTGGGGCAGCGTGATGATGCGGTGACTGAGTGGCGTGCTCAGGTGGATGGGAGTTTGGCGGCGTTGGTGGGGCGTCTGGAGGAGGGGTTCTCCTCGTGGGGCAGCGTGATGATGCGGTGACTAGTGGCGTGCTCAGGTGGATGGGAGTTTGGCGGCGTTGGTGGGGCGTCTGGAGGAGGGGTTCCTCGGCGGGCAGCGTGATGATGCGGTGACTGAGTGGCGTGCTCAGGTGGATGGGAGTTTGGCGGCGTTGGTGGGGCGTCTGGAGGAGGGGTTCTCCTCGGTGGGGCAGCGTGATGATGCGGTGACTGAGTGGCGTGCTCAGGTGGATGGGAGTTTGGCGGCGTTGGTGGGGCGTCTGGAGGAGGGGTTCTCCTCGGTGGGGCAGCGTGATGATGCGGTGACTGAGTGGCGTGCTCAGGTGGATGGGAGTTTGGCGGCGTTGGTGGGGCGTCTGGAGGAGGGGTTCTCCTCGGTGGGGCAGCGTGATGATGCGGTGACTGAGTGGCGTGCTCAGGTGGATGGGAGTTTGGCGGCGTTGGTGGGGCGTCTGGAGGAGGGGTTCTCCTCGGTGGGGCAGCGTGATGATGCGGTGACCGAGCGCCAAGACAAGCTGGGCACCGACCCGGACGAGGACCTTGACGATTTGCATACGTTCTCTGAAGCGATGGCTGCCACCGAGGATTGGCGACGTGATACAACGCGCCGCCTTTCAAGGTTGGGGCGCGACGTCGTGAATGAGGCACAGGCCATGATGCAATTGAACCGGGCATACGCCACTACGCTGCCTCTGCCAGCACTGGGTGGCTGGGCGCTCCAACCCCAGAGCATGGTCCGCATCCTGGCCACTCTGCACCGGATCAAACCGGACCTGGTCTTGGAATGCGGGAGTGGCGCATCAACTCTTTGGGTGGCTGAGGCGCTGCGACGACAAAAAAAGGGAAGAATTGTTTCCCTCGAGCATGACGAAGAATACTTTGATCTAACCACAGCGATGATTCGCGAACATGGCCTTACCGAGTTCGCTGACATAAGACTGGCGCCACTCGAGTCAATGAGCATAACTGGAACAGAGTATAAGTGGTACGCGCAATCCGCGCTGCAAAATGTACAGGGCATCGAACTGCTGATCGTCGATGGGCCGCCTAAGGGAGCAGGGCCCAATGCTAGGTACCCCGCCCTTCCCCTTCTTCAACCTCTATTCGCCCGCCGATGTGAAATATTCGTGGACGATGCCGACCGAGAGGACGAAGAAGCGATGCTGCAAGAGTGGATCCGAGACTACTCGCTAGATGTCAACCTCAAACCTCAGAGTCGAATGATGCACCTGACAAGGGAAGTGGGCGGAACAGAATCATGACTCGGCAGGCACAGTCCCCCCACGACGTCCACAGTGCGCGCAAGGAGAAAGACGACTTCCAGCAACTCCGGTTTGCACGCGGCTGGCTTCTACGTCCGCGGTCCTGGGAACCGCAAAGAGGCGTAGAATCGGGCTGGAACGAGACGGGCATTGGCGAGTGGACTATTAGCCACTCCCCCGATCTTCCAGTACACGTCGTCGCGCACCAAGATTACTCAACAGCCCTAGTCGGCTGGGCCGTGGCACCCGAAATAGACTCCTGTTCGGACACCGAAATCGCCGATTGGCTGGCACGATCAGCACAGCATGACGCTGAGTTCCAGCGTCGCCTTGACGGGCTCTTTGGCAGGTTCGTCGCAATACGAGTTGGGTCCGAGTCGCTACGCTTACAGCAGGACGCGGCCGGCCTCCGGGCCGTCTTCCATAGCGACTTAAACTATCCACCCGTCGCGGGATCCCACATGAATCTTGTTGCGCGGGCCGTCGGCGCACCCGCAAATGCATTTAACCGCAAGACGTATCAGACCGAGACAAAGATGCGTACAGCGCCTGGACGTCAGACAACGAGGTTGGGGATCCTACTGCAACTGCCTAACACAGAAGTCGAACTAATGTCGCGCCGTGTCACTAGGATCTACCCAACGATGCGAAGAGTGGAGGCACAGTTCGCTGACATCTACCCTCGACTAGAACGAGATCTGACCCACGGATTCTCGCTCCTAGTTGCCCGGGGGCAACCGGTCGCCTGCTCGCTTTCGGCAGGCTTCGACTCCCGCATGACCCTGGCCCTCGGCAGAAGTCATGCCAGCCATCTGCAGTACTTTACATACGAGACAACCTACAAAGAGCTTATCCAAGCAAACCGCCATGACGCACTAACGGCCCTGCAATTGGCTGAAAAATTCTCCCTAAACCACGAAATGATAACAATTGATGACCCGTCGGTGCCTTCAGCGCTGCGCAAGGCGATGCTCCTTAACCGCCACGCCTCTCACTCAATGGCTCTCGCGAATGCGTACCGATCGCATTTCCCCAGGGACACCATTCACGTCCGCTCGAACACCTACGAGATAATCTCTGCATACCTGGCACGAAAGGGGCGACCCGACAAGCCCCTATCTGCCGAGTATCGCATGCACTTGGCAACGAATATGCAGGGGACGGACGAGCATGTCCGTGACGCTTTCGCGGAGGCGTCGGCAGCTTCCTCCTTCGCCGACGTCCCACACTACGGCTACGACCCACTCGACTTCCATCACTGGGAATACAGGGTTGGTGTCTGGTTGAAGAACATCCTCATTGAGAGCGACGTCGCTTTTGAGACAGGTGTACCGATAAACTGTCGTAACATATACCGTGCCGCCCTCTCGCTACCCCGACGTGACCGGGCGTCTGGTCGAATCCACCTCACACTTATTCACGAACTGTGGCCGGAATTGCTCGATATTCCAGTAAATGGAAAGGATTATTCGACATTCGACCCGAGTGAATATCGCGACCACAGGCAGGCCGAAAGCGCCGGTTAACGCTAGTTATCCGCACAGAATTCTGTGTCGACCAGCCGAAGAGCAGTCCTGACGTGCGCGGCTGAGCCAGAGAACCCGACACGCACCACGTCAGCCGGGGTTGCGTTGCCGAAACTAGGAAAGCTCCAACCGAGATAGTTCGGCGACTTCTGGCCACTGCTGACGGAGAGCGTGAACACTACATCTGCCTCTATCCAAGCATCCAACAGTGCAGTGCCTCCTGCTCTAACTTCAAAGCCGTCTGGGTAGAGTATGGCCCGCGCACCCGTGCCCAGGTTCCAAAGCAGTTCGTATTCGTGGTGATCCTTGCTCTGGATCACGTCCACCACATCCACCCGAGGGATCCCTTGAAACTCCTCCACTTCGAAGGTGCGTTCATGTAGGGTTCCTTCGATTCTTCCGTTCCGGCCAATTACCCTGAATCCGTCCTCGCGCACATGAGAGGCAGTGAGGGTCACTCGGTCTGCGCGACCATCAACTCGAGGCGTGCTTCGCCCGTCCACGATGAGGGTGTTGTGTGCGAACTGCGAGTAGCCGTAACGCGTGAGCGGATCTTCGTAGTTGTATCCATGCGGGCCTGCCTCAGCTATGAGATCGAGCCCGCCGCTCCGGAGTAGGAACGAGTTCTCGTCTGCATGCTTGTGGTAGTCGGAGTTGTACGCCGCATGAAAGAAGATGTAGGTCGCCTTCTCGTCCCCCCAGGCAGACCGGTATATCGCGTAGCCGGAGTCGGGCAACACTAGTACACGCTGACGGGGTTTTCGTCCGCGTCGCCCGCGCGTCGCAGCATAAAGGAACTCTGGGTCGTCATAGGTGGACAGGGCCGTACCTTTGATCCTGCCATGGTGGGTGTCGCTTACGGGTGGGAACTCCCCGTTTGGCATCAACGCGTGGACTGCGTACCTCGACAACTTGGCCATCAGCGCCTGGTAGAAGGCGGCACGAGGGTGACGGATTGTCCGTAGCAACTGCTCGTGGTCGCGGACCGCTCGCGACACCATCACGTGGTACGTGGGCGTATTCTCGATATGAACTCCCTCAGCGGTGAAGGCCGAGCTCAGATACTCGTCTAGTCTAGCGAGCGCCATCTCAAGAAGCGAAAGGCGCGATTCCGAATCCCGCCAACGAGCCAGACCGGCGTAGTATATGACAGCCAGGTTTTGGTGCATGCCGTGGTTGTTCTGACCCGCATAGAACTGGGGCGCGCCCAGGAGTGCCGCTGTGCGATCCAGAAATCCGTGTATCCACTTCGCTTCTGGCGGTTTCAGATGCTCCTCCAAGAAGGATAGCAGCGCCAGAAAGCTGATTAGTCGTTGTGCGGTAGCTTCATCATGGTAAGGCATCGAGTATTGAGGCCACTTCTCAGGGGGAAAGGCGGACTCCCATGCTCTGATCAAAGAGAGTACTTGTTCCGCGCGCCGCGCGGGGTCTTCCGACGTCAGGAGGAACTGTGGCCAGTCTGACAGATACACGAAACCGTGAACGAGACGACCCACAGATCGATCTGGGAAGGTCCCTGTGGCACTCCAGTCTCCGATACGGAATTCGCCAGTCCTGGGACTCTCAACAACACCCTCGCTGAAAAAGCGTGCTGCACGCCGTCGGCTGGCGCCAGAGGTCCCTCGTGGTAGGCGGCCCCTGATCAGCGACTCCAGACGATGGAAGTCGGATTCGTCCAGTTTCAGAGCTGAAGTCATGGGAGCCCAACGATCAGGGATCCCAAGGCGCGTGCAGTTTTCTCGGTTGAAAAGTGGTCACGCGCGAACTTTTGGTACTCGTTGGGTGAGGGACGTTCCGAGAGAATCCGCTCAACCATGTCCCCCGTGTTCGCGCTCAGCCACTGGCGAGGATAGATCAGGTCCGCCCCGGGCCACGCAAGGAGAGCGGGCATTGCTCCCGAGGCCGCACCATCAGCGATGGTGAGGTGAAAGGACTCATAGTCACTAACGGAAATGACGACGCCAATGTTCCTGTACCAGCTGGACATATCATCCCCGTACGCGTCGATCACCGCAGCTCCGGGGTGTCTGTTGTTGATTCGCTCCATTCGCGCGAACTGGGTCCTGTAGTGGTGCATTTCGCTCGGGCGTTGTAACATCCAAGGGTAGTCCTCAGGGTTCCTGCTCCGGATCCGCAGGCGGTAGGCGGGGTCACGCTCGAGAAGCCCTTCAAGAACGTCGAGGGCGCGGTCAAGCCGTTTGCGGCACGGCACAATCCCCACCAGGCCCAAAGTCTTCTGAGACGAAGCTACTTTGTCTTGAGCGAGATCACGAGTATCCACCGTGTTGAATATGACGTGGGTTTTTGATTCAGGAACTCCATGACCCTCTATCGCGGCAACTCGGACATACTCGCCAACAAACACATATGCATCCACGTTCGCATGATCGATCGATTTCAGGTACGGGCGATCGAGCTCCTGGAGGTGGGTTCGCACGACGAGGCGCTGGTGGGGCGCGATGTTCCGTGAGTACCAGTGGGCGTTGCCTAGAGCCCACTCGCAGAACACTGCGTCGGCCCGGGCCAGGAGTGCGCGTGACCGCGACTCGTCATGTTCTGTGTGCGACTCCCAAAGATCGACCTCAACGTGTGCACCCTCCCGCCGTAGCCACTCGGTGATCTGCCCGGCGAACTTCATGTCGTGTCCCGCGACGAGAATGCGGCTACCTCGGGGGGAGTTGGGCGGTCGCGTAGGGAGGACTGGGGTTACGGTGAGTGGCCTTGGTGAGTTGCTGGGCGGGATAAGAATTGCAAGCCCGCGCAATCCTTCTGCTGTCAGGGCACGGTCAAGGCTGCCGTACTCGCGGACCCGGTTAACCTTGACCAGACCGTGACTAGAATCTGTGCGGTGAGCCTGTTGAGCCAAGGGTTCGTGGTAGTGAGCGCCAGTGCTGTCGGTTGGGATCAAGCGCTCCCAGGCTCCGAAGGCGCAGGTCAGCAATAGATCCTCGAAGTGTGTGCGCGGGATTGGCCGAGCCACTCGGCCTACGAACGCAAATTCGTGCGGTTGTGCGGGGTCATATGGGCCGACGTGGACACGGACACCTAGTCGCTCAAATTCCTCTACGACTGTTGACTCGACTGCTGGAAGGTAGATATCGGTAGGAAGGACGGACTGTCGGGCGATCCTGTCGAGGACGGTTCGTTCGCTCGACACCACTTCGAGGGCGTAGGTTGGCAGTGGCGCGCTTGCTACTGGGACTCCAGCGGTTCGTGCAACGATGGTGAGCGCGGTGTCAATGGTGTGAGATCTGAGGACGGCGCGCATCTGCAGCCAGGATTCGCGACGCCACTCATCCTGGTCCGATGTCCATAGACGCAGATACATTCTCCATTGATCTTGGTCAGCGGAGACTGGTACCGCGGTGCCAAGCGTCTCTTCAATGCCTCGGCCAGCCCCAGAAAGGACGACTCCGCCACTTGCTGCGATCTCGACCACCCGTCGGGAGAACATTGATGGTGACGTCGTAACTGAGTTGACGTTGATATGGGCGAGATGGCTCTTGTAGGCATGTATCACCTCAGTATACGGAAGGGCTCCCCTGACAGCCTCTTCGAATTCGCTGGGGAATCGATATGGGCTATCTGGGCTTGATGCCTCTCGATCGTAGATTGTGATGCCGAAAGGCCCTGCAGTCCTCAACAGTTTCGCGAGTTCGTCGGATCGTTGCTGATAGCGGGGGCCATAGAAGGAGCCGGCGTACGATACGGTTGACTCGAATGGCCGGGCGCTCGGGAGAGGGTTGTGGATCTTGGGTTGCGCTGAGAATGGCAGTGTGGAGACGGACTGCGCAAGGCTATCGGGGGAGCGCTGGTATAGGGGGATGCAGTCTGTGTCCGTTGTGAATATGTGGTCGCACATGGCTGCAGTTGCGGCAAAGCGCGCGTAGTGGACGGGGTCTTCCTTGTTCCAGAACACCGAGGGGATGCCGAGTTCGCGCGCAGCCTGGAGGAGAAGGCAGAGATCTTGATGCTCGTCGGGGGAATAACGGCCAACTCCCCTATGCCACTGCCCTCCGTTTCCCTTCCACGCCGACTCTACGAATACCAAGTCAAGCCCTACAAGTTGCTCTTTCCAAGTTGAGCGATCAAGTGGGATAATTTCTGCAGTGGGGCGGAGGGATTCTGTCGTAAATTCGTCAGCGATCAAGCCAATTCGCAACTCGGACAATGACCGACTGGTAGATGCGGTTGATTGACTTAGATGAGTGGATACTGCCCGTGTATGTGCTGCTTGGATACTCGCGGCCACATGTGACCAGCGTCTGCCGTCGAGGCACCACAGGCGGCCGCTGCGTCCGAGGTCCGCTCGGTGGTCGTGGTCGTCGATCAGGGCCCTGAGTATGGTAGCCAGGGCCGCAGCGTCGCCCGCGGGAAAGAGGACCGCGCGGGGATTTCCGCTGTTTTCAGCTGCTAGATCGCGGTGGGGTTCCACGTCTGACAACACGACGGCGCTCCCGCTGCTGAGGGATTCGAGCGGCTTCAAGGGCGCTACCATTTCGGTTACAGCGACGGACGTTCGAGGGCACGGCATGATTGCGAACAGACTTAAGAGTTGCGGGACTGTGTTGGAGGGGATGCGTCCAATGAAGTGGACGAAGTCGTCGAGCTCCAGCGTGGCCACCTGTTGCCTGAGTGCCTTTTCCTCTGGCCCTGAGCCAGCAAGAACGACTTGAAAGTCCAAGCCCGCGTCGCGAAGGATGGCAGCCGAGTCGATAAGGAGGTCGATGCCTTCGTAGTGGACGAGGCTGCCCGCGAAGCCGATGACAGGGATATCTGTCCGAATCCCGTATCTTTGAGCGACCTCAACGTTTCGCGGGCGGGGAAAGAACTTGTTCGTGTCAACCGCGTTTGGGGCAAGGCTTATCTTTTCGTGAGCCACGCCGCGGTGCTCGAGCTCCCGTTGTACTTGACTTGTTATGGCCAGCACGGAGTCTGCTTCTTGTGCCACGAGCGTTTCGAGTTCCAGCTGCATTCGGAAGCGTTCGCTGAGTTCCCAGCCGGGGCGGTTTGAAGCTTCCGTGTACTCCCAAAGGCCACGGACCTCATAGACAAAAGGCACGCCGATTCTTCGGGCAGCGATTAGTGCCGCTAGGCCAGTTTGAAAGTTCGAGGCCGCGTGTATGAGGGCAGGCCGCTGCATTCGGGCCTCGCGAACAAAGGCGTCTGCGCACTGCATGATGTATTCGTCGATCGGCGTGTTCGACAGGGCGGGTCCAGTTAGGTGGACGTAGTCGACGGAGTCGATTGACGCGACATGGCGCTTTTCGGGGGGGGCTGGAGCGTCCACTTTGGTGTCCCATGGGTATCCAGACCGTGCGACTACCGTGACATCAACTCCAGCGTCCCGGAGGCCTTGCACTACCCCTTCAGTGCGGGTCGAGTACCCGTTCGTGTTGAAGGCTGGTGTGGAGTGAGCGCAATACATGACCCGACCTCGTTCGGGCTGGTAGGCGCTGCCAGGGGATCGCGGCGGTACGCTCACGGACCATCCACTGGCCAGAACACGGTTGGCTCCCAGAATCCTCCGCGCAAGAAGATCAGATGCTGGGTCTAGTTCGTTTCTGAGTTCGGCATTGTCCAACACCAATTGGGCAGGTCGCGAAATCATGCCATGCTGAAACCAGGATCGTGACAGGACGTGCCCGAGCCTGTCAGCGGTGGGGGCTTGCTCGAATTGCTCGACAAGTTCGTCGAGGGACAGGTCGCGGAGTGGACGGGTGCCTGGCTTCTCTGGCAACTGGTCGCCTGATCCCTCCCTTGCGGTTGACGCGCTCTCCTGGGAGGGCGAATGGTCTGCTGTGGAGTGCTTCTTAACGATACTTGAGAGCGACCGCAGGTGTGTGGCTGGTTTCGTGATGGCTCGGCCGATGCGAAACGACCGTGATCCACGCACCCATCTCAAGTCTGCCTTAAGCCGGGCTGACTCGGCTCGGTAGGCATCTAATGCGGCCAGAGCACTTCCCAACTGCTGAGTGGCTTCACGTAGACGCCTGTCCTTTTCTGATACCGCGCTTTGGCTGGCTTCGAGTTCGCGGATCCTTCTGCGAGCTTCGTGTTCGTGTGCCTGGAGTTGCTCGAACTGCGAGTAGGCGCGCTCCGGGTCGGCTACGAAGTCTCGCGCTAGGACACGTCTGAGGGCGCCCGAGTCCCGTCTCTCATCTTCGTGCACGCCTATACCTCTCTGTGGTTCTGGGACGTCGATTGCAGACTATCCGGGATTTCGCGCGTTGAGAGTCTTTTCAGGATCCGTCGGCACGTCAGTCCTCGGTGCGCTCCTTGGTCCTGGGCCGCTGAGGCCGGCAGGATGGATGGGCAGAAGCCAAACTGTCCTATCAAACCGTCGGAGACGAGGGGTGCGCCCCTCGCGAGTGTTGCAGGCTCAATGCGTGGTGCCACCAGGTGACCAGAAGGTCCACGGGCTGCAGGTGGTGGCAGGGTCTCGGCTTGGCCGGCCCCTGTGCGTCAGGATGGGGTGAGACACCAGCACTGATTGATCTTCGCACTGCACGGGGCGAGATTAGGACACTACTTGAGATGACGATGACGACTGCTGACGTCGGCACCGATGATGGGGTCTGTGACCCCTCGTGCTGACCGGCCCAAGCGGCGGAAGTTCACCGCGGAGTTCAAGGCGGCGATCCTGGCCGAGTACGACGCCGCCGACCGTGGCGAGCGTGGCGCGATCCTGCGCCGGGAGGGCCTGTACAGCTCGCACATCATCGAGTGGCGCAAGGCCGCCGCAGGCGGGCGCGCAAGACCGGGCTGGGCGGCAAGCCCCGGGACCGGCGCGACAAGGAGATCGCAGGCGCTGCGGGCCCGGGCGGAGAAGGCCGAGGCCGAGCTGGCCACGCACCCGGGCCGCGCTGGACCTGGTGGGAAAAGCACACGCGCTCTTGGAGACGCTCTCCGAGAGCGCGGAGCCAGCCGACGCGGTCGCCGCGGTGATCAACCCGGCCGTCGACGAGCTCGCCGAGCAGGTCGGCACCGCAGCGCGCGTGCGGCGCTGCTGGGCCGCTCCCGCGCCAGCCACTACCGGGCCAAGAACCCGGCCCCGCCACGCCCGTGCGCGGACGCCGCGGCCGGCTCCGGCCGAACAAGCTCACCGCAGGCCGAGCGGTCCGCAGGTGCTGGCGGTGCTGACCAGCGACGAGTTCGTCGATGCCACCCCGCTGCAGATCTTCGCCGACGCTGCTGGACCGCGGGATCTACCTGTGCTCGGTCTCCACGATGTATCGGGTGCTGCGGGAGAACACCCTGGTCAAAGAGCGCCGCAGGCAGGCCAGACACCCGGCCCGAACGGTCCCCGAGCTGGTCGCCACCGCACCGGGGCAGGTCTAGTACCTGGGACATCACCAAGCTGCGCAGGCCCCATCCGGGGTGTCTACTACGACGCGTACGTCGATGATCGATATCTACTCCCGCTACCTCGTCGGCGTCCACCGTCGCACGCCCGAGAGTCCGGGCCGCCATGGCCGAAGAGATGATGCGCGAAGTGTTCGCCATCCACGGCATCCCCGAGGTGGTCCACGCCGACCGCGGCACCTCGATGACCTCGAAGTCCGTCGCCACCTTGCTCGCCGACCTGGAGGTCACCCGCTCGCACTCAAGGCCGAAGGTCTCCAATGACAACCCCTACTCCGAGGCCTGGTTCAAGACCCTGAAATACGCCCCGGTCTTCCCCGATCGGTTCGGCTCCCTCAGCCGACGCCAGGGCCTTCATGGACGAGTTCCGGGACCACTACAACCACGAGCACCGCCACTCCGGGATCGGGCTGCACACCCCCGCCAGCGTCCACTTCGGCACCGCCGGCCAGGTCCGCGCCCAGCGCCAGCAGACCCTCGACGCCGCCTACGCCGCCCACCCCGAGCGGTTCGGCCACCGCCGACCCCAAGCCCCCGAAACTGCCCAAGGCGGCCTGGATCAACCAACCCTCACAGGAGGCCCTCATACAGACCACCTGACCGAAACTGTCTCACCCGACTTGACACCTTCCGGGCGGCCGTTGAGGCTGCGGTCTGGACGCTTCGGGAGAGGGGTCGCAGATGTTCCCCGACACTGCGAGGCCAGAGGTGAGCCTTGTAGTCGGCTATTCGGACAGCGCCTTCTGGGTGCCTTCGTCCATCGCAGGCCCGCAACAGAGGCCACGACTCGGATACGGCCAGGTCTTGAGCGTTCGTGCTGAACTCGCTTAAGGGGCAGTGCTCCCACGGTTGTGTGGCTGTCACGGGCGGTCTCGTCGAGGTCGATAGAACCCGCGACCCAGGCGCACAGTGCTCGTGCGTGCCAGATCGACTGTCGCCGGGCCAGACAGCCACATGGCGGGTTCCGACCTGACTTGGCTACGTTTAGTGACCACCCGGGTTGAGCGCCTGTAAGAGCTCTGCGGCGCTGGGTGTGATGGCGGGCGGGGCTGTGGTGGTGGCCTCCCCGGTGGTAATGACGGCGGAGCGCAGGGGCCGGAGCGTTTTGATGATCTTCTTGATCGAGGCGCCGGTGCGGCGCTGCGGCCTCGCGGGAGATCGCTAGGGCGGCGAAGACGATGGTCAGGTGGGCCTCGATGGAGTCGCGCAGCGCGGTGGAAGATCGGGCGGGCTTTCAGGTCGGACTTGGCCATCCGGAAGGACCGTTCGACCTGGTACAGGTCCTGGTAGGCGGCCACGACCGCGGGCCCGTCCATCCGCTCGAGTGCGGATGTTGGTGACGTAGCCCTTCAGGCCGGTCGTCGAGCGGGCCCGCTCGACCAGGGCCCAGTCCACGCGCCTTGGTGGCGCCGTCGATCTTGACGAACCGGTCGCTGCTTCAGCGGCCGCCGCCCGGCGGCGACGTCCTCGGCCTTCTTGATCATCGCGTTGATCGCCCGGTCGTCGTTCTTGACCGTTTGAAGGAGTACTGGTACACCACCCGCCGGGTCGCGCTGGTCCTTGCCCGGTGCCCATGGCCCGGGTGGTCTCCACGGTCTGGCCGTCGGCGAAGTGCGTTGCCCTTGGTCTTGAAGTGGTCGCGCCAGGTCGTAGGGGGTCTTGGCCGCCTTGGAGCCGACGATGAAGCGACAACCCGGCATCCTCCAGGGCCAGCAGGTTCGCCGCCGACAGCATCCCGGCGTCGGCGACCACGATCATGTCCGTCGACCTCGTGGGCGCTGCTGGAACTGCCGTCAGCACCGGGATGAGGGTCTTGGTCTCGGCCTTGTTGCCCTCGAACAGGTGCACCGCCAGCGGGAACCCGTCCGGGGTCGCACAGCAGCCCGACGGTCACTTGAGGGTCGACCCGCCGTTCCTTGCTCATCCCGACCTTGCGCAGCCCGTCTTCCTTTCGGCGTCTCGAAGTACAGCGTCGTCAGGTCGTACAGCACCGCGGCCAGGCGACCGGTCGGGGCGGCGTGGGCGTAGCAGGCGGCGCTGATCTGCGTCGCGGTAGTCGCGCTCGATGACCCGGGACAGGCAGCGCATGAACGTCACCGTCGAGATCGAGGGCGCCCACACGCCCACCTCGGTCCAGCACCCGGACGGTGTCGGCCTTGGACGTCGGCTCGATGATCCGGCCCAGGACGAGCTGCTTGAACGCCTCGGTCCCTGACCACGTCGAAGCCCAGGTCGGCGTAGACCCGCTCGAGGGACTCCCACAGCAGTAACGAGGGCGTGGCCGTCACGACCGGCCCAGCCACCGGGCGCCCGCCCAGGCCGGTCCTCACCCAGCGGCAACTGCTCCTGCCCGGAGTGGATCTGCTCGTGAGCCATGCGAATCAGCAGCGCCAGCTCGACCTCGTCGTGGGCAGAGCCGACATGCTCCAGGCCCAGGACCTGCCGGCCACGCTTGTGCACGATCTGCACCGCCGTCGCACCAGATGCCGTCTTGACCCGGTGTCAAGGGCCAGTAGGAACTGCCCAGGGGCGGTCGTGAGACCTGCCCGGTGACGGTCAGCAGGACTGCCCGGTGGTGGCCATGGGATCTGCCCGGTGGTGGCCACCACTGGTCGTGGTGGGCTCAGGTGCTCAGCGGACTCACCCCCTGTCCGGCGAGGGCCTGGGTCAGGCGCACGGACTCGCCGCTGGTCTGGCACACGTGGGCGTGGTGCAGGAGCCGGTCGACGGTGGCGGTGGCCAGGGTCTTGGGCATGATCGTCGTCGAACCCGGCGGGGTGGAGGTTGCTGAGCTGACGGCCAGGGAGCGGCGTCTCGTAGGCGGCGTCGACGAGGCGGTAGAGCGCCCTCGGCGGCGGCCGGCCCGCGACGGGCAGCATGCCGATGTCGTCGACGACGATCAGGTCGGCCCGCGGTGACGCGGGCCATGGACCTTGGTGACGGTGCCGTCGGCCGCGGCCCTCCCGGTCGCAGCAGCGCTCCGAGGGACTCCAGGGTGAACCAGGACACCCGCATGCCCTCGTCGATGACCTTGCTGCGCCAGGGCCTCCAGCAGGAATGCGTCTTGCCGGTGCCCGAGGGGCCGCTGATCACGAGGTTCTCGCGCGCGGTGGACCCACTCCAGGGCGCGCCAGCGGCGGACTGGGTCGGGTGCCGGGATGGAGGAGTCCTGCTCATCGCCAGGACGGCGAACGTCTTGCCCGCGGGCAGGCCAGCGGCTTTGCGGCGCATGGCCTTGGTGGCCTCGTCGCGGCCGCGGACCTCCTCATCGAACAGCACGCGCAGGACCTCGGCCGGGTCCCACCGTTGGGCCTTGGCGGTGGCCAGCACCTCGGGGGCCTGGCGCCCGCGACGTGGGGCAGCCGCAGCCGGCGCAGCACCGCCTCGAGGTCGGCGGGCAGCGGCGGCGC